>NZ_JALNPR010000010.1 GCF_023541015.1 Marivivens donghaensis
GAAGGTTGTTCCTTCTTAAGGTAGCTCCAGTCTACTGCCTCAACTGAGATATCAATATCTGCCTTAAATCTGTCCTTAAAAGCCTGTTCCATTACATCTTTAAGCTCTTCACGGTAACCGTGGTGCATTATGAAACTGTCGTGAACTGGGTAGACAGGGATATCGTGCTTAGCAAAGTGAAGCATGATGCGCTCTGCAATACGACTGTCCTCATACTGCAACTTATTACCAATGCCTTTGAAGAAGTATTGCTCAATCGGTTGATGGGCTTTTAGTACAGCCTCACGGATTTCCGCCCATTTCATGCCAACCTTCGACAGGTCAATCGCCTCAGGGCAATTCTTAAGTGGAGTTGGTGACTGTATCATCGCATTGAAAGCCTGCTTGGCTAACTTACGGTGTTTGTCACCGAGAATACGATCATATGCGTCCGCACTGCCCATTTCTTTGCCTGCCATCGCATACAGGATGTTCGGGTTTAGCTGAGAATAGTCGAGTTCCTCTGTGCGCTTTGTATCAATGGTTAGGTATTTGCGGTATTCACTGGGTATATTTTGCCACCAGCCACGGTAGAACCGCCCTCCATGTTTGAAGTCAGGATTGCTGAAGATACGTACGAGAGTTCGTCTGGAAAAATCGATTGGGTTCTTATCGGTTCGGCTATTAATTCTCTGGGCTATCGTGGCATATTCCGTGTCGGGTAGCTCAATGTCGAGCCAATGCCGCAAGAGGCATTGGTTGATCTTGAGTAGCTTGCGTCGATGCCTATTGGTCTGTGCAGTTTCAACGTAGTCGATTAGTACTTTACGTTGATCCGACTTCGATCTGAGCAGTACGGTTTCATCATCCTTGCTAGGCTGGAAGTAGATGGCGGGGTAAACGCCAAGGTCATTGAATAACCTCTCTAATTTATCAGAAGACTGATACTCAGTGAGCTTACCTTGCATCTTAAAGGGGTCGTAATATCCCTTTTGGGTCTGCTCGATGTATCCAAGTTTCAGCAGCCCATCATAAGCAGGCTTAAACGTTCGATAGGTGAGATTGGGATCAGCATATCTATTGGTATGTGAGTAGTGGTTACTGCCCAAATGAACCGAACATCTTCTTACGGGGATTGATCTGAGCGCTTTCCATGCATCTTCAACAATGACTGAAACCGCATTTCTAAAACGTCGCTTGGCTTCTTTGTACCTTGGTCGTTTCTTAGCTTCTTGCTCTTCGATTTCTTTCACTAGCTGATCTACAAGTTCGTCGAAACAATCCATGATAATAATCTCATTTTGACATTTTCTGGGTCGGTTGCAGGTTACGCTCATCTGGAATGTTTTCAATAAATATGGTCGGCACACATAAATGTACCCTGAAGGGCAGTAACTAGCCTGAAACCACGCACAAGATTTGGCTTTTGCAGTGCTGAAATTAACTGATCGAAGCAGTCTTACAGCTTGAAAAATCTGCATAAATGAGTAAAACTATGGGTGCTAAGTGTTGAACACATTCGCTGTTCGACTTAGCACGTTCCCCACTCCGTATCGGTTATCAGGCATAAGCCCTTTTCGTGATGTGCTATGCTTGTGTAATGCTTGAGCGAATACATCATATAGATACATGATGGATAATCCACACTACATATGGATACATCATAGCTACTGATGTAGTTTACGTTCTTACAGATTAGTTCGGTAAGTAACACACTCCAGCCTCAACTTACTAAGGCCGAAACCATTCACTGTTTCGCCTTCATCTTCGCCTCTTTGTGCACTCCACGTGTCTGCGCAGACCAAGCAAAGCCCTCCTATACAACGACAAACCAACAAGGAACAGACTATGAGCAGTCTCAATGGGTTGATGCGCCCTGATGCATCCCGCAATGCCACACCAGATCATGTTGAAGCTCTAAGGCAAAACATCCTTGGCGCATCGTTGCCTTCATCGCTCCGTGCAATGTTGAACAAGATGTCACCAGAGCATCGTGCTCAGATTGAAACATTAGCGAAGTTGCTACATCAGTCCGCATTGGCACTCGGAAAGCCTTACTCCCATGTCGCCAAATCTATGTGGCCTAACATGTCATATGAACGCCGAGACATGATCGTGGGGTGGCTAGAAGCAGCAGTCCCCCAGACTGAGGTACCTAATCAGGTGAACACCTCAACGTCCTCCACGGAACAGGGTACTCTAAATAACATCCATAATGAATGGGCGCAGGCATTAGGCATAACATTTGATGAGCCACGTAGAGGCACTGAGAGGGGTGCTGCAGAGTCATCTCTATCCTTTATGGATAAGCTCATACAAAGCGAAAGCAGCGGCTCTCAGGTGGCATCCTATACGACACAAGATGGTCGTTCCTTTGTAGGCTACTTACAGTTTGGAGAAGCTCGCCTGAATGACTACAAAGCCGCAACAGGCGCAGAGTTCACACAAGATGAGTTCATCAATGACAGTGCGCTTCAGTCACGAGTTGCAGCATGGCACATCGCAGACATTGATGCCGCTATTGATGGCATAGGTGAACCCGCCCAGCGCTTCAACAGAGACGGTCTACGTGCTGCAGCACACTTAGGTGGCATCACAGGTATGAAGCGGTTCGTGCTTTCTGACGGTCAGTACAATCCATCAGACGAACTTGGGACATCACTACGGGATTACTATGAACGCTTCAGTGAAGGCTGAGGTTTAGTCTTAGGGCAGATAGCCCAAACAAAAAGAGGCGACCCGAAGGCCGCCTCAAATCACTTTTCAAATAGTTCCGAGTAACCGTCTTGAGACAATGCTAATAGTTCATCCTAGCCGTTTCTTTACATTCAAGATGTAACGAGGTTGCCGTCACCGTCTCGGAATTTCCCAAGCAAGATCATCACAAAATCAATCAAAGTCCAGATTCCGAGCCCACCCAGAGTGAGGATCATAAGGATACCAGTACCTGGTTTGCCAACCATGAATCGATGTATGCCCAACGCACCTATAAAGAAGCATACGAGAGCTAAAGTTACCTTGCTGTGGCGTGAGCCGCCTACTTGCGGGTTCTTGGCCCCGCAGTTAGGGCAGGCCTGCGCTGTTTCATGCATTTCTTTCCCGCATCCTGAGCAGAACATCATCTTCTTAATCCCTTATTGATACTTGCGTGCAAAGTTTTCGTCGCTTTGCGTTAAAAAAACAAGCCCCTCAATGAACCCAATGAACATTGGAATAAAAGTCCAACAGAATAGAAGGTACAAAATACCTAGACCAATGTTTCCGAGATAGAAATGATGAGCACCAATTCCCCCGAGGAGCAAGGCGAATAAGCCAGCTATGTTTTTGTCCTTCGAACTAATCGGAGCAGAGCTTGGATTTCTTGCCCCGCATTTTGGGCAACTGTTAGCAGTTTGGTGCATAGTGCCGCCACATCCAATACAGAAAACTTGGTTCATACCAGGTCGTGCGTGGGGGGTAGTCTCTTGGCTGAATTCTGATCTGGTTTGCGGTTTTCCAGCGCTTGGCTGCGGCGCACCACAATCAGGGCAGAATGCCGCATCAAAATGCATTTTTCGAGCACAAGCGTGACAAAACTTCTCATCAGAGGCTCTCTGTTGAGGGCTTTGGTAGCGAACAACGTCATTTGTCATTGGAAGCCTCCCCTTTATTATACTGCAACTCCCGCAGAGATTGGACTTTGTATCCACAAAGATTTAAAAAGTTTTGAAAGAATGTTATAGCCGTTATCAATGAAAGTGCTGAATGTCGAAAGAGGGTCGATCAACATAAACACAAAAATCCAAGAAATTGTTAAAATTAATCCTGAGACCATACCGATTTTGACGATTTTGCGATTGTTTTCAGGTAGCTTCTGGCTCCGTATTAGAACGTAATTGATTATACACAACATCAGGCCCACGACACAGGCTGGAAATACTGGAGTGATACTCAATAAGAAGCCGATGATCACTGCTCGATCAGTGCGTCTAATCCGTTGCTGCAAGTTTCCAGCGAGGTTTAGTGCTTCCTGTTCAAGTTTGCTTTGGTGAGACACAGTATTGTAAAGTCCTATTTGAAACAGCCAGAGCATCGTGGAAAGCGCAGAGGTATTCGATTGCCACTTACATGGTTTAGATATTGTCAAGACTACAGTGCAATCCATGAAGTATCAAAGCAAGAGTAAAGATGACTAGATTAGCACTTTCGGTGCCCTAATTTTACGGCATCCCAGTCTATGTAAGTCGCTATCCAACGCAAATCGTGGATAAATGTAGCACTGAATCAATCCATTTCTCGCATTGCAAACCGTCTAACGGTGCAACAGGTCAGATCACTGGAGGTTCTCCTGTCTCGTCTCCGTAGACGGTTCAGTACAGACACATCTACCTTTCCAGTGAAGTCACTCAGGAACGTTGGCTACATCTTCCACGGCAACTGTAAGATCACCGACTAAGCAGCGACTTTCTTTGCGGCCTTCTTAGTCCGTGTGGCGATATACTCGAACTCTTTGTTATTCGGCGCCTCACATCTACGTTGTGTGAGCAGAACGTAGCCACCTTCGTAGAGATACAGCGCCTCACGTTTCAATGGAGTCGATTCACCCTGCCTCTTCCGCATGTAGATCATTCTTTCACCGACATCTGCCTGCATCACATATCGGGCAAACTCAGGCGGGGACATCTTGGTAAGGTCAACAACAGGCTTCTGGGTCATTCAATCATCAATCGTTAAGTTGCAGCCCGAGCATCCAAAACGAAGTGTCAGGCTGAGCCTACCTATGCTGATGTAGTAGTACGGGGTGCATCAGGTTGGGTGTGTTTTAACCACTTAAGATCGACGGCATTGGTAGATGTCTTTGGGTAAGACAATCTGGTCCATACCGATGCGGTTCATCTGGTCCAAATAGTCGAAGTGGTTTGTCAGAACACCATCAGCGATAACTCTGTAGGTGGATTGCTGAAACATGAAGGCCACGATGCCAGTGTTGGTCACTGTCACCCAACGGATGTCATCATCGCCCCAAAACAATACTTTGCCAGGATTACCTGTACCGAACTGAGCAGACATTCTGCCGCTATTGAGTGTGAGTGGCTGATCTTCACCTGTAGCCATATTCTTACATGTAAGGCTAATGCCATCGGCTAAAGCGGCAGTGGCACTGAAGGCTAACATGGTGACGAAGATCACAGCTTTGAGCATCAACCTAACTCCAGCGTTGTCGTAGTTTGATCAGTATAAGCAACCTCAGTACGGAATGTCTTCTCTTACTCTAACCACGATTGGATT
>NZ_JALNPR010000011.1 GCF_023541015.1 Marivivens donghaensis
TTCATTGAGCTTTGGTTGATCATATAGCGTTCTTCGTAAGCCAACTCATGGCACAGTGTCCGTCAGCTTTAGGTAAATGAATTCTATATCTCCGCCGACAAAATCCCATTTAAATAAAAAAGGGTGACTACCTTTACGCCAGTCACCCTTACTAATACTTAGTGATTTCGAGTCTGCTTCCAAAGCTGGTTAGAGCTTAGGTGCAAGTACAATTTAGAAATGATACCCAATCCTTAGGCCAACCGAGGTTACTGTGTTATCATTGAATGGAGCATTAGTTAAAACAGGGCCCGCCAAAGAATTTTGGTTGACAATCGTATCGCCTAACTGAGTGTAGTTCACACCACCACTAATCGTAATGTTATCATACGTATATTTGATACCAGCAGAGATACCACGGTAACCATCGGTAATTGAAAGTGAACTTGTCGAGTTGGGGCCCGAATTGGGGCCCGAACCTTCTTCCCAATTATATGCTAATGAAGCAGACAAAGTGTCCGAAAGTTTTCTTCCAATGCCCACGCTATAGGTAGTGGTATCTGAAAAACTGGAGATAGCTGCCGTTAAAGGTGTGGTTGCGTCGTGACTGAGAATAACCTGGTGCGATGCCCAATCAGCTCTCCGAGCAGAAAAGAATGCTAATGTGTCAGGAGCAATACCAGATTGGACATTAAGTGAGGTATATGTTGGTAACGATGCTTCTGTGCCTGTTGCTGTCTCGTTAGCAAAAGTTCCAGTTGGCGTGAGCGAAAAACCAACCTCTTCTTCTCTAATCAATTCGACCCTTAAAGCAATTTCAGGACGCTCATATGCCAGACCATAAATGTAGCTAGTTTCACTGTCTCCAGCCACAGAAACATTGGTACCCGTGAAAGGTATGCTCAGCGAGGCGTCTCGAACAGTCGATAGCTTAACGCCACCTGTTAGGCTGAAGTTTTCATTGAAGCGATATTTTATTAACGCTGCAGTTGCATCAATTTTTAGATCAGCAGAAGGTAGGAATTGCGCCTGAGGGATACTGACTCCCGGAGCAACTGTAATCTGTGTGCCGCTTACCCAGTTACTAGGGTAATTCACATCAATTGAAGATTGAAGATATCGTGAAATCCCGAAGCTAATTTTATCATCTATATCAAATTTCAGCGCAAAGTTAGTCGTTTGCAGGTCGCCTATGACAGATACGTCACCACCTGAAGACGAGCTGACATCATAGTCACTGCTTTGAAAACTTAGCTCAGCATAGTTTCCGCTTTCAAACAAAAAAGCAGTTGAAAGAGCCGTCTTTTCCATACCACCAGCGAACGCCGTAGTCGAGCCCAACGCAAGTGGTATAACACACATCAAAGTTTTAGTGTTCAGCATTATTTCCTCCCTAAGGCCAATACCCTTGAGCACTATCTTCCTGCAGCTTTTCATTTTGTGAATATAAACGTTACGTCAATGTGTCATGTGTACTCCTGTAGTGGCCAATATAGCTCACCGATCATTCAGGGCTCCTGCAGCTTGGATGAAATTTTTTTCGAAACATTAGTGTTTTTCTATTTGTAACAAGCTTAAGCGTTTTTTTGAGAATCTTGGCGGCGTAGATCGCCAAGGTCTGAACCTACAGGCTGAGTTCCGCTTTTAAGGAATAGTACAGGTTAACGAGCACATGGGCGGCCTTCGGGTCGCCTCTTTTTGTTTCTGTTGTCTGTCAAATATTCGCTGTGAATACTGAAGCAGGTCTTGTTTTGAGATTCTGTAATACCCAAGTCCATCATCTCCTCATTAAACGAGCCTTAGCCATGACCCTAGATTTTCTGACAATCCTTCATGGCGACCAGCCATCAGCGAAACAAGTCAATCGCAGCTTAAATGATGAATATGAAATACTTGCAGCGGGTACCTCGTTTAGGCATTCATTATCGTCGATTCCTGTGACTTCGCTTAGCGATCTATACCAAGCGTTGTCCGAACTTCAGTCATACTCTGAACGTTTTGTAATTCGTGGAAGTCTCATTAAGGGCCGTCCAACGGAAGGCATCAGAAGGACGCTCCGCCCTAAAGTGGACGAGCCAGCTAACTTTCAGCCTGCATCCCGTCGTTGGGTCATGTTGGATGTTGATGATGTACCCATGCCCGAGGGCTTGGTTGATCCGAATATGCAAGCTGATGATATTATTCAGCACGTCATCTCATTGTTGCCTGTTGAGTTCCAACACACGTCCTGCATCTACCAATGGTCAGGTAGTATGGGCTTCAAGCTTGACCTGATTAGAGTTCACTTGTGGTTCTGGTTGGATAGGGCGGTAACAGATGTGGAACTTAAAGATTGGCTGCATGATGCTCCCGTAGACCATGCGTTGTTTAATCCTGTGCAGGTCCACTACACAGCCAACCCAATCCTGGAAGAAGGTATCTCGGACCCGATTAAGAACCGTCTAGGTTCCTACATGCCAAAAGATGGCAAAGCCACAGTCTTAGTCCCCGAAGTCATCACACCTCGAAGCTATCACCATACCGTAAAACCTACACAATTTATTTCGTCCAACGGCATCGTAGACCCTCAAGGTATTATTAGGGATGCCAAATCAGGCTTGGTGATTGACGGAAGAGAGCGCTTTTTGTTGCTCAAAAGTAATGATGCCGTGAAGGAATTAATGCGAGGCAACTCCGATAGGCGAAATGATCCTGACTTGGAAACGATTGCCAAGAAAACGTGGGCGTTGTTCTCTGCCGAAGCTGACTTGAGTGATGGAGAATGGAGCTATGATGATGCTCTATGGGAAGCCCAACGCAGGCATTTTGAACTGGCGAATAACACTTATGATTTCCTCAGTCGTAACGATGCCACATTATTAGAGCCTTGCTCTAGTCCTTATGTCGAACTTAATTTGGTATCGAAGGAAGAAGGACAAGCTCAGCTCGAAGCAGCTCTTTCAGCGTTTTTCCAGAACATCGATAAAGGTCCGAGACTTGCTCTGCGGATAACTATGGGTGCAGGCAAGACACGTGCAACTATTCATAAGCTACAATCTTACCTCCAAAAAAATATGGGGAAGATTGTTGAGGTGTATGTGCCAAGGCATGACCTAGCCGAGCAATATGTCAAAGATATCCACGATCTGGAAGGTAAGTTTTGCGCCAAGGTCATTCATATTTTGGGGCGATATAATCCACATGAGAACTCAGCAGAAAGGCCCGACCTTTGTGTTAGGCGTGACTACGTTGAGAGTTTAACTAAAGTAGGTGTTGGTGTTTATAATCACGCCTGTTTTTCGAACAATGGAGAGGTATGCTCTCATTACGACACCTGCCCCTACATACAACAGTTCAAGGACGTTGACTTAGACGTTGAAACTCGTGGGAATGTAGTCCGCATCTTACCGCACAGTTACCTCGGGCTAGCTCGTAACCCAATTCAAAAACGTAACATGCCCGACCTCGTCATTATTGATGAGGCATTTGTTGATGAGCTCATTGATACGAAAACAGAGTTGTCGCCATCTGACATCAAGAAGCACATTAAGACGAAACAGCACCCCAAGTTGGGGCGCTTAATCGTAGATGCGTTAGAATACAAAGAGCCTCTTTTAAAACAGCTAAGGGAGCAGGGTGTAACTAAGGCTGACCTTCAAGCCGTCAATCTAGACCTTCTTAAGCCATCGTGTGCTTTCTCATCGGATCAAACAAAAGCGATAAAAATGAAAGGGGATAACAAACTCCATCGTTCGCTGTCTCTTCTTCTCAAAGTACTGCAAGACGAGCTATCCTTGGAACCGTTGAGAGGAGATGTAGAGCGGGTAGTCTACAATCCACATTCTGAAACCATACGCCTATCCTGCCTTAAGGAGATAGAGTTTCCATCAACCACACCAATACTGTGTTTGGATGCGACGGCAGATGAGATGCTACTCAAAGAAATTTTGGGCGAGGTTAAAGTACACCGTATTGATGTTCATCAAAAGGCAGTCGTCACTCAAGTCTATAATAGCACTGGAAGCAAAAAGTTTTGGAGTGGAACTACAGCTCCAGTACAGCGTCTGGTGGATATAGCAAATGTGTGGGCAGACTTTGGCGAAACTCCTTTGATCGTTTGTCATAAGGAGTTGGCTGACGATCTCGGACGCCGCAAAGAACTAAACGATGCTGTCAAAGTCATGCACTTTGGAGGTTTGCGTGGAAGCAATGATGCCGAGACATGTTCAGTGATATTTATTACAGGTCGAAACCTACCTCAGATGGCAGAGATTGATCTGAAAGCACGGGCTCTATTCTGGTCGTCGAACGTCCCTCTACAGCATGATAAGGGTGCACAGTTCAATGAAGCAGATGTTATGCCAACGAGACCCGTAGAACAGGTGCGTGGGTTTGTTCAGTCAAATCGTAATAGCCACCCTCAGTCTGGTGTAAGGGTAATGTCTTTCTCCGATGAAAGAATAGACCGGCTATTGGCCCAAACACGTGATGCGGAGACCTTGCAAGCTCTTGGTCGTCTAAGATTGGTACATTCACCGTATCAAAAGAAGGTCTTCCTTTTGAGCAATCTACCTGTGGAAATACCAGTAGATCACTTCGCTAAGTTAAATCAGCTGATACCTGATCAGTTGGAGCAACAGCTTCTTGCATTCGGCAACTTACCTTTATCACCGCTTGGGATGCAGAAGATGAGACCTGATATTGGTCAAAGCGAAAATCAATCGGCTAAACTACTGC
>NZ_JALNPR010000001.1 GCF_023541015.1 Marivivens donghaensis
AATAGCTGGATCATCGCACCAGTGACACTCAAGTCACAATCGGCGCGGGGTGGAGCAGCCCGGTAGCTCGTCAGGCTCATAACCTGAAGGTCGTAGGTTCAAATCCTACCCCCGCAACCAAAACAAATTCTTCAATACATTCAGTGCCTAGTAACCCCAAAAAAGGGGCTGTCCGCGTTTGCCCCATCGAAAGCTGCAGTAACGCCGCTAGACCGCCTTTGCTCGTCAGTTTCGTTATAAATATCTATTCCAGAGTCACTCTTTCGGCCTAAAATATGTACCTGTTCTCATAGGATCATTTTACATTGAACGTCTAAGGCTATCACCGTTCCTTTACCTTCCAGATCAGGACCTCCCATGACCGCTCACTTGTTTCAGTTGCCCGAGGCTCTCACGGTCCCCGTAAAGGGTGAAACGGCGCAGTATCCTGTGGGACGTATCTTCTGTGTCGGGCGCAATTATGCTGCTCATGCCGAAGAGATGGGGTATGAGGTTGATCGCGAGGCTCCGTTCTATTTCACAAAGTCGTCCTCTGCTGCGATCCTGTCGGGTACGACGGCGGCTTATCCGCTGGGTACTGAAAATTACCATTACGAAATGGAATTGGCCTTGGTCATCGGGTCGGACGTTGCTCGAGCAACGCCTGATGAGGCGGTTGCTGCGATATATGGGTATTGCTGTGCGCTCGACATGACGCGCCGCGATTTGCAGCTGAAAGAACGGGTGAAACAGCGGCCTTGGGACTTGGGCAAGGACGTTGAACAGTCTGCTGTGTTTTCCACCATCACCAAGGCAACTGATTTTACGCCCGCCGATCAGCGCATCCATTTGTCGGTTAACGGCGACCTTAAACAGGACTCGTCGCTCTCCTTGCTTGTTCACAAGGTGGCAGACATAGTTGCTGATCTGTCCAAATATTATCACCTTCGTGCTGGCGATGTGATCCTAACGGGCACACCAGAAGGTGTCGGACCCGTCGTCCCAGGTGATGTGATTAGCGGTGGGATCGACGGGCTTGAACCGATTTCACTGACGATCGGTGCGTCGATTTGACCGCCAAGGTTTCCTTTCCGTAACGTTAGGAAACTATTGAACCCCAAATACTTGGGCGACCTAATAAGCGGGATGTTTGAGGGAGGACTTTATGGATATTTCGGGGCAGGTGGCCATCGTAACAGGTGGCGGCAGTGGTCTAGGTGCGGCAACGGCGCGGTATTTGGCATCCAAAGGCGCAAAGATCGGGATTCTGGACTTTGACGGTGCTGCAGGGGCAGCGGTCGCGTCCGAGGTGGGAGGTCTATCAGTTCAGGTTGATGTGGGCGATGCCGCGGAGGTCGAAGCCGCCATTGATACCATCGTATCTCAACTTGGCGCACCACGTGTCGTTGTGAATTGCGCTGGCATTGCGAATGCTGCTCGCATGGTGGGGCGTGAAGGTAAACTAGCCGTCGACCTGTTCGAGCGTGTGATCCGCGTCAACCTGATTGGCACATTCAACGTGATGTCTTATGCGACGCGGGCGATGATGGACCTGCCGTTACTCGAAAATGGTGAGCGTGGCGTGATCATCAACACCTCGTCCGCAGCCTATCAGGATGGTCAAGTGGGGCAGGCGGCCTATTCGGCGTCAAAGGGTGGCGTGGCGTCGATGTGTCTACCGCTGGCGCGTGAACTGGCGCAATCGGCCGTGCGTGTCATGGCGATTGCACCCGGTTTGTTCGGCACGCCAATGATGATGAGCCTACCGACAGAGGTCACTGACGCGATCATTAAAAACGTGCCGCACCCAGCGCGTCTCGGGCAGCCGGACGAGTTTGGCCTCTTGGTCAGCCAGATCATCGAGAACCCATATCTGAACGGTGAAGTGATCCGTCTAGATGGGGCGACGCGTCTGCCGCCGCGATAACGGCAGACAGAAGTAGCAAAAAGGGGCGCGGTTGCGCCCCTTTTCGTGTTTCTGGATATGGCGATCTTAGAACTGGCCGATCGACCAGAAGAACGTCTCGCCCGAGCTATCATCAACGCCGTCGTTGTCGGTCGACATCCATGTGGTGCCGTCTTGCATGATTGCCATGCCTTCGATCTTGTCGACAACGTAGCCGCCGTTCGATGCCAGATCAGGGATCAGGTCGTAGACGACTTCTTTGGTAACAACCGGCAGGTCGCCGCCCAGTGGTGCAGGCACCATTTCGGACAGAGCAACGCGGGTCACTTGCTTTACGACAGCATTCTCACCGATCTGGTTGTCGCGTTCGATCAGGTAAACGTAGTCGCCGTGAGCCTGAATTTCCGACAGGCCGATCCAGCCCGTTTTAACCGCGTCCAGCGGATAGCGAACTGCGCCCCATTCCTCGGTGGTGGTGTTATACGACACCAGTTTCACAAAGCCTTTGTCGTCGTCAGCCCACTCGCGCTGAACGGCCATCCAAAGGGTGTCGCCGACCAGAGTGATGCCTTCAAAACCAAAGCGTTTTTCAACAGCCAGAAGCTCTGCTGGAAGTGCGATTTCTTCTTTGATCTGGCCGTTGGCCTTCACGTGGTAGATCGCGTGGGGAACCAGACGGTCGGTGCGGCCTTCGGATGCGATCCAAAAACCGCCTTCGCCGTCCAGCGTGATGCCTTCCATGTCCATCTTCTGCGCCGGATAGCCTGCGCGGGTCACGTCAGTTGCTGCGATGATACGAGCAGGTGTTTGGCTCGGGTCGATGGTGAAGATGCGCGGCTGGTAGCCATAGAAGCTGTCGTTGACGGCGTAGATCATCCCGTCTTCGTCAGCGACCATGCCAGAGATTGCGCCCCAACCGATCAGTTCGTCAGCGCCTTCAGAGGTCAGCTGCGGGTAAGCTGCTGGTGCGTCCTGAAGTTCGTAGATCATGACGTGTGCACGTGCTGCGCCGTCTTCGCCAAGGTCAACTTCGTTCGCGGTAGCAAGAAGGCCGCGCTCTGGGATTGCAATCGCGCCCTCAGGCGAAATACCCGACGGCAGAACCTGTTTAAATACAGGGTTGGTCGCGTCGGTCACGTCGTAGACGGTGATGGTCGAGGCGCGTTCCGACAGGATAAAGGCGTAGGTGGTGTCGCCAAAGGTCGCGACTTCCATGCCTTCAGGCTCAACGCCTTTGGCATCGGAACGTTTGTCTGGGTAGTGGCCTGCTTGGATGATCGGGGTTTCAAAGGCGTTGCCAGATTCCCAAACCAAAGTGCCGTCTTTGTGGAACACTGTGACCGAACGCGAACCGCCGTCCATGTCGCCTTCGTTTGCGATCATAACGTGGTTGTCGTCGATCCACTGAAGGCCATCGGGCTCGCGTAGGCGACCAGGCTGGCTTTCGTTAAAGATCAGCGCGCCGCGTTCGTCGGTTGCGTCGATATTGACCAGATCAACAGAACCAGCCGAGAATTCGTTCTGAACCGAACCGTCAGCGTTCAGGATAACGATCGAGTTGTTTTCCTGCATTGTGACGGCGATTTCGCCGAGGCTGTTGACGTCGACGAACTCGGGCTCTGGATCTTCGGGTGCGATGTCGCTGAGGCCAGAGACGTCGATTTTTACGAGGCTATCGCAAGCCAATGCATCGCCAGAAAGACCAACGGTGACCATGTAGCCGGCAGGCATCTGGCCAACGCGACCGTCGCCGAGGTCTTCGTCACGTTCGTTTTCGATAGCGACCGTTACCATATCGCCAGCGTGGGTGTGCGCGGTCGAGTCAGGCTGACCGCCGAGGTCGCATTCACCAGTGACTGAACCGTCAGAGAGGTTTACAGAAACCAGCTTGCCCGACGGATTGGTGTAAGATTCAGAAGTGTTCACCGCAACGTAAGCGGTGTTGCCGACGACGGTTACAGAGGTCGGCTCTCCGCCCACGTCCACTTTGCCTTTGGCCTGCGGGTTTGTCGCGTCAGTGATGTCGATCAGACCAACAACGCCCAGCGGGCTGTCGGTATAGATTAATGTCATGCCATCGTCAGACGCGGCGATGATTTCGGCAGAGGATTCTGCAGAGGCATCGGCGTTGTTATGCGGCGTCGCAAACGATGCGATGCGGTTAAAGTTCATCTCTGCCGATGCTTGGCCAGCAGCCAAAGCGAGGATCGACGTAATGCAGACGGATTTAAAGGTCATGCGAAACTCTCTGTCGGAAATTGAAAGACAGAATTCGCATGAAGGGCCTGTGTAACCCCTGATTAAAGCAACGGTAACACTCCTGTAAAATCACAATCTACACGCTGTTTTGCAGTCTGCGGCCACGCGCTGAGGTGTCGTAAAACTGAATCTTTGCTGTCGCTAAAGGTTCATAGGCATGAGAATTTCCTGTCACAAACCATGCGTATCCCCCGTCGAAGCAAAACAGGGGATGGTATGCAACTCAACGTAAACAGCGTGACCAAGCGCTTCGGTGATAAAGCGGCAGTCGACAACATTTCTTTTTCTGTCGAAGGCGCGCAGTTCGTAGGCATCATTGGCCGCTCTGGTGCGGGTAAATCGACGTATCTGCGTATGATGAACCGCCTGACTGATGCGACCGAGGGTCAGATCGTTGTTGATGGCGTTGATGTGCTGGCACTGCAGGGCAAAGAGAAACGCGACTGGCAGAGCCAATGCGCGATGGTCTTCCAGCAGTTCAACCTTGTCCCGCGTATGGATGTTGTGTCGAACGTGTTGCATGGCCTTTTGGGTCGCCGTTCAACGCTGACCAGTGTGCTGAACCTTTGGTCGAGCCAAGACATCACCCGTGCCCTCGAAATTCTCGACCGCTTGGGTATCGCTGAACAGGCGGCAAAGCGGGCCGAGGCGTTGTCGGGTGGCCAACAGCAGCGTGTCGCCATTGCCCGTGCTCTGATGCAAGACCCCAAGATCATCCTTGCCGACGAACCGATTGCCTCGCTCGACCCGATGAACGCGCAGATCGTGATGGACACGCTCAAGCGCATCAACGTCGAAGACGGCCGCATGGTGATGGCGAACCTCCATACCCTCGATACGGCGCGTCGTTATTGCGACCGCGTGATCGGGATGCGGGACGGTCGCATCGTGTTTGATGGCACCCCTAGTCAACTGACCCAAGACGTTGCTCGCGACATCTACGGTGCAGACGAAAGCTTTTCCGAGAGTGCGACCTCGACAGAGATCGGGTCGCTGGCTCCTGCAACAGAATACGCAGCCGCACTATTGAGCGACTGAGTAGCCACAGGCAAAGGCCGCGTGATGGCCGCGCCAATTCGAATGATATGTTCCCTTTGGAGACGACCATGAAAAAGATCCTTTCCGTTGCACTCGCAACTACCGTTCTGGCTGGCGCTGCTGCCGCTCAGGAAATCACTGAATTCAACATCGGTATCCTCGGCGGTGAAAACGCGCAGGACCGTATGAACTCCTACGCTTGCCTTCAGAACTACGCATCTGAAGCACTCGGCGTTGACGTTAAACTCTTCGCTCCTGCTGACTACGACGGCGTTATCCAGGGTCTTCTGGGCGGCACCATCGACATGGCTTGGCTCGGCGCTTCGGGTTACGCAAAAGTTTACCTGACCGACCCTGATGCTGTTTCGCCAGTTCTGGTTAAAGCGAACCTCGACGGTTCTTACACCTACCATTCGATCGGTTTCGCACGCGCTGACAGCGGCATCACCTCGCTCGAAGACGTTCAGGGCAAAGTATTCGGCTTCGGTGATCCGAACTCCACCTCTGGCTTCCTGATCCCGTCGGTAGAAATTCCGCAGGCAACTGGCCACTCGATGGAATCCGGCGACTACTTCGGCGAAGTTCGCTTCACCGGCGGTCACGAGCAAACCATCGTTGCTGTTAACAACGGCGACATCGACGCGGGCGTGACCTGGGCTGACGGTCAGGGCAACTGGGAAGACGGCTACAACTCGGGCGCTCTGCGCAAAGCAGTTGACGCTGGCCTCGTTGACATGAACGACCTCGTTCAAATCTGGATGTCGAAACCGATCCCAGAAGGCCCTGTTGTTCTCCGCAACGCACTGCCGGAAGACGTAAAAGCAACCATGACCGCGCTGGTCGAAGGTCTGCAAGCTGCTGACCCAGATTGCGCATACGGCGTTGCTGCTGGCGATACCTCTGGTTTCGTTCCGATCACTCACGACTACTACGAAACCATCATCGAAGTACGTCGTCAGCAGATCGCTAACGGTTCCTAATCAAACCAATGACCCGAAGGCGGCATCAGTCTGCCTTCGGGTTTTTCATATCCGGGACATACTAATGACGGCACACACCGTATCTGGCACGGCAGAGTATCTCGCTCTGGTCCGCCGCCGCCGCCTTTATGGGGCCATTCTGGTCGCGCTCTTCTTTGTGCTTTTTGCGAGCGGGTTCACCGTTGCCGAAGATCGCAATGCAGGCGGATTTCTAGACGGTTTGCACCGCATTTTTGATTTCCCAAAAGAGATTTTCGCTGAGGCCTTCACGAACTGGCAGAACCTGCCGCGTCTGTTCGTGGCTGCAATCCCGTCCCTGATCGAGACCCTGAATATCGCAGCGATTGCAACTTTGTTCGGTGGCCTCTTGGGGATGGCTCTGGCCTTTTTGTCGACGCGTGGTCTGGCCCTTTGGCCGCGCCTGACACCCGTTTTCCGCCGCATCATGGATACCATGCGCGCTGTGCCTGAGATCGTTATCGCACTGGTTTTGATCTTCCTCTTGGGCGTCGGACCTGTCCCCGCGATGATCGCGATTGCGTTCCACACGGCGGGCGCATTGGGCAAACTGTTTTCCGAAGCGGCAGAAAACGTGGATTTGAAACCCGTTGAAGGCCTGGCGTCGGTCGGTGGCAATTGGTTCCAGCGCATCTGGTTCGGCGTGATGCCTCAGGTCGCGCCGAACTGGTCTTCCTACGCACTTTTGCGGTTCGAGATTAACATTCGCGCCTCGGCGATCCTTGGCTTCGTTGGGGCTGGTGGTTTGGGCTACGACCTGAAAACCGCGCTCCAGTGGGGGCAGGGGAAATACGATCAAGTGGTCGCGATTTTCGCGATCCTATTCCTGACCATCATGATCGTTGACCACTTGTCTGACCGTGCCCGTCAACGTCTGGTAAAGGGAGGGGCATTGGTATGACCACAGCATCCGAAAATTTCGATACCGTCGGTTTGAAGCAGTCCATTGAGGGCACTTTTCGGTTCCGCAAATGGCGCAGCATCGCGGTGCCCTTCGCGATTCTCGGTTACCTGATCTACGTGTTCTTCGCGTTCGACGTTGCGGGGCTCGCGTCTCGTGCGCGTCCAGAGAATGCTGCGGTCCTACTTGGTGACTTTTGGTCCTACAAGACCCACATCACGCGCGATAACCGGTCTGGTGACGTGGTTGCTTCGGTCGAGGGCGAACGCAAAGGGACATACCCTGCAGGCGAAGGCCCAGAATGGGTGGCGATGGGTGAAACCACGGCCATCTCACTCTACGGTGATGCGTCTGTTCAATATCTTCCTGAAAATACGGCCGTCATCAATGTTCCTGACTTTGGTGAAATCACGACCCAAGTGAATGCGCGCGCTGTGGTGCTCAGGCTCCCTGACGGTAAAGACATTCCAGAGTGGATGAGCGTCTCTCGCAATCGCGTGTCGATCGACCAAGGTAACTGGCGGTTCTCTATGACCCCCGCACGGACCGAAGTGTTCCGCTATCAAGCGGGCTGGGAGCTGTTCTTCTTTACCCTCGATAGTCCGTTCTACGGCAAATCAGTTGGAGAATTGATCGCGCTTGCCATCTGGGAGCCGCGTGTGACCGCAGAGCATTCCAACATCGTCGCGATGATCGACGGATTTTGGAACAACAAAATGTGGCGCCATGGCGATGTGTTCTGGGCGATGGGTGAAACGGTTCTGATGGCGTTCATCGGCACGATGGGGGCAGGGATGATCGCGTTCCCGCTGGCCTTTTTTGCGGCGTCGAACTTTGCGCCTGCGGTTTGGCTACGCCTCACATGCCGCCGACTGTTCGACTTCTTGCGCGGAGTTGATGGCCTGATCTGGACGGTCATTCTGTCCCGAGCGTTTGGCCCTGGTCCGATGACGGGTTCCTTGGCGATCCTGCTGACGGATACGGGCACCTTCGGGAAGACCTTCTCTGAGGCGCTGGAAAACATCGACAACAAACAGGTCGAAGGCATCCAGTCCACGGGCGCGAATATGATCCAACGGATGCGCTTTGGCGTGATCCCGCAGGTCCTCCCGCTGATCCTGTCGCAGCTTCTCTATTACTTTGAATCGAACACCCGTTCGGCCACTGTGATTGGTGCGCTTGTCGGTGGCGGTATCGGTCTTTTGCTGACGCAGGCGATCATCACGCAAAAGGACTGGGAAGAGGTGTGCTATTACATGATCCTAGTCGTACTGACGGTTATGATCATGGACACGATCTCGGGCTGGATCCGTAAGAAATTCATCAAAGGGTAATCATGCCGAAACTCTCTGCGACCGAACCGTTTGTTCACCCTGACTGCGAGATCGGCAATTCCACCTTTGGGGCCTATGTTGAAATCGGCAAAGGTAGCCGCGTTCTGAATTCGACGTTCGAGGATTATTCCTACTGTGACCGTTACGCTGACGTGGCGAACACGACGGTTGGTAAATTCGCGAATATCGCGGCCTTCACGCGGATTGGGCCGACGGATCACCCGTATCGGAATGCGGCGCAGCACCATTTCCTCTATCGGTCGTCCTATTATTTCGACGGCGTCGAGGATGATCCGGCGTTCTTTGAACACCGCGCATCACGGCGGAGCACGTTGGGCGCGGATTGCTGGATTGGGCATGGGGCGATCATCAAGCCAGAGATCACCATCGGCATCGGTGCCGTCGTCGCATCCGGCGCGGTCGTGACCAAGGACGTTTCGCCGTTCATGATCGTGGCGGGTGTTCCCGCACAGCCAGTGAAAATGCGGTTTGAACAGTCGGTCGCGGATCGGCTCTTGGACCTCGCGTGGTGGGATTGGCCCCATGATCGGCTCAAGGACGCATTGAATGACTTCCGCCGTTTGCGGGCAGAAGAGTTCCTAGAGCGTTACGAGGACTAATGTCCGTCGTTCGCAACGGTTAGCGCGACGCGATCACCGACAAACCAGCTTAACCCGTATTCAATCGGCACACCGTCGCGGTCGACGTTGATCGCTTCGGTCCGCAAAAGTGGTGATCCTTCGCTGACCTTTAACATGCCAGCACGCGGCCCTTTGGCGATGGTCGCGGTGATGCGGGTTGAATGGCGGGTGTAGTCGGTCACACCAAGCCGTTCGAGCGTTTTAGAAATCGACCGCTCGGTCTCCATGATCTGGGGGAGGTCCGCAAACCTTTGGGCGGGCAGGGCAGAAATAAAGTGACAGATGGGCAGGGCATCGCCCGACGAAATCCCTTCGAGCACATGGACCATATCAACGCCCAAAGCCTCGCGTTCTTCGGCTTTAGCAGGGCGTGTTTCGATGCGGATCACTTGCCGTGACGGAGCACGCCCCGTCGCTGCGATGTTCTGGTGAAACCGCACACGTGCGCCGAGCTGGTAGTCGGCAGGCGGGTTCGAAGCGACGAACACGCCAGACCCGCGCTGTGACACCGTTATCCCGTCTTCGTTCAGAGACGCGAGGGCATGGCGCACGGTGTGACGATTGACGCCGAACCGCGCCGATAGCTGCGCCTCAGTCGGGAGCTTTGTTCCTGCGGGATAAAGGCCTTCGCCAATTTCATCTTTTAGAGTTTGGGCAATCGACAGCCACACAGGATTTTTGCGTGTCATGAAACCTTCATTTGCGAAATGGCGACGAATCTAGCAATATTTGTCTAGTTGTATAGATAGGTAGACAAATCGTCAAGATGTCCACACTGACCACAGACACCCGCAAATCATACATGGGCCTACTGGCGCGTGCTCGCCCAGAGCGGCTCGAACAGTTGTTGCCCGATCTTCCTGCGCACGATTGGCTGCGCCGTCCCGAGATTGGCACAACGATGGTGCGCGGTCGGATCGGCGCGACAGGTGCGCCGTTTAACCTTGGCGAGATGACCGTGACGCGCTGTGCGCTCAAACTGTCCGATGGCACGGTTGGGCACGCTTATGTCCAAGGGCGCGATCAGGGCCACGCGACACGCGCGGCGATTGTTGATGCGCTGATGCAAACCGAAGGCGTGGAGCAAGTCGACGCGACCATCCTCGCGCCGCTTCGTGCGGAAGAGGCTGAGAAACGCACCTCTCGAGCAGAGAAAGCCGCAGCGACCAAGGTCGAGTTCTTCACAATGGTTCGAGGAGAAGACTGATGTTCGAAGCCGAAGTTCTATCGGGTGGATTTTCTAACCCAGCCCAAGACAGCGCCCGCGCATTTCGTGCCTGCCTCGACGCGATGGCCCGTCCGGGGCGTATCCAGCAGATCGCAGGCGCGGTCCCTCCCGCGCCTTTGTCGCCCGCCGCTGGCGCGATCCTTTTGACGCTCGCGGATGCGACGACACCGATTTTCATCGCCAAGAGCCACGATACTGAAGCCGTCCGCAGATGGATCGCGTTTCATTGCTCGGCCCCAGTCGTCGCGGCGAGTGATGCCGATTTCGCGATTGGCACGTGGGACGCGCTGCAGCCCGTATCGCAGTTCGCAATCGGCACGGCGGAATATCCAGATCGGTCTGCAACATTGATCGTCGAATGCGAGGATATTTCGGCACCGACGGCCACCCTTTCTGGCCCTGGGATCGAGACGACGCAGACCGCTTATCTGCCCAACCTCGACGCCTTTGTCGCAAACAGTGCGCAATTCCCGTTGGGTTTTGACTGTTACTTCACTGCGGGCAACCAACTGTCGGCCCTTCCGCGTAGCACGAAAGTGGAGGCACTCTGATGTATGTCGCAACCAAAGGCGGTGAACGCGCGATTGATGCGGCGCATCAGTGGCTCGCCGATGAACGGCGGGGGGATCGTTCTGTTCCTGAACTGAGCGTTGCCCAAATCCGCGAACAAATGGCACTGGCTGTGAACCGTGTGATGGCGGAAGGCTCGCTATACGATCCTGACCTTGCTGCACTGGCGATCAAACAGGCGCGGGGCGATCTGATTGAAGCAGTGTTCCTGATCCGCGCCTACCGCACGACCCTGCCGCGTTTTGGGGCGTCTGTTCCGGTCGAGACGGATCGCATGGACATCATTCGCCGCATTTCGGCAACGTTTAAGGACGCGCCGGGTGGTCAAATCCTCGGGCCGACCTTCGACTACACGCACCGTCTGCTCGATTTCAAACTCATGGCGGATGGCGAGGCACCAGAGGCGCTGCGCAAAGAGGCGGATGCCGTGGTCGCGCCGCATATCCTGCAGCTCCTCGATCAAGATGGGCTGATGGAACCGCTGACGGATGGCGACGAAACACCGCCTGACCTCACTCGCGAGCCTCTCGAAATGCCAGCAGATCGCCCGCTGCGTTTGCAGGCCTTGGCGCGTGGCGACGAAGGGTTTGTCCTGTCGATGGCCTATTCGACCCAGCGTGGCTACGGACGCACGCACGCCTTTGTCGGCGAATTGCGGATCGGCACTTGTGCAGTTGAGATGGAGATTCCTGAGCTGGGGTTTGCCGTTGAGATCGGAGAGATCGAACTGACCGAATGTGAGACGGTGAACCAATTCACAGGATCCAAATCCGAACCACCGCAATTCACGCGGGGCTACGGTTTGGTCATGGGCCAATCAGAGCGCAAGTCGATCTCGATGAGCCTCGTGGATCGTGCACTCCGTTGGGAAGAACTGGGCGAAGACAACGTCGGGGCGCCTGCCCAAGACGCGGAATTCGTCCTTTATCACTGTGACAATATTCAGGCGACGGGCTTCCTCGAGCATATCAAGCTGCCGCACTACGTGGACTTCCAATCCGAACTGGAACTCATCCGAAAACTCCGCCGCGAAGCTGCGGATGCTCAGGTCAAGGAGGCCGCAGAATGACGGATCAGGCCTATAACTTTGCCTATCTGGACGAGGCGACAAAGCGGATGATCCGCCGCGCGCTTCTCAAGGGCCTCGCGATCCCTGGCTATCAGGTGCCGTTTGCCAGCCGTGAAATGCCGATGCCCTATGGCTGGGGCACGGGCGGTGTGCAGGTCACGGCGGCGTGCCTGACGCCAGAGGATACTCTGAAGGTAATCGACCAAGGGGCTGATGATACGACGAACGCTGTATCGATCCGCAAATTCTTTGAGCGGACCGCGCAGGTTCAAACCTCGGAAACCACGGCAGAGGCGACCGTTATTCAGACCCGTCACCGCATTCCAGAGGTCGCACTGACCGAGGGCCAAATCCTCGTGTATCAGGTGCCGATCCCAGAGCCGCTCCGCTTCCTTGAGCCCCGCGAAAGCGAAACGCGTCGTATGCATGCGCTCGAAGAATACGGGCTGATGCATGTGAAGCTCTACGAGGATATCGCCCGCCACGGCGCGATTGCGACCTCTTACGCTTATCCCGTGAAGGTCGAGGGGCGCTATGTCATGGACCCGTCGCCGATCCCGAAATTTGATAACCCGAAACTGGGTGGCAATGCTGCGATCCAACTGTTCGGCGCTGGGCGTGAACAACGCATCTATGCGCTGCCGCCGTATACCGATGTCGTGAGCCTTGATTTCGAGGATCACCCCTTTGACCCAAGCAAGGCGGATCACGCCTGTGATCTTTGCGGGTCGGAGGTGAGCTACCTCGACGAAGTGATCACCGATGACAAAGGCAGCCGCATCTTTGTGTGTTCCGACACCAGTTATTGCACCACCCGTCAGGACGAGGGTCACACGGGCCGCTTGTCGCCAGAAGGAGAAGCGGCATGACCATGCATGATGTATCTCTCGATCAACCGCTTTTCCGCGTTGAAGGCCTAACCAAACGCTATGGTAAGCGGATCGGCTGTGCCGACGTCAGTTTCGACCTCTGGCCGGGTGAAGTGCTCGGCATTGTGGGGGAATCTGGGTCGGGTAAGTCGACGCTCTTGGGATGTTTGGCAGGGCATATGCAAGCGGACGAGGGAAAGATCCTCTACCGTGGGCGCAATACGCTGACCATGCCAGAGCCTGAACGTCGCGTGCTGTCCCGCACCGAATGGGCCTTTGTTCACCAGAACCCGCGCGATGGTTTGCGGATGGGTGTTTCGGCTGGCGGCAACGTGGGCGAACGTCTGATGGCGATTGGTGCGCGGAACTACGGTGACATCCGTGAAACCGCGGCCGATTGGCTGGGCCGCGTTGAGATTGCAGGCGAACGCATTGACGACCGTCCGCGCCAATTCTCGGGCGGGATGCAGCAGCGTTTGCAGATTGCACGGAACCTCGTCACTTCGCCCCGACTGGTGTTCATGGATGAACCAACAGGTGGTCTGGATGTGTCGGTGCAGGCGCGTCTTTTGGACCTTCTGCGGGGGCTCGTGCGTGACATGGGGCTCTCTGTGATTATCGTGACCCATGACCTTGCGGTTGCCCGCCTTTTGGCCGACCGTTTGATGGTGATGAAGGATGGCCACGTGATCGAACACGGGCTGACCGATCAGGTGCTCGATGATCCGCAGGCAGCCTATACCCAACTTCTTGTTTCTTCCGTCTTGCAGGTGTGACCATGATCGAGATCGAAAACCTCTCAAAAAGCTTCACCCTGCATAATCAAGGGGGCGCAGTCATTCCTGTCATGGCTGGTGCTCACCTGCGGGTCGAACCAGGGGAGTGTGTGGCGCTCACGGGTCAATCGGGCGCTGGTAAATCTACGCTTATGCGGATGATTTACGGGAACTACCTCGCAGCCTCTGGTTCGATCCGTATTGGAGGCGTCGATGTGGCCACCGTCACCCCGCGCGATATCATTCGCCTGCGCCGTGAAACGCTCGGTTATGTCAGCCAGTACCTTCGCGTGGTACCTCGTGTACCGACCCGCACGGTGGTCGCAGAGCCGCTGTTGGCCTTGGGCAAACCCGAAGGTGAGGCGCATGCGCGGGCTGAGGAATTGCTCACGATGCTCAATATCCCCGAACGGCTCTGGTCACTGTCGCCCACGACGTTTTCGGGGGGGGAACAGCAGCGCGTGAACATCGCACGCGGCTTTGCCCATGAATACCCCGCGATGCTCCTCGATGAACCGACAGCCAGTTTGGATGCACGGAACCGCGATGTGGTCCTGTCCTTGATCGAGGGTGCAAAGGCGCGGGGCGCGGCTATCATCGGGATTTTCCACGATGAGGGTGCGCGGAACCAAGTTTGTGACCGTGTGGTGGACGTGACAGGCTTTACGCCCAAGGCGGCCGCATGATCATCGCTGTCGTTGGGCCATCTGGCGCAGGTAAGGATACGTTGATCACGGGCGCTCTGTCTGCGCGGCCTGATATCCAATTCGTGCGTCGAGTGATTACCCGCCCGACTGAAGCGGGAAGCGAAGATTTCGAAGGCGTGACCTTTGATGAATTTGCTGCCCGTAAAGCTGACGGAGAGTTCGCCCTCGATTGGGAAGCGCATGGCCTATGCTATGGCATCCCAAAGGATCAGACGACGGCTCCCTTCGTGATGTTCAACGGATCGCGTCAGGCGCTGGGCCTCGCAAAGTCTGTTTTCCCTGGTTTACGGGTCATCGTCGTGACAGCCCCTGATCATATTCTCGCTGACCGCCTCTCTGCCCGTGGCCGTGAAACGCGCGCCGATATCGAAAACCGTCTCAAACGCGCAACGTTCGAATTGCCCGAAGGGATCGATGCAACTGTCGTCGTCAATGACGGCACCGAGGCCGAAGGCATCACGCGCTTCCTCGCGGTTCTTGCCGATTTCAAATGAAAATTTCCCGCGTGTCATATGGCTGTGACGCACCGATGCGATGTGACCTGTCTACGCCGACACCCGAATTCTAGGATGTACCAAATGACTGACACAATCCTTGCAAACGCAACTGTTGTTCTGCCCGAAACTGTGGTGGCGGGCACCGTTGTGATCCGTGATGGCGAAATCGCTGATATTAGCGAAGGGCGCTCTGTCCCGACGGGAGCGATCAACTGTGAGGGTGACCTCGTGATGCCAGGTTTGATCGAGCTGCACACCGACAACCTCGAACGGCACCTCGAACCTCGGCCCAAGGTCGATTGGCCCCATAAGGCCGCGATCATCGCGCACGATGCGGAGCTCTGCTCTGTCGGGATTACTACCGTGTTCGACGCCCTGCGCGTTGGGTCGGTGACGAAGAAGTCGGGTGACTACAAAAAATACGCGCGCGAGGTTGCGACCGAGCTTTTGGATATGCGGTCTCGCAATGCCTTGCGCATTTCGCACTATATTCACCTGCGTGCGGAAACCTGTTCTGAGACGCTGATCGAAGAGTTGGACAGCTTCACCGCCGAAGACCGCGTCGGGATCGTCAGCCTGATGGACCACACACCGGGGGCACGACAGTTTCGGAACCTTGATAAGTTGAAAGAATATTATCAGGGCAAGCATGGCATGTCGGATGATGACTTTGATGTTCATGTGTCCCATCAGTTGGCGCTGAAAGAGAAATTCGGTACCGCCCACGAGGCAGCGTCAGTTGAAGGCGCACGTCGTTTGGGGGCCGTACTGGCGAGCCATGACGACACCCTTGCTGAACACGTAGTGACGTCCAAGCAATACGGTGTGACCTTTGCAGAGTTTCCGACAACGATTGAGGCAGCGCAGGCCTGCAACGATCACGGAATCGCCGTGATGATGGGGGCGCCGAACTTGATCCGTGGTGGGTCGCACTCTGGCAATGTGGCTGCGCTTGTGTTGGCCGAGGCAGACCTCCTGGACATCGTGTCGTCGGATTACGTCCCCGGTGCGCTTTTATCCTCGGCTCTGTTGTTGGGCGATCTTTGGGGCGATGTAGCGCGTGGTGTTCGCACTGTTACCGCCGCACCGGCCAAGGCCGTCGGTCTAACCGATCGTGGTCGCATTGAGGTTGGGAAACGCGCTGACGTGATCCGTGTAAAACGGGTTGATGGCACAGGCACCATCCACGGTGTTTGGGTGAAGGGTCAGCGCGTCGGCTGATCCATCCCGCGGCTCTCCTAATTCTCTAAGCCCCGAACATATTGCTGGCATCTACTTCGAAAAGCTGGAGTAATCGGCACCTAGTGGGAACAGTCTAAAGGGGGAGCCGATGACACGGGTTTTAGCGTTTGGGGATAGTCTCACGTGGGGGCACCGCCCCGAAGATGCCGCACGACATGCGCCAGAGTTTCTGTGGCCTAACATCGTTGCAGGACGCCTTGGCGTCGAAGTGATCTCTGAGGCGCTGGGCGGTCGCACGACGGCATTTGATGATCACACGGGTCCCTGTGATCGCAACGGGTCTGTGGTGCTGCCGATCCTGTTGCAGAGTCATTCGCCGCTGGACCTCGTCGTAATTATGCTCGGCACGAATGACCTAAAGACCGACGTCTGTGGGTCCGCAACTGGGGCCACTGCGGGGATGAAACGGTTGGCGCAAATCATCCGGCATTATCCCTATGGCGCGTCCGGCTCTGTTCCGAAAATTCTATTCGTGGCACCTCCGCCCTGCGTGATTGGTCCAGATGGCAAAACGGGCAGCGGGCGAGATGTCGCGGAAACCCGACTGCTTGCTCCGATGTATAAAGCCGCCGCCGAGGAACTGGGCGTCGCGTTCTTTGACGCGGGCACGGTCGCGCAGGCGTCGCCGATTGATGGGGTGCATTTGGATGCTGCAAACACAGCGGCCATTGGTGACGCGCTCGTCGCACCGATCAAAGCTATTTTGGGTCTATGACGCAAAACCAGAGGCAGGCGGAGCAGTCCGTCTGTCGTCTAATCGTAATGTTGGGGAAAAGTGGCAGCCCGTAGGGAACTCTGGTGTTTGTTCCATTTAGGTGCATGAATTCCATATGTCCTTAATTTGTTGAGGTTTTTGCTTTCAATTTGTCTCATGATATGCATTCTGTAGTAAGGTGTTTGGCTACAATTGGTATACAGAATGGCCTTGAAGTTTCGTGAGTTGGAGGGGCTGGCTCAGCAGCACGAAGAGCAATGGGTCCCCGATGGCACCCCCAACCTTTATGTGTTTTGTAGGTCCTCTGGGCGGATGTCCTGGGTCTGCCGCATCACTATTGGGGGTAAGAGAACAAATCTCACGCTTGGCACGTGGCCTGACCTGAAAGCGGATGTGGCACGCCAGGTTACCGGTGTGATCAAGGGTTTGGTTGGGGCCGGTTATAGTGCGCAGGTTATCAAGTCTGCCTTAGGTGTGACTGTAGACCCAATTGCTCTGCAGCGTCTGGTGATCACTGGGCGATTGAGTGACCATGACGCCCCGCCAACTTTCGAGGAGGTTGCGCGTGATTGGTATGAAAACCATTTAAAGGCTGGTTTATCTGAAGGTGCTTACAAGCGTCAGGTAATCCAACAGCTCGAAGACTATGTTTTTCCGGCTTTGGGCACGCGACCTGTTAATCAAATTAAACGACGAGAGATCGTTGAGACTTTGAAAGATATCTGGCTCACTAAGCCGCCTTCAGGGAAGAAACTACGCGGCAATGTGGAGCGGATATTTGACTATGCCGTGGATCAGGAATTCTTGGAGTTTAATCCCTGTCCTCCAGTGCGCTCGATGCCCAAGCAGAATTACGTTGAGAAGCATTTCGACGCTTTGACGCCAGAGCAGGCCCCCGCGATGTGGCGCTGGTTAAATGACCACGTCGGATTGCGTGACCAAACTCGATATGGGCTGATGCTTGTATTGTTGACTGGTAAACGCTCAAGCGAGGTCCGTCATATGGAGTGGGGGCATATTGATCTCAATAGAGGCATTTGGACGACCCCTGCAGAGGGCATGAAGATGCGTAAAGAACATCGGCAGCCGTTGAGCCGTCAAGTTCTCGCACTTCTTCACGAACTTCAACAAGTTTCAGGTGGAAGACGATATGTGCTTGGGAATGCGAAGGACCGAGTGATGTCGGAGAATGCGATGCTTTATGCAATCAAAGAGTTCTCGGATGTAACGGTCCATGGATTGCGGGCTACTCTCGGGTCATGGATGGCTGAGAATGGTGTCCGCAAGATTGTCGCTGATTTTGTCAAAGCGCATCAGCCAAAATCATTTGACGTCGCCTATCAACGGTCTGATCTGTTGGAAGAGCGTCGCGATGTCCTGCAGAGGTGGGCGGATTATGTCAGCGCTGACTGATCGTATCAAAAAAAGCAAATTACGGCCAAGTTGGCGAGAGATGAGCCGGGATGAATTGGTGGCTGCGGTTCGGGCAGAACGTCAGGACCATCTTGTTCAAACAAATATCGATTGGGAGAGTATGCTCTTAAGTTTCCTGCGCAATAATGATGAAGCATTATTGAGCTTGGATTTTCACAGCACTCCGACAGAGGGAACGAAGCGCGCAGTCGCACGAGCCCTCAAAGAGCGTATTTCTGTGCCTCCTGACCTTCTTGCATGGCTCGGAGCTGAGATATTGGAGCCAGCTAAGAAGAAGCGAGGCAGGCGTCCAATGTCTTTTCGCAATCATGAGCTTAGGCGTCTGGTAAAGATTGTTCACGAGAATACGAACCTGCCAATTGATGATGCGAGCCATTTCGCGCCTGATACGGCAATTGCTGTGGTTGCAGAAGTGTTTGGGATGGAGCAGTCGACCGCGTTCGAAGCGTATTACGATTATAATAGATTGATAAATATAGAAAATGCTGAGGTCTCCCACGTAGGGAAAAAAGAAGGTTAATTATCCCGACGTCACAGACCCTTCGGGGGTGACTACGATGAGTCGCATAAAGTTCACCTTGCACAGGAGCTACTATGCGCCCAACTCGAATTATCCGCCTGAAAGAGGCCCTTTATCGCACAGGTTACACTCGTGCGGGCTGGTATCGCGCCATGCATCGCGATCCGCTCTTCCCACAACCTGTCAAACTAAGCCAGCGCTGCATCGGGTTTCGCGAGGCTGACATCGATGCATTGATTGAGCGTCTCTCTGCACAGCCTGTTTGAGGTTGGCTGGTCGCTGCAATCTCCCAATTTGCCACTTTAACGTTCCGTGAAAATTCAACTGAAACAGTTGGATGGACGGAAAACTTAACCTTAACGGAGGGACATTTATGTCTATCGACCACCACGCAAATCCGTTTGACCCAGAACAATTCCGTGTCAGTGACAGCTTAGGAATTACTGGCGATGGTATCAAAAAAGAACTGACCCATGTTCGCGTTGGTAAGCCTAAAAAATCTTCCTTCTTCCGCGCTCACCCAGATGAGATTTATCGTATTCCGGTAAGTGTTATTGCAGACGACAGTGGTGGCATGAAGGACGAGTATCTCGTCATGCCAAACATCGCGTTTCAATATGCTGAGGAAACCACACCGAAACTTCTCGTTCTGTGTGTAGACAAGATGGGCATACCGTTCCTCTGGCTCGCACCGCGCGTTGTAGACGACAGCCCAATGCGAACCAATCTGTGGAATGAGACGGCTTTGAAGGGACTTGAGCTCGCTCTTTCGAAATGGGTGCGCCTTTCGGCCAATATGCAAGAGGGTTGCTATACAGTGCACACCGCTGGAGCGGAGCCTGACCCAGTCTGGCCAGACCTTACGATGGCACAATTAATCGAGTTGGGTTTTGGAGAAGAGAAGATCATTCGTAGTGATCAGCATCCGCTCATACGCAAGCTGCTGGGGCGCGACTAATGGACTGGATGCAAATCTATAAATCGATCTTTGTGTTGGACTTTGAGTTCATAGCAAATGACGGTGAACGCCCAACTCCGGTTTGCATGGTGGTGACGAATGTCACCACCAACACCACGGAACAATATTGGATAGATGACCTCGATGAATGTCCCTTACCAACCGGTCCGGAGCATCTGTTCGTTGGCTACTTTGCATCTGCCGAATGGGGCTGCTTCTTGCAGCTGGGATGGGACATACCTGAGCGTATTATCGATCTATATGCTGAATACCGTTTACACATGAATGGCCGGGTTGCTCTTGCTCGGGGCAATGGGCTCATCAATGCTTGTAAGAGCTTTGGTATCAGTGCGATGGAAGCTTCGGAAAAGACTGCGATGCGAGACCTCATCTTAAGGGGCGGACCTTGGAGCGAGCAGGAACGTAAATCTATCCTCGATTATTGTGCAGCAGATGTAGAGATCACGGCAAAGCTCTTCTTGAAAATGTGGCCCATTTTTGCCCCAACAGAGGTAAAGCTTGGGCAAGCTTTGTTTAGGGGTCGATACACAGCAGCTGTCGCGCGCATGGAGCATGCTGGTGTCCCAATGGATGTAGGGCTTCACGCGCAGCTCGTAGAACGTTGGCCTTCCTTAAAAGATCGCCTGATTGCCGAAGTTGACAAGGACTATGGTGTGTATCAAGGCGCCGTCTTTAAGACATCTTTGTTTGAAGCGTGGCTAAAAACGCAGGCTATTTCTTGGCCTCGCACCGCAAATGGAAAGCCTAAGTTAGATGATGCAACGTTTCGCGATCTAGCGTTGAAGCATCCTCAGCTACGCGCTTTACGTGAATTGCGGAAGACAATGTCGCAAATGCAGACCCTTAAGCTTGCTGTCGGCAAGGATGGGCGCAACCGGACGTTACTTGGCCCCTTCGGGTCGAAGACCGGGCGCAACCAGCCGTCAACCACTCGCTTCATCTTTGGGAATGCGGCATGGCTTCGGTCGTTGATTAAGCCTGCTCCAGGGCGCGGCTTAGCCTATGTGGACTACTCCAGTCAGGAGATTGCAATCGCGGCAGCTTTGAGTGGCGATCAAAACATGTGGGCGGCATACAGCTCAGGCGACCCTTACATGGCATTCGCCATACAGGCTGGACTGGCGCCCGAGGGGGCAACGAAGGCAACCCACAAAGATATCCGTAATCAGTGCAAGCAAATTGTGCTGGGTGTTGGATATGGCATGGGTGCTGAAGCAATGGCGGGCGCAGGTGGCATTCATGTCGTTCAAGCGCGTGGGTTACTGCAAAGTCACAAGATGACTTATCGGGAGTTCTGGGCTTGGGCCGAAAGAAATCAGCTTCACGCGTTAATGCAAGACACTTTGCGCACCCCGTTGGGTTGGGAGATCAAGTTAGCTGATGACCCTGATCCAAATGAGAGAAGCTTGCTGAATTGGCCGATGCAATCAACCGGAGCTGATATCATGCGTTTGGCGGCGTGTCTGCTGACAGAGGCAGGTATCGAGGTCTGTTGTCCTGTCCATGACGCGTTCTTGGTTGGATATTCTTTGGGAGATCAGGAGCGGGTTGTTCGGGAAACCTGTAATTTGATGGTTGAAGCTTCCCGAATTGTTTTAGGCGCTGAGTATCCCTGTCGGGTGGATGTCGAGGCGATCAGTTACCCAGACCGATATTCCGACGAGCGTGGTGAGGCGATGTTCGCGCAGGTCTCACGGCTTCTCGAGTAAGTGCACACAAAGGCTGGTTTCGGCCCAAGGGTAGGCCGAAACCTTCCGACCCGGTGTAACTTACTCAATTACTTAACCTTAATTATATAAGGGTCTCTCCAGATGGCTCGTCCTTACAGAACTTCAGCCCGTTACCTATGTCTGCATTTAGATGGGTGTCATCATATTGTGCCGGATTGGTTGATGGTCTTTTTTGAGATTGCTCGTCAGGTGAAGGTCCAGAAGATTGATGTGGGTGGCCAGCTGACGTTGCGTTCACCAATTTGGAAATCTGCGGGCGTGGAGAGTTTAGATCGCCGAAAGAAAATATTGGCGCATCTCGAGACTAAAATCCCCTCTGACATTCTTCGCTTTGATAGAGGGAGAGGGCGGTCACCAGTTGCTTTTATCGGGCCGAATTTAATGGCTTGCCTGAGCGGCGCGTAGCGGCTCTCTGGTGCGTGTGGTGTGTGGGTCGATGGCGGGTGGCTAAGATTACAGCTTGCCTCTCTAGCGCCCCTCTCACGAGCCCTACGGGTCCTTCTGGAAGAGCCGCGTTGCGAGTGGTTCGGGCCGCTGACTTTGGCTAGCGATGGGGTGTCCTATAGGGAGGTCAACAGGCCCCTCGGAAATTAAGCGAGCCGGTGAATTACTTTTGGGTCACCAAAGAACCTCTGGTTCGAATCTTGTTGCCACCGCCATTTCCCCTTTACAAAACTTACAACTAAATGCGCTTGTCGAAATTTCCTTTTGTATCCAAAGGGACTTAGCGGCGCTCAAGGGGCTGCTGAGAACAAATATTTGGTCAAAATCGTTCTCAACCGTCGATTTGTCTCAAAACCAACGAACCTCGTGGGTTTGAGGTCGTTGGTCAAAAGTTGTTTATTATTAGCATCTTGGGGAAATCTTATTTTACTAAAGTTTTAGATTAAAAGTCCTTGCCAATCGATCCAATAAAATTAGCGAATGGTTTGGCTATATTGAGGAAAATTTATGGCCTTGGGTACGTAGCGGCCGTTCGTGCCGTCCGTAGCGAAAGTCGGGACTTTTCATATTTGTTGAGCATGTTTTCGATCTATCGTGTCGCCTCAAATTAACTCTTTTGAGAACAGAGCCGTTACGACACTGAAGCTACCCCAATAAAAGTATTAGGACGCATAGGCGACGGTTGTGCCCCATGATTCGCATGACGTAGCCAGTTCTGATGCAAGTGGGTGATCAGTAAAGAGGGTATCGATAGCAGAAAGTGAGGCTATCCGTGCTGGTGCACTGCGAACGAATTTGGTGTGATCGGCGACCAGAAACGTTTTGCGCGATTGCCGGATGATGGTCTGGCTAACGCTTACCTCCTGGATGTCGAAGTCCAACAGGTCTCCGTCCGCATCAAGAGCCGAACACCCTATCACGGCCAAATCGAATTTGAATTGCCGAATCGTGTCGGCGGCCAGATTGCCGATCAACCCGCCATCGGCCCTGCGCAGGCTACCGCCTGTGACAAGGATTTCGCAATGCGGGTTTGCCACCAGAATATTCGCCACGTTCATATTATTGGTTACCACCATCAGATTGCGGTGGTTCATCAATTCACGCGCAACAGCCTCGGTCGAGGTGCCTATATTGAGGAAAAGCGAGATATCGTTCGGAATGTGGCTCGCGCAGGTGCGGGCAATCGCCTGTTTGGTGCTGGAATTCAGGACCCTGCGTTCTTCATAACCGATGTTCGTTGTCCCCGATGGCAGTACCGCGCCACCATGCACCCGTTCCAATTGCCCTGCCTCGGCCAGATAGGTGAGGTCGCGCCGGATGGTTTGCAATGTCACTCCGAAATGTGCGGCTAGCCCGTCGACGGTGACTTTGCCGTCACGGCGGGCGATCTCGAGCATTTCAGGATGACGAAACGTCTGCGACATGGGTTCGTGTGCTTTCGAGTTGTGGGCTTATCCCTTCAGAAAGCCAAAGATAATGTCGAATGCAACCGGAATCGCAATTTTTTAGCGTCGAATTAGAATAAAACCGAAAATTCAGTTGCGTAGCGCTCCTCTGCTGAAGATAAAGCGAACAAATTCGCGCATTTGGGGGATTCTCATGGACCAACAGTCCGAACAAGTGACCGACCTGTTCATCATCGGGGGTGGCATCAATGGGTGCGGGATTGCGCGGGATGCTTCGGGACGTGGGTATTCTGTGACCCTGGCCGAAATGGACGATCTTGCGTCGGCAACCTCGTCGGCTTCGACGAAGCTGTTTCATGGCGGGCTGCGCTACCTGGAATATTTCGAATTCCGTCTGGTGAAAGAGGCGCTCATCGAACGGGAAATCCTCTTGAAGGCTATGCCGCATATCAGTTGGGCCATGCGATTTGTGTTGCCTTATCATAAAGATATGCTGTTCGAGTCCGATACGCCTGCGTCGCGGCTGTTGCGATTGGTCATGCCATGGATGAAGGGGCGGCGACCCGGTTGGCTGATCCGATTGGGGTTGTTCCTCTACGACAATCTGGGTGGGCGCGAGGTTCTGCTGGGGACTAAGACGATAGGTCTGCAGGGCACAGCCGAAGGTGCCCCGCTGAATGCGCGGTTCGAAAAGGCCTATGAATATTCGGATTGCTGGGTCGAGGATTCACGGCTCGTCGCGCTTAATGCCCGAGATGCCGAAATGCGTGGTGCGATGATACTGACGCGGACCAAAGTGGTTTCGGCGGTGCGCGAAGGCGATCTTTGGCGCATCGAAACGAGCAATAACGAAAATGGGGCAACCGCTATCCATTATGCGCGGATGCTGGTGAATGCCGCCGGTCCATGGGTTGGCAACGTGATCCACAACGTCGCGCGGCTGGAAACAAAAGACAACGTCAGGCTCGTACGCGGGAGCCATATCGTCACACGCAAACTCTATGACCACGATAAATGTTACTTCTTTCAGGGTCAGGATGGACGGATCATCTTCGCAATTCCCTATGAAACCGATTTTACTTTGATTGGCACGACCGATGCCGAACATGCCGATGCTAACGATCCGGCGGTCTGCACAGAAGCCGAGCGGGACTATCTGATCGGGTTTGCGAACGGCTATTTCGAAAAGCAGATCACTCCTGGTGACGTCGTCTGGACCTATTCCGGTGTGCGGCCGCTTTATGATGACGGGGCCAGCAGCGCGACAGCCGCCACCCGCGACTATACCCTGCGAGTGGATCGTAACGGTGCGCCGGTTCTGAATATTTTCGGTGGTAAAATCACCACCTACCGGCGTCTGGCGGAAAGTGCACTTGAGCAGATAAATGAGTGTTTGCAGCAACATAATCGACCTTGGACTGCTGGTGTTCCCCTGGCGGGCGGCGATTTTGATGCCGACGAGTTCGATGCTCTGGTCGCGGACCTCTTGGCGCGGTTCGAGTTCCTGGATGATCGCTGGGCGCGGCGGTTGGTTCGGGCCTATGGCACAGAGGCGCAGGATATCCTGGCTGGTGCGGAGACTGCCGAAGATCTGGGTCGGAATTTCGGCGCGAGTCTGACAGAAGCAGAGGTGATCTGGCTAATCGAGCATGAATTTGCCCAAACCGCCGAAGACATTCTCTGGCGGCGGAGTAAACTGGGCTTGCGCATGACAGCCGGAGAAATAGCTGCTCTGGAGGCGTGGTTGAGGGAGGAAAAATGACATTCATTTTGGCGATTGATCAGGGCACGACCTCTACGCGGGCGATTGTGTTCAATCAGGCCTTGTCCGTGGTTGCCTCGGCGCAGGAAGAGTTTCCGCAGATCTATCCGGCGAGCGGTTGGGTCGAACATGATCCTGCTGATCTTTGGGCGACCACGGCTGCAACATGCCGTGCGGCCATCGAACGGGCTGGTATCTCTATTGGGGATGTGGCCTCGATCGGGTTGACCAACCAACGCGAAACCACGCTGGTCTGGGACCGCAAAACCGGCAAACCGGTCTACAACGCTATCGTCTGGCAAGACCGCCGGACCGTGCAATTCTGTGCCGGACTGCGTGCCGAAGGGTTTGAGGAGACGGTAACAGACCGGACCGGTTTACTCTTGGACCCTTACTTTTCCGGCACAAAACTGTCGTGGATCCTCGACAATGTTGATGGTGCAAGGGCGCGAGCAGAGAAGGGCGAGTTGGCCTTTGGCACTGTGGACAGCTGGCTGGTCTGGAACCTGACAGGCGGCAAACGCCATGTCACGGACGCCACGAACGCAGCTCGTACAATGCTTTACGATATCCGCAATGGTCGGTGGTCAAAAACAATTTGCGACAGCCTCGGCGTGCCAATTGATATGCTGCCCGAGGTTCTGGATTGCGCGGCCGACTTTGGTGAAACCCGTGCCGACCTATTTGGGAGATCGATTCCGATCACGGGCATTGCGGGCGATCAGCAGGCGGCGACTGTCGGGCAGGCCTGCTTCGAGCCGGGTATGATGAAGTCGACCTATGGCACGGGGTGCTTTGCGCTTTTGAATACGGGGTCTGTTCCAGTGCGGTCGAACAACCGACTCCTTACTACGATTGCCTATCAGATAGACGGCAAGACTACCTACGCCCTCGAAGGGTCGATCTTTATCGCCGGTGCGGCTGTTCAGTGGCTTCGCGACGGTTTGAAGATCATCCGTGATGCAAAAGAAACCCAGCCGCTTGCCGAACAGGCCGATTTAGAGCAGGGGGTGATGCTTGTCCCTGCCTTTACCGGACTGGGCGCGCCCTATTGGAATGCCGAATGCCGTGGCGCCGTGTTGGGGTTGACCCGCAATTCCGGCCCTGCGGAATTCGCTCGGGCTGCGCTGGAAAGTGTGGGCTTTCAGACCCGTGACCTGCTCGAGGCGATGAAGACCGATTGGGGTGGCGACGGGCGGACTACGCTGCGGGTCGATGGTGGGATGAGCGCGTCGGATTTCACGATGCAGTTCGTGGCCGATATTATCGATGTGCCGGTCGACCGGCCAACCGTGCTGGAAACCACCGCAAAAGGAGCGGCATGGCTGGCCGGTTACAAGGCCGGCATCTATCCATCGCCCACCGGTTTCGCGGCATCCTGGGCGCGGGACCGGCAGTTTGTACCGGTGATGGACAGTCAGGATCGCGACGCCAGATACGGCCGATGGAAACGGGCCGTCACCGCGACGATGGCGTTTTGAACAAAGATGCCGGAACCTTGGTCCGGCATCTTTGTTTTAGTGAAGGACGATTTGCGTTTCGACGGGATCAAAGCGCGGGGTTTTCACCGTGATCGTGACGGTACCCGCGCCGGTTGGGCGAAGCCAGAAACCGGCTGTCCCACCGGCAAGAACGGTGGTCTCGGGGCCGATCAGCGTGGCAGGGCCGTCCAGCGTGACCGTGACTGGATCGTTCAGGAACATCAATTTGTGGCCCGCCTGATCGAGTGCGCGGACAATCACACGGATTTCGCCATCCTCGGCTGCGGCTTCGGTGACATCGGGCGCAACAATCAGCCTTTGCGGCAGGTTGTCGGCAGGATAGACATGTTCCGCGACCGCTTTGCCGTCTACGAAACCGGTGACGCGGCCTGCGTGCCAGCTTTGCCCCCAACTGCCCAGTTCCTCGGCCGAGAAGTGGCGATCGTCGATGATAACCGGCGGGTGCTCGAGATGCGGGAACCGTTCGCGATCAGGGCCGACGCGTTTGACAACGTTGGCATAGGACAGTTCGACCTCGTCGCAGTTTGTGAGGATCACCAATGGCAACACGCCGCCAATGTTGCGTTCCCCACGCGCCCAGACGGTGACGGGTTCCATCACGATGCCTTCGGATGGGGCTTTCTGACTGGCATAGACATAGGCCGCAAATTTCGGTTCGCGGAAAATCGTCATCACGCCGTGATGGCAGATACGGTCGCCCGCGCCGAAATCCTTGTGGGTGTTATAGTCGAACATGCACCAGCCGATGCAGCCCGCAATCCGGTCGTCGCCCATCGCCGCGTTGAGAACATCGGCGTGCCGCAGCACGTGTTCGGTCTGACGCTCTTCGGGATCGCCCGCTTTGGTCGGATACATGTGACCGTTATATTCGGTGACAAGATAAGGAACGTTGCGATCCAGACCTGTTACTTCCTTTTGGCCGCGCAGCGGAGTGCGCGGGCGGTTGTTGCCCGGCATCTCGAATTCGCCAAGCACGAAGTCGTTCATTGTGTAAACGTCTTCAAGCAGTTCGCTATCCGGAATGCAGCGCACGCCGCCGGTCGGTCGGGTGGTGTCCAGTGCCTTGGCGGCGACGTTGGTGCGGATATAGAAATCGTGGTCATCGGGGCTTTCGTTGATGCGGACGCCCCAGATGATGATCGACGGGTGGTTCCAGTCGCGCCGGATCATCCGTTCGACGTTGGCCACCGATTCATCCTTCCAGCTTTCGCCGCCGATGTGCTGCCAGCCAGGGATTTCCTCGAACACGAGGAGGCCGATTTCGTCACAGCGATCCAGGAAGTAATGGCTTTGAGGATAATGCGAGGTGCGCACGATGTTGCACGCCAGATCGTATTTCAGGATCTCGGCGTCCTTTTCCTGCGACCGCTTGCCTTGGGCATAGCCGGAATAGGGGAACGACTGGTGGCGGTTCAGGCCGCGCAGTTTCAGCGGTTCGCCATTCAAAAGGAATCCGTTCGGGGTCCATTCGACTGACCGGAAACCAAACCGTTCGATCACCCGATCGCCCGAGGGGATCGCCACTTCGGCCGTGTAAAGCGCCGGATCAGTGGTGGACCACAGGCGGGCCGCGAGGCCGGTGATCGTCACGGTGCCGTTGCCGGTCGCTTGACCGATTGCAATGCCTTCCGCATCGCAGATCGTGACGGTCGCCTCTTCATCGGTATCGACCAGCACTCGCACGGTTTTGGTGGCGGCGAGCACATCCGGCGTTTCGATCTTGACGCTCCGGATACGCGACGCGGGAAATTCGCAAAGCCAGCAATCGCGGTAGATGCCCGCGTAGGTCAGGTAGTCGATCCGACCTCCGAACGGCGGGATTTTCGGATTTTCCGATCCGTCGATCCGCACCGTGACAAGGTTGCGGCCTTGCACCAGTGGCACGGTGAATGGGGTGTAGCCATCGCGGTGACGCGTGACCAGTTCGCCGTTGACCCAAACATGCGCATCGGCCATCGCTGCGTCAAAGCGAAGCTCTGCGACCATATCCGACATGTTGTCGATCACCCGCTGGTAGGTGAATGTCTTCCAATAGGAGGTTTCGTCGAAATAGTTCAGCGGCAGGTCGACTGCGTTGTGGGGGAGTGTCACGCTTTCGCCGCTGACCGGTTGCGTTGTCCAAGCTGCGTCAAAACCGCAGGCAAACGTCCAGTCGTCGTTCAGTTTTGTTTCGGCACGCATCATATCACCATTCTGCAAAGCTGCCGTCGGCATGGCGCCAGACGGGGTTGCGCCAGCGGTGGCCTTCTGTGGCCGCGCGGCGGACTTTCTCTTCGTTTACTTCGATGCCAAGGCCCGGTCCCTGCGGGATCGCGACAAAGCCGTCCTTGTACTCAAACACGCTGCGATCCACGATGTAATCCAACAGATCCGAACCCTGATTGTAGTGGATGCCCAACGACTGTTCCTGAATGAACGCGTTGTAGCAGACGGCATCCAGTTGCAGGTTGGCCGCAAGCGCGATGGGCCCAAGGGGACAATGGAGCGCGACTGCCACATCATGTGCTTCTGCCATTGCGGCGATCTTGAAGGTTTCTGTGATACCGCCCGAGTGGCTCGGGTCGGGTTGGATGATGTCCACATAGCCTTGCTGGAGGATGGTCTTGAAATCCCAGCGCGAATAAAGCCGCTCGCCCAAGGCGATCGGGGTCGAACAATGGTTGGCGATTTCTTTCAGCGCTTCGACATGTTCGGACAGCACCGGTTCTTCGATGAACATCAGGCGGAACGGTTCGAGTTCCTTGGTCAGCACCTTTGCCATCGGACGGTGTACGCGACCGTGGAAATCGATGCCGATTCCGAAATCTTGTCCCATCTCGTCGCGAATCGCCTGAACACGTTCCAGAACCTGATCGACCTTGTCGTAGGTGTCGATGATCTGGAGTTCTTCGGTCCCGTTCATTTTCACAGCGGTGAAGCCACGATCCGCACATTCGCGGGCCATACGGGCCGTATCGCCCGGACGGTCGCCGCCGATCCAGCTATAGACGCGGATCTTGTCCCGCTGTTGGCCACCCAGAAGTGCATGGACCGGCACGCCGAGGGCCTTGCCTTTGATATCCCAGAGCGCCTGATCGATCCCCGCGATGGCTGACATATGGATGCCGCCGCCGCGATAGAAACCGGCTCGATACATGACCGTCCAGTGATCCTGAATAAACGTAGGGTCTTTGCCGATGAGGTAGTCCGACATTTCGTCCACGCAAGCGGCAACAGTCTGCGCGCGGCCTTCTAGAACGGGTTCACCCCATCCGCAAATGCCTTCGTCTGTGTTGATTTTGACAAAGCACCAGCGCGGCGGGACGATAAAGGTTTCGATAGACGTGATTTTCATTTGGGTCTCCGATCAGTCGGTGAATGGGTCGGTCAGATGGTAAGCTCCACTCAGGAACGCATCCGCGACAAGGGTAAATGGAGACAGATCGACATCGCTTTGGCCCGCTGCAATGAGGTCGCGAAAGCGCGCGTAAAGTCCCGCATATTCGCGGTTCTCTCCTTGCGCGACAATTACACCGTCGATGCTTGCAAACGCACCACCCTGATCCAGAACGAGGGTGCCTTCGGTTGTCTCGAACGTGATCCGCCAGAACTCGTCGCCGGTTTCCCGCCAGTCAAAATTCGCAGTGATCGGGGTAGAGCCCGATTTCATCACAAGGTCTGCTGCAATTGGGGTTTGGCGACCGATAGGGACGTAGAGGTCCGCTTTTGTCATTAAGACATCTTTGACGAGGGCTGTCAGGATGGACAGGGCGTTGATGCCAGGATCAAAGACCCCCAGGCCGCCTGCTTGCCAGATCCATTCCTGTCCAGGATGCCATTTGCGCACGTCCTCGCGCCAATCGATATGGATGGAGCGGATTGTTTTGCCTGCCAGCCACGATCTGACAAAAGGAACCGCTGCTGCTTCGCGCGAATGCCATGTCGCGAAGAGCGTCACGCCCTGGCGGACGGCTTCACGGCGTAGGGCGTCCAACTCGGAAAGGGTCGCGCCCGGGGGCTTTTCCAGCATCAGATGACGGCCAGACTCCAGCGCCGCCATAGCTTGTTCGAACCTGCCCTGAGGCGGGGTGCACAGCGTGATCGCGTTCAACGACGGCTCAATCGCCAGCATCGTATGGATGTTGGTATAGCTTTGTACGTCTGCTGTCGCGTTGCGGCTTGCGACCGCGCAAAGGTCGATACCATCCGTCGCGGCGATGGCAGGCAGGTGCTGTGCTCGCGCGATGGTGCCAAGGCCGACCAGCCCGATTCGGAGCGACATCAGCGCAACCGCAGTTCGGTTTTCGCGTCGAACAGATAGGCGCGCGCGGGATCGAATGTGACACCCATGCGATCCCCCATTTTGACGGCGGCCTTTGTGCGATCCTCGACGATCAGTGTTTCTCCCGTCGCGGCACGTAGGTGGATGTAGGACACACCGCCGAGTGCCTCGACCAGTTCAACGGTCATGGAGCCGTCGTTGGTCACGGTCAGTAATTCGGGGCGTAGGCCCACGGTTATATCGGCCCCGGCTTCAGGAAGCGTGATCGCGGTTGGGAAAGAGGCATCGAAGGCAGCGACGTTGACGGCACCTTTCAAGGCCTGACCTTTGAGAAAGTTCATCGATGGCGAACCGATGAACCCGGCCACAAATTTGTTGTCGGGATCTTCATACAGCTGCATCGGTGCGCCGACCTGTTCGATATGGCCCGCGCGCAGGACGACGATTTTGTCGGCCATGGTCATCGCTTCGACCTGGTCGTGGGTTACATAGATCATCGTCGCGCCGATTTCGCGGTGCAGGCGGGCGATCTCGGTCCGCATTTCCACGCGCAGTTCCGCATCAAGGTTCGACAGGGGTTCGTCGAACAGGAACACCTTGGGGCCGCGGACAATAGCGCGACCGATGGCAACGCGCTGGCGCTGGCCACCCGAAAGTGCGGCCGGTTTGCGATCCATCAGCGGGTCAAGTTTCAGGATACGCGCGGCTTCATCAACTTTGGACTTGATCTCCGCTTTGGGATGGCCGGTCATTTTAAGGCCGAAACCCATGTTTTCGCGCACCGTCATATGAGGGTACAAAGCATAGGTCTGGAACACCATGGCAACGCCACGGTCGGCGGCATCCGCGTGGGTGACATTATCCCCGCCGATCTCGACCTGACCGTCCGTCGTGGTTTCAAGTCCGGCAATCATACGCAGCAATGTGGATTTGCCGCAGCCCGAAGGCCCGACGAAAACGCAGAACTCGCCATGTTCGATGTCCAGATCGACCCCGTGGATCACTTCGACCTCGCCAAATCGTTTGACGATATTTCTGAGCGTTACTCCTGACACTTAATGTCCTCCCAAGCGTATTATTTCTGTTCCGGGAACCGCCAGGCATTGGCGGCGTCGGCAATTTTGGCGGCGGTTTCGCGCACGAGCGGTGCGTAGGACATCAGTCGCGCGCGGTCTGATGCGTCGGCGGTCGTGATGGATAGCGCGCCCATGATCCGACCGGCAGACGACAATATCGGAGCGGCGATGCAGCGGATACCCATTTCGTGTTCTTCGTCATCCCACGCGAACCCACGGGCGCGGATGTTGGCAAGTTCGGCCCGCAGGCTTTCGTCGGTGGTCAGTGTGTTCGCGGTAAAGCGGTGGAACGACTGGCGCGAAATGGCATCGGCGAGTTTCTCTTCGGGCAGGTGGGCCAGCATCGCCTTGCCGACGCCTGTGCAATAGGCGGGGCCGATCTTGCCCGATTGCGAGAACATCTCGACAGGGCGTTTGGCGTTCCGCTTGTCCACGTATAGCACCATTCCCTGATCCAACTGGGCAAGGTGGATGGTTTCGCCGGTGGCTGCCGACAGGGCATCCAGATCCGGCGCGGCAATCGGGGCAAGGCTGCTTTGCGCCCACGCAGCATGGGCCAGACGCACTAGTCGCAGGCCCGGCGCATAGGTCTGCCGATCCTCGTCATAGTTCAACATGCCCTGATTGGTCAGCGACTGGATGAAACGGAAAAGCGTTGCTTTCGGCAGGCCGGCCTTGGGCATCAGTTCCGAAAACCGGACGGGGCGCCCTAATTCCGCAACAAGGTCCAGCACCGCAAGCGTACGGCCTACGGTTCCATCCTGTTTCGATTTCTGTGGATCGGCGTCAGCCATGGCTCCCCTCCATTTGACTGTTGACAGCTTGGTTGATTCGCGACAATGTTTCAATATCCAAAATTTGGTTCCATAATGTGAAACCTAGCATATTGAATCATGGATCATCAAGGGAGGATAATGATGAAAGCGATGAAAACTTTTGCCGTAGCTGCGCTGATAGCTTCGGTCGCTGTTCCGGCACTCGCAGAGCAGCGTACACTTGTGTTCAACACGGATGCGTCGGATCCTGCGCCGAAGGCCGCGTTTGAACAGTTGGTGGCTGATTTCGAGGCCGCCTACCCGGAGATCGACGTTGTCGTGAACACCTTCGACCACGAAGGCTACAAGACCGCGATCCGCAACTTCCTGACCGCAGACAGCCCTGACCTTGCCAACTGGTACGCCGGTAACCGTATGCGTCCGTTCGTTGAAGTAGGTCAGTTCATCGACGTTTCCGACGTCTGGGCGGAAAATGGACTGTACGAGAGCCTTGGTTCGGCTCTGTCGTCGATGACCATCGATGGCAAGCAGTGGGGCGTGCCTTATACCTACTACCAGTGGGGCATCTACTACAACAAAGACGCTTACGCGAAAGCAGGCGTGGACGCTGCCTCGATCAAGACCTGGGATGATTTCATCTCGGCTTGTGAAAAGTTCCAGGCGGCTGGCATCGACTGTCTGACCACCGGTTCCAAGGCCCTCTGGCCGATCGCCGGTATCTTTGACTACCTCGACCTGCGCACCAACGGTTACGACTTCCACATGCAGCTGACCAGCGGCGACATCGCGTGGACCGATGATCGCGTGAAGGCCGTCTTTGCCGAATGGGCCAAGGTTCTGCCGTATACCACTGCAAACCACGCCGCGATTGACTGGCAGGATGCTGTGTCGAACATCGTTCAAGGATCGGCTGCGAACTACGTCATTGGCAACTTTGCCGTGGCCGCGTTCAAAGACGGTGGTCTGACCAACGACAATCTCGGCTTTATGCAGTTCCCGGAAATCACCCCGGGTCTGGCACGCGCCGAAGAAGCTCCGACCGACACCATTCACATTCCGGCCGGTGCCAAGAACGTCGAAGACGCTAAACTGTTCCTTGCCTTCCTTGCTTCGTCGGAAGTGCAGACCAAGATGAACGGTACCCTCGGTCAGTTGCCTATTAATAGCGGTTCAAGCGTGGGTGACGATCCCTACCTTGCTGCTGGCTTCGAGATGCTCTCGACCGCAGACGGCGGCATCGCCCAGTTCTTTGATCGTGATGCTCCGGCTGAAATGGCAAAGGCAGGTATGGAAGGCTTCCAGGAATTCATGGTCAAGCCGGAACGTCTAGATGATATCCTTGAGCGCCTCGAAAAAGTACGAGTCCGCGTCTATCAATAAAAGCAATAACGGAGGGTGGTTTTGGCTGCCCTCCGGCCTTCAAGACGACTGGGAGAAAGTCCAAGAATGTCCGCTTCAACCGATTCCCTAAATTCCCGCCGGCGGCCTCGTGCGTTTGCGCCGTGGCTTTTTTTGGCCCCCGGTATGGCGATGTTCCTCTTTTATGTGATTATCCCGATTTTCCAGTCGCTCTGGGTGTCTTTCTATGATTGGGACGGGCTGAGTGACGCCAAATGGATCGGTATCGCGAATTATCTAGAACTTCTGGACGACGATGCGTTTTACACTAGCCTGAAAAACAACATCATTTGGCTTGTACTATACATGCTGTCGGTTCCAGCGGGGCTGATGATTGCTCTGTTTCTTAACCAGACCGTCCGCGGTATCCGCATTTACAAATCGCTGTTCTTCTTCCCGTTCGTGATTTCGCAAGTTGTCGTCGGCTTGATCTTTTCGTGGTTCTATGCCCCGGGCTTCGGTCTTTTGTATAAACTGATCGAACTGGTGACCGGGCAGGGCGTCGCTATTCTGGCGGACGAGAACCTTGTCACCTATGGCATTATCGCGGCGGGCCTCTGGCCGCAGATCGCCTATTGTATGATCCTGTATCTGACCGGCCTGAACGCCGTTGCGTCCGACCAGATCGAGGCCGCGCGTCTGGACGGTGCCAAGGGATGGAGGATGCTCTGGTACGTTGTGATCCCGCAACTGCGCCCCGCGACCTTTATCGCGATTGTGGTGACGGTGATCGGCGCGTTGCGCAGCTTTGACCTTGTTTCCATTATGACGTCCGGCGGTCCCTTCGGGTCGAGCCGCGTCCTGTCCTATTTCATGTATGAACAGGCCCTGTCCGAATACGGCTACCGTATGGGCTATGGTGCGGCCATTGCCGTTGTTCTGTTCGCCATCATGATTATCTTCATTTCGGGCTTCATCTGGAAGATGTGGCGCGACGAAAAAGGAGTGCGCTGATGTTTCCGCGTCCCATTCAGAGCATGTCGCCTGCGTCGAAGGTGGCTTATAAGATCGCGCTTCCGGTGATGTTGGTCCTGTGGCTTTTGCCGTTACTTGGCGTGGCCATGACGTCGATCCGCCCGTCTGGCGACCTTGCTGCGGGGAACTACTTTGGCATCCCGTCTCGGTTGGCGTTCGACAACTACCTGACTGTGTTCCGCAACACCGATTTGGAGCGCTATCTGCTCAATAGCTTCAAGGTGACGATCCCGACCGTGATCGGAGCGGTCGGCCTGTCGTGCCTGACCGGTTTTGCCTTGGCAATCTACAAGTTCAAGTCGAACCTGATCCTGTTCTTCATTTTCGTGGCAGGGAACTTTGTTCCGTCCCAGATCCTGATGGTGCCGGTCCGTGACCTGACCGTCAGCATGGGCATGTACAACACTACCATGGGACTTGCGCTGTTCCACATCGCGTTCCAGACCGGTTTCTGTACGCTGTTCATGCGCAACTTCATCAAGGCGCTGCCGTTCGAACTGGTCGAGGCGGCCCGCGTCGAGGGTGTCAGCGAATGGCAGATTTTCCGCCATGTCGTGATGCCGCTGATGCGGCCGGCAATCGCGGCGCTTTCGGTGCTGGTGTTCACCTTCATCTGGAACGACTTTTTCTGGGCGATGGTTCTGACCACCGGTGCTGCGACCCAACCGATCACGGCAGGTCTGAACAGTCTGAACGGACAATGGATTGCCGCGTGGCACCTTGTGTCGGCGGGGTCGATCCTTGCCGCGCTGCCGCCGGTTCTGATGTTCTTCCTTATGCAGCGCCACTTTATTGCGGGCCTGACCCTTGGAGCCGTGAAATGATGCAGGTCTGGAAACTCGAAGACCAACGCCAGACGCTGGTTTTGGCGTCGGAAGACGGGCGAATGCCCTCGGTCGTCTATTGGGGCGGGAAACTTCCCAAAGGCGAGGATCTGGCGGTGCTAGCGCAAGCTACGCGCCTTGATGTGACCAGCGGTATGCTGGACCGGTCGCCGGACCTGTCAATCTGTCCAGAGGTCTCGCAAAGCTTTTCCGGTCAGCCCGGTCTAGCGATCCGCTCCGAAGACGGAACGCCGCTGCGCCCACGTTTCGCTCTGGAGTCTGTGGACAATACAGATGACACCCTGACGGTGACGGCAAGGGATGCAGCGCTAGGGTTGACCTATCGGGCGGTCTTCACGTTGGTCCATTCGACCAGCGTGATCGAGGCGCGGTCGGAGATTGGCTCTCTCTCTCCGATTTGGCTGGATTGGCTGGCTGCGCCTGTTTTCCCAGCACCGCAACTGGCCGACAGGATGATCGATTTTTCCGGCCGCTGGTGTGGCGAGTTCCAGCGGGTCGATACCCCCTGGACACCGGGCGCGCGCTTGCGGGATAATCGCACCGGCCGCACAGGACATGAATATTTCCCCGCGATTATTCTGCCGGTCGGTGATGCGCGAAACACGGCTGGCGAGGTGGTGGCATTCCATTACGGTTGGTCCGGAGGGCACCGTATGGTGGCCGAGGAGTTGCCCGATGGACGCAGGCAGATCCAGTTCGGCCATGCGCCTGGAACACACCTTGCGACGGGCACGTCTTTCGCTTCGGCCACGGTGTTTGCGGCGAGGTCCGAGGATGGCATGAACGGCTGTGCCGTCGCATTCCAGCGCCACTTGCGGGATCATGTCGTGCGTTGGCCGCATCCCGACCGTCCGCGTCCTGTACATTATAACTGCTGGGAAGCGATCTATTTCGATCACAAGCTCGACGAACTGAAAGAGATTGCAGAGCGGGCTGCCGCACTTGGCGCGGAACGGTTCGTACTGGACGATGGCTGGTTCGGGCGACGAGATGATGACACCAGTTCGCTGGGTGATTGGGACATCGATGCGCGCAAATATCCCGATGGTCTTGATCCGCTTGTCAGTCATGTCAAATCACTGGGCATGACTTTCGGAATCTGGTTCGAACCCGAGATGGTCAATCCTGACAGTGATCTTTATCGAGCGCACCCCGACTGGGCGCTGGGGGATGCTGACCAGATTACGGGTAGGCAGCAGCTTGTTCTGGATATGTCGAATCCCGCGGTGGTTGAATATTTATATAGAAAGATCGCCGCGGTACTGTCGGTTTACGACGTTGATTATATCAAATGGGACCACAACCGCGTTCTTCCCTACCCCGACGCCGCACAGGCTGAGGGCACTTGGGAGTTGTTGGAACGTCTTGGGTGTGATTTCCCTGAAGTTGAGATCGAAAGCTGTTCTTCGGGCGGTGGACGAATTGATTTTGGGATTCTCGGCCGGACCCAGCGGGTCTGGCTGTCGGATAGTAATGACGCGATTGAGCGGCTCCGCATCCAGCACGAAGCTGCTCTTTTCCTTCCGATGGCCGTTACCGGTAGCCACGTGGGGCCGCGCCATTGCCATACTTCAGGCCGGGTGATCGATATTCATGTGCGGGCCTGGGTTGCTGCGCAGCGACATATGGGTTTCGAAATGGACCCCCGCGAATTAACCGATGACGAAGCGGTCGTTCTGAAAGACGTTACTGCGTGGTGGAAGACCAACCGCAACTGGACCATTGCCGCAGACATCTTGCGTCTCGATTCGGTCGATCCCGAGGTCACGGCGGAACTACAGCGAGCGGCTGATGGTAGCCGGTTTATTGTGTTTGTCGGACAAACGGGTACCTCGGCGCAGGTTCTGCCGCGTCCCTTACGTCTGTCTGGGTTGGAAGTCGATGCGATGTATAAAGTCGCTCTGCTGGACTCGGTTGGTAACAATCCGGCCTCGCGCAAAGGTGTGACACTGTCGACCGCACCTGTAGTCCTGTCCGGCCGGTTCCTAATGCAACAGGGCTTGTCCTTGCCAAAATGTTTCCCCCAGTCCATTTGGGTTGTTGAAGGAGAGCGGGTATGATCCGCCCCGAATGGATAGCCGCAGACTGGGGTACCACCAATCTCAGGATCTGGGCGATGGATGGCGACAGGATTCTCGAAAGTCGGTCATCTACTGATGGGATGGGAGTTCTCAAGCCGGATCAGTATCCCGCGGTTCTTGCGCGAGTTATTGATGGATGGGGCAAGGCGCCGGTTATTGCTTGCGGAATGGTCGGTTCGCGTCAGGGTTGGCGTGAAGCACCTTACACGGCCACGCCTACTTTAGTTTCGCCTCATCTGGTTGCCGTGCCTGGTCAGGATGTCTGGATTGTCAGCGGTGTTAAGCAGATGGACCCACCCGATGTTATGCGGGGTGAAGAGACCCAGATCGCAGGCCTTTTAAAGAGATTGCCCACCTTTTCCGGGACGGTTTGTTTGCCTGGTACACATACAAAATGGGTGCGAGTTGAAGATGGTGAGATAATCAGTTTTCAGAGTTTTATGACGGGTGAGTTGTATTCTCTTTTGAGTAATCAGTCTGTGTTGCGGCACTCTGTTGGGGATGGAAATGATCCCGCCGAGTTCATGAGGGCCGTCAAGGAGGCGCTGGCCGATCCAACAGCCAGTTTCGGCAGGCTTTTCCAACTGCGTGCGGGTGGACTTGTTGGAGATTTGACGCGCGAGAAAGCTGGTGATCGGTTGTCAGGGCTCTTGATCGGTTGGGAACTTGCAAGTGCGAAGCGGTATTGGGATGAACATGAAGTCATGGTGATTGGTGCTCCACGTTTGTTCGCGTTGTATCACGAAGCGTTGCAGGGCATCGGTGCGGCATCTTCCGTAATGTCAGGGGAAGACGCCACGCTCGCAGGATTATGTGCGGCTTGGTCGAACCTTAAGGATACTTTATGACAAGAAATATTATTGCCATTCTGCGCGGAATAACTCCAGATGAGGCTTTGGAAGTCGCGGCAGTATTAATAGATGCGGGTGTGACCAAGATTGAAGTTCCGCTCAACTCACCAGATCCGATTTCCAGTATTGCCAGAATGCAGAAACAGTTTGGTGAAGAGGCACTAATCGGAGCCGGTACAGTGATTTCGGTGTCGCAAGTTGCGCAGGTTGCTGCAACCGGTGCGCGACTAATAGTGTCGCCAAATAACGATCCATCAGTCATTAGGGCAACAAAGGCTGCAAATATGCTGAGTTTCCCGGGGATCATGACACCGACAGAAGTGTTTTCTGCTCTGGCGTCTGGGGCTGATGGTCTGAAATTGTTCCCGGGTGAAGTGATTGGGCCAGTTGGTCTAAAAGCAATGAGAGCGGTAATTCCGCAGGAGGTGCCATTGTTCGCTGTTGGCGGCGTATCGGCCCAAAATATGGGCGACTGGATCCGTTCTGGCGCTGCAGGTTTCGGCATTGGGTCTTCAATCTATAAGCCGGGGGATAGCACTACTGTAATTGCCCGTAAGGCACGTGAAATTGTGGATGCGTGGGATGCTGTCCAATGATGTTCGATCCGACACCTTGTGAACTTGGTGAGGGCGCCTTGTGGCACGATGGCCGGCAAAGCCTATTTTGGTTCGACATAATGAACCGGAAGCTGTTTGAAAGAACTCTCGATGGTCACGTTTCGGTTTTTGAGTTTGATCATTTGACTAGTGCTGCGGCCATTGTCGACGACAATAGTTTACTGGTCGCATCAGAGATTGCCTTGTCCATTTTGGATCTTGAGACCGGCAATCTTTCGTTCGTTACAAATCTTGAAGCTGATGATGATGTCACAAGATCAAACGATGGACGCGCTGACCCTTTTGGTGGTTTTTGGATAGGAACTATGGGCAAGAATGCTGAAAAAGGTGCAGGATCTATATGGCGTTTTTATAGAGGTGAACTGAAGCGCCTTTACACGGATCTCACAATAACGAACTCTATTTGTTTTTGCCCAAAAGGTAAAACCGCCTACTTTGCTGATACGATATCTGGCCAGATTATGAGCGTGTCATTAGACACAGAGGGATGGCCTGTTGGCACTCCAGATGTGTTTGTTGACCTTCGTGAACACGGCCTCAACCCCGACGGTGCAGTTACCGATCGTGATGGAAACCTCTGGTCTGCGCAATGGGGCGCATCTCGTGTAGCCTGCTATAGTCCCAATGGAACGTTTCTGCGGTCTGTTTCTTTTCCAGCCAGCCACACTTCTTGTCCTACATTTGGTGGGGTAGAGTTTGACACACTATTTGTCACGACGGCACGCGAAGGGCTGGCGGAACCAAATGACGTGGATGGCGCGGTATATGCCGCTCCGTTCACCGCAGTAGGATTGCCAAGTGCTCGCGTGATCCTTTGAAACGGCACCGTTTACACATGAAAGCACCGCTTTGGGGGAGTTTAAGTCGATATTTTAGATGTAGAAAATTTGTACGTCTTGGGCGAGAGCATTTGATTTCTTTTAGAGTATTGTGGAATTGCTTCAAAGCACAGCGAAGACCGCATTCCGCCGATGTCGTTGCGTAAGCATGCTCAGACAATAGCTCAGACTATTCGACTGCGTTTACCTGGTACTCTTCCCCAATAAGACGCTCGGCAGTGAACCTGTCGGTGATTAGCAGGTCGATGACGCCGGTACGCAGAGCCCCGCGAATGGCGTCAGTCTTGCTTTCCCCACCAGCTAAGGCCATCACGCGATCTACCTTTGCAAGTTCGTCAAGTGTCATGCCGATAACCCGATCATCCAACGGTGTCTTTACCGTTTTACCGTCACTGTCAAAGAAACGAAGACTGGTATCGCCGACACCACCCGCCTCAGTTACATCTGCCAATTCGCGTGAAGAAAATACGTTGCCGCTTCGTGATAGCATCGAAGATGGCTCAGCCAAGCTGGCAAACACGTCTCCGTATCCCTCCAACTTGATGGCTCTGCCCCTGTCGCCGCTACGATCGAAAAAGACGCTGGAGGTGCAGAACAAGCGGACTGATGTAAATGCTGAAAGCGGTCATTGGCTGCCCCTTGAGTCAATGACCGCTTCTCTAATTGGGCATCTTGGTCAAGCTCGTTTTCTTTCATTCGTCAGAAGGATCGTTTTTCCGGGTCACGCTTCTCTTCGCAGTCTGGATTGGCGTTCGAAGGGCGCCGCTGCATGCATGCGTCGGATTGGTAGTGGAGAGCCCCGCTTTCCGGCGCGCTTCAAGTTGCGCAGCAGACATTTTCGGCTTCATCCACACACCTCGTCCGGATGGACGATCCCGTTCAGGTCAGGTGGTGGGCTATTGGGTCATGCCTGGCCTCCCACTTTTTCCTGACGGAATTCTGTGCCGTCGATCCACATTCGATGGAGAAGAACGGCGAGTTTACGGGCGACGGCCACAACGGCTCGACGCCGACCTTTGGTGCGCATTAGGCGCATGCCCCATGACTTTATCTGCGATCCGGCCATCGTTCGCATGAGCAACGCATTTGCAGCAGCGTAAAGCGTCGCTCGGACATTCTGATCACCGGCCTTGGAGATACGACCTGGGTTGTCATGTTCGCCGGACTGGTATCGCCTCGGCGTGAGGCCAAAGTGCGCGGCTACTGTGCGAGAACGTTTGAACCGATTGGGGTCATCGACCGCTGCTTTGAATGTGAGAGCCGCGATCGGGCCCACACCAGGCACCGTCATCATCCGCATACAGACCTCGTCTTGCGACGCCGCATGCTTCACCCGTCGATCCAGTTCAAGATAATGCTGGAATAGGACGGCACGTGCATCGAGCAACGGAATGACCGCATGCGCGAGAACTTCATCCATCTCGATCATGGGCCTAACGAGATCGTCGAAGCTACCGTGCTTAACGGTCCGGGGAAGGCGAACACCAAATATCTTCAGCAAACCACGCACTTCGTTTGCCAAGTCCATTGTTTTCTTCAACAAGGCCTTTCTGGTGCTCAGCAGAGCCCGTAGCCCGTGCGCCTCTCGGCTCTTCATATGCACCGGGCTGAACCAACCCGTCCGCAAAATCTGAGCAATGCCTTTCGCGTCCGTCTTGTCAGTCTTATTCCGCATCGCTGAAAGTGCAGCACTGACCTGGCGAGCCTCCATGCACACGATCTCGAAGCCCTTGTCTTTCAGGCCGAAGAAGAGGTACTGGCTCAGCGCACCAGCCTCAAAGCCGATCCGCACTATCGGGTGGCCGAACGCGTTCAGGCAATTGACGATTTCATCGACCTCACACGGGAGCTCTCGCTCCATGCAAACCTTGCCACGACCGTCCAAAATGCAAAGCGCGCAAGACCGAAGCGACACATCCAAACCAACGAAGTATTCCATTTTCTGTCTCCCTCTTCTCACAGCAATGCTGCGATCTTAACGGGAGCTCGACCTTTGAGTAGGGTCAGCCCAATTACGCATGCTCTCCGCCCTTACTCCCCAAATACCACCTCTTCCTGCTTTTCCCAACTCGCCGTCACCAAATCGGTCATCTCCCGTATCGTAATGCTCGGAACCTCCCGACCGTAAACGAGCCTCCGCAGAACCTCGGGCGCAAGATAGGTCAGCCGCAAATGCCGGGTGACGTAACGCTCGTGATTGCCGATAGCGGCCGCAAGATCCTTCGCGGTCTCAAATTCACCGGAGCCGAGCCTGCGCCGCCATGACTAAGCAAGTCCAATGGCGCGGAGAAGGTTGCAACATTCGCCAGACTCCGCGGGTTCCTGAGTGATGTTGCCCGGTGGAACGATCCTCGGCCGCCCGCTGCGCTTCCGAATGGTGAGGGGGACAAAGATTTGGATGCTGTTAGGAGTGGTCATGATCAAGCGGCCTCCTCTTTGGTGGGGGTGATCAGATCTTGAATAACCCCGCCGATGGCCTCGGTGCGGATATCGATGACAAGGCACTGTAAGACTAAACGGCCTTGAGCAGGGTAGGGTACGTGGTTAGCGTTTTGGGATGACCAGGCGCTCTCCATTTCGATACTTCAAGACGAGCCCAGAGGTGATCCGCTTAGCGGTCATGCTCTATGTGCGGTTCCCTCTGTCTCTTCGTAATGTGGAAGACCTCCTGCATGAGCGGGGGATCGATGTTAGCCATGAAACGATCCGTTATTGGTGGAATAGATTTGGTCCGCTGTTTGCTTCTGAAATCAGGAAGCGAAGAGCGGACAGATTGAAATCCAGCTCGAATTGGCAATGGCACCTGGACGAGGTCTTCGTGAAAGTGAAAGGCGTGCGGCATTACATGTGGTGCGCTGTTGATCATGAAGGGGAGGTGCTTGAAAGCTATGTCACTAAGCGCCGAGACCGTAAGGCAGCATTGAAATTCCTTAGGAAATCTATGCGTAGATACGGAAGCCCTCAGGAAATAGTTACCGATAATCTACGGACTTATGGCGTTGCTATGAGAGACATAGGAAATACTGAGAAGCAGAAAACGGGCAGGTGGCTCAACAACCGTATTGAGAATTCTCACCTTCCGTTTCGACGACGAGAACGTGCCATGCTGAGGTTTCGGCAAATGCGATGTTTGCAGAAATTCGCCGCCGTTCACTCTCCCATCCACAATCACTTCAATCAGGAACGACAGCACTACAGCCGAAGCTAATTTAAGACCTTACGCGCCGCGGCTCTCGCCGAGTGGCGCCAACTTGGCACGATTTGAAGACTTGGTGGAGCGACAAACGGAGACGAGTTCAGAATTAGTCTGACAGCACCCTCGAAAGAATAGTGATAAATCAAGTTACTTGATTAACTGTGACATCGGTGTCATGACATCGGTGTCACGATTCCATTTGGGCCACGGGAGGGGAACGTTTGGCGACGATCTACGACGTAGCAAAGATAGCAGGGGTCTCTCCAAAGACTGTGAGCCGAGTGCTCAATGGGGACGCGCCTGTGGGTGAGAAGACCCGCGAGGCGGTCGAAAAGGCAATTCTCGAACTTGGCTATGTCCCCTCAAACGCCGCTCGAATGATGCGTTCCTCGCGCTCAGGTCTCATCGGGCTGATTACCGGTGCAATTTCCACGACTTCAGACGGCAATGATCCCAAGGGTCTCCCTGACTTGCTTATCGTTCAGGGCATTCAGTCGGTCATGTCTGCGACTGGTATGACGCTGATGATCGCAGACACGGGCGGTAGCTCGGCGCGTGTGCCGGAGCTCATTCGCACCTTTGTCGAGCATCGCGCAGAGGGCATCATTTATGTTGCCGACTATCACCAGCACGTCGAACTGCCTCCCGCTCCTAAGGGGACGCCACTCGTCCTTGTCAATTGTTATGATGATCGCGGAACGCCTTCGGTGCTTCCTGATGATGAGCGCGGACAGCACGATCTTGTAGCGCGTCTTATCGAGGCAGGACATCGACGGATTGGCTATCTCACGTTGCCTAAAGGGATGGACGCAACGCGCCTTCGCCTTGAAGGCTATAAGCGCGCGCTTGCCGAAGCGGGTATCGAGTTTGATCCCGAGCTGATTTCTACAGGCTTCATGCATGACAAGCATCGCAACTCAGCGGTCCTTTGGGATGCGATTGATCGCGTCTTGTCTCTGCCCAATCCACCGACTGTTTTGTGCTGCGGTAACGATGAGATGGCAATGCGCGCCTATGGCATTTTGCGCACGCGCGGCATCCGAATGCCCGAAGATATCTCTGTTGCCGGCTATGATAACTACCGCGTTATCGCTGAAACCCTTTTCCCGCCATTGACCACCGCTGAGCTGCCCTATGCGGCGATGGGTGCGCGCGCAGCTGACTGGCTTTTGTCGCTCATAAATGACGAGACCCACCAACAGACCAACCCGACCCTCGTGTCTGGTCCTGTGAACTGGCGGTCCTCTGTGACTGCTAATGCCTCGGCGGATGGCAAAACGATCCGCTTTCCACTTTCGAACGGGAGGAACCCCCAATGAAACTGTTTACACTTTCTGCTGGCGCTATGGCGCTCACCGCAGGGATGTCTGGCGCTGCCTTCGCTCAGACCGAACTGACCATGTGGTATCACGGCGCAGGCAATGAAGTCGAAAGCCAGATCATCAACCAGATCGTTTCGGACTTTAACGCCAGCCAGTCCGACTGGTCTGTAACGCTCGAGTCGTTCCCGCAAGCTGCCTACAACGACTCCGTCACCGCTGGCGCGCTCGCTGGCAACCTGCCGGACATTCTCGACGTTGATGGACCCAACATGCCGAACTGGGCGTGGTCGGGCTATATGCAGCCGCTGCAAATCGACGAAGCCAAAATCGCCAACTTCCTCCCCGGCACCAAGGGTATTTGGGATGGCAAGCTCTACTCGATCGGTCTTTGGGACGCAGCTGTTGCCCTCGTAACCCGTCAGTCGATCATCGATGAGCTTGGCCTGCGCACGCCGACCCTCGAGCAGCCTTGGACCCAAGACGAATTCATGGCCGCACTTGATGCAGCAAAGGCGTCTGGCAAGTATGACTTCGCACTTGACCTCGGTACAGCTTGGACAGGTGAATGGTTCCCATATGCATTCTCGCCGCTTCTCCAGTCGTTCGGTGGTGATATCATCGATCGTTCGTCCTACAAGTCGGCTGAAGGCGCTCTGAACGGCGACGCAGCAAACGCTTGGGGCAACTGGTGGCAGGGTCTCTTCGCAAACGGCTACGCTCAGGCAACTCAGGACGGTGCTGACCGCGATACCGGTTTCAACACCGGTAAGTATGCCTTCTCTTGGAACGGCAACTGGGCAGCTCTCGGCACTCTCGCTGCTTATGACGACGCTCTCTTCCTTCCTGCACCTGACCTCGGCAATGGTCCGAAGATCGGTGCTGCATCCTGGCAGTTCGGCGTTTCGGCAAGCTCTGAGCACCCAGATGGTGCTTCGGCCTTCATCGAGTTCGCGCTTCAGGATAAATACCTTGCAGCATTCTCGAACGGCATTGGCCTGATCCCAGCAACCCCAGCGGCTGCTGCGATGACCGAGAACTACAAAGAAGGTGGTCCGCTCCACGGCTTCTTTGCTCTGAGCCAAGCTCAAGGCGTTCTTCGCCCTGTAACCCCTGGCTACGTTGTTCAGGCAAAAGTCTTTGAAAAGGCTGCTGCTGACATCGCAAACGGTGCAGACGTTGCCGACACTCTTGATGCTGCGGTCGATGAAATCGAAGCAGATATCGAGAAGAACGGCGGCTACGGCCACTAATCCTCCCTAGTGGATGGTTCTCCCGAGCTTCGGCTCGGGGGAACTGCTTTTCAATACGTCTTCAAGGTCAGCATTATGGCGACGTCCTCCAAACTCACTTCATCGAACCGAGCAGGATGGCTCTTCGCACTTCCGGGCTTTGGTTTGATGGTTGTCTTCATCATCCTGCCCTTCTTTTTTGCGATCGCTCTTTCCTTTACCAATCAGCGACTAATCTCTCCCAACCCGACCGAGTTTGTCGGCATGGCGAATTATAAATCGCTCCTTGGCGTAGGCATGATCACGCTTGAGCCCGAACGCGATGCAAGCGGAGATATCATTCGCGACGACAGCGGCGCGCCGACCTATCCCAAGCTTCGTAATTTCACGCGCAAGAACCCTGACTATCCCAAGCTAGACGGGATGCGCGAATGGACCAGCTGGCAATCGGGTGAAAATCGCACCTATGTCCTTGCGCGAGACGTTGTCTTTATGCGCGCCGTTCTGAACACGCTGATCTTTGTGTTGGTGGTCGCTCCGGTTCAAGGTGGTCTTGCTCTCGGACTTGCGCTGCTGATCAACCAAAGACTTCGCGGCATCAATGTCTACCGCGCGATCTATTTTATGCCCGTCGTGGTCTCGATCGTGGTTGTCTCACTTCTGTGGCGGTTCATCTATGATGGCAACAATGGTCTTCTGAACAATATCCTAAGCTCGCTCACTTTCGGTGCGTTCTCTCCGATTGATTGGCTCGGCAATCCAGATACCGCTCTTGGCTCGATCATCGGAATGTCGATCTGGCAAGCCGTTGGGTTCCACATGGTGATCTGGCTTTCTGGTCTCCAGACCATTTCGCCCACCCTTTATGAGGCAGCTGAAATCGAAGGCTCCAGCAAGTGGCAGACCTTCCGCTATGTGACCTGGCCAGGGCTTCGCAATACTGCGGTTCTTGTTCTCATCGTCATCACAATGCAGGCCTTTGCTCTCTTTAGTCAGATCGACGTTATGACGAGCGGTGGCCCTCTCGACAGCACACAGACCATCGTCTTCCAAGCAGTTGAACGTGGCTATGGCAAACAGGACATTTCGGGCGGTTCCACTATCTCGGTGATCCTCTTCGTTATCGTTCTGTCGATTTCTCTCATCCAACGCTGGCTTACACGGGAGCGTCGCTGATGGCACTTGTTTCACCTGATAACCGCGGTCTGCGCCTTGCGACACGCTATGCGGTATTGACGATCATCGCTTTGATCTTCTGCTTTCCGCTTGTCTTCATGATTATGTCGTCGCTCAAGCCGAGCGAGCAACTTTTGCTCGACACCGCATCGCTGCGGGCATTCCTGCCAATCGGCGACATCAGTCTTGATAACTATTCGGCGGCTTTTAAACGCGCACCTGTTGGACTCTTCGTCTTTAACTCAATGCTTGTCACAGGCGTTACGGTCGTTCTCTCGCTCCTCATCTGTTCGATGACCGCGTTCTCGATCGTTTTCTTGAACTGGCGGGGGCGAGACCTTGTGCTCTCAATCATCCTTGCGACTTTGATCGTGCCGTTCGAAACTATCGCAATTCCGATGCTTTTGCTGGCGTCCAAGCTGCCGTGGATCGGTCTTGATGGGTTTACGACTGGCTGGCTCAATACCTATCGCGTGCAGATTGTGCCGTTCATCGCGGATGGTTTGACCATCTATCTCTTCGTGCAGTATTTCAAAGATCTACCGCACGAGTTGATCGAAGCCTCTCGCGTCGAGGGTGCGAGCTGGGGCCAGATTTACCGCCGCATTGTGATGCCGCTTGCCGGACCTGTGCTTGCGACCGCAGCGATCCTTAAGTTTCTGGCGATGTATAACCAGTATCTGTGGCCGCTTATGGTCGTGCAGCAGGAGCAATACCGTCCTGTCATGGTTGGGCTTCAATACTTCTTCCAGCTCAACATCGCTTGGGGCGAGATCATGGCCTACCTCAGCCTGATCACTGTGCCCGTTCTTGCCTTCTATCTCTTCTTGCAACGTGCCTTCATCGCGTCGATCGCATCGACGGGCGTCAAAGGCTAATTAGGAAAACGACAATGGTTCTTTCACTTGAAAACCAATGGATTTGGGACAGCTGGTATGCCTTCGATGGCGAAAAGCACCACTGCTATTTCCTCAAGGCCGACAAATCGCTGGGCGATCCTGATCTGCGCCATTTCAATGTTACTCAAGGGCATGCGGTTTCTACCGACTTGACCAATTGGGAACACCTTGGCACCTGCCTGACCCCGTGGCGCAATGGTCCTGCTTGGGATGATAAGACCACATGGACAGGCTCCGTCGTTCAGGACGATGACGGCCTGTGGCACCTCTTTTACACAGGAACGCGCCAAAGCGAGAGCGCACTCTATCAGCGCGTTGGTCATGCGACTTCGACAGATATGCATTCGTGGGAACGTGTTGGCGATGGTCAGTGCCTCGACCTCACTGGACCGAATGCAAAATACTATGAATGCGAGCATGCAATTGGTCACTGGCATGACCGTGCGATGCGCGATCCTTGGGTGATGCGCGACCCTAAAGGGGACGGGTGGCTCATGTATTTCACGGCACGTGTGCCTGGAATTGAAGAGCCAAATGGCGGCGGCGCCGTAGGCTTTGCGACCTCGCAAGACCTTATTCGGTGGGAATTGCAGCCGCCGGTATTTACCGGCGACTATGGCCAGCTCGAAGTGCCGCAGGTCTTTGAGATCAATGGTAAGTGGTATTGCCTTTTCTGCACAGCTGCCGAGCATTGGTCCAAAGGCCGCATCGCCGAGGCTGGGGTTCCGCCTGTGACGGGCAACCATTACCTCATCGCCGACAATCCGCGCGGTCCATGGAAAACAGCACCCGGTTTCCTTGATGGGGCATTGCCGTGCGAGCGCTATGCCGCCCGCATCGTTGAGAAAGATGGCGAGCATTTCATTCTTGGGTTTGCTGATTACGGCAAAGACAAGTTTGGCGGCTATATCCATGATCCGCAGCGTGTGCTTGTAGATGCTAATGGTCTCTTGCTGTTGGAGCAGGCGGACTGAGTAATGGCGGATATCTCTCTTAAGAAGCTCAAAAAATCCTATGGTCCGGTCGACGTGATTAAAGGCGTCGACATCGAGATCAACCATGGTGAGTTTGTCGTCTTTGTGGGTCCATCTGGTTGCGGCAAGTCAACGCTTTTGCGGATGATTGCTGGGCTTGAAGATATTTCGGAAGGCGAGTTGTCCGTTGATGGGCAGGTCGTCAACGAGCTCCAACCCAAAGAGCGCGGCGTTGCGATGGTGTTCCAATCCTACGCAATTTTCCCTCATATGACTGTTCGCGAAAACGTAGCATTTGGCCTGACGATCTCCAAAACGCCCAAAGCGGAGAAAGAAGCTAAAGTTGCGGAAGCCGCACGTATCTTGCAGATGGAGCACTTGTTGGATCGCCGTCCGAGCCAGCTTTCGGGTGGTCAGCGCCAGCGCGTTGCGATTGGACGTGCGATTGTGCGCGATCCCAAAGTCTTCCTTTTTGATGAGCCGCTTTCTAACTTAGACGCGGCCCTTCGAATGGATATGCGGATGGAGATCGGCAAGCTGCACAAAGATCTCGGAGCGACCATGATCTATGTGACACATGATCAGGTCGAAGCTATGACGCTTGCGGATAAGATCGTAGTGCTTCGCGACGGAGAAGTTCAGCAGATCGGCGCGCCGATGGAGCTTTATCACAAGCCCGCAAATCTCTTTGTTGCAAAGTTTATCGGCAGCCCGTCAATGAACTTCCTTGAGGTGGAGGTCACGGCTGCCGAAAAGGGCCACTATGTGGTTTCAAATGCGGCGCTCGCTCCGATTTCGATCCCATCTGAGATCAAGGCCAAGGTCGGCGACAAGCTCGTTCTTGGATTGCGGCCGCAATACCTCGAGCCTGAGGCGAAAGAGGGTTACGGGGTTTTGAAGGGTAAGATTAACCTAACAGAGCGTCTTGGAAGCGAGACGGTGATGAACCTTGCGATGGGTGACGGAACCACTCTGATTGCGGCCCTTCCAAAAGACGCGATTTTTGATCGCGGTACATCGATTGAGCTGTCCTTCGATCCGGTGAAAGCCCATCTCTTTCATCCTGAGACCGAATAGGTTTTGACAACGATCAAAGGGCCAACCCTAAGTCGGTTGGCCTTTTTGTTATACGAATGAACTTGAGGGCACTGTCAGACTAAACGTCCTTGAGCAGGGTATGGTACGTGTTTAGCGTTTTGGTATGACCAAGCGCTCTCCATTTCGATACTTCAAGACGAGCCCAGAGGTGATCCGCTTAGCGGTCATGCTCTATGTGCGGTTCCCTCTGTCTCTTCGTAATGTGGAGGATCTCCTGCATGAGCGGGGGATCGATGTTAGCCATGAAACTATAGGTTATTGGTGGAACAGATTTGGTCCGCTGTTTGCTGCTGAAATCAGGAAGCGAACTCCTGCTCCCCGCCCTCACCCCCCAAACACCACCTCTTCCTGCTTTTCCCAACTCGCCGTCACCAGATCCGTCATCTCGCGGATGGTGATGCTCGGAACCTCCCGCCCATAGACGAGCCTCCGCAGAACTCTGATACACAACAGCCCAAAAACAACACCTGAACCTTAATGTATTCTTTCAATATGTACGTGGGTTTGTGTGCCGATATTCCGCCTGTCGACCATGCTTTTGATTGGACACTGAGCGCCCATCGTTTTTCCGGTTCAACGAAGCGTCCCATTTAGCGTCTAAATTAAAATTTAATGTCAGACGATCTCACAACGCGAAGATTTTACCATCGCGACGCTTTTCGATGATTTCTTGAAGCTTTTTCTGCGCTTGGGGGCCAACACCAGAAATCTGCGCTATCTGAGTTGGCTGTAGCGTCATTAGATGATCGATCAGCGATATATCGATGGCAGCTGGATCAACGTTGCTATGAGACGTTTTGAAGTCGCGTTGACAGTCTAGGAATATCTTGACCCACACGAATGTGCTTATTTGGCGAGCTAATGGGCCGTCGACTGTTGCGAAATTTATCAAAGGCTGGTCAGCGACACGGTCGTACTTCACCACGGTATCCTCATGCTGTAATGTGAAAGCCTATCTCGAAATCGATCAATTGTGATGTGTTATTCGTTCTTGCGGAGAAAGCAAAGTGTCACGCACTGAGTATGATTTGGCGGCAAACCCTATTCAAGATTTTCAGTGTCCAAGTGGGAGGCTCATCGATCTCATCCGGCCGACGATCTGGGTGCAAATTTTTTTGCACCTTCAGAGAGATTTTAAGACGCGATACGACGATGTGGAGCTTGATGCCGTAGATATCTCGCTTCTGCGTGAATTGCTTGGGATGGATGAAAGACGTCTAAAACAGTTGGCGGGTTTGGGGAAAAAGTCCCGTGAGAAACTCAAGACGATACTCTGCTATGCCGCTGACGGAAAAATTTTTGATGGGCATGGCCGGGCCGTGGTTTTCGATGAGTGTTGATGTCAGCTACTGGGACTTTCAGGCGCGTCATCGTCGATGATACAATGGCCCGACATTGTGATAATCGCTTTTTCTCTTAGATGAACGAATTTTGAAAAGTCATAGGTTTGAGTGTCGAGGGATATGAGAGCCTCGCTGTCCGGTTCCATCGTCCTGCAGTAGAAGCTGAGCTTGCCTTCTGTCCGATTTACTTGCGTAACAAACTGGCAAAATGGGGCATTCACTGCCACGATTGCGCCCGATGGGAGTACGCTGAAGCTCGAAGGCTGCTCCGAATATTCATCATCGATTTCACCAGTGTTCAGGTGATGTGATTTTGCCTCATCTACAACGCAAAAGACGGAGTAGCCTCCAGTGGGTTCTTGAGCCTGGCCTTCGGTGGTGAGGGCTACAAACGGAAGTAGCATCGCAGTTAGACGCGTAATGGTCATTAGTCAGTCCTCAGCCAAAGAATGATGAGTGGCAAGTCTCAGGTAGTGTTGCCGTGTCATCAACCTCTTGACTGTCGCATCGGATAAACGTGCAGCACAAGTGTTCTCTATTTCTTGAACAAGAGTTTCGACTGGACGGAGTGCTAATTTTTTATCTTTCGTTTTAAGCGGCACCCGAAATTCCTGTGTCAAAACTAAAGGAGGCTGTGTCTTCTCAGATTGCAGATAGCCCGCATCTGCAAGCACTTTAATAATCGATCGAGCAAGGTGTTCAGGAACGCCAAACTTCATCATCTCAGATGTCAGGTAGTCCTGTATTCTGATTGGCGACCATCCAAAAATGAGAGAGCGAACAACTTTCATGAAGCTTACATCACGTAAAAAAGAGGCATAATTATGACTAATCTGTGGTCCACTAAGGCATCGACAGTTTCGAGCTTATAAAGTCTAAGCAACCGAATGTTGGAGTAGGCAACGGAAGGTGAAGATCATGCGCTTCTATAAACATGATGTCGAGCGACTTGCTCAACTTCTCTCGTCTTCAGATGCTACCCAGCGCATCGATATGAAGCTCAGTGAGCTGGATGGGTATCTTACGGCAGTGTTCTTGTGTCCAGAATTTGTACCTCCATCAAGCTGGCTCACAGATTTATTCAAAGGAAAAGTTCCTGAGAAATTCCCTCGTGGCAAAGTTGCTGATCTGGTCGTTGAAAATATTGTCGGCCACCTCGAATACATCGCCGATAGGGCAAAGACTCGACAGCGATTGCAGCCTATTTTTTCAAATGTTGAGGACACAGATCAAGTTTCATGGCAGCCTTGGGTTCAAGGCTTCAACCGTGGCGTAGCTCTCCGGAAAGATGTCTGGGAGGCGTTGTTCGATCATAGTGAGGAGGTTACGCGAAGTGCTCTGAGCCTCTTTTTAGTTCTCAATGAAATAGCCGAAGGTCAAAGTGATTTTGACGACCAACTTATCCACGCGTTTTCTGAAGAAGCGCTGGACCTCATTCCGAATGCCTTAATTGAATTGCTGCAGCAGGCTCGTACGGACTTATTTGAACAACCGACATCTCGTCAAAAGCGTCAAATTAAAAAGCCAAAACGAAATGACCCATGCACTTGTGGGTCTGGATATTTATATAAGCAGTGCTGTGGGAAAAATTGACGCCAGCGGCTTCGAGACCAAAACCTAGGACATATTCATTTCCAGGTATTGCATGTCGGATAGTATTTAGTGGGAGGCGAGAGTGCCCCAGGGTCTGTATGCCCTATAAGGCACATCTATCAGCGTTAGCACTTTGAGGTAGCGGCATCAGATCATAGTTTTCTGGGGTGGCATCGAGATTGCGCCGTTGAATTTTGCACCCATATCCATGCTCAAGGTAGGTGAGGTGATGTCGGCCTCTACATTTGCGGTCGGTTTCAAGCTGAGAGATTTGGCAAAGATTTTGCCTATCACTTGTCCTTCAATCATGACTTGATCAGCCCGAATTGTGCCTGTGATTTTCCCAGTTTTGGTCACCACTAGAATGTCAGCGGTAAGGTCGCCGGTAATCGTCCCGCCAAACTCGACAACACCATCACTTGTCCAGTTGCCTTCGATTTTGATCCCTTCATGAAGAACTGAGCGACGTTTGTCAGTAACGCTGCCTTCTCGATAGGGTGGCATAAATGGTTTTTTGGTAGGTGCCGCGTCTAATGCCGATGACTGAAGCTTCTGATCGCTCGGCGAATGCCTATCGTCGGCTGGTGCATCGTTGGCAGTTTTATTTTTGAATTTCGAGAGCATAATCAGTCCGCCATTGGATAAACACCAGTGACATGTCCCAGAAGGGCATTCATCGTCAAGTTTCTTGGAGAGTACGAGTGTGAGGGTGTGAACCTTCAGTCAGCTCAGGACCAATGTTGTCCATAATCAATTTGGTATACGGACCGGCATACACGCTAGATGAATAAGTACCTAACATATTGTTTTTAAAATATTTTGGGAAATGCAGTGGCAGCCCGTAGGGGAATCGAACCCCTCTTTCCAGGTTGAAAACCTGGCGTCCTAACCGATAGACGAACGGGCCACTCTGTGCGTGAGGGGCGTCATAATCATGTCTGTGCGGCGGCGCAAGCGGGAAATTCAGTCTCTTGCGCGTCGACCGTAGAAAATTCCTGCAAGGATTAACGTAACCCCCAAGGTGCGCGCCCAAGCGATCCCAGCGGTTCCCATCGCGATATCGAGGATCACGCTCGATACCATTTGCCCTGCGATCACCAATACAGCCGTTTGCGCAGCGCCAATACGCGCGATGAGCCAGCTGGATGACGCGATAAAGACCACGCCAACCGCGCCGCCAGCGTAGGCGGTCAGCGGTATGTCAGCGAGGCCGTCTTGGGGGTGGGACCATCCGATGGAGAGCGCAACCACACAGAGGACCACGAAGCCAATCGCGTGATTCCAGAACGATGATTCTAGCGGGCTCGTGGAGAGTGACAGGCGACCATTGATTTGGCGGCTCAGTCCGACCAGCAAACCTGCGGCAAAGGCGAGTAAGACGTAAAACCAAATTCCCATCAGACCCGCCCCAAATAGATGATGATCAAACTACCCGCGCAGATCATTGCGAAAGAGACCAACTCGCGCGGCGCCAATCGACGTTTTGGCAGACCAAACAGCCCCAGCACATCCGCGCCAAGTCCAAACACCATCTGTCCCGCAAGGCCGAGGGCGATTGTGCCCGAGAGTGCAAGCGATGTGTTCACCGTGGTTGAGGTCAGGATCACCGTCAAAGCCCCCGAAATACCGCCGAGGTAAGCCCAGAACGGAGCGCGAGACCGCGTGCCTCCCTTTGGGCGGCGCCGAAAGAGCACGATGAGTGCGATGATGGCTGCGACAGTTCCGACGCCATGCGCCACCCATGACGAAAAGATCGCGCCGCCTCCTAATGCGACGCGGCCATTGAACAGCGTCATAATCGTCAGAAGACCGCCTGTCAGAAAGGCGATCAGAATGAGGTGCGTTTTTGATGTGGTGTTCTGCATCATGCGCTGTGTTTGACAGTCGCCGCTGTGTTGCGCAACGCTAGATAGCACGGTGCTGCTAGGCGGGCGCGTGAGAATGGAAATTTTAGCTATAAATTTGCTCAGCTTGTGCTAAACCTCCGCGTGTATACTAATTGTGGGGTATGGTATGTTCTTTGCGCGCGCCGTCGTTCTGTCGTCTCTCATCTTGTCATCCGGTGCCGTAGTTGCCGAAACCGAGAGCGGCTGGGGCCTGACAGGCGTCGGTCGGTTGTTCAACAACGACTACTTTGGCGACAATGAGGATCGCTGGCGCACAGGCAGCTACGTATTGTCTTTTGCATTTTCGAAGGACAACGAACGCGACTATGCCGATCAGCCCTTTGGGTTGATGGAGCTTCGTTTGCGCTCCGAAGTTATCGCGCCGCGAAACCTGAATGGTGCAAAGTCCGCCGACCGCGCCTATGCGGGCATTTTGTCGGTCGGAGCGCATACCCACTACGAGATTAGCGATCTGGAAATCAGTGTGGGCACCGACATTGTCGTCGTCGGTCCGCAAACAGGCATGATGGAGTTTCAGCGGAATTTCCACGACCGTGTAGGGGCCCCTGAAATCGCGGCCTCAGTCGAAGCAAACCAAATTGCGAATGGCGTCTATCCGACCCTTACGACCGAAATCGCCCGCGAAATCGACTTTGGTCATTCTTACCTGCGCCCGTTCGTTGAGGGGCAGTATGGGGCAGAAGATTTGATCCGCGTTGGTGCTGACTTCCAATTCGGGGATGTGGCCGTTGATGTGGCGCATGGCCGTGATCCGGTCACGGGGCAGCGGTTCAAACTGGCGGATTCTCATAACCGCGGGCTCGCGTTCCTTTTGGGCGCTGACTACGCGATTGTCGGGGATAGCATCTACTTCCCTGCCAGCTTTGGCGTTGAGGCTGAAGACACCCGCTATCGCCTTCGTGCGGGCCTCAATTGGCAAATCGCGCCTAAGATTTCATTCTATTACGGCGCAACCTACTTGTCCGAAGAATACGTTGGTCAAGAAGAGGGCCAAGTCGTCGGTTCGCTGAAGCTAAATTTCAACTTCTAAGTAAAAAGTTAACGCTTACTCACGTTTAGGGTTGATTCGCGAGAATCCACCTGCTTATTTTGATGTCAGATCCGCGCGGGACAAAAGACGCGGGCAGACTGAGGCAGAGAACGGGCATGAAAACGGGCTTTCTAGGCACGTTTGTCATTTCCTGGGCGCAATGTGAGATTGACGGGCTCTGGTCCGCGCCGCGCGATGCTTTTCGCGTGGGGGCGACTTGGACCTGGACTGGGGACGCAGTACGGGTGGATGGCCCGAATTCTGTGCTTCCTTTGGGTATTGCGACCGGAGAGGCAGACATTCGAAAAAGAGCGGCGCATTCGGTGCGACGCATGTTGCAGGCGGTCGAGACCAAAGATCCCATCGGGATCGAAGTAGAGGTCGATCACCCACTCTTTGAGAAGAGTTTTAGCATCACGGATGGTCGGGACACTTGGACTGTCACCTTGATCGAGACGGGCCGTGGTCGCCCGCCGCTGTTGATGTTCATCGGGGATATTCCGCCACGCCATCGCGAGATGTGGATCGTGTCGCATAACATCGACCTTGAGCGCCCTGATCAGATCAGTGCCGCGCCGGGTGGTGTTATTTGCTTTACCCCCGGGACGACCATTCAAACGGAACGCGGTCCTCGGTTCGTTGAATCCTTGCGCGAAGGCGATCGGGTTCAGACCAAGGACAATGGCTGTCAGGAGATCCTTTGGATCGGCACTCGCCGTGTGACGGGAGCGCGTTTGTTTGCAATGCCGCACTATGCACCGATCCGGATGCGGGCAGGGGCCTTGGACAAGGATGTTCCGGATGAGGGACTGCTTGTGTCGCCCGATCACCGCATGATCCTCAAAGGCGCGCGTGCGCGTGCCTTGTTCAATGCGGATGAGGTGCTGGTGACAGCACGTGATCTGGTGAACGATCATTCGATCTATGTGGACCGCTCGGTTCGTGAGGTGACTTATATCCACATGCTTCTTCCGCAGCATGAAGTGGTCTTTGCGAATAAGGTCGAAACCGAGAGCTTCCACCCAGCAAGCGCCGCATTGTCCCACTTGAACGAGGCTGATCGGTCGCGCCTCTTCCAGCGGATGCCAGAGCTGGGCGGTGACCCGCAGACTTACGGTATGTTTGCGCGTCGTGTCCTGTCGGGCACCGAAGTGGAAATCCTGCGGCACGACAGTCGGCTAATGTGAGAAAAGAGCGTTGACTCTGTCGCTCTCGCCTCTATAAGCCGCCCATTCATTGGTGTTGGTGGGCCCCGCAAGGGGATTCCTGTCATGGCTTCGGCCAAGAGGACAACGCCCTTCATAGTCGCCCTTCGGGGCGTCGACCATAACGAAGGAGATCAGCCGTGACCAAACGCACGTCTGCCAAGTACAAAATCGACCGCCGCATGGGCGAAAACATCTGGGGTCGTCCTAAGTCGCCAGTAAACAAGCGTGAATACGGCCCAGGCCAGCACGGTCAGCGCCGCAAAGCGAAAATCTCGGACTTCGGTCTGCAGCTGCGCGCTAAGCAGAAGCTGAAAGGCTACTACGGCGACCTGACCGAGAAACAATTCCGCCGCATCTACGGCGAAGCTGAACGCGTAAAAGGCGATACCGGTGAAAACCTGATCGGTCTGCTCGAGCGCCGTCTGGACGCTGTTGTTTACCGCGCAAAGTTCGTTGCAACCGTGTTCGCTGCTCGTCAGTTCGTAAACCACGGCCACGTTCTGGTTAACGGTAAATCGGTAAACATCCCGTCCTACCGCGTTAAAGAAGGCGACGTTATCGAAGTTCGTCAGAAGTCGAAACAGATGACCGTTCTTCTCGAAGCTGTTCAGCTGACCGAGCGTGATGTTCCTGACTACATCGACGCTGACCACAACAAAATGACCGCGACCTTCGTTCGCACCCCGGGCCTGTCGGACGTTCCGTACCCGGTTGTGATGGAACCGAACCTCGTCGTCGAATTCTACGCTAAGAACTAATCTGGTTCTTAGCCGATATTCGGGCAAAGGCTGCCTTCGGGCAGCCTTTTTTCTTTTTGTTTCACCGAAACTGACGTTCGATTTCGATCAGTTTTTGTTTTCGCCATAGGCCACCCGCGTAGCCTGTGAGTGTTCCATCCGCGCCGATGACGCGGTGACATGGAATGACGAGCGCGATTTGGTTCGCGCCATTGGCCGAGGCCACGGGGCGCATTGCGGTCGGTCGCCCGATCTCTGCGGCGAGTTGTCCGTAGCTGCGCGTTTCGCCTGCGGGGATCTTACGGAGTGCCTCCCAGACTTCTCGCTGGAACGGCGTTCCGTAGTTTTGCGCGAGGGGCACGTCGAAGGTGGATCGTTTCCCCGCAAAGAAATCTCCCAATTCTTCGGCAACCTGATCTGTCGCCTCGAACCGACCAAAACCCATTGATCCGTTCGCGGTTTCAAAGATGCGCTTTAGCTGCGCGGCCAGCCCCTTTCGTTCGGGGAATTCGAGCATCCGCAGGGATTTGGCATCGCTGACGGCGATCATAGCGCCCAATGGTGTGTCGATGAAATCCGCCCGCAACATCGCATCCGTTCGCATCTCGGACGGGGCAACGCCCAGCAGTTTCGCGAATGACGCACGAAAGGCCGAAGGGCTGTCGAAACCCGCGTCCAGCTGCGCCTCGATGACTTTGCCGCCTTCGGCCAATGTCTTTGCACCCATTCTCATCCGCCTTTGTCGTGCCATTTGAATAAACGTCATCCCGAATTGTCGCCGAAACACCCGCCGCACGGTCGATGTGTCAAACCCCATCGTTTCCACATCGCCCTCGGTCCAGCGTCGATCGGGTTCAGAGTCGAGCACGGACAGCAGTCGGGCAATCACTGGGTCAGCCTCCGCGCTCGTGCCAATGGGATGGCAGCGTTTGCAGGGGCGGAAGCCATCTGCGATGCACTCTGCCGTTGTCGTAAAGAACCGACAGTTCTCTCGCAAAGGTTTGCGCGCGGGGCAGGTCAGTCGACAGAAGATGCCTGTCGACGTAACCCCCACATAGGCGCGCCCATCATAGGATGCGTCACGCGCTACAAGTGCGTCGTAGAGTGTATCTGGGTCTGGCAAACTGAATAACATGTCCCGGTTATAGCCGATCAATCTGCCACATGCCGCCTGAAATCGGGCAGCTATTTCACCCGTGTCGATCTGTGCTCTGGAAACGGGTCAAAACCATCGTTAAGGAAGGTCCGACAACCCGAGGGCAGAACATGACCAAGACGCCAAAACCGCAACCCGGCATCATGGATATCGCACTGTATGTCAGTGGCGAAAGCAAGGTCGCTGGTAAATCCGACGTGCTCAAGCTGTCGTCGAATGAAAACCCTTATGGGTTTTCCGACAAAGCGCGCGAGGCTTTTACCCGCAGCGTTCAGGACTTGCATCGGTACCCCTCGACCGACCACGCGAGCCTTCGGGCCGCGATTGGTGAGGTATATGGCCTCTCGCCCGATCAATTGATCTGCGGTGCGGGCTCGGACGAAGTGCTCCAGTTCATCGCGACCTGTTACGCGGGTGTTGGCGATGAGATCATCACCACCGAACACGGGTTTTCGATGTATCCGATCCTCGCCAAGATGGTCGGCGCTATCCCTGTTGAGGTCAAAGAAAACAACCGCCGTGTAGATGTGGACGCTATTCTGGCGGCTGTCACCGATCGCACTCGGATCGTTTTCGTCGCGAACCCTGCAAACCCGACAGGCACGATGCTGACCGAGGCAGAGCTTGTGCGGTTGATCGAAGGTCTGCCGTCCGATGTGCTGTTCGTTCACGATGGCGCTTACACTGAATTTGTGGATGGGTTCGATGGCGGCGCTGCGTTGGTGGATCAGTATCCGAACGTGATCATGACCCGCACATTCTCCAAGATTTACGGTCTAGGCGGTTTGCGGATCGGTTGGGCCTATGCGGCAAAGGACATCATTGATGTGCTTAACCGTGTGCGCCAGCCGTTCAACTTGTCCGAGACGCAGTTGACGACCGCAGAGGCCGCTGTGCGCGACGTCGCCTTTGTCGAACGTTGCCGGACCGAAAATGCGAAATGGCGCGGGTGGCTGTCCAATGCCCTGATCCAAATGGGTGTGCAGGTCGATGAGAGCTTTGCGAACTTCATTCTGGCGCGTTTTGCCTCCGAAGAAGAGGCCGCCGCTTGCGATGCCGCGCTCAAGGACGATGGGATTATCGTGCGCCGTGTGGGTGGCTATGGCCTACCGAACTGCCTGCGGATCACCGTCGGTGACGAGGCCGCATGCCGCCGCGTGGTGCATGTCATTGGCACATTCAAAGGGGTCCGCTGATGGCCACCTATAACCGTGTTGCGCTGATCGGGCTGGGCCTCATTGCGGGGTCGATGTCGCTGGCCATTCGCCGTGGGAAACTCGCGAATGAAATCGTGGGCTATGCACGCTCTGCCGAAACGCGTGACATCGCACGCGAAATCAATCTGGTCGACCGCGTTGTCGATACTGCCGAAGAAGCTGTCAAAGACGCTGATCTGGTTGTGTTGGCGGTGCCGATTGGTGCGATGGGTCCTGTGATGGCGGCGATTGCTCCGCACTTGAAACAGGGTGTGATGGTCACGGATGTGGGATCGGTGAAGAAATCCGTGTTCGACGCCGTTGTGCCGCATTTGCCCGAACATGCGCATTTCATCGGCTGTCACCCAATGGCGGGGACGGAACATTCCGGCCCGAGGTCTGGGTTTGCGACACTGTTCGACAATCGGTGGTGCCTCGTCGTGCCACCCGAGACTGTCGATCAGGGTCAACTGGATCGGTTGTGCGATTTCTGGAAGGGGATCGGCGCGAACATCGAAATCATGGACCCTGATCACCATGACCTGGTCTGCGCTGTGGTGTCTCACACCCCACACCTGATCGCCTACACGATGGTTGGCGTTGCCGATGATCTGCGTCGCGTCACCGACCAAGAGGTGATCAAGTTCTCTGCGGCGGGCTTTCGTGACTTCACCCGTATTGCAGCCTCTGACCCGACGATGTGGCGCGATGTGTTTCTAACGAACAAAGACGCGACCTTGGAAATTCTGGGGCGGTTCACCGAAGAATTGTTCGTCCTGCAGCGCGCTATTCGTCAGGGCGATGGTGATCTGCTGTTCGATTATTTCACACGCACCCGCGCGATCCGTCGCAGCATCATTGAGGCAGGTCAGGACACCGACGCCCCCGACTTTGGCCGCAAACCAACCAAAGCTGATTGAGTTAGCGTAGCTTTGGCGCGGGTCCCAACGGGAACGCGGCGAGGCGCATTTGCCCGTCCGCAAAGATCAGGGGAAGTGTAATGCTGCCATCGTCGCTCGCAAGACCCGATGCCATCGCCTGATACCCCATCAAGTTGGCAGGTTTGATCGCTCCGTTCGCAGCGAGCATCCGAAGAACGGTTTCCCAGCCTTTTAGGGTCACGTCCAACTGACCGCTTGGCGTTCCGTCAGGTAGAATGTCGATGAGCCCGTCGAAGGTCAGATCAATGTCACCCCATATGAGTTTGAGCGGCGCAAAGTCCATGCCTGCGATCATCGGGTCAGAGGTCGCGAACAGGGCAGGGGCGGGGTCGAATTTGACTGCCCCGTTGACGCTGAATAGGCTGACCATTTCGGGCAGTTGGTGCGTCGGGTCGATGGACTTCGTTACCTCAGCCATCAGAGTGACGTCCGTCATCGATAGGTCTAGATCGTAGACACCTTGGTCTGACGGAATGAGGTGGACCTCTATGGTGGCTGCCTTGGTATCGGGTTCCTCAATGACAACATTCGATCCGCTGAGGTCAAATCGTCCAAGGTCGCCATTTCGTGTGATCTGAACTGATCCCCCAATTGATAGATCGTCAGCGGAAACCTTGATCGTCCATGTAGGGCCCACGATTTGAACAGGGCCGAGTATTTCGATGCGGGCGCGGTTCGGGGCGTATGTGGGAATGCTCACCTCTGCGGACTCGGCGACGAGCGTGGTCAAATCATCGATTTGGCTCTCGTAGCCATCCACACGGGTGGTAAACCGCAGCGGTGAATTTTGCAGCGCCACGTCCTGAGCCTTTGACGAGGTGTCTGCCTGAATGGCCGACTGCACCAGCGACTGCAAACCAAACGATCCAGCGGCCCAATAGAGCCCGTAAACCACGACGCCTGTAATCGCCCAACCTTTGATCCGCATGACGCCCCCTTTTACCCGAACTGGTTTCGTGTTTAACCATGGGATCATGACAGGAAAAGAACATTCCCCGCTTTGGGTCTTTGGCTACGGCTCGCTTTTGTGGAACCCCGGTTTCGAACCCGAGGAGGCTATTCAGGCGCGATTGGACGGGTTTCATCGGTCGTTTTGTATGCTGTCCATTCACCATCGCGGCACCGTGGACGACCCGGGACTCGTTCTGGCTTTGGATCGTCAGGATGGTGCTGGCTGCACGGGTGTTGCGTTTCGAGTTGCCGATGCGGACCGCGAGGCCGTGATCACCGCGCTGCGCGAACGTGAATTGGTGTCGTCGGCCTATCTTGAGGCGGTGCTGCCGATTACGCTCCATGACGGGCGGATGGTTGAGGCGGTGACCTACATTATCGACCCAGATCACGAACAATACTGTCACCTGCCGCTCGAAACGCAGGCGCAAATGATCGGGCGTGCGGTCGGTGGGCGCGGACCAAATACCGAGTATCTTTTCAACACGGCGGCGCATCTGACCCAGATGGGCATTTGCGATGATGAAATGGCGTGGCTCGTCGGTCGCGTTAAGGCGATTATCGCAGACTGATCCCGTATATTTCATTTGGGAATTCAGTCTCAGGGCCTTATGGTTCCCTCAACAAACTAACGCGAGGAACCCAACCCGTGGCGGACATCAGGGAACCCGAGGCCGAGCCGTATTTTTCGCAACCAACGCGACAGATCACCATGATGTTGATCGCATTGGGGCTGATTGGCGCTGGCGTCTATGTGGCATTGTCCACGTTGCTGTCGATCTTTTGGTCAAACCCGTATTTGAACGGGCTGATCGGTGCTGTCTTTGTCTTGGGCGTTTTGTCGTGCTTTGGGCAGGTCGTTCAGCTCGTATCGTCCGTTGGGTGGATCAAACGCTTTGCTCGGGATCAGCAGGTTCAAGGCGCGCCTGCGCTTCTTGCACCTTTGGCGACATTGCTGCGGTCACGTGGTGCGCGGATGCAGCTGTCCAGTTCGTCGGCGCGGTCGATCTTGGACTCCGTTGCTAGCCGCATCGACGAAGACCGCGAGATCACGAAATATCTGGGCAATACGCTGATTTTCCTCGGCCTTCTGGGGACCTTCTATGGTCTAGCCACGACGGTTCCTGCGCTGGTCGAAACTATTCGTTCGTTGAATGCCGATGACGGTGCTGCGGGCGATATCTTTGCCAAACTGCAAACGGGCCTTGAGGCGCAGTTGGGCGGCATGGGCACAGCGTTTTCGTCCTCACTCCTCGGTTTGGCGGGGTCACTGATCGTTGGTCTGCTGGAGCTTTTTGCAGGACACGGCCAAAACCGTTTTTACCGCGACCTCGAAGAATGGATGTCCTCGATCACCCGTCTCGGATTTTCGAGCGGGGATGAGGGTTCCGCGATGGAGGGGAACCCCTACGGTGGCGTGCTCGACCAGATGGCAGATCAGATCGACACCCTCCGCGCGCTCTTTGAGCAGGCAGAAGCAGGCCGTGGCCAAACTGATGCTTATCTGGTGCGCCTGACCGAAGCCGTTGTGGGGCTGTCCCAGAAAATTGACGCGACCGATGTGCGGCCTGCATTGCAAGAGGCTGCTGAGGCGCAGATGCGGCTCGCGCAGAAGCTACAGGACAGCGGCGTTGACGGAATTGATGCAGAAAGCCGAATGCGGTTGCGGTCGATTGATGTTCAGCTTCTGAAAATCCTCGAAGAACTATCGTCGGGCCGTCAAGAAACAGTAGGCGAACTGCGCGGCGATCTCGCGAACATCACCCGCATGCTCCGCGCCACAAAACGCCCAACGGGTACGGGGCATAGCTAATGGCGATCAGTCGTCGCAGCACCAACCGTTTCAACGCATCGATCTGGCCGGGGTTTGTGGATGCGATGACGGGGCTTTTGTTGGTCCTGATGTTCGTCATCACCATTTTTATGGTGATCCAGTTTGTGCTGCGGGAAAAGATCACGGGACAGGAAACGCGGCTCGAGGAGCTTTCGTCAGAGATTGCATCTTTGACCGATGCGCTGGGCCTCGAACAATCGCGGTCGTCGCAGCTGGCTAGTCAGGTCGGGCAGTTGACCACGGACCTGTCGCAGGCCCAAGACGAACGTAAGGCCCAAGCGGCCCTGATTGCGTCGTTGACGGCAGAACGGGATCGGGTCACGGCCGAACTCGTCGATGCGCAAAGTCAGATCACTGGATTTGAAGCTCAGATTGCAGGTTTGCTGGCGGATCGCACCGATTTGCGGGATCAGGTCGCGGGGCTGGAAACCGAACAGGCGCGATTGATGTCCGAGGCTGAGGCGCTGAACCTCGCCCTCGCAACGGCGCGTTCAGAAATTGACGATGCTGCCGAGAGTGCGCGACTTGCGGCCGCCCGTCGTGAAGCGCTCGAAGCACTGATCGCGGACCTTGAGGCCAAACGTGATCAGGACGCGGCGACGATTGCCGAGTTGGAAACTGGCGGCGCGGCGCGTCAAGCGCAAGTGTCAGAGCTAGAAGCTGCGCGTTTGACAGATGCAGCCGCTTTGGAAGCATTGCGTGCGCGCCTCGCAGATGCAGACGCCGAAATTACAGCGATGACACTGGCCCTCGAACAGCAGCGCAAAGAGGCTGAGGACACTCTCACGCTCTTGGCCGCAGCAGAGGCCGCGCGGGATGTTTTGGCGGCTCAACAGACTGAGCAATTGACCGAAGCAGAGCGTCAGGCGGCGCTTCTGGCCGTTGCCCAGCAACGTTTGACCGAGGAAGAGGCGCTCTCAGCCGAAAGCCAGCGTCAGGTTGCGGCTCTGAATGCCAATGTTGCCGAATTACGCAGCCAAGTTGCCCACCTGCAAGGCCTGCTGGATTTGGCAGAGCAGGCGGATACCGAAGCGCAGGTCCAGATTACGAACCTTTCTGGGCGGCTCAATCAGGCGCTTGCCCGTGCCGCTGCGGAAAACGCGCGTCGTTTGGAGTTGGAAGAGGCCGAACGGGCGCGCCTAGAGGCAGAGACAAAAGAACTGGCCAACTATCGGTCGGAATTCTTTGGTCAGATGCGTCAAGTGCTGGCCGATCAGGATGGCGTGCGAATTGAGGGCGACCGTTTCGTCTTTGCCTCTGAGGTTCTGTTCCCTCCGGGCAGCGCGACGCTTTCGCCTTTGGGTCAGGCCGAGGTTGCTAAGGTCGCGACGCTTTTGCGGCAAGTATCTGATAATATTCCCGATAGCATCGATTGGATCATCCGCGTCGATGGGCACACCGATAATATACCTCTGTCGGGCTTGGGCGAATTCCGTGACAACTGGGAACTGTCCCAAGCACGGGCCTTGTCCGTGGTGCGGTTCATGTCGGAAAGCCAAGGCATTGATCCGACCCATTTGTCGGCCAATGGTTTTGGTGAATTTCAGCCTTTGAACACAGAAGACAGCGATGCAGCACGAGCGCAGAACCGTCGGATCGAATTGAAGCTCACCGAACGGTGACGTTGATCACTTGGCGGTCTAACTCGGTTCCGTCACGCTGCAAGGTGACCATTCCTGCGTAGTCGCCTGTGTCCCAACCTGACGCGGGCGCGCGTTTCCCGCTGGCACGAAAGACCATCGCTTGATCGCGGGTCAGTGCTTCGACGTGCTCGAAGATTGGGCCAGAGGGGCCGATGATTTCAAACGTCATTTCGTCACCAGATTGGACGCCGAACGAGAACCCCCAGAGGACGATATTGCCATATTTATCCAGCTCTACCACGCCTGCGGTGCCTGCCTTAATATCTGCATAGTCAGGCACGTTCGGGGCAAATCCTGTGCTGATCAATCCGCCTGCAGGTGTTGGCGGTTCGTCAATCCAGAGCGTGGTGTCTGACGGTCCGCAGGTGGCCTCATCGTTCGGATCGAAGGGGTCTACGACCTCTCCATTGTGGCGCACAGATAGGTGGACGTGCGGAAATTGGGTTTGGCCCGATAGTCCGACTTGGCCGAGAACCTGACCCATAGCCACCTGATCACCTGATCTCACAATGACGGACCCTTGGGCCATGTGGCAGTATTGGGTTTCCCACCCGTTGCCGTGGTCGATCACGACACCGTTGCCGCATTCCTTAGAGGACACGTCGGGCGCACCGGCATGCCCTTGCAGTATATCGACCATGTCATTGCGAATACCGCGCACCGTTCCAGGGGCAGCTGCGATCACGTTGACGCCTTGGGCTTGCATGGCGAGCGAGGGGAGGGCGAAGTCTGTTCCCTTGTGGCCGTCATAGGTTAGCGAACCACAGGCAAAGTCGGTAACGCCCGCAGACGGGTCATGGTCGACGAATTGTTGGATGTAACAGGTGTCCGAGAGATCGCAGTCAATCGGTAGCCCGAAAAGTGGGTCTCTCGCCGCGGCTGGTGCGGCGAGAGTGATTAGTATGAGTGCCCCCGCACGCATCAATCTGCGGTCAAGAGCGGTGGTTTGTTTCCTGTCAGGCGACCTTGCTGTGGTGGCTCGACTTCCAGTTCGAGTTTGTCGTCTTTGACCAAGACACGAACCACACCGCCTTTGGTGAGTTTGCCGAACAGCAATTCCTCGGCCAGCGGTTTTTTGATGTGTTCCTGAATGACACGGCCCAGCGGACGTGCACCCATTTTCGCATCGTAGCCTTTGTCGCCGAGCCACGCGGCGGCGGCCGGCGTGAGTTCGATGTGGACGTTGCGGTCCATGAGCTGCGCTTCGAGTTGCAGGACGAACTTTTCGACGACCTGCAAAATGACTTCCTTCGGCAGCGGCTGGAAAGGGATCACCGCGTCCAGACGGTTGCGGAATTCAGGCGTGAAGGTGCGTTCGATGGCCGCGGTGTCTTCGCCTTCGCGACGATCACGACCAAAGCCGATTGCTTCTTTCGCTTGCTCTGCAGCACCCGCGTTCGAGGTCATGATCAGGATCACGTTGCGGAAATCTGTCGTCCGACCGTTGTGGTCGGTCAGTTTCCCGTGGTCCATCACCTGCAGCAGGATGTTGTAAACGTCTGGGTGCGCTTTTTCGATTTCATCGAGAAGCAACACGCAGTGCGGGTTCTGGTCGATGCTATCGGTCAGCATACCGCCCTGATCAAACCCAACATAACCCGGAGGGGCACCAATCAGACGCGATACGGCATGCTTCTCCATATACTCGGACATGTCGAAACGGATGAGTTCGACGCCGAGCGTATCGGCAAGCTGTTTCGCAACCTCGGTTTTACCAACACCAGTCGGGCCCGCGAAGAGGTAGTTCCCGATGGGCTTTTCAGGTTCACGAAGACCCGCACGCGCCAGTTTGATCGCAGAGGACAGCGCTTCGATTGCGAGGTTCTGACCGAACACAACGCGCTTGAGCGATTTTTCCAGATCCTTGAGCGTCTCTGCATCGTCTTTGCTGACGTTCTTCGGTGGGATGCGTGCGATTTTTGCGACGACCGCTTCGATCTCTTTCACGCCGATGGTTTTACGGCGCTTGGATTCAGCGACCAGATGCTGAGCAGCACCAGCCTCGTCGATCACGTCGATAGCTTTATCGGGCAGTTTGCGGTCGTTGATATAACGGGCCGACAGTTCCACGGCGGATTTGATCGCGTCGTGGGTGTAGCGGATTTGGTGGTGATCTTCGAAGTAGGGCTTTAGACCCTGCAGGATTTTCACCGAGTCCTCGACCGATGGCTCGTTCACGTCAATTTTCTGGAAACGACGAGCAAGTGCGCGGTCTTTTTCGAAATGTTGGCGGAACTCTTTGTAGGTGGTCGACCCCATGCAGCGCAGCTTACCACCCTGCAATGCAGGTTTCAGCAAGTTGGACGCATCCATCGCACCGCCAGAGGTCGCACCCGCACCGATCACAGTGTGGATTTCGTCGATGAACAGAACGGCATCGTCGTGGTCTTCGAGTTCGGACACCACCGCCTTGAGACGCTCTTCGAAATCACCACGATAACGGGTTCCCGCGAGAAGGGCGCCCATATCGAGGCTGTAGATCGTCGTTTCAGACAGAACCTCGGGCACTTCGCCGTTTACGATCTTGCGGGCGAGGCCTTCGGCGATAGCGGTTTTACCAACGCCCGGATCACCAACGAGAAGCGGGTTGTTTTTACGGCGGCGGCAAAGCACCTGAATGCAGCGTTCAACCTCGTGATCGCGACCGATCAGCGGATCAACGTCCCCCTTCGCGGATTTCGCGTTCAGGTCCACGCAGTATTTGGCAAGAGCGGAGTCTTTCGCTTCGGCTGTTTCGGTTGCTGTCTCCGTTGTACGGTCTTCTTCGTCGTCAGCGCCCATGATTGGACGCGCCTCGCCAAAGGCGGGGTCTTTGGCAACACCGTGCGCGATAAAATTGACCGCGTCATAGCGGGTCATTTCCTGATCTTGGAGGAAATAGGCCGCGTTGGATTCGCGTTCCGCAAAGATCGCGACGAGGACGTTCGCACCTGTGACTTCTGTGCGACCCGACGACTGGACGTGGATCGCGGCGCGTTGGATCACACGCTGGAACGCAGCGGTGGGCACGGCTTCGGACCCATCGACTTCGGTGATCAGGGTCGACAGATCGTCGTCGATATATTCTTCGAGGTTTTTGCGCAGCTCATCGAGATCGACAGAGCACGCTTTCATGACGCGTGCGGCGTCGGGTTCATCGATCAGGGCCAGCAAAAGATGTTCGAGTGTAGCGAGTTCGTGGCGACGCGCATTGGCCAAAGCCAGCGCCGCATGGATGGACTGCTCTAGTGTGGTCGAAAAAGATGGCACGATGAGTGCTCCTTTCTTTCGGTGTCTCGCGGAACACGTTCCGTTCGACTGTGGCCTCATACCTTTAAAGTTTGGTTTTCTTGCCCAACCTTCAAGGACTTTCTTTCATATTCGCTTCACATTTCGCGTCATCGCCCTGTAACGGCGCGTCAGCGCGGAATGTTTTTGCACCAAACTATCAGAAATTATCCTTTCGGCGGCGAATTTCGGTGAATACGTCGAGGTCCGTTGCACCTTCCATGCCGAGTGCGGCTTTGAGGTCTGGATGGTCTGCGCGCAAATACGGGTTGGTCGCTTTTTCCAAGCTGAGGAGCGATGGAACGGTTGCTTCGTTTTTCGCGCGGGCCTCGGGTGTGGACTGAATGCGGGCCTGAACGGCTGGGGTGTTCGGATCAATGGTCGCCACGAATTTGGCATTCGATGCAGTGTATTCGTGGCCCGAACAGACGAGTGTACCGTCAGGCAGGGCGCGGAGGCGCTGCATGCTGTCCCACATTTGTGCAGGCGTTCCCTCGAACAGGCGACCACAGCCGAATGCCATCAGGCTATCAGCGCTGAAAAGATAGCCGCTTTGCGGGAAGTAAAACGCCACGTGTCCGATGGTGTGGCCATAGACGTCGATCACTGCGCAAGGTTCGCTGCAAATGGTGATTGTCTGACCATTCACCACAGATTGGTCGAGCTTGGGTAGTCGTGCCTCATCTGCGGCGGCGCCGATGATTTTGGGACTATACCGTGCGACAAGATCAGGAACGCCGTCCACGTGGTCCCAATGGTGGTGGGTTAGCAGTATGGTGCTGAGAGTTAGGCCATGTGCGTCGAGGTAGGATGCGATCGGTCCAGCCTCGGGTGCGTCGATCAGAGCGACCTCATTCGTCTCAGTGTTTCGGACCAGATAGGCATAGTTATCTGTCAAACAGGGCAAGGTAATGAGTTCAAGGGGCATGGCATTGTCACGATCTTCGGTTAAGCTTTGATAAAGAGACTAGCCCAAAGGCCACCGACCGCAATGCATCTCGACGTAATTGATCTGCGCAATTTCTATTATCGCAGCGCCTTGGGGCGGGCCGCACAAAAGGTCATCCGTGGTGAATTGACTGCGATGTGGCCCGAGGCGAAAGGTCAAACCGTTGCGGGCTTTGGCTTTGCTGCGCCGTTGTTGCGTCCTTACCTAGAAGATGCGCGTCGGGTTGTGGCGCTGATGCCGGGGCCGCAGGGCGTTATGCCTTGGCCTGCGGGACAGCCGAATGTCAGCGTCCTATGTGAAGAAATGATGTGGCCGTTTGAAAACGGCGTCGTTGATAAGCTTGTTTTGATGCACGGGCTGGAAACGTCAGAGAATCCGACGGCGGTTTTGGAGGAATGTTGGCGTGTTCTTGGACCCGGAGGGCGTGCTGTTTTTGTCGTGCCCAACCGTGCGGGGCTCTGGTCGCGATCGGACAAAACGCCGTTCGGTTATGGGCGTCCCTATTCGCTGAGCCAGCTTGAGGCCCAGCTCAGACAGCACAACTTCGTTGTCGAACGCACGTCGTCGGTTCTTTATCAGCCACCCTCGAAAAAGCGGATATGGCGCAAACTGGCGAATGTCCTTGAAGATCTGGGACATAAATTGCCGTTCATCGCTTCTGGTGGTGTGTTGATTGTCGAAGTTTCGAAACAAGTCTCTGCCCCCCGTCGACCGGGTCTGGGAGAGGCGGTGAAACGCCCACTTAAAATTCTCGAAGGGGTAGGGCGGCCTGTGCCCGAAGCGGGGCTATCAAATAGCCGTCCGACCTGACGATCACGAAAAAGAGATTCGATTCTCGGTTAAAATCGGACTTCGGTATACCGTCGCGTACAGATTTTTGACGAGAAAGGTTGCGCGAATGGTCGCACCTGTCACCTTGCGACGCTGTTCTTTCAGAGTATTGGCGCAAACAATCGATTTTGAGTGCGTCTAGGCGGTTGCGACAGTCATACCTGTCTGCTACATCCCCCGTGATTTTGGCGCCCCCGCTTCGACGAGGGCGGTTCAAGCTGCCTAAACTTCAGACCATCCCGGTATGACGTGAGGGCCAAAACTATCGGAAGGGTGGACGTGTCCGAACCAGCTTCGATCTCAACCGGCATCGCTTCGCGCTATGCATCTGCTGCTTTTGACCTTGCCAAAGAAGGTAAAGGTCTTGCGGCTCTTGAATCCGACATTGACGCACTGACGGCTGCACTCGAAGGTAGCTCTGATCTGCGCGCTCTGATTTCTTCGCCGGTCTACTCCCGCGAAGAGCAAGCGACTGCTATCGCAGCGCTCGCGAAAAAGATGGGCCTGTCGGAAATCGTAACCAACACTCTCGGCCTGCTGGCGCAAAAGCGCCGTCTGTTCGTTCTGCCGTTCGTCCTGAACGCGCTACGCGACCTGATGGCCGAAGAAAAAGGCGAAGTAACCGCCGAGGTTATCAGCGCAAAAGCGCTGACTAAAACTCAGTCCGATAAACTGGCAAAGTCACTCTCTGCCAATATCGGTAAAACTGTGAAAATTAATGCGGCCGTGGACGAGTCCCTCGTTGGCGGTCTTGTTGTTAAGGTGGGCTCGAAGATGATCGACACGTCGATCCGCTCCAAGCTCAGCGCTCTCCAGAACACCATGAAAGAGGTCGGATAATGGCGATCCAAGCTGCAGAAATTTCTGCGATCCTGAAGGACCAGATCAAAAACTTTGGCCAAGATGCCGAAGTGGCCGAAATCGGCCGTGTGCTCTCGGTCGGTGACGGTATCGCTCGCGTATACGGTCTGGACAATGTTCAGGCTGGTGAAATGGTCGAATTCCCGGGCGGTATCCGCGGGATGGCTCTGAACCTCGAAGCAGACAACGTTGGTGTTGTTATCTTCGGTTCCGACCGCGACATTAAAGAAGGTGACACTGTTAAGCGCACCAACTCGATCGTGGACGTTCCGGCTGGTGATGAACTGCTGGGTCGCGTTGTTGACGGTCTGGGTAACCCGATCGACGGCAAAGGTCCGATCAACGCTTCCAAGCGGTTGGTAGCTGACGTTAAAGCACCGGGCATCATTCCCCGTAAATCGGTTCACGAACCGATGGCAACCGGCCTGAAATCGGTTGACGCGATGATCCCGATTGGCCGTGGCCAGCGTGAGCTTATCATTGGCGACCGTCAGACTGGTAAAACCGCTGTTGCTCTTGACGCTATCCTGAACCAGAAGTCCTACAACGAAGCTGCTGGCGACGACGAGTCCAAGAAACTGTACTGCATCTACGTTGCAGTTGGTCAGAAGCGTTCGACTGTTGCTCAGCTCGTTCGTAAGCTCGAAGAAAACGGCGCGATGGAATACTCCATCGTTGTTGCTGCAACCGCGTCCGATCCGGCACCGATGCAGTTCCTTGCTCCCTACGCGGCAACCGCAATGGCAGAGCACTTCCGTGACAACGGCCGCCACGCACTGATCATCTACGATGACCTTTCGAAGCAGGCTGTTTCGTATCGTCAGATGTCGCTTCTGCTCCGCCGTCCGCCGGGCCGTGAAGCTTACCCGGGCGACGTTTTCTATCTCCACTCGCGTCTGCTGGAACGTTCGGCAAAGCTGAACGAAGACAATGGTTCGGGCTCGCTCACCGCGCTGCCGATCATTGAAACCCAGGGCGGCGACGTTTCGGCGTTTATTCCGACCAACGTGATCTCGATCACCGACGGTCAGATCTTCCTCGAAACCGAACTGTTCTATCAGGGTATCCGCCCAGCTGTGAACACCGGTCTTTCGGTTTCGCGCGTTGGTTCGTCCGCTCAGACCAAAGCAATGTCGTCTGTTGCTGGTCCGGTTAAACTGTCGCTCGCTCAGTACCGCGAGATGGCTGCATTCGCTCAGTTCGGTTCCGACCTTGATGCTGCAACCCAGCGTCTTCTGAACCGTGGTGCGCGTCTGACCGAGCTGATGAAACAGCCGCAGTACTCGCCGCTGACCAACGCGGAAATCGTTTGCATCATCTTCGCAGGCACCAACGGTTACCTCGACAAAGTCGACGTAAAAGAAGTTGGCCGCTACGAAGCAGCGCTCCTCGCATTCCTGCGCACCAAGCGTAAGGACATCTTGGACTGGATCGCGAACGACGACCCGAAGATCAAAGGCGCTGATGCTGACAAGCTGAAGGCTGCGCTGGACGAATTCGCCGCAGACTTCGCCTGATCACCGGATAAGGAGACAAGGCAGTGCCAAGTCTTAAGGACCTAAAAAACAGGATCGCGTCGGTCAAATCGACCCGCAAGATCACAAAGGCGATGCAGATGGTCGCGGCGGCAAAGCTCCGCCGTGCCCAGGACGCTGCTGAATCGGCTCGCCCGTACACTGAGCGTTTCAACGCTGTAGTGTCCGCGCTTGCTGCTTCGGCTGGTGGTTCGGATACTGCGCCGCTGCTGCTTCGTGGTACGGGCAGCGATCAAGTCCACATGCTTGTGGTCATGACTGCTGAACGTGGCCTCTGCGGCGGTTTCAACTCTTCGATCGTGAAGAAAGCCCGTCAGGCTGTTCGTGACCTTCAAGCCCAAGGCAAGACGGTCAAAATCCTGACAGTGGGCAAGAAGGGCCGTGAACAGCTTCGCCGTGATATGGGCGAGCTGATTGTGGATCACGTAGATCTCTCCGCTGTAAAGCGTATGGACTACGCGACTGCACAATCCATCGGCAAAGACCTTCTGAAGCGGTTCGAAGCCGGTGAATTCGACGTTGCGACGATCTTCTTTGCTCAATTCCAGTCCGTGATCGCTCAGGTCCCGACTGCGCAGCAGGTGATCCCAGCAAAGTTTGAAGCAACCGACGGTGCTGTGGCTGACTACGACTACGAACCTAGCGAAGAAGCAATCCTCGAAGACCTGCTGCCTGCCAGCGTGTCGACGGCGGTATTTGCGGCTCTGCTAGAAAACGCTGCATCCGAACAGGGTGCGCGGATGAGCGCGATGGACAACGCAACTCGCAACGCGGGCGATATGATCGACCGCTTGACCATCGAATTCAACCGTTCGCGTCAGGCCGTCATCACCAACGAACTGATCGAAATTATCTCGGGCGCGGAAGCGCTCTAAGAACCGGAGTAACGAAACATGGCAAACGCAAAAGGCAAAATCACGCAGGTGATTGGCGCCGTTGTGGACGTGCAGTTCGAAGATGCCCTGCCGGCGATCCTCAACGCACTCAACACCGAAAACAATGGCAAGAAGCTGGTTCTTGAAGTGGCCCAGCACCTTGGCGAAAACACCGTACGCACCATCGCTATGGACGCGACCGAAGGTCTCGTTCGTGGTCAGGCAGTGGTCGACACCGGCGCACCGATTTCGGTTCCGGTTGGTACCGCGACCCTCGGTCGTATTCTGAACGTTGTTGGCGAACCAGTTGACGAAAAGGGCCCAGTGAACGCGACGGAAACCCGTCCGATCCACGCTGAGGCACCGGAATTCAGCGACCAGTCGACCGAAACCGAAATCCTCGTAACCGGCATCAAGGTTATCGACCTTCTCGCACCTTACTCCAAAGGTGGTAAGATTGGTCTATTCGGCGGTGCGGGCGTTGGTAAAACCGTTCTCATCATGGAACTCATCAACAACATCGCAAAAGTGCACTCGGGCTACTCCGTGTTCGCAGGTGTTGGTGAACGTACCCGTGAAGGTAACGACCTTTACCACGAGATGATCGAATCTAACGTTATTAAGCCGGACAACCTCGAAGAGTCGCAAGTGGCTCTCGTGTACGGTCAGATGAACGAACCTCCGGGAGCACGTGCACGCGTTGCACTGACCGGTCTGACCCTTGCGGAACAGTTCCGTGACGCTTCGGGTACCGACGTTCTGTTCTTCGTGGACAACATCTTCCGCTTCACTCAGGCTGGTTCCGAAGTTTCGGCACTTCTGGGTCGTATCCCGTCCGCTGTGGGCTACCAGCCAACACTGGCAACCGACATGGGCGCGATGCAGGAACGCATTACCTCGACCAAGAACGGCTCGATTACATCGATCCAGGCTGTGTACGTACCTGCGGACGACCTTACCGACCCCGCACCGGCAACGACCTTTGCTCACTTGGACGCAACCACCGTTCTTAACCGCGCAATCTCGGAACTTGGTATTTACCCGGCAGTTGACCCGCTCGACTCGTCGTCGCGTATCCTTGACCCGCAGATCGTTGGTGAAGAGCACTACCAGGTTGCTCGCGACGTCCAGAACATCCTCCAGCGCTATAAGTCGCTGCAGGACATCATCGCCATCCTCGGCATGGACGAACTGTCGGAAGAAGACAAACTGACCGTTTCGCGCGCTCGTAAGATCCAGCGTTTCCTCTCGCAGCCGTTCGACGTTGCGAAAGTGTTCACTGGTTCGGACGGTGTTCAGGTTCCGCTGGAAGACACCATCTCGTCGTTCAAAGCAGTTGTGGCCGGTGAATACGACCACCTGCCGGAAGCTGCCTTCTACATGGTAGGCGGTATCGGCGAAGTTCTGGCAAAGGCCGAAAAACTGGCAGCTGAAGCTGCCTAAGGAGAGGCATAATGGCTGACACGCTCCAATTTGATCTCGTATCCCCTGAACGGAAGCTCGCTTCTGTTCAGGCCACCGAGGTCCAGATCCCGGCTGCTGAAGGCGCAATGACGGCGATGGCAGGTCACGCACCGACCATCACCACCCTGCGTCCAGGTATCCTGCGGGTCGTTCATGCGGGCGGCAGCGACGAATATGTCGTTTCCGGCGGCTTTGCCGAAATCGGTGCAGAGAGTGTTTCGGTTCTTGCTGAACGCGCCCTGCCCACCGCAGAAGTGACCCAAGAGATCTTCGCTGAGATGGTTGCGGAATACCGCGCAGCTCACGAGAAGGCTCTTGCGAACTTTAAGAACGAACCGGGTCCGGTTGATGATGCGGCTCACCTTCTGGCTGACATGGTCGCCGTTGGTACCCACATGGGTCTGTCGTATCAGGAATAATCCTGACCTATACGAATTAAGCTTCGAAATAGGCCCCTTTGGGGCCTATTTTCATATGAAAACCTCGTTTTTGACGAATTTCTCTGGTCTACGTTTTTTGGGACTTATAGCGTAACGGGTAATGAAGAAGCTTCAAAATCATCTTATTGGTGTGGATCAAGGCGAGGTTGTCTTGTTCTCGGACTTTGAAACCGACGGTCCAATGTGGTCGGGTGATGGTCACCGTAGTTTGCGGCGGGCTGTTACCTTTTCGTCGCCGTATCGTTCGTTGCCGATGGTTCAGTGCTGGTTATCGATGGTCGATATTTCGAACACCACCAATTGCCGCACCGATGTGCAGGCTGAGGACATCACCGAAACAGGTTTCGCTATTGTGTTTCAGACATGGGGCGATACGAAAATCGCTCGCGTCCGTGTGGCGTGGCAGTCGATTGGCGAGGTGCCACATGACGATGACTGGGACGTTGTCTAACTCATTTGTCATTGACCAAAGAAAAACCCCCGACGTTTCCGTTCGGGGGTTTCGTGTTTCTCGAGTTTCGATCCAGATTAGTTGGCGTTGTAGAGGCCTTCGTAGATCGGGATTAGGGTCTGGTCTTCGAACAGCGACGACACGGAGGTGCCGTTCCACGTGTTTAGGATCGCTTGAGCGAACATCGGCGCGGTTGGAACCACACGAATATTTGAGGCGTTCAGGATCGCGTCAGACGGCTGGATGGTATCGGTGATCACCAGCGATTTCATGACCGAGTTGGTGACACGTTCAACGGCTGGGCCAGACATCACACCGTGCGAGATGTACGCGTGCACTTCGGAGGCGCCTGCTTCCATCAGGTGTTCAGCGGCTTTGCAGAGCGTGCCTGCGGTGTCGCAAAGGTCGTCCACGATGATACATTTTTTGCCTTCGACGTTACCGATGACGGTCATCTCAGCGACTTCGCCAGCTTTCTCGCGGCGTTTGTCGACGATCGACAGCGGAGCGTTGATGCGTTTGGCAAGCTCACGTGCGCGAGCGACACCACCAACGTCAGGCGAAACGACCATGATGTCGTCCATGTCGCCTTTGAAGTGGTGTTTGATGTCCAGCGCAAAGATTGGTGCGGCGTAGAGGTTGTCTACCGGCATATCAAAGAAACCTTGGATCTGCGTTGCGTGCAGGTCCATGGTCAGAACGCGGTCAACGCCCGCTTCGGCGATGAGGTTCGCAACCAGTTTCGCGCTGATCGGCGTGCGTGCCTTGGTGCGGCGGTCCTGACGAGCGTAACCGAAGTAGGGGATAACTGCGGTGATGCGACCAGCCGACGAACGCTTCAGCGCGTCGGTGATGATCAGCAGCTCCATCAGGTTGTCGTTGGCAGGGTTCGACGTCGGCTGAATGACGAACATATCTTCGCCACGGACGTTTTCGAAAACTTCGACAAAGATTTCGCCGTCGTTGAAACGCTCTACACGAGCATCAACAAGGTTAACATTCATGCCTCGGTGCATCGACATGCGACGGGCAATGGATTGAGCGAGCGGTTTGTTGGCGTTCCCCGAAATCAGTTTCGGTTCAGTGATCGACGGCATGTGGCAGAGTCCCAGGCTGTTGTCCGTGTGTGACGGAATCGTGACGCAGGGACCGCGTAGCACACGGAACCGTTAAGGCAAAGTTTTACCATGCCTTAATACGCTTTTGCCGCAGGATTTCTTAGTTGAGGGCGTTGAGGAACGCCTCAATATCCTGCTCTGTCGTCGACCAACTGGCAACCAATCGCGCAGTGAGGGTTTCGTCGGCGGGGCCTTCAAGGTTCTGGTTGAACGGCCAGAAATAGTAGTTGGCCCCAGCGGCAAATGCCTTTTGATGCGCGCCGCGTGGGAAACCCGCAAACACCATGTTCGCATCGGTCGGGTGCAAGAGCGTCGCGCCGTTGATCTTTTGGATGCCAGCGGACAGTAATTGTCCCATTGCGTTCGCATGGGTCGCGAGGTCGCGCCACAGATCGTCGGTTAGATAGGCATCCATTTGGGCGGACAGATAGCGGTGCTTGGAAAACAGATGGCCGCCGCGCTTTCGGCGCAGTTCAAATTCCCAAGCGAGTTTTGGATCAAAGATCACGACCGCTTCGACACCCATGAGGCCGTTCTTGGTGCCGCCGAACGAAAGGATATCAATGCCCGCTTTCCACGTCATTTCTGCAGGGGTGACGCCGCTTGCGACGATGGCGTTGGCGAAACGTGCGCCGTCCATGTGGCAGGGGAGGCCGTAATCTCGTGCGATAGCGGTCAACTCTGCGACCTCAGCAACGGAATAGACCGCGCCCTTCTCAGTGACGTTGGTAATCGACACGACGCCCCGTTGGAGGTTGTGAACCCCACCACGGCCTGTGAATTCGATCGCGTTGCGAAGAGCTTCGGGCGACATTTTAGCGTCTTTGCCCTCGACGAGGCAGAGTTTGCCGCCGCCGATGTAAAACTCTGGCGCGCCGCATTCGTCTTCTTCGATGTGGGAGCTGCGATGGCAGAATACGCTCTGCCACGGCTCGGTGATCAGGGCGAGGCCCAGTGCATTGGCGGCAGATCCCGTTGCGACAAGGTATACGGCGGCCTCGGGAGCCTCAAACAGATCACGGATTTTTTGACGAACCGTCTCCATGATCGGGTCGCTGCCATATGACGACACATAGCCTGTGTTTGCTACCGTTAGGGCTTCCATCACTTTAGGATGAACGGGGCTCGTATTGTCAGAGGCAAAAAACATTAGATCGGTTCCTCGATGATGTGGTCTTCCCAGTCTTCGTCGGCGATATCGAATTCAGAGAGCGTGCGGTACTGCATCGAAACGGCTGCTAGATGCACGGTTTCCGAATTACCCGAGATCAGCGGATGCCAGTCGTAGAGCGGACGCTTTTCATGAACCAGACGGTAAGCGCAGGTTTGCGGGAGCCAGTATAGGTTATCCAAAATCGTCTTGGGCGTCAGCACGATACATTCGGGCACGAACTGATGGCGGATGTCGTATTGGCTGCACAAGCAAGTCGCGTCGTCCAAAAGGCGGCAGGCCACGTTGGTCAGCGCGACTTCACCCGTATCTTCGTCCTCAAGCTTGTTCAGGCAGCATTTCCCGCAGCCATCGCAAAGCGCTTCCCATTCCTGACGGTTCATCTTCACCATCGGAACGGTTTTCCAGTAGTTCGGGCGCAAACCGCTGCGGTCGATGTCAGACATCTTTGAGGATCTTTCGGGCTGTATCGCAGTCATTCGCCATCTGAACGATGAGCGCATCGAGGCTGTCGAATTTCAGTTCGGGACGCAGATAATCCACAAGCGCGACCGAAAGCGGCGTGCCGTAGAGGTCGCCTTTGAAATCAAAAAGGAAGGTTTCGATGTTCGGCACATTGTCTTCGCCAAACATGGGGCGGACACCGATCGAAGCGGCGCCGTCGTAACTGCCTGCGTGCGGTCCTTCGAGGACGTCGACCTTTACCGCGTAAACACCCAGTTTCGGCTGGTGAAGGTTCGTGATGGACATATTCGCCGTCGGGTAGCCAAGGTCACGACCACGCTGGTCGCCACGGATCACGGGGCCTTCGATGCGGTGCCAATGGCCCAGCATACGTGCAGCGTCACGAGGACGGCCATCGGACAGGGCATTGCGGATATTCGTGGAGGAGACTTCCTCTTCAAACGTCAAAAGCGGGGTGACGGTCACGCCGAACCCAAGCTCTTCACCAAGTGATTTCAGCGTTTCCACATCGCCAGCCCGTTTCGCGCCGAAACAGAAATCAGCCCCAACGACGACATGCACGAGGCCGAGGCGCTGAACGATGATCGTCTCTGCGAATTCGCGAGGGGTGAATTGGGCGAGGGCGGCATTAAACGGCACGTCGTAGAGTTTTTGGACACCCAGTTTGCGCAGGCGATGAGCCTTGGCTTCGGCATTCATCAAACGGAACGGCGGTGCATCGGGGGCAAAGAACTGACGCGGATGCGGTTCGAACGTCATCACGCCGAGAGGTGCGCCCAGATCAAACGCCGCCTTACGGGTCAAATCAATGACTGCCTGATGGCCCAAATGGACGCCGTCGAAATTCCCGATGGCCGCAGCCGCGCCACGATCATTGGGGTCTAGGAATAAGGTGTCTCGAATAATGCGCATAGGCGATGCGTAGCCGCCCAAGCCGACGCATGCAAGATCAGTCGAACTTCCGCGACGGTGCGAGAACGGTTGCTTCGCCGATCAGTACCTTTTTGCCGTTGACGAGGCAGCGCGTTTCCATGGTCACGCGACGTTTGGAATGGTCGATGTTTGTGACCTCAACCTCCGCCAAAACCATATCGCCAGGGCGGACAGGGGCGAGGAATTTCAGCGATTGACCTAGATAGACCGTGCCGTGACCCGGTAGCTGTTCGCCAATTACCGCAGAGATCAGCCCAGCGGTGAGCATCCCATGCGCGATACGACCTTCAAAGATCGTGTCTTGGGCATAGTCGTCATCAAGGTGCACAGGGTTACGGTCCGTTGAGACTTCAGCGAACATTTCGATGTCGCGGTCTGTCACGACCTTACGCAAAGACCGGATCATACCGATTTCGATATCTTCGATACAGATCGTACCGCGGGGGAAGTTATCCAGCATACTCGGCTCCATTGCGTAACAAATGGTCCCTTTTGGGTTATCACTTGAAACTTTATTACTTTGCAACCGCAGAAAAAACAACCCCCTATTGTGCTAGCGCAAAAAGCCTATGGCGTAGGTTGGAGACTGTTTTTCCTTTTGCAGGTAGGCGTTTAGCAATTCTGCGTCGGGTTGGACTTTGGTCGCAGTCTCTTCCGCAGCGAGGCCACCCGTGATGAAAAGGGAATCATACCCTTCGCCTTCGGCACCCAAAATGTCCGTCTTAATACCGTCGCCAATGCATAGGATGCGGGCCTCGTCAGCGTTCATGTCCAGTTGCGCCAAACGGCGGCGGGCAAGGTCATAGATCGGCGGGTGAGGTTTACCGAAATAGAGGCTCTCACCGCCCATTTCAGTGTAGAGTTTCGCCAAAGCCCCCGCGCAGTATTCACGGGTTTCGCCGCGGTCGATCACAATGTCAGGGTTTGCGCAGAGCATCTTCATCCCTTTTTCGCGGGCAAAGAGGAACTCTGGGCGCATCACGTCAGGCTCTGCATGAGGGTCGAAGGGGCCGCAGTTTACGATGCCTTCGGCCTCTTCGAGGGGGACGCGGGTAATCTCTAGCGGGTTTTCGACGACCTTGATCGGTTCGAAAAAGCTGTCGTCATGTGCTTCGCCGATGAAATAGACCTTTTGGCCCACGGCACCTGTAAACAAGGCCACGCGTGCAGCGTCACCCGAGGTTGCGATGGCATCAAAGCTGTCTTCGGGAATGCCAAAGCGGTTCATCTGCTTTGCGACCAGATCCCAAGCCCGCGGCGCGTTGGTCACGAAAATCACCTTGCCGCCTGTTTTGCGGTAGTCCTGCATCGCTTTGACCGCAGCGGGGAAAGATGTGAGGCCGTTGTGCATGCAGCCCCAGAGATCCACAAACAGGGCGTCATATTGATCAGCGATTTCGGCGAAGTTTTCAATAATTTGGGTCATGGGCTGCTCTTCTATTCGGTTAAGGCCTGAGTATAGCCCGCCCGTGTAAAAGAAAAGCGTCTAGCCAAAGGCGGCAGGATACTTCAGGTCCAGTGATTTCGCTTTGGCGGGGCCAGCGACCATTGTGTATTCGACGGGGTAGGGCGAGGTGAGCCCATCTGGCGCAGGCGTGAAACCACAGCGCGAATAGAACGACGGGTCGCCAAGAACGACCAAGGTTTGTCCAGATAAACGCGCCCATTCCGCGATCATTCCGACCATGCGACGGCCATAACCGTTGCGCTGTAGATCGGGGTGGATGGCAACCGGCGCGAGGCAGAGCCAACCTTTGGGCGCGATCATCTGCGATAGAGCGAGGTAGCCAACGATCCCTTGTTCGGAAGGCAGCACCATTTCCCCTGCGATCGCGCGGGACTTGCGCAGCTTTTCAACCAGACGCGCCTCGTCAGGTTGGCCGAAAGCATCGGTCAGAAGGGCCGTAACGGCGGCCTCTTCACCACGTTGCATTTCACGCAGGAAACTAGGTGAAATCATTGCGGGTCGTCCAAAACGCTCAAGCAAACGCGATTTCCGTAAGTACTGCGAGCAAAATACCTGTCCCAACATTGGCGCTTATTAGTTCTATGATCCCAAGCCCCGCCATCAAAAGCAACTTTACGATGAAGCCTTTCATGACGTTATGGCGAAGAGGGGTCGGCGGTAAGTTTCTTAGAACATAGGTCAGGATCGAGAAGCCAACCATTAATACGCCAGCGCGCCGCGCCATGACGAGTGCTGAGTCATCGGAAGGCAGTCCAAAAAGAGTGCAAAACAACGATGGCGCAAAGACCAATCCAACGGCGAGTACGGCAAATAAGAGGCAGCCAGCAATCATTAAATTCTTAAATGTCATAAGTGACTCCGAACTCATTAAAGTAAAAAGGGCGCCGAAGCGCCCTTGGACTGGATCAGACTTTAAGGCTCGGAATGATCTGTTTTTTGCGGGACATAACGCCCGGAAGAACGACGGTATCGCCTTCGACGGTGCAATCGAACGATGCTTCAGCAATCTTTTTGACCAGATCGTTGGGAACGAGCAGGGTCGCTTCTTCGTTCAGGATGTCGATGACGAAGAGGAGAACCTGATCCGCGCCGTCTTCTTTGGCGACGTCAACCATCGATGCCATCAGGCTTGCCTTGCGGTCGAGGATGATCTTCGGTGCGGTGGTTTCCAGAACAGAGACGCGCAGTTCGGTGCCGTCGACATTGTATTCCTTCGAGTCCATGCGCAGCAGTTCAGCGTCAGAGAAGGACGACACGTCAGATTTGGCTTCGAACAGTTCAGACGCGTAAGCGCTGATGTCGATGTTGAGTTCAGCCGCCAGTTTCTCGGCCAGTGCTTTGTCCACGTCCGTCGTGGTTGGGCTGCGGAATTCCAGCGTGTCGGATAGGATGCACGACAGCATCGCGCCCTTGATGTTGTCCGGCATTTTTTCTGCGTCGTCGCCCATCAGGTCATACATGATGGTCGCGGTGCAGGCGAGCGGACGGATGGTGATGTCGATCGGGCCTTTGGTTTCCAGACCGCCGACCAGTTTATGGTGGTCGATGATCGCGGTGATGTCCGCGTCATTGATCGCATCAGGCAGCTCGGCTGGGTTGTTGGTGTCAACGATGACAACCTTTTGGCCTGCTTCGACGGTCGAGATGATCTCGGGTTTTGCAAAGCCCCATTTTTCGATCACAAAGGCGGCTTCGGTATTGGGTTCGCCCAGCAGAACGGGCTTTGCGTCGATGCCTTTGACTTCGTTCAGATACCAAGCCCAAACGATGGGCGATCCAGTGGAGTCGGTGTCAGGAGATTTGTGGCCGAAAACAAGCGTGGTCATAGAGGTCTGCCTCATGTGCGATATCAATTCGCGGGCCTTATATGATCGGGCAGCGTTGTTGTCACCACTTCGCGCCGTGCTGCGACCAAAGGCCATGCCGCAATTGCGCAGTCGAGTTGCGCAAGGTAGGTCTGAGCCATGGCTAGGATTTCCGAAACTGATCTCTATGCGCCCGTGAAGGCGCTGCTGGAACGGCAGGGCTACGTCGTGAAGGCCGAGGTCGGTGCGGTCGATGTGGTGGGACGTCGTGGTGACGAACCACCTGTCATCGTAGAGCTAAAGACTAGCTTTTCGCTCACGCTTTTGCAGCAGGCTGTCGCGCGTCTGGCCATTACGGACAATGTCTATGTTTGTGTGCCACGGCAAAGCGGGCGGGCGAGTTGGAAGGCGTTGCAGGCCAATGTGAAACTCTGTCGGCGGCTTGGGATTGGCGTCATTACGGTTCGCCTCTCGGACGGGTTTACGGAAACTCTGGCCGATCCTGGTCCCTATACCCCGCGCAAGTCACCGAACAAGGCGAAGGCTTTGCTGCGCGAATTTGATCGACTGAGGGGCGATCCGAACGTCGGCGGTGCCACACGGCAGGGGATCGTGACGGGCTACAGGCAGGATGCGATTGCCTGTGCGGAATTCCTAGCCAGTGAAGGGCTGAGTAAAGGGGCGGTGGTCGCCAAAGCAACAGGTGTCAAAACCGCGACCCGTCTGATGGCCGACAACCACTACGGTTGGTTCGAACGAGTGGCTGTCGGCATTTACGGATTAACCGAGGTCGGTCAGGAGGCTATTCGTCCAGCCGAGTGATCGTCCAGCCGTTCTGGGCCATCAAATTCAACACGCCATTGTCGCCCGAAAGGTGCGCGGCACCGAACACCGCGACAACGGGACCTTCGGCTGCTGCGGTTTCAAGGTTGTCGATCCAGTTCATGTTCCGACCGTCAAGGAGGCCTTCGGCGAAATCGTCGAACACCTTGTTCGCGTGGGGTAGATCGACGTTCGGAACAAGGGTGAGCGCGGCCCGCGATAGGTCCCACACGCGGGCAACGTCACCCGCGAAATAGGCATCGAACGTGGATGCAAAAAGCGCGCTCTCGATATCTGGCGGTAAGAGCGACATCTCGAGCATGTCGATCTGGGCGTCGATCGGATCGTCGTAAAGGATACGCAACGAGTCGCGCCAGTCCTCTAGCGCGCGTGTTTCAACGCCTAGCGAAGCAGCGTCCTCCATCACCATCGCGTCCAATCCCGTCAGCCCTGCCTGAATGTCGGGCATGGCGCAGGGCGGAGTTCCGAGCGCGGCGACCAGATACCACGGCTGAAAACGTGCGGTCATCGGTGAGGGTAGCCCACGGGCGCGGCCTGCCTCAGCAAGGAGTTCCCATGACGCGTCGTCGATCATGCCGATCAGCGTTTGCCCTTCGGGCAGGAGGATCAACGCTGGGTCAGCGAGCAGCTCGCGCTGCATTTCTTGCAACTGTTCGGTCGTCTGTTCGACTAGCAAAATATCGGCGCCGTCTAGTGCCTCGCGGGCTTTATACCTGAGCGGCAAGAGGCGCGGGTCGTAGATGTGCAAGCTGCCAAAGAAGGTGATCTGATCGCCGTCTCGATCAGCCCGCCATATCAGGCCTTTACCGTTCAAGGTGGCGTCCGACGTGCGCTCTACCTCAGCCAAAACGTCTGCGGGTAAATAGGCCTCAATAGATGCGCCCGAACAGAGTGCCAAAGATGCGGTGGGAAAAACTGAGGAAACGAAAAGAACGGTGAGGGTCGCGCGCATCATGGCTCCTGTTTGTCGTAATTTAACTTATGCCGTTCAAGCAGGGGAGGCGATACAAAAAATCCTCTACACCACTGTTGACACCCCTACGACAGGTTCCTAACTATGCGTCGTTAGCACTCGACATGAGTGAGTGCTAACACAGGATTTAACGATAGCTGAGGAGCTACAAAAATGGCTTTTAAACCGCTGCATGACCGCGTTCTGGTCCGCCGTGTCGAGAGCGACGAAAAAACCAAGGGTGGTCTGATCATCCCTGATAGCGCCAAAGAAAAACCGGCTGAAGGCGAAGTAGTTGCTTGCGGCGAAGGTGCACGTAAGGACTCCGGCGAACTGATCGCAATGGCTGTTAAAGCTGGCGATCGCGTTCTCTTCGGTAAATGGTCTGGCACTGAAGTCACCGTAGACGGCGAAGAGCTGCTCATCATGAAAGAAGGCGACATTCTCGGCATCATCGCCTGAGATCGTACCTTTCCCTGAAACTATTTTAGACGAGGACTACAGCAATGGCTGCTAAAGACGTCAAATTCGGCACCGACGCCCGTAACCGTATGCTCAAGGGTGTGAACATCCTGGCTGACGCGGTAAAAGTTACCCTTGGCCCGAAAGGCCGCAACGTTGTGCTCGAAAAATCTTTCGGCGCACCGCGCATCACCAAAGACGGTGTTTCTGTCGCTAAAGAGATCGAACTGGAAGATAAGTTCGAGAACATGGGCGCGCAGATGGTTAAAGAAGTCGCTTCGCGCACCAACGACGAAGCTGGCGACGGTACCACCACTGCAACCGTACTTGCACAGGCAATCGTAAAAGAAGGCCTCAAGCAGGTTGCTGCTGGCCTGAACCCGATGGACCTGAAGCGCGGTATCGACATGGCGACAACCACTGTCGTTGAGCAGATCAAGTCTATGGCTCGTGAAGTTGCAGACTCTGACGAAGTTGCTCAGGTCGGCACTATCTCGGCTAACGGCGAAGCATCGATCGGTCGTCAGATCGCAGACGCGATGCAGAAAGTTGGCAACGACGGCGTCATCACCGTTGAAGAAAACAAAGGTATGGAAACCGAAGTAGAAGTCGTCGAAGGCATGCAGTTCGACCGTGGCTACCTCTCCCCGTACTTCGTAACCAACCCGGACAAAATGGTCGCTGAACTGGAAGACGCTGTCATCCTGCTTCACGAGAAAAAACTGTCGTCGCTCCAGCCGATGGTTCCGCTGCTCGAGTCGGTTATCCAGTCCCAGAAGCCGCTCATCATCATCGCTGAAGATGTTGAAGGCGAAGCACTGGCAACTCTCGTAGTGAACAAACTGCGTGGTGGTCTGAAAATCGCTGCTGTCAAAGCACCGGGCTTCGGCGACCGTCGCAAGGCAATGCTGCAGGATATCGCTATCCTGACCGGCGGCCAGGTGATCTCCGAAGACCTCGGCATGAAACTCGAGAACGTCACCATGGACATGCTCGGTTCGGCTAAGAAAGTTTCGATCTCCAAAGACAACACCGTTATCGTTGATGGCGCTGGCAACAAAGCAGAGATCGAAGCACGCGTTGCACAGATCCGCACCCAGATCGAAGAAACTTCTTCGGACTACGACCGTGAAAAACTGCAAGAGCGCGTTGCCAAACTGGCTGGCGGTGTTGCTGTTATCCGCGTCGGCGGCATGACTGAAGTAGAAGTAAAAGAGCGTAAAGACCGCGTTGATGACGCACTGAACGCTACTCGCGCTGCTGTTCAGGAAGGCATCGTTGTCGGCGGTGGTGTTGCTCTGGTTCAGGCTGCGAAAGTTCTGGCTGGTCTCGAAGGTCAGAACGCTGATCAAAACGCTGGTATCGCAATCGTTCGCCGCGCTCTCGAAGCTCCGCTTCGTCAGATCGCAGAGAACGCTGGCGTTGACGGTGCAGTTGTTGCTGGCAAAGTTCGTGAATCCGACGACAAAAACTTTGGCTTCAACGCTCAGACCGAAGAATATGGCGACATGTTCAAATTCGGCGTGATCGACCCAGCAAAAGTAACCCGTACCGCTCTCGAAGACGCGGCATCGGTAGCTGGTCTCTTGATCACCACCGAAGCAATGGTTGCTGACAAGCCTGCCAAAGACGGCGGTGCACCTGCAATGCCCGACATGGGCGGCATGGGCGGCATGATGTAATCATCGCCGAAGGCATGATAGGGAAACGGGGTCGCAATCGCGGCCCCGTTTTCGTTTGGAGGCACGAATGATCTACCTCGTAGCACTTGGCGCGTTGCTCGCACTGGCCGCCAATTCGGTTTTGATCCGTTTGGCAGTGGTGGATTACGGGGCCGATCCTGCGGCCTTTGCCGTCGTGCGCGTGGCGACAGGGGCGGTCGTTCTGATGACGATAGCCCTTTTGCAAAAGAGAGGGGCGTGGCCGACAAAAGCGCGGTCGTTTGCAGGGGCTGTGTGCCTCGCCGGCTATATCGTCGGCTTTTCACTCGCCTATCGCACTTTGGACGCTGGATTTGGCGCCTTGCTGCTGTTCGGCTGGGTGCAGATCACGATATTCGCTACGGTGGTTGCACGCGGCAACCGCCCATCTGTGTTTCAATGGATCGGCGCGATAGTGGCTTTCTTCGGGTTGGTCTGGCTGTTGAAACCTTCATCAGACCTTGGAACCTTGTCCGTCATTGATCTGATGCTGATGTCCTTCGCTGGGATGAGCTGGGGATTCTACACTCTGCTCGGCCGTGGGGCGGGGGATCCTGTTCGCGTGAACGCGATGAGCTTTGCCCTGTGCCTGCTGTTCGTGCTGCCGTTGATGATGGTCGGCAATGGGGCGCTCAGTGGGCCAGCATTGGTGCTCGCCATGGCGTCGGGCGGCATTACCTCGGGCCTTGGCTATGCGCTCTGGTATCGGATTGTGGCGGTCATTGACCCTGCGCTGGCAGGGGTAGGGCAGTTGATGGTGCCCGTCTTGGCCAGCCTCGGTGGACTGGTCTGGATCAACGAGCCGATCACAGTTCAGTGGATCATCGGCGCGGCACTGGTGCTCGGCGGGATTGGGCTATCGATTGCGCCGCAGATCATAGCTAAACGGCGCCTCTAAACAGAAGCGCCGTTTCAGGATGTCTAACAGGCTTAGCCTTTGATGTAGGCGGTCAGAGTAGCTTTGACGCCGTTGTCATAAAGGCTGTTCAGGGCCTTTCCAAAGGCGGCCACGAATACCTCGTTCTGGGCGAGATCACCAAACACCGCAGTGTTTTCTAGAAATGCCGCGGGACGAGCCTTGGCCTCATCCGCGAGAGATTTGAGAACCACATGGTTGTCGTCATTCGGCGCGATCTCATTGCCAGCTTCATCCACGCGGGCGCAATAACGGCACCAGAGCGCGACTTCCAATGCGAGGCCAGACACATCCGCACCCGCCGCCAGCGCGTCACGCAAGGTCGGGAGGATGAACTTTGGCTGACGGTTGGACCCATCGAGGCACAGACGCGGGATCGTGTCGCCGACTTCTGGGTTCGAGAAGCGCTCGATGATCTTTTCGCGATAGGCCTGATAATCAACGCCCTCAATCGGGGTTAGCGTCGGGATGATTTCACGCTGTTCCAATGCGTCGAGCCATTCTGAGATCAACGGATCAGCCATCGCATCATGAACAAAATGATGCCCGATCAGAGCCGACGGATAGGCAATCGCCGCGTGGCCACCGTTCAGGATGCGGAGCTTCATCAACTCGTATTTTGCAACATCCTCAACGAATTCCGCGCCAACCTTTTCCAGCGCTGGGCGACCTTGGGGGAAGTTATCCTCTAGGACCCATTGACGGAAAGGTTCACAGGCAACAGGCACCGCATCGGTGATGCCGAATTTATCGGCAACCATCGCGCGTTCGCGGTCAGAGGTCGCTGGCGTGATGCAGTCGACCATAGAGTTCGGGAAGGCAACGTTTGCGCTGATCCAATCCGCAAAGTCTGGGTCAGACAGACGAGCGAGGCCAATGACCGTGCGTTTTGCGACGTGACCGTTTTCAGGCAGGTTGTCGCAGGACATGAACGTGAACGGCGCAAGGCCAGCGTCACGACGAATGCGGAGTGCTTTGATCACCATACCGAACACGGTTTTCGGCGCGTCGGGGTTCGCAGCATCTGCGACAATGTCGGGGTGTTTTGTGTCAAAACCATCGGTCAGGGCGTCGACGTAATAGCCGCCCTCGGTGATGGTGGTCGATACGATTTTGATCGCGGGATCGGCCATTTTTGCGATGGTGACCTCGGGATCGACCTCAACGAAGTCGATCATAGAACCAACGACCTGAGCGGTGAGGCCCGAGGGGTCCAGTTCGACAACGGTTGTCAGCCAGTCTTGTTTCGCAAGACGGTCGCGCATGGTTGCGTCGCCTGCGCGGACGCCAGCGCCACACAGCGCCCAGTCATGGCTTTCACCCAGTGCAAACAGGCGGTCGAGATATACCGCCATGTGCGCGCGGTGGAAATTGCCGATCCCCACGTGGAGGATGCCCGCCGTCAACGCGGATCGGTCGTAAGAAGGGGTGCCGATGGTATCAGGGAGCTGAGCCAGAGCGGAGGTGTTGAGTTCGATTGCCATGGTCATGCCATCCAGTTTCCGCCGTCCACACCGAAACATTGTGCGACGACATAGTCGGCCTCGTTTGAGGCAAGAAAGAGTGCCATTCCGGTCAGATCTTCAGCCTTGCCCATGCGTCCAAAGGGGACGGCGGCACCGACTTCGCGTTTTTTCTGACCGAGGGGTTTGTTTTCATATTTGGCAAAGAAGGCATCGACGCCGTCCCAATGTTCGCCATCCACCACACCGGGCGCGATTGCGTTCACATTTATGCCATGTTGGATCAGGTTCAGGCCCGCTGACTGGGTAAAGCTGATGACAGCGGCTTTCGTCGCACAGTAGACGCCCACGAGGGCCTCACCACGACGGCCAGCTTGGGACGCCATATTGATGATCTTGCCGCCTTTGCCGTTGGCGATCATGACCTTCGCGACAGCTTGGGTCATGAACATGGTGCCAAAGACGTTGATCGAGAACAGCTTTTGATAATCTGCCTCGGTGATCTCAATGATCGGTGCGGCCGAGAATAGCGCGGCGTTATTCACAAGGATGTCAATCCCGCCGAGTTCCGTTTCGACCGTGTTCACGGCGTTATCAATGCTAGCTTTATCCGCCACATCACAGGCAACGGCGATTGCGCCATTGCCGATGGTTTGTGCGGCCTTCAATGCGGCCGAGGCGTTGATGTCGACAATCGCAACACGCGCGCCTTCGGCAGCATAGGCCTTTGCAAATTCAAAACCGATCCCGCGGGCTGCACCCGTGATCAGAACCGATTTACCCGAAAACCGTATCATGCAATCCGCAGCCCTTTTTCGTCAAAGCGGTGGATCTTGTCGGCTTCGGGGGTGAGATAGACAGTATCACCGTGGCGAACGGGGAATTCGCCGCCAACGCGCACGGTTATGGATTCCGCGAGGCCCGTTTCATGAACGTGCAGGAAGGTGTCAGAGCCGAGATGTTCAGAGACGCTGACTGTACCTTTCCATAGACCTTCGGTCGCGGATGCAGTCAGGTGCTCTGGACGAATGCCGATGGTGTGCGCGCCATGCTGTGCAGCGGTTTCACCTTCGATAAAGTTCATCTTGGGCGAGCCGATGAAACCAGCGACGAATTTGTTGCGCGGGGTGTGGTACAGTTCGAGAGGGGAGCCGACCTGTTCGATCACACCAGCCTGCAGAACCACGATTTTGTCTGCCATGGTCATCGCTTCGACCTGATCGTGGGTCACGTAGACCATGGTGGTTTTCAGGCGCTCGTGGAGTTCTGAGATCTCAAGTCGCATCCCAACGCGAAGCGCTGCGTCCAAGTTCGACAGCGGTTCGTCAAAGAGGAACGCGCTTGGTTCGCGCACAATCGCGCGGCCAATTGCAACACGCTGGCGCTGACCGCCAGAGAGCTGACCCGGACGGCGATCAATGTAGCTATCGAGGTTCAGAACCTTTGCAGCGTTATCCACGCGGCGGTCGATTTCGGCCTGATCCATCTTTGCCATCTTGAGCGGGAAGGCGATGTTCTTGCGCACGGACATATGCGGGTAGAGCGCGTAGGACTGGAACACCATCGCAAGACCGCGTTTTGCGGGCGGCAGGTCGGTGGCGTCTTTGCTGTCGATGCGGATTTGGCCGCCCGACACGTCCTCAAGGCCAGCGATCAGGCGCAGAAGAGTGGATTTGCCGCAACCCGATGGGCCAACGAATACAACGAACTCTCCGTCTTCGATGGTCAAGTCCAGCGGCGGGATAACTTCGACATCGCCGAAACGTTTGGTGACTTTATCTAGCGTAATGCGTCCCATTATTCTTTTCCTTATTTCACGGCGCCGAAGGTCAGACCGCGGACAAGTTGTTTTTGGCTGAACCAGCCCATGATCAGGATCGGTGCGATCGCCATGGTCGAAGCAGCAGAGAGTTTTGCGTAAAAGAGGCCTTCAGGGCTGGAGTAGCTTGCGATGAATGCGGTCAACGGAGCGGCTTTGGCGGCCGTCAGGTTGAGCGTCCAAAACGCTTCGTTCCAAGCCAGAATGACGTTCAAGAGGATCGTCGAGGCGATGCCAGGGACGGCCATTGGCGTGAGGATGTAGAGGATTTCCTCGCGCAGTGTGGCGCCATCCATGCGGGCTGCCTCAAGGATCTCACCCGGGATTTCCTTGAAGTAGGTGTAGAGCATCCAGACGATGATCGGCAGGTTGATCAACATCAGGACAACGACCAGACCCCAACGGTTGTCCAAAAGACCCAATTTGATGAACAGCAGGTAGATAGGGTAAAGAACACCAACCGCTGGCAACATCTTGGTCGAGAGCATCCACATCAGGATGTCTTTGGTCCGTTTGGAGGGAACGAATGCCATCGACCATGCTGCAGGAACCGCGACAACGATGCCCAAGAGGGTAGAGCCAACTGCGATGATCACAGAGTTTGTCAGGAACCGCAGGTAGTCAGAGCGTTCCTGAACGATCGCGTAGTTTTCCAGCGTCCAGTCAAAGAACAGGAAAATGGGTGGATCAGAGATTGCCTGACCTTCGGTTTTAAAGCTGGTCAGAATAGTCCACAGGATCGGGAAAAAGATCAGAAGACCGATAGCCCAAGCGAGGGTCGTATTGAGCGCCTTTTGGCGTGTGGTGACGGTGCGTGCCATGACTGCTCCTCCCTCAGTTATCCAAGTTTTTGCCGACGATGCGCATCAGGAAGATGGCGATGATGTTTGCGAGGATGATCGCGTAGACGCCGCCTGCAGAGCCCAGACCGATGTTTTGGCTTTCCAGAACCCGCTGGAAGATGAGGTAGCTGAGTGTCTTGGTGCCGAATGCGCCGCCGGTGGTGACGAAAATCTCTGCGAAAACCGCCAGAAGAAAGATTGTCTGGATTAGGATCACGACGGTAATTGCACGGCTTAGGTGCGGCAGGATGATGTACCAGAACCGTTTCAGGGCAGGTGCGCCGTCCATTTCAGACGCTTCGAGTTGTTCGCCGTCCAACGATTGGATCGCGGTCAGCAGAATGAGGGTCGCAAACGGCAGCCATTGCCAGCTGACGATGATGATGATCGAGGGTAGGGAGGCCTGCGACATCCATTCAACGGGCTGCGCACCAAAGGCGCGCCACAGGTGGGCGAACAGGCCGTTGGTCGGGTCCATGAACATGTTCTTCCAGACCAGTGCGGACACGGTCGGCATGACAAAGAAGGGTGCAATCACGAGGATGCGAACGATGCCTTGGCCCCACATTGGGCGGTCCAGCAAGAGCGCCAGCAGAACACCGAACACGACTGTGATAAACAGCACGCCACCAACGATGATTAGGGTGGTGAGGATGCTCGGCCAGAAAGAACTGCTTGTGACAAAGCGCGTGTAGTTTTCGAATCCAGCCCATCCAAGGTCGCCGCCACGCAGGGGCAGGTAGTTCTTGAACGAGAAATAGAGCGTCATCGTGAGCGGGACGAGCATCCAACCCAGCAATAGAATGACCGCGGGGGCCATCATAATGCGAGCTGCAGCGCGTGAATGTTGGGTCGCCATGAATGCACTTCCTCTGTTGGTAGCTGTGCCGCTACCTTAAAGATCTTTGCGTAATTCGTAGATTGAAATGAGCGGTGGGCAGCGCGAGGGCCACCCACCGTCATTGGAGGAAAGCTTAGCGGTAGCCAGCTGCTTCCATTGCGTCGTTGGTCAGGGCTTGTGCCTTGGCCAGAGCTTCTTCAACGGTCTGTTGACCAGCGTAAGCTGCCGAGAACTCTTGGCTTACGTCAGTTGCGATACCTGCGAATTCTGGGATCGCTGCGAACTGAACACCAACGTAGGGTGCTTCGTTTACAGTTGCGTTCAGCGGGTCAGCCGACAGGATCGAGTCCAGGGTCATCTGTGCGAAAGGAACGTCTTTGTAGTTCGGGTTTTCGTACAGCGATACGCGTGCGCCCGGAGGAACGTTTGCCCAGCCTTCGTTTGCAGCTACGAGCTCGATGTAGGAGGTCGAAGTTGCCCACTCGATGAACTGTTTCGCGGCGTCGGTTTTCTGCGAACCTGCAGGGATCGCGAGAGCCCATGCCCAGAGCCAGTTCGAACGTTTGCCCAGACCGTTATCCGGTGCCAGTGCGAAGCCAACCGAGTCAGCTACGGTCGAGTCGTTCGGGTTGGTGACGAAGGATGCCGCAACAGTTGCGTCGATCCACATGCCGCACTTGCCTTGCTGGAACAGCGAGAGGTTTTCGTTGAAGCCGTTGGTGGCGTAGCCAGCCGGACCGGATTCATCCATCATGCCTTTGAAGAAGTTGAGGGTGTTTGCCCATGCTTCGCCGTCAAAAGTTGCGTTCCAGTCCATGTCGAACCACTGAGCGCCGAACGAGTTGCCCATCGCAGTGATGAACGCGCCGCCTTCACCCCAGCCTGCTTTACCGCGCAGACAGATACCGTTGATGTCAGCATCACGGTCGGTCATTGCTGCGGCTGCTTCGCGGATGAACGACCAAGTCGGAGCGGTCGGCATTTCGAGGCCAGCTTTTTCCATCAGGTCGGTGCGATACATGATCATCGACGATTCACCGTAGAACGGTGCAGCGTAGAGGGTGCCGTCGTAGCTCAGACCGCCAGCCATAGCAGGCAGGATGTCGCCAACGTTGTACTCTTCGGACAGATCGTCGAGCGGGACCAGCCAGCCGTTCGCACCCCAGATCGGGGTTTCGTACATACCGATGGTCATGATGTCGAATGCGCCGCCATTGGTCGAGATGTCGGTGGTTACGCGCTGGCGAAGAACGTTCTCTTCGAGGGTGACCCACTCAACGGTGTGACCGGTTTTCGCGGTGAAGTCGTCGGTCAGACCCTGCATGCGGATCATGTCGCCGTTGTTCACGGTTGCGATGGTCAGCGTTTCAGCATGCGCTAGGGCAGCAGCCGAACACAGAGCGGTTGCGCCCAAAAGGGCACGCACAGTGTATTTCATGATTTCCTCCCAATGCCCAGGTTTGGGCAAATGCTACGTTAGTGGGCAAATGTTCACAAAAGGCTTCAAAATTGTCAATCCCAATTACCCGCCGCAATGCAGTAAACGGTTAAATGACCATAAAAATAAGGGCTTGCAGTGGGATTTCTGTCTGCAATCGCGTATAATTTCTGACGGCGCTAACAGTATTGTTGCAGCGCAGCGAAACGGTTGAGAGGCTACAGGTAAGGTGTCGCGGGAGAAACTAGTTGCCGAGAATCGACTCTGCGGTCGCTTCGTTCGTGATCAATCCGTTGATGAGATGCCCTTTGAGCGCGGCTCTGATGGCGCGGACTTTGGACGGACCAACAGCGATGGCCGTGATCCGACGGTCTGCCGCCACGGCGAGCGGAGCGGAGGCGACGCGACGGTTAAATGCGCAGTCGATCACCTGGCCCGTGTCGTCGTAAATCCACGAGGTGATTTCGCCCGCAGCACCAGCCGATTGCAGTTCTTCGATTTCGTGACGTGGAATGAAGCCGTCAACAAACAGCGGTGCGGTCATGTCCATTTGACCGATCCCGACTAGGGTAAGGTCGGCACGTTCACACAGGCTTAGCGTGTTGCGGACGGCTTCCTGTCCGTGGAGCGTTTGGAGTTCGTCGGGCGAGTTTGCCAAAACTGGTAGCGGGTAGGGGTATTGGATCGCGCCAATGCGCTCTGCCAGATGAATGGTCGCGTTATATGGCGTTGCGGACCCGTCGCTCATCATGTTGCCGAGGCGCGACACGACACGGTGTTGCGGGCAATTCATGCGTGGAAGCTGTTCAACTGTCGTCTTCAACGCGCGGCCCGTGCCCAGAGCGATGATTTGTTCATCCTCGGTTTTGAGCGTGCGTTCCAATTCAGCCGCAGCCGCAATTGCAGCGCCCGTTGTGAGGTTCGGGGCCTCGGGGTCGGAGGGGACAATTTCGCAAAAGCCCAGACCAAATTTATCCGTCACCGCCTTGGAGAGGTCCATGCAGCGTGCAATCGGGTGATCGAGGCGAACCTTTACCAGTTTTTCACTGACGGCCATCGCGACGAGCCGTTGCGCCGACTGTCTAGACACCCCGAGCTTGCGTGCGATTTCGTCCTGAGTGTTGCCCGCAACGTAGTAAAGCCACCCTGCGCGGGCGGCGTCATCCAAACGTGTGGTTTCAGGTGTGAATCGACCGACTGTCACGGGGCCTCCTTGATCGTCTTTAAGACCTGCGTGAAATCTGCCCAGTTGTCAAAGGCTTGAACGCCGTCGGGCATTTCGACCCCTAAACCACGCAGATGGCTGGCCCCTGTGTAAGCCAGATGAGGCATGCCTGCGGCCTGTGCTGCGGTGAGGCCAGGAATGCTGTCTTCGATCACCAAAGTTCGGGAGGGATCGGCGCCCATCTCTTTGGCGGCAAATAGAAAAAGGTCGGGCGCGGGTTTGCCGTTTTTGACTTGAGACGCCGTGAAAACATGCGGCCCAAAAAACCGCGCGAGGCCCGTCAATTCGAGCGACCGCGCCACGCGTGGCGGGCTCGATGAGGTTGCAACGCAGATCGGTCGGTCGAGCGTTTCAAGCAGGGTTTCGATTCCCTGTGTGGCCTCTAGCTGAGTTTCAAAACGGTGCAGAAGGCTAGTCCGATACCGTTGTTCAAAGTCGTCAGGCAGGGGCGTGTTGAACTGTTCACGGAGGCTTTTCGCGACGGTTGGAAAACTGCGACCGAGGCAATATTTCCGAACATAGTGCCGATCAATCGCGATCCCGATCAGCGCAAGTTCTGAGATCAGCGTATCAGCGCTGATGATCTCGCTGTCGATCAAAACGCCGTCACAGTCAAAAATAATTAGATCGATCATAGGGCCTCCAAGCGCTGCACCGTTAGCACGGGCGAATTGCCGTTGCACCTGTTATGCGCGTCGTTACTGTGAACCCTGTTGGTTGAGGTGAACAATGACGGATTATACGGTTTTCGACGGTCACAACGATTTTCTGTTTCGCTATGCCCGCGCGCCAAAGGCGCAGCGTGCCGCGATGTGGATTGAGGGTGAGGGGGCGCATCACCTTGACCTCCCTCGGATGCAAGCTGCGGGATTCGTTGGTGGTTTTTTCGCGGTTTGGGTTCCGTCGCCTGATGATGCAGGTGGTCTCGATTTCGAAGCGATGATGGAGGTTTTGCCCTACGACCTACCCATGCCGCCCATTTTGGATCAAGCCGATGCCTTGCCAACTGCAATGGCTCAAGTGGCTGGACTATTCGAAATGGAACGTTTGTCGAGCGGTGATCTGACCGTTTGCCGAAGTGGTGCAGAGGTCCGTCGGGCGGTTGAAAAGGGTAAAGTCGCGGCCATCCTGCACATGGAAGGGGCCGAAGCGATTGGTGCTGACTTGTCTCAGCTAGAGGTCTGGTATCGCATGGGGCTGCGGTCCATCGGGCCTGTCTGGAGTCGACCAACAATCTATGGCGAAGGGGTTCCTTTCGCGTTTCCGTCCACCCCTGACCGAGGCGCTGGCCTCACGGATTTGGGCAAGGATCTGATCCGTGAATGTGATCGCCTCGGTATTCTGATCGACCTATCACACCTGAATGAAAAAGGGTTCGATGACGTCGCGGCGATTTCGTCGCGTCCGTTGATCGCGACCCATTCCAACGCCCACGCGGTTACACCGTCGTCGCGCAACCTCACCGATCGTCAGTTGGCAATGATTGCCGAAAGTGGCGGGATTGTTGGGCTGAACTTTGGCTGTGCCTTCCTGCGCGAGGACGGACGACGGGATGCGAACACTGGGTTCGACCGTATCATGGCGCACCTTGATCGCTTGATCGGGGCGCTAGGCGAAAATCGTGTCGCCTTGGGTTCCGATTTCGATGGCGCGGTCATCCCGTCCGTGATTGGGGACGTTTTAGGGCTGCCTGATTTGATCGATGCGATGATCGACCACGGCTACGATCCCGCGCTGGTTTCAAAGATCAGCAGCGGGAACTGGATGTCATTCTTGGATCGGAACCTCTAATCAGTCGACCGGCTGCCAGCCAGTAATCAACTGACGCAGGCCAAAGGCAGCGCCTGCGACGATGCTAGCAAGTGTGAGCGGTGCGGACCACGCGAGAACGGACATGGCCGAGAGGCCTTGGCCAATGCTGCATCCCATCGCGACAACTGCGCCTACACCCATTAGGGCTGCGCCGAAAATTTGGCGGCGAAGTTCGCGTGGGTCTTCACAGGCTTCCCAGCGGAAGTGGCCTTTGATCAGCGATCCGATAAAGGCACCACACCAGACGCCCGCAACCGACCCGATGGCAAAAGACAGGCTCTGTCCGCTTGCTGTCATGCCCCAGAGGATGGTCTCTCCAATCGGGGTTGCAAAGGTGTGCGACACCACTGGTGTGCCATCAAAGCCGTTCGAAGCGATCCATTGTGTGCCAGCCCAGCCAGAGACGGCAGCCAGACCGACCACGACGCCCCAGAACAAGGTGGACGTCGAGGCCCGAACACGGGCTGGCGCGATGGTGGCGACCAGAATGATAAGGCCGATCAGAATGCCGATTGTGCTGGGCGTCATGCCCGTCATTTGCGCGATGCTATGGGCGATGCCTGGAACGTCGCCCGAAATGCGGTCCTGCGGGAATAGGTAGACCCGCGCATAGGCCAGGGGGCCTGACACCGTTCCATAAGCCGCAATCCCCATGACAACCACGATAACGAAGTTCCGCAGGTCGCCGCCGCCCAGTCGGGCTAGCGCGCCGTATCCGCAGTTTCCAGCGAGGGCCATTCCGTAGCCGAACACCACCCCACCAACCACAGCGCCGATGGGGGCAAAGGCAAAGCCAAGGTAGATCGTGGATGGGGCATCAAGCAGACCTGCGCCAATCAAGGCAAAGCTCCCGATCACGGCCGTGCCGATCGCAACGCCCCACATGCGCAAACGCATGTCATTTTCGCCGTAGAGGTAATCTTCGATCGCGCCGAGGGTGCAGAACCGACCCAATCGTGCCGCCAGCCCCAACAAAAGCCCGCTCAACAAGCCAAGGATGGCCGCGGCGTTGCCGTCGCCCAATAGATCAAGCATCAGATTTTCCTCCCTTTTACCTAAACGCCGATAGGTCGGCGGATAGGGTTACGACTTGCCGCAAAACATGTCGTAGACGAGGTCAATCATCTGGCGAGGACGGTCATCGGTCAAGCGGTAGTAGATCGTTTTTCCCTCACGGCGCGGCGTGACCAAACCTTCGAGCCGTAGACGGGCGAGCTGTTGGGATACAGCCGCCTGACGGGCAGAGATCAAATCTTCGAGCTCTGTCACGGATTTTTCACCAGCAGAGAGGTGACACAGGATCAGCAGACGCCCCTCGTGGCTGATCGCCTTGAGGAAGTTCGCCGCCTCTTGGGCGTTGTCCATAAGCTTGTCGAGGTCAGCCTCGCAAATCTTATCGTCTACAATTGGAAGGCCCATTGTGCCGATCCTTATTGTCCTGCCGTACTGTTCAGCGCTTACGCGAAACGGCTATTTTATTCAACGATGATGCGCACACGAATTAAAGTTGTGGCATCCTCGTCAAGTTTGCGCGGGCGGCAGGCCGAGGATCTGGCCCAAAAGCCCCCAGAAGAAATCTTCGCCCGGATAGCCCTCGATCCTGCCAATCTCAACGCCGTCTTCAAGCACGACAAAAGTTGGGGTGAACACCATCGGTCTGTCTAAAGTCACATCGCTCGGCAGCGGGTCATTGATATCGACCTGCCAGAGCGGAGCCATCTCGCCTTCGGTGGTTTTGGGGTAGATGGGGCCGATTTGGGCTTCCCACCGTGCGCACCACATGCAGCCATCCTCGACCCCCATAAGAAGTCGGGTTTCAGCAGCGGCAGGCACCGCCGTCAGGACCCAGAGGGCCAAGGCTTTCCATAATGTGCGCATCTGTATGCAAACCGATTGACGGATGGAAATATCATCATCTAGCATAATATGAATATGTGAATGTCGCAAGGGAGGGCGGCCGCCGATGGATATGACCTATATGGGCGCGGCTTTTGCCGGCCTTTTGTCGTTCTTTACACCCTGCATTTTGCCGATGGTTCCGTTTTACCTGTCCTACATGGCAGGTCTTTCGATGAATGAACTGCAAGGTGACGATGACATCGCGCCCGGCGCGCAACGCCGCCTCGTTCTGTCATCCATCGCGTTTGCGCTGGGCGTCACGACTATCTTCGTGCTGCTCGGACTTGGCGCGACGGCGGTCGGGCAGGCGGTTGCACAATGGAAGCCGATCTTGGCCTATGTCGCCTCTGCGGTCTTGATCGTCTTTGGCCTGCATTTCTTGGGCATCATGCGGATACCGTTCCTCTATCGTGAGGCGCGGATGGAGAGCTCAGCTGAGCCTTCGACCGTAGTTGGGGCCTATCTCATGGGCCTCGCCTTTGGCTTTGGGTGGACGCCCTGCGTTGGTCCGGCTCTTGCGTCCATCCTGATGATCGCGGGCGGCATGGGCAGCCTGTGGGAAGGGGGGATGCTCCTCTTGGTTTACGGCTTGTCGATGACGGCGCCATTCGTCGTGGCGGCACTTTTTGCCAAGCCTTTCTTGGGCTGGGCGCGGCGCAACCGCCGTTATTTGGGCTACGTCGAAAAAGCGATGGGCGTGATGCTGATCCTGTTTGGTGTTTTGATCGCTACGGGCAGTGTGAACACGATTGCGGATTGGATGATCCGCCACGTGCCTTGGTTCTCAACGATTTTGTGAGTCGCAGTGGGGGAGGAAATCCATGCGTAAATTACTAGGTATTCTTGCGGCTGTTCTGTTCGCTCAAGCCGCGCATTCCGCTGAACTGGGCGACGATGGTCTGCACAAAGTAGATTGGCAGCGTGACACGTTCAAAGATCTTCGCGAAGACCTCGAAGAGGCCAACGCTGAGGGTAAGCGCTTGATGGTCATCATCGAACAGCGTGGCTGCATTTACTGCACCAAGATGTACGAGGAAGTCTTTCCCGTGCCTGAAATCGACCAATACATCCGTGACCACTACTTCGTTGTTCAGCTCAATATGTTCGGTGATGTCGAGGTCACGGACTTTGACGGCACGACCTTGGCCGAGAAGGACATGATTCAACGCTGGGGGATTCTGTTCACTCCGACGCTGATTTTTTATCCGACAGAGGTAGAGGACGGTGCATTCGGTCAGGCTGCGGCTGCAGCGGTGATGCCTGGGGCCTTTGGAAAGTGGACCACCTACAACTTGCTAAACTGGGTGGTCGAAGAGGGTTACCTCGGGGACGAAAATTTCCAGAAATATCATGCACGTAGGATCGAAGAGGGCGGCCTTTTCGACTGATAATTCGCACCCCAAATCGAGGGGTGCGACAGCCCGCCGCAACGCAGCAATATTCAAAAATTTGAATTTGTGATTGTCAGGAGGCGGGTTTGTCTACTACGGTATTCAAAGAACCGCATATGATGATTTAGGGAGGGCTCATGAAGAGCATCATTCAAATGGCGGTCGGTCTGGCAGTTGTTGCCTCTGTTGCTTCGGCAGAAGAGGTCGCACCCGACGCAGTCGTTTTTGACGATTACGGCGCGGTCGAACAATCCCTGACCGGCTTAGCTGGCAACGTCGAGAACGGCATTGTCATCATGACCAACCGCGGCAAAGGGAACTGCATTGCGTGCCATCAGGTCGATGCACTTGCGGACTACCCGTTCCACGGCGAAGTCGGACCGGCGCTGAACGGCGTTGGTGGCTATCGGACCGAAGCAGAGCTGCGTGGTATCGTGGCGAACGCAAAACACACCTTCCCCGACACGGTTATGCCCTCGTTCTACAAGACCAACGGCTACATCCGTCCGGGTGATGCATTCACCGGCAAAGCAGGTGCCGAGCCTCTCGCTCCGCTTCTGACCGCCCAAGAAATCGAAGATGTCGTCGCCTATCTGCTCACATTGACAGACTAAGCGACCGAACCCGAGAGGAGAGAAAATGAAGCTGACGCGCAGAGACTCGATCCTGCTTGCGATGGGTGCTTCGGCTGCCGCAATGGTGCCGTTCACCGCAAATGCAGCCGTCGAGGACCTTATCAATGCTTTCACTGGCGGCGCTGCTGTAGGTGATGCCGGCATTACCTTAATCGCGCCGGAAATCGCAGAGAACGGTAACACTGTTCCTGTAGAAGTTGACGCACCGGGCGCAGTAGCGATCATGCTGCTGGCAACCGGCAACCCGACCCCGTCGGTTGCGACTTTCAACTTTGGCCCGCTGGCTGGTTCCCAGTCCGCATCGACCCGTATCCGTCTGTCGAAAACTCAGAACGTCACAGCAATCGCTAAGATGGCTGACGGTTCGTTCGCTCAGGCGTCTTCGGAAGTCAAAGTCACCATCGGCGGCTGCGGCGGCTAAGGTTTAGGAGAGTCAAAATGGCAGACAACGTAACACCCCGCGTCCGCGTTCCCCGCGATGCAGCAGCTGGCGAATCCATCGTCATCAAGACGCTGATTTCGCACCCGATGGAATCCGGTCAGCGCAAAGACGGTGACGGCAACCTCATCCCGCGGTCAATCATCAACCGCTTCACTTGCGAATTTAACGGTCAGAGCGTGATTGATGTCACTCTCGAGCCAGCGATTTCGACAAACCCCTATTTCGAGTTCCAGTCTCTGGTGCCGGAATCAGGAACGTTCACCTTCACCTGGTACGATGACGACGGTTCGGTTTACACCGACACCAAAGACATCGCTGTCAGCTAAGGGTGAACCGTCAAAGGGAGGATCTTTAATATGAAGATGACGGTTCTTAAATCCGCTATCGCTGGCCTCGCACTCGTTGCGAGCGGTGCAATGGCAGAGGGTGGTTTCGAGATTAACGGAGAGATCTCGATCACCACTCACGCCGCTACACCTGATTATCTGGATGGTGCTCTGCCAGAGTTGATCTCTGGTTGGGAATTCCGTTCGGCTGACACTCAAGCAATGCAGCTCGATGACTTTGACAACCCAGGTATGCTGGCTGTTGAGGCCGCAATGGGCGCTTGGGACACGGTTGAGGGCACTGCAGAAAAATCCTGTGCATCCTGCCACGGCAGCGCAGAGGAAAGCATGGTCGGTATCCGTGCAGTTTATCCGAAATGGAACGAAACTGCTGGCGAAGTCCGCACCCTTGCGATGCAGATCAACAACTGCCGTACCGAGCAGATGGGCGCAGATGCGTGGAAATACGACGGCTCTGATATGTCGGGTATGGAAGCACTGATCTCTGTCCAGTCGCGCGGTATGCCTGTGAACGTTGCAATCGACGGTCCCGTTGCTGCCACTTGGGAGCAGGGCCGCGAGATGTACTACACTCGCTACGGTCAACTGGAACTGTCGTGCGCAAACTGCCACGAACAGAACTACGACAACAACATTCGGGCTGACCACCTGTCGCAGGGTCAAATCAACGGCTTCCCGGCATACCGCCTGAAAACCGCTGGTCTGGTTCAGACACACAACCGCTTCAAAGGTTGTGTTCGCGACACCCGCGCCGAGACTTTCTCGCCGGGTTCGGCTGAATTCGTTGCTCTGGAACTCTATGTCGCGTCGCGCGGCAATGGCCTGAGCGTCGAAGCACCGTCGGTTCGTCCGTAAGAAATCAAGGCCCGCGCCAGCGATGGTGCGGGCTTTTGTCTATCCTGAAACATTCAAAAACAAGAATACGAAAAAGGATCGCTTGGTATGATCTCACGCCGTGATTTTCTTCAGGCCAGTATGGCCGCTAGCGCCATCTGGGGTGCGTCCGGTTTTGGCAATTGGGGACGTTTGGCCGCGCAGCAGGTCTTGACCCAAGACGACCTGCTTTCGTTCGAAACCTTCGGCAACGTGTCGCTGATTCACATCACCGACATTCACGCCCAGCTCAAGCCGATCTATTTCCGCGAGCCTGAGATCAACCTCGGCGTTGGCGACAGCCGTGGCGCTGTTCCGCACGTAACGGGCGCAGACTTCCGCCGTCTTTATGGGATCGACGATGGATCGTCGTCGCATTACGCGCTGACCTACAATGACTTTGCCGCTCTGGGTAAAACCTACGGCAAGATGGGTGGCCTCGACCGCATTGCGACGGTCGTAAAGTCGATCCGCGCTGATCGTCCTGATGCGATCCTTCTGGACGGCGGTGACACATGGCACGGGTCTTACACCTGCTACCACACACAGGGTCAGGACATGGTGAACACCATGAACCTCCTTAAACCTGACGCAATGACGTTCCATTGGGAATTCACGCTGGGTTCTGACCGCGTCCGTGAACTGATCGCTGATCTGCCCTATGCCTCCCTCGGCCAGAACATCTTTGACAGCGAATGGGACGAACCTGCAGAAGATTTCGCACCCTATAAGTTCTTTGAACGTGGTGGCGTAAAGATCGCCGTTATCGGTCAAGCCTTCCCCTATATGCCAATCGCCAACCCAGGTTGGATGTTCCCTGAATACTCCTTCGGTATTCGTGACGAACGCATGCAGGAAATGGTCGATGAAGTGCGCGGCATGGGTGCCGAATGCGTTGTCGTCCTGTCGCACAACGGTTTCGACGTGGATAAGAAAATGGCGAGCCGCGTTCAGGGCATCGACGTGATCCTGTCGGGTCACACGCACGACGCGCTGCCCGAACCCGCCCTCGTCGGTGAAACGATCATCGTGGCCTCAGGCTCGAACGGTAAGTTCGTCAGCCGCGTTGACCTCGATATCCGCGATGGCCGCATGATGGGCTTCCGTCACAAACTGATCCCGATCTTCTCTGACGTGATCGAAGCGGACGCAGAAATGACCGCAGCGATTGACGCCGAACGTGCCCCGTATGAGGCCGACCTGAACGAGGTCATCGGTACCGTTGCGGACGACACTACATTGTTCCGCCGTGGTAACTTTAACGGCTCGTGGGATGACCTAATCTGTGACGCGCTTCTGTCCGAACGTGACGCAGAAATCGCAATGTCGCCTGGCGTGCGTTGGGGGCCGTCCATGATGCCGGGTCAGCAGATCACGCGCGAGGATCTCTGGAACGTCACCTCTATGACTTATCCGAACGCGTATCGCACTGAAATGACAGGTGAATTCATTCACACCATCATGGAAGACGTCGCGGACAACATCTTTAACCCCGACCCATACTACCAGCAGGGCGGGGATATGGTTCGCATGGGTGGCCTCGGCTACCGCATCGACATCAATAAGCCGATTGGCGAGCGTATCTCTGACATTACGCTCCTCAAGTCAGGCGAAACACTCGATCCTTCCAAATCCTATGTGGTCGCGGGCTGGGCGAGTGTGAACGAAGGCACAGAAGGTCCTGAAATTTGGGACGTTGTTGAAAGCCATATCCGCAAACTCGGCACCGTGTCCGTTGCACCGAATACTTCGGTGCAGGTCGTTGGTGCGTAAGACAGGGGACCATAGGATGGACACCAAATACAAAGGCACCAAGCCGTCCCGTCGTTCGTTCCTAACCGGAGCACTTGCCGCTGGCGGTGCTGCCGTTGGGACGACCTACGCGCGGGCGCAAGGCGCACCTGATCCTGCAATCACTGAAACCCAGCCATGGCGCCAGTTCCTTGGTGATGGTGTGGACGCAGCACCTTACGGTATGCCGTCGGAATACGAGGCTGACGTTATTCGTCGTCGCGTTCCGTGGCTGACCGCTGACGCTGTATCGTCGATCAACTTTACGCCGCTGCATGAACTCGACGGGATCATCACCCCGAACGGCCTGTGCTTTGAACGTCACCACGGTGGCGTCGCGCATGTTGATCCCGCTGAATATCGCCTAATGATCAACGGCCTCGTGGAAAAAGAACTCGTGTTCACAATGGAAGACCTCATGCGCTTCCCGCGTGAGAACCACGTTTACTTCCTCGAGTGTGCGGCGAACTCTGGCATGGAATGGGCGGGCGCGCAGCTGAATGGCTGTCAGTTCACCCACGGCATGATCCACAACGTAATGTATACAGGCGTTCCGCTTCGTCTGCTTCTCGAAGAAGCTGGCGTGAAAACCAACGGCAAATGGCTGATGGTTGAAGGCGCGGATGCTGCGGGTATGAACCGTTCGATCCCGATCGAGAAAGCACTCGACGACTGCCTCATCGCGTTCAAAATGAACGGCGAGGCACTACGGCCAGAGCAGGGCTATCCTGTCCGCCTCGTTGTTCCCGGTTGGGAAGGCAACATGTGGATCAAATGGCTCCGTCGTATCGAAGTCGGTGACGAGCCTTGGCACGCACGTGAAGAAACGTCGAAATACACTGACCTTCTCGAAGGCAGCATCGCGCGTCGCTTCACATGGGAAATGGACGCGAAATCGGTCATCACGAACCCGAGCCCGCAGGCTCCGATCACCCACGGCAAAGGTTGGACTGTTCTCACGGGTGTCGCTTGGTCTGGTCGTGGCACGATCCCACGTGTGGATGTGACCATCGATGGCGGTAAGAACTGGCATCAGGCGCGTATGTCTGGTCCGTCGCTCGATAAATCGATGCACCGCTTCTACTTCGAGTTTGAATGGGATGGCTCGCCGCTGCTTCTGCAGTCTCGTGCGCACGATAGCACTGGCTATGTCCAGCCAACCAAAGAAGAGCTGCGTCACTTCCGCGGCGAAAACTCGATCTACCACAACAACGGCATCCAGACTTGGTATGTCAACGAAAACGGCGAGGCAGAAAATGTCGAAATTTCTTAAGATTTTCGCCCCAGCAGCAACGGGCGCGGCGGGTATGCTCGCGCTGGCTTACACGGCCGCTGACCAGTTCATCGTAGATATTCCTGCGCCTATTCGCGAGGCTATCGCGATCAACGCTGCAGTTGCTGAAGAAGCCCGTGCAGAGGCCGAAGCCCGCGCTGCAGAGCTTGCGATGGCTGGCCTCGCGCCGTCGGCTGATGGTGGCTACGGTTTGGGTCGCGGTGCGCTCTCGGAAGAGGTTGCGGCATGGGATACGGACGTTCGTCCTGACGGACATGGCCTGCCTGTCGGTTCTGGTGACGTCTTCACTGGCGAAGAAGTGTTCGTCGAACGCTGCGCAATGTGCCACGGCGACTTTGGTGAGGCTGTTGGCCGTTGGCCTGTGCTCGCTGGTGGTCACGGCACGCTCGAGCATGAAGATCCGGTTAAAACCATCGGATCCTACTGGCCGTATCTGTCGACCGTCTATGACTACGTGAAGCGCGCGATGCCTTTCGGTGATGCTACCTCGCTGTCCGATGACGAAGTTTACGCGATCACCGCATACCTTCTGTATGTGAACGATCTGGTTGATGACGACTTTGAACTCAGCAATGAGAACTTCCAAGACGTGCGTCTGCCGAACGAGGCAAACTTCATCGACGACGACCGTATGACCACAGAAATTCCTGCATTTGTTCGTCCAGAAATCTGCATGGAAAACTGTAAAGATGCGGTTGAGATCACAATGCACGCGTCCGTTCTGGACGTGACGCCAGAGGAAACCGCTGCAAAAGCGGCCGCAGCCGCAGAAGCCGCCGCAGCGGCAGAAGCTGCTCCAGCCGCTGCCGTTGAAGAAGCTGCTACTGCTGAAGTGACTGAAGCAGCCGCAGACGCTGCCCCATCGGCTGAACTGATTGCGGCAGGTGAGGGCGTATTCCGTCAGTGCCGTAGCTGTCACCAAGTCGGCGAAGGCGCTCGCAACGCAACGGGTCCTGCGCTGAATGGTGTTGTCGGCGCGCACATCGGCTCGGTTGATGGCTTCCGCTACTCCAATACGTTCAAAGATGCGAACGAAGCGGGTGACGTTTGGTCCGCCGACCGCCTGGCAGAGTTCCTCGCTGATCCGCGTGGGTCGATGGCAGGTACCAAAATGGCATTTGCTGGCCTTCGCACTCAGGAAGATATCGACGCGATCATTGCGTACCTGTCGACCTTCTCGCGCTAATACTTTCCCCGTCCGGCGCACCTGTCGGGCGGGGTTTTCCATTTCTCCGATATGATCCATGTCAAAGTCGGATCGCAGAGGTGGGATTAACCAGAGATCAACAGGAAGGGGCCCTTCGCCATGACCCGCACCTTTGTCGCTGCGCTGCTAACTTTGACGATGACTGCCGCCTCTGCCCAAGAGGCCGCAACCACTTATGCCTTTGACGGTAGTTTTGACGACGCCACCTTTGGCGTCGAATCCGCTATTGTGGGCCGTGGTCTTGTGGTGGATTGGGTCAGTCACACAGGCGAAATGCTCAACCGCACTGGTGCCGATTTAGGTGCCGATCAGGTTATCTTTGATCAAGCTGATATTTTCCAATTTTGTTCGGCCACCATCTCTCGGCAGATGATGGAAGCGGACCCTCTGAATATTGCCCATTGTCCTTATGCTGTGTTCGTTTTTGAACGCGAAGGCGAAGTTGTTGTGGGTTACCGAAACCAACCTGAAGGCGTGATGCAGGCTGTGCAAAGCTTGCTCGATGAAATCGCCCGCGAAGCTGTCGGAGAATAACCATGGACTATCAGAATTTCTTTGCCTCGGAGCTGAACAAGCTCCGCGAGGAAGGCAACTATCGCGTTTTTGCGGATCTTGAGCGTGAGCGTGGAAACTTCCCGAAGGCGGCGAACTTTGTTGAGGACGCGGTTCGCAAAGTATCGATCTGGTGTTCGAACGACTATCTCGGCATGGGTCAGCACCCGAAGGTTCTGGAAGCGATGCATGATGCGCTGGATAAGGTGGGCGCTGGTGCTGGCGGCACGCGCAACATCTCTGGCACGACTCACCACCATGTTTTGCTCGAACGCGAGCTGGCCGATCTCCATGATAAAGAAGCGGCTCTTTTGTTCACCTCGGGCTATGTGTCGAACTGGGCTGCTCTGGGCACCTTGGCGTCGCGCATTCCGAATTGCCTTGTGATTTCCGATAGCCTTAACCACGCATCGATGATCGAAGGCATCCGCCATTCCAAAGCAGAGCGTAAGCTGTGGAAACACAACGATCTAGCTCACCTCGAAGAACTCCTCGCCGAACAGCCGCTTGATCGTCCGAAACTGGTTGCGTTTGAATCGGTTTATTCGATGGACGGTGACATCGCTCCGATCAAAGAGATTTGCGATCTGGCCGAGAAATACAATGCGATGACCTATTTGGATGAGGTTCACGCCGTTGGCATGTATGGCCCGCGCGGTGGTGGTGTGGCGGAACGTGAAGGTCTGATGGACCGCGTGACCGTGATCGAAGGCACCTTGGGCAAAGCGTTCGGCGTTATGGGTGGATATATCACTGCAACGAAAGAACTCGTTGATTTCGTGCGGTCCTTTGCGTCGGGCTTTATCTTTACCACGGCTCTGCCGCCTACGGTCGCGGCTGGTGCCTGCGCCGCCATCAAACACCTCAAGCATTCGTCTGCTGAGCGTGAATCGCAGCAGGCAAAGGTTGCTCAGGTACGTGAACGGCTTGATGCGGCGGGTATCCCGCACATCGAAAATCCGAGCCACATTATTCCAGTAATGGTCGGCGATCCTGTGAAGTGTAAGTGGATTTCTGACGTTCTGATGGATCGCTACGGCATCTACATTCAGCCGATCAACTATCCGACAGTTCCCAAAGGCACTGAACGTCTGCGCATCACACCGTCCCCTGTTCACAGTCAAGAGGACATTGATACGCTTATCGGCGCTCTCGAAGAGCTCTGGGCGCAATGTGAATTGGCGCGAATGCCAATGGCGGCTCAATAATCCAGATACGAAAAGGGCGGCTCAGAGCCGCCCTTTCTTTTATGCTGCGACGAATTTGTAAGTGTCGCCCGATTTTTCGGCCCGTCCCACACCAGGGAAGGGGAAATGGAAGCCGATCATCGCCATTTGTTCGTTTGCGAGACGGTCGAGAAGCCGTTCGCGCGTCGCAATGCCCATGTCCTGATCTTGGTCCGAACCGCTCGCCCACGATGGGACTTCGAAGCCAACGTGGTGGTTACCGATCGCATCACCGATGATCATCAGGCTGTCGGACCCACCGCGGATTTCGAACGATGTGTGACCCGGCGTGTGGCCATTGGTGGCGAAAGCGGAAATGCCAGACACAACCTCATCGCCGTCCTCAAAGGTCTCGAGGTAGTCTTCGATGGTTTGAAGATTGCGGATCGCGCCCGCAGCAAAGGCCATGCGCGCCTCACCGATGGCATTTGGCGTATTCGGGTCGAGCCAGAAATCACGTTCTGCCCGACTGATCATGTGTTTTGCATTATAGAACGCGGGTTCGTCAAAATCATCCAGAACGCCCCAGAGGTGGTCAGGGTGTGCGTGGGTAAAGATAACGTGAGTGACTTCTTCAGGCGTGACGCCGAGTGTGTCGAGCGAGTCGAGCAGACGCCCTGCGGTCGGCATGAAATTCGCGCCCGCACCGGTATCAAACAGCACAGTGTTCGTGCCATCGCGGAGCAGGGTGACGTTACAATCGGGCGTAAATTGGTCAGGCGTCAGGCCGTAGCGTGCGAGGATTTCGCCAGCGTCGCCAACCCGATCCCCGAGGATCATCGAGCCCGGCAAAACGAGGTTGCCGTCGGATAGCGTGTCGATCTTTAGGTTGCCCATTTCGACCGAAGCAAAGCTGCGGAATGGCAGGGTGCCCGTCAAAGCAGCCCCGCCCAACATTACAGCGCGTCTGGTAAGCTTCATTGTAACTCCTCCCAAGTCACATTCATATGTTTGTATATGTAGCGCTTTTGTTCGCTTTCGCCTAGTCATTGCGTGATGGCGCAAATGAAATGCAAAGAGTCGCATTTTCCCACTGGACGGGGGTCGAAAAATTTCCTATCGGAAACATACGTGTTCGGGAGAACTGGATCACCAGTGCCGAAGGAGCAACCGCCCCAGGAAACTCTCAGGCAAAAGGACCTTACACGTATCAACACTCTGGAGAGTGACGCGACAGCGTCCGCCGAAGGGATAACGATCTCAGGCGCAATGGACAGAGGGGGCATCATGAAACGGGCCATTGGTCCGGATGCTGGAGGCAGTATGTCCGATTTGAAACGCACGGGGCTTTACGATCTGCACGTGGACCTTGGGGCCAAGATGGTTCCTTTCGCTGGCTATGAGATGCCAGTTCAATACCCCTTGGGCGTTATGAAAGAGCACCTCTGGACCCGCGAGAATGCAGGTCTGTTTGATGTGAGCCACATGGGGCAGGTGATCTTGCGCGGCGAAGGTGTCGCTGCTGCGTTCGAGGCATTGGTGCCAATGGATGTGCAGGGCGTCACCGAGGGTCGCCAGCGCTATGGCCTGTTCACCAATGACGAAGGCGGTATTCGCGACGACCTGATGTTTGCGAACCGTGGCGATCACCTGTTTGTGGTCGTAAACGCGGCCTGCAAAGATGCCGATATTGCTTACATGCGGGAAAACCTCGCGGGTATCGAGGTTGAGGAAATCTCCGACCGTGCGCTGGTTGCACTGCAAGGGCCGAAAGCCGAGACAGCATTTCAGAAAATTGCTGACGTCGCTGCGATGAAATTCATGGATGTGGCGACTGTGCCGAGCGCCTTTGGCGATCTATGGGTATCACGGTCCGGCTACACGGGCGAAGACGGTTTCGAAATTTCGGTCGCCAATGATCAAGCTGAAGCTTTTGTTCGTGCTTTGCTGGCAGACGATGATGTTGCGGCGATTGGCCTAGGTGCACGTGATAGCCTGCGGCTTGAGGCAGGACTGTGCCTCTACGGGTCCGACATCGATACGACAACAACGCCCGTTGAGGCTGACCTCAAGTGGGCGATCCAGAAGGCGCGTCGCGTCGGTGATCGCGCTGGTGGGTTCCCGGGTGCCGACCGTATCCTTGCTGAGTTTGAAAACGGTGCTGCCCGTGCGCGCGTTGGGCTTTTGCCTGATGGGCGTGCACCAATGCGGGCCCATACGATGCTTTTTGCCGATGAGGTTGGAGGCGAACCGATTGGTGAGGTGACTTCTGGCGCATTCGGGCCCAGCATCAATGCACCGATGTCTATGGGCTACGTGCCCGCCGAGCTCTCGGTTGAAGGCACAGTGATTTGGGGTGAAGTGCGTGGAAAGCGCCTGCCCGCTAAAGTGACGGCACTTCCGTTCCGTCCATCAACATATAAGCGTTAAGGTCCGACAGGAGATTTTGGACATGAAATACACAGAAGAACACGAATGGCTGCGCGTCGAAGGTGATCTGGTCGTTGTTGGTATTACCGAACACGCCACCGAGCAGCTTGGTGATATTGTGTTTGTGGAACTGCCCGAAGAAGGCACCGAAGTCGCCAAAGACGACGAAGTGGTTGTGATTGAATCGGTTAAAGCAGCCTCCGACATCCTTGCTCCGCTGGATGGCGAGATCGTCGAAGTGAACGACGTTCTGGCTGACAACCCATCTTTGGTGAACGACGATCCGTTGAATGACGGTTGGTTCTTCAAGATGAAAGTCGAAGATTTGTCCGTGCTTGATGAATACATGGACGAAGCCGCCTACAAGGCGCACATCGGATAATTTCTCTGATATGTCATGTGGTTAGAGCTTCGTGACATTCAGTGCTGGACGACAGAAATGGGGGTGGTCGTCGCCCCCAGTCAGACCTTTTTTGCCCGAGGATAGGCCCATGCCGTTTGAACCCACCGACTACCGCCCTTACGATTTTGCCAACCGCCGTCACATCGGGCCAAGCCCTGCTGAGATGGAAGAAATGCTGCGTGTTGTGGGTGTTGAGAGCCTCGATCAATTGATCGAACAGACGGTCCCTGCATCCATCCGTCAGTCCGAACCTCTCGATTTTGGGAAGCCCAAGTCGGAAGGTGAACTGCTGTATTTCCTCGGTAACGTGGCCAAGAAAAACAAACAGATGACCTCGCTGATCGGGCAGGGGTTCTATGGCACCGTGACGCCGCCCGCCATTCAGCGCAACATCTTGGAAAACCCTGCGTGGTATACGGCTTACACGCCCTATCAGCCTGAAATTTCGCAAGGTCGCCTTGAGGCGCTGTTGAACTACCAGACCATGGTCTGTGATCTGACGGGCCTCGAAATTGCGAACGCGTCGCTCTTGGACGAGGCAACGGCCGCAGCCGAGGCCATGACCATGGCGCAGCGCGTGGCAAAGTCCAAAGCAACCGCGTTCTTTGTCGATGAAAACTGCCATCCGCAGAACATCGCGGTCATCAAAACCCGCGCAGAACCGCTGGGGATCGAAGTGATCGTGGGTTGTCCCGACGACCTCGACGCCTCCAAGGTCTTTGGCGCTGTGTTCCAATACCCAGGCACCTATGGTCACGTGCGGGACTTTACGGCCCAGATCGCGGACCTGCATGACTTTAACGCTATTGGTATCGTGATCGCCGACCCGCTCGCCCTGACCATGCTCAAAGAGCCGGGTGCGATGGGGGCAGATATTGCCGTTGGCACCACGCAGCGATTTGGCGTGCCGCTAGGATACGGCGGCCCGCACGCAGCTTATTTCGCCTGTAAAGATGCTTACAAACGTTCCATGCCTGGACGCATTGTGGGTGTGTCGGTCGATAGTCGCGGTGGCCGTGCCCTGCGTCTGTCGCTTCAAACCCGCGAACAGCACATCCGCCGTGAAAAGGCGACGTCGAACGTCTGCACAGCGCAAGCATTGTTGGCGGTGATGGCGTCGATGTATGCGGTGTTCCACGGCCCCGTTGGCCTTAAAGCGATTGCGCAGCGTATCCACCGCAAGACTGTGCGACTGGTGAAAGGCCTCGAAGCCGCAGGGTTCAAGGTCGAACCCGATGCCTATTTCGATACTGTCACCGTCGAGGTTGGCCCGCTTCAGGGCACCGTGATGAAGTCAGCTGTTGAAGAAGGCATTAACCTACGCAAAGTCGGTGAAACTAAGGTCGGTATCAGCCTCGATGAGCGCACTCGTCGTTCTACGATTGAGGCGGTATGGCGTGCCTTTGGCATCGATGCAAAGGACGAAGACCTCACGCATCATTATGAAATCCCCGAGGATCTGATCCGCACGTCGGATTACCTAACCCACCCTATTTTCCACATGAACCGCGCTGAGACGGAAATGATGCGCTATATGCGTCGTCTCTCGGATCGCGACCTTGCGCTCGATCGGGCAATGATCCCGCTGGGGTCGTGCACTATGAAACTGAACGCGGCGGCGGAAATGATGCCGATTACGTGGCCAGAGTTTGCGTTCTTGCACCCCTTTGCCCCTGTTGATCAGGCTGCTGGGTATCAAGAGATGATCGCTGACCTGAGTGAAAAGCTCTGTGTCGTGACAGGCTATGACGCGATGTCGATGCAGCCGAACTCTGGCGCGCAGGGCGAATATGCAGGCCTTTTGACCATCATGGCCTACCATAAGGCCAACGGCGACATGCAGCGAAACATCTGTCTGATCCCTGTCTCTGCACACGGCACGAACCCTGCTTCGGCGCAGATGTGTGGCATGGATGTGGTCGTGGTGAAGTCCGCAGAAAATGGCGATATCGACGTTGAGGATTTCCGCGCGAAGGCTGAAAAAGCGGGTGACCGTTTGGCGGCTTGTATGATCACCTATCCGTCGACCCACGGCGTGTTCGAAGAAACCGTGCGCGAGGTTTGCGAGATCACGCACCAGTTCGGCGGCCAAGTTTACATCGACGGCGCGAACCTCAATGCGATGGTTGGTTTGGTTAAGCCGGGTGACATCGGCGGTGACGTTTCGCACCTCAACCTGCACAAGACCTTTGCGATCCCGCACGGCGGCGGTGGCCCCGGCATGGGTCCAATTGGGGTCAAAGCACACCTCGCGCCCTACCTGCCAGGACACCCTGAAACGGGTGGCGAAACGGGACCGGTGTCCTCGGCACCTTGGGGGTCTGCGTCGATCCTGCTGATTTCGTGGGCTTATGTGTTGATGATGGGCGGGCAGGGCCTAACCCAAGCGACCAAGGTCGCGATCCTCAACGCGAACTACATCGCGAAACGGCTGGAAGCTGGTTACGGCGTCCTTTTCAAAGGCCGCAATGGTCGCGTAGCACACGAATGTATCCTCGACACGCGTCCGTTTGCCGATGATCACGGCGTGACCGTCGATGACATCGCAAAGCGTCTCATCGACAACGGGTTCCACGCACCCACGATGAGTTGGCCTGTCGCGGGAACATTGATGGTCGAGCCGACCGAGTCCGAGACAAAAGCAGAGTTGGACCGCTTTATCGATGCGATGCTGTCCATCCGCGCTGAGATCGACAAGGTTGCAGCGGGAACTTGGCCCGCTGACAACAACCCTCTGTGCAACGCGCCGCATACTGTTGAGGACCTGATCGGTGATTGGGAACGTCCGTACACCCGTGAAGAGGCCTGTTATCCAGCGGGATCGTTCCGTGTGGACAAATACTGGGCACCTGTGAATCGCGTCGATAACGTCTGGGGGGATCGCAACCTGATGTGCATTTGTCCGCCGCTTTCGAATTACCAAGAAGCCGCCGAGTAAGGTTTCGTCAAAACAAGAAAAGGCCCGCGAAGTGTTCGCGGGCCTTTTTTGTTAAGGGCTTGTTAACGAGTCTCCACTGAAAATGATCCAATGGTTTATGGTGTCGCCTCAAAGACATTATATCCTCAAGTATAGGTCATATATACTTTAGATTGTGGTTCGTATTTAGTATGGGCGCAGCATGCAGTGCATCTCTGCTGCTGCGCTTTTTCACATATAACACAGACGGAGTTCCGATGCTTGGGGACAAAGGCACGGCTGACAAGCCGAGCCGAGGGATAAGAAATAGTTTACGGTTCCCACAATTGATGCGGAGCGAGATATTCGACGGTTTCTCGGAACTGGAGAAAATCCGACTCATCGATGCAGCTCGCATGCAATACTTCCCAGAGGCGACGGATTTCATTCATCAGGATCAAGTGCCCCTAGGGCTCTATTTGGTTGCACAAGGGCAGGTAGAGATCTGCTACCTTTCGTCTGCCGGCACCCGCACGCCATTGTTGATCGCCAATGTGGGCATGACATTGGGCGGTATTGAATGCCTTGCCAATAGGACTGCTGCGGCGAGTGGACGGGCGACGGCAGGGAGCTGCGTTCTTTTGATCGAAAAGGCTCAGCTCGCAGACCTGACGACCGATCCCCGATTTGTTCGCAACCTTTCGGCGCATATGTACGAGGCCATGCTGCGGTTCAATATGTTCCGAAGTGCTGAAAAGGATATGAATGTCCCGCAGCGGATCGCGCATTATCTTCTTCAGTTGCGCTGTTCGGATAACAGCGTTCGGCATAGCCAAACCTTTATTGCCGATACAGTCGGGTGTTCGCGTCAGACCGTGAACAAGAACTTAGGCCGTATGCGCCGCGACGGTCTGATCACCATTGAAAAGGGTGTTATCCAGATCAAGTCAGAGGATGTTTTGCTCCAGTGGATCGACACCGTAGAGGATTGATCACAAATTAAACTTGTCCCATGGGGGCAAAGGCCCTATGTCGCGGTTTCTGGTTTGAGTTCCTTTGCCTCACGGGGGAAACCGATGATCGACACGCCGTACTACCTTATCGATAAGGCTCGTCTTCTTCCTAATATGGAAAAAATTGCTTGGCTCCGCGAAAACTCGGGGGCAAAGGCGCTTTTGGCGCTCAAGTGTTTTGCGACGTGGTCAGTGTTTGATTTTATGTCCGAATACATGGACGGCACGACGTCGTCTTCTATGTTTGAGGTAAAGCTTGGTCGCGAAAAATTCCCCGGTGAAACCCACGCCTATTCTGTCGCTTGGAAAGACGACGAGATGGACGAGGTTTTGGCGAACTCAGACAAGATCATTTTCAACACGGTCGGTCAGCTGACCCGCCATGAGGAAGTATCACGCGGCCATAAACGCGGCCTGCGCGTGAACCCCGGTGTGTCGACCTCTGGTTTTGACCTCGCCGATCCAGCGCGCCCCTTTAGCCGTCTGGGTGAACATGACCCGAAAAACATCGAACCCGTTGCCGATCTGATCACTGGCTTTATGTTCCACAACAACTGTGAGAACGCGGACTTTGATCGGTTTGACGCAATGCTCAACAGCATTGAACAGCGGTTTGGTTACCTGATCCGCAAGATGGAATGGATCAGCCTTGGCGGCGGTATCCATTTCACTGGCGAGGATTATCCGCTTGAAAAGCTCGCTGAGCGCCTGAAACGCTTTAGCGAACAGAACGAAGTACAGGTCTATCTGGAACCAGGCGAGGCGGCGATCACCAAATCGACCACGCTCGAGGTGACGGTTCTCGACACACTCCACAACGGTAAAAACCTTGCCATCGTGGATAGCTCGATCGAAGCGCATATGCTCGACCTGCTGATCTACCGCGAAAGCGCAAAGATGAACGAGAGCGGCGATCAAGAGTGGATGGTCTGCGGAAAATCCTGCCTTGCGGGCGATATTTTCGGCGAGTTCAAATTCCCTGCGCCACTCAAGGCAGGTGATCGCCTGTCCATTCAGGATGCGGCAGGCTACACTATGGTTAAGAAGAACTGGTTCAATGGCGTAAAGATGCCTGCGATTGCCATTCGCGAACTCGACGGTACCGAACGATTGGTCCGCGATTTCACATACGAAGATTTCTCGGCTGCATTGTCGTGAATGTGTCGCCTCAGGGCGATAAACCTAACGTCAAACTTACCACCAAAGGGGGTCCTGTGCATTGAAACAGAACGTTCTCATCATCGGCGCTGGCGGCGTCGCTCAGGTCGTAGCGCATAAATGCGCGCAAAATAACGATGTGCTTGGCGAGATTCATATCGCGAGCCGGACGCTTTCCAAATGTGAAGCGATCCTTGAGTCGGTCCGCGAAAAGGGCGCGATGAAACAAGAGGGCGTTTTGGCGGCCCATCAGGTTGATGCGATGGATACGGCGGCGGTTGCAGCCCTGATCCGCGAGACGGGTGTTGAGATCGTCATCAACGTAGGCTCTGCCTTTGTGAATATGTACGTTCTGGATGCCTGTATCGAAACAGGCGTTGCCTATATCGACACGGCGATCCACGAAGACCCCGCAAAGATCTGCGAAACTCCGCCTTGGTATGCAAACTACGAATGGAAGAAACGCGACCTCTGCGCTGAGAAGGGCGTAACCGCCATTTTGGGCGCTGGTTTCGACCCGGGTGTTGTGAACGCATTCGCGCGATTTGCGATTGATGAATATATGGACGAGGTAAAGTCCATCGACATCGTCGACATCAACGCGGGTTCGCACGGTAAGTATTTTGCGACGAACTTTGACCCTGAAATCAACTTCCGTGAATTCACCGGCGTTGTTTACTACTGGGAAGACCAGCAGTGGAAAGAGACAACCATGTTTGCCTCTGGCCACGATTGGGACCTCCCTGTGGTCGGCACTTGCCGCGGCTATCAGTCGGGCCACGACGAGGTGCACAGCCTTGCTGCGAATTATCCGCAGGCTGACGTGCGGTTCTGGATGGGCTTTGGTGACCACTACATCAACGTCTTTACCGTTCTGAAAAACCTCGGCCTTCTGTCCGAGCAGCCAGTCACAACTGCCGAAGGTCTGGAAGTGGTGCCGTTGAAAGTGGTGAAAGCTGTCTTGCCAGATCCGTCCTCTCTGGCGCCGAACTACACGGGCAAGACCTGTATTGGTGATCTCGTGAAGGGCACAAAAGACGGTCAAGACGTTGAGGTCTTCGTCTACAACGTGGCCGATCACAAAGAAGCCTACGAAGAAGTCGGCAGCCAAGGCATTTCCTACACCGCAGGTGTTCCGCCCGTCGCTGCGGCGATGCTTGTTGCCACTGGCGAATGGGAGGCAAAGACCATGCGCAATGTCGAAGAGCTCGACCCCAAGCCGTTCTTTACCATTCTGGACCAGATCGGCCTGCCGACCCGCGTTCAGGTTGGTGGCCTTGGTGGCACCGACAAAGCTTGGAACGAATGATCCAATAGGCTGGTAACATCGTTAAATATTTGGATAAGGTGGGCGTCGACCCACCTTGTTCTTTTTGGGGACAGGATGATCGCAGCAGGAATTGATCTCGGCGGGACCAAGATCGAAGCACAGATTTTTGACCGTGGATGGAAATTGGTTGCGACCGAACGGGTCAGCACACCGAAAACCTATGAGGGTTTGATTTCTGCGCTCAAAAAACTGGTGGCATCCTGCGGTGACGTCCCCATTGGTATTTCGGCGGCTGGATTGATCCACCCTGAAACGGGCGTGGCTCTCACGTCGAACCTTCCTGCGACGGGACGAACGCTTGTCTCTGACGTAGTCAAAGTGACAAAGCGCCCATTGGTTTGGATCAACGATGCGCGGGCGTTGCTTTTGTCCGAGGCTGTCTTTGGCGTCGGAGAAGGCGTGAAGCGTGTGGCGGGCGTCATCATTGGAACGGGGATCGGCAGTGGGCTGTCGGTCGATGGACGGCTTCAAGCGGGGACATCGGGAACCTCGGGTGAAATCGGTCACGTCGCGCTGCCAGCGCATTTGGTTCAACGGTATAACTTGCCGCTCGTGGCCTGCGGCTGCGGCCGTGTCGGCTGTATGGAAACGCTTATTGCAGGGCCAGGGCTGGTTCGGATCGCAAAAGCGGTGAAAAGCTCCGAGACGACACCGAAAGATATCGCCGCCGAACGGGGTAAGGCTTGGCACATTTGGTGCGAATTGACGGCCGAGATGCTCTTTACGCTCAACACCATTGGTGATCCAGAGTTGATCATTTTGGCTGGCGGGCTGAGCAAGGTTCCCCACCTTGTCGAAGATCTGAAAGTGGCGCTGACGAACGCGCAGTTCAAAGGCTTCCCTATTCCCGATATTCGAATTGCCAAAGGTGGCGACGCATCTGGTGCGCTTGGTGCTGCCTATGTGGCATGGCGGCAAAGCGCGGATGACTGAGTGGGTTTTCTCAGAATCTGTGTTCGATGGGGCCTCTTTGGGGCCTGCGTCGCTCTGTATTGAAGGTGGTCAGATCGTTGAGGTCACCCCGCTCGCGCGGCGTGGGGCTGAGATCAGTGGCGCAATTGTTCCGGGGTTTCTGGACCTACAGGTCAACGGTGGCGGCGGCGTTTTGCTGAACGCCGAACCCAGTCGACTTTCCGAAATCTGCGCGGCCCATCGGCGGTTTGGGACTGTTGGCATTATGCCGACTGTGATCACCGACGCGCCTAACGTTCTGACCGCCGTTACAGATGCGATCATTGCGGCGAAAGAGGATGTTCTTGGCCTACATATCGAAGGCCCGCATATTGCCATGTCTAAACGCGGCACCCATTCGGCTGAACATGTGCGGCCCATGGATGACAACACCATTGCAGCGGTTAAGCGGTTGCGCGACGCAGGTGTTACCGTCTTGCTGACACTTGCCCCCGAAATCGTCGGTGAGGCGGCGATCGCAGACCTCATGGCGATGGGAGTGATCGTCTCTCTCGGGCATTCTGATGCCACGGCAGAGGAAGCCGAGGCTGGCTTTGCGGCGGGGGCACAGGCAGTGACCCATTTGTTCAACGCTATGTCGCCGATGACGCACCGTGCCGCAGGTCTAGCTGGCGTAGCGATGGAACGCGCGCCGTTTGTCGGCCTCATCGCGGATGGCATCCACGTCGAAGATCGCGTGTTAAAGATTGCCGTTCGCGCAACGCAGGGACGGATATTCTTTGTCTCGGACGCGATGCCCACGGTCGGTGGGCCTGATCAGTTCGACCTCTATGGAACTACCATTCGGGTCGAGGATGGTCGCTTGGTGAATGCCGAAGGTGCCTTGGCAGGGGCGCACACGACAATGGCAGAGGGCGTTGCGCGGCTGATTGGGTTGGGAGAGCCGCCTAAGGATGTTTTGCACATGGCGATCACAAATCCCGCTGCGCTCATCGGACGGTCAGACCTCGCGTCACTGGTTGGCCGCTCTGTCGAGGATGTGATTGTCCTGAACCATGATTGGGTCGTCAACGGTCCGTTGGCGTCTTTCGTAGGTCACTGACCGTGCAGCCAAATTCGGCCCGAAACGCGCGGGTCATGGCGCTGGCATTCTGATATCCGCAACGGTCCGCAATTTCCGCGATCGAAATGCTGGAATGCGTTGCCAGTCGTCGGGCCTCTCTCAGTTTGATCGCTTGATACAGTCGCCGTGGGCCAAAGCCATAGGCCGTTTTGCAAGCGGCGGTGAAGGCTTTCTCGGTCAAGCCAATCCGCTCTGCGAGGTCAGGAACAGAAAGCGGCGTTTCGATATTCCGACGCATGAGTGCCGCCGCCGCACGGATTTTCTGCGGCTTCGTAGTGCTCGGTCGGGTGCCGATCATCGTCGCCTTTTCGCCATACATAAAAAGCGAACTGACCTCTAAGCCAAGCATCGGTCCGTGATGATCTTCGATCAGGGACAGGACAAGATCAAAGGTGGTCGTCACCCCGCCGCAGGATAAGATGTTCCCGTCTTTCACGATGCGATCCTCGCTGACCGTGACATCGGGAAACCGTTCGGCAAAGGCATCGATTTCATCCCAGTGGATCGTCGCGCGTCGCCCGTCCAAGAGGCCCGCCGAAGCGAGTAGCCAGCTCCCCATATCCATGCCGACCAATGTTTTAAATCGGGTGCTGGCTGATCTCAGGGCTTGATTGCAGGCCAAAGTGGCGTGGCTCTGAAAGTCATAGCTGGGCATGATAAACAGATAATCCCCGCCAGTATGGTGCCTGAGTGTGTGTTCGGTGTGCACGGGAAGTCCGCTGGACGACGTGATCGTGCCGCCTTGTAGGCTAAGAAACTGCCATTGATAGAGCTGTTTGCGGGCGAGGGAGTTGGCGGCGCGAAGTGGTTCTACCGCGTTGGCGAGACAGTGATTGGAAAACGCATCGAACAACAGGATGCCGACCGCGCGGGTGGTCTCAGATGATTTCCAAATCTGCATGATATTTGCCTAAATCTGCATGATGCGCTTTGGCAACTTCTCGCATCCTTGATCCAACGCGACAAGGGGAGAACGCCATGCACTTTGGGCTGAGCGAAGAACAAGACATGATCGTGAACACCGTGCGGGCGTTTGTAGAGAACGAAATCTACCCGCATGAGGCCATGGTTGAACGCACTGGGCAGGTGCCGCTGGAACTGGGGTTAGAGATCAAACAAAAGGTCATCGACCTCGGGTTTTATGCCTGTAATTTCCCCGAAGAGGTCGGCGGCGCTGGGCTGTCGCACCTCGATTTTACGCTTGTCGAACGTGAACTCGGTCGCGGGTCTATGGCACTGACCCACTTCTTTGGGCGTCCGCAGAATATCTTGATGGCCTGCGAGGGGGAGCAGAAAGAGAAATACCTTTTGCCCGCTGTTCGTGGTGAGAAAATGGATGCCCTCGCCATGACGGAACCAGATGCTGGGTCTGACGTGCGGGGGATGAAATGTCAGGCCCAACGCGATGGCGGCGATTGGGTGATCAACGGGTCAAAGCATTTCATTTCTGGCGCTGAACACGCGGACTTTTTCATCGTGTTCGTTGCAACGGGGGTCGATGACACGCCGAAAGGTCCGAAAAAACGGATCACCTGCTTCCTCGTTGATCGCGGAACACCGGGTTTCGAAGTGCGTGAGGGCTACACCTCGGTGTCGCATCGTGGGTATAAGAATTACATCCTCTATTTCGACAATTGCCGCCTTCCTGATGCGCAGGTTTTGGGCGAGGTCGATGGTGGGTTTGCTGTCATGAACGAATGGCTCTATGCGACCCGTCTGACTGTCGCCGCGTTCTGCGTTGGGCGCGCCAGACGGTGTTTCGATCATGCACTCAGCTACGCGGCAGAGCGGAAACAGTTCGGCCAACAGATCGCGAAATTTCAAGGGATCAGTTTTCAGATCGCCGACATGATCACAGAGATCGACGCGGCGGATTGGCTGACGCTATCTGGCGCGTGGCGTCTGGATCAGGGCATGGAGGCGAACCGAGAGATCGCCAGCGCAAAGCTCTATGCCTCGGAAATGCTGGCGCGTGTGACCGATGCGACATTGCAAATTCACGGCGGCATGGGGCTCATGGATGACTTCCCGATCGAGCGGTTCTGGCGCGATGCGCGGGTTGAGCGGATCTGGGACGGCACCAGTGAAATCCAGCGCCACATCATCAGCCGCGATCTGTTCCGTCCGTTGGGGGCCTAACATGGTGGCACTTGATCGCCTGATGAAGCCTCGCTCCATAGCGGTTGTTGGAGGGGGCAGTTGGTGCGCCAATATCATCCGCGAATGCCAGCGGATCGGTTTCGAAGGACATATCTGGCCCGTGCATCCGACCAGAGCGGAAGTCGCTGGGGTCACAGCCTATGCCTCGATCGAAGCTTTGCCCGAAGCCCCCGATGCGACCTTTGTCGGTGTGAACCGTGAGGCAACCATTGGCGTCGTTTCTGACCTTGCGGCGCGTGGGGCAGGAGGTGCCGTCTGCTTTGCGTCTGGTTTCAGAGAGGCGTCGTCCGAGCTCGCCGATGGCGATGGTCTCCAAGAGCAACTTGTCGCTGCGGCGGGCGATATGCCGATCCTTGGGCCAAACTGCTATGGGTTTGTGAACGCGTTGGATCGGGCGGCGCTCTGGCCCGATGTGCATGGGATGGTGCCGTGCGACAAAGGCGTTGCCATCGTTGGTCAGTCCTCAAACGTTGCCATCAATCTGACAATGCAGCGGCGCGGGTTGCCCGTGGCTTATGTGGTCACGGTCGGCAATCAGGCGCAGATGGGCATGGCCGATATTGGTGCCGCACTGCTCTCTGATCCGCGCGTGACGGCCTTGGGGCTTCATATCGAGGGGGTGAATGATCTTCGCGCTTACGAGGCCTTGGCGGATACGGCGAAGCGATTAGGCAAACCCGTTGTTGTGATGAAGGTCGGTGCGTCCGATCAAGCGCAGCAAGCAACAGTGTCCCATACCGCCTCCCTCGCGGGGAGCGATGCAGGCGCAAAGGCCCTTATGCGGCGGTTGGGGTTCGCGCAGGTCGATAGCCCGTCCGCCCTATTGGAGACGCTTAAGGTCCTGCATGTGACGGGCGGGCTGTCCTCGAATAAGATCGCGTCGATGTCCTGCTCTGGCGGGGAAGCGTCGCTGATGGCGGATATCGGGATGGCCTCTGGCGTCGACTATCCACCCCTGAATGTCGCCCAATCAGATGCCCTGCGCGAAGCGCTTGGCCCCAAGGTCGCCTTGGCCAATCCGTTGGATTATCACACCTATATCTGGGGCGATCAGGCCGCTTTGACCCGTTGCTTTGCTGCGATGATGGAGGGTGACTTGGCCATGGGCTGCGTGGTTCTGGATTTCCCGCGCGAGGATCGTTTTGCCGCGCCAGAGTGGAAATTGGTCCTGAACGCGGTAGCCGATACCGCCGCCGCTGCAGGAAAACCGATGGCTTTGCTGGCGAGCATGGCTGAGGGGATGCCAGAAGCGATTGCGGCTGAGGCGATGGATCGGTCCGTTGTGCCGCTGTGCGGTATGGCCGATGGGCTCGCCGCGATTGCGGCTGCGTCGCAGGTTAATGCGACCTCACAGGTGCCGCTGCTTTTGCCAAACCTGCGGGAGGATGCGGAAACGCTGACCGAGGCAGAGGCAAAGTCTGCGCTTAGTCATCATGGCCTTCGTGTGCCAAAATCCGCCATGGTCTATAGCGCCAAAGACGCAGGTGACGCCGCCAACGATCTGGGGTTTCCCGTTGTGCTCAAAGGGGTCGGGTTTGCGCATAAAACCGAAGCGGGCGCCGTTCGCGTGGGGCTTACGAATGCGGAAGCGGTCAAAGCTGCCGCTGACGCGATGCCATGTTCCGACTTCTTAGTCGAAGAGATGATCACCGAAACAGTTGCAGAGCTTCTGGTCGGCGTCTTGTGTGACCCTGCACATGGGTTCGTTCTGACCATTGGGGCAGGGGGAATCCTGACGGAAATTCTGTCAGATACAGTGTCGCTCCTCCTGCCGGTTTCTTCTGCAGAAGTCGAAGATGCTCTCAGCCGTTTGCGTTGCTTCCCCCTGTTACAGGGCTATCGTGGCAAGGCGGGCGCCAATGTGGATGCGATTGTCGCGGCAGTTCTCTCTGTGCAAGAGTTTGTGCAAGCGAACCAAGACGTGGTGAAAGAAGTCGAAATCAATCCGCTTCTCTGCGGACCAAATGAGGCCATCGCGGTCGATGCGCTGATCCGAATGGGAGGAAATCAATGACCCAATCTCCGCTGCAGGTCACCCGTCATGGTGCCGTTCTTGAGGTCGTATTGGACCGCCCAAAGGCCAATGCCATTGATCTGGAAACCAGCCGACAGATGGGTGAGGTTTTCACGGAATTCCGTGATGATGACGGCCTGCGTGTGGCGATCATCACGGGAGCAAGTGATAAATTCTTTTGCCCTGGTTGGGATCTCAAGGCTGCCGCTGGCGGTGATGCCGTCGACGGAGATTATGGCAAAGGCGGGTTTGGCGGACTGCAAGAGTTGCGTGACCTCAATAAGCCTGTGATCGCTGCGGTGAACGGGATTGCATGTGGTGGTGGGTTAGAGTTGGCCCTAAGTGCCGATATCATCCTCGCCTCCGATCACGCGACCTTTGCACTTCCAGAAATTCGGTCGGGGACGGTGGCGGATGCGGCTTCGATCAAATTGCCGAAACGCATCCCTTATCACATCGCGATGGAAATGCTGTTGACCGGCCGTTGGTTCGACGCCGAAGAAGCCGCGCGTTGGGGATTGGTCAATCGTATTTTGCCCGCCGCGGCCCTCATGGAAGAGGCCCGCACGCTGGCCGCGCAATTGGCCGATGGCCCGCCTCTCGTCTTTGCCGCGATCAAAGAGATCGTGCGCGAGGCCGAGGACATGAAGTTCCAAGATGCCATGAACCGCATCACCAAAAGCCAGTTTGCGACGGTCGAACGGCTCTATCGGTCTGAGGATCAGTTGGAAGGGGCGCGTGCTTTTGCCGACAAGCGTGATCCTGTTTGGAAGGGGCGCTGATCGTGGACTATCGCCAGTATCTCTCACCCGAGGTTCTCGCCTTCATCGACGAGACACTGGCCTTTTATCCCGCTGATCTCGACCCAACCGATTGGGCCGCGCAACGGCGGGTCTATAACGCCATGGCCGCGCATTTTCATGCAGGTCGGCCCGAAGGTCTGCAGGTGTCAGATCAGTCGATTGCTAGCGTTCCTGTGCGGCTCTACGGACTGCCATCCAAGACCACGGTTCTATACGCACACGGCGGTGGCTTTGTTCTGGGTAGGTTAGAGAGCCACGACGATGTTTGCGCTGAGATTGCAGACCGAACAGGCTGTCAGGTGGTGTCAGTGGATTACCGTCTTGCGCCCGAACACCCCCACCCAGCGGCCTATGACGATACGGTCGCGGTTGCTGAAGCTCTCTGCGCTGAGGGGCCTGTTGTCCTCTGTGGCGATAGCGCAGGTGGAACGCTTTGCGCCGCCATTGCTGGAACACGGGCTGATTTGGGGTTCGTGGGGCAGGTTCTGATCTATCCGATGATTGGGTATCCAGCGACAGGCGGAAGTTTCCATGTCCATGCACACGCGCCTCTCCTCTCGACTGCTGATCTGGAATTTTACGCGGACGTGAGGGGGGGATCGCCTGATGATCCGAGGCTAATCCCTGCGTTGGGTGACCTTTCCGCGCTGCCGCCTACTTGGCTATTCCCTGCGGAATGTGATCCGCTTTGTGACGATGCCGTTCGGTACGCGGACGCATTCCGAGGCGAGGTCCATTTGTGCCAGCAGGACGGACTGGTGCATGGCTGGCTCCGTGCACGTGATCGGAGCGATATGACCCGACGGGCCTTTGATCAGATCATCAACGCAATGGCCCATTTGGCAGGTTAGTGCGGGCGGTTGCCGTGTGATTTGCGGATAGGGTGACCAAAGGCGTGTTTGAACGCCTTACCTAACGCAGAGGCCGATGAATATCCGCAGCGAATGGCAATTGTGTCGAGGTCGTAATCCGTGCTGGCGGCCAGCTCCCTTGCGTGGCTGAGGCGCATCATCTGGTAGTAGCGACCAGGCGACATGGCGAGTTCGGCTTGGAATAGACGGTCGAGGGTTCGGCGCGTGAGGCCAGACCGCTGCGCAAGCTCTTCGAGGGTCAGGGGTGTCTCAATGGTTTCAACCATCAGGTTAACGATTTGCCGAAGCTGCGCTGTGCCTTTGCCTTCTAACCTATTCGCCCCGCGCCCCGTCGTTTGCTGACGTTCTGCATCGTGAAGGAACATCGTTGAGGCGATAAACGCGTTTGCAGGACCAAACTGGTCCGAGATTAGCGCCAACATCAGCTCCATCGCGGTCGAGGCCCCGCCGCAGGTCGAGATGCGGCTGCCTTTGACAAATCGATCATAACTGATGCGGGTTCGTGGGAATTCCTCGGTAAAATCGGAAATAACGGCCCAGTGGATTGTCGCCGTTTGATCGTCGAGCAAACCCGCGGCCGCTAAAATCCAACTGCCCGTATCTGCAGCAAGGATTGCGTCGGCCTGTCGAGTGAGCCTGCGCAGTGGGGCGAGTTGTTCTGGCTTCGAATAGTCACGAAATCCGTAGCCGCTGACGACAATTAGAAGGTCAGATCGCCCCACCTCTGCAATAGAACAATCAGGTGAAATCTTGAGCCCGCTCGAACTCTGCGCTGGGCCGTCGTGTGGTGTCACAATGCGCCACGACAGATCAGCCTGCCCCTGATCCCGCACTGCGCGGAGCGGTTCGAGGAGGCACGACAGCACCATATTCGAGAACCCATCGTAGAGCAGGACGGTGACTGTTTTCATCTCATTCTGACCGTATTGGAATATTTATTGTCACAATAGGAACAATAAAACCGACATCTACGCCATACCATTTTTACAAATAGGTGGTTGGAATCGAACATCTGCTTTGTGCCAACTGACCCGTACCGATGTTTGTCAGGAGTTCTCGATGCCGTTGGCAATGAATAAAGAGGTCTTTATCACCTGTGCTGTTACAGGGTCTGGCGCGACGCAAGACCGGTCGCCGCATGTTCCTCGCAGTCCAGAGCAGATCGCGAATAGCGCGATTGATGCAGCAAAAGCGGGCGCCGCGATTGTTCATTGTCACGTGCGTGATCCTGAAACCGGTAAACCCTCTCGCGACCCCGCGCTCTATCGTGAACTGACCGAACGTGTCCGCGATTCTGAGGTTGATGTGGTGCTGAACCTGACCGCAGGGATGGGGGGCGATATCGTTTTCGGATCGACCGAAGCACCGTTCCCAGTGAATGCTGCCGCGACGGACATGGTCGGCGCGACCGAACGGATGGTTCATATCGAAGAATGCCTTCCAGAGATTTGCACGCTGGACTGCGGCACGATGAACTTTGCTGAAGCTGATTACGTCATGACCAACACGCCGGGGATGCTGCGTGCTATGGGCGGCATGATGACCAAACTCGGCGTGAAGCCTGAAATCGAAGCCTTTGATACGGGGCACCTTTGGTTCGCTAAGCAATTGGTGGAAGAAGGCACCCTCGACGGTCAGGCCCTCGTTCAGCTGTGCATGGGTGTGCCGTGGGGCGCGCCGAATGACATGAACACCTTCCTTGCGATGGTGAACGCTGTGCCCGCTGATTGGAACTGGTCTGCGTTCAGCCTTGGCCGCGATCAGATGCCCTATGTGGCTGCTGCGGTTCTGGCAGGTGGTAACGTGCGGGTCGGGCTCGAAGATAACCTCTGGCTTGGCAAAGGGCAGTTGGCGACCAACGCGCAACTCGTTGAGCGGTCGGTGACGATTATCGAAAACTTGGGCGCTCGTGTGATCGGACCTGAGGAAGTCCGCGCAAAACTCGGCCTCGTGAAACGTGCTCCCAAGGTTATGGCATGATCGCGAAACGTAAAAAGGCCGCCGTCATTGGTGGTGGTGTCATCGGCGGCGGTTGGGCGGCGAGGTTTTTGCTGAATGGATGGGACGTCAATGTCTTTGACCCCGATCCCGAGGCTGAACGTAAGATCGGAGAGGTGATTGCGAACGCACGTCGTGCGCTGCCGGCGCTCTATGATCGGGCGTTGCCCGCCGAGGGAACGCTGACCTTTTGCGACGATATGGGCGACGCTGTATCGGATGTGGACTGGGTGCAAGAAAGTGTTCCGGAGCGCTTGGACTTAAAGCACAAGGTGCTGGGCTCTCTATCGCAAACGGCACCCGAAGGTGCGATCATTGGGTCGTCAACCTCTGGGTTCAAACCGTCCGAACTGAACGAAAAAGGCGCACGCGCTGTCGTCGCGCACCCGTTCAATCCTGTTTACCTTTTGCCGTTGGTCGAACTGGTCGGCGCGCCTGAACGCACCGCCGCCGCCGCTGAAACGCTCAAAAGTATCGGGATGTTCCCGCTCATTGTCCGCAAGGAAATCGACGCGCATATCGCGGATCGTTTGCTCGAAGCGGTTTGGCGCGAGAGCCTTTGGCTGGTCCAAGACGGTGTCGCGACCACCGCGGAAATCGACGAAGCCATCCGCATGGCCTTTGGCATCCGCTGGGCACAAATGGGCCTGTTTGAAACCTACCGCATTGCGGGCGGCGAAGCTGGCATGAAGCACTTCATGGCGCAGTTCGGACCGTGCCTGTCGTGGCCGTGGACGAAACTGATGGATGTGCCTGAGTTTACGGAAGAGCTTGTCGATCTGATCGCGGGTCAATCGGATGCGCAATCCGGCCATATGTCGATCCGTGAATTAGAACGTCTGCGCGATGACAACATCGTCGGCATGGTGCGGGCGCTGAAACGGACGGGTTCGGGCGCGGGTGGAGTGGTCAAAACCCATGAATCCTCTCTGGATTTAACCGAAGAAAAGGATGGGCTCCCCGTTACTGTGCGTCGCCAAGTTCCGACCAGCTGGACGGATTACAACGGCCACATGAACGAAACACATTACCTAGAGGCAGCGTCTCTTGCGACTGATAGGTTGATGGAATTGGTCGGTGCTGATGCTCAATACGTCGCTTCTGGTCTAAGTTACTTTACCGTTGAAAGTCACATTCGATACTTAGACGAGGTCCACGCAGGTGATCAGTTGACGATCACGACGCAGGTTTTAAGCGGTGAAGGCAAGAAGATGCATCTGTTCCATCGCCTATGGCGGTCGGATGGAACACTCTCCGCGACTGTGGAAACCCTTCTTCTTCACACCGATTTAAACGCCCGCCGAACCTGCGAACCAAAACCCGAGGTTGCAAAAAAGCTTGCCGATTTGGCGCAAAGCCATGCAGCATACCAAACGGAGGGTGTTGGGCGATATGTCGGTCAGCCGCGCGCAGCGGGGTAGGTGCCGATTTCAGATTAGGGTCCCGAAAAATCGGGGCCCATTAATACCCCGAAAACGGGGACGAAAAATGGTCTAACCAACAACAGGGAACTAGAAATGACTGACCAGAAAAAGACTTCGACTTATCAGCGTTTCAGCAGCAATGGACTGTCACGCCGTCAATTGTTGGGCCGAGCCAGTGCGCTCGGCTTTGGTGCTTTGATCGGGGGCGCAATGCCGTTCCGTGCGGCACTGGCAAGCGAACCAGTAAAAGGCGGCATCCTGAAGATGGGTCTTGGCGGTGGTGAAAGCACCGACTCCCTCGATCCAGCGCTGTCGCTCGCACAGGTATCGTTCCATGCGATGCGCACCTTTGGTGAAACGCTTCTCGACGTAAACGGCGATGGTTCGCTCGATATGCGTCTGGCGACCGACGTGTTCTCCAGCCCCGATGCGAAAACATGGACCTTCAAAATCCGTCAGGGCGTAAAGTTCCATGACGGCTCTGAGATGACCGCGAACGACGTCATGGAAACCATGCTGCGTCACTCGGATGAGAACGCGCAGTCCGGTGCTCTGGGCATCATGAAGGGCATCGCGAACATGAGCGTCGATGGTGACAACTTCATCGTCGAACTGACCGATGCAAACGCTGACCTTCCGTTCCTGATGTCGGACTATCACCTCGTGATCCAGCCGAACGGTGGCCGTGACAATCCAGGCGCAGGTATCGGCACTGGTCCGTATCGCGTGGTCGAGGTGGAGCCGGGCGTGCGCTACACCTTTGAAAAATTCGCGGATTACTGGGATAGCAGCCGCGGTCACTTTGACGGTGTTGAATTCGCTGTGATCAACGACGCAACCGCCCGTAACGCGGCCCTGCAGTCTGGTCAGGTTCACATCGTGAACGGCGTGGCACCGAAAGTTGCGGCTCTGTTGAACCGCGCACCGGGTATCTCGGTTAAGAACGTGTCGGGCCGTGGTCACTACGTGTTCATCATGCACTGTGACACCGCACCGTTCGATAACCCAGATCTGCGGATGGCGCTGAAATATGCGATCAACCGTGGTGAAATGGTTGAGAAGATCCTTCAGGGCTACGGCTCGATCGGTAACGATATTCCGATCAACGCAGCATACCCGCTGTTCGACGACACCCGTCCGCAGCGCGAATACAACCCTGAACTGGCGCGTGAATACTACGAAAAATCGGGTCACGATGGCAGCCCGATCGTCCTGCGCGTTGCTGAAGGTGCCTTCCCGGGCGCAGTTGACGCAGCGCAACTGTTCCAAGAAAGCGCACGTGCCTGTGGTATCCCGCTGGAAATCAGCCGCGAGCCGAACGATGGCTACTGGTCTGAAGTTTGGAACGTTCAGCCGTTCTGCGCATCCTACTGGGGTGGCCGTCCTGTTCAGGACCAGATGTATTCGACCGCTTACCTGTCGACCGCAGACTGGAACGACACCCGCTTTAAGAGCGAAGCATTTGACGCGAAACTCTTTGAAGCCAAAGGTGAACTTGACGAAGGTCGTCGCAAGCAGCTCTACCGCGAAATGGCAGACATCCTTGCAGACGAAGGCGGCCTGATCTGTCCGATGTTCAACGACTTTGTCGAAGGCGTCAGCGATCAAGTTCAGGGCTGGGAAGAAAACGGCGTCTGGGAAGTCATGAACGGTTTGGCTCCGGCCAAGTGCTGGCTGGCCTGAGGCCGGCGGTATGAACGCACTTGTATTAAAACTCTTGGTCCAGCGAATTTCGCTGGGCCTCGTTCTCATCTTTTTCGTTTCGATTATGATTTTTCTCGGCACGCAAATTCTGCCGGGTGATGTCGCCCAAGCGATCCTTGGTCAATCTGCAACGCCTGAATCCCTCGCCAACCTGCGCGAAGAGTTGGGCCTGAACATTCCTGCCTATCAACGGTATATGTCGTGGCTGGGCGGTGTTTTGCAGGGTGATCTGGGAACGTCACTTACCAATGGCCGTGATATCGGTCAGTCGATTGCGGATCGCATGGGAAATACGCTTTTCCTTGCGGCATGGGCCGCGATTATTTCGGTGCCATTGGCGATCACTTTGGGTCTTATTTCTGTTCTTTATCGGGGCCGTTGGCCTGACAAATTGATCTCTGCGGTGACACTCTCGGCGATTTCGGTGCCAGAGTTCATGATGAGCTACATCCTGATGTATTACGTCGCTGTGCAACTCGGCTGGGCGCCGTCTGTTGCGATGCTCAATGATCGGATGAGCATGCTCGATAAATTGCATGCGATTTCACTGCCGATTGCCGTCCTTGTAATGGTGGTTCTGGCGCACATGATGCGGATGACGCGGGCAGCGCTGTTGAACGTGATGCAGTCGGCCTACATCGAAACGGCAGAGCTCAAAGGCATCCGTCGGTCGTCGGTAATCTGGCGCCATGCCTTCCCGAACTCCATCGCGCCGATTGTGAACGTCGTGATGCTCAACATGGCATACCTCGTCGTGGGTGTAGTCGTGGTCGAGGTGGTCTTTGTCTACCCCGGTATGGGCCAGTATCTGGTCGATCACGTGGCCAAACGTGACGTGCCCGTTGTGCAAGCCTGCGGTCTGATCTTTGCGGCGGTCTACATCTTCCTGAACATGTTTGCTGACATCGTTTCGATCCTCGCGAACCCAAGATTGAGGCACCCGAAATGAGACGTGTTCCCATTCCGGCCCTGATCGGGCTGTTCATCACAGGTCTTTTCATCCTCTCCGCCATCGCGGCCCCCATCATCGCGCCTTATGGGCTAAGCGAGATCGTAGGCGATGTTTGGGAACCTGCGTCATCCGAGTTTTGGCTTGGCACTGACAATATCGGACGTGATCTGTTGTCGCGCCTCATTTGGGGCGGCCGCACGACGATCCTTGTTGCGATTGCTGCGACTGTCGTGAGCTTTGTCACTGGGTCTGTCCTAGGTCTGTTTGCTGCCGTTGTGGGTGGTTGGATTGATCAACTTCTGTCGCGCTTTGTCGATCTGATCATGGCGATCCCGACCCTGATTTTTGCGCTGGTGGTCCTGTCGGTTATGCCCGTGACCATCCCCGTGCTGATCCTTGTTATGGGGCTTTTGGATTCGACGCGGGTGTTCCGTTTGTCCCGCGCTGTTGCCAGCGACATTGCAGTCATGGACTTTGTAGAAGCGGCCCAGCTCCGCGGTGAAGGCCGCGCATGGATCATTTTCCGTGAAATCCTGCCTAACGCGCTGTCACCGTTGGTAGCCGAAGCGGGGATGCGCTTTATCTTCATGGTGCTCTTTGTGTCGACGCTGTCGTTCCTTGGCCTTGGCGTGCAGCCACCAAATGCAGACTGGGGCGGTATCGTGAAAGAGAACAAAGACGGGATTGTTTACGGTATCCCTGCAGCGTTGTTGCCCGCGATTGCAATCGCTGCGCTGTCGATCAGCGTCAACCTCGTGGCGGATTGGGTGCTCGACCGCACATCATCGTTGAAAGGGGGCCGCAATGGATAAGCCACTTCTCCAGATCGACAACCTAACGATCGAAGCCACCGCTTATCCGCCGGGTGAAGCGCCGCGTCGGATCACGATCGTCGATGGTGTGTCCCTCACGCTCGAAAAGGGCAAAGTGCTGGGCCTGATCGGTGAATCGGGGGCAGGTAAATCGACCATTGGCCTCTCTGCGATGGCCTATGGTCGCGGCGGGATCGAGCTTTCGGGTGGGAAGATCCACCTGAATAACCGTGAAATCCGCAAGGCCCGTGGCCGTGTGTTGCGGTCGCTGCGTGGTGCCGAAGTCACCTATGTCGCGCAATCGGCAGCGGCGGCCTTTAACCCCGCAAAACGGTTGATGGAGCAAGTGACAGAGGCCGCCGTCACGCATGGCCGCGCAACGAAGGCAGAGGCCGAAAAACGCGCTGTCGATCTATTCCGTAAACTGGGTCTGCCCGAACCCGAAAACTTTGGGAACCGTTATCCGCACCAAGTTTCGGGCGGCCAGTTGCAGCGGGCGATGACGGCAATGGCGCTCTGTCCTCAGCCCGATTTGGTGATTTTTGACGAACCGACGACGGCGCTCGACGTGACGACCCAGCTTGGTGTTTTGGCAGCGATCAAGGCGGCCATTCGAGATCAGGGGGTGGCCGCGCTTTATATCACCCACGACCTCGCTGTTGTTGCGCAGATCGCCGATAACATCATGGTTCTGCGTCACGGTAAGACGGTCGAATATGGCACAGCCGAACAGATCATCACGGCACCCAAAGAAGAGTACACTCAGGCGCTGGTGTCCGTGGTTGCCAAGGATCATGAGGAAAAGAACACGGACCTTCCGCCGATCCTCGAAGTCAAAGGACTGCGTGCCAATTATCGCGGAATGACGCGCGATGTGTTGTCGAACATCAACGTGGCAATCCAGCCGGGGACGACCCTTGCTGTCGTGGGGGAGTCTGGCTCGGGCAAATCGACCTTGGCACGGGTGATCACGGGGCTCTTGCCATTGAGCGCGGGGCAAATGGTGTTTGATGGTCGGCAGTTGACGCCCGACCAAAAATCCCGCTCGCGGGACGACTTGCGTGAATTGCAGATGATCTACCAGATGGCTGATGTCGCGATGAACCCGCGTCAGACTGTTGGAACGATCATCGGGCGACCCTTGCAGTTCTATTTCGGCATGAAGGGCAAAGAGTTACGCAATCGCGTGGTTGAACTGCTCGGTGAAATTGAACTGGGTGAAAAGTTTATTGATCGGTATCCAGCGGAATTGTCGGGCGGTCAAAAGCAGCGAGTGTGTATCGCGCGAGCGCTTGCCGCAAAGCCCAAGCTGATCATTTGTGACGAGGTGACGAGCGCGCTCGACCCCTTGGTCGCTGAAGGCATCCTGAAGCTGCTCGCAGATCTGCAAGAGCGTGAACAGGTGTCTTACATGTTCATCACTCATGACATTGCGACTGTTCGGGCGATTGCGGACACGATTGCGGTGATGCACCTCGGAAAACTTGTCCGATATGGCAAAAAGTCCGAAGTCCTCGCCCCGCCGTTCGATGACTACACCGATATGCTGCTGAAATCTGTGCCCGAACTACGCATGGGCTGGATGGAAGAGGTGATGGGGACGGCTGCGGAATAACCCTATGCGGCCACTTCGCGCAGCCAACGGGTGAACAGTAGCGCATCTTTCGACGGATCAACGCCCGTTGAGATGTAATAGGCCGTGCCTAGGTCGTGCGCGCCGTTCGGCCATTCAGTCAGGGTGCCCTCGAGGACGGCGCGTTCGGTGATCGACCGCCAGCCGAGCATCAGCCCGCGTCCGTCGATTACGGCCTGCATGGCTTGCACATAGTTGTTGAAACTCTGACCGCTGCTGCGCGGGCGGGCGATCCCTTTGGCGGCAAGGTAATCCTCCCATCCCGCCCAGTGTTGGTTGTGCGGATTGCGCACATGGATCAGGGGCGCGGTGTCTAGGTTAAGCCCGTCAGTCATCAACCGCGCGACCAGTTCAGGTGAACCAACAGGGCACACGATTTCGTCGAACAGCTTTCCATTGATGCCCTCACGCCAGCCACCCGTGCCGTAACGCAGCGCGATGTCCACGCCGGGCGAAAGGACGGGGAGGTCGGAGGCGGGTGCCTGAACGTTAACCGTGATTTCGGGATGGCGATCATAGAAGCCCGATAAGCGGGGCATTAACCAATATGTGGCCACGCCGAGCGTGCAGGCCACGGTGATCTGACGGTCTGCATCTGCCTGCATCGCCCGAATGTCTTCTAACGTTGCAGAGATGCGCCCAAGGCCTTCACGAACAGCACGGGCGAGGAGTTCGCCTTCTTCGGTCATGCGTGAGGGCCTGACGGATCGGTCGATTAACCTAACCCCTATGTAATCTTCGAGCGCCTTGATCGCTTGACTAACCGCGGGCTGTGTCACGTTCAGCCGTGCTGCCGCATCACGCATAGAACCATGGCGCGATAGGGCTTCGAAGGTGACAAGGAGGCGGAGAGGGGGGAAGTGATTCATTGCGGTCTTAGTATAACTATAAGGTTAAGTAATGATTATACTTACTGAGCTATCGCGCAAGTCATTCCCGTGAGACGTTTATCCTCAGCGAACATCCTTTTGGGGCCATACAATGAACGAACTAAGCTCAACCATGACCGCGCCACATGTGACCGAAATCGGTGACAAAGGTCTGCACATCACCCTGTCCGACGGCGGGTCGCATTATTTTAACTACTACTGGCTGCGCGATAACTGCCCATCATCGTTTAGCTCGGTCACCCGTGAGCGGAGCTTTGACATTTTCCATCTCGATACCGCGCCGCGCCCGAACTCGGCGGCTGTGGAAGGGGATGCATTGGTGATCGACTGGGCAGGTGAGAATCATGTGACCCGCATGCCTCTCGACTGGTTGGAAGCGTATAAAGTCGCCAAGCCGCGTCACGATCCCGCCGATTTGCCGCGGGTTGCGTGGTATAGCGATCATTATCCGACCGTCCCGCGTTTTTCCCAGCCAGAGTTGGTTGCTGACAAGACGAAGCGCGCTGCGTGGATCGAGGCGATGCTGGTCCACGGTTTCACCATCGTAACCGATATGCCTGACAGCAACGAGGGGCTCACTCAAACGGCAGAGCTGATGGGCTATGTGCGGCCTACGTTCTTTGGCGACTATTTTGACGTGAAGACCCATATCAACCCGACGAATACGGCCTATACCTCGGCGGCGCTCGAACTGCATACGGACACCCCCGCCGAAGAATTCGCGCCGGGTATCCAGTTCCTTCATTGTCGGGTGAACACCGTGGACGGGGGGCAGAGCCTCTATTCGGATGGTGTGGCCGTGGCGAATGATTTCCGCAAACGCGATCCCGAAGGGTTCAAGCTCCTGTCCGAAGTGTCGATCCCGTTCTTCTGTGAACACGACACTTATGACTCGCGGTCGCGTCAGACGGTGATCGAATTGGACCAACATGGCGAGGTCTCTGGCCTCACGATCAGCCAGCACATGGCGGATATTTTCGATCTCGATCAGGCGCTTCTCGACGACTACTACCCTGCGTTTTGCCGCTTTGGGAGAATGCTGCAGGAAGACAAATATATGATGCGGTTCCTGATGAAGGGCGGCGAATGTATGGTCTTTGATAACCACCGTATTGTGCATGGTCGTGCGGCCTATTCCGCGACGAGCGGGGACCGATACTTGCGCGGATGCTATGTGGATCGCGGTGAAATGCGGTCGACCTATCGTGCGCTGGTCAGCGAAGGAAGGTTCAAGGCATGAACGCACCGACTGTGACGCTAGACGCCACGGCCACCCTGCGCCGTGATTTGGCAGATGCGTTTCGCATCTGCCATATGCTGGGATGGAGCGAGAGCGTCGGGAACCATTTCAGTGCTGCGGTTTCTGCCGATGGGCAAGAGTTCCTGTTGAACGCTAAATGGCAGCATTTTGCGACGATCAAGCCCGATGACCTCTTGTTGCTCGACAGTCGGGATGAAGGGATAATGGAACGCCCCAATGCCCCCGATGCGTCGGCGTGGTGCGTTCATGGCACCTTGCATCGCCGTTTGCCCAACGCCCGCGTGATCCTGCATGCCCATTCGCCCTACGCCACGGCCTTGGCCTGTTTGAAGGACCCTACGGTTGTTCCAATCGACAACAACACGGCGCGGTTCTACGGGCGCACCGCTTATGATTTGTCCTTCGGCGGTATTGCGGACGCAGAAGAAGAGGGGGAGCGGTTGTCAGAGTCCATCGGCGACAAATCGGTCCTCGTCATGGGGAACCACGGTGTGACCATCGTCGGTGAAACGGTGGCTGACGCGTTTGAGGACCTGTATTTCTTTGAAAAGGCCGCGCAGACGATCATCCTCGCTCGGTCCAGCGGCCAGCCATTGGCTGTCTTGTCGGACGCGGTGGCGCAGAATACCGCGGATGGATGGAAGCCGTATCGCGGCATGGCGCAGAAGCACTTTGACTATCTGCGCAGCACCTTGCCGCCTTTATAAAAGGTTGGGGGCGCCTCAGGTTTTTGATGGCGCCCCACCTTCGAACACGTTCTCTTCGTGATAGCTGATTGGCGCTTCCTGCATTTGCAGGTGCAAACCATCACCGTCGTAGGCATTGGCCCGCGCCAAATCTTCATCCACGTCGATACCCAAGCCCGCGCCGTCCGGAACGGTCACAAAGCCATTCTCGACCGAGAGCGTGTTCTTAATCAGCGCCGCATGGAACGGCGTCTCAATCGTCTCTGCCATAAGAATATTCGGGATCGTCGCGGCGAGCTGAATATTCGCGGCCCACTCAATTGGCCCCGCATAGAGGTGTGGCGCGACTTGGGCATTCCACGCCTCGGCCAGCACAGCGATTTTGCGCGTTTCCCAAATCCCACCAGATCGCCCAAGGGCAGGCTGCAGGATTTGAACGCCCGCGCGCAGTGCCTCCGCAAATTCACGGGTTGTCGTGAGGCGTTCGCCTGTCGCCACGGGGATGTTCACGGCTTCCGCCACCTTTTGCATTTCGCGCAGGGTGTCGGGCGGAATTGGTTCTTCGTACCAGAGCGGCGAATAGGCTTCGATTGCGGCCCCCATGCGGATCGCACCCCCCGTCGAAAACTGGCCGTGCGTGCCGAACAAAAGGTCAGCGCGGTCGCCAACGGCCTCTCGGATCGCGGCGCAAAACTCAATGGATCGACTGATGTCCCGCATCGCAGGCATGTGCCCCGACCGAATGGTGTAGGGGCCTGCCGGATCGAATTTGACGGCAGTGTAGCCTTTGTTCACCATATCCAGCGCACTTTCAGCGGCCATCGCGGCATCAACCCAAAAGTCAGGCAGGGTATGAGTGTCGCGGGTCGGGTAAAGGTAAGTGTAGGCGCGAATACGGTCGTTGAGTTTGCCGCCGATCAGGGCATGAACAGGGCGATCGCGATCTTTGCCGAGGATATCCCAGCACGCAATTTCCAACCCAGACCACGCGCCCATGACCGTCAAATCAGGGCGCTGCGTGAATCCAGACGAATAAATGCGGCGGAACATCAGTTCGATATTTTCAGGATTTTCGCCCGCCATATGTCGTTCGAACACATCGCGGATGACGTGACGCATGGCCTCTGGTCCCACGGTGGAGGCATAACATTCGCCCCATCCCACGATGCCAGTATCAGTCGTGACCTTAAGCAAAATCCAATAACGCCCTCCCCAACCTGGCGCGGTTGGAGAGGTGACAATGATATCCAAATCGGCCAGTTTCATATCAGGCCCTCCAGTTTATGGCTGGGATTAAAAGACGATGACGTTCCGTTTTGCGGCGCCCGTTTTCGTGGACTCGATCGCTTCGTTGATTTGATCCAAGCTGTATTTCTCAGAGATCAATTCATCGAGCTTTAGACGTCCTTGGCCATAGAGGTCGATCATCCATGGAATGTCGCGCTTGATCACGGCATCACCCATTTTCGATCCGATCAACGACTGACCCGCAGCGGCAAAGTTGCCCGGCTCATATTGGCTCATGGCACCTGATGGCGGCATGCCGACCATCACGACCTTGCCGCCTTTTGCGATATAGCGGGGCGCATCGTTGTATGCGCCCGCAGCACCCACGGTTACAAAGACCGCATCCGCGCCACGGCCCAATGCCTCTTTCGCGGCGCGCCACGGGTTGTCTTGGGTGCCTAGAACGGTATCGGTGGCGCCGAAATCCTTCGCGATTTCGAGTTTTTCGTCGGACATATCGACAGCAACGATCCGTCGCGCACCTGCGATCCGTGCGCCTTGGATTGCGTTCAGGCCCACGCCGCCAGCGCCGATCACGACGACATCTTGGCCCGCGCGAAGTTGCGCCGCGTTCACAACGGCACCGACGCCTGTAATTACGCCGCAAGCGAGCAGAGAGGCGGCCGCGAGGTCCATGTTTTCAGGGATACGAACGACCTGACTGTGGTCCACAACGACCTTTTCAGCAAAGCCGCCCGTCGCCATCGCCTGATGCAACTTGCCTCCATCCACCGTTTTCAGTGGCCCATGATCGCCGTCATAAGACGTGTCGCAAATCGTTGGCTTGCCCGAAGAGCAGGGCGCACAAGTCCCGCATGACCGGATCAGCGTAACGACAACTGGGTCGCCGACCTTGACCCCGTGGACACCGTCGCCAACCGCGGTGATGTGGCCAGCGGCCTCGTGCCCATATACAGCGGGGAGCGATCCACCCCAAGCGCCTGACGCGTATGTGATATCGGAATGGCAAATCGCACAGGCAGCAAGTGTCACCTCAACTTCGCCACTGATTGGGGCGCGGAGTTCTACTTTTTCGACGACCAGTGGTTTCCCAAACTCGTGACAAACGGCGGCTTTAATTTGTGGCATTTATTCGGCTCTCCTCATTCCTCCGACGCAGGGTTGCGCGGATTGTTTGAGTCGAACAAGGAAAAACTTGATCAAATTTTGATGTTGGTTCGAATTAGAATGAGGTCACGCCAAAAGAGCTGTGATCTCACGCAGAAAAAGGGTGTGAACTACCTGATTTTGCTGATGGTATATCGAAAGTTCGACGCGCATTCCAAAGGTAGATATCCCTTCGAAATAAACTGACAGATCAAAATAACTGTGAAACGCTGACGCCAAGGATCCACCCTGCCATGCCAGAGGTGAAAACACCAAAATATGAGGGTGACGCAATGAAAGTCGGTTTTATCGGTTTAGGAAATGTTGGTGGAAAACTAGCGGGGAGTTTGATCCGCAACGGGTTTGATACCGTCGTTCATGACCTAAATAGCGATCTGAAAGAGGCGTATGAGCAGCGTGGCGCCTCTTGGGCCGATAGTCCTAGAGAGATGGCCGAAATCTGCGACGTGGTGATCACTTGTTTGCCGTCGCCTAAAGCCTGTTCCGTCGTGATGGAGGCCGACAATGGCGTGATTGCGGGTCTGTCTGCGGGCAAGGTTTGGATGGAAATGTCCACGACCGATGCGGATGAACTCAAACGGATTGCCCAGATCGTGCAGTCAAAGGACGCCTACGCGGTCGAATGTCCTGTGTCGGGCGGATGCCATCGCGCGGATACAGGCAATATCTCGATCTTTGTGGGTGGGGATCGAGCCGCCTTTGACAAGGTTCTTCCGCTCACTACGACATTGGGCCGTCGGGTGCTGCACACGGGCGAATTGGGGTCTGCGTCGTTGTTGAAAGTGATGACGAACTACCTCGCCACGGCGAACCTTTTGACCTGCTGTGAGGCGTTGATCACAATGAAGGCCGCGGGGCTCGATATGGCGACGACCTATGAGGCGATTAAGATTTCGTCGGGCACCAGCTTTGTCCATGAAACGGAAAGCCAGCTGATTTTGTCAGGGTCGCGGGATGTGAACTTCACTATGGACCTCGTCCAAAAGGACATCGGCTTGTTCCAGAAAATAGCGGACGACCACGGTGTGCCGCTCGAAATTTCACCACTGATGATCGACATTATGAGCGACGGTCAGCGGCGGTTTGGCGATCGCGCCCAATCGGATCGGATCATTGAACGTCTAGAAGAGGCCACAGGGCTGAGCGTTCTGGCGGATGGGTTCCCACGCGAACTGATCGACGACGAACCCGAAGAAGCAGGCTACGAGGTTTTCCCTAAGGGGCGATAACAATGCTGGGGAAAAGTGGCAGCCCGTAGGGGAATCGAACCCCTCTTTCCAGGTTGAAAACCTGGCGTCCTAACCGATAGACGAACGGGCCACTCTGTGCGTGAGGCGGCTTTTACGTATTGTGTGAACCGCCCGCAAGAGGCTTTTGTAAAAAATTATTTCCCAGCGGGTGCCGCATCTTCGAGACGGAGCTGAACGCTCTGTCTGCCTTGCCAAATATTGATTTCTAACCGCCCAGCAAGGTGGAACCGCGCGCCGTTGTGGGCCTCAATCATTGGTCCGATCGGACCATCAAATGCGCCAAAGGCAATCGCATCGATTCGTGCGCCAAGCCCGTCGCCGAATGTGGCCTTTAGGTGATTTGCGCCGACTCGTTTCGCGAAATGGATTTGAACGTCTGGGAAAACGAACCGAGGGGCAGAGGCCGATGCGCCGAACGGTCCAGCCTTTTCGATCTGTTCAACCAATTCAACCGTGGCAGCACCGGGCATGAGGATGCCATCGAGCCGTAGGTCAGCGGGTCCCAAGCGATCAGCACCTTGGCGCGCCATAAGTTCAGCCAGCCGTTCCATCGCAGCATCGAGTTTATCCCGATGCACCGTCAGGCCCGCCGCCATTTTGTGGCCACCGCCCTTGATCAGCAGCCCTTCCATGGCGAGCTTCTGGATCGACGCACCGAGGTCGATACCCGTCACCGAACGGCCAGAACCTTTGCCAATGTCGCCGTCAAAACCAATCACGATGGACGGGCGATTGGTGGTTTCCTTGAGGCGGCTTGCGACGATGCCGACGACGCCCGGATGCCAGCCTTCGCCCGCGGCCCAAACCAGAGGGCTATCAAACCCACGCTCTTCGGCCTGCAAAAGTGCCAGATCACGCACTTCGTTTTCGATTTCGCGGCGTTCGCGGTTCAGTTGGTCTAGTTGTTTGGCAAGGCTTTCCGCCGCACGTGGGTCATCTGTCGCCAAAAGGCGCGCGCCCAAATCAGCAGCACCAATGCGACCGCCCGCGTTGACGCGAGGGCCGAGGAGAAAACCGAGGTGATAGGACGTCGGCGCGCTGTCCATACGAGCGACATCCGCCAATGCTGTTAGGCCGATGCGATCGCGTTGCGCCATAACGGCAAGGCCTTGACGCACGAACGCACGGTTCACGCCGATCAGCGGGGCCACGTCCGCAACCGTCGCCAATGCGACGAGGTCTAGGAATGACATCAGGTTTGGCCCAGTCACGCCCTTTGTCCGCAGGCGGCGGTTTACATCGACGAGCATCATAAACACGACGCCCGCAGCACAGAGATGCGCCAGCTCGCCCGTTTCATCCTGGCGGTTGGGGTTCACGACGGCGACACAGTCGGGCAGGGTTTCCGCGCCCAAGTGGTGGTCGAGCACCATCACATCCGCGCCCTTTGCGGCGGCAATGGGACCATGCGAGAGGGTTCCGCAGTCAACGCAAATGATCAGGTCGTGATCCTTGGCGAGCGCTTCCATCGCGGGCTCATTAGGGCCATAGCCCTCATCAATGCGGTCGGGAATATAGAGCGTCGCTCGGTGTCCCATTGCCCTCAGCCACGTCAGAAGAAGCGCGGCAGAGGTGCCGCCATCCACGTCGTAATCAGCAAAAACGGCAATCTTTTCGCAGCGGTCGAGCGCAGCGATAAAGCGTTCGGACGCCTTTTCCATGTCGAGCAAGGTCAGCGGATCGGGGAGAAGATCCCGCAATGTTGGCGCCAGAAAACTGTCAGCTTCATGCGGTTCAACGCCACGGCGCGCCAATGTCCGACAGACGGGCGCGGGCAGGCCCGTCGCCTGTTCCATCGCTTCGGCGAGGCGGTCTTCTTCGATGCTCGGGCCAATCCAGCGGCGACCCGTTGCGGACTGTTCGACGTTGAGAAATGCTTTCATGCCTCGCTTATCGCCCAGAGAGCAAAGCGGCGCAATGATATGAAAAGGGCCAGAGCGATGCTCTGGCCGGATCAAGGTTTAGATGGGGTTGGTGTAGGTCATCCGACGGACCGAGCCCGTTTTGGAGCGCATCAGGATCGTTTCAGCGGTCAAATATCCCGGTTCGCGTTTGATCCCAGCCAAAAGGCTGCCGTCGGTCACACCTGTCGCTGCAAAGATTACATCGCCTTTGACCAGATCATCACGGGTGTAGACGCGGTCAAAGTTGGTGATGCCAGCTTTGGCAGCGCGGCCACGTTCGTCGTCATTGCGGAACAACAGTTTGCCAAAGAACTGGCCGCCCATGCATTTCAGCGCGGCAGCAGCGAGAACTCCCTCGGGTGCGCCGCCAGAACCCATATACATGTCGATCCCTGTCTTTTCAGGTTCCGCGCAGTGCATCACGCCCGCGACGTCGCCGTCCGTGATCAGGCGAATAGCTGCGCCTGTGGTGCGCAGTTCTGCGATCATTTCGTCATGGCGCGGACGTTCGAGAACGCAAACGGTGATGTCTTCTGTCGAACAGCCTTTGGCGGCGGCCAATGCAGAAACGCGCTCGGATGGGGACATGTCCATGGTCACGACGCCCGCTTTGAAACCCGGTCCAATGGCGAGCTTTTCCATGTAAACGTCAGGGGCGTGCAGCATCGACCCACGCGGACCCATCGCAATGACGGTCAGGGCATTGGGCATATCTTTTGCCGTAAGGGTCGTGCCTTCGAGTGGGTCAAGCGCGATATCTACCGCGGGGCCTTCGCCCGTGCCCACTTCTTCACCGATGTAGAGCATCGGGGCTTCGTCACGTTCGCCTTCACCGATAACGACAACGCCTTTGATGTCCAGTTTGTTCAACTGATCACGCATCGCGTTTACGGCGGCTTGGTCCGCAGCTTTTTCGTCACCACGCCCGATCAGTTTCGCCGATGCGAGAGCCGCAGCCTCAGATACGCGGGCAAGCCCGAGCGACAGCATACGGTCGTGGAATTCAGTGGTCTGCGACATGTCAAAAGTCCTCAAGTAACATTCGGGTGCATCTACGCAGGGCAAGCCCATGGGGGCAAGGCTGTCGGCGCTAACAGTCAGTCGCTAAAATCGCTTTGGTTCAAAATTTCTTTTTTCTGATACAAAAAAGGCAGGGTTTTCACCCTGCCTTTGACATTTTGAACTTAAATTTGGGATCAGACCTGTTCGATCCGTAGGGCGACGGGTACCCCCGAAACGACGCCTGTCGCAGCAAAGCCTTCGATCGCCTGATCGACAGCCTGACGGGTGGTTTTGTGGGTGACAATCACGACAGGAGCGTGGGTGCCATCATGGTCATGTTGGCGCATACGGTGAATAGATACGCCCGCGTCGCCCAAAACGCTCGCCACTTTTGCCATCGCGCCGGGTTTGTCCAAGAGCGACAGGCGGAGGTAGTAGGGCGCAGGGATCGCGGCGCGCGCAGATTTCGCACAGCGCAGTGTGTTCGCGGGCTGCCCAAAGGTCGGGAGGCGCAGACCACGTGCAATATCACAAACATCACCCATTACCGCGCTCGCCGTTGGGCCTTCGCCAGCACCAGCGCCGCGAAGGACGATTTGTCCAACAGCGTCACCTTCGAGTACGACCATATTCGTGCCGCCAACCAATTGGCCCAAGGGCGAGGTCGCCGGCACGAGGCAAGGCGACATGCGTTGTTCAAGGCCCCGACCTGTCATCTGCGTAACGCCCAGAAGTTTGATCTTGTAGCCCATGTCGGCAGCGTTGCGGATGTCTTCGATGGTGATCGCGCCGATCCCTTCGAGTTCGACACCGTCAAAATCAACCTGTGTTCCAAAGGCGATTGCCGAGAGGATCGACAGTTTGTGACCCGCATCAATGCCGCCAACGTCCAAGTTCGGATCGGCTTCGAGGTAGCCCAGACCGTCCGCTTCGGCAAAAGCCTCTTCGTACGAGAGGCCGGCGTCTTCCATGCGGGTAAGAATGTAGTTGCAGGTGCCGTTCATGACGCCCATCACGCGGGTCACGCCGTTCGCAGCCAACCCTTCGGTCAGGGCTTTGATCACGGGGATGCCGCCTGCGACGGCGGCCTCATAGCGCACGACGCAGCCATTAGCTTCGGCTTGTTCTGCGATGGACTGGCCGTGATGTGCCAGCAATGCCTTGTTGGCGGTGACGACATCTTTGCCAGCGGCAATTGCTGCCTCGATGGATGCTTTTGCGGGGCCATTTTCACCGCCCATGAGTTCGACATAAACGTCGACGTCGTCGCGAGTAGCGAGAGCGACAGGATCGTCTTCCCACGCGTAGCCTGACAGATCAACACCGCGATCTTTGTCTTTGGATCGTGCGCTTACAGCGCTGATCACAATCGTTTTCCCAGTGCGCTGGGCCAGAAGTGCCGCCTGTTTTTCGACGATGCGGATGACGCCAACACCGACCGTTCCGAGACCGGCAATACCAAGGCGAAGGGTGTCAGACATATGGGATTCCGCTTTTTGTTTTTTGAACACTCCGCTGTTACCGCGTCCTTGCGGTCACTGCAACGCGCAGGTGCTATTGAACTGCGCTGTTACGCAATTGTTCGGCCCGATTTTGCAGAACGGTTGCGCGAAGGGCTAGGTCATCGGCCATTTCTGCGGCGGTTTGGTCATCGCGCGTGGTGCCAAATGTCTCGAACGGAACAAAGTCGGGGAAAGCCGCTTTGGCCGCGGCGGGATCGATGGCCTTATCCAGCGCGGGAAAGGTTGCGCAGGCAGGCAAAAGCACCAAAAGCGAAAGGAGTACGAGGCGCATGACCAATCCAGCGGTTTGTGATCGGTGAACCTTACCTTTGGTTGCAATTGAGGGGCAAGGTCAGATCAGGCTTTTCAAATGAACATTTGTTCAGTTAATGTTGACGAATGGCGCGCAAACAAGGCTCACATTCAGACATTACTGGACCCAAGGTTCGGGAGGCGGCGCTCAAGCTGATCGCGCAGCATGGCTATGCGGCTGTGTCGATGCGCCAGATCGCAGCTGAGGTCGGTGTGCAAGCTGGCGCACTGTATAACTACACCGCCGACAAACAGAGCCTCTTGTTCGATATCGTGCTGGATCACATGGACGATCTGGTGGAGTCGCTGAAAGACGTTGATCTTTCTGGCCCTCCGTGGTCCGCGCTCGAGGCGTTTATTCGCTTTCACATCCTGTTCCACGTACCGCGTGTTGAGCAGGTTTTCATTTCCTACATGGAATTGCGGAACCTAGATCCTGACAACTTTGCCGTGATCGAAGGACGTCGTCGGGACTACGAGCAGATCCTTGCGGGTATCCTGAAGGCGGGCAAGGAAAGCGGTGATTTCATGATCACCGACCCACGTATTACCTCTATCGCGTTGATCGGCATGTTGACCGCAATCCCGCAATGGTATCGCGAAGGCGGGCGTTTGCCGCTGAGCGAGATCGAAGAGATTTATTGGGGTATTGTGCGTCGGTCAGTAACGGCCTGACCGACGCATCCCCGCATCAGTGGGCGGGTTTGATGAAGGTGCCATTGCGCAAATCTGCCATGGCCTGACGGATTTCTTCCTTGGTATTCATCACGATCGGGCCGTGCCATGCGACAGGTTCTTCGATTGGTGCGCCAGAGATCAGAAGGAAACGAATACCTTCTTCGCCTGCCTGCACAGTCACTTCGTCACCAGTGCCAAAGCGGATCAAGGTGCGGTTGCCTGACATGTCGCGGATGTTCACCTCTTCGCCCATGACCTCTTTTTCGAGGAGGACCCCTTCGGGTTTTGACGCATCCGCAAAGGCGCCAGCACCTTGGAATACATAGGCAAATGCGCGGCGATAGGTGTCTACCTTAAACGTTTTGCGGACACCTGCGGGCACGAAAATATCCAGATACTGCGGGTCAGCCGCGATGCCATCAACAGGGCCGCGTTTGCCCCAGAATTCACCGATGATGACTTTGACGCGGGTGCCGTCGTCGTCGATGATCTCGGGGATTTCTTTGCCTTTAACGTCCTGATAGCGGGGCGCGGTCATCTTGAGATGACTAGGCAGGTTCGCCCAAAGCTGGAAGCCATGCATTTGGCCCGCGATGTTCCCCTTTGGCATCTCTTGGTGGAGGATGCCCGATCCAGCGGTCATCCACTGAACATCACCGGCGCCCAAAGTGCCTGTGTTCCCGAGGCTGTCGCCATGTTCGACGGTGCCGTTCAGAACGTAAGTGATCGTTTCGATGCCGCGGTGGGGGTGCCACGGAAAACCTCGGATGTAGTCATCCGGATGATCGCCACGAAAATCATCGAACATCAAAAACGGGTCGAGCTCGCTCGGGTCTTGGAAACCAAAAGCGCGGTGAAGTCGAACGCCCGCGCCTTCCATATGGGGTGTCGCGCGACGGGCTTCTAGAGTGGGTCTGATGGACATGATGTATCTCCTTTGAGCAAGAGATAGTCCCGCTCAAAGCATCCATCAATCTGTCAGAGCCACTCTGCTTTGCACAGGTCCCCTGCGCCAATTAGCAGGTCGCTGTCGTCACGCCGCCGTTCTCTTGGGAATTCCAGCAAAGCTGAGCCGAGTTAAAACGGGGACGGGTCACGATCAGGTTCTCGAACTCAAACGCGCTGAGGCCAACGCTGAACATGGGCTCGTAGCTAAGCCAGTTCTGCAAGACGATGATAACCTCGTTGTTGGGCATCACAGGCAATTTGTCCAAAATGTCAGCCAGACCCGCATTAGTGAGCGTGCCTGCACCACCGCGACCTTGGGACCAACGGACGTCATAGCCGTTGTCGTCGGTATACCGAACAACGCTCAACCTTAGCTTTGACGGGTGGTTAGACGAGGTTAAGAACTCGTGCAGATTATACAACGAAGTCATGTAGTTGGGCGTAATGTAGCCCGTCTCACGGCTCACCTGATCGCTGATCGTGTAGGCGGCCTTGTTCGTTGTGCTCTGAATGCGGAAGGCATCGAAATACACGAACGTTGCAAGGTAAGCCCAGCACAGGATCGGGAAGATCAGGACGGTCTCGATTGCCATGCTGCCACGTTCGTCATCGCGGAACCGACGGAAAATATGGGACATGTTCATGGTTCCCTCACGAATGCAGAGCGCGACACGAGTGCGTATTCATTGCCAGTTTCGCGTGGGATTTGTGCGCCCAGACCAAGTGTCGGGAACACCGGATCAAACAGAGCGCAGGCCCGAACGATGACCATTTGGTTTGCGCCACCTTGTTGGAAGGCAACCAGAGGCGCGGCGGGGTCATTGCGGTCGATACAATCCGCCGCGGCAGGAATGTTGGTCCAATTCAGCAGATCAACGCGACGCATCTCGATCTTCAACGCATCGGCGCAGTTCGGAATAATGCCCGCGTTGTTGCAAATCGCGTTCTTCAGCGTGTTGTGGGTGACAGGCGACATAGCCCCGATCCGCACGTCACGCATGGCCATCTCTAGCCCACGTTCAAGCATGACTTGGCGGGTCATCAACATGCCGGATTCAAACGCTGATAACAAAAGGACGATATAGACAGGAAAAATAAGCGCGAATTCAACTGTAGCTGTCCCACGGTCATCCCGTGCGAACCGCGAAAGCGGGCGCATCAGGCCAGACCAGAGATTTTGAAGCAGTTGTTTCATTAGTGTGTAAGCTTTAGATTGTTAATTTGGGTCGCGATTGCAGAGAACGCGTGCGAAATTTCGATGCCGTCCACGTCAAAGAAGTGGCTGGGAGAGGTCGCACAATCGGCCAAGACCTGATTGCCGACGGGGTCTGGGATCTCAAAGCCGATGGTCCAGATCACGATGCCTTGGGCTTTGGCGGCGTCGCAGATGTCGTCCATCAACTCGTTGCCGAGGGTCCGGTTGTATTTAAGGTAGGAATACTGATTGTGTTTCCAGCTCGACACGTAGTTGTCGAGATACCAGTTAAAGTTATAGCGGCTCCAGTGTGCGTAATCGCTGTCAGAGTCATAGGCCCAGCTTTGGATACGGCTGGATGTTGAGTTTTCGCCGTCGGTCATCAGAATGATGAACTTAACCGTTTCGGTGTCGGTGTAAGACGCTGGGCGACCGGCAAAATTGCTGTCTACTTTGTTGCTGCCCACCAAGCTGGTCAGCATGGGTCGGGTCGATGGGTCGAGCAGGGCAGCGCCCCATTTCAGGCCCAAAAAGATCGACGTACCAGCGCGGCCTTTGAGATTGTTAATCTGCGTCACCAGCTCGGTGCGGTTGGATTCCCATGGGTTGATCCGTTCGTAGTCCCAGCGAGGGCAGACCGTTTCTGACAGGTCATTCCCGTAGTAGTAGCTACCGTTATAGTTCCATTGGAAATATTGCATCTGTTGGTACTGGTGCGTCATGCTCAGCGTTGTGCTGCTGAACGCGCTATTGTCGAATTCGATGCAATGCGAATAGTTGTGAACCTTGCGGACGTTCAGCAAGTTGAACAGGTCTGGCCCAGGGTTCACGTGTTCGGAATAGGGGATCAGCGACACGGATACGAGGTCTTCGTTTCCGTCCTTTAGAACGGTGTTTACGAACTCAGTCGCCGCCGTGTGCAAGTTGGTCATGCGGTTGTTGCTCTCCATCGAACCCGAGATGTCGAGGACGAGCGAAATTTCTACTTTGGACACACGTTCTTCGGCGACAGAAGCGGCAGGAACGGTCATCGATTCATGCACGGTCGCGTCGGCATCCAGAATCTTAGCTAGGCCAGAGAACATCATCGGGACCGTCGCTTGCGCGACGGCGGACACTTCGCGGAAGTTCAGTCCCTCGGTCACGGTTGGGGTGCCTTGAAGGGCGTCACCCAGACCTGCCTTGTCCATGTAGTCTTGGACCACTTGTTCACGCGGCAGAGTTTGGCCGAGGTCAGCAGCGGCCAGAACCGCGCGGTCAAGCGTGCCCTGCATGCGGGTGCGCGTCGATTCAATACGCATAAAGTCCACGGCCATGCCAGTCACGAGAAGCATCAAGATCAGCATGAAAACCGCGAAAATGACCATGGTGCCATCTTCACGGGTTTGGAATTTACGCAGGTGGCGGGCGATGCGAGATGCAATCGTCTGCGTCTGTGTTTCCAATGTCTTCATTATTGACCGATCTTTCGGGGGCTTCACTGCTTTTTGGTGGGAGTACCACCTCTGTTGGCTTTCTTTATATCCTTTAGAGAGTGGCAGAATTTGGGCAGCAACTGGCCACTTTTGGTCCTATTGTGTGGTCAGGGTGGACGGTTGGGTCTCTGAACGCCCTTTGTTTCCTGATAATCGGTGGAAATGTGGCGGTCGGCGGGCAAACCGACGTGCTACGCGCTAAGTGCAGGCGCGTTTGGTCAATAGTTCATATGAGTGAGTCGCAATAAATGAGTCGCGTCACCGGGTTGGTGAGTGCGATCCCCGTCAAAAGCGGGCATTTGCGGAGACCAGATTGGCGCAAATTCGTAAACAAACGGATAACGCCGTCGGAAAACTTACCCCCAACCTTCTGCGTCCGACCGCTGGACTTGCGCGGGTCCAGCGCCGATATTGGCATTATGAGTCTGCCCCCTGGTTTTTTGGATGAATTGCGCACACGCCTGTCGCTGACCCAAGTGGTTGGCCGCAAAGTGATGTGGGACAATAAGAAGTCCAACCCAGGCAAGGGCGACATGTGGGCACCCTGTCCGTTTCACCAAGAAAAGAGCGCGTCGTTTCACGTTGATGACCGTAAGGGCTATTACTACTGCTTTGGGTGCCACGCCAAAGGCGACGCGATTTCGTTTGTTCGTGAAACGGAAAACGTCAGCTTCATGGAGGCCATCGAGATTTTGGCCCGTGAAGCTGGGTTGCCGATGCCAGAACGAGACCCGCGTGCTCAGGTAAAAGCGGACCATCGAACCCAATTGGCCGAGGTCATGGAAGAAGCGGTAAAGTTCTACCGCCTTCAATTGCGCACAGGCGCTGCGGTAGAGGCGCGCGCCTATTTGACGAAACGTGGACTGTCCGAGGCGGCGCAGGAACGATGGGAAATTGGTTTTGCGCCGCAAGGGTGGCAAAACTTATTCGATGCGATGTCCGCCAAAGGGATTTCGCCAGAGTTGCTGATCGGTGCGGGGCTCGCCAAACCCTCCGACAAAGGCAAAGCGCCGTATGACGTTTTTCGTCATCGGATCATGTTCCCAATCCGCGATGTGCGCGGGCGGGCAATTGCCTTTGGCGGTCGTGCGATGGACCCCAACGACAACGCCAAATACCTCAACAGCCCAGAGACGGATTTGTTCGACAAAGGGCGCAATCTGTTTAACCACAAGAACGCCCGCGAGGCCTCGGGCAAGGGTCAGCCGCTGATCGTTGCCGAAGGCTACATGGATGTGATTGCCCTTTCAGAGGCTGGGTTCACTGGGGCAGTTGCGCCCTTGGGCACGGCTGTCACGGATCATCAGTTACAACTCATGTGGCGCATGGCGGACGAGCCTATCATTGCCCTTGATGGTGATACGGCGGGCATCCGTGCTGCGATGCGCGTGATTGATCTTGCGCTGCCTGTGCTTGAGGCGGGTAAATCGCTGCGGTTCGCGGTGATGCCTGACGGGATGGACCCTGATGATCTGATCCGTGCCAAAGGGGCAGGGGCCGTTCAAAAGGTGCTGGACGGTGCCATGCCGATGGTGCGTTTGCTCTGGCAACGCGAAACGGACGGGAAGGTGTTCGACAGTCCCGAACGTCGGGCGGCTTTGGATAAATCCCTCCGTGAAAAGATAAAACTGATCCAAGATCCGTCGATCCGTCACCATTATGGTGAAGCGATCAAAGAGCTTCGGTATGAACTGTTCGGATCGAACAGACGGGCCGCGTTCCAGCCGCGCAAACCATGGCAGCCTGGTAAATCGGTCGTCATCGCGCCGAGCGCTTCTGCAAAACGTTCAGAGTTGGTTCAACGGGACGATCATCAAATTCACCTGCGTGAAACGGTGATCCTTGCCATTCTGATCGCCAATCCGACCGAAGTGCCCGCATTCGAGATGCAGCTTGAACGGATGGAATGTCAGGACCAGCGCAACAGAACCCTGCGGGACGCTATTTTGCGATTAGTCGGTGAAGATGATTTGCGCGACCGCATCGAAGATCAAATTGGGGCTGGCCCCCTTGAAAGCCTCTTTGCCGAGCGCCACGTAAAGATCACCCCCGCGATCCGACGCGCTGGCGATAGCGAGTTTGCGTATAACTCGGTCAAAGAAGAGTTCATGAAGCTTGAGGCCTTGCGTGGGCACTCCATGGAAATTTTGGAGGCTCAGGTTGAGATTGCTGAGGCTGAAGATAGAGAGGATTTGACGTGGCGGTTGGGTGTATCCGCGCTAGCTGTTGATCCCACAACGCAGCGTGATGTGGACGACACGACGGAAACGGTGACCGCAGACAATGGGCTGTCATTGTCAAAGGACGAACGGAACGACTTCCTCAAGGTGCTCGAATCGCTCGATCCTGCCAAATCGGGTCGTAAAAAGCCCAGAACCTAATTAATGGGTGAAAAATCGTGGCCAAGAGGTTGCGAATCACCCCGCGAAACCGTTGATTCGACTTTAACCGAATCAGCACAGACTTGCTGAACCGCTTAGGAGCATTTCATGGCCGCCAAAGATACCGACGACAACAAGGTTGACGACAAGGACGACGAGATCTCCATGGACGTCAGTCAGGCGGCGGTTAAACGGATGATCGCTGAGGCGCGCGAGCGTGGGTATATCACCTACGATCAGCTGAACGCTGTGCTCCCGCCGGATCAGGTTTCTTCTGACCAAATCGAAGACGTGATGTCGATGCTCTCTGAAATGGGCATTCAGGTCACCGAAGAAGAAGAATCAGAAGAGTCAGAGGACAACGCAGGCGGCACCGATCTGGTTGCTGTTGGTGGCAATCGTGACGTGGCACTTTCGGGTGGTGAAACCGAAAAGTTGGACCGCACGGACGATCCTGTTCGTATGTATCTGCGCGAGATGGGCAGTGTTGAATTGCTGTCCCGCGAGGGCGAGATCGCGATTGCAAAACGGATCGAGGCTGGTCGCAACACCATGATCCTCGGACTCTGCGAGAGCCCGCTGACATTCCAAGCGATCACCATTTGGCGCGACGAACTTCTGTCCGAAGACATTCTTTTGCGCGATGTGATCGACCTTGAGGCCACATTCGGCAACCAACTCGACGAAGACGGCGATGAGCCTGTCGTCGACACCTCGGCTGTGTCGTCCGAGGCTGGTTCGAAAGAAAAAGAAGAAGAATACGATGCGGACGGTAACCCGATCCGCTCTGACGATGATGACGATGATGACGAACAGGCCAACATGTCGCTGGCCGCGATGGAAACTGCGCTGAAACCGCGCGTCCTCGAAACGCTCGAAATCATCGCACGCGACTTTGCTGACCTGTCCGACATGCAGGACGCCCGTATGTCGGCTACCCTGAATGAGGATGGATCGTTCTCTGAGGCTGACGAAGATCGGTATCAGAAACTTCGTTCGGAAATCGTTGAACTGGTGAACTCGCTTCACCTTCACAACAACCGTATCGAAGCGCTGATCGACCAGCTTTACGGCATCAACCGCCGCATTATGTCGATCGACTCGAACATGGTTAAACTCGCCGACCAAGCGCGTATCAACCGTCGCGAATTCATCGACGAATACCGTGGCGCTGAACTCGATCCGACTTGGATGGATCGCATGAACGAAAAGCCGGGTCGCGGCTGGCAAATGTTCGTTGAGAAATTCACCGATAAGGTTGAAGAACTGCGTGCTGAGATGGCGCAGGTTGGCCAATATGTTGGTGTCGATATCTCTGAATTCCGCCGCATCGTTCAGCAGGTTCAGAAGGGCGAAAAAGAAGCGCGTCAGGCCAAAAAAGAAATGGTGGAGGCTAACCTTCGTCTCGTTATCTCGATCGCGAAGAAATACACCAACCGTGGCCTTCAGTTCCTCGACCTCATTCAGGAAGGTAACATCGGCCTGATGAAAGCGGTCGATAAGTTCGAATATCGCCGTGGTTACAAATTCTCGACCTACGCGACATGGTGGATCCGTCAGGCAATCACCCGTTCGATCGCTGACCAAGCACGTACTATCCGTATTCCAGTTCACATGATCGAAACGATCAATAAACTGGTCCGCACGGGTCGCCAGATGCTGCACGAAATCGGCCGCGAACCGACGCCAGAAGAATTGGCAGAAAAGCTGCAAATGCCGCTCGATAAGGTTCGCAAGGTGATGAAAATCGCTAAGGAACCGATCTCGCTCGAAACGCCGATTGGTGACGAAGAAGATTCGCAACTCGGCGATTTCATCGAGGATAAGAACGCGATCCTTCCGCTGGACTCGGCGATTCAGGAAAACCTGAAAGAGACCACGACCCGCGTTCTTGCATCGCTGACCCCGCGTGAAGAGCGCGTTCTGCGTATGCGTTTTGGTATCGGCATGAACACTGACCACACTCTCGAAGAGGTTGGTCAGCAGTTTAGCGTGACCCGCGAACGTATCCGCCAGATCGAAGCCAAGGCGCTGCGGAAACTCAAACACCCGAGCCGCTCGCGCAAGCTGCGCAGCTTCTTGGATCAATAAGAACGAGGCGCCTTTCGGGGCGCCTTTTTCGTCTGAGGCGACGATATGATCGGTGGTTTGATCCTGATTGCGCTCGGCATCCTTGGGTTTATGGGCGTGACGCCGTGGATCATACTACCGTTTGCCGCGGTTCTACTGACGATCTGCACGATTGGCGTGAAGTCCTACGATAGGCGATTTTTCGTGATAAATGGCCTACGGACGGCGTTGACGGTTGTTGCTTATGGTCTCGGCGCTTGGGCGCAGTCTGTGGTCTAAAAGGGGGCTATAGATGAGCCATACTTTGTTCCAGATTTCGACCAGCGGGCAGGGCCTCTACGAATTCACGCGGGAGGTAAAACGTTGGTGTCATGGTCAAGGTGATGGGCTTCTGACGCTGTTTGTTCAGCACACCTCCTGTTCGCTCTTGATCCAAGAGAACGCCGACCCCGAAGTGCAAACGGACCTCAAAGCGTTCTTTGCTCGGCTGGTGCCGCCGACAACGCATTCAACGATGTCTTATCTCACTCACACCTATGAGGGGCCTGACGATATGCCTGCGCATATCAAGGCGGCCTTGATGCCTGTCTCGATCAGCATTCCAGTTATCGCAGGCGTGCCGATGTTGGGGACGTGGCAGGGGATTTATCTGTTCGAACATCGGGATCGGCCCCATGATCGTCGCGTTGTTGCGCAATTTTTAGGTGAGTCCTAATCGCCACATCATCTGGTGTGTCCAAATTGACTCTACCCAAATCTAGTTATCGGTCCTATAGTGCCTGTGGATAACTAGGGATTAACCCTAGAATGAGCGGTAAGAGGACAGGCCCATGCGTTGCCCGTTTTGTGGAAACGTCGACACTCAAGTAAAAGATAGCCGACCGGCAGAGGATCACGTTGCGATCCGTCGTCGTCGGTTCTGCCCTGCCTGCGGCGGGCGTTTTACCACCTATGAACGCGTGCAGCTGCGCGATCTGGTCGTCATCAAATCCAACGGTCGCCGTGAGGACTTTGATCGCGATAAACTAGAACGTTCGATCCGTATCGCGCTGCAAAAACGCCCAGTTGAGCCTGAACGGATGGACCAGATGATCTCTGGCATCGTGCGCCGACTGGAGAGCATGGGCGAAACAGACATTTCGTCGAAAATCATCGGTGAGATCGTGATGGAGAGCCTCGCGCGGATCGACACTGTCGCCTACGTGCGTTTTGCCAGCGTTTACAAGAACTTCCAGGCTGCGGACGACTTTGACAAGTTCATCGATGAACTGCGCCCTGCGACTTCGCCTGAAAAGTGACGCCAGATAACGACGAAAGATACATGCGTCTCGCGCTGTCCATGGGGCGGCGTGGGATGGGGCGTGTATGGCCGAACCCCGCGGTCGGATGCGTTCTGGTAAATGACGGCATTATTGTTGGTCGTGGTCGAACTGCCGATGGCGGTCGGCCTCATGCGGAAGCCGTTGCCATCGCCCAAGCAGGCGAAAGGGCACGCGGCGCGACTGCCTATGTCAGTCTAGAGCCCTGCGCGCATCACGGTAAAACGCCGCCCTGCGCGAATGCCTTGGTTGAGGCGGGGATCGCACGGGTTGCTGTTGCATGCACCGACCCAGACCCCCGTGTCGCGGGTCGCGGAATTGATATTCTAAAATCAGCTGGGATCGAGGTTACAACAGGCGTCTGTGAGGCAGAGGCTCGCCGTGATCATGCCGGGTTCTTTAGCCGAATTACTCAATCGAGGCCGTGGGTTACGCTGAAACTGGCCTGTACGCTGGATGGACGTATTGCGACGGCGACGGGTGAGAGTAAGTGGATCACTGGTCCCGAGGCCCGTCGGATGGTGCATGCACAACGCGCGCGGCATGATGCGGTGATGGTTGGGGCTGGGACTGTGCGCGCTGATGACCCGTCTTTGACCGTTCGGGATATGGGCGTGTCGGTTCAGCCTGTCCGCGTCGTGGTTTCGCGACGTATGGACCTGCCAGACGATTGTGACCTGACCCGCACCGCCAAAGATATTCCTGTATGGCTGTGCCACGGAGAAGACGCCACATCGCGGCTAGCCCCGTGGCATGATGCGGGCGTGAAGATGTTGCCGTGCAAGGTTGAACAAGGGCGGGTGTCTGTGACGTCGGCTCTTTCCGCATTGGCCGAAAACGGATTGACCCGTGTGTTCTGCGAAGGGGGCGGCACCTTGGCCGCGTCGCTTCTGTTGGCGAATGTGGTCGACGAATTGATCGTCTTTTCGGCGGGCATGGGCATCGGTGCTGAAGGCATGCCAGCCTTGGCTGCGATGGGCATTGATACTCTGTCGGACGCCCCGCGCTTTGACTTGACCGAAGTGACCCAAGTTGGCGCTGACGTCATGAGCCGCTGGTCGCGTCGGGCTTAACGCCAAAGGTGCGCGTAGCTCGCCATTAGCCCCTGTAATTTCGATAACGCCCTTAGACCTGCGCTGCTGGTCGTGACCGTATCGTCCTTGATGCGGTCGAGGGCAACCTCGACAGGGCAGGGGCGTCCTGTCACGGGATCGAAATAGCGGGCGTAGTCGATCAGGCAGCAATGGACAAAGGTTGCCAAGTCGGGGCGCGCAATGCGGTGCGCGACAGGCATTCCGCGATCTTGGGTAAGGTCCCAGCTTGCGTAAAATGGCTGGCCAAAGGTGACGACGCGTTTGCCTCTTAGCAATGCCTCAAACCCGAGCGTCGAGGTCATGGTCCAAACCTCATCTACGGCTTCAATCGCGGTCACGGCGTCGATGCCAGATAGAACCACATCAGCAAAACCTTCGGCGTCTGGAACCTTTCCAACGCGCAATCCCGCCTCCACATCTGGATGCGGTTTATAGAGGATCACCGCGTCAGGATTGGCAGCACGCACGGCGCTCAGTAAAGCGCGATTGGTGTTGATATCGCCCGTGCCCAATCGAATTGATGCGTCGTCTTCGACCTGTCCTGGAACGAGGATGCGCCGTCCTGCTGGCAGGTCATCGGGCAGCGCAGTGCCGTTCAAATTATATTTGCTGACACCGTCAGAGGTGAGCCGCGCGATGAGGGCGTCAGCGCGTCGGCGCTGGTCGTCATTTAGATCGGTTGTATTAATAATGGCATCGAGCCGCGATGGACGGCTCGGATCATAGTAAATCCCCTGATCATCCAGAACGAGGCTGAGCGGGGGGGTAAGGGCCGCGCCCAGTCCACGGGACCGAATGAACCCATCTTCGACACGCACAGCGCCCGCAGCGTCTAAGTCGGGAGTGGTTTTCCCTGCCCAGACCATCAGCGGACGGCCTGATTTTTGTGCCGCACGGACAGGGGCTTTGGAATTGAAGATCAATGGCTTGTGCAGACCAAATGCCTTCTGCAGCGGCCCGCGTTTCCATAGGCGCATGCCTGCCGCGACCCAGCCTTGACCATCTTCGCGATAGGCGCGAACTTCGGCTTCCAGCGTGGTCAGTGCATCTTCAAACGAACAAAGCCGATTGCGATAGGGATCAAACCAAATCGGATAAAGGATCATGGCCGCGGCAAAAAGCTGTGCCCGCGTGAGACGCCTTTGCCTGCGGTAAAGCGGCGTATGATCGTTCGTCAGGCCCCAGCCCGCATAGAACGGTTGACCAAAGACTTGCGGGCGGTGACCCGCCATGATCGCCTCGAACCCAAGCTGTGAGGACACTGTATAAACGGCGATCGCCCCATCCAGTAGCGCCCACGGCGAAACGGGCGCATCGTATAACTCCATCCCATCGCGGCAATCGTCGGGACGGAAGTGTCCACCCCGATGCCCTGCCGCCGTTTCTGGGTGGGTTTTAATAAGGATGCGCGCGTTGGGGTGATCCTCGCGGGCCTGAAACAACATCTCTTGGAATGTGTGACGGTTCGCGCGGCTGGCGGTGACACTCGCGTCGCCAGTGGTCTGATCAATGACCAGAACATAGCCTGGCTCTGGCGCAGAGAGCGTCAGATCGAAAGCGTTGTACTTCGACAGTTCATTCCCGCGTATCCGCTCGATCCCCGCCCTTGAGCGGTTCAAAAGCGCTGTATCATCAAGGGGATGTTCCGCCAAAATTCGTTCCAGCCGAGATGGTTGTTCGGGATCGAAATGAATGCCGAGGTCATCAATGCAGAGGCCGAGCGGCGGTTCACCATCGCGACCTGGATGGATTGAGCGAAGGAACGCATCCTCAACACGGATGATGGGAGTATCTGTGCGGCTAGCAATGGCCTCGCCACGCGGGGCGGTTGGGCTTTGCCCCCAGACGCCGACCAGATCACCCTCTGACGGTTTGCCGAGGCTGATGTCGTAACCTGCCAACTGCAGAATACGCCTGACGCGTTTTTGGGTGAGAAACCCGCCGTTGTAGACAAAAAGCCGCCGCAAGGTGTCCCCTGCGGCGGCGGGTGTCCAATCGGGCGCGTGCATTACTGCGTGAACGCAGAGCGCGCGGTGTCGGCTGCGGTTAGCGAGCCTGTCGCTGCCGCAATAGCCTTGTTGAACTGAACGAACGGCGCTTCGGTGACGTAGACGGTGTCGCCATCACGGATTGCAAAGTCGCGAGCCATGAACATGCCATTCGGTTGGGTCAGGTCCAGCACGTAAACAACGCGCTGAGTGCCGACCAAATCAGTCCGAGCCAAAAGCTGGTTCGCGATTTCGGCGGGTTCGTTGCGGAACACAAAGACGCCAGTTGGATCGGCCGCAGCGGTTTGCAAACCGCCGACTGTCGCCAAAGCCTCAATCGCAGAGATTGCTTTGGATTCAAATGGAACGCGGCTTTGGCTGCCTGTCGCGCCGAGCGCGGTAAAGGTTCGGCTGTCTTCTTTGACGTAGATCTGGTCGCCAGCGCGCAATGCGATGTCGGCCGCTGGGTGATCAAAGAGGTCTTCGTACCAAATTGTGCCGCTGGCATCGCCACGGATCACGGTGATCTGTGCGATTTCAGGCTGGATGGCAACGCCACCTGCGGCAGCGATCATTGATGAGAGCGTGCGGGTCGGGCGTTCAATCGGGTAGACACCTTGGCCGCCGACGCGGCCCGAAACGGTCACAGTTGCACCGTCACCAGCCAGACGACGCACCTGAACTTGGGGTTCAGGGGTCTGCTCTGCGAGCTTTTCGGTGATGATCTGACGGATACGTTCTGGCGAGTTGCCAGCAGCGCGAACGCGGCCCGCGTAGGGCACGTAAATGAACCCAGCGCCATCAACTTGAAGCTCGTTCAGAACGGTTGCGTTTTGTCCTTGGGGCACCAAAAGGCCATCATCGACGTTTTCCCAGATCGTCAGACCGAGAACATCGCCTGCGCTTATGACGTCGGACCCTAGGATCGCTGCGTTTTCAAGCGAGCTTGAAAATCCGAGCGCGGGCGAAACGCTTGCAATGCGGTTAACGCGGTCATCGACGATCAGCACAAAGGCATCTCCTTCGCGCATGACGGAACCCGCGAAAATTTCAGCTTTATTTGGGCCAGAACGCGGCAAACCACAGGCTCCCAAAAGGGAACATGCGGCGATAAGTGCCGCACCTCGGGCAAGGCGCAAACTTAGGGTGCTCACTGCTCGGTCTCCTCGACCTATTATTATCTGCCTCAAGTTTTGAGAATAAGTTACCGAAGTCTGTGAATAAAATCCAGTCTGCAACACCAAAGCGTGCAACCTGTTGCCACCCTGCCGCGAGTGGGTGGCGGGCTACTAGGGGTAGTGGTGTTTAGTTCACAATCCGCAAAGACTGCCTCGGCGCGATCTTCCCCGACCGAAGCGCATCATAAGGATCTTCATCGTCGAGCATCATGTCTACAACCTGCCGTAGCAACTGACGGCGCCCGCGGGACGAATAAAACCCGCCGGGAATTTGGCTCGTTTCAAGTAAAAACTGACGATAATCACGGTAAGCTCGATTGTCTGGACGCCCAGGTTGCGCAAAGAAATCAGGCAGTGGCAGGGTCGAGACAAACTCTGGTTTGTCATAGACCGCGTTGCCAAACACCTTGAGCGGGATCGACCGCCAGAGCACCTGCTGGGCCGCAGTCGAATTGACCGTCACAGCCGTGCGAGCGTGATCCAAGAGCTTTGCCAGCTTTCCACCGCGAATGTAGTGAATGCGATCCTCAACGCCGAACTCTTTGGCGATGCGGTTGATGTTCTTGCGCGTGGGTGAGCGGTCGTTTTCCAGCGGGTGTGCTTTGAACACGAGGTGGTGGTGCCGTCCCGCGCCTTGGGCAAAACCTTCGATCACGACGCGCAGGAAATCCTCCATTGATGCAAAGGGCGAATGGCGGAGGAAATTTGAATCGTGCTCTAGCTGAAGCAGGACAGGGTGATAGGGAAAGCCGCCAAACCTCACGCGTGCAGTTGCCAGCATACGATGCAGAGAAATGAACGGCATGAGCAGCAAGCGGCGCGTATACAGTATAGCTTCATGCAGCGGGCTAAGGTCACGATGGGGCGCAAACTCTCGGAACTGGCGGTTTCGGAAAATCACGAACCAATGGTAAAGCGCGCCGTAAAACACGTGCTGGCGCATGTCACCCCAATGCGCAGGCGGTTCTGGAACGTCCATGTCCGAGCGCTCAAGGGCCTGACGCATCTGGTCGATGGACATATCCATGAGGCGCGAATTGCCATTGGTGCCGCCGCGTTCATAAGTGACCCAATAAGGCCGCATATAGCCCTCTTCGAACACATGAACGGTAAGGCCCATGTCCTTTGCCGCCGCAACAGCCTGCGCGTGGATGGGCCGCACATCGCCATAAAGGACGATATCGGTGATATGATGCTCAGCGACGAGGGCTGCAAACGTGTCAGGCCAGTCAGATGGCGCCCCCGTGAACGGAATAAACCCGCGGTCCCCGAACGAAAACGCGCGGTCGCCTGCGTTAAAGCCAACCCGCCAAACCTCTGCCCCTGCACGGCGGAGCATAAGCCCAAGCCGATGGAAGAAGGGCCCGTGAGGACCCTGTAAAAACAGGAAATGGCGGTTCGGTCTTTGGGTCACTTGAAAAAGGGTGCACTTCTATAAAATTACCTGCATCTGCGCAGATTACCCTGTGGATAAGGCATAAATAAGACCTTTTCCATGGGTGATGCTGGTCTGTTGGTTTTGCGAGGCTACCCTTGCCCTTGTCTGGGACCTGATGGAACGATACCACTTGTTCAACTTTGGAAAGGCAGACCCATGTTTACTGGCATCATCACGGATATTGGCAAGGTTCTCGAACTGGAACAGCGCGGCGATTTGCGTGCGCGGATTGGGACATCCTATGACGTGGATGGCATCGACTTGGGCGCTTCGATTGCATGCAATGGCTGCTGTTTGACGGTCGTGGCTTTGGGGCGTGAGCCACAGAACTGGTTCGACGTTGAAATCAGCGCGGAAAGCGTTGCTAAGACGAACATCGGCGGATGGGCTGTTGGAAAACGGATCAATCTAGAACGTGCGCTCAAGGTCGGTGACGAACTGGGCGGTCACATTGTGTCGGGGCACGTCGATGGCGTGGCTGACCTGATCGCCATGACGACCGAGGGTGATAGCACGCGAATGACATTCCGCGCGCCTGAAGAGCTGGCGAAATTCATCGCGCCCAAAGGATCAGTCGCGTTGAACGGCACCTCGCTCACCGTGAACGAGGTGGACGGCGCGACCTTTGGGATCAACGTCATTCCGCATACCAAAGAGGTGACGATTTGGGGCGATGTTCAGGTTGGGGACCGTATCAACCTAGAGATCGACACGATGGCCCGCTACGTGGCGCGTCTGCGAGAATGGGACTAACCGACCCGCGTTTGACCTACCGCAAAGTCTGGCCTCTGTTTCCAGCCTAACCCCTTAGGACCGCCTATCAAGATCGGGAAGTACTATGTCGACCAAATTCGAAGCTGCAGGCCCAGTAGAACGGGAACTCAAAGATGCCATTTCGAGCATTGAAGAGATCATTGATGAGGCCCGCAACGGTCGGATGTTTATCCTTGTCGATCACGAAGATCGCGAGAATGAAGGCGATCTGGTGATCCCCGCGCAGATGGCAACACCTGATGCGGTGAACTTTATGGCGACCCACGGGCGTGGCCTGATTTGCTTGACCATGACGAGCGAACGTATCGCGCAGCTTGGCCTGCCGCTCATGGCTTCGACCAATTCGTCACGTCATGAAACAGCCTTCACGGTCTCGATCGAAGCGCGAGAGGGTGTCTCGACGGGGATTTCAGCAGGTGACCGTGCGCGGACGATTTCTGTGGCGATTGATGCCTCCAAAGGCCCTGCCGATATCGCGACCCCCGGTCACATTTTCCCGCTGCGTGCGCGCGATGGTGGTGTGTTGGTGCGTGCTGGTCACACAGAGGCTGCCACCGACATTTCCCGGCTTGCTGGTTTGAACCCATCGGGCGTGATTTGTGAGATCATGAAGGAAGACGGCGAAATGGCGCGTCTGCCTGATCTGGTTGCCTTTGCGCAGACGCATAACCTCAAGATCGGGACGATCAGCGATCTGATCGCCTATCGTCGTCGCCATGATAACCTCGTGAAACTGCGGGACGAACAGCAAATCACGTCAGAGTTCGGCGGCGACTGGACTATGCGGATTTATACAGACCAGACCCAAGGTGCAGAGCATATCGCCCTGATCAAAGGCGACATTAGCGGTGACGAGCCCGTTTTGGTGCGGATGCATTCGCTTGATCCGATGCTGGATATGGTCGGTGTCGGCCACGAGGGTCGCGCGTTCGAGTTTTCGCAGGCGATGAAAACCATCGCCGCAGAGGGTCGTGGGGCCGTTGTTTTGCTGCGTGATCTGCAGATGAAACTGGTTCCTGAGGAAGGCCAATCACCGCAAACGCTGCGCCAATATGGGCTGGGTGCACAAATTTTGTCGTCCTTGGGCCTGTCGCGTATTACACTGCTATCGAATTCGCCCCAGCCCAAGGTGGTTGGGCTTGATGCCTACGGTCTAGAGATTGTCGGCACCCGCATGATTGACGGAGCAAACTGATGGCTGGCGCATCGCACTATATCCTTGATCGGCCTGAGTTCGACGACCCGATCAAGCTGCTGATCGTGGTGGCACCCTATTACAAAGACATCGCCGATGGTCTGGTCGCGGGCGCAAAGGCAGAGATTGAGGCCGCTGGTGGCACCTATGAGGTGATCGAAGTGCCAGGTGCGCTCGAAATTCCGACCGCGATCGGGATCGCCACACGCATGTCGAATTTTGATGGATATGTCGCGCTGGGCTGTGTGATCCGTGGGGAAACCACCCATTACGATACAGTTTGTAATGATTCGAGCCGTGCCATCACTTTGCTCGGGCTTCAGGGCCATTGCATCGGCAACGGCATCCTTACAGTCGAGAATTATGAGCAAGCTGCCGTTCGGTCAGATCCTAAAGATCAAAACAAAGGGGGCGGTGCTGCAGCTGCGGCCTTGCACCTGATCGCCTTGGGCCGTAAGTGGGGCCGCGCCGGTAAGATCGGCTTCACCAACGATATATTGCTGGCCCAAAAGGCCTGAGGACTGCCCAAGCCATGAACGTTTCCAATAACGAACGCCGCAAGATGAAATCAGCCTCGCGTCTCTACGCGGTTCAGGCGCTGTTCCAAATGGAAGTTTCTGGCCAAACTGTCGAAGCGGTCGTGCGTGAATTTGCGAACTATCGGTTCGGCGAAACGATCGAGGGCGATACGCTGCAAGATGGCGACATCGAAGTCCTGCGTTCGATCGTGGATGTTGCTGTGAACGAACAGGCCAAGATCGACCAAATGACCGACCGCGCGTTGGTTGCGAAATGGCCGATTGATCGCATCGACCCGACCCTGCGTGCATTGTTTCGTGCGGCTGGCTCTGAGTTGGTGGCTGGCGATACCCCACCCAAAGTGGCCATCGTTGAATACGTTCAGGTTGCTGAGGCATTCTTCCCAGAAGGTCGCGAACCTAAATTCGTAAACGCTGTTTTGGACCACATGGCCCGCGAAGCACGCCCTGAGGCGTTCTAACAGGCGGTTCACCGCCGTTTCCTGCGATAACTCTGCTCATTTTGGCGAATCCCCTTGCAGCGCGGGGGGAAGCGACTACGTTCAGTTTTGTAACGGAGGTGCGACCATGCCCAAACTTATCAAGATGTATATCACTCAGGTGATCATCGGTTTCATCGTCTCGGCGGTGTTTGTGGGTCTGCTCCTCTGGTTCAACATCGCGAACCTCGCGCATCTTGTCACCAGCTCCAAAGAGGGCCTATTGGCCGTATTCCTGCTGTGGCTGTTCAACGGCATCGTTTTTGCGGGTGTTCAGTTTGCGATCCGCATCATGAATATGAATGACGATGATGACGAACCACGTGGTGGTCTGCGTCAGCACAGCATGATCCGCGAGCCTGCTTTGGTGCGCGTGCCCGTGCAGGCAAAACGCACCTACCGTGCGCGCAATTTGCGTCACTAAATCCCGCTGCAATTAGTTTAAGGGGCGTCCGCTAGGGCGCCCTTAGTTTTTTGTGTGGGAGAAAGTGGCGAGAACCACAGCAACCGTGCACCCTTTATTCCCGAGGACCTGTTTTTACAGGTGGGCGCCAGATAACCAGGCCAGGGCAAGGACAGAGCCAGCTCCCTCGGATTTGCTTAAGGCCACTGGAATGTAAGGGCTTGCGCACGTGAAGAGCAGAAACTCGCCAAGGGTGCAGATAGTCCTCAGCGTTCCGTCAATCAAGCCCCGCAAGATGACTTGACCAATGTTCACCTATTGTTCATGTTTCTGGCATGACCCTAGAGATGCCAGATGACCGCCTGATGATGCCCGGACAATTGCTTGCCCGTGGGGTTTGTCGGCATTTGCTGACCTATGATTTCGTCACGGTCGAGGAATTGGTTCCGACCCGCGGTTTGCGCGTCGACGTTATGGCACTTGGGCCTAAAGGCGAAATTTGGGTGGTTGAATGCAAATCCAGTCGCGCAGATTTTCAGTCCGACAACAAATGGCAGGGCTATCTGGAATGGTGTGATCGGTTCTTTTGGGCAGTCGATGCCGATTTCCCAACGGACCTTTTACCCGATGATACAGGTCTGATTATCGCTGACAGCTATGGCGGCGAAGTTGTGCGCATGGGGCCCGAATCAAAGCTGGCCCCTGCGCGTCGTAAGGTCATGACCCATAAATTCGCCCGCCATGCAGCCCTGCGGCAGATGGCGGCGCGGGATCCGAAATTTAGCGCTTCTTAGACGCTGCGCGAGCAGCCATTGCGGCGGCGCGCATTTCTTCTGCGATTTCTTCTGCTTCTTCTGGTTCGAAATCCATCGGGATTTCCACACCATCCGCTTCGATGAACAAACGGACCATACCTGCGTCGGTCGGCCCGATCTGGAGATTCGCTTCGATGTCGCGTTCGGTATTGATGCCCATGGTGGCCTCCTGTCTGTCGATGGTCGTGACTATCCCAGCGAATAAGAAACTTGCAAGGGGATGTGAGAAAAAGCGGTGTTAGCCGCTTGCAATCCGTCGGCACACGGTCTAAATCCCGCGCCAGTGCCGCCTTAGCTCAGTTGGTTAGAGCGCTTGATTGTGGATCAAGAGGTCCCCCGTTCGAGCCGGGGAGGTGGTACCATCCCTTACTTCCAGTAGGTTAGCGGTCGATGGTGACAGTTTGTGCCAGCGCGTCCGTGCTACGGTCGTAAATGAGGATCGTATCCGCGTCGGTTACAACCGCATACCAGTCCGTGCCTTGAGTAAATGCGACAGCAGAAACTCCGGCTGGAAGGGTGACGCGATCGGGTAGGGGGATCGGATCGGCGTTCAAGCGGATGACAAGCGTGCCGATAAGGACTACGAACCCCGCAATCATCACAAAGGCCATCGCCGTGACCAATCGTTTCAGATAGGTGACGAGCGGCTGGTCGCTATCGTTTTCAGGAGCCTGATCCATGGCCCATACCCTTGTATCGTTTACCATCGCGGAAAATCCGCCTCCGCGTCTTGATAAGGCGCTTTCGCGCGATGTGCCAGCAGAGGCCGATCTGAGCCGTTCGCGTCTGGGGCGTTTGATCGAAACGGGGGCTGTGACGGTCAACGGTGCGGTGGTTGAAAACCCACGGTTCAAGGTCTCTGAAGGTGATGAGATCACTGTAACCGTTGAAGCGGCCATCGAGAGTCACATCGTTGGCGAAGATATCCCGCTGGTCGTGGTTTATGAGGATGACGATCTGATCGTGATTGATAAACCCGCTGGCATGGTGGTTCATCCTGCACCCGGCACGCCCAATGGCACCGTGGTGAATGCGCTGATCCATCATTGCGGCGATAGCCTATCGGGTGTTGGCGGCGAAAAGCGCCCCGGTATCGTGCATCGCATCGACAAGGACACAAGCGGCCTTTTGGTTGCGGCAAAGAGCGATCGCGCCCACCATGGACTCGCCGCGCAGTTCGAGGATCACAGCGTCAATCGTCGCTACCTCGCGATCTGCTACGGTGCGCCTGACCAGAATGATCCGCGTATTCACGGGGTTAAAGGGACGAACTTTGAACCGGGCAATATCCTCAAGGTCCAAACGTTCCTCGGTCGCCATAAAACCGACCGCCAACGGCAAGCGGTGAGCTTTACCCAAGGCCGCCATGCGGTAACACGGGCGCGGATCATCGAATCCCTTGGTGTGCCGCCGGTGGCTGCGCTGTTGGAGTGCTGGCTGGAAACAGGCCGTACGCACCAGATTCGCGTGCATATGGCCCACGTTGGTCATTCGCTGATCGGTGATCCTGTTTACGGTGGCCGTCGCAAACTGAACGTCAAAGCCATCGGCGAAGCAGGTGCCGAGGCTGCTGCAGCATTTTCGCGTCAGGCGCTCCATGCGGCGACGTTGGGGTTTGAACATCCTGTCACAGGTGAATGGATCGAATTCGAATCCGATTTGCCCGAGGATATGCAGGCGCTTTTGACTGCTTTGGGCGGTTCATAATCGACTGAAACATCTTTCCCGACTGCGTGACTGCGCCGCTTTGCCCCTAGCAGAGCGACGGAGGCTTGCTACATTTGCGTAGAAGGAACGTTGTTGACCCCTTGAACGGGGATGATAGCGCCACCATATGGATGTTAAGCCCTTAAACATCGAAGGGTTCGAGTGAATTGGGGGATTGGAATGAGTAGTTATACCAACCTGCCGGCACCGTCGCCGGAACAAGGATTAAACCGCTATATGCAGGAAATTCGGCGTTTTCCGATGCTGGAGCCTGAAGAAGAATATATGCTCGCCAAACGGTGGGTGGATCACGAAGACAGCGGTGCGGCACATAAACTTGTGACCTCGCACCTGCGCCTCGCGGCGAAAATCGCGATGGGCTACCGTGGTTATGGCCTGCCGCAAGCAGAAGTGATCTCTGAAGCGAACGTCGGTCTGATGCAGGCGGTCAAACGGTTTGACCCTGAAAAAGGCTTCCGTCTGGCGACCTACGCCATGTGGTGGATTCGTGCGTCTATTCAGGAATACATCCTGCGCTCGTGGAGCCTTGTGAAACTGGGGACAACCTCTGCGCAAAAGAAGCTGTTCTTTAACCTGCGTAAGGCAAAGAATCGCATTGGTGCGCTCGAAGAGGGTGATCTGCATCCCGACAACGTCAAACGGATCGCAACTGATCTGGGCGTGACAGAGGAAGAAGTAATCTCCATGAACCGCCGTATGTCGGGTGCTGACGCATCGCTGAACGCGACCGTCGGCACCGAGGACGGCAGTTCAACCCAATGGCAAGACTGGCTCGAAGACGAGGACGCCAATCAGGCTGTTGCTTATGAAGAGCATGATGAACTGACGGCACGTCGCGAATTGTTGGCGCAGGCAATGGAGGTTCTGAATGAGCGCGAGAAAGACATCCTCGTTCAGCGCCGCCTTGCCGACGAGACTGTGACGCTTGAGGATTTGTCGGCGCAATATGACGTCAGCCGCGAACGTATTCGCCAGATCGAAGTCCGCGCTTTTGAAAAGCTCCAAAAGCGGATGCAAGAACTGGCCATCGAAAAGGGTATGCTGATCCCAGCATAACCTACTGTTTCCTCCCTCGGCCTTGGCCGCACCTTGCCCTTGGGTTTGGTGCGGTCTAGGTTGTTTCTGTTAGCGCGAACAGGGAGAGCCGCGATGAAATCTATAAAGTGGGGTATTTTGGGGGCCGCAAAGTTTGCGCGTGAACATATGGCGCGGGCGATCCATGCTGCTGAGGGGGCGCAGTTCTACGCGCTCGCCACATCCAGCGCCGAGAAAGCCGCTGATTTTCAGGCTTTCAACCCGAACCTCGTTATCCACGACAGCTACGATGCGCTTCTCGCTGATCCTGAGGTTGAAGCCGTCTATATTCCGCTACCGAACCACCTCCATGTCGAATGGACGCTCAAAGCGCTGGCTGCTGGGAAACACGTTCTCTGTGAAAAACCGATGGCGATGAAAGAGGCGGATTTTGACTCGATCATCGCTGCTCGTGATGCGTCGGGTCTTTTGGCGGCCGAAGCCTATATGATCGTCCATCACCCGCAATTCACCCGCGCCAAAGAGCTGCTCGCCAGCGGTGTGATCGGGGATCTGATGCTCGTGGATACCGTGTTCAGCTTTAACAATGCGGAGGACACCAACAACATCCGCAACAAGCCTGAAACAGGTGGCGGTGCGTTGGGTGACATTGGTGTCTATGCCTTTGGCTCTGCCCGTTTTGTGGCGGGTGAGGAACCTGTCAGCATCCGCAACGCGCATATCGTCCGCGAAAACGGCGTCGACGTGTTCACTCAAGTCATGGCCGAATTCCCGTCGTTTGCCTATCAGGGCACCGTGTCGATGCGCATGGCGAACCGTCAACACATCACGTTCCACGGAACTGCGGGGCATATCACCCTCACGGCACCGTTTAACGCGGGCGTCTACGATATTGCCGAACTCATCCTTGAAGCACCTGCCACCGAACGCCACGTTGAACGCTGGCCGACGGTGAACCAGTATGTGCTGCAGGTCGAAAACTTTGGCAAAACCATTCGCACAGGCGCTGCTTATCCGTGTCCGCTAGAGTTCAGCCGTGGCACGCAGGCTATGACTGATATGGTTCTGGCGGCAGAGTAACGCTTAATTCAGACGGGCGCGCAGCACGCGGAGCATGTTGCCGCCCATCACCTTTGCGATGGTGTCATCGTCCAGACCACGGTTCAAAAGCGCCGTGGTTAATGCGGGCAGTTCGGAGGTATCGAACGCCGTTTCAACTGATCCGTCAAAGTCAGAACCAAGTGAGACGTGATCCTCCCCCACGGCTGCAATCGCTGCGACGATCATATCCGCGATGCCCTCGGGCGTTATGTCCCCGCAGACCACATCCGCCCAATATCCCATCCCGATCACGCCGCCCGTCTCGGCAATCTGACGCATCAAGGCATCAGGGAAGTTGCGTTTGACAGGGCAATGTCCGTGGAGCCCGCCGTGGCTTACCACAATTGGCACATCAGTCATGGCCAGAACGTCGCGGGCAACCTGTTCGGACGAATGGGCGAGGTCGATGATCCAGCCGTCAGCCACGGCTTTCTCCACCACCTGCTTGCCAAATTCGGTGAGGCCGTGGTTCCCTGTGCCATGGAGCGACCCGCCGAGTTCGTTGTCAAAGAAGTGCTGTAACCCAATGAGGCGATACCCCGCAGCATAGAGCACATCCATGTTTACCAATTCGCCCTCGAGCGGATGCCCGCCTTCAATCCCCAGAAGGCCAGCGGTGACCTGTGACCCTGTCGCACGTTCCGCGATCACGGCGTCCAGTTCGGCTTTTGTTGTCACAATATACAGCTGATCTGGGGCGGCTTCGGCAAATGCATGAAGTTTCTCAGACTGGTAAAGCGCCCGTTCTAATAGGCTGTTCCACGTGCGCGGCGGCCACAATTGGCCGATGGCCAAGAGCGTGATGTTGTCGAGCGCATCGCCCGAGTTTTCATCGTAGTTCTGACCCGCTGGAGATTTCGTGACGGCGGTGAACATTTGGACCGCAACATTGCCTTCGGTCAAACGTGGCAGGTCAACTTGGCCATAGCTCCCGCGTTCGGTCAGGTCGCGGTTCCACAACAGGCTATCGGCGTGCCAATCCCCGATGATGAGGTCAGCGTGCAGTGCGGCACCTGCGTCAGACACAGGGTAGGGGGTGTGTGCGATCACGTTGTTGCGGGACTTTTCGACGTAGGCGGGCGCGAAAGTAAAAAATCCGACCGCACCAACGATGATCCAAACCAGCACGACGGCCAAGAGACGTTTGATGAACCGCAGCATAAGAAAACCCTCCCCCAAGTTGTGGAGGAGGGTGCGTTAGCCAACCCATTCGCGCAAGCGAAACCTTGGGGAAAGTCTTAGCCTTCCATTGCTTCCAGTTCGTCGATGAAGCCTTCGATCATCGACAGCCCTTTGTTCCAGAACGCTGGGTCAGAGGCATCAAGGCCGAAGGGTTCGAGCAGTTCTTTATGGTGCTTCGACCCGCCAGCAGACAGCATGTCGAAATACTTGTCCTTAAACGCGTCGCCCTGTTCGGTGTAAGCCGTATAGAGCGCATTCACGAGGCTATCGCCAAAGGCGTAGGCGTAGACGTAGAACGGCGAATGCACGAAGTGCGGGATGTAGGCCCAGAACGTCTCATACCCTGGCATGAATTCGAACACTGGGCCGAGGCTTTCGCCCTGAACGCTCATCCACAGCGCGTTGATGTCCTCGGGCGTCAGTTCACCTTCGCGACGGGCCGCGTGGAGTTTACATTCGAAGTCGTAGAAAGCGATCTGACGAACGACCGTGTTGATCATGTCCTCGACCTTACCCGCCAGCATCACCTTGCGTTCGGTATCATCCTTCGCGCCTGTCAGCAGTTTGCGGAAGGTCAGCATTTCGCCGAACACTGATGCGGTTTCCGCAAGAGTGAGAGGTGTGTCGGATAGGAATTCACCTTGTTTTGCAGCAAGAACCTGATGGACACCATGACCCAGTTCATGAGCCAAAGTCATCACGTCCCGTGGCTTGCCCAGATAGTTCAGCATGACATAGGGGTGCACGGTCGTGACGGTCGGATGTGCAAATGCGCCGGGGGCCTTGCCCGCTTTGACGCCAGCGTCAATCCAGCCCTTGGTAAAGAACGGTTCGGCAATGTCGGCCATGCGCGGATCAAAGGCGCCGTAGGCATCCATGACGATCTTCTCAGCTTCGTCCCATTTGACGGTGCGATCCGCTTCCATCGGGAGGGGGGCGTTGCGATCCCAAACCTGTAGTTTGTCGAGGCCAAGCCATTTAGCCTTCAGCGCGTAGTAGCGGTGCGACAGGCGCGGGTAGGCTTCAACAACGGCAGTGCGCAGTGCCTCGACCACTTCAGGTTCGACGTGGTTAGACAGGTGACGCGCCATCTGCGGGCTTTCGAACCCACGCCAGCGGTCGTCGATCTCTTTTTCTTTGGCGAGCGTGTTGTGAACGCGGGCAAAAGTTTTGATGTTGTCACCAAAGACACGCGCCAATTCACGCGCCCCTTTTTCGCGTTCATCACGGTTTTGATCGGATAGCAGGTCGAGCGTGGCTTCGATGTTTTTCTCTTCACCATCGATGGTGAATTTCAGACCTGCGATGGTTTCATCGAACAGTTTGTTCCATGCCGTCGATCCCACGACCGAAGCATCGTGGAGGTATTTTTCCAACTCATCCGAGAGCTGGTAAGGCTTCATCGCCCGCATACGGTCGAGGACGGGTTTATAACGCGCGAGGTCAGCGTTCGATTCCATCAGCGCGTCGTAGTGGGCATCTTCAATACGGTTGAACTCAAGGCTCCAGAACACGAGCGGCGTGGTGAAAGTCGTGATCTTGTCCTGACAGTCGGACATGAATTTCGCGCGGCCAGCGTCGGTCGTCAGCTGGTAATAGCGCAGCCCTGCATAAGACATGATGCGGCCCGCGATCTCGCTGATCTTTTCGTTACGCTGGATGGCGGTCAGCAGTTCGTCTGCGGATAGGGTGGCGAGCTTGCCTTCGTAGTCGGCAGCGAAAGCGGCGCATTCCCTTTCGAGCCAAGCCATATCCCGCTTCAGTTCCGCGCTATCGTCGGCGGTATAAAGGTCGGTCAGGTCCCATTCAGGCAATTGGCCAAGGTCTTTGCCGCCCGAAGGGTTGGCGTCGAAAACACGGGTCTTTGCGAACATGACGGATCCTTTTCTTCATCTGTTGATCAACAGATAGTCGCGGTGATCGACAGATGAAAGGCTCAGGCGGTTTCAGGGATGTTTGAATCGGTCAGATGTGCGTGAAAATGTGCGGTGAGCAGGGCAAAGGCCGCCTCGCGGATCGCAGGGCGCTCCATCAGAATTTCGTGTTGTGCGCTATCGAACATATGCAGCGTGCCGTTGGCCCAATGTTGCATGATGGCTTTCACAGCGTTGGAATCGACGATTGATTCATCTGTGCCGAGCAGAGTGATCGTCGGGATTGGTGGCGGGGTCATGTCGCCGAGGGCGCTCATTTCCACCATTGCCTCGTGCAGCCATTGCATCGTGGGCCCACCCAACGCCAGATCAGGCATCAATTCCACCTGACGTTTCATGTATTTAAACATCGATTTATCGGTGGTCAGGCTGTTGCCCTCAAACGGTGCGCGGGCGACGTAAGTTTCCTCGAGCTGCCCAGGCGCTAAGGTGCGTGACAGCCCAATCGGCCGAGCGAGCGAGGTCAGCCCCCACGCAACGGTTTTGATAAATGGTGCGAATTTGATGCCCCACATAGGGGCAGAGAAAACGGCAGCCTTTACCGGCAATCTGTTGTGCAAGGCGCGGAGGCCAATGCATCCCCCCATTGAATGGGCCAATAGAAAGAAGGGTTCAGGGCAGGATTGTGCGCGAGCGTAGGCAACGACCGCATCCACATCGTGCTGATAGTCCGTGAATTTCTCTACATGCCCCAAGAGGCGGTTCGTTAAAGGGCGGTCTGATAGCCCCTGACCGCGCCAATCAATGGCAATGACGTCGAGCCCCTGATCCAGCAGAAGTCCAGCGTCCTTGCCATATTTTTCGATGTATTCAGTGCGCCCCGGAAATAGCAGAACGGTGCCCTTTGATCCCGCGCGCTGCCAATGGCCCACGCGAATCGTGACATCGTCTTTGGTGGTTAGCCAAGCGGCGGACCCGCCCTCGGGGCCTTCCGCTAAATCATTCAAAAGGGGCGCAATCTGAGACATATTAGGCGAGCACGCCTGCGAGCTTCATCGCGGTGCCCATATCGCCGTCCACCGACAGTTTGCCTGTCATGAACGCGGTCGTGGCGTTCTCTTCGCCGTCCAAGATCGCTTTGAATGTTTCTGCAGAAGCGGTCAGGGTCACATCTGTGTCATCGTCGCCCGCGTGAACGCCCGATCCGTCAATAACCAGTGCGCCTTCGCCTTCGATGACGAATTTCGCCGAACCGTCAAAGCCTTCAGATCCCAGTTTTTCGGTCAGGGCTGCTACGGCCTCGGTCACGATATCGCTCATTTTAATACCTTTCGTCGATGTGTTCACGCCGCCACTGGCGGACGGCGATGTTTCCGCTACAGTATTGTTATGAGCGTATTGAAACAGTCTAGCAAACTTACCGTTGCGGCACTGATGGTTGCAGTCGGGATTTCCGGACCCGCTAAGGCGGATTCGGCGGTCGTGGATGATTTGTTCGAACAGCTTCAGGACGCTGATCCGTCGGATTGGGCTCGAATTGAGGGGCAAATCTACGAAGAATGGAGCAAGAGCGGCTCTCCCACGATTGATTTGCTGGTGCGTCGTGGTGGTGAAGCAATCGAGGCGGGCGAATTCGCAGCCGCGATTGAACATTTCACAGCGGCCATTGACCATGATCCGACCTTTGCGGAGGCCTATAATGGTCGCGCAACAGCCTATTATTTGATGAACCAGATCGGTCCCTCGCTCGATGATATTCGCGAGACGCTCGTTCTCAATCCACGTCACTTTGGGGCGATGAGCGGGTTCGCGGTGATCCTCGAAGAACTTGACCGACCGAAAGAGGCGCTTGAGGTCTATGAGCAGATTCTTGATCTGGTCCCCGCCGCTACAAATGTGCAAGAAGCCATTGAGCGACTGAAACTCGACCTCGAAGGCCAGACCCTCTGACCTTCCGCACCGCCGGGGATGCACATGACGACGCCTTCGCGCATCACGGCCGTTTTAGGCCCAACCAACACGGGTAAAACGCATTACGCGATTGAACGGATGTTGGCCTATCCGACAGGTATTATCGGCCTGCCGCTACGTCTTTTGGCGCGCGAGGTCTATGATCGGATCGTTGAAAAACGTGGGGCGATGGTTGTGGCATTGATCACGGGCGAAGAGCGTATCGTGCCGCCCCGTGCCAAATATTGGGTCTGCACCGTCGAAGCGATGCCCCCCGGAATGGGGTGTGATTTTCTGGCCGTCGATGAGATCCAGCTTTGCTCTGATCCTGAACGCGGCCACGTCTTTACCGACCGTTTGATGAACGCCCGTGGGTTGAAAGAGACTGTGTTCCTTGGTTCTGAAACCATGCGCAATGCGATTGCCGCTATGGTGCCAGAGGCACAGTTCATGAAAAAGGATCGCTTTTCGACTTTGACCTACGCAGGTTCGAAAAAGATAAGTCGGATGCCTGCGAGGACGGCAATCGTCGGATTTTCAGTTGAAAATGTGTATGCAATTGCAGAGCTGTTGCGCCGTACCAAAGGTGGGGCCGCTGTCGTAATGGGCGCATTGTCGCCACGCACGAGAAACGCTCAGGTTGAAATGTACCAGAACGGGGATGTGGACTACCTCGTTGCGACTGATGCGATTGGCATGGGGCTGAACCTCGATATCAATCACGTGGCGTTTTCGGCTCTGACCAAATTCGACGGTCAGCGGATGCGGTATCTCGAACCTGACGAGCTGGCACAGATCGCGGGTCGCGCTGGGCGCCACATGACGGACGGCACCTTTGGTGTGACGGGAGAAGCACACGACCTAGACGATGAGGTCGTGAAGGCGATTGAGAACCACCAGTTCCGTCCGATCAAGAAACTGCAATGGCGAAATGGGCGGCTTCAGTTTGGGTCGGTCACGCGACTGATCCAGACACTTGAACAGCGCACCGATGATCCGTGGCTGACGCGGGTGCGGGAATCAGATGACCTCGCCGCGCTGCGAAACCTGTCCCAGGACGCCGAAGTTGTCGCGCGAGCGTCAGATGGGCCGTCCGTTCAATTGCTCTGGGATGTTTGCCGTATACCTGATTTCCGCGGAATTTCGCGTAATGAACATGCGAACCTGTTGCGTGAGATTTTCAACTTCCTTCACCAGCATGGACAGGTGCCTGACGATTGGTTTGCGCGGCAGGTAAAGCGTATTGATCGGACGGACGGGGACATTGACACGCTGTCAAAACGATTGGCCTATATCCGCACTTGGACTTATGTGGCGCAACGCCGCGAGTGGCTGAGGGACGAAACCCATTGGCGTGACGCGACTCGCGCTGTAGAAGACCGACTATCTGACGCGTTGCACGACGCGTTAACGCAAAGATTTGTGGACCGGCGGACCAGCGTTTTGCTTCGCCGGCTCAAGCAGAAGGAGGGCCTTGTGGCCGAAGTAAACGATCAGGGTGAAGTAACTGTTGGCGGTGAATACGTCGGCAAGTTGGAAGGCTTCCGTTTCCGTATGGACAAAACTGGCAGCCCGGACGAGGCCAAGACCCTGCGTCAGGCGTCGGTTCAGGCATTGGCACCGCAGTTTTATCTGCGCGCAGACCGTTTCTACAACGCGCCGGACACCGAAATTGACTACACCGAACAGGGTGGTCTGATGTGGGGTGAACACGCGGTTGGTAAATTGGTCGCAAGCCAAGACGCGATGAAGCCGCAGGTCGTTGCCTTTGTTGACGAAGAAGCTGGCGATGACGTGGCCCAAAAGGTTCAGCGCCGTCTGCAACACTTCATCGACCGCAAAATCGCTGCTCTGTTCGAGCCGATGCTGAACATGCAGCGCGATGAGGCACTGTCTGGCATGGCAAAAGGATTTGCGTTCCGTTTGGCCGAAGGTTTCGGTATTTTGCCGCGTGGCGAAGTTGCCGATGACGTTAAACAACTCGACCAAGATGCCCGTGGCGCACTGCGCAAACATGGCGTTCGCTTTGGTCAGTTCACTATTTTCATGCCCCTTCTGCTGAAACCTGCGCCGACCCGTCTGCGTTTGGTTCTGTGGTCGCTGGCGAACAAACTCGACGAATTCCCCGAAGCACCGCCTCCGGGTCTGGTGACTGTGCCGGCGTCCAAGGATGCGGTTCCGGGTTACTATGCGATGGCGGGTTACCGTGCGGCTGGCGAGCGCGCTGTGCGTATCGATATGCTGGAACGTCTTGCCGACATGCTGCGCGACAAAGACAGCCGTGGTGGGTTTGAAGCGAACCCCGACATGCTGTCGATCACTGGCATGACGCTCGAACAATTCGCGGACCTGATGCAAGGTCTGGGCTACAAGGCTGAACGCGGTGAGCGTGCAAAGGTTAAAGCAGCAGATGCTGCAAAGCCTGAAGCAGAAGCGACCGAAGAAGCCGTTGCTGAGGTTGCTGAAACCCCAGCAGATGCTGCGCCCGAGGAAATGGAAGTTTTCTTCACATTTACTTGGGGTGGTCGTCCAGCTGGCGCGCGTCGTCAGGGCGGTAAACCGCAGGGCCAGCAGGGCAAACCGCGCCGCGAAGGTGGCAAAGGTGGCCCGAAAGGCAAAGGCGGCAAAGGTGGTAACAAGCCTCAGTCGTTTGAGGCCAAACCACGCAAAGAAAAACAGATCGACCCGAACAACCCGTTCGCGGCCGCCCTGTCGGGCTTTAAGGCCAAGTAAGGCGTGGACGATCCGCGGCCCACTATCCGCATCGACAAATGGCTCTGGCATGCGCGTTTTTTCAAGACGCGCACGCTAGCCGCCGATGTGGTGAAACAGGGCAAGGTGCGGATCGACAGCCAACCTATTTCCAAACCAGCGCGTATGGTGGGTCCGGACAACGTTCTGACCTTTGCCCAAGGGCACGATATCCGTGTCGTCCGAATCCTCGCGATCGGCGAACGGCGCGGTCCTGCCCCCGAAGCGCAGGCGCTTTACGAAGATTTGGCGCCAATCACCAAGGATGCGACGGAAAAAGCTCCCAAAAATCCCGCATTTGATGGGAAGGGACGCCCCGGAAAACGCGAGAGACGGAACATGGCGTCGCATCTGGGCTCTGACGATCCATTCGCGCTTGAATGATTGGGCAGGGCGGTCTAGCAAGGCGCCCGAACATCATAGGACCGATCCATGACCTACGTCGTTACGGAAAACTGCATTGCCTGCAAATACACAGACTGCGTTGAAGTCTGCCCAGTAGACTGTTTCTACGAAGGCGAGAATTTCCTCGTCATCCACCCTGATGAATGCATCGATTGCGGCGTGTGCGAGCCAGAGTGCCCTGCAGACGCAATCCGTCCGGACACTGAGCCGGATATGGAGAAATGGGTTGAATTCAACCGCAAGTATTCGGAACTCTGGCCTGTTATCACGGCTAAGAAAGACCCGATGCCGACCGCAGAAGAGATGGACGGCAAGCCCGGCAAGATGGATCTCTTCTCTGAGGCTCCCGGCGAAGGAAACTGATCTGATTCGACCAAATTGATTCGAGGCTATTCTATCCACGCGATAGAATAGCCTTGTTTTATATGGGGCTATTGGGTTTGCCCCTGCTGCGGTGCGGCGCTTCCAAGAAGTCGGATTTTGTGATATAAGTTTTGCAAATGCTGCCGGAAAACTGACCCATCCCTATATCCAACTTACTCCGACGGAGGCTTTTGCCCCGCCGGATCTTGTGACTCTTTGGGGTCGGTCCATAGGAAGGACGAAAATGACTAAATCCAAGAAGAACGACTTCAGCCCGAACGAATTTGTGGTCTATCCCGCTCATGGCGTTGGCCAGATCGTGAACATCGAAAAGCAGGAAGTCGCTGGGTTCGAACTCGAAATGTTCGTGATTTCCTTCGAAAAAGACAAAATGACCCTTCGCGTGCCGACAAACAAGGCCACCGAAGTGGGTATGCGTAGCCTGTCGTCGCCTGACGTTGTCGCTCATGCGATGAAGACCCTGAAGGGTAAAGCGAAGGTGAAGAAAGCTATGTGGTCGCGTCGCGCTCAGGAATATGAACAGAAGATCAACTCTGGCGATCTGATCGCGATTGCTGAGGTTGTCCGTGACCTGCACCGTGCGGACGACCAGCGCGAGCAGTCCTATTCTGAGCGTCAGTTGTACGAAGCTGCGCTTGAGCGCCTGACCCGCGAAATCGCGGCTGTCGGCGGCCATAACGAGCAAGACGCTGCAAAAGAAATCGACAGCGTTCTGGTTGGCCGCGCCGCCTGATTGGTTGAAGTTTTGATTATGGAAAAGCCGCGCAAATTGCGCGGCTTTTTCGTTTTTAGGTCATGGGGGCGCTGCCCCCAAACCCCCGGGATATTTTGGGCACAAAGGCAGGTTAAAAGAGGCTGCCTTGTTCTGGTGGTTTTGGCTTCTTGGCCTTGGGGGCGGCTTTTGGGGTGTCGTCGAGCGTGATCCGTCCGTCCGCGAACTGGATTTCGAGGGCGCTCGCTGACTTGGCTTCTTTGGTGGTTGTAATGACTTTGTCGCCGTCGCGGATCACCGCATAGCCCCGTTGCAACGTGGATTCGTAGCCGAGGGTCAGGCGTAGGCGGTCTAATGCAGTCAGTTTTGCCTTACGATCTGCGAGGTCGCGGTTCGCGTGGTCAGTCAGTCGGCGGGCAAGCGGGACGAGCCGTTCCGACAAGAGCGCGGTTTTCTCTTTGAGAGCCGCAGGGCGGATACGACTGGTCAGTGCTGTGAAATCACGGCGGTGCTGACGTGTCCCACGTGCAAGGGCAGGTGCTAGTCGAGCCGAACGATCATCGAGGCGGCGGTTTTGTTCGGCGATCCGATTTGTCAGGACCGACGGGCGAAGATGACCAGACGCCTCAGTTAGTTTGAGCCGCTTTTGGCGGGTGAAGTCGCGCAAGGCGTTGTCGAGTTTATCGGACAAGATGTCCAACCGCTGACTGGGCCCTTCGAGAAGCTCGGTCGCTTTGGGCATGGCGCGGGACAGGTCAGACAAGCGTTGTTGGCGCAATGTGACGGCCTGCGTTCCCGAACGGGTGAGGCGCATGCCCTGATTTTCGACCCAGTTCAAAAGTTCGAGTCGGACCGGCACAGCCAATTCAGCCGCTGCCGTCGGGGTCGGCGCGCGCATGTCCGAGGCATAGTCGATCAGCGTCGTGTCGGTTTCGTGGCCGACAGCAGAGATCAATGGGATCTGGCTCGCGGCAGCAGCGCGAACGACGATCTCTTCGTTAAAACCCCAGAGGTCTTCGATGCTACCACCGCCACGGGCGACGATGATGACGTCTGGCCGGGGGAGCGCGCCACCTGGGGTCATCTGGTTGAACCCTTCGATGGCGTGGGCCACCTGAGGAGCGCAGTCTTTGCCTTGGACGGCGACGGGCCAAACGAGCACTTTGCGCGGAAACCGATCCCGCAGACGGTGAAGGATATCGCGGATGACTGCGCCAGTTGGGGACGTTACAACGCCGATGACTTCGGGCAGGTAGGGTAGGGGGCGTTTGCGTTCTGTCGCGAACAGCCCTTCGGCAGCGAGAGCGGCCTTGCGTTTTTCCAACATCGCCATAAGCGCACCCGCACCCGCAGGGCGAATATCTTCGACGTTGAGCTGGTATTTCGATTGCGGGCCAAAGGTCGTCAGGCGGCCAGTGGCGACAACCTCCATCCCTTCTTCGGGCATGTGGGACAGTTTGGAAACTTGGCCTTTCCAGCTGACCGAGGCGATAACGCTGCGATCATCCTTGAGGTCGAAATACATGTGACCCGTGCGGGCAATGACCACGCGGCCAACCTCGCCTTTGACACGGACGTTGCCAAATTCACCTTCGAGCGTGCGTTTGATGGCCCCAGAAATTTCCGATACGGAAAACTCATGCGCGTTGTCGTTCGGCTCTTCGAAAAGGTCCATCTGCTCGCCCTTGTTATATTCGTCCTGCAACCTTAGAACGCCCGCAAGCAAAGGCCAAGCGGAGGGCGCAATGAACATCCTAATTTTGGGTAGTGGTGGACGTGAACATAGTCTTGCTTGGGCTGTGAAACAGAACCCGAAATGTGATCGACTGATCGTTGCGCCAGGTAACGCTGGTATCGCGCAGATTGCTGAATGTGCGGCAATCGACATTCTGGACGGCGATGTTGTTGCGACGTTCGCCGAAGAGAACGCGATTGATTTCGTCATCATCGGGCCTGAGGCCCCTCTGGCCGCCGGCGTCGCTGACCGTCTGCGCGAAGCTGGCCTAAAGGTTTTTGGCCCGTCTAAGGCGGCAGCGCAGTTGGAAGCGTCTAAAGCCTTTACCAAAGCGATCTGTGACGCCGCGAATGCACCGACGGCGGCTTATGCGCGCTTTACCTCGGCGGCCCCAGCCAAGGATTACATCCGCCAACAGGGCGCACCGATCGTGGTTAAGGCCGATGGTCTGGCTGCGGGCAAGGGCGTGATCGTTGCGATGAACGAACAAGACGCGCTGGATGCCATCGACGATATGTTCGGCGGCGAATTCGGTGAGGCTGGTGCTGAAGTCGTGATCGAAGAATTTATGGACGGCGAAGAAGCGTCCTACTTCCTCCTCGTGGATGGTGAAAACGTGCTGCCGATTGGCACCGCGCAAGACCACAAACGTGTCGGCAACGGCGACACTGGTCCGAATACGGGCGGGATGGGGGCTTATTCGCCTGCGCCCGTTCTGTCGGATGAGGTTGCTGCCAAAGCATTGAACGAAATCGTCATTCCGACCATGAAAGCGATGAAAGATCAGGGTATGCCCTATCAGGGCGTCCTTTATGCGGGTCTGATGATCAAAGACGGTCAGCCTCGACTGGTTGAATATAACTGCCGTTTTGGTGACCCCGAATGTCAGGTTTTGATGATGCGCTTGGGTGGTCAGGCTCTCGACCTGATGCTTGCCTGCTCTGAGGGCCGTTTGAACGAAGTTCAGGCGCAATGGGCAGATGATAATGCGCTCACCGTCGTGATGGCATCGAACGGCTATCCGGGCACCTATCAAAAAGGCACCGTGATTAAGGGTCTGGGCGATTTGCCTGAGACCAGCAGCGAATATTGCTTCCACGCGGGTACCGCCGAAAAAGACGGCGCGATTGTTGCGACGGGTGGGCGTGTTCTGAACGTGACCGCGCGTGGCGCGACCTTGGCCGAGGCGCGTGCGCGTGCCTACGCGATGGTTGAGCAGATCGATTGGGCCGAAGGGTTCTATCGCAGCGATATCGGTTGGCGCGCGCTCTGATTTATGAGTCTCAAGCGAGGTTGAAGTCAGCCTCGCTTGGCACTTGAAGCCCTTGTTTCGGTGCCCCTAGTGGGTCGTTGAGTGCCGCAACCACGGCCTCGGCTAGAAACGCGCCAGCGCGTGCTGCATCCTCGCGCAGGGTGAGGATGTTAGGGTTGCAGAACCTCAGGATCGACGTTGCTTCTTTGCCAAAAATGTCGACTTCCCGCCCTGCCGATTTAGCACCAGCGGCAGCGGCCATCGCAGCAACGCCCGAAGCGGTTATCAGCGCATCGACATCCGGGTTGTCCTTTAGCCGTAGCGCAATCGCGGCCCGAATTTCGTCAATCCGTGCGTCACTATCGACATCATCCAAAACTGTCAGCGATACGCCGCAATCCGTGGCAGCGGCCAAAGCGCCTTCGATCATGTGAGTTGCGTAAAGCTGGTTCTGTTTCGGCGCCAGGAGTGCGATGCGTTTGCGCCCACGCGCGGCTAAGTGGCGAACGGCAAAGTCCCCAAATGCCGCGTTGTCATAGTCGAAATAGGCATGACGATCGGACATATTCGTGCGTCCGTGCGTGGCAAAGGGAAATTGCTTTTCCAACAGATAAGCGACACGAGGATCGTCTGCTTGGGTTCTGTTCAGGATTACCGCATCTGCCAGTCTATTTTCGACGATCTGCCGAATGGGCTTCATCGGGTCATCGTCAGGTAAATAGGGCGTGACGTTTAGGTGATAGGGTGTCTCTCGCAAGGCGCGGGCGATTGATCCGATAAGTTGCGCGGTATGGGGCATCAGTTCGGAATCTGGTCCGAGGATCAAGCTGATCACCAGCGTCTTGCCTGTCCGCAGTCGAACGCCAGCACGATTTGGCACATAGCCAATCTCTGCCGCGATTTCGCGGATCTTCTTCTTTGTTTTTTCGCTAATGTCGGGTGCGTCGCTCAGCGCGCGAGATACCGTCGGGATCGCCAATCCACTCAGTTTTGAGATCGTTTTGAGTGTGGGCTTCCCTGTGACCTGCGCGGCAATAGTGTTGGTGTTCTTTCCCGCATCGGTCATGTTTAAAACGTTCCTTTTATTCCTATTGTTGGACCCTACATAAACGTTATAGAAAAATCTATAACGTTTTAGATTTTAGATTCCCTCTGACGGAGCACTCAAAATGGCGACCCAATCGATTGAAGCTATCGTGGATGAAATGACGCTGGAAGAACAAGTCGCCATTCTGGCGGGGGCAGATTTTTGGTCGACACCAGAGATCGAACGCCTCGGGATAGCTAAAATGCGCGTCACCGATGGCCCGAACGGGGCGCGTGGGGGCGGATCTCTGTTCGGTGGTGTCACGGCTGCAGCGTTTCCTGTCGGTATCGCGATTGGGGCCTCGTGGGACCCTGAACTGGCCGAACAAATCGGCAGTGCCATCGCGGATGAGGTGAAATCGAAATGCGCGCACGTCGCCTTGGCGCCGACAATCAACCTGCATCGTGGTGTGACGAACGGGCGGAATTTCGAATGTTACTCTGAGGATCCAGAACTGACCTCGGCTCTCGCGGTCGGGTATATTCGGGGCCTGCAGTCCAAAGGTGTCGCCGCATCGCCCAAGCATTTCGTCGGGAATGAAAGCGAGATTGAACGTACGACCATCAGTTCAGATATCGACGAACGCACCATGCGCGAGCTTTATCTGCGCCCGTTCGAGGACGCTGTGAAAAAGGCGGGCACATGGGCGATCATGTCGTCCTACAATCGTCTGAACGGCACCTACACGGCTGAAAACGAATGGCTGCTCACGGATGTGCTGCGCAAAGAGTGGGGCTACGATGGTATCGTCATGTCCGATTGGTTCGGGTCACGCAGCACCGCGCCGACCGTGAATGCGGGTCTTGATCTGGAGATGCCTGGGCCGACCCGTGATCGTGGCGACAAACTGGTCGCTGCCGTTCACGCGGGCGAGGTCAGCCGTGAAACAGTGCGCACTGCAGCGCTGAACATGCTGCGCCTGATGGATCGGGTGGGGAGCCTTACCGACACGACCCCGTTCGTTGAACGTGCGGATGATCGCCCCGAACACCGCGACTTGATCCGCAAGGCGGGGGCAGACGGCATGGTCATGCTCAAAAACGATGGTGTTCTGCCGCTCCCGTCCGAGGCCAAGGTCGCTTTGATCGGTCCAAACGCCAAAGAGGTTAAGATCATGGGTGGCGGCTCTGCCCAATTGAACCCGCACTACATGGTGTCGCCTTACGATGCGCTTTTGGCCCGTATTGGGGCTGAAAACCTTAGCTTTGCCAAAGGCTGCACCAACCACCGTTGGGAACCGATCCTTACCGGCGATTTCGAACTTTCGTTCTATCGCGGTCACGACCTCACCTCTGAACCTGCTCACACTCAATCGATGGACAGCGTAAATGCGTTCTGGGTCCCGCCGTTTGCGGGCGGTCAGGTCGACCCGACGAACTTTGCGGCCAAGATCACGGGCACTTTTACGCCGACTATATCGGGCATCCATCACATCGGTGCACATGCTGCGGGCTATGCGCGTGTTTATGTCGATAACAAACTGATTGTGGATTGTTGGGAAGAGACATGGACCAAAGGGCGCACCTTCTTTGAAGAAGGGAACGATGAGGTCGTCGGTGCGGTCGAGCTAACGGCGGGTCAGGCGCATGACATTCGGATCGAATTCCGTTCGAAAACGCCAGACAACCTGAACCACTCGGCTTTGCGTGTCGGTATTTCGGTGCCGATGACAGAAGCCGATATTGCGCAGGCGGCTGAGATCGCAGCGCAGGCTGATGTGGCTGTCGTAGTGATTGGGCGTTCGGGCGAATGGGATACCGAGGGTTGGGATATGGAGGATATCCACCTCCCCGGTCGTCAAAATGAATTGGTCGCTGCGGTAACGGCATCCAATCCGAATACGGTCGTGGTTCTGCAAACGGGTGGACCCGTTGAGATGCCTTGGGTCTCTGATGTCGCAGCTATTTTGCAAGCGTGGTATGGCGGGCAAGAAGCGGGGAATTCTATCGTTGATGTGCTCTACGGGGATGCGGAGCCCGCAGGGCGTTTGCCCCAGACCTTCCCGATCAAGCTGTCGGACAATCCAGCCCATTCGCAGGATCCTGAAATCTATCCGGGTCTCGATGGGCATGTTCGATACGCAGAAGGGGTGATGACTGGATACCGCCACTACTACAAACACGGGATCGCACCGATGTTCCCGTTCGGCTTTGGCCTGTCCTACACTGACTTTGACCTTGGGCAGATGGAATTGTCAGAGGATGGTCACGACATCATCTGCACGATCCCTGTCACCAACACAGGGGCGCGGCGCGGTTCAACGGTGGTGCAGGTCTATGTTGGCGATCTTGAGGCTTCGGTCGAGCGGCCAGCGCGAGAGTTGAAAGCCTTTGCGAAAGTTGACCTAGACGCGGGTGAAACAACGACCGTTCGGATGGCGCTACCGCCGCGGGCCTTTGCGTTCTTTGACGTGACCGTCGGGCAATGGCGGATCGAGGCGGGCAGCTTTACAATTGAAGCAGGGTTGTCTGCGGCAGATATCCGAAGTGTCGCGACCGTTCAGCGCGACGATGCGCTGATCCCTGTCTGATCACATACCAAAGTTATCGCAAATCAGTTCACGGGCCACGGGTGAGAGTTCATAGACAACCGTGCCCGTGGCTGTGTCGATGTCATTCATAAAGACAGCCATGAGACGTCCGTCCATGTCGTAGTAGGTCCAGCATTGGGGTGTGGGGTCAAAGTCGTAGACGAAACAAATCTCGCCGTCATTTTCATACCACTTTCCAGGCTCACAGGTGTTGTCACCCCAGCTCCATAAAACGCGGCGGTCGGGCAGGTAGCGTTCCAATCCGTAGGGCGTTTCGCCGTCATAGCCAAAATCGAGCGTTTTGCCTTCGACGCGGGCTTCGAATTGCTCGGCGGTCAGGGCCGTTTGTGCCGAAACGGGCAGGGCGCAGAGGGCGAGGATGAGTGTGATGGTCCGCATGATGGGAGTGTCCCCTGTTTTCCGTCTGCGCTCAATTCAGGTTTTGGTGACCGATCGCCATTTTGCGGCCCGTGGGTCCATGACCTTGCGCCAGAACCGTGGATAAAGCGCGACGCATGCCATAACGGGGAGCGATCTCGGCAGCATCGGGTTTTCGCCCAACTCCAACGCAGGGTAAGGGCGGGCAGGGTGCGCGTGGTGGTCCGAATGGCGCGGCGCATTGAGCATCAGAGCGGATGAAAACCAATGCGGGCTGTTCCAACTGTGACGACCCGCAACAGGTTCAGCTTTACCATCCTCGGACACATAACGTTGGAGGCCGTAATGCTGAACATAGTCCGACATCAGCAGCTGCACTTGGGCGAAACCTGCGATGGCGAGATACCAGAGGAGGCCGATCTTACCGCCAATCAAATAGGCCGCGCCGATCATCAAAAGCGCCCCGCTGATGTAGATGACGTAGGGATGCCTCCACGAGGCCCGCTCCGCATGTTTCAGCCGCTCTGATTCCGCTTTGAGGCCCGCACGGAACGATCCGATCCATGCCCGAAGGGCAAATCGGTAGAAACTTTCACCTTTGCGAGCGGAATTGGGATCAGACTTTGTCGCGACAAAGCGGTGGTGGATCAGAACATGTGCAGAGGTGTGATGCCCAAAGAGGACCGAAATATAGGCCCACATGCCCAAGTCATGCAGGAATCGGCTGCCGCGATGGATCAGTTCATGGGCATTCGAATTGCCAACCTGCCCGAGGTAAAGCCCTGTTGCCACAAATACCCCGACCTTTTCCCAACCGCTTAGGCCGTGACCCATCCCGTAAGTGACTGCACCCAATAAACAAAATTGACCAAGGGCGATGATGACTGACAGTCGATCTGCCACAGGAAATTCGGCCTCGGGCACGGTGGGAGTGATCCGCTTCACCATTTCGTCCAATGATGCGGTCATCAGGGTCATGTAAAGCGGTGCAAGCAGCGCCCACCATCCGCCCGTCAGTGCAGCAAGCACGATCAAGGGCAGCGGTGTCAGTGTCGCAATCGTAAAAAGGGTCATCGGACGCATGGGACTCTCCTGTTGATGCAGTGATATGCCCCCTAATCGCGACTGACTAGTGGCGCAGGTCTTTCCATCGCCTTCCGTTGCCATTAGGTGGTGGTAAAACCGGTTCAGGGCTTACTTATGTCGTTCTTCAAGAAACTTCGTGACCGTTTGACCAAATCTTCGTCGAAAATCGATGAGGGGCTGGAGGCTATTGTCGAAGAGGCAGAGGATCATCTGCCAGCCGAGGAAGAGCATGAGCCCATCGTTGAAGAGGTGATCGAAGAGCCGTCCGTTGAAGTCGAAGACGACGAGCCTGAGGTTGAGGTAGAGGACGAGCCTGAGGCTGCTCCTGCGCCTATCGTTCCGGTTCAGTTGACGGTCACGCCGATGCCATTGATCGAAGATGGGCCCACCGATGAAACCGCGAAGCCGGGTATTTTGGGTCGTATGCTGGGGCGCAAGCCTGATGCGCCGCGTCGGACGCTTGACGATGATATGCTCGAACAGCTCGAAGAGTTGTTGATTGCCGCTGATATGGGTGTCGATACCGCGCTCCGGGTCACGTCGAGCATGGCCGAAGGTCGTATGGGCAAAAAGCTGTCGGTTGAAGAAATCAAACAGCTTCTCGCCGATGAAGTCACCCGCATCATGGAACCCGTGGCACGACCCCTGCCGATCTATGCGAAGAAACCGCAGGTGGTTTTGGTGGTCGGCGTGAATGGGTCGGGCAAAACCACGACCATCGGCAAATTGGCGAGCCAGTTTAAGGCCGCTGGTAAATCCGTGGTCATCGCGGCTGGCGATACCTTCCGCGCGGCGGCTGTTGAACAATTACAAGTTTGGGGGCAGCGCGCTGGCGTGCCTGTCCTGACCGCGCCAGAAGGGTCCGACCCTGCGAGCCTTGCTTTTGACGCGATGACAAAGGCACATGAGGATGGTGCTGACCTGCTGATGATTGATACAGCGGGCCGTTTGCAGAACCGTCAGGATTTGATGGAAGAACTGTCGAAAATCGTTCGCGTGATCCGCAAGAAAGACCCCGATGCGCCGCATAACACGCTGTTGGTGTTGGATGCGACGACGGGTCAAAACGCGATCATGCAGGTCGATGCGTTCCAGAAACTGGCGGATGTATCGGGCCTCGTTATGACAAAACTTGACGGCACGGCCAAAGGCGGCGTTCTGGTCGCGCTTGCTGATAAATTCGGCCTGCCGATCCACGCGATCGGTGTCGGTGAACAGATCGACGACCTTGCACCCTTCGATCCCGAAGATTTCGCCAAAGCACTGGTTGGTCTGAACTAAATGCCGATATTGGTCCGTCTGTCCAATGGGTGAGTGGCTCGTTTCTCTCGAAGGCACGGACCAAGGTCGGCAACTGGCGACGCTGTTGGTTTTGATGGCGGCCTTGGCACATGCGGCCTTTGGTGCGTTGCAAAAGGGCAAACACGATCCGTGGGTGGCGCGAGGGTCGATTGACCTCTGGTTTACGCTCGTCTCAGCCCCTTTCGCGCTGTTCGTTGTTCCGTGGCCCGAAGGCGCGATGTGGGGTGTCCTCGCCGGCGCTATGGTGATCCATTTCATCTACAAGGTGACGATGGCGCTGGCCTATGAATACGCGGCATACACCGTGGTCTATCCGGTTGTGCGCGGCTCTGGCCCGCTGGTCACGGTCATCTTTGCCTCGGTCGTTTTTCACGAACATTTCACGCTGGTTCAATGGCTCGGCGTGGCGTGCCTGTCGGGGGGGATCCTCCTTTTGGCGCTGCGCAACCTGAGCGAAGAAGTGATTGACCCGTGGCGGGTCAAAGTCGCGCTCGTCTGGGCGGTCCTTTGTGGTTTGATGGTTGCGGTCTACACGACCTATGACGCGTGGGGCATTCGTCAGGCGACTGATCCGTTTACCTTCCTTGCGTGGTTCTTTTTCCTGTCGGGCGTAGATATGCCCATCATCGCGATCCTGAAGTTGCGCAAATCTGGTGAACGTCCCCAAATCGGCCCGCTGATGTGGCGTGGATTTGCGGGGGCTGTGATTGGGTGGATCAGCTTTGGCGGCGTGATGATCGCAACGCGTTTGGACAAGGTCGGCGAAGCAGCGGTGCTTCGTGAAACTTCTACTGTTTTTGCGGCCTTGATTGGATGGTTCATCTTGGGTGAAAAGGTGGGGCCGCGCCGTTTGGCGCTGATGACTTTGATTGCCATAGGGGCAATCATTGTGGAAATGGGAGGCTAGAATGTCAGCAAAACCGATCAATCCGATCCTGAAACAGGTGCTGGAACTGGGGCCGACATTGGCGTTCTTCCTGCTCTACATTAAGATCAAGGATAACACCTATACTATCGCAGGCACTGACTATTCCGGCTTTATCGTCGCGGCAGTCGTGTTCATTCCTGTGCTGCTGGCAGCCATGGCCGTGCTCTGGTTCCTCACGAAAAAGTTGTCGCGGATGCAGGTCTTTACCGCGATCATGGTGATCTTCTTCGGTGGGTTGACCGCTTGGTTCAATGATGAGGCCTTCTTTAAAATGAAGACCTCAATTGTTTACGGGCTCTTCTCGCTGCTGCTCGGTATCGGGCTCTTACGCGGTCAGAGCTGGCTCGAGTATGTGATGGGAGAGTTTCTGCCCATGCAGCGCGAAGGGTGGATGATCCTGACCCGCCGTCTGACCGTGTTCTTTGCGGGATTGGCCGCGGCCAATGAATTCATCTGGCGCACGCAGAGCGAGGAACTTTGGGTCACGCTCGAAACCTTTGCGTTCCCCGTGGTCCTATTCCTGTTCCTCTGGTCGCAGATTGTGACGCTCCAGCGGTTCTTGATCGAAGAGCCTAAGTAAAAAAATCCGCAGCGATCCGCATGTCGCGCAGAGGGCGCACAATGCGGATCGATTCAGCGTAGAGCGGGTCAGCCTTGTAGGCCGCTAGCTGTTCGGCATCGTCAAATTCAGCATAGACAATGAAATCTGGACCATCAGGGCTGATGGGGTCAGAGTTCAGGTTTTCACCGATTTCGATATGGCGGCACTCTTTAATGTTTTCCAAGAGTTTGAGCCCTTGGAAAACGGTGTCGCGATCATCTGGTGACTTTGCTGTGAAAAAGACGATGTGACGTATCATTTTTGTTTGAACAGCCGTTCCATTTCTTCATTGGAGAAGGCCTTTTGGCGCAGTTCGGCTCCGACTTCCATCCCTTTTGCAACTTCGGGACGTGCCGCCATACGCGCCAACCACGCGGCAAAGTTCGGTTTGTCGTCAAGCGTTTGCTGCTGGCCTTCCCATCCCGCAGCCCAAGGGTAGATCGCCATGTCCGCGATTGAATATTCGCTGCAGACGTACTCTTTGTCCTGGAGCTGCTTGTCCAAGACGCGATAGAGGCGGCCAACCTCATTACGGTAACGGTCTTGCGCGTAGGGGAGCACTTGGGGCGGGGACATATCGGGCGCGTATTTGAGGAAGTGGTGCGCTTGACCGGCCATCGGCCCAACGCCGCCCATTTGCCACATCAGCCACTGTTCGATCATCACCCGTTCGCGCTCTGTCGAACCGCCGAACTGTCCAGTTTTCCGCGCGAGGTATTGCAGGATCGCCCCCGATTCAAAAATAGAGATCGGTTCGCCATCGGGGCCATCACGGTCGACGATGGCGGGCATGCGATTGTTTGGCGCAATGGCAAGGAAGTCTGGCGCGAATTGGTCGCCCGCCCCGATGTTGATTGGGATCAGGTTGTAGTCCAAGCCCATCTCACCCAAGGCTATGGTGATCTTTTTGCCGTTTGGCGTCGGCCAGTAGTAGAGATCGATTGCAGCGGTCATCTGAAACTCCTGTTCGCAAGGTGGGGTCACAATGCGCGTTTCGCGCTGGGCCGCAAGGCCGTTTTCCTTGACCAGAATGTCACAACGGCGTAACCACTCTGCCGTGGCGATTTGAACCGGATTGCGGGCCACGTTAAACAAACCGCTAAAAAGGAAACAGGCCAACCCCTGCTCCCTTTATTCGGTGTAGGGGTTTTTTAATGGCCGTAAGGAACAAAGACATGGACAAACTTTCCAAACGCACTCGCGCCGTGCATTCGGGCACCCGCCGCAGCCAGTACAACGAACTGTCCGAGGCGATTTTTCTGACGCAGGGCTTTGTCTACGAAACCGCAGAACAGGCCGAGGCCCGTTTTGTGAAACTCGGCGAAGACGAATTTATCTATGCGCGCTATGGCAACCCGACCGTTGCTATGCTCGAAGATCGTATGGCCGACCTTGAGGGCGTTGAGGCAGGATTTGCCACCGCTTCGGGTATGGCCGCAGTGAACGGTGCGCTGATGTCTATGCTGAAGGCTGGCGATCACATTGTGTCGAGCCGCGCGTTGTTCGGATCGTGCCTCTATATCCTCGAGGACGTGCTGCAACGGTTTGGGGTCGAACTGACGCTGGTCGATGGTCGTGATCTGGATGCGTGGAAGGCTGCGATCCGTCCCGACACCAAAGTCGTCTTCTTTGAGTCGATTTCGAACCCGACGCTCGAAGTGATCGACATGAAGTCTGTTGTCGAACTGGCGCATGCCAATGGCGCGATTGTTGTGTGTGATAACGCGATGGTCACGCCAGCTTATTCGATCGCTGGCGAGTTGGGCGTTGATCTCATCGTATATTCGACCACCAAACACGTGGACGGTCAGGGTCGCTGCCTTGGCGGTATGGTTCTGGGCAAGAAAGAGCTCGTTCGGGGGCCTGTTGAGGCATACCTCAAACACACTGGTGGCGCGATGAGCCCGTTCAACGCTTGGGTCATGCTGAAGTCGCTCGATACTCTGTTCCTGCGCGTGGGGCAGCAGTCTGAAACCGCGGTGAAATTGGCTGATGCGCTTGCCGGTCATACAAAGCTGAACTCGGTGAACTACCCTCTTGATCCGCGTCATCCTCAGTTTGAGCTGGCGAAGTCCCAATACGAGGGCGTCGGCACTGTTTTTGCGATTGACGTGAAAGGCGGCAAAGAAGAATGCTTCCGTTTCCTCAACGCGCTCAAGATTTTCACGATCACCAACAACTTTGCAGACAGTAAGTCGCTGGTGACCCATCCTGCGACCACAACGCACCAGCGTTTGCCGCAGGATCAGAAAGACACGCTGGGTATCACACCCGGTTTGGTGCGTGTGTCCTGCGGCCTTGAGGATGCTGACGATCTGTTGGCAGACCTGAAACAAGCATTGGATGCCATCTGATGAGTGATCCGCGCGACGGTTCCAAGCGTATTCCCTTCGCATTTGATGGAAAACTGTCGCGCGCATCCCATATAGTGGGGCGTGCTGCACCTGCGGGAGGCTCCGACATGAATATCCACTCGTCTGACATGGACCGCGAACCGTCGCGCGAAGAGGCCGAGGCGGCGCTGGCGCTTTTGCGGCGCTGGGCAGGCGATGCCACACCCGAAGAGGTGGCAACGCTCGACCCTCTCGTGTCGCGCCTGATCCCTGGGCAGGAAGTTTCAAACTACCCAGCCCTCGCTCGCGCCTACCCCGAAGATTTCGTGGTGGATGAGGACTACAAGGCGTCGATGCCTGACCTCCAGAACGGGCCAAGCAGCCTGATCAAAGGGGCAAAGCAGCAAATCCAGCACGTTGGGATATCGAACTTCCGTCTGCCGATCCGTTTTCACACTCGCGACAATGGTGATGTGACGCTCGAAACCTCTGTGACGGGGACGGTGAGCCTTGAAGCAGAAAAGAAGGGCATCAACATGTCCCGCATCATGCGGTCCTTCTACAAGCACTCAGAGCAGACGTTCAGCTTTGAGGTGATGGAGAACGCGCTGGACGCCTATATGGCCGACCTCGAAAGCTTTGATGCGCGTATCCAGATGCGGTTCCGTTTCCCGATGAAGGTCCGTTCGCTGCGTTCGGGGCTTGAGGGGTTCCAGTATTACGACATCGCGCTCGAACTGGTTGAACGCGCAGGCGTGCGCAAAAAGATAATCCATCTCGATTACGTCTATTCGTCGACATGCCCCTGTTCGCTCGAACTGTCCGAACACGCGCGCCAATTCCGTGGTCAGTTGGCCACGCCGCATTCGCAGCGCTCTGTGGCCCGCATGTCGGCGGTGATGGAAGACGGCCCGATGCTATGGTTCGAAGATCTGATCGACATGGCGCGGGTTGCTGTCCCGACCGAGACCCAAGTGATGGTTAAGCGTGAAGATGAACAGGCATTCGCCGAACTCAACGCGGCCAATCCGATATTTGTTGAGGACGCGGCGCGTCTCTTCTGCGAGCAGCTTCAGCAGGACCCGCGTGTCGGTGATTTCCGCGTTGTGGCCAGCCACCAAGAGAGCCTGCACAGCCATGACGCTGTGTCGGTCTTGGTCGAGGGGGAGACCTTTGACAGCGACAGCATTGACCCGCGTTTGTTCACAACGTTGTTTCACGTCGGATAAATTCTGCATTGCAGCAGGTGAAATGCTGCAATGCAAAATCAACGGCGCACATACTGACCTATTGGCGCTATCGTTCATGTACGAGGGAAACAACTCGTTCTACATGGATGTTCCAAAATGGCACAAATCGCAGTTAATCCGACCTTTGACGCAGCACTGCTTCGCAAAAAATTACGCCAGTTCGTTTCTGCACTCGGTCGCGGTATCAAGGCGTATGGAGAAAGTAAAACCCGCGCTGGTGAAATTGCTGCTCTCAACGCAAAGACCGATGAACAGCTGGCTGCGATGGGTCTTCGTCGTGATCAGATCGCCGTTCACGTTTTCCGCGATATGTTCTACGTTTGATGACGATGTGATCCGCGGCAGGGAATTTGCCTGTGTCGCGGCTTGACAGACAAGCAGCCTAACGCCAAGCCTTCGGCCATGATTGATATGCGCCCAGTTGGATACGTGATAGGATTGCTGACAGCGGTAATGGGGTTGACCATGGTCGCCCCGATGCTGTTCGACCTTTTTCACAACGACCCCGAATGGCAGACCTTTCTGCAAAGTTCGGTGCTGACAACCATGGCTGGGGTGTTTCTCGCCTTGGCCTGTTCGAACCAATTGGGCGATGGTTTGACGCTCAAACAGAGCTTTATCCTCACCACAGGTGTGTGGATCGCTTTGCCCGCTTTCGGGGCTATTCCATTTATGATCGGGGAAACCCAGCTTTCACTCGTCGATGCGATGTTCGAATCCATGTCTGGGATGACCACGACCGGGGCCACGACGATTGAAGGGCTAGAGACCCACTCTTACGGCATTCTGCTCTGGCGCGGGATCCTGCAATGGCTTGGTGGCCTCGGGATCGTCATTGTTGCGATGATTTTTCTGCCCGTGATGAAAGTCGGCGGGATGCAGTTCTTTCAGTCCGAGGGCTTTGATACCTCGGGCAAATCGCTGCCCCGTGCATTGGACATCGCGAAGGGCCTGCTGAATATCTACATCGGTCTCACGGTGCTCTGTGCGGTTTGTTACGGGATCTCTGGGATGAACATGCAGGAATCGATCGTGCATGCCTTCACGACGATTGCGACGGGGGGCTATTCGACCTCGGATGCATCCTTCGCCGCGTTCCCTGGCGCGCCGCAGTATGTCGCTGTGGTCTTTATGTTCCTTGCCTCAGTGCCGTTCTTGCGATTTTTGCAAATGGTCACAGGTGATCCGAAACCCTTGTTCCAAGACGCGCAGGTGCGGGCCTATTTCACGTGGACCCTCTACGCGACGGCGCTGATTGTTGTGTTTCGTATGTTCGCCCATGGGGACTACAGCGAAGAGATGTTCCGCTCGACCCTGTTCAACGTTGTCTCGATCTTTTCGGGGACTGGGTTTGGGGACGGGGATGTGGTCGCTTGGGGGCCATTTGCCTTTGCGATCCTCTTTGCCGTTGGCATGATTGGCGGCTGTTCGGGGTCGACGGGCTGTTCGATCAAAGTGTTCCGCTATCAGTTTATGCTGCGTGCGATTTCTGCCCAAATTCGGCGACTTTATAGCCCGAGCCGAGTTGTTTCCGTTCGGTTCGAGGGTCGGGCCGTGAGCGACGAGGTTTTAAGTTCCGTTATGTTGCTTTTTAGCTGCTTTGTGATGACCTTCGGCATTCTGGTTGTTCTGATGGGCATGACGGGACTTAGCTTTTTTGCGGCGATCACTGGGGCGTGGACATCGATCTTTAATATCGGTCCCGTGTTCGGCCCAGAGGTAGGACCGTCGGGCGCTGTGCATCCGTTCCCAGATACGGCGAAATGGTTGATGATCTTGGGAATGCTCTTGGGACGGCTAGAGATCGTATCGGTGTTCGTTCTCATCCTGCCACGGTTCTGGCGCTCGTAAAAAGGGGCGCCGAAGCGCCCCAAGCCGTTACCAGCAGCTGACCAAGACGGTCATGTCTGACGCCATGGATGTGAGCGTCTCTGGCGGCATGTAAGCCATCGAGTCCGTTGTTTTTGCCGTCACGCCTGCCGAAGTGAGCGCGCTCAAAATGCCCTGAGCGGAATAGGCAAAGCTGACCTCTTCGGGCAGGATCTGATTGCCTGTCGCAGGGTGCGGCAAGAGCATGCCAATCACAGCACCGCCATTGTCGAACACTGGACCACCAATGTCGCCATCCTCGGTCTGCATGTTTAGGCGCAGGGTGCTGTCATTTCCGTCCAAGCCACGTACATCAGCGAGTGTCCCAAATGTCAGCGTCGGCAAGGTGAGCGCGCCGCCGTAGGGATAACCACCCACGGTGATTTGCGATTGGATTCGGGGCAGGGCGGTTTGAATGTCCGCCGATCCCATCGGGGCAAGACGGCTCTGCGGGCGCAGGATGGCAACGCTGCCGTCGTTGAACACAACATCTGCGTCGAAACTATCGTCCAGCGTCACCCGTTCACAGTTCGCAACGGTGGTTGCCGCCGTCACAACAGTGCCCGCGCCATCCACATAGAAGCCAGAGCGTGCGAGTTGCGGTTTACGGATCGCGAGGCCAGAGACCAGATCAATGGACTGTTCCTCGGCAGCTTGGGCGGGGTTGAGCACACCGTCCAACGTTTCAAAGCTCGCTTTCATGATCTCGGTCACGCGGGTGCGGCGTTCGTCGTCACCAGCGGGCCAAACGAGGGCAAAGCCTTTGATCTGACCTCCAGAGAGCGACGCAGTCACATAGGTGTGGATGCTGTCATTCACGCCTTCGATTTCAAACGAGCTGTCGCGGCGATTGCGGTCGCCCGTTGTCGGCACGATTTCCAGTGTTTGCAGGATTTCGTAGAGACCAAAGAACCGCGTCCGGTCACCGGGTTGAGAAATCAGCAGGACCGTTACGCCCGACCCATCCTTTTCCTCGAACCGAGCGAAGGGGGAATCATAAGCTTTGAATTCGACAGCGCCGGTCGGGATTTCAATGGCGATGCCCGTAGCGTCGTCACGGATCAGTTCCATGTCCAGACCCTCGAGGACGGCGTTGTATTGCGCCAAGAGGTCGGCACGTTGCAGCGTGGTCAGAACGCCCGTGTTGGTGTAGCCGTTCGCTTCTTGCCATGCGCTCATGGAGGCGCGGGTGCCACGACCAAAGGCGCCGTCGATCGAGGAGTTGTAGAACCCCGCCCATTTCAGCGCGATCTGAAGCATCTCACGTTCGCCACGGTCCAGCGCCGCTTCGCTCGCGCGGGCCTCGGCCAGTGTTTCGTCGACGATGGCGGGTTCCGCAGGTGCTTCATCAGGAACAATCGTTACAACGGGGAGGTCGGTTGTTTCAGTCGGCAGCGGTTGCGGTTTGATCGGTGCGCCAACGCCAATCGGCCAGAATTGTTGACCAAAACGTTCGCCGTCGCTGACAAACGCATCGCGCGGGACTTGGCCCGAGCTGCGCAGCTGACGACGCAGGGCTTCAGCATCAGAGCGGGTGTAGGGCCCGAGCGCCACGCCATACCAATCCGAGCCCAGATAGAATCCGTTCACATCGTCCAGCTCAGCCGCATATTTACGCGCTGCATCCTGTGCGGCGGTCAATGTGGGGTGCGCTTCGAGTTGGACCCAAGACGACTGCTGGGCAGCCGCAGAAAAAGACGTAAACACAAAAATAAGAAAAACGGATAGGCGACGGATCATACTGTTCCCAATTCTACAGTCAAAGTATGGGGCTTTATGACACCACTCGACGGGCATTACCAAGCCCCCGACGCCCGAAAATAACTGCATTGAAGCGAATGTGACACCGACGCCCCAATTGACCCCGCCCCATGTGCAGCCTATTCAGGCGCGGAACCGAAAAGAGGGCGACCATGGCCGATAAACCCCGTTCTTTCCAAGAGATCATCCTGAGGCTCCAGACCTACTGGGCTGAAAAGGGCTGCGCAGTTCTGCAACCCTACGACATGGAGGTTGGTGCTGGCACCTTCCACCCTGCGACGACATTGCGTTCGCTCGGTGATCGCGCGTGGGCTGCGGCCTATGTTCAGCCGTCCCGCCGTCCGACCGATGGTCGCTATGGTGAAAACCCGAACCGTCTGCAGCACTACTATCAGTATCAAGTGCTGATTAAACCGTCGCCGCCTGATCTTCAGGACCTTTACCTTGGTTCGCTTCAGGCGATCGGTATCGACCTTGGTCTGCATGACGTCCGCTTTGTTGAGGACGACTGGGAATCCCCGACCTTGGGAGCGTGGGGCCTTGGCTGGGAAGTTTGGTGCGATGGCATGGAAGTGTCGCAGTTCACCTATTTCCAGCAGGTTGGCGGTCACGACTGTAAACCTGTCTCGGGCGAATTGACCTACGGCCTCGAACGTCTGGCGATGTATGTCCTTGGCGTGGATCACGTGATGGATATGCCATTCAACGATCCAGACGCTCCGATTGCGTTGAAATACGGCGACATCTTCCGTCAGACCGAAGAAGAATATTCGCGCCATAACTTTGATGCGGCGGATACTGAAAAGCTCTTGCGTCACTTCATCGATGCAGAAGCAGAATGTCAGCGTATCCTCGACAACCCCGCGGTTGATCCGAAAACGGGTAAACGCATCGTCATGGCGCACCCTGCATACGACCAGTGCATCAAGGCATCGCACCTGTTCAACTTGCTCGACGCACGTGGCGTGATTTCGGTCACCGAACGTCAGGCCTATATCGGCCGTGTTCGTGCCTTGGCAAAACTGTGTGCGGACGCCTTCGTTCAGACAGAGGCCGGTGGGTATACCGCCGAGGCTGCCGAATGAATGCGGTAAAAGTGGCTCTTTCGGGGATTGTTGTGTCTGCGCTTCTGGCTGGTGCTGTTCTTTACTACAATCAGGTCTACGCTTTCTATGATCGCGTGGACGCTGCATCGTTTGGCGAGGTTGAACTGACCTCGATCCATACAGGCCAGCCCGAAGGCATCATGACCGAAGGGTTCGAGGCGATCGATAGCGATAGCTCTCCGATCCGTTTCCGCGCGTGTTTCTCGACCCCGATCAGCATGGGGTCGCTGACCGACAATTATGAAATGTATGCAGACCCAGTGCCGCTGAACGGTCCAAACTGGTTCGATTGCTACGACGCGAGTAACGTCGGCGCAGCTCTCGAAACTGGTGAAGCTGTGGCCTTTATGGGTCATGAAAATATCACCTACGGCGTTGATCGCGTGGTGGCCTTTACGGGCGACGGACATGGCTATGTCTGGCACCAGATCAACAAATGCGGCGAAGCCAAATTCAACGGCGATCCGCTGCCCGAAGGATGCCCGACACCCGTCGAAGGGACAAACTAATGCCTAATCTTCTGATCGAACTTTTCTCTGAAGAAATCCCCGCACGTATGCAGGCCAAAGCGGCTGACGATCTGCGCAAGACGGTCACCGATGGACTGGTCGAGGCTGGTTTGACCTACGCTGGCGCCGCTGCCTTTTCGACCCCGCGCCGTTTGACACTGTCGATTGATGATCTCCTCGCGGAATCCAAACCTGTTCGTGAAGAGCGCAAGGGCCCAGCGACCACCGCACCAGAACAAGCCATCGAAGGGTTCTTGCGTTCGACAGGTTTAACGATTGACCAGTTAGAAGTGCGTGACCAGAAAAAGGGTCAGGCCTATTTCGCAGTGATCGAAAAACCGGGCCGTAAGGCGGCAGAGGTGATTGCAGAGGTTCTGGAACAAACGATCCGCAATTTCCCATGGCCGAAATCCATGCGCTGGGGCGCTGGCCCGCTGCGTTGGGTGCGTCCGCTGCATTCCATCGTTTGTATCCTGTCTGATGCTGACGGCAACGAAGTTGTTCCTGTTGATATAGACGGCATCACCTCGTCGAACACGACCAAAGGGCACCGTTTCATGGCGCCTGACGCCTTTACGGTCACTGGGTTTGATGACTACGAGGCGAAACTAAAACGCGCGAAGGTTATCCTGCGTGCGGACGAACGCGCCGATGCGATCTGGCAGGACGCCACGAACATGGCATTCGCCGCTGGTCTGGAAGTCGTCGACGATAAGGGCCTTCTGGCTGAAGTGTCGGGCCTTGTTGAATGGCCCGTTGTTCTGATGGGCTCGATTGACGATGCCTTCCTCGGTCTGCCGCCAGAAGTTCTGCAAACCTCGATGAAAGAGCACCAGAAGTTCTTCTCGGTTCGGAACCCGAAAACGGGCCGCATCGAAAAGTTCATCACGGTCGCCAACATCGAGACCGCCGATCAAGGCGCGACAATCCTGAAGGGCAACCAAAAGGTTCTCTTTGCGCGTCTGTCGGACGCAAAGTTCTTCTGGGAGAACGACCTGCGCACGGTCGAACGTGAAGGGCTCGAGGCGATGGGCGCTCCGCTCGCCAATGTGACCTTCCACAACAAGCTCGGTTCGCAGGCTGAACGCATCGGGCGTATCGCTACACTGGCCAAAGAGCTCGCGCCTGTTGTTGGTGCGGATGCGGCAGAGGCAGAGCTGGCAGCGAAAGTCGCTAAATGTGACCTGTCATCGGAAATGGTCTACGAATTCCCTGAATTGCAGGGGATCATGGGCCGCTATTACGCGAAAAGTGCAAAATTGTCCGATGCTGTAGCTGATGCCTGCCGCGATCACTACAGCCCGCTAGGCCCGTCTGACGACGTTCCGACCGAAGCTGTTTCGGTGGCTGTGGCGCTTGCTGATAAACTCGACACGCTGACTGGATTCTGGGCGATTGATGAGAAACCCACAGGTTCCAAAGACCCGTTCGCACTGCGTCGTGCAGCCCTCGGTGTGATCCGTTTGATCCTGTCGAATGGCCTGACCTTGAAACTGTCTGACGTCATCGCAAAGGCGAACGCTGGCGCGGATTCGGCAGACCTTCTGTCGTTCTTCCATGATCGACTGAAGGTGTTCCTCCGCGACGAAGGCATTCGTCACGACGTAATCGACGCTTGTCTTGCAATGGACGGCAGCGATGACATCGCGCTGCTTGTTAAACGGGCGCGGGCCCTGCAGGACATGATGGGCACTGAGGACGGCACCAACCTTCTGCAAGGTTACAAACGTGCGTCTAACATCCTGTCCCAAGCCGAAGACAAAGACGGCGTCGAATATTCGTTCGGTGCGGATGTGAAATTTGCCGAGGGCGATGCGGAAAAGGCGCTCTTTGCGGCGCTCGATACCGCAGAGGCCGCGATTGCACCTGCGATGAAGGCTGAGGACTTTGCCGCAGCTATGTCGGCGATGGCCTCCCTGCGTGCTCCGATCGATGGGTTCTTTGAAGCGGTTCAGGTGAACTCGGAGAACGAGATCATCCGTCGCAACCGTCTGAACCTTCTGTCGCGTATTCGGACGATTTGTACCTCTGTGGCCGATCTTTCGCGCGTCGAAGGTTAATAAAACCGTCACGTTACCCTTGCTGCGAATCGCGCTTGCTCTAAAGTGCATCGCAGCAAGGAGTTCGCCGCAGTGCAGCAAGACCGTATTTACGACCCGATTACCCTGATTACCCCGACCGCTTCGATGTCTCCATCGGTGCATGGTGGACGGGCGAAATGTTTGCAGCGTTTGGTGCGCTTGGACATGCCGGTGCCGACGACGGTCGCACTATCGTTCGACGCCGTACGCGATATTGCACGCGGTCAAATGCCTGACATGGATGAGCTGATCGCGCCCTTTGGGGGTGCGCCACTTCTGTCCGTTCGTCCGTCGAGCCAAGACCCCGATTGGGGTGGTCCTTCGGCCATTCTGAATATCGGAATGAACGACGAACGCCACGCTGCTCTGTGCGCCGAAATCGGCGAAGAAGCGGCGACCGCGATTTATCTGCGGTTCATTCAGTCCTATGCTGTGCAGGTGGCTCGCCTCGATCCAGAGCCGTTCTACCTGCCCGACACGCCGACACTGGAATCGGTGCGCGTGATGTTGGATGCCTTCGAATACGAAACCGATGAGGTTTTCCCCCAAGACCCCGTTCAACAGTTGGGCGAAGTTCTGCGTTCGATGGCGCGGGCGTGGGATGGGACAACAGCACGTCTTTTGCGGCAGGCCAAAGGTGCGCCGATTGATGCGGGACTTGGTCTCGTCGTTCAGCGGATCGCCTTGGGTGTGGGGCAGGGAACCTCTGGGTCTGGCGTCATTCAATTCGTGGACGAAGTGACAGGCGAACGTCGGATCAAAGGGCGTTACCTAAGCCAAAGCCAAGGCCGCGAGGCCCTGTCTGCTGCGAAGGGTGCACTCTACCTCGTTCAAGACGGGCGCGGTCCATCCGTCGAAGAGGAACTGCCGGAGTTGTTCGCAGAGCTCGTCCGATTTGGCGAATTGGTTCGTGTTCGTCTGCGCGAGGAAATGCAGATCGAATTCACGATTGAAAACGGTAAGTTGCATATCCTTGACGGTGTTCGGGTTCAGCGATCCAACCGCGCGTCGGTGCGTATTGCGGTCGCATTGGCCGAAGATGGGATTATCCCGACCGATGAAGCCGTGATGCGTGTTGATCCTGCGGTTCTGTCTGAATTGCTCCACCGTCAGGTTGCGCCGATGACCGAACGCGATCGGATCGTTCGCGGTATCGCGGCGAGCCCTGGCGCTGCGGTCGGGCGCATTGTGTTTTCGGCGAATGATGCGCAGGCCAGTGCCGCGCGGAGCGAGCCTTGTATCCTTGTTCGTCGCGAAACAACGCCCGAGGATATTCGCGGGATGCATGCGGCCAATGCGGTTCTGACCGTGCGGGGTGGTATCACCAGCCACGCTGCTGTTATCGGGCGCGGGCTTGGTCTGCCCTGTGTGGTTGGCGCCTCCGACCTCGTGATTGATAAAAAACGCCGCGTGATGATCGCACCTGACGGCCGCGAATTTGCCGAGGGTGAGGTAATCACCGTCGATGGTTCGTCTGGCGATGTTCTGGCAGGGACGGCCACGCTCGAAGAACCCGCGCTGGATAACGCGTTCCAAACATTGCTGAAATGGGCGGATGAATATCGCGACATTGGCGTGCGTGCGAACGCCGATACGCCTGCCGATGCGCAAACTGCGCGGAACTTCCTGGCCCAAGGCATCGGTCTTTGCCGCACGGAACATATGTTCTTTGAAGGGGACCGTTTGGGTGTGATGCGCGAGATGATCTTTGCGCATACCTCAGAGGATCGTCGCGCCGTGCTCGAACGCCTATTGCCGATGCAGCGTGGCGATTTCATCGAGTTGTTCGAGATTATGCAGGGCAAACCCGTCTGCATCCGCCTGTTTGACCCGCCCTTGCACGAATTCTTGCCCGCCGACAAATCGGGCCACCGTGAATTGGCGGAACAGTTGTCCTTGCCTCTGTCCGAAGTAAATGCGCGGGTCGAAGCCCTGTCCGAATACAACCCCATGCTTGGCATGCGGGGCGTTCGGTTGGGACTGACCTATCCCGAAATTTACGACATGCAGGCGCGTGCGATTTTCGAAGCGACCGTTGAAGCGAGCCGTTCTGGTGACCCTGTGGTCCCTGAAATCATGATCCCGCTCGTCAGCGCGATGCGCGAAGTTGAACTGGTCAAGAGCCGGATCGACGCCGTTGCGGGTCACGTGCGGGCCGAGACAGGCACCAATTTCACCTATCGCTATGGCGTCATGGTGGAAACGCCACGTGCGGCCTTGCGGGCGGAAGACATCGTCCAATACGCAGCATTCTTATCCTTCGGTACGAACGATTTGACCCAGATGACCTACGGATTGTCGCGCGATGACGCTGGCCGTTTCATGTCATCCTACGTCAATGCGCATGTTTACGCCGAAGATCCATTCCATACTCTCGACATCGAAGGTGTCGGTGAGTTGCTCAAAATCGGGGCTGAACGGGGGCGTTTGGGTCGCCGCGATGTGGTGCTTTCGATCTGTGGTGAGCATGGCGGAAGCCGCAGCGCGATCGACTTCTGTCGCCGCCAAGGCTTTGATTACGTGTCATGTTCGCCGTTCCGCGTTCCATCTGCGCGACTTTCTGCTGCACAATTGGCAATTTCTGACTCTCGCAAAAACAGTATGCGGTAGTCGACTTCGACCATTGCGCGATATGTTGCTGGAACACTCATTCGTGTTTAAATTTGCACGAATGGGTGGGTAGACTCTGTTCTAATGTTTCTTGTAGTCCCCTCCGGCCAGCGTGGGGCAGACCGCGTGAAACCGGAGCAGAGTGATGAAGAAGTCACTCGTCACTATGACGATTCGCGCCGCAATGACTGCGGCGCTTCTTTTGTCGGGCAGCGCTTATGCGTCCGCACAGAACCTTTTGGCGAGCCGCCTGTCCTCTTTGCTGGGGCAAGAGCGTGAAGCCATCGCAGAGATTTCGTCGTCGAGCATGACTGCTCTGGCGACCCCGCCCGCGCCCGAAGCGCGCAACATCGCGACTGTCCCAGCTGGCCTGTATGAAACCGCGACCCTCGACGCTATGCCGAGCGCGTCTGGCGGTGCCCAGTGGGAATGTCTCGCAGAAGCCCTTTATTTCGAAGCCCGCGGTGAAAGCCTCAAAGGTCAGTTCGCTGTCGGCGAAGTGATCTTGAACCGTGTTGATAGCAGCGCTTACCCGAATTCGGTATGTGGTGTTGTTAATCAGGGCACAGGCCGTTTGCACGCCTGCCAGTTTTCCTACACCTGCGATGGTCGCGCCGAAGCGATCAACGAACGTGGTGCGTGGGAAGAGGTGGGCAAGGTCGCTCGCCTGTTGCTCGACGGTGCGCCGCGTGACCTGACCGCAGGTGCAACTCACTATCACACACGTAACGTGAACCCGACATGGGCCCGCCGTTTCCCGCAGACGGCGGCGATTGACTCGCATCTTTTCTATCGTCAGCCGACCCGCACGGCGTCGAACTAGTCGCGTTTCGGAACCAAAGGGGCGTGCGTGATCGCTTGTCCCTTTGGTGTCGGCCTAGTATGCCGACACTCGAACGACCGAAAGTGCGACAATGACCGACGATATCCGCATGGCTTTTGCCCATCCCTCGGAACGAGCCGAAGCCAGCGCAACCCAACCCTGTGACCGTATTTCCCTGAGCGACTATGTTGTTGAGGTCGAAATTGGTGCGTTTCAGCAGGAACGCGGGCACCTTCAGCGGGTGCGTTTCAACGTCGTGGTCGAAGTCGCGCCGCAGACGGGCGAAATCGACGACGATGTGGATCGGATTTTGTCCTACGACACGATTACGGAATCCATTGATGTCGAATTGGGTGCCGAACGGATCAACCTTTTGGAAACTTTGGCCGCACGGGTGGCCGAACGCATCTTGCGTGAACCGCAAGCCCTGCGCGTCTTTGTTCGCATCGAAAAGCTAGACCGCGGTCCGTTCTCCCTTGGCGTCGAAATCGTGCGTGCCAAAGGAGAGGTTGCTCGCAAAGGGCAAGACCACGTTCAGGTACCGCATCCTCGGGTTCTGTATCTGTCGAACGAGGCCATCGTGTCCGACCGTCTCAAAGGCTGGATTGATGAGCTATCGGCAGAGAAGGCGCCGCTGATCATTGCCGTTGGTGCAGCCGATACAACGGCTCCACAATCTGCTGCCGCATTGGCGCAGCGTCGGATTGATCTCTTGGCCATTGAGCAGAACGCATGGGTTTTGGCTGGTCGCGATAAGCGTTGCATGGTGGTCGGGACGCGGACCGAATTGGATTGGGCGATGAAACATTCGCAAATTTGCGTTTGGGCCCCGTCGAAAATCGTCCTCGATGCCGTAGAAAGCCCCTCGGCCAGCCCGCGTGAGGCCTTGGCGCTGGTGTCGTGGTTCGCTGAACACATGCAAGCTGCAGAGCTTTTGGTAATCGGTGCTGATGCGCCATCGGCCTCTATCCCCGTTCGAACGGCGGAGGTGACGGCGGAGCATCTGCTATGACCCATTATTACCGCGCCATCCCGATGACTGACCCTGCGCGGCCTGCAGGCGCGCTGCCAATTGCGGGGGGCTGGTGCTGGTTTGATCGGATTGAGGTTCTGTCACGCGGCAAAGCTGCCGAGATTATCCCCGTGACCGAAGCTCCGCAGAGCGTTCTGCATGCGATCGCTTCGCCCCGTGGGGATATCGCGGGGCTGTCGATGGACGAGCCGCAGGTCATGGGCATCCTGAACGTCACCCCAGATAGTTTTTCAGACGGTGGGCGATATATCGACCCTGAAAACGCGCTGTCCCAAGCGCAAACCATGATCCGCGAAGGTGCGACGATTATTGACGTTGGGGGGGAAAGCACACGTCCTGGTGCGGTTGTCGTTCCTGTCGAAGAAGAAACGGCACGTGTCGCGCAGGTTGTTGAGGCGTTGGCGAATGGCGGAGTTTGCGTTTCGATTGATACGCGAAAGGCAGCCGTTGCTGCAAAGGCCGCCGAATTGGGGGCCAAGATCCTCAACGATGTGTCGGCAATGTCCTATGATCCAGCGATGGCCGAGGTTGCAGTCGCTACTGGTTTGCCGATCTGCCTGATGCACGCGCAGGGCACACCTGAAACCATGCAGGCTGACCCGCGTTACGACGATGTTGTGCTAGATGTTTATGACTATCTGGCGGAACGTATTGAGGTGGCCATCGCCGCCGGGATCAAGCGATCACAGATCATTGTCGATCCGGGAATTGGCTTTGGCAAAACACAACAGCATAACCTTGCGCTTTTGCGGCGCTTGTCGATCTTTCACAGCTTAGGCTGTCCGATCCTACTCGGGGCGAGCCGCAAACGTTTCATTGGTGAAATATCCGGTGCGCAGGATGCTGCCGAAAGGATGGCTGGATCGGTCTCTGTCGCGCTCGATGGTATTCGCCAAGGGGTGCAGATCGTGCGAGTCCATGATACTTTGCACACCAGACAGGCCATTAGCCTGCAGACTGCATTGTTTGGGACACTTTAATGACTCGTAAATTATTTGGTACGGATGGGGTGCGTGGGACCGCAAACCAATATCCGATGACCGCTGAGATGGCCTTGAAAATCGGGGCCGCTGCTGGGCGATATTTTCGCAACGACGGATCGAACGGCCACCGCGTGGTGATCGGTAAGGACACGCGACTGTCGGGCTATATGTTTGAAAATGCTCTGACGGCGGGTCTGACCTCAACTGGTATGAACGTTCTTTTGCTCGGCCCCGTGCCGACACCTGCTGTTGGGATGCTGACCACGACAATGCGTGCCGACGTTGGCATCATGATTTCAGCGAGCCACAACCCGCACCACGACAACGGCATCAAATTCTTTGGCCCTGACGGCTTCAAGCTGTCGGACGAAGCTGAGGCCGAGATCGAAGCAATGGTGTTCGCGGATATCCAGCTCGCTCAGTCGATCAATATCGGTCGTGCAAAGCGTATCGATGATGGTCGATTCCGTTACGCTGAACGGGTCAAGGCGACCTTCCCTCAGGGGCAGAACCTCAAGGGTTTGAAGGTCGTGATCGACTGCGCGAACGGGGCAGCGCATAAGGTTGCGCCCGAGGTTCTTTGGGAACTTGGCGCAGAGGTTATCCCCGTTGGCGTTGCGCCGAACGGCTATAACATCAACGAAAACTGTGGCTCGACCAGCCCACGCACTGCGGCTGAGACAATCGTGAGCCATGGTGCTGACGTTGGTATCTGCCTCGATGGCGATGCGGACCGCATCATGATCCTCGATGAAAAGGGCAATGTCGCTGACGGCGACCAGTTGATGGCGCTGATGGCGGGACGTTGGGCGGACGAAGGTCGTCTGTCGGGCGGTGCCTTGGTTGCGACGGTGATGTCGAACCTTGGCCTAGAGCGTTACCTCGACGGTCGCGGTTTGCGGCTGGAGCGTACCAACGTAGGTGACCGCTATGTCGTCGAACGGATGCGGGCAGGGGGCTATAACCTCGGTGGTGAACAGTCTGGCCACATCGTGATGACGGATTTTGCAACGACTGGGGATGGCCTCTTGGCTGGTCTGCAGTTCCTTGCTGCAATGATCGCGACCGGTAAGAAGGCCAGCGAACTGACGAAGTCGTTTGAGACGGTTCCGCAGATGCTCAAAAACGTGCGCTATTCGGCGGGCAGTGATCCGCTCTCTGCAGAGAGCGTGAAGCGGGCGATTGCGGATGCAGAGGGTCTTTTGGTCGGCAAAGGGCGTCTGTTGATCCGTAAATCGGGGACTGAACCGCTCGTGCGTGTTATGGCCGAATGCGAAGATGCGGCGCTGCTAGAGCAGGTTGTTGACGGGATCGTGGCCGAGGTTCAAACCGCAGCCTGACCGCTAGGACACCAGACATGAAAAAAGCGCCCCGTTTGGGGCGCTTTTGCATTTGGGGTGGCGGGTTTTCCCGCCACGCGGCCAAATTAGTTTTTCGCTTTGTCGACCATTTTGCCTTTGGAGATCCAAGGCATCATTTCGCGAAGTTTAGCACCAGTTGCTTCGATCAGGTGCTCGTCGTTTGCACGACGCGACGCTTTGAGGGTCGGCTGACCAACAGCGTTTTCCAACATGAAGTCGCGAACGAATTTGCCCTGCTGAATGTCTGCCAGAACTTCTTTCATCGCAGCTTTGGTCTGCTCGTACGGCAGGATGCGCGGGCCGGTGACGTACTGGCCGTATTCTGCAGTGTTCGAGATCGAGTAGTCCATGTTAGCGATGCCGCCTTCATAGATCAGGTCAACGATCAGTTTCACTTCGTGCAGACATTCGAAGTATGCCATTTCCGGTGCGTAGCCAGCCTCAACGAGGGTTTCAAAGCCACAACGGATCAGTTCAACGAGACCACCGCAGAGAACGGCCTGTTCGCCGAAGAGGTCGGTTTCGCACTCTTCACGGAAGTTGGTTTCGATGATGCCCGAACGACCGCCGCCGATAGCGGAGCAGTAGGACAGACCGATTTCGAGAGCTTTGCCAGTTGCGTTCTGGTGAACAGCTACGAGGCAAGGAACGCCGCCGCCTTTGAGGTATTCGCCGCGAACGGTGTGACCTGGGCCTTTCGGCGCCATCATGATCACGTCAACGCCAGCTTTCGGCTCGATCAGGCCGAAGTGTACGTTCAGGCCGTGAGCGAATGCGATCGCTGCACCTTCACGAAGGTTGTCGTGAACGTATTTCTTGTAGGTCTCTGCCTGATGTTCGTCGGGCATGGTGAACATGATGACGTCGCACCATGCTGCTGCTTCAGCGATGTCCATCACTTTGAGGCCTTCGCCTTCGGCTTTTTTAGCCGATGCCGAACCCGGACGCAGAGCAACAACAACGTTTTTCGCGCCAGAGTCACGCAGGTTCAGTGCGTGTGCGTGGCCTTGGGAGCCGTAGCCGAGGATAGCAACTTTAGCTTCTTTGATCAGGTTCACATCGCAATCGCGATCGTAATAAACGCGCATTTTGGCGCTCCTTGTGTATCGGGTTTCGATTGGGGCGGAGATTAGGTTTGGTTTGCGGAAAACGCGATAGCAGAAGAGATGAATTTTGCAGAATTTTCGCAATAGTTATTCGTTAAATGATCTGATATTGTAAATTTTATGCTTGATGACCTAGATCGCCGTATTCTTCGGCTACTTCAATCTGATCCTACGATGCCTTTGCCCGATCTGGCAGAGGCCTGCGGGTTGACAACTGGCCGCGCGACGCGCCGATTGGATAAACTGCGCGAATTGGGTGTCCTCAAGGGGCAAGAGGCCGTGATCGACTGGCGCGCGCTAGGGTTCGATGTAGCGGTTTCGCTGCGCTGCACGCTGGATAAGACCCAGGGTCGCGCGTTTGACGATTTCCTTGAGGCCGCACGTCAGGTGCCTGAAGTGATCGAAATCCAAACCTTCCTCGGGCGCGTGGACGTGCGGTTGCATATCGTGGCGCGGGACCTCGCGCATTGGCAGTCCATCTATCGTGATCGCGTTCTCGAACTGCCTCACATTGCTGAAATTGAGTCGTTGCTCACCGTGGCGACCGTCAAACGGGAGGAGGCTCTTCCGCTATGATCGAATTGGATGACATCGACCGCAAAATCCTGCGGGCATTACAGCAGGACGCTACCCAATCGGCGAGCCAGTTGGGACGTAGGTTCGATCTGTCGCAGCCTGCAACATGGCGGCGGATTAAACGGTTAGAAGAGGCGGGTGCCATCGCGGGGCGGCGTTTGGTGCTGGACCGTGAAAAGCTCGGCTTTGGGGTGACGGTTTTTCTGGGCGTCAAACTGGTCGCCAAAGGTCGGGTGAGCCTAGAGGATTTTGAACGCGCCGTGTCCGCCATCCGCGAAGTGCAAACGGTGGAGCACGTTCTGGGGCTCTATGACTACCGCCTGCGTGTCGTCGCGACCGACCTATCTGACTTTGAACGCGTTTTGCGCCGACGGATTATGACCCTCCCGGGTGTGGGGAACGTTGAGGCGAACGTGCTTTTGACTGAGGAGCGCCGCCCCGGCCCCCTGTGACAAAGTTGTTATGCGCTTTGCTGGGTGAAATCGGTTAACACCTCCTCAACATAGGGAGATGCCGATGAAATACGCTATTTTTGCACTGATGATCACTGTAGCAGGCCCAGTTGTCGCGCAATCGATGCATGGTCACCCAGTTGATAGCAACGGCATGCCTATCCACGATATGACCAATATGCCCGGATTGCAGGGCACGAACGCGCAGCCGCACGAAAGCGCTGAATTGGCGGTGATGTTCAACAATTTCTCGACCCTCTCGCGCACGGTTGAGAACCTCCCGAACGGTATTCGCACTGTTACGACGAGCTCTAATCCTGCGGTGTTGGATGCGTTAACCAGCCACGTTGTCGGCATGATCGGGCGGGTGGAGGCGAAAGACAGCCCCGACATTTTCATCCAAAGCCCAACCTTGGACATCTTTTTCGAACGCGGTGACCAGATTGAGACGACCATTGACCTCACGGACGAAGGTATCGTCGTGGTTCAAACCTCAGACGATCCCGAATTGGTCGAAGCGATGCATGTCCACGCGGCCGAAGTGTCTGCCATGGCAGAGCGCGGAATGATGGCTGTTCATGAGATGATGATGCAGCGCCATCACTAAATCAGCGTGCGCCGAGGCCCATTTCCATCAGGGCCTTTCGCACGGGTGCCACGGAGTAGAGCGCTTCAATGCCTTTGGCACGCAGGTCGCGGATGCTCTGGGCGCCTGCAATTGACGCGCGGTTCAGGGCATCGACGCCTTTGACGCGCAGGACGACTTCGCTGTGACGGCGGCGTTCGTAGGTTGCCAACATTTGCGCATCACCCAAGCCATCGGGCCGTTCTTTGGCGAGGTCGAGAAGGCAGATCATATCGCCGAGGCTCATGTTCAGCCCCTGTGCGCCAATCGGAGGCACGACGTGCGCTGCTTCCGCGACCAAGGCGCAACGCTGCGCGGTCATGCGGTCGGCAACTTGGCTGATGATCGGCCACGCCTGACGTTTGCCGACGACTTGCAAGGGGCCGTAAATGCCTGCGGATCGTTCGGTTGCCGCCTTGTTGAACTCATCTTCGGGGAGGTCGCGCAAACGCAACACCTCTGCGCCGTTTTCCATCCAGACCACAGCAGAGCAGGGTTTGCCGTCTTGATCAGGCAATGGGACCAGCGTGAAGGGACCGCCCGAGCGGTGGACTTCGGTAGATACGTTGTAGTGCGGTGCCTCGTGGGTTACGGCAAAGACCACGGCCTTTTGTCCGTACCGCGTGGTCTTAGCGTCAATACCAGCGGCCTGACGAACAGCAGAGTTGCGACCATCCGCTCCGATCACCAATTTGCATCGCACTTGTGTGCCATCGGTCAACATCACGAGAGCCTCGGCTTCGCGGGTGGTCATCGATTTGAACCCGACGCCAGCGCGGAAATCGACCGTATCCAATTCAGCCAACCGTGCCACCATTTCACGTCGGAGGAGCCAGTTCGGCAGGTTCCAGCCAAACGGCAGGTCAGAAATGTCCGAGGCGTTGAAATCTTTGATGACGCGCGGTTCGGGATCAACCCCACCCGCATCAACGATCCGCATCACCTGAAGGGGCGCCGCGTGGGCGTCCAGCTTGTCCCAAATCCCCGCATCGGCGAGGAAATTCCGCGACCCTTGGAAAAACGCGGTCGTGCGGTGATCAGAGTCTGCGCTGGTATTATCCGTCACGGGCGGCGCGGGGTCCACGCACACAACCGAAAACCCAGCTGCCCCAAAGGCCGCCGCACAAGACAGGCCGGCAACGCCGCCACCTGCGATCACAATATCCGCAGAAATCCGTTCCATATGGATAGACATAGGCCTGTCTAAGGGCAGGGAAAAGGTCTGTTAGATCACCTGCGACAGAAAAGCCGCGAGATCATCGGTGTGGTGGTGAATATGCGGGGCGGGCAAGGGATCAGGGCCTACGTGAACGGTGCGCATACCCAATGCATGAGGCACCGCGAGGTTACGAACATCGTCCTCGAACATCGCGCCGAGTTCGGGGGCTAGATTGTCGAGCGCAAAGATAGCCTCAAATGCTGCCTGTTCAGGTTTGGGGCGATAGCCCGCGTGTTCAACGCCGTAAACAGCATCAAACAACCCCATCAGTCCACGTGCCTCTAACACCTTGAGTGCATAGGGGCGGGCGCCGTTGGTGTAGACGACCTTTCGTCCAGGGAGCGCGTCAATCCGCGCGGCTAGGGCTGGATCAGGCGAAAGCACTGAAAAATCGATGTCATGGACCGCATCGAGGTAAGGATCTGGGTCAATCGAATGTTCGGCCATTAGTCCCGCTAGCGTGGTCCCGTATCGTTTCCAATAGGTGTCGCGCAGGTGGTCGGCGACCTCTGTCGAAACGTTCAACGCCTTTGCCACATAGTCGGTCATTTTGACTTCAATCTGGTCGAAAAGCCGAGCCGAGGGCGGGTATAGCGTGTTGTCCAAATCAAAGACCCACGCGCGGACATGTTTGAAAGATGCAGCAACCATGACGACACAGGTAAAGCGACGCATTGACGCCTGCAACGGCTTTGGCTTGATTGCGGGGCGAAATGATGACTAGGCTCTAACACTCAATATGACGAAAGTGGCCATGCAAGACCCTAAACACGCCCAAAAAGACGCCTATCAATTGATCCTCGAGGCAATCGACAGCCACATTTACAAGCCGGGTGACCGGTTGGTGGAAAGTGACCTTGCAGATCGGTTCGGTGTGTCGCGGACCCCGATCCGTGAAGCGCTCCAGCGTCTTGAGACGCAGAGCCTGCTGACCCGCGATGGTCGGTCGCTGATTGTGGCGTCCTTGGACCATACGCAAATGGCCGAGCTGTATGTGGTGCGTGGTGAACTCGAGGGGCTGGCAGCACGACTTGCTGCGCGGCACGCCACGCCCGAAGAAATTCGCGTGTTGAAAGATATGGTTCAGGCAGACCGCAAGTTGCTGGGCGACCCGTCGGCGCTGAGCCGCGCGAACAAACGGTTCCACAAACAGATCCACCTTGCGTCGCACAATCGGTTCTTGGTTCAACAACTCGACCTTGTGCATCGATCGATGGCGCTGCTCGCGACGACATCATTGGCGGCAGAGGGGCGCGGTGATGATGCGCTTGCAGAACATGATGCGATTGTTGAGGCGATTGCGGCGGGGGATGGAGATGCGGCCGATAAGTCTCTGCGCGAACACATCTCAAAGGCTTTCGTCACGCGATTGAAGCTTGACGCGGCGAAGGTCGAAAACAGCTAAGCTCCACCGAATTTTCCATGCGCCGTTTTGTCCCAGTAAAACGGGCGGTGCAGAAGTTCACCTAACCCCTTATAGGCTGCGAGGCTGGCGAGCGGGAAATAGAGGTGCAACGTGGGCACCCAAGGTAAGAGCCACAGCCGTCCCGATGCCCTAGCCCCGAGGATGGCAGCGGTAAGGTGGACGGCTTCGGAGGTCGCGAATAAAACCGACAGCGTGATCAAGCCTGACGGTGGTAGAACGTCTCTGACTGGATGCCAAAGGCCGAGCGGGATGGCCCAAAAGCTCCACATTAGCGGCGCGGTTACGAATTGCGTCAGTGTGCCGAGGAACTGCACCTGAAATCCCAAGAATTTCCGCCATCCAAGATCGCGGAGCAATTGTCGCGGGTTTCGCATGTGAACACCGTAGGTGATCGCATAGCCTTTGAGCCAACGTGACCGCTGTTTGATCCACGGCCAGACGTGGCTGTTGGCCTCTTCACCCGTGACAGTTCGAACGATTTCAGTGCGATAGCCATGTCGCGCAAGCCGCACGCCCAAATCCGCGTCCTCTGTCACATTATGCGCATCCCAACCGCCAAGTTTTTCTAAAACGGAGCGTCGGAAAAAGAGGGTAGTGCCGCCAAGGGGGATCAGAAAACCGAGGCGTTCGAGCCCGGGTAGGATGACGCGAAACCATGTGGCGTATTCCAGCGCGAAGCAACGCGAGAGCCAGTTCGTTTTGGCGTTGTAGAAATCGAGCATCCCCTGAAGGCAGGCGACCTTAGGTCCGACAGCGGCAAAGCGCGCGACAATTGCGCGGATTTGCTGCGGGTCGGGGGCGTCTTCGGCATCGTAAACGCCAATGATGGACCCTCTGGCAAAGCTTAGTCCATAGTTCAGTGCGCGCGGTTTCGTTTTCACCGTCCCTTGGGGCACAACGATAGCCCGCATAAAACGGGGGAGCGTGGTTGCCAACAGGGCCTGCCGCGTCATCTGATCGTCCGCTTCGAGCAAGAGACACGCGTCCAAGAGGTCGTGCGGATAGTCCAAGGCCGACAGTCGATCCACCAACCGCACAGCGATTTCGCTTTCGTGGTAGAGCGGCACCATGATTGTCACGATAGGTAGGCGGTGGGGCGCGGCTGGGGGCGCTGGTTTTGCTTTCGGTCGGAGCTGCATGACGACTGCGGCAGCCTTAAGCGCGGCATTGGCGGCGGTCCAAAACAACATGATGCCAAAGAGCGCGATGGCTGTCGGCCCAAACCACGCAAAGAGGCTGGCAATGGCGAACGCGATAAAACCCAGCGTAATATTGGCCGCCTGACGAGCATTCCAGCCACGACAGCTTTCCCCGCTCGCCACTTTCTCTTCGGCAAGACGGGCGAGGGTGTCATTCGCGCAGGAACGGATTGCGGCGTGAAGCGCAGCTTCGGTCGTTACAGCCCACCGAATTGCACCGAATTGCGAGGTTAGCTTTTCGCGGTGGCGGGCAAAATCTTCGGGGCGGGCGGTTAGGATAATGACCTCGCCCGCCATAGACCGCCACGGAAGAATAGCATTTTCGATACAGTAGGTCGCGCCGATTTGATCCAGAAGCCGCGCGTCTGGTTTGTGTTTGCAAGGATCAACCACGCCTACCCCTGCGATGGCGGCCTCGACCTCTGCCATTTTGGCCGCGCTGATCGACAGTCGCAGGCGCAAGGTATCCGCCAATCGACAGCCCTGTCTGCTCGCGTCCTGTTCCGCGACCGCCACGCGCTGGGCAGAGGCGAACCCACGTCGGATCACCTCTTTGCCCAATGGGCTCAGAGACGGTGCAAACGGTTCTACCACAACCGTCCTGAAACTGCGCGTGTGCTGCAAAAAGAAAACTCCCGACTTTTCAGGCGGGAGTTCACTCTATTTCGGCTTAAAGCGGCGTTAACGCGATTACGCTTTGCGCGCTTCCATGGCGTCGGCGAAACGCTCGAACAGGTAGAAGCTGTCCTGCGGACCCGGCGATGCCTCTGGGTGGTGCTGAACCGAGAACACCGGACGATCAGCCATGCGGATACCGCAGTTCGATCCATCAAACAGCGAGATGTGAGTTTCAACAACACCTTCGGGGAGCGTCTGGCTGTCCACGGTAAAACCGTGGTTCATCGACGTGATTTCGACCTTGCCCGTGTCTTTGTCTTTAACGGGGTGGTTCGCACCGTGGTGGCCGTGGTTCATTTTCACGGTCTTAGCGCCGAGCGCGAGAGCCAGCATTTGGTGCCCGAGACAGATACCAAAGACGGGTAGATCGGTGGTATCCAGAACCTGTTTGATCATCGGAACAGCGTATTCGCCAGTCGCGGCTGGGTCGCCGGGGCCGTTCGAGAGGAACACGCCATCAGGATTGTGCGACAGCACGTCTTCGGCAGTTGCGGTCGCAGGCAGAACGATCACGTCGCAGCCCGCGGAAGCAAGGCAGCGCAGGATGTTACGCTTTGCGCCATAGTCAACGGCAACGACCTTGTGTTTAGGTGCGGTGTTCGGCTGATAGCCATCTGGCCACGCCCAACGCATTTCGTTCCATTTGTAGGACTGTGCGCAGGTCACATCTTTGGCGAGGTCGAGACCGACCAGACCTTTGAACCCACGTGCCGCAGCGACGAGTGCTTCAGCGTCGAAGTTACCTTCGGGATCGTGGGCGAGAGCGACGTGAGGTGCACCTTGCTGACGGATAGCGCGGGTCAGGCGACGGGTATCGATGCCGCCGATACCGATGCGACCTTTTTTGGTGAGCCAAGCGGTCAACTCTTCGGTTGCACGCCAGTTCGACGGCTCGGTCGGGTCCCATTTGACAACCATGCCAGCCGAAACGGGATCGGCTGTTTCGTCGTCTTCTTCGTTGACGCCAGTGTTGCCGATGTGTGGGAAGGTAAAGGTGACGATCTGTCCAGCGTAGGACGGATCGGTCATGATTTCCTGATATCCCGTCATCGCTGTGTTAAAGCAAAGCTCTGCGGTGGTCTGGCCCGTCGCGCCGAACCCCTTACCATAAAACAGAGTGCCATCAGCTAGCGCGAGGCAGGCGGTCGGTTTTTGGGCGGTTCCGTTCGGCATGGCAGCGACTCCTTATGGTCAAATTGCTGCGTTACTAGGCATGAGCCACCATAGGGTCAAGGCCGTAACGTTCCAAGCCTCAGATGAGGTTGTCACGAACGGATAGGACAGGTAAAGCTGCGCGGATGTTATCGCTCGCAAGGGGAACGGGATGGACATGCGTGAACGGATTAACGCAGCACTCAAAGAGGCGATGAAGGCGAAGGACGCAGGACGGCTTTCGACACTTCGTTTGATCAGTGCTGCGATCAAGGACCGCGAAATTGCTGCTCGTGGGGATGGTGAAGAGTCGGTCATCGGTGACGACGAGGTTCTCGCGATCCTTGGTAAAATGGTAAAGCAACGTCAGGAAAGTGCCCGCCAATACGAAGAGGGCGGTCGTCTGGAACTGGCTGAAAAGGAACGCGGCGAGATCAGCGTTATCGAAGATTTCCTGCCGCGTCAGTTGGATGACGCTGAGGTTGACGCAGCGATCACAGCTGCAATGGCCGAAGTTGGCGCGGAATCGATCCGCGACATGGGCAAGGTGATGGGGGCCCTAAAGGCCAAATACACCGGCCAAATGGACTTTGGCGCTGTTGGCCCGATGGTCAAAGCAAAACTGGGATAAAAAATTGGGGGGCGCTGGCCCCCCTTTTTGTTTCTGCTGTCTTACGCGACAGATCGGATCAAACGACCCAAGCGGGCGATGCCTTCGTTGATTTCTGGCGGGCGGGCGCAGGAGAACGACAGGCGGATCGTATTTCCGTTCGACCCATCCGCGAAAAAGGCCCGGCCGGGCACAAATGCGACTCTTTCCGTTTCAAGCGATTGCGCGAGAAGCGTTGCACCGTCGATATGGGCGGGCAGGGTGATCCAAACGAACATGCCGCCTTCGGGACGGGTCCAAGTCACACCCTCAGGCATTTCACGTTCCAGCGCGGCGAGCATGTTGTCGCGACGGCTGGAATAGACTTCGCGCAGCTTGGCGACCTGATCGGCAAAACCATCTTTGGCGACGCGATGAATGGCGATTTGGTTCAGGGTGGAGGAATGCAGGTCTGCTGCCTGTTTGATCAGAACGAGACGCTGAATCACAGGTTTTGCGGCAACGGCCCAACCAACGCGCAGGCCGGGGGCGAGCGTTTTGGAGAAACTGCCACAGTATATAGTGCGCGTGTTTTCAATGCCGCCCGACCGTTGGATATCGAGCGCGAGGATCGGCGGGATCGCCTCGCCATCATACCGCAGACCTTGATAGGCAGCGTCTTCGATCACAGGGATATCGAGCGATTCAGCGAGGTCGAGAAGCGCGTTGCGTGCGCGTTCATCCAATGTGATCCCTGTTGGGTTCGCAAAGTCAGAGCTGGTATAGGCGAATTTCACATCGCCACCCGCTTCTTCAGCGGAGGCTCGGTAATCGGCGGCAGAGCGGTTTGAGGCTGGGTCCAAGCGGTCATAGCAAGGTTCGTAAGCGTTAAACGCCCCAAGCGCGCCCATATAAGTCGGCCAACCCACCAAAGCGGTATCGCCCGGGGATAGGAACAGTTTGCCCAAGTAATCCAAAGCCTGCTGCGACCCTGACGTGATCAGGATGTTTTCAGTGGTGCAGTCGATCCCAATGTCGCGCATCTGGCTCGCGATCCAATCGCGAAGCGGCAGGAAGCCTTCGGAGACGGAGTATTGCAGGGCTTGTTCAGACTGAAGGCCACTAAACAGGTCCGCAAACGCGTCCGCAAAGGCTTCTTTAGGGAAAAGGGCTGGATCAGGAATGCCGCCCGCAAAAGAAATAATGTCAGGCTGGTCCAAAAGTTTGAGCAATTCGCGGATTTCAGACGCCTTCATCCGTGATTGGCGCGTTGCGAAAACCTGTTCCCAGTCCATGATTCCCTCCCGTGGGGTCTGTGATGGGTGAGAATTGATCTGGCCTGTCATTAAGTCAATAGGGCTGACCTAACAGTCCCGTTAGCGCCAAATTTTATGGTGTTTCGTGAAAAATTTCTTTTTGGACATGTAAAATTTGACATGCATCAAAGTATTCAGGGGGTGCGAATGGCATCGTGAACCCACGGCGCGCCTTGACGCTACCTCCCCTGCGGTTGGGGTGCGCCATAATATCTCAACGTATCAGACCTTTCGAATATTGCCGAAAGCGCGTTGAGGCACTAGAACCTCCCCAAAGCTCGGGCGGAGTCTGTGACTCGGTCCGCTCATGATTTGACCAAAAGGGGAGAGCCACATGGCAGATGCAGCCATCCATGGCCATGAACATCACGACGAACGGGGCTTCTTTACCCGTTGGTTCATGTCCACCAACCACAAAGACATCGGGATCATGTACCTGTTCGTATCGGGTATTGTAGGTTTCATCTCGGTCGCCTTTACCGTCTACATGCGTCTCGAGTTGATGCATCCGGGCGTTCAGTACATGTGCCTTGAAGGTGCGCGTTTCATCGCGGACGCTTCTGCGCCCTGTACTCCGAACGGTCACCTCTGGAACGTTATGATCACCTATCACGGTGTTCTGATGATGTTCTTCGTGGTTATTCCGGCTCTGTTCGGTGGCTTCGGTAACTACCTGATGCCGCTGCAAATCGGCGCTCCGGACATGTCGTTCCCACGTATGAACAACCTGTCGTTCTGGATGTATGTTGCTGGTGTTGCGCTGGGCGTTGCGTCCATGCTGTCGCCGGGTGGTAACGGTCAGCTCGGTTCGGGCGTTGGCTGGGTTCTCTACCCGCCACTGTCGACTTCCGAAGGTGGCTACTCCATGGACCTCGCGATCTTTGCGGTTCACGTCTCTGGTGCGTCGTCGATTCTTGGTGCGATCAACATCATCACGACCTTCCTCAACATGCGCGCGCCGGGCATGACCCTGCACAAAGTGCCGCTGTTCGCATGGTCGGTATTCGTGACTGCATGGCTGATCCTTCTGTCGCTGCCTGTTCTGGCTGGCGCAATCACCATGCTCCTGATGGACCGTAACTTTGGTACCTCGTTCTTCCAGCCTGCTGGCGGTGGTGACCCGATCCTGTATCAGCACATCCTGTGGTTCTTTGGCCACCCGGAAGTGTACATCATCATCATCCCGGGCTTTGGTATCATCAGCCACATCATCTCGACCTTCTCGAAAAAGCCGATCTTCGGCTACCTCCCGATGGTCTACGCAATGGTTGCAATCGGTGTTCTGGGCTTCGTTGTTTGGGCACACCACATGTACACCGTTGGTATGTCGCTGAGCCAGCAGTCCTACTTCATGCTCGCAACGATGGTTATCGCTGTTCCGACTGGTGTTAAGATCTTCTCGTGGATCGCGACCATGTGGGGCGGTTCGGTAGAGTTCAAATCGCCGATGCTCTGGGCGTTCGGCTTCTTGTTCCTCTTCACCGTTGGCGGCGTGACCGGCATCGTTCTGTCGCAGGCAGCAGTCGACCGCGCCTACCATGACACTTACTACGTGGTTGCTCACTTCCACTACGTGATGTCGCTGGGCGCTGTGTTCGCGATCTTCGCAGGTATCTACTTCTACCTGCCGAAATTCTCGGGCCGCGCTGCACCGGAATGGGCCGCAAAGCTGCACTTCTGGATGATGTTCATCGGTGCAAACCTGACCTTCTTCCCGCAGCACTTCTTGGGCCGTCAGGGTATGCCGCGTCGTTACATCGAGTACCCAGAAGCATTCGCTCAGTGGAACTACGTATCGTCGATCGGTGCATTCATCGCCTTCGCATCGTTCTGTTTCTTCATCGTCGTTCTTGCGTACACCCTGCTTGCAGGCCGTCGTGAGACCCGTCCGAACCCGTGGGGCGAATTCGCTGACACGCTGGAATGGACCCTGCCATCGCCGCCGCCGGAGCACACCTTCGAGCAGCTGCCGAAGCAGGAAGACTGGGACAAACAGCACGCCCACTAAGATACGCAAAACCCCGGCCTTAGCGCCGGGGTTTTCATTTGTGGGACCGCGACAGGGCGTCCCCTTTACCCATGTCTTTGCCCGCCTATAGTTACGCGCAGAAACAGCTGCAAAACTCACATGCCTTACGAATGGATTGACCCTGTGCCAGAGGCCGACGCGCCCTTGGCTGAACTGCACCTCTGGCCTTATCGAAGCCTGCCGAAAGCGGGGTTCGTCTGGTTTGTCGGGGGGACGGTGTCGTTGCTATCACTACCGCTTTTGGCGGTCATTGGGACGGCGGTTCTGTGGGGGCTGCTGCCGTTTATCTTGCTCGTCACTTGGGCGATGTGGGCCGCGCTCCAGCGTAGTTATCGGGATGGCGAGATATTAGAAGAGTTATTGATCTGGAACGATCACCTCACGCTCACACGCCACAATCCGCGCAAGCCGACCCAGAATTGGGAGGCCAATCCCTATTGGGTGCGTTTAACCCGCCATGCGACTGGCGGTCCTGTGCCAGAATATCTGACGATGAAAGGCCAGTCCGACCGCGAGGTAGAGATAGGGGCGTTCCTCACCGTCAGCGAACGCAAACGGCTCTATTCGGAAATCCGCGAAGCGCTAGATCGCTGCCGTTAACCCGCGCAACGGGGCGTTACCACACGGTCGAACGTCGACATCAACGCAACGTCGACATCTTCCATTGTCACGGGAAGCCCTAGATCAACGAGCGATGTGACCCCATGCTGAGTGATCCCGCAGGGCACGATCCCGCCAAAGTGGCTGAGGTCGGGCTCTACGTTGATCGACAGGCCATGGAAGCTCACCCATTTCTTGAGCCGAACACCAAGGGCCGCGATTTTGTCTTCTCGCACAGATCCATCGGGCAAGAGGGGTTTGTCAGGGCGAGGCACCCAAACACCGACGCGACCATCACGAATTTCGCCGTGCACGTTGAATTCGGCGAGGGCAGCGATGATCCACTGTTCCATATCACGCACAAAGCACCGCACATCGCGCCCGCGTTCACCCACATTGAGCATCACATAGGCCACGCGCTGACCAGGGCCGTGGTAGGTATATTGCCCGCCACGTTTGCTCTCGTAGACTGGAAACCGATCAGGTTCGAGCAGGTCCGCAGGTTTCGCAGAGGTGCCCGCCGTGTAGAGCGGTGGATGTTCGACCAGCCAAATTGCTTCTTCAGCCTCGCCCGCGTGAATGGCTTCGGCGCGCGCCTCCATAAAGGCGACGGCTTCATTATAGTCGGTCAATCCAGTTGAGGTGATCCATTCTACCATGGTTCATGCGGGCAAAAGCCCTGCCTCCTTAATTGCTGGGATATAGGTTCGGCTGACGGGAATATCCGCGCCATGCGACATCGTCAGGATAGCACGGTCGCCCGTTCGTTTTGCCGATGTGACTGCGGCCGTGGCAACCCAATGGGACCGATGCACCTGTAGGCCAGCGGTCTGCCCCACCTCTTTGATCGCATCTGCCAATCGCATCAGAATCATCTCTTCGCCCTTATCGGTTCGGATACGGACATAATGATCCTCGACCGAAATCGCCACCAATGCGCCGCGCTTTTCCATCGGCAGACGCGAGAGGATCGGGGGGAGGCTGGGTGTTACAGCAGGCGCTGTCGATGGTTTGGCGACGAGCTGTAGGATCAGGGTTACGACCGCACCGATAACAAACAAAGACAAGGGCAGGGTATAGGCGTCCTGACCTGACGGCACAAAATTGATAAGCGCCCAGTTCACCGCAAGAACGATCGCCATGATGGTCAGACCATTTGCCACAGCCGCTACGAGAGAGCGGAGAGGCAGGGAAAAGCGGCCTGGCATGGCGGCGCGGCAGTATGCGCTGATACCATAGCCGCCCGCGTAGGTCAGGGCGATCATCACCAGCCAGTAGCCAAGGCGCGGGAGCGCCCGCATCGTCTCTCCTGATCCGAAAGGGGCCACCACGGTGAGGACCACAGCAACGCCCACAATCACAGCCCCCGTAACAGGTTGGCTAAAATGGCGTCGCAATTCACGAAGCGCAGAATGCGATGGCTGTGTGGTCACGGTCGTCTCACGCCTTTTCACGTATCCCGCGTTGAGCGGCTTGGTTGGTTCGGCTTCAACCTAAACAACTCATTCCCAAAGGAGAAGCCAATGTCGTTCGCCCCATTCCTCGCAGCCTCACCCACTATTCAGATACATGCCATCGCCGCCACTCTCGCGCTCGTCCTCGGACCTGTTGCGATTTACCGTGATCGGCGGGACGTGCTGCACAAATGGATCGGCTATATCTGGGTGATTGCGATGCTCTGCACGGCGCTATCTTCCTTTGGAATCCGCGCATATGCGGTCATTGGTCCCTTTAGCCCGATTCACTTGCTGTCATGTCTGGCAATTTGGTCGATTTGGGTGGGGATGCGCTACATTTATCAGGGAAATATTCGCGCCCACCGCAAAACTTTTCAAAGTCTTTATTGGAATGGTGTCCTTGTGGCGGCTTTGTTCAATTTCTTGCCCGGACGCATCGTAAACCGCTTGTTTTTCAACGATGCGCGCGAAATTGGCTGGGTTGTGATCGGCGCTGGAGGGGCATTTTTGGTGGGCCGTATCCTCGTGTCACGACAGTTGTTTGCACGACTGACATGATTTCTTCATTTTTGCTCTTGAGGTGGGTGCGTGGTTGGTCTAGAGACCCCGCACCAAGCCTAGACAGTGCGGTCGTGGCGGAATTGGTAGACGCGCAGCGTTGAGGTCGCTGTGGGGTAACTCCCGTGGAAGTTCGAGTCTTCTCGACCGCACCAACTACTCTCCTGAGATTGTTGATTACATTAAGTAAGCGCCCCTTAAACGGGTGCGTTTTCTGCCGTTACACCGTTCAGCGTTTGTGCGGAGTAACCAATGGCGATTTACACCAAAGTAGGTTTTGGTACCTCGGATTTGATTGGATTTGCGGGGAGCACTTCCACCGTCGGGTCAACAATCCATTTGGACCCGAACTGGTCTGCATCGACCGATGGTTACAACTTCTCCGTCGACGACGCCGATTTGCTGTTGTTGATCGAAACCTCAGATACGCTTTTTGGTGGTGACCGTAATAACGACGAAGTTGGTGACGACGGCTACAAGCAAACACTTACGCTTCGCGATCCTTCGGGGAATGTTGTTGCTAGCGGCAGATCCTACCTAGAAGATGTCTATGTGTTTCGGGCGCCCGATGGCTCCGAAGTTCGGCTTTACACGGTAGAGGTTGGAGGCGTTTGGGTCGGCACTCTTGCTGACAAGCAAATGACGCCAGGTGTGACCTATGAACTGGTCTCGTCCTCCAATACCGACGGTGTCAGCTACAGTACGCTCGTTAGTCAAACCTACGAGTCATCGCAGTTTAACACCATGGTTGGCTCCAACACTTATGGTGACACGCTGTACGGCGGGATCGGCAGTGACACGATCATTGCACAAGGCGGCGATGATACTATTGACGGCGGGTCGGGCGACGATACCATTTATTACGGGGCAGGGAATGACCTCGTTTATGGTGGTGATGGCAACGACGTTATTGACGATGTCAGTGGCACCCAACTGAGCGGTGCCGATACCGTTTATGGTGGTGCAGGGAACGATACAGCTTGGCTCGGTCAAGATGGTGATACGTTCTATGGCGGAACTGGAAACGACACCGTTTACGGCGAAAGCGGGAATGACACGCTTTACGGTGAGGTCGGCGACGACTGGCTTCAAGGCGATGATGGTGATGACATCCTTGCCGGTGGTGATGGAAACGATGTTTTGTTCGGTGGGACGGGTAATGACGTTTTCGTCGTTTCGTCTGGTTTGGATTACGTTGGGGACTTTGACCTCGGCGATAGTGACCTGAATGGGCGCACCAACGATCAGCTTGATGTTAGCAATCTAACGAACGGAAACGGCGACCCGATCCGAACGGTTGATGTAACGGTCGTTGACGACGGATCTGGGAATGCAAAACTCATGTTCCCGAATGGGGAGCAGCTGATCCTATGGGGCATTGCGCCAACTCTCGTCGATACTGGACCCGAGCTGTTCAAGATCGGCATCCCATGTTTCACTGCAGGCACAATGATCTTGACGCCGAAAGGCGAGGTGCCTGTCGAGAACCTCCGCGTTGGTGATATCGTCGTGACCCGAGATAACGGCCCACAGCCGATTGTGTGGTGTGGATCGCGGCATTTGTCATCGGATGAATTAGACGCGTCGCCAGACCTGAGGCCCATCCGACTTGATGCGTCGATATTGGGCGGCGACCGTGGACTACTCGTGTCTCCCCAACATGGAGTATTCACGAAGATCGATGAACGCGGTGGTTCCGATACACTTGTGCGGGCAAAGCACCTCGCTCGGCTCAAGGGCGGGAAGGTTCGGGTGGCTAAGGGTGTGAAAAAGGTGACCTACGTGCATCTCATGTTCGAGAAACACCAGATCATCTACGGCAACGGAATTGCGTCGGAGAGCTTCTATCCTGGACCTTGGGGATTAACCGCGCTTGAGCGTGAGTCGGTGTTTGAGGTGCTACGTTTGTTCCCAGAATTAGGTCGACTCGGAGCCGAAACGGGCTACGGGCAAACTGCGCGACCAGTAGCGAAGTTCCGCGACCTTCCAGAATCTATTAGCGACATGGCTTTGTCGCATCTATGAAGGACAGTCGCTTGACGTTAGGCAAGCTAGAACGAATTTTTCCTGAAGAGCCCCGAAACCAAAGTTTATTTGACTGATGTTTGCGCAAACTAAAGTCATTTGTCGGGAATTTAGGAATGTGATGGGTAAAAACAACCTAACTGGTTGCAATATGGAAAGTGGACGGGAATAGTTCTCCTTACAAACGGGCGGGCAAACCGCTGTAGATATCAGGGAGTGCCGTTTTGGCTTCAAGCGCAACGGACAGCGCGTTCGTAGAATTCGAACGCGTGCAGAAAAGTTATGATGGCGAGACGCTCGTCGTTAAAGATCTCAACCTGAGCATGCCGAAAGGCGAGTTCCTTACCATGCTTGGACCGTCAGGGTCTGGTAAGACCACGTGTCTTATGATGTTGGCAGGGTTTGAAACCGCAACTCACGGTGACATCCGTATCGGCGGCGTCTCGATCAACAATATCCCTCCGCATAAACGTGGTATCGGGATGGTGTTCCAGAACTACGCGCTCTTCCCCCACATGACGGTTGCTGAAAACCTCGCTTTCCCGCTTGAGGTTCGCAAAATCGGCAAGTCGGAGCGTGAAGAGAAAGTGCAGCGCGCGCTCGATATGGTTCAGATGGGCCGTTTTGGTGGCCGTCGTCCGGCCCAGCTCTCGGGTGGTCAGCAGCAGCGTATCGCACTTGCACGTGCTCTCGTGTTCCAGCCGGAACTGGTTCTCATGGACGAACCGCTTGGCGCGTTGGATAAACAGCTCCGCGAACACATGCAGTTCGAAATCACGCGCCTTGCGCACGAACTGGGGATTACGACCGTTTACGTGACCCACGACCAAACCGAAGCGCTGACCATGTCTGACCGCGTTGCCGTGTTCGACGATGGCCGTATTCAGCAGCTTGCGCCGCCGGACCAACTCTATGAATCGCCACAGAACAGCTTTGTTGCGCAATTCATTGGTGAAAATAACACGCTTACTGGCGTCGTTAAGGAAATCGGCAACGGCAAGTGCCTCGTCCAGCTGGATGGCGGCGATTTGATCGACGCAAAGCCAGTTAACGTGAAAAATGTCGGCGATCGCACCAAGGTGTCGATCCGCCCAGAGCGTGTCGAAATCAACAAGGACCGTCTGTCCCCAGATGCCCATACCCTCAAAGCTGAGGTTTTGGAGTTTATCTACATGGGCGACATCTTCCGCACACGCTTGCGCGTTGCTGGTCATGATGATTTCGTTATCAAAACACGTAACGCACCTGATCAGGTGCGTTTGCAGCCCGGCGCGATGATCGACATCGGCTGGTTGCCAGAGGATTGTCACGCACTCGACGCTTGAGTTCGTGATTAATGAATGCGGGAGGCCCCACCCGGGCGGGCCCCTGCAAAATCAAATCACCGGGAAACCACGGGAGAATAGTATGAAACTTACTAAAACACTTCTTGCTACTTCGGCTCTTACCGTTGCTGCTGGCGCTGCATTCGCAGACGCACACATGGCTTCGGATATGACCCTTGTTAGCTGGGGCGGCGCTTACCAAGCATCGCAGACCAAAGCTTACTCGGAGCCCTATATGGCTGCGAACTCTGGCGTAAACATCGTTTGGGACGAATCCTCGGCTGAAGCCGTGGCGAAACTTCGTGCGATGAACGAGTCGGGCAACATCACTTGGGACCTCGTTGACGTAGAAGCTGCTGACGCTATCCGTCTTTGCGACGAAGGTCTGGCGATGGAAATCGACCACGACGCCATGCTCGCTGCTGGCAACGACGGTTCCACCGCGTCCGAAGACTTCGGCGACTCGATCATCTCTGACTGCTTCATCCCGCAGATCGTGTTCTCGACCACTGTTGGCTACCGCGCAGACATGGTTGGCGACAACGCACCAGACTCGATCTGTGCGATCTTCGACACCGAAACCTACCCGGGCAAGCGCGCACTGAACAAGCGCCCGCTGGCAAACATGGAATGGGCTCTGCTCTGTGACGGCGTTGCAAAAGACGACATCTATGACGTTCTCGCAACTCCGGAAGGTCAGGACCAAGCGTTCGCAAAACTCGACACCATCAAAAACGACGTGATCTGGTGGTCGGCTGCTGCTGAAACTCCGCAGCTCCTCGCTGACGGCGAAATCGTAATGGGTTCGACCTACAACGGTCGTCTGTTCTCTGCGATCGCAGAACAGGGCCAGCCGATCGGCATGCTCTGGGACGCTCAGATGCTCGACTTCGACGGTTGGGTAATCCCAGCTGGTCTGCCGGAAGATCGTCTGGCACGCGTTCTGGACTTCGTATCATACGCAACCGACACCCAGCGTCTGGCTGATCAGGCTGCATACATCTCCTACGGTCCGGCTCGTGCATCGTCCGCTCCGCTCGTAGGTAACCACGCTGAGTTGGGTATTCCTATGGCTCCGCACATGCCGACCGATCCGAACAACTCCAAGAACGTCTTTGTCACCCAGTACGACTTCTGGGCTGACTACCGTGACGATCTGGACGCTAAGTTCCAAGCCTGGCTCGCCCAGTAATCGGACCTAGTTTGGCCCTGCTGTCAGGGCCAGACAAAAAAATGCCACGGCCCCAATCGCGGGCCGTGGCCACTCGGGACGGGACCATTTTATGACTGACGCGACCACCGACGCCGGTAAGCTGACGACAGCTGACGGCCAGAGCCTCAAAAAAAGTTTGCACAAAGCACTGCGCCGCCAAAAGGTACGGGCGTTGATGCTTATTGCACCGCTACTTCTCTTTATTCTGTTGAGCTTCATCGCTCCCATCTTCGACATGCTTTTGCGGTCTGTTGAGAACGATATCGTGCCGGATACGATCCCGCGCACAATCGTTGCACTTGAGGATTGGGATGCAACTTCGGACGAAGCGCCGGGCGAAGACGTCTTTGCCGCGTTCTACACCGACTTTGCGATTGCCGAGGAATACAAGAGCCACACTCGTCTGGGTTCGCGCCTGAACTATGAACTGACTGGTATCTCGTCGCTGTTCCGTTCTACTGGCCGCAAGGTTGTTAAGTTTGAAACGGAGTCCTACACCGAACAATTCACCGCGGCCGACGCTGCATATGCTGATCCTGCACATTGGGCTGCATGGATGGCGGATGATGCGGTGCGCGCGGCACTCCCGCAGACGGCCGACGCTTATGACGCGTGGTCTAAGATTGTTGTCGATTTGAACAACGATGTTCCGTCCGAAGAAGTCCCTGCAGATTTCGTTTATACTGGTCTTTACAATGACTTGATGGATGGATCTTCGGTTGCGTCTATGCCGTCGGTCGACGTGACTGCATGGGAGCCTGTGTCCCTTCGTGAGCAGTTCATCGACGCGAATGACGGCTGGGCCGATCCCGCGGTTTGGTCGACGATCAAAACCTATGGCGGTGACTACACCAGCGGTTACTTCCTAAACTCGGTCGATATGCAGCTGTCTGGCGAAGGTGTAACGCAGCGCCCTGAAGACGAGCGTATCTATATCACACTGTTCGTCCGCACGATCATCCTGTCGATCGTCATCACTGGCTCGTGCATCCTGCTCGGCTACCCGATCGCATTCCTTCTGGCAAACCTGCCACTGCGGAGCGCGAACGTCCTGATGATCCTTGTTCTGCTGCCATTCTGGACCTCGCTTCTGGTGCGGACCTCGGCTTGGAAGGTTCTGCTGCAGAACCAAGGCGTGATCAACGATATCCTCGTTTGGCTTCACATTATTGCAGACGACAACCGTCTTGAGCTGATCAACAACGCAACAGGCACCATCATTGCGATGACCCACATCCTGTTGCCGTTCATGATCCTGCCGCTCTATTCGGTGATGAAAACGATCAGCCCGTCCTATGTTCGCGCTGCCAAATCGATGGGTGCGAATGACTGGACTGCCTTCTGGCGCGTCTACTTCCCGAACTCGGTTCCGGGTATTGGCGCTGGTTCGATCCTCGTGTTCATCCTGTCCATCGGCTACTATATCACCCCCGAGCTGGTTGGCGGCACCAAAGGTGTCTTCATCTCGAACCGGATCGCATACCACATCTCCAGCTCTTTGAACTGGGGTCTGGCAGCGGCTCTTGGCTCTATCCTGCTCATCCTCGTGCTTGCGCTCTACTGGCTCTACGACCGTATCGTTGGCATTGATAACGTGAAACTCGGAGGCTGATCACAATGGCACTTCCCGCATATGCAAGCACCGCTCAACGGGTGTGGCACTACAGCTACCGGACGATTTGTGGACTGATCTTTTTCTTCCTGATCGCACCGATCCTCGTGATCATCCCGCTGTCTTTCAACGCGCAGGACTTCTTTACGTTCACGCCTGAAATGCTGCGCCTTGATCCGGCTGGGTATTCGTTGAAGCACTACAACGACTTCTTCAGCAACTCCGACTGGCAGTTGGCGCTTAAGAACTCTCTGCAGATCGCACCGATTGCGACCCTCGTGTCTGTAAGCCTCGGCACGCTAGCTGCTATCGGTCTGTCGCAGAGCCACGTTCCGGGTCGTCGGGCGATTATGGCGGTGATGATTTCGCCAATGATCGTTCCGCTTATCATCTCGGCGACGGGCATGTATTTCTTCTACTCTAACCCTTACATCCCTGTTCCGTTCTACGGCAAAGTTTACCTGCCGTTTACTCTGACAGGCACACGGGCTGGTGTTATCCTTGCTCACGCGGCTCTGGGTATCCCGTTCGTTATCATCACTGTGACTGCGACGCTGGTGGGCTTTGACCGCTCGCTGACCCGCGCCTCTGCGATGATGGGTGCGAACCCCGTGACCACGTTCTTCCGTGTTCAGATGCCGCTCATCTTGCCGGGCGTGATCTCTGGCGCGTTGTTCGCCTTCATCACCTCCTTCGACGAAGTGGTGGTTGTGCTCTTCGTGGGTTCAGCTCAGCAAAAGACGCTGCCGTGGCAGATGTTCATCGGCCTGCGCGAGCAGATCAGCCCGACGATCCTTGCTGTTGCTACGATCCTTGTGGTGCTGTCGATCATGCTGCTGACCACGCTGGAACTGTTGCGTCGTCGATCCGAACGCCTGCGCGGTATGTCACCAGGCTAAGGTTTCGCGGAATTGAATTGAATAGGGCGGCCGCTTGGCCGCCTTTTTTTTATGGGAGAAGGACTAGCCAGAACGAGGCCGTCAGTATCGACACCGCCGTTCCCAGAAGAACCGCTGATGCAGCCACCCGCCGCGCTTGGCCATACATGTTGGCAAAGAGAAAAGCGTTGACCCCGGGTGCCATCGCAGAGGTCACGACGGCAGAGCGGAATGACGAAAGCGGCAGCCCCAGCATCTTGCCCATGCCCCAAACGACGAGAGGGTGCACGATAAGCGACACGGTGATGATAAAGCCCACTGTGGGAAGGTCGCCGTCTGGACGATAGCGGAACAAGATGCCGCCCAAACCAAACAGAGCCGTCGGAAGCGCCGCGCGAACCATGAGGTCGATTGCTTCGGTCAGGGCAGACGGGAGCGTAAAGCCAGACAGGTTCACGATCACACCGCAAATGATCCCGATAATCAGCATGTTGCGGAACATCGCGCGGAGCACCTTTGCGGGGAGTTGCGCGATAGACCCGCCGCGATTTTTGACGATCTCCATCGCAGTAATGCCAACGGCGTAGCAGAACGGAGAGTGGATCGCGATAATCGCAAAGTTAGCCGATAGGGCATCGACCCCATAAGCACGCTCTGTGATCGGCAGGCCCAGCAGGAGCGAGTTCGAAAACAGACCGACGAAACCAATCGCAATGGCTTCTTCCCATGTGCGGTGGAAAATGAACCGCGCACCGAGGATACCCACGCCAAAACCCGTCAGCGCCCCCACATAGAACGACGCCCAGAGCGCGGCATCAAACGACCCTGCTAGGTCAAGGTTCATCATCGACCTGAACAACAGCATGGGGATGGCAAACCCTTGGGCAAAGGTCATGAGCGCGTCCACGGCCTCGGCCTTGAACCAACCGCGCCACGCGGCGCCATAGCCAAAGGCAATGACGATAAAGACAGGTAAAACCACCTGTATCAAAGCAGACATGAGGAAGCCTTCCGAGACGGAAAAGTTAGATGTCGAACGACAATGTCATGCCGTCATAAGCGGGCATGATATGCTCTGGCGTTTCAGCAGCAACCGTTTCGTAATCAAGGTCGACATGCATGTTCGTCAAAACGGCCTGTTTGGGCGCGACCCGTTCAATCCACTGGAGCGTTTGTTCCAGATGGGAATGGGTCGGGTGAGGCGTGCGACGCAGAGCGTCAACAATCCAGCAGTCGAGGTCATTCAGATGGTCCCAAGCCTCGTCATAGAGGTAGGCAACATCGGGCAGATAGGCGACGCCGTTGATCCGAAAACCCAGCGCGTCGATAGAGCCGTGGTTGACCCTGAACGGGGTCAGCGTGACATCACCGCCCGCGCCCGAAACTGTCACGGGGCCATCGATCATGTTTAACTCACAGATCGGCGGGTAGGGCGATCCTTTGGGCTGAACAAAGGCGTAGCCAAAACGCGACAGAAGGCTCTCTGACGTGTCGCCATCGGCCCAGACCTGCAACCTCTTGCCCGTGTTGAAGACGATCTGGCGCACGTCATCGAGGCCATGCATGTGGTCGGCGTGCGCATGGGTAAAGACCACGCCGTCAAGCTCTCCAACACCCGCATCGACAAGCTGGTCTTTCATATCGGGGCCAGTGTCGATCAACACGCGGGTCGCATTGTCGCCGTCCCAGCGGGTGACAATGATCGAACAGCGACGGCGGCGGTTCTTGGGATTGGTGGGGTCACAATCGCCCCAGATGCCGCCAATGCGCGGCACACCGCCAGACGATCCACAGCCGAGAATTGTAACCTCAAGCCGAGCCATCAGAGTTTCGCCTTTGTGAACAGGCGATCAAAGTTCGCGGTCGTCGCTTGGGCGAAGTCCTCATAGGAAACGCCGAACACGTCCGCGCCGACTTGCGCCGTGTGGATCGTATAACCTGGTTCGTTGCGTTTGCCGCGGAATGGTTTCGGCGCGAGGTAAGGGCTGTCCGTTTCCACCAAAATTCGATCGAGCGGGGCGGATGCAAAGATGTCCCTGACCTCTTGGGATTTGGGGAAGGTCGCGATGCCAGACATCGAGAGATAGAACCCCATATCCAGCGCAGCGCGGGCCAGTTCTGGACCAGAGCTAAAGCAATGCATAACGCAGGTGTAGGCGCCGTTATCCATACCTTCACGCAGGATTTGCGCCATATCCTTGTCTGCATTGCGGGCGTGGATGATCAGCGGCAAACCTGTTTCGCGGGCGGCGTCAATGTGGATGCGTAGCGACTGTTTTTGTAGTTCTGCACTGTCGGGCGTGTAGTGGTAGTCCAGACCTGTTTCGCCAATACCGACCATCTTTGGATGTGAAGCATAGCCAACCAGTTGATCGACCGTGACGAGAGGCTGTGCCTCAACGCTCATCGGGTGAATACCCACGGCATAAAAGACCTCGGGATGGGCCTCTGCAATGGCGCGCACCTTGGGTTCGTTGTGCAGTTTTGTGCAGATCGTCACCATGCGTGTCACGCCAGCCTCAATCGCGCGGGCGATCGCGTCATCGCGTTCCTCGTCGAAATCGGGGAAGTCGAGGTGGCAGTGGCTATCAACGATTTGGGCTTTGGGGGACATATCTGCCTCAGTCTGCGGCCACGGAGCGGGCCGTTTCTTCGATCCTGAAAACCATATCAAGGATGAGCGCGGCAGGGTCAAGGTTCACCGCCCGACCGCGGCGCACCTTGAGCGACAGTTCCTGCTGTAGTTCCGCCCATCGACGCGCAGCAAGGTCATGCGGCGCGATCCGTGCCAAGAGGCGTGCTTCGCCCATCGCTCCTTGGGTGCTGGGTTCACCGACGAGGCCTGTCCGCGCCGCACGGGCAAGGAAGAGATCGATCAAGTCGAGCGCCATCGGGAACCGCGCCTCGGCCCCTTTACCGGCGCAGCTTTCCGCGAGCTTTAATGCGGCAGCGCGATCAACGTTCGGCAGTTTGTCGAACATATGCACCAGATCGTGATACATCTGCAGCCCGTCGTGGTTCATCAAACGGATCGCTTCGCCAACAGAGCCGCCTGACAAGGTGGCGAGCGCTTCTGTTTCGTCCACGTGAACGTCGGCCTGAGCCAAGGCTTGCGCGACGTCGGCAGGGGACAAGGGCTTGCACCGCAGTTCCCGGCAACGCGACCGAATTGTCGGCAACAGCCGCGAAGGCTGGTGGGCGAGCAGCAGGAGCGTTGTGCGTGCTGGCGGCTCTTCGAGTTCTTTGAGGATCGAGTTTGCAGCCGTGACGTTCATCTCATCGGCCACGTCCACGATCACCACGCGGCGACCCCCGTCAGCGGCGGACATGTGAAAGAACTTTTTCAGATCCCGCACGGGGTCAGCGGTGATTTCAGTGCGCAACTTGCCTGTCTTTTCATCCACTGGACGCCGCACGATCGAAAGCCGCGGATGGCTGCCTGCACGGATCAGCGCCATGTCAGGATGATCGGAACTGATCGACAGCGATGTCGGGGCAGGGGGCGCGTCACCAAAGAGGCCACCGTCGGCGGGTTGTTCGGTGAGCAAAAACGCAGCGATTTTGTAGGCGAGGGTCGCTTTGCCGATGCCTTTGGGCCCTGTGATCAGCCACCCCGAATGGAGGCGACCAGAGTTATAGGCTTCTAGGAACGCGGCTTCTGCTTGCTCTTGACCGAACAGGGTTTCGGTTTCACGCGGGTGGGGTGCACCCTCGATCCGATCTGGTTCGGGGAGGTCATCGCTCATGCGCGATCCTCAAAAATGGCGAGGACTTCTGCAGCGACTTCATCTGCTGTGCGATTGCCTTCGACTACGACACAGCGGTCAGAGTGCGCACGTGCAATCGAAAGGAACCCGTGACGAACGGTTTCTTGGAACGAGAGGCCGAAATCCTCAAAACGGGCCTCTGCATCGGGGCGAGCCAATCCGCGAGCCAATGCAATTGCAGGATCCATATCGATGATAAAGGTGAGGTCAGGCTCTTGGCCGATCATCAAATCGTGCAGCTGATCGACTTTCGCCCGCAGATCGCCACGGGTCGCGCCCTGATAAATACGGGTGCTGTCCGCGAAGCGGTCACAGACAACAATCTTTCCCGCCTCAAGTGCGGGGCGAATGGTCTTTTCCAAATGATCACGGCGAGCCGCAGTGAACAGCAAGATTTCCGTTTCAGGGGACCAGCGATCGGTGTCGCCTGTCAGGATAAGCTGACGGATTTCTTCGGCGCCGACGCTGCCGCCAGGTTCACGCGTGTGGATCACATCGTGGCCCTTGGCACGCAGCCGTTCAGCCAACATCTTGGCCTGAGTAGATTTGCCGGACCCGTCGATCCCTTCAAAGGTAATGAGTTGTCCGCGGGTCATTATCGCCTCAGGCATTTTCGTCTGTTGTTGCCGTATCGGCGTTGCTCATGACTTTGTCCAACAGAACCATCACGGCGGTGCGCATACGGATCGCAAATCCACCGACAGGAATGTCAGCTTCAGCGACGAGCGGGATGCGACGCTCTGGAAGATCATCAAAGCGAATGATTAACTCGCCCAAGGCTTGGCCAGCGGCAATCGGCGCCTCAATCGGGGCGTTGAAAACAACTTCACCGTCGATGCTATCCCCGCTCAGGATTGGCACAAGCATAGACACGTCCTCGGCAACGGTAAGTCCGACAGTCGGGGCTTGCCCCATCCATACGCTGGCTTCTGCGACGCGGGTGCCTGTTTCGATCACATTTTTCTCGGCAAATTGACGAAAGGACCAGTTCAGGATGCGCTGCCCCTCTTCGGCGCGAGCGGCTGCACTGTCGAGCCCAGTGACCACGAAAACAACGCGACGGTCACCCTGTTTTGCAGAACCAACGAGGCCATAGCCTGCTTCTTGGGTGTGGCCAGTTTTCATCCCATCGGCACCAAGGCCAAGGCCAAGGATCGGGTTGCGGTTCTGGCTGTTCGACGGAACGCGACCGTCAAAGAGGAACTCTTCCTCTGCGAAAATCGGGTAGTATGTTGGGAAATCGGTGATCAGGCGTTGAGCGAGGATACCAAGATCGCGCACAGACATACGCTGGTTCGGGTCAGGCCAGCCGTTCGAGTTGGCGAAGGTGGAATGCATCATTCCCAGATCTTGGGCGCGCGAAGTCATCATGCGGGCAAAGCCAGCTTCGGTACCATCGGGCGACAGGTTTTCCGCCAGAACTGCGCTCGCGTCGTTGCCCGACAGGACAATCACGCCGCGGATCAGATCTTCGACGCGGACACGTTCACCGCTGCGCAGGAACATCGACGACCCTTGGTAGCTCATCGCGTGTTCAGACACGAGCAGTTCGTCGTCGGGCGACAGTCGTCCGTCTGCTATGGCCTCAAACGCGAGGTAAAGTGTCATCAGCTTCGACATTGACGCCGGAGGCAGTGGCGTATCCGCATTCTTTTCCAATAGGACCGTGCCTGTCGTCATGTCATAGACATAGGCGGCGCGGGCATTGGTTTCGAACGATTGCGCGGCGGCAAACGTTGCGGTCAGGGCCAGAAGGCATGCTGTCAAAAGGCGGATGATCATCTTAAAGCAATCCGTTTCGTTTAATTGGTCACAGCGTAGGCGTCAGCGTATCCAAGGCCTTTTACGCGCGAAAGAAGATCAGAACGTTCAGCCGAGCTTTGCGCAGGGCCAACAACGACCCGCCAGAATGGGCGGCCTTGGCTTTCTTGGGCAAGAATGGTCGTAGTGATGCCATTCCCATTCAAAATCTCAGCCGTGCGGTCCGCGTTCGATTGGATCGAGAAGATACCGATCTGAATATAGGGTTTCGTCAGGGCCGATGTCGCGACCGCTGCTTGCGGCGCAGGAGCGGCTGTCGCCACTTGTTCCGCTTCAGCCGCAGAGATCGCCGCCTCAGCATTCGCAATCGGGTCGAGCGACGTGGTCTGAACCGCTTCGCCCGCAATCGCCGTTTCATCGAAGTTCGAAATTGGGGCAGGGGCCTCAACTGGGGCTTCTTCGCGGCGAAGCGCGGTCACTTGCAGTGACGCAGGTGCGCCAGCCAGCATACCCAATGCCGCAGCCGTGTCAGAGGACACTTGCAACGCAGGACCAGGCTGTTCGCGTTCACGGCGGAACAGGGCGCCAATCACGAATTTTCCGTTTTCTGTGTTGCGAATAATCACGCGCTCTGGGTCAACGACATCAGGATGCGCCACCCAGACACCGCCCAGCGACGGACGCCCGTCCCATAGGCCGTTATCGGTGACTTGGAACACTTCGGGGGCTTCAACGTCGCGCTCTACCAGCTGCACGCTTGGGCTTGCTTGCTCGGTCGAGGCCGCGCCGCCCAACTGTGGGAATTGGAATTGGCCGTCGCTGTCACAGCCTGTCAGAACGGTCGTTGCAAGAAGGCCTGCCACAACCCACGATATTTTGCCCGACATTATGTTGCCCCTATCATTATGCGGAGTTGCCGCTGCACCTGTTTTAGTGCGTTCTGCTCTCGTCGCGAACACCATAGCGTTGCGCCACCACGTTTTAAAGCCTTCAGCGCCAAAGGTCGGCGGTTTTCCGAACATTGGTTTTTAGCTTCCAGAATCAAAAGCATGCCGTTAGTCACCGCAGGCGCAGGAAGTGTGGCCGAGTGGTTTAAGGCTCTAGTCTTGAAAACTAGCGTGCGGGGAACCGTACCGTGGGTTCGAATCCCACCGCTTCCGCCAACCACCCCCTAAATTCCAATCTCTGGCGGTTTTACGCTGTATTCTTACGGTTTTTCCGTGGGTTATGTTGGGCATTTCTGTTGAGAGACGCCCGTGGTCCGCCAACATGCCTGTTCTTCCGCAGAAGTCTCTGTTGGGCAAAGAGCACGGTGCGGTTTCTGGCGTTTACAGGGAATTAACAGGGAATTTTTCTGTTTTTGGTCGAAATACGAACCTTTCGGCGCCCTTTTATGCTTGTAACACTCTAGATTCATTGAAAATTTCTGCGATTTCCCTGTTATCAAATTATCAGGGAATTTAAATTTCAATATCAGGGTAATTTGGTTTTAATAACAGGGATTTAAACAGGTAAAGCAGGGAATATCAGGGAGCGTCGAGTTTGTAGCGTTTCCGTTGTTCCAACCAGCTGCGAGGAATGGCCGTGCTGGTCAGCTTTTCAAGCGTCAAATCAACTGGCTGACGTCCTTGTAGGATTGCGAGTTTAAGATCAGGCGACAGAAACGCGAGCTGGATACGCTTACGTATGTAGCTTTCGTTGCATCTTTGGGCCGCCGCAATTTCTGCAATCATGGTTCCCATCTTAAGTTGCTCAATCCATCCTTCCGCCTTTGATAAAGCCGACAACAAAGTTTGGTCAGGCTTAGATTGAAGTTCCCCCGCGATAAGTTTTGCTTCGACCCCTCGTTTGCGAAGGGTAAGTGGAGCAGTGAAGCTGGTGAGATGTGTCGAGAGCCGATTTTTTTCTATGTTCAGTGCCGCGCTGAGGTGATGCGCGGAGAGTTTTAAATCAAGCTTGCCTTTGCTGAATGTAGCTCTCTCTAGGAGCTTTGTTATGAGGTGCTCTTTTCGATTAGTTAATTTATTTACAATGTTTTCTGAGGTGACTTTAATCTTGTCGATCTCCTCTGAATTTTGATTTATTAGGGTGAAGTTGTCTGCAGTTGAGGCAATGTGGTTTGCTACTGCCGATGTAATACAATGCTCGAGTTGGTCTGCAGGGATACGCCATGCAGATGGGTCTTTACCCCCTGAGATGAGCCGGTTTGAGACGTAGTACCGGTGGTATGTCCCTTTACTCTTCGTGTGACTGGGTGTGAGCCGATCTCCGGTCTCATCGAAGAGCTTGCCCTTCAGGATACCATGTGTGGGAAGCTTAGAGGCATTCAGGTGTGGCCCTCGTCCCCGAGTCTTTGCACTGACCTCTTGAAGTTTGGCTTGGACCTCCTCCCAGATCTCAGCAGAGACGATGGCCTCGTGCTGGCCTCGGTAGGTTTTGTCTTTATGTCGGATGTCTCCCTTGTAAATCGGATTGGTTAGCATGTGGTGGATCTGTCCGCGAGACAGTGGCGCTCCTCCTGTCTGCCGCCCCGTCTTATCTTGCCTCTGCTTTGATCGTATTCCCTGACGCTTGGCCTGCTCTTCTACCAGCCTGAGGTTGCCGTGGGTCAGGTAGAGATCAAAGAGCGTTCGGACGTCTTTGGCTTCGGCCTCATTGATGACCAAGCTGCGGATCAATTTGTCTGGGTGAGGGTCGTACCCCAAGGGTGCAAGCCCACCCATCCAGAGGCCCTTCTTCTTGGAGGCGGCGATCTTGTCTCTAATGCGCTCTGCAGTGACCTCACGTTCGAATTGCGCAAAAGAGAGCAGGACATTCAAGGTCAACCGGCCCATCGATGTAGACGTATTGAAAGCCTGGGTCACGGAGACAAACGAACAACCCCTCTGTTCGAGGCGCTCTACAAGGCGCGCGAAGTCCGCAAGTGAGCGTGTCAGACGGTCGATCTTATAGATAACGACCATATCAATGAGACCGGCATCAATGTCACTCAGGAGCCGCTGTAACCCAGGGCGCTCCATCGTGCCTCCTGAGATACCACCATCATCATATCGCTGACTGAGGAGTTGCCATCCTTCGTGCTTTTGAGACGCGATGTAAGAGGTGCAGGCATCGTATTGAGCATCAAGTGAGTTGAACTCTTGCTCGAGCCCCTCCTCGGAGGATTTGCGCGTGTAGATCGCGCAGCGGGTCTTTGGTTTGCCCTCACTCATCTAGAGACCGAAGAACCGTGGACCAGACCAGCGGGTAGCGGTTATGGCGCGTGCTATGGCAGACAATGAGCGATGGGTTTGGCCTTGCCAAACAAACCCTGCCTCCGTGACTTCAACGATATGACTGACCCCATTCCAATCTCGGATTAGCCGCCCACCAGGCTTTAGGGCTCCTCGTTCGCGATTGGTTGATCGGGGCCCCTCCTGTCCTGCAGTCTTGATCCGCTTCAGGGCGCCTGGCTTGAGGTCCCCAAATTCCCGCGCCTGAAGTTCATAGGCTAGGATGCTGCGCATAAATCCTTGGCTCATCTTCTTAGGTGGTGGTGTTCCAATCACCTCCACCCATGCTTCAGTCAGCCCCTCGCGTCCAAGCGGTTCCACGTCCGTCCATCGCATACCTGTGTCGCTCCCTAAATCGCGTCACGACACACTCACGCTCGTTCCGCTAAGGAAGTCCAGATGAGAATTTAAACACAAAATATAGTGTTATTACACGAAATTAGGTGGAGATGTGCCTGAGGCGCTTGACCACATCCTGCTGATTCTCGTAACTTCAAAATGCGTTCAGACCACCCGTTACTGCACCCTAGATCAGGACAGAACGGACAACGGGAAGAACGTCGAGATATCGCTTGTGGGGTCATCTTAAGAGGCCTCCGATATCCGCAACATCTGTAATTTTGTGGATGCCTGATCGCGCAGGTTCCTTCTTTTGCAGTTCGATAGCCGACCCGTGACTAGGCTGATTTTCACTTCACGGCGCAGCAATCTGCGCCGTGAGACCAGAAACTTTGCGCAACCTTCCTTGAAGGAGTGTCTAGCATGGATACACCGAATTCGCAGATTGAGTACGTTGCAGTTTCCCAGTTGAAACCTTGGGCGAAGAACGCACGTACTCATTCGAAGAAGCAAATTCGCCAAGTTGCGGATAGCATCGAGACCTTCGGCTTTACCAACCCAGTCCTGATCGATGCAGAATATCATATCCTCGCGGGACACGCGCGGGTCGAAGCTGCAAAGAGTATTGGCATAGAGCGGGTCCCTTGTGTTTGTTTGGATCATATGACGCCCGAACAGAAACGAGCCTATGTTCTGGCCGACAACAAATTGGCGTTAAATGCAGGCTGGGATGAAGTGATCTTAGCCGAGGAACTCGAAGCTCTCCTAGAGTTCAATCTCGACTTCGATGTTACGATCACGGGCTTTGAGATGCCTGAGATCGACAGTTTGCTGCTAGATCAGAACACGGAAATCACGAAGGACAACCCCCTTGATAAATTGCCGAAAAAAGCGCCTCGGAGGAGTAACCTTGGTGATTTATGGCAGTTGGGTAAGCATCGCCTCATCTGTGGCAGTGCCTTGGAGCGCGCGACTTTCGAGAGGCTCATGGGGGGGGAACGCGCCGCGATGGTGTTCACAGATCCACCCTACAATGTTCCGATTGATGGACATGTTGGAAACTCCGGTCAGATCAAACACCGCGAGTTTGTTATGGCATCCGGTGAGATGTCGGTGAGGGAATTCACCGAGTTTTTAAAATCGGCTTTCAACAACATGGTGTCTTTCAGTGTCGAAGGATCGATCCATTACGTCTGCATGGATTGGCGGCACATGGCTGAGATGTTGGAGGCGGGGCAGGAGGCTTATACTGAGCTCAAGAACCTTATTGTTTGGGTCAAGGACAATGGAGGTATGGGCAGCTTCTACCGATCACGTCATGAATTGGTTTTTGTCTTCAAGACAGGGACGGCTCGTCACCAAAACAACTTTGGGCTCGGAGAGCACGGCCGCTATCGCACCAATGTTTGGGAATACCGCGGTATCAATTCTTTGCACGCACAGCGTGGTGAAGAGCTCGCGATGCATCCAACGGTCAAGCCCGTCGAGATGATCGCTGACGCTATTCTGGATGTTTCGAGTAGGGGGGAGATTATTATCGATCCCTTCGGCGGCTCCGGATCCACGCTTATGGCCGCTGAGCAAACGGGGCGACGCGCCTATCTCGTTGAATTGGATCCCCTCTATTGCGACACAATCCTGGCGCGCTGGGAGGCTGCCACAAAACGACAAGCAGAGCAGGTCCTATGTGGCTGGTCTCGTGTTGAGGGGGCTTAGATGACTAAGCTCACCAAAAAGCAATTGAGCAATCGTCTCAAGCATAATGCTGCAAACTATGACGTGGGGTACGCGACACCACCCGCATCAGGGAAATTCCAAAAGGGCAAATCGGGCAATCCGAAGGGGCGTCCGAAGGGCGTTAAGAACAAACCTCGCCCTGCATATGATGAGCCATTTTATGACATCATATTCGAGGAAGCATATCGGGACGTGCCAATCAAAGAGGGTGATAAGATCTTAACGATCTCAACTGCAGCTGCGGTCATGCGTTCTATTGGTTTAAAAGCCATGAAAGGTGAACCGAGATCACAAAAGCTTTTTGCCGAAATCTTGCTCACTACAGAGGCAAAAAAACTAAAGGATCACGTCGAATATTTCGAGGCGCTTCTGGATTACAAGCGTGATGCAACTGCGGAACTTGAGCGGCGCGCAAAGCATGGACTAACGGATTTACCTCCCGTGCTGCCGCATCCGGATCATATCATCCTGAACATGCGAACTGGAGAGGCAAGAATACATGGTCCGGTTTCGGAAGAAGAGCTCAAAATGTTGGAGCGGGCAAAGCGGACGAGAGCTGTTCAAATAGACGAGCTACAGTGTCTGAATGACGCTTTGAAGTTGGCAATTGAAGAAGGTAATCAGGCTGCTGTCATTGATCTAAAAGAAATGATCCAGCGAGATCAGAGGCTATTCGAAACAGTCGATAAATTCGTGAAGCTGTTTGAACCTGCCTGAGCTAGTTGCTTTGGTTTCTAGCAGGTGCCGTAATAGCCTCCTGAATAGCGACAATATTCGAAGGCCAGGCCTATGCGTATCATCTCGGCAGCGATGTCTTTTCCATCTTCGAGGAAACACTGCCCAACAATGCGATTGTATCGATCTACATCTTTAATATGGCAGGACAGGGTCTGACTTTCGATGAGATCACTGAGCGCTTGAGTGGCAGCTCTCCCGCCAGCCTCATCTGTCTCGGGGGCATCTAATCCCCAAATGCGGATAGCGGGTCCTGAGCCTAGACAGGGTCAGAGTTTCGTTTCCGCCACTGCAATGGCGACATGCCAAAGGCCATTTTGAAACGGTTCGATAAGTGACCTTGGTTCGCGAAACCAGTCATTGCGGTTATTTCGCTCATGGGAAGCAACGTCGACGCGAGCAAATATTTAGCGGTTTCGAGGCGGATCATGCGGTATTCGTCCATAACGCTGCGTCCAATATGTTCGTGGAAAAGACGTTGGAGGTGTCGCACGGACAAGCCCGCGAGCTGCGCCAATTGTTCTTGGTCCAACGGGTCCGCAATATGGGTTTCCATATAGCCTATAGCGGCCTCAACTGTTTGCGGAAGTTGGCCGTATCGCGCTGGAATTGTCGCAATTTGGGGGGCATCAGCGCTCCGGATTTCGGTTTGAATAAACCAGTTGGAAATCTTCTGAGCAAACGCAATTCCGTGGTCCCCTGCGATAATCGCGTGCATCATATCGAGAGGGGCAGAGCCACCAGCGCAAGTGTATCGGTTGCGGTCGATGACGAACAATCGCCGTTCGAGCAACCACGGCCCTGTAATGATCTCAAAATCATCGTAGTGATGCCAGTGCACAGTGAAGCGATGCCGATTGAGGAGGCCTGCACGCGCGAGCACCACGGAGCCGCCCGATATACCGCCAAGTGCAACTCCAGAGGCATCGAGGCGACGCAGCCATGAAAACAGGGTTTGGTTTTGAAAATGTCGCGGGTCGCCGCCAGCAACGATGAAAACCAGATCAAAGTTTGGGTCTACGCTGTCGAAGGGTTGGGTTGAGAACCGTGACCCAAGCGACGATGTGGCGCTGTCACCTGCCAGCGAAAGAAGGGAAATGTCGTAGAGCGGTGTGGTCGAGAATTGGTTGGCCGCTCGCAAAGGTTCGAGTGCCGATGCCGTTGACATCAGCGCAAATCCGTCGAGCAAAACAAAAGCGATCCGTTTCATAGGCATGAGCGATTTGTCCTATTTATGTAAATAAATGTCAAATTTATAAAAGGAACTTTCCCTTCAGCTGCTTAGAAAGAGATGAAGCACGAAGGAGCGTCGGATGCGGTATTCCGGTTTTCGGGTCATAAAAGAGGCCTTGTTGGGCCAAAAAGGGTGGCGTCCTCTTTGGAGGGACCCAGAGCCTCAGCCTCGGTATGACTATGTCATCGTTGGTGGCGGCGGGCATGGCCTCGCGACAGCCTATTACCTTGCGAAGACCTTCCAGAAATCTCGGATCGCCGTCCTAGAAAAGGGTTGGCTTGGGTCGGGGAATATCGGGCGGAACACCACGATTATTCGCTCCAACTACCTCTTGCCGGGTAACGAGCCCTTTTATGAGTTTTCCATGAAGCTTTGGGAGAACTTAGAGCAAGAAACGAATTTCAACTCGATGGTGTCGCAACGCGGGATCATCAATTTGATCCACACTGATGCTCAGCGGGATGCGTATCGTCGGCGCGGGAACGCCATGCTGTTTGCTGGCGCAGATGCGCAGCTTTTGTCGCCCAACGAGCTGCGCGAGATGGTTCCATTCCTGAACTACGACAATGCCCGTTTTCCGATCAAAGGTGGGCTATTCCAAAGGCGTGCGGGCACGGCGCGCCATGATGGTGTCGCATGGGGGTATGCGCGCGGCGCGGACATGCGTGGCGTTGATATCATACAGAACTGTGAAGTTACTGGGATGCGAATTGAGGGGGGTAAAGTCCTCGGTGTCGAAACATCGCGTGGCTATATCGCGGCTGGTAAAGTCGGCGTCGCGGTTGCTGGTAGCTCCAGTCGGGTGATGTCGATGGCGGGCATGAGGCTCCCTGTCGAGAGCCATGTCCTGCAAGCTTTTGTCTCAGAAGGGCTTAAGCCAGTTATCCCCGGTGTCATTACCTTTGGCGCGGGTCATTTCTACGTGAGCCAATCAGACAAAGGTGGCTTGGTCTTTGGGGGCGATATCGACGGGTATAATTCCTATGCGCAGCGCGGAAACCTACCTGTTGTAGAAGACGTGCTCGAGGGGGGGATGGCCCTGATGCCAATGATCGGACGCGCGCGCCTGTTGCGGAGCTGGGGTGGGATCATGGACATGTCGATGGACGGATCCCCGATCATTGATCGGACCTCGGTCGATGGGCTCTATTTCAACGGTGGTTGGTGCTACGGCGGCTTTAAAGCAACGCCTGCATCTGGGTTTGCCTTTGCCCATCTTCTCGCGACAGATCGTCCACATGAGACCGCAACCGCCTATCGCCTAGATCGATTTGCGCGCGGTTATCTGATTGATGAAAAGGGCGTTGGCGCCCAACCTAACCTTCATTGAGGCGCTAAGATGTTAATCCCTCACCCGCTCCTCGGTCTTCGTGATGCGCAAGAGTTTACCTACCTCGGTGATGCTTCGCTGTTGAACCGCCCAGATGCCTCGTCCCCAGATGCGGCGGTCGCGTTTTTTGACTATGTCTATCTGCGCGACAACCCAGCCGGCGTACACCGCGAACTGTGGTTTCATGAACAAGGGGACCGCTCTTGGCTCATTGTGACACGTAACACTCTGACGCACGAAATCCTGAACGCTGAACTGGCCTGCGAAAGCGCCGTTAAATCAGAGGTGCTGGCATGACCCGACTAACTGGTGGTGTTATTGATCATGAGACAGCGCTCCGTTTTACCTTTAACGGAAAGACGTATTCGGGACGCAAAGGGGACACGCTCGCCTCTGCGCTCCTTGCGAATGGTGTGCAACTGGTCGGGCGTAGTTTCAAATACCATCGTCCGCGGGGTGTTCTGAGTGCAGGTTCAGAAGAGCCAAACGCGCTTGTCACGCTACGTGGTGGCGCGCGCGAAGAACCTAATACGCGTGCGACTGTGACAGAACTATTCGACGGTCTTAGGGCGCGCAGTCAAAACCATGTGGGGCCATTGCACCGTGATTTCATGGCGGTAAATGACCTACTGTCGCCGTTATTTGCGTCGGGGTTTTACTATAAGACCTTCATGTGGCCGCGCGCGTTCTGGGAAAAGCTCTATGAGCCGTTGATCCGTCATGCGGCTGGCCTTGGGCGGTTGTCTGGCGAGGCTGATCCTGACGCTTACGACAAAGGTTTCCTGCATTGTGATCTATTGGTGATTGGTGGTGGGGCTGCTGGTCTTTCTGCTGCACTTGGTGCTGGTCGTGCCGGGGTAAAAGTCATTCTGGCAGACGAGGATTTCCAGTTTGGCGGACGACTTTTGGCTGAAACTCATCAACTCGACGGTATGCCTGCGACATCGTGGGTGACCGCGGTGATGGCTGAGCTTGCTGGGCTTGAGAATGTTCGGGTCATGCCTCGCACAACGGTCTTTGGGACCTATGATCACGGCATTTACGGCGCTGTCGAACGGGTGTCTGATCACCTGTCCGCAGCCGATGGTGCAGTGCGACAAACCCTTTGGCGTATTACGGCAAAGCGATCAATCTTGGCTGCTGGCGCAACAGAGCGACATATCCCATTTCCGAATAATGACCGCCCTGGGATTATGCTTGCTGGTGCGATGCGGGCCTATGCCAATCGTTGGGCAGCATCCCCAACGCGCCATCCAAGCGATCCGGTTATCATTTTTACAAACAATGACGATGGACACAGGACTGCGACCGATCTTTTGGCCAAAGGCGTGCCCGTCTCAGCGGTTGTGGACCCGCGTAGCGACGCTCCAACCTTTGGTGACTATGAGCTGATCACGGGCGTTGTCGACGACACAAAGGGCAGGCTTGGGCTGACCTCGGTTCGTGTGACCCAAAACGGTCAATCACGTTGGATGCCTTGTGGTGCTCTCGGCGTATCTGGTGGTTGGAACCCCAATGTTCATCTGAGTTCCCATCACAGGTCCAAGCCCGTCTGGGATGACGCCCTACTTGCTTTTGTTCCTGGTAAAGATCTACCGAACGGGATGATTGTCGCGGGTGCTGCGGTTGGGCAAGGGACGACGGTCAAGGCGCTCCGCAGTGGGGTGGAGGCGGCTGTTTCGAGCCTCGCCGCCCTAGGCATTGCGGCCGAGCCCATCGATTTGCCTGATGCAGATGATACAGCTGCTGCTCAAACCGCGTTTTGGCATGTTTCGCGCAAAGGACGTGCTTGGGTGGATTTCCAGAATGATGTCACCGTCAAAGACATCGTTCTCGCGCATCAAGAGAACATGCGACCCGTCGAGCATCTGAAGCGGTGGACCACCCTTGGCATGGCAACGGATCAAGGGAAGACATCGAATATTTCGGCATTGGCCGTCATGGCGGAACTCACAGGCAAGTCCTTGCCTGAAACGGGGACGACGATCTTTCGCCCTCCGTATACTGGGGTCACGCTTTCCGTGCTGGGTGGAGGCGATACGGGCAAACATTTCCGCCCAACGCGCTACACGCCAACGCATCAATGGAGCGCATCTCAAGGAGCGACATTTGTGGAAGTGGGCGCTTGGTTGCGTGCTCAGTATTTTGTTCAGCCAGGCGAAACCCATTGGCGGCAATCTGTTGATCGCGAAGTCCTGGCGGTTCGTAGTGGGGTTGGACTGTGCGACGTCACAACACTTGGCAAAATCGACGTTCAAGGACCCGATGCAGCAGAGTTCCTCAATCGGATCTACTGCAACATGATGGGCACCCTTGCGGTCGGTCGCGTGCGGTATGGCGTCATGTTGCGCGAGGATGGTCACGCCTATGATGACGGCACGTGTGCGCGGCTTTCGGAGAACCACTTTGTGGTAACGACGACCACAGCCAACGCTGCAATTGTCTATCGGAACATGGAATTCGCACGTCAGTGTCTGTGGCCCGAGCTGAATGTAAGCTTGATTTCCACGACGGATGCATGGGCGCAAATTGCTGTCGCGGGGCCGAATTCACGAACGTTGTTGTCGCGGGTCGTCGATGGGTTTGATCTCTCGAATGAGGTTTTCCCCTTTATGGCCTGCGCAGAGTTGACGGTTTGCGGTGGCCTCAGAGCCCGACTATTCCGTATCTCCTTTTCTGGCGAGTTGGCTTACGAAATCGCTGTTCCGGCGCGCTATGGCAATGCCTTGCTGGAGCGATTGGCACAGGTCGGTGCCGATCTTGGTGCGACGCCTTATGGGACTGAAGCTCTCGGCGTTATGCGGATTGAAAAAGGTCATGCGGCTGGTTCTGAATTGAACGGCCAAACGACAGCGCAGATGCTCTCTCTTGGGCGGATGGTCTCTGAAAAGAAGGACAGTATCGGCGCCGTCATGTCACGTCGCGAAGGCTTGGCGCAAGACAAGCGACGTTTGGTTGGGTTCAGTCCCATCGATAAATCCGAAGCCATCGTGGCTGGGTCGCATTTATTTACTCAAGGTGAAACGCGCAACACGACAACCGACCAAGGTTGGATCACCTCGGCTGCATATTCGCCGCATGTTGGGTCATCGATTGCGATTGGTTTCCTCGAAGAGGGGGATGCCCGCATGGGCGAGGTTGTTATTGCGGCAAACCCCCTAGAAGGGCGTGAAGTCCGTGTAGAGGTCGTTTCACCGCATTTTGTTGACCCAGAGGGAGGGCGGCTCCGTGACTGATTTAATGGCTATCACAGCGCTTGGCGCAGTTGCCCCATACGAGTTTCAAATCGGTGGCCTCGTGATCCGCGAAAACACTGAACTGGCTCTTGCGTCGCTCAGCCTTGGTCGGGGGCAGGGTGCCCCGACGATCCTTGGGACGTCTATGCCAGATGTCGGGCAATGGCTGGCGGGTCCAGAAGTCTCCGCATTTTGGACGGCTCCGAACCAGTGGTTCATTGAGGGAGAGGGTCGCGCGCATGAGGACTTTGCTGCCATTGTGAAAGCGGCTGCGCCTGATTGCGCTGTCACGGAACAGACGGATGGCTGGGTGGCGTTTGATGTCTATTCGAACGACGGGTTCAAACCTCTTGAGGGTCTGTTGGAAAAACTGGTCAATATTGACTTAAATGGATTTGGGGTCGGAACCGCGCTTCGGACGGGGCTTCACCATATGAGCGTCTACCTCATCCGTCGCAGCGATACCCATGTAACGATCATGGGTATGCGGACCTTTGCAGCAGCCCTGTGTCACGCGCTCGAAAGCACCGCGGTGAGGTTACGTTAAGACCTCGCTTGCCTCTTCGAACAATTGCAGAGTTGAACTGCGCATAATCGTTACGGCTTCTTCGACGAAATTCGAGGAGACGTTTTTCTCGCGCACGTAGAGATAGACCTTCCGCATGTCAGGAAGGTTAGCGATAGGGCGGAACACGAGCCCTTCGGGTGCAATCTCTGTGACGAGTTGAGGCAGGACCGTTACCCAATCTCCTTTCCGGACCATCGCGAGAAGGGACTGGGTGTTATGAACAGTTATGTCTGCGGTCCCTAGTTTTTCCGCGAATTCAGGTGTTTCAATCTGATCGCAAAGGGCATTGCGCAAGAACGGGGCCGAGAAAACGTTGTCGATCTGAATTGGGTCAGTTTTCTGGGTAAGCGGGTGGTTCTCGGACATGACCAGCCCGTAGCGGTCACTGAACAAGATCGATGTCTTAATCCCATTGAGTGATTTTTGAGCCGAGGCAATGCCGATGTCTGCCCAGCTCTGTCCAAGTGCCTCTAGAACCTGCTGGGTATCGGTATCGCGTAGCTCGATTTTCAGAGAGGGGTGCCGTTCGGATAGGGTGCGAACAAGTTCAGGAAAAATTGAAATCGCGACAGACGGAACCGCTGCAATGCGCAGGATGCCCTGTGGTGCCCGCGCTGATTTTTCGATTGCAGCGATCGTGTTATCGAACTGGCTGATCTGGGTTAGGCCAAGGCGCAAAACCTGTTCGCCGAGTGGGGTGAGACGGTTCTTTCGGTCACTTTCGAACAACGGATTTCCGAGGTGCGCTTCGAGTTGCTTTAGCGTCATGGAGACAGCCGATTGTGTTCGGCCGAGCTGATCGGCTGCGTCCGACAAATTCCCAGCCTGTGCTACCGCACAAAAGCTACGGAGCATTTCGATCTTGATGCTCATGACTTCACGATTCCTGAAATTTATTTCAACGATTTGAGTTTGACTGACATGGGGCGAATTGTCCACATTGGTAAAACACGACAGAAAAGAATGGGATAGACCGTGCTGCACAAGAATCTGATCGCTGGCGAATGGCTGGTTGGTGAAAGCGAAATCGAAAACCGTAGCCCTTCGGATGTGACGGATCTTATTGGGGTTTTTGCTCAGGCAAGCAGTGACCAGCTAGAGGCCACTTTGGATCAGGCGCAACAAGCGCAGCGCGAATGGGCCGCTTATGGCATGGAGCGCAAGCAGGCCGTTTTGATGAACATCGGTAACGAACTGATGGCGCGTTCGGCTGAACTTGGCGCACTTCTGAGCCGCGAGGAAGGTAAGCCTCTCGCCGAAGGTAAGGGCGAGGTCTATCGGGCAGGGCAGTTCTTTACTTACTACGCCGCTGAGTGTTTGCGTCAGATCGGGGAAAACGCGGACTCTGTGCGCCCCAATATCGAAGTGGACGTGCGTCGCGAACCAGTTGGTGTGGTCGCAGTCATTAGCCCTTGGAACTTCCCAACCGCTACGGCGTCGTGGAAAATTGCTCCAGCGCTCTGCTATGGCAATGCGGTGGTTTGGAAGCCGGCCAACATCACACCCGCGTCAGCCTATGCATTGACCGAGATCATCGCGCGGCAAGACATCCCCAAGGGGCTTTTTAGTCTCGTGATGGGCTCTGGTAGTGGGATTGGTGAACGTCTCGTTCAGAGCCCAAAGGTCAACGCAGTTACATTTACTGGGTCCGTGCCTGTGGGTAAAAGGATTGCTACCGCAGCTATTCAAAACCTCACCAAGGTTCAGATGGAGATGGGGTCAAAGAACGCGCTCGCTGTCATGGATGACGCTGATATTGACCTCGCTGTGACATTGGCTTTGGGCGGTGCTTTTGGTGGCACGGGGCAAAAATGCACCGCGTCCTCACGTTTGGTCGTGCATGAAGCTATCCACGACACTTTCGTTGAAAAGCTGGTCGCAGGGACCAAAGCGATGAAGGTCGGACATGCGCTCGAAGAGGGGACGCAAATGGGTCCTGTCGTGAGCGCGGAACAGTTGGCGGAGAACTTGGCCTATGTTGATTTGGGCAAGTCCGAAGGGGCAGAACTGTGCTGTGGTGGTGAGCGTCTGGAGATGCCCCACGACGGTTTCTACATGTCCCCTGGCGTTTTTCTCAACACTCTCAATGATTTCCGCATCAACCGCGAAGAAATGTTCGCGCCGCTCACGTCGGTCATTAAAGTCGCCAGTTACGACGAGGCACTGTCGGTCGTGAATGACACCAATTTCGGTCTGACCTCTGGGATCGTGACCAAGAGCCTTGCGCGGGCAACGCACTTCCGCCGAAATGCACGGACAGGCGTTGTGACGATCAACTTGCCGACCGCGGGAACTGACTACCATGTGCCATTTGGTGGTCGCGGGGATAGCTCTTATGGCTCGCGCGAGCAGGGCAAAGCAGCAGCCGAGTTCTACACCACAGTAAAGACAGCTTATATCAGCGCGGGCCCAGTATGATGCGTATCGACTGCCTTCAATATGCCAACTGGTCCGAAGAAATCTTTGAGCAATTGCGAGAAGGTTGTGTCGATGCGATTCATGTCACCATCGCGTACCATGAGAATTTCCGTGAAACGGTTCTGAACTTTGAACAATGGAACCGATGGTTCGAGAAATACGACCATCTCATTATGAAGGGACAATGGGCGAGCGATATCGATCGAGCGCGTGAAACGGGGCGAACGGCCGTGTTTTTCGGGTTTCAGAACCCGTCCTCGATGGAGGACGATATTGGCTTGGTCGAAATCCTTCACACACTCGGGGCGCGCTTCATGCAGTTGTCCTATAACAACCAGTCGCTTCTAGCGGCGGGATGTTATGAGGCCGAAGATGCTGGGATCACGCGGATGGGTCGGCAGGTGATTAAGGAAATGAACCGTGTCGGGCTTGTCGTCGACATGAGCCATTCTGGAGATCGTTCGACCATAGAGGCGACTGAAATCTCAGAGCGCCCCATCGCGATCACCCACGCCAATCCTTATGACTGGTTCCCAGCTCTGCGAAATAAAAAGGACAATGTGATCCGCGCTGTGACGCAAAATGGCGGCATGATTGGATTTTCGCTCTATCCGCACCATCTCAAGGACAAGTCTAATTGTACGTTAGAGGAGTTCTGCGGAATGATTGCGCGCACCGCTGATCGATACGGCATCGGAAATATCGGGATCGGCTCTGACCTGTGTCAGAACCAACCTGATAGTGTTGTCGAATGGATGCGTGTCGGGCGCTGGACCAAACGGATCGACTATGGTGAAGGCTCGGCGTCAGACGCTGGTTTTCCGCCGATGCCGCATTGGTTCAAAGACAATCGCGACTTTGGGAACCTCGAAAAGGGTCTCAGAGATGTTGGAATGAATGCTGATGAAATCAAAGCCGTTATGGGCGGCAATTGGTATCGTTTCTTTGAAAAGAACTTTGTTCCGCAGGGTGCACAGTCATGATCGAGCGTCGCTCGCCTGACGTCGTGATGACCCTAGAACGTCTGGGGTCACTGCATCAATCGCGTCTGAGCTTTATGCGTCAGTTGACGCGTCGGATCGCTCGCGAGGGTTGGTCGTTTCACACCCACGCCTTCAACATTGATGCGAATGGTGTTGGGCATGCGGTGTATACTGCAAAGGGGCCTGAACGGTTATATTCATTAGTGGCCTTTGCACATGATTTGCCACCAGAGCTTCGGTCGGACCGTGTTATCGCCACGGCGTGGGATGCGACTTTTACCTTGTTCGATGGGGTGCCAACGGTAGCGGACATCGAACGGCTGTCGCAGAATATTCCGCTCCAAGAAGCGGGTCGCGTGAGCGAGAGCGAACTGACCGTCAGTCGCGCCAATCGCTCGGTTCGACTTTGGGACCATTGTGTCGAAGCCCTCGCATCTGGCAACCAGCCTGATCCTGCGCAACTCGATGCGGTTGGTTATTTGATGCGCACGACTGCAGTCTACGGATCGGGAAAACTCGGTGCAGCTGACCGCGAAGTGATTGCCAACCGCCCCGAAATGCAGGCTCCGTTTCAGGCCGAGATGCTGACGGTTTATTTGATCCGTTGGTTCGTGCGCGACCTCATCGAACATATGGCGCGTTCAAAAGGCGGAGAGGCTGCGGTCAAGCTTGATCGCGTTATTGCTGCGCGCCTGGGTATCGGGAACTCGACAGGGCTTGGAATGGCCCCGTTCATCGTCAATCACCCTGTCTTGTTCAACAATTGGATCATGGCGCGTGAAGAAGCCATCGCTCGCGTCCGCAGCGTTGAACGCGCATCACCAGATGAAATCGCCTGTTTTAATGATTTGGTCGCGCGAGCAGAGAAATCGGTTCAGGCGTGGTATTCTGAACATCCAATTCAGATCGAAAAGCTAGCGGAATTAGGGGCGGACATTGCAACTCTGCTTCAACGTCTGAAAGGTTTTGATTTTCATTCTGAACGTCCTTGGGATGCATTGTGGAACTGGGCTGAGAACCATCTCACATCGGAAGGTCAAGAGTGGTTGGCGTCTCTCATGCTCGAGCCATATGGCGAGTTGGTTGATGGTTTGGGGACCTGCATGGCCGATAGTCATACGCAGGCCAATATCGTCGATGGCTCAATGCCAGTGTCAGAATTGCTTTCGCTGATCGAACAAAGTTTCGGTTGGGCATTGGACGTGGATTGGAACGCGCCCGAACATACGGCAATGGCGTGGTATGTATCAGAGGAAAAGCTAGAGCCGCGTCTGGGTAATCGATTCGAAGAACCTATCGCTGCATATGAGCAGCCACTTGCGCCTGCACGTGATGCGGCTGATGCCTATCGCAAGGCCCAAGCCTTTGGACGCGATGAGACGACGGCTGATTTCTTAACACGTCACCCAGACTGTCGCCACACAGTCCGACGCGCACAAATGGCCCGTTTCGCGCCCTATGCTGAGATTAGGTCAAATACGATCGCTCACGATATTCTGCCGATCAATATGTTGCGGGCAAAACTGTCGTTCTTTGGGGTGACGCATTTTGATCCGCGCTCTGATCGATGGGTGCGGGTCTGCATGTATGCTGGCGCGCCATATCCGACAGAATTGTCGGCGCAAAATTGCGAGCATTGGATTTACCCCGAGGCAGCGTCATGACGATGTCGCTAAATGAAGTTGAGGCTATGGCCCGCAAGGCTGCTCGGGGGGCTGGGTTCGAGTGGGGCTTGGCCGAAGATGCGGGGAAGGCCACACGCTGGTTGTGCGCTCAAGGACAAGACGGTGTGGCCGAGGCCGTTGCGGTTTTCACTAATGGGGTGGCGGCTGGGTCCACTTTGGCATGTGGCGCAGCTCTGTCAGACCGCGCGGCTGACCTGCGTAAAGGTGCGGTTGAATTGCAGAACATTTCTGACCCTCTGTTTTTGTTGCCATTTGCGGCAATGGCCGCGCAGACACTGCGGGCAACAGTCGAAGTGGAATGTGACGGGTGTCGCGCTTTGACCGATGGGAAGTCACTGACCCTTACCGGCGATTTTCCAGAAATTGCATCCGCGCTGTCGATCCGATTGACGGATACGGTTTTGGGTGCGGAGGGTCCGTCGTCTCGCGCTAGACCTAACCCGTCCGATTGGGCGGAACTCGAAACCCTTGCAAAACGCACCTATGCGCCTGCGACCGATGAAAGCCGCCTCAAAGGCGCTGGTGCAGGGCTATCTGATAATGATTAATGAGAGGCACCTATGATCGAAACCCGCAATTTGTCGCTTGAGGCCATCGAAGATCTGGCCATGCGGGCGCTGGTGGCCGCGGGCACCTCAGAGAAAAACGCACGCCCGCTCGCGCTTGCAACCGCAGCAACTGAGGCTGACGGAGTTTCGAGCCATGGGCTCGCCTACATTCCGATTTACTGTGAACACGTCCAATGCGGTAAAGTTGATGGGGAAGCCGTTCCCATTGTCACGCGGCCTCGGCCCAGCGTGGTCAAAGTCGATGCGGCCACTGGTTTTGCACATGCTGCAATCGATCTTGGTTTTGCAGAGCTTATTCCTCTTGCTAAAGCACAGGGAATTGCCGCGCTTGCGATTGATAATAGTTATAACTGCGGGGTCTTAGGGTATCACACCCATCGTCTTGCGCAGGCGGGATTATTGGGGATCGGTTTCACAAATGCCCCCGCATCAATCGCCCCCTCGGGTGGCGCGAAACCTGTCGTCGGTACCAACCCGTTTTCAATTGCGGCGGCCGGTGAAAATGGTGAACCGCTAATTCTTATTGATCAATCGGCAAGCACGATCGCTAAATCCGAAGTTATGAAACGTGCTCGAGAGGGACGACCAATCCCAGTTGGTTGGGCTCTCGATCCCGAGGGAAACCCGACAACGGACCCGAACGTCGGATTGAAGGGCTCTATGTCGCCTTCGGGTGGGTACAAGGGGGTTGGTGTCGCGCTGATGACCGAACTCCTTGCCGCCGCTATGACGGGTGCAACTTTGGGCGCGGATGCTTCACCGTTTTCTGGAACTGCGGGTGGTCCGCCTAAAACAGGTCAGTTTTTCCTCGCGATTGATCCGGTGGCGACCTCTGGCGGTCACTTTGTAGATCGTTTGACACGTCTTGTTTCCATAATTCACGATCAGGAGGGCGCACATCTTCCGGGGGATGGAAGGGGTGCGAAACGGGCGCTGGCCAAGGTTGAGGGTGTCAATGTGAATGTCGCAATTCTCGATAAAATATCCGCTATTATCGCATAGACCCATCTTCGATCAGTCGTAGCGATTGTATCGCCTTAAGCCCTGTTAAATTTGGGGTTTATGGATTTGTCTTTGCGTGCAATGAAAAATCCTGCGTTTCAGAATATCTGAAATTTAGTTTAGAAGTATTTGTTTGATTGAAGTGTATTCTTCCCGAATATTGAATGGACCGAGCACTTGGGTTTGGCACGAACTGTGCCCTGTTCATGAGTGCAATAAAGGAATGGTCTTCGTCGCTTTGCCGTGTGGCAATGCAACCAATGAAATGCAGAAAAAGGCGGAACAAACCGCTCTGCTCTCAAACATAATTACTCAGGGAGAGTAAACATGAAGAAACTACTGCTTGCTGGCGCATTTGGGGCGTTTGCCGCACCTAGCGTTGCTATGGCCGACTGCGGTGAAGTCTCGGTCGCTGAGATGAACTGGGCATCTGCCTCGATCATCACCAAGATCACCGAGTTCCTGATGGTTCAAGGTTACGGCTGCGAGGTTACCCTCGTGCCTTCGGCGACCACCACCGCTGTGACATCGCTTGCTGAAAACAATGAGCCTGATGTAGTGCCTGAACTCTGGGTCAACTCTGCGCCGCTCTACAACGAACTGGAAGCAGCAGGTAAAGCGATCACCGCTGCCAATGTGTTCTCTGACGGTGGTACCGAAGCATGGTTCGTGCCGGACTACGTGGTTGCAGAGCATCCGGAATTGGCAACGATCGACGGCATTCTGGCGAACCCAGAGCTGGTTGGCGGTCGTTTCCACAACTGTCCTGATGGCTGGGGCTGCCGTATCGCCAACGACAACCTTGTGAAAGCGTTCGATTTCGCAGGTCACGGCATGGAAGTGTTCAACCACGGTTCGGGCGAAACGCTTTCTGCTGCAATGGCATCGGCATATGAAAACAAAGAGCCGTTCTTTGGCTACATGTATGGCCCGACCGCAGTTCTGGGTCGTTACCCAATGGTTGCCGTCGATATGGGTCCATATGACGCCGAAATCCACGCATGTAACCAGACCGTCGATTGCGCAACTCCAGCGAAATCGTCTTACCCAGCTGCGCCTGTTCTGACCGTTGTCACCTCTGACTTCGCAGAGCGTAACCCTGAGGTCTTTGATCTCGTCAGCAAAATCTCGTTCACCTCGCTCGAGCTGAGCCAGCTGTTGGCATGGCAAGCAGATAACGGTGCGTCTTCGGAAGAAGCTGCTGTCTATTACCTGATGGGTAACAAAGACAACGTTATGAGCTGGGTTAGCGAAGATGCCGCTGCAAAGCTGAGCGCGATCCTCAAGTAATGAATTGGCCGAGGCGGGTGTGAATCCGCCTCGGCAATTTTTTGAACGGTACGACGAAATGAAGAGGTCGGTCTGATGGCGACATATGATTTTATCTTTGACAGCATTGGCCTAAGGGATTGGTGCGGCGTCAAAGAGTCTAGCGGACCAATGACTATGGCCGAGCTCCTTGCCGGATCAAAAGGGTCCGATAGCGAGGGCTTCCTAAACAAGGCAATGTCGGTTCCGTTTCCGTCTCTGGATGAACTGAACGAAGCCTGCTCTTCGCTTGCTCGGACACGTGATCTAACAAAAGCTGTTGAAGACGCCTTTTTGGGTGCCAAGGACAGCCTCAAGATCGTTCTCGATCCGTTGACCCAACCCCTAAGCTGGATCTTGGAAGGGACGCTGTGGCTCTTTGCTGCGACGCCTTGGTGGTTGATGATCCCTCTGATCCTGCTCCTCGTGCACGTCGCATCCAAGTCACTTCAGTTGGTTGGCTTTGTGGCCTCTGCACTTCTGTTTCTGTCCTTTATCGACCACTACTCGTTTGCGATGCAAACGTTGTCGATCATCTTTGTGTGCGCCACTCTTTGCGTGCTCTTTGGCGTTCCGATAGGGATCGTGATGTCACGAAGTGATCGGATGCAGCGGATTATGATCCCAATATTGGACATGCTCCAAACCCTTCCGACATTTGTATACCTTATCCCGCTGATCTTCTTGTTCTCAGTCACGGAGCCAAAACTCTACGGTATTGCGATCATCCTCTACGCCATTGTGCCTGTGATCCGTTTGACCGACCTTGGCATTAGGCTCGTGAACAAAGAGGTGATCGAAGCCGCCGACGCATTTGGCATGACCAAGAGCCAAAAGCTCTACAGCGTGCAAATCCCACTCGCCTTACCAAACATTATGGCTGGCGTGAACCAAACGATCATGATGAGCCTTGCGATGGTCGTGATTGCTTCGCTCGTTTCGGCGCCAGGTCTTGGTGTGCTGGTGCTACGCGGCATCCGTAACCTTGAACTCGGGGTGGGGCTTGTGGCTGGGCTCGGGATCGTCTTGCTGGCTGTGATCCTTGACCGCGTCACCAAAGCAGCTCTCGCGCGTGTTAACGCATCCAACAGCGTCCCGCGTCACTAAGGATCGTATTATGACTGACCAAGTAAGCATCTCGATCCGCAATCTGTACAAGATCTTTGGGTCTAACCCGCAAGAGGCTCTCAAACGCGTATATGATGGCGCGTCCAAGAAAGAGTTGATGGATAAACATCGCCACGTTCTCGGGCTGAGCGATATCAACGTTGATATGCATGCGGGCAAGATCACGGTGATTATGGGGCTTTCGGGCTCTGGTAAATCAACGCTGATCCGCCACGTGAACCGCTTGATCGAGCCGACTGCGGGCGAAATCTGGGTGGACGGCGAGAACGTTCTGGAGTTTTCCGAAGAACGCCTGCGCGAAATGCGCCGACTGACAATGTCGATGGTGTTTCAGCATTTTGCTCTTCTTCCGCATCGTTCCGTGTTGGAAAACACTGGCCTTGCGCAATCTGTGCGTGGCGAGAAAAAGCCGAATTACGAGAAAGATGCTCTCAAGTGGCTTGATCGTGTTGGGCTTGGCGGGCAGGGCGGTCAGTATCCTCACCAGCTGTCGGGCGGGATGCAGCAGCGTGTCGGTATTGCCCGTGCGTTGACGTCGAATGCGCCGATTATGCTCATGGACGAAGCCTTCTCCGCGCTCGATCCGCTGATCCGCACAGACATGCAGGACTTGTTGTTGGAACTTCAGGACGAACTGCATAAAACGATCATCTTTATCAGCCATGATTTGGATGAAGCGCTCAAACTTGCTGACCATCTGGTCATTCTCAAGGATGGCCGTGTTGTGCAGCAAGGCGAACCGCAAGAAATCCTGTTGCGGCCAAACGATCCTTACATCGTCGACTTTATCTCGGATATCAACCGCGCCCGCGTTTTGCGCGTTCGGTCTATCATGAAGGCGTTGAAAACTGACGCACAGCAGTCGATCTCTGGTGAAGTCGATGCCGAAGATACGCTGGAGTCTGTGATTGCGCTTTCTGGTGGGGATGCAGATCAGATTTTCCGAGTGATGGCGAACGGCAAGCCTGTTGGTCTGGTCTACATGCGTGATCTCGTTAGGGCGCTGGTTCCGACAAGTGCAAGCGCAGGCGGTATACGCAGAAGTGCGGCTAGAGTGGGCGCGGAACCTTCTCCTCCAAACTGAAATGTCCGCCGTCGAAGTCGCGATGGCCTGTGGGTTTGGGAACTCTGGACATTTCACAAGAGTTTACCGGCTCGCCTATGGGGGGACGCCGATGATGCAACGTGGGCGTTTAACCTGAAAGGATCAGACATGCGCATTCGTGAAATCCACATTTATCACCACGCGCTACCGGTCAAAAATGGCCCTTATCGAATGGCGAATGCAACTGTCTGGTCTTTAGATACAACGCTTGTCCGCATTGTGGGTGACAACGGATTGGAAGGATGGGGGGAAACCTGTCCTGTCGGACCGACCTATGCGGAATCCCACGCGGCGGGTGCGCGTGCGGCTCTCGCACTGATGGCGCCTGACCTGATCGGGGCAGAGATTTGGCCCGCAATGTTGCAGCGTAAAATGGCGAGTTTGCTGAACGGTCATAACTACGCCAAAGCTGCGATTGATATCGCGGCGCATGACCTCTTGGGTAAATCGCTGTGCGTTTCGGTGGCTGATCTCCTTGGTGGGGCGGTGACCGATAATGTGCCGTCTTACTATGCTAGCGGTGTGGGCGCGCCCGATGACATTGCTCGCATTGCCGCTGAAAAATTGGCCGAAGGCTATCCTCGTTTGCAGATCAAAGTTGGTGGTCGTCCCGTCGAGATCGACATCGAAACCATTCGCAAAGTTTGGGAGGTCATCCGCGGCACAGGGATGCGGCTCGCCGTTGATGGGAACCGTGGTTGGAAGACACGAGACGCGCTTCGGGTTAGCCGTGAATGTCCTGACATTCCGTTCATCATGGAGCAGCCGTGTAACACAATCGAAGACCTTCGAACTATTCGATCGCTGGTGTCTCATGGCATCTACATGGACGAAAACAGCGTCGATTTGAACACGGTGATCTCTGCCGTGGGAACGGGTTTGGTTGATGGGTTTGGGATGAAAATCACACGGATCGGCGGGTTGCAGCATATGCGGACCTTCCGCGAGATTTGCGAGGCGCGGAACCTGCCACATACCTGTGATGACGCTTGGGGTGGGGATATCATCGCTGCGGCCTGCACGCAAATCGCCTCTACCATGCGTCCCGATTTGTGCGAAGGCGCGTGGCTTGCGGCGCCTTATATCGAAGGAAACTACGACCCCGAAAACGGCATCAAAATTGAGGGCGGATATATCAAACGCCCAACTGGTGCGGGTCTGGGCATTACGCCTGACGTGTCGGTTTTCGGCGCACCTGCGGCAAGTTTTTAAGAGGCATTGTAGGGCATTGTGGCAGTGTCAGACTAAACGTCCTTGAGCAGGGTAGTGTAGGTGGTTAGCGTTTTGGTATGACTAAGCGCTCTCCATTTCGGTACTTCAAGACGAGCCCAGAGGTGATCCGCTTAGCGGTCATGCTCTATGTACGGTTCCCTCTGTCTCTTCGTAATGTGGAAGATCTCCTGCATGAGCGGGGGATCGATGTTAGCCATGAAACGATCCGTTATTGGTGGAACAGATTTGGTCCGCTGTTTGCTTCTGAAATCAGAAAGCGAAGAGCGGACAGATTGAAATCCAGCTCGAATTGGCAATGGCACCTGGACGAGGTCTTCGTGAAAGTGAATGGCGTCCGGCATTACATGTGGCGCGCCATTGATCACGAAGGGGAGGTGCTTGAAAGCTATGTCACAAAGCGCCGAGACCGTAAGGCAGCACTGAAATTCCTTAGGAAATCTCTGCGTAGATACGGAAGCCCTCAGGCAATAGTCACCGATAATCTGAGGTCTTATGGCGCAGCTATGAGAGACCTGGGAAATACTGAGAAGCAGAAAACGGGCAGGTGGCTCAACAACCGTATTGAGAATTCTCACCTTCCGTTTCGACGACGAGAGCGTGCCATGCTGAGGTTTCGGCAAATGCGATGTTTGCAGAAATTCGCCGCTGTTCACTCTTCCGTCCACAATCACTTCAATCAGGAACGACACCACTATAGCCGAGGCAACTTAAAGACCTTACGCGCCGCTGCTCTCGCAGAGTGGCGCCAACTTGGTGCGATCTGAAGACTTGGTTAAGTGACAAACGGAGACGAGTTCGAATTAGTCTGACAGCACCTTCCTTAGGACTTTGATGGTCAAGCGACCGTGCAGCGCTGCAATAATGATTGCCAGACCCGCGCCCATCCCCGCGGCTTCGGTTGGGGTGAAGATCTTTGCGTAGAGACCTCCGATAATGAGGCTGAAGAGTAACAGGAACGGCCAAATACCCGAGAGTGCGGAAAGACGTTCCGACCAACCAACTTTTTCGCCTTTGGGCGCATGTTCAGGATTGCGGGCCGCGATAAACCGGATCGCGATCATATAGAAGGCCAAGCCTAGTAAACCTGGAACAACACCCGCAACGAAGAGATCGCCAATGTTCGTTTGCGTCAGGATGCCGAAGACAACCATGATAATCGATGGAGGGATGAGGATACCCAACGTTCCACCAGCTGCGATCGTTCCAGATGCGATCTCGTCAGAATATCCATATTTGCGCATGCTGGGGTATGCGACCTTCGCCATCGTCGCAGCTGTCGCATAGCTTGATCCGCATACGGCAGAAAACCCCGAACAGGCAACCATTGTTGAAAGAGCCAGCCCGCCTCTCACATGACCGACAAAGGCAAATGCAGCGCGAAACAGATCATTCGCAATGCCCGTTTTGGAAATAACGTTGCCCATCAGAATGAACATCGGAACCACTGCGAGATCGTAGGACAGGACTGCATCTGAAATGGTAAGTGGCACCAATTGAAACGCGATATTCCAATTGATAGCGAAACCGATGCCAAGGACGGAGACGGCCATAAGGGCGAACGCAAGGGGCACGCGCAAAAATGCCAGTGCGATAGCCGTAATCATTGCGATTGAACCGATGACTTCGATGGTGACCTCAGCTTTTACACGAAAGATGATAGCCTGATTGCGCGGCTGCCGTCGATTGATACAAGTAAAACGCCTGTTCATATCATCTTTGGCGCATATGACCCGACGTGTACCCCAGAAGACGCAAAGCGAACTGCAAAGGCTATTCCGGGCTCTACGTTGACCGTGATGGATGAACTCTGCCACTTCCCGATGAGTGAACATCCAGTCGGCTTCAGGCCGTTCTTTTTGGAAGCCCTCGAAAAAATGGTTTGCTGAAATAACCGCTTAAACGAGCGATCAAGATCGACCCAATACCCAAAGGCATTAGCTGGTTGGGTGCTGGGTCTTTCTGTTTTCTAGATTTTCGATCAATAGTTTAGGGTATGAATCGATCGTGGGTTCTTCGGGAGGGTGCATGCAATACCGAACTGCGCATTTCCGCCGAATTTACGACCCCCTAGGTGAGATATCCTATGGGTTTTGGGGGCGGGAATTTATTTCCTATCGCCGGTTTCTTTTTTTTCTGGCAGCGTTTCATCGAAATCCCAACAATCCCGCTGACCCCATCAAAATCTTAAAGACGATAGTCCTCATGAGTTCTCATCAACTTCATACCCTTAAAGCCCCATGACTACCCCCTTCAAAGCTTATCTTTATTGCTCGGGAAGGTGGGGGAAGTGAGGTGATGATCCATCGCGCAATCCATCCTGCTGGCGTTCTTTGTGAATGCTCGATGGAGTTGTCGGGATCTTAAAAGCGACCGTTGAGAATGTCTGCTAAATTGGTGAGATCGATTTCGAATTGATTGCCGTTTGGAGTGAACCAATGGGCCTACGGTCCTTCTGTAGGATGGCTTCAAGAGCGGGTGGATGATATCCTAAAGCTCTGCGGTATCATTATGTTGTAGTGCTGCCTCCTCTGTTCAATGATGATGTGGGCTTCTCATAAAGTGTAGAAGACTTCGTCATTCAAAAGCTCGTCGCGGTCCCTGCCTTTAGAGCTTTCGGCGTCACCATTCTCCTACGGGCTCCCTCGTTCTATATCGGGAATGCTCTTGTCGTAGAGCCCCTCAAACTGCTTCAGTAATGGGGTTCTGAGTGATCTGTAGGTCGCTAAAATTTGCTACACATTTTGCTACACATTTTGCGTTACGGTTTGGGCGATTGTTTTCTAAGTAATTGATTGTGTTTGGTTTAATTTGGGTGTGAATTGCTGGCGGCTCTCACCGCTTCCGCCACAATCCCTCATCAAAATCTCGATCAGCCACTAGCCGTTCAGCATCCGGTAGACTGCTCGTATAGCCGTTGCACCAGTATAATCGCTGACCTGGCCAGTTGTGATGAAGCAACGGATCGGGCGTCCGCTCGTGTCCGTGACAGCATGCAGTTTGGTGTTCTTGCCACCCTTTGTCTGATCATTTAGACGTCGACTCCCCTTTTTCGGCCACAGGCTTGAGGCTCTGCGGTGTGCCTCCAGATAGGTTGTGGAGAGCGGATAGATTAAATCCAGTTCGGATAGGGCTGACAGCACCGTCGCTTGCACATTGCAATCACGGGATCAGGTCGCCTACGGGGCCGTTTTTGTTTCAACCAAGTTTATCGGAGCAATCCAACTTTCGAAGACTGGCGATCTGGCTGATATCGGTCTTTGGACGCTTCGCGTCTCTTTCTACCCGTCCTTCGGCGAAATCGAGACGGATCTAAAAAGTACATCCCTTTCAGTGGGTTGGCGCGGAAGGCCGCGCCACCGCTGTAGCAGGTTGAACTGCTTCTCGGTGCGAATAGAACAACCCCAAGGCGGCGTGGTTGTTGATCATTTCGGGTGTTTCGGCCGAGTTGAACTCTGGCGACCGCGCGTTAGGTCACTCAGAGGACAATATGAGATCGAAACAATGACAGACTTAATCCCGACCCGCACCGCTGGCGAAGAGCTCTTAGCGGCTTTTGGGCCTCGAATGGGGCGTCGATACGCCAATGGCCGCAATACGGATCATGGCCCAGGCGCACACAAAGCAGTTTCGGTTTTATCCCGCTATATTCGGCGCAGGTTGGTTCTGGAGGCGGATGCGGTCTCAGCGGCGTTAACCGCCCATGGGCCGCAAGATGCGGAAAAGTTTGTGCAAGAGGTGATCTGGCGCGGCTATTTCAAAGGCTGGTTGGAACACCGACCGCAGGTCTGGGACAGTTATCGCAAGGGGCTGGACGCTGATATTGCCGTGCTTGACCGTGACCGCCGTATGCGCCGCGATGTCGACCGTGCAATGTCTGGGCAAACGGGACTAGAGTGCTTTGATGCTTGGGCAGCCGAACTGGTGGAGACTGGCTATCTGCATAATCACGCTCGGATGTGGTTCGCTTCGATCTGGATATTTACTCTTGGGTTGCCATGGCGGTTAGGTGCGGATTTCTTTTTTCGTAACCTGCTTGATGGTGATGTCGCCTCAAACACGCTGAGCTGGCGCTGGGTGGCAGGACTGCACACGCGTGGCAAGCCATATCCGGCCGACACGCAGAATATCGCAACATTCACAGCCGGTCGGTTTACTCCGCGCCGCAGTGATCTGGCGGTGGTAACCCAAGGGCTTGAGGCAACCGAGCCTGACGGCCTGCCTCCAGTCGTGCCGCTGCGTTCGGTCCTGTCACCGAAACCCGATCTCCCAACTGCACTGCTGATCACGGACGAGGATTGCCGGATCGAGGATTTCGACAGTTCTGCGTTGGATATTCGAACGGTGGCTACGCTTGTGGCGGGTCATCTGCGATCCCCTTTGCCAGTATCCAATCGTGTTCTTCAGTTCGAGAATGGTGCGTTGGCAGATGCGGCTGCGCGCGCTGGGTTTGCCTCAGTAGAGATGCAAGCAAACGATCCCAGCGGCTTGGCGCGATGGGCGGCGGATGCGGGTGCAACACAGATCGTTACGCCGTATGTGACGCGCGGTCCTTTGCGAGATTGGCTGGATGCGGCCACTCCATCTTTGGTCAAGCATGGCATAACGCTATGCGAGTGGCAGCGCGATTGGGATAAGGCGATCTGGCCCCACGCCACTGCAGGTTTCTTCAAGGTTAAGAAAAATATCCCACGTATCCTTGAACAGGCAGGTCTCGCATGATCGCCGTGCGGATCGGGTCTTACGGTCCGGATGACGTTGTGCCGGATGCTCATATTCTGGATCTGACACTTACCATTTCCTCACATCTTGTGATGGTTCCGCGAGACGAGATGGCGCTCGTGTTTGACTACGACCCGCTCATCCGACGCATCGACACGCTGGCGGGCGCTCACCACTATGAGACGCAAGAGCGGCTTATGACCTGTATCGTCGAAGCCTGCGCTTCCTGAGCCCGTGCAAAGTGCGGAGCTGATCGAACGCAACATGATCCCTGCGCCATCTCAATGAACTCGCCAACGGTCGTAGGATCGAGGAGATCGCTTTTTCATATGAAGGCAAGTGTCATCGCCTCGTTACAAGCCGACATTCCCTCGCGGCGATGGCCCTTTAAGCATCGCGGGACAGCAGCCTTGACCTGTGCTGGATCGACGGCAGTTGTCTTTTTCTGGGTGAGTGTCCGGAAAAGTACCTTTTATATTGCTTCTGAGAGGTCGTTGTTAAGCATCATATGTTCAGCGACATCCAGCCACAGTTGATCAATTTGGTCTATAACCTTGGGATCAAATTGATCTGCGACTTTCCAGTATCGTCCATTTGGCACCATGTAGTTTGCGCGCGCTTCAGCGCTCAGTGCACGCTCAATAAGGCTGCTTTGAAACCTGATAGGTCGAACAGAGTTTAGGCTTGAATGAACGGCTCTTGGATAAATCAGACGGCTTGTAGGAGCATTCGATAGGTTTACCAAGGCGCAGTTCGACTGAGATGCGAGTGCCAAAAGACGCGCTGATTTTGCTTCAAGGGATCGCAGGGTGATGTCGTCGCGCAATGGGTCAGCCGTTCCTTGGCCATAAAAATGCGTTGGCCCGGTCTGGGGATAAACCATGTCACAACCGATCATGGCTATAACGCGTGGTTTGAGCGCGGCAAGCGCCCAGTAAGCGGCGGTGAAGGCCATAGTGCCTCCAGCATAAACAAAGCCACCAAATTGGTTTTGCAGAGGTACATAATCATTTGCGCAGATCGTTTTTTGATCTGTTTTAAATAATCGTGGACGTCTGTCTATCGGGAAATCCTCGGGATGAATGAGATAGTCCCAATCGGGGCGTACTTGCCATGCATTGTTGATCGCGACGATGGTTTGGGACGAACTGCGGCGCCAATCTCTTGACTGAAGTGCCCCAGGTCCTGAACCAATAATAATGACTACACCCACGGCTTGGACTCCCCGTTGCCACTTCTTCTCTGTGTCTGAGTTAGGGCAATCCGAGGGTGTAGCAATCAAATGGAGCAACATTCTTTGGTTTTGGCCCAGTCGGCAATCACGACAGCCGAGGGAATATTAAGACCTTGTGCATCGGAACTCTTGGCGAGTGGTATGCCAATCCAGCGCGAAAACCGAGTTGGCGGCCTCAGTTCCGTAGTCTGCAGGAGATGGGATATTCGCGACGATTGTGATGCGTCAGCAATGTTGCTGTGTGGTAGTCGGAACCAACGGTTAACCCAGTTTTACCAAATCGCTCACGATTGCGGCGGTGGCGGGTGCGAGAGTGACGCCGATGTGGCCATGTCCAAATGCCATGATCACGTTTTTGTTGTGTTTTGTGGCTCGGATAACGGGGACTGAATCCGGCATGGATGGGCGAAACCCGAACCAAGTTCGACTAGGTACCCCCAAGGCTGGAAACATGTCACGTGCTCCGCGTTCTAGCATTTTTAGTCGGTGTTCAGACTGCGGCAAAGAAAGTCCGCCCAATTCGACCGTTCCAGCGATGCGCAATCGTCCGACCATTGGCGAGGCGTAAAAGCCGCGTTTGGCAGAGCATACTGGCCGCGTCACCGGCGGCGTATCCATGTCGAACTCCAAGTGATACCCGCGTTCGGTATCAAGGCGCACAGTATCGCCCGCCGAGCGTGCCAAAGGTTTCGAAAACGCCCCCGCGGCCACAACCACCTTATTGGCCTGAAGAACGTGGTCTGTGCAGTGAACCTTTATCCGTGTTCCGTCACTGTCGTCGATTGCATACGCGGCCGTCGGATAGATCGTGACTCCCCGTTCCACCAAGTTCTTGGCGAAAATCTTCATAACTTCCCCAGGGTTGTCGATGCTCGTTGCGTCGGGAAAGAAATGAGCGCCGCCCTCAAAGGGCTGTAAATTGGGTTCGAGGCGCAAGACCTCGTCGGCGGTTATGACTTCGACCGCGACGCCGTTCTGTCTCCGCAGCCTTTCGTCGTATTTTGCGGCGGCAAAGGCTTTGTTTGACTCATAAAGGTACAAGCATCCTCGCCGATGCAAATGATGTGATGCGCCAAGTTCGAGGCTAAGTTCATGCCACATGTCGCTCGCGTTTTTCAGGAGCGCGCCGATCCTCTGGGCATTGTTTTCAGCTTGCTTGGGGAGGCTTTGGTAGAAAAACTCGATCAACCAAGGCGCGAGGCTTGGCAAGGTCTGATAACGCAAAGACAATGGGCTGTTACGGTCAAAGAACAGACTGGGCAAATTGCGAAGCACATTAGGCGTACCCACTGGAATTGTTGCATAATCTGCAATTGTGCCAGCATTCCCGTAAGACGCACCCATGCCCAATTCATTAGGTTCGATAAGCGCGACCTCTCTGCCTTCTTTGGCAAGGCGAAAGGCTATGCTCATTCCAACGACACCACCGCCGATGACGATAATTTCGTGGTGATCAGGTTTGGGGGTAAGATCAGGCATAAGTGCTCACGTCGCGAAAGCTGACTTCAAGGTCGCCATAGTGCGATATTAATTCGGCGTGTCAAATTCTCGATTTCGACGCGACGTCTAGCCTAACACGTCGAACAGCCGCGTTCGCGTGTGGGGGCGACTGGGGTGTAGCCTTCGCGCAGGATGCGGTTCATGCCGCCTTGGACATCGATCACGGGGCCGTTGATCAATTGGGCGATCTGGCGCGTGGCTTGGGATGTGCGATTGCCTGATCGACACACGAGCGCCAGCTTTTGCCCGTCGCGAAGGTGTGGTTGAACGGCTTGAAGGAACGATTGCGGGTCGGTGTAGGTGACGAGCAGAGCGCCCTCAATCACGCCTGTTTGCTTCCATTCTTCGGGGCGCCGAATGTCGACGAGCAATGTGTCCTCAGATGTGGCAAGCGCCTGACCACTGAGCGCTTCTAGCGTGAGGTTTTCGGCGTGAGCCTCAGGTTGATACAGCCCGAATCCGATTGCGGCGGTTGAAATGACGGCGGCGCCCAAGAAAACTCTGCGATTCATCGTTCATCCTCATGAATTTTTGCCACATATAATATAATGAAAATGTAATGTGTAGGGGCCAACTAGCTGCGTTTGGTCGCGGGGTGAGGCAAAAATGACCGACTGACCCCATCAAAAGCATATCCTAATGGAGTATTCTGTCGATTTCATTTGAAATCTTCCTCGCTCTCTGCAAGCTGCGCCAAAGTTCTCTTTGCAAACATAGCAGGAAAAAGATGGAAGTTTCGGTTCGCGACAATAATGTCGAGCAAGCGTTGCGTGTGTTAAAGAAAAAGCTCCAGCGTGAAGGGGTTTATCGCGAAATGCGTCTGAAAGAGTATTTCGAGAAACCTTCCATCCGCAAAGCGCGCGAGCAGAAGGAAGCGATCAGCCGTCAGCGTAAACTGGCTCGCAAACGGGCTCAAATGCTCGGCTAAGCTAGGCTGGTTCGCGCCGAGTTGGGTGCGTCTATCCAAGGTTGCTGCATTCGTCGAAAGACGTCGATGTAGAACATTACAGAAGCTGCACGACTAGCGCCTTTCATCCTGAACACCGATGTGTTGTTTTTGGGTGGGATCGAGGCGCAAAGTTGGCAGCTTTTTCTGTTTCGCCTTTAAGTCTCTGAATTCACGATAGTTTTAACGCCCGCCTACTCGGCAAAGGCACGTGCGTGTTTGATTGCGGCCGTAGCTGCGTTTGGGATGAAGACATCGCTTCAGGATTTGCAGAAGGTTGGCGGTGGGGCCGTTGGCGTTCGGCTGACGTTTGGGGGTAAGATCACGACCTATAGGCGCCTGGCTGGGCAGTCCGTCGGGTTCTATCCCGAACAGGACACCTTCGCGCGCCGCTGGAAGGTCGATGCTCGTTTCGAACCCGCGATGGAGGACACGGTCAGAGACCGACGTTACGCAGCATGGAAACGCGCGGTCGCAGCGACGATAAGCGCGGTCTAGGCGATCGGAATACCCGCGAGATGCGCAACGAGCTCCAACCCGTTGCGGGCACCGAATTTGTCCATGAGCTTTGCGCGGTAAACTTCGACAGTGCGAGGGCTGATCTCTAGGCGACGCGCGATTTCCTTGGACGTTAGTCCCTCGGCCAGCATCTGCGCCACCTGTCGTTCGCGGCGCGTGAGTTCGGTCACAGGGCGATTGTCCGAAATGTCTGCAAAGCTCCACACCGATTTTGCAAAGGGCTGATCAAGGTCGAGCGACTGCCCCCGAACACGACACCAAAACAGGCTGCCATCCTTGCGACGCATGATGCGTTCGTCGGCATAGCGCCCCAGCCCGCGCATCTTTTCGGCGCCGATCTGGCCAATGCGCTGAAATTCCTCTGACGAGGGATACAGTTTTGACAGTGAATGCCCCTGAAGTTCGGAGGCCGCAAATCCGAACATTTCGCAAAAGCGGGCGTTGCAGCGCTGGATCACGCGATCCTCGGCGTAGATCAAACCGACTGGCGCGCTCTCAAAGGCTAGTGCGGCAAACCTGTCCATCTCTTGTCACCCGTTACGTAGTTTCACGGATCGCGCGGCCCGACCCGCTGGAGTATTCCGATGGAAAGGGAATGGAGGCAAGTATGGACGCAAGAATAGTTGGCTGGGGGCACACCAAATTTGGCGTGCATCGTGACAAGAGCCTAGAGGCGTTAATCCAGCAGGCGGCGTCTGAGGCGATCAAAAGCGCAGGTCTCACGCCGAACGATATCGACGCGATTTGGCTCGGTCATTTTAACAACAGCATGGTGCCTGACGCCTTTGCCGCCTCGCTCGTGTTGGGGATGGATGACGGATTGCGGTTTAAACCAGCGACCCGCGTGGAGAACGCCTGCGCGTCGGGATCTGCCGCGGTCTATGCGGCGCGCAATGCGATCCGCGCTGGTGACGCGCGCTGTGTCTTGGTGATCGGCGTCGAAAAGATGACCGAACTCGACACCAAAGGCGTGACGGCGGCCCTCGCTGGTGCATCCTATTCCGCCGAAGAAGCAGGCGTGAGTTTCCCGCTGATCTTTGGCCGTATCGCCGCGGGATATTTTGATGCCTTTGGTGATCAATCCGAACCGCTTGCGCGGATCGCGGTGAAAAACCATGAAAACGCTCTGAGCAATCCGCTGGCCCACCTGCAGCGCGAGGTGACATTTGATTTCTGCAATGAGGTCAGTGAAAAGAACCCGATGATCGCGGCCCCGCTTCGGCTCACCGATTGTTCGCTGATCAGCGATGGCGCAGCGGCGCTGGTGATGGTGGCAGACGATATGACGGCGGATTTCGACCATGTTGCGGGATTTCGCGCTGCCGTGCAGTTGAACGATTTTCTGCCAATGTCGCGGCGCGATATGACCGAATTGACCGCCGCGCGGCGCACCTTTGAAACCGCATATGAAATGGCGGGGATCACCGTTGATGATCTCGATCTGGCTGAAGTCCATGATTGTTTCACCATCGCGGAACTGATGATCTACGAGGCGATGGGCCTTGCCGAAAAAGGCAAAGGGGCCAGCCTGGTGACTGAGGGCGCGACCCTGCGTGGTGGCCGTCTTCCGATCAACCTGTCGGGCGGGCTAAAGGCCAAAGGGCATCCCGTTGGCGCAACGGGCGTGTCGATGCATGTCCTTACTGCGCAACAGGTCACGGGGCAGGCAGGTGGCGTTCAGCTGGAAGGTGCGGAACTGGCCTGTGTGTTTAACATGGGTGGCTCGGGCGTTGCGAACTACTGTTCAATCCTAGAGGCCGTTCGATGAACCCCGCTGAATGGTTGAAACGAACGGCAACGCGGTCCCCTGATCGTCCTGCGCTCTATTCTGGCGAAACCCTCGTATCGACATACGCGGGTTTTGACCGCGCGGCGGCATCGATTGGGGCTGCGTTGAGGGCACGCGGAATTGGCGCGGGGCATCGCGTCGCGGTGTTCATGTATAACTGTCCTGAATTCCTCGAAACGCTCTATGGCAGTTGGTATGCGGGCGCGGCGGCAGTGCCAATCAACGCGAAGCTACATCCCAAAGAGGCGACTTGGATCATCCGTAATGCGGGCGCTGATTTGGTATTCAGTGATGACGTATTGGTCGGGGATCTGTCTGATCTGTCGGAAGGGCGAGAGATCATTTCCGTCAACGGGACCGCGTTTGCAGAGATGAAACAGGCTGATCCGATGCCAGCGCCAGTCGGTCTGAACGAGAGCGATCTCCTTTGGCTGTTCTACACCTCAGGCACCACGGGCAAACCCAAGGGCGTGGCCCTGACCTGTGGCAACATAGCTGCGATGACTTTTACCTACTTCACCGATGTGGATGATGTTTTCGCGGAGGACGCAATCCTTTATGCCGCGCCAATGTCGCATGGCGCTGGGCTCTATAACTTTATGCATGTGATGCGCGGGGCGCGGCATCTGGTGCCCGAAAGTGGTGGTTTTGATGCGGCAGAAATCCTGATGCTGGGCAAACGAATGGGGCCGATTTCCATGTTCGCGGCGCCGACCATGGTGCGGCGGCTGGTCGATACCGCGAAAGCCAGTTCTGAAACGGGCGAAGGCCTTCGGACCATCGTCTACGCGGGCGGTCCAATGTATGAGGCCGATATTTTGGACGCGACCGAGGTGATGGGCGCACGCTTTGTTCAAATCTATGGGCAGGGGGAATGTCCTATGGGCATTACGGCCTTGCCTCGTGGTGACGTGATAGACCGCAGTCATCCACGCTGGCGGGACCGTTTGAATTCCGTCGGCACGGCGCAGAGCGCGGTGCGCGTGCGCATCGTTGATCAGGACGGCGCAGAGCTTCCCCGAGGTGAAATCGGCGAAATCGTCGTCAAAGGTGCGACCGTGATGTCTGGCTATTGGCAGAACCCTGAGGCGACCCAAAAAGCGATCCGTGATGGGTGGCTTTGGACGGGTGATATGGGGCGCATGGATGACGACGGCTACGTCACCTTGCAGGACCGATCAAAGGACATGATCATTTCTGGCGGCTCAAACATCTACCCCCGCGAGGTCGAAGAGGTTCTACTGAGCCACCCGAATGTGCATGAGGTTGCGGTTATCGGCACGCCTCATCCCGAATGGGGCGAAGAGGTGATCGCATTTGTCGTCACACTGCCTGACGCTAACGTTTCGTCCGCAGAATTGGATGCGCTGTGCCTCGACCGCATCGCTCGTTTCAAACGGCCCAAAGCCTATCGATTTATCGATGCACTCCCCAAAAACAACTACGGCAAAGTCCTCAAGACTGAATTGAGAGACCGTATGAAAAAGGAACCCACCACATGACATTCCTGACAGGTAAAACGGCTCTGGTTACGGGCTCTGTCCAAGGCATCGGTTTGGCGATTGCAAAGGAACTGGCAGGTGCAGGGGCACGCATTGCGGTTCATGGATTGGCTGATGCTGCCCTAGCGCAAGCTGCGGTGGATACTCTGCTGGCCGCAGGTGCACCTGAAGTGCGGTTCTTTGAGGCGGATATGCGAGATGTGGCAGCCATCGAACGAATGATGACAGAAGTCGATGAATGGGGTGGGATCGACGTTTTGGTGAACAACGCGGGCATCCAGAAAACCGCCATGCTTGCCGATATGGACAAAGAAACGTGGGACGCGATCATCGGCATCAACCTCTCTGGTCCGTTCCACACGATGCGGCTCGCTATGCCGAAGATGGCTGAAAAAGGCTATGGCCGCGTGATCAACATCGCCAGCGTCCACGGCACTGTCGCCTCGGTCGCCAAGGTTCCCTATTGCGCGTCAAAGTTCGGGCTGGTGGGCATGTCAAAGGTCGCTGCCTTGGAATACGCAGCGGCAGGGTCCAAACGTGATGGCGGCATCACGGTGAACTGTATCGGACCCGGCTGGACCGAGACCGCGATTATTGAACCGCAGATCATCGAACGGGCGGCTAAATATGGTGGCGACCGCGAGAAAGGCATCGCCGAACTTCTCGCCGAAAAACAGCCAAGCCGACGGACTTCTGACCCGTCCGAAATCGGGGCTCTTGCCCTCTGGCTGTGCAACCCGATTGCGCACAATGTGACAGGCGCGGTGATCCCCGTTGATGGTGGTTGGACGGCGCAGTAACGGCCCCCAACTATAATCTGAGATATAGGCCGCCTCGAAAAGGGGCGGCTCGTCATTTGACTAAGGCGCCTCGTAATTACGGAGCGTCAGAATTGGCATTTCAACCCTTGACCTAACTTCGTGTGAGATTTACCTCATTAGTTGTTAAACCTTAAGTGGTGATTTTTTACCTCATTTTGATTTCTGCAACGGATCGCTTACCGCTTATTTTGGCGGATGCAGTTGTTACATTTGTATTGATTTATTGGGTTTCCTGCTGCGGCAGGTCTGTTGCTGTGCTTTTTTAAGGCTCATGCAATGCGTTGTTCTGCAATTTACAGAACGACCTCCATACTATCGCTTTGCGCTCTTATCGGTTGTGGCGGCAGTGGTGAGGACGAAACTGACTATTCTTACGGTGGCTCTAGCTCTGCACTGAGCGAGCAATATTCGAAATCGACTTGGGGTCCTGGCGGCGAACTCGGAACTGGGTGGGTTCGTGGGTTCGTGACCGAGTTCTCGATGGCGGCCGTTCATGCCGTCCAAAGCACCGCGAATTTTTCCAACAACGTGAATTGGCGCGGTGGCCGTCCGCTTGAAGCGGCGCGTGTCGATTATGCGCGGTCCGTCGGTCTGACGGGGGCAGGGCAAACGATTGCCATCATGGATAACGCGGTCCGTTTGAGCCATGAGACGTTCGACGGCGTGAACGTGACGCACTCTTCCGTATCAAATTTGGATGCGCGCGATGACCATGGCACGGCAGTGGCGAGTATCGCTGTTGGTCGAGGCGGAACTGGCATCGATGCCGTCGAAGGCGTTGCCTCTGGGGCTGATCTATTCCTCGGGACGTGGGATTATCAGACAGGTTCGACGTGGAATGAACGCGCCGTAATGGTGAGTGAAGCCGATACCGCTGGTGCTATTGTGATGAATAACTCGTGGCAGTTGTCGCGTGATTTCAATCAATCGACCTTCGAGTACTACTTTGGCCAGTATTCCGTCGCCTCCTCGTATATCAGTGCGATGCGCGACTATGCACAGAGCGGCGTCGTGGTCTTTGCTCTGTCGAACTATCATGACGAATTGGACGCTTATAACGTCGGGGCTTTGCCGCTCCTCTATCCCGATCTCGAAGGGTCGTGGATCACCGTTGTAAATGGTGCGGCAACGTTTGATGAATATGGGATCACCTCGGTAGAGCGCATCTCGTCCGCCTGCATGCAAACCGCGGCCTTTTGTATGACTGCGGATGGGTCGATCTACATCGCGACGGATTACACCGATATCGGCTACACGTCAGGCACGGGCACCAGTTACGCGACGCCGCAAATTTCTGGCGCTGTGGCGCTGCTGGCTGAGGCCTTTCCAGACCTCTCCGCCTCGCAATTGCGCGACCGCCTTTTGGCCTCTGCCGATAATGCTTGGATGACAGATTTCACGGGGTCGATTGATTTCGGGTCGGGCGTCACACACGCTTATAATGATGAATTCGGACATGGGTTCCTTGATTTGCGGGCGGCGCTTTTGCCGATTGGAACGGCCAGCGTTCCAGTTGCCGAAGGACAGAGCATCAATCTGTCTGCGGGGCAGGTGGCGGCTGTGTCGGGCGCGTTGTCGGGGAACGCCCTTGCCGACGCACTGTCGAGCGAGACCGTTTATGCTTCCGACAGTTTGAAAGGCACATTTGACATCGCGGCCTCGGATATCGTTGCAGGGACCGTGGGGTCGCTCAGTTCGATCGACGTTGCTGCGTTGTCAGCAGAGCCGCGCCTTTCGGCCCGCGCTGCGACCGCTCAATCCCTCTCAGCGGGGCAGGGCTATGGTGCGATGATCGAGGCTGATGTTGCCATGAATGCCTATGCGCAAACGGGCAATTTCGTGCGCGACCTGACCCTCGGCCAGACCAATCTGCGCATGATCGAAGGGAACAACGGTGGCGCTGGTTTAGGCCTCGCTCATACCTTCGCGACCGACGGTGGCTACTTTTCGGCTGGTCTTACAGCGATGCAAGAGGTCGGGTCCGTCGTCGGCGTGACGGCACCTGGTTTTGAGGATGGCATCCGTGGTCGCTCTGCGGCTCTGGATTTTGCCTATGGTGTGCAACTGGCCGACAGCATCGGTCTGCGCCTCGAGGGGGCTGCGGGCAAAGCCGACGGTCACGGCGCAGGGATGCTGGGTCGTTTTAACGACGTCACTTTCAACAGCGTGAAGGTCGCAATGGATCGCGCGTTGCCGAATGGCGGGCTTCTCAGCGTTTCTCTCGCACGTCCTTCAGCGATCACCAGCGGTACGGTGGATGTGAGCCTCGCCAACGAGACGACGGCTCTGGCCGCTGGCTCTGACGCCTTTCGAACTATCGCAGCCGATCTAGCACCCGAGGCCCGTCAAATGGACATTGGCTTTGAATATTCAGCGCCGATCCATGCCATCGACAATGCGTCCTTCACCTTTTCCATGGTGCATAGCCTCAACGCGGGTCACATCGAAGGGGTCCATGGAAATATGGTTGGGATAGCGCTTAATTTTAGGCTGTGAAGGTCTCTCGGAGAGTTCACTAATTTGTACCGAAGGCCCAAATGAGGTGGTCCAATATTGCTGGTTCCGATGTTAGTTCGGGTAAAGTTTTTGTGGTCAACTCCATTTCCAAAAAGCAAATCTACGTGGGCTATTCGATTACGTTCAATTCCAGTGCCTTAGCCGCACTGCGCAGAATGCGAGCCAAAGCGCCTGCAAACTTTTCGGTCCGATCGCTCGGCACCAAGAGGCTGATGGTACGGTGGGAGTCTGGCGTGACCAGCGGCATGATACGCACTTCGCTGCGGTGGATGCCTTGCCTACGGGCGAAAAGGTCGGGAAGGATGCCGATCCCTGCACCCGTCGCTGCCATCAAAACGATTGAATCGAGGCTCGTGCCTTCGTAGTCGTCGGACACTATCGCGCCGCTCGCGCCAGCGATGCCGTAGACGATGCGTGACAATCTGTGCCCCGTATCCAACGTCAACAGACGCTGCCCCGTCAGGTCGGCGGCTGTCACGCTCGACCGATGGGCAAGCGGGTGATCTTGCGCGACCGCGACCCAAAGGGGTTCCACAAACAACGGATGTTGCATGGTGTTGGGGTGGTCTTCGGGTGTCGATATGATCGCATCGAACCGACCGCTGCGGATGCCGTCATCCAACAGGAGGGTATTTTCTTCGCGCACCACAACGCGCAGATCGGGTTCTGCGTCGTGCAGCGCGGTGATTGCTTGAGGCAACAGATAGGGCCCGATGGAAGGCAAAACCCCCAATCGTAGCCTGCCGCCAAATGGCAGGTCAGAGAGCATGGTGCCGCGCAGGGCTTCGACCTCGGCCAAGATACGCTGGGCGCGTTTCACAAAATCCAACCCGCGCGCTGTCGCCTCAACCCCAGCTCGGCTCCGATCAAAGAGCCGAACGCCAAGGTCGCTTTCCACGGCGGCGATCTGGGTCGATAGGCTCGGTTGGCTGACATTCAGCTTTTCCGCAGCGAGGCCAAAGCCGCCCAACTGGTGAACGGTGACGATATATTCCATTTGCCGCAGGGTCGGGCGCATACATAGCCTCAAACTATGAATAAAAATGTTAATTTGTATTTAAGCTATCAGTAAATTTAGGGCAACAGGCCGCAAACCTGTTGGAGAGATTAATTATGCAAATGTTCGATAGCCTTGTTGGGAACCTGATGGTGCCGACGATCTTGTTCTTTGTTCTGGGCCTTGTCGCGGCCTTTGTGCGCAGCGACCTGTCTATTCCCGAAGGCGCGGCAAAGTTCATGTCGCTCTACCTGCTGCTCGCCATCGGGTTCAAAGGGGGGCATAGCCTCGCCGAAGGAGGGCTCAGTTTTGAGGTGTTCCTCGCACTGGCAGCGGGTTTGTTGTTGTCATTCCTTCTGCCGTTCCTCGCCTACATGCTGCTCCGCACAATGACGCGGCTTGATGCGACCACGGCAGCGGCGGTTGCGGGGCACTATGGCTCGATTTCCATCGTGACCTTTGTCGCGGCGTCTAGCCTACTGGACCTGACGGGTCTGTCGGCGGACGGCTACATGGTGGCTGTTGCCGCCGTGATGGAGGTGCCCGCGATCCTCTCTGCGCTTTGGATTGCAAATCGGTTTGGTCGCGACGGCCAAGAGGCCAGCGTCCCGATGCGTGAACTCTTTGCCAATGGGTCAATCGTTCTACTGAGCGGCGCGTTTTTGATCGGTGCGCTGACGCAGGACAAAGGGATGGAGATGATCGCGCCCTTCGTCGTGACACCCTTTGTCGGCATCCTCTGCCTATTCTTGCTGGATATGGGTCTGTCTGCGGGGCGGAGCCTGATCACAAACCGTCACCTTCTCAGCACAGGCCTTTTCGCCTTTGGCGTGATGATGCCCCTGATTGGTGCGATCTTCGCCATGGGTCTTGGCTCTTTGATCGGCCTGCAAACGGGCAGTCAGTTTTTGTTGATGGTGCTCTCGGCGTCGGCCTCTTACATCGCGGTGCCTGCGGCCATGAAAATCGCGCTGCCCAAGGCAGAAACGGGGATCTACCTGACGCTATCGCTCGGCGTGACGTTTCCGTTCAACATCACAGTAGGTCTGCCGCTCTACCTCTGGCTGGCCGGCCTCATCTGAGGGACTAGTCGCGCCATCCCCACGTTTGGGCCAAAGCCAAACACTCCGCCGCTGTCTCTACGGTCGTGTAAGTGCCGACCGACCGTAGGCAGGCGGCGGCAGCTGCGTGACCGAGTTTGAGCGAGTCTTGCCCTGTCCATCCTTCGTGAAGCCCGTATTGGAACCCCGCGGCAAAGGCATCACCAGCGCCATTTGCGCCCTTGCGGTCTTTATCTGCGATGCGCACCGAGGGTTGGAAGGTTTCGGTGCCGTCGCGAGTGACCAAAACCGCGCCTTCGGTGAAATGAACGGCGACGAGTTCCATGGCCCCCATGGCAAGGACCTCTCTGGCGGCGGCAAACACTTGATCGCGATCAGTCACGCCGTCCTCAACGGTTTTGCGCCCAGCCAGCGCGCCAATTTCGAAATCGTTGACCACCAAGGTATCGAGATGCGGTAGGCAAGGGTGCCCGACCGCTCTGATCTTGTCCTCAGGCCCGGCGACGAATTCAAAGTTGGTATTCAGTCCCGCGGCCTTAGCTTTGCGGAGCACCGTAACCCAACCATTAGCATCGCCGCCCCACTTTGCGTCCATCTGTTTGTGAATACCCGGAAGCCCGAGGTGTAGAACACGCGCCGAACAGGTCGAAAAATCGTAATGGTCTGGCGTCATCAGGTCCGCGACACCAAAGAACAGGATATGCGTGCGACGACCCGTTTGGGCCGATACATAGGCGTCTGTCACTTGGGTCTGTGCGTCAGCAGTGCGGTAAAGGCCGCTGCGATCAATGCCGTATTCGTCGGCGATCCCGATCAGGAAATCGCCCATCTCGCCCGCACCAATCAGACCTTGGGTCCAGACGGGCATGTCAGGGTCGAGACGGCGCATATCGACGGCAAAGTTGCAACCAGACCCGCCACCCGCCAGTTCGACCTTTTGAACGGCGGCGATCATGTCCTCTTTGGGCCATTGATCGACGGTAATGTTGCGATCAACACACCACGTGCCTGCGGTCACAAACCCCTTGCGCATGGGTCACACGTTGGGCTTGAGGATGTTTTCAGAAATCACCAGATCGTCGTCGAGCGATCTGAAAGGCGTGATACCATTGGCCTGAAGATCACCGTGATAAGCCTTCACCGCTTCCTCACTGGTAACGCCGTCTTCGATCACGTGGCGCATCGCTTTGACCATGAGAACCGAGTCCTCAGAGTAGTAGATCTTGCGCCCGAACAGAGCCACACGTGCACCGTATTTTTCCGCCTGACGGATCAGTTCAAGGCAATCGCGCGTGGTTCCCGCGCCACCGCCAAGAATACCAAAGATCAGGTTCTCAGGATCGTACCCTGCGATTTCTTCGGTCGCGGCGGGACCGTTATAGGCTGCCTTGAGGAAGGCGGGGCGTTCATGCCGCGACACGCCCGCAAGGCAGCGCACGATCATGTCATTGTTGTAGGTCGCAAAGTCGCCGTTGGTTTCGACGGGGATTTGGGGGTTAAAGACCTCGAGGAAGTAATCGACCCCTTCCGCAGAGGCCTCATCACGGAACTTCGCGAACTCTTCGAGCGTTTTGTGATCCCGTTCGAGGTCATTGTAGAACGTCACCGAATAGAGGCCTAAAGGCGCGACCGCTTTGACCCGATCCAAACGGGCAGAGCGGAAATTCTTCATCATGTGTTTGGGATAGCACCCGCCACGGACGTGCCAAATATCCGTGGTATCGTTCAGGCGCACAGCAGGGGTCACGTGAGATTTGTGGAACAGCCCCTCGGCCTGCATCACCTCTGCGGTCGAGAGGGACATCAGCATGATGTCGACCAAACCAGATTTCGTCACCTTGATCATATCGTCGCGATAGGCACGCAGCGATTTCATGCGGCCATCAGCCCCTTTTCCTGGGGTGGCACAGCCAAAGGCCATATCGCCGTCTTTGGCGTCCGCAATGATAAAGTCGTTCGGCTTGTATTTGCCCGAACGAATGGCGTCTAACTTACGATCAAGATTTTTCGGCATAACGTCCTCCACTCTAGGGAAAACGGTATCGCAGTTTCGTGAAATTGATAGCGCTAAACTGTCTGCGAAAAGAAAAGTTTTGCAATGAGCGCGAGGGAGGCTGCGCATGTGACTATCAATCTTGGATTGATGTGCGAACTGCTGACCTAGCCCGTGATGCCTGACATGCAAAAGGGGCGCCGATGGCACCCCTTTCTTTGGCCTTTTCGCACCTGATTACAGGTAGCGGTTAACCAGATTTTCCAGACGTTCCTGACGGCCCGAGCGGGGCTCTGGGTTAACGTTGTCAGCTAGAACGCGCTCTTGGATCGAGGCCAGATCGCTGCCCAGCATCGCTTTCGCGCCATCGGTATCCCAGCCTGCGTAACGCGCATCACGTGCCGCTTCGAGCTTGCCATCCTCAAGCATCGCAGCCGCCGCCTTGAGGCCGCGTGCACAGCAATCCATGCCACCAATGTGGCTGAGGATCAGATCCTCTGCGTCGAGCGACTGACGACGGATACGTGCGTCAAAGTTGGTGCCGCCTTTGGTGAAGCCGCCAGCCTTGAGAACTTCATAATAGGCCAGCGCCATTTCCGGAACGTTGTTCGGGAATTGGTCGGTGTCCCAGCCAGACTGGTAGTCGTTGCGGTTCATGTCGATCGAACCCAGCATGCCCAACGACCCAGCCAAGGCCAGTTCGTGTTCAAAGCTGTGACCCGCAAGGATCGCGTGGCCTTGTTCGATGTTCATCTTCACTTCGTTCTCAAGGCCGAAGCGTTTGAGGAAGCCATAAACGGTGGCCACGTCAAAGTCATACTGGTGCTTGGACGGCTCTTGGGGTTTCGGTTCGATCAGGATCTGACCGTCCCAGCCCATCTTGTGCTTATACTCGACCACCATTTCGAGCATCCGCGCCGCATGTTCGGCCTCTTTGGTGAGGTCGGTGTTCAGCAGGGTTTCATAGCCCTCACGGCCGCCCCACAGAACGTAGTTCTCACCGCCCAGTTTCATCGTTGCGTCCATGCAAGATTTGATGGTCGCAGCAGAGTAGGCAAAAACCTCTGGATCAGGGTTGGTCGCCGCACCAGCCATGAAACGACGGTGGGTGAATAGGTTCGCGGTGCCCCAAAGTAGCTTTGTCTTTGAGGTTTCCATTTTCTGCGCAAAGTAGTCGACGATCTCTTCGAGGTTGCGTTTGTTCTCTGCAAAGGTCTTACCTTCAGGACGCACATCAAGGTCGTGGAAACAGAAGTATGGCGCGCCGAGGATGTCGAACATCTCGAACGCCGCATCAGCCTTCAGTTTCGCGGCATCCATGGAGTCACCGAACCACGGGCGATCAAAGGTGCGACCACCGAACGGGTCGCCGCCTTCGTAGGCAAAGCTGTGCCAGTAGGCGACGGCAAAGCGCAGATGGTCTTCCATCCGTTTGCCCATGATGACTTCGTCAGGGTTGTAGTAACGGAATGTAAATTCGTTTTCAGTCTCGGGGCCTTCGTATTTGACGGCCTGAATGCCTTTGAAAAAATCGGTCATAGGAACCTCTAGTTGAGTGTCTTAAGCGCCTTATAGGCCGCTTGATAATCAGCGTGGCGGGCGAGGAATGCCTCTTGCAAAGCGGGAACAGGATCAATGGTGCGCGCGATTTGCGGGGCGCTTGCTGCTGCGGTGGTTTCACCTGTTGCTGCCATTAGGCCCAAACGGGCCGCGCCGAACGCGCCACCGTAGTCACCAGCCACAGGCAACCCGATCGGAATGCCGAGGATGGTTGCGATCGCTTGCACCCAGTAGTCAGACTTTGACCCGCCCCCAACGGCGATCAACCGTTCGATCTGTGTGCCAGTAGAGGTCAGCGCGTCATAGCTATCACGCACCGCAAAGGTGACGCCCTCTAGCACCGCTCGTGTCATCGCTGCGCTGTCGGTCGCGTGGTCAAGGTGCAGGAACGAGGCGCGGATGGTCGCATCATTGTGCGGGGTACGTTCGCCACCCAAGTAGGGCAGGAACAACGTGCGGGCAGGGGCGGTGAGTGGTCCCAACGCGCCCGTGAGTTCTGCAGGTGCCGCGCCCATCACGCGACCAAACCAGTTCATCGCGTCCGCAGCTGCGAGGATCACGCCCATCTGGTGCCATGTGTCGGGCAGGGCGTGACAGAAGGTGTGCACTGCGCTCGCCGCGTCAGGGGAATAGGCGTCACAGGCCGCAAAGAGCACGCCAGAGGTGCCGAGGCTGATAAACGCATCGCCAGATTTCACAACGCCCACGCCCACGGCGCTCGCTGCGTTGTCACCGCCGCCGCCTGCCACGACGACATTGGCGGGGAGGCCGAATTGTGCTGCGATGTCGGCCCGTAGGGTGCCCGAAACATCAGACCCTTCGACGAGACGCGGCATGTGATCGCGTGTCAGGTGGGTCGCTTCGAGTAGGTCATCGGACCACGCCCGCGCCCCTGTATCGAGCCACGATGTGCCTGCCGCATCCGACATCTCAGCGACGTGTTCACCTGTGAGCCATAGGCGCAGGTAATCCTTGGGCAGGAGAACTTTCGCCAATTTGGCAAAGATTTCGGGTTCATTGTTGCGAACCCAATCGATTTTCGGCGCGGTAAAGCCCGGAAATACGATGTTGCCCGTAAGGGCACGGAACCGCGGGTCAGCATCCAGCGCTGCCGCCTCAGCTGAGGACCGCGTATCGTTCCAGAGGATGCAGGGCCGTAGCACTGTATCCGAGGCATCCAGCAACGTTGCACCATGCATATGACCAGAGAGGCCAATGGCACGCACACCGTCGAGCGAAAGTTTGGACTTGAGAGCACCCAGAACAGTTTGCGCGGCTGTGATCCAATCCGCGGGGTCCTGTTCTGACCAACCATCTGCCTTGCGGCTGACGGTGAGGGGGGCCGTTGCTTCGGCGAGGATAGTTTGGGAATCGTCAATGACGATCCCCTTTAGGCCCGAAGTGCCTAGATCAAGTCCGATGTACATTATGCTGCCAGATGTTCCGGTTTGCGTCCAAGGATGATCATCGCGAGGAGGTCGTCCTCGGTCACTTCATCCACTTTCACAACGCCGACCAACTGACCGTTTTTCATAACCGCCGCGCGGTCACAAAGCTGTTTTACCGCATGCACATCGTGGTCGATCAAGAAGATACCAAGGCCTTGTTTCTTTAGCTCTTGAATCAGCTCTGCCACCATCTGTGTTTCATGCGGGCCGAGCGCCGCTGTCGGTTCATCCATGATCAAGATTTTGGCGTTGAAATACACCGCACGAGCAATCGCAACCGACTGACGCTGACCGCCCGAAAGCGCGCTCACTGGTTCGTTGAACTTGCGGAAGTTGGGGTTGAGACGCGCCATGATCTTGCGCGTCTCAGCTTCCATCTTTGCTTCGTCGAGCATGCCTGATTTGGTCACGATCTCACGGCCCAAGAACAGGTTCGACGCTGCATCGAGGTTATCCGCCAGCGCGAGCGTCTGGTAGATGGTTTCGATGTTGTAGGAACGGGCGTCGCGCGGGTTGTTGATCTCAACGGATTGGCCGTTGATCAGCACTTCACCTGCGTCCTTTTTATACGCGCCCGATAGACATTTGATCAGGGTCGATTTGCCTGCACCGTTGTGGCCCAAGAGGCCAACAACTTCGCCCGGGTAGAGGTCAACGCTGACATCATCCACGGCCTTGATACCGCCGAATGCGATTTCGATGTTCCGCAATTCGACAAGAGGGTTTTGCGTGTTGGTCATTGTCACGTCTCCTTACTTTGAACGGCTGCGGTAAAGGTTGTCGAGGTAGACAGCGATCACGAGGACGCTACCGACGACGATCTGTTGGACTGCTGTATCAAAGCCGATCAGGACCATGCCGGTCTGAAGGCTCTGCATTACCAGCGCGCCTAGGATCGCACCGTAGATTGTGCCAACACCACCAGCGAGCGAGGTGCCGCCGATCACGGCTGCCGCGATCACATAAAGCTCGTCCAGAAGGCCCAGAGCGTTGGTCGCGCTGTTCAGACGGGCAGAGGCAACAACAGCCGAAAGGCCAGCCAATGCGCCCATCAGTGCGAAGATGCGCAGGGTCATCCAGCGAACGTTGATACCAGCCAGAGCCGCAGCCTCGGGGTTACCACCGATCGCAAAGACGTAGCGACCAAAGCGGGTGCGGGTCATCAGGATGGTCATCAGGATGCCGACCACCATCAGGATGATCACAGGGATAGCAAAGCCGTGGCTGATGAAGAGGCCTTCAGCAGGAACCTCAACGCCGTTTTTCGCCGCCCATTGGTTCACGATGCCTTTCGGCCATGGGTAGGAGTTCACCAGAAGAACTGCACCAACCACAATCGCGCAGCCTAGGCCGCCTACGAACAGTTCAGCCCACATCGGACGCAGCGGGAAGTCATGCTCGATCCGATTGCGACGACCTGCGTAGATCAACCAGATGATGCCTGCACAGGCCAGACCACCAACGATCCAGCTGCCAGTTGCACCCACGGTGCCGTAAGGTCCGCCGCCCAAAAGCTGGAAGGTCGCGTCAACGGGGGAAATGGTTTTACCGTTGTTTGACAAGAATGCAGCGCCGCGCCAGATCATCAGACCACCGAGGGTCACAATGAACGCAGGGATGCCGCGGTAAGCGATAAGCCAGCCGTGGAATGCGCCGATGATCGCACCACACAGGATGCCAACGACAGCGGTGATGATCCAGATCGACGGGTTTCCGAGGCCGAGGTATTGCGGCAGGATTTCGACCTGCAAAATACCCATGATCATGCCAGTCACACCAACAAGAGAGCCCACCGACAGGTCAATGTTGCGTGTGATGATGACTAGAACCATACCCGTTGCCATGATCCCGATGGAGCACATCTGAACGGACAAGTTCCACAGGTTGCGTGGTGTGAGGAAGGCGCCAAAATCGTTAAAGATTACGCCATACATGTGAAACCCGATCCAGATCGCCAGCAAAGCGCCGACCATGCCGAGGAGGCGGGTATCAATCTCGGTTGCACGCAGGAATCGCGTGATCGGCCCAGTCTTCGACGCGGAGCCGGTGGGTTTGTTTGTGGTGTCGGTCATGGAACCTTCCAAATATCTGCTTGGTACGCAGGGTGCAGTGCTCAAACCTAGTCTTCGTGGCAAGCTGCTGCGGCGTTTCAGGACGGCAAAGCGTCCGAATGTCGAAAATTCAAAGAGTGTCGGGTGCCAAACCGAGGTCTGGCACCCGTGTCTGAGGCTTAGTTACAGCCGTCAACGCCTGCGATTGCGCCTTCACATGCCTGCTCTTTCGAGATGTGGCCTGCGTCGATTGCAACGCTGAGGTTTGCGCGTGTCAGCGGGGTCGGGGACAGAAGGATCGCATTCATTTCGATGCCTTTTTCGCCGCCCGAGAACTTCACAGCGCCCTCGATTGCGTCAAGTGCGGTACCTGCTGCGAGAGCCGAAGCAATCTCACCTGCTGCAGTGCCGAGCTGACGGGAGTCTTTCCAAACCGAAACGGTCTGGGTGCCACGTGCAACGCGGTTGATCGCAGCCAAGTCGCCGTCCTGACCACCAACTGGGATAACGAGACCCTGAGCGGAGAGAGCAGCAACAACACCGCCAGCCATGCCGTCGTTTTCAGACAGAACAGCATCAACGTTGTTGTTGTTTGCGGTCAGGATCTGCTCCATGTTTTTCTGAGCATTTTCAGGCTTCCAGCTGTCCGAGAACGCTTCGCCAACGATGTTAATTTTGCCAGCAGCAACGTCGTCGCCGATAACTTCCATCATGCCCTGAAGCAGGAACGCAGCGTTCGGGTCACCTGGGTCACCTTTGATGATTGCGTAGTTGCCTTCTGGAACTTCTGCCGAAACGGTTTCAGCGATGATGCGACCAACGCCGATGTTGTCAAAGGTCAGGTAGAAGGTGCGGTCGTCTTCGATCAGACGGTCGTAGCCTACAACCGGAATGCCCTCAGCCGCTGCCATTTCGATAGCCGGGCCGATTGCGTCTTTGTCCCATGCGTTGATGATCAGTGCGTTAACGCCCTGAGCGATCAGTGCTTCGATGTCAGCAAGCTGTTTGGTGGACGACGACTGAGCGTCTGCGGACACATAGGTGTCGCCAGCAGCTTCGATTGCTGCAACCATTGCTGCTTCGTCGATCTTCCAACGCTCTTCCTGGAAGCTCGCCCAGGATACGCCGATTTTCATGCCGTCTGCCAGAGCAGCAGAGCCGCTGAAGCCTGCAACTGCCACAGCAGCCGCGATAATTGCCTTATGCATAGTGTTTCCTCCCATAGAATTCTATCAACGAAGATCGTTCTCTTCGTAGGCCTCCTTAGCTTGACTGATTAAATTCAATTGTCAAAATAAAAAAATCATAAATTGCGGAAAATTTATGGACAGCGGGCAATTTTCGCCCGAATACTACGCTCACCTGAGGGAAATTCGGAGGAAATCTTCTCGCAGGTGCAGAAATAGTTCAGGAGGTGAACTTATGGAATCTGGGTTGGAGGAGGTCCTTCTCGAATCGCAGCACGCACAGGAAGGGTGCGGGCCGATTAACCTTGTGGGGTTGCGTGATTCCAAATCTCTCCGTCAGCAGGTCTTTGAACAGGTGCGGGCAAATGGGCAGGTGTCGCGGGCGATGATCGCGCGGACTTTGAACGTTTCGCCGGGGTCTGTGACCTCTATTACGGCCGAATTGATCGCCGAAGGGTATCTGCGCGAGGTTGAGGGTGCTGCACGCGAAGCGGGTCGTGGCCGTCCTCCCGTCGCATTGCAGGTGGTGCCAGAGGTGAAGCGGGTCATCGGGATTAAGATCTCTGACGAACGCCACACCGCCGTGCTGACCGATTTCGCGGGGCAGGTGGTTGCCTCTGCCGCGTTGAACATTCCGACCACGAAAAAGCCCGTCGCCACTATCCTTGATGAACTCGAAGAACTTGTGAACCGTTTGATGACCACGGCGGGCCTGCCGTTCTCGGCGGTCTCGGGAATCAGTGTTGGGATCTCTGGTGTTGTCGACCATTCCTGTGGTGTGGTCACATGGTCGCCGCTCATTGTTGAAACCGAAGTCGCGATGGAGCAAGCCATCGCGGATCGGTTCAACTGTCCCGCTCACCTCGAAAACGACGCGAATATGCTGACGCTGGCTGAACTGTGGTTCGGCGCGGGCCGTAGCCGTAAGGATTTTGCGGTTGTCACGGTCGAACATGGCGTGGGTATGGGCATGGTGATTAACAACCAGCTCTATCGCGGCACCCGTGGCATGGGCATGGAATTGGGCCATATCAAAGTGCAACTCGACGGTGCGCTCTGCCGTTGTGGGCAACGTGGATGTCTCGAAGCTTACCTTGCGGACTACGCTTTGGCGCGTGAGGCATCGACGGCCTTGGGTATTTCGCGGAACAATCCGCAGAGCTTGCCTGTCATGCTCGAAACGCTCTACGAAAAAGCGAAATCGGGCAACCGTGGTGCGCGGACGATTTTCCAGCGGGCAGGGCGCTATTTGGCGGTTGGCCTGTCTAATATCATCAACCTTTTCGATCCCGAGCTGATCATTCTGTCGGGCGAACGGATGCGGTTCGACTACCTCTACGCCGCCGAAGTGCTTGCGGAGACGCATTCCTTGACGCTCAATCAGGCGCGACCAAGAAGTAAAATTGAAATCCAGACATGGGATGACTTAGTCTGGGCCCGTGGGGCAGCAGCGCTTGCGCTGAGTGAATTGACCAATCGGGTCTTTGGAGAGACGAAGTTACCAGCATGAAATACCTAACGCTACTCGCGGTCTTTGGCGCGGCTCCGGCCTTTGCGGGTCCAGTTTTCGAAAATATGTCCCAGAATTTGCCGCCCCACGAATACAGCGGCGGCTGGGACCATTTCGTCGGCGGCGGCGTTGCGGTGATGGATTGCAATGGGGATACGCTCCCTGATGTGTTCGCCGCGGGCGGAACGGGGCCAGCATCGCTGTTCATCAACGACGGTGATTTCCAGTTCCACGCAGGTGACTTTCCCGAAATCACAGAGACCACAGGTGCCTATCCGATCGACATTGATGCGGACGGTCACATGGACCTTTTCGTCCTGCGGATCGGCGCGAATAGAGTGCTGAAGGGCGGCGCGGATTGTAGTTTTACCGATGTGACGGCGGATTATGGTGTGCCAGAGACAGATCAGTGGTCCACCTCCTTTACAGCGTGGTGGGTCGATGACGGTCTGCCTCAGATGGCGGTCGGCAACTACGTCGATCGCAGCAACCCCAAGGGGCCGTTTTTCGCCTGTGATAGCAATACGCTACTGACGCCTGAGAACGGCACATACACGGCTAGTAACCTCGAGCCCGGCTTTTGCGCACTCTCCATGCTTGCGGCGCGGGATGCATCGGGTACCCAGCGGCTCCGCATTTCGAACGACCGTCAGTATTACGTGCGCGGCGGTTACGAGCAGATGTGGGACATCGCCGAAGCACGGTTTTTAGGCGAAGAGGACGGCTGGGCGAAGGTGTCTCTCTGGGGCATGGGGATCGCCAGTCGCGACCTGAACGGTGATGGCCGCGACGAGGTCATGCTGACCTCAATGGGCGATCAGCTTCTGCAGATCGCAACGGACGAAGGCCTATATACCGCTGCGCCGTTTAACATGGGCACATCGGCGCATCGCCCATATCTCGGCGATGATGGCCGACCGTCGACAGGATGGCACGCGCAGTTTGGCGATGTGGACAACGATGGTCGCGCCGATCTGTTCATCGCGAAAGGCAATGTCGATCAGATGCCATCGAACGCGATCCATGATCCGAATAACCTTCTGATGCAGCAGCCCGATGGTCATTTTATTGAGGCAGCACTCGAGGCGGGGCTGGCCAGTGGTGAACGTGCCCGCGGTGCGGCATTGGCCGATTTCGACAATGACGGACGGCTTGATGTGCTGGTGCTGAACCGTCGTGCCCCAATGGAAATCTATCGCAACGTGACGCCAGATACTGGCGCTTGGCTCAACGTCGCGCTGGAGCAGGGCGGTGGAAACCGCAATGCAATCGGCGCGCAGATCACGGTTGAGGCAGGTACGTTTAAAGAAACCCAGCAAGTCACCATCGGCGGCGGTCACGCTGGCGGCCAGGCCGTACCGTTGCATTTCGGTCTTGGCGACGCGATTGAGGCGACGATCACAGTGGAATGGCCGAACGGGACAGTGACCACGGCCACGGCCCCTGTGAACCAAACGCTGACCCTAACCCATTAAGGGTTAGGGATCGTCAAACCGCTCGGCACCGTTTCGGGAACGCCCAAACGTCCTGTCTGCGCGGCAGTGTCGGTGAGGCTGTTCAAGAACGCGACAATCGCCGTAACCTCGTCATCCGACAGTTCAACGGGTTCAATGCTGACTGCTGCGGCGATAGCTGCCACCTCTGCGGGATCATCCATAATCCGCCAATCGGCGAACTCGGCCTCGGGCAGCACGACCTGCGAGCGGTCGTAGGATTCGAGACCCGCAACGGGATCAATGTGACCTTTGACGAATGCCGTCAGGTCCGAATACGCCCCCGCATGCCCCCAAGGCCCTGTGAGTGCTACATTGCGCAATGATGGAGTGCGGAATGCGTAAAGGTCTGCGGGATCGCCTGTCACACGGAACCGCCCTTCGTCGCGGGCATTGGTTTCAAACCGCGCACCTTTACCCGGTCCGACCTGAGGCTGCCCCATCGCGTGGAAGCTATGATCGGTCAGGAATTTTCCTGCGTGACAGGACGCACATCCAGCCTCGCCATAAAACAACTCCATCCCTAGGGCAGCGGTCTCTGGTAGCGGAGCAGTCCCGCGCAAGGCCGCATCAAAGGGCGATGTGTCCGACCGCCACTCAAACTCCATAAACGCGGCAATGGCGTTGGAAATATCGGTAAAGGCGATGTCGTCAGGCGACGAAATGTGGTCATACACCGCGCTGAATTTATCCGCGTATTCAGGAATGGCCGCAACGCGCCGCGCGATCAAATCCCACGCACCGCCTTCGCCCGTCAGCGTGCCCAGACGCACGGCCTGCGAAATCTCGTTCTCGGAATAATGGCCCGCCATTTCATCGGCGGACAAAACGGGGAACATTGTCTGCGCGGAAACGATAGAGGCAAAGCCCGCGACCATCTCGTCCTCAAGAGGGGTGCGCAGGCCAGACGGACGGTTCGGGTCGAGCTCTACCCGACCGTCATGGAACAACGCGCGGAACTCTTTGGCGCCGAGGTTAAAGAGCGGTTGCGCGTTACGGGGAATCCGTTGTTCAGGCAGGTTCGCCATGTCCAAAACGCGGTTCGGGCCGAGCCCGCGACCACCATCCCCGATGGATAGCGATAGCCCGTCGCCTGTTCCCTCGGACGGATGGTGACAGGTCGCGCAGGCGACCTCTTTGTTACCCGACAGGATGGGATCATAGAACAGCAACTGGCCCAATTCGGCCTCGTCTTGGCGCACCGGCAGGAAGTCATCATCCGTCAACGGCGCAGGTATTCCCGCCGCCTGAACCATTGGGGCTGCCAACGTCAAAACTAAGGTCAATGAACGCATTCGATCTCTCCTCTTCCCTTGGCAGTAGAGTGTCGCAAAGCCTTGGGTTTGGAAAGGAAAAGAGGGTAGATTTTTCGTATATAAACGGTGTTTTGAACAGAAAGAGGCCCCACCTGATCTCTCGGGCAGGGCCTCTTTGCAGGGAGAAGCAGTTTAGCTGTTTGTGGCGTTGCGATACCACTCCACGATCATCCGACGTTCGTCGTCTTCCATGTAGCTGACATTCGCGGGCGGCATGGCGTGAGTGACGCCGGCCTGCAGGAAAATCTGGGTCGCGGCGCGGGCAATATCATGGTCCGTTTCGAGCAGCATTCCCTTGGGCGCGTTGCGGATACCGTTATAAAACGGCTCACGCGCGTGGCACATCGAACAGCGGCCAGGGATCACCGATGCCACATCCTCGAACCCTTCGGCATTTGCGAACTTTTGTTCGGTCGGGGTCAGCGGACGCGCGTCAGATTCTTCCCATGTGTCGTAGCGCAGCGGTGCGGTCGACAGCCACGCGATCAGGATGAACAGGATCGCAGTCACGGCCCATGTCCAGCTTGGGCTGCCTTTGCGAGCGTGGCGGGTGTTGAAATAATGGCGGATTGTTACGCCCATCAGGAACACCAGCGCTGCGATGATCCAGTTGTAATCGGTGCCAAAGGCCAGCGGGTTGTGGTTCGACAACATCAAGAACACGACCGGAAGGGTCAGGTAGTTGTTGTGCGTCGACCGCAGTTTCGCGATTTTCCCGTATTTCGCATCAGGTGTGCGACCTTCTTGGAGGTCTTTTACAACGATGCGCTGGTTCGGCATGATGATGAGGAACACGTTCGCCGTCATGATCGTAGCGGTGAACGCGCCGAGGTGCAGCATGACTGCGCGACCTGTGAACACTTGATTGTAGGCCCAACCCATAACGACGAGCAGGACGAACAGCAGAACCATCAGGACGGTGGGGCGTTCGCCCAGAGGCGATTTGCAGAGGAAATCATAAACCAGCCAGCCGATGCTGAGGGAGGCCGCGGAAATCAGGATACCCTGCCACAGGGCGAGGTCAGCCTTGGCTGGATCGATGAGATATAGTTCACCACCCACCCAGTAGATGATCATCAACAGAGCCGCGCCAGAGAGCCAAGTCGTATAGCTCTCCCATTTGAACCACGTCAGATGGTCGGGCATGTTTTCAGGGGCAACGAGGTATTTCTGGATGTGGTAGAACCCACCGCCATGCACCTGCCATTCTTCGCCATGCGCGCCCACTGGAAGGTTCGGCACTTTGCGAAGACCAAGGTCCAACGCGATGAAATAAAAGGATGATCCGATCCACGCCATCGCGGTGATCACGTGAAGCCAGCGCACTGCAAAGGCGGCCCAATCCCACAATACTACAAGGTCCTGCATATTTCCCCATCTCCTGTCTTTGCGAAGAGTCTAGTCCAGTGATAGCTTTTCGAGTATTCTTGAAAATTCCAAGGCAGCTTCAAGAAATACGGAAATATCACGTGGCTTACCTCGACAATATCAGAACCTTCATTCGGGTCTATGAACTTGAAAATATGTCGGCGGCTGCACGAGATTTACGCATTTCTGCTGCGGTTGCATCATCTCGAATCTCGCAGTTAGAAGAACACCTTAACACACGGCTCTTCCAGCGCACGACCCGCAAGCTCGCTGCGACTGAACAGGGGCGGATGTTTTATGAAGGGGCCTGCCGCATCATTGAGGCCGTCGATATGGCCGAAGCCGACATTAGCACCGCGACAAGCACATTACGCGGAACGCTCTATGTCGCTGCACCGCTCGGGCTGGGTCAGCGGGTCATCGCGCCCGCGTTGCCTGATTTTCGGGCGCAAAACCCGCTTGTGGATATTCGCCTGCGTCTGTCCGACCGCAAGTTGGATATGGCCGAGGAAGGGCTTGATGTGTTGTTTTTCCTTGGCAATCCCGAGGACAGCAACCTCCGCATTCGCAAAATCACCGACTGCCAGAGGGTGCTCTGCGCGTCGCCTGATTACCTCGCGCGGCGGGGCTATCCGACATCGAGTGCGGAACTCTGCACCGATGCTCATGATTGTTTGAACCTGCGCTACCCCGGCGCGCCAGAGTTTCGCTGGCCTTTGCAAGGTCCAGAGGGTGTGCGTCGTGTCCCCGTGTCGGGGCCGTTTGAGACCGACCACGGTGACGTGCTGACCAATTGGGCCTTGGATGGGCAGGGGATCATTCTGAAATCGGTGTTCGAGATATCAGAGCACCTCGAATCTGGGCGTCTGGTGCCTGTGCTGCCAGACGAACCACCCGTGCCCATTCAGATGGGATGCCTGTTCATGCACCGCAGACGGCAAGACCCCAAGGCACGGGTTTTTATAGATTTTATGGTCAAACGGATCGACGAACAGCTATCGGTTTAGCTGCCGCGATAGGTCGAATACCCGAAGGGCGAGAGAAGCAGCGGCACGTGGTAGTGCGATGCCTCTGACATGCCGAACTGCAGCGGGATCACATCCAGAAACCGTGGGGTTTCAGGTGGGGTGCCGCAAGCATCGAGGTAGTCGCCCGCGTGGAACACCAACTCATAAACGCCCGTCGCAAATTCGGCTGCGGGCAGGATCTGTTCATCGGTGCGGCCATCCGCGTTTGTCGAGAGGCTACGGATGTGCGTGCGGGTTTCGTTTTCAATCCGATAGAGGTCAATCTTTAGACCCTGCGCAGGGCAGCCACGCGCCGTGTCCAAAACGTGAGTAGTCAAATATCCAGACATTTCAGTCTCCTTTTGCCCTTTTTTGCCGCAGTTTCAGAATGAAGCGATACCTGAGCAGCAATAAGGACTTTCAAGATTAAATTGAAACCGTTTCACTGGCTCTCAGAATACAGTGTTGCGAACTGCAGGAGAATTCAATTGCGTCGATATACTCGCAACATGCGCGGATACGGGCCGCAGGCCCCCAATGCGAACTGGCCCAACGGGGCCAAAGTGGCTGTGCAATTTGTTCTGAACTACGAAGAAGGCGGTGAGAACTGCTTGCTCCATGGGGATGCGGGCTCTGAGGGGTTCTTGTCCGATATTCCGGGTGCTGCGCCGTGGGCAGGTCAGCGTCATTGGAACATGGAGTCGATCTACGAATACGGCGCCCGCGCTGGGTTTTGGCGTCTGCATCGCTTGTTTACGGGCGCAGATATTCCCGTGACGATCTACGGCGTGGCATCTGCCTTGGCCCGCAACCCTGAACAGGTTGCCGCGATGAAGTCCGCAGGCTGGGAAATCGCGAGCCACGGGCTCAAGTGGGTTGAACACAAAGACATGCCCGAGGACGAGGAACGCGCAGCGATCGCTGAGGCCGTCCGTCTTCACACCGAGGTCGTCGGCGAACGCCCGCGCGGTTGGTACACGGGCCGTTGCTCGATGAACACCGTTGCCCTCGTCGCCGAAGAGGGTGGGTTCGACTACATCAGCGATACCTATGACGACGACCTGCCGCATTGGATGGAATGCGGCGACCGCGATCAGCTGATCATCCCCTATACGCTCGAAGCAAACGACATGCGGTTTGCGGGTGCACCGGGGTGGGTCACAGGGCAGGACTTTGGCGACTACCTGATCGATGCCTTCGATACGCTCTATGCCGAAGGCGAGGCTGGCGCGCCGAAAATGATGTCCGTCGGGCTGCATTGCCGTCTGGTTGGCCGTCCCGGTAAAATCGCGGGCCTCAAGAAATTCATCGACCATATTCAGGCACATAGCGATGTCTGGTGCCCGCGCCGCATCGAGATCGCAGAGCATTGGGCGACGCATCATCCGCACAAACGGATCGAACGACCGAGCCAGATGACCAAAGACCGTTTTGTCAGCCTTTATGGTGGCATCTTTGAACATTCCGCTTGGATTGCCGAACGTGCGTTCGAGTTGGAACTGGGCCCCGCGCATGACTGTGCTGCAGGCGTTCACAACGCGCTATGCCGTATGTTCCGTTCCGCAACCGAGGATGAACGTCTGGGCGTTCTATTGGCGCACCCTGATCTGGCTGGGAAACTGGCGGCGGCTGGTCGTCTCACCGCAGAGAGCACATCAGAACAGGCCAGCGCGGGTCTGAATATGCTCACCGATGAGGAGCGCGAAACCTTTACCGCGTTGAACACGGACTACGTCGCAAAACACGGGTTCCCCTTTATCATCGCCGTGCGCGACCACGATAAGGCATCGATCCTAGCTGCGTTCAAACGTCGGATCAACAACGACCGCGCGACCGAGTTTGCAGAGGCCTGCCGACAGGTCGAACGCATCGCAGAGTTCCGTTTGCAGGATCTCTTCGCATGACAGTTAACGTGACGCCCAAACCCCTCACCGCCGAAGCCTTTGCGCCTTATGGTGACGTGATCGAAGTTTCGGGCGCCCCTGACATGATCATCAATCAGGGCATGTGCGGGCGTCACCACGACCGCGCAAACGTCGATTTCGGCGAGGGTCGCGCGGGCATCAGCCTCTTTGACGCAAAGGCGCGTAGCCTGCCGATGACGGTCGCATTGGTTGAACGTCACCCATTGGGTAGTCAGGCCTTTGTGCCGATCTCGGGCGTTCCGATGATTGTTGTGGTTGCGGCGGCGGGCGAAACTCCTGGCCCGATTGAGGCTTTCATCAGCCAGCCGGGGCAATCGATCAACCTACATAAAAACACATGGCATGGGGTCCTCACGCCACTGGATCGCGATGGCCAATACATCGTGATCGACCGAATTGGGGACGGCAATAATCTGGTGGAACACTGGTTCAAAGAGCCAGTGATTATTGACGTCCCACAATAAACGCTCCCCGCAGAATGGGGGCGACTAACAACAGTCAAAAGGGAGTAACACTATGGCTGATACGTCACTTGGGACAGCTGCACAGCTAAAGGACCCAAATTATACACCTCCATTAGGCCAAGCGATCCCGCTCGGTATCCAACACGTTTTGGCGATGTTCGTCTCGAACGTCACCCCTGCGATCATCGTTTGTGGCGCGGCTGGTTTCGGCTTTGGGTCGAACTCGCCTGATTTCCCGCAAATGGTCTACATGATTCAGATGTCGATGTTCTTTGCGGGCATTGCGACATTGTTCCAAACCATTGGTTTCGGTCCCGTCGGCGCACGTTTGCCTATCGTTCAGGGCACATCCTTTGCTTTTATTCCGATTATGATCCCGCTCGTTGCGGGCAAGGGCGTTGATGCTATCGCTGTCCTGATGGGCGGTATTTTCGTGGGCGGTCTGTTCCACGCACTCCTCGGCACGGTCATTGGTAAGATCCGCTTTGCTCTGCCGCCGCTGGTGACTGGCCTTGTGGTTATGATGATCGGTCTCGCTCTGGTCAAAGTCGGTATCCAGTATGCGGCAGGCGGTGTTCCTGCGATTGGCACGCCTGAATATGGCTCTGGCGCGAACTGGCTGGTCGCTGGCACGGTGATCGTTGTCACGCTTGGTCTAAAGTTCTTTACCCGCGGCATGATGTCGATCTCTGCCGTTCTGATCGGTCTGATCGCTGGCTACGTTGTTGCCTATGCGATGGGCATGGTGAGCTTTGGTAACGTGGGGCGCGCTGCGACCTTCTCGCTGCCGAACCCGTTCCACTTTGGCATGGAATTCACCGCGGCGTCGATCATCGGCTTCTGCGCAATGGCGTTCGTGTCGGCTGTTGAAACCGTGGGTGACGTGTCTGGTATCACCAAAGGTGGCGCTGGCCGCGAAGCGACTGACAAAGAGATCGCAGGCGCGACCTATGCAGACGGTCTGGGCACTGCTGTGTCTGGCCTCTTTGGCGCACTGCCGAACACCTCGTTCAGCCAGAACGTTGGCCTGATCGCAATCACGGGCGTCATGAGCCGCCACGTTGTGACCCTTGGCGCTGTGTTCCTGATCATCTGTGGTCTGGTCCCCAAAGTTGGCGCGATCATCTCGACCGTTCCGATCGAAGTTCTGGGCGGCGGTGTGATCGTCATGTTCGGCATGGTCGTGGCTTCGGGTATTTCGATGCTGTCGGACGTTGAATGGAACTCCCGCAACATGGTGATCTTTGCGATCGCTCTGTCGCTGGGTCTGGGCCTCCAGCTCGAGCCTGATGCGCTGCAGTATCTGCCGGGCACGATCAAGATCTTGGCAACTTCGGGCATCCTGCCTGCGGCCCTGATCGCGATTGTTCTGAACCTCATCCTGCCTGCGCACCTCTCAGTCGAAGCGACTGATGAAGTGTCGGGTGGCATGTCGGGGTCCAAGAAGTAATCAAAAACCCTGCTCCGCAGTGGCGGGGCAGGGCATATGACAAAGCAAAAGCCCCAGAGGAAACTCTGGGGCTTTTCGTTTATCGGGCCAGTGGTGCAAAGGGCATGTGGCGGTTCACGTCCTTGTAGAGAAGGTATCGGAACGGCCCCGGTCCCCCCGCGTAACAGGCTTGCGGGCAGAACGACCGAAGCCACATGAAATCGCCAGCCTCGACCTCGACCCAATCATCGTTGAGACGGTAGACGGCTTTGCCTTCAAGCACATAAAGCCCGTGTTCCATCACATGCGTTTCCGCAAATGGGATTACGCCACCGGGTTGGAAGGTCACGATGTTCACATGCATGTCATGGCGCAGGTCGGTCGGATCAACGAACCGCGTCGTCGCCCATTTGCCATCCGTGTCGGGCATCGCATTCGGGGCCACGTCCGCTTCGTTCGTGACAAAGGCGGGCGGCATGTCCAGCCCGTCAATCGCTTGATACCGTTTGCGCAGCCAATGGAACCGTAGTGGTGCAGCTTTGGTATTGCGCAGGGACCATGTCGCATCTGGCGGGAGGAAGGCATATCCGCCCTCAGCCAACACATGGGTTTCACCGTTCAGCGTGAGCGTCATTTCACCCGCCACGACAAAGAGAACAGCCTCAACGCCCGTCTCCGTCTCTGGGCGATCCGAACCGCCGCCCTCAGCAACCTCAGCGATGTATTGCGAAAACGTCTCTGCAAATCCAGACAGCGGGCGCGCCAGAACCCAAAAACGGGACTTGTCCCAAAACGGCAGGTAGCTGGTCACGATATCGCTCATCGTGCCTTTGGGAATGACGGCATAGGCGTCTTTGAACACAGCGCGATCCGTGAGCAACTGTGTCTGCGGCGGCAGCCCGCCCGTCGGGGAGTAGTATCGAGATTTTGTCATGATAATCCGAACCTTATAGATCGACCCCACTCAACCTAACTTTGGCGCGACGCACCACAGCGATTTGACGATAAGGTTTCGTAGCTTGGGTTTGATAATCGCAATTCAGGCCGCAGCCAGTAGCCAATCTCGCAACTCAATCGCCCGCGCAGGGGCGTTTTTTCGAGCGGTGATATAGAACCCATGCGGCGCCTCAATGCTGTCGGGAAAGAGTTTGACCAGCGAACCCGATGAGATCAGCCCGCGTGTCAGCGTTTCCCATCCCAGCACCGCACCAACGCCGTCTTGGGCGGCTTGAAGCGCAATGGCGTAGTTGTTCACGTAGTGTGACGGACCCAGATCAATCGTCACCCCTAGCATTTCGAGGAAGCTCTGCCAGCCCGTCCATCGCGCATCTGACGCTGTCAGGTGGATCAAAGGCATCTTAGTCAAATCGGTCAAATTTTGGGCAGAAAAACGCGCTGCGAACTCTGGTGAGGCAAGAATAGAAATACGGTCACGGAACAAGAGGCGGCAATCGCCAGAATTCGGGGCATCCTCACCGTAGAAAATGCACAGGTCACTGGTGGGCGACGTCCCCGGCAAATCGGTGACGTTTTGCGACACGGGGATGTGTCCGCGGTGCGCCCAAAACCGTGTCAAACGCGGGGTGAGAAAGAACGCAGAGACCGCCGTCGTCGCCTCGATTGTCACCGCGTCGTCATCCGCGCGAAGCTGTAACTGTTCGATTGCGCTGGATATTTCGCTAAAACCGCGCTGGATTGCGACATAGAGAAACGCGCCTGCCTCGTTCAATTCGACACCACGGTGATAACGGTTGAATACCTGAAACCCCAGTTCGGCCTCGAGCGATTTGACCTGATGGCTGATCGCGGCGGGGGTGACGTTCAAATCATCGGCGGCCTTTTTGAAACTGGCACACCGCGCGGCAGCCTCAAAACTGGCAATCGCGGTGAGAGAGGGGAGCGAACGATAACGAGCTGGCATGGGGTAATCCTGAGGTGAACGCAAAAACCTTTATGGCTTAATTCAAGTAAGTCAATGATAGGTTTTTTGCGATTGCGAGAGACCTGCGTTTTGCGGTTCTGTATGGCTGATTCAACGAAAGACCGACCGATGCATTCGAACAGTGATGTCCTCTCTCTCCTCCTGTCCCGTAAACCGTGGCATTCGCTGCCGCAGGGGCTTTATTTGTCCCAAGCGGCCTATGACGCCGACATGCGCGACCTGTGGCACCGCGAATGGATTTTCGCGGCGAGCGCTGCGGAACTGCCTGCCGCTGGCAACTATGTGACCGTCACCTTGGGCGATGCGTCGATCATCGTGGTGCGGGGCGCTGATGGTGTCGCGCGTGCGTTCCACAACTCCTGCCGTCACCGTGGCAGCCGCATTTGTTCGGCGACCAAAGGCACCTCTGCTAAACTCGTTTGCCCCTATCACCAGTGGACCTATGACCTCGACGGATCGCTTCTCTGGGCGCGTGAAATGGGCGATGATTTTAATCCCAAAGAGCACGGCCTCGGTGTCGTTCACTGTCGCGAAGTGCAGGGGCTGATCTACATCTGCCTCGCCGCCGTTGCGCCTGACAGCGGTGACCTCGCGGATCAAGCTGCCCGTTATCTCGGCCCTCACGACGTGGCCAACCTCAAGGTCGCCTACCAGTCCACCATCGTCGAAGAGGCGAATTGGAAGCTGGTGATGGAAAACAACCGCGAGTGCTACCACTGCGCGTCGAACCACCCGTCGCTCTGTGTGACCTTCCCTGATGATCCGAACCTCGTTGGTGCGGATGATGCGACGACCAGTAACATGGGCCGCGAGCATATTGAAAAATGTGAGGCCGCGAACTTCCCTGCGCGCTATGTGATCGACCCGACCGAAACATGGCGTTTTGTCCGTATTCCGTTCCTGCGCGATACCGTCAGCTACACGATGGACGGTAAGGCTGCGGTGTCTAAACGTATTGGTACAGTGCCCTTTGATGATGCAGGCAGCTGTCTCTATTTCCACTATCCGAACTCGTGGAACCACTTCCTGTCGGATCAGGTGCTGACCTTCCGCGTCATGCCGCTCGGCCCAGATCGGACCGAAGTCACGACGACGTGGCTCGTTCACAAGGATGCGGTCGAAGGCGTGGATTACGATCTGAACCGCCTGACCGAAGTTTGGATTCACACCAACGATGAGGACCGCCAAATCGTTGAAGAAAACCAGCGTGGCGTCCAATCTCCTGGCTATAAACCCGGTCCCTACAGCAAGGCCCAAGAAGGCGGCGTGAACCAGTTCGTGGACTGGTACTGCAAGACGCTGCAAAACCACATGGTGTCGTCATGATCCCCATGCCGAACCGCGCCTCGCCCGTTTGGACCGATGCGGAATTGCTAGAGTGTGTCGCCGTTCTGCCTGAGGCACCGAACGTCAAAACCTTTAGCTTCCGCGCACCCTCTGGTGCGACATTTGTCTACAAGGCGGGGCAGTTCATTACGCTCGATCTGCCCGTGCCAGGCGGGAATGTGCAGCGGACATTTACCATGTCCTCTTCGCCCCTGTCGGCGGGCTACATCAGTGTGACGGTCAAGGTCCAAGAGGGTTCTGTCGGAAGTCGCTGGATGCACGATCATCTGACGATCGGCACACGGCTTAAGGCTTACGGTCCTGCGGGTATCTTCCACCTGCCTGACCAGCCCGATGGCAAATACCTCTACATTTCGGCGGGCTCTGGCGTGACGCCGCTCATGTCGATGGCTACGACATTGTATGAATTGGGCAACGACCCCGATATCTGCTTTATCCAATGCGCCAAACGTCCACGCGACCTGATTTTCCGGCAAAAGCTGGAACTGATGACCTCGCGGACCGCTGGTATCGACCTGCATTTTGTAGTCGGTCAAAACGACCCCTATGAGGTTTGGACGGGCTATCGCGGTCGATTTAACCAGTTGATGCTGGGCCTGATGTGTCAGGACTACCTCGAGCGCGATGTCTATTGCTGTGGCCCTGAGAGTTTTATGGACAGCGTGCGCGAGATCCTGATTTCGCTCGGCTATGATATGGATCGCTATCATCAAGAGGCGTTCTCGGCCCCTGTTGAGGATGAAAAAGACCTGCCCGAATTCAACGATGTTGAAGCCGATGCCACGGCAGCCGCAGAGGTTACTTTTGCGAAATCGGGCAAGACCGCGTTGGGCAAAGAAACGGACACCGTGCTTGCCTTGGCGCGTGCCAATGGTGTGCCGCTGCCGTCGGGCTGTAGTTTTGGTCTGTGCGGAACCTGCAAGATCAAGAAAATCTCGGGCGACGTGCATATGGTCCACAACGGCGGGATCACCGATGCCGAAGTTGACGCCGGCTACATCCTCGCCTGTTGTTCGCACCCCTTGGGCAATGTGGAGGTGGAGGCTTAATCCGCCCCCATATCCTTGGCCTTTTGGGTCGCGGCAGAAAGACCAGAGTAGAGCGCGGTGGAAAACCCACCCGCCTCTGCTGTGGTCAGACCCGCCGCCGTCGTGCCCGCATAATCGACAAAGACTTTCACCCACTCGGTCGCGTTCTGCGCTTCACCGCGCAACAATTGCGCCGCATCACAGATGGTCGCCTCGGTCGCGCGGGCGGCAATGTCGGGGCTGACGCCATTGTCCGTTAGAAATTTCATCATCGCAGCAGCCATAAGGGCAGGGTAGGCGGGACCTGATCCAGAAAGCGCGGTCATTAGATCGATATCCGTCTCTGACGCGAGTTCATCACAGGTGCCAAAGGCGGACAGAATGTCATTCGCGGTCGCTTTGTCATCTGCAGTGACCGCAGGCCCCGCGAACCACGGCGAATAGGACGTGCCGATCTCTGCGGCCGCATTCGGAATGGCGCGGATCACACGATCACCAAGTGCCGCGATGTTCACGCCTGCCATAAACGAAATCGCCAATTTTCCCTTAGCGTCAAAATTCAGTGCGGGCCAATCCTGTGGTCGTACAGATAGGATGATCGCGTCCGAGCGGTCCACCAGATCAGCTACGTCCGCCGCCCAAACCACCTGACGCCCGAAATAGTCCTCACGCGGACCGCTACGGTTTACGATCACCAAATCGTTCGGCGCATGACCACGATCTAACAGCGCCTTACCCAAAGCAGAGCCGAGCCATCCCGTGCCACCGATAATTCCGATTTTCATAGTGTTACTCCGAACCGCGAATAGAACCGCGCCACCTCGCGATCATTGGGTTTTTGGCCCGTGTAGACCTCAACATAATTGGCAACGCGGGCCAGTCGTTCGGTCAAGGGTTCTGTCGTCTGCATCGAGATATAGCCAATCTGAACAAGGTAAATCGTCCGCGCCCGCACATCGGCATCTTGGGCGTCATAGCCCCAGCCCTCAAGCATCCCGCGCAGCGCATCGAGCCGTCGATTGTCTGCAGCCTGCAGTTCGGTGAGCATCTTTGGGTCTTGGATCGCCCAGCTGCGCACCGCGTGTTCCATCCGCGCGTCAAAGGCATCTTCGCGCAGGAAGCAACTGATGACGTTGAACATCGCCTCAGTTCGGGTCTCTGCGTATTCCTTTGTGGCGGCGATCAGGGGGGTTGTTGTGCGGTCCTCCCACAATGCCCTCAGCGCTTGGAGCAGCGATCCGCGATTGTCAAAGAACCAATAAAAGCTGGTGCGCGACAATTTCAGCTGCGCCGCAAGTGGTAGGATTTTCACCGCATCGATGCCGTTTTCGATCAGGGCATCATAGGCCGCTTGCAGCCATAATTCTGGCGATCCGCGCCATCCGGTATCGATGTCTTCAGCCTGAGTCATGCGGGTAGGCTACCTGTGAATGACAGGGTGCTCAAGTAAATGTTCATAGGTGAACCTAAACTTGACAGTTATGAACATTTTCGGAATCCTTCGGCAAATCCAATTGCGGAGTCGCGCTATGTCCAACGATCCACTTCTCCAGCCGTATCGGCTGAAACACCTCACTTTGAAAAACCGGATCATGATTACAAGTCATGAACCCGCCTATCCCGAAGACGGCATGCCCAAGGATCGTTACCGCGCCTATCATGTAGAGCGGGCAAAGGCGGGCGTGGCGCTTACGATGACCGCAGGGTCGGCCTCGGTCGCGCGCGACAGCCCGCCTGTGTTCAACAATATCCTTGCCTGGAAGGACGAAGTCGTCGGCTATATGAAGCAGATGGTCGATGAATGTCACGACCATGGCGCCGCTGTGATGATCCAATTGACCCACCTTGGCCGCCGCACGCGCTGGGACAAAGCGGACTGGTTGCCCGTTGTAGCGCCCAGCCACGAACGCGAAGCATCGCACCGTGCATTCCCAAAACGCATAGAAGACTGGGACATTACTCGTATCATCGAGGACTACGCGGATGCCGCTGAACGTATGCAAGCAGCGGGTGTTGACGGTATCGAGCTCGAAGCCTACGGCCACCTCCTTGAACAATTCTGGTCCCCGCTGACCAACGACCTTGACGCGCCCTATGGTGGTTCGCTTGAAAACCGTCTGCGGTTCACGATGGAGGTTCTGCAAGCGATCCGTGACCGCTGTGGCGAGAAGTTCATCGTCGGAGTGCGCTACACAGGCGATCAGGATATGGCGGGCGGCATGGGCAAGGATGAGGGGCTTCAGGTTTCTCACATGCTCAAAAACAGTGGCCTCGTGGACTTCCTTAACATCGTGAAGGGCCATATCGACACAGACCCTGGTCTGACCGATCTGATCCCGATTCAAGGGATGCGGAACGCGCCGCACCTTGATTTTGCGGGCGAAATTCGCGCAGCGACCAATTTCCCAACCTTCCACGCTGCCAAAATCCCTGACGTTGCCACCGCCCGCCACGCGATTGCGAGCGGTAAGCTCGACATGGTTGGCATGACCCGCGCCCACATGGCCGACCCGCATCTGGTGCGCAAAATCATTGAGGGGCGCGAGGATGATATTCGTCCCTGCGTCGGTGCGAACTACTGCCTCGACCGTATTTATCAGGGCGGCATGGCGCTCTGCCTGCATAACCCCGCAACGGGCCGCGAAATGGAAGTCCCGCAGACGATCACCCCTGCGGACACGAAAAAGCGGGTCACGATCGTCGGTGCAGGCCCCGCAGGGATGGAGGCCGCGCGCGTCGCCGCAGAACGCGGTCACACTGTAAATGTGTTTGAGGCCGCCGACCAACCCGGCGGGCAAATCCGACTGACCGCACTGCAAGAACGCCGTCGCGAGATGACGTCGATCATCGCATGGCGCTTTGACCAGTGCACCAAACGCGGCGTGCAGTTCCATTTCAACACCTTTGCCGACCTGGACACCGTTCTGGAAACCAAGCCAGACGAGGTTATCGTCGCGACAGGTGGCTTGCCCCATACCGAGGTGCTTGAAGCTGGCAATGAACTGGTTTGTTCCGCGTGGGATATTCTGTCAGGCGATGTGAAGCCGAGCACGAACGTGCTTGTGTTTGACGATGCAGGCGATCACGCGGGTCTACAGGCGGCGGATGTTATTTCGGAAACGGGCGCGAAGGTCGAAATCGTCACGCCCGACCGCAGTTTCGCTCCCGAAGTCATGGCGATGAACCTTGTTCCTTACATGCGTAACCTGCAAAAACGCGACACGACCTTTACGGTCACGTGGCGTCTGATAGCGGTCGCGAAAGAGGGCAACCAACTACGCGCCACCTTGGGCAGCGATTACGGCGGGGTGACCCGTGAACGGATCGTGGATCAGGTTGTGGTGAACCATGGCACGCGCCCGCTCGATGACATCTATTTCGATCTGAAACCGCTGTCGTCGAACCTTGGCGAGGTGGATTACGACGCGCTGTCGACAGGTGCGCCGCAGACCGTGATGCGCAACTCTGAGGGCACGTTCCGTCTGTTCCGTATCGGTGACGCTGTTTCGGCGCGCAACACCCACGCGGCGATCTATGATGCCCTGCGTATCGGTAAGGACCTCTAACCGATTGGCATCGTAAAGCCGACCTTCACGCGGTCCATAACCGCGCTCGTTCTAAATCGCGCGACGTTTTCTTCTGCAAAGAAGTGGCGTCGCGTGAAATCTTCGTAATCGGCCATGTCCTTGGCTGAGAGGATCAGGATAAAGTCCGCGTTTCCAGTGACATAGTAGCACTGCATCACTTCTGGCGCGGCTTTCATCTTGTCCTTAAAACGGTCCAATTCCGCAGGCCGTTCATTTTGGAGCGTCACCTCCACAATCATGATCAGCCCTCGGCCAATAGTCTGCGGATTGAGGATCGCGACCTCTTGTTCAATCGCATCCGATGACCGCAATTTGGCAAGCCGTTTGCGGCAAGCGTCAGGGGATAGCCCCACTTTTTCCGAGAGCGCTTCGGCGGTCAGGCGGTTGTTGTGCTGCAGGGCGTCGAGGATGAGTGTGTCAAAGCTGTCCATGTGGGGATTTGGTCGGAATATACGCCCGTTGTCACGGTATATTCTCCGATTGGTCCGAAAATCCGCAACTGATGGTTCAGAACACGGTTTTTCGGCCTAATCGTACCCCTCTTTGCCGAGATCGGATTGACCGCCTGCGCTATTCTTATTGCAAAGTAAAAGGATTCCCCATGCCCATCACATGCCCCAACCCCTTCCGCGGTACTGGCCTGCCGAACATGACGCTTTACCCGACCGCGGACGCGAGTGCCGTGGGTAAACTGTTATCGATGTGCCCCGCGCACGCTCAAACGCCGTTGGTCGAAGCCCCGGAACTGGCAAAAACCGTCGGTGTAGCCCGCATCACGATCAAGGATGAACGCGGGCGGATGGGCTTGGGCAGTTTCAAGGCGCTCGGCGCGGCATTCGCGATTGCCCGCGAGGCGGCAGAAGCCTTACAGGGCGACGATTGGGGCAGTGCCCTTTCGGGTCGCGTTTTCGTCACGGCGAGCGCAGGCAACCACGGTCTGTCGGTCGCCGCTGGTGCCCACCTATTTGGCGCGCAGGCGGTGATTTTCTTATCGAACACCGTGCCCGAAGCCTTTGCCACAAGGCTCAAAGCCAAAGGAGCGCAGGTTGAACGGGCTGGCGCGAATTATGAAGAAAGCATGGAGGCCGCGTTGGTTTGGGCCGCGGAAAAAGGCTATACGCTGCTCTCCGATAGCTCGTGGCCGGGCTACACCGATCCGCCGTTCCACGTGATGGAGGGCTATCTTCAGTTGGCGGCAGAGGCTGCAGTGCAGATCGACGCGGCCCCGACGCACATCCTGTTGCAAGCGGGCGTAGGTGGGCTTGCAGCGGCGGCGGCAGTCTATGCGCGGTCGGTCTGGGGCGATGGTCCGCAGATCATCGTTGTAGAACCTGACCAAGCACCCGCCTTGTTCGATAGCATCGGTGCAGGTGCACTTGTGACCTCTTCAGGTGGCGTGTCAGAGATGGGCCGTTTGGATTGCAAAACCCCCTCGATGATTGCCCTCGCGGGGTTGTCGCGGGATGCCGATATCTTCCTGACCCTGACCGAAAAAGAGGCGGCTGACGGCATCGCGGTCTTGGCGCAACATGGATTTGCCACGACTCCGTCGGGCGGGGCAGGATTGGCTGCGCTCATTGCAGGGATCGACGGGATCGGGCCTGATGCGCATGTCATGTGTATCCTCAGCGAAGGCCCCGAAGATGTCTGACCGCTCTCTCATTTTTCCACGCAGCGAATACCGTGGTCGCGTTGATCGACTGCAAGCGCGGATGGCCGCGGCGAGGCAAGACGCGCTGTTGCTGACCTCGCCCGCTGATGTGTTCTACGTCACGGGGTTCCTGACGCGATTCTGGGAAAGTCCCGCGCGTCCGTGGTTCATCGTGGTGCCTGCGCAGGGTGATCCGATTGCCGTGATCCCCGCGATTGGGGCGGATCTGATGGGGCGGACGTGGATTGACGACATTCGGACGTGGGCCGCGCCTGACCCTGTGGATGATGGTGTATCGCTGTTGTCTGACACACTTTGCGATCTGGTGCCTGCGGGCGGTGTGATCGCGACCCCGATGGGGTTGGAAACCTCGGCCCGTTTGCCGTTGGGTGACTTTATGCGGATCGCGGATCGCATAACGCCGCGTCGATTTGTGGACGGCACCGACACCATCCAGCGCGTTCGCGAGGTGAAATCAGCGGCGGAAATTACAAAAATCCGCACCATCTGCGGCGTCGCTGATCGCGCCTTTGCCCGCGTGCCAGAGTTCGCAGGCGTTGGCCGCCCCCTCGACCAAGTGTTCCGCGATTTCCAAAAGGTTCTCTTGGACGAAGGCGCGGATTGGGTGAGCTATACCGCCGGCGGTGCAGGGCAGGGCGGCTATGGCGATGTGATCTCTCCCGCTGGGCCAGAGCCGTTGCGGACAGGTGATATCCTCATGCTCGACACGGGTGCGGTGAAGGACGGGTATTTCTGTGATTTCGACCGCAATTATGCCGTCGGCGCGCCGTCCGATGACGTCAAACGCGCCCAAGCGGCGCTGACCCATTCGATTGATGTTGCGTTAGATATTTTGCGTCCGGGGATGCTGGCTCGGGACGTCCACCGTATCCTCACCGATGCCATAACGAACAAGGGCGCCGTGGCTGGCGGTGGTCGGCTCGGCCATGGGCTGGGGATTACCCTGACCGAATGGCCGTCTTTCACCCCGCTTGACACAACCGAACTGCAGGTGGGGATGGTCCTGACCCTAGAGCCGGGGGTTGAGATCGCCCCGAACCGCATCCTCGTTCACGAGGAAAACATCGTCCTGCGCGAGGAGGGTCCAGAACTCCTCTCCACCCGCGCACCAGAATTCTTGCCAGAGGTTTGATATGACGACTTATCCCTATGATTTGACGGGCCCGATAGGGTCCACTTCGATCCTCGGTCTGATCGCGCTTTCCACCGACGAAACGGTCGAACAGGACTTTTGGCACATGTTCCCGCAACGGGATGTCGCGGTCTATATTAGTCGCGTGGCTGCGGGAGCAGAACTGAACCCAGATACCATCGCGACGATGGCGGGGCACATCACGGGTGCGGCGTCTCTGTTCCCGACATCGTTAGATTTCGACACTATTTCATATGCTTGCACCTCTGGCACAACGCTGATTGGCGAGGATCGTGTGGCCGACCTCGTCGCTGAGGGGGCCAAGACGCGGAACGTTACGAACCCTCTGACCGCCTCGGTCGCGGCGCTGCGTGCGCTGGGGGCTACGCGTTTGGGGGTCGTATCGCCCTATATCGCCACGGTCGCGGATGCGATCAGGGATGCCTTTGTCGCACGAGGATTTGAGGTGCCAAAGACGCTATCCTTTGGCGAAGAGCTAGAGGCCCGCGTTGCCCGCATTGACCCCAAATCGATCCAAGCCGCAGCGCTAGAGATCGGTCGCGATCCAGAGGTCGACGCGGTTTTCCTGTCCTGCACCAACCTGCGCACGATGGATATCATCGACGCGCTCGAGGACGAGTTGGGCAAACCTGTCGTCAGCAGCAATCAGGCGCTGGCATGGCACATGGCGCAGTTGGCAGGCTGCAAGGCTGGGCCAAACGCACCGGGGAAATTGTTCCGCCTCTGAACGCTTAGGTAAACAGGCGGGTCAACCTCTGGTCGAGAGGGAAGAGATCCGCCTGAATAGCGTGGTAATGGTCAGGCTTGCCGATGAACTGCTTTTGTGCAGGTTTTCCAGTTGCATCGACCTCATGGAACCAACCACCGTTTTCGTGGTCGATAAAGAGGTCAGAGGCCGCTTGCCACAAACGGCGATACCATGCCTCGTCACTGTCGCGACCGTCGAGTTTGATCAGTGATACCATGGCCCCGATAGCCTCTGTCAGGGGCCACCAGTAGCGGTCTGTGACCTGCGGCGCGCCAGAATAATCGAGGGTGTAGACAAATCCGCCGCCCTCAACCCACGCATCGTTCAGCGCGGTTTCGATCAACGAACGGGCACGATCGACAGAGCCGTCATCTTTGCGGCCCGCTAAATCCCAATACTGCAGGTAAAGCCGGCCAAGTTCGAACGAATGCCCCGGTGTAGTGCCGCGCGGACGGAACATCGGGTCGCCCTGATAGGTCAGATCGGGCGTCCAATTTGGGGTGTAGTGCTCTGGCAAACGCCAGTCATGCGAGGGCGCGATGGTTTCCATAAAGAACGACAGGATGCGGCCCGCTCGGGTAAGGAACAGCGTCTCGCCCGTCGCCTCATAGGCGGCCAAGAGCGCCTCAACCCCGTGCATATTGGCGTTGTAACCACGGTAGGTCGAAAACGGTGACCAGTCGCGGTTGAACTCGTCAAAGAACAGGCCCGCGTCGTTATCCCAGAACCGCGTGTCCAGCACTTCGGCGACGTCCGCGATCAGACGGTCCGCATCTGGGTGGCCGATGTTCTTTGCGCTCGCCCCCGCGAGGAGGACAAAGACATGCCCATAGGCGAGCTTTTTGTCATCGACGATTGCGCCGTCCTTTAGGCCGTAGACATAGCCACCATGTGTCGTATCGCGGTGTTGGTTCCATAGGAACGCCATGCCCGCGTCGATCATGTCCTCATGCCCCTTCGCCCCCCAGAGCGAGGCCAGCGCATAGGAATGCACCATCCGCGTGGTGTTGTGGAGCTGTTGAGCGGACCCTGCGATAGGGGTGCCGTCGATGGCGAGAACGTCATAGGCCCCGTCCGCACGTAACGCTTTGCGATAAAACGCCAATTGCGCGTGGGCGTCGTTTTCCAGAAATGCCCGATGAACAGGATCGTTGATCCAATGGCCGTTGAAACCGTCTGTGCCGATCTGGGTCATGCTGTGCCTATTCGTGCTAAGTGTAACGAATTGATACCGCTAACGCCCGTTACCGCGCAACGCTTACCGCCTTGAGCACCGCAAATACTTTTTGCCCAGCGGTCAGGCCGAGGGTTTGCACCGAACGGCGGGTGATCCGTGACAAAAGCGTCGCGCCGCCAACCTCCATCTGGACCATCGCGCCGGGGCCGTCACCCATGCGGATCGATTTGATCGTAGCAGGCAGCACGTTGAGGGCAGAGATCCCTTGGGGTGCCTGGGTGGCGATCATCACATCTTGGGCTGCGATACGTAGTCGAACCAGATCGCCGATCTGACGGCCGCAATTGGGGATGGTGACGACCAGATCGCCAATCAACAGGTCGCTCAGCCCATCGTCGGAATGGGCGCCAACCCGCGCCTCAATCATTGCGCCAGCCTCGCGTACGCCGACAGGGATCACCGACGGGTCAGAGAGGACTTCTCCCGCTGGTCCCATTTGTTTGACGCGCCCCTGATCCATGACGACCACTGTGGTGGCAAGCCGTGCAACCTCGCCCGCGGCGTGGCTTACATAGACAATTGGGATACCCACCTCATCGCGGAGCCGTTCGAAATACGGCAGAATGTCATCTTTGCGGGCCTCATCCAGCGCCGCCAAAGGTTCATCGGCGAGGATCAGTTCTGGCCCTGACAACAATGCTCGCCCAATCGCAACCCGCTGCTTTTCCCCGCCAGAGAGGGCGGCAGGGCGGCGGTTCAACAGATCACCAAGGCCGAGCATTTCGACCACGGGATCAATCGGAGCCTTCGTCGCACTGAACCTCTGCCCGTAGGTGAGGTTCTGGCGAACGGACAGATGTGGGAACAGACGCGCGTCTTGGAACACATAACCGATCCGCCGTTTATGGGGCGGCAGCCAAAGGCCCGTCGCGCTGTCTTGGAGCACATGCCCCCCAATCGCGATGCGCCCCGCGTCAGGGCGCAGCAGGCCCGCAATGGCGTTGATCACGCTCGTTTTGCCAGAGCCAGAGCGACCGAATAGAACTGTCAGCCCATCAGGCGCGTCAAAGTCCACATCAAGGATGAAATCGCCCTGTTTGTGTGTGATCTGAACCGAAACCGTCATGCCGATACCCTAGCGGCGATGCGTTTCGATACGACCTCGGACAAGAGGAGGGCACCCATCGCGATGACCACAGCAATTATGACGAGCCTCAGGGCAGAGGCTTCACCGCCGGGGACTTGCAGGAAGACGTAGATCGCAGAGGGAAGCGTTTGCGTCTGGCCAGGGATGTTTGACACAAAGGTGATCGTGGCGCCAAATTCGCCCATCGCCTTGGCGAAAGCGAGGATGGAACCCGCCAAAATACCGGGGAGGATCAGAGGCAGGGTCACGGTCATGAATACCCAGGCCCGCGATGCGCCGAGGGTTGATGCGGCTTCCTCCAGCTTTGGGTCTACGGCCTCGATCGACAGTCGGATCGCGCGGACCATCAGTGGAAACGCCATGATCGCCGCAGCGAGGACAGCCCCCGTCCAGCGAAAGGCGACGATGATCCCGAACGTTTGTTCGAGGAACTCACCGACAGGGCCGCGCCGCCCGAAGGTCAGCAAAAGTAGATAGCCCGTCACCACTGGTGGCAGGACGAGCGGCAAGTGGACGATCCCGTTGAGAACCTGTTTCCCGACAAAGGACCAGCGGGCCAAAGCGTAGGCGGTGAAAATCCCGACGGGGAGGCTCAGCACGGTTGCCCAAAAGGCAACGCGCAGCGACAGGGATACCGCCTGCCATTCCGCTGGTGAGAGCCAATCCGTCACGCTGTCCGCCTCCATTCCTCGGGCTGACTATTGCGGAGTGGTGGCAGAGGAGCAAGCCAGATCAACGTCTTACTGCAGCCCGCAACCAGTCACGAAAAAGCCTGACCTCGGCGCTGGGCTCTTGGCCATCGGGAAGGATCAGGGCGTAGGCATCGCCTGTTTCGAACTTTCGCCCGCTGGCCAGAACCAGAGTGCCACGGTCGAGCGATTGCCGCGCGATCACATGCGGCACGATGCCAACGCCAAGTCCCGCAATCGCGGCATCGATTACCATGTCAAAGTGGTCTAGACGCGCCCCTCGTAGTGCCCGACGCGGGTCTGCCTCTCCATCGCGAAACCAGTCGAGCCAGAGGGTCGGACGAGTGGATTGCTGCAACAGGGGCAGATTCAACAGGTCGGTGTCCGACAGATTTGATGCCCCTTTGAGTAGTGCAGGGGAGGCTACGACCACCAGATTTTCGGGCAAGATGATCTCTGCCGTTGATCCTGTCGGTTGATGCGTTTTGCGCATGATTGCCAGATCGACAGGATCGCGGATGAAATCCACGGGGTCGAGCCGGGCAGAAATGTCGAGGCTGATGTCAGGCGCAATCGCCGTAAATCCCGGTAGGCGCGGGATCAGCCAACTGCGGACAAAGCTGGGCAGGGCGGCGATCCGCAGGATTGACGTGCGCCCACCAAAGGCCATTACGCCAACAGAGGCATCGTCGAGTTGCGCCAATATGGCTTCGGCTTTGTCGAGAAAGGCATGGCCGGCAGGGGACAGCACCAGCCGTTTTCGCACACGGTTAAAGAGGGCAACGCCCAGACGATCCTCAAGCGTGGCAAGTGACCGCGATACCGCGCTTTGCGTGAGGTTTAAATGCCCCGCGGCGAGCGTCGTTGTGCCAAGCCGTGCACATGCGGTGAAAGACTGTAGTTCGGGAATGGATGGGGTGTAACTCTGGCGCATGTTCATGACTATAACTCATCAAATTCAATTATTAAATCGTTTGTTTTTTGGCGCCCTTAGGGGCAGTCTCTGCGCAACTTCAGACGAAAGGTTTCCCTCATGCCCGCACTCAAGCCCAAAGACGCCCCCGATCTTGGTTCCTTTGACTGGACCGATCCGCTGCGTATGTCTGGTCAGCTGACCGAAGATGAACGCATGATCGCAGAGAGTGCGCGGGCCTATGCGACCGAAAAATTGCTGCCACGGGTGAAGGACGCCTTCCTGACCGAACACACCGACCCCGCGATTTTCCGCGAGATGGGCGAGATGGGCCTTTTGGGCGTCACAGTGCCAGAGGAATACGGCGGGCTTGGCGGGTCGTATGTCTCTTATGGCCTTGTTGCGCGGGAAATTGAGCGTGTGGACAGCGGCTACCGCTCGATGATGTCGGTGCAGTCCTCGCTCGTTATGTATCCGATCTACGCTTACGGCACCGAAGAGCAGCGGATGAAATACCTGCCGAAACTGGCGTCGGGCGAATGGATCGGCTGTTTTGGCCTGACCGAACCCGATGCGGGCTCTGACCCTGCGGGCATGAAAACCCGCGCGGAAAAGACCGCGAATGGCTACAAAATCACTGGGTCCAAAATGTGGATCAGCAACTCGCCTATTGCGGACGTGTTCGTGGTTTGGGCAAAGTCCGAAGCGCATGATGGTAAGATCAAAGGCTTCGTCCTTGAGAAAGGGATGAAGGGTCTGTCGGCGCCGAAGATCGAAAACAAGGTATCCCTGCGGGCGTCCATCACGGGTGAGATCGTCATGGACGGCGTTGAGGTGGGCGAAGATGCGCTGTTGCCCAATGTGTCGGGCCTCAAGGGACCGTTCGGCTGTCTGAACCGCGCACGCTATGGTATCGCGTGGGGCGTTATGGGCGCGGCAGAGTTCTGCTGGCACGCGGCACGCCAATACGGTCTGGATCGTAAGCAGTTCAACAAACCGATCGCGCAGACCCAGCTTTTCCAGAAAAAGCTCGCGGATATGCAGACCGAGATTACGTTGGGCCTTCAGGCTGCGTTGCAAGTCGGTCGTTTGATGGACGCCGCTGAGGCTGCGCCAGAGATGATCAGCCTGATCAAACGTAACAACTGTGGTAAGGCGCTCGATGTGGCGCGTCACGCACGCGACATGCACGGCGGCAACGGGATTTCGGCTGAATTCGGTGTGATCCGCCATATGGTCAACCTTGAGACGGTGAACACCTATGAGGGCACGCATGACATCCACGCGCTGATCCTTGGCCGTGCGCAAACTGGTCTGCAGGCGTTCTTCTGATGCAACCGCTGAACGGTGTGAAAGTCGTCGAGTTGGCGCGTATTCTGGCTGGTCCTTGGGCTGGTCAGGTTCTGGCCGACCTCGGGGCAGAGGTCATTAAGGTCGAAAGCCCCGACGGCGACGATACCCGCACATGGGGGCCACCGTTCATGGATGACGGCACCGCTGCCTATTACCATGCGACGAACGCTGGAAAATCGGTGGTGACTGCCGATTTCCGCACCGAAGAGGGGCGGCAGATCGTGATCGACCTGATCCGCAACGCCGATGTGGTGATCGAGAATTTCAAGGTCGGTGGTCTGGCGAAATACGGGCTCGACTATGCGGGGCTGTCGGCGATCAATCCGCGGCTGGTCTATTGTTCGATCACAGGGTTCGGGCAGGACGGGCCTTATGCGGACCGTGCTGGCTATGATTTCCTGATCCAAGGCATGGCGGGCTGGATGGACCTCACAGGGGCGCCAGACGGTGAGCCGCAAAAAGTCGGCGTGGCCTTTGCTGATATCTTCACGGGGCTCTATTCGGTGATCGGTATTCAGGCCGCGCTGAAAGCACGCGAAACCACGGGGCGCGGGCAGCATGTCGATATGGCACTGCTCGATTGCGCTGTTGGGGTGCTGGCCAATCAGGGGATGAACTACCTCGTATCGGGAAATGCCCCTCGCCGTATGGGCAATGCGCATCCAAACATCGCCCCTTACGAAGTTCTTCCGACGTCGAATGGCGATATCATCGTGGCCGTTGGCAACGATGGCCAATTCCGTCGGTTCTGCGACGTGCTGGGTCTGGAGGAGGACCCGCGCTTTGCAACAAATGCGCTGCGCGTGGCGAATAGGGTGCCCTTGCGGGACAAGGTCGTGGTGGTCCTGTCGCGATGGGATCGGTCCGAGCTTTTGTTGGCGTTGGAAAAGGCGACTGTACCAGCGGGGCCGATCAATTCGGTCGATCAGGTCTTTGCCGATCCACAGGTCGTTGCACGCGGCATGCAGGTTATGGAAAACGGTATTCCTGCAATCCGAACGCCCATTCGTCTATCAGAGACGCCGCTCCGCCGCTAACGCTGGATCGGCTCTAGTGGGTCATAGGGTGGGGCATCTGCGTCCCCCCATGCCACCGCCGCGAGGCTATCGGGCTTTACCCTGAGTTTCGACATTTCCTCACGCGTGACCCAACGACGTTTGCTCACGATGCCTTCGGGATCGGTCCAGTCGCCAAAGGGATCGCCCGCCATAATCTGACAGCGGAAATAGAGGTCGACCTGATGGAAATCGCCCTTCGGGTCGTGGAATTCGTTGATCAGGCAGGGTTCACCCACCTTAACGATCAGTCCCGTTTCTTCGTGCACTTCACGCGATAGGTTAGCAGGCAGGCTCTGATGCGCTTCGGCGCCGCCCCCAGGTGCACACCACAGGTGATCGCGATTTTTCCAAGCGTTCACGAGTAACAATTTGTTTTCGTGTAAAATAATGGCGCGTGTGGCAAGACGGATTGATCTGGACATGCGCTACAGTGGCCTGTGCCGCAGCGTCGCGCAAGCTGGTTGATTGGATTATGCGTTTTTGCGCTTATGTGGTGTATATGAAAACTTTACTCGCCTCACTTTTGTTTCTCGCCGCTGCCCCTGCCAAGGCAGAGGATTGCGTTGTTCTGCTGCATGGGCTGGCGCGTGGGCCTGCCTCTCTGTTTGTGATGGGGGAGGTGTTAGAGGCCGAGGGCTATAAGGTCGTCAATCGCGGCTACCCGTCGACCAAGCAGCCGATTGAAGAACTCGTCGGGCAGATCACCGATGATGTGGCGGCTTGCGGGGCACGCAAGGTTCATTTCGTGACCCATTCGATGGGTGGCATCCTGATCCGTGCGTGGCTTCAGGGGCATACGCCTGTTGATATGGGGCGCGTTGTGATGCTGGCCCCGCCGAACCAAGGGTCTGAGCTGGTCGATGTATTCGGCGATTGGGAACCGTTCGAGTGGATCAACGGCCCCGCGGGCGAACAGCTCGGCACTGGGGCGGGGAGCGTGCCGCTATCGCTGGGGGATCTGAACGTTGAGGTTGGGATAATCGCGGGCGATCAGAGCCTGAACCCGATCTATTCATCGCTGATTGACGGTCCCGACGATGGCAAAGTGTCGGTCGCGTCGACCCGATTGAAGGGCGCGGATCACATGGTTTTGCCCGTGACCCACACCTTTATGATGAACAACCCCCAAGTCATCGCGGAGGTTGTCACCTTTTTGAAAGACGGCCGCTTCGATCGGAGCGGAGAGGTCGTCTATGACGTGATCGAAGGGCTTATTGACCCGCAGGACCCGTGATGCGGTTCACGTGACCCATCTTGCGACCGGGTTTTGCGTCAGCCTTACCGTAGAGGTGGATGGCATCACCTGATTTTGCGATCTCTGGAATGCGGTCCACGTCGTCGCCGATCAGGTTCTCCATCACAACGTTCGAATGGCGTTTGCCGTCACCCAAAGGCCAGCCCGCAACAGCGCGGATGTGCTGTTCGAACTGGTCGACCGCACAGCCGTTTTGGGTCCAGTGGCCAGAGTTGTGAACACGCGGCGCGATTTCGTTGACGATCAGCCCTTGGGGGGTGACGAACAGCTCAACGCCCATGACGCCGACATAATCCAGCGCATTGAGGATTTTCCCAGCGAGTAGAACCGCATCCACGCCCTGCATCCCTGTGAGGTTCGCAGGAACGGTGGTGGTGTCGAGGATGCCGTCCTTGTGGACGTTTTCACCCGGATCATAGCAGGCAACTTCACCGTTGGTGCCGCGTGCGGCAATCACTGACACCTCGTGGGTGAAGTTCACAAAACCCTCGAGGATCGACGGCGCACCGTTCATGTCAGCAAGTGCCTGTTCCGCATCATCAGCGGATTTCAGACGCGCCTGACCTTTGCCGTCATAGCCGAACCGACGGGTTTTCAGAATGGCAGGGGTGCCAATCTCGGCGATGGCTTCGGCCAGATCGACCTCATCATCGACCGCCGCAAAGGGTGCGGTTTTCAGACCCAGATCGTTCAAGAATGCTTTTTCGACAAGGCGATCCTGCGACACGGCCAATGCCTTGCGGTTCGGTCGGATCGGGCGCACGGATTCGAGAAGGTCCAGCGCTTCGGTCGGGATGTTTTCAAACTCGTAGGTGATCACATCGACAGAAGCCGCGAAATCAGCGAGCGCTTCGGCGTCGTCATAGGGCGCAGTGGTCACACGGTCCGCAACATGGCCCGCGGGCGGGTTCGCGCTGGGTTCATAGATGTGGGTCTTAAAGCCCAACCGCGATGCCGCGACAGAGAGCATACGCCCCAACTGACCTCCACCAAGGATGCCAATCGTCGAACCAGGTTTCAGCATATCACTCATCGACGGGCTCATCAGGAATAGAAGCAGAAAGCGCCTCGCGCCACGCATCAAGGCGGGCAGCAAGATCGGCGTCTTGGAGGGCGAGGATACCAGCGGCCATCAGGCCAGCGTTCGATGCACCCGCCGCACCGATTGCCATGGTCGCAACGGGGTAGCCTTTGGGCATCTGAACGATGGAATAGAGGCTATCAACGCCCGACAGCGCCTTGGTCTGAACAGGGACGCCAACTACAGGAACGCGGGTTTTCGATGCCATCATGCCCGGAAGGTGCGCCGCACCACCTGCACCAGCGATAATCACCTGAAGGCCGCGATCCGCTGCCGCCTTGCCATAGGCCCACAGGCGATCTGGCGTGCGGTGCGCGCTGACGATCTTTTTCTCGTAGGTGATGCCCAGTTCGTCGAGAATATCGGCGGCTAGTTTCATTGTCGGCCAGTCGGACTGGCTGCCCATGATGATACCGACTTGCGGTGTGGTCATGATGTGTCCCCGCTTGGAATAGGAAGCGGCACTATAGCGAGCATGGGGCAGGGTGCAATTGCCCGCGATGCACTCAGGCGATGATATCGGGGAAAATACGGTCCTCTAGGACGACGATTTTGTCCTTGAGGTTCAGTTTCTGCTTTTTCAAGCGACGCAGGGTCAGCATATCGCCTGTTCCGCGATCTTCCAGGGCATGAATAGCCTCATCCAAGTCACGGTGTTCGCGCTTGAGAACCTCAAGTTCGAAACGAAGGACCTCAATCTGTTCCATCCGTGCGGATTTATTCATGGACTCACCCGATACTTTCTCGCGCCGCGAGTTCTTAACATAAGCGGTTTGATCGATTCCGCCTAGCCCTTGCAGCGGTCGGATTGAAAGACCATATTCAATTTATGGCTGCCGTGATCGGGGCCAATTTGACGGTCGCTTGGACGAGGACGTGTCGTATGACGAAACTAACATTAGGGGCGCATCCCTACCTTCTGGGCTTTGAACAGCTGGAACGGCTGGTCGAACGCACCGCGAAATCCGGCAATGACGGATATCCCCCGTATAACATCGAACAAACATCAGAACGGTCCTATCGGATCACGCTGGCTGTGGCTGGCTTTTCTGAGGACGATTTGCAGATCACCGTTGAGGACAGCAGCCTTGTCATCCGTGGTCGCCAATCGGACGACAGTGATGGTCGTATCTTCTTGCATCGCGGTATCGCGGCCCGCCAATTCCAACGGTCGTTTGTGTTGGCCGATGGCGTCGATGTTGGCGAAGCGGTGATGGAAAACGGTTTGCTGCACGTCGATTTGACGCGCAAACTCCCTGAAACAGTGGTGCAGACGATCAAGATTAGGAAAGGGTCCGAATGATGAACGCGAAATACGATTTCAGAAACGCCCAAGACCGGATTGTTTATGTCAAATCGGTCGATGTCGCTGATCTTCCCGAAGATCTTCAGGAACAGGCAGGAGGCCGCAAACAGCTGTTTTCGGTCCATACCGAAGCGGGCGAACAGATCGCGCTCGTTGCGGATCGTCAGATGGCCTTTGTGCTGGCTCGACAAAATGACATGACACCGATGGCGGTGCATTGATGTGACAAAGGCGCCCAAGAGGGCGCCTTTTTTGTTTGACGATTGCAAGTGCCCTAAAAATTAAATTATAATTTTGTTATGTATGGATAAGGAGGCCTGAGTTGGCACATCCCGAAAAATTCTCAAAACCCCAAATTGTTCTGCATTGGTTGATGTTTCTGCTCTTTTTCGTGAGCTTCTTTAGCCATGATGCGATCAAGGATAGCTACCGTGCCTTTGTCCGCGAAGGCGTGACCGATATTGGCATCGGCACCCGTGTGCACGTGATTGTCGGTATTGCGATTTTGGCGCTCGCCGTGGTGCGTATTGTGATGCGCTTTACTCGTCCCGCACCTGTGGAAATGGGTAGCGGTGCGCAGGCTTTGCTCGCTAAGGCGGTCAAGCTCGGCCTCTATGTCGTGATGATCACGATCCCGCTGTCGGGTATCGCCGTTTGGTTTGGTGGCATCCGCGATGCGGGCGAGGTGCATGAGGTCATGTTCACCTTGGGCCTCGGCCTTCTGGGGCTGCATATCCTCGGCGCGTTGGTCCACCAGTTCGTGTTCAAGGATAACCTGATGGCGCGGATGAAGCTGCGCTAACCCCCAAAGAAAAAGCCCCGCTATTGCGGGGCTTTTTTGTTGTTACTCTTGTGCGGCGAGCCAGTGTTCTGCGTCCAGCGCCGCCATGCAGCCCATCCCCGCAGATGTGACCGCCTGACGGTATTTCGCGTCGGTCAGGTCGCCCGCAGCAAAGACGCCAGGGATCGAGGTTTCGGTCGAGCCTGGTTTCACCTTCACATAGCCACCCGAATGCAGTTCCAGCTGGTCTTTGACCAACTCGCTCGCCGGCGCGTGGCCAATAGCGATAAAGACGCCTTTGGCTGGGACTTCGGTGATTTCGCCCGTTTCAACGTGTTTTGCACGAACGCCTGTCACGCCTTTAGGATCGCCTTCGCCAACGACTTCTTCCAGTTCGTGGTTCCAGAGCACTTCGATCTTTTCGTGCTTCAAGAGACGCTCTTGCAGGATCTTTTCCGACCGAAGCGAGTCACGGCGGTGGATCAGGGTCACTTTGGTCGCAAAGTTGGTGAGGAAGAGTGCTTCTTCGACTGCGGTGTTGCCGCCGCCGATCACAACGATTTCCTGACCGCGGTAGAAGAACCCGTCACAGGTCGCGCAGGCCGACACGCCGAAGCCCTTGTAGGCTTCTTCCGACTCCAGACCCAACCACTTTGCACGAGCACCTGTTGCAAGGATGATCGCATCGGCGGTGTAGGTGGTGCCGCTGTCGCCTTTGGCCACGAAAGGACGCTGGGACAGGTCGAGGTCAGAGATCAGGTCCATGATGATCTCACAGCCCATCGCCTTGGCGTGCTCTTCCATGTTCACCATCAGCTGCGGCCCTTGGATTTCTTTTTCACCCGGCCAGTTTTCAACTTCGGTCGTGGTGGTCAGCTGACCGCCCGGTTCCATCCCCTGAACCAGAATCGGGTTCAGCATGGCGCGGCTTGCGTAAACGCCTGCGGTATAGCCTGCAGGGCCAGAGCCAATGATCAAAACCTTCGTGTGGCGTGCGTCAGACATGTCAGCCTCTTTTCAATATCCGTTCCCCCCGATATAGCCACGCCGCCCGCCGCGGGAAAGAGGCGAGCGGGATTAAAACATTGCAAGAATTTTATGCATGCGAATGAGAAATGAAATTGCGCAACTTTGAAATATTGTTGCGCATAAAGTTCATTCGACGTAAGGTTCGCGAAACTTTCTTTGGGGATACCAATGCCGGGCAGCAAACTCGATGAAATCGATCGCATGATCCTTGCCGAATTGCAGGCGGATGGTCGCATGACCAACGTCGAATTGGCAAAACGAGTGGGCATTTCCGCGCCGCCGTGTCTGCGTCGTGTGCGCACGCTCGAAGAGCAGGGCTATATTCGTGGGTACCACGCTGACGTGGATAGCCGCGAATTGGGCTTTGAAGTGCAGGTGTTCGCGATGGTCGGTCTGCACAAGCAAGCCGAAGCTGACCTCTCTGCCTTCGAAGAACGGTGCCGCAACTGGCCGCTCGTTCGCGAATGTCACATGCTCAACGGTGAGGTCGACTTTATCCTCAAATGCGTGGCCCCTGATTTGCGCAGCTTCCAGAGCTTCCTGACGGGTGAACTGCTCACCGCGGACAACGTTGCGCATGTGAAAACATCGCTTGTTATCCGCTGTGCGAAGGACGAACCGGGTGTGCCGTTTGACGTGCTTGAGGAACGCCTTGCTCGCGACGCTTAGGCGACGTCAAACACCGTAAGATCAGCCATCCGCAAGCGCGGCTGGCAATCCATCCCGAAATCCCCGAGGTCCCGCATATGCGGGAAGAGCGGCATGAACATGTCGAGGAGTTCGCCGCGCAAGGGGAACCGATGCGGCGCGCCGGGGTGATAGCTTTCGACCTCTAGCCCCGCGACGCTGAGGCGTTCGTGGGTCGCAAAGCCCAAGTGGAACACTTGCACGGGCGCCATCGGCGTGATTTCGATGATGCCGTCCCCATCGACGAGATCGGCCAGCGGAACAAATGCGCCGTCTTGCCCGTTGAAGGCCCTGATGCGGGGTGACGTATGAAACACACGCGCTGATGGTCCGAACATTGTGTCGTGCGATGGACGATGAAGCCCCAACGCCTCTGTCCCAACGCGGATCATGGATGTCGTTTCACTCGCCACATGCGGCACGATCATCATCGACCCTTTCCACATGAGCGTGCGGAGGCGTCCGTTGGCTGTGCGGATGCGGTCCCCGGGCCAGAGGTCTTCGACCGCGATTGGGCCGTTTTCTGTTTGGAATAGCAGGCCACGAGCAAAGGCAGAAAAGGCTTCCTCGAACAGAGGGTGCGCGGGCGCTGTTTTCTGGAATTCATGGCAGAGGCCATCTTTGGTCAGATGGGCGACTTCGTATTTGCGCATGAGAGGCTGGTTGCGCTGAAGTCGCCCGTCTTTCCGAGCGATCCGGTCCTGAGAGACCGGTAGGTTATTTGACACGCCTAGAGCGGCTGCCGAACGGGGCATATGCATACTGGTCCACCTTACGGTTGACCTTCCGTCGGCCCCCACCGACAACATCGGGTCGTTCAACTTGACCAGAATGTGGCAGAAGTTGGTCGGACTTGTCAAAGAAATCAATGTATTGTGGATCAGCGGGTAACAAAGTGGGGTTGGCAACCTCAGATTGTTCACCTTAGGGGCGTTAATCTGGCCTTAATTTCACGCCGCTCACCCCGAATCGCAAAGAAAAAGGCGGCCACTGGCCGCCTTGAGGTCTTGGAAGTGTCTGCTTCCGAGGGAGAAATCAGGCCACTTTGGCCTCTAATTCGGGGGAGGTAGTTTCTGTGCGGCGGGCGATCATCGCCTCGCGCCGCAGACCACGCGCCCAAGGCATCTGCGTGTCACAGGCTTTGGCGTCTTCGATCATAGTGGTGAGCCAGCGTTTGTTTTTCATTGCTCTGTCCTCTTGGATAGTCGTTGCCAGTTTCGGCGTTGATCCCACTATCAAGGGCACAGGCGGCAAGAGTTGGGCGAAGTTGTGAAACTTTGCCCTGTTCATGGGGAAACTGTCTCAGAACGGCGAAAGCCCTTTACGCAAAGGGGTGCGAGAGCGTGAGGCTAAGCGGAAGTGACCCGATTGTGGCGGGTCAGAGGCGGATCGACGCGATCAAACGGCCATAATCGGCCTCTTTTTGATGGCAGGTCCGACGGTAGCTGTAGAATCGGTCTGGGTCCGAGTATGTGCAGTGGCGCGTCCATTCTGCGGTGCCCACGCCAGCGGTGCGCAGACGGAATAGACCAAAGGCAGGAAGATCGAACATGAACTTCCCGTCTTCTTTGCCATTCACAAAGAATCGAGCAAAGGCGGGGTCTTCGTCCAGAAACGTGTCAAAGAATTCCTGACCAACCTCATAGGCGCGTTGGCTGATGGTCGGACCAATGACTGCGACCATGTTTTCACGGTCCGCGCCGAGGTCTTCCATCGCGATAACCGTCGCTTCGAGAATGCCACTAAGCGCCCCTTTCCAGCCCGCGTGTGCGGCACCGATGACACCTGCGTCATGGTCGGCAAAGAGCACAGGTTGGCAATCGGCGGTGAGGATGGACAACGCAATGCCCGGAACATCGGTGACCAAGGCGTCGGCTTGGGCGCGGGGCGTGGTGATGTCAGACACGGTCACAACGTCAGCCGAATGCACCTGATGCACACCAATAAGAGCCTCAGGCGCCACATCCATCGCTGCGGCCACACGGCCACGGTTGATCACGACGATGTCGGATTGATCGCTGCTGCCACCACCACAGTTCAAGCCCGCAAACACGCCAGACGATGCACCGCCCCGTCGGGTAAAGAACCCGTGGCGGATCGGCATAAGGTCATCATGGGTGATAATTTCGAGCGTCATGGTTCCAGACCTGCGGGCGGTGTGTGGGCATCGGGGTAAATCCCGACCACTTTGAAGAGGTCACCCATTTCTGACGGGTGGGTCAAGCGTCTATGTGCGGCGATGTGGGACTCTAACGCATCGCCCGACATTGACTGAGCCAAACTCTGCGCACGCTGCGTGATCCCGAGGCGTTCGAGAAAGACGCCTTGAGGCGTGATGCGGGTAAAGCGGGCAGGGGCTGCAGATTGGGTGATGACCTCGAAATCCACATGTGTCGTGAGGTCTGCGGTGCCCGGTGCGTCAAGCGGATCAACGGGTTTGTGTCCACGCAGGGCTTGGAGCGTGTCACCTTGGGACCGCCAATCGCCGTAATCGATGATCAACGCCGCACCGCCACGGGTGCCGATCCATTCGCCGATTTGCCCCATAATCGCGGGGAGGGCTGGGCATACTTCGACCAGATCGCCGTCTTTGGTATCGGCGAGGCGGTGATCCAGCAGCGCAATCGGGGCGGCGGCAGATAGGCCAATGGTGAGGGTGTCACCCTCTAGCCCGACCATCCGTTCACGCCAGCCCGTGCCGTCGCGCTGGAATTGGCGCACAGGGAGGGCGTCAAAGAATTCGTTCGCCACAAGGAACAAGGGCGCATTGGGCAGCGTCGATACATCCGCATGGAACGTCGGGTTCGGAAGGCGCGCGGATTGGGCGGCACGCAGGACGGGCGAGGCTTCGACCAGATGCAGGTCGAGCGCGTCATGGAACCCAGCGACGCCTTTGGTGGCACGAAGGATGTCTTGCATCAATGTGCCGCGACCGGGGCCGAGCTCTGCCAGAACGCCATTCGGACGGCCTTGGTCGATCCAAGCCTGCGCCAAACACAGCCCGATCATTTCGCCAAACATCTGCGATATCTCGGGCGAGGTGACAAAGTCGCCCGTCGCACCCAGCGGATCGCGGGTGGTGTAATAGCCGTGTTCTGGGTGCAAAAGCGCCTCTGACATATAGTCAGCGAGCGTGATTGGCCCCGTCGCCGCAATCCTGCGTTTGAGGAGGTCCGCCAGCGCCGTCATGTCCGTTTCGCCCGTGCGATCAGAACGAGGCCGATGATGATCATTGGCAGCGACAGAGTTTGCCCCATGGTCAGGCCCCAGCCGTTCACATGAAACGCAAGGCCGAGCGGATTTCCTTCGCTGATGAATTGCGCGTCAGGTTGGCGGAAGAATTCAACGATAAAGCGCGATACGCCGTAGCCTGCGAAAAATGTCCCTGCCAAGGTCCACGGGCGTTTCAGCGCGCCTGCACGCAGCACGAGCCAGAGCATGATAAGGCCAAGGATCACGCCTTCCATCGCGGCCTCATAGAGTTGCGAGGGGTGGCGAGCGCAGATGGGCAAGAGGCACTGCTGCGCCGCTTCAGAGGGGAAGACGACGGCCCACGGCACATCGCTCACGCGGCCCCATAGTTCGCCATTGATGAAATTCGCCAATCGCCCGAGCAGGAGGCCCAAGGGCGCGACCATCGCCAAACAATCCGCCACCGACCCGAGCGGCAGCTTTTGATGGCGCGAATAAAGGTAGGTCGCCACGATCACACCGAGGAACCCACCGTGGAAGGACATGCCGCCTTCCCAGACTTGAAGAACTTCAAGCGGGTTTTGGGCGTAGTAGCTAAAGCGGTAGAACAGCACATAGCCGAAACGTCCGCCCAAAATCACACCCGCGATGATCCACGTCATAAGATCTTCGAGCTGTTTGGCGGTCATCGGCGCGGTGTTCGCGGGCCAAAACGCGGGCTGTTTGAGCGACTTTGCGATCATCCACCAGCCCAGAGCGATTCCAGCGATGTAAGCGAGGGCATACCAACGCAGCGCAAACTCCATCCCGAAGAGCGAGATGGTGAAGATTTCCGGTGACACATTCGGAAAGGCGAGAGCAGAAAGAGCGATCATGGCCGCAGGTTTGATGGGACGAATAGTCAGAGTCAACAGGTTGCGACTTGCCCCTTTGAGGTTCGCCCCCCATATAGGGCTTAACACTGAACGGAGGCTGACAATGCAGACCCGCAATAAAATTCTAGACGACTTTTCCCAATTGATGACCAACGCTATGGGCGTGGCGCAAGGGGCCAAGGACGAAGCGCAGAACGCGATGAAATCCATGCTGGATCGCTGGCTTGCGGACCGTGACTTTGTCACCCGTGAAGAATTCGACGCCGTTCGCGCGATGGCGCAAAAAGCCCGCGAAGAGAACGAAGCGCTCAAGGCGCGGCTCGACGCGCTCGAAGCGCAGAAATAATCACCGTCGCCGCCCCCATCGGGCGGCGGTCCTTTTTTATGGTGGTCTGAATTGGCAGAACCGTGTTCGAAACCTGCGTTGCGTTATTTCACGCTGGCTTTCGCTGTGACCGCTGGCGGTCTTATCCTCAGTTTGGTTTTGGGGTGGAGCATCTTTGGCACCGTGGCGGGTATGTTGAACGTGCTGTTCATCACGACTGTGCTGTCGGTTCTGGAAATTTCGCTCTCATTCGACAATGCGATCGTGAACGCGAACAAACTGCGTGAGATGACCGCAGTTTGGCAGCGGCGGTTTCTGACATGGGGTATTCTGATCGCTGTCTTTGGGATGCGGATCATTTTCCCGCTGGCCGTCGTGTGTATCGCGGCCAAGATCGGGCCATGGGCGGCGGTAGAGCTCGCTTGGGCGCATCCTGACCGCTACGCCGCGATCATGGACGGTGCGCGGGTTCCGATCAGCGCCTTTGGCGGGACGTTTCTGTTGATGGTCGCGCTTTCTTACTTTTTTGACCCAGAAAAGACCGTACATTGGCTGCCTGGTGTGGAACGGATGATGTGCCGCATGTCAGGCGCGAAACTGTTGGTGGTGACGATTGTGATCGGGGTGATCACGCTTGTGTCGAACCTCTTTGATCCAGTGACAGGCCGCGCGTTTCTACAATCGGCGATCTGGGGTCTGCTGACGTTTCTGCTGGTCGATGTGCTCGGCCATTATCTGGACGCACAAAAGGCGGGTCGTGCTATTGGGCAGGCAGGTTTGGGGGCGTTCCTTTACCTTGAAGTGCTCGATGCCTCGTTCAGTTTTGACGGTGTGATCGGTGCGTTTGCGCTGACGCAAAACCTGTTCATCATCGCCATAGGCCTTGGGATCGGCGCGATGTATGTGCGGTCGATGACGGTCATGTTGGTCGAGAAAGGCACGTTGAACGAATATCGTTACCTCGAAAACGGGGCATTCTGGTCGATCCTTGTTTTGGCCGTGGTGATGTTCTTACACGTCGAATTCCATGTGCCCGAAGCTGTCACGGGCTTGATCGGTGCGGCCCTCATCGGCGCATCCTTCGTGGCGTCTTTGCGGGATCGTAAGCTCCATGGCTGACGTTGAGGTCGACGCCATTGGGCTGCTATGTCCCCTGCCTGTCCTGAAGGCGCGGAAAGTTCTAGCGTCGATGGCAGAGGGGCAAGTGCTGCGTATTCTCGCATCCGACGCGATGGCGCAGATTGACATGCCCGTGTTTTGTCGCGAGGCGGGGCATGAGTTTCTCGGTATGGAAGAGGTCGACCGCGGGCAGGCCTATCTGATCCGAAGGGGCTAGCCCTTTAGGTCCTCTGGCGTGTTGAAATTGCGGAAGACGTCGCCGTCAAACCGCACCTCGGTTGCGCCCACATATTTAGCCCAGCCCATGACGCGGCGTTCCCCAGACAGAAGGTAATCACGTAATCCCGCGGCCAGATCGACGGGCCAGACACCGACCGTAGGATGGGCGCGCCATTCGTAGTTGACCAGCGAGGCGGCGTAGGACGGTCCAGTGCCCAAACGCTCCAAAAGGTCATCGGGTAGCGAAACGGTATCTCCCGCAATCACCCCGACATGCGAAAATCCAGAGGTCGCAGCCCATTCCATCGCAGTCAAAATACCAGAGAGCGGGCCGCAATCTGGTAGCTCATCAGGAACCACTGGCAGCCAATATGTCGCGAACCGCTGCGGGTCCCCATTCGCGTTGATCGCTATTTTGGGGGAGTGTTTGCGTAGATCCTCCAGCAGCCACTCGATCAAAGGGCGATCCCGCCACAGCATCAGGGGCTTATCGCCGCCGCCCATTCGGGTGGCCTGACCGCCTGCAAGGATCATGACTGGTGTTTGCTGCATTGCGTCCCTTTTCTTTCGCGGCTCAGGCTGTCATCGTGGTGCGACTTGCACAAGAGGGCATAATGTTAGGCTACGTAATCGCGTCCAAAACCAGCACCGCAAACCCAACGCTGACAGAGGCGATACGCCAGTTGCGGGCAGAGGGCGTCGTGGTCGCGGGGGCCTGCCAGATCAACGATGATCCGCAGGACGGAAGCCCTTATCACATGGACCTGCATATGATCCCGTCAGGGAGGGTGATCCGCATCAGCCAGAACCTTGGCGCCTTGTCATCGGGGTGTCGACTGGACCCGACCGCATTGGAAGAGGCTGTGGGGCTGGTTGAGGCTTCGCTCGATGGGGCAGAGCTACTCTTGGCGAATAAGTTCGGCAAACAAGAGGCCGAGGGGCGCGGGTTCCGTCCTGTGATCGGTGCGGCACTGGCGGCGGGTATTCCCGTCCTTTTGGCTGTTCGTGATGAAACCTTGCCTGCGTTCCACGCCTTTACAGAAGGATTGGGCGAGGAACTGCCCAACGATCCGGCGGCGATCCTTGATTGGGCTCGCCGCACGGTCGCTGAACTCGCTTAATTCGCGGCTTTTTCGTCCTTGAGGCGCTGAACAACTTTGCGTTTGTTGAGCAACGATGCAGTTAGAACGCCAACGGTCACGATCCCGATCATGATGGTCGAAAGGGCGTTGATCTCGGGCGAAACGCCCAAACGCACGGCCGAGTAGATTTTGATCGGGAGGGTCGTTGCACCGGGACCCGTCACAAAGGACGCAATCACCAGATCGTCGAGCGACAAGGTAAAGGCCAAGAGCCAGCCAGACAGAACCGCGGGAAAAATGATCGGCAGCGTGACCGACATGAACGTGTCGAACGGCGTCGCGCCGAGGTCCGATGCGGCCTCTTCCAATGATTTGTCAAAGGACAAAAGGCGCGAAGAGACGACGACCGACACATAGCACATCGCAAAGGTCGTGTGCGCGAGGATGATCGTGGTCATGCCCATGCTGCCGAACATCACCTTGAACAGCAGCAAGAGCGACAGACCAAGGATCACGTCAGGCATCACGAGCGGCGCATAGGCCATCCCAGAAAACAGCGTGCGACCCCAGAACCGTCCGCCGCGCACCAGCACATACCCTGCCAGCGTGCCAAGGATTGTTGCAAGCGTTGCCGTTGCAACGGCCACGCGGATCGTCACCCAAGCGGCATCAAGGAACGCCTCGTTATGGAACAGTGTGCCATACCATTTGGTCGAGAACCCCGCCCAAACCGTCACCAGACGCCCGCCGTTGAACGAATAGACGATCAGCACGATCATCGGGATGTAAAGGAAGGCGAACCCGAGGGTGAGGGTGGTCAGGTTGAACCAGCTCAGCTTTTTCATTGGTCGCCCTCCAACTGCTTTTGTTGGTTCCGCTGGAACAGAATGATCGGGATGATCAGGATCGCGAGCAGGATCACAGCCACCGCAGAGGCCACAGGCCAGTCACGGTTCGAGAAGAACTCTTCCCACAAAACCTTACCGATCATCAGCGTGTCCGAGCCGCCCAAGAGGGACGGGATCACGAACTCACCCAAGGCAGGGATAAAGACGAGGAAACACCCAGCAACCACACCCGGAACAGAAAGCGGCACCGTGACGAGCCAGAAGGCAGAGGTGCGCGTGCAGCCGAGGTCCTCTGCCGCTTCGATCAGTGAGAGGTCCAGTTTTTCTAGAGTCGAATAGATCGGCAGGATCATGAACGGCAGGTAAGTGTAGACGATACCGATATAAACCGCGGTGTTCGTGTTCAGGATCGTCAGTGGTTCGTCGATGATGCCGAGCCACAGAAGGATCATGTTCAAGAAGCCTTCTTTGCCCAAAATTCCCATCCACGAATACACGCGGATCAGGAAGGAGGTCCAAAACGGCAGGATCACGAGCATCATCAACGTGGCGCGCCATTCCTCTGGCGCACGGGCCATGCCGTAAGCCATTGGGAAGGCCACGGCGAGCGTCAGCAGGGTCGAGATCGAGGCGATCTTGAGCGAGGACAGATAGGCCGTGTAATAGAGCGGGTCGAGCGTCAGGAAGGTGAAGTTCTCGAAATCCAACTGGCTAAAGAACGCCTTGAGCCCCGCCAAGCCCCCAGACAATTCCAAGGTGGGCGAATAGGGCGGGATCGCGATGGCGGGATCAGAGAGCGAGATCTTGATCACGATCACGAAGGGCACGAGGAAGAACAAAAGCAACCACGTGAACGGAATTCCAATGACGATGAGGCGGCGTAGGTTCATGCCGCTCACTCCGTCAGGACGACACCAGCGGTGTCCGTCCAGCTAAGCCATACCTCGTCTTCCCATGTGAAATCACGGCGGGCGAGGCGGCGCGAGTTGGTCATCAAGGCGCTGACCAGTTCACCAGAGGGCAGGCGGACGTGATAGGTCGACACGTTGCCGAGGTAGCCGATGTCCTCGATCTTGCCTTTGACGTGGTTCGCACGATCGTCGAGCGGTTCACGGTTCACAGAGATCTTTTCAGGACGGATCGCATAGGACACGCGTTGACCATCCGCGATGGGGCGTTCGCAGACCGCAGTGATGGGTGCAGCACATTCGGCGAAATGGATCGTAACGGTGTTGCCTTCGACCTTAGCGTTGCCTTCGATCAGGTTCACATCACCGATAAAGTCCGCCACGTAAACGCTATTCGGCGCTTCATAAATGCCAGCGGGCGTGTCGACCTGAACCATCTTACCGTGGTCCATGACCGCAACGCGGGAGGCAACGGTCATCGCCTCTTCTTGGTCGTGGGTCACGATGACAAAAGTGGTCCCCGTCTTTTCCTGAATGTCCATCAGTTCGAACTGCGTCTCGTTGCGCAGTTTCTTGTCCAATGCGCCCAGCGGTTCGTCGAGCAGCAGCAGTTTCGGTGCTTTCGCCAGAGAGCGGGCAAGGGCCACACGCTGTCTCTGACCGCCAGAAATCTGGTGCGGTTTGCGTTTCGCGAATTTGTCGAGGCGCGTTAGTCGCAGCATCTCTTTGACGCGATCGTTGATTGCATCCTTGCCCAGCCCATCACGGCGCAGACCAAAGGCGATGTTGTCCCATACGGTCAGGTGCGGGAAGAGCGCGTAGCTCTGGAACATCATGTTTACGGGGCGTTTGTTCGGGGGCACGGGAACGATGTCCTGACCACCTAGAAGAATGCTGCCCTCTGTCGGGCTCTCAAAGCCAGCGAGCATCCGCATCAACGTGGTTTTGCCGCAGCCAGACGGGCCCAAAAGCGCAAAGAATTCGCGTTCGTAAATGTCGATTGTCAGGTCATCAACGGCAGTGAAATCCCCGAACCTTTTCGTCACGTTCTTAAACTGGATCAATGGTTTGGCGTTTGGGTCATTCCAAGGTGCAAAAACATTGGTTGGATTACTGGACGGGCGAGGGGACTGAGCCATCAAATGAACTCCGGCATAAAATGAAAATCCCCGCGCCGATAAAAACGGCGCGGGGCTGGTCAGGCGCGATTAGACGCCGGATTTAACGCGGGTCCACAGACGGGTCAGCAGACGCTGCTCTGCCGGACCGAACGGGGTCACGGTGTAGAGGTTTTCCAGCGTTGCTTCGTCAGGGTAAATCGCAGTGTCGCCGATCACGTCTTCGATCAGCAGCTCTTGGGACGCTTTGTTACCGTTTGCGTAGTAAACGTAGTTCGACGCATCAGCCATATTCTGCGCATCCATGATGAAGTTCAGGAATGCATGTGCGCCTTCTGGGTTCGGAGCATCCACAGGGATCGCCATTTGGTCGAACCACATCAGAGCGCCCTCAGTCGGAGCGTTATACGCAACTTCGACGCCGTTTTCAGCTTCTGCTGCGCGGTCACGTGCCTGAAGGATGTCGCCCGACCAACCGAAGGCTACGCAGATTTCACCGTTTGCCAGAGCGTTGATGTATTCCGAAGAGTGGAACTTCTGGATGTACGGACGAACCGCCATCAGCACTTCTTCGGCTTTTGCGAGCGAGTCAGCGTCTTTGGCGTCTGGGTCGAGGCCCGCATAGGCGAGAGCTGCCGGAACCATTTCAGTTGGCGCGTCAAGGAAGTGAACGCCGCACTCAGCCAGCTTTTCCATGTTGGCTGGGTTGAATACCAGCTCGAGGCTGTTGATCGGTGCGTCGTCGCCCAGAAGCTCAGCCACTTTGCCAGTGTTTACGCCGATACCAGTGGTGCCCCACATGTAGTTGATCGAATAGGCGTTGCCGGGGTCATACTGCGCGGTGCGATCTTTGATCACGTCCCACAGATTGCCAGCGTTCGGCAGTTTCGACATGTCGAGCGGCTGGAACGCGCCAGCTACGATCTGACGCTGAAGGAAGGTACCTGTCGGCACAACGACGTCGTAGCCCGAACCACCAGCCAGCATTTTGGTCTCAAGAACTTCGTTCGAGTCGAACACGTCGTAGATCAGGTCATAGCCAGTTTCGGCTTCGAACTTTTCCAAGAGCGCCTCGTCGATGTAGTCCGACCAGTTATAAACGCGCACCTCTTCTGCCATCGCAGAGCCAGCGACGAGCGCAATTGCAGCCGTCATCGGCAACCAGGTTTTTGTCATATTTCTTTCTCCCGAGTTGGTGGCCCATTCGGACCTTTTTCCCCAATTTGATCAAAAGTAGCCTACATTGCAACCTTTCTGTGTCGCAGGGGGTAAAATCATCCCGCCACGACTGAGGGCAAAAAACAAGCGGGGCTGCGTAAATGTTTTGCTATGCGGACTGTCTCTGGTCAAAAATAAGGCGTTTATTGATCAAAGAAAGAAAGGCCAGTTGATCTGGATGCTTAGCAGTTGGGCAAATCTTGGGGGTCGAGTGGGCTTTGGGTGCGCGGCCTAGCGATTAGACCCTGCTTCGGATGACGTCCAAAGACGATTCTACGGCCCAGAGTGGGTCATGTGGGTGTGGAATTTGATCAAACTTGCTTGACGGGGCGGAGCCGTATTTCTATCCTGCCGCAGAACGCAGAAATTGCGTGTAACCTTTGCCCTCAACCCTGCGCGCGTTTCGCGCCGAAAGGAGCGCCCTCATGAATATGATCAGCACCCAAACCCCCACAGCAGAGCTTCAGGCGCTCGATTCCGCTCACCACATGCACCCGTTTACCAACGGTGATGTTCTGGCAAAGCGCGGCGCCCGCGTTGTCACCCGCGCCGAAGGCGTGTGGCTGACCGACAGCGAAAACCACCGTATCCTCGACGCGATGTCGGGTCTGTGGTGTGTGAACATCGGCTACGGCCACGACAGCCTTGCCGAAGTTGCGGCAAAGCAAATGCAGGAACTGCCGTATTACAACACCTTTTTCATGACCACGCACGTGCCGGTTATCCAGCTTGCCAATAAGCTCGCTGAAATCGCACCGGGTGATTTGAACCACGTGTTCTTTGCGTCCTCGGGTTCTGAGGCGAACGACACCAACTTGCGTATGGTCCGTGCATACTGGCAGGCGAAAGGTGAACCTGATCGTCAGGTCGTGATCGGTCGTAAGAACGGCTACCACGGCTCGACCATGGCTGGCATGAGCCTCGGCGGTATGGCGGGCATGCACAAGCAGGGCGGTATCATCCCAGGCATTCACCACATCAACCAGCCAAACTGGTGGACCGAAGGCGGCGACATGTCGCCCGAAGAATTCGGTCTCGCTCGTGCACGTGAACTCGAAGAGGCGATCCTAGAAATCGGTCCGGAAAAGGTCGCGGCCTTTATCGGTGAACCTGTGCAGGGTGCGGGCGGCGTGATCGTTGCGCCTGAAACCTACTGGCCAGAAATCCAGCGTATCGTTGATAAATACGGTATCCTGTTCATCTCTGACGAAGTGATCTGTGGCTTTGGCCGCACGGGTGAATGGTTCGGCTTCCAAGCCATGGGCACCAAGCCTGACATCATCACCACCGCAAAAGGCCTGTCCTCGGGCTATATTCCGATCGCGGCGTCGATTGTGAACGACAAAGTTGCGGCGGCGATTGATAGCGTTGAGTTCAACCACGGCTACACCTACTCGGGTCACCCTGTGGCCTGTGCGGTTGCGCTGGAAAACTTGCGTATCATGGAGGAACTGAACCTCGTTGATTACGTAAAGAACGATATCGCACCGTATCTGGCAGAGAAGTGGCACAGCCTTGGCGATCACCCGTTTGTTGGTGAAACCAAGATCGTTGGCATGATGGCGTCGCTCGCGCTGGTTCCTGAAAAAGGCAGCCGCAAGCCGTTCGAAGCTGCACCGGGCACCGTTGGTTTCATGACCCGCGAATGCTGCTTTGGTAACGACCTGATCATGCGTCACGTTGGTGACCGTATGATCATCGCTCCGCCGCTGGTTATCACCCGTGATGAAGTGGACGAGCTGATCGCGCGTGCCCGCAAGTCGCTCGATGAAGCCTATGAAAAAGTGAAGGCCGCAGGTCTGATGAAGTCGGCCTAATGGACTTTCTCACCGCAAATGATCGCGTTGGGGAATACCCCGACAGTTATTATGCGGCGACAGCTACACCCCTTGACGCGTTCCCCGCGGCAAGGGGTGATTTGTCCTGCGATATCTGTGTCATCGGCGGTGGGTTCATGGGCCTATCGACTGCGCTGCATCTGGCAGAGCAGGGCTATCAGGTCACTTTGGTCGAGGCGCAGCGCGTCGGCTTTGGTGCCTCTGGTCGCAACGGTGGTCAGGTCTCTGGCGGTCAACGTCTCCATCAGGACGATCTAGAGGAACTCGTAGGCAAGGATTTGGCCCGCAAACTCTGGGGCTTGTCGCAAGAATCCGTCGATGTCTTGCGCGGGCTGGATCAGAAATACGACACAGGCGCTGGCTGGGCCGCAGGTGTGATCGAAGCCGATCACCGCGCGCGGTTCGTGCCGCATACTCATGCCTATGTTGATAAGCTGAACACCGAATACGGCTACGATAAAATCCGCAAATTGGATCGGGATGAACTCTACGATCTTTGTCGATCAGATGCCTATCATGGTGGCGCGATTGATATGGGCGGCGGTCACATTCATCCGCTGCGCTTTGCGCTTGGCCTTGCGCGGGCGTGCCGCGATTTGGGCGTGACCATCTATGAACAAACCCGCGTCACCCGCGTTGAAGAGGGTGAACCAGCCGTTGTGCATACCGAAGGCGCTACGATCCGCGCGCGCTATGTGGTGATGGGCTGCAATGGCTATCTGGGTCGGATGCAAGAGCGCGTCGCCGCCCGTGTGATGCCGATCAACAACTTCATCATCGCGACAGAGCCTTTGGCTGATCCTGAACTGGTGATGAAAGGCAATCATTGCGTGGCTGACAGCAAATACGTCATCAATTACTTCCGACTGTCTGAAGACAATCGGATGCTCTTTGGCGGCGGGGAAAGCTACGGCTACAAATTCCCGTCCGACATCGAAGGCGTCGTTCGCAAGGCGATGGCGCAGATTTTCCCACAGTTGAACGGTATCCGCGTCGATTACGCGTGGGGCGGGACGCTCGGGATCACGATGAACCGCCTTCCGCATGTGGAGCGGATAACGGGCAATATCCTGTCGCTCTCTGGCTTCTCTGGCCACGGCGTTGCCCTTGCCACATTCGCGGGCAAGGTCGCGGCTGAGGCCATCGCGGGACAGGCGGAAAAGTTCGACATTATGGCCTCGGTTCCTAGCCCACGGTTCCCCGGCGGTGCGGCACTACGGCATCCTCTCTTGGTACTGGGTATGCTGTGGTTCGGTCTTAAAGATCGGTTCTGATGGACATTCGTCCCGCGACGCCTGCCGATTTGCCAGCGGTGCAACAGATCGTCGAAACCTCTTATGCGGACTACATCCCACTGATCGGCCGCCGTCCCGCGCCGATGGACGCAAATTATGCAGCCGCGATTGAGGCGGGACAGTTGTATGCCCTCGGCCATCCCACGGTCGACGGATTTGATCTTATCTTTATGGAGATGGCGTTTTAGTCGCGCATCGACAGGCGGATCTGGTTGAACCCCTGTTCAATATCCAAACGAATGGCGTCGCCCACGGCAGGAATATCGCCCGAACGCAGAGCCTCAACCGCGACGGCGTGACGATCGTCGAGCGAGGCCGTGCCGAACCGTCCTCGCATAACACGCAAGCTCGGCCCAAGGCGGAGCCAGAGCGCATCCACCAGCGCGATCACCGTCGCGGCCTGAGAGGCCGCGTAAAGCGTGCTGTGGAAACGATAGTTCTGAATCAGGTAGGTCTGAATATCGCCACGATCAATCGCGCGATTCAGGTCCTCGTCAATAGCAGCAAGCTGGTCGATCTGTTCAGGCGTGATCTTGGCCGCGGCCCACATGGCTAGCTGAGGTTCTAGCGCCAGACGGGCAAAGGAAATTTCGTCAATTTCTGCGCGGTTTAGAACGGGCAGGCCAACGCGACGGTTGTCCTTGAATTCGAGCGCGTGTTCAGAGGTCAGGCGGCGGATCGCCTCGCGCACGGGGGTCATGCCTGCATCCAGTTCAGCCACGAGGCCCTGAATGGTGACGGCCTGACCAGGCTCCATCTCGCCACAAAGGATCATATCACGAAGGCGTCGATACACCGTTTGGTGCGCGGGTTCCTTTGGCATTTCGACGTTCACGTGCGGCACTCCTGCGTCTGATTGGGGCCAATTCTGCCCCACATCAAAGAAATGATCAAATCAGATTGTGTTAGTGAAGCCCGTCTGCGCCGAACTTGAGGATTACAGGCACCACCAATTCCTCTTCGTCGGTAAGGTGGCGGTCCATCAGGCGGGTCAGATTCTCAAGCTCCGCATGAAGCGCACCCGCGCCCGTGATCAATTTTGGGCCACGATCAAGGGTCTGCAATGCCCCGTTCGCAACCTCGACAAAGCTAGAGAGGATGCCGTCCATCGCGTGGTGGTCTTTGTCCAGAATGTCAAAGCCACGGGTCACGCGGGGGTCTTTTTTCGACAGGATCGGAAAGTAGTGCTGATCCTCGATCTGATGGTGGCCATGGAGGTCTTGGACGAACATAGAGCCATAACGCGAAATCGCGGTCGCGAACCGTTTGGGATCACCCTTGTCCATCACATCCTCGGTCGCCGTGGTCATCGCGGACAAAAGACGGCGGAAGGTCATGTGGCGGTCGAGCCAAAAGCTCACCAGCCCGTGGAAATTCGGATCGCTGGCCCAGAGGTCACGCGGGTATTCGGTGACCAACACGCGCAGCGGATCAGGGAGCCCCTTACGGTCAGTCAGGTCGAGCGAGATCGTCATCAGTAGTCCTTTTCAAAGAAAACACCGACCGAGGTATCGCCAGTGGTTCCGAACCCGCCTTTGGCAGTGAAGTCGCCGCCAAGGTCAAGGTTAAGGTTAATTTCGGTGTCGCCTTGCGATGATACGGTGACATCGGTGTAGATATTGTCGCTGAGGTATTTGCCCGCCGACAAGGCCGCATTGCCCGCGTCATCGGTGGTCACATCCAGATCATCCAATCCCGACCCTTGACGGATTTTGTCGATCAGACCACCGCCGCTGCGTCCCGTAAGGGTGCCAACGGCTGCGGCGAGTTGAACGGCTTGGAACGCGCTGATGGACGACATGTCGCGACCAAAGAGAAGCTGGGACAGAACTTCGTCTTGGGGCAGTTCAGGCGCGGAGGTAAAACTCACCTCTGGCGCGCTGGCGGGGCCTTCGACGATGACGTTTACGGTGGTGCCGTTCAGGGACTCGGTTGTCGCAACAAAGCGGATTTTGGGGATGAAGTCGCCCTGCATGGTGATCGCGCCATCGGTCAAGGCAAAGCGTTGTTGCAAGATATCGAGCCGCCCACGGATAAGGTCGAACTGACCTGCGGGAATGATCTGCTGTGTGGTCCCTTGTAACGTAAGTCGCCCGCCAAGCTCCGCATCCAACCCGCGCCCGCGCACAAACAGACGGGCAGGGGCGTTGATTGTGATGTCGAGGCCATAGGCAGGCCCGCCACCGCCCGTGGTGGTCGCGGCTTCCCCCGTCAGTCCAGCCCGCTGGAGCGTTTGACGTACGTCCGATGGCGCGCCGATATGGGTGACATCAGGCACATCGCCCAAGGACCCAACGGTCGAGGACGGCACCTGAATTTCCGATTGGGCCACGTCAATGGTGCCACTGATCTGCGCACCACCCGCAAGCGGCCCATTGATTGCAATCGCCCCCGTCAGGGTGCTTTCATAGAGCGTTGGATCGCGCACAACGATGTTGTTGGCTTCAACGGTTAGGGCCGAATTCAGTCCACCACTCAGCCCAACACGGCCACGCAACGCCAACCCGCCACCGAGCGAGGACGCCCCTGTCATATCCACCTGCGCTGATCCATTGGCGAGGGTGATCGTCCCGTCGAGGTCGCGCAGAGATTGGCCCAAGGTCGGCGCCGACAGCTCTGCCCGCGTGATCTGAATTTGCCCTGCGACTGCGTCGAGGGCAGCGGGGCCAGAGACGGTGAGGTTAAACCCTGCCGTGCCTGTCAAACGGCGCGGTTCTAACACGCCATTCAAGAGCGCAAGAGGTGCCGCGCCATTGATCCGCAGGTCGAGGTTCGAGCCTGCAATCTGTCCCGCGACATTGGCCGAAAGGCCCGCCGCGCCGTCTGCTTGGGTGTCGATCTGCCACGCGCCATTCTCTGTCAGGGTCGCGGTGCCTTTGGTCGTGAGCGGACCCGAGAAGTCAGGCGCGATTAGGGCAAGATCAGCAAGGCGGAGGTTGAACTCTGCTCCACCTGTAGTGCCGTCCGTCGCGAGGGTCGCTTGGCCCGTGAGGTTCGGGAAGGTCAGCGTGAGTGGATCAACGGTGATCTGCTGGTCATCGCGGCGCAGGCGTGTCGCCAGCTGCCCAGTACCAGCCAAGATCGGGTCAAGGCTCGCATTCCCAATCGCCACGTTGCGCGTCGTCGCATTGGCGGTCAGGTCAAACACTTGGCCGTCCGCTTGGGCGGTGCCGTTGATGGTCACAGACGCGCCGCCCGAAAGGTCAAGGCCAGCAAGGGCCGCATATTGACTAAGGTCAGCCACTTCGGCGTTTAGGGTGATCGGGCCTTGGCCCTCGGCAGGCAGGTCCGCGCTGAGGTCGATCCTGTCGCCATCGCGGGTGATGACAGCCTCGGCCGTCAGGGTTCCGTCCGTCGCACGAGCGCCGTTGACCGTCACGGACAATGCGCCCGACGCCCCGTCAATCAGACCAGCCGCAGGGGTGTTGAGCGTCGCCCGTCCCAACACGCCCTCCGCCGTCAGCGCCACGGTGCCGTTCAGGGCCGTGTCACTCGATTGAAAATCAAGGCCTTCGATCCGCGTGCCCGCCTCATCCCGCACAGCGCGGAGGGTCAGAACACCGTCCCCAGCCAAGAGCGCATCCGCCTGCGGTTGCCCGATAGACAGGTCGGTGGTGCGTGCGACAACGTCCAAATCGACAGCGGTGCGTAGGGGGTGGACCGTGCCTTTGGCGGTCAGTTCAGCATCACCTGCAAGGTCGGGCAGACCTGCGAGGGTGGCGAACCGAGACAGGCCTTTGACCACGACGGACAGGTCAGGTGTGATGACGATCTCGTTCCCAGTGGGGTCGATGATGGCCGATAGCTGCGCATCAATCCCTGCGCCTGACAGGGAAAATTCGCGCAGTGTCGTCCGATCATTTGCCACGTAGTCGAGCGACAATGCACCGCTCACCTCATCGCCCATCGCATCGGTCAGCCCTTCATCGTCGAGCGAAATGCCTGTCGCGCCGTAGGTCAGGTTCGCAGTCAATCCGCTACGATTAGGGGCAATCGTGCCGCCGCCATTTAGCGTAAGGTATGGAATGGAAATTCCTGTTCGAACAAAGTCTTGCGCGTCGATCTTTGCGTTCCATTGGTCGCCGTTTGTGGCATCAAACCCAATGTCCAAAGTCGCGGACCGTAGGTAGGTTTGTGTCCCGCTGATGGGCAACAGAACGGGCGCGCCATCTGCACGACCCATGTCACCCGTCAGGGCGAAATCAATCGGCCAGCCCGTTTCGTCCAAGTTCGCCGAGCCGTTCAGCCGCAGGCTCTGTGTTTCAATGGTCAGGGCGGAAAGAGCGGTTCCCAGTTCGGTTGACCGACCCGCCGCTGCGAGCCGCACGTCAGGGCCGAAGAAGTCGCGATACTCTGGCAGGAACAGCGCGGTCACATCGCCGCCGAGGTCAAATTGGAACGTCTTTTCTGTCGAGTCAGGGGCAGTGGTGACAGAGCCAAATCCAACCATCCCGCTCAACCGTGCCTGCCCATCGGTATCCAGCGCAATCGTGGCCTCATAGGCGTCCAGCGGAGCGGTGCCATCGATGCTCAGCGCGATAGAGGGCAACCCCGGTAGATCGAGGAGCCGTGCGGCAATTCCCGCGTCCCCTTCGCGCAGGGCGAGGGTCAGGCCCAGAACGCGGCTTTCATTTGAAAAGGACCCCGTGAGGATCAATTCGCCCGTTTGCCCGTCAATCCGTTCCGCCCGTAGGTCGGCAGACCCCGCGCCGCCTGCCAATGCAGCGCTGCCTGTGATGGACAGGGACACGGGCTCTCCGATCAGGTCGGCGCCGAGGCTCAGCGCGCCAACCGACATGTGATCGACGGTCAATGAAACGGGAAGGTCGGGCAGGGCAAAGGGTGCGCTGCTCGCGCTCGGGTCAATGGCCTGTGCTTCGGTCAGGGGTTTGCGGAGCATCGCGATACTGTCCGCCGAAAGGTCGCTCACCTCGACCCGCCCCGCCAAAAGCGCTGCGCGGTTCCAGTCTAGAACCAGACCTTGGGCGTCGAGCCAGACACCATCGGCGTCCGCAATGGTAAGCCGATCGATTTTGGCCTGCGAACTCAGCGCCCCTTGGAACCCATAGATTTGCACCTCGCGACCCGCGCCCGACAGGTTGTCGGTCAGGAAGTCGACGATCAAACCACGGTCGGCCTCTACGGTGTCTTGGGCCGCAGCAGGGATCGGCAGAGCCAATGCGAGGAGGAAGAGAAATTTCCGCATCAGAACGCCTGCCCAATACCGACATAAAGGTTAATTGATTGCCCCGCACCATCGCCCGAGGTCGGCGTCGCGAGGTCGAGGCGAATTGGCCCGATCCCCGTGTTATACCTGAGGCCAAGGCCCGCACCGCTCTGCCATTCGCCATCTTCAAAAGGAATGGAGCCACCACCGATAAAGCCTGCATCGACAAATCCGACCATCCCGATAGAAGGCGTCACGTCGATACGGGTCTCCGCCGAAATCGCGGCAAAGCTGCGCCCGCCTGTGGTTTGGCCGCCTGTTGTATAGCCAAGCGATTTATATCCTTCACCGCGCACGCTATCGCCGCCGCCAGAGTAAAATAGGTAGTCAGTCGGCGCTTCGGCGATGGACACGCCCAGGACCGATCCCAATTGGCCGCGCATGGCAAAGGTGACGTTATCGTCGGTGCCGACGGACCTATAAATGCGCCCATCGAAATAGAGCCGACCGCCAGTGCCCGCATCGCCAAAACCGACAAAGGGCGTGAGGTCCAAGGTCGCGTAATGGCCGTTCTTGGGGTTCAACGTGGAATCCCGCCGATCCACACTGCCCGCCATGGGAAGCGTCAGAAGGGTGTAATCGCGGATACCGTTGGCATCTTCGCTTTGGGCGGTGACAAAGCCGATGCCGCCCTCGATCTCGCGATTATCGCTGAACAGTCGGGTTACAATCACCGATCCTGTCAGCTGATCGAGTTTGTAATCAGGCTCATCCTCGTGTTCGAGGGTTAAGGTCGCGACGGCTTCGGTATCAATCGAAAAGGGACGCGGGTAGGCGTAGGTCACAGTCGTCCCATAATCGACCCCGCCTGTTTCGCCTGCGATCCCCGATACGATCCCATCGACCCGCAACCGCTGTGCCCCACCTAACATGTTTCGATGCATCCAGTAGCCCGACAGTGTGAGACCATCGACGGTCGACATCTCGACACCGTAGCCCAGACGGCGCGGCAGCTTTTCCGACACCTGCAGTTCAATCGGCATAGCGGTCCCGATCAGCGTTTCCCCTTCGATCACAGCTACAGAGGAAAACGCCCCCGTGCGTCGCAAACGATCCGCCAGTTTTTCGGCCTCATCAGGGGAAAATACGGTGCCTTGCTGGTAGCCGACGATCCGTGTGATGGCGTCGGTGCGGACATCTTCGTTGCCAGACACGGTCAGGGGACCAAACGACACTTGCGGACCCGCATCAATGCCGACGGCCACGTTCAATTCGGCCTCGGTATGGCGCGCGGTGATCTGCTGCGATGTCGGGGTGGCCTTTGCGTGCCCCTCCGCTCGCCATGCAGCGACCGCCGCGGCAACTGCCGCCTTTACCTCGCTAGATCGCGCCGTCTGCCCTGTGGCAAATCCATCAGGTAAAACGGTCCCGTCCGCCAAAGGCGCAACACTCACCTGTCCAAAGGTGAACCGCTGGCCTGCGTTCACTTCAATCATGATTGCGCCGACGGTTTCGGGCGCATCCAGCGGCGCAATCGAAGCGGCCTCTCTCCCATCGACGCGAATAGATACCGTGCCGCCGTAATACCCTTCGGAATACAAACCCGCGATGATCCGCTGATAATCGGCCCGCGCGGCTGCAATCAAATCTTGGGCCAGAGGGGCGTCCTCGGTCGAAAGCACCGTGGCGACCAGCGAGGCTTGCCGCAGCACGGGTTCCAGATCCGCGACATCCACCGCGATGGTCAAATCTTGGGCCACGGCCGCTTGCGCAATGATGGCAATGGAAATGCTCGACACGAGTGTTTTGAATGGTCCTGACACGCGTTTTTCTGCCCCTTATCACTCACCCGCTTGATGAGTTTGCTTAACCCTAACCTATCCCACTGAGAACAGGAATGCACCTCAGGTAGAGCTACGGCGCATCACATTCAGGTCAAGCAAATGGGTCGTCGGGATAACCAACACCGGCAAGATATAGCCCATGCGGCGGACAAACGGGGCCACAGGCTGCGCGGTCACGTGCATGGAGCGCGGCCTCCACGTCGTCAGGCGTCCATTGCCCTGCGCCAACACGCTCGAGCGTGCCAACAAAAGACCGCACCTGATTGTGGAGGAACGACCGTGCTCGCACGTAAAACCGTATCTCTTGCCCATCTGGACGCGCCAGCTCTTCGACGCGCAATTCATCCAATGTTCGCATCGGGCTATCAGCCTGACAAATAGACGACCGAAATGTCGTAAAATCATGCCGCCCCAAGAGCCTATTGGCCGCCTCTTGCATCGCAGCCGCATCCAACCGTTGCCGAACTTGCCAAACCAATCCCGCCTCATGCACCAATGGAGCACGGCGTGTGATGATACGGAACAGATAACGACGTTCATTTGCCGAAAACCGTGCGTGCCAATCGTCTGCAACCTTTTCGGTGCGGACAATCGAAACTGGCAACGGCTTTAGGTGATAGTTCAACGCTTCCATCAACCGAAACGTTGTCCAATCCCGCTCTAGATCGACGTGAGCCACCTGATGGGTCGCATGAACGCCCGCATCAGTCCGCCCCGCCGCCGCGATGGTATGGGCGCGTGGCTCTAGCTTGGCCAAGGCCGCTTCAATCGCGCCTTGCACCGACAATTGCTCTGCCTGCCTTTGCCAGCCGACAAAAGGGGCACCGTGATATTCGATCTGAAACGCGTAACGAGGCATGGCCCCCGATTAGGCCGCGCTGCCCCGAAAATCAATCCCGCGCCCGCTCTGCCTTTGTGCTCAAAATATCCCGGGGGAGGCCGCCGCAGGCGGACGGGGGCAGCGCCCCTACACAGAGCCGCCCCAAGTGCTTATCTATGACCCAATAGAGCAGGAGACTGATTTGGTCCTTTCAACACTTGCCGATGGTCTAGCCCGTAGCCTTGAGACGGTCACTGACACTGTAACGGCCCCATTTTCCGATCCCGTGGTCCGTTTAGGCGTCACAGGATTAAGCCGCGCGGGCAAGACGGTCTTTATCACCTCCCTCGTGGCTAACCTGATGGATCGGGGGCGGATGCCACAACTGGTTCCTGCGGCGAACGGTGCGATCCGCTCGGCCTATCTTCAGCCACAGCCCGACGATACGATCCCGCGGTTCCCGTATGAGGATCACCTCGCCAAGCTCACCGCACCGCAACCGAGCTGGCCTGAGGGTACGCGCCGCATTTCCGAATTGCGTCTGTCCTTGCGTGTTCAGCCGACAGGGTTTCTGGCTGGAGTGACGGGGCCGCGCACGGTTCATATCGATATCGTGGATTACCCCGGTGAATGGTTGCTCGATCTGGGGCTTCTTGAGAAATCCTATGCGGAATGGTCGCGTGAAACTTTGGCACGGATGGAGGGGCGCTCTGTTGCCCAATCAGCGCGAGATACGATGCACTCGGCGAAGGGTGCAGAGCCGCACGATGAGCCCACCGCAGGGGCCTTGGCCGGGAGCTTTACCGCCTACCTGAATGCAGCCCGAGAGGAGGGGTTTTCGGACCTGTCGCCGGGGCGGTTTCTGTTGGCCGGCGATCTGGAAGGATCGCCTGTTTTGACCTTTGCGCCGCTGCCTGAAATCGACCGTGCGCCGCGTGGTTCTCTCTACCGTGAATTTGAGAGAAGGTTCGAAAGTTACAAGAATAAGATCGTAAAGCCGTTCTTTAAGGATCATTTTGCAAGAATAGATCGACAAATTGTTTTGGTTGATGTGCTGGGTGCGATCCATAATGGCCCCCGTGCGGTCGAAGATTTGCGCACCGCGATGGCCGATATTCTGGCGGCGTTTCGACCGGGGCGGAATGCGTGGCTGACGCGGCTCTTGGGTGGAAAGCGGGTGGATAAAATCCTTTTTGCAGCGACCAAGGCAGACCACCTCCACCACGGTCAACACGCCAAACTGACAGCGATCACGCAGGCCCTATTGCGCGAAGCAAAGGATCGGGCGGATTTCGCGGGTGCGCAGACCAATGCGATGTCGATTGCGGCGCTGCGCACGACGACAGAGGAGACCGTTCAACACGATGGTGCGACCATTGATGTGGTGAGGGGGCGTTTGCTGTCAGATGGGCGGCAGGCCGCGTTTTACCCTGGTGCCTTGCCTGATGATCCCGCGCATCTCCTCGCACCAGCCCGTTCGGGCGATGAAAAATGGTTGGATGCCGATTATTCCGTGATGAATTTCGCGCCTGCGCCGCTCACCCTTCGACCGGGTGATGGTCCGCCACACATCCGGATGGACCGTGTTGCGCAATTTTTGTTGGGGGACCGACTATGACGACCAATGGCCCTGTTTTGATCGACCTCGACACTCCGTCGCCCAGTCCCGCAGAGGCCCCGCCTGTCGATGACTTCGACGCGGGACGCCCCGTCGCGATGCAACATCTGGCGGCGCTGTCGGTGCGCAAACCTTCGCGTCTGGCAAAGTGGTTCTGGTCGCTGCTTGTCTCGCTGATTGGCTTTGTCGTGTCCTTGGCTGCGTGGGATTACGTGAACGCACTCCTCGCGCGGTCGCCCGTTTTGGGGTTGATCGTCACTGTATTGGTCGCTGGTTTTGTCGCGGTCATGGCGCTGATCTCGCTGCGGGAACTGGCAGCGTTTGGGCGGCTCAGACGGTTGGATAAGGTCCACAAAGAGGCCCAAGAGGCTATCGCGAGCAATGATTTAGCTTTGGCTCGTAATGTTCTGTCAGATATAAAGAAACTCTACAAAAATCGCGCTGATTTAGAGTGGGGATTGGCCCAGCTCTCTGACCGTGAAGCCGAGGTGATGGACGCTGACGGTCTCTTGCAATTGGCCGAGCAAACGCTCCTCTTGCCGCTTGATGACAGGGCCCGCGCGGAGGTCGAGGCCGCAGCGCGTCAGGTCGCGACGGTTACCGCGATTGTGCCCTTGGCCTTGGCTGATCTGATCACCGCCTTGACCGCGAACCTGCGGATGATCCGTCGTATCGCAGAGATTTACGGGGGCCGTTCTGGCACCTTCGGAAGCTGGCGTTTGACTCGCACGGTGCTGACGCATCTAGTGGCCACTGGGGCCGTTGCGGTGGGTGATGATCTGATCGGAACCGTCGCTGGCGGCGGGGCCTTGGCCAAGGTGTCGCGCCGTTTCGGTGAGGGCGTGATCAACGGTGCATTGACCGCTCGGGTCGGTGTGGCCGCACTAGAAGTATGCCGCCCGCTGCCGTGGGGTGTGGCGTCAAAACCAACAGTTTCGCAAATCGTCAGCCGCGCATTGGCGGGGCTCTTTGGGCGTCCGAAGGCGGATCAATAAAAACTCTGCGGGTCGATGTCGATCGACAGGCGGACGTTGTTCGGAACCCGCACCTGCGCCACCCATCGCTGGAGCGCGTTTTGCAGCGGCGCGGTTTTGTCGGCCTTGACCAGTAAGCGCACACGGTGACGGCCACGGATGCGAGCGATCGGGGCAGGGGCAGGGCCAAAGACTTGCGCCCCGATACGGGTCAGCGGGTCCGCCCGCCGCGCCAAGCCATTCCCGAGGTCAAACACCTCTTGCATGTCGGGACCAGAGATCACGATGCCAGCCATCCGCCCATAGGGGGGCACGCCTGCCGCCTTGCGCTCTGCGGCTTCGGCTTTCCAGAATTCTTCTTCGTCGCCCGATAGGATCGCGCGGATCACGTGGTGTTCAGGCTGATAGGTTTGCAGCAAGGCAATGCCGGGGGTCTCTGCGCGGCCTGCACGCCCCGCAACCTGACGCATCAGTTGGAATGTCCGTTCGGCCGCGCGAAGGTCGGAGCCCTGCAGACCCAGATCAGCGTCAATAACGCCCACGAGCGTCAATCGCGGGAAGTTGTGCCCCTTCGCCACCAGTTGCGTACCGATGATGATGTCGGTTTCGCCGCGCCCGATCTCTTCGATCTTTTCCTTGAGCGCGCGGGCAGAGCCAAAGAGGTCGGACGACAGGACGGCGATTTTCGCGTCGGGGAAAAGCTCGGCCACTTCTTCGGCCATACGCTCCACACCCGGACCAACGGGGTTCAGTTTGCCTTCGGCCTGACAGTTCGGGCAGACCTCTGGCATGGGTTTGGTTTCGCCGCACTGGTGGCACATGAGCCGTTTGAGGAACCGATGTTCCACCATCCGCGCGTCGCAATGATCACAGGCGATCTGATGCCCGCAGGCGCGACAAATGGTGAGCGGCGCGTATCCACGGCGGTTAAGAAAGACGAGCGATTGTTCGCCCTTTTCCATACGGCCGATGATGGCAGAGCGCAGGCTGGGTGAAATCCAACGGCCGGAGGGGACATCCTCTGCCCGCATGTCGATGGCTTTCATGTCGGGCAGCACCGCGTCGCCAAATCGCGAGGTCAGCGTGATCCGATCATATTTCCCCGCCTCGACATTCGCCCAGCTTTCGAGGCTTGGCGTGGCAGAGGCCAGAACCACTTGTGCGTTGTTCAGTGACGCCCGCAGGACGGCCATGTCACGGGCGTTGTATAGGACGCCGTCGTCCTGTTTGTAAGAGGTGTCGTGTTCTTCATCGACGACGATCAGGCCGAGGTCACGATAGGGCAGATAAAGCGCGGACCGTGCGCCGACGACCAGTTGCGCGTCGCCATTGCCGACCATTTTCCAGCAACGGCGGCGTTCGGTCATGGTGACGCCCGAATGCCATTCCGCAGGTTTCATCCCGAACCGAGCCTCAACGCGCGTGATGAATTCAGAGGTCAGTGCAATCTCTGGCAATAGCACCAGCGCCTGTCGCCCAATGCGGAGCGCTTCGGCTACGGCTTCAAGGTAGACCTCGGTTTTGCCCGATCCTGTCACGCCTTTTAGCAGCGTGGTGCCATAGGCACCTGAGCGCATTTTCGCCCGCAGGGTTTCGGCGGCGGCCGCCTGATCGTCGCTCAGGTCTTTGGCACCGTAATCTGGGTCGAGTCGCGGGTAGGGCAGGTCGCGGGGGCTGTCCTCTTCGCTCACCGCGCCTTGTTTGACGAGGCCCTTGATGACGGAGGACGAGGTGCCTGCCATCTCTGCCAGTTCGGACAGGGTAAAGGCCAAGCCGCCGTAGTCGCGCAGCACCTCTAACACGCGGGTGCGGGCGTCGGTCATGCGGTCGGGGGCAACGCTTCCCAGACGGTAAACCTTGCGCATGGATGGCGCGTCGCCCAATCCCGGTGCCCGAGTCGCGAGCCGCAGCATCGCGGACATGGTGGTCAAGGTATAGGCGCCGACCTTGGTCAGGAACTGACGCATCTCTTCGCGCATGGGCGCCACATCGAGCACCCGATTGACGGAACGCGCTTTGGACAGGTCGAACCCACCGATGCCGTCACCCCAAATCACGCCCAAGACCTTGCGCGGTCCAAGAGGCACCTCAACAAAGGCACCGCGCCAACATCCCCCCTCGGGTGCTTTGTAGTCCAGCAGACGGTCGAGGGGCTGCGCGGTCAGCACAGATACCAGCTCTCCTTCTGCGTAGAATTCTCTCACGTAAGCGCACTCATTTCAGGGTTTCGGTTTTACCCTACCTGAGGTAAACGCTGACCCGACAAAGGCCAACCCACACTGTGAGGCAAATCCCATGAAATTTTTTGTAGATACTGCTGACGTGGATGCAATCCGCGAACTTAACGACCTCGGTATGGTTGATGGCGTGACCACCAACCCGTCCCTGATCTTGAAATCGGGCCGTGATATCCTCGAAGTGACAAAGGAAATCGCTGAACTGGTTGACGGTCCTGTATCGGCTGAAGCTGTATCCATGGACTTTGAGACCATGCTGGCCGAAGGCGAAAAACTGGCGAAAATAGCAGACAACATCGCGGTTAAGGTTCCGCTGACCTGGGCTGGTCTGCGCGTTTGTAAGGAACTGTCCTCGCGCGGGATCATGGTTAACGTGACGCTCTGCTTCTCGGTGAATCAAGCGATTCTGGCTGCAAAAGCTGGCGCGACCTTTATCTCGCCGTTCATCGGTCGTCTCGACGATATCAACCTCGACGGCCTGCAGCTGATCGAAGATATCCGCACCGTTTACGACAACTACGGCTATGAAACTCAGATCCTCGCTGCATCTGTGCGCACCGCGAACCATGTGTCTGAATGTGCGAAAATCGGCGCTGACGTGATGACCGCTCCGCCGGCTGTGATCAAAGCGATGGCGAACCACGTTCTGACCGACAAAGGCCTCGCACAGTTCGAAGCTGACTGGGCAAAGACAGGCCAGAAGATTCTCTAATCTTCACCTTATCCAATCTACATCTAGGGGCGGCCTTATCGGCTGCCCCTATTTGCGTTAAGTGATGCCGCTAACCTGTGGCAAAACCTGCACAATCCGCAGTCGCAGTTTTCTGCTGACTTGCGCGATGGGGCGATTTTTTACACAACCTCTCGCAAAAACCTGTTAGGGTTCGCGCAAAGCAGTATGAGGTCAGTGATGAGCGGTAATCCGGAAATCGATCCGAAAGTGCGGGATTTTATTCTCTCCGATCCTGAGGTCGTTCTCGAAGATACTGATCTGATGCGCGCGCTCGTCTCTGCGAACGAACAGGCGATGGGCGGCAATATTGTTGATTTGCGCGGCATTGCGATGGCTCGGCTTGAGGCGCGTCTGGACCGCCTAGAGGACACCCACCGTAGCGTGATCGCCGCCGCCTATGAAAACCTCGCGGGCACCAATCAAATTCATCGCGCCGTGTTGCGCATGATGGAACCCGTAAAGTTCGATGCCTTCCTTCAGGACCTCGGCACCGAAGTCGCGGAAATTCTGCGCGTCGATTCCATGCGTCTGGTTCTCGAAAGTGGGGCCGAGCAGGCGGATGACGCCGTGCGGAGCCTTGGCGATGTTCTCTCAGTGGTGAAGCCCGGATTTATCGCGGACTATATGACCAAGGGCCGTAATGCCCCGTTGCGTCAGGTGCTTTTGCGTCAGGTGCAGCCAGAGGAAAACAGCCTCTACGGTGACAAAGCGGATTACATCCGGTCCGAGGCGTGTCTACGTCTCGACTTTGGTCCGGGGCGTTTGCCGGGGATGTTGGCGATGGGGGCAGAGGACCCGCATCAGTTTTCACCGCAGCAGGGTACGGATCTTCTTGGGTTCTTTGGCTCTGTCTTTGAACGCGCCATGCGGCGCTGGCTTGAGTGATCTCTCCTGCACTCACCGATGCGCTCGCCCGTTGGCTTGACCATGCGCGGGCGGTCGATGGTGTGGCCGAAAACACGATAAAGGCCTATCAAACAGACGTTCTCGCATTTCTTGGGTTCTTGCAAAATCACCACGGTGAACAGCAGGGCACGGTAGCGCTGTCGCGACTGACCATTTCGGACATGCGGTCATGGATGGCGCATGAACGCGGTCGTGGTGTTGCGGCGCGGTCGCTCGCGCGGATGCTTTCGGCGGTCAAATCCTTTGTGAAATGGATGGCAGAGCGAGAGGGGTTCGACCCCTCAGCGGTCCTCATGACCCGCGCCCCGAAATTCCAGAAAAAGCTACCCCGCCCACTGGCCGAAGACGCTGCCAAAGCGATGATCGACACGGTGGAACTGCAAGCCCGCGAACCTTGGGTCGCAGCCCGAGATGCGGCGGTCGTGACGTTGCTCTATGGCTGTGGTCTGCGGATATCAGAGGCGTTGGGCCTCAAGGGCCGCGACTATCCTTTGCCCAACGTTCTGAGGATCGTCGGCAAGGGCGGCAAAGAGCGTATCGTGCCCGTGATCGACGCCGCCCGTGATGCGGTGGCTGCCTATGTGCGGGACTGTCCGCATCAGATCGACCCTGACACGCCGCTGTTTCGGGGTGTGCGCGGCGGGCAACTGTCGCCCGTGATGATCCAAAAGGTGATGGCGCAGGCACGTATGCAGCTGGGCCTGCCTGCCACGGCGACCCCACATGCGCTGCGCCATTCTTTTGCCACGCATTTGTTGAACGCGGGTGGGGACTTGCGGGCCATTCAAGAATTGCTGGGTCATGCCTCGCTCAATACGACGCAGATGTATACGGCTGTCGATACCGCCCGCCTGATGGAGGTCTATCGATCAGCGCACCCCCGCGCAGGTGCGGGATCGCGCGACTGAACCCTTGCCCCTAGGGTTGCTTTCGGTCATTTAGCCCCAATGACACTTTCACACAAAGCCCTCGGCGTTCACCTTCTCACCGCAACTGGCGCAGTTTTTGCGATGCTCGCGATGCTCGCTGCCGTCGATGGCAATTGGAGCTTGATGTTCCTATGGCTGGTCGTCGCGTTCTTTGTGGATGGGATCGATGGGCCGTTGGCGCGGAAATACGACGTCAAAACCAATAGCCCGATCTATGACGGCGTGCTGTTGGACCTGATCATCGATTACCTGACCTACGTCTTTGTGCCCGCCTACGCGCTGTTCAAACATCCAGAGATGTTGCCGGGGTGGACGGGCTGGGTGGCGATCATGGTGATCACCTTTACCTCGGCGCTGTATTTCGCGGACACCCGCATGAAAACAAAGGACTATTCGTTCTCTGGTTTCCCGGGGTGCTGGAACATGCTGGTGCTGGTCGTTTTTGCGATCCGCCCTGATTATTGGGTGATCCTCGGCCTCGTAGTTGTGCTGTCGATCGCGATGTTCCTGCCGATCAAATTCGTTCACCCGACGCGCACCGCGCGCTGGCGGCTGGTCACGCTGCCGATGGCGCTGGCATGGACAGGGTTTGCGGGATGGGCCGCTTGGGTCGATTTCCATCCCGAAAGCTGGGCGCATTACGGGTTGGTGATCACCTCGGTTTACCTGATCGCAGCAGGCGCCATGCAGCAGGTCGTTTACGGCAAAGACGGTTAAAGCGGTTTTGTCATAAGGCGGTGCGGGATACCTGCATCGTCAAACTCTGGCCCCTCAGCGGTAAAGCCCAGCTTTTCATAAAACGGAATGGCGCTGACCTGCGCATCTAGGCGGGCTTCGGTGAAGCCTTTGTCGCGGGCGTGATCGAGCAGGACCTCCATCACTCGTTTGCCCAAGCCCGTCCCACGCGCTTCTTTCATCACTGCAACGCGCTGCACCTTGGCATACCCACGGTCGAGCAGGCGTGCGGTCGCCATAGGCACCCCGTCCAACCGTGCGAGGAAGTGGGTGCATTGGTCCTCTAGATCATCCAGTTCCAGCTCTGGCGGCACGTTCTGTTCGCCCACAAAAACGGTGGTGCGAATGTCATAGCAGGCCTGACGGTCTGCGGCTGTGGTGACGATCGTGATCATATGGTTCCCCGTTGTGAAAAGGGCGCCCGAAGGCGCCCCGATCTATTAGCCCAGTGCCGCGTCACAGCGTCCGCAGACGCCCGCGTGGCTGTGGGTGCCAACGTCTGGAAGGATTTTCCAGCAGCGTTCACATTTCTCACCGTCTGCCTTTTCAAAGACGACGGCCACGCCCTCAACTTCGCCCATGCGGAAGGCTTCAGCAGGGGCAGGGTCGTTTGTAAGCATAACGCCAGAGGTGATGCAGAGGTCGTCAAACGCAACGGTTTTCAGCGCCTCAAGCACGTCCTTGTCGTCAACGTGGACGACAGGCGCGGCCTCAAGGCTTGCACCGATGACCTTATCGCGGCGCTGGATTTCCAGTGCAGCGGTCACGACGCGGCGCACCTTGCGGATGCCTGCCCATTTCGCGGCCAAGGCTTCGTCTTTCCACGCTGCGGGTGTTTCTGGGATATCGACCAGATGCACTGATGCGCCGTCCTCTTTGTGACGCTCCAGCCAGACCTCTTCCATCGTGAAGACGAGGATCGGGGCCAGCCATGTGGTCAGACGGTTGAACAGGATGTCGAGAACCGTGCGCGATGCGCGGCGGTTCAGGGTATCGCCGTCACAGTAGAGCGCATCCTTGCGGATGTCGAAGTAGTAGGCCGACAGGTCCACGGTCGCAAAGTTAAAGAGCGCTTGGAATACGCCTTGGAAATCGTATTCAGCATAGCCCTTGCGAACGACTTCATCCAACTCCGCCAGACGATGCAGAACCCAGCGTTCCAGTTCTGGCATGTCTTGCGGATCAACACGGTCGGCCTCGGTGAAGTCGTTAAGCGACCCCAGCATAAAGCGCATGGTGTTGCGCAGACGACGGTAGCTGTCGGCCACGCCTTTGATGATCTTATCGCCGATGCGCAGGTCAGCGGTGTAATCGGACTGTGCCACCCACAGACGCAGGATGTCTGCGCCGTATTCGTTGCAAACGTCTTCGGGGGCGACGGTGTTGCCGATGGATTTGGACATCTTCATGCCTTTTTCATCCAGCGTAAAGCCGTGGGTCAGAACGCCCTTATAGGGGGCGCGACCTTTGGTGCCGCAGGCCTGAAGCATGGACGAATGGAACCAACCGCGGTGTTGGTCGGTGCCTTCGAGGTATAGGTCCGCAATGCCGTCCGCGGTGCCATCTTCACGGTCGCGCAGAACGAATGCGTGGGTCGAACCAGAGTCGAACCAAACGTCGAGCACGTCAAAGACCTGTTCGTAGTCGTCAGGGTTCGCATCGTTGCCGAACACGCGCTCTTTGAAGCCGTCGACATACCAAACGTCGGCGCCACCCACTTCGAACTCCTCAGCGATACGGGCGTTGATCGCCGCGTTGCGCAAGAGGAAATCATCTGCGGTCGGCAGGGTGTCTTTCTTCACAAAGCAGGTCAGCGGAACGCCCCACGCGCGTTGACGCGAGAGAACCCAGTCAGGGCGCGCTTCGATCATCGAATAGAGGCGGTTACGGCCCGTTTGTGGGGTCCATTTCACCAGCTGGTCGATCGAGGTCAGCGCGCGTTCGCGGATGGTTTTGCCATAGGTGTCCTGCCCGTCGTTCACGTCCTTATCGATGGCTGCGAACCACTGCGGCGTGTTGCGGTAGATAACAGGAGCCTTCGACCGCCACGAATGCGGGTAGGAGTGCTTCATCTTGGCCTTACCAAAGAGCGCGCCCGTGTAGGCCATCTGTTTGATGTTCGCGACGTTTGCGGGACCCTCTTTGCCATCGGGCAGGATCACATGCATGCCTGCAAAGATCGGCAGGTCAGCGCGGTAAGAGGAATCCTCGGTCACGTTGTAGGTCATCGGCAGGCCGAATTTCAGGCCGAGCTGATAGTCGTCGTCACCGTGCGACGGCGCGGTGTGAACAAAGCCCGTACCAGCCTCTTCGGTCACGTGATCGCCCGGCAGCATCGGAACGTCATAGTCCCATTCGCCGTTGCCGTCCTCAACGCCACGGTAGGGGTGCGCGAGGATCATGCCTTCGAGGGCATCAGCAGCGACATCACCGACTTTTTCAAACGCAGTGACGCGAACGCCCTGCATCACGCTTTCGGCCAGCGAATTGGCGAGGAGAACAACCTCGCCAACGGTCGCGGCAGAGTGTTCGTGAACTTCGGTCACTTTATAGAGGCCGTATTCGATGGTTGGGCCATAAGCGACAGCGCGGTTCTGCGGGATGGTCCACGGGGTGGTGGTCCAGATCACGACTGTAAAGTCGTCGCTGGATACTTTTTCGCCACCCACGACAGGCTTAAACCGCACCCAAACCTGATGGCTGGTGTGGTCGTGGTATTCGACCTCAGCCTCTGCCAGCGCGGTTTTCTCAACAGGCGACCACATCACAGGCTTAGAGCCCTGATAGAGCGTGCCGTTCATCAGGAGCTTCATGAATTCTTCGGCGATCACACGTTCCGCGTGGAAGTTCATCGTCAAATAGGGATCAGCCCAGTTGCCTGTGATGCCCAGACGTTTGAACTCTTCACGCTGGATGTCGATCCAACCTTCGGCGAACTTGCGGCATTCCTGACGGAAGTCGACAACGTTCACTTCGTCTTTGTTCTTGCCCTCAGCGCGGTATTTTTCTTCGATCTTCCATTCGATCGGCAGGCCGTGACAATCCCAACCCGGAACATAACGCGCATCTTTGCCCAGCATCTGCTGCGAACGCACGATAAAGTCCTTGAGGATCTTGTTCAGCGCGTGACCGATGTGCAGGTGGCCGTTCGCATAGGGAGGGCCATCGTGCAGGATGAACGGCGTGCGATCAGATTTTTCACGAAGGCGATCGTAGATGCCGATCTCGGCCCAACGGGCAAGCCATTCAGGCTCGCGCTGCGGCAGGCCTGCACGCATCGGGAATTCAGTTTCTGGCAGGTTTAGGGTGTCTTTGTAGTCAGGTGTGTCGGCGCACATGGTGGCGTCCTTTTCACGAAAATTCGGTCAGGATGGGTAGGATCGGTGCGAAGTCTCAGACACCTTAGCCCGGCCGCTCTGGTTTCAGAGAGCCGGGTTCGTAATTCGAATAATGATCGGGTTACGTGCCTTCATGGGCGGCTTATAGGACGGGCGGGAATTGGCGTAAAGTCTATGTGGCCACCTGACTAAAATTGCCGCATCTTGTTCTTTGTCAATGAAGGCTCAGAGTGGCTTTGCTAGAGTTAATCATGTGGTCGGTTGTGCGTTGGGACTGATCACCGATTGGGGGTTTCCGACGTCGAAAGGACGGGCCATGTCGTTACTGTCGCCCCGTTTCCCGATCTCTGAGCAGGAGGTCGAGTTGGTCGTTCACGAATTCTACGCCGTCGTGCGGACCCATCCCGGATTGGGACCCATCTTTAATAAGCATGTGACGGACTGGACGGCCCATGAGGCCAAGATCGTCAATTTTTGGCGCAACGTGATCTTTTTCGACAAGGTCTACGATGGCAATCCGATGCGTGCGCACATGCATGCGGGCGACGTGCGTCCGCAACATTTCGACGTGTGGCTCGGTCTGTTCGACTCGGTTCTGCGGCGTCACCTGAATGCGCTTCAGGCTGCGGCGTGGTCAGAACTTGCCCATCGCATCGGGCGCGGATTGCGGATCGGCGTTGAGGAACGTCACCGTAATACGGTGAACCCACCGAGGCTCGTTGGTTAAAGCTCTGACACGCGCGCGATGCGCTGATCAAGTAGGAAGTCGGTAATCATACCGCCGATCCAAAATGCGGTCAGCGCGAGCCACGCGGTGCCTGCAAAGACCGATCCCCCCGTCACGCCTGCGCCAATAGCGCAGCCACCTGCGAGCATCCCGCCAAATCCCATGAGAGCCGCCCCCGTGAGGGACCGCCGCATATTGGCCTCTGATTCAAAACCTTGGAATTTGAACTCTTTGGTGAGGACAGAGGCGAGGAACGCCCCGATGAATACGCCCGGAACGAGACCCACTGGGAATTCCAGAACGGCGTTTCCACTATCGAGAAGGAACATCAGCGTATTGGCCGATGGGCCTGTAAATGTGGCGCTTTCGATTGGGTAGGGGTCAAAGGCCACGCGGCTCAGCGCAGTTGTCAGCGCCCAGCCCAGTGCCACGGCAAAGCCTACGCCCGCACCAAAGATCAGGCGGCTTGCGCCGATGCGGTTCTTGCGGGCGATGATCAGCGCGAGGACGGCGAGCATCAGGCCAAAGGCCAAACCGCCCCATTCTGGCAGGTGCAGCGCGGATAAGAGGTCCACATTGCGTCCGCCTGAGGTGATCCATTGCGAGGCGATCCAGTCGCGCGGTGCCTTGAGCCAGCCGCCCATTGTCATCTGCGCCACCACGGCAAAGACCATGCCCGACACCAAACTACGCAGGTTCCCTGTCGCGGCTAGAACCAGCAAACGTCCCGAACATCCCCGCGCCATGATCATACCGACGCCAAACATCAGACCGCCGACAATTGCGCCTGACCAGCTTCCGGGGATGGCCATGATGCGTGCCTCGGGAATGTCGATGTAGCCCAAAAGCCCTGCCGCCTGCACCCAGACGACAGCCGTTGAGAAGGTCAGCAGCCAGACCGCGACCTTGTCCCCCATCTGGCGGCGGGCAAATTCTACCGTCGCAGCACGCAGGCAAAACCGCGACCGTTGGGCGGCCACGCCAAAGGTGATGCCCGTGATGACCCCCATCAAGAGAGCCGTGCGGCCTTCACCCAAAGTTTCGACGATGGACAGAAAATCCATATCAGTCTCCCCGCTGCGATGCCTCTTTATAGATATGAATGTCTGAATACTGGACTCTGAAATACGAAATCTTTGACCCAGATCAGACAGGGCGGGGCGGTAAAATCACTCGCCATACCCCATAAAAAGGCGTATCGGGCGGGTATGAGACGCATTTTCCCTCTGAATGACGCAGACCAGTTGCCCCTGTGGCGACGCCCGATTGCGCTATTGTTCCTGATGGCGATGGGGATGCCCGTTGCGTTTTCGATCTGGTCGGCGCTGTTGAACAACTTCGTCGTAGAGGTCGCCAACTTCCAAGGCGATGACATCGGCCTATTGCACACCGTCCGCGAAATCCCAGGGTTTCTGGCCATCGGTGTGATTTTGATCCTGATGGTGGTGCGCGAACAGGTGCTGTGCCTTTCTGCGCTGTTGCTTTTGGGGGTGTCGACAGCGATGACCGCATGGTTCCCGACCTTGGGCGGCATCCTGATGATCACCACCTTCAGCTCTATCGGGTTCCACTATTTTGAAACCGTGAACCAATCGCTCCAGCTCCAGTGGATCGACAAGGCCAAGGCCCCGCAAACGCTGGGCTGGTTGATGTCTGCGGGATCGGCGGCGACCTTGGTGGCCTATGTACTGGTCGTCATGACGTGGAAGAGCTTTGATCTGTCGTTCAACACGGTCTATCTGATGTCGGGCGGCTTTACCGCGCTGGTCGCGATCTACTGCATCGTCGCCTTCCCACAGTTCGAAGCCCCGAACCCCCAGATCAAGAAATTCATCCTGCGCCGTCGCTATGGCCTTTATTATGCGTTGCAATTCATGGCGGGTGCCCGTCGGCAGATCTTTGTCGTCTTTGCGGGCTTTATGATGGTCGAACGGTTTGGGTTTGAGGTGCATGAGATCACAAGCCTCTACCTCGTGACCCTGATCGCCAACATGCTGATCGCGCCCGTGCTGGGGAGAGTCGTCCATCTCTGGGGCGAACGCCGTGCCTTGGTGTTTGAATACACGGGTCTGATCTGTGTGTTCTTGGCCTATGGCGGCGTCTATTGGTTCGGTTGGGGCGTTGCAGTCGCCGCCGCGCTTTATGTCGTGGACCATATCTTCTTTGGCCTCGCGCTCGCGCTGAAAACCTATTTCCAAAAGATCGCCGATCCTGCGGATATTGCGCCGACCGCCGCTGTGGCCTTTACGATCAACCATATCGCGGCTGTGTTCTTGCCTGTGCTCTTGGGGCTTTTGTGGCTCTATTCTCCTTTCGCCGTTTTCATCCTTGCGGCCTGCATGGCGTTTGTTTCGCTTTGCCTATCGCTTCTTATCCCGCGTCATCCTATGGCTGGGCATGAGACTGTTTTCACGCGGCCCGTTGCCGCTCCTGCTGAATAAGACGATACGAACATGACTGACCTCACCTATTCCGCCATCGCTGTTGTCCCCTCCCTCGAACAGGCAGAGGCGCTTGCCGCCGATTGCGAAAACCTGTGGCCAGAACCAACTGGCGTTGGCAGCTTTGAGATCGAGGATGGTTCGGGCCTCTTCGAAGTCGCGGTCTATTTCGTCGAAGAACCAGATCGGGCGGGGCTGGCGCTGTTGTCGACAATGCATGGCGCAAAGGACTTTGTGATTTCCGAAGTGCCGCAGATCGACTGGGTCGCCCATGTGAAGCGCGAATTGGCCCCCGTTGAGGCAGGTCGTTTCTTTGTCTACGGCAGCCATGATGCGGACAAGGTCCCAGAGGATCGTATTGCGCTGCTGATCGAAGCAGCGATGGCCTTTGGCACGGGGCACCATGGCACGACATTGGGGTGCCTACGCGCCTTGGATCGTTTGGCCGACGAAGGCTACGCACCTGCACGCACCATCGACGTGGGCTGTGGCACCGCTGTTTTGGCGATGGGTGCGGCACGTCTGTGGCCTGACACCGTTGTTCTGGCATCCGACATTGATGCCGTCGCTGTCGAGGTCGCCGAAGCCAACCTGTCCGCCAACGGCATGTCGGGCAGCGTTCTGTGTATTGAAGCTGCAGGCTTTGACGCGCCAGAGATTGGTGCGGCGGCACCTTACGATCTGATCTTTGCGAACATCCTCAAGGGGCCGCTGATCGCCATTGCCCCAGACATGGCGCGCCATTCGAAATCGGGCACCGTGTCGATCCTGTCGGGTATTCTGAACGAACAGGCCGATTCCGTGCTGGCAGCCTACAAAGCGCAGGGATTTGGGGTGAAAAACCGCGAATCCATCGGCGATTGGACAACATTGACCCTGATTTTCGAGTAATGTTTCCAAATCAGTGCTCGAACGGCCCTAAATTGGACGAAATTAGCAGCTAATTTTATCGAAATATTAGGTGTTTTTGTGCGGTGGGGGCCGTGCCGGAGGTAATCCTATGGCTGATAACAAAGCGACGTTCGATGCACGTCTAAAACAATTAGAGCGGACCTATCAGGTTCGTATGGCCAATGGCGTCGACCATGTGGTCCAAGATGATGGGCTGATCGTAGCGCGTGCCCGACGCTGTGCGCCCCGCATCCCGTTCAAGGGGCTGTTCACGATGGTGGTCGCGCTGATCGCGTTCAAGGTCATCGTTCTGCTTTACCTTGGTGAGATGGCTTACAATCAACGCATTGATGCAATGCGTGCTGGAACGATGCTCGACCGTGCTGGTGCGTGGCTCATGCAGGCAGACGTTGTCAGCCGCACATTGGCGGTCCAAATTGATCGTGGGGTCACCAACGTGTTGATGATGCGATAATCGTTGCAGCACCGGAAAACGCAAAAGGCCACCTCTCGGGTGGCCTTTGTCGTATCGTCAATGACGCGTCTAGTTGGGGCGGATTAGAACGACCCAGTGCGAGCGAAGTTGTAGATGTCGCCGCGGTTCAGACCGATGTCATTCAATTCACGATCGGTCAGTTTCTCCAGAACGCTCACGGTCTTGCGAGATTCGTTCCAGAGCTGAATGCTGGTGATCACGTTGTAGACGAACGAAACGGCCTGATAGGCCAGACGCGGTGTGTACGCGGTGGTGGTGTCAACCATAGCCATAGCTTTGTCCTTCATGGGTCGGGTCGCCGCAGTGCAGCGATGTTGTCTTGGTGATCGCCATGTAGTTGCGGAAAAATTCAAAAGCTATAGTCGGTTTTGCATAGTTCTTATGCGTTTTTGGAATGCCTTATTCTTAGACAAACAGCCTTGTTTTTAAGCTCCTAATTTCGTCGCGACCGAAATTTGAAGTGTCGTTTTAGGGTCGTTTTTGCGCCCTTCGCAGGTGCGGCATGAAAATCTGCTTAATATTGCGACTTGGCGTTTGTTCTCTTTTTGTGCTACTTGTGACCGAAAGAGCATACAAAAAGGAACAGGCATGCGCGTCATCGGCATCGATCCGGGGCTGCGAAACATGGGGTGGGGAATCATTGATGTCTCTGGCTCGCGTCTTTCGCATGTCGCCAATGGGGTCTGTAAATCGGATGGCGCTGCGGATTTGTCGGACCGCCTGTTGTCGCTCTATTCCCAACTGACCGAGGTTTTCGCGAGTTATCAGCCTGATGCCGCAGCGGTCGAACAGACCTTTGTTAACAAGGACGCGGTTGCCACCTTGAAACTGGGGCAGGCGCGGGGGATCGCGCTGTTGGTTCCTGCTCAGGCTGGGCTGCGCGTTGGGGAATATCTGCCCAACGCCGTGAAAAAGGCGGTGGTTGGGGTCGGGCACGCGGATAAGAAACAGATCGACCATATGGTGCGGCTGCAATTGCCCGGCGTAAAAATCGCGGGCGCGGATGCGGCGGACGCCTTGGCGATTGCCATTTGTCATGCACATCATTGTCAATCAGCGGGCCATCTGTCCCGCGCTATCGCAAAGGCTGGCGTATGATTGGAAAGATTTCGGGGATCGTGGACTACAAAGGTCTGGATCATGTTCTGATCGACGTGCGCGGTGTCGGCTACATCGTCTATTGCTCCGACCGCGTGATGGCGACGATCCCTCCGATTGGTCAGGCCGTGGCCCTTTACACTGATCTTCTCGTCCGCGAGGATTTGATGCAGTTGTTCGGCTTTTCGACCTTGGTGGAAAAGGAATGGCATCGTCTGCTAACGGGCGTTCAGGGCATCGGACCAAAGGCGTCGCTTGCTATCCTTGGCACGCTTGGCCCCGAAGGAGTGAGCCGCGCGATTGCGCTAGAAGATTGGTCCGCGATTGCCCGCGCCAAGGGTGTCGGTCCAAAAACCGCACAAAAAGCCATTCTGGAACTCAAAGGCAAAGCGCCGAGTGTTATGGCAATGACGGGCACAGAGGCCACCGTTTCGGACGATGTGATCGAGGCTGAACCCGCACCGAAACCCCGCGCCGCCCCGCCCAAAGCGTCTAGCGCCCAGCCAGAGGCGCTATCGGCCTTGCAGAACCTCGGGTATTCGCCCTCTGACGCGGCGGGCGCTGTGGCGCAGGCGCTGAATGACACGCCCGACCTCGATACCAGCCAGCTCATCCGTGCGGCGCTGAAACTCCTAGCCCCGAAAGGCTAACCGATGGACCGCACCGAAGAACTAACGCCGGATCGCAAACCCTCTGACAACGACCGCGCGCTGCGTCCGCAGGGGCTAGATGAATTTATCGGTCAGGCCGATGCGCGGGCGAACCTGCGTGTGTTCATTGAATCCGCGAAAATGCGGGGCGAGGCGATGGACCACACATTGTTCCACGGCCCTCCGGGGCTGGGTAAAACGACGCTCGCCCAGATCATGGCGCGTGAGTTGGGCGTGAATTTCCGCATGACCTCTGGTCCTGTCTTGGCCAAGGCGGGGGACCTGGCGGCGATCCTCACCAACCTTGAGGCGCGGGACGTTCTGTTTATCGACGAAATTCACCGCATGAACCCCGCGGTCGAAGAAGTGCTCTATCCCGCGATGGAGGACTATGAACTGGACCTCGTGATCGGTGAGGGGCCAGCGGCGCGGACTGTTCGGATCGAACTCCAGCCCTTTACGCTTGTAGGGGCCACGACCCGTTTGGGGCTGCTGACCACCCCGCTGCGCGACCGTTTCGGCATCCCGACGCGGTTGCAGTTCTATAACGTTGAAGAGTTGCACCAGATCGTCACCCGTGGGGCGCGGCTGCTGGGTGCGCCTGCGGATGATGATGGGGCGCATGAGATCGCGAAACGTGCCCGTGGCACACCGCGAATTGCAGGCCGTCTGTTGCGCCGTGTCGTCGACTTTGCCGTGGTCGAAGGGAATGGCCGTGTCACCCGTCAAATTGCGGATCGTGCATTGAACCGTCTTGGGGTGGATACGCTCGGCCTTGATGGCGCGGACCGTCGGTATATGCGCCTGATGGCTGAAAGCTATGGTGGCGGGCCTGTCGGTATCGAAACCCTCTCTGCCGCTCTGTCTGAAAGCCGTGATGCACTGGAAGAGGTGATTGAGCCTTACCTCTTGCAGCAGGGCCTCATTCAACGGACCCCACGCGGTCGGATGCTCACGCAGAGCGCGTGGCGGCATCTGGGGCTAGAAGCCCCACGCAGCCAACACGACATGTTCGATTGAAAAAGCCCGCCGTTTGGCGGGCTTTCTACTAGGTGCGGACGCCAGCAAAGCGTTCTTGCCACTCTTCGCGTTCCTCATCCGTGATTTTGCGGAAGAGGTTTTCGGGAACGGCAAAGCCGTGACCAGCAGGCAGGGCATTCAGTGCTGCGGCCACATCGTCAGGCCATGCGCTGTCGTCAGATTTCATTGCGGCGAGCATCGCATCAGAGGCATCAGGGATGAACGGTGCGGACAGGATCGCGTAGAAACGGATCAAGTTCAGACCGAACCGAACCTGCGCGGCAGCGGTTTCTGGGTCTTCCTTAAAGGTCGACCACGGGGCTGCGTCTTGCAGGTATTCGTTGCCGATCACCCAGATCGCACGCAATTCACTCGCAGCTTTGCGGACTTCGATTGCATCCATAAAGCCCTCATAGGCCTTTAGGCGTTCGGTCAAAGCCGCGATAACCACCGCTTCTTTTTCGCCAAATGCGCCGCCAGCAGGGACTTCTTCGCCGAATTTGGAACGGCAGAATTTGGTGATGCGGCTGACAAAGTTGCCCAGAACGTCGGCGAGGTCTTTGTTCACCGACTGTTGGAAGTTCTCCCACGTGAATTCAGAGTCCGACGATTCAGGGGCGTGCGACAAGAGCCACCAACGCCAGTAGTCCGCAGGCAGGATTTCCAGCGCCTGATCCATGAACACGCCACGACCGCGCGAGGTCGAGAATTGGCCGCCATCATAGTTCAGGTAGTTGAACGATTTGATGTAATCGACGAGCTTCCATGGTTCGCCCGAACCAAGGATGGTCGATGGGAACGACAGGGTGTGGAACGGCACGTTATCTTTGCCCATGAACTGGGTGTAGGTCACGTCTTCTGCGCCTTTGTCGGTGCGCCACCAGCGTTCCCAATCCGCGCCTTTGCCCGCGTCGACCCACTCCTGCGAACAGGCTATGTATTCAATGGGGGCGTCGAACCAAACGTAGAAGACTTTGCCTTCCATGCCCGGCCAATCTTCGCCGCCCTTTTTCACGGGAACTCCCCAGTCGAGGTCACGCGTGATGCCGCGGTCCTGAAGGCCGTCACCGTCGTGCAGCCATTTTTTCGCGATAGAGGTCGTCAGAACGGGCCAGTCTTTTTTGCTGTCGATCCACGCGTCCAACTGATCCTTCATCGCGGTTTGGCGCAGATAGAGGTGTTTGGTTTCGCGCATTTCCAGATCGGTCGAGCCAGAGATGGTCGAATGCGGGTTGATCAGGTCAACAGGGTCGAGCTGTTTGGTGCAGTTGTCACACTGGTCGCCGCGTGCGCTGTCGAAACCGCAGTTCGGGCAGGTGCCTTCGATATAACGGTCAGGCAGGTAGCGGCCATCGGCGTGGCTGTACATCTGGGTCTCGGACACTTCGCGGATCAGATCGTTTTCCGCCAGTTTCGCCGCGAAATGCTGGGTCAGTGCGTGGTTCTGTTCGCTTGATGACCGACCAAAGTGATCGAATGACAGGCGGAACCCTTCGGCGATGCGGGCCTGAACCTCATGCATCTCTGCGCAATACTCGGCCACGGGCTTGCCAGCTTTGGCTGCTGCGAGTTCGGCAGGGGTGCCGTGTTCATCGGTCGAACACAGAAACAACACTTCGTTACCGCGACCACGCTGGTAGCGGGCAAAGAGGTCAGCGGGGAGCTGCGAACCCACGAGGTTTCCAAGGTGTTTGATCCCGTTAATATAGGGAATTGCCGAGGTGATCAGGTGTCTTGCCATTGTTCTATCCTATGCGCAGTTATCCGCCTTTTAGCGGGGCATCGTGCGGGACGCCAGCGCCTAAGGACTCTTCCTTATGATCTAAGGTTAGCGTATTATTCGCGTCAGAGCAGTTCATTAAAATCGGGAACAACCCAATGAAAACCCTCCTCCTCTCTGCAGCCCTCTGCTGCGCAGGTGCATTTGCCTCGGCACAAGACATTTATGCTGGCGGCGCCTTTGATTATGCGAACCCCCATTCGGGCGACGCGAGCCTTGGTATCACCGTTCTGGGCGGTATGCGTTTCGGCGCTGGCGCTGTCACGTTCGGCCCCGAAGTCGACTACAGCCTGACCAATGATGGCGACTACGGTGCGCTGCGTCTGCGTGCGATGGCGCGTCATGACACGGGCGTGATCGCTCTGATGGGTGGTCTGGGCTACACCAACTATGACCTCGACAGTGGCGGTAGTGCGGATGGCCTAAACTTTGGCCTCGGCCTCGACTACGAAATTGGCGCAAAGACCGATCTGCGCGTCGAAGTCATCCGCGACATGATGGACAGCGGTCAGTCTGATGTGACCAACATCCGCGTCGGCACGACCTACGCGTTTTAATCCAAACCGATCCAAAGGGCGCCCAACAGGGCGCCCTTTTTCTGTGCACTCACGCAGAGTGCTGGCGGCGCCCGAGGGGTTGCGTCGACGGGCGGGACGGTTAGGGTTGCGCTAACAATTTTCTACGCGGGATTTACCACATGAACATGCTGCAACTCGGCCGGACGGGTATCGAAGTTTCTGATTGGTGCCTCGGCACGATGACCTATAGCCGCCAAACAGACCAAGACGACGCGTTTCGCCAGATGGATATGGCGCTTGAGGCGGGTATCAATTTCTTTGACGTTGCAGAGATGTATCCGGTGAACCCCGTCTTGAAAGAGACGATGGGCGATTCCGAAAAGGTTCTGGGCAATTGGTTTGCGGCGACAGGTCGTCGTAGCGAAGTTGTCGTTGCCTCTAAGATTTGCGGTGACAGTGGGTTCCGCCCCGGTGGGTATAATGGAAAATCGTTCGAAGAGGCGCTCGATGTAACGCTGTCGCGCCTGCAGACGGATTACATCGACCTCTATCAATTGCATTGGCCGAACCGTGGTAGCTACCACTTCCGTCAGAACTGGGGCTTTGATCCATCTAAACAGGACACCGCAAAGGTCGAAGCTAACATGATTGAAACGCTCGAAGCGGCGGATCGTGCGATGAAAGCTGGCAAAATGCGGGCGATTGGTCTGTCGAATGAATCCGCTTGGGGCACGATGAAGTGGCTGGCTTTGGCTGAAAAACATGGCCTGCCGCGCATGGCGACGATGCAGAACGAATATTCGCTTTTGTGCCGCCTCTATGACACCGACATGGCGGAACTTTCCGTGCACGAAGACATCACGCTGTTGTCCTATTCGCCTTTGGCCGCGGGTCTGCTCACAGGCAAATACCAGAACGGCGCTGTGCCCGAAGGGTCCCGTCTGTCGCTCAACGGTGATCTGGGTGGACGCAAGACCGACCGTGCCTTTGCCGCGACCCAAGCCTACCTCGATCTGGCGGCCAAACATGGTATCGATCCAGTGCACATGGCGATGGCATGGCAACGCCGCCGTCCATTCCCGATCTCGGCCATCTTTGGTGCGACGACGGCAGAGCAGTTGGCGCATCTTCTCGCGGGCGATCAGGTATCGCTCTCGGATGAGGTGATGAAAGAGATCGACGCGGTTCACCGCCAGCACCCGATGCCCTACTGATGAAATCCCTTCTGGCCCTGTCCGTCCTCTGTGCGAGCCTGATTGCCTGTGCAAAGGCAGGGCCAGAAACTATCACCAGTTATCGGGACCGCAATGTTCCGATAGCCTCGCGGGCGGTGTTTGATCCCGCTGCGTTTGAAGGGAACTGGCGTGTCGTTGCTGGGTTTCCCAATGCCGATACCCCCGATTGTGATCCCGTTCTTTCCGTTGATCGCACTATGATCCTCACGGGCTGTTCGGGCGGGAATGCCTATGCGGGTGGCCCTGCGCGGTATCTGGGGCAGGGGCGATACACAGTGGATGCTGATCCGATGTGGGTGCTCTGGTTGGCCGAAGATGGTCAAGCCGCCGTTGTCGGCACACCTGACGGATCAATGGGCGCGATCCTTGCGCGGGACACGATCAGCGCGGATCGCTATCGCGCTGCGGTCACGATGCTCGACTTCAACGGATATAAGACGGACTATCTGCAGCGTTACTGATCGAACGGGGATTTCCCGCCCAGTCGCGTGACCAGATGGGCCTCATCATCGTTGCGGAAAAACGGAACGAGGTCGGGCGCGCCAGAGTTGTGCAGGTTTTTTGCGATCTCGGCCAAAACGACCTCTGTGATAAAGGGCAGGTCAAAGCTGCGCGCTTGATCTAGCGGCACCCATTGCAGGTGGCGTAATTCGTCCTCAGCCCCAGAGAAATCGTCGGGGTCCGTGGCGAGCCGTTCTGCATCGACGAGCAAGAACCGCGCGTCAAAGCGACGAGGGCGACCTTCGGGTGTGACGGCTCGGAAGACGAATTCTAGACCAGATGGATCAGGTAGATAGCCCGCAGCGGCAAAGCCACGCCAGCCTTGGGGGGCGTCGGGCCAGTCGCCCTTGGTCCCGATGATCTGGCCCGTTTCCTCCCACAATTCGCGGATTGCTGCGGCGATGATCGTGGTGGCGGTGAGGTCGCTGTCTTCGTTCAGGCGGGACTGTGTTGGCTCTGACAAGTCCGCAGCCATCGGCACCAGCCCATCGTTCGGATCAATCGCGCCACCGGGGAAAACGAACTTGTCTGGCATGAACGCCGCAGAGGATCCGCGCTGGCCCATAAGGACAGCGGGATTGGTCAAACGATCACGGATAACGATGATTGTTGCAGCGTTGCGAAGTGCGGATTTGTCCATCGTGTTCCCTTTCGGGATCAGGCGTTGCCGAACCCATGCATGCGTTTCGCCCATTGCATCGCGACAATGAAGCCCTTGAACCTCGGAAGAAGATAGAGCGACAGCGCCACACAGCCAACCGTAAATCCAGTTGCCATGACCAGAGGTTCGGGGCGGAATTGAATAAAGATCACATGCATCAGGATACCCATCAGGTGACCAACGATCAGGATGGTCAGATAGGCGGGGCCATCGTCAGCGCGGTGATGCGAAAGCTCTTCACGGCAGACAGGGCATTGGTCTGCAACCTTGAGGTAGCCCACAAACATATGTCCTTCGCCACAAGAGGGACACTTGCGACGCAAACCACGCAGCACCGCTGTCTTGGTGTCGCGTTCTTCGATGATGGCTTCGACGTGTTGAGTCATGCAGCTCTCCTTGGCGTAGACCCCTTCCTGATCTTTTCGTCGTAAAAAATAAAGAGGGCAATCGGTCCTTGCGGCCCGATGTCGCAAAGGGCCTCTGAGGCGTGCCGAAAAAATCTGCGACGGAAAGTCCAAGCTGCCCCGTATTAAGGTCAACCCAGGCAGTTGAGGGCCTTGGGGAGAAACCTCGAAAAGGAATACCAAAATGAAAACCAAACTTATCATTGCGGCAGTTGTTGCTGGTCTTGCTGCGACTTCTGTTTCGGCTGCAGGCTTTGGTCGTGGCGACGATGCCGGTCGAATGGGTGGCCGTATGATGCAGGCGCCGATGGATTTCGCATCGCTCGATACTGATGGTGACGGCGTGCTGACCTTGGAAGAACTGCAAGCGATGCCAGCCGCGAAGTTCGCCGAAGCGGATACCGATGGTTCTGGCACCCTGAGCCAAGACGAAGTTGCCGCAATGGTCACCGCCCAGATGGAGCAGATGGCTGCGAACCGCGCCCAGATGATGATCGCAGAGCGTGACACAGATGGTGACGGCCTTCTTTCGGCGGAGGAGCTTCAGCCGAAAAACGGTCAGGGTCTGGCGATGATGTTCGCACGTCTCGACGCGGATGCGGATGGCACAGTGACGGCCGAAGAATTCCAAACCGCGCAGGCCCAGATGGCTCAGCGGATGCAGCGTGGTGGCGAAGGCCACGGTGATCACGAACGCGGTGGGTTCTTCGGTCGCCAAAGCCACTAATCGCTAGAATAGCTTCGTGGCCTGCCAAACAGGTGGGCCACTGATTGCAGCACTCAAAAAGACCAGATACCCTTGACGGTTAATGGATATGGCCTTTGATCAATATGATGGCGCGCCAGACGGAGCGCTTTTGGTGGCTTTCGCCAATGGTGACCGCGCGGCGGCACGCCTGTTGGCGATCCGATTGACGCCCCGTGCCTTGGGGCAGGCATACCGCATGTTGACCGACCGTGCCGAGGCCGAGGACGTGGTCCAAGACGCGCTTATGCGTTTGTGGAAAATCGCACCAGAGTGGCGGCAGGGTGAGGCGCAGGTGTCTACTTGGCTCTACCGAGTTGTGGCAAACCTCTGCACTGACAGATTGCGGCGGCGCAAACGCAATGTCGGGATCGATCAGATCGCAGAACCCGAGGACCCGACGCCCAGCGTCACGGACCGAATGCAAGATGATGCGCGCCAAAAGGCGCTGACGGATGCCTTGGCGTCCTTGCCTGACCGACAGGCGCAAGCGGTGGCTTTGCGTCACCTCGAAGGGCTTGGTAATCCTGAGATTGCCGAGATCATGGAAATAAGCGTTGAGGCCGTAGAGAGCCTGACGTCTCGTGGAAAACGCGCCCTTGCAGCGATACTCGCTGGGCGCAAAGCGGAATTGGGGTTTGATGATGACCGATAAACGGACTGACCTGACCGATCTTGAACTCGATGATCTGTTCGCCTCGGCGCGGACGGCTGACCCCGATCCGCACGATGATTTCATGGCGCGTCTCTTTGCCGACATTGACGACGTGGCCGATGGGTTTGAACAGGTCACTTTGCCGACAGAGGAACGCCGTTCGCTCTTGGCCTCGCTTTGGGCGGCGCTGGGCGGATGGGCTGGGGCCTCTGGTCTGGCGGCTGCGGCGGCGGCGGGCTTGTGGATCGGGATTTCCCTGCCAGCGAGCCTTAGCTCTGTGACAGATGTAATTTGGGCCGATAGCGTTGATGTATCGCTATTCGCCTCCGAAGATATTCTCGGATTGGAGGGTTAACTATGACCACCGATACACCAAAGAGCCGGATGCGTCCGGGTCTGCGGATCTTGCTGATCGCCTCGCTTGCGCTCAACGTGATGATCATCGGCGTCGTGGCTGGCGGCATTATGAAAGGCCGCGCGCCGGGGCCGTTCGGCGGGTTCGATATGACAATTGGGCCGTTCGCGAATGCTTTGGGCGATGACGACCGTCGTGCCATCCGTTCCGAACTACGCGGACGCCACGACATTCGTCCGCCCCGCTACGAGGACCGCATCGCCGCGATGGAGGGGTTCTTGGCGGCTGTTCGCGCCGACGACTTTGACCCTGCCGCGATTGAAACGATGTTTGCCGAACAGCGCGCCCGTGCCAGCAACGCGATGGAGGCAGGTCAGCAGGCACTGCTCAATCGGATCACCGCGATGGATAGCGACGAACGAGCACGATTTGCGGATCGTTTAGAGCGCGAATTGAGACATGGCGGTGACCGCCGCTAGGCCGCTGTTCGTGCCAGTGTCACCGCATTGCGGCCTGATGATTTGCTGTCATAGAGGGCCGCATCTGCGCGTTCGATGACGTCGGTCACATCACCGTCGTCCCCCATGCCCAAGGCAACGCCGATCGACAGCGTAACCCCCACGGGCATTTTTCCAGCACCAATCGATAGGGGCGTGTTCTGCACGATGTCGCGGATGCGCTCTGCCATTTTGCGGGCTTGATCGACGGGCGTGTCGGGAAGGGCGATCAGGAACTCTTCGCCGCCGATCCGTGCGACCAGATCCACGCTACGCAAGTTATCGCGTAGAATGTCAGCCACGCCCGCAATGACCCGATCCCCAGCGCTATGGCCAAAGCTGTCGTTTACGAGCTTAAAATGATCAATGTCGAGCGCCATAACCGCGAAACTGCGCCCCGTGGATTTTGAACGCTCCGCCATGGCGCGAAGGTGCGGGATCGCGTAGCGGCGGTTGTAGAGCCCAGTGAGGGGATCGGTCACCGCGGCCTTTAGCCCTGTCTGAACCGTATCCCGCAATTGCGCCATCCGTTGCTTGCGCCGAATGAGCTTACGGGCCCTTAGGCCGATTTCGGCGGCACTCGCGTGAGACGGCACCACATCATTCGCGCCAATGTCGAGCGCCATGGGGGAGAGGTCGCTCCCCGCGTTGGGGGTGATCAGGAGTTGGGCGGCATGGCGCGTGTCAGTGCGGCTCCGCAAATCAGCAATGAGGCGGAACAGTTGCCGATCATCGGTGTCAGGGTCGAACCCACGTGCGTCGATGATAAAGAGGTCGGGCACCTTGCCTTGGGCCATGAGCACATCTTCGGGCGTTTTCTGATGAACCGATGCTGCGAGGGCCGCGCCTAGGTCACGGCAGAGTGTCGCTGACTGGTCTGGCTGGGCCGCGATCAGGGTCACAGCGCCCGCCGCCACGAAAACCTCCGTCGCTTCGGCAAAGCCCAACGCGCGACTGGTATCATCACGCAGCCGCAATTCGTCGTCCGCTGCACGAGCCCGCAATAGGCTGCGGATACGGGCCAAAAGCATCTGATCCGACATCGGTTTTTCCAGCACGTCATCCGCCCCGCAGATCAACGCGTCGAGCCGTTGGGACGGGCTATCGAAATACCCCGTGGCAATGATCGGGACATGACGGGTGTCCGCCGTGTCCCGCAAATCCTGACAAAATTCCCGCAGGGCAGGGGGCAATTGGGTCATCTCGATCAGGCAGAGGTCAAAGCCACCCTCGTTCATCGCCTCACGGGCCTCTGCAACATTGGCACAGGGTGTCACCTGATATTGCGCCGAGGCCAGTTTGACCTTGAGCACGATGCGGTTCGTGGCAACTGTATCGATGATGAGGATTCGTCCCGCCATTCTGGTTCTCCACGGCTGTGGGTTAAGGATGCGGCGAAAATGGTTAAGAAACTCTTGCACAGACGTTGGAATTCCAAATGAACCGTGAACAGGCAGAGACAATCGCCCTTCGGGCCCTTGGCTGGTTGGCCGCAAATGATGACCTGTGTCCTGTGTTTTTGGGCGCAACGGGGGCGTCGATTGATGACATCCGCACGCAGGCCACGGAACCTGCGTTTCTCGCCTCGGTTCTCGATTTTCTGACCATGGATGATGAATGGGTCGTGCAGATGTGTGATGCGCTGGAGTTGTCCTACGAAACCCCGCTTCAGGCGCGATACGCACTGCCTGGCGCTGAAAACGTCCACTGGACCTGAGGAACAGCCATGATTGCCATCAAAGGCGTCGTCTTTGACAAAGACGGCACGCTCTATGATTTCAATGCGACGTGGGGGGCGTGGACGCTTGGTCTTTTGACCGAAGAAGTGGGCGACGATCCTGCGCGTTTAGCAGACCTTGCGAATGTGATGGGCTACGACGTTGCGAACCGTAGGTTCCGCAAAGACAGCATTGTGATTGCGAGCACCGCCTCAGAGGTTGCCGATGCGATTATGCCGTATCTGCCGCCGCAGCCCAAAGCTGAGCTGATCGCCCGCATGAATGCCCGCGCCGCCACAGCACCGCAGGTCGAAGCGGCACCTTTAGCCGATTATCTGGATGGGTTGCGCGGTATGGGCCTAAAGCTCGGCGTAGCGACGAACGATTCCGAGGCACCTGCACGCGCGCACCTAGCTGCGTCGAATGTCGTGGATCGGTTCGACTTTATCGCGGGCTACGATAGTGGCTTTGGTGGGAAACCTGCAGCGGGTCAGTTGATCGCTTTTTGCGATGCGACGGGGCTTGCGCCTGAGGCTTGCGTGATGGTGGGGGACAGCACCCATGACCTTCATGCGGGACGGGCGGCAGGAATGCGCAGGGTGGCAGTGCTCACGGGACTTGCAGAGGCGCCCGAACTCGCACCCCATGCCGACGTGGTCTTACCGTCGATTGCTGAACTGCCCGCGTGGATCGCAGCGCAGGGTTAAGCGATCAGTTTCAGGACGATATCGCGGGCGCGGTCAGAGCGCGCTTTGACGTCTGTCTCTGACAGCATCGGCAGAACACCGATCACGCGGCGGATTTGCAGGTCACTGATCAAGATGTCGAGGTAGAGTTCTGCGGCTTCATACCCTGTCATGCCCTTAGGCTCTGAAAGGTCGAATACCTGGGCGAGGATCGGAAGGATCGCATCGCGTCCACCTTCGGTAATCGTGCGGCCCAGCATACCCGTGTCATGCACATCGCCCGCCGCAGCACGGTTGAGCACAATCGTGCGTTGGCTCGTCAACATCTGCAGCAGCTGAGGTCCAAAGGTATCGAGGATCGCAGCAAGGTCCTGATCCCCTTCGAGGCTGGAAACGAGCAGTTCGCGGGACGCGGCCACGCTGCGTTCAACCATCGACAGGAAGAGACCCTGTTTGTTGCCATACCACTTATAGAGCGTTTCGTTCGACGCCTTCGCGCGTTTGGCAACTTCGAGCATGGAGGTCGCCTTGTAGCCTTTGAGCGACAACAAACCATAGGCTGCCGTTTCGATCTGAATACGGCGGTCGTTCTGTTTGGGTTCGTCCATTGGTGCCTCTTTGCCTCATGCTCGGGTGTATCGAGCAATACGGCAAAAAGGTGACCAACTTGCTTATGAGCATACGAATGCTCTGGCGCCTATTCTTTGAGGCAGTCCGCAAGCACCGTCGCAATATCCAGCATGATCCCAGTGGAGCGGATCGGACCATCGGGGAGGGCCGCACCTTGGGGGTCGACCATCGCGACCTTGGCTCCTGTTCCCTCGGCCACGACCTGCGCCCATTTCGGAGAGGTTTGCGGGTCAACGAGGATACACGTCACGTCCAAATCCTGCATGATCTGGCGGAGTTCAATGATATGCGCAGCCCCTGGTGCAGAGGCATCGCTGATCGTGATCGCGCCCGCGGCAGGCATGTCGAAGGCCCGTTCGAAATAACCGAGCGCATCATGCGACACGACGAACTGACCGCCACGCACATCGGCGAGCACTTCCTCAACGGCGGATTGGGTGTCGATGATCGCCGTGGTCTGTGTGGCTGCATTAAACTGGTAGGTGGCTGCGTTGGAAGGGTCTAATTGGCCGAGCGTATTAGCCAGCGTCATGACCCATGCGCTCTGCACATCAGGGGCGAGCCACGCGTGAGGATCAACGGCGCCATGGTCATGTTCATCGTGGTCATCGTCGTGGTGGTCGAGTTCAATCGGAAGCCAACCTTCGGTGTCCAACAATTCAACGACCGTGGCGTCCTTGGCGAGTGTCTCAATCGGGTCCTCAAGGAAAGGGGTGAGGCCATGCCCGACCCAGACCACAACATCCGCATTTTCCAACGCAATCGCATCCGACGGGCGCATCGCGTAGTCATGCGGGCTAGCACCCGCAGGGAGCAGAACCTCGACCTCCGCCAGATCCCCCACGACGGCCTGAACCATCGACTGTATCGGCGCTGTATCCGTCACAATGCGAAGCGGCTCCGCCTGTAGGGATGTAGCGGCGAGGGTGAGTGCGGTAGCTAGACGAATCGACATCGGGGCCTCTTGTGGTTGCAGGTCGGCGTCGATATACTGGTGATGTTATAACATAACAAGATGCCATGCCCCATAAAATCAGCGGTTTTGCGCCGCACGATCATACCAGTTGTATCCATTCGGCGCTTCAGGCGGCTGAAAACGCCTGTGCAGAACGCGGGGCGCAGTTCACGCCTGTGCGTCGTCGGGTTCTGGAAATATTGCTCGAATCCCATCGCGCGTTGGGGGCCTATGATGTCCTCGCGCGGCTCACGACCGAAGGGTTGGGGTCTAAGCCCCCCGTGGCGTACCGCGCGCTTGGGTTTCTGGTCGAACAGGGGTTTGCGCATCGGATCGAACGGCTTAACGCCTTTGTCGCCTGCACACATCCTGGTGCGACCCACGATCCCGCGTTCATGATTTGCCGCGCTTGTCACAAGGTCGCCGAAGCCGAAACCGCGCCGTCCGTGCTATCGGATGCGATTGGGGACAGCGGTTTTAGCATCGAACAGACCGTGATCGAGGCCGAGGGCCTGTGCCCCGCATGCCAAGAGGACCACGCATGAGCCTTTTGACCGCACAGAACATCCACGTCCGCCATGGTGCGGCGACGGTTTTGCACAACGTCAGCTTTGCTATCCAGAAAGGCGAGATCGTCACCATTGTCGGTCCCAACGGATCGGGGAAATCGACGCTTCTGCGCACGCTCATTGGGGCGTTGCAGCCGACCTCTGGACAGGTGGTGCGCAAGGCAGGGCTAAAGATCGGATATGTGCCGCAAAAACTGCATGTGGACGCGACGATGCCGATGACGGTGCGGCGGTTCTTGGACCTGCCGACGCGGGTCACGGATGCCGAGGCCGAAGCCGCATTGACGCGAACGGGCGTTGTGGGGATCGGCACACGCCCATTGGACGGATTGTCAGGTGGGCAGTTTCAGCGTGTTCTTTTGGCACGGGCGATCCTGTCGTCCCCTGATATCCTGATGCTGGATGAGGCGACGCAGGGCCTTGATCAACCGGGGTCGGCGGCGTTCTACCAATTGATCGAAGACCTGCGCGATAGCCTCGGCTGTGCGGTTCTGATGGTGAGCCACGAGCTTCACGTTGTGATGAGCGCTTCGGACCGTGTGATTTGCCTCAACGGTCACGTCTGTTGCGAAGGCACGCCAGAGGTCGTTTCGGCTGCCCCCGAATATCGCCAGTTGTTCGGCACGGGAACCAAAGGGGCGCTCGCGCTTTATCGCCATGATCACGATCACGGGCATGACCACGATCATCCCCATTGCCATCACGAGGACGCACACTGATGCTCAGCGATTTCATCATGCGTGCGGCCCTCGCGGGCGTTGGAACGGCGATTGCGGCGGGCTTCCTCGGGTCGTTCGTCGTCTGGCGGCGGATGGCCTATTTCGGCGATGCGACCGCACACGCGGCGGTTCTGGGTGTGGCGATTGCGCTGGGCTTTCAAGTGTCGATCTTGGGCAGCGTGGGCGTTGTGGCGGTGCTGATGGCGGTCGGCCTATGGGCGCTGACGGGGCGCGGGTTTGCCGCTGATACGGTGCTGGGCGTCTTGTCTCACGGAGCGCTAGCGCTCGGCCTTTTGGCGGTGGCACTGGTGCCCTCGGCGCGGGTTGATCTGGACACATATTTGTTCGGCGATGTTCTGACGGTGAGCAAAACGGATTTGGCAGTGATCTGGGGCGGCGCGGCTGTGGTCGTGGGCGTCCTCGCGTGGCGCTGGTCGCGGATGTTGACGGCAACGGTGTCGCCCGATCTGGCCTATGCGGCGGGCATCGATCCACGTCGTGAGCAGCTTATCCTGACGCTCCTGCTCGCAGGCGTTGTGGCCGTGTCGATCAAGGTCGTCGGCGCGCTCTTGATCACCGCGCTCCTCATCATTCCTGCCGCTGCGGCCCGTAACCTGTCCCGCACACCCGAAGCGATGGCGGTCATCGCGGTTGTCTGTGGGATCGTTGCGGCGCTTGGCGGGGTGGGGCTGTCGTTTACCCTAGACACCCAAGCGGGCCCTTCAATTGTCTGCACGGCGGCGGCTCTGTTCGTGCTGAGCCTGTTGCGCCGCCGTGCGTGACCTTATTCATCTCAGGCCGCTTTAGCAGTCTGAGTGAGCAGCGTTTCCGCGATCTGCACAGCGTTCAGCGCAGCCCCTTTGAGCAGTTGATCGCCCGATACGAACATCGCGATGGTCTGACCTGTCGGATCACCGAGGTCCGTGCGAATACGGCCGACCAGAACGTCTTCAATCCCTGAGGCTTCGGACGGCATCGGGAAATGGTTCGCGTCACGGTTATCAACAAGCCGAACACCCGCAGCGTTTTCCAACTGCGCACGCACCGATTCAGGCGACACATACTGATCAAACCGCACCGAAATCGCGAGCGAATGGGCGCGAAGGACAGGCACGCGCACGCAGGTGATCCCGATAGGCAGACGCGGATGGGCGAGGATGCGGCGGGTTTCCTCAACGACTTTCAGTTCTTCGCCATTGTAACCCGTTTCGGGATCGATCTCGGCGTTATGACTAAAGAGGTTAAAGGCGTAGGGATGCGGCAGGACGGTCGGGGAATGGGCCTCGCCGTTTAGGGCTGCGGCGGTCGCATCACGCAGTTCCTCCATCGCGGCGGCACCAGCGCCTGAAGCGGATTGATAGGTCACGATGTTGAGGCGCGAGATTGACCAGCAGCGTTGAAGCGGGGCGAGGGCAACCGTGGCGATCGCCGCAACGCAGTTGGGGTTCGCGATGATGCCCGCATGTGGGGTGAGCGCGCGTCCATTGGCCTCTGGCACGATCAGTGGAACGGTTGGGTCCATGCGGAATGCCGACGAATTGTCGATCACCACAGCGCCCGCGCGCACCGCAATCGGCGCAAAGCGGCGCGAGATCGTCGCCCCTGCGGAAAAGAACACAATATCGCAGCCAGCAAAGCTCTGCTCGGTCAGTTCTTCGACGATCAGGTCGTTGCCGCGAAAGGCGATGCGCTGACCCGCCGAACGGGCAGAGGCCAGCAAACGCAGGGAGGATAGGGGAAATCCACGGCTCTCTAGACTGCGGATCAATTCGATGCCAACAGCACCCGTTGCGCCAACAATGGCGACGACTGGGGCGGCGTAGGGTGGTTCAACATGCACGTTCATAGTCTCACTCTTTTTTCAGAGGAGGCGGATTGGGAACGCTTTGGCTGTGTCGCTGAAACCCCATCCGTCTCCGGCGGGGTTTGTTTTGCTTAGATCCGATCAGACCATGCAAAAACGTCCCCCGCCAGAGCGGTGGTCATCTTGGTCATGGTTTTCTTCATCAGGATCGACATGGGACGCTGGTTAGCAGCGATTCCCCATTTCGCGCAATGGTTTTGTTAAACCTCGGTCCAGATCGTCACTGGGCCGTCGTTGATCAGCGACACTTTCATGTCCGCACCAAAGCGACCGCAGGCCGTCGGGATACCGAGTTTCGCGACCTCGTCTTTGAACATCTCATAAAGGCGTTCGCCTTCGTTGGGGCGGGCGGCGGTCGAAAATCCGGGGCGGTTTCCGCGCGAGGTATCGGCAGAGAGGGTGAACTGGCTGACGATGAGGGCGCTACCGCCCACATCAACCAGTGATTTGTTCATCTTGCCTTCGTCATCTTTGAAGATGCGCATCTTGGACAGTTTTGCTGCCAATTTGGTTGGCTTTTCGTCTGTGTCACCGTCCATCGCGCAAACAAGAACGAGCATCCCATGGCCAATTTCGCCGACGGTTTCGCCGTCTATTTTGACAGATGCTTCGGATACGCGTTGGACGAGGGCTCTCACAGTTCGTTGCTCCACGGTGGGTTAGCACCAGCGCGGCTGACGGTCACGGCGGCGGCACGGTTGCCCAGCGATAGGGCGGTGCGGATTGTGTCCTCGTCCAGTTCAGCGACGGCAGCTTTGGTCAGTTTGCCTGCCGACTGAAGGGACGCCAGAACGCCCGCGTTGAACGTGTCACCTGCACCTACAGTATCCACAACGGTCGCTTTCTGCGCTTCGACAAATACGACGTTCTCAGCGGTGATACCGTAAGAACCTTTGGCCCCTTCGGTGATGCAAACGAGTTTTGCCCCGTTGCTGATCAGCTTGCGGGCGTGATCCATCATGTCGCCTTCGCCAAAGAGCCATGTGAGGTCTTCGTCGGACACTTTGATGATGTCGGCCACGGCCAGCATGCCTTCAATCCGTGCGCGGTAGGTGGCCTCATCACGGATAAAGCCCGGTCGGATGTTCGGGTCGATCATGATGACCTTGTTTGCGGCCTCACGATGGCAGAGCGCCTCGTAAGTTGCGCCGCAGGGATCGACGGGCAGCGAGATGCCGCCAAAGAACAGGGTGTCGGCTGCGACCTCGGTCGGCAAATCGTCCTTGGACAACATGCGGCCTGCGGTGTTCTCATCGTAGAACGCATAGGTCGCCTGACCATCAACCAGTTTGATAAAGGCTACGGTCGAGGGGCGGTCCAAATAGACAACAGCCGAGGTGTCGACCTTTGAATTAACGAGCGTTTCGGTGAGCAGATCGCCCATCATATCCTGCGCGATGCCAGAGTAGAAACCCGTCTCTGCACCCAAACGACCCAGCGCAATCGCGGTGTTAAACACAGCACCACCCGCGTAGGGAGCATAGCATGCCTCACCCTCGGTCGAGGTGCGGGGCAACATATCAATCAGGGCTTCACCGCAGCACAGGATCATTTCGGGCCTCATCTGGTAGCGTTAACAGTAGACCTCTGGGTGCCGCTAAAACACCAATTAGTCAAGTCATCTGATTAAACTTACTTGTTCTGCGCTACAATGTATCCCACGCCTGCCGCGACAATCAGACCTATGATCGAAGCAAAGGCGATTTTCCAAGCAGAGTAGGGGCGTTCGCCCTGCACCTTGCCCGTCTGACCGTTCACCACAAACCGATAGGTTTTCCCGCGATATTTATAGGCTGCGAGCCAGACGGGCAGCAGGATGTGTTTGAAGGTGACATCGCTGATCGTGGTGTTGATGCTATGCACCTTCTGGCGATCGCCACCGATATCGAATTTGACATCCCGCAGGATCATCGCATCCATATAGGCGCGGGCTTCGGTGTAGCCGTCCTCAAGGCTGATCTGATAGCCCTCTGCGCGAAACCCTGCCAGGAAATCGGGCGAATAGGGCTGAAGCTCGGACAGGTTCCACGGCTGAAGCCCGTCGGTATAGCGTTTCGGCAGCGATTTAGAGGCAAGCACCAGCACATCGTCAAAGAACCGCGCCACGCGCCCAGAGGCACGCCGCCATTTGGTGTGGCGCTGACGCACGGTCTGGGATTTCCCGTTCCGAACGACGCGATGGGTGGTATAATAATCGTCACCCCGTTCGCCTGTGTAGCTCGACTTTGTATCCGCGTCATAGGTCCAGTATGGGACGTAGATGCCGTTGAGCTTGCGGCCCTTGCGGGCATATTCCTGCAATCCGTTCGGCGCAAACCACAACTGGCCCAACCATTTCGTCATCGCATCGCGCGCTTGCTTTTCATCGAGCCCGAACGGCAACAACGCCTTGGGTTTGATGTGACGATGGGTGCCCGTGTCCGTCACCACAGGCGTCGCACAGAACGGGCATTCAACAGCGTGATCTTTTTCGTGAATTTCCACCTGCGCCCCGCAGTTGGGGCAGGTGCTAACACGGGTTTCTTCGATTTCAGCTTGGGGGAGTTGATGGCGGATCGCCTGTTCAAAATCCAACTCTTTTATCGCCGTCCCCGCATAGTCGCCCTTTTCCACTGCCTCGCTATGCCCACAAAAATCGCAGACCAATTTGTTCTGAACTGGGTCAAACCGCAGGTCAGCGCCGCATTGTTCGCAGGGAAAACGGTGTTCTTGAACAGTCATTCGAAATCCTTGGGCTGTTCTGCCACGAGCGCGATGGAAAAGGAGGAACGAGTCCGCCTCTGAGTGTGAAACCAAAGACGGACGCAGCCTGTGCTAGGGTTCAGTGATTACGGCAGCGGCGGCGGGGGCGGTGCGACGGTGAACAAAAGTGCGAGCTCTGTATCGCCCGCAGGTTTCCAGCCGTCCTGACCAGCGGTCCAGACCAGTGTTTCGCGAGTCAGTGCGCCGTCACCAGCCATGCGGCCCAGCGATGCCTTTGAAAACGGGCCTTTGGTTTCGCCTTTGTCCGCGATGTGCCAGACCTTTTCGACGGGTGGCGGCGGAGGCGCAACAGGGGCGACCTGCGGTGCAGTTTGTGGAACAGCGCCCCACGGACCTGTCATCGCCTGACCCATGGCCATGCCCATACCAGCGCCCATACCCGTTGCCATAGCCGAACCAGCACCAGAGGTTGGATTGCCCATCGCCTCTGCTGCGCGCCATTTCATGTGGTCGTCCAGATTACCAGCGATCCCACGGCTCGTGCGGGCATCGAGCGCTGCCTCTACCGCCTCTGGCAGGCTGATGTTTTCAATGTAGAACTCTGGGATTTCTAGACCATAGGCCGCGATGGTTGGTGCGATGGCCTTGTTCACCAAGGCCGCGACATCGGCGGTGTTGGCGGCCATATCCAGAACAGGGATCCCCGACGATGCGATCGCACGGCTGAACTCTTGGACAATGATGTTGCGGATTTGGAAGCTGATCTCATCCATGGTGAATTCGCCGTCGGTGCCGACGATTTCGGTCATGAATTTCGCAGGATCAGACACCTTGATCGTATAGGTGCCAAAGGCGCGAATGCGGGTCGGGCCGAATTCAGGGTCGCGCAGCATGATCGGGTTCTTCGTGCCCCATTTGAGGTCCGAAAAACGGGTGGTGTTGATGTAGTAAATCTCGCTCTTGAACGGGGATTTGAACCCGTGGTCCCAATGCTGGAGCGAGGTCATGATCGGCATGTTGTTCGTTTCAAGCATGTAGAGACCAGGCTGGAACACATCCGCCAGTTGCCCTTCATGAATGAACACCGCGGCCTGACCTTCGCGAACGGTCAGTTTCGCACCGTATTTGATTTCGTGGCCTTCACGTTCAAACCGCCAAACCATCGTGTCGCGGGTGTCGTCGGTCCAATGAATAACGTCGATGAATTGACCGGACAGAAAATCCAAAATGCCCATAAGAGGCTCCTTTCAATTACACAGGTCCGCCGACCAGCTCTGCTGCGATCTGGCGGACGATGGGTGTGGCCTCGGCTTCGGTCATGCCAGTGCTGAGGCGCGGATCGTAAAGTATCTTCAATAAAAGTTCGTCGTGTCGGGTGAGCAGCGCGAATTCGTCGTCATCATTGAAAATCGACGGGCGCGCACGCGGGCTATCGTTGGCAAGGCCAAGCCCCTGCGACAGTTCCTCGTGATAGCATGACTGTCGCATCAATTCAGGATGTTCGGCGCGAATGATCGCAACCGCGCTTTGGTAGGTGTGGCCGTCGGGTTTGAAGGTGCCAATCACGACGCATAACTGATCGCGTGGCAGGTTCACCGCATAGCGCAGCGAACTGTCGTCGATCGACGGGATCAAGCTGCGGATCAGGGGACCCGCCGCGAGTCGGTCATCTTCGTTCAGGATCAGGACGTGGAAATTGCCGCCGTTGCTGACTTGATTGATGCGTAGGCCCGTGATGGAGGCCAGCCGCGATGCAAAGGACGCGATATAACGACGGTCGGACGCGATGATGTCAGACGGCACGTTTGCGCCAAACTGCACGTTCATCTGGATCGGTTGATCCCAGCGCCGCAGGGCCGACGACGTGGCACGTGCCCGAAGCGAGCCGCCACTGGTCGTGTATTCATCAAACAGCGCAATGCGGATGAAATTCGCGGTCAGTTGTGTGTCGGTAAAGGGCGCGTCAACGTGCCCGTCATCCGTCCGCATCAACCCTTGGGCCAGCGCATTTCGTTCGAGGCGCTGATAGTAGAGCGACAACAGTTGGCTCTGCTGCGATGGGCCGTCCAACTCCGCCTCTGGCGAAGGGGCTACGGGTTCAGGCGGTGCAATTGTCGGAGGTGGGGACGGCATGTCCACACATGCAGCGAGCATAAGCCCAGCCGCTGCCATAGAAAATCGCCGTCCCCATCCGTTCATTTATGCGCCTGTCGAAGTGCCGATGTTATACCCAGTAGCATTGCCGCGTGCCTTGGCGCTGGCAAGGGTCTCTTTGAGTTCGGACTCCATACGCTGCAGTTCAACCTCTGCTTCGGCACGTTTACGCTTGCCTTCGTCGGCAATCTCGAGGCTTTCGTTGATTGTCGCGATAAGGGTTGCGTTGGCCTTTTTGACCGCTTCGATATCGAACACGCCGCGTTCCATTTCTTCTCGAACGACTTTGTTCGCTTGACGCAGGTTGTCGGCGTTTGCGGTCAAAAGTTCGTTGGTCAGATCGTTTGCCTCGCGCACGGCCTTGGCCGCTTCGGCAGAGCGTTGGATGGTGACAGCCTGCGCCAATTGGGTTTCCCAGAGCGGCACGGTGTTCACGAGAGTCGAATTGATCTTTGTCACCAGCGATTTGTCGTTTTCCTGAACCAGACGGATCGACGGAAGCGACTGCATCGTGACCTGACGGGTGAGTTTCAGGTCGTGCACACGGCGTTCCAGATCGTCGCGGGCAGAGCGCAGGTCGCGGAGTTCTTGGGCGACCATAACGCCGTCACCTTCGGGGGCTGCGGCAACTTCGGCTTCTTTGGCGGGAATGGTATCCTCGTCCAGTTCTTTCAGCTTTGCCTCGCCCGCAGAGATATAGAGCGCGAGTTCGTCGTAGAAGGTCAGCGTACGCTCGTAGAGCACATCAAGGCTTTCGATGTCCTTGAGCAGGGTATGTTCGTGCATCAACAGATCATCGGTGATCTTGTCGATCTGGCCCTGCACGGTTTCAAAACGAGCCGCGAATTTCGCCATCGGCGCGGCGCGGCCCAGCAGTTTTTCCCAGAAGGTGCGTTCGCGGCGCACATCCAGTTCAGAGACCGAGAACCCACGGATCGTGGTCACGATGTTGCGCAGGCTGTCACCTGCGGGGCCAACGTCCTTGTTACGGACGCCTTGTAGCATCGACTGCGAGATTTCTTGCAATTCCGCCTGAGCGGACGAACCAAAGCGCACGATGGAGTTGGTATCGCTCATATCCAGTTCGGAAATGCGTTTGGTGATTTCCGCGCTGATGGTCGCGTCCGCCTGATCCAAGGCCACAATCTCTGTGCCCGGTTCTGCCAGAACAACGGCAGTTACTTTTTCAACATTGGCCAAGCTGGCCTCGGCTTTGGTGCGAATATCTTGGGACATAATGGTTCTCCGTCACATTGACTTTATTAAAGCGGCTTTACGCCTTCGCGTTGCAGTCTGTCGCGCAACACTTTGATTTCAATATCCATATCGCTGCGATCGTCGGTCAGCATCTTGTCGGTGCGAGCCGCAAAATTCTGTTCGAGGTCGATGAGCAACTGTTCGTAATCTGCGCGGGCGCTCTGATCGCCCGTTCTCTTGTAAAGGTCTGCAAACTTGGCCGAAGCATCGCGTGCTCCCATCAGATAGACGCCCAGATATTTGCGGGCACCTGTGAGGTCGCGGGGGTCTTCTTCGACGGTGCGGATCATGCGGCGGGCGATAGATTGGAATGTCGCAATCCGACCGTCCAAGGCACGATCCTTAAGCGTGGAAATGTGGTCAGCCATCGCGGCGAGGTAATCTTCGGCGTCATCTACGACACGGGCGACGCGATCCTGCTGGAAGTCATCAATGCCTTCCATACGTTTGTTTTTAAGCGGATCGAGGCCAAAAGCGACGAGGTAGAGCGCTGTCGCCACGATCCCAAAGGCAGGTGCGGCCAGGACAGGCGATCCGCTGCGGATCGACGCCAAGGCCACCGCGACCCCGATCAGAACCGACCCGATAATTTTACGAGGTAGAGCAGGGCGGCGGGCAATGGCGCGGGCGTTATAAGCGGCCTCCGCGCGGAGCCCTTCACGGGTGAGCCACGCGCCGAGCAACATGAGAGCGGCAGCCGAGAGGCCTACGATCATCAAGGTCGCCCCTTCGCGGATCGACACAAAACCGAGCATGGCCGCAGGGATAAAGAGAACATTCGCACGCGCACCCGCCGCGTCTTTGACCCGATGATCAGGGGCTGCGGGGGCAGAGGGGGACTGTTGCGATTGTGGGCTGTTTTTGCCGCCGTATTTCTGCGCCATCACAGACCTCCGATCCAGCCAAAGGTTGTGCCGAAGAGCAGCATGATCAAAAGCGCGAACGCGATGTTCTTAACAGATTTGGGCATCAAAACCTTCCACACGTAATCAGGAGGTTTAGCCCCTTAACGCAACATCCGCATGACGCTGCGCCTGTGGTAGCCCCCAAGTTCCCAATACGTAACATGGACCCTGCAACTGTCGGTAGCAAGGCCTTGAATGTTATGGTTTGCGTGGCGGACGTGGTTTGCGGTTGCGCACGGGTTTTGGTTTCGGCGTCTCGGTCGGGTTTTGGTCGTTGTCCCAGCCCATCTGATCCCGAAGAACGCGGCGTTTGACTTCTTCGACTTCGCCGGCTTTGAGGTTGCCCAATTGGAACGGACCGTAGGAGACGCGGAGCAGGCGGTTCACGGTGGCGTTGACGGCCATCATCGCCTTACGGATTTCGCGGTTTTTGCCTTCGCGTAGCGCGATGGTGTACCACGCGTTCGCGCCTTGCTGACGGTCAAAGCCCACTTCCATTGGCGCGTATTTCACGCCGTCCACGGTGATACCACGGCGCAGCGCGTCGATGTCGATTTTCGACCCATCGCCTTTGACGCGGACGCGGTAGCGGCGCAGCCAGCCCGTGGCGGGCAATTCCAGCTTGCGTTTCAGTTCCCCGTCGTTGGTCAGAAGAAGCAATCCTTCGGAGTTCAAGTCGAGGCGTCCCACGCTCATCACGCGCGGCATGTCTTCGGGGAGCGCACCAAAGACCGTATCGCGGCCTTTCTCATCACGTTCTGTCGTCACAAGACCAGCGGGCTTGTGATAGAGCCACAGACGCGCGGGTTCGGGTTCCGACACGGGTTTGCCGTCCACGATGATGCGGTCACTACTGCTCACGTTTAGGGCGGGGCTGTCGATGACGACCCCGTTCACCTTTACGCGGCCTTCCGCGATCATACGTTCGGCTTCGCGTCGGGATGCGACGCCTGCGCGAGAAAGAACTTTGGCGATGCGGTCGCCGTCCGGTGTTTGCGTGCTCATACCTGTCCCATAGCGCCTAAGCGGGCTGCGGCGCAATCATCCCTGAAGGGCAGGTACGAAAATACTGATCGGGCAAGGGGGGCGCCGCCCCCCTTAGACCCCCCGGGATATTTGCGGCACAAAGGCAGGGGGCTTGCGCATTGGGCTGTGGCGGCACAAAAGAAGGAATGACATTCACGAGCTACATGGATCAGGCGCTAGACGAGGCGCGATTGGCCGCCACGCGCGGTGAGGTTCCCGTGGGCGCGGTAATTGTTGCACCTGATGGATCGGTCGTGGCGCGGGCGGGGAATAGGACGCGTGAATTGTCGGACCCCACGGCCCATGCGGAAACGCTGGCGATCCGCGAGGCATGTGCCGCATTGGGGAGCGAGCGTTTGGTGGGGCATGACCTCTACGTCACGTTAGAGCCGTGCCCGATGTGTGCGGCGGTCATTTCTTTTGCGCGGATCGGGCGGCTTTATTATGGGGCGGCGGATCCGAAATCAGGTGGTGTGGCGCAGGGGCCGCGGGTGTTTTCACATTCTCAGTGTCATCATGCGCCTGAGGTCTACGATGGCATCGCGGCGCGTGAGGCCGAAGAGATGCTCAAATCGTTTTTTGCAGCAAAGCGTTAGGCCGCAGGGAACCGTTTCGCCAGATCGAGCGCTAGTGCCATGTCCGTTCCGTCGAGCGGTCCTGTGTGATGTTGCCTGTGGCGCAGGCGGAAAGCCGAGAGGCGCGTATCAGCAGGCACTTGTGGATAGCCGATCGTCGTCAGGAGCGCGTCGAAGGTGGCGGGGTTTACTGGGGCTGTTGGCGTGGCCGTGGCGCGAATAGCGAGACCCTGACGGGCAAGGCGGGTCCAATCGAACCGTGCACCCGGATCGATTTTGCGGCCAGGGGCGAGGTCAGAGTGGCCGATCACCCGTTCGGGCGGGATCGCCCAACGCTCCATGATACCGCTGAGCAGGGTTTCGAGCGCATCCATTTGGGCGGCGGCAAAGGGGGCCGTGCCGATATTGGAGAGTTCGATCCCGATGGACCGAGAGTTCACATCCGTGACGCTCCCCCATGCGCCAGCGCCTGCGTGCCATGCGCGGTCTGCCTCATCGACGAGTTGGATCACCTCGCCTTGGGTCGTGATGAGGTAGTGGGCGGAGACTTCGTATTCCGGGGAACACAGCACCCGTTCTGCCGCATCGCAATCGGCCATCGCGGTGTAGTGGATCACAACGAGGTCGGGCCGCGCGTTGTCACGTCGCGGCCCGAAATTGGGGGATGTCACCTTGCGGATCAGTTGCCGCTCGAACGAGCTGCGGCGATATAGGGGGCCGGATCCCAGCCACAGGCAAAGCCGTCGCCATCAGGATCGAGCCCGCGCGGATCGCGGTCAGGGCCACCACGGGCGAGGAAGTCACGCTGTGCCTCATCTGCGCTGGCGTATTTGGCGCAGTTGCGCAGGAACCGACCTTCGCCAGAGAGCATGAAACGGCTATACCATTCCTGACCTTTGGTGTTGGGCGCAGTGAGCGCGTATTCCACGATGTTCGGGCCAGAGGCGACACGGGTCGGCAGCGCAGTTGGCTGCACCACTTCGTATTGCGAGGCCAGAGCTGCACGGCGCTCTGCGTCGGACTGAATGGTTTCACGGGCAGAGACGGCTTGGAAATCTTGTTCGTCCGATAGGTTTGCACCGATCAGGGTCGGGGCTGCGTTGCTCGGCGAGGCCTCAACACCTGTGCTGCGCACATAGGTGGCAGTGCCGTCACCAGAGGTTTCAGGCAGAATACCAGCAGAGATCAGCTGACCCGTCGGGATTGCTTGGGACGTGTTGGTGGTCGACGACAGCGTTGTCGACTGCACAGGCGCACCTGTCAGCGCGTTTTCACGCTGCCAATCTAGCGGATCACCAAAACCGGGACCATTGCTGGCCGGAACGGTCTCTCCACATGCGACAAGCACCGAAAGTGCCGATCCAACCAACCACAGTTTATTCACACGCATACCGTGAACCTCTAATCCCAGATTTACCGCCGTTTACCACCACTTCTGTGGCTTGGCTACAAATCCAGTGGACCCTTCGAGAGAATAGGCGATGTTCAGCAGATCAGCCTCTTCCCACGGTTTGCCGATCAGCTGCAGGCCAAGCGGCAGGCCATTGGTATCCAGACCCGCAGGCACGGACACACCCGGAAGACCCGCGAGGTTCAACGTTACGGTGAACACGTCGTTGAGATACATCTGCACTGGATCAGCATCCGACACTTCGCCGATGCCAAAGGCGGGCGATGGGGTGGTCGGGGCGAGGATCGCGTCAACGCCGCTTGCAAACACGTTTTCAAAGTCGCGCTTGATCAGGGTGCGGACCTTGCGGGCGCGGTTGTAGTAGGCGTCGTAGAAACCAGCTGAGAGCACATAGGTGCCGACCATGATGCGGCGCTGCACTTCGGCGCCAAACCCTTCAGCGCGGGTTTTCTCGTACATCTCGTTGATGCCGTCGCCAGCGCCGAGCGTGGCGCGGTGACCAAACCGCACGCCGTCATAGCGAGCGAGGTTCGACGAGGCCTCTGCAGGGGCAATCACGTAATAGGCAGGCAGCGCGTATTTGGTGTGCGGCAGGCTCACGTCAACGACCTTAGCGCCTGCGTCGCGGAGCATGTCTGCCCCTTTGTCCCAAAGACCTGCAATCTCAGCGTTCAGGCCGTCCAGACGGTATTCACGCGGAATACCGATGGTCTTGCCTTTGATGTCGCCTGTGAGGGCGGCTTCGAAATCAGGAACGGCGATATCGGCGCTGGTGCTGTCGCGCATGTCGTGGCCCGACATGGCGGTCAGCATGATCGCGGTATCGCGGACGGTTTTGGTCATCGGGCCAGCTTGGTCCAGCGAGGACGCATAGGCGACGATGCCATAGCGCGACACACGGCCGTAGGTTGGGCGGATACCGACGGTACCAGTGAAGGCCGCAGGCTGACGGATCGAACCACCTGTGTCAGTGCCGATCGCACCGATGCAAAGGTCAGCGGCAACAGCCGACGCCGAACCACCCGAGGACCCACCCGGTGTCAGTTGACGGTCATCGACCTTCCACGGGTTCACGGACGGGCCGTAAGCCGAATGTTCGTTCGACGAACCCATGGCGAATTCGTCCATGTTCGTCTTGCCGAGCATAACCGCGCCGTTTTCAAACAGCTTGGTTGTGACGGTGCTGTCGTATTCGGGTTTGAAACCTTTCAGGATGTCCGACGCCGCTTGGGTGTCGACACCTTTGACGCAGAACAGGTCTTTGATCCCGAGAGGGATACCCGACAGGGCAGGGGCGTCCGCGTAACCGCGCGCATCCGCTGCTTTGGCCTGTTCCATCGCCAGTTCTGGGGTCTTGTGAACCACAGCGTTCAGAACGCCTTGGGCGTCGATGGCAGCCAGACAGGCTTCGGTCAGAGCGACAGAGGTCGTTTCGCCTTTTTTCAGCGCATCACGCGCCTCGGCGATGGTGAGTTTGTTCAGATCGGTCATTATTCCACCACCTTCGGCACAGCAAAGAACCCTTCACGCGCATCGGGCGCGTTTTTCAGCACGGCTGGCTGCTGGTTGCCATCGGTCACGACGTCGTCGCGGCGTTTCAGGCGTTGTGGCGTGACAGAGGTCATCGGTTCGATGCCGTCTACATCCACTTCTTCCAGTTGCTCGATAAAGCCGAGGATGGCGCTGAATTCTTGCGCCAGTGCGGGCAGTGCGTCTTCTTCCACCTTGATGCGGGCCAGTTTGGCCACGCGGCGGGCGGTATCCGTGTCGATCGACATGGGCCTCTCCGAATATTTGGGTCGTTGTCGCGTTTAACGCCGCAGGCCAGAACCCGCAAGGCTCTCGGGGCTTAGAACAGGCTAAGTTGGTCAGGGTTTGCGCGTTTTGCCGTTTTTCGGCAGGTCGTTGGGCGCTTCCGACTACCTAGCTTTTGGTGCACCCCCCGCGCCACATCGCTGAACCCCATGCCGCGTTTGATCGACGTGATCTTGTCTTTGGCGGATTTGGTTGCCGACGCAAGATCGACAATCGGCATTGGGTAATCGCGGCCCAGTACAAAATCCGACCGATCTAGAAACGTTTTTTCCCACGTCAATGGGGTATGAATTGCTTCGCGTGGAAGGTGAGCCAATTCAGGAACCCATTTTCGAATAAAGCGACCCTCTGGGTCGTGCTCTTGGGACTGTTTGATGGGGTTATAGACCCGCATCGTATTGATCCCCGTAACCCCCGATTGCATCTGCAGTTGGCTGTAGTGAATCCCCGGCTCATAGTCGGTAAACAGACGCGCGAGATGTTGTCCCGTAACCCTCCAGTCGAGCCAGAGTTGGTAGCTGGCAAAACTGACCAACATCGCCCTCATGCGAAAGGTGATCCAGCCTGTTGCCGTCAAATTCCGCATGCAGGCATCGACAAAGGGGAAACCGGTGCGTCCTTCGGCCCAAGCTGCGAAATGGGGATGGCTGGCGTCGTGTCGGTCAAGCGCTTCGAACGCAGGATGCATACAGTGTGTCTCAATCGAGGGCTGGTCCTCGATTTTCTGGACGAAATGACACCGCCACGCGAGCCGCGATCCAAAGGCGGAGAGATTTCGACCAAAAGACGCCGTATCAGCCGTGGTGAGTTGGTTGCGCCGTTTGCCGATGGATTGGACGACCTCGCGAACCGACATCGTACCCCACGCAAGATGCGCCGACATGCGAGAGCAATGATAGTCCGACACAAGGGGGGAAGAGATATTGCGCAAATAACCGCGTGACCTGTTTGTCAGAAATGATCTCAGGTCCGCGACGGCGGCACGACGACCGCCAATTTGTGTTCTACCGCTTAGGGGCGGACCGAACATTGGGTCGTCTTTTTTAGGCAAAGGTGATGAGTGCACATATGGTGCAGGCGCAAGGCGCTTCGGCTTTGGGATGATTTTATCGGCCATACGGCGGTTGCGGATCGCAGCCCAATCGTCGCGTGAGGCGAGTCGGCGAACTACGCCATTCGATGGCATCTCTTGCAGGGTAATCCCCTGAGAACGGCAAAAGCGGATCACGGCTCGGTCACGCCGATAGGTCCAGTCATTCCCGCTCTCCTCATGACATGAAATCCGCGCGATGCCATGTTTGGCGTGCAATTGGGCTAAGACGTCGACCGCTGATCCGATCCGAATGATCAGCGGCTGGCCGAGCACGGTGAGATGTTCGTTCAGTTCGCTCAGGCAGTCGTTGACAAAGTGCCAGTGTCGGCGAGATGCGTCGGGTTGGCGCCATAGGTCAGGCTCGACGATGTACAGCGGCACGACGGGCAAGCTAAGCTGCGATGCCGCATACAGCGGGGCGTGATCTTCGACCCGCAAGTCGCGTTTGAACCAAACGACATGAACTGCTGTTTTCATCGCTAGACTTCTGTTGCTTAGAGCGCAGAGCTAGTCTTTGGCGCGCGCTAAACAACCTTTCCCGTTGACCGATGGCGCAGAACCGCATAGCGACGACGCCGCGCGGATGGCTGGATGACCGCGGGCCTTTGGGTCCGAGGAAAGTCCGGACACCAGAAGGCACGGTGCCGGGTAACGCCCGGCGGGGGTAACCCCAGGGAAAGCGCCACAGAGAACAGACTACCCTGCATGCAGGGAAAAGGTGAAACGGTGGGGTAAGAGCCCACCGCGGGACTGGCAACAGGACCGGCACGGCAAGCCCCACCGGGTGCAATGCCAAATAGGGACCTCGCGCCTCTTATGGGGCAGGGACGCCTAACCCCGAGAGGTCCGGGTTGGCAGCTAGAGGCGGTCTGGTAACAGATCGTCTAGATGAATGGTCATCCAGAGGGGAAACCCTTGGACAAAATCCGGCTTATAGGCCGTCCGCGCATAATCTTTACGTTTCCCATTACAATTGCGGTTGACTCGGGGGCGGGCGGCTGTAAAAGGCGGGCTTCATACGAATTCACGCGATGTGCCGTTCTAATAACGGCCCGCGATCAGGAGAGATGAGACATGGCGAAGCCGACCACTATCAAAATCCGCCTGAACTCCACCGCGGGTACTGGCCACTTCTACGTTACTAAGAAAAACGCACGCACAATGACCGAGAAAATGGTTGTCCGTAAGTACGACCCGGTTGTTCGCAAGCACGTCGAATACAAAGAAGGTAAGATTAAGTAATCTTACCCTTTGTCTAATCGACATCGATTGTAGGCCGCGCGACACCAGCGCGGCCTTTTTCGTTGTATCGTTCTATTATGGGTATTGTCCGTGAATCGGTCCTATCGGACCTCGCCGCGATCACGCAGCTTTGTAATCGTAGCTTTAATCTTCTTCTGACGGACGATTATGCGCCGTCCCTTATCGAACAGGCTGTGCCCTATATGGCGAGGCCGCCCGTCGATCTGATCATCCGCGGACAGTATTACGTTTACGAACAGGATGGTGCGATCTACGCCGCTGGCGGGTGGTCGCGTGAAGGGCCTGATACGTCAAAGATGCCCAAAGGCTATGGCACCGTCAGGATGCTTGTCGCTGATCCAGACCACGTGCGGCACGGCTGTGCCTCTGAAGTGTTCAACCAGATCATAGCGGCAAGCAGGCTTGCAGGCCTCAAGGGGCTCTACGGGCCTGCTACGCGCAACTCTGTCGGGTTCTTCCGGAACAAAGGTTTTGTTCTTTCAGGCGACGATATGCTCGACCTCAGTGGGGATGGATCGATTCTGTTTCCCGTGATTTGGCTGAAGCTTGATTTTTAGCCCGCGATGTTTTTGAGGATCGCCAGCGCCTCTGCATGGATCTCTGCATTTGCCGCAGCAATCACACGGCCGCCGTTATGCGCAGGGTTGCCCTGCCAATCGGTGACAACGCCACCAGCGGCTTGAATCACGGCGATAGGCGCTTGGATGTCATAGGGCTGTAGGCCCGCCTCAATCACCAGATCAATCTGACCTGCGGCGAGCAGAGCGTAAGCATAGCAATCGCAGCCATAGCGGACCAATCGCGCCTTTGATGCGACAGCGGTGAACCCGTCGCGCTCGTCAGTGCTGCCAACCTCTGGGAAGGTGGTAAAGACGATCGCCTCTGCCAGCGGACGGGCAGAGCGGGTCGACAGTGCAGAGGTGCCCATAGGGCCTGTCACTTCGGCCAGTGTCGGTGCACCGATAAAACGCTCGCCGATATAGGGCTGATCGATCACGCCAACCACAGGGCCGCTCTCCGGTCCCACGGCGATCAAAACGCCCCACGTCGGCGTGCCTGACAAATAGCCCCGCGTGCCGTCAATCGGATCCAGAACCCAAGTCAGCCCCGTGGTGCCGTCCTTTTTGCCGTATTCCTCGCCAAAGATCGCATCATCGGGGCGTTCGCGTGCCAATACATCGCGCATTGCACGTTCTGCGGCGCGGTCGCCTTCGGTCACGGGATCAAAATCGGCGGGACGTTTGTTGTCGGCATCCAGCCCTGCGCTGCGGAAGTATCGCAGGGTTTCGGGACGCGCAGCATCGGCAAGCAAATGGGCGACCCTGATAAGATCGCCCATAGTAGCTGTATCAATAGTATTCGACATGACGCGTCCCCTTTGTTCCGCTGCTGCGGTAACGCGGGGTGCGCCTATCGGTCAAGTGCTCAGGCGGCAGCGTCGCTCAGGACGCGGGCCAGATCGAACAAACGACGGCGCTGTGCTTCGGGAATCGCATAGTACGACCGCAGAAGTTCCAATGCTTCTTTGTCCGATAGAATGTCGTTGGGCATGTTGCCTTCAGAGACCGGAGCATTGCTTTCCAGACCTTCAAAGAAGAACGACACATCGACGCCCAGCGCATGGGCGATGTCCCAAAGACGGGATGCGGAAACGCGGTTCATACCGGTTTCGTACTTCTGGATCTGCTGGAACTTGATGCCGACTTTTTCGGCAAGCTGCTGCTGCGTGGTGCCGATCATCCAACGACGATGCCGGACGCGTTTACCGACATGGATATCAACGGGATGGCTCATAGGGTTTCCTCTCGGGTTTTCGCCTAGCACTCACACTTCGCACTGTTGCCCCATCAACAGTCGAAGGCCGTTTTCGTGCGCGACGATTTTTTGTTTTGACGCCTGATAGTAAACACGTAACGGTTGCGTTTTGAACCTGACCTTTAGGACAGGTTGTATCGCTCTTTCGCTCAGTGACTGTGCGATAGTCCACACCAACGCACATGTTGGCGAGAAGGATTTGATCCTTTAGGCTATGGAAAAAGCCGTTAACTTCAAGGAGTCCCGCCGTATGAAAGCCTTTCAAGTCGTCGATTTTGACAGCCCCGCCCAGTTGGTCGAGATCGACGTGCCGCAACCAGCGGCTGGAGAGGTCTCTTTGCGGATAGAAGCCTGTGGGTTGAATTTCGCCGACATGCTCATGACCAAGGGCAAATATCAGGACACGCCAAAACCGCCGTTCACTCTGGGGCTTGAGGTCTGCGGTGTGGTGACGGCGCAGGGTGAGGGTGTCACCTGGCCAGAGGTCGGCCAACGCGTGGCCGTCTTTGGCGGGCAGGGCGGTCTGGCGGAACACGGCGTATTTCCTGCGGGCCGTTGTATCGCCGTGCCCGATGCGATGCCCTCGGAACAGGCGGCAGGATTCATGGTCGCCTATGGCACCTCGCACCTCGCGCTCACGCGGCGGGGACGGCTAAAGGCGGGTGAGACGCTCGTTGTCTTGGGCGCTGCAGGGGGCGTCGGTCTAACGGCGGTCGAAATTGGCAAACAACTCGGTGCGCGGGTGATTGCTGTGGCGCGTGGGGCCGATAAGCTGGCGGTGGCAAAGGCGGCGGGCGCGGATCACCTGATCGACGCGGACGCCGATCTGGCGGCAGAGCTAAAGGCGCTGGGCGGTATTGATGTGGCCTATGACGCGGTTGGGGGCGAAAGCTTTACCGCCGCGCTCAAGGCCGCCAAGCGCGAGGCTCGTCTCTTGGCGATCGGATTCGCCAGTGGGGACGTGCCGCAAGTGCCCGCCAATCACCTCTTGGTCAAAAACGTCGATGTGATTGGCGTCTATTGGGGTGGCTATCTGAAATTTGCGCCTGAGGCTCTGACCGAAAGCCTCGCCGAGTTGCTCGACTGGTATGCGCAGGGGCGGCTAAAGCCACATGTGAGCCATGTCCTCCCCCTCGATCAAGCGGCGGAGGGGATAGACCTGCTCGCCTCTCGCAAATCGACAGGCAAGGTCGTGATTACGCCGTGACGCTGTAGGCCTTGGTCAGAAGGTCCGCGAGGCTGGGGATCACTGGCGAATTGCGACCCTTTTGAATGTAGAGGTTGATGTTCGTCACAGGCAGATCGGGCAGGGCGCCATTGTGGTCGATCTCTGCCAGTTGCGGCGGCTCCGTCCCTTTGAGCATCGTATGAATGGCGAGGTCGGCGGCGACCGTCGCCTCTGCGGTCCGCGTAGAATCTGTGTCGAGTGCCATCTGCCAAGGTAGGTTTGCCTCGTCCAAACTGCGCTGGGCGATTTGGCGGAAAATGCAATGGGCCTCGTGTGCCAACCGTAGTGGTCGATTGCGATAGGCAGTCCCCTCGGGCGCGCCAATCCAGACCAGAGGCACTGACCGCAACAGCGTTGCATCTTCGGGCGTTCCGTATTCGGTGGTCAACAGCACGTCGATCTCGTGCCGTTCGAACTGCTCTTTCATCTGTTTTGTGTAGGACGAAATCAGTCGCACCTGCATCCGTGGGAAATCCATCGAAAACTGGCGCAGAACAGGCGGTAGCACAGGGTAGACGATATCATGCGGCACGCCCAAGGTGATCTCTCCCTCGTAGCTATCAGCCGTCAAACGGCCCAAGGCTTCGTCATTCAGGTCGAGCATCTTTCGCGCATAGCCGAGCAGTTGTTCGCCTTCGGAGGTCGGGCGAATGGTGCGCTCTGACCGATCCAAGAGCGAGAGGCCCAGATTTTCCTCAAGCCGTTTGAGCTGCATCGACACGGCCGATTGCGTCAGGTTCAGCAGGGTCGCCGCACGGGTCACACCGCCTGTTTCTGCAACGGTGGCAAAGGCGCGTAGGGCAGTCAGGTCGAGATTTCGGGCCATGATCACAATCCGTGATGATTTGCTTCAAATACATTCATTTTCATTATGCAATTCTGGCGTGCAGTATCAAGGAAAATGATAAACCCCATGTTTGTATCACGAAAGGAAATGACATGTCTGACCTGTGCTGTAACCCCGCCCTCGCAGATAACCGCCCTGCCTTCCGTCGGTTCTGGAGCGCGATCCTCCATGCCATTGGTCTGCGACGGAGTCGTCGCCAGCTCAGTGCTCTCGATGATCATATGCTGGCCGATATTGGTGTGACGCGTCAGGACGCGATGGCCGAAGCAGAGCGCTCCGTTTGGGACGCGCAAGATCATTGGACACGTTCGACATTTTGATCGGGCATAAAGCCTTGAATCCTCGCACCTCCATGCCAATATGGATACCAAAGCCCCATTGGGGCACCACCACAGCTACTCTTGGAGGATTTTATGGCTGATTTCCGCACGATGCGCGCCAATGCCGGTGTCCGCACCGCTGCCATTGACGAGGGTCTTCGTACCCACATGAACAAAGTCTATGCGACGATGTCTGTCGGCACCCTGCTGACCTTTATCGTTGCTTGGGCCTTCGGGACGAGCGATGCGCTCTTCTCGATCCTGCGTGACCCGCGGACCCTGCAGCCCAACATTCTGGGCTGGATCGTTATGTTCGCGCCGCTGGGCATGGTGTTCTTCTTTGGCGCTGCGTTGAATCGCCTGTCGGCTGCGGGTGCGCAGCTTTACTTCTACGCCTACGCATCCGTCATGGGCCTGTCGATGTCGTGGATCTTTATGGCCTTCACAGGCGTATCGATCGCGCAGGTTTTCTTGATCACGTCGATCGCCTTTGCGGGTCTGTCGCTGGTTGGTTACACCACCAAAAAAGACCTGAGCGGTATGGGCTCGTTCCTTGTGATGGGTGTGATCGGCCTTTTGGTCGCGATGATCGTCAATATGTTCCTGCAGTCGCCTGCGATTGCATACGCAGTGTCGATCCTCGGCGTTCTGATCTTTGCTGGTCTGACTGCATATGACACCCAGAAGATTAAAAACGATTACATCCAGCACGCGTATGCGATGGATCAGGAATGGCTAGGGAAAGCCGCTATCATGGGTGCGCTGAACCTCTATCTCGACTTCATCAACATGTTCATGTTCTTGCTGCAACTTTTCGGCAATCGCGATTAATCGCACCTGAACACAAAACACTCAAAGGCCGCCTCAGGGCGGCCTTTTCGTTTGGATAGGTCCCACGATCATTTGGTTAAACGTGGTGCAAATTCAGGTTGAAGAGTCGTTGATGGTAACAGATCACCAGTCAAGGGCTCGCGCGGCACGATGTTTTACAGAATTTATGCCATCAAATTTGGGTCCCAGCCGACGTCAAAACTCGCGGCTGCGTTCTTTACAGAATCCTTGGAAAAAGACGGTGATCGTCTACCAATCCTGACCGCAGAAATCCTCTTTGACGCAGAAGGCAGCATTATTCTCCAAGTTCGCTGCGCCTCGGTGAATGACATGAACAAGTTCACCCGCTATGGCGACGCGCTGATTGAACAACTGAGGCACAGCTTTACCTGCAAGGTCGAAAAATACTCGACGATCTCAGTGTTCAAATATGAACGCCAGAACGCGCCCGTTGCTCTTTAAGACTGACGGGTCTGCCAAAGCACTGTAGACTAAGGCGGACACTCCAGACGGGACAAACATGACACAAACACTGATCAAAGGCGCAACCATCCTGACGATGGATGATGATGCGCGTGAATTTACGGGCGATGTTTTGATCGATGGCGGTGTGATCACCGCAGTTGGTCCCGATCTGCCGCAAGGGGACGCAAAGGTCGTCCATGCAGAGGGATGCCTTCTGACGCCCGGTTTGGTGAACACGCACCACCACCTTTATCAAACGCTGACCCGCGCAGTGCCTGGTGGACAGGATGCGTTGCTCTTTGGGTGGCTGAAAACGCTCTATCCGATTTGGTCGCGGTTCGGCCCAGAGGAAATGTATGTTTCGGCCTCTATTGGCCTTGCGGAACTGGCGCTCTCGGGCTGCACGCTGACCTCGGATCACCTCTATCTTTATCCGAACGGGTCGCGGTTGGATGACACCATCGCAGCGGCCCAAGACATCGGGATGCGGTTCCACCCGACACGTGGTGCGATGAGCATTGGCGAAAGCAACGGTGGCCTGCCGCCCGATAGCCTTGTGGAACAAGAACCCGCGATCCTAGAGGACTGCATTCGCGTTGTGGACGCCTTTCATGATGCCCGCGACGGGGCGATGGTTCGTGTGGGGATTGCACCCTGTTCGCCGTTCTCGGTGACGCGTGATCTGATGCGGGACGCGGCGATCCTTGCGCGGGATAAGGGCGTGATGCTGCACACGCACCTTGCCGAAAATGATGAGGACATTGCCTATAGCCTCGAAATGTTTGGCTGCCGTCCGGGGCAATATGCCGAAGACCTCGGCTGGACCGGATCGGACGTATGGCACGCGCATTGTGTGAAGCTCGACGGGTCCGAAATTGATATGTTCGCCCGTTCACGCACAGGCGTCGCCCATTGCCCCTGTTCTAACTGTCGCCTTGGGTCTGGGATCGCACCGCTCCGCGATATGCGGGACGCGGGCGTGCCTGTCGGTCTTGGCGTTGATGGATCGGCGAGCAACGATGCGGGCAATCTGATTGCCGAGGCGCGTCAGGCGATGCTCCTCCAACGAGTTGCACGCGGGGCAGACGCTATGTCATCGCGCGAGGCGCTGTGGATCGCGACACGCGGCGGTGCAGAGGTTCTGGGCCGTCACGACTGCGGTCAAATCGCGGTTGGTAAACGGGCCGACATTGCGATCTGGGACATGAACGGGATTGAGGCCGCAGGCAGCTGGGATAAGGCTGCGATTTTGCTTGCAGGGCCAACTCGTGTTAAGGAACTCTTTGTAGAAGGGCGTCAGATTGTTCAGGGCGGCCATTTGGTGTCGATTGACCTTGAGCAGATGATCGGACGGCAAAACCGTTTGGCAAAGGCGCTTATACAATAAACGAAACGGCTTTGGGGGCATTGCCATGCGTTACACATTACTCACCGCTGCATCGATTGCCGCATTGTCTGGCTGCGTCGTGGTGCCGATCCCGCTCGGCCCTGCGACACCTGACATGAGCAGTATCACCATCACCCCCGCGACCACGGGCTTTGGCAAAATGCTGGTGGATTTTCGGGCACAGAACGGGCTGGGTCCGGTTGAGGAAAACGCGGTACTGACAGCGACGGCCAATGCCTATGCGCGCACCTTGGTCGAGGCGGGTTCGCACGAACACCGTGGGCCAGATGGGTCTATGCCTTGGGATCGCGCCAAAGCGCAGGGCTATTGTTCCGGCTATGTCGCTGAAAACATCGCATGGGGCCAGCGGTCCGAGGCCGAGGTGTTCAACGCGTGGCTCTCATCGCCAGGGCATCGGGCGAATATGCTGCTCGACGGGATCGCGCGGTTTGGCCTTGGTCGGTATCAGAACGAATGGGTTCTGGTGCTTGGTGGGCCGTGTTAAACGGCCCGACCTGCCACCCAAACATCGCGAATGGCCCGATCATCACCCATCATGATGGTCGGGAAAAGTGCGTCCCAAATGTCATTTGCGCGGGCGCTGCGCTGCGTAATCACAGGGGTTGAGGCTAAATCAATCACCGTGATGTCAGCTTTTGCGCCAATGCCCAAATGACCGATTTGCCCCGACATATGCAGGGCTGAGGCGGACCCCTCGGTTGCAAGCCACATCAACTGGCTAGGATGCACGGCAACTCCGCGCAATTGGGCAATCTCATAGGCCGTAGCCATCGTGCGCAGCATTGAGAAATTCGACCCGCCGCCTGTGTCCGTGGCAAGTCCAATACGGATCGTCGATTGCGCAAGGCCCATTAGGTCGAACAGGCCAGACCCGATAAAGGTGTTGGATGTCGGACAATGCACTACTGAGGCGCCGACCTCGGACAAACGGGCAATCTCACGCTCAGTCAGGTGGATCGCGTGACCATAAAGGCCACCTTTGCCCAGCAGTCCGAACCGTTCGTAGGTGTCCAGATAATCGCGGCATTCAGGAAAGAGCGATTTCACCCACTCAATCTCGGGGAGCTGTTCGCTCAGGTGTGTTTGCATCAGGCAATCAGGGTGTTTGGCCCACAGGGCACCCAGCGCCTCTAGCTGTTCAGGGGTCGAGGTTGGCGAAAACCGTGGCGTGATCGCATAGGTGTTGCGCCCGACGCCGTGCCATTTTTCCAGCAATCGCTTGCTGTCGTCATAAGCGGACTGCGCCGTATCGCGCAGCGTGTCTGGTGCGTTGCGGTCCATGCAGGTCTTGCCCGCAACAACCGCCATCCCGCGTGCCGTCGCCGCCCCGAAAAACGCATCCACCGATTCTGGATGGATGGTGCAAAAGCTCGTCAGGGTCGTCGTCCCATGCGCCAAGGCGAGGTCGAGCGTCCGTCCCGCGACCTCCTCTGCATAAGCCAAATCATGGAACCGCGATTCTTCAGGGAAGGTGTAAGTGTTCAGCCAATCAATCAGCTGTTTGCCCCAAGACGCGATAATGCCCGTTTGGGGGTAGTGCATATGGGCATCAACAAAACCTGCGGTGATCAACGCATCGCCATAATCAGTCACGGGCACGTCGGGATGGGCGCAGCGCAGGTCATCTGCTTCGCCCACGGCAGCGATTGTATCGCCGTCGATCAGCACCGCTCCGCGAGAAGAATGATGGCTAACTTCTTCCCACGCTGAGGAAAAAGGATTGCCCGAATAGGAGAGCGTTTGCCCGATGAGGAGATGTTTTGTCATACTGTCATGCTAATCTGATCAAACCTTTGCGTAAATCGCAGAAAAGCAGCCTCTATGTGTTGTGACCGCACGGCAAATACGTATTTTGGGGGCAACAAACGGGGGCGTTATGGCCGAGCTGATCGAAGACCACGAAGAAGAGGCATTTGGTGTCACAGAAAGTCTCGTTGACGGGGTTCTTGAGGCTGTTGATGCGGGCGATGCCGAGCAGGTCGATTTCCTGCTCGATCCCTTGCACCCTGCGGACATCGCCCATGTGATCGAGCAGATCTCGCCGCGCGAACGGCGGGACCTGCTGGATGTCTGGAAGGGCGGGATGGATGGGGAAATCCTGTCCGAACTTGACGAAGGTATCCGCGAAGAGATCATCGAAAGCCTCGCGCCTGCGGAATTGGCTGAAGCTTTCCGTGAACTCGAATCCGATGACGTTGTTGACCTTGTTGAATACCTCGATGAGGACCAACAAGAAGCGGTTCTGGATGTTCTTGAGGGACCAGAACGGGTCGTTGTCGAAAAGGCGCTCGCTTATCCCGAAGAATCCGCTGGCCGCCACATGCAGGTGGAGATCGTCCGTGCGCCCGAACATTGGACGGTTGGTGAAACGATTGATTTCATGCGGTCGGGTATCGATCTGCCGGATCAGTTTTACCATGTCGTGTTGGTTGATCCCAAGATCAAACCCGTGGCCTATGCGACCCTTGGCCGTATCCTGTCTTCTCCCCGCAGCGCCAAGCTGCGTGACATTTGCGAGGAAAGTTTCCGCGTCTTTGACGTGAACGATACGGCGGCGGATGTGGCCCATGCGTTCAACCACTACCACCTCATTTCGGCGCCTGTCGTGGACGAAGATGACCGTCTCGTCGGTGTGATTACCATCGACGACGCGATGACCCTTCTGGACGAAGAACACGAAGAAGACATCCTGCGTCTTGCGGGTGTGGGCGAAGGTAGCCTGTCGGACAGCGTGCTCGAGACCACGCGCCAGCGCCTTCCGTGGCTCGGCGTGAACCTCGTGACGGCGATCCTCGCATCCATGGTGATCAGCCTGTTTGAGACGACGATTTCGGGGCTCGTGGCTTTGGCTGTGTTGATGCCGATTGTGGCGTCGATGGGCGGCAATGCGGGCACACAATCGTTGACCGTTGCGGTGCGTGCGATGGCGACACGCGACCTGACAGGATCGAACGTCTGGCGCGTGATCCGCAAAGAGATGATGGTCGGTCTTTTGAACGGATTGGTCTTTGCGGTGCTCATGGGCTTGGTCGGTTACGTCTGGTTCGGCACGCCTATGCTGGGTGTGGTCCTCGCGCTGGCGATGGTTATCAACCTTGTGGTCGCTGGGCTTGCTGGCACGATGGTGCCTGTCGCGCTCGAACGTGCTGGTGTCGACCCTGCACTGGCCTCTGGTGCCTTTGTGACCACGGTGACAGATGTCGTCGGGTTCTTTGCTTTCCTTGGCTTGGCTGGATGGATGCTCCTATGACGCTTGATGAACAGAAGGCTGCGGCCCGCGTTGCCGCCTTTGCCCGCCGCAAAGAGGCTCATCAAGCGGGCATTGGCACATCCGCGCATCTGTCAGAGGTCCTCGCGGGGTATCGTGGCGTGCCGCTCGCGGGTTACATGCCGATGCGGACCGAGATTGATCCGCTGCCCGCAATGGCCGAGGCCGCAGCGCACGGCCCTGTCGGGGTGCCTGTGATCATGGGGGCTGCAACGCCGCTCAAGTTCCGCCAGTGGGAACCAGACTGCGCCCTTATCGCGGGAGAGTTCGGCGCAATGATCCCCGAAAGCGGCGACTGGATCGAGCCAGAGATCCTCATCGTGCCCCTCGTCGCGTTTTCGCGGACAGGCGGTCGTCTGGGGTATGGCGGTGGTTTCTATGATCGCACGCTAGAGCAGCTGCGTGCCAAACGCGCAACGCTGGCGATTGGGTTTGCCTATAGTGCCCAAGAGGATGCCAATATCCCACTCGAACCCGTAGACCAGCCATTGAACCTGATCGTGACCGAAAACGGTGTGATCGAGGTCGGGTAAAGGGCAGGGGGCGCTGCCCCCTCTGGGCCTTTGGCCCATTCACCCCCGGGATATTTGAAGCACAAAGGCAGCGCAGAGAGCGGCGGAGGTTGCGCATTTATTGGCACGGGCCTAGAGGTATTTCATGAAAATACTCTTTCTTGGCGATGTAATGGGTCGTGGCGGACGCGCGGCTGTGGTGGATGCGATCCCGAAAATGCGGGACGCGTGGGGGCTCGATTTCGTTGTGGTGAACGGCGAAAACGCAACGCGCGGCATGGGATTGTCGGGCGAACACGCCAAGATGTTGCTGGACGCGGGCGCAGATGTGATCACCTTGGGCGATCACGCCTTTGACCAAAAGGACATGATGGCCTTTTGCGAGCAAGAGCCGCGGATCATTCGTCCGTTGAATTTCTCCAAGGTGGCACCAGGCAAAGGGGCGCGGGTGTTTACGGCGCGGCGGGGGCAGAAGGTACTTGTGACGCAAGTGCTGGGTCAGGTGTTCATGAAGCGCCCGTTTGATGACCCGTTCTCTGCCGTGGATCAGGTGCTGCGTCAGTTTCCCTTGGGTGGGTTGGTGCAGGCGACCTTGGTGGATGTGCACTGCGAGGCGACATCAGAGAAAATGGCGATGGGTCACTTTTGCGATGGGAAGGCTTCGGTTGTTGTGGGGACGCACACGCACGTGCCGACCGGCGACGCGCAGATTTTGCCAGCGGGCACGGCGTTTCAGTCGGATGCGGGGATGTGCGGCGATTATGACAGCGTGATTGGTATGACCAAGTCGGAACCACTGCGTCGGTTTATCACGGGCATGGCGAAGAACCGTTTTGAACCCGCGATGGGCGATGTGACGGTATCGGGCCTATATGTGGAAACCGATGACCGCACAGGCAAAGCAACCCGCGTGGAAATGGTCCGCCATGGAGGCCGATTGTCACAAAGTGGCCCGTCGCCTTTGAGTTGAGGGGGCTTGCGTCCGAACATGCGGCGCGGCAACTATAGAGTGCCAATAGCTTGGGGAATTTCATGGTCGACCTAATACACCTGTCGCAGACAGGTCAGGCCATCGTCGCGTTGATGATCGTTGTCGGCATGTTCGTCATGTTCCTGCGGGAAACCTACCCGACCGAAGTTGTGGCGATCACAGGCGTTGCGATCATGTTGGCTTTGGGCATTTTGCCCTATGACGTGGCGGTGTCGTCGTTGTCGAACCCTGCACCTTGGACCATTGCGGCGATGTTTATCGTTATGGGAGCGTTGGTGAGGACAGGTGCCCTCGCGCGGATGACGGAATTTGCGCAAGCTCATGCTGAGGAGCGCCCCAAATTGGCGCTGGCGGGGTTGATGGGCTTTGTCATCGTTTCCTCGGCCTTTGTGAATAACACCCCTGTGGTCGTTGTGATGTTGCCCGTTTTTGTGCAGCTGTCGCGGACCTTGGGTGTCTCTGCCTCGAAGTTGCTGATCCCCTTGTCCTATGGCGCGATTGTGGGCGGCACGATGACGCTGATCGGTACATCGACCAACCTGTTGGTGGATGGTGTAGCCCGTCAGTCTGGGATGGAGCCGTTTTCGATCTTTGAAATCACGCCTATTGGTATCGTGATCTCGCTTTGGACGATGGCTTATCTTTTGATTTTCGGGCGTAAGCTGCTGCCTGATCGCACGAGCATGGCTTCGCTTTTGTCAGATCGGTCGCGCATGCGGTTCTTTACCGAAGCGGTCATTCCACCTGAATCGAACCTTATTGGTCGTGAAGTGCTCGACGTTCAGTTGTTCAAACGCGAAGGCGTGCGGTTGATTGACGTAGTGCGTGGCGACCAGTCGCTGCGGCGCGATCTGACAGGGGTGACACTTCAAGTCGGGGACCGCGTTGTGCTGCGGACACCGATGGCAGAGCTGCTGGGCCTCCAGCGGAACAAAGAACTCCGTCGGATGGACCAGTTGTCTGCCATTGAAACCACCACGGTCGAAGTGCTGATTACCCCTGAATCGCGGATGGTTGGGCGCAAGCTGGGCCAGATGCGTTTGCGCCGTCGCTATGGCGTCTATCCGCTTGCTGTGCATCGTCGTGACAAAAACATCGGCAACCAGATCGAAGATTTGATTGTGCGGGTGGGGGATACGCTCCTGTTGGAAGGCGCGCCCGAGGACATTCAGAAACTTGCTGCTGATATGAGCCTTGGCGATGTGTCGAAACCCTCGGTCCGTGCCTATCGTCGTAGCCATGCGCCGATTGCGATTGCTGCGATGTTTGGTGTGGTGATTTTGGCGGCGTTCAATGTGGCGCCGATTTTGTTGTTGGCGATTGTGGCCGTGGCTGTGGTTTTGCTCACGGGCTGTATCGATGCCGAAGAAGCTTTCGAGCATGTGGATGGTAGCCTACTGGCGCTGATCTTTGGGATGCTTGCCGTCGGCGCGGCCTTGGATCATTCGGGGGCTGTGGCGCTGATCGGTAATGGCCTAGCGCCGTTCATGACCGACTTGCCGCCTTATGTGGTGGTCTTTGCAGTCTACACACTGTCGATGGTTCTGACCGAATTGGTGTCGAACAACGCGGTCGGCGTGGTGATGACGCCCATTGCGATAGGGCTTGCCAATGCGATTGGTGTGGACCCTCGGCCCTTGGTCGTCGCGGTCATGGTCGCTGCCTCGGCGAGCTTTTCAACACCCATCGGATACCAGACCAACACGCTCGTTTACGGCCCAGGTGGGTATAAGTTTTCGGACTTCCTAAAGGTCGGCGTACCGCTCAATGCATCGCTTGCGTTCCTATGTTCAGCCATCATCCCGTTGATCTGGCCGCTCTGAGGCTTGCAGCCAGCCGCCCGACTGACATATAGAGACGCGAACTGTCCGATAGACTGAAAAGAGGTCCCCATGGCCGGCCATAGTAAATGGGCTAACATCCAACACCGCAAAGGGCGTCAAGACGCTGCGCGGTCCAAAATGTTCTCCAAATTTTCCAAAGAGATCACCGTAGCCGCAAAGATGGGCGACCCTGATCCCGATAAGAACCCGCGTCTGCGTCTGGCGATCAAAGCTGCGAAATCGCAGTCTATGCCTAAGGACGTGATCGAACGCGCGATTAAGAAATCGCAGATGGGTGACGGCGACGATTACACCGAAATCCGTTACGAAGGCTATGGCCCGAACGGTATCGCGATCATCGTTGAGGCACTGACCGACAACGTGAACCGCACCGCATCGAACGTGCGTTCGACCTTCACCAAAGGTGGTGGAAACCTCGGCACCACGGGTTCGGTTTCCTTCATGTTCGACCGTGTGGGCGAAATCACCTATCCGGCATCCGTTGGCGATGCGGACACCGTGATGATGGCCGCAATCGAAGCGGGCGCTGACGATGTGGAATCCGATGAGGACGGCCACTGGGTCTATTGCGCGATGGAAAACCTCTCTGAGGTGTCCGAAGCTCTCGAAGCCGAACTCGGCGAAGCAACCGAAGCAAAACTGATCTGGAAGCCGCAGAACCGCACCGATGTGGATCTCGAAACCGCTCAGAAGCTGATGAAGCTGATCGACACGCTCGAAGACGACGATGACGTTCAGACCGTCACCGCGAACTTTGACGTGCCAGAGGATGTGGCGGCTCAGCTCGGCTAATCCTTGGGATCATCCCTGATTTACGGCGCCTTCGGGCGCCGTTTTCATTTAGAGCGTTTGTTTCGCCGCCGCGCGGATCGAAGCCGTCAGCCCCGCCAGAGGTTTCGCAACCAGACGGTTAACCTGCCAATGCAGCGGGGTAAGAAGGGGTCGTTCTGGCGATAGATCGACCAGTTTACCCTCTGCGATCAGCCTATCAACCAACGCCGCAGGGTTCATACCCCACCCCATGCCCAAGAGGCTCGCCTCAACAAAGGCGCTCGACGATGGGACAAGGTGAGTGTTCAGCGGCACCCGTTTCCCGACCATCATCTCGACCCAGCGGTTTTGCAGCGCGTCCTTTGCGTTGAAGGTCAGGGCAGGGGCGGTCGCCAGCGCCTCTGCCGTAATGCCGTTCGGAAAATGCTGACGGACAAAGGATGGGCTCGCGGTTGCGCGGTAGGTCAACGCACCGAGGGCAAAGCTATCGCAGCCCTGAACGGGGCCAGCCTCGCCTGTGATGGCAGCAGAAACTTCGCCTTTGCGCAGCCAATCGGCAGAGTGATCCTGATCGTCGATCAAAAGGTCGAACAGTATGGGATGGTCGGCAATAGCGGGCAAAAACCACGTGGCAAGGCTATCCGCATTGACCGCAACCCGCAGCCGCGCAGGGGCCGCCGTTTGCCCGATGTCCGCCGCCAATGCCGTCTCAAGTAGCGTGAGGTCATCATAGTGCCGCGCCAATCGTGCGCCCGTCGGCGTCGCGGTGCAGGGCGTTCCGCGTTGGATCAATGTGGTTCCAATACGGTCCTCAAGTGCCTTGATCCGTTGGGAAATCGCGGATGGCGTGACGCCCAACGCATGGGCCGCCGCGTCAAAGGCTCCAAGTCGGATCACGGCAGAAAGCGCGGAAAGTTGAGCGGGATCATACATTAGAAACTCTAATTCTAACTCAGTTTATTTAATTTGATTAATCCTGTTGTGCCGCGCTAGGTCAACCCCATGGAATATTGGATCGGACTTCGAACAGGTATCGCGCTCATCCTCGTGATCGGGGCGCAGAATGCCTTTGTGCTGCGGCAAGGACTGCGGCGGGAACATGTCTTGGCGGTGGTTGCGACCTGCGCTTTGTCGGATGCTGTGTTGATCGCGGCGGGTGTTGCGGGGATCGGCGCGGCGGTGGATGCCTTGCCGTGGCTGATGCCGCTGCTGCGTTGGGGTGGTGTTGCGTTTCTGGGATGGTATGGCGCACGGTCGTTCCTGTCCGCATGGCGCGGAGGGGCGGTCATGACCGCAGGCGAAGGCGACCGTGTTCCGCTGGTCAAGGTCATGCTGACCTGCCTCGCGTTTACGTGGCTGAACCCGCATGTCTACCTCGACACGGTGGTCCTGATCGGTAGCCTATCGGCGCAGTTCGAAGGCCGCGAATGGGTCTTTGGCGCGGGTGCAATGTCGGGATCTGTGATCTTTTTCACCACGCTTGGCTTTGGTGCGCGGCTACTGGCACCTGTGTTCGAACGGCCCATCGCGTGGCGTATCCTCGATACCTGCGTGGGGCTTTTGATGTGGTCTGTAGCTGCAACTCTGGTCTTCGCTGAAATGTGATCAAATCCACTTGCGGCGGCAAGCGCTCAGGTTCATGAAGGTGCAATGACTGTTTCATCACCCTCTCAGGATCGGCCCGTTCAGGGCGTGTTGTGGATGCTCGCCACTGGCTTTTGCTTTGTCGTGGTGAACGTGATCGTGCGCTATCTGGGCGAGGACCTCCCCGCCGCACAAAGCGCATTCATCCGTTTCGCGTGGAGTTTTGTGTTCCTCGTTCCAACGCTCGGACCTTACCTTCGGGGCGGGATTGGTGCGCGGGCTTGGCAGCTCTTTGGTCTGCGCGGGGCGCTCCATACGGTCGCGATTATCCTTTGGTTCTTTGCGATGGCCCGCATCCCGATGGCCGAGGTTACGGCGATTGGTTACCTCAACCCGATTGTAGTGACGGTTGGTGCGGCGCTCCTCTTGGGCGAGGGGTTTGCGCGGCGTCGGATGTTGGCGATTGGCGTGGCGCTGATCGGCGCGTTGATCGTAATCCGCCCTGGTATGCGTGAAATCCAAATCGGCCACCTGTCCCAGTTGGGCGCGGCGCTGTCATTTGGCCTGTCTTACCTCGTGGCCAAACAGCTTAGCGGGATCGCTCCTGCAGGTGTCGTTGTGGCGATGCTGTCGGGCGTGGTGACGATTTGTCTGGCTCCGATTGCGTTTGTAGTCTGGGAACCCGTAGAGCTGCATCAGGTCATGTGGCTGGGCGGCGTGGCGGTATTTGCCTCTGCTGCGCATTATTGCATGACCAAGGCGTTCGCCTCTGCGCCCATGACGGTCACGCAACCTGTGACCTTCCTCCAGCTTGTCTGGGCAAGCATCTTTGGCGCGGTTCTCTTTGGTGAGGCGGTTGATCCCTTTGTTCTGGCGGGTGGGGCGCTCATCATCGGGGCGATCAGCTATATGACATGGCGGGAGGCGCAGTTGCGTCGCAAGGTGACACCGGTTGTGAACCAAACCAAAGTCTAAACGAAAAACGCCGGCCCAAGGGACCGGCGTTTTGCTGTTTTGCAGAGTCTCTTAGCGGCTGAGGCGCGTCAGAACCGAGGCTTCGGTCACTTGCCCGATGGGGGTGCCACTCTCAACGACCGTCAGCACCTTGTCTGTCTGTAGCTGTGCGATGATCTGACGGATTGGCAGTTCCGCGTCGATCTTAACGCCATCGCCCGACCCAGTGGTCATCACATCACGCGCGGTCAGAACGCCGAGCGGGTTCATATGCGCGACAAAGTCCTGAACGTAGTCGTCGACAGGGTTCGCGATGATCTCGCGTGCGGTGCCGATCTGAACGATGCGGCCGCCTTCCATCAGGGCTATGCGGTTGCCGATTTTGAACGCTTCATCAAGGTCGTGCGACACAAAGATGATCGTCCGTTTCAGCTTGGCCTGCAGGTCGAGGAGTTCGTCCTGCAACTTCGCACGGATCAGCGGATCGAGTGCCGAGAAGGGTTCGTCCATCAACAGGATCGGCGCTTCGGTCGCAAAGGCACGGGCGAGGCCGACGCGCTGCTGCATACCGCCCGATAATTCACCCACCTTGCGTTCGGCCCAGTCTGCCAGACCGACAAGCTCTAGCTGAGCATCGACAGCAGCCTTACGCTGTGCAGGGGTTTGCCCCGCGAGCTCTAGCCCGAGGCCGACGTTTTCACGAACGGTCCGCCACGGCAGAAGGCCGAATTGCTGGAACACCATCGCAACGCGGGTCTGGCGGATATGGCGCAGGTCTGCGGGTTTGGCGTGGGTCACATCAACGAGGCCATTGCCGTCCGACACCCGAACGCAGCCACGCACCACGGGGTTCAACCCGTTCACAGCGCGCAAAAGCGTGGACTTACCTGAGCCAGAGAGGCCCATCAGAACGAGGATTTCCCCCTCAGCCACCGTGAGCGAGCAGTTATGCACGCCGAGGACCTGACCTGTGCTCGCTTGAATGTCACCACGGGTCTGACCTTCGTCCATGAGGGGCAGGGCGCGGTCGGGTTGATCCCCGAAAACGATGGATACGTTGTCGAATTCTACTGCGGTTTTAGCCATTATTTACGCTCCATCCGCAGCATGCGGTCTAGGATGATGGCCACGACCACGATCACGAACCCAGATTCAAAGCCGAGGTCGGTGCGCACCTGACCCAGCGCGCGCAGCACTGGAACGCCCAGACCATTTGCGCCCACGAGCGCGGCAACAACAACCATCGACAGCGACAGCATGATGGTTTGGTTCAGACCTGCCATAATCTGCGGCAGGGCAGAGGGGAGTTCGACCTTCCACAGAACTTGACGGTTGGTCGCGCCAAAGGCACGCGCCGCTTCGAGGAGCGCTTGCGGCGTCGACGAAATACCAAGGTGGGTCAGACGGATCGGGGCAGGCAGAACAAAGATCACGGTCGCCAAGAGGCCCGGAACGGTGCCGATGCCAAAGAACACGATCGCGGGGATCAGATAGACGAACGCAGGAAGTGTCTGCATCAGGTCGAGCACTGGCGTCATGAACCGGTAGGCTTTGGGGTTGTGAGCGGCAAAAATACCGAGCGGCACACCAATCGCCATGCAGACGAGGCAAGACGACAAGACCAGTGTGAGGCTCTCAAGGGTTTCGTCCCAATATTCTTGGTTCAGAATAAAGAGGAACCCGACAGCGATCAGCACGCAGGTTTTCCAGTTACGTTGAAGCACCCATGTCAGCGCCATAAAGGCCCCGATGATCACGATGGGGTGCGGGTATTCCAGAACGGCAAGGATAGCGTCGATCAGCCATTCCATCACCGCAGAAATCCAATCAAATACGAATTCGAAATTGTCTTGCATCCAATCGAAAACGGTCTTTGCAGCTTTCCCCACAGGGATTTTGCTGCCCAGCTCTCCGTCCGCCATCGATTGCCAAAACTCACCTAAACTAATCACCCAAACCTCCTTTAAAATGCAGCGACAGGTCTGTGCCTGTTTGAGGGAAACAGAAAGGCCCCGATCAACGGGGCCTTTCGTTTGGTCGGGATTAGTAGCCGAATGCAGCCGATACAGCCGCAGCAGCGTCGCCGCCGTCAGCGGTGGTCACACCGTCAACCCATGCCATTACGGCATCTTTGTTTGCCTGCAGCCAAGCCATGGTTGCTTCATCAGGATCAGCGCCTTCGTCAAGGATCTGGCCCATGATGCCGTTTTCCATGTCGAGGGTGAACGAGATTTGGCTGAAGAGCTTGCCAGTGTTCGGGCATTCTTCGGCGTAGCCAGCGCGTGCGAGAGTCTGAACGGTGCCGATACCGCCAAAGAACTCTTCACCACCCGGCAGGTAGGACAGTTCAAAGTTTGCGTTCATCGGGTGCGGTGCCCAGCCGAGGAAGACAACGTCTTCTTGCTTGTCATAAGCGCGAGCAACCTGAGCCAGCATGCCCTGTTCGGAGGATTCGACGACTTCCATGCCTTCGAGGCCAGAACCAGCTTTTTCGGTCAGCGAGACGAGGTAGGTGTTACCTTCGTTGCCCGGCTCGATGCCGTAGATTTTGCCGTCGAGCGACTCAGCGAATTTGTTGATGTCGGCGAACGACTGCAGACCTTTTTCGAAGGTGTAGGTCGGAACTGCCAATGTGTAGACGGTGCCTTCGAGGTTCGTTGCGAGAACGTCGATGGTTTTGTCAGCCAGATATGGGTCCAGAACGCCCGACTGAGCAGGGATCCAAGCGCCGAGGAAGATGTCCAGATCACCCGACGACAGCGACGCGTAGGTCACTGGAACCGAGAGAATTTTTACGTCTACGTCATAGCCCAGTGCTTCGAGAACGTGCTTGGACGCAGAAGTGGTGGTGGTGATGTCGGTCCAGCCCACATCGGACATGTTTACGGTGCCGCAATCAGCAAGCACAGGTGCAGCTGCACAAATGGCAAGCACGGACATAGCAGATTTGAGTTTCATGTATGGTCTCCCGTTGGTGATGGTTTTTTGTTGATTGACGAGTCAATAAACAACCACCTAGTTTCACTTGGCAAGCTATTTTGGATGAAAAGATGCCCAAGCTCGGGATGGAACCTATACGCCGCGCCGCTTTGGTTAAAGCCACGATTGATGAAATCGGGGCAAACGGGTCGTTGGATGTAACAGTTAGCCAGATCGCGAAACGTGCGGGTATGTCATCTGCACTTGCACACCACTACTTCGGTGGAAAAGAACAGATATTTCTGGCTGCAATGCGACACACTTTATCCGTTTACGCCGCGGAAGTTCGCGGTGCGCTGATTATGGCTGACACGCCGCGCGAACGGTTGGAGGCGATCATTCGGGCTGGATTCGGAACGTCAAACTTTCGCCGCGAGGTGATTGCGGCTTGGCTTAATTTTTACGTTCTTGCCCAAACTTCGAGCGAAGCGAAAAGGCTGCTGACGATCTATCAGCGCCGTTTGCACGCGAATCTCATGTTTAACCTGCGTCCGCTTTTGGGTGATGACGCGCAGGACGCAGCCTATCGGATCGGCGGATTGATCGACGGTATCTATCTGCGCGAAGCCCTCACCATAACGAAAACCAGCAGCAAAGCCGCGACCAAACATGTGCTTGCTGCACTTGATCTCGAACTAGGGAAAACGAAATGACCAAGCCGAATATTTTGATCATCATGGTCGACCAGTTAAACGGTACCTTGTTCCCTGACGGCCCCGCAGAGTGGCTCCATGCGCCGAACCTCAAGGCGCTCGCTGCACGGTCCACGCGTTTCAAAAACACTTACACAGGTTCTCCGCTCTGCGCACCTGCGCGGGCATCATTCATGGCAGGCCAATTGCCGAGCCGCACCCGTGTTTATGACAACGCTGCCGAATATGCGTCGGACATCCCGACCTATGCGCACCACCTACGTCGCGCGGGCTATCAAACGACCCTCTCGGGGAAGATGCACTTTGTCGGTCCCGACCAGATGCACGGGTTCGAGGAACGCCTAACCACCGACATCTATCCCGCCGACTTTGGCTGGACCCCTGACTACCGCAAACCGGGTGAGCGGATTGACTGGTGGTATCACAACATGGGCTCCGTCACGGGCGCGGGCGTTGCCGAGATTTCCAATCAGATGGAATATGACGACGAGGTTGCCTTTAACGCGACCAAGAAACTCTATGACCTGTCGCGGGGACTCGATGATCGTCCGTGGATGATGACCGTGTCGTTCACACACCCGCACGACCCTTATGTAGCGCGCAAGAAATACTGGGACCTTTACGAGGATTGCGAGCATTTGGAACCGACGGTTCCGACGATCCCCTACGAGGACCTCGACCCGCACAACAAACGCCTGATGGACGCGAACGATTGGCGCAACTTTGATATCACCGACGACAATATCCGTCGGTCGCGCCGCGCCTATTTCGCGAACATCTCGTATCTCGACGATAAGATCGGTGAAATCCTCGACGTGCTCAAACGCACCCGCATGGATGACAACACCATCGTGTTCTTTGTCTCGGATCACGGCGATATGCTGGGTGAACGCGGTATGTGGTTCAAAATGTCCTTCTTCGAAGGCTCCGCGCGCGTGCCACTGATGATCGCCGCCCCGCAGATGGAGCCGGGTCTCGTTGAAACGCCTGTTTCCACCATCGACGTATGCCCGACGATGTGTGACCTCGCAGGCGTCAGCATGGACGAGGTGATGCCGTGGACCGACGGGCAGAGCCTTGTGTCCTTGGGGCAGGGTGGTCAGCGCACTGAGCCTGTCCTGATGGAATATGCCGCCGAAGGATCTTATGCGCCCCTCGTGTCCATCCGAGAAGGCGACTACAAATACACCCGATGTGCGCTGGACCCCGATCAGCTGTTCAACCTCGCGACCGATCCGAACGAGCTGACCAACCTCGCCGATGATCCGGCCCATGCGGATGCCCTTGCGGACCTAAAGGCGAAATCGCTGGCGCGTTGGGACCTTGATCGGTTCGACGCCGCTGTGCGCGAAAGCCAAGCCCGCCGTTGGGTCGTCTATGAGGCGCTGCGCAATGGGGCCTACTTCCCGTGGGATTACCAACCGCTGCGGCTCGCGTCTGAACAATACATGCGCAACCACATGGACCTGAACGTCCTCGAAGAGAACAAGCGCTTCCCCCGTGGGGAATAACCGCTTTTTCTTTGCTACCGAAATACTCCCAACGGAGGCCAAATAATGCCCTATGATACCCAACCCACCGCAAGCCATTTCATCGATGGCCAATATGTCGAAGACACCGCAGGCGAACTGATCGAAGTCATCTATCCCGCCACCGGCAAGGTGATTGCCCGTGTTCATGCGGCGACACCTGCGATTGTCGAACGTGCGATTGCCTCGGCAAAACGGGCGCAGGCAGATTGGGCCGCAATGACAGGCACAGAACGCGGCCGCATCCTGCGTCGCGCGGCGGATATCATGCGGGATCGGAACTACGATCTGTCGGTTCTGGAAACCTATGACACGGGCAAACCCCTGTCCGAGACGACGATTGCGGACGCGACCTCTGGCGCGGATGCGTTTGAATATTTCGGTGGTCTGGCTGGGGCGCTGACGGGCGAACACATCCCGCTGGGTGGCGGTGATTTCGTCTATACCCGCCGCGAGGCTCTGGGCGTTTGTGTCGGCATCGGTGCATGGAACTATCCGACCCAGATTGCTTGCTGGAAAGGCGCACCTGCGCTGGCCTGCGGAAATACGATGGTGTTCAAACCGTCGGAAACCACACCGCTCTGCGCGCTCAAAGTTGCGGAGATTCTGCATGAGGCAGGCGCACCTGCGGGCGTCTACAACGTGATCCAAGGTCTGGGTGCCGTCGGTGCGCAGCTCGTCACTGATCCGCGCGTGGCAAAAGTGTCGCTGACTGGTTCTGTGCCGACGGGGCAAAAGGTATATGCCGCCGCTGCCGCTGGCATGAAGCATGTCACCATGGAACTGGGCGGCAAATCGCCCCTGATCATCTTTGACGATGCCGATTTGGAAAGCGCGATCTCTGGCGCGATCAATGCGAACTTTTATTCGACAGGTCAGGTCTGTTCGAACGGCACCCGCGTGTTCGTTCAAAAAGGAATCAAAGAGGCGTTCTTGAAACGTCTGGCGGAACGCATGGATGACGCTGTGATCGGCGATCCACTGCAAATCGAAACCACAATTGGGCCGATGTCCAATGAACGCCAGTTGGGGATCGTTGAGGGCTATATCCAGAAAGGCATCGAAGAGGGCGCCCGTTTGGTCAAAGGCGGCAAACGCATTGGCAACGAAGGGTATTACATCGAACCCGCACTCTTTGCCGATGTGACTGACGATATGACCGTCGCCCGCGAGGAAATCTTTGGCCCTGTGCTGTCGGTCCTTGATTTCGACACCGAGGAAGAAGTCATGGCCCGTGCCAACGACACCGAATTTGGTCTGGCGGCTGGCGTCTTTACGTCTGATTTGACCCGTGCGCACCGTGTCGTCGCAGGGTTCGAGGCAGGCACCTGCTACATCAATACCTACAATCTCGCACCAGTGGAGGCTCCGTTCGGCGGTTCTAAACTGTCTGGCGTTGGGCGCGAGAACTCGAAAACGGCGATCAATCACTATTCCGAAGTGAAGACCGTCTACGTGTCCATGAACAAATGCGAGGCTCCATTCTAATGCAGGCTGATTATGTAATCGTTGGCGCGGGCAGCGCTGGCTGCGCCATGGCCTACCGTTTGGCCGAGGCAGGCAAGTCAGTCATCGTTGTGGAATTCGGCGGCACCGATGCGGGTCCGTTCATTCAGATGCCCGCGGCGCTGTCCTACCCGATGAACATGGGGCTTTATGACTGGGGCTTTCAGACAGAGCCTGAACCGCATCTGGGCGGTCGCGTCATGGCAACGCCGCGCGGTAAGGTCATTGGCGGATCGTCCTCGATCAACGGGATGATCTATGTGCGCGGCCACGCCAAAGACTACGATCACTGGGCCGAAAGCGGTGCGCATGGGTGGTCTTATGCCGATGTGCTTCCCTATTTTAAGCGGATGGAGAACTGGCATGACGGTGGTCACGGTGGTGACGCGTCATGGCGCGGGAACTCTGGCCCGCTGCATGTGACCCGTGGTCCGCGCACGAACCCACTGACCCGCGCCTTTGTCGAGGCAGGTCGTCAGGCGGGCTATCCTGTGACGGGCGATTATAACGGCGAACAACAAGAGGGCTTTGGCCCGTTCGACAGCACCATCTGGCAAGGCCGTCGTTGGTCGGCGGCGAACGCTTACCTCAAACCCGCGATGGCGACGGGACGTGTGACGGTCGTCAAAGGTCTGGCCGAAAAGGTCGTGATCGAAAACGGTCGGGCGACGGGTGTTCAGATCAACAAAGGCAACGGATCCGAAGTGATCTCTGCCACGAACGAAGTGATCATTGCGGCATCCTCGATCAACTCGCCAAAGCTGCTGATGTTGTCGGGCATCGGGCCTGCCGCGCACCTCGCCGAACATGGCATTGATGCGGTCGCGGATCGTGCGGGCGTTGGTCAAAACCTTCAGGACCACCTTGAGATGTACATTCAGGTGGCCGCGACCCAACCCGTGAGCCTCTACAAATACTGGAACCTGTTCTGGAAGGGTATCATTGGCGCACAGTGGCTGCTGACGAAAAAGGGTCTGGGCGCGTCGAACCAGTTCGAAAGCGCGGCCTTTGTGCGGTCGGCGGCTGGCGTGGATTACCCCGATATCCAATATCACTTCCTGCCCATCGCCGTGCGCTACGATGGTAAGGCCGCTGCCGAAGGGCACGGCTTCCAAGCACACGTTGGCCCCATGCGGTCGCCGTCACGCGGGTCGGTTACACTGCGGTCTGCTGATCCGAAAGATAAGCCGAAGATCCTGTTTAACTACATGTCGCACGAAAAGGATTGGGCTGACTTCCGCACCGCGATCCGCCTCACGCGCGAGATTTTCGCTCAGGATGCATTCAAACCCTACGCGGGCAAGGAAATCCAACCAGGCAAAGACTGTCAGACCGATGACGAACTGGACGGGTTCACCCGCGAACATGTTGAATCAGCCTACCATCCGTGCGGCACCTGTAAAATGGGTGACCGGAACGATCCGATGGCAGTTGTGGATCACGAATGTCGCGTGATCGGCGTCGATGGCCTGCGCGTGGCGGATAGCTCGATCTTCCCACGGATCACCAACGGCAACCTGAACTCTCCGTCGATCATGACGGGCGAAAAGGCGGCGGATCATATCCTTGGTCGGACACCGCTCCCTGCTGAGAACGTAGAGCCTTGGATCAACCCGAATTGGGAAACATCCCAGCGTTAAAAGGAAAGGGCCGCATCACGCGGCCCTTTGTCTTAGAACGTTTCGAGGTAGAGCGTCGCGTCGCAATATTCCCCGTTATAGGTGCCGACCCAAACATCGAGGTAGCCATCGCTGCCGCTGATCCGGATTTTGGGATCAGCCTGACCGTTGCTGTCGTCGTCATAATACCAATTCGCATTGGCATCGTTGACCAAAAGCATGGAATCACAATTGCTTAGAACGCTGATTTCAACATCGAAGCCGCCCATCTTATAGAGGTCGAAGCTAAAGTCTGGCGCGGTCATCACGTAGCCAGAGTTGTTCTTGAAACCGCAGGACTGCAGATTGTTGTCACCACCTGCGACGACGCTGAACTGACGCGCGGAATACAGATCCGAACCGGAATACCGATATTCGGCGCCGTATTGGTTGTAGTCAGGACATGCCGAAGCTGCAGTCGACACGGCCGTGAAAATCGCGGCTCTGATAAGCGTTCCAAGGTGTTGCACAGGTCTTCTCCGTTCGTTGGACCTTATGAGGGTCATTTCCATCCTTGGGACAACTCTACGCGAGAATTCGTTATTTTGTAGTGATTTCAGTCAAAAAGGTTGAGAAAAGTCTCAAAAAGCAGCCTGAGATTGCAAAATGCAGCGGAAAGGTAAACTCGCCCCCGTTTATTGATTTTAGTCAAAGTGATGGGGCTGCGCGGGGCCTAGGTTTAATCGAAACCTGAGGAAAGGGACCAATATGTCGAACACTCCGCACCGCCTGAACGAAGAATTTCCAGCCCAGATCGATGCGCTCCATGCGCTGAAACAGTCTGACGCGCATTTCGCGAAAACGGTTGATCGGTATGAAGAGGTGAATGACAAAATCCACCTTGCAGAAACCAACGTTGAGCCTGCCGATGATATGTTCATCATCGAGATGCGCAAAGAACGGATGAAGCTCAAGGACGAGATCGCAGCGGCGCTCAAGTCCGCAGCAACAGCCTAATTAGATGGGGCGGCGCGAGGGTGCCGCCCTTTTTATTCGACCTGATAGGGTAGAACGGCGCGGTGGTCTGGATCGACCGTCAGGCGACGTTCAAGCGGTGGAACGGACCGCTGGTGACAATCGCGACGGTCACAAATCCGGCAGGAAATCCCGATAGGCTCAAACGCGGCGGCCGTGTCGATATCCATGTGATCGGCATAGACGAGCGCACGCGCGTGTTTCACCTCGCAGCCGAGGCCGATTGCAAAGCGGCGGGTTGGCGCGTGGAACGATCCCCCAGATTTTGTTGTGTCACGGGCGAGGCAGAAATAGCGAACACCGTCGGGCGTTTCCGCCAACTGGCGCAGCCAGCGGTTCGGGTTCTCAAAGGCGCGATGCACGTTCCACAACGGGCAAGCCCCGCCATAGCGTGCGAATTGCAGCGTAGTGGCAGAGTGGCGTTTTGTGATCGTGCCTGCGGGGTCCACACGAACAAAGAAGAACGGGATGCCCTTGGCCCCTGGTCGTTGCAGGGTCGATAGACGGTGCGCCACCTGTTCCAGCGAGGCCCCAAACCAATCCGCCAACCGTTCGAGGTCGTGCCGCGTTTCTTGGGCCGCCTCAAGGAACCGTCCGTAGGGCATGAGCGCAGCGCCCGCGAAATAGTTCGCAAGGCCAACCTTGGCGATAGAGCGTGCCTCTGGCGATTGGAACCGCGCAAGGTCGAGCGTGGCCTCGATCAGTTGATCTTTGGTTAGAAGCGCGAGTTGCAAGAGCAATTGGAACGTCTGCGTGCCTTCGGCAGCGCGTCGGGACAGGGTCAGGGTGCGGGTGGCAGCATCATAGTGACGAATGACCTCGGTATCATCAAAACGCACAGTGACGCCGCGCCCATCAAGCGTTTTGATTGCAGCGTCACGCACGGGTATGTCGCCCGCGTTGAGCGCGAAGTTCTCTGCCGCGCGGTCCACGGCGTCGATGTAGTTGTCGCAGTAGTGAAAAAAGTCCCGCACTTCCTCCCACGGGGAGGGCTGCAAGCGGGCATCTTCGCGGCCCAAGGCCTCGTCCAATGAGGCAAGCCGTTCGTGGGTCTGGCGGTAGGCTGCGTGGAGGTCCAGCAGTGCCCGCGCCATTGTCGGAGCGTTGGAGGCAACCAGTCGCAGGTCAGCGACCGACGGGGCAGAACCCGTGAACACAGGGTCGGCCAAAGCCTCGCGCATGTCAGAGATCAGGCGCGCCTCATCGCCCGATTGCAGTTCGGTCACGTCAAAACCGAACTCTTGGGCCAGTGACAAAACCACTGCTGTCGACACAGGGCGGTTGTTGTTTTCCATCTGGTTCAGATAGGGCAGAGACACGCCCAGCTTTTCGGCAAAGGTCTTTTGCGTCAGCCCCAGTCGTCCGCGCAATTCACGCAGTTTCACACCAGCATAGAGTTTCTGGACAGCCATAGGGCACCTTTGCAGAATAGAGTTCTTGCAAAGTTACGTTTGCAAACTCAATCCAGCAAGTCCGAACCGATGCGGCGGTCGCGATAAATCACGAGAATGATCGACAGCAGCGAAAGCGAGGCGCTGATAAGCATGATGATCAGCAAGGGTACTTCGCGTTGTGCGGGGTCAAGGAGTGAACCCGCAAGCGCCGACAGGCCCGCGCCGCCCGCCATCATAATCGCAGCGCCAAGGCCCGAGGCCGTGCCAGCGAGGTGCGGTCGAACCGAGAGCGAACCCGACGTGGCGTTCGGCATCGTCAATCCGTTGCCGAGGCCCATAACGGTTGTAAACCCAAAGAACACGAAAGGATGTGAGGCTATTGTCGTTGTGACGATCAACGCCGCCATGAGGCCTGAAACGGTGATCGAGCAGCCAAAGAGTGCGAGCTTGTTGATCCCCAGTTTGACCGAGTAGCGACCCGACAGGAAGTTCCCAAAGAGATATCCGATCGACGGCGCACCGAGGGCGACACCTGTCATGGAGGGTGACAGTTCAAACACGGTACCCGCGACAAACGACGCCCCGCCGAGGAGCGCATAGAACGCACCTGCGCAAAACGCAGTGCAAGCGACATAGCCCCAGAACCGCACAGAGCGGAACAGTTCGGGGTAGGTTTTAATCTGGTCGCTGAACTTCATCCCTGTGCCCTTGGCGGTTTCGCCGAGGTCGAAATAGGTCAGGGTAAAGACGCCGATGCCAGCGGCCAAAAGGAAGGCAAAGGCCGATTGCCAGCCAAAGGCTTGATCCAAGACGCCACCGATCACAGGGCCGAGCATTGGCACCAACGCCATGCCCATCGTCACATAGCCGAGTTTCGATGCCGCCTGATCCGCAGGGTAAATGTCACGCACGACCGCGCGGCTGAGCGCCATGCAGGATGCGACAGAGGCTTGGAGCATACGGAAGCCCAAGAACACCCAGACGTTCGACGCGAGAATGCCGCCGAAGGTCGCGATGACGAACAGGCCGAGAGAGATGAGCAGAACAGGCCGCCGCCCGTAACGATCCGACATCGGTCCGATGATCAGCTGCAAAAGCGCCGTCATGATAAAGTAGCCTGAAACGGCGAACTGCATCACGCTGTAATCCGTGCCAAAATACACTGTCATACCGTTCAGGGATGGCAGAAAGATCGACATGGTGAGCGCGGACATGCCAGCCAATAAAACTAGCGTCAGCGTATGGGGCGGGGTGGTGCGGTCCAAAATCTTGACCGATTGATCAATGCTCATGATGGTTTGGCTACGCCCAAAACCCGCCCCTGTCTATCTGCAAAGTTGACGGATGATCTGTGCAAAAGGGACGAGCAGATCGGTTGAGTAAAGTTAGCTGATTTGCAAATGCAAAGTCTTGCTAATCCAACTATTTGCAAATTTGCCCGATTTCATTTGTCGCGCAATAATCTTTCACATACGGTCCCGCTAACGACCTGTCGGAGGGGACCCCAGATGAAAGATATCCTGCAAGAACTCGAATGCCGTCGCGAAGTTGCGCGGCTTGGTGGTGGTCAAAAGCGGATTGATGCACAACATTCTAAAGGCAAGCTAACCGCGCGCGAGCGTATCGAGTTACTGCTAGACGAAGGTAGCTTTGAAGAATTTGACATGTTCAAAGCGCACCGCTGCACCGACTTCGGTATGCAGGAACAGCAAATGCCGGGTGATGGCGTTGTCACGGGTTGGGGCACCATCAATGGCCGTATGGTCTATGTGTTCTCTCAGGACTTCACTGTATTTGGTGGTTCGCTCTCTGAAACCCACGCTGAAAAAATCTGCAAAATCATGGATATGGCGATGCAGAACGGCGCTCCTGTCATCGGTCTGAACGATTCTGGTGGTGCTCGTATCCAAGAGGGCGTTGCCTCGCTCGCGGGTTATGCGGACGTGTTCCAGCGTAACATCATGGCCTCGGGCGTTGTTCCGCAGATCTCTGTGATTATGGGGCCGTGTGCAGGTGGTGCGGTGTATTCGCCTGCGATGACCGACTTCATCTTTATGGTGCGTGACAGCTCTTACATGTTCGTAACTGGCCCTGACGTGGTTAAGACCGTAACGAACGAAGTTGTGACCGCAGAAGAGCTTGGCGGTGCATCGACTCACACCAAGAAATCGTCGGTCGCGGATGGCGCGTTTGAAAACGACGTTGAGGCACTGGCTGAAGTGCGCCGTCTGGTGGACTTCCTCCCGCTCAACAACCGCGAAAAGCCGCCCGTTCGTCCGTTCTTTGACGAAGTGGATCGTGTAGAGGAATCGCTGGACACCCTGATCCCCGATAACCCGAACACGCCTTACGACATGAAAGAGCTGATCGGCAAAATCGCGGACGAAGGCGATTTCTTTGAAATTCAGGCGGATTACGCGAAAAACATCCTGACGGGCTTTATCCGCATGGAAGGTCAGACCGTGGGCGTCGTTGCGAACCAACCGATGGTTCTGGCGGGCTGCCTCGACATTGACTCGTCCCGCAAAGCGGCGCGTTTCGTGCGCTTCTGTGATGCGTTCGAAATTCCGATCCTGACGCTGGTCGACGTTCCAGGCTTCCTGCCGGGCACCAGCCAAGAATACAACGGCGTCATCAAACACGGCGCGAAACTGCTGTTTGCATACGGCGAAGCAACCGTCCCGAAAGTGACTGTTATCACTCGTAAGGCCTACGGCGGCGCATATGACGTTATGGCGTCGAAGCACCTGCGCGGTGACTTCAACTACGCTTGGCCGACTGCAGAAATCGCGGTGATGGGGGCGAAGGGCGCGGTTGAGATCCTGTATCGCAACGAACTGGGCGATCCTGACAAAATCGCGGCACGGACCAAAGACTACGAGGACCGTTTCGCGAACCCATTCGTGGCTGCAGAAAAGGGCTTTATCGACGAGGTTATTCAGCCGCGTTCGACCCGCCGCCGCGTGACCCGCGCGTTCGCTTCGCTTCGCAATAAGAAGCTGACGAACCCGTGGAAGAAACACGACAACATTCCGCTCTGATTTTAGGGCGGAAGTAGGGGATATGGCGCAAAGCCGCTGGCATACGATCCGCAACGAAGGTGTGGTTACTCACGCCCGCCGCCTGCCCGCACATTTCGATGTATCGGCAGAGACGACGTTCCCGTTGCTGAGACGCGGCCGGCTTGCCACTCAAATCCGTCAGGATTTGTGGCGCGCGCTAAAAGGGCTTCGCGGCTTTTCCCCGGTTGTCGAGGTCCGCACACAAGAGGGAGGACTTGTTGTGCGGGCCGGAGGATCGGTGGCGGGACCGTTTCCCGCCACCACCACTCAAACGGTCATCGCTGATCTCTTGGCCGATACGACGAAAAGAGCGCGCTGGGTGGCGCGGTCGCAAATCACTCAGTCGGAGGTGTGATCCGACCATGGGAGGGAAACAGGTGATCTTTGGTGCACTCATTTTAGCAGGGAACCTCGCAGTTCCAGCGGTAGCGGAAGACTTCGCTATGCCGTCTGGCCTGTCCGTGACCCTGCATGAGGTGATTGCCGAAGAGGGCCTGACGCGGTTCCGCTTTATCGCGCCTGCGATTGCCGACCTCGATTACGCTGACGTGTCTGCTGACATTGCGACGCTCTGCGAAACGGTCGCGATTCCCTCACTCGATGGGGGTGTAGAGCAGGTTGTGATCTCGCTTTCGGCGGAAATTGTCCCGTTTGGAGAGACTGCACCCGAAATAACCCAGTTCTTTGACCCTTTCGTGATTGAAGACGGTCGCTGCATGTGGGAGCCATTCTGATGACTCCACAATATATTGCGAGGCTCGAACTCATCATGACCCGAATTGATGCAGGCCCGACACAGGGCGCAAATCTGCATAGCTCCCGATATGCTGGAAACGGCATTTCTGCTATCCTGACAGCAGGTTACCAAAAGGTAGCCCGTAACAAGTTAGGGGAAAGCCGGAACAAATACCGGACAAACCCCATAGGCAGTGTCTGGAGCATATCATGTCTCATTCCATCAAAGCGCTCTGTGCGCTTGGATTACTCGTTGTCGTCGCAGCCTGTTCTGCCCGCCAACACCCCACTGAAACCGTCTATGTTGAGCCTGCACCGCTCTCAACAGAGCCTGTTTTCACCGGCAAATACGGTAACTAATGCGCAAATGGGACAGTCCCACGGGGCTGTCCTGACCCTCGCGCCCGTCGTTGGAGGGCGCGTGTGATGCTGAAACATCGTGGTTTCCCAGGTCGTTTCCCTGGTTCTGAATTCCAATTTGTTATTCGCCGTGCAAATCCGCGTGGCGTCACCCCTCTGACCCGCCGCGAACGTTTCCGTGACCGTAAGGCCATGGATAAACGTGTGGACGAGGCGTTTATGGCTGCCCTTTGGCACCACTTTGGTGACCAACCGTTTGAGCGCGGCAATCTGGATGCTGGCCGTCTGAGCTGGCTCTTTGGCCGCGAGGTTGTTGCTGCATATCCTGAAGACTTTGATCCAGAGAGCTATGACGCCGTTCTGCGTATCGACGTCGATAAGGCGATGATCAGTTTCCCGGCGGTCTTTGACCCTGACAGCGATTTCTTTGAGTGAGGGTGCTGGGTTAGATGACACGGATCGGCACGATTTTGCCCATGAAGGCAGCGATTTGGCAGGAAACAGCCCATGCGGCTGCCCTGACAGATTTCGCCTTTGGCTCTGGCGAAACTTCGTGCCACGCTGCCTGTGTTGAGGACGTAACCAGCAGGTCGTCCAAGACAAGCAGTCAAGACTGTTACCCTTCCCCTTGTCGGTCCGGCTTTCCCCAGACCGGATCGACTTCGGGAGAGGTCCGTCTCGACCTATTTGTTACTTTGGCCGCGCCGCGAATTGCTCGTGGTCTTTTGGCGCAGAATAAAAACGAAAAGGGCAGTCACTCATGGTCAACAAAATTTGGATCGTCGCATTTGTCGCTTTCGCAGGTCTCTCGGCCTGCCTTGATACCGACCTCGAACGTGGGCTTGCCGGCGCTGCCGCTGGCGCGGTCACGGCAGATGCGCTCGGTGTCGATCCGATCATCGGCGCTACTGGCGGCGCGCTCGTTGGCGCAACGTGCGACAACTACGCAACCGTCTGCCGCTAACCCATTCTGCCCTTCGGGGCGTCTAAACCACCTGAACCGCCGTGGGGTGCATTGCGCCCCCACGGCGGTTTTGCATTCAAAGGACCCCAGCACATGTTCAAGAAGATCCTGATCGCCAACCGTGGCGAGATCGCATGCCGTGTCATCAAGACCGCCCGCAAGATGGGCATCAAAACGGTTGCTGTCTATTCGGACGCTGACCGTCACGCCCTGCATGTGCAGATGGCGGACGAAGCCTACCACATCGGCCCGCCGCCCGCGAACCAGTCCTACATCGTGATCGACAAGATCATGGAAGCGATCAAAGCAACCGGGGCCGAAGCAGTGCACCCGGGCTATGGCTTCCTCTCTGAGAACTCGAAATTTGCTGAGGCCCTGTCGGCTGCTGGCGTTGCCTTCATTGGACCGCCGGTTGGCGCAATCGAAGCGATGGGCGACAAGATCACGTCGAAAAAGATCGCTCAGGACGCACAAGTGAACACCGTTCCCGGTTACATGGGTCTGATCGAGGACGCCGAAGAGGCCGTCAAAATTTCGAACCAGATCGGTTATCCGGTCATGATCAAAGCCTCCGCTGGTGGCGGTGGTAAGGGTATGCGCATCGCATGGAACGACACCGAAGCCCGCGAAGGGTTCGAGTCCTCCAAGAACGAAGCAGCGAACTCCTTCGGCGACGACCGTATCTTTATCGAGAAATTCGTCACCCAGCCGCGTCACATCGAAATTCAGGTTCTCGCTGATAGCCATGGCAACGCTGTTTACCTGCACGAGCGTGAGTGTTCGATCCAGCGTCGTAACCAGAAAGTGGTCGAAGAGGCTCCGTCGCCGTTCCTCGACGAGGAAACCCGCAAGGCAATGGGCGAACAGTCGGTCGCTCTGGCCAAGGCTGTGGGCTACGCATCCGCAGGCACCGTGGAATTCATCGTCGATGGCGAACGGAACTTCTACTTCCTCGAGATGAACACCCGTCTGCAGGTGGAACACCCTGTGACCGAACTGATCACGGGCATCGACCTTGTTGAACAGATGATCCGCGTCGCGGCTGGTGAAAAGCTGCCGTTCGAACAGAAAGACCTGAAAATCAACGGTTGGGCGATTGAAAACCGTCTTTATGCAGAAGACCCATATCGCAACTTCCTGCCGTCGATCGGTCGCCTAACCCGCTACCGTCCGCCTGTTGAAGGGCGGACCACTACGGGTGGCATCGTGCGTAACGATACTGGCGTCTACGAAGGCGGCGAGATCAGCATGTATTACGACCCAATGATCGCAAAGCTCTGCACTTGGGGTGAAACCCGTGCGGCTGCGATCGAAGAGATGCGCGTTGCTCTCGACACGTTCGAGGTCGAAGGCATCGGCCACAACCTGCCGTTCGTCGCGGCTGTTATGGACCACGAGCGTTTCACCTCGGGCAATATGACCACTGCGTTCATTGCCGAAGAATACCCCGAAGGGTTCGACGGTGTGACCCTGCCGAAAGATGCGCTGGTTAAGGTTGCGGCGGCAGCCTCTGCGATGAACCGCGTGGCCGAAATCCGTCGCACCCAAGTGTCGGGTCGTCTGGGTAACCACGAACGTCGTGTTGGCACCGATTGGATTGTGTCGCTGCAGGGCGAAGACTTTGCGACCACAATCGCGGCAGATCGTGACGGCTCGAACGTCACCATCGACGGCGCAGTTCTGCGGGTTGAGAGCGATTGGACACCGGGCGATAGCCTTGCACGTCTGAGCGTTGGCGGCGAACCGCTGGTTCTGAAGGTCGATAAGATTACCCACGGCTTCCGCATTCGTTTCCGCGGTGCAGACATCAAGGTGCACGTGCGCACCCCGCGTCAGGCTGAACTTGCGAAACTGATGCCAGAGAAACTGCCGCCAGATACCTCGAAACTGCTGCTCTGCCCCATGCCGGGTCTGATCGTTAAGGTCAACGTGGCCGAAGGCGACGAAGTCCAAGAGGGTCAGGCACTCTGCACCGTTGAAGCGATGAAGATGGAAAATATCCTCCGCGCTGAACGTAAGGGCATCGTCAAGGCGGTGAAGGCAGCGGCTGGCGACAGCATGGCCGTCGACGAAGTCATCATTGAGTTCGAATAATGATGCGCGACGCTCACACAGTTCTTACGCAGATGGCGGCCTTTGTGGTCGCCTATGCGGGCTGGTGGGCGGTTGTGCTGCATGGGGGCGGCGATGTCGCCCCTGTGATCGCCCTCGCGGCACCTGCTTTGGCAGTTGGGCTCTATGCCCTTGTTGAGGGGATTATTGCGTGATGCGCCGCGCGTTGATTTCTTGCTGGCGGAGAGGGGATTTATCAATCGACCTCCCGATTTCGCGCATGTCCCAAGGGGCAGGTTTACGGAACGCAACCGTGCCATCCTTATCGATCAACACGAGCATGAACCCATGTGGCCGCAGCCGTTCACGTAACGCGGTCTCTGCGGTCGGGTCGGTGTCGGTGATCACGATGACACCGCGTTCGACGAGCGCAGGGATGTCCGCGCCGAGATTGTCCATCTGTTCGATGTATCGCGGATCAAAGGGCGTGTCGGCAAACACAACAATGGCCCGCGCACGCCAGAGAAAATCGTTCAAATTTATCTCTGATGCGTCGACAAATTGGTCGGGCGCGGCAATCCAGTCGTCAGGCGTGACGGATTGTGCAGCGGCAGGAATGCCTGCCAAAGCCATGAATAAGAACGTAAAACTGGCGCGAAGAATTGGTTTCATGCCTATCAATATAGGGTTGGAATTTACGGTTTCTAAGGGGGCAGACACCCTCGGTGCGAACAATTTTAGCATTAAGCCTCTGGTGAGACTGGAGGACGCAGCATGATCGCTATCGTCCATCCCGCGCACCAACGCGCGGCCCAACGCCGAAAAGGTGATCGCGCCGTGGAAATTTGTCTTCATCTGGGGGCCCATCGTACGGGCACAACATCGTTCCAATGTCATGTCCAACGTCATCGCGGGGCGCTGTCCCATGGCGGCACGGCCGTTTGGACGCCGAAACAAACGCGGGCAGGGCTGTTTGATGGCTTGGTTCATCGTCCCGACCGCGTGACGGCTGAGATCGCACGTCGCTCTGAACGGTCCCGCGTTGCCATTCGCCGCGAGGTCGGACGATTGACCGAGGCTGGCTATGACCGCTTGATGATCACCGAAGAGAACCTTCTTGGCTCGGCCCGCAATAACCTGCGCGATGGGGCGCTTTATTCCGATGTCCTCGAACGGCTGTTACGGTTTCGTGCAGCACTGGCCGCGCCCGTAGCCCGTATCGCGATCAGCATCCGCAACTACGACAGATACTGGGCCTCTGTCCTCGCCTATGCGGTGATGAACGGCCACACGATGCCACAGCCCGACCTGATCGACCGTCTGGCAATACAGTCGCGCAGATGGGGTGATGTGATCCGCGACATCGCACGGGTGTTCCCGCAGACCGACATCGTTGTCTTCCCGTTCGAGGCGATGGTCAGCCATCCCGACGCGGAACTGTCGCATTTGATCGGCCAGCGCGTTTCGCTGTCCGAGGCGGATGATTGGCGCAACCCGTCGCCCCGCCTGCGCAAACTGCGCGAGGAATTGGTGAACCGTGGCGACCTCGACGGGGCGATCCGTTTGGGGCAGGGCAGTGGCGCTTGGATGCCGTTTGACGCCGATCAACGCGCCACGATGCAACGCACATATGCTGACGACCTGACAGAGTTGCGCGAGGGCGCAATCGCTCAGGCGCGGCTTATCGAAATACCAACCCAGCACGGGTTGGACACGACCCATATTAGACAGACAGAAGTGACCAACGCCCATTGGCGTTCGGCAATCGGAGGACCCGATCATGGCAGACAAAGATACCTGGTCTAAGCTCGCGCAGAAAGAACTGCGTGATCGCCCATTAGATGACCTGAACTGGACCACGCTCGAAGGCATCACGGTCAAACCTCTTTATACCGAAGAGGACACTGCAGACCTGCCGCACCTCGGCTCGCTGCCCGGGATCGAACCCTTCACCCGTGGTCCGCGCGCAACGATGTATGCTGGCCGTCCTTGGACCATCCGCCAATATGCGGGCTTTTCGACTGCTGAGGAATCGAACGCGTTCTACCGCAAGGCTCTCGCTGCGGGTCAGCAGGGCGTGTCGGTAGCCTTCGACCTCGCGACGCACCGTGGCTATGACTCGGATCACCCGCGCGTTGTCGGCGATGTGGGCAAGGCTGGCGTTGCGATCGACAGCGTTGAGGACATGAAGATCCTCTTTGACGGTATCCCGCTGGATAAAGTCTCGGTTTCAATGACCATGAACGGCGCGGTTATCCCCGTTCTGGCAAACTTTATCGTCACGGGCGAAGAGCAGGGCCACGATAAATCGGTCCTGTCGGGGACCATTCAGAATGACATTCTGAAAGAGTTCATGGTGCGCAACACCTACATCTACCCGCCAGAGCCGTCGATGCGGATCATTTCGGACATCATCGAATACACTTCGACCGAGATGCCAAAGTTCAACTCGATCTCGATCTCTGGCTACCACATGCAAGAGGCGGGCGCGAACCTCGTTCAGGAACTCGCGTACACGCTGGCCGATGGTCGCGAATACGTGCGCACTGCGATTGCTGCGGGCATGGATGTTGACCAGTTCGCACCGCGTCTGTCGTTCTTCTTTGCGATTGGCATGAACTTCTTCATGGAGGCCGCGAAACTGCGGGCTGCGCGTCTTCTCTGGACCCGCATCATGAAAGAGTTCAACCCGCAGAAACCGGGGTCTTTGATGCTCCGCACGCACTGCCAGACCTCTGGTGTGTCGCTCCAAGAGCAAGACCCTTACAACAACGTTGTCCGCACCGCTTACGAGGCGATGGCGGCGGCACTGGGCGGCACGCAGTCGCTCCACACCAACGCGCTCGACGAAGCGATTGCGCTGCCGACCGAATTCTCGGCCCGTATCGCGCGGAACACCCAGTTGATCCTCCAAGAGGAAACAGGCGTGACCAAGGTCGTCGATCCGCTCGCTGGTTCGTATTACGTCGAAAGCCTCACTGCTCAGCTCGCCGAAGAGGCATGGAAGCTGATCGAAGAGGTCGAAGAAATGGGCGGCATGACCAAGGCTGTGGCCTCGGGTATGCCAAAACTCCGCATCGAAGAGTCGGCTGCGAAACGTCAGGCGATGATCGACCGTGGCGACGAAGTGATCGTTGGCGTGAACAAATACCGCCTCGCCAAAGAAGACCCGATCGATATTCTGGACATCGACAACAACGCGGTGCGCGCATCGCAGGTTGCACGTCTTGAAAAAATCCGTGGCACCCGTGACGAGGCCGCCTGTCAGGCTGCTCTGACCGAACTGACCCGCCGCGCAAAAGAGGGTGGAAACCTTCTCGCTGCTGCGGTCGAAGCCGCACGCGCCCGTGCATCCGTAGGGGAGATCAGCATGGCTATGGAAAAAGAGTTCGGTCGCCACCGCGCCGAAGTGAAAACGCTCGCTGGTGTGTATGGCGCAGCTTACGAAGGCGACGAAGGCTTTGCCGCCATTCAGAAGTCGGTCGAACAATTCGCCGAAGAAGAAGGCCGCCGCCCGCGTATGCTCGTGGTGAAAATGGGTCAGGACGGGCACGACCGTGGGGCCAAGGTCATCGCGACCGCCTTTGCGGACATTGGTTTCGACGTGGACGTAGGCCCGCTGTTCCAAACCCCTGCTGAGGCTGCACAGGATGCGATCGACAACGACGTGCATGTGATCGGGATTTCGTCGCAGGCGGCAGGTCACAAGACCCTTGCACCGCAGTTGATCGAAGAACTCAAGGCCGCTGATGCCGAAGATATCATCGTGATCTGCGGCGGTGTTATCCCGCAGCAGGACTACGATTACCTCTACAAAGCTGGCGTTAAGGCGATCTTTGGTCCGGGGACAAACATCCCCAAAGCTGCCGAAGATATCCTGCAGATCATCCGCGACGTTCGCGGTTAAGATCAGCGATCAGACTGAAAAAAGGGGGCCGCGAGGCCCCCTTTTGCGTTAGGCCTTTTCGACCTCTGGATTGCCTGCATTGCGCAGCACCAGATACCCCGTGATCGCGGAGAGGATAGAACCGAGCAGAACGCCAATCCGCACCTCGTTCATCAGCACACCACCTTCGCCAAAGCTCAGGCCGCCGATAAAGAGCGACATGGTAAACCCGATGCCCGCCAGACAGCTGACACCGTAGATGTGCCGCCAGTTGACGCCGTAGGGCAGTTTCGCCAGACCTGCTTTCACCATGAGCCACGTCAGGCCAAACACGCCGATTTTCTTACCCAGATAGAGGCCGAGCGCGATACCGATGGGGAGCGGGGCGAACATCTGGTCAATCGTGATCCCTTTGAGGACAACACCCGCGTTTGCGAAGGCAAAGATCGGCACGATCAGGAAAAACACATAGTCCGTCAGGCCATGTTCGACCGAATGCAGCGGCGATTTTCCGTATTTATCCTTGAGAGGGATAAAGAACGCGGTGATCACACCAGCCAGCGTCGCATGCACGCCCGATTTCAGAACGAAGAACCACAGGATGATGCCCAGCAGGACCGACGGCGCCACGCGGTGGAAGCCCATGTAATTGCGGAACCACAGACCTGCGAGAGGGATCAGCGCCAGCCAGAGGTAATCGATTTTCAAATCCGCCGTATAGAACAGCGCGATGATGATGATCGCGCCGAGGTCGTCGAGGATCGCGAGCGTCAGCAGGAACACCTTGAGCGCGGACGGCACCCGCGTGCCGAGCAGCGCCAGCACACCCACCGCAAAGGCGATGTCGGTGGCAGCAGGAATAGCCCAGCCACGGATGGTTTCGGGATTGCCCCAGTTGATCGCCGCATAGATCGCCGCAGGCACGACCATGCCGCCGACCGCCGCCATACCCGGCAGGATCACGTCGCGCGGGTTTTTCAGCTTTCCCTCTAACATCTCGCGCTTTAGCTCTAGCCCGATTAGGAAGAAGAACACCGCCATCAAACCGTCGTTGATCCAGAGGATCAGCGGTTTCTGCAGCCCTTCGCCGTCAAAGGTGATGGCGAAATATGTGTTGAGAACACCGTGGTAGAGATCCGTCAGTCCAGAGTTGGCGACGATGAGCGCCAAGGCTGCGGACAGCATGAGAACGATCCCTCCCGCCGCTTCATGGCGGAAAAAGCGATCGAGGGCAGAGGCAAGAGACATGGTAATTCCCGACAATTATAGTTAATTTAAAGTCAGGTAAGCACTCAGGCGCTTGCATCAACCAGTTGAACACGGTTTGTCTGTGCATAATTGCAGGTGACTTTGTCGATTCTAGCACAACGGGAAGCCCGTCGATGTCGATTTGGACACGTATCGCTGATGCTCTGGCCGCTCTTCGCAAGGGCGAGGGGTTGGCGGCTGTGTTTGAACAATTCCGCACGCCGCCCGAACGATCGGTAGCCTTTACCATCGCGGTGATTGCCTTAGGCGCCAAAATGGCCAAGGCCGACGGCCTCGTGACCCGCGATGAAGTGGCCGCATTCCGCGAAGTGTTCACCATCGCGCCCGAAGATGAGGCACAGGCGGCAAAGCTATTTAACCTTGCGCGACAAGACGTTGCAGGGTTTGAGGATTACGCGGCTCGCGTCGCAAAGATGTTCGGTGATGACCGCGCACCGCTCTGCGACCTTATGGAAGGTTTGTTCCATATTGCGATGGCGGACGGTGAATATCACGAGGCTGAGGACGCGTTTTTGCGGCGTGTGGCAGAGATACTTGGGTTCGATGAGCGTCGGTTCCGCACCATCCGCGCGCAGTTCGTCCCCGATGCAGAGCGTGATCCTTATGACGTGCTGGGCGTTTCGCCCGATATGCCGATTGATGACATTCGTAAGGTCTGGCGCGATGCCGTGCGCGAAAGCCATCCTGACCGTCTGATAGCGCGTGGCCTTCCCGAGGAGGCGATCAAACTCGCCGAAGCGCGTCTCATAGCCGTGAATACCGCGTGGGATCAGATTAACGGCAAAGCCGCATGAGGATAGCCACCTATAACGTCGAATGGTTTACCAACTTATTCGACGATAATGGGCGGCTTCTGCACGATCATCGCTGGTCGGGGCGATTGAATGTAAAGCGGGGTGAGCAGCTCGATGCCTTGGGGATCGTGTTCACTGCACTCGACGCCGATGCCGTGATGGTGATTGAGGCTCCAGACGACAATCGTCGGCGGAGCGGGGTCATCGCCCTCCAGAACTTTGCCGCCGAATATGGGTTGCGGGCGCGAAAGGCTTTGATTGGGTTTTCGAATGATACGCAGCAAGAAATCACGCTGCTCTATGATCCCGATGTATTTGAGGCGCGACATGATCCCCTGTCTCACCCCGACGCCCCGCGGTTCGATGCGGCGTTCGAGATTGATCTCGATGTCGATGCTGATCTCGATCTTGTGCAATGGTCCAAACCCCCGAATGAGGTCGCATTGCGGACAAAGGCAGGGCATGATTTGCGGCTGATTGGCGTTCACGCGAAATCAAAGGCCCCGCACGGTGCCCGCAATATCCATGAACAAATGCGGATCGCGATTGAGAACAGACGCAAGCAATTGGCACAGTGCCTTTGGCTGCGCCGTCGGATTGATTACCATTTGGCGCAGGGCAATAACCTGATCGTTTTGGGTGATTTCAACGATGGCCCTGGGCTCGACGAATATGAAAAGCTTTTTGGTCGGTCCAGCATTGAGATTGTGATGGGCGAGGGCGACCAACCGCGTCTGTTTGATCCTCATGCACGGGCGGCTCTAACCCAAAAACTCGGCGCTGTGCCGACCACATCGCGGTTTCGGATGGGGGGGGATGACAACTACCTCTGTGCGTTGCTCGATTATGTCATGGTGTCGCCAGAACTATTGGACCATGATCCGCGCTGGCGGATTTGGCATCCGTTCGACAATCCAGTCTGCTACGGCACGCCCGAACTGCGCGAGGCCTTATTGACCGCGTCGGACCATTTTCCCGTCACGATCGACCTTAATTTATGACTGTTTTGGCAGGATGCGGACGGTTGCCGAAACCGCGTCCATCGCCTTGGCCAGTGAGTTATACCGCGCCTCAGACACTTCACCCCATAGCGGCTCTGTCTCTGCGTTCAGCACCAGTTCCAGCTCGCGCTTCTTGGGCTTCCAAATAAACTGCCCCGGATTTCCCTCGGCCTTGAGCCACAGCATCGCGCCCAAGCGCATCGCCCGACCTAGGATCTCTGCCTCACGGATTTGCTGTTCATCGAGCAGGGCAAACAGAGGTTCCAGACGAGACCCCTGACGCTTGCTGGAATAGCGATGAAACAGCGAGAGACCGAGCAACACTCGTTCTTCGTGTTTCAACCCGCCCAAGTTCGCACGGGTCGCGTTATCGAATGCCACCTCATCGCGGTAATCGGGGTGGGCGCGCCATGTCACATCGTGCAAGAGGCAGGCGGCTTTGATGATGCGCAGTTTCTGCCAATTTGCATTGGGGAACAGCGGCGTCACGAAATCGTAGAGAACTTTGCCAAATCCGGGCAAACGCGCGTCTTTTGATTCCGCATAACGACTGGCTTCAATCAGCGGATCGCGGTCACGCAGCTCTTGAGGCATTTGTTCGTATAAAAGACCCTCACGGATACCGTAGGACGACACTGCGATATCTTTGGGGCGGAAGGTTTTCACCAGTTCCTTGAGCACGTGGATTGCGATGGGCACCAGCGCCATACGCTCGGACGAAATACCACAACGGCTGCGCAGATCGTCGAGGTTTGCAGAGCCGATGTAATCCGCCGTCGTGGAGACGTTGCGGGCGGTCATTCGGTATTCGTGTTGAACGGTCAGGGGATAGCCGCGCCGCTCCATATCAATGCGCGCAATGGCACGCCATGAGCCGCCGACCAGAAATAGCCGCATCCCTGTCTCATAGTCCATCTCGGCATGCATGCCCTGCATGATCTCTTTGACATGGGCCTTGAGGTCGCGCTTTGAGGTGAACCCTTTGAGGCGCAGTGGACCGAGGGGCGAGGTGAGGCGGTGGCCAACCTTGCCATCTTTGATATCCGCCAACTCCATTGACGAGCCGCCAATATCACAGACCATGCCAAAGCTGCCGGGCCACCCCAGCAGAACACCTTGCGCCGAAAGGCGGGCCTCTTCGCGACCATCAATGATGTGCAGCTTGACGCCTGCTTTTTCCAGAACTTCGCGGCTGAATTCATCGCCATCTTCGGCTTCGCGCACGGCAGCCGTGGCAACAGCGGTCAAAGGTGCATCCATGCTTTCGGCGAGAGCCGCAAAGCGGCGGATGGCAGCCAGCGCACGGGCGCGGCCTGTCGGGTTCAACCGACCCGTTTCACGAAGTCCAGCGCCGAGAGCGCACATAACTTTTTCGTTATAGAAATAGGCAGGGCTACGGGCAGCGCCGTCAAAGACCACCATACGAACAGAGTTAGAGCCAACGTCCAACACGCCGACACGCGCGAGCGCTTTGGCTTGAGGATCGTCAAACAAAGGCCGCCCAAAGGGGCCCCAGTCGGTGTCGTCTGTCTGGGTCGTGGTCGTCATGGATTCTCCGGTCCTCCCAGACCTTTGGACGGGGAGGGGGGCGGTGTCAATCTTCGGTGTGCGTTAGTTGCACGACACCCGTGGCCCCGGCCGATCCGCGACCAGACAGCGATGGGTTCTCCATAAAGAACTTATGGCAGCTAAAGGCGAATTTATCCTCGGGCACGGCGACACGCGTAAATTTGCCATTCGGCCCCATGATCCAGCTCTGCGCGATATCCGCCATGTTGGCCGACATGATCTGATCGACGATCTGCGCTTTGACGGTCGGGTTCTTAGCTTCAACCAGTGTCTCAACACGGCGGTTGAGGTTACGCCCCATCCAGTCCGCAGACGAGAAAAACACACGTGCCTCTTTGCCCGGAAGTCCGCCGCCATTGCCGAAACAGACGATGCGCGAATGTTCGAGGAACCGACCGACGATGGATTTGACGCGGATATTTTCCGACAGTCCTTTGATCCCCGGACGAATGCCGCAGATGCCACGCACGACGAGGCTAATCTTCACGCCCGCTTGGCTCGCGCGGTAAAGCGCGTTCATCACGTCCTCTTCGATGAGGCTGTTCATCTTGGCCCAGATCGCAGCAGGGCGGCCCGCGCGGGCATGTTCGATCTCTAGATCGATCATTTCGATGAGGCGCTGTTTCAGGCCCATTGGTGCAATCGTCAGGTTCTCTAGTCCGTCTGGCTGCACATAGCCCGACAGGTAGTTGAACACTTTCGTCGCGTCCCGACCCAAGGCCGCATCGCAGGTAAAGAACGACAGGTCGGTGTAAATCTTTGCGGTGATCGGGTGATAGTTGCCTGTGCCGTAGTGGGTATAGGTGACCAGTTGATCTCCTTCGCGGCGCACTACGGTCGAGATTTTCGCATGAGTTTTCAGTGTGGTAAAGCCATACACCACATGCGCGCCAGCCCGTTCCAAACGGCGCGACTGACGGATGTTCGCGGCCTCGTCAAAGCGGGCCTTAAGCTCGACCAGCGCGGTCACGGATTTGCCGTCCTCTGCCGCCTCACAGAGCGCCTCAACGATTGGGGAGTTCTTGGACGTTCGGTATAGTGTCTGTTTGATCGCGACCACATTCGGGTCGGCGGCCGCTTGTTTGAGGAACCGCACCACCATGTCGAAGGTCTCGTAGGGGTGGTGGAGCAGCATGTCCTTTTGTTTGATCGATTTGAACATGTCGCCGCCGTGGTCCTGAACCCGTTCGGGAACGCGCGGCGTGTAAGGCGACCACAAAAGGTCAGGACGGCTGTCGAGGACCAGTTGTTTGAGGTCGGCCATACCGAGCATACCGTCCACAATCACCACTTCGGATTCGTCAACGTGCAGTTCGTGCATGATCATGTCGCGCAGCCCGTCAGGCGCGCCTGCGGTCATCTTCATCCGGACGACTTCACCGCGACGACGACGTTTGAGGGCGACCTCAAATTCGCGCACCAGATCTTCGGCTTCTTCTTCGACCTCAAGGTCGCTGTCGCGCAGCACGCGGAACGCACAGTCGCCTTTGACCTTGTAGCCAGGAAAGAGGCGGTGGATGTGCAACAAAAGCAGTTCTTCGAGCGGCAGGAACCGATCCCCGTCAACTGTCGGCAGCGCGATGAAGCGGTCGATCTGATGCGGCACGGGCAGGAGCGCGCGCATGGACCGTTTGTCAGCGGTCCGCTCCAGCTGCAGCGCCAGCGCAAAGCCCGTGTTCGGAATGAACGGGAAGGGGTGTGCAGGGTCAACAGCCAGTGGAGAAAGAACGGGGAACACGTTGTTCAGGAACACATTTTCCAGAAACTCTGCGTCACCTTCGATCAGGTCAGTGCGTGACAGGATATGGATTTTCTCTTGCGCTAGTTCAGCCTTGAGCGCGTTAAACGTCGACTGTTGGCGCATCATCAGATCGCGGGCGTCCGCGTTGATCAGCGCGAGTTGTTCGACAGGTGTAAGACCGTCGAGCGCAGGGGTCATGTTGCCCGCATGTGCCAGTTCCCGCAGACCCGCAACGCGCACGGTATAAAACTCGTCGAGGTTGGTTGCCGAAATGGACAAAAACCGCAGGCGTTCCAACAGCGGAACCCGCAGGTTTTCGGCCTCTTCCAAGACACGCCAGTTGAAGCCAAGCCAGCTTAACTCTCGGTTATAGAAACGGGATGGGCTGGAGAGGTCAAAATCGGCCTCAACGGCTTCGGGGAACTTTGCGGTCAGGAAATTTGCGAGTGTCATGGCGGCCTTATGCTGCGCAATTGCAACGTTTATGTGACCATTATCGCGCCTAATCTGATGGATTGTCCAGCAACCTACCAGCTAGTTTAATTCCAATCGGTTGCCCCGTCGCGAGAGCCTCTTTGTCCAGCGCTGATACGATGTCGTCAGCGGCAGAAAATGACCGTTCAATCCGACCCGCAAGGTAAGAGATCAGTGCGGGTTTCGGCGTGAGTTGGCGGTCGGCAAAATGCTTCATCAACACGGCGCTCAGGAGGCGATCATCAGGGTCCGCAATATGCACGGTGGGTGCTGCTTGCATACGGCTGGCGAGGTCGGGGAGGGTGATGCTCCAACGGCTCGGCGGTGTTGTGGCGGTCAGCAGCAGGGGCAAGCGCTGCGCGCGAAGGTGATTGTGCAGGTGGAACAGAGGTTCCTCGGACTGAGGCTGTAGGGCCTCTAGATCCTCGATCACAATCGGGCAAGAGGGCAGGTCGAGCGTCGCGCCAATCTGCCCAGCTTTCCAAACGGTGGCACCTGTAAGGTGCTGAAACACGCGCGACAGATGGCTTTTGCCGCTCCCCTTAGGGCCGATTAGGGCGAGCTTGCCATCGGCCCAGCCGTCAGGGTTTGTTACCATGACATAGGCGTGGGCATTGGCCTCTGACACGAAATAATCGTCAGGGCCCAACGCGACGTTAGGGGGTAGATCAAAGGACAGCTGGCGCGGGGTCATTCGGTATCGCTAAAGCCCCGATAGAGGCGTCCGTTCTTGTAGCTTCGGATGGCGTGACGGGCCACAACGCCGATCATCGCGGCAACTGGAACTGCAACGAGCATCCCAACAAAACCGAACAAGGTGCCAAAGACGGACAGCGCAAAGATCAGCCAAACAGGGTGCAGGCCGACCGAGCTACCGACGAGTTTTGGTGTCAGGAAATTGCCTTCGAGGAACTGGCCAAGGCCAAAGATCGCAGCGACAAGCCCGATCCTCAACCAATCCGTGGCAAAGGTCGTGGTTGCACCGTCAATCACCTCAACGCTATTCCAGAATTGAAACAGCGCGAGGCCGATCGACAAAAGGCCACCGACCAGAGCGCCAACGTAAGGGATAAAGGTCAAAAGCCCCGCAATGGCACCAGCGACGAGGCCGAACTGCAAACCAACGATCATGAGGCCTACCGCGTAGAAAATGCCAAGGATGAGGCAGACGGTGCCTTGCCCACGGATGAAGGAGGCGAGCGTTTTGTCGATCTCGGTCGCGATGCTGCGGATTTGGCCCAAGTGATCGCGCGGTAAGAGGCTGTCGATCTCAGCGACCATATTGTCCCAATCATAGAGCAAGTAGACCGCCACAACAGGCACGACGACCAATAGGACGATCACGTTGATCAGGCTCATCGCCGAAGAGAGCAGACCATTTAGGAAATCGCCGCCCTTGCTCTGTACGGTGGAGGCCACGTTTTTGAGGCTACCCGAGAGCGTGATGTCATTTTGCGCAAGGGCAGGGAAGGTATCCGTGAGCCATTTATCGAGATCGCGCAGAACTGTAGGCGCGGTATCGACCGATGTGCCGATGAAATTAAAGAGCGATGCTGTTTGTTGGATCAGCACGGGGATGATCAAGAGAGCCGCGATCACAAAGAGGATCGTTGCACCGATACTGATCACGCCGACAGAGGCCGCACGGCTAAAGCCCGCCCGCTCCAACCGATCTGCAACGGGGTCGAGCATATAGGCGACCGCTCCACCTAGAACGAAGGGCAGGATCACGTTGCCGAGGAAATAGAGCAAAAACACCAAAATAGCTGTGGCGATGCCCCAGTATTTCACCTGTTCTTTGACCGGAAGTCCCATGCCATGCCCCTATCGTCGCGTTAGGTCTATGTCAGCCTTCTGGTCAGATAAATCAAGTCCTGCGCGGGGTTAGGGCGGGTTTTGGGGCGCTGCCCCCGTCCACCTGCGGTGGCCTCCCCCGGGATATTTGCGGCACAAAGGCAGGGATCGCGAGGTCTGACTTGCCCATGGGGGTGGTTTCCGATAGCGGAAGGGGTAACCTTGTCATTAAATTGCTGGACCGTGATATGCGCCTTTCCCGCTACTTCCTTCCTGTTCTGAAAGAAAACCCTGCCGAAGCGCAGATTGTATCGCACCGCCTGATGCTGCGTGCTGGTATGATCAAGCAGCAGGCAGCGGGGATTTATTCTTGGCTGCCCCTCGGGTTCAAAGTTCTCCGTAAGATCGAGAACATCGTTCATGATGAACAGATCAAAGCGGGTCACATCCCGATGCAGATGCCGACGCTGCAGCCAGCGGACCTATGGCGCGAGTCTGGTCGTTATGACGCATACGGCCCGGAAATGCTGCGGATGAAGGACCGTCACGACCGTGACATGCTGTTCTCTCCGACCGCGGAGGAAATGTTCACGGACGTGTTCCGCGCTCATGTGAACAGCTACAAAGACCTGCCGCTGACTATCTATCAAATCCAGTGGAAATTCCGCGACGAAGTGCGTCCGCGTTTCGGCGTGATGCGTGGCCGCGAGTTCTATATGAAAGACGGCTACAACTTTGACCTCACCAAAGAGGACGCGCTGCACGCGTATAACCGTCACCTCGTCAGCTACCTGCGCACCTACGAGCGCATGGGCCTGCAGGCGATCCCGATGCGTGCGGACTCTGGCCCGATTGGCGGCGATGACACCCACGAGTTCCTCGTCCTCGCGGAAACGGGTGAGTCCGAGGTGTTCTACGATAGCCAGATCACCGATCTGACTTTTGGTGATCGTGAGATTGACTACGATAGCCGCGAACAGTGTCAGGCGGTTCTGGAAGAGTTTACCAGCCGTTACGCGCGCACCGATGAGACCCACGATGAGGCGGTCTTTAACGAAGTGCCAGAAGAACGCCGTCGTGTGGCTCGTGGTATCGAAGTGGGTCAGATTTTCTACTTTGGCACCAAATATTCGGACGCCATGGGCGCGACCGTTGTCGACAACGAAGGCAACAAGGTTCCTGTCCACATGGGGTCGCATGGTATCGGCGTATCGCGTCTGTTGGGTGCGATCATTGAGGCAAGCCATGACGAAAAGGGCATCATCTGGCCTGAAGGCGTGACCCCGTTCCACGTTGGTATCGTGAACCTGAAGCAGGGTGATGATGCGGCAGATGCGGCTTGTGAAAGCCTCTATGCGGAACTGACCGCTGCTGGGTTTGAACCGCTATATGACGACCGCAACGAACGCGCTGGCGGCAAATTCGCGACAATGGACCTGATCGGTCTACCGTGGCGCATCACCGTTGGTCCGCGTGGTCTGGCGAATGGCGTTGTTGAATTGACCTCGCGCCGCACAGGCGAAAGCGTTGAGATGGCGCCCGCTGAGGCTATCGCGAAGATCAAAGAGATCTACGCAAAGCATCCGCATCCAAAAGGCGCGTAATCTGGGGCGGGGGCGCAGTACCCGCGCTATTTTGACTATTATGGGCACAAAGGCGCGCAAGCCACGGGAGAGTGACTTGACCCTTTGTGCCCTTTCCATAAGGTCCGTTCCGACAGACAGGAGCCGTTATGACCGAACTGCCTAAGGCACGATCCACCGCACCGTTTTCCCGCTTTGAGTGGATGATCGCATGGCGCTACATTCGCGCCCGCCGTGCAGAGGGTGGCGTTTCGGTGATGACCTGGATCAGCCTCATCGGCATTATGCTCGCCGTTTTTGCGCTGGTTGCGACGATGGCCATCCGGTCTGGGTTCCGCTCTGATTTCGTGGATACCATCCTTGGCGCGAATGCCCATGTGACCGTCTATCAAACGATGGAAGTCGATCAAAACGGGCAGGTGAGCCGCACGATTTCCAATGCCACCGATATGGCCGCTGCCCTGCGCGGGGTGGAGGGCGTGACCCGCGCTGCGCCATTGGTGCGCGGTCAGGTTATGGCGAATTTCACCAACGCAAACGCAGGGGTAGAGGTTTACGGCATCGCCTACGACGACCTTCTGACCATCCCGCGCATTGTTGAACCCGAGGTTGCCTTGGGGGACATAGCCCGCTTTGGCGACGGTATCGCGATTGGCTCTGGCGTAGCGCGTGAACTGGGCGTGACCATTGGTGACACGATCAAGCTGATTTCACCGAATGGCACCCGCACGGCCTTTGGCACCAGTCCGCGGGTGAGTGCCTATGAGGTGGTCTATATCTTTACCGCTGGTCGTTGGGACATCGACCGCACGCGGGTCTATCTGCCTATGGCGCAGGCGCAGCTGTTCTTTAACAAAGACGGTGTCGCGGACGAGATCGAGGTGATGGTCGAGAACCCAGAAGCCGTCGATGATCTGCTGGCCCCCATCCTGATTGCTGCTGGCGATCGGGCCCTGATCTGGACGTGGCGCGACAGTGCTGGGGCATTCCTGCGTGCCCTCACGGTCGAAGATAACGTGATGTTCGTTCTCATGGCGATCCTTGTCCTGATTGCCTCGATGAACATCATTTCGGGCCTGATCATGCTGGTAAAGAACAAGGGCCGCGACATTGGAATCCTGCGCACCATGGGCCTGACCGAAGGGTCCGTCCTGCGCGTGTTCTTTATCTGCGGGGCGAGCATCGGGACCGTTGGCACCATCGCGGGCGTGATCCTCGGGTGCCTGTTCGCGGTCTACATCGACCCGATCTTTAGCCTGATTAACTATGTCTCTGGCGGCGGCGTCTGGGACCCGTCGATCCGTGGCATCTATCATCTGCCCGCCGAACTGCGCCTGTCGAATGTCGTCTCGGCGGTCGCGCTATCGCTCGGCCTGTCGTGGACGATCACCCTTTTGCCTGCACGCCGTGCAGCCCGCATGAACCCGGTGGAGGCGCTGCGCTATGAATAACACCCTCACCCTGTCAGGCATCACTAAAGGCTACAACCACGGCAAACCAAACGAAGTGCAGGTCCTGCGTGGCGTTGATCTGACTGTGGGTGAGGGCGAGGTTGTCGCTCTTGTCGCGCCCTCTGGTGCGGGGAAATCGACGCTTCTCCATATCGCGGGGCTACTCGACACGCCGGACACGGGCATGGTGTCCATCGGGGGCGAGGATATGACGGGCCTCTCTGATCGGCGGCGCACCGCGATCCGACGGGCAGGGGTCGGCTTTATCTACCAGTTCCACCACTTGCTGCCCGAATTTACCGCTCTCGAAAACATCACGCTCCCGCAGCTCGCCAATGGCGTCAGCGAACGCGCGGCCAAGGCGCGGGCGCTCGAACTACTCGATACCGTTGGGATTGCGGAACGCGCTGCGCACCGTCCTGCCGCGCTATCGGGGGGCGAACAGCAACGTGTGGCGTTCTGTCGGGCACTCGCCAATGGGCCTGCGCTCCTCTTAGCGGATGAACCGACGGGGAACCTCGACCCTGATACCTCTGACCGCGTGTTTGATGCTCTGATGACGCTCGTTCGTGCCACGGGCCTCTCGGCGCTCATCGCCACGCACAACCACGACCTCGCGGCGCGGATGGACCGTATCGTGCGGCTCGACGCGGGCGCGGTTACACCTTCTGCGTAACGAAAACACCCACCGCCATGATCGCGATCCCTGCCGCGCGGGTCAGGGAGATCGGCGTCTGGTTCGCGCCAAACAGCCCGAAATGGTCAATCGCTGCGGCGGAAATCAACTGGCCGATCAGCACCAGAAACACCGCGTTGCCGATGCCGATTTTCGGCGCGATCCACGTGATCGACAGCAGGTAAAACGCGATCAGGAACCCTGCGAGGAACAGGTGCTTTGGCGCGCTCAGCAGCTTGCCATAGCCCTCTGGCCCCGTGAACAGCGCCACCACCAGCGCCACGCAGAAGGCTACGATGAACAGGACCGATCCTGCCGCTGCAGGTGACCCGATTGTGCGCCCCAAGGCCGCGTTCAATGCCGCCAAAACGGGCACGCCGATCCCTGCGAGTAGCATCACAACATACGAACTGTTCATGAAAATTCCTCCTGCCCCTGCGGGACGTTAGACCGATCGGACAGGGACGCGCAATTCCTGTTTACCTTTGCCCCGCGCTTTGGGACAATGGGGGCAACAAACATTGGGGAGAGCAGTCATGAAACCCGCCTTTATCCTTCTTGCCGCTTTTGGTCTGTCCGCCTGCGTCGAAGAGGTCGCGGATGGCCGCAAGATTTTTGCCGACGAATGCGCTGCCTGTCACGGTGAGGACGCCAAGGGCAACGGCTTTGCCGCCGCTGGCCTCGCCAAAACGCCGCCCGATCTGACCCAGATCGCAGCCCGCAACGGCGGTATCTTTGACGTGAACGCGGTGATGAGCACCATCGACGGCCTCCACCACTCCCCCGACAACCCGATGCCAGAGTTCGGAGCGGGCGACATGGGCGAGATCGTCATGGTCGACCGCACCCCCGTGCCCGCCGAGCTGCTGGCCCTCGCAGGGTATCTGGAGAGCATTCAGGAGTGAGAGGCCTTTTCAACCATTCTTAGTATGTGCCGAGCTTTGTAGAAGTGAAATTTCTTAGTATTTGCTTCGGTTACAATCCCAGCGAAAAAAAGACTATATTTTAGGTCTTCCAGGACTATCCCGAAGACGGGAGCGCCAGACATTCCTTTGGGGTCGAATTTGATTTGTTCTATTGGAGCAAAGCACAATCGGTTTGAAATAGTTGGTGGACACTCTTTGCCGATTACTGCATTTGGCGCTCTTGTGTATCGGTCTTCCTCGTAAATTATGGAAGCTCTGTGAGCTGGAAATCCAACAGTAATCACAAAATTTGGTTTGATGGTTGGTTGAGCGAAATCTTGTCGATTTATGTCAAACCAAATATGCTGACTAAGTGCACCATCATTTACAGCATCAGTGAATTCATAAACTAAAAAATCGTGATTTTCTTCTGGGTCGTTCAGAGGAAAGTGGACTGAATGTGAGGTGATAAAATTCGAGCGCTCAGTGTTGTGGACGCAAAAAGTCTTATAATCAGCATTTAATTTTCTTTGTTGGTGTTTGGAGGTGATTACAAAATAGCGCGACCTGTATGTCACATATGTAGCGCTACCACCTCTCGATAATCCAAATGTTCCAAAGTTTTCATCGTAATAAAGCGCGGGGTTTGAATAACGACCGCAATATTCTGTGATCTCGCTAGAGGGTATGTATAATCCATTGCATTCGATTGAGGTTAATAGCCGGTTACCTAAAATCGATTTAACTGAAAGCTCTAATTCGTCCATTCATTCCGCGTAAGTTTAAACATCCAACTCTTCAACAAACCGCGCGTTTTCCTGAATATACTGGAACCTTAGCTCGGGTTTTTTGCCCATGAGGCGCTCGACCAGATCGCCGGTTTCGCCCGGTTCGTCCTCGTCGATGGTGACGCGGATGAGTTTGCGGGAGGCGGGGTCCATGGTGGTTTCTTTGAGGTCTTTGGCGTCCATTTCGCCCAAGCCTTTAAAGCGGGACACATCCATTTTGCCCTTACCGCCAAGCCCTTTTTCCAGCACGGCGTTCTTTTCGGCCTCGTCCAGACAGTAGACGCGTTTCGCCCCTTGGGTGACGCGGAACAGCGGCGGGCAGGCGAGGTAGAGGTGCCCGTGGTCGATCATCGGGCGCATCTGCGTAAAGAAGAACGTCATGAGGAGCGAGGCAATGTGCGCCCCGTCCACGTCCGCGTCGGTCATGATGATGACCTTGTCATAGCGCAGGTCGTCGACGTTGAATTTCGTGCCGAGCCCAACGCCGAGCGCTTGGGTCAGGTCGCTGATCTCTTGGTTCGTGCCGAGCTTGTTCGACGCGGCGCCAAGGACGTTCAGGATTTTACCACGCAGCGGCAGGAGGGCTTGGGTTTTGCGATCCCGCGCCATCTTGGCAGAGCCACCCGCAGAGTCACCTTCCACGATGAAAAGTTCGGTGCCCTCGCGGTTGGTGGCAGAACAGTCCACCAGTTTCCCCGGCAGGCGGAGTTTCTTGGTCGCGGTTTTGCGTTGGGTCTCTTTTTCCTGACGGCGGCGCAGTCGCTCTTCGGCGCGCAGGACAAGGAAATCAAGGATCGCGCCCGCCGATTTGGTATCGGCAGCGAGCCAGTTGTCAAAGTGGTCGCGGACGGAGTTTTCCACCCACTTCGCGGCTTCCTCGGTCGAGAGGCGGTCTTTGGTCTGGCCGACGAAAGAGGGCTCGCGGATGAAGATCGACAAGAGTGCACAGCCGCCTGTGATCAGGTCCTCGCGGGTGATCTGTGCGGCCTTTTTGTTGCTGACCAGTTCACCGTAGGCGCGGATACCCTTGAGGATCGCAGCCCAGAACCCCGCTTCGTGGGTGCCACCTTCGGGCGTGGGAACGGTGTTTGTGTAGGAATGGAGATAGCCATCGCGCGACGGTGTCCAGTTGATCGCCCATTCGACCGAGCCGGGTACGCCGAATTTATCCTCAAAGCTGACTTTGCCAGAGAAGGGTTTTTCGGAATAGGTGCTGACCCCTTCGAGCGATTCATTAAGGAAGTCCGACAGGCCGTTCGGGAAACGGAACGTGGCCTCAGTCGGGGTTTCCCCGTCATCGATTTCGGATTTCCAGCGGATTTCAACGCCCGAGAACAGATAGGCCTTGGACCGTGTCATCTTGAACAGGCGGGCAGGTTTCAGTTTCTGCGAGCCAAAGATGTCAGGGTCTGCGTGGAACGTCACAGTCGTGCCGCGACGGTTCGGAGCCGCGCCGATTTTCTCAATCGGACCAAGAGGCACTCCGCGCGAGAATTTCTGTTCGTAGAGTTCTTTGTTCCGCGCGACCTGCACGATCATCGAATCCGACAACGCGTTCACGACCGACGAGCCCACGCCGTTCAGACCGCCAGAGGTCGAATAAGCCTTGTTCGAGAATTTACCGCCTGCGTGCAGAACGGTTAGGATAACCTCGAGCGCGGATTTACCTGGGAACTTCGGGTGGGGATCGACGGGCATCCCGCGACCGTTATCGCGCACCGAAATTGAGTAGTCCGCGTGCAGTTCGACCTCAATCCGATTGGCGTGACCTGCAACGGCCTCGTCCATGGAGTTGTCGAGGATTTCCGCGACCATGTGGTGCAGCGCCCGTTCGTCCGTGCCGCCAATATACATGCCCGGACGTTTGCGGACAGGTTCGAGCCCTTCGAGGACTTCAATAGAAGATGCGTCGTAATCGGTCGGCTCTGCGCCGGATAGAAGGTCGTCGGCCATATCGCTGCTCTTTGCTTTGTTGCCGCATATAGTGGCCTAACCGACGCGGGGGGGCAATCTCTGGTTTTGCTTTATCCACATGATGATCGAAAAGATCGTCGTTTGGGCGAGTTGAAAATTAGAACTTGTGTTATACTTTAGGTATGAAGGGGGACAATGCCGTCGCGGATCACCACATTAACGTTAGAGACAAATGGACAGGTTCGACCTAATCCAGCCTCTATCATTGCGCCGTTGGAAGATCTCGATTTCTTTCTGTCATTGGCGCAGCCGCTGCCTCATCCCATGACCGCGTGGGAGGTTTGGGCAAAGGCGAACGCTTCGCTACCATGGTGGTCGCATTTCATTCTCAAGGTTCGCAACCTCGTTCTGTTGCCGTTCGGGACGAAGCCCTTCAAACCCGCCGAGATGGATATCGATTATCCCCCGAAACAAGGAACTAAGATCGGTAGCTTCACCGTCGAAACCATTAGCGATCATAAACTGTGTTTGATCTTGGATGATAAGGTCCGCAGGGGCATGCTCTGCATCACCATGTCCGCAGACCAAGAGGACGTTGTCCTGACGGGATCGGCTATTTTGCACAAAAGGTATATGCGGTGGTATATTGTGATCTTTGGAAAGATGATCATTCGCATCATCCGTTCCGCTGCCGCGCGGTTCTAGCGGCGTTTCGCGATACGGGATGCGTAGCCCAATAGCGCGGCCATCACAGGGGTCTGTGGGTCGCGGTCTGCTGCAATCAACCCGATGCTATGGCTCCGCTCTGGTGCGGAGAGTGGAACAGACGTGAGGTCTTTGCCTGTCGTTAGGAACGCGGCAATCCGCAGGGGCAGGATCGTCACCCATTGCCCCGTTTCCACGTGGCTTACCAAAACCAAGGTCGAGTTGCTTTCGACAGTTGGGGCAGGGGTGATGCCCGCCGCCGCGAGGTTTTGGTTGATAATCCGTCTGTTCTGCATGTCGGGTGTCAGCAGACAGAGGGGCGCATCTGCAAGATCGGACCATTCCAATTTCGACCGTTTCGCAAGGTCGGACCCCTTGTGGCAGATGACGGCGTAGTCTTCCTCATACAAGGGCACAGTCGCCACGCGGCCCAGAGGTTCGTTGTCGAGGTAGGTAATCCCACCGTCGATCTGCAATCCCTCAAGCATGTCGAGGATTTCAATCGACGACCGCGATAGGATCGTGAAACGCACGTTGGTGTGTTCTTTGGAAAAGGCCGAGGTCAGATCGGCCACCATCGGCAGTGCCGTCGGGATCACGGCCAAACGAATGTCGCCAGATAGACCCTCACGGGCGGCGCGCATCTCTTGTTTCATGACGCGCACATCGCCCACGATCCGCCGCGCCCAATCCAACACGCGTGCACCTTCGGGCGTCAGGCCACCGTAGCGCGACCCGCGATAGACCAGCTGAACCCCCAACTGGTTCTCAAGCTGCTTGATCCCCGCAGAGAGCGTCGGCTGGGTGATCCCCAAACTTTCCGATGCATGTCCGAAATGTTCCTCGCGGGCGAGGGCGATGAACATTTCCAATTTGTCGATCATGCGCAGGCCACCGAAAGCAATAGGTCCCCAAGGGGTTTGAACTCCTTTAACCCGTCCATGATCCGATCGCAAAGGGGACCAGAGCCGCCCAAGGGTCGGGTCGCAATCATCGACTTGTGGCGCAAGAGGTCCGCATTCGGGTGGTCAGGCGCAAAGCCACGCGGCACGCGCACCAGTTCTGGTTCGCGCAAGCTAAAGCCTGCCGTTTTCACCCCGTCCACAATCCGCGCTACCCGAGTGGCGTCGAGATCAACAAATTTGCGCCAATCGTCGAGAACGTCTTTCTCCATCGCCATCATCCCGCCGCCGATCCGCACTTGATCTGGTTCGATGCCAAAGAAATAGGCCACGGGCTGGCGTCCTTCGTTCACTTGCCAGAGCACATGCAGGTGGGTCTTGTAGGGCGTCTTATCCTTAGAGAACCGGGTGTCACGGTGCGGGCGGAACAGTTTGGTGGTGACGGGATCACCCAATAGGTCGCTCAGTCGTGGTGCAATTTCATCCAGCAGAGCAAGCGCGGTTGGCTTGATCTCTTTGTCATAGGTGGCGCGGTTTGCGGCCCACCAGTCTTTGGAATTGTTCGCCGCCAGCGTCCGATAAAACGGTTGGGCAGTCTCAATAAATGTCTCGAAAGTCATAGCAGCACCACTGTCGTTCGCGGGGATCATGCGGTGTCGGGCGAGGGGTGTCTACTGACAAACGGAATTTGATCATATGGACGAAAATTGCAACTTGCCGTAATGCTGGTGCAATGAATCACACGCGTCCCACCCTTCGTCAGGATGTCCTGCCCCTGATCCGCCTCGGCATGCCCTTGGTCGGCAGCAGCATTGCGGCCTTTGCGATCCATATGACCGATACGATCATGTTGGGCTGGTATGACGTGACCGCGCTTGCGGCGGTGACGTTGGGGTCGTCGTGGTGGTTTATCCTCTATATTTTCGGGGCTGGCTTCGGCTTTGCCGTGATGCCGCTTGTCGCTGCGGCTGCTGCCGAAGGCGATGATACCCGCGCCCGTCGTGTGACCCGCATGGCATTCTGGTTGAGCCTCGCCTTTGCGGCGGTGGTTTTGCCGCTCTTGTGGTGGTCGGGGACCATTTTCCTGTGGATGGGGCAACATGAAATCATCGCCCTAGAGGCCCAGAAATACTTGCGTATCGCGGGCTTTGGTATCGCGCCGGGGCTGCTGGTTGTCGTGCTGCGGTCCTATCTGTCGGCGCAGCATATGACGGCGATTTTGCTGTGGGTGACCTTGGGCGGTGTCGTCTTTAACGCGGGCGTGAATTACATCCTGATCTTCGGTAACTTTGGCGCGCCAGAGCTGGGCATTCGCGGGGCGGCGATGGCCTCTGTCCTGATCCAGACGATCACCTTGCTGGTTCTCGCGATCTATTCGAATTTCAAACTGCCAGATATCAAACTGTTCCAGCGTATCTGGAAACCCGATGGCGAAGCCCTTTCGCAGATTTTTCGCATGGGCGTGCCGATTGGCCTGACGTCATTGGCCGAAAGCGGTCTGTTCTCGGCCAGTGCTGTGATGATGGGCTGGATCGGGGAGTTGGAACTGGCGGCCCATGGCATCGCGCTCCAACTCGCCGCGCTTGCCTTTATGTTCCACGTCGGCATGAGCCAAGCCTCAACCATCCGCGCTGGCGGTGACTATGGCCGCAAGGATCAAGCGGGTCTGCGTCGCACGGCATGGGCCTCTGTCATCGTCGGGCTGAGCTTTGGCGTGATCGTTGTCAGCACGTTCCTCTCTTTCCCCGAAACGCTCGTCGGTCTCTTTGTTGATCCGTCAGAGCCGCAGCGCGTTGCCCTGATCAGCATCGCCGCAAAGCTTCTGATATTTGCCGCTCTGTTCCAATTCGTCGACGCGGGGCAGATCATCGCCTTGTCGCTCTTGCGTGGGGTGCAGGATACGGCTGTGCCAATGTGGTTGGCGACGATCAGCTATTGGCTGATCGGTCTGCCTGCAGGATACGTTCTGGCGTTTGTCTTGGGCTTGAACGAGGTTGGCCTATGGCTCGGCCTCTGTATCGGCCTCGGCATGGCGGCGCTGACGCTGATGTGGCGGTTCTGGGCGCGGTCGGTCAGGATCGGCTGATCAATCGTCGTCGGACGCGTCCTCGCGACCCTTCATCAAACGGTCGGCTTTCTTACGGATCAGAACCGTCCGCAGGTCGTGCATCGCCATCAAGAGCGCGTCTGTCACGTCTTCCAACTGGTCATCGGTCGCTTTGGTCTGCGCCCAATGGGTCGTCAGGTTCATGTAGTCCACCGCTCGGTGGATGTCGTCGATATCACGCGCCGCCAAAAGGGCGATGCGCGCTTCCATCCAGTCCCTAATTACCTTTAGGTCTTCGGGGCTTAGCTCCCGTGCGCCTTGGGCCTTAATCTCGCCATTGCGGATGTTCGCAACGGCGATCTGGTCCATCTCAATTCGGCGCTGACGGTTTTCGGTATCCACTTTGAACACGGCCGCGCCATTGTCGCGCACGCGAAAGTAATACTCGGGTAATTCAGAACTCATTGTCGCTTACCTTAGGCCTTCGCAGAACTGTTGAATGCGCGTGCAGGCCTTTGCCAAGGCCTCGTCCGAGGTAGCGTAGCTGATGCGGAAATTGGGTGAAAGCCCAAAGGCCGACCCGAAGACAACCGCAACGCCAGTCTCTTCGAGAAGGGCGGTCGCAAAGGCTTCGTCCGTGTCGATCAACGTGCCCGCCGCGCTGGTTTTCCCAATGCAGGCCGAGATATCGGGGTAGACATAAAACGCACCTTCGGGCGTCGGGCAGTTCACACCCTTCGCATCGTTGAGCATGCCTACAACCAGATCACGGCGACGCTGGAACAGGGCCTTGTTGTCCTCAATATAGCCTTGCGGACCGTTGAGCGCCTCAACCGCCGCCCATTGGCTGATCGAACAGGGGTTCGATGTGGATTGCGACTGAACCTTGCGCATGCCCTTAATCAGCTCTTCAGGACCAGCGGCATAACCAATCCGCCAGCCGGTCATCGCATAGGCCTTGGACACGCCGTTAACGGTCAGCGTGCGGTCATAAAGGCTTGGTTCGACCTGCGCAGGGGTGCAGAATTTAAAATCGTCAAAAACAAGGTGTTCATACATGTCATCAGTCATCACCCAGACATGTGGGTGACGCATCAGAACATCCGTTAGCGCCTTGAGCTCGTCCCATGAATAGCCAGCACCCGACGGGTTTGATGGAGAGTTAAAGAGGAACCATTTGGTTTTTGGCGTGATCGCGGCCTCTAGCTGCTCGGCCGTCAGTTTGAACTGGTTTTCGAGGCTACATTCGACAATCACAGGCGTGCCGCCGCCCAAGAGAACCATGTCAGGATAGGACACCCAGTAGGGCGCGGGGATGATCACCTCGTCGCCCGCGTTCAGGGTCGCCATGAACGCGTTATAAAGCACCTGTTTGCCACCTGTGCCGACAGTCACCTGAGCAGGTTCATAGGACAGTCCATTTTCGCGGCGGAACTTATCGCAGATCGCTTGCTTTAGCTCAGGGATACCATCGACAGCCGTGTATTTCGTCTTGCCCGCGTTGATCGCTGCAATCGCGGCGTCCTTAATGTTCTGCGGCGTGTCAAAGTCTGGCTCGCCTGCGGACAGCCCGATCACATCGCGTCCCGCGGCCTTCAGCTCTTGCGCTTTGGTCGTCATCGCGATCGTGGGCGAAGGTTTTACGCGGGAAAGTGTCGTTGACAGAACGGACATGACGCCTCCGGTGGTCATTTGGATCTGATGTGTCATAAGATGGCCCAGTAACCCAATCAAGCGGCAAGGAGCGCGGACGGTGGAAACTACAGAATGGTTTAGCGAAGATCAGGCAACTTTTGGTGATCGAGTGGCAGGGGCGCGAGAGGCGGCTGGCCTGACCCAAAAACAACTCGCAGGAAAAATCGGGATCAAATTGACGACCCTGCGCGGATGGGAGGATGACCTCACTGAACCCCGAGCAAACAAACTCCAGATGCTGGCAGGTTTGCTGGGCGTTTCGATAACCTGGCTCTTGACGGGGCAGGGCGAAGGCCCCACAGAACCGACTGAGGATGAAATTTCACCTGGTGTCGCTGACATTCTGTCCCAAATCCGCGAATTGCGGGTGCAAATGCAGGACAACGTCAAAAAGATGGGCCAGCTGGAACGGCAATTGCGCGCCGCGCTGAAGGAGTAACAATGACTGAACCGCGTGACATTCGGATCAAACGTTTGGCGATGCGCTCTATGCGTCGCGGCATCAAAGAGATGGATTTGATCCTGTCGGATTTCGCGAGCCGCGAACTTTCCACCATGTCCGACGCGGAGCTCGATCATTACGAGATCTTCATGGAGGAGGCCGATCTCGACCTCTACCAGTGGATCAGCGGCCAAACCGAGGCACCGGATCAATTCAAAGACCTGGTGGCCCGCATTTCCGTTTCGGCCAAAGGCCTGACGGCGCCGCGCCAGTAATATCGGTGGTGACGAAAATTCGTCGCCACCTTTAACCAAATCTTCTGATTCTTACCCCTAGATGGTCCCACTGACCGAAAGAGGAGTAAGAGGCATGAGCCTGATTTCCGAACTCGGGGTCCAGAAGGAAACCTCCGCAATTACGGCGCAGAATGCTGCCTTTATGAACAACTATCTTGAATCCCTGTCGCTGGTCGAACGCCTGCACAGGCTGCTTCTGGATGTGATCAAAGACGAATTTGAACGCTTGGGCGTTCTGGAGCTGAACCCTGTTCAGGCGCTCCTTTTGTTTAACGTGGGCGACAATGAGGTGACTGCGGGCGAACTCAAATCGCGCGGCTATTATCAGGGGTCGAATGTCAGCTATAACCTGAAGAAGTTGGTGGATGGCGGCTTTATGCACCATCAGCGCTGCTACGCGGATCGCAGGTCTGTCCGTGTCCGTCTGACCGAAAAAGGCCGCCGCGTGCGCGATATCGTGTCCCGACTGTTCGCGGCCCATTCCGAAGGGCTGCAAAAACGGGGCGTGGTGGATCATGACGGTATGGATATGATATCTGGCTCGCTCAAACGGATCGAACGGTATTGGACCGATCAAATCCGCTATATCTACTGATCCAGTGAGCCGAGAGCGAGGCTGCGCAATTCCCGCAATAACTTGCGGCGCATCGCGGCCTCGTAATCGTCAAAGCCCGCGGCAGGTTCGACAAAGGCTTCTGGTCCACGAATGACGTATGTTTTCCAGTAGGATAGCAGCCCTTCGTCATCCTCACCACCGAGGATCACCAGCCCGTTGACGGTCATGCGGTCGTCCTCTGGGATGTCTTGGGGGCGGGGGCCTGTGTTGTTCTCGCCGTCCCCCGATAGGTCGAGCGTGTGCCGCCAGCAGTCAGGCTGCTGGTCGAGCAACGCTTTGCCCGCCATCAGTGCCGATCCAATCGACGTGGTTAGATCACCGGGCGCCGTCGAAACCGTGGTTAATCGTGCGGCAATGGCAGAGAGGTCAGAGGCCGAGGCGACCTCGGTCCACGGCAACAGGATGGTCGCCGTGTCTGGCCCGCTCCATTGATAAACTGACAGCCTGATTGGGGCCATCGGGTCTGACAATATGGCTGCGCTGACCTCTGGCGCCAAAAGTGCCGCCGCCAATCCATCGAGCTGGAGACGATATTCCACCGCGTCCACAGACCCCGACACATCGAGTCCCAAGGCCAAGGCCTGACGACACTCCGCATCGGCAGGGAGGCCCGCCCCAATCAATGCCGCGGCGACGAGCGACTTACCAGTGACCGACATTGTCCATGCTGACCCAAGGTTCCGCAGGTGCGAGCTGTTCACCCGCTTGCAGCAGTTCAATCGACACGTTGTCGGGCGAACGCACAAAGGCCATATGCCCATCGCGCGGTGGGCGGTTGATCGTCACGCCATTGTCCATAAGGTGCTGGCAGGTCTCGTAAATATTCGGCACCTGATAGGCGAGGTGCCCGAAATGCCGTCCGTCCGATGGCAGCCCCTCGTCGCCATCCCAGTTATAGGTCAGCTCAATCGGGCACTCCTCTTGGCCCTCTGGCGCCATGAACACAAGGCTAAACCGCCCCGCCTCATTGTCGATCCGACGCGTTTCACGCAGACCCAAAAGCGCATAAAACGCCATACTCTCTTCCAGATCCTTCACGCGGACCATTGTGTGCAAATACCGTAGGGTCATAGGTTTTCTCCCGAAACTGCTTTGGTCAAACCCTAGCACTCCAGCCGACGAAGACCAGTTAGAAAGAAGAACGATAGCCGATCTCGATCCCCGTCTCAGATCGGGTAAAGCGGCTGATGTTGCTATCGGTTTGAACGGACCGAAGGCTGATCACGGGCATGAAACCCGCATAGGTCATGTTCGGAAACGCAGCCTCTATCACGGCAAAGGACGTCTCGTCCCGCCGTTCGCCCGAAAACACTGGTGGCAGGGCGTAATCGTCATAAAGCGTGACCGCGCGGCCAACCGATGCCTGTAGTTGCACTGGCTTGCCCTGCATGTTCGGGGCAAAACTCGCGTAGAGGCTTGAGGCGGTATTGGCGCGGTTGGTGGTTGGGCTTTCGGTCATCGTATGATTGACGCCCGCGCTCCAACGCCCTTGGGCGATGCCCGTCTGCGCAATTGCAGTGATGCCTGCGCCGAACGTTGTGACTGTGTCGTCGTTTCGCCCGCCCGTCCGATCGAACCGCATCTCATGGCGGAGCGTCGCGGAAACTGCTGCGTTGTCATTTAGCCCGTAGCTCAGCCCTGCGCCCAAGCGTGCCAAATCATAGGACTTTGCATCCCCCGACCAAACTTGCCCAACTTCTGCACTGATGGTCGTCGTGAGGTTGTCCCATTTTTGCCGATGTTCAATGCCAGCGGTCAGGGAATAGGAACTGAGGTCCGCGTTGGTTAAATCGGGTGCGCTGGCTTGGGCCGCATCAGACAAGAACACATTTTGCGTCAGCAACTGCGCTGTCAAAGCGGTCAGGTGCTCTGACGATTGGTCAATCCGATAGCGCGCAGATATCTGCCCCGAGGCCACCGTGCCAGAGAGCGCCTGCGCCTCTGCACTGAGGGTCCCAACCCAAGGCACACCGTCAATCACGTTCAGCGCCGTATCGCTGCCGCCGTTCACGTTGTCGGATCGTCTGACTGATGCATTCACGCGAAACCAAAGCGGATTTTGCGCGGCGACCTGTTTGTAATCTTGAGCCGTTTGCGCGGCGAGGTTCGGCAGTTCCGCATGGTTCGCGGCGCGCCTCAGCCAGAGTTGTGAGAGGGTGAACCGATTGTCGAGCTTGGCCGCGAGGGCCGCAATGCGGGCGGCCTCGTAGGATTGCAACCCTGCCTCGGCCTGCAGGTAGGCGCGGCGAGCGGTGCTGCGGGCCAATGGGTAATCGCCCACCCGTATCAATCCCGTCGCCAAGATTGCCAAGGCATCTGCGTCGTCTGGGTCCGCATCCAAAAGCGCGAGCGCCAAGTCCATCGCGAACCCAAAATCGCCCGACAATAGCGCTTGTCGTGCCATGACGTGCCCCTGAGCGAGGGAGATTTCGGCGGTTTCGGCCCGCCCCACGGACGGCGCTAGGCTAACCCCGAGAGCGAAAACTGATGTGGTAAAGACGTTAATTAACCGTCGCACAGATGGGGTCCGCCCCAGTCAATCCGCACTGCGTAAGAACGAAAACGCCATATTCATCGGCGTTGTCGACCCCCACGTGGTTTTCAACGAAAATGCCACCCGCGACACCTTCGGCGTTTGCTCCACCAAAGACACCACCGTAATTGCCGATGCCCGCTTGGGCCGGATTTTGTGCATCGCCATAGAATTCGCCCACATCGTTAATAGAGGTCACGGTGAGGACGATATCGGGCAGATAGCCTTCGTCGTCGTAGGTCGGAGTATAGTGCGGCAGTGGCGTGTTGCCCCATTCGCGATTGTAAATGCGACCGTTGATCGAGTTATCGCCAAAGTCGACGTTGAGGAAAATCTGGCCCTGAACGGTCAGTGTCTGACGCGGCAACAAACCCGAGTCCACTGGCGTCGTAGGGGTGAGCAAGAGATCACCAACAGCCCCCATATTCGTGACGCCCGCATAGTTGCCTGCATAGGACACAAGGCCCGTCTGGGTGCCCGTCAATGACGAGGTTGGGTTCGAAAATGCCTCAAGCGCGATAAAGGTCGCACCAGAAAGGTAGATATTGAACTGCCCACCATCCGCGGCCACGGCCCCTTGAACCGTTTGTGCAAAATCTTGCGCAACAAAGGCCGTGAAATGCCTATCAAGAGGGTCGTCCTGATAGGTAAAGGCGAGGTACCCAGGAATATCAAGGACAGGCGTCCGGTTATAGGCGGCCAGCGCGTAGTCTTGGTTCGTTTGATCGAGGCCGTAGATGTCGACGGATAGGGTGCCCGCATCAGGATCAAAAACCACCCCGCGCATGTCATCGGTCAGCTTCGAAAAATCGGTGGTGCTCTCTTCGTCCGCACCTGTGCCTGTGCCAGTATCCACCTCCGCTCGCTGAAACGGATTGGTCCCACTTCCACCGCAGGCCGCGAGGGCGGTCAGGAGGGCGAAAGTCAAAATGGATTTCTGCATTATCGGACTCTGAAAATCGTTCTTGGATATTGAGGGCGACAATCGACTTTAGGTTAGTCTCTGTCAACCATTCGGCTAGGTTAAATCTGTGCCTGTCGCGCTGCTGACACGGAATATGGAGGTTTTGCCTCTGACGTCTGCCATATATAGTGACGCGCGAGTCACCAGTCCCCGAGGAGAGCAAAATGTCCATTACCCCCGAACAAGAGGCCGAGGTTGCCGAACTTCGCGCGACACCGCGTCAAACATTGCGGGCTGTTTCCGAGGGGATGGAAAGCCACCTCTACACCATCAAACCCGTGCTGGATCACGGCTTTGTTCGGGTTGTGGACTACATGGGCGATGACGCTGCGATCTGTCAGGCGGCGCGTGTGTCTTACGGTAAGGGCACCAAATCCGTTCAGAACGACGCAGGTCTGATCCGCTATTTGATGCGCCACTGGCACTCGACCCCGTTCGAGATGTGCGAGATCAAACTCCACGTCAAACTTCCTGTGTTTGTCGCGCGCCAGTGGATCCGTCACCGGACGGCGAACGTGAACGAATACTCCGCCCGCTATTCGATTATGGATCGTGAATTCTACATCCCAGAGCCCGACGTTCTGGCCGCCCAGTCGGTGATCAACAACCAAGGCCGCGGTGAGGTTCTGACGGGTGAAGAAGCGGCGCGCGTTCTAGAATATCTCAAGGGTGATGCGGCACGTTGCTACGACCACTATCAGGAAATGATCTCTCAAGAGGGGCAGCAGGGGCTTGCACGTGAATTGGCGCGGATGAACCTGCCTGCGAACATCTATACCCAGTGGTACTGGAAGGTGGACCTTCACAACCTATTCCACTTCTTGCGTCTGCGGGCGGATAGCCACGCGCAATACGAAATCCGCGTCTATGCGGACGAAATTTGCAAGGTCGTCGCGGATTGGGTGCCTGCCGCGTATCAAGCGTTCGAGGATTACCGCATGGGTGGCGCAACGCTCTCGGGTAAAGCTCTCGACTGTGTGCGTCGTATGCTTAAAGGCGAGTCTGTGACTCAGGAAAACAGTGGCATGAGCGCAGGTGAGTGGCGCGAGTTCCAAACCGTTCTAGAAAACTAACGCTACTTTTAGCTTTTTAAAGTCAAAGCCTACCCTGTTTCACGGGGTAGGCTTTTACATATGTTACTCTTTTAAGATTTTCTGATATACTACACGCTAAAGTGTCATGTGATCTTTGGCGGTGACTTGCATTCCTGTCACAAAAGAATATTTGGTAGAAGTTGACGTTGGGTAAGTCTTTGTTTTGGCGTAAAGCGAAACAGTCATCGGTCGTTATCCATGTCAAAGACCAATATGCTGGAGATAGGTGTGCCGGAAGACAGCCAACAATTGATACGTTTGATCTACGTGAGCGTTGCTGCACCCAATATGGGAAGCGAGCAGATCGAACACATTTTGGTCAAGGCTTCCAAGCGTAATGAGATCAAAGGTCTCACTGGCATGTTGATCTATGACGAGGGGCAGTTCTGGCAGGTTCTCGAGGGGCCGCTCGACTCCGTTATGTCGACCTTTGATGATATCCGTTCCGATAAACGTCACTCTGATGTCACCACTCTCGTGACCGAGGATATCGCCAATCGCGAGTTCAAGACGTTCCGCATGGGAACACCTGGAAACGTGCGGGAAATCAACGATCCAGAGCTTCATTCAAGCGTTGATGCGGCGCTGACGCGTGAAAAAGTGAGCACCGCCAAAGAGGCCTCGCAACGGTTGGTGCGAGGGTTCAGTCAGGATGGGCAGTGGTATCCGCTGATTGCTGAGCGGTCCGAGGGCTAACGCCGGTTAGCCTGCCGCCTTGAGGTTGCCTGCCATTTGGCGTCCATCACGGCCTTCAATCAGGTCGAATTCGACCTTCTGATTGTCTGCCAATCCGGTCATGCCGGCTTGTTCAACAGCTGATACATGGACAAACACATCCTTGCCGCCACCATCGGGGGCGATAAAGCCATAGCCCTTGGTTGTGTTGAACCATTTTACAGTACCGCTAGCCATTGTCGTAACTCCTTCGTCGTCGGTTGCCCGTTTGGGCGTGGCCGTCACGATGAGTGCGCATTAGGTTGTGGCACCCACCGATCTGCGACTCAAAGCGTAACACGATTTTTCAAAAGACAAATGACAACCTTGCATTGAGGCGACATCTTGCGCGAAATGCCGAAAAAGGAGGCGAAATGAAGGTCTATTCCCTGAAGTCCTGCGACACCTGTCGCAAGGCGATCAAAGAAATGACGGCAGCGGGGCTCGATCCTCAGGTTCAAGACGTGAGCGCGGATGGGTTGTCTGGCGATGATATCGCGGCGATTTTGTCGGCCTTTGGGGAAAAGTCGGTGAACCGTGCCTCGACCACATGGCGCGGACTGTCGGACGAGGATAAGGCACGTGATCCTGCCGATTTGCTCGCCGAACATCCGACGCTCCTTAAGCGTCCCGTGATCGTCTCTGACGGCGTCTGGTATCAAGGCTGGTCTGCCGCCGTTAAAGCCAGCGTTCTGGGCTAGGGTGTTGTGGCGCGGTCGTGCCGTGCCTATGTAGGGTCAGCAATAAACAGGAGCACGCCATGCGGAGCGCAGCCAAAGCATTGGGTATTTTCGGCGGGGTGATCGGTATGATCATCGGGATTTTCAGCTTTGGCTATGTGTCCCTGACCGAAACCCATTCCGAAGTCGGAGAAATTTTTGGCGTCGTAACCAATCCTGCCTTTATCAAAGCGGCGAGCTTCCTCGGCCCGATCCTCGCGATCACGGGGTCTGGTATGGCGAAATACCGTGCGCTCTGGGGAGGGGGGCTTTTGATGGTGTCGGCGGTGATGATGTATGCCGCGTTCGGCTTTAACTTTGCCACCATGTTCCCAATCGGCATGGCAGGCGTCGGCGGGATCCTCGCGATTGCAGCGGGTAAACCAGACGAAGAAAAGGCGCACTTTTAAGCGCGCCTTTCCAAATTCTTAGAATGTTTTGATTACCGCAGATCGGGCGGTGTCGCTTCAACAGCTAGATCAGCGATGATCTGGTCAAGAGCGATGGTCTCGGTCTTGTTTTCACCCAGACGGCGGGCGGACACGGTGCGTTCCTCGACCTCGCGTGCGCCGATGGCGAGGATGACAGGCACCTTGCCAAGGCTGTGTTCACGGACCTTGTAGTTGATCTTTTCGTTGCGGGTGTCGGCTTCAGCGCGGATACCGCGTGCCTGCAGCGCCTCAACGACCTCAGCCACGTAACCGTCTGCATCCGACACGATCGACGCCACAACCACCTGACGCGGCGCGAGCCAGAACGGCAGTTTGCCTGCGTGCTCTTCGATCAGAATACCGATGAAGCGTTCGAACGATCCCAGAACCGCGCGGTGCAGCATGACGGGGCGATGTTTGTCGCCGTCGGTGCCAACGTAAACCGCATCCAGACGCTCTGGCAGGTTCGGGTCAACCTGCAGGGTGCCGCACTGCCAATCACGGCCAATCGCGTCGGTCAGAACGAATTCCAACTTCGGACCATAGAACGCGCCTTCGCCTTCTTGGATTTCGTAGTTGTAGCCCGCAGCCTTACACGCATCACCCAGAGCGGCCTCTACACGATCCCAGCTCTCATCCGAACCAACACGTTTTTCAGGACGGGTAGAGAGTTTGATCTTCCAATTGTGGAAGCCAAGGTCCGCGTAAATCCCAGCGAGGAAGTCGATGAATTTCTTCGTTTCGGCTTCGATCTGGTCGTCGGTGCAGAAGATGTGCGCGTCGTCTTGGGTAAAGCCACGCACACGCATGATCCCGTGCAGAGCGCCCGAGGGTTCATAACGGTTGCACGACCCAAATTCAGCCATACGCAGCGGCAGGTCTCGGTAGGATTTCAGACCGTGGTTGAACACCTGAACGTGGCAAGGGCAGTTCATCGGTTTCAGCGCGTTGACGGTTTTTTCACGGGCATGATCTTCGTCAACTTCAACGATGAACATGTTTTCTTGGTAGTTTTCCCAGTGACCCGAGGCTTCCCACAGTTTGCGGTTCACGACCTGCGGGGTGTTCACCTCGACATAGCCGTCACGGCGCTGCTGGCGGCGCATGTAGTCCTGCAGCGTGGTGTAAATGGTCCAGCCGTTCGGGTGCCAGAACACCTGACCCGGTGCCTCTTCCTGCATGTGGTAGAGGTCCATTTCTTTACCGAGCTTACGGTGATCCCGCTTTGCCGCTTCCTCAAGCATGTTGAGGTGCGCCTTCAGGTCGTTGCGGTTTTTGAACGCGATACCGTAGATACGCTGCAACATAGGACGCGAGCTATCACCGAGCCAATATGCACCCGCCACGTGGGTCAGTTTGAACGCGTCAGCGGGAACCTGACCAGTGTTCTGCAAGTGCGGACCGCGGCAGAGGTCCTGCCAGTCTCCGTGCCAATACATCCGCAGGTCTTGGCCTTCGGGGATGCGGTTCACCAGCTCGACCTTATAGGGCTCGTTGGTGTCCTCGTAATGTTTGATCGCGCGAGCACGGTCCCACACTTCGGTCTTTACCTCTTCGCGAGCGTTGATGATCTCTTTCATCTTCGCTTCGATTTCACCGAGGTCTTCGGGGGTAAACGGCTCTTCGCGGTCAAAGTCATAGAACCAGCCGTAATCGCGAACGGGGCCGATGGTCACTTTGACATCTGGCCAGATCGCCTGAACAGCGCGGGCCATGATGTGAGCGAGGTCGTGACGGATCAGTTCCAGCGCAGGTTCATCGTCCTGCATTGTGTTGATCGCAACAGTTGCGTCCTCGTTGATCGGCCACTGAAGGTCCCAATGCGCACCATTCACAGTAGCAGAGATGGCCTTTTTAGCCAGCGAAGGGGCAATAGATGCCGCGACTTCAGCAGGGGTTACGCCTGCATCATAAGAACGCGAATTGCCATCGGGGAAGGTAAGGGAAATCTGGCTCATGGCCGTCTCCTCGTCAGTTTGGCGCCCACGGAACGCCCGGTTGCGGGTATATGGTTCGAGCCGCGTTTTGATCCTCGATTGCTGACACGTCAAGCCCGCAGGCTTGCCATTCTGGGTCATCGGGGCAAATGTGGCGAAAAAATCAAAGAGAGAACCGCCATGACCGAGTATCTGACCACCCCAGAGGGCCGCCGCATCGCCTATAACCTCACCAAAGGTCGCGCGCCCTATGTCGTGTTTTGTGGTGGTCTAAAGTCCGACATGGAAGGCACCAAGGCGCTCGCTCTCGAAGAATGGGCCAAGGCATCGGGGCAGGGGTTCTTGCGGTTCGACTATTCTGGCCATGGCATCAGCGATGGTGACTTTGAGGACGGCTGCATCGGTGATTGGTTCGAAGACGCCAGCGCAGCGATCGACTTGATCGACGGTCAGGTCGTATTGGTCGGCTCCTCTATGGGTGGCTGGGTGTCGCTTCTCTTGTCCCGCGAACGCGCGGATAAGGTTGCGGGTCTGGTCACAATCGCAGGTGCGCCCGACTTTACCGAAGACGGCTATTGGGCGGGGTTCACTGACGAAGAACGCGAAACCATCATGACGGTGGGCCGCATCGAAATTCCGAACGAATATGTTGAGCCCTATGTAATCACCCGCCGCTTGATCGAGGATGGCCGCACGCGCCTGATCCTGCGCAGCCCGCTGACATTCCCATTCCCCGCGCGCATTCTGCAAGGCAGCGCGGATGATGTGGTCACGCAGGACGTCGCGGAACGCCTTTTTGCCCATGCGCAGGGCGACGATATCCAACTGACGGTCGTCAAAGGCGCGGACCATCGGTTCTCTGATCCGGCCTGTCTGGCGCTGATCGAAAAGTCGGTCTGTGATATTTTGGAACGTATCGGCTAAATTGTGATCCTTTGCCCTCTTCCCTCAAAAGGAGAGTTGCGCCATGATGCGGTTAAGACGGGTGAAAACACTCGCGAAAGACTGACGCAGGCAATTCCGCGGATGACGCGGGGGCAGGACACCAATGACCGAACCAATGGTTCTTTTACCCGGCATTTTGTCGGATATCAGACTGTTTTTACCGCAGCTTACGGCATTAGGCCGAGAGCGCCCCGTGATGGTCGCACCGACCTGCCAAGGCGAGCGGATTGACGAAATCGCATCGAACCTCTTGCCCGGTTTGCCTCAGAAGTTTGCCCTCGCGGGGCATGGATTTGGCGGCATGGTCGCGATGGAGATTTTGCGCCGCGCGCCTGAGCGTGTTACGCGGGTTGCGTTGATCTCGACCTCGCCCTTACCCGAGACGCCACAGGATTCCGCCGAAAGGGAACTGCGGATCGTCGGTGCGCGGGCAGGGCGGTTTGAGGATATCTTAGCCAAAGAAGTCCCGATGGAAGCCATCGGTGCCGCCCATCGCAAGGACGTTTGGGGCAAGTTGCAAACCATGGGCAAAGCGGGCGGGGCAGAAACCTATGTCCGCCAATGCCGCGCCATGCAGCGCCGCCGCGATCAACAAAGCACCCTGCGCCGTATCAAACAGCCTGCGCTTTTGATCTGCGGGGCAGAGGACACCGTTTTCCCAGTCAAACGCCACGAATTTATGGCGCAGTTGATCCCCTACGCGCAACTTGCTGTGCTGCCAGGTGTTGGTCATTTGCCTAGCCTAGAGGCCCCCGCCGCCTTTGGGGAAACCCTGCGGTCGTGGATGAAGCAGCCCTTGGTTCTGCAGTAAGGTGGAGGGCGCTGCCCTCTTGGCCTGCGGCCAATTCACCCGTCATATTTACAGCACAAAGGCAGCAAAAAGGGGCCCTGAGGCCCCTTTGTTCGTTTAGCCGTTAACCGCGACGACCTTGGGTTTCGCGGGCGCTGTGCCAGCATTCGCATCGATAAAGTCGAGCACGAGCGGGCGGATGTTGTTGCGCCAGCTGCCGCCAGCAAAGATACCGTAGTGACCTGCACCCGGTTCAACGTGCCAAGCTTTTTTCTCGTCTGGCAGGTTGGTCAGGAGGTCCAGTGCGGCTTTGCATTGACCGGGTGCCGAGATGTCGTCCTCTTCGCCTTCGACAGTTTTCACAGCAACGGTCGTGATCTTAGAGATGTCGACCTTATGGCCGTTCACGGTGAACGCGTTGCGGGCGATGTCGCGGTTTTTGAACACGCGCTCAACGGTCGACAGATAGAACTCTGCCGTCATATCCATCACGGCGAGGTATTCGTCGTAGAACACGTTATGTTTGTCGTGATCCGAAGACTCGCCCTTCGCGGCGCGGAAAATCTGGTTCTGGAATGCTTCAGCGTGGGTTTGACCGTTCATCGAGATGAACGAAGCCAACTGCAGAAGGCCCGGATAGACCTTGCGGCCAACGCCTGCGTATTTAAAGCCAACGCGCTGGATCATTGTCTGTTCCAACTGGCCCATGGTGACCGAATGGCCAAAGTCGGTCACTTCGGTCGGGGCAGCGCTGGGATCAACGGGGCCACCGATCAGGGTGAGGGTCTTTGGCTGCGCCTTAGGGTCAAGCTCTGCCAGATAGGCAGTTGCGGCCAAGGTCAGGGGAACAGGTTGGCAAACGGCGATCACGTTGATGTCGCTGCCCAAGTGTTTCATGAAATCAACGAGGTAGAGGGTGTAATCCTCAACGTCGAACTTGCCTTCGCTGACGGGAATGTCGCGGGCGTTGTGCCAATCGGTGGTGTAAACCTCGCAATCGGGCAGGAGGCTCATCACGGTTTTGCGCAGGAGGGTCGCGTAGTGGCCCGACATTGGTGCCACGAGCAGCACACGGCGTTTCATCGGCTTGCGGCCTGCGACCTTGAAGTGCACGAGATCGCCAAAAGGACGTTCGATGACCTTTTGCACCTGAACGATGTGGTCTTTGCCGTCGCCCGTCTGAACCGAAGGAATACCCCAGTCAGGTTTCGCAACCATGCGAGAGAAGGTCCGTTCAGTCACTTCGCCCCAAGCACCGAGCCATTCGACCATTGGATTGGAGGTCGCGGCCAATGCTGGATACGCGGCAAATGCACGCGCTGTCGCACCTAACCACTGATTAGTGTTACGAACGCTTTCCATAAGGTCGTAAGTGTACATATACTTCACTTGTAACGTCTCCTGTTCGCGGAACGATGCAGCCAATGCAACGTCCCCAAACTCTGCAGACAGGGCGATGCTGCATGTGCGAAGGTTAAGGGGAGGACGCACATATGACAACTAATGATTTGGTCGAAGATGCCGCAGGGCATCCGCAGCTCGCGAAACTCGAACAAAACATGGCGCGAATTGAGGCTTTGACGCAGCGCGTTATGGCCGCTTTCGCTCATAAACGTCATGTGCCAGAGGCATTACAAGGTCCATCGCAAGAGCTCTATATGAAAGCGGCGATGGCCTATTGGAACGAGGCGGCCGCGAATCCAGCAAAGCTGTTTGAGCAACAGATCGCATATTGGGGCAAAACGCTGACCCATTTTGCAGAGGCTCAGGCGGCCTTGGCAAAGGGTACGTTAGAAGCGCCAGAGGATCACACGCCCGATGATCGTCGGTTTAGCAACCCGATGTGGAAGACGAACCCCTATTTCAATATGGTCAAGCAGCAATACCTGATCAACGCTGAGGCTCTGGCTAAAGGTGTCGAAGAGATCGAGGGGATTTCTGACCTTGAACGCAAACGTCTGAAGTATTTCGGCGCGCAGGTCGTCGACATGATGTGCCCGACGAATTTCCTGCCCACCAACCCCGACGCACTGGAACGCGCGATCGAAACCGAAGGGCAGAGCCTGATCGACGGGCTGGAAAACCTAGTGCGCGACCTAGAAGCGCATGACGGTGAACTGGTAGTGTCGCTCGCGGATGGGTCTGCCTTTAAGCTGGGCGAAAATATTGGGACCAGCAAAGGCGAGGTTGTATTCCGCAACCATATGTTCGAACTGATCCAATACACGCCGACGACCGATCAGGTGCGTGATATTCCGATTGTTCTGTTCCCGCCGTGGATCAACAAATTCTACATTCTCGATCTCAAGGAAAAGAACAGCCTTGTGAAATGGATCGTGGATCAAGGCTACACGCTGTTCATCGTTTCTTGGGTCAACCCTGGTCCTGCGATGCGCGATACGGGCCTGAACGACTATATCGAGGACGGCTACCGCACCGCGATGCGTGAGGTGAAATCCATCTGCGGTACCGAGTCGATCAATGCGGTGGGTTACTGCATCGCGGGCACCACATTGTCGCTGACGCTGTCGCGGATGAAACAGCAGGGGGATACCTCTGTCAGCTCTGCGACCTTCTTTACCACGCTGACGGATTTCTCGGATCAGGGCGAGTTTAGCGTCTTTCTGACCGACGACTTTGTTGACGGGATTGAGGCCGAGGTGAACCGCACGGGCGTGCTCGAGTCCTTCTATATGGCGCGCACCTTTAGCTACCTGCGCTCGCGTGACCTGATCTATCAGCCCGCGATCAAGAGCTACATGATGGGCGAGACCCCACCAGCCTTTGATCTGCTGTATTGGAACGGGGACGGCACGAACTTGCCTGCAAAGATGGCGATCGAATACCTGCGTGGCCTCTGTCAAAAGAACAAATTTGCGGATGGCGGGTTTGAACTCGCTGGCGACGTGCTGAAGATCAATGAGGTGGATGTCCCGCTCTGTGCGATTGCGTGTGAAACCGATCATATCGCTGCATGGCATGCCTCTTATGCTGGTGTTCAGCAGATGGGATCGACGGATAAGACCTTTATCCTGTCAGAGAGCGGTCACATCGCGGGCATCGTGAACCCACCGTCCAAAGGCAAATACGGACACTACACCAATCCTGACATGTCAGGCCCTGCGGAGGCATGGAAAGCGGCCGCTGTGCGCAATGATGGGTCGTGGTGGCCACGTTGGGGCGCGTGGCTCGCTGAACGATCGGGCGAGATGGTTCCCGCCAGAACGCCGGGTGATTCGACCCATCCAGTGCTCTGTTCGGCCCCTGGAACTTACGTAGCGGCAGCACCACCAGAGGGGGAATAACCTTCTGGTGGGGTCTAACCTACTGATTTTGCTGTGTCGCAGAAATTTCATATTCTGCAGTGCAGAAAAAACTTGAAATGCTGCAGCGCAGCATGCATATTGTCGGTAAGACAAATGACCCAGCGGCAAGCGCCGCACATACCCTGAAAGGTATTACCGATGACTGCTACTACTGATTTTACCGCTGTATTCAAAGACATGATGGGCGCATTCCCGATCGACACCAAATCGATGGAAGACGCTTACAAATCGCAAACCACTCTGGCTGAAAAAATGTCGGCTGTTGCGATCGACGCTGCTCAGAAATCGACCGAACTGTCGGCAAAATGGGCTCAAGACACTCTGGCAAAACTGACCGAGCTGTCGACCGTTAAAGCAGAGCCTGCTGACTACGCAAAATCGGTTACCGATTTCGCTTCGACTGCTGCTGAAGCTGCTGCAGAGCACATGGCTGCTTTCGCTGAAATCGCGAAAAAAGTTCAGACAGACACTCTGGAACTGATGATGGCTGCTGGCAAAACCGCTCAGGAAGACCTGACCGCTGCTGCGAAAAAAGCAACCACCGAAGTTACTGCTGCTGCGAAAAAAGCTGCTGCGAAGTAATTCGACTTACCGACCTGATCCTCCTCCCTTTAGGTCGGAAATGATGGGCGAGCTGTGAAAACAGCTCGCCCTTTCTTTATTCTTTCTTTTTAATCAGATGCAGCATAGGCTCGCTGCATTGCCGCAAACGTTCGGGGAGGGACCCGTGGCCGAAACAAACAAACCACTGCTCATCAAACGGTACGCAAGCCGCCGCCTCTACAATACTGAAACAAGCGACTACGTGACGCTTGAGGATATCGCGCTGTTCATTCGTGAAGGCCGTGAAGTTCAGATTGTAGATCTGAAGTCTGGGGATGATCTGACTCGTCAGTATCTCCTTCAGATCATTGCAGAACATGAAAGCCGCGGGGAAAGCGTGCTTCCGGTGGATGTGCTCACCGATCTGGTGCGCAGCTACACGACCCAAGCGACCTCTGTGGTGCCACAGTTCCTCGCTGCGTCGTTCGAAATGCTCCGTCAGAGCCAGTCGTCGATGATGGAAAAGATGACCAAATCGCAGCCCTCGATGCCCGCTATTCCGGGTCTAGAGGCGATGCAGGCGCAGCAAGCCGCATTCTTTAAGGCGATGACAGGTGGTCTGGTCGGATCATCTGGTCCCGAAAAAGAAGAAGAGCCCAAAGGCGGCGACGACCTCGATACGATTAAAAAACAACTTGCCGAGCTTCAGGACAAACTGTCCAAAATTGGTAAGTAATCTACGAAAGCCGCCTCTGTGCTGACCGATCTCACGATTTTAATTGTGACGGTCCTCGCGGGGGCGGTTTTGTTTTACCCAAGGCTCAGACGCGCAACAGGGTGGCGGGCCACGGTCACGCCACTGGCCTCTATCATCGGTAGCGGGTTTCTGGTCCTCGGTCCTGTTCTCGACGACAGTTTTGGTGCCTTTGCCCCCGTTGTGATGCTGGGCCTCTGCGCTGTGGCTTATGCCTTTGGCGGTGCGATCCGCGCGAACATCCACGACATCGACGCAAACCCTGACCGTGGCCGTGGCATTGCGCGGCTTGAAACCGTGGCTTCATGGCTGCTCGCGGGTGCCTATTTCATCTCGGTTGCCTACTACCTGAACCTCTTTGGCGCCTTCGCCGCGACCCTGACCCCGTGGGGCGGCGCCATGCCCGCACGGATCATCACGACCGTGACTTATGCGGTCATCCTCTTGGTCGGCTGGGTCTACGGATTTCACGCGATGGAACGGATGGAGCAAGCCTCCGTCACCCTCAAACTCGCGATCATCGCAGGCTTGCTCGCAGGTTTGGCGGTACATTTCACCGATCAAGCGATTGCGGGCGGTTTGGTTATAAACCCCGTGACCGTCTCAGGCTGGGGCGCTGTCACATTGGCCTTTGGCCTGATCGTCACTGTCCAAGGGTTCGAAACCTCGCGCTACCTCGGCGATACGTATTCCGCCGATATGCGGGTGCGATCGATGCGGTGGGCGCAGCTGATTTCTGCTGCTATCTATATGATTTACATATGCCTTTTGGTGTATCTCTTCCCCGCAGGCCATGTGCCGTTGTCGGAAACGGCAGTGATCGACATGATGGCCATCGTTGCGCCCGTTTTGCCGCCGCTGCTGATCGTCGCGGCCCTGTCGGCCCAGTTCAGCGCGGCTGTGGCGGATACGGGCGGATCGGGCGGATTGGTGACGGAACTGACCAAAGGGCGGCTCGGTACGGGGCAATCCTATGCGGTGCTGGTCGCCGTAGGATTGGCGCTGACGTGGGGCGCGGATGTCTTTGCCATCATCGCCTACGCCAGCCGCGCCTTTGCCGCCTATTACGCCGTCCAAGCTGCCATCGCCGCCCAACGCGGGCGTCCGATCTATTGGGTGCTGGCTGTTTTGGGCGCGGGCATCGCGATCTTTGGTCGATCGGTCGAAGGCTAATCATTCGCCGTTGCGGCATCGCGGTTGACCCCCTAGCGTAGCCGCAGCGAACAGGAGGCCGGTTCATGGCACCATCATCAGGTCGAATTACCCTCTGGGGCGTTGAGGTCTTTGTGGCCACCGCGCAAGAGGCCTCCATTTCGGCGGCGGCACGGCGGTTGGGATCGTCCGCCGCAACGGTGAGCCAGCAATTGACCAATCTGGAAACCAGCATCGGCGCGGTCCTGTTGAACCGCAACGAACGACCCATCACGCTGACCTCAGCGGGCGAGAAATTCCTACGCCGCGCCAATGCCATTCTAAACGAGGCCGATCAGGCGCGTTTGGAACTCTCGGGCGACAATTCGGGGCTGACGCGGCTCCGCCTCGGGATGATTGAGGATTTTGAGACTGACGTGACGCCGCGCCTCTTGGGTGAGATCGCCGATGTTCTGAAATCCTGCCAGTTCCTGTTAGGGACAGGCCCATCGCATCAGTTGCATGACCTATTGGACGCACGGGCGCTCGATATGATCGTGGCGGCGGACCTGCCGACGATGACCGAAGGGTTGGAGCGTCACGCGCTCATGCAAGAACCCTTTGTCATCGCAGCGCCCAAAGGGGCCGTGGATGTGGCGGCACCGCTGCCTGATCTGCGCCGTTTGCCGATGATCCAATACACCACTCGCCATTTCATGGGGCAGGTGATTGCCGCGCATTTGGCACGCGAAAACTTCCCGTTGGCCCATCGGTTCGAGTTGGACAGTTACCACGCGATCCTTGCGATGGTTGCGGGCGGGGCGGGATGGTCGATCCTGACACCGATGGCGTGGCTTCGGGCGGAACGGGTGCATGATCAGCTCGACCTGATCCCGCTGCCCTTCGCGCCACTGTCTCGCCAGATTGCCCTGACCGCACGACGCGGCGCGCTGGCGGACACGCCGACCCAAGTGGCAGATCGGTTGCGTCCGTTGATCGACGATTTGATCGTCGGTCCTGCCGTCGCTGCCTATCCGTGGCTCAAGGGACAGCTCACCACGCTCTAGTGGAAATCGCGGCTTTTGGGGATGACGCGGACGTTGCGGGGGTGACGGGCGGCGCCTGCGGGAATGGGTTTTGTGACCTCATCCGCGCGGGCCATCGGGGGTGCCATCGCCTCGGGCGCCAATCGCAAAAGCGCATCCGACCGATCCTCTAGATGCTGCGCCACAACGTGGATGATGTCGCCCTCGCGCTGGATATACCCCTCGACGGACAAGAGCCGAGACTGCATTACCACCTTGCGATAGGCCTCCATCATCTTGGGCCAAACGACGATATTGGCGACGCCAGTTTCATCCTCAATGGTGATAAAGCACACGCCCTTGGCCGATCCAGGCCGTTGACGGATCAGCACCAACCCCGCCAGTTTGACCTTTTGCCACGGGCGGGACTGCATCAGATCGCGGGTCGCGCCATAGCCCTTTTTCCGCATGCCTGCGCGCAAGAACCCCATCGGATGCGCCTTGAGCGACAGATGCAGCGTCTGATAATCCGCCACGACCTGTTCGCAATTGGGCATCTGGGGTAGGGCGACAGCGGGTTCGGCGCCCTCATCGCGCGTCTCGGCAAACAGTGGCAGATCGGGCGCGTCGCGGAGCGATTTTGCCTCCCAGAGGGCTTGTCTGCGGTCAATAAACAGCGACCGCATCGCGTCTGCCTCCGCCAGTTTGCGGATGTGGGCCGCGCTGATCCCAACCTCTTGGAGCGATTTGACATCCCGAAACGGCTTGTCGCGGGACGCCATCAACCGCAGGGCCGCCGCCTGTGGAAACCCGCTGATCTGACGGAACCCCAATCGCAGCGCAAAGCCCCCGCTGACGGGTTCCAATGTGGTGTCCCAGTCCGAGTAATTCACATCGGGCGGGCGTACGATCACGCCGTGCTCGCGGGCATCACGCACCAGCTGCGCAGGAGCATAAAATCCCATCGGCTGCGCATTCAGCAGGGCCGCGCAAAAGGCCGCGGGGTAATGGCATTTGAGCCAACTCGACACATAGACCAACTGGGCAAAGCTCGCCGCGTGGCTTTCGGGAAACCCGTACTCGCCAAAGCCCTTGATCTGGTCGAAACAACGGCGGGCGAATTCCTCGTCATAGCCGCGCGTCACCATCCGCCCGACCATCTTTTCCTCAAGCCGCCCAATGGTGCCACGGCTGCGGAAGGTCGCCATCGCCTTGCGCAGTTCATTGGCCTCGGCGGGCGAAAACTCTGCCGCTTCAATCGCGATCTTCATCGCCTGTTCCTGAAAGATCGGCACACCGAATGTCCGCCAAAGGATTTGCCGCAGTTCTTCGGGGTGATGGGGCGGCGCGGGGGACGGATAGATCACGGGTTCCTCACCGCTCCGCCGTCGCAAATAGGGATGTACCATGTCGCCCTGAATAGGCCCCGGCCGCACAATCGCGACCTGCACCACGAGGTCGTAAAATTCACGCGGCCGCAGTCGCGGCAGCATGTTGATCTGGGCACGGCTTTCCACCTGAAACACCCCGATGCTGTCCCCACGGCAGAGCATATCGTAGACCCTCGGGTCCTCTCTGGGCGTAGTGGCGAGGGTGAGGTGTTTTCCGTAATGCGCTGAAATTAAATCGAAACACTTGCGGATGCAGGTCAACATGCCAAGCGCGAGGATATCCACCTTGAGGATCCCCAGCGCATCAATGTCGTCCTTATCCCATTCGATGAAACTCCGATCCGCCATCGCGCCATTGCCGATGGGAACGGTTTCGGTCAGGGGCCGTTCGGTCAGGATAAACCCGCCCACATGCTGCGAGAGGTGACGCGGCATCCCGATCATTTGGCGGGCCACGGTCAGCGTGCGACGCAACAACGGGTCGCTCAAGTCCAATCCCGCCTCTGTGACGCGTTTTTCTTCAACATCGGTGCCCCACGATCCCCAAACGGTTTTGGCGATGGCGCTGGTGACATCCTCGGACAGGCCCATGACCTTGCCCACCTCGCGGATGGCAGAGCGGGGGCGGTAGTGGATCACCGTCCCACATAACCCCGCCCGATCCCGCCCGTATTTGGCATAGATGTGCTGGATCACTTCCTCGCGCCGTTCGTGTTCGAAATCGACGTCGATATCGGGCGGTTCCTTACGTTCCTCAGAAATGAAACGTTCGAACAAAAGCTGGTGCTGCGCGGGGTCCACCGCCGTAATGCCGAGCACATAACACACCGCCGAATTCGCCGCCGATCCGCGCCCCTGACACAGGATCGGAGGGCTGCTCTGGTCGCGGGCGAAACAGATGATGTCGTGAATAGTTAAGAAATACCGCGCAATATCGAGCTTTTCGATCATACGAAGTTCTTTTTGTATAACTTTGACCGTCTCATCGGGTATCCCGTCAGGATAACGCTCAGCGGTACCTTTCCACGTCAATTGCTCTAGGTAGGCCTGCGGGCTTTGTCCCTCTGGCACGACCTCTTTGGGGTATTCATAGGACAGTTCGCGCAGGTCAAAACGGATGCTATCGGCCACCTCGCGGGTGGCGCGGATCGCATGGGGCCATTCGGCAAACAGGCGGCACATCTCTGCGGGCGTTTTCAGGTGCCGTTCGGCGTTCGGCTCTAGCAGGTAGCCTGCATCGCTCAGCCGTCGTTTTTCACGGATGCAGGTCATCACATCCTGCAGGGGCCTGCGGTCGGGAGCGTGATAGAGCACGTCATTGGTGGCAAGGATCGACAGCCCGTTGCGATCGGCCAGCGCATCCAGATGGTTGATCCGTGCGCGATCCGCCCCGCGATAGAGGTAGGCCGCAGCGATATGGGTGATCTGCGGCACGCTGCGTTTGAGGTGCTTGAGCCGTGGTTCCCATGTGGTCAAATCGTCGGGCGGGATCACAATCAGCCGCAATCCCTCTGCCGCAGCGCGCAGGTCGGCCAGCGGAATGTCACAGGCCCCTTTATCCTGCCACGTGCCATCGGGCGTGTGGCGTTTGCCCTTGGACAACAGCGTAGACAGGCGGCCATAGCTGGCCCGATCCGTGGGATAGGCGAGGATCATATCGCCCTCGGTCAGCACAATTCGACAGCCGATCAGCGGGCGGATATGCGCCTTTTCCGCCTCCACATAGAACCGCACGACCCCCGCAAGCGTGTTGTGATCCGCCACGCCAAGCGCATCATAGCCCGCCTCCCACGCGGTCTGCACCAGATCGCAGGCCTCTGACGCGCCACGCAAAAAGGAAAAGCAGCTCGTGAGGCCCAGTTCCACATAGGCGCTGCGCGGATTGGGGGGGAAGTCGCTGTCGTCAGGCAGGCTCCGTTTCGGGTGATGGGGCGTAATGTCGGGCATCAGGCAAAGAGCCCATGCAGGAACCAACGCGGCTCTGCCCCACGCAGATCGCCCAGCACGCCCTCGCGGTAAATCCACAGGCGCAGGCCGTGCTGATCCTCGACCTTGTAGTAATCGCGCAGTCGCGTGCCGGGTTTGTCGGCCCACCATTCGGGGGCAATCCGCTCTGGCCCGTCAAAGCGGCCGACGCGGTGCACCTGCCGCCGCCAGACAAACTGGGCGGGCGGACCTTCGGGCACGGCATAGAGGACGCGGATTTCCTCTGGGTGTTCGAGCAGGCGAATGGGCCGCCGTGGATGGGTGGCGGCAGGGTCAGGGGTGCCCGCCATCGCAGGTCGCCACTGTTCCGAACGTTCGGGGATATGCCGCTCTAACGAGGCAGGACGCAGCACCCCACGCGGCCCAAACCGCGCGGTGAGACGGTCGATGGTCTGCGCGAGTTCGCTGCCATCCGTGGCGCGGCGGTCCAAGCGGTGCTGTAGCTTCCCCATCTGTTCGACAAAGGGCGCGGCGAGGGTGATCAGGTCAAACCCATAGCCAGGGTCGATGCGGTCCAGCTTCCCGTCAAAAAGTTTGGCCAGATGGGCGGCATCGCGGCTGGGCTGGCTGGTCGCGACCGTGACAGAGGACACATCCCCATCGGTGCGATACACGGTCAGCGTGATCCGCCGCGCGCCAAACCCTGCGGCCTCTAGATCGGCGCAGAGGTCTTGGGCCAGTTGGGGAATCCATTCGGTCGGATCTTGGACGGGTTCGGGCAGGCGGGCGTGGGTGATGAACCGAGGTGGATCATCTGGCGCATCCAGCGGCTCTGCCAATTTCCCCACCATCTGGTCGAGCCGCATCAGCGGGTTTTCCGCCAGCGGCGCACGGGCAAACCGACGGGCAAGAGGCACACGCGGCACCGCAATCAGATCGCCGATGGTCTTTAGCCCCAACCGATTGAGCAACAGCGTCGTGTCATCCGTGATCCGCAAGGCTCGCACGGGCAGGGCGCTGATCTGTGTCTCTAGCTGATCCGGCGGGCAGACCGCCCGCACCGCGCCAAAGCGAGCCAGCCCCCATGCCGCGCCATGGGTCGGGGCAATCGCGCTCGCAGAGTTGAGGCCGAGGCCCGCCAGACGGTCCTCGATCTGCAAGAGCATCGCGTCCTCTCCACCAAAGAGGTGAGCGCAGCCCGTGATGTCCATCACGATCCCATCGGCCCCATCCCGCGCGGTCCAAGGCGCCCATCGCCGCGACCATAGCATCAGCCGTTCCAGCGCACGGGCATCGCTGTCCACATCCGCATGGTCGAGGTGCAGCGCAGGGCAGATCGCCCGCATATCGACAACGCGGGCACCGATATAGACGCCCGCGGCTTCGGCTGCGTGGTTGGTGGCATGGATCATCGCGCCCCGTGCGCTATCCACGGCCAAGGCGCAGGGCATATCCGCAGGTGGGCTATCGCCGCGCCGATCCGCCATGATCTGCCAGCGGTCCATCGCAAAGCGGGGTAGGTGGAGGGACAGAATGCGCCGCCCCGATGGTTTCGGTTTGGCCCAGTCTGGCGCAGGGGTCTGTAGCCCCGTTTCTAACTGTTTCAGGGCGGCAGCGAGGTCCATGTCCCGTGATGACAGGCGGCTCACCCTTCAGCCTCCCTCCGCTGGTCGTCATAGGCGTCTGCCTCAACGCCGTGGTCAAAGGTCAATCGGGTGCCATCATACTGTGCCACCCAACGCCCCGTTTTGCCCCAGCGGGATCGGAATAAATCAGCCTCCCAGACGGGCGCACCGGGGGCGCGGCTGTCCCACGGGTGTTTGAGCGATTGCAAAGAGGCCACGCGCCAGCGATTGCGCGCCGCACTCAACCCCGCAGTGGCCGCCCGCCGAATGAGCCACGCGGGAATACGATGCGCCTCTGACCGCAAGGCCAGCCGTTTCGTCGCGGTAAAATCGAGGACGGCAGGATCACCCCAGACCTCGCCCAACACGGCGCCAAAGGCAGGGCAACGTAACCCTTCCTCCATCGCCCAAAGGACATCGACGGGGCGGTTGGCGTCCACATGGATGATCTCAATCGGGCGAGGCAACCCGCGCAGATGTGGGCGGCCTGTTTCCTTGCGCGATAGACGGTCCTGAATCCACAGAACGGGTTTGGCCGTGTCCAGATGGGCCAGCACAAAACCCACCGCTGCTGCATCAATAGCGCGGGGGCTAAACACCTCTGACAGGGTGGCATCTTTGGGCGTTGGACGGGACATGGCAGACTCTTTGTTCTCTTTTTGTTCTACATCGAGTCGCCACCTTCCGTCAAATATCCTGATGGGCAGAGGGGCAAAGATCTGAAAATGCCTTGCCCTTGGAAAACGGCTAGGTAACGATCCGCCCATGACCCAAGATATGCGCCAAATGGCTACCCGAATTTTCAACGCAGGCGTCGCTGCCGCTGATCCCTTTACCGGCGTCCAAGGCGCATTGCCCGATACAGCCCCCGCGCTGATCCTCTCGGTTGGTAAAGCCGCCCGCCGTATGGCCGAGGCGGCGTTGGACCGTTTCGCGGGCGTGCCAACCATCGTGGTGACCAACGCTGAAAACGCGTCTCCGCTAGACGGCGCGACCGTGATCACCGCAGGCCACCCCGTCCCAGACGAGGGCGGTGCCGCTGGCGCGCGCGCCTTTATCGAGGCGATCCAATCCACCACGGGTCCCGTTCTGGTGCTCGTCTCGGGCGGTGGGTCGGCGCTGCTGCCTGCACCTGCGGGGAACATCACGCTCGACGATAAGGCCGAGGTCAGCAGGCTCCTCTTGGCGTCGGGGGCGGATATTCGGACGATGAACTTGCTGCGCCAGCAACTGTCTCTGATCAAAGGGGGCGGTTTGGCGCGGCTCTGTGCGGGGCGCGACCTGCGGGCGCTGATCCTGTCGGATGTGGTGGGCGATGACCTCTCTACAATTGCCAGCGGGCCAACCGTTGCGCCTTTGGGCACACGCGAGGATGCGATTGCCGTATTGGAACGCCTGAACATCTGGGACCGTGTGACGCAGTCGGTGCGCGATTGGCTCACCCGTTCTGACGCTGACCAGCCGATTGCAGAGGCGCAGAACATCCTGATCGGATCAAACGCCCAATCGGTCGCCGCAATGGCCGCAGAGGCTGGCGTGGCGCATGTCATTCCCACCGCCATCGAAGGGGACGTTGCCGATGCGGCCCGTGAAATCTGTGATGCGGCAGGTGAGGGCGTAACCATTTGGGGCGGTGAAACGACCGTGACGCTCAAGGGCACAGGGCGCGGTGGCCGTAACCAAGAGCTTGCCCTGCGCATCGCGATTGAGGCACAGGCACGGGGTTGGACCAACTGGACCTGCCTTCAGGGCGGATCGGACGGGCGTGATGGACCGACGGACGCTGCGGGTGGTTTGGTCGACGAGGGCACGCTTGCGCGGATCGCGGCGGCGGGCGGTGATCTGGCGGCGCTCTTGGACAATAACGACAGCTACGCTGCACTGGGCCTTGCGGGGGATTTGTTGATGACAGGCGGCACTGGGACCAATGTGGCCGATCTGGGTGTCCTCATTCGATAAGAATTGAACAATCCTTCAATTTCTCTTGCCTCAACTCCGCTCTCGCCCGAAAGTGGTGTAAACAGAGACGGAGGACCTGATGAAAACGCGGATCGCTTTGCTGCGACAAATGGGGAATGCACGCCCCTATGCAGAGACAAAACCCATTGAAATCGTTGAGGCAGAGCTGTCCGAGCCTGGCAGTGGGGAACTCCTGATCAAAATGGCGGCGGCGGGTCTGTGTCACTCTGACCTCTCAGTCATCAACGGCGACCGTCCGCGCGATATGCCTGTGGCTCTCGGTCACGAAGCCTCTGGCGTGGTCGAATCCGTCGGCCCGAACGTCACCCGCTTTGCCAAGGGCGATCACGTGGTTCTGGTCTTTGCGCCGTCCTGTGGTCACTGCGTGCCCTGCGCCGAAGGCCGCCCCGCGCTCTGCATTCCTGCGGCGGCGGCAGCGGGCAAGGGAAGCCTGATCGGGGGTGACAAACGGATCAGCCACGAGGGTCACACTGTGAACCACCATGTCGGCGTCTCAGCGTTCTCAGACTACGCCGTGGTGTCCGAGGCGTCTTGCGTGAAGATCGACAAAGACATTCCGCTGGATCGTGCGGCGCTTTTGGGCTGTGCGGTTCTGACGGGCGTTGGCGCTGTGCTGAACTCTGGCAACCTGCGGGCAGGGCAGACCTGCGCGGTGGTGGGCTTGGGCGGTGTTGGCCTTGCCGCGCTCTTGGGCGCGATTGCGGGTGGCGCACGTGAAGTCATCGCGGTTGACCTTGCCGCCGACAAACGCGCCTTTGCGCTGGAACTGGGCGCGACTGCCGCGATTGATCCGTCCGAGGAAGGCGCGGTTCAAAAGCTGCGCGATATGACGGGTGGTGGTGTGGACCTCGCGGTCGAGGTAGCGGGCGCGGTGCCTGCGTTGAAATACGCCTATGACGTGACGCGCCGTGGTGGGACGACTGTCACCGCTGGCCTGCCGAACCCGCAGCACGAGTTGAAAATCCCTGCCGTGTCGCTCACCGCGAACGAACAAACGCTCAAGGGGTCTTATGTGGGATCATGCGTGCCGCTGCGGGATATTCCGCGCTTTGCGTCTATGATGATGCGGGGGCAGTTGCCGATTGAAAAGCTGATGACCCACCAGATCAAACTTGATGACATCAACGAGGGCTTTGATCGTTTGGCCGAAGGGGCCGCGATCCGTCAGGTTGTCGTGTTTGACTGACCTCTAAAAGTTTTGCGCCCGCTGTTGAGGGCGGGCGCAAGTTGCGTTTAGGTTTTGAAGATCCGGTAGATCGCTGGGATCACCAGAACCGTCAGAGCGGTTGAGGACAACAACCCGAACAAGAGCGAGATCGCGAGACCTTGGAAGATCGGGTCAACCAGGATCACCGCCGCGCCGATCATCGCCGCAAGCGCGGTCAGAAGGATCGGTTTGAAACGGGTCGCGCCTGCTTCGATCAGAACATCCACGGTCACCTCGCCGTCGTCATTGGCGTTGCGGATAAAGTCCACCAGTAGGATAGAGTTCCGCACGATAATCCCTGCAAGCGCGATGAAACCAATCATCGAGGTCGCCGAGAAGGGCGCGCCGAACAGCCAGTGACCACCCATAATACCGAGGAACGTCAGCGGCACAGGTGTCAGGATCACCAGCGGCAGACGGAAGCTGCCGAACTGGGCCACGACGAGGATGTAAATCCCCAAGAGAGCCACACCGAAAGCAGCGCCCATGTCGCGGAAGGTGACCCAAGTCACTTCCCATTCACCATCCCAAAGGATGACGGGGGTGTCTGTCTCGGATGGCTGACCGTTCAGGCTGATCTCGGGCTTCATGCCTTCGGGCCAGTCCATCGCGTCCAGACGTTCCTGCACGGCGAGCATACCATAGAGCGGTGCCTCATAATCGCCCGCCATTTCTGCCATGACCATGATGGTGTCACGACCGTTGTGGCGGAAGATCGGGAACGACGCGCGTTCTTCGGTGATCTGCACAACGTCACCCAGTTCGACCACGCCACGACCACCGGGCAGGGCATTCGCCGGAACCGGAGTAGAGAGCGCCATCGCGTCCAAAGTGTTGTCGCCGTGGTCACGTGTCATCACGATCGGCAGCGGACGACGGCCTTCGCCACGGTGGGAATAGCCCACAATCGACGACCCGTTCAGGAGTTGCAGCGTCTGTGTGACATCGCTTTCCAGCACGTTGTAGAAATCGAGGTCAGAGGTCATCAGTTCTGCCCGCAGACGACGCGGCTGGACGCCGTAGTTGTTGTCTACGTCCACGACAAAGTCGATGTCCTCAAACGCGGCACGGACCTTTTCAGCAACTTCGCGACGGGTGTCAGCATCAGGGCCGTAAACCTCTGCCAAGAGGGTCGCGATCACTGGCGGACCCGGAGGGGGTTCGACCGCTTTGACGACCGTGCCTTCGGGCAGGTTCAGCGTGGCAAGGCGTGCGCGCAGGTCCAGTGCGATGTCGTGGCTGGTGCGGTCACGTTCTGTTTTCGGCAGAAGGTTCAGCTGCACCTCGCCCATCTCTGGGTTCTGACGCAGGTAGTAGTGACGCACGAGGCCGTTAAAGTTGAACGGTGCCGCAGTGCCCGCGTGGGTCTGGGCCGAGATCACCTCGGGCATATCCATCGCGATACGTGCAGCGGCTTGGGCAACGGCATCGGTGGCCTCAACGCTCGAGCCTTCGGGCAGGTCGATCATGATCGCCAGTTCCGATTTGTTGTCGAACGGCAGAAGTTTAACCGTCACGTCCTTGGTGTAGAGGAGGCCGAGCGACCCGAAGGACAGCACAACCACGACCAAGAGGAAGATCAGCGACGACTTCTTACCCGACAACAGCGGGCGCGCGATGCGGTCATACATGCGACCCAGTTTGCCACCGGGGAACCCATGCCCATCATCGTGGTGCAGTTCCGCACGGCCTGCGATTTTCAGCATCAGCCACGGGGTCAGGATCACCGCGACAAAGAACGAAAAGATCATCGCGGCGGAAGCGTTCGCAGGGATCGGGCTCATGTAGGGGCCCATCAGACCTGACACAAAGAGCATCGGCAGAAGGGCAACCACAACGGTCAGGGTCGCAACGATGGTCGGGTTGCCGACCTCAGCCACAGCCGCGATGGTCGCGCCAAAGCGGTTCTGCCCCGGTTTCTTCATCCCCCAGTGACGGGCGATGTTCTCGATGACCACAATCGCGTCATCCACCAAGATCCCGATCGAGAAGATCAACGCAAAGAGCGACACACGGTTGAGCGTATATCCCATGATGTAAGCCGCAAAGAGCGTCAGGAGGATCGTCACAGGGATCACGATGGCGACCACGATGGCTTCGCGCCAACCGATGGCGAGCCAGACGAGGATCACGATAGAGATGGTCGCCAAAGCGAGGTGGAACAAAAGTTCGTTCGCTTTTTCGTCGGCGGTTTCACCGTAGTCACGAGTGATTTCGATATCGACGGATTCAGGGATCAGTTTGCCGTGCATGCCCTCAATGCGATGCAGGATTTCCTCGGCCACGATCACAGCGTTCGAACCAGCGCGTTTCGCCAGAGCGAGGGTGACGGCGGGACGGCGGGTGACCTCACCATTTTCATCGCGGGTGAGGGTCGCCACATGGCGTTCGTCGATGTCATTGACCAGCGCAACATCGGCCACGTCACGGACATAGACCGTGCGACCGTCGCGGGTGGTGAGTTCAAGATTGCCGATATCCGCAGGGGTGGTCAGCGTGCGACCGACGACGAGGCCGATCTGTTCACCCCCATCACGGAGCGTGCCCGCAGGAACCGCGCTGTTCGCGCTCTGCACTTTGCCTGCAAGCTGCTGGAGCGTCACTCCGTAAAGCGCCAGTTTTTCAGGATTTGGGGCAACGCGGATCGCCTCGTCGGTGGCGCCGATCAGGTAGGTTAGGCCCACGTTTTCAATCGTCGCGGCCTCAACTTCGACCTCGCGGGCAATGCGGGTCAGGTCAGCGGCGGTGATGTCCTCATGGCCCTCAGCGGCGCTAAAGGTGACAGAGAGGATCGGCACATCATTGATGCCACGGCCCACAACCATCGGCTGCGGAATGCCCACAGGGATACGGTCGAGGTTCGCCATGATCTTGTCCCGCACGCGCAGGATCGCAGTGTCAGAGGGGATGCCGACCTCGAACCGTGCGGTGACCATCACGTGGTCGTCGCGGGTGTCAGAGTAGACGTGTTCGACGTTGTCGATGCCTTTGATGATCGTCTCAAGCGGCTCTGTGATAAGTTTCACCGCGTCTTCGACACGCAGGCCTTGGGCTTCGACGAAGATATCGACGAGCGGCACAGAGATTTGCGGCTCTTCTTCGCGGGGCAGAGCGCCCAGCGCAATCAGGCCAACGGCCAGAGACGCCATCAGCAGGAGGGGGGTCAGCGGCGACAGCAGGAACATACGGGTCAGGTGACCCGCAATGCCGAGGCTGCCTGTTTGGTTCGGATTACTCATGGTCAGTCACCACTACGTCGCCAGCATTCAGGCCAGTCAAAATTTCAACCCACTCGACGCCGTAACGCAGCATCGTGCCACCCGGAACGACGGCTTTTTCGATGGTGTGGCCGTCATGTTCGACCGCAACGAAATCAATGCCGCCGATTTGGGTCACGGCAGTCGCAGGAACGATCAGCGCGTCATGGGTGCCAACGGTCAGGCGCACTGGCACACGCAGGCCCACGAAGGTGTCAGAGAGGCCATCAACCTCAACATCGGCCTCAACGCGACCGCCAGAGATTTGCGGGTAGATCTTGGCCAGACGGCCTTCGATTTCGCCGTCGGAACCCTCGATGGAAATTGGATCGCCTTGGGTCAATGACAGGGCGTGGCGTTCGGGGATCGACAGACGCAGGAACACGCCGCCACCGCCGATGACCGCCACAGGTTCACCTGGGTTGATCACGGAACCCAGAGAGACAGGAACATCAAGGACGATACCCGTTTCAGGCGCGAGTACGCTGCCTTCTTCGATCTGGCGTTTGACGACCAGCTTTTCCGCCTCAGTCCCAGCGATTTCGCCGTTCAGCACGTCGACCGCGGTTTGCAGCCCCTCAAGGCGCTGCCCCGTGATCACGCCGTTTTCCGATAGTTGCTGACCACGTTCGAGGTCGGCCTGTGCGGTTGCGAGACGCGAGGCTAGAGCCTCAAGACGGGCGTCTAACGCCTCGACCTGCAACAGAAGTTTATCGTCTTCGATGCGGGCGATGGCCTGACCAGAGGTGACCTGATCGCCTTCGCTCACCAGCAGCTCTGTGATGGTGCCCGGAATACGAGCCCGAGCAGGCACGCGGTCGCGGGTTTCGACGGTGCCGTAGACGGGCTTCCATTCCTGAACAGGCTCAGGACGGAGGGTGATCGTGTCCGCCGCAGCGGTAAATCCGGTCGCAGCGATGCAGGCCGTGAGTAGGAGCGCGCGCATGGGGGCCTCTCTGGTTAAACATTTAATTTGCGACATATATAAACATGCTAATATAAAAGCCAAGCGATTCTTTGGCCCGTGTCCCAATCAGTTTGCCGCAGCCACATGAAAAGAGCGCAAACCGACCGTTCGGTTGCGCTCTGATCTGTTAAGATATGGGGCGAGTTTAAACCGTTCGCAGTTTCGCGGTGGTCAGGGCCGAGAGTGCGACCATCACCGCAGCGGTGCCCAGCACCATTGGCAATCCGCCGATCTGATAGGTCAATCCGGACAAGAGCGTCCCGATCAGACGCCCCAGCGCATTGGCCATGTAGTAGAAGCCCACATCCATCGTGACCCTCTCTGATTTCGTGAAAGCGAGGATCAGGTAGGAATGAAGCGAGGAGTTCACCGCGAATATTCCGCCAAAGGCCAGTAGCCCAATGACCAAGGTGATTGTTAGCCACATCTGCGGGGCAGGCGATAGGGTAACCGCAACCGTCAGCGCGGCAGGCACGATGAACAGCGCCCATGCCCATGTGCGGGCCGCGCCGATGATCTCTGCCTCTGGGCGGGTGGCCGCGCGGAGGATGCGCGGGGTGGCGGCTTGGACCATGCCGTAGAGGATAATCCACGCGGCCATGAACACGCCGATGATAAAGAACGCCGCGCGGTTGCCTGCCTCGGACCCGTCCGAGAGCACTGCGTAGAAATAGATCGGGATGCCGACGACGAACCACACGTCCCGTGCGCCGAACAGTGTCACCCGCGCCGCAGAGAGCCAGTTCACGTTGTGGGACTTGGAAAAGACCTCAGAGAACTTTGCCCCTTTGCGGCCTTTCGGAAGGCCCGACGGCATAAACAGCGCAACTGCGATGAGGATGACGCCAAGGACAATCGTCATCGCCCAGATCGACGCCACAAACCCGAACGCAGCGAGGAGCGCGGCGCCCATGAGGAACCCCACGCCTTTGACCGCGTTCTTGGACCCTGTGAGGATCGCCACCCAACGGAACAACCCACCATCGCCCGTTGGCGCGAGGAGTTTGACCGCCGATTTCGACGACATCTTGGCTAGGTCTTTGGCCACGCCCGATGCACCTTGGACGCACATGACAAAGGCGACAGATGCGGGGATCGACCAGCTCGGGTCCAGTTGGGCCAGCGCGAGGAGGGCTACGACCTGAAGGCTCAGTCCAGCATAGAGGGTTGTCGTCAGGCCAAACCGCGCCGCGATCCAGCCCGCAGAGAGGTTCGTCACCATCCCTGCGACCTCATAGAGGATGAACAGGTACGCCAGCTGCACAGGCGAAAAGCCGAGCGTGTGGAAGTGCAGGAGCACCAACATCCGCAAGGCTCCGTCCGTCAGCATAAAGGCCCAATAGGCGGCAGTGACCGCGATATAGGCCGATAAACCTTCTGGTTTCTGGCTCACAGCGATGCCCCGACCATGCGGACCACATCGATCAGACGATGCGCATAGCCCATTTCGTTGTCATACCACGCGTAGATTTTGACCTGTGTGCCGTTGATCACCATCGTTGACGGCGCATCGATGATCGAGGATCGCACGTCATTCGTGTAATCGGTGGACACAAGCGGGCGTTCCTCATAGCCGAGGATGCCGTTCAGCGCGCCCTCGGAGGCTGCTTTGAACAGGGCGTTGACCTCTTCGGCGGTGGTTTCACGCTCGACCTCGAACACGCAGTCAGTCAGCGAGGCGTTCAACAGGGGCACGCGGACGGCGTGACCGTTCAGGCGGCCTTTGAGTTCGGGATAGATCAGCGTGATCGCGGTGGCCGACCCTGTGGTCGTCGGGATCAGCGAATTCAGGGCAGAGCGGGCGCGGCGCAGATCCTTTGCGGGGCGGTCCACGATGGTTTGCGTGTTCGTTACATCATGGATCGTAGTGATCGACCCGTGTTTGATGCCGAGGTTTTCGTGGATCACCTTCACCACAGGGGCGAGACAGTTCGTCGTGCAAGACGCCGCCGTGACGATCTGATGGATGGCTGCATCATAGGTGTCGTTGTTCACGCCATAAACGATGTTCGCGGTTGGGCCGTCTTTCACTGGGGCCGAGACGACGACCTTTTTCACGCCAGCGGCAAAATAGGGGGCAAGGGCGGCTTCGGATTTGAAAACGCCCGTGCAGTCGATCACGACGTCTACACCGTCGAGAGGCAGTGCGCTCAGGTCCTTGGTCCCGATAAAGGGTAGGCGGTTGCCGTCGATGGTGACGCTGTCATCGTCATAAGAAAACGCCGCGTTCCAGCGCCCATGCACGGTGTCGAACTCTAGCAGGTGCGCGTGCATCTCTGTGTCGCCAACGGCATCGTTGATCCACGCGATCTTTGCGCCGCTTTCCAGCAGAGGTTTCAGAGCGAGTTTACCGATGCGGCCAAGGCCGTTGAGTGCGTATGTGGTCATAGGTGATCCTCAGAGGTCTGGCGGCCAATGGTGTCCACGGCCTTTTGCAGCGCAATCCGATCAAGCGTTGTGATCGGCAGCGCGATGAATTGTTCGATGCGGTTACGAAGTGCCCCGTAAGCCTCTTGAAACGCTAGGCTTTTTTCGGCGTCGGTGCCTGTAGCTTTGACAGGATCAGGCATTCCCCAATGGCCACTGATCGGCTGACCGTCCCATGCGGGACATTCCTCGTTCGCGGCCTGATTACAGACGGTGAACACAAAATCGAGGTCTGGCGCATTGGGGCCCGTGAATTCGGAGACGTTCTTAGCCCGCAATTGGCTGGTGTCATGCCCTTTGGTCCCGAGCACTTCGAGCGCAAAGGGGTTCAGTTCCGAATAAGGCTTGGTCCCTGCCGAATAGACGTTGAACCGATCCCCACCCAAATCCCGCAGGATCGTTTCGGCAAAGATAGAACGGGCAGAGTTGCCCGTGCAGATAAAGAGCACGGTATAGGGGCGGCTCGGTGGCTTGGGCTGTGGGGCAAGGCACAGATCAGGCCGACCACGGCAGCAGTCGACCAGCAGACCGTCAAACATCTGTTGAACGGTTGTCATATTGATGCAGTACCGTAGAGAGGTGCCTGACCGCTCTTGGTCAATCAGGTCTGCGGTCTGCAGGGCAGAGAGGTAGTTCGACAGCGTGCTGCCTTTGATCCCCAGCGCGTCCGAGATTTCCCCCGCTGGGACATGGTCGGGGTAACGGCGCATGAGAAGTTGGAACACCGACAAACGCTGCGGGTGGCCAAGGGTCGATAATAGATCGGGAATCGCTGTTTTCATATTTCATGAATATATGAAATATACCCTCCCGCAAAGTGAAGGTTTTGTAACAGCGATCCCCGTTACTCGTTAACGAGGGTGGAACACAAACGAACGCATCGACACGGCGCCAAGGTCAATGGCACCCGTCATAAAGGTCAGATCATCGCCCGCATCAGAGGCGCCCGCGATGGTCAGGGCAGGCAGGTAGTGATCGACCGAAGGGTGGGCCATCCGTAGAAGCGGCCCGAGTTTATTGGCATCGGCCAACCCGCCAAAGTCACGGTCGGTCAGCTTTGTCTCGAACAGGTTGTCGAATTCCGTTGCAAAGTCATGCACATGGCCGTCGAACCGCAGGGCACGCAGGTTATGCACCACGTTCCCAGAGCCGAGGATCAACACACCACGATCTCGCAAGTCGGACAGGGTTTTGCCGATCTCGAGCTGGTAGTCCAACCCTTTGCTCATATCGATTGAGACTTGGAACACGGGTACGTCGGCCTCTGGGTAGAGGAATTTCAGCACGGTCCATGCGCCGTGGTCGAGGCCCCAAGTGTCATCCTCTTCGGCATGGTGGCTGGCCAAAAGCGATACGACCTCGCGGGCGAGGGCGGGATCACCCTGCGCCGGATATTTTTCGGCATAGAGCGCATCAGGAAAGCCGTAGAAATCATAGATCGTCTTGGGCAGGGCTGAGACATCCACGAGTGTTGTGCCTTTGGTCATCCAGTGCGCCGACACCACGAGGATCGCCCGAGGGCGGGGTAGGTTACGGCCCAGTTCGGTCCACGAGCGGCTGTATTCGGTATCCTCAATCGCGTTCATCGGGCTGCCATGACCGAGGAATACCACGGGCATACGGTCAGAGGGGGCAAGCCGATCGCGGAGGGCTTGGAGAGATGTAATCGTTGTCATTCGCGCATCCTCTTCATCTGCGGCGCCTGCGTCGGGCACCGCCTCTGTCTGGGATTGAGATAGGGCTTGATTATAATCAATGAAATGGCGACTTTGTTGATTGACTGTTACCGTTTTATTCCAAATGAGCCGACGATGGATATTACCGACGAACTCCGTGCCTTTGTGGCGACCGCGCAGACGGGATCATTCACGGCGGCGGCAGAGGCGCTGGGCGTGTCGAACCGTCTCACGTCGAAATACGTGGCCGAACTTGAGGCGCGGCTGGGTGTTCGTCTGTTCCAACGCACCACGCGCAGGGTGGGGCTGACGCCCGCGGGCGAGGACCTCTTGGCCCGTGCGCCTGCGGTTTTGGATGACCTCGATGATCTTTTGGGGCAGGTGGCTGATGGGTCCAAGGGGCTGACGGGTGTGATCCGCATTTCTGCCCCTGTCACCTTTGGCGAGGTCTATGTGGGCGCAATGCTCGGGCGGTTCGCGCAGGCCAATCCGGGGCTGACGTTTGATCTGCGGCTGACCGACGACTTTGCCGATCTGGCGAGCGACGGGATCGATCTGGCGTTCAGGCTGGGGCAATCGCAGATGCTATCGCTGAAAACCCGCAAGCTGGGGGACTTTCGGTCAGTCCTTGTCGCCAGTCCCGCCTATATCGCAGAGCATGGCGAGCCACGTCATCCCGCCGACCTGCAAGCCCACGCCTGTATCGTCGACACCAACCGTCACCAACCCAAACGCTGGCGGTTCTTTGAGGATGGCCGCGATGTCATCGCCACGGTCCAAGGGCGGTTTCACGTCAATTCCGCCCGCGCCGCGACCGAGCTTGCGGCATCGAACCTCGGGATCGCCTATGCGCCGCGCTTTGCCGTGCGGGATGCGCTGGCCGCTGGGCGGTTGGTGCCTGTGATGCAGGGGTATGATTGCGAAACGTGGCCACTGAGCGCGGTTTACCTAGAGGGACGACAACTGCCGCGCAAAATCCGTGCGCTGATAGATTTTGCGGTGAATGATATCGGCGGGGCAGAAATCCTCTAGCGATTGGTGGAAATTCCCTGCGGCATCCGCTATGCGACCGCGATACTGACCCGATCTAGTAAGCGATGGCGAACCCCATGGTGGAGAACACAGCAAAATCAGCGGCCCGCCTGTCCGTGGCCCCGATGATGGAGTGGACGACGCGAGAGTGTCGCTATCTGCACCGTCTGCTGAGCCGTGAGACCTTGCTCTATACCGAGATGGTGACCGCGCCTGCGGTGATCAATGGCGATCGGGAAAAGCTATTAGGCTACCATGAGGCCGAACATCCTGTTGCGGTGCAGCTCGGTGGATCTGATCCTGTGCAACTGGCCGAGGCGACCGCGATTTGCGGGGATTATGGTTATGACGAAGTGAACCTGAACTGCGGCTGTCCGTCGGACCGTGTGCAATCGGGAGCCTTTGGCGCGGTGCTGATGAAATCGCCCGATCTGGTGGCGGAGTGCGTGGCTGCAATGATCGCAACGTCGCCGGTTGAGGTCACTGTCAAATGCCGCATCGGTGTCGACGAACAGGTGCCTCGCGATATCCTGCCAGAGTTCATCGAAAAGGTCAGCGCGGCGGGCGTGACCCGCTTTACCATCCATGCGCGGATGGCTTGGCTGCAGGGGCTATCGCCCAAGGAAAACCGCGATATTCCGCCGCTCGATTATGCTTTGGTCCACGAGATCAAAACTGCCTATCCGCATCTGCATATTTCGATCAACGGTGGCATCGCGACCTTGGACGAGGCCGTGGCGCAACTGGACCTTGGGCTGGATGGCGTGATGATTGGGCGGGCGGCGTATCACCAACCGACCGATATTCTGCAAATGGCAGACGCGCGGATTTACGGCAAAGAGGCGGGGCCTGACCCTGTGCAGGTCGTCCATGACATGCTGCCCTACATCGAAAATCACATCGCTGCGGGTGGACGTTTGAACCAGATCACGCGCCATATGCTCGGCCTTTTTGCAGGCAAGGCAGGGGCGCGGGGCTGGCGGCGGTATCTGTCGGAAAACGCGCATCTCGACGGCGCTGGGCCAAAGACGGTGCTAGAGGCGCTTTCCTACGTGACGGGCGGCTGATACTGATCAGGGCAACATCATTTGGGAGGCCCTGATGGATAGCGTTCTGTTGATTGAAATGGCAGCTATTTTGCTGGTGATTGGTGCGCTTGCAGGTGTTTTGGCAGGTTTGTTGGGAGTCGGCGGCGGTGTCGTCCTTGTCCCCGGTTTTTACTACGCGTTTTCGTCGCTGGGGTATGAAACCCCGCAGCTGATGCAAATCTGTCTGGCGACCTCGCTCGCCACGATTATCGTCACCTCGGCCCGTTCGGTCATGTCGCACCACAAAAAGGGTGCGGTGGAATGGGGTATCCTGAAAATCTGGGCACCCGGGATCGTGCTGGGCGCAATCGCGGGCAAGATGACCGTCTCGGCCTTGAACACGACCGTGTTGCAGTATATCTTTGGTGGATTGCTGGTGTTCATCGGCCTCTACATGACCTTCGGGAACAAAGACTTTCGCGTCGCTAATGAACTGCCCAAAGGTTTGAAAGGCCGCGTGTTTTCGCCTTTTGTCGGGTTCCTCTCGGTCCTGATGGGCATCGGTGGCGGGTCGTTCGGCGTGCCTTTGTTGACCATGTTTGGCGTGCCCGTTCACCGCGCTGTAGCAACGGCGGCGGGCTTTGGGTTCATCATCGCGGTGCCATCGGTGGCTGGGTTCCTGATGACCTCTTTGCCAGAAGGTGTCGCCCCGCCGTTTAGCATCGGCGCGGTCAATATTGCGGCCTTCCTCGTGGTGATTGCGATGACGACGTTTACCGCGCCGATTGGTGCTGCAATTGCGCATAAGACGGACGCAGGAAAACTAAAGAAGTTCTTTGGCATGTTCCTGATCCTCATCGCGCTGAACATGCTGCGTAAGGCCATTTTGTCATGATCGAAGGCGGTTTCATCCAGTTCGACGCCACGCCAAAGGCCACGGCGTGGGCTAAGGCCGCGAATGTGGCGGCAGATGCGGTTCTCGCTGATCCTGCGATGCAGGCGAAGTGGCTGCGGCATGGTCAGACGTGGTTTGTGGGCGTGGATGTTTTGCCCAACGATGACACGGGGGCGATTGATGGCGTTCCGCTGCGCGGTCCGTGGGATGGAATGGTGCCCGAGATGCCGCTGCATCAGGGGCAACTGTCGGTGATCTATTCGGGCTACCCGCAAAAGGACGCGGATGAGACGGATAAGGCGCACCGCTATCGCAAGGTCAAGGATGCAGCGCATCTCGATGGGTTGATGGGCGAAGGGCCGCAGAAACGTCGGTTCCTGCGCGAACCACATGCCTACATCCTCGCCGTGGCTTTGAACGATTGCACCGCAGCACCCTTGGTCGTTTGGCCCGGTAGCGAAGAGATTATGCGCGAGGCCTTTACCGTGGCCTTTGCGGGGATGCCGCCGTCCATGTGGTCGGATATCGACGTGACCGAGATTTACACGGACGCCCGCAACGAGGTGTTTGAGTGCTGCGAACGTGTCGAACTACCGATGAAAGCGGGGCAGTCGGTTCTTTTGGATCGGATGGTGATCCATGGCACTGCGCCAGAGGGCAAGGATAAGGTGCCTGCCGCAGGGCGCAGGCTCGCGTTTTTCAGACCGCAGTTTGACAACATGCGGGATTGGCTCAGGGATTAAGCCTTGAGCCGCGCCGCCCGTCCGCCACGGCGGGTTTTCAGCGCGCCAGAACGGTTCGGCAAATCAGCCATGATGGCGCGGCGATCCTCTGGGGTCATGCGGCTCCACATACCGATTTCTTGCAGGGTGCGGTGACAGCCTATGCAGGTTTTTGTCTCGGGATGGATCGAGCAGAGTTTGACGCAGGGGCTTTCGATTTCGGCCCGTTGCCAAATGGCATCCGTGTTCAATTGTTCGGTCACTTCAGGCTCCGAGGTGGCGCAGGCGGTCTAGCATGCCTTGCAAGATATACCCCGCAGCAACGTGATCGATGACCTCATCGCGACGTTTTCGGGACGTATCCGCCTCTAACAGCGCCCGTTCTGCGGCAACGGTAGACAGCCGTTCGTCCCAGAACGCAATCGGAAGGCCGGTCAGTTTTTCGAGGTTGCGAGCAAAGGCGCGGGTCGATTGCACGCGCGGCCCCTCTGATCCGTCCATGTTCAGGGGCAGGCCCAGAACGATTCCGGCGATGTCGCGCTTCTTCACGATTTCAAGCAGGCGTTCCACGTCGAGCGTGAATTTTTTGCGTTTGATCGTCTCGAGCGGGGTCGCGACCTGACGCAGGCCGTCAGAGACGGCAACGCCAATGGTTACGGTGCCCAAATCCAGCCCGCAAATTGCGCGGTACGGGGGCAGGGCGGCGGCAAAGGTTTCGGCGTCGTTGCAGATCATTCCGCGACACCTGCACCTACAGCGGCCTCACGGATGATCGACATCGCGTTTGCATCGCTGGCAAAGGTTTGCTGAGCCTCACCCCAGATCGCAGTAGCGCGGTCCGTATCGCCCAGCACGCCAAGCGCGCGGATCAACTGTGCCCATTCCTGCGGTGTGCCACCCTCGGTCGCGAGGCGATCCATGAGGTTGCCAACCATGCCTTCGATCATGGCAGAGCGGTCTTCTTCGCTCATGTCGCCTGCTGCGGCCATGGCGGCGGCATTCGGGCCACGCAGACCACCGTTTTGCATTGGCGGGGTGTAGTCGTCGACGCCAGCGAACCACGACAGTTCGATGGTGGCTTGGGCCACTTGATCGAACCATTCGGCACCTTCTGGCGCGACCTCTAGAAGCTTGCGCCAATAGGGGAAGGCACGGTCGGGACGGCCATAGGTGTTGAACATCACGCCCGCCCAGTAAAGCCCTGAAATGCTTTCAGGATCTTTGTCGAGGATGGCTTTGAGAACGCGTTCCGCTTCGGGGGTGACATCGCCACCAGCCGCCGCGACGAGGAGTTCCAGAAGAACCTCCAGATTGGCCTGTTCCGCATCATCGCCAAGGATCGCCACGACCTTCACTTGCGCATGGGCGGCGCGGTCGACATTGCCCAGAGCCGTCTCAAGCCGCACCAGATCACGCTGCGCGATCAGGTTATCAGGGTTGGCTTCTGCGGTTTGGCGCACACGGTCCACAGTCGCCTGTAGATCATCGGGCAGGGTGACTGGCTCTTGGATCGGCTGGGCGGCTTCGGCCTCGGCCTGTGTGGGGCGGTTGTCGTAGGCGTCTTTGGCCTCTGCCAGACGAACGGCGCGGGGCATGTCGGGATAACCAGGCGCACCCACACGGTAATAGAGCGCAAGCGCCCCAACCACGGTCGCCGCTGCCGCAGCAATCATCACAACCCGACCCAAGGTTTTGGGCGCGTCAGTCGATGTGTCGGTTTCAGCCTTATCAGCGGCCAGCAAACGGCGGGCAATTTCGGTGCGGGTCCGTTCGGCCTCTGCCTGATCGAGAACACCACGGGCGAGGTCGCGATCCACTTCGGCCAATTGATCCTTGTAGATCGCGATGTCGTTGCGAGGATCGACATCCGTGTCGGTTCCGGAGCGCAAAAGCGGCAGCACAAGAAGACCTGCGGCAATAACTGCCAATGCGGTCGCAATGATCCAGAACGTCATGGGGCCTCCCGTTTAAACGTTTCGCCCTACCTAACCTTCCCAACCCCCTGAGAAAAGCCCCTGCGGCCCGATGACCCGTTTGTGATCAGGTCTCATTCGTAACGCTTCTTTGTCGCATGTCGCAAAACTGCAAAAATCAGGCGTGTCCAATCGTCTTTGCTTCGCAGTTTTTGTCCAGTTAGGACCAAAGGATGCCCGCGACCAGAATAGGGGGATTCGCAGCCTATGAGACGCTATTCAGTATTTGCCGTCGCCCGCGAGGGTCTACGCTATCACACAGGATGGGAGCGTGCTTGGCGTTCGCCCCAGCCGAAGAAGAAATACGATGTGATCATCGTTGGTGCGGGTGGCCACGGCCTCGCGACCGCCTATTACCTCGGTAAGAATTACGGCATCACCAATGTCGCAATTATCGAAAAAGGCTGGCTCGGCGGTGGTAACACAGGTCGTAACACCACGATCATCCGTTCGAACTACCTGCAGGACCCCTCTGCGGCGATCTACGACAAGGCTCTCAAGCTCTATGAGAACCTGTCCCAAGATCTGAACTACAACGTCATGTTTTCGCCCCGTGGTCTGATCATGCTCGCGCAGACCCACCACGAGGTGCGCGGCTATCAGCGGACCGTTATGGCGAACCAACTGCAGGGCGTTGCGACGGAGTGGGTGACCCCTGAGCAGCTGAAAAAGCTGGTCCCGATCATCAACATTCATGGCCCGCGCTATCCTGTCATGGGTGGCCTCTACCAGAAACGCGGCGGCACAGCCCGTCACGATGCGGTGGCGTGGGGCTATGCGCGTGCCTGTTCCGACATGGGCATGGACGTCATCCAGCAGTGCGAAGTCAAAGGTGTCCGCACCGAAGGCGGCAAGGTTGTTGGCGTCTTGACCACCAAAGGCGACATTGACTGCGATAAGTTGGGCATGGTCGTTGCGGGTCACACCTCGGTTCTGGCCGAAATGGCTGGCTTCCGTCTGCCGATTGAATCGGTTGCTCTGCAGGCTCTCGTCTCCGAGCCGATCAAGCCTTGCATGGACGTTGTCGTTATGGCGAACACCGTTCACGGCTACATGTCCCAGTCGGACAAGGGTGAGATGGTGATCGGTGGTGGCACCGACAGCTTCAACAACTACACACAGCGCGGCAGCTTCCACCACATCGAGGAAACCGTTCGCGCGCTCGTCGAAACCTTCCCGATGGTCAGCCGTCTGAAGATGCTGCGCCAGTGGGGTGGTATCGTGGATATGACTGGTGACCGTTCGCCGATCCTGTCGAAAACCCCTGTGGATGGCATTTTCGTCAACTGCGGTTGGGGCACCGGCGGCTTTAAGGCGATCCCGGGCTCTGGTTGGGCGATGGCGGAACTGATGGCCAAAGGTCACAGCCCGCTGACGCAAGAATTTGATATGTTCCGCTTCCGCGAAGGCAAATTCATCGATGAATCTGTCGCCGCTGGCGTGGCGCACTAAGGAGGGAAGACGATGCTTTTATTGCAGTGTCCCTATTGCGGCGTGAATGCCGAAGAGACTGAACTGGCCGCTGGCGGCGAAGCGCACCTGAAGCGCGCGACCGTTGGTGACAGCGATGAGGCTTTTGAAGGCTACCTCTTTATGCGTGAAAACAAAAAAGGCGTACATCTGGAACGCTGGCGTCATGCCTATGGCTGCGGGAAGTGGTTCCTTGCAGCGCGGGATACCGCCACGCTCGAGGTGTTCGGGACCTATCCGGCCCAGACCACCGAACCGCCTGCGGATGTGACTGAAAACATCCGTGCAAAGTATCCCGACTGGTCGTGGAAGGAAACCGCATGAGCACCCGTCTGGCAAATTCCGGTCGTCTGATCGACCGTTCGAAACCTGTCGAATTCAAATTCAACGGTAAGCGTTTCAAAGGCTACGAGGGCGACACGCTCGCGTCTGCTTTGTTCGCAAACGACCAGATGATGGTTGGCCGTTCGTTCAAATACCACAGACCGCGTGGTGTTGTGGCTTCTGGCGCAGAAGAGCCGAACGCGCTCTTTAACATGGGCGAGGGCGGTCGGTTTGAACCGAACCAACGCGCCACCACACAGGAACTGTTTGACGGTCTGACGATCCGTTCGCAAAACCACTGGCCGAGCCTTGAGTTCGACATCGGTGCTGTGAACCAGTTGTTCGCCCGTTGGCTGCCTGCTGGCTTCTACTACAAAATGTTCATCCACCCGCGTCCGTTCTGGAAGCACGTCTATGAACCCTTCATCCGCCAATCGGCTGGTCTGGGTCAGGTGCCGCAGGAAAAAGACGCGGATACCTACGAACATTTCTACTACTTCTGTGACGTGCTGGTTGTCGGTGGCGGTATCGCTGGTCTGGCGGCTGCACTGAAAGAAGGTCAAGCCGGCAAGAAGGTTCTGCTTCTTGAACAAACCGCTGACTTTGGTGGTCGTGCTGTTGTCGATGGCGTCGAAATCGACGGCAAGTCGGCAGAGGCTTGGGTGCAGGACACGCTCGCAGCGCTGAACGCGATGCCGAATGTCACAGTGCGTAACCGCAATATGGCGTCGGGCGTTTACGACCACGGCTATGTTCTGGGTTACGAGCGTCTGACGGACCATCTGTCCGACAAATCAGGTCCGCGTCACCGCCTGTGGCGCATCCGTGCTGGTCACATCATCACAGCTACTGGCGCGATTGAACGTCCGCTGTCCTTTGCTGGCAACGATATTCCAGGCGTCCTCTTGGCCGCTGCGGTGCGTGACTACGTAGTGAACTGGGGCGTGTCGGTCGGTGATCGCACCGTTGTTGTCACCAACAACGACGACGCATACCGCACTGCAATCATTCTAAAAAACGCGGGCCTCGCTGTTCCTGCGATCATTGACGCTCGCGCTTCTGGCGCTGGCCCAATCGCGGCTGAAGTTGAAAAGCTCGGTATTCGCGTGCTCAAAGGCAAAGCGATCGCCAAGGTCAAAGGCAAAACCCGCGTCACTGGCGTGAAGGTCTGTCTGCAAGCGGGCGAAGGTTCGGTCATCGAAGAGATCGCATGTGATTGCGTCGCGATGTCGGGTGGCTGGTCGCCTGTTGTGCACCTCTGGTCGCACTGTGGTGGCAAACTGAACTGGGACGAAGACCTCGCGATGTTCCGCCCCGATCCGTCCCGCGCCCCGACAGGTGCCGACGGTAAGGCATTCGTCAGCACCGTTGGGTCGGCCTCTGGCTATCTCAGCACTGCTGATGTTCTCAAAGATGCGGGCCTTGAGGTTACCACGAACGAGGTTGCAGCGGCTCCGCTCGAACCTGTTTGGCTGATGCCGCAGGGCGCTGGTCCAAAACTGCGCATGAAAGCATGGCTCGACTATCAGAACGACGTTAAGGTCTCTGACGTTCAGCTCGCTGCACGCGAAGGTTATGAATCCGTTGAACATACAAAGCGTTACACCACGCTTGGTATGGCGACCGATCAGGGTAAACTGTCGAACATCAACGGTCTGGCTATCCTGTCCAAATCGCTCGATGCGTCGATCCCGAACGTGGGCACCACGACCTTCCGTCCGCCGTACACGCCGATTTCGATGGGCGCAATCACGGGTGCGGCACGCGACGAGTTGTTCCAGCCGATCCACAAAACCCCGATGTTCGATTGGCATGACGCCAATGGTGCGGATTGGGAACCTGTGGGCCACTGGCGCCGGACCTATGCTTATGTCCGCAACGGTGAAACGGTGCATGATGCGGTCAACCGCGAGATCCTGAACGTTCGTGAAAACGTGGGCACGCTGGATGCGTCGACCCTCGGTAAGATCATCGTGAAGGGGCCGGATGCGGGCAAATTCCTCGATATGCTCTACACCAACATGATGAGCACTCTGGGCGTTGGCAAATGCCGCTACGGTCTGATGTGTAACGAAAACGGCTTCCTTTCGGACGACGGCGTTGTTGTACGTCTGGCTGAGGATACATGGCTCTGCCACACCACCACGGGCGGTGCGGACCGTATCCACGGTTGGATGGAAGACTGGCTTCAGTGCGAATGGTGGGACTGGAAAGTCTACACCGCAAACGTGACCGAACAATTCGCGCAGATCGCGGTTGCTGGTCCCAAGGCACGCCAGCTCTTGGAAAAACTGGGCGGCAACATGGACCTTTCCAAAGAGGGCTTCCCGTTCATGACCTACGTCGAGGGCAAGCTGGGCGAGTTCGATGCACGGATCTTCCGTATCTCGTTCTCGGGCGAATTGTCCTACGAAGTCTCGGTTCCTGCATCCCAAGGTGCGGCCCTCTGGGCGGCGCTGCAAGAGGCGGGCAAGGACCTCGGCGTGATGCCTTATGGTACCGAAGCGATGCACATCCTTCGTGCTGAGAAGGGCTTTATCATGATCGGCGACGAAACCGACGGCACGATTATCCCGCAAGACCTCAACCTTCAGTGGGCGATTTCCAAGAAGAAAGAGGACTATCTGGGTAAACGCGCGCAAGAGCGGTCGTTCATGGCGTCGCCTGATCGCTGGAAACTGGTTGGTCTGGAAACACTCGACGGGTCGGTCATTCCTGACGGCTCATACGTGCCTGCACCCGGGTATAACCCCAACGGCCAGCGCAACGTTCAGGGGCGTGTCACCTCGACCTATTATTCGCCAACGCTCAAGCGTGGCATCGCGATGGGTCTGGTTAAACACGGTCCAGATCGCATGGGTGAAGTGATCGAGTTCAACCGCGAAGATGGCACCATGGTTAAGGCAAAGATTGTCGATCCGGTGTTCTACGACAAAGACGGGGAGAAGCAGAATGTCTAATGCTGTCAGCGCCTTGAACGGCAAAACTGCGACCGGCCCTGTAACGGTCCAAGAGCTGGGCCTGACCGGCATGGTCACCCTGCGCGGCGATTTTGAGGACGAAGGCTTTGCGGCTGCGGTAACGCAGCTGACAGGTCTGCAAATCCCCGACGTGCGTCAGTTCCAGACCGATGGCGTGAAAACCGTCCTCTGGATGTCGCCCGACGAACTGCTCGTTGTTCTGCCCTATACAGAGGTGAATGCCTTTGTTACGGCGATGAACGATGCGCTGGCGGGATCGCATTACCTCGTGGCGAATGTGTCTGATGCGCGCGCGATTTTTAGCGTGTCGGGCGAGTTCGCGACCGAAGTTCTGGGCAAAAACGCGCCCGTCGATTTCGAAGCATCGCAGTTTGTTGCAGGTATGGTGCGCCGCTCCCGCGTAGGGCAGGTGGCAGCGGCCTATTGGAAACTCGACGACGGTAGCTTCCGCGTCGTGTGCTTCCGCTCTGTTGCTGAATACGTGTTCGGCCTGATCGCAACTTCGGCCACAGCTGGCCCAGTTGGCGTTTACTAAAATCAGACGTCGGGGGGGAGCTTAACCAGCCCCTCCCGCTCTGCCTTTTCCAGTGCATCGAGCCGCTGACGGAACCGCGGCGCAGGCATGCGCGACAACACATTCCGACACAGCAGTGCAGTCAGGTAAGGGCGGTCCAATGCGACCAGCTCTGCCAAAAGCCCACGCAGGTACCCACCATGGTTACGGCGTGCCCGCATGAGCGTCCCGAACCCTTCGTCGGTGGGGGTGCCAGCGGCGACTTGGGCCAAGAGTTTCTTGAGAATTCCCATCTCGATAAAGGCGCGGCGCAGGTCGATGCCGAACATCCGCACGCGGTGATGGGTGACATTTGGGCCCTCAAACATCGCAGCATGTAGAGCGTCTAGTTCTGAAGAGCTATCATAGAGGATCGTCACATCCTCTGCCGCCTCAACCATATAAGGCGCGTAGCCGTAGCGTTCGATGAAATCGAGCTTCTTCGCCTGCGGGAAACGGTCGTCCCAGCGGGTCACATCGGGCGACAGCGTTGCTTGGGGATTGAGGGCGAGGACCTTTGCACCAGGGGCGCAGACCGAATAGGCGCAGGCGGCATACCCACCGGGGCCAGCGCCAAAAAAGATCACCTGATCGAAGTCGTCAAAGAAGTAATCATCGAGGAGTTCGTCAAAGAACGCATAGACATCGTCATGGCGGAACCACGTATCACCGACGGAAAACAGGCCGAGGTGCGACCAACCGTTTTCAATCACATAGTCCCAGCCCAGAGGACGCCCATCGGTTAAACCTTCCATCGCGGTTTCCGCGCTTTCAAAGGTAACAAAGAGCGTCGATCCCGCCTCAACAAAGGTGCTGAAATGTTTGTCGCCGATTGCCTGAAACTGGCCAATGTCATTGCTGATCTTTTCGACCTTCGCGCGCCATGCGGCAAAGTCCAATCCAGTCAGAGGATCACGCAGTTTCTGGTTATTGCGGTGCACGACAGACCCACCTTTATTCAAACGTCTCAAACATACTATCCCCCGCTGGTGACGGGGCCTTTGGGCGGACACTAGGCTCGGTTTAAGGCCATAACCAGAAGAAATCTGGGCATTTTGTGCCACAATTCAGCTATTTTTGGTCACATCGCTCGTCAAAATCGGGGTCTGTTGGGGCAAACGCTGGAAAGGGGATACAGCTTTGACTAGAGTTGCCGTAATAGAAAACGAAAAGGCATCGACCACAGGTGCCTGTGATTAAACGACGCGCGGGGCAGACGGGACAGATGGCAGGCAAGGTTCATTACCGTAATCTACACGGCATGATTGCAAATGGCATCGCCTTGATCGATGCGGTGCGCGTGCCGTCGGAAAACTCGGAAAACCTCGTCACGTTGTATTTCCGCGCGGATGCGCCGATGGATCGTATCGGGTTGCCGCGCGGCACCGAAGTGCTGTCTCAGGTCACCATTGGCGGCTGCCCGATCGTCAAACTGCGTCTGCCAGAGGGTGTCCCATTGCGCGTCGGATTTGGCGGCGCGGTGGCTGATATCACGCCTGCTGATCCAGAACTGACGATCTTTGCGGGGACGAATGCGCTCGCCGCGATCCGAAACGGGGAAACAGCGGCGACGGTGCTGCGCTGGCTAGAGTTCAACGCCGAACATCAGGGCGTTGAAACGGCGGTGATCCTTGATCGGGATCGTCTGGGCGATAGCCTAGAGTTCGATGAGGCATTTCTGGCAGGGCTGGCCGCGATGGAGGCCGATGTTGAGGTCGTGATCCTTCGTTCGCCCACGCCCTTGGGCAAGCTCGACCTCCCCGATGAGAGCCACCCGTTCTGCGCGCCTGGTGCACCCGGCAAGGATCGGATGGAGATCCCAGCCGCTGACACTTGGAAATCGCCTTTGGGCGCGATGCATGCCTATGAAATCATTCGCGAACGGTTCCTCGGCTCTGCGCGGGCGGTGGCGAACATTGATGTGTTCGATCTGATCACCGACACCGGCGAGGGCACGATTTTCGACCGTGCGGTTGCGTCTGAAACGGGGGCAATCCCGATGCTCGGCACGCAGGCCTATCCGTGGCGCGTGCGCAATGACGAACCGATCCGCTTTGCCGATCATATCTGCGTTCAGTTCGACGCCGAAGCCCCGCGCCGTCGTTGGTGCATTGCGCCATCAAAGGCCGCAGCGAATGCCGTTTGGCGGATGAACCGCATCGGCAACGTCGCGATGCAAGACGCTGACGCGGCAACGTTTTACCGTTTCATGAACCTGCGTCACCGCGCCGATGCGGTGTCCCTGATCATCCCCAAAAGCTCTCTGGTTGAGGACGACCGACTGTTGGCTCTGGCCGAGACAGAGTTCGACCACAAACCCGTCCGTGTCCCCGAAAAATCGCATAAATCGCAAGAACCGCAAAAGGGCCGCCGTGCCATCGTCACCACGATGAAAAATGAAGGTCCGTTTATTCTAGAATGGCTCGCCTATCACCGCGTGATCGGGTTCGACAGCTTTCTGGTTTATACAAACGACTGTTCGGACGGGACAGAGACGTTTTTCGATCTATTGCAGGAAAAAGGCTATGTGCAGCACCGCGATAACCCATTTCGGGAAAGCGGGCTAAAGCCGCAGCACGCGGCGCTTGCCGCTGCGGGCAACGAGCCGATCATCACAGAGGCGACTTGGGCCGTTTGTATCGACGTGGACGAGTTCGTTGACATTAAGGTGGGCGACGGCACGCTCGACGCGCTCTTTGCGGCGGTGCCTGATGCCAACCTGATTTCAATGACGTGGCGGCTGTTCGGGAATGCCGATGTCGCGGATTTCACTGACGATCTGATCATTCGGAATTTCACCCGATGCGCACCAGAGTTTTCGCCGAAACCGCACCAAGCCTGGGGGTTCAAGACCCTGTTCCAGAATACGGGCATCTTTAAGAAGCTCGGCGTGCACAGACCCAAGGGGCTGAATTCCCAGCTGGTCGATCATGTGAATTGGGTGAACGGGTCGGGCAAAAACCTACCCGAGAACATGTATCGCAACGCGTGGCGGTCGACGATGGCGACCTATGGCTATGACCTCGTGCAGTTGAACCACTACGCTGTGCGCTCGGCTGAAAGTTTCCTTGTAAAACGGGACCGTGGGCGGGTGAACCATGTGGACCGCGATCAGGGCCTCGCCTATTGGTTCCGCATGAACAACAACGCGGTCGAAGAGACGTCGATCCAACGGATGATACCGCGCGTTGAGGCAGAAATGGCGCGCATGTTGGCTGATCCCGATATTAAGGCTGCGCATGAGTATTCTGTCCGCAAGCACCGCGAAAAGATCGACGAGCTACGCGCTACAGAGAACTATTCGAACTTCTTTGAAGAGCTGAAAAGCGAACGTATGCGTCGTCTGGCACGGCTCCATGGGCATTTTGGCGCGAACGTTTTCCTCACGGGGCCGACCTGTGTGCCCGACGAGGTGGCGTTCCGTGATCCCGAGGAAGAGTTCTTTTTCACCGTCGAGGCGGGAGAAACGCAGCACTAGTCTGTTAAATTTAATGGTTTTTACACGTAGAATGTTTAATTTCCTAAACCTGCATAATCGTCCGGTTGAATAAGGATCGGGGACAGAGGGTAAACAATGAGCACGAACTACACGATTGGCGCACTTTGGATGGAAGGCGCCCTGAGTTTTCTGGAACAACTTTGTTTGAAGTCCTTTGTCGATGCTGGGCATCGCGTGGTGCTTTACCACTACGGCCCGCTGCAAAACGTCCCCGAGGGGATCGAGTTGGCAGATGCGAACGACATTATGTCTCGCGACAATTTCCTGACCCACGAACGCACAGGCAGCCCCGCGCTGCATTCCGATCTGTTCCGCTATAAAATGTTGAAAACGCAGCGGAATATGATTTGGGCGGATACTGACGCCTATTGCATGAAGAAGTTCGAAACCCCGAACGGCCACTTCTACGGATGGGAATCGAAAACCCATGTGAACGGCGGTGTTCTGGGCCTCCCGCATGACAGCGATACGCTCAACGCGCTGTTGGATTTCACCTCGGACGAATTCGCGATCCCGACCTATTACGGCCCCGACTACGTGGCCGAGTTGGAACAGAAACGCGCCGATGGAAACCCCGTTCATGCCAGCGAACAGCCTTGGGGCGTTTGGGGGCCGCATGCGGTCACGCATTTCCTGCATGAAACAGGCGAAGTGCAATATGCCCTGCCACAAGAGGGGCTTTATCCGTTCACGTTCAAAGACCGCCGTCTTATGCTGCGCCGTAACTTTGATACCACGGGCTATATCACGGAAAACACGTTCTCGGTGCACCTCTACGGGCGTCGTATGCGGGCGCGTTTGGTTGAGAAAGAAGGCGGCGCACCGCACCCCAAGAGCCTCTTGGGTAAGTTGCTGGTAAAACATGGGATCGACCCTGAAAAGGCCCCGATCATCCGCAAACCAAAACCCGAAGAGAAACAAGCCGTGGAGCCAGTGAAAGTGTCGAAACCCGTTGCAACGCCAGCACCGACGGCTATGGCGGCGCCGATCCCAGCCTCTGCGAAATATGGCCGTGGGCAGTTGAACCTCACGGATATGGCCGATGCCTATGGGTCGGACAAAGGGTCGACCAAACACCGCTACACGGAACTCTATCAAATGCTGTTCCAGCCGCATCGTGACCGCGCGATCAACTTCCTTGAGATGGGATTGCAGATCGGTGGGCCCGAGCATGGGAAGAGCGAAGACCGCAAGACCACCGACCTTCCGTCCGTGCGGATGTGGCTCGAGTATTTCCCGAAGGCGAAGATCACGGGCCTCGATATTTCGGACTTTAGCTGGTTCGAGAATGAGCGCTTTAACTTTGTCCGCTGTGACATGGATAAGCGTGAGAATATCGTTGAGGCAACGAAGGACCTGCCAGAGTTCGATATCATCATCGACGATGCCAGCCATGCCTCGCACCACCAGCAATACGCCTTTATTGAGCTGTTCCCGAAATTGAAATCGGGCGGGCTCTATATCATCGAAGACCTGCGTTGGCAGCCTGAACCCTATGAACGCCCCGGCATCACAAAGACCGCGGATTTCATCCAAGGCTACCTACGGGATGGTGTCTTTACCCACGAGGACGCCAGCATCGCCGAAGGGTTCAACGCCCAGCGGATCGATATTTCGGGCTGTTTCATGTTCCAAGCACTCTTTGACAAAAAGCGCAAAGATCAGGTCGCGGTCTTCCACAAGCGTTAAGCCGCGACGCTGACCCCTTTGAGAACTGCTTTGAGCGCGTTCTGGTCCATGTTCAGGATCAGGACGCGTTCTGTTTTACAAGTGATCGCAACGTCATCACCGATCTGGTCGAGGGTCACAGGCGCGATAGGGGCCCAATGTGATAGGTCGAGGATGCTCGTCGCGCTGACGCCTTCAATGGTTTGGGGCAGGGCGGTGCGTTCGATAACGATGGTATTCGCCCCGTCGCCAAGGATCACACGGTTGGTGCCACCGTCGATGATAACGCGGTTGTCACCTGCGCCTGTGTCGATGATGTTCGATCCCGCACCCGAATAGATCGTGTCGTTGCCTTTGCCGCCGTAAATTGTCGCGCAGCCTTGGCCGCCGTGGATAAGGTTGTTGCCCGCGATGGCGTGGATCGTGGCAAGGCCCGTGCCGCCATAGATTTCCGCGTCCGAGGCGCCCGCTTTGACCATCGAACTTCCCGACCCGAGCCGCGCAATCAGGCTGTCCGATTGGGTTTCAATGTGGTCGTGGCCCGCACCGCCCACCACGTCGAGGGTAAAACGGTTATGCCCTCCAAAGATATAAATCCGATTGCCTTCGTCATTACAGGCCACGCGGAAATGGGTCACGCCGCCGTTGGTATCGGAGGCAAAGAGCAGTTCCTTTAACCCTGGGGCCAGTGTCAGCGTGCCGTTCTCTGCCAAGGTCGCAAAGTGTTTACGGTGACCCGGTTCGACGTGATCAGGCAGGGCATCGCCCACGGTGATAATCCCATCAGAGGGGAGGCGGTCCGGCTGAACGCCGCCCTTGTGGACCGACACATAATGCGCGGCTTCGGTCGCGGATTTCCCATCCTCAACGATCAGCACGCCATAGTCGCGGCAGGTGTCGATGAGCGCCTTATGCATCCCGTCATAGGCTGGGTCTTTGCCCGCGACGTTCGTTGTGAGCCACGGATCACTATGGACGTTGTGAAACTCGGAACTGCCGTCTTGGTATAGGGTGATCCGATGGTCGCCTTTGCGGATCGACGCGCTGCCATACCAGAAGGTCGGCACCGCGCGGTCCGTGTCGCGGGTCCCTGCAACCACATTGCGGAGCGACTGTCCGACCGAATGTTCCATCGGCCGTGCCCCCGCATAGTCGAGGATCGTCGGCCCCATATCCACCAGCGCCACAGGATCATCGACCATCTGGCCCTGCGATTGTGGGTCATGGATGATAAAGGGGATACGGGTCGCTTCTTCCCACAGTGTGAATTTACGGAACCTGTTCTTATCGCCCATGTGGTAGCCGTGGTCGGAAAAGATCACGACGACGGTGTTGTCCGCATGGGGCGAGGCCTTGAGCGCGTCCCAGACCCGTCCGATCTGATAATCGACATGGCTAAAGGCCGAGAAATAATTGCGGATCGACTTCTGCCAATCCTCGATCGCCTCTTGGGTATCCATGTTTTCGGACATGAACACATTGGTAAAGGCGGACAGATCAAACCCCTGCGCCCATTCGTTGGGGCGGATGAAATCATCCATGTTATACAGCTCTTTGAACCGCACAGGGGTACGGAACGGCGGGTGAGGGTGGTGAAATCCGACCTCACGATAAAACGGCTGGTCACTGTCGTAGGAATTCAGGAAACGGATCGCGTCTTGGGACGATCTGTAATCGTAATACTGACGGTCCTCTTTGGCGTTCGTTGTGCCGCCGCCGCCCATGCGTCCACCGAAATTGATGAACTCGGCCTCGGGTTTTGGGCCAAAGTGCACGCGGCGGCTGGGGTGGGAATAGAGCGTGTTGTGGATGTCAGGCGGGAGCGGCTTGTAACCGTGGTGGATTTTGCCAGCGGTCGAACAGTAATAGCCGTCTTGTTTCAGGCGGAACTGCCACATCTGTTCGGGGCGGAGCACCTCAAAAATGTTGGTGTAGTTGTCGAAAATCCCCGTCTCATAGGGGGACAGGCCCGACATTGCGCTCGCACGGGAGGGGCCGCAGACGGGGATCTGGCAATAAGCCGCGGTAAAGGCCGACGAGACCTCGCATATCCGGTCGAGGTTTGGCGTCTGAAGCTGTGCGCCAAAGCAGGATTTGAAACGCCAAAAGGCAAAGGCATCGTCCATGCCGATCAACAGGATATTCTTGCGGTCGGTCATCCGTCTTTGGCCTCTACCAGTTTCACCCGCCCAGAGAGGGCGTAGCGGTGCAAGACGGACTTTGGATCAGACACGCTCTGCGCCTGCCAACCGTCCCGAAGTGCACCTGTATTTGCAGGGTAGGGGCTATCGTCCGTTGCGGTCATGCCCCATGCGTAGGTCAGATAGGCGTCTTTCGTCGGGCGGGCCTTGTCACAGGTCAAGGTGACGGTGGTTCCTGTGACTTCTTTGACCTTGGGCATGATGATGTCATCGCCATCATGGATGCGGAACCCGTGGTCGCCGTCCTGTAGGATCAGGTCCGACATCGCGGTGAATTCTGATGTGATCTCCGATCCACGGATCAGCGCATAGCGCAGCGACGGACACCGCCATTCGCGTCCTTGCTGCACCTCGGCCACCGCACGCGCCTCTAGTTCATCAACCAGCATTTGTGCGCTGCCGTCCAGTGTCGCGGGCATCCCGTCCATGAGGGCAAAGGGATACGTGGGTGTCGCAACGATGAAGCCCGTTGCAGGATTGTCGAGGTCGAGCATCCCTTCTGCTAAGGCAACCGCCGACCGCCCATCGGTCCGCGTACCAAAGGTCTGGCTGATCACCACCTTTGGGAAACTCTTTTGTCCCGTAACCGTTGGGATCGCCCGTTGGAGCGCCCGCGCCGTATGCACGTAATGGCTCGCTGCCTCAGCCTGTGTTGTGTCTGGGGCCCCTGTGAGCAGGCGCAGAGAGATACGATCGACAAAGAGCGTCTTATCCCAGCCATCAAGCGCATCAACGGCGGTCGAGAGCCCGTCCTCTAGCCTGTCAAAGAGAGGTCCGTCAGGCATGGCCTCGGTCATTGTGACGCCCGCCTTTAGGACGTCAGTCGCAATAACAGTGCGCAGGCCGCGTTTGTGGGCGTCCTTTACCAGATTAGTGGCGATCCCCATAGCACGGGCGCCCGCCGTGCGGCCAGTGCCGTTCAGTTGGGCGTCAACCACATGGTAGCGGAAATCCTGCGGCGTTGGACGATCCGAACTGGGTGCGCCACCAAAGGCGATATGCCCCAGAACCACCTCTGGCGTCTGGGCGAGGGTGATACCGCCGCGTTCCTCGAACCCTATAACACGGTCAGCGTAACGGTCGGACATATAGCGAATGACGCCTTCACGCTCTTCAATCATCCATGCGTTCCCACCGGGGTGGCGGATACTGCTGGGCGTTGATCGTGCGGCGACGGTTTTGGGCTTTGTCTTTGCCTCTACTGTGACGACAGGGACAGGGTCGGAGGAGGTTTTGGGATCGCCCGCAGCAGTCGCCGCAGCGGCAAGTTTGCGACGACGGGCACGGAACGAGTGCTGGAGCGCAGGTACACGGTGGTCTTTGCCGCGTGCGATCAGGTGTGCTTCCATGACCTTGCGATAGAGCAGCAGGTCCTTGCGATTGCGGATCATGCTGTAGAAATCCTGCTGGGTCAGCGTCCCCGTAAGGGCCTTTTCCATCACAGGTTTCAGCATTTCCATGCGGCGCAAGAGAACCGCTGTCTTGTGTCCCAGACCAAAGCCCTTGAGCGGGATGATCTTATCGCTCTTCAGCCGTTCAACCTGTTTGCGGTCGTTTTCGAGGAAGTGATCGTAGAGGACGTAAATCTTCTGCGCCTTAGAGATCGTCTTGGCCGCGTCGGAATAGGGCAGGGTCCAGTCAAAGCCCTGTGCCTTAGTGAACCGATTTTCCCATGGCACCTTTTTCAGATCGAGTGTCGATTGAGGGCTGAGCGCCATCACAATCGAACCAGGCGCGTGGTTCGAATAGGCGAGGGCAGCAAAGCCCCCCATAGAGGTGCCCGTAAAGGTCACGGATTTGAAACGCGCAAAGAACTTGCGATCCCTTAGGTCGTCAAAGAATTCGTTCACCCGAGCATCGCGATACCATGACGGCCCGCGCGAATAGATACCGAGGTGGGACCAACCGTGGTCTTGAACGAACTTCGCCGCCCAAGGCTGCACATCAAGGTAGGGGTTCCCTGCGTCAGAGAGGTTGTCAAAGGACACGATCAACCGATCAGAGCCGCGATCCACAAACGACGCCGCGTGGTAGCCCATCTTTTGGTAGAAACCGTCAGAGGGGCCCGCAGGGAAAATCTCGCGATACCAATTGGGGACGCGGTTATGGTCGTCGTCGCTCACGTGGTGGCCTCTTTCATCCTGCGTTAATGCTACTGAACCCGTGGTCGCGGGTGTCGATCAGCGGCGTATTGGTGGTGTAGCCCGTGATCATCGGCAAATCTTTGGACCCGTCGAGTATGCGGTAAATGTTTTTCAGTGCCCGAACGTCGTGCCAAGGCTGGAGCCGTTTGTGGCACATCATGCTCAGCTGCCAATCGAAAGCCCCCAGAACGCCGACCTTGAGCCACATATCGGCAAGGCGTGCCGCCATTGCACCCGTCACCAGATAGCCGTCACCGCCCCAACCGGGGTCTTGGGGCTTCCATTGTTCGGGATCGGGATAAAGACCCGCATCGACATTGGCCAACTCTACATCACGAGAGGGCAAGTTCTGGATTGTCGCATCACAGGAACGGCGATTGATAAAGACCAGTTCCGCACCGACCTCACGCGCTGCCGTGATTGTGGCTGTCATCCCACGAGGCGCACCAAACATGAAACGGGCGTCGTCCTCAATGATAAGGGCATAGTCGTTTGGCCCAATATCACGAGCGACCATTTCCCATGCCTTCATATGCGAGAGGCTACAGCCAATTTCTGCATCGGTGATCACAGAGCGGTCACCACGGGTGACGCTGGTCTTGATCCCCTCAGGGAGGGTGCGTCCCAATATGCCTTCGACCACGTGATAGGGGCTGCCAAAGTCCGTGAAATGCCGCGTGGTCGCGAGGCGACGATGATCCGAAGGCAGAGAAATACAGTAGACAGGCACCTCGCACGGACCCGTTGACAGACGGTCAGCCTGTGCGCTGCGGGGCTGACGATCGGCCAGTTGTGGGAAATGTGTCCGCAGCCAGTCCAGTTGACCCGCCTCGATCAAAATCCGCACCAGTTTGTGGGCTTGTTGGCGGTTGTGTTGGATCACATCGCCCAAGGACCGTTTAATCGTCTGGATGCCTTTGCCTGGAAAGCCCGCAATGAAGAACTGATCGATGAGCAGCAGTTTCGCGCCAACCGAGTTGGGCTCACTCCGCGCCAATTGTCCCGCATAGCGCAGGGCATCGTCGAAACGGCGCAGATGGTTGAGGGAGGCCACATAAGGAACATGAACGTGGGTCGGATCATATCTCCGCACGAGGGCGGTCCGAACCTTGTCCAGTGCGTCGCCCGTCTGAAAGGCCGCCGTCATCCTTAGGCACATAGAGATCCGAAAGCCCAGATCCTCCAGCCCGTCACAGTCATCATGGATCAATTGTTGGCGAAGCGCGGGATACATATCCTGCCCACGTTGCCAGACATGACGCGAGAACGGGTTGACCTTGCGCAGCCGTTCAGCCGAGGGGGCATTGGTCTGGGACGCTTCGGTCATAATTGGGCCTTTGGTTCAAAACGGAACGGTCGTGTCATCACCTTTGCCCTCTTACGCGAACGAATGGCGTGCTCTGACCCTATCGCCCTCTACATAATTGACGAATATCATATAATTTTGATCATCCCTCAAGATTGTTTCTGAAATTAGCGCCAAACTTAAAAGTGGAGATTTGCGGCGCATCAACAGGTTAGACTTATTCCCTAAACGGCATTGGACCGTTATGGGTATAGGGAGCCGTCGAAGAAACAGGTCCGAATTGATGTCCATCCTCGCCGTCACCTGCGTAAAGAACGAAGCCCCCTATTTGTTAGAGTGGCTGTCGCATCACCGTGCGCTGGGCGTCGACCATTTCCTCGTGTTCTCGAATGATTGTGAGGACGGGACCGATGTGATGCTCGACCAACTGGCGCGGGCAGGGTGGGTGACCCATGTGCGCCACAGCCAGCAGGGCAAAAAGACGATCCAATGGCAGGCGCTGCGGACAGCCTATGGGCATACTGACTATTCGGCGGCGGAATGGGTGCTGTTCTTTGACGTGGACGAATTCATCGCGCTCGACCCGTCTGTGCCTGACCTAAAGGCACTGCTCTATAGAGACATGGACGCAATGATCCTGCCGTGGCGGTTGTTCGGCCATGGTGGGCAGAGCAGCTTTACGGATGCGCCCGTGACCGAACGGTTCACGACGGCGGCGACACGGTCCATTCCTGTGCCCCTTGGGCATTTCTTTAAAACGATCTATCGCCGTTCGGTGTTTGGTGAGATGGGCGTACATCGTCCCAAATCGCTCGCCAATGGCACCGCGCGCTGGGCGGATGCAGCGGGAGGGCCGTTGCCTGACGCGATTGCGCAGATGCCGAACCGCATCAACAGCTTTGGTCATGTCCCAGCGAAACCCTTGGTTCAGTTGAACCATTATTCGGTGCGGTCGGTTGCGGAATATGTGCTGAAAACGCGGCGAGGGTTGCCCAATAAGATGCACCTCGACCTTGGCCTGAAATACTGGGTGTCCCGCAATTGGAACACGGTTGAGGATTGGGCGATCAGCCACCATGCGCCCGCCACCCGTGCGATGTGGGCCGAGATCGAAACGGACGCGTTGCGCGATCTGCACCAAAAGGCCGTTGCGTGGCATCAAGAGCGGTTCGCGCAGGTGATGACCGAGGCAGAGACTGTTGATCTCTATTGGCAACTTCAGCTTGCGGGATCGTCGCATGAGCCCGATGCTGACACCGCCCGCAGCTATTTTACCTTTTTGCAGGCTGTCCATCGGCAAGAGGGGGCCTAGGGCGCGGATTGGGCTTGACCTCAGGCGCGCTTGCGCTTTGTTACAGGGCAGCGAACAGTAACCAGACCAAGAGGATTTCTCTGATGGCATTTCAACTTCCCGATCTTCCCTACGCACATGACGCTCTTGCCGCTAAAGGCATGTCGGCAGAAACGCTGGAATATCACCACGACCTGCACCACAACGCATACGTCACCAACGGTAACGCAGCGATTGCAGGCACCGAGTGGGAGGGTAAATCCCTCGAAGAGATCATTGTAGGCACCTACAACAAAACCGCAGTTGCCCAGAACGGTATCTTCAACAACATCTCGCAGCTTTGGAACCACAACCAGTTCTGGGAAATGATGGGACCGGGTTCGTCGGCGATGCCGGGCGAGCTGGAAAAAGCTCTCGTTGAGTCGTTCGGTTCGGTTGACGAATTCAAGTCGCAGTTCTCTGCTGCAGGCGCAGGTCAGTTCGGCTCTGGCTGGTGCTGGCTGGTGAAAGACACCGACGGCGGCCTCAAAGTGACCAAAACCGAAAACGGCGTGAACCCGCTGTGCTTTGGTCAGACCGCTCTGTTGGGTTGTGACGTGTGGGAACACTCCTACTACATCGACTTCCGTAACAAGCGTCCGGCCTACCTGACCAACTTCCTCGACAACCTCGTGAACTGGGAAAACGTGGCATCGCGCCTCTGATTTCAGGCACTCACGACGATTGGTTTGGGCGCGAAAGGATACTTTCGCGCCTTTTCCTTTTTTAAGCGCGCGGTGCGCTAACAGAACAGAAGACTACGCCGTTTGTGACGCAAAGACCTGTGACAAAGAACGGCATCATGAAAAAAACTCTCCGCAAGTGGTTCCTCAGCTGGCAGACGATCAGCATCTACATGTTGGTCGGTGGCGCGCCATTGTTTTTGGCTGTGGTCTTTTCGGGTATCCTTGGCATCCAGCGCCTGAATGAGGTGCGCGACGTTGATCGTCTTGAAGTTGTTGTTGAGACCGTAGAGCAAACCAGCAATCTGGTTCTTGAGCTGCAGAAAGAACGGTGGTTGAGCGTTCAGTACCTTGAGGGGGAAGGCTCCATCGGCAAACAGGAACTGATGGCACAACACGCTCTCGTCGATGCTGGCCTTCATGACTTTGCTGATGCAGGCAGCATGTGGTCAGATATTGAACTGTCGCGAATGCTGCTTGATCTCTCGGAAGAAATCAAACTCTTTCAAGAACTTAGAGATGATGTCGAGCAGCGCAACGTCACGACGGAAGCAGTGATTGAACAATACTCGGGTATCAACAAGAGCCTGATCAATATTGCCGATCACGCCTCTGGCGCGTTGAGCAGCGGTGAGACATCGCTTATTCTCGAATCTTTGAATAATTTTCTGCGGGCCCAAGAAGCAGCCAACGATGAAAAGGCAGCGGCGCTGCGGGTTTTTTCGAAGCGGGCGATGGTCGGGGATGATCTGCGTCGTCTGATCGAATTGCGGACGATGGTGGATATCGGTCTGAACCATTTGACGCTATCGCCGTTCCCCGCATTTGCGGAGCACGGTCGCTCGCTTTTGGCCTCGCCAGAGTATCAGGCTGTTACCGAAATTGAGAAACAGGCTGTTCACGGGGATTTTTCGATTTCCGTCTCAGACGTGAGTGCGGCTTACGATGCAAGCTTGGCAATGATGGAACATCATATCCAAGAAACATGGGATCTTTTGGATGTCGTTATCGTAGAGTCCAAAGCAGAAGCGACAAAGAACCTAATTCTTGTGACCGCAATCTCGGTTCTGCTGATCGCCTTTGTGGCCCACCTGATCTACATGATGGCACGCACCGTTCAGGAGGTCTTGGGTGAGGTCGTTGGTAATGCTTTGCAGATGATTGATGGCAATCTGGACGTGACTTTCCCGAAGGTCGGCAACAACGGCATTTCGACACTTATCAAATCGGTTGAAATTTTCCGCAACACGATCCGCGATACCCGCGATGCCGACGCCGTTCGCGCGCAGCAAGAAAAACAACGTTTGGACGAGTTGGTCGCCCGCACAGAGCAGTCCAAGGCGCGGTCCGAACGGATTTCGAATGACCTTGAGAACACGGCGCAAACCGTTGAAGAGTTTGCGAATTCCGTGTCATCATCGCTCAAGACAACTGAGATGGCGAACACATTCGCCAATGAGATGCAGCTGAGCGCGAACGAGGGCAACACCGTTGTTCAGAACGCGAATGCGGCGATGGAACGGATCCGTGCGGCCTCGGACAAAATTACGTCGATCATTAAGATCATTGATGAAATCGCATTCCAAACGAACCTCCTCGCGCTGAACGCACGGGTAGAGGCCGCACGTGCGGGTCATGTGGGTCGTGGTTTTGCGGTGGTCGCAACCGAGGTTCAGCAGCTTGCAGCACGCTCTGCCCGCGCAGCGAGCGATGTCTCTGAGCTGATCGAACAATCCGCCTGCGAGGTCCGCAACGGTGCCGCAATCGTGGAAACCAGTGGCGTCACCTTGGCCGAGATTGCCTATGGCGCGACAGAGATCGCTGGCCTGATCGATACGATCACTGAGATGAGCCGCCAACAGTCGCGGTCGCTCAATGAAGTCAGCGCGGCGACGGGGCGTCTGGACGACGAAATGCAGGCGTTGGCACGGGAATTTACCCAAGCCTAACTGCGCCCCTAGAACGGGCTCTTGTCTTTGGCGAACGGCTGTGACCTAAACGGGTCAACGTTCACCAAAGGCAGCCAACATGACCGAAGCAGTCAAAGGGATCGTCGCGCTCGTTGTTGCGGCGATTGTTTGGGGGTTGTCGTCCCTCTATTACGCACAGCTTCGCCATTTGCCGCCTCTCGAAGTGCTCTGCTATCGGTCGCTCTGGTCGCTCTTGTTCTTTGGGGTCATCCTGACGTTTCAGGGGCGTTTGGGCCAGTTGCGCGGCGCGTTGGGCACGCCTCGCAAATTCGGAGTGATCTTCTTGGCGGCCTCACTGATTGGGGCCAATTGGTTCGGGTTCATCTTTGCGATCAAATTCGGCTACGCGGTTGAGGCCTCAATGGGCTACTACATCTTCCCGCTGGTCGTGGTGATGCTGGGCCGCTTTGTGCTGGGGGAAAGCCTGTCGAATTGGCAATGGGGCGCTGTGGCTCTCGCGGCCTTTGCGGTGTTGATCTTGGCCGTGGGGCTCAGGGTTCCGCCGTGGATCGCACTCGGGTTGGCGTTCACCTTTGGCGGCTATGGGTTGGTGAAGAAACAGCTCGACCTTGGTCCTGTTTTGTCCGTGACGGCAGAGGTGCTGACGCTCGCGCCCTTTGCGCTCACCTATCTGTTCCTCTTTGGCACACCAGACAAGGACTGGGGCACGCAAATCTTGCTCGCGCTCTCTGGCCCGCTGACGGCCTCACCGCTGATCTTTTTCGCCTATGGGACGCGGCGGGTGCGGCTCTCTACGGTTGGAATCCTACAATACGTGAACCCGACGCTGCAGTTCGTCGTGGCGACAACCGTGTTTTTAGAGCCGTTCACCCTCTGGCACGGGATCGCATTCCCGATGATTTGGGTTGCGCTCGTCCTTTATTCGGTCGCGGCCATCCGTCAGGACAGGGCGTCCCGCAGAGCCGTTTCCAGCGCTGTCGTATCCTCGACCACGGTGACGTAGGACCGCAGCGTTTCACCTGCAAAGCCTTCGTCCACGATATGATCGAGCAGGTCGAAGAGCTTTTGCCAGTAGCCCTCAATATTGACGAGGTAGATGGGTTTGCAGTGCAGACCCAGTTGCCGCCATGTCAGAACCTCAAAGAACTCATCAAGCGACCCGCCGCCACCTGGCAGAACGACAATCGCATCGGCGTTCATAAACAGGATCTTTTTGCGCTCGTGCATGGTTTCGGTGACGACATAGCTGTCGAGGTCACGTTTGCCGACTTCCCATTTGACGAGGTGTTCGGGAATGACGCCAAAGGTCATACCGCCCGCTGACTGGGTCGCCCGTGCGACAGTGCCCATCAGACCCACATCGCCCGCACCGTAGACCAGACGCCAGCCATTCGCGGCCAGCATCGTGCCTGTATCAACGGCGGATTGTTCATAAGACGGGCGGTTGCCCGACCGTGACCCACAGTAAACGCAGACTGATTTCATCGTGGCCCCCAAAATAGCCATTAGATAGCTTTGACCCTGAATAGGGCGGTTGATATGGTCCAACAACCCTTGATCAAGAGGGGCGGCAATTTGCTGCTGGGGAAGGAACACGAGTGACGACAAAATCTAGTCAGGGGACATTGGTCCTCGGGGGTGTGGTTGTAGTAGCTGCAATTGCGCTTGGGGCTTATTTCATTGGACAAGGCTCCGACGGGGCGGAAACTGCAACACCTGCTAATCTGGCCGAGGTGCCCGCGGTTGCCACTGAAGCAGCGCCTGAACCAGCATCCGCAGCAGAGCCATCACCTGTTGTCGAATTGACCCGCGCTGCGCCGATCTTTGACACTGTTCGGGTCGAAGCGGACGGCACTGCCGTGATTGCAGGGCAATTTGACGGTGGTGGCGCGGTGGAACTGCGCCTTGATGGTGAGGTGATTGAACGGATTGAGGCGGGCGCTGACGGTGCCTTTGCCGCGTTCCTGACGATTGCTCCGTCTGATCAGCCGCGCGTCCTGTCGCTGGTCGGTGATCCCGATGGCGATGCGATTGAGGCGGCAGAGACTGTGATCATCGCACCGTTCGGTATGGCAGAGCCTGAGATGGCTGCGGGTGTTGCTGAAGAGGTTGCTGCTGAAGAGGTTGCCGCCGAGGAAACTGCGGAAGTCGCGGTTGCTGAGGCCAACACAGAGGTTGCTGAAGCGCCAGATACCACAGAACCTGTTCAAGACGCAGAGCCCGTCGTTGCCGCCGCAGAACCAATAACAGAGGAAACTGCCGCTGAGCCAGCTGCCCAAGAAGATGTGCAGGTTGCAACCGCGGCAGAACCGACAACAGCCGCAGAACCCGCAAGCGAACCCGTTGCTGAAGCTGAACCTGTCGAAGCTGCACCCGTTGCTGAGCCAGTCGCAGAACCCGCACCTGCCGAAGCTCCGCAACTCCTCGTCGCGGATGCAGAGGGTGTGCGTGTCTTGGCGGATGGGGCCGCACTTGAGGCGCTGACGCTCGACACGATCACCTATGACGACAATGGTGAGGTGAAGCTGGCTGGCCGTGCCACGGGCGAGGGCTTTGTTCAGGCTTATCTGGATGGCGCCTCTGTCGGCACCGCAACGATCCAAGCGGACCGGTCTTGGCAGATTGACCTCGTCGACGTTGAACCTGGCGTTTACACCCTGCGACTGGACGAAGTGTCGGCTCAGGGCGAAGTTGTCAGCCGCATGGAAACCCCGTTCAAACGTGAGGTCGCGACCGAAGTGGCAGCGACTATGGCGGATCAAGTGACCGAGGAAACCCGCGCTGCGGTCCGCACGGTTCAGCCGGGCAATACCCTTTGGGCGATTGCGTCGGACACCTATGGGGACGGCATTAAATATGTCTACGTCTACGAGGCCAACCGCGATCTGATCCGCGATCCTGACCTGATCTACCCCGGACAGGTTTTCGTCCTGCCCGAGATTAGCGAGTAACCCTACTGGCAATCTACTTCGGCGGCGCATAGGTTCCACTGGTACAGCCAGAACGGAGCCTCCATGCGCCGCCTTTCCAAAACAGATGCGAACCTTAACAACGACCGCGTGCAAGGCATGCGGGTGCTGCGCCGTGCGGTGCCTTATCTTTGGCCTGACGGTCAGGCTTGGGTCAAACGGCGGGTTGTGATCGCGCTGACGGTGCTTTTGGCGGCAAAGCTGATCGCCGTTGTGACACCGATTTTCTACAAGCAAGCCGTGGATGCTCTGTCGCCTGACGGTAGCCCTGCGACCTTCCTTGCGTTGGGTGCTGTGGGTCTGACGCTCGCCTACGGGATGGCGCGCCTGATGGAGGTGGGGTTCAACCAGCTCCGCGACGCGATCTTTGCTAAGGTCGGACAGCGCGCGTTGCGGCGGCTCGCGATTGAGACGTTCACCCATATTCACCGTCTGTCGATGCGCTATCACATCACCCGCAAAACAGGGGGCCTAAGCCGCATTATGGAACGCGGGGTGAAGGGCGTGGAATTCCTCTTGCGGTTCCTCGTGTTCAATATGGGGCCGCTGATGCTCCAGCTTTTGATGATCGCAGGGATGCTGATGTATCTCTTTGACATCCGCTATGTGGCGGTCGTTGTGCTGACCATTGGGCTCTATATCGCGTTCACCTTCCGCGTCACCGAATGGCGGGTGAAAATCCGCAAAAAGATGAACGAACAGGACACGGATGCGAACCAAAAGGCTATCGACAGCCTGTTGAACTTTGAAACTGTGAAGTATTTCGGCGCCGAAAAATGGGAGGCCGACCGCTACGATGGCGCCATGGCGCAGTATGAAAAAGCGGCGATTAAGACCTCGTATTCGCTGGCCTTTTTGAACTTTGGTCAGTCCGTTCTGATCACCAGTGGCCTTGTTGCTGTGATGGTTATGGCCGCGATGGAGGTCCAAAGTGGCGTCCTAACCGTCGGCGATTTCGTCATGGTGAACGCCTACATGATCCAGATTACCATGCCGTTGAACTTCCTCGGGTCGGTCTATCGCGAAATCCGTCAGGCGCTGATTGATATGGGTGATATGTTTGACCTCTTGGACCAGCCGTCCGAGGTCACGGATAAACCCGACGCGACCGAGCTGGTGGTGAACGGCGGGGCGGTATCGCTGAACGCGGTAGAGTTCGCCTATGACGCAGAGCGTCCGATCCTCAAGGGCGTGTCGATTGACGTGGCCGCGGGCGAAACCGTGGCTATCGTCGGCTCTTCTGGGTCGGGCAAATCGACCATCGGGCGTCTGTTGTTCCGGTTCTATGACGTGACGGGCGGCTCGCTAACTATCGACGGTCAAGACGTGCGGGACGTGACCCAAGACAGCCTTCATGCAGCAATTGGCGTGGTGCCGCAGGACACGGTGCTGTTCAACGACACAATCCGCTACAACATCGCCTACGGGCGCCCCGATGCGTCAGAGGCCGAGATCGTCGAGGCCGCAAAGGCCGCGCAAATCCACGACTTTGTCCTGTCTTTGCCCAAGGGCTACGACACCCAGGTGGGTGAACGCGGGCTGAAACTCTCGGGCGGGGAAAAGCAACGCGTGGGGATTGCCCGCACGATCCTGAAAAACCCGCCGATCCTATTGCTGGACGAGGCGACATCGGCGCTCGATACGGAAACAGAGCGGGACATCCAGACCCAGCTTCGGGCGATGGGTCAGGGCCGCACGGTGATCACCATCGCACACCGTCTGTCGACCATCGCGGATGCGGACCGCATTGTGGTGTTAGAGGACGGTCATATCGTCGAACAGGGGCGCCACGATGCTCTGCTGGCACAATCTGGGCGCTATGCGCAGCTTTGGCAGAAGCAAGCCTCAGAAGATGCGGCTTAACAGCCACCAGAGGCGAAATAGAAAACGGGCGCGGTGATCTCTCATCGCGCCCGTTTTGTTTATTCTGCAGCCCGTAGTGTGGATGGGGCAGCGGGTTCTTCGGTGTCTTCCCAAATGATCTCTGGCGCTTTGACCTTGCGGGCCTCGCGGGCCAGTGCCCAGTCTTGTGCCGCGCGGCTACCGCGACCCATCGACAGGCGGGCCAAGAGGCGGCCGAGCCAGTGCAGGTAGGTCGTGAACCAAACCCGTGCGGCCAACATCGCGGGGGTGAACACCAGCGTCAGAACCGTCGCGATGCCAAGGCCAAAGACAACCGCCGTCGCAAGTTGTTTCCACCAGAGCGCCGTCGGGCTGTCGATCGAATAGCCCCCGTTGATGAAGTCGAGGCTGAGGCCGAACATCATCGGCGCAAGGCCCGCCATCGTGGTGATGGTGGTCAAAAGAACCGGACGGATGCGGTCTTCGGCGGTGCGAATGATCGCCTCGAGACGCGGCATATACTGGTTATATTCCTGATAGGTATCGATCAGAACGATGTTGTTGTTCACCACGATCCCCGCCAGCGCCACGATCCCTGTCCCCGTCATAATGATCGAGAAGGACTGATCCATCACAAGCATCCCGATCAGAACGCCCGTCGTTGACAGGATCACTGCCAGAAGCACCAGCACAGAGTTATAGAAGCTGTTGAACTGTGCCAGAAGGATGATGAACATCAGCATCAGCGCGGCAGAGAAGGCCTGACCCAAGAAAGCAGAGCTTTCCTCTTGGTCCGCCATATCGCCCGCCCATTCAAAACTGATCCCCGCAGGCAAATTGCCATCGTTGAGCCAGCTTTCGACAAAGGCGATCCGTTCGTTGCCGTTCACGACTTCGCGTTTCAGGCTACCGTTTGTGACGGCATCGCGCTGTGCATTGGTCATCGCGTCCTCGGCCACGATGGTGAACGTGCCATCCTCAGCCGTCAGTTTCACCAGCCCATCGGCCACGCCTGCCTTAATGTCAAAGTAGCGCTTTTGGTCGATGCGGTCGATCTGCGCCAGTTTCGGCACAGGGGTGCGAGTGATGAAGTTCGACAACGGAACGAGGCCCGCAGAGGTGCGCACCTTGAGGTTATCAAGGGTGGACAGAACGCGGTCTTCTTCGGGGAGGCGGACGCGGATTTCGATCTCTTCGTCAGAGCTATCCACTCGCATCGTGTCGAGCAGGATCCCCCGTGTCACGAGCTGCACCATGCCACCCACGGTCGCCACGTCAGCGCCGTAACGACCTGCTTTTTCCACATCGACCGAGATTTCCCAATCGATACCGGGCAGGGGGCGGCTGTCTTCGATCTGGGTCAGACCCGGAACGGTTTCAAAGAACGCGCGCGCTTCTGCGGTGGTCGCAAGAAGTTGCTCCCAGTCGTCGCCCTTGAGCCGCAAGTGCACAGGTTTCGTCGCCGCAGGACCCATCGCAAGGTCGAGCGTTTCGGTGTGAACACCCGGGATTTGGTCCAGTTTCGCCTGAAGGTTCGCCATGACCGTTTTGCCGTTCAACTGTTCCAGCGGAATGTCATTGGCACGGGCAAAGGCGGGGCGATCATCCCATGGGATCAATTCGATCTGCAACTGACCGACGGCATCACGCGGGCTCTCTGCGCCTGCGGTATTCGCGTTCAAGCCACCTGCGCCCGCGAAAGCAAAGACGGTTTGGATGCCGGGAACCGACAGCGCGATCTCTTCGGCCTGACGCACGAGGACGTCTTTTTCCGAAAGGCTGAGGTTGCCGCGCGCTTGAACGTAGACGATCGCTTGCTCTGGTTCAGTCGCGGTAAAGAACTCGACGCCGTTATTGTTCGCCCCGAAATAGGTGAAGGTCGACATAACGATGGCGAGGATCGCGCCCACAGTGACAAGCGGCATGACAGGGTTACCGGCCACGCCCCAAATCACCCAGCCAAACGGACTGCGGTGATAACCCGCACGGATTTTGGTCTGCTTACGCTCAATCTTGGCCGCGCCGATGGTGATCGATAGGCCGACCGCGCCGAGCATAAAGAGGATCATCCCCGGAAGCGACGCCATGAGGCCAGAGGTTTGCACCGCTTCACCCGACAGATAGGCAGGGTTCAGAGTCATCATCGCACCGACAAAGGCCATCAGACCCGCAGGCACGACCAACAGGGCACGCACGACCCACGGCAAGCGAGCCTTGAGCGCGTCAGAGGTGCGGCCAAACAGACGGCTGGTGCGGCCCAGAACGCCACCCATAACGGGCATGTAGATCAGCGCCACGATCAGCGAGGCCGAGAGAACAAAGATCAGCGTGACAGGCAGCATCCCCATGAACTGACCTGGAACACCCGGCCAGAACAACATCGGCAAAAACGCACAGAGCGTTGTCGCGGTCGATGACACCACGGGCCAGAACATGCGCTTTGCGGCCTCGGTATAGGCGGACATCGGGCCTGCGCCCTCGGAAATCCGTTTGTCCGCATATTCCACGACCACAATCGCGCCGTCGACCAGCATCCCCACGGCGAGGATCAGACCGAACATCACGATGTTCGAAATCGTCACGCCCATGATGCCTAAGAGAAGGAACGCGAGCAGGAACGACGTCGGGATCGAGAAGCCAACCAGCAGCGCAGAGCGGGTGCCGAGCGAGGCCAGAACCACGATCATTACCAGCGCAATCGCGGTCAGAACCGACCCCTCAAGCTGCGAAACCATTGACGCAACCGTGCGGCTTTGGTCGTTCGATGCGCCGACGTGGACGGCGGCTTGAAGGTCGGCAGGCCATTGCGCCCGTGCATTTTCAACCGTTTCACGCACCAAAGCAGCGGTGTCGATGAGGTTGTACCCCCGTGCTTTCACCACCTGAAGCGCCACGGTTTTCACGCCGTTGAAACGGGCGGTGCTTTCGCGGTCTTCAAAGGTCAGACGGATCGTCGCCAGATCGCCCAAGGTGATCACGCGGTCGCCGTTGGTTTTGACGGGCAGGCTGTAGATGTCTTGGGGGCTGTCGAACGAGGACGGAATTTTGACCGAGAAGCTACCCTGTTCGGTCGACACTTCACCCGCAGCAATGAGCAAGTTGTTCATCGTCACAACGTTGATCAATTCGCCCGCGGTGACGTTATAGGCCTCGAGCCGCAGAGGATCGATCACCACCTCAACCATCTCGTCGCGCGTGCCTGCAAGGTTGGCCGAAAGGATCGCTTCGATCCCTTCGAGTTCGTCCTGCAAGTCTTTGGCAACCTTAATCAATGTGCGTTCGGGCACGTCGCCCGTCAGGTTCACAATGATGATCGGGAATTCAGAGAAGTTGATCTCGTTGATCGAATATTGATCCGCGCCATCGGGGAATTTCCCCTCAACCGCGTTCATCGCATCACGAACGTCGGCCATGGTGCGGGTCTTGTCCCAACCGAATTCGAACTCGAGCGCGACACCTGCATAACCTTCGGCAGCGGTGGCAGTCATGGTTTTCAGGCCGTCGATGTCCGACAGTTCGGTTTCCATCGGTTCGACCAGCAGGCGTTCCGCGTCGGTCGCGGAAATGCCGGGGAAGGGTACAGACACGAACAGAGCCGGAATTTCGATATCCGGCTCACCTTCTTTGGGGAGGCTCACATAAGCGACCGCACCCGCGATGATCGATAGCACAATAAAGGCAATGACCATCCGCGCACGGCTGGCCGCCCAGTCAATCATTCCAGTCATCCCTTAGCCTCCTGAAAGGTCGGGGCGACGGTGACGCCTTCGACAACGTATTCTTGACCAGCGGTGATGATATTCGCCTCAGTCTCAAGGCCCGTGACCCAGATGCCGTCGATGGTGTCGCGGACAACTTCGACCTTGGCAAAGTGGACAGTGTTCGTTTCATCAATCACGCGCAGACCCAGATCGCCGTTGTCATTCAGCGTCAACGCCGATTGCGGGACGAGGTGCGCCTTGCGGCCATCGGTTCCGATGATGATTTCTGCGGTTTGACCATCACTGATCGCCATGTCGGCGTTCGGCACTTCGACCTCGACGCGGAAGGTGCGGGTGGTGTCGTCGGCGGAGCGGGACAGGAACGTCACGCGGCCCATCACATCACCACCAGCGGCGAGGCGGGCACCAGCGGGCGCACCAACCTGAACCTTGCCCACTTCGATCTCAGGCACAAAACCAACGAGCTTGATCGGGTCGAGCTGGATGATCGTCGCGCAGGCCGCGCCCGTTGACAGGTAGGTGCCCAATTCCGCCGTGTCGGTTTCCAACAGGCCAGAGAAGGGCGCTATGATTTTGGTGTTTTCGATTTCACGCTGTGCAGCGCTGACCGCAGCCTCAGCAGCAGAGAGCGCAGCTTCGGCAGAGCGCAGGCGGCTTTCACTGGCGTAACCGTCCCCAATCAGACGTTCAGCCGCGGTGAGGTTCAGTTCCGCCTCGCGCTTCGCTGCTTCGACCTGAGCGAGCGACGCCTCGCGGTTGCCTATGTCGATCTCGCAGAGCAAATCGCCCGTATTCACAAAGGACCCTTTGCGCAGCGGTTCAGAGATGATCTGACCCGTGGTTTCGGCCCGCACATCCACCTGACGTGCAGCTTCGGTGCGACCGCGCAAGATGACCGCGCTTTCGATACCGCGCTCAGTGCTCCGCAGAACGACAACTTTGATCAGCGATGGCTCGTCAACTGGGGTTGCAGCCCCCTCGGCCTCGACTTCAGCAGAGGTGTCAGCCTGAGCAAACGCCAGCAGGCTGTCGCGTTCCGCAACGAGGAAGTAGAGAAACGCAGTTACAACGACAGCTGTAATAAGCGGCATTACGCGCATGGTTTGGCCTTTCGAAATACGGTCACAGTTCGCAACTAACCGCGGAAATAGTCATGAAAAGGTTCAGAGCAAGGAAGAATCTTGTTCAGTATACGCTAAACCATTTGGTTCAGATTAGTGATTTTTGCCTTTTTCTGCAAGGCAGCGAAGCTGACTGAATAAAACCGTGATCTGCGAAGGTCTTGGCAATTCCTGAAGGTTCAAGTTAAGACGGGGCACCAACAGTTTTAGAAGGCCGGTCGCGCAATGAGCAATAACGAAAGCTTCATCGACGAAGTCAACGAAGAGGTCCGTCGCGACCAGCTTTTTACCTACATCCGTAAATACGGCTGGATTGCTGCTTTGACCGTCACGGGGCTAGTCGGCGCGACAGCCTGGACCGAATATCAGTCGGCTCAAACCCGTGCGGCTGAACAGGCTGCGGGTGACGCGATTTTTGATGCTCTCGAACAAAATGAATGGGCAGACCGTCAGGCTGCATTCGCACAATTGCCGCCGTCTGTGATGTCGCTTTTGATGACAGGTGCTGCGGCCCAAGAGGCAGGTGACACCGCCGCTTCGGCTGACGCATTTAATGCGCTCGCGAATTTGGACGGCGCACGTCAGGTCTATCGTGACCTCGGTGCGTTCAAGGCGCTTTTGGCCAATGCGGAAAACTTGTCCACCGACGAACGGATCGCAGGGTTCCAAAACCTTGCAGCACCGGGTGCGACTTTCGCGCTTTTGGCCAAAGAACAGATCGCTGTCGCACAATTGGAAGCAGGCGATGCAGAGGCCGCACTGGCCACGCTGCGCGAGATCAGCGGCGATGCAACGGTCACGCAGGGCTTGCGCAATCGGGTCGAAGGCTTGATTGTGGCGCTGGGTGGTGACGCGTCTCAGTAACGCAGGAACGAAAACACGTCGGAGGACGGGGCAGTGACAAAATTTACCTTCCTTGGCACGGCTGCACTTGTGGCATTGCTCGCGGGTTGTGGATCAAAGGATGTCCGTCTTCCGGGCGAACGCTTGGATATCCGTGATGGCCTCGCCTCTGCCCCTGTGGCTGAAGTGAATGAGGCCCGCGAGATTTCTCTGGGCCAGCAGGTTTCTAACGCCGACTGGACCCATCGTGGCGGCAACGCCGCGCACTCCATGCCGCATCTGGCGCTCTCTGCGACTCCGACCTTGGTTTTTGCCGCAAACATCGGTGAGGGCGAAAGCCGCCGCGCACGGATCACCGCTGATCCTGTCGTTTCGGGCGATGCGATTTACACGATGGATGCCGCGACGACTGTGACGGCGACAGGCACCAACGGCGCAACGCTTTGGTCCGTCGACCTGACCCCTGCGGGCGAGGGTGGGTCTGCCTCTGGCGGCGGTTTGGCTGTAGACGGTAACCGTCTCGTTGCGACCACGGGCTATGGTGAGGTCATCTCAATCGACCGCAGCACAGGTGGCGTGATCTGGCGTCAGACCTTGGATGCTTCTGGCGCGACCACGCCGACCGTTTCGGGCAACTTCATTTATGTTGTGGGCCATGACAACCGTGGCTGGGCGATCCAGTCGGACAACGGTTTGGTCAAATGGACTGTCAATGGCGCACCGTCCAACACCAGCTATGGCAGCGGTCCGGGTGTTGCCGTGACGGATCGCTTTGCGCTCATGCCGTTTGCAGGCGGTGAACTGGTTGCGGCCTTCCGCGATGGCGGCTTGCAGCGTTGGTCGGCCTTTATCGGCGGCGAACGTCTGGGCCGTCCGCTCAATGCCTTTGACGGGCTGAGCGGTGGACCTGTGGTCAGCGGTGACACGATCTACCTCGGTAACTCTTCGGGCATGACCATTGCGCTGGACGCTGTATCGGGCGACCGCAAATGGTCCGCACACGAAGGCGCTGTCGGTCCTGTCTGGCCTGTGGGCGGTTCGGTCTTTGCCGTGAACGACCTGAACCAATTGGTGCGTTTGGATAACCGTGACGGGTCCGTCATCTGGCGCGTCGCGCTGCCTGACCTGATCGAACGCCGCGCCGGGAAATCCCGCTCAGCCGTCGCTCACTACGGTCCGATCCTTGCCGGCGGGCGTCTGATTGTGGCCTCGTCGGACGGGCTGATCCGTCAGTTCGATCCCGTGTCGGGCGCTCTCGTTGGACAAATCGAAATTCCAAGCGGTGCGGCCTCTGCGCCCGTCGTTGCAGGAAATACACTCTATGTCGTGTCAAAGAACGGGCAATTGCTGGCTTTCCGTTAACGCGGGAATGGTGTATCGCCCCGATCTTGATCTGAAAGGGCTTTAGCCATGACATTCACCCTCGCCATTGTTGGCCGCCCGAACGTGGGCAAGTCGACATTGTTCAATCGCCTTGTAGGCAAGAAGCTCGCGCTGGTCGACGACCAGCCGGGGGTGACGCGTGACCTGCGTGAAGGCGACGCGAGACTCGGCCATTTGCGATTCACTGTGATCGATTCTGCGGGTCTCGAAGACGCGACCGACAACAGCCTTCAGGGCCGTATGCGTCGTTTGACCGAGCGTGCGGTGGAAATGGCGGACGTTTGTCTGTTCTTGATCGACGCACGTGTGGGCATCACGCCGACGGACGAAGTCTTTGCTGACATCCTGCGCAAAAAGAATGCGAATGTGATCCTTGGCGCGAACAAATCCGAGGGTCGGGCAGGCGAGGGCGGTTTCCTTGAGGCCTATTCGCTCGGCCTTGGTGAACCGCTGCGGATTTCTGCGGAACACGGAGAAGGGATGGACGAGCTTTATCACGTTCTCCTCCCGATCTCTGAGCAGTTCGAAGAACGCGCTGCCCAAGATGCGCCAGAAGTCGACGTCGATATTGAAGAGTGGGACGAGTTCGAAGAAGGCGATGAACCCGAAGTTCCGATGCCCACGTGGGATAAACCGCTGCAAATCGCCGTGGTGGGTCGCCCGAACGCGGGTAAATCGACGCTGATCAACAAAATCCTCGGAGAAGAGCGTCTGCTCACCGGACCTGAGGCTGGCATCACCCGCGACGCGATTTCGGTTAAGACCGAATGGGACGGTATCCCAATGCGTATCTTTGATACCGCGGGGATGCGTAAAAAGGCTAAGGTTCAGGAAAAGCTGGAAAAACTCTCCGTTTCGGACGGTCTGCGTGCTGCAAAGTTTGCTGAGGTTCTGGTTGTCCTTCTCGACGTTGAAATTCCGTTCGAGCAGCAGGATTTGCGGATTGCCGACCTTGCCGAGCGCGAAGGCCGCGCGGTCGTAGTTGCCGTCAACAAATGGGACCTTGAGGACGAGAAGCAGGACAAGCTCAAAGACCTGCGCGAGAAATTCGAACGTCTGCTGCCGCAGCTTCGTGGCGCGCCGATGGTCACCGTGTCCGCGAAAACGGGCAAGGGGCTGGATCGTTTGCACAACGCGATCATGCGGGCCTACACGATCTGGAACCGCCGCGTATCGACCTCTGCGTTGAACCGTTGGTTGGTTGGTATGCTAGAGCAGCACCCGCCGCCCGCACCGCAGGGTAAGCGGATTAAAATGAGGTATATGACGCAGGTGAAAGCCCGTCCGCCTGCATTCGTCGTTATGACGTCGCACCCTGATAAGGTTCCGGAAAGCTATAACCGTTATCTTATCAAAGGCTTACGTGACGATTTTGAGATGCCGGGAACGCCGATCCGTCTCTTCTTGCGCGATCAGGGGGAAAAGAACCCCTATAAGAACAAGAAGAAGAAACAGACCGGACGTCTGGCGAAACACCTCAAGTCGAACCGCGGCGAGTGACGTTAATCAGGCCGAGCGCGGCAATGCCCGCGCCGGCCAAAACAGACATCACGATTATGTCTGTGCCGTTCTGCACCACAATCCCAAAGAGCGCCCAACTCACAGCGAGGCCATAGGCTGGCCCGCTGGGGGGCATGAGTTGCACCAGAATGGCAGCAGTCATCGCGAGGATCAGACCTGCGATGGAGGCGGCCTCGTAGCTCAGCACGCCAAAGCCCGCGAGGGTGATCGACAGCGACACCACAGAGGCGGCCGTCAGCCACCCCGCATAGAGGCCGAGTGGCACCTTCAGCCACCAGTAATCCTTGGTCGGGGAGCGTAAGAGCGCTAAGACGGTGACGCCTGCCATGATGAGGATCACCACCGTCGCCCAGATCGCCGTGGCATTGGCAATCGATAGCCACAGCGTGCCGAGCGCGAGCGACAGCGCCAACGGCCCCCGCACGATGTCCCACGCGCCATCAGTGCGCCGTTTCACCAGCCCATAAACCGCAGAGGCCACAAGCCACGAATAGATCACGCCCCAGATCGCAAAGGCATAGCCTGCGGGCTGGATCGGCGGTTGATCCATGAAAACGGGGAGGTGTTCAGAGCGATATCCCGTGAACGGCTCTGTCACCAGAGGCGCGAGGATAAACGTAGATGCAAAAAGGGCGACCAGCCACGGTAAGGATTTTTTCATAACCCTTATACGTGGCACAGTCGCCCTTTGGATCAAGTGCTTAGGCCAGATCGCCCGCTGCGGTGAGCGTGGTCTTGCCTTTGAGGTAGGGGTGCAGGACAGCCGGAAGCGTGACCGAGCCATCAGCGTTCTGACCGTTTTCCAGAACCGCGATCAGCGTGCGGCCAACCGCGAGGCCAGAGCCGTTCAGGGTGTGGACGAACTGCGGCTTGCCACCGTCGGCGGGTTTGTAACGCGCGTTCATGCGGCGGGCTTGATAATCGCCTGCGGTCGAAACCGAGGAAATCTCGCGGTATTTGTCCTGACCAGGCAGCCAAACTTCGAGGTCGTGAGTGCGCTTCATACCAGCGCCCATATCGCCCGAGCAGAGTTTAACCGTGCGGTACGGCAATTCGAGCGCCTCAAGGATCGCTTCGGCCTGACGGGTCATGCGGGCATGTTCGGCCTCGGACTGATCGGGGGTGATGATGGTGACCATCTCAACCTTTTCGAACTGGTGCTGACGCAGCATGCCAGAGGTATCGCGACCAGCTGAGCCAGCCTCAGAGCGGAAGCACTGGGTATGCGCGGCGTAACGGCGGGGCAGGGTGGATTCGTCCACGATGTCGCCATTGACGAGGTTCGTCAGCGTGACCTCTGCGGTCGGGATCAGCCACCAGCCGTTGGTGGTTTGATAGCTGTCCTCGCCGAATTTCGGCAGCTGGCCCGTGCCATACATCATCTCTTCTTTGACCATGACGGGGGTGATCGCTTCGGTCAGGCCGTGAACGTCCACGTGGTAATCCAGCATGAACTGAGCCAGCGCACGGTGGATACGCGCCACAGCGCCCGAGAGCACCACAAAGCGGCTGCCCGAGAGTTTGGTGCCAGCGGTAAAGTCCATACCCGTCTGAACGCCAGCGATTTCAAAGTGTTCAACAGGTTTGAAATCGAAGCTGCGCGGGGTGCCCCAACGGTTGATCTCAACGTTGTCGTTTTCATCCGCCCCATCCGGCACGTCATCATAGAGCATGTTCGGAATGGTCAAGAGGAGCGTGTTCAGCTCCTCGTCTTTTTGTTTCGCCTCTTCGGTCATGCGGGCGATGTCGGCTTTTTTCTCAGCCACCAGTGCGCGGAGGCGTTCGAACTCAGCCTTGTCACCGCGACCTTTGGCAGCACCGACCTCTTTGGACGCTTTGTTCTGTTCAGCGGTCGCGGTTTCCGACGCGTGGATCAGGGCGCGGCGCGCCTCGTCCAGAGCGAGAACGGTTGACGACATAGGTTCGGCCCCACGACGCGACAGGGCAGCGTCGAATGCGGCCGGATTTTCGCGGATAAAGCGGATGTCATGCATGGGGCTTCTCCTTCTTAATGACGCGGTGCTTATGGCATGGGTGGGGAAGGGTGAAAAGGGGCTCTGCCCCCTCTTGGCTGCGCCAATTCACCCCCGGGATATTTGTCGCACATAGGGGCAAGGGGGATTTTTTGGCGGGCTGCGGCATTATCACGAAGATATGGGGTTGCGGTCCGGTTGCCATTCCCCCATCTGCGAATTAACGTGCCGCGACTTTTGCGGGGCGAGACCTGCATATTTAACACGAAGGGGAGCGCCTGATGGAGGCCATTCAAGGTATCGTACCGTTTATCCTGATCTTCGGGATCATGTATTTCTTGCTGATCCGTCCGCAGCAGAAAAAGGTAAAAGAGCATCAGGCGATGGTTGCTGCGCTGCGCCGCGGTGATCAAGTTGTCACCCAAGGTGGGATCATCGGCAAAGTGTCGAAGGTCAAAGACGACAATGAGATCGAGATCGAGATTGCTGCGGGCGTCAACGTTCGCATCGTGCGTTCGACCATTGCTCAGGTTGTGAGCAAGACCGAACCTGCTAAGGCATAAGACAAGGCCCCGGACATGCTGCATATTTCGCGCTTTCGCCAGTTGATGATCCTACTGGCCTGCCTGGCCGGGGTTGTCTTTACCTTGCCGAACTTTTTCTACGGCCGCGTCGAGTCTCATAACGACGCGGTTAAATTGGTTGATGCGGGGATGAGTTCCGATCAGATCGCGGCGGATGTCGCGCTCTGGCCGTCGTTCCTGCCGTCGAATTTGGTGAACCTCGGGCTTGACCTGCGGGGCGGTGCGCATCTGCTCGCCGAAGTGCAGGTGCAAGAGGCCTATGGCGCCACGCTCGACGCGATGTGGCCTGAGGTGCGTGATGTGCTGGCTGCAGAACGTGACACCGTTGGGTTTGTGACCCGCGAAGAGTCCACCGCTGACGCGCTGCGCGTGCGTATTTCCGATGCCGCTGGCATGGAGCGTGCGCTGGAACTGGTGCGTGGTTTGGGCCAGCCTGTTGCGACCCTGACAGGCGCGGGTGCATCGAACATCACTGTCTCTGCTGAGGGCCAAGTGATCAGCATCGGGCTCTCTGAGGCGGAAAAGCTGGCCTCTGACGACCGTGTGGTCAAACAAGCGCTTGAAATTATTCGTCGTCGTATTGACGCTGCGGGCACACGTGAGCCTGCGATCCAGCGTCAGGGCGACAACCGTATCCTGATCCAAGTTCCCGGCGCGAAATCGGCGCAAGAATTGAAAGACTGGATCGGCACGACGGCTCAACTGACCTTTAACTCGGTCGTTGGTCGCACCACGGATGCGAATGCAAATCCGGGTGTGGGTAACATCCTCGCGCCGTCTCTGAACGAAGAGGGCAGCTATTACATCCTTGAACGGACCCCCGTTGTCACGGGTGAAGAGCTGGTTGATGCGCAGCCATCGTTTGATCAGAACGGTCTGCCGGCTGTATCGTTCCGTTTCAATCCGACGGGGGCTCGGGCCTTTGGTCAGTATACCTCGGAAAACGTGGGCGCGCCGTTTGCGATTGTCCTCGATAACGAAGTGATCAGCGCCCCGACCATTCGTCAGGCGATCACGGGCGGCTCTGGTATCATTTCGGGGAGCTTCTCGATTGAGGAATCCACGAACCTCGCGGTTCTGTTGCGGGCTGGTGCGCTGCCTGTTGGTCTGTCCTTCCTCGAAGAACGCACGATCGGCCCAGAACTGGGTGCGGATAGCGTGAAGGCGGGTCAAATTGCGGCGCTGGTTGGTTTCGCGCTGATCATGATCTTTATGGCGCTGACCTACGGCCTCTTTGGCTGGATCGCGAACCTCGCGCTGGTGATCAACGTTGCTATGATCTTTGGGGCATTGTCGGTCCTCGGTGCGACGCTCACGCTGCCTGGTATCGCGGGTATTGTGCTGACCATGGGTATGGCTGTGGACGCGAACGTTCTGGTTTTTGAACGGATCCGTGAAGAGCTGAAAACAGCGAAAGGGCCAGCGCGAGCAATTGAGCTGGGTTATGAACGCGCGATGTCGGCAATTGTGGATGCGAACATCACTACGATCATCACCGCAGCCATTCTTTGGTTCGTTGGCTCTGGCCCTGTGCGCGGCTTTGCGACCACTCTGGGCATCGGTATCGTGACTTCGGTCTTTACCGCGCTCTTTGTGACCCGTCTTTTCATCGTCTGGTGGTTCCAACGCCGCCGTCCCAAAACCATCGAGGTCTGAGCCATGCGGATGCGTCTTGTCCCTGACAACACGAACTTCAATTTCTTCCGCGTCGCACGCGCTACCTTTGGGGCGTCTGTGGTGTTGGTGATTGCCTCTGTCATCGCGTTTTTCGTGATGGGGCTTAACTTTGGTATCGACTTCCGTGGCGGCACCACGATCCGCACAGACAGCACAAACGCTGTGGATGTTGCAGAGTATCGTGCGGCGATTGATCCGCTCGGCCTCGGCGATGTGGTGATCACGCAGGTCTTTGACCCGACCTTTGCCGCAGATCAGCACGTGGCGATGATCCGCATTCAGGCCCAAGACGGGCAGGAAAGCATTTCCCAAGACATCGTGGGCAATGTTGAGGCTGCTCTGAAAACGGTCGATCCAGCGGTGACGTTTGCCTCTGTTGAATCCGTTGGTCCCAAGGTGTCGGGCGAGCTGATCTCTAAGGCGGTTTATGCCGTTCTCGCGGCGCTTGTCGCGATCGTGGCCTATATCTGGCTGCGGTTCGAATGGCAGTTCGCGGTGGGCGCTGTTGTGGCTTTGATCCACGACGTTGCGGTGACCATTGGCCTTTGGGCGGTGTTCCAGTTCAAATTCGATTTGGCGACCATCGCGGCGCTTTTGACCATCGTGGGCTATTCGATCAACGATACCGTGGTTGTCTTTGACCGCGCCCGTGAAAACCTGATCAAGTATAAGCAAATGCCGCTGATCGACGTGCTGAACCTCTCGGCCAACGAAACGCTGAGCCGTACCATCATGACCTCGGGCACCACGCTTTTGGCGCTGATCGCGCTCTTGGTGCTGGGTGGGGACGTGATCCGTGGGTTCGTCTTTGCGATCACTTGGGGCATTCTGGTTGGTACCTATTCGTCGATCTATGTTGCAAAGAACATCGTGCTTATGCTCGGTGTGAAACGTGACTGGTCGAAGGAAAAGAAACCTACCGGCAACCAGTTCATGGATATTGATGCCTGATTTTTCTTGGGGATTGAGCTATCTCAAACCCCAAGCGGACACGGCGCTGTAACAGGCACTGAGCAAAGAGGATAAGACATGCGTTTGAACGAGGTCGTTTATTCCGATGCCAAGCCCGTTGATGGCTATGGTCCCGGTTTTTTCCGCATCGGTGGTGAGGTCTTTGAGGGCCCGCTGGTCGTGACCTCCACAGGCGTGTCCTCTTGGGGCGGCTATGACGACGTTGAGGCGCTCTTGGCGCTCAAAGACGCGGTTGATGTGGTCTTTGTCGGCACAGGCGCAGAGATCGCGCATTTGCCCGCCGCCCTTCGCACCGCGTTAGAAGAGGCGGGTATCGGCGCTGAACCGATGTCGTCGCCCGCGGCCTGCCGCACCTATAACGTCCTCTTGTCCGAAGGCCGCCGCGTCGCGCTGGCCTTGATCCCCGTCTGATGCGGCTCGCGGTCACTGATCTGGCCTGCGCGCGCGGTGGGGTTCCTGTCCTCGCTGGCGTGTCGTTCACGGTCGAGGCGGGGCAGGCGCTGGTTCTGCGCGGTGCTAATGGCATCGGGAAAACCACGCTCTTGCGGACGCTCGCGGGGCTGCAACCTGCATTGAGCGGTGACATTGACCTGCCCGACGATCAGGCCGCCTATGCCAGCCACGCGGACGGGATCAAAGCGCAGCTGAGCGTCGAAGAAAACCTGAGCTTCTGGGCCGAGGTTTACGGCAATCCTGTGCCTGACACCATTTACGAGGCCTTTGATCTGGTTGATCTGCGCCACCGCATGGCGGGCACCTTATCCGCAGGGCAAAAGCGGCGTCTAGGTCTGTCGCGGCTCGGTGTGATCGGGCGCAAGGTGCTGTTCTTGGATGAACCGACGGTGTCGTTAGATCGGTTCTCGGTGAACCTTTTTGCGGATTTCATCCGTGATCAACATCTGGCCAAAGGCGGCATCGCGGTTATCGCGACCCATATCGACCTTGGCCTTGATGCGCCCGAACTTGACTTAGAGCCGTTCCGTGCCTCGGCTGATCAATCTGGTGGCAGCGACGAGGCGTTCTTGTGATCGCGCTCCTAAAACGCGACCTTTGGCTTGCGGTGCGGGCAGGGGGCGGGTTCGGCCTTGGCCTTGCGTTCTTTTTGATTGTCGTGGTGCTGATCCCCTTTGGCGTGGGGCCTGATGCGTCGGTGTTAGAGCCTATCGCGCCGGGTATCCTATGGGTCGCGGCACTGCTCGCTTGCCTTCTGTCACTCGACCGGATTTTCGCGCTGGATTACGAAGATGGCTCTTTGGCGCTCCTCGCGACATCGCCGCTGCCGCTTGAAGGCGCAGCATTAATCAAAGCGATTGCTCATTGGCTGACCACGGGTCTACCGCTGACCCTCGCGGCGCCGCTCTTGGGTGTTCTTTTACACATGAATTCAGAGGCCTATGGCTATCTGTTCATCTCGCTAGCACTCGGCACGCCTGCACTGTCGATCATCGGCACCTTTGGTGCGGCGCTGACCGTCGGACTGCGGCGTGGTGGCCTCTTGCTGTCGCTTCTGGTTTTGCCGCTATATGTCCCGACGCTGGTCTTTGGGGCCGAAGCGGTGCGCCGTGGCGCGGCTGGGATGGATGTGACAACGCCCTTTGTGATGCTGGCGGGTATTACTGCGGGGGCTTTTGCGCTATTGCCATTCGCCAGTGCTGCGGCACTGCGGGTCAACCTGCGCTAAGACAACAAAAGGGGACATCATGTCGATCTGGGAATATGCAAACCCCAAGAAATTTATGGCCACGACGGCGCCACTGATCCCGTGGATCTTTGGCGGGTCGATGCTGCTGATCATAGTTGGCTTGCTCTGGGGCCTGTTCAACACCCCAGCAGCCGACCAGTTCGAGCACTCGGTCAAAATCCTCTTCGTCCATGTGCCTTCCGCACTAATGGCGATTAACGGCTGGATGATGATGCTGGTCGCCTCGTTGATCTGGCTGATCCGCCGTCACCACGTCTCGGCGCTTGCGGCGCGGGCGGCGGCACCGATTGGCGCGATCATGACGGTGATTGCTCTGGCAACGGGCGCGATCTGGGGCCAACCGACATGGGGTACATGGTGGGCATGGGAGCCGCGCCTTACATCGTTCCTGATCCTGTTCCTGTTCTACATCGGCTACATGGCCCTCTGGACCGCGATTGAGGACAACGATACCGCTGCCGACCTGACTTCGGTCCTCTGCATCGTGGGGTCGGTCTTTGCGGTGCTCTCGCGCTATGCGGCGATGTTCTGGGGCAAGGGCCTGCACCAAACCGCGACATTCTCTGCCGACCGTGAAACCAACATCGACGCGTCGTTCTGGTGGCCTGCGGTGATTTCGATGGTGGGCTTTGGGCTCTTTTTTGTCGCATTGGTTTTGATCCGAACCAACACACATATCCGTCTACGGCGCGCTGATGCGCTTGAGGCGCGGGCTCGGAGGGCTGCATGATGGTCGATTTCGGCAAACACACGCTTCATATCTGGCTGTCTTACGGCGTGACGATCGGCCTTTTGGCCGCCCTCGCGCTGGTGAGCCTGAAACAGAGCCGCGCCGCAAAGAAACGGCTTGAAGAGGTTGAGACGAAACATGGCTAAGGTTCCGGTATTGGCAATCCTACCCCCTGTGATCTTTGCAGGGATCGCGGGGCTGTTTTTCAGCGGTATGTATTTTGGCAACGACGACAAACTCCCGTCGACCTTTATCGGTAAAGAGGCTCCGGCCCTGCCGACAGAGGCGCTAGAGGGCACCGTCCAATTGACGCCAGAGATGCTGCGGTCGGGCGAAGTGACGCTGGTGAACTTCTGGGCAAGCTGGTGCCCGCCGTGCCGTGCCGAACATCCTGTGCTGCATGAATTGGCCGAGCAGGGCTACCGCGTGGCTGGCGTGAACTTCCGCGACACCCAAGGCGCGGCGAGCGATTATCTGACCGAACTGGGCAATCCGTTCTTTGCGACGGGGTTTGACGCCACAGGGCGCGGCAGCATCGACTGGGGTGTGACCGCCCCACCAGAGACCTTCATCGTCGATGGTGACGGCACGGTTCTCTACCGTTTTGCAGGGCCGCTGATCGGCACTGACTACGAAGAACGGTTTTTACCAGAGTTGCAAAAGGCGCTTGGGAACTGATCAGCAGGCATAGGCCGCCATGGCGCCCCAATCGCGGGCGGCACGGCAGGCCATGCCCGACAGATCATAGCGCCACGCAGGTTCACCAATTTCCAACACGATCAAGAGGCTGAGCTCTTCGGCCTCTGACGTGTGCATCTGCGCTGTGGCAAAGTCGAACACATCGTCAATCACGCGCGACGACTGGCTAGAGACCTCGATGTCGGGGAAATATTCGGCCCGTTCTTCGGTCATGATCGACAGCGCGTTGGCGGCGTCGATGTCTGCGCACCACTCTTCGGCATCGCTGCCCCAGATATTCGCCTGAACGCAGGCCCCCACAGCCATCTTTTCCGCCAAACCCCGACGCCAGTAGGCCGAGGTTTCCTCATGCGCGATGATGACCAGCGCGTAGGCGCGGTTTTCCGGCAGGGGCGGGTAGGCGTCGTCGGCAGAAAGACGCAGGTGGGAGAGTTGAATATCCATCCCCCAAATCGACCACCCCCCTGTGGATTCGGCAAATCGGATTCAGGGGGTAAGCCTGTGGATAGAACCACTTAGGGGTGGGCAACCCTGTGGATAATTTGTGTATTCAATGCTGCGACCGCAAAGCGCACCTCATTCGGGATCCTCGCCGAACTTGGCACTAAATTTGCCACAGATGCTGCCGTTACAGATCCTGTATAGTCATGAGGTTTTTGCGGTATGGTCGACACGCTCAGTTGGGGTTGGTATTTTCCAACGTCGTTCCCTTTCCCAGAGTTTCTCTCTCAAGACGTTCTTGATGAGAGCCTGAACGGCTACACGATCAACAACCCATACTACATCGAATATACCATTCGTGATGGCGACAATGACGGCGTCGTCAACGACGATGACCTAGACGGCGGGCCGTTACGATACGCGGGCGACTATATCATTGGCCCGACGAAGAACCTCTACCCGCAGGAAATCGCGCTCTACACCAATTCGTCTATTGTGATGAACGGTCAGGTGATCACGGGCCTCGATATTGAGGTCACGTTGTTCACTGATGGCACATGGGGTTACCGCCTCATGGATTCGTCGATCCCGCAGGGTCACTATTCCGCGGTCTCCTCTGTCACCATAGGCACATGGAACGGCGTTGAATACACAGGGATTTATACCGCCGGCGTTGATCAGATGTTCGTCTGTTACCTCGCTGGGACAACGATCCAGACTGCGCGGGGCTGGGTGCCTGTGCAGCAATTGCGCGTGGGTGATCTGGTCGAAACCATGGACCACGGGTTGCAACCGATCCGCTGGGTTGGGCAAAACACGATCCTTGGCGTTGGGAAAAATGCGCCGGTTCGGATCGCAACGGGTGTCTTGGATAACGAAGTGCCAGTCTACGTCTCGCCAAATCACCGTTTGATGATCCACGGCCCCTTTGTTGAACTGCTCTTTGGCGAAGAGGACGTGCTCGTCGCCGCGAAACATTTAATCGATGGCGACCTCATTCGGTCAGAGCCACGGGCGCTCGCGCATTACGTCCATTTCGCGCTCGACCAGCACGATATTGTGATGGCGGATGGTTTGCTGAGTGAAAGCCTCTTGCCCGGACCTGAAGCGATCAAAACCATTTCAGAGGCCGACCGTGCCGCGCTCCTCGATGTGTTTCCTGTGCTGCGTGGCGGGTGGGAACATTATGGCCCTGCGGCCCGTATGTGCTTGACCGCGCGAGAGGCGGAACTCCTGCGGTGGGCGATGGAGCGCGAGGGGCTACTCGACCGAAAATCGCCTCTGTCCCGTCGGCCGGAACGTGAAACCGCCTGAGCGTATTCGCACAGACGTTGCCCCTAAAAATCGTGTCCTCTGTGCAATCATGTCAAAGTCTCGCAATTCATTGATTGGAGAGTGTGAGCGTGTTGCGCTAAATCGGTCTTAGGAAACGAACACGGATGTAAACATGCGACAGCTTTTGGGATCGGTGATGTGTGGCTTGGCTATGACCCTGCCTGCAGTTGCCCATGCGGATGATCATCCCCCCATTATTGTTGAATTGTTCACCTCTCAGGGCTGTTCGTCCTGTCCGCCTGCCGATGAAATTCTCGCAGAATTGGCGCAGAGCGATGATGTGATCCCGCTGGCGCTGCATGTGGACTATTGGGATTACATCGGCTGGGCTGATAGCTTTGCCAATCCGGCCTTTACCGAACGCCAGAAACGCTACGCCGCCCAAGCAGGCGAGCGGACCATCTACACGCCGCAGTTCGTGATCGGAGGTGTGGACCATGTGGTTGGCGCACACCCGATGGAACTGATGGAGCTGATGCGCCGTCACATCATCATGGCCGATGGCATTGATCTGGATCTTGAGCGGTCGGGCAATACGCTGACCCTAACCGCCGAGTCCCTGCAGAGCTTTGCAACACCGCTGACGGTGCAACTTGTTCGTTATCAACCCAATGCGCAGGTCGATATTGAACGCGGTGAAAACGCTGGAAAAACCGTTGATTACACGAATATCGTCACGTCGTGGGACGATCTGGGCGAATGGGACACGCGCACGCCGCTGTCGCTCTCTGTGACCATCGAAGGCGACGCGCCAGCGGTCGTGATCCTTCAGGAACCTGGGCCAGGGTTGATCGTATCGGCAGGGCGCGTGCGCTGAGGCTTCCAACGGTTATGCACCCAGAACCACTGTTCGGGGTTGGCCCTGACGCGGGCCTCTAGTCGAGCGGTCGCCTCTGCCATCATCTGTTCAGGGGTCGTGTGTTCGATGGGCGTCTCAACGGCTACGTCAAAACTCACACCATCGGCCTGTCGGATCCCGAAATAGGGCACCAAGAGCGCATCCATCCGCAGTGCAATATCGGCGGCAGAGGTCGCGGTCATCGCGGGATGTCCGACGAAATCCAACAAAACCCCATCAGGCACGGCCACATCAAACAACAGCGTGCCCATGCCGCCACCACGCAGATGTTTTGCAAACCCTGCCGTGCCGCGCCGCCCTTGGGCAAAGACGGGGCCAGAGAGTTCGGTCATTGTGCTGGCGTAGTGATCGTTGAAATAGGCGTTCTTCATCGGTCGGTAGAGGCCGCCGATGATGTAACCTTTGTTCGTGAGCACCTGACGCGGGGCCTCGTGGTTGCCGAAATGCCCCGTGATAAAGAGGATCGGACGGCCAGTTGCGCGGGCCTCTTCGACGGCCGCCATGCCATCGCCGCTGATCTCGGCCCGAGCAAGGCGTTGACCGAATTCCTGCCATGAATAGTTTTCGATCAAGGTGCGGCCCACGTTGTCCAGCACGCCGTCAGCAATACGGGATTTTTCGGCGTCTGACATGTCAGGGAAAATCAACGACAGGTTAGCCAGCGCCCGTTTGCGGTAGCCCGCGATAGGCCCGATGACCCGCTTTGTGACGGCCCCCATGAGCGCCACGCGCGTCTCGTAAGGCAGACGCATTAGCCCACCGATCATGCCGCGCAAAATGCGGTCAATGATCCAATCGGCGCGTGTGCCGAGGTCGGTCTCTTGAGTTTGGGCCATGTGCCATCCTGTGCGGTCTGCCCCTCAGATAAAGGGCTGGCTCCGCAATCTCAAGCAGCACGATGGATCACGCAGCGTCCTCTCCCGTAGAAAAGAGCGTTATATCGCCCGTTTCGGCCAATTTCTGGATGACGGCGGTCATTCGGGTCTGGGCTGCCTCGCCATCTGCCTTGCGTGGGGTGCCGCGCTCCGCCATCTCATCCTTGATCTGGTCCGCCACCCGTTGCGACAGGTTCGCAAGGAGATAGTCTGCCCCAGCCTCTAGCGCGCCACCCGCCGCTACCGCATGGGCCAGCGCCGCCACCACATCCGCCTGATCCGCAGCGCGTAGTACTTTGGGCACGTCGGGCGGGGGCAGGCGGGCAGGGATGTCGGCAAAGGTAAAGATCGCCTGCCGAACCTGCGCGGTGAAAACGGGATCATCGTCCTGCAGATCGGACAAAAGACTGTCGCGCAGGTCAGCGCCGCTCGCCGTGAGGATCGCACCGAGGTGCCGTGGGGCAGGCTGGGCAAAGGCCGTTTCGCGCGGTTTGCCGTAATCGCCAATCAAAGCGGTGCCAATCCGCAGGACGGTTTCGGGCGCTACGCCTGTGGTCAGCGACATCGTATAGGTGATCCGCCGCGCCCGTTCGCCCGCAATGCGGCCTAGCACTTGGGCGGCCTTATCAACGGGGAGTTTCGACAGGGTGATCGCGCAGACTTCTATTGCCTCTGCATTGACCAGAGGGACGATCTGATCGACCTCTAGCTTGCAAATCTGCCGCCACGGGTCGGTGCCAGAGAGTTCGTCGTTGAGCCGCGCCGTGGTCCCTGCGCTGAGTTGTCCTGACAACGCATCAAGAGCGGCAGAGATACCACCGGGCCCCGTGAGGCCGAGGCGGTCCATCTCGTCTAGGAATTCGATCACCACATGATCCACCGTTGCCCGATCCACCATGCCGATATCGGCGATCTCGCGGGTGAGGGCGATTTGCGCGTCCTCTGGCATGTCAGAGAGGTTCAGCGTCTGCCCGTCCGCCATCAGATATTGCACCAACAGCGCCGCCTTTTGACGGCGGGTCAGATGCGCAATCGGGGGGAGCTGTGATCCATCGGGCATTGTGGTCTCCTTTCCGCCCAAGGATCGGTTGGAAAGGTGAAAAAACCGTTAGCCCCAAATGAAAAGGGGGCCCGAAGGCCCCCGATCCGATTATGCGCCGAACACGCGCTTAAAGATCGTGTCCACGTGTTTGGTGTGGTAGTCCATGTCGAATTTTTCGTTGATCGCATCAACGCCAAGCGCGTTCACAACATCCTCGTCTGCGAGCAGTTGTTCACGGAAATCAACGCGGTCTTCCCAGACTTTCAACGCGTTGCGCTGAACCATGGAATATGCGTCCTCGCGTGATACGCCTGCTTGGGTCAGGGCCAGCAGAACGCGCTGCGACATCACCAGACCCGGGAATTTGTTCATGTTATCCAGCATGTTCTGCGGGAAGATGAGCATTTTATCGACAACGCCGGTCAGACGGTTCAGGGCAAAGTCGAGGGTGATGGTGGCATCTGGGCCAATCGCACGCTCAACGGAGGAGTGCGAAATATCACGCTCGTGCCAGAGGGCGACGTTTTCCATCGCAGGAATGACTGACATACGAACCAGACGCGCCAGACCTGTGAGGTTTTCGGTCAGAACAGGGTTCTTTTTGTGCGGCATCGCCGACGAGCCTTTTTGACCCATCGAGAAGAACTCTGCGCCCTCAAGAACTTCGGTGCGCTGCATGTGACGGATTTCGATCGCTACGTTTTCGATAGAGGATGCGATCACGCCGAGCGTTGCAAAGAACATCGCGTGACGGTCGCGCGGGATCACTTGGGTGCTGATCGGCTCTGGGTTCAGGCCGAGTTTCGCGCAGACGTGCTCTTCAACGCGGGGGTCGATGTTTGCGAAGGTGCCAACAGCGCCCGAAATTGCGCCAGTTGCGATTTCTTCACGAGCGAGTTTCAGACGCGCAAGGTTGCGGTCCATCTCAGCGTAGAAGCGTGCAAAGGTCAGACCCATAGTGGTCGGCTCTGCGTGGATGCCGTGGCTGCGGCCAACGCGAACGGTGTTTTTATGCTCCATCGAGCGCTTCTTAAGCGCTGCGAGCAGGGCTTCCATGTCTTTGATCAGGATGTCAGACGCGCGAACCAACTGAACGTTCAAGCAGGTGTCGAGGACGTCCGAGGAGGTCATACCTTGGTGAACGAAACGAGCCTCTTCAGAGCCTACATGTTCTGCAAGGTGTGTCAGGAACGCGATCACGTCGTGTTTGGTGACTGCTTCGATTTCGTCGATGCGGGCGACATCAAACTCTACGTCTTTGGCTTTCCAAACCGCATCAGCGTTTTCGCGGGGGATAACGCCCAGATCGGCCATGGCGTCACAGGCGTGTGCCTCGATCTCGTACCAGATTTTGAATTTGGTTGCAGGTTCCCAGATGGAGACCATTTCAGGGCGGGAATAGCGAGGGATCATTGGCAGCGGCCTTTCGTCGGTGGAAAGTTTCACGCGCCTCATACGATGCATGACGTGTCGTAACAAGAGCAGCACAGCCATAACTGTTGGGCAAAAGGCCGCTAGGGTGTGGGGGCTATGCCCTTGGCGCATTGAACTCGGGGGAATGATGCGTCAGGACTATAGGCGAAACCCGCCGAGATGGGGCGAGAGGATCGATGCGTAGTGTTCTGAAATTCATAACGTTTCTAGGTGTGACGCTCTTGGCGTTTACGCACCTTGGGACGTGGATTCCTCTGGCCGATTCCTTGTCTTTGGGGCGCCCTATATTGCTGGCTGCGGGTTTGGTGATTGTCATCGCCCTGTTGTTTTTTGGCCTAAAGCGGTGGGCGGCTGGCGTCTTGGTCGCGGTGATTGCCTCTGGCGTGGTCACATGGGGTGATTTCGCGGGCGGTGCGGTGCGTGGATCGGGGCCGCTGAGGCTCTATCAAAAGAACATGCTGTGGAACGGTGCCACGCCCGAGGCGATCTTGGCCGATATCCTGTCGACAGACGCGGATTTCGTAACGCTGCAAGAAACCTCATCGATCAACCAGCTCGTGCTCGACGGGCTAGAGGAACGTTTTCCCCATCGCCTCGCCTGCGCGAGCCAAGGGAACGGCGGCATCGCGCTGTTGTCCCGTTACCCACTGACGCCCTCTGGTGCGGGCTGTAGTCTGGGGAGCGGGATCGTTATTGCCCAAGCTGAGGTGCCAGAGATCGGGCAGATCTGGGTCGGATCGGTCCATCTCAACTGGCCCTATCCGTTCACCCAAGCCTCGCAGGTGCCGAAAATCCTGCATGGGTTGGAAACGCTCGACGGTCCGATCGTGATTGCTGGGGATTTCAACATGATCCCGTGGGGCAGTTCCGTGCGGCGGATCGCGGAAACGGCGGGCGCAGTGCGGGTCGGTGGTTATCTGTCGACCTTCCCCGGATTTGGCGCGCATCTGCCCTTTGCGATTGATCATACGTTGATCCCACAGGGTTGGCAGGGTGCCGTCGATATTCGCCCCTTGGCTGGGTCGGATCATTATGGTCTGGTGCTGTCATTCGGACCGTAGGACCCGCCATGACGCCCATTCTTCAAGACCACTTGCCCGACGAACAACGCGCTGTTGCTGCGGCCCGATTGCCCGCAATGCGACCTGTGACGGGACCGTGGATCACTGTGGATAGCGCCTATACGGGGCAGTTGGGCGAAAAGGCCCGTCTGATGCGCGATCATCGCGCGGCTGTCTGCGGTGTCCTGCCCGAGGCAGAAGAGGCTGTTGTGGAACTCCTCGACGTCATCTTGGCCGAATTGCCATCGGTGGGGTTCACGGTGACGGCGGATCAGGTGACGCGCCCTGACGGACAGATCGTAACCATCGACCGGAGTGATCCCTTCCTCACCCTGTCGCAACTGGTCCAAGAGGACCTGTGCCTTTTGCAAAAGCAGGGCGACGAACATGTGCTGACAGCGGCGCTCTTGTGTTTCCCCGCCGCGTGGACCTTGGCCGAGAAAATCGGGCGTCCGCTCTTGCGCATCCATGTGCCCGTGCCGTCCTACACTGAGGACATCGGCAAACGCGTGCAGCGTTTGTTTGATGGGGCGCAGCCGCTACGTCCGATGTGGCGGGCGAATTTGCACAGTTATGAGGACGCGACGCTGTTCCATGTGCGCAGCGAATCGAACCCGCGTCCCTACACGGACATCAATCCGCTCTATGAACGCAGTGAACGGCAGACCGTCATGCGGCTGCCGAAAACGGGTGCGGTTCTCTTTGCGATCCACACCACGATGGTTGCGATTTGATTAGGGGTTGAGGGTCGATTTGACCCGCTCCAACAGCGCGGACACCCAATTTTTATGAGAGGTCGGCGTTTGCCGAGACATGACGCCAGCCTGATGCGGCAGGCGCATCTGCGGCTTTGGCTGCGCAGAGGCCGGAATGTGGATCGGCTTTGGCGCGAGGTAATCTTGGACACTCTTAAACATGATACTGGACCTGAAAACTGGTTTACTCAGCGACAACATCTCAACTTATAATGGCAAAATCAGGGCAAAGACATGAAATTGTCGTGGGGCCGTTCCAGTAAACGAAAAGGGCGCCCGAATGGGGCGCCCTCTCGATTGTCTGACGACTGCTAAAATTAGCAGCTGTAGTACATTTGGTATTCGACCGGATGCGGGGTGTGCTCGTAAGCGTAAACCTCGTTCCATTTCAGGTCGATGTAAGCCTGAAGCTGGTCTTTGGTGAACACGTCGCCTGCAAGCAGGAAGTCCATGTCTTTTTCCAGCTCTTCCAGAGCTTCACGCAGCGAACCACATACGGTCGGGATTGCTGCCAGTTCTTCTGGCGGCAGATCGTAGAGGTCTTTGTCCGAAGCAGCGCCCGGATCGATTTTGTTTTTGATGCCGTCGAGGCCAGCCATCATCAGAGCTGCGAAAGCGAGGTAGGGGTTCGCTGCCGGATCTGGGAAGCGAGCTTCTACGCGTTTTGCTTTCGGCGATTCGGTCCACGGAATACGGACACAGCCCGAACGGTTGCGTGCGGAGAACGCGCGCAGAACAGGAGCCTCGAAGCCCGGGATCAAACGCTTGTAGGAGTTTGTCGACGGGTTGGTCAGCGCGTTCAGTGCTTTTGCGTGGGTCAGGATACCACCGATGAAGTACAGAGCGTCCTGCGACAGGTCAGCGTATTTGTCGCCTGCAAAGAGCGGCTTGCCGTCTTTCCAGATGGACATGTTTACGTGCATGCCAGAACCGTTATCGCCAGCCATCGGCTTGGGCATAAAGGTTGCGGTTTTGCCGTAGGACGCAGCCACGTTGTGGATGATGTACTTGTACTTCTGGATGTTGTCGGCTTGCTCGACCAGACCACCAAAGATCATGCCCAGCTCGTGCTGACAAGTCGCCACTTCGTGGTGGTGTTTGTCAACTTTGATGCCGATGCGCTTCATGGTGGAGAGCATTTCGCCACGGATGTCCTGCGCTTCGTCAATTGGGTTCACAGGGAAGTAACCGCCCTTGTGACCTGCACGGTGTGCGAGGTTGCCCATTTCGATTTCTGCGTCGGTGTTCCAAGCAGCTGCTTCAGCGTCGATCTGGTAGGATACTTTCGCCGGAGTAACCGAGTAACGAACGTCGTCGAACAGGAAGAATTCAGCTTCAGGGCCGAAGTATGCAGCGTCACCGATGCCCGAGGACTTCAGGTAAGCTTCTGCTTTTTTCGCGATCTGACGCGGGCAACGGTCATAGGCTTCGCCAGTGTCCGGCTCAACAACGTCACAGTGGATCGCGATGGTTTTCTCAGCATAGAACGGGTCCATGTAAGCAGAGGACGCATCCGGCATCAGTTTCATGTCGGACTGGTCGATCGACTTCCAGCCAGCAATCGACGAACCGTCGAACATGAAACCTTCTTCGAGGAAGTCTTCGTCAACGAGGTCGGAGACGATCGTCACGTGCTGGAGCTTACCCTTCGGGTCGGTGAAACGTACGTCGACGTATTCTACGCCTTCGTCCGCGATAAGTTTAAGAAATTCTTGGTTGTTCATCCCTGATTCCTCTTGAGGTGAAATTTGTCAGTGAATTAAAGCGCGTCGTCGCCAGATTCACCGGTGCGGATACGGATCGCTTGTTCGACAGGCGATACGAAGATTTTACCGTCGCCGATCTTGTCGGTTTTGGCAGCGCCGATGATTGCCTCAATGGCGGCATCGACTTGATCGTCAGCAAGGACGACCTCGATTTTTACTTTCGGCAGGAAGTCCACAACATATTCAGCGCCGCGATACAGCTCTGTGTGGCCTTTCTGACGACCAAAGCCTTTGACTTCGATCACGGAGAGACCTTGTACGCCAGCGTCCTGCAGGGCTTCCTTGACCTCGTCCAGTTTGAACGGTTTGATGATCGCCTCGATCTTTTTCACTGACGCGACTCCCTTCGCTTTGGTGTTCCTTCGGCGTCAGACCATGTCTGCACGGCAGGCACAATCGGGTAGGCTGACGCAGGCTATTCCTTCGGGATGATTCCATAGGGTGTGATTAAAAATTGTGCAACATGCGCGCTTGATGTGCGGTTTGAAAACTTTTGGTGCTGAAACGATGATCGAAGTCCTGACCTCTGCCCAAATGCGCGCCGTTGAAGGTGCTGCGATGTCGTCTGGCCGTGTCACAGGCCTCCAGTTGATGGAGCGTGCGGGGCAGGGCGTTGTTGATGCCATTTTAGACAAATGGCCCGTGATGGCCACCGCGCCTGACCTTGCCGTTGTGCTCTGCGGGCCAGGCAACAACGGCGGTGATGGTTTCGTCATTGCGCGGCTTTTGGCAGAGCGTGGATGGGAGGTCGCGTGTTTCTTTGCGGGTGACGCGGCGCGTTTGTCAAACGATGCCCGCGCCAATTATGACCGTTGGGTTGCGATGGGGCAGGTGCGGCCTTGGGCTGACTTGGGTGCGGCCTTGCGGGGCTGGGACGATGCGCATCATCCCGCGCTCTGGATTGATGCGGTGTTCGGCACGGGCTTGTCGCGGGCGGTGACGGGTGAGATTGCAGAAGGCTTCCGCGCATTGTCCGTCTGGCCTGCCGATCTGGCCTATGCCGAGGGCGGCCAATGGGTCGCTGTTGATCTGCCCAGCGGATTGGACGCGGACACAGGCCAATCGCACCTGACCGAGGATGTGCGGATTTTCTATGACCTCACGGTGAGTTTTCACCGCGCTAAACTGGGCCATCACCTGAACATTGGTCCCGATTTGTGCGGTGATCTGGTGGTCGCTGACATTGGTGTCACGACACTTTGTCCCGACGCTGTGCGCCTATCTGAACCGCGCCTATCCTCGCTCAAAGGTGGGCTGCGGCGGGTGACGCATAAATATAGTCACGGTCACGCGCTGATCCTCGGTGGTCCTGCGTGCAAAACGGGGGCGGCGCGACTGGCGGCGCGGGCTGCGCTGCGGGCGGGGGCGGGGCTGGTCACGATCGCGGTGCCACGTGACGCCATCTCGGAATACGCCGCCCACGAAACGGCGGTGATGCTGGTGCCCTGCGACACGCCCAATGACCTAACCGCTCTCTTAGAGGATAAACGCTACGACCGTCTCTGCATTGGCCCCGCGTTTGGCGTCGACCGTGCGGCGGCGTTTTTGCCCACGATCCTCGCGGCCGAGCGGTTCACGGTGATTGATGCGGATGCGCTGACGGCTTTGGCGTTGGATGACGCGCTGATGAGCTCACTTCACCCCCACTGCGTTCTCACCCCGCATGGCGGCGAATTTGCGCGGTTGTTCCCTGACCTCATCGACCACCCGTCGAAAATCATCGTGACCGAGGAGGCCGCGAGCCGCACTGGCTGCACCGTTCTCTACAAAGGGCGCGATACCGTCATTGCGGCGCCCCATCGCCCGACGGTCCTGAATGCGGCGACGTATGATAATGCGACCCCTTGGCTCGCGACGGCGGGGGCGGGCGATGTGCTCGCGGGGATCATCACGGGGATTAAGGATGTAGAGACGGCTGCATGGCTCCACACCGCCGCCGCCCGTCATTTTGGCGCAGGGCTGATTGCCGAGGATCTGCCAGAGGCGCTGCCCGCCGTATTCCGCGACTTAGGCCTCTAAAGCGAAAACGCCGCCCGAAAGGGGCGGCGCATCAAAACGATGTGGTATGGATCAGACAGCCGCCGATCCGACCTCCATCCCGTCTGCATAAAGTATGTGCTGACGGTCAAACACCAGTTCAAACATCATCACCGACAGGGGTTCGGACCGTGTGATGAACTCACCATCGATCAAACGCTCTGCACTGACCATCGCGGTCGCCTGACCATAGAGAGCCTGCGCACGCCAATCGCGGATGTGGATCGGGGTTTGCGCGAAAACGGCCATGTCACGGTCAGGGCGGGTGTTGCCCAGCGTGCCTGCCTTAATGCGGATCAACTCTGCGGTGACAGTAAACGCACGAACTTCGCGGAGGATCGCCATACCAGAATCGCGCGTAATCACACGATCGCCAGCGGCGAGCGTCTCAACAGGGAGTTCCCCATCCAGCGTCAAAAGGGTGGTGCCGGCCACAAGGCCAGTCAAATTACGAACGCCCACGGCTTGCGCCGGGCGAATCTCGATATCAGGGTGCATGGCGGTTCCCGCTCTTGCTGTGTCTGCCTCAATTGCTAGGCAGGTTAAGCAAGCATTGGGTTAACACCAGTCAAAAAGCACCCCCGACTGCCCATATGCGCCGATTGTTAACCTTTTGGACACACTTTATGCGTGTTTACATACATTTAATACGTGTTCATTTTTCGCTGGAAGCCCGCGCAAGGCTTTGCTAGACCGCCGGTCATAGCGGGTGTGGCGAAATTGGTAGACGCACTAGATTTAGGTTCTAGCGCCGCAAGGCGTGGGGGTTCAAGTCCCTCCACCCGCACCATAAATCCTGAATGAACTGACGTTTTAGATTGGCCCTTGGCCGGTCCTCTCAGCCTGTTCAGGGCCTTATTTTCCCGAATTCGACGCGTTTCCCCAGAATGGACCCGAAAAACATCCTGATGGAATAGGGGGGAATGTGCCATTTCGCCTTGCATGGGGCGCTATGCCCCAATAGAAGGACGGCTGATTTAGGGTGGCCGCCGTTGTGCGGCCTGAACGAGACGTAAAAGGACGCATACGATGCAGGTCACCGAGACCCTCAACGAAGGCCTCAAGCGCGGCTACACTATCACTGTAACCGCCGCAGAGCTCGACGCAAAAGTAAACGAAAAGCTCATCGAAGCTCAGCCCGACATTGAAATGAAGGGTTTCCGCAAGGGCAAAGTCCCGATGGCTATGCTGAAAAAGCAGTTCGGCCCGCGTGTTCTGGGCGAAGCGATGCAAGACGCAATCGACGGCGCGATGAACAACCACCTCGAAACTTCGGGTGACCGTCCGGCAGCACAGCCGGAAATGAAAATGACCAACGAGAACTGGAAAGAAGGTGACGACGTTGTTGTCGAAGTTTCCTACGAGCGCCTGCCGGACATTCCGGAAGTCGACTTCTCTGACGTGAAACTGGAGCGTCTGGTTGTTAAGGCTGACGACGCATCGATCACCGAAGCTCTCGAAAACCTCGCGAAAACCGCGAAATCCTACGAAGACAAAGACGGCGCTGCAGAAGACGGCGACCAAGTTGTCATGGACTTCCTCGGTAAAGTTGACGGCGAAGCATTCGACGGCGGCGCAGCATCTGACTACCCGCTGGTTCTCGGCTCGAACTCCTTCATCCCTGGCTTTGAAGCTGGCCTTGTTGGCGTAAAAGCTGGTGACGTGAAAGACGTAGACGTAACCTTCCCTGAGGAATACGGCGCTGAAAATCTCGCTGGTAAAGCGGCTGTTTTCACCTGCACCATCAAAGCTGTTAAGGCAGCGAAAGACGCAGCGATCGACGACGAACTGGCTAAGAAATTCGGTTCCGAAGACCTCGCTCAGCTGAAAGCACAAGTCGCTGAGCGTCTTGAAGCTGAATACCAAGGTGCAGCACGCGCAGTTGCGAAACGTTCGCTCCTCGACGCGCTGGACGGCAAAGTTGAATTCGACCTGCCGGAATCGCTGGTTAACGCTGAAGCTGACCAGATCGCTCACCAGCTGTGGCACGAAGAAAACCCAGAAGTGCACGATCACAACCACGGTTCGATCGAAGCAACCGACGAGCACAAAGCTCTCGCTGCACGCCGCGTGAAACTGGGTCTGTTCCTTGCTGAAATCGGCAACAAAGCAGAAGTGAAAGTTTCTGACGCTGAACTGACCCAAGCGGTCATGAATCAAGCACGTCAGTACCCGGGCCAAGAGCGTCAGTTCTTTGAATTCGTTCAGCAGAACGCTCAGTTCCGTCAGCAGCTTCAGGCTCCGATCTTTGAAGACAAAGTAGTCGATCACATCTTCTCGGTCGCTTCTGTGACTGACAAAGAAGTATCGAAAGAAGATCTCCAGAAGGCTGTTGAGGCTCTGGAAGAAGAATAATCAGCGGTTTATCCCTGATCGAAAGGCGCCCTTTTGGGGCGCCTTTTTTGTTTGTGCGACGAAACACCTCGACCGAAAAAGGTTTATCCATTGGGATAACAGGCCTAGGCTTAAGGCAGTGAAGTCTCAACCGAGGAGTTAAACCATGAAGCAAATTATTTTATCTGTTCTTGCTGTGTTTGGTTTATCGACGGCTGCGATGGCGTGCCCTGATTACTCTCAGTGGGGGGACAGCTATTCGGTTACTGGTCCCCAGATGCGCAGCCCTGTTCGTTTTAACGTGGTCGCGGGTGGCGAAAACTACATTTGGAACTGTCCGAATGTGCGCCCTGGAACGGATCAGGGGGCAGGGTATTTCACCACGGCGCCTGATTTCACCTTTGATATGAGCGGGATGTCGGGGCTGAAGCTGGAAATCAGCGTTATCAGCAAATGCGACAGTGCGCTGTTGATCAACACCGCGTCGGCCAATTGGTATTACGATGACGATGACAACGGCAACATGGACCCCAAGATCATTCTGACGCGACCGATCGACGGCTATCTCGACGTTTGGGTTGGCACTTACGACGGGGATTACTGTGATGCGATCCTCGAGCTGGAAACCTTCCGCCGCTGATCCCCGCATAAGAAAAAGGCCGCAGATTTCTCTGCGGCCTTTCTATTTGGTCTGACGGGAACCTTAGAGGTCTTCGTCGGAGTCCGCAGCAGCGCCACCAACGTCGTCGAACAGTTCGGCGATCTCGTCAGCTGCAGCTTGCTCTTCTTCAGCAGCCAGTTCCTGGATCGATTTACCCGATGCCTGGATCTCAGCTTCTTCTGCAGAGCGTGCAGCGTTGATGGTGATGGTTGCTTCAACTTCAGGGTGCAGAACAACGGTTACGCTGTGCAGGCCCAGTTCTTTGATCGCGCCTTGCAGGACAACCTGCTTGCGGTCGATCGAGAAACCACCAGCGGTCGCAACTTCGGCGATGTCACGCAGGGAGACAGAACCGTAGAGAGCGCCCGAGTCCGAAGCGGAACGAATCACAACGAACTGCTGACCGTTGAGGGTTGCAGCCAGTGCTTCGGCTTCTTTTTTGGTTTCGAGGTTGCGTGCTTCGAGCTGAGCTTTGTCAGCTTCGAATTTCGCTTTGTTTGCTTCGTTAGCGCGCAGAGCCTTGCCGGTAGGCAGAAGGAAGTTGCGAGCGTAGCCGTCTTTCACGGATACGACTTCGCCCATCTGGCCGAGTTTGGCAACGCGTTCGAGAAGGATAACGTCCATTGATATGACTCCTTACTTCACAGCGTAGGGCAGCAGAGCCAAGAAACGTGCGCGCTTGATGGCTTGTGCCAGTTTGCGCTGGTTCTTGGATCCAACAGCGGTGATGCGTGCGGGAACGATTTTGCCGCGCTCAGAGATGTAGCGCTGCAGAAGGCGAGTGTCTTTGTAGTCGATCTTCGGAGCGTTCTCGCCCTCGAACGGATCGGACTTACGACGACGGAAAAATGGTTTGGTAGCCATGACTTAATGTCCTTTCCTGATCAACTTAGCGACGTTCGCGGCGTTCGCCACGGTCACCGCGTTCGCCACGCTCACCGCGGTCGTCACGCTTTTGCATCTGAACCGACGGACCTTCTTCATGTGCATCGACCTTGATGGTCAGGATACGCATAACGTCGTCGTGCAGGCGCATCAGGCGTTCCATCTCTTGAACAGCCGACGACGGTGCATCGGTGCGCAGGAAAGCGTAGTGGCCCTTGCGGTTTTTGTTGATCTTGTAGGCCATCGTTTTGACGCCCCAGTATTCGCTTTCGATGACTTTGCCACCGTTGTCAGCAAGCACTGTCGAGAAGTGTTCGACGAGGCTTTCAGCCTGTGCGTTCGACAGGTCCTGACGCGAAATGAAAACATGCTCGTATAGCGGCATGTGCACTCCTGTTTTTGTTCAGCGCATTTCATAGGGTGGCAATGAGATCTTTCCGCCTCCACCCACGAGAGACTGCGCAGTTCTAACGAATTGCGGAAAGATGGGGCCTTATACATGCCGCGCCTGCAAAGGCAAGTGTGGAATGACACTCTCTATATATACGCACCAGCGTGGGGCACCGAGATCGTGTTTGGGGTGAATATGAGAAAGTCAAAACAACGTCAGGGCATCGCCTGTTTTTCGCCATGTTTGGTCTACAAGATTACAACCATAGGGTAAAAAGGTGCTACAATGAACGCGCTGACAACTGATAGATTATTCCACAACGGGGCAATCGAGGTTCCGATGGGCTATAGCAAGGCTGGTTTTATGCTCGCTGATACGTATTGGGGTTATGTCATTCGGTCGCTTGAGGGGCCATCGCCGCTGGTGAAAACCCTACAGGCCGTTGCGCTGTTTATCGGGGCGGTGTTTGCTCTGGCTGCGGTGGGTCTGTGGCTCATGCCGTCTAGCATAGTGTCAGACGGTGTGCAGATCATCAAAATTGGCCTGACGGTGTTTTTGGCCGTCGTGTCAGCCTTTTGTTTCCGCTACGCGACCCGTGGCGCTGAGGTCGAACTAGAATTCGACACCAATGTCCGCGAACTGCGCGAGGTTGTTCGCAATCACGCAGGCCGTCCGTCATTGATCGGGCGCTATGATTTCAAATCTTTCAGCGGTCTATTCATCGACCGTGAGCGCGGCGAAAAGGGCCATGGTGCCTTGATGCTCCGCTATCGCAATTCGACCACGCTGTTAGAGGTCGCCTATGGTCCGCTCCCTCGGATTGAGGCGCTGCGCGATCGTCTGGGCAAAGACCTGATCGCAATACCAGCCTAATATTTCAAGTCATTTCCTTAAACGGGCGGCCCATTGGGTCGCCTTTTTCACGTTTACGAATTCTTGTGATGTGGCCCGCGACACGCTAAGGCAGAGAAAACGTTACAAAAGGGAAGTGACACATGCGGGCATTCGTATTTCCGGGGCAGGGCGCCCAAGCCATTGGAATGGGCAAGGCACTGGCCGATGCTTATCCGGCAGCCAAAGCCATTTTCGACGAAGTTGATGACGCGCTCGGCGAAAGCCTGTCGTCGCTGATCTGGGACGGCGACATTGAGACCCTAACGCTGACCAAAAACGCACAACCCGCGCTGATGGCGACCTCTTTGGCGGCGATGCGCGCGCTCGAGGCTGAGGGCGTGTCGATCACTGCGGCTGATTACGTCGCGGGTCACTCGCTCGGTGAATATTCGGCGCTGGCTGCGGCTGGTGCGATTTCGGTTGCGGATGCCGCGCGTCTGCTGCGCACCCGTGGCACCGCGATGCAGGACGCTGTTCCTGTTGGTGTTGGCGCTATGGCCGCTCTCCTCGGTCTCGATTTCGAAGCTGCGACCGCTGTCGCCGAAGAAGCAGCCCAAGGCCAAGTTTGTCAGGCCGCAAACGACAACGACCCGTCGCAGGTTGTTGTATCGGGCCACAAAGAGGCCGTTGAACGCGCTCTGACCATCGCCAAGGAAAAAGGCGCGAAACGTGCGCTTCTTCTGCCTGTGTCTGCACCGTTCCACTGCGCACTGATGAAACCCGCCGCTGACGTGATGGCAGAGGCGCTGGACGACGTTCAGATCAATGCGCCTGCTGTGCCAGTTGTTGCAAACGTGCGCGCCGCTGCGGTCACTGATCCTGCGATGATCCGTTCGCTCTTGGTTGAGCAGGTCACGGGGTCCGTGCGTTGGCGCGAAAGCGTGCTGTGGATGGCCGATCAAGGCGTGACCGAGGCATGGGAAATCGGCGCAGGCAAGGCGCTGTCGGGCATGATCAAACGCATCAGTAAGGATGTCGCGACCAACAACGTCGGCACCCCTGACGATGTTGCTGCCGCTGTTGAAGCACTCAAAAGCTAATTGAACCTGCCCCTACGCGGGCGGAAGAAAGGATATAAGATGTTTGATCTCACAGGTAAAAATGCGCTGATCACTGGCGCTTCGGGTGGTATCGGTGGCGCAATCGCTAAGGCACTGCATGGTGCGGGCGCGACGGTCACTCTGTCGGGCACCCGTCAGGGGCCTCTCGATGAACTGGCTGCTGAACTCGGCGACCGCGTTCACGTGCTGACCTGTAACCTCAGCGATGCGGCTGCCGTTGACGCGTTGCCGAAACAAGCCGCTGATCTGATGGGTTCGGTTGATATTCTGATCAACAACGCTGGCATCACCAAAGACAACCTCTTTATGCGTATGTCCGACGACGAATGGTCGAGCGTGCTAGAGGTCAACCTGACCTCGACCATGCGTCTGTGCAAAGGCGTGATCCGTGGCATGATGAAGGCGCGTTGGGGCCGCATCGTGAACATCTCGTCGATCGTTGGTGCGACAGGTAACCCAGGGCAGGCGAACTATGCAGCGTCTAAGGCGGGCATTGTCGGCATGTCGAAATCCATCGCATACGAAGTGGCAAGCCGCGGGATCACCGTGAACTGCGTCGCACCGGGTTTCATCGCGACCGCAATGACCGACAAACTGACCGACGATCAGAAAGAAAAAATCAACGTTCAGATCCCCGCCGCTCGCATGGGCACCCCAGAAGAGATCGCAGCAGCGGTTCTCTACCTCGCGTCGAACGAGGCGGGCTACACCACTGGTGCGACCGTTCACGTCAACGGCGGCATGGCGATGCTCTAAGAAGACACTTTGCAACTTTACGTAAAGTAAACTCACCAATTTCACGTATAGGGGTAGCCATTGGCTGCCCCTTTTTATTAGAATCTTGTCACAACAATAAAAAACGTCGACGGAGATTTTTGGATGGGGCGCAAATCGGGCTTTACCGATGAGGATGTTTTTGTGTGGTTGGCGGATCATCTCGCCACAGCACCGGGGGTAACGGTGCAACAAGTTTCAAAAGGCACGAAAGTATCTGTGGGTTCGATCTACCACCGCTTTGGCTCGATGGAGGATCTCCTCGCCGAAGCATGGGTTTGGGCGCATCGGAAATACCGAGAAACCGTTCAGGTCACGTTGTAGCTCGACGGACTTGCGGGCGGGTTGCGATCTGCGGTTCGGGCGCTTCGGTTTGCGCATACAGATTCACGCGCTGCGGTTCTGATGTATTCCGTTTCAAAACGGTTCCTTGTGCGAAGTGGGATCAGTGCCCGTGTTCAAGATATGGTGGTAACCGAAGAGGCGGCAATGGACGCTGCCATCAACGATTACGCCCAACGGTTTGGCGTGGATGCGATGTCAGTTGAGCTCGGGATATTTCAAATTCCTAAAGCGATCGCGCAAAAATACCTGCCTGGCGGTGATATTCCTGCGGCTGCAGAGGGCTATGCGCGAAAATCCTGTCGCGCGATCCTGAACAATCCTTTGCAAACGCTAGATGAAGATGACAGTTGAAAGCGTTTGCCTCTGCGGAATTCTCTGCTATAGGCCCTGTGATACCTGCAGGATGTGACGGATGACGTTACGTCCGTGGGCGCCCCATGCGGGCAGTTAACCGCCCCGCGGGGCACACAAAAGAACGGGCCGAAAGCCCTATTGAACGTGAGGACTTGATATGAGCGATGTCGCTGATCGTGTGCGCAAAATCGTAGTTGAGCACCTGGGTGTTGAAGAGGAAAAAGTGACCGAGAATGCATCGTTCATCGATGACCTCGGCGCAGACAGCCTCGACACCGTAGAGCTGGTTATGGCTTTCGAAGAAGAATTCGGTATCGAAATCCCGGACGACGCTGCAGAGACCATTCAGTCCTTCGGCGACGCTGTGAAATTCATCTCTGAAGCTCAGTAATTAACTGGATTTCAAGGTATTGATTGCGGCACCCCTCGGGGTGCCGTTTTCGTTTTGGCGCATCGGTTTGCCACGTTGGGACCGTTTGCGCATCTGTTCGACCCTCGGCCCACGACCCAACGCTGCCACGAGGTCTGCTGCCGTCAACGCACGGCGAAACGAGATCCCGCTGACATGCGTATTTGACCACGCCACCCGACAGGGGCGAGGCTGCCCATTTACCATGATCGTGATCTTCTGACGCCGTTCAAACGGGGGCGTATCCGTCATCGTGATCTTTGCGCCCAAGCGACTGATGTCGATGATCCGGGCGGGAATCACCTTGCCCTGATGGGGGATGGTTGTCTCAATGCTGCAAGTGAACCGTCGCGCCTTAGCGTGGCGGAGCGCGATGATACGCCCGAAAAACACACCAGCGGTGATCAGTGCAAGGAACCCCAAACCGCCGTTTACCGCTGCCGTGCGCGGGGTGATCAGCGGCTCGTCCATGGTTGAAAAGGACTGCGCGTGGGCTTGGCTGTCGCAGAGGTCGGTGAGGCGGGGCAGGGTGGCAATCGCAGCCTCTACAACCACACGGTTCTGCGATAGCAGCGCGCCACCGATCCGCTCCCGTTGTGCCTCTGTCTGGGTCTGCAATCGACCAGCGATCACGGCACCCAGTTGCGCTGCATTCGCCAGCGCCGCCTGCGCATCGGAATTCACCCGATCCCCAATCATCCACCGAACAGAGGCCGCATCGAACCGCCCGCCGTTTCGCGCCAGATGATCCAGCGCCACGCGCGCTTGGGTCGGGTCGGTGAGCGCGATCTGCTGCGCTACGATGATCGTCGCAAGATCGTGAACCGCACGGCAATCCACCCCATCCTCAGCCGCATCGGCCGAACGGAGGGGCGCCAAGGTGATAAAGACCACGCAGAAGAGGCGGAAAACGAACATCATATTGATCAAATACGCCTCAATCCCCAAGTTTTAGTAAATAACGCGGTCTGAATGGCGCGAGTTGCCTTGCCCAAAGGGGGCGGAACGCGCTATTTGGAGGGGAATTGAGAACAAGAGTTGAGGGCAGAAAATGCGCCGTGTCGTCGTAACCGGATTGGGCCTTGTCACACCGTTGGCGGATGGGGTTGAAGAAACCTGGACTCGTCTGTTGGACGGACAGTCTGGCGCTGGCCGTATTACGGGCTTTGATCCCGAAGGACTGGGCACCACCTACGCCTGCGAAGTCAAACGCGGCGACGGCTCTGATGCGACCTTTAACGCTGACAAATACATGGAACCCAAAGAGCAGCGTAAGGTCGATGACTTTATCCTCTTTGGCTACGCTGCCGCGCTTCAAGCGGTCGAGGATTCGGGCTGGAAACCTGAGGCTGATGCCGACAAAGAACGCACTGGCGTTCTCATCGGCTCTGGCATCGGTGGTCTGAAATCCATCGCCGACACCGCCGTGATGATCGAAGAAAAAGGCCCGCGTCGCGTGTCGCCGTTCTTTATCCCCGGTGCGCTGATCAACCTGATCTCAGGTCAGGTGTCGATCAAATACGGCTTTAAGGGTCCGAACCACTCTGTCGTGACTGCATGTTCCACGGGCGCTCACGCCATTGGTGACGCGGCTCGCTTGATCAAATACGGCGCGGCTGACGTGATGGTTGCTGGTGGCGCTGAGGCTGCGATCTGCAAAATCGGTATCGCTGGGTTCAACGCCTGTAAGGCGCTGTCGACCAAACGTGCGGATGAACCGACCAAAGCATCCCGCCCTTATGACGCGGACCGCGATGGTTTCGTAATGGGCGAGGGCGCAGGTATCGTCGTTCTCGAAGAATACGAACACGCCAAAGCACGCGGCGCGAAAATCTATGCCGAGGTGCTGGGCTACGGCATGTCGGGTGACGCGTATCACATCACCGCTCCGTCCGAGGATGGCGAAGGCGCTGGCCGTTGTATGGCTGCCGCTCTCAAGGACGCAGGTCTGGAACCGTCGGCGATTGACTACATCAACGCACACGGCACCTCGACCATGGCGGACACCATCGAACTGGGCGCGGTCGAACGTATGCTCGGCGATCACGCTGGCAACGTCACCATGTCCTCGACCAAGTCGATGACGGGTCACCTCTTGGGTGCTGCTGGCGCGATTGAGGCGATCTTTTCGATCCTTGCGATCCGCGATCAGGTCGCACCGCCGACGATCAACCTTGATAACCCTGCTGTAGAGACCCCTGTTGACCTCGCGCCGAACAAGAAAGTCGAGCGTAAGATTGACGTGGCTCTGTCGAACTCCTTCGGCTTTGGCGGCACCAACGCGAGCGTGATCTTCGGGAAAATCAGCTAATGTGGCGTAACATCGCGTCCAACGCGCTGTCGTTCCTGATTGTTCTGCTGTTTGTTCTGGGGGGCATCGTCCTCTGGGGCAAATCGCAGTATCGCGCTGAAGGCCCTCTGGAGCAGGCGATCTGCCTTGAGGTGCCGAGCGGGACGAACTTCCGTCGCGTTGCGGACAATCTGGATCAGCAGGGCGCGATCTCGTCCAAGATGATTTTCAACATGGGCGTGGATTACACAGGTGCGGGCAGCCAGCTGAAGGCGGGCAGCTTTATCGTGCCAGCAGCGGCCTCGATGGAATCGATCATCGATATCATCACCCGCGGCGGGCAGAGCACCTGTGGCACCGAAATCCTCTACCGTATCGGCGTGAACGCAGCGACCGTAGAGGTCCGCCAGATGGACCCCGAAACCGCCCGTTACGATGAGGTCGCGGATTTCGAACTCGGCTCTGACGTGCCAGAGATTTACACCACCGTGGCGGGCCAAAACGACACCCGTTTCCGTATCGCCATCGCCGAAGGTGTGACCAGCTGGCAGATCATGACCAGCCTTAATGCCATTGATACGCTCGACGGTGATGTGGATGTGATCCCAGCAGAGGGCTCTTTGTCGCCCGACAGCTATGAATTCACCAAGGGCGCAAGCGTTGCCGACATCCTGTCCCGTATGGAGGCCGCACAGGCGACCATCCTCGCGCAGGCATGGGAAAACCGCGCAGATAACCTGCCATTCGACACCCCCGAAGAGGCGCTGACCCTTGCCTCTATCGTGGAAAAGGAAACTGGCATCGCGTCGGAACGTCCGCTGGTGGCTTCGGTCTTTATCAACCGTCTGGAACAGGGCATGCGCCTGCAAACGGACCCGACCGTCATCTATGGCATCACCAAGGGCCAAGGCACCTTGGGCCGTGGTCTGCGCCAGAGCGAACTACAGCGCGAAACGCCCTATAACACCTATGTTATCAACGGCCTCCCGCCGACCCCAATTGCCAACCCCGGCAAGGCCAGCATCGAGGCGGTCCTGAACCCTGAACAGAGCGACTACATCTTCTTTGTCGCGAAAACGCTGAACCCTGCGGACGGTCACGTCTTTGCGGCCACTCTGAACGAGCATAACCGCAACGTTGCCGCTTACCGCGAATTGGAGCGCGCAGCGAATTGATGCGAACGGTCGGTTAACCGGTCCTTCGCACCCTTCGGGTAAAGTCATCACAGGCTAGAAGACGCAGGGCGGTCCTTTTGGGCCGCCCTTTGTCGTTTCTCGATCTGGCGGGGCAACCGATAGGGAACAACCAATGATAAATCGGGACCAACAACAGGCAGACCAAAAGCGATCACGCCTCTCAGAGGTGAGCGAGGTCTACGACAGCACCTTGAAACTGCTGCATGAATTGATCGCAGAGGCAGAGGTCGGCAACACCGACGCGCCGAAAAAGGCCACCGCACAGCTTGCTGTTTTGCAAGAGATGTTCGTGCGGGTCCGCAAAGCCGAAGAGGCATTCCACGACAAATACAAAGAGGGTCCAGAGAATGGAGAAATCGACTTTGACGCCGTGCGGGTGTCGCTCGGGTGCAGACTTGATCGCATCAGGAACGCCCACAGAGCAGACGGAGTTTCTGAATAAACTCACACAGGCAGAGCTTCGCGCTCTGCCCTTTTTGTTCGACTTCTGGGCCTTGGACCATCAGGTGCCGCCATCAGGCGATTGGCGCACTTGGGTGATCCTTGGCGGGCGGGGGGCTGGCAAAACGCGGGCAGGGGCCGAATGGGTGAGGTCCCAAATCGAAGGCTCGCGCCCGATGGACAAAGGCCGCGCCGCCCGTGTCGCCATCGTCGGAGAGACTTACGATCAGGCCCGCGAGGTGATGATCTTTGGCGACAGCGGGATCATGGCCTGTTCGCCCCCCGACCGTCGCCCCACATGGATCGCAGGTCGCAAGATGCTGCAATGGCCCAACGGTGCCATCGCGCAGGTCTTTTCCGCCTTTGACCCAGAGAGCCTGCGTGGACCCCAGTTCGATGCCGTTTGGGCGGATGAGGTCGCGAAATGGAAAAAGGGGCAGGAAACATGGGACATGATCCAGTTTGGCCTGCGTCTGGGCGATGATCCACGGGCATGTGTGACGACCACGCCGCGCAATGCGTCAGTGCTGCGGGGCATACTCGACCGCGATAGCACGGTCGTCACCCACGCGCCGACCTCTGCCAACCGTGCGAACCTCGCCGCTGGGTTTTTGGACGAGGTGCAGCGCCGCTATGCGGGCACTCGGCTTGGTCGACAGGAATTGGACGGCGTGCTCTTGGCTGATGCCGAAGGGGCGCTCTGGACCTCGCAGATGCTCGAAACCTCGCGGGTGGATCGTATTCCGCAGTGCGAACGCGTTGTCGTCGCCGTCGATCCGCCTGTCACGGGGCATAAGGGGTCAGACGACTGCGGGATCATCGTGGCCGGCGTTGTCACCGATGGCCCGCCGCAAAACTGGCGTGCCTATGTGATTGAGGACGCGACCGTCTCTGCAGCGTCACCGTCGCAATGGGCGCAGGCGGCGGTAGATGCGCTCCACCGTCATGGGGCCGACCGTATGGTGGCCGAGGTGAACCAAGGCGGCGCTCTGGTCGAAGAGGTCGTTCGCCAGATCGACCCTCTTGTCCCGTATCGCCCCGTTCGTGCGTCAAAGGGCAAGGTTGCCCGCGCTGAACCCGTGGCTGCCCTCTACGAACAGGGGCGGGTGCATCATGGGCGTGCCTTGGGGGCGCTAGAGGATCAGATGTGCCTGATGACCGCCAATGGGTTTCAGGGGCAGGGCTCTCCTGATCGAGTCGACGCCCTCGTTTGGGCGCTCTTTGATCTGATGATTGCCCCCGCCGCAACATGGCAAGCCCCCCGTGTGCGTCACCTTTGACGCCCTGTTGCGCCCCCCTGCGCACGCTGCGTTGGGGGGATGTGAACACCTTTCCTGCATATTGGCTCCAACGACGCAATTGGGGCTGAAACGAAGGAGCGATGGATGTTTGACTTTCTAAAGCGTGGCACGGCGCAGGACGCCCCTGTTGAGGCCAAAGCCTCGGCCACGGGCAAGGTGCTGGCGATGGGCGCTGGCCGCGCTGTCTGGTCCGCCCGCGATACGGTGACGCTGACCAAATCGGGCTTTACCCGCAATCCTGTGGGGTTTCGTGCGGTGCGCATGATCGCAGAGGCTGCCGCCGCGCTGCCCTTGATCCTGCAAGACCGCGACCGCCGCTATGACGCGCATCCTGTTGCTGACCTCCTCGCCCGTCCGAACGCAGCCCAAGGCCGCGCTGAACTGCTCGAGGCGGTCTATGGCTACCTCCTCCTATCGGGCGACGCGTATCTAGAGGCCGTGGGCGATGGCAGCCTCCCCGTGGAACTCCACGCCCTGCGCCCCGAACGTATGTCCATCGTCCAAGGCGCGGACGGCTGGCCCATCGGCTACGACTACACCGTCGCGGGCAAGAAACACCGTTTCACCGTGGGCGAGGGTGCAAGCCCGATCTGCCATATCAAATCCTTCCACCCGCAAAACGACCACTACGGGTTTTCCCCGCTCGAGGCCGCGGCCTCTGCCATCGACGTGCATAACGCGGCGTCGAACTGGTCAAAGGCGCTCCTTGATAATGCGGCGCGTCCGTCTGGCGCGATTGTCTACAAAGGGGCGGACGGTCAGGGCAGCCTCAGCAGTGACCAATACGACCGCCTCTTGCACGAGATGGAAACCATGCACCAAGGCGCGCGAAATGCAGGCCGTCCGATGTTGCTAGAGGGTGGGCTGGACTGGAAACCGATGGGCTTTAGCCCCTCGGATATGGAGTTCCAGAAAACCAAAGAGGCCGCCGCCCGCGAGATCGCGATTGCCTTTGGCGTGCCGCCGATGCTGCTCGGTATCCCTGGTGACGCGACCTACGCCAATTACCAAGAGGCCAACCGCGCGTTTTATCGCCTGACCGTCCTACCGCTCGCCACCCGCGTGACCTCTGTCATTGCCGATTGGCTGTCGGATTTTACGGGCGAACGGATCGACCTGCGCCCCGACCTCGACCAGATCCCCGCACTCGCCACCGAACGCGAGGCCGCATGGCGGCGTGTGGGCGATGCAACCTTTCTGACGGCGGCGGAAAAACGGGCGCTCTTGGGCCTGCCCGCGATTGAGGTCGGCGATGCAGGATAACATCGTGCCGCTCCCCAATCGCTCCGCCCCCGTGAACGACTTTTGGTTCGCTCAACTCGAAGCCCGCCTGAGCCGAATTGAGGCCATAGTGGCCAAAGTCGAAGGCCTCTTGTGGCTGGTTATCGCGTCCTTCGCGCTGATCTCTGGGCTGGAACTCATCCGCATTGTGACAGGATAGAATGATGGAATTAGAACATAAATTCAGCCGTTTATCGGGTGATATTGCGCTAAAAGATGGCCATATCATCGAAGGCTACGCATCCCTCTTTGATGCTGTCGATCAGGGCAACGATGTGGTCGCCCGTGGCGCCTATGCTGCGTCGCTGGCGAAACGGTCGGGCGTGAAAATGCTCTGGCAACATGACCCCGCGCAGCCCATCGGCATCTGGGACGAAATCCGGGAGGACGACCGTGGCCTCTGGGTCAAAGGCCGCATCCTCACCGATGTCGAAAAGGGCCGCGAGGCGGCTGCGCTGATCGCAGCGGGCGCCATTGACGGGCTTTCCATCGGCTATCGCACGGTGAAATCCACGAAAACCAACCACGGCCAGCGCCTCTTGACCGAGGTGGAGCTGTGGGAAGTGTCGCTCGTCACCTTTCCGATGCTGCCCGAGGCGCGCGTTGCTGGTAAATCCGACGATGCGCTGACCACTGATCTTCGCGATCTGGCCGATGCGTTTCGGCAGGCGAGAGCCGCGCTGATCCCCGACTAACCGACCCATCCGAGAGGACCGAAAATGACCAAACCCGAGGCCACTCCTCGGGCCGGAGAAGACATGTCTCCGGTCCAAGACCTGAAATCGGCGATCACCGATTTCGTAAGCGAATTCAAACAGTTTTCTAACGGCGTTCACGCCAAACTTCAGCAGCAGGAAGACCGCATGACCAAATATGACCGTAAATCCCTGATGGCGTCGCGCCCCGCGCTTTCGGGCGCTGAGATGATCGAGGCCCCGCACCAAAAAGCCTTTGCCGCCTACCTCCGTTCGGGCGAGGATGAGGGCCTTCGTGACTTGCCGCTTGAAGGCAAGGCGATGTCGACCGCCGTGGCGGCAGACGGTGGCTACCTCGTTGATCCGCAGACCTCTGACACGATCAAATCGGCGCTCACCGCGACCGCATCAATCCGCGCAATTGCCAACATCGTGACCGTTGAATCGACCTCTTATGACGTGCTGATCGACCACACAGAGATGGGCTCTGGCTGGGCGAATGAGGCCGCGAACCTGTCCGAGACGGCCACCCCGCAGATCGACCGCATCACCATTCCCGTCAACGAACTCTCGGCCATGCCGAAGATTTCTCAACGACTCCTCGACGACAGCGCCTTTGACATCGAAGGCTGGCTCGCAGGCCGTATTGCCGACAAATTCGCCCGTTCTGAGGCGTCCGCGTTCGTGAACGGTGACGGCGTGGACAAGCCCAAGGGTTTCCTCGACTACCCGACCGTGGACGAGATGATCTGGACCTGGGGCAACATCGGTTACGTGGTCACGGGCACCGCTGGCGCGATTGATGACGGCGATCCGATCATCGAACTGGTCTATGCGCTGGGTGCTGAATACCGCGCCAACGCGACCTTTGTGATGAACTCCAAAACCGCGGGCACCGTCCGCAAACTCAAAGACGCCGACGGTCGTTTCCTCTAGTCCGATGGCCTGAGCCAAGGCGAACCCGCGCGTCTCATGGGTTATCCTGTGCTCATCGCTGAGGACATGCCAGATGTGGCGGCGGACGCAATGGCGATTGCCTTTGGTGACTTTGCCAACGGCTACACCATCGCCGAACGCCCTGACGTGCGCGTGCTGCGCGATCCGTTCTCTGCGAAACCGCATGTTCTGTTCTACGCGACCAAACGTGTGGGCGGCGCGGTGAGCGACTTTAACGCGATCAAACTGCTGAAATTCGGCACCGCCTAAGCGGGCTGATCCACGGGCGGCGGAGGCCGCCCCACGGTCCGCGCGGGGCAACTGACCCCGCTAGCATGTCCCCGCCCGAGAAGGGCCAGTGACCGCGCGGACCTCAACCGACCGGAATTTCGGAGAGATGTGATGATGTTAGTCGAACAGACCACGGCGCCCCTCGCGGCGCTTCCGGTCGCTGAATTCAAAGACCATTTGCGACTGGGGTCGGGCTTTGCCGACGATGGTTTGCAAGACGGCGTGCTGGTCGCGGCGCTCCGTGCGGCCCTTGCCGCGATTGAGGCCCGCACAGGGAAAATCCTGATCCAGCGCGACTTTAGCTGGACGGTTTATCGCTGGCGGTCGACCTCTGACGCGGTGCTCCCTGTGGGGCCTGTCTCTGCCGTCACATCGCTGACCTTGATCGACCGTCTGGGGGCTGAAACGCCCGTGTCGCAGTCGTCGTGGGTGCTGGTCGCTGACCTCCATCGTCCGCGCCTCGTGGCGCTGGGTCTGGCCTTGCCTATGATCGCAACGGGCGGCTCTGCGCGGATGAATTTCGTGGCAGGCTATGGCCCGAACTGGTCCGACATCCCCGATGACCTGGCCCAAGCCGTCCTCATGCTCGCTGCCCACTTCTACGACTTCCGCCACGGCGAAACCGCTGGTCGTGACCTGATGCCGCCGATGGTGGCCTCGCTCGTGGAACGCTATCGCACCCTGCGGTTGGGAGGCATGGAATGACCCTGCCGATCCTTTCGCGCAAACTCACGCTCGAAACGCCGATCCGTGTGGCGGACGGGGCAGGTGGCTACAGCATCGACTGGCAACCCATGGGCACGCTCTGGGCCGAGGTGAAGGCCCGTACAGGTGCCGAAGGGTCGGGCGTCGCGGTCCCTCTGTCGAAATCACGGTTCACCATGACCGTGCGTGCCGCCCCCATCGGATCGCCTTCGCGCCCGCGCCCTGAACAGCGGTTCCGTGCTGATACACGCCTCTTTGCGATTGATGCGGTGGTGGAACGCGACGTGGATGCGCGGTTCCTGACCTGCTATGTGACAGAGGAGGTCGCCGTATGACCTACGCCCTCTCTGCCGCGCTGCAATCGGCGGTCTACGCAAGGCTCACCGACCAGATCACCGACACGCCCGTCTATGACGCGCTGCCCACAGGCACGCTGCCCGCGCTCTACATCACGCTCGGTCCCGAGGTGGTCAAGGATCGCTCTGATCAAACGGGCCACGGGGCGGATCATGATTTCAGCGTCACGATCGCCACGGAGACCGCAGGCTTTGCCGCCGCGAAACTGGCCGCTGCAAAGGTGTCTGATGCGCTCCTTGATACGACACTGACGCTCACCCGTGGCCGCATCGTTGCGCTGAATTTTCTGCGGGCGAACGCGTCCCGCGTGGATGGCAGCAGCATCCGCCAAATCACCCTGATCTTCCGCGCCCGCGTCGAAGACCTCTGACCCCTCACGACAGGAGAAATCCCATGGCAGCCCAAAACGGCAAAGACCTATTGATCAAGATGGACATGACTGGCGACGGTCAGTTCCAAACCACCGCTGGCCTGCGGGCCACGCGCATCAGTTTCAACGCGGAAACCGTGGATGTGACGAACCTCGACAGCCAAGGCGGCTGGCGCGAACTCCTTGCGGGCGCTGGTGTCCGTTCGGCGAGCCTCTCTGGCTCTGGCGTGTTCAAAGATGACGCCACCGACGAACGCGCCCGCCAGATCTTTTTCGATGGTCAGATGCCCGATTTTCAGGTGATCATCCCCGATTTCGGCACCATCGAAGGCCCGTTCCAAATCACCGCCATCGAATACGCAGGTACTCATAACGGCGAGGCGACCTATGAGCTTTCGCTCGCCTCTGCGGGTGCGTTGACCTTTACGGCGGCTGTCTGATGGCGAACCCCCATGCAGGCGAAGTGACCCTGACCCTCAACGGCACCGCATACCCGTGCAAACTGACGCTCGGCGCGCTGGCTGAACTTGAGGCAGAGTTGCAGACCGGAACCCTGATCGACTTGATCGACCGCTTTGACACGGGCGCGTTTTCTTCGCGCGATGTGTTGGCCTTGTGCGTTGCGGGCCTGCGTGGGGGCGGGTGGAGCGGCAGCAGCGCCGACCTCCTCACCGCCGATATCGCGGGCGGACCCGTGGGGGCGGCACAGGCTGCGGCCCTCATGCTCGCCCGCGCGTTCACGCCGGTGGCCTGAATGGACTGGGCGGGTCTGATGCGGTTGGGCCTGCGCGGTTTGCGCCTGTCCCCGCGCGAATTTTGGGCGCTGACGCCAGCAGAGCTCCTGCTCATCGCGGGGCTGGATGCTGCATCGCCCGCCATGGGCCGCGCCCGATTGGCCGAACTGGCCTCCCTTTATCCTGACGAAAGGACCACGAGATGAGCGATTTCGACCGCTTGGATGATCTGGACACGCAGCTTTCATCGCTGGAAACCAGCATGGGCGAGGCGTCCACGATGACCGCCGCCTTTGATGCGCAACTGCGCGATATCCGCCAAACCTTGGGCGATACGACCCGCGATCTGGGTAATCTGGATGCGGGGTTTTCGCGTGGGCTGCGCAAGGCCTTTGATGGCGTGGTCTTTGACGGTATGAAACTCTCGGACGCGCTGTCCTCCCTGGGCAAGGCGATGTCGAACACGGTCTACAACGCCGCGATGAAGCCCGTAACCGATCATTTCGGCGGGATGCTCGCGGGTGGGCTGAACGCGCTTGTGTCGTCGATCATGCCCTACGCGCAGGGCGGTGCCTTTACCCAAGGCCGCGTCATGCCCTTTGCCAAAGGCGGCGTCGTCACCAGCCCGACCACATTCCCCATGCGCGGCGCCACGGGCCTCATGGGTGAGGCAGGTCCAGAGGCGATCATGCCGCTGACCCGTTCCGCAGATGGTCGTCTGGGCGTTCAGGCGCAGGGGGGCGGCACGGTCCACGTCACGATGAACATCACCACCCCCGACGTGCAGGGGTTCCAACGCAGCCAGAGCCAGATCGCCGCGCAAATGTCGCGGGTGATGAGCCGTGGCCAACGCAATCGCTAAGGAGGCCACAATGGGGTTCCATGATATCCGCTTTCCCGTCTCGCTGTCGTTCGGCTCTGTCGGCGGTCCAGAACGGCGCACCGAAATCGTCACGCTCGCCAATGGTCACGAGGAACGCAACGCGCCGTGGGCCCATTCGCGTAGGCGCTATGACGCTGGGCTGGGCCTGCGGTCGATGGATGATATCGACGCGCTGATCGCGTTTTTTGAGGGCCGCAAAGGGCAGCTCTATGGCTTTCGTTGGAAGGACTGGGCCGACTACAAATCCTGCGCCCCCTCGCGTGCGCCTTCTGGCATCGACCAACTGCTTGGCATCGGGGATGAGGTCACATCGACCTTTGCCCTGCGCAAGCTCTACACCTCTGGCGCGGGCAGCTATGAGCGTCCGATCACGAAACCCGTCCTTGGCACGGTGCTGGTGACGCTGGGCAATATCCCCCAGCAAGAAAGCATCGACTACACCGTCGATTACACGAACGGAGAGATCACTTTTGCCCATCCGCCAGACATTGGGGTGGACATCCGTGCGGGCTTTGAATTCGACGTGCCTGTGCGGTTTGACACGGACGCGATCCGCATCTCGGCTGCGAATTTCAACGCGGGCGAGGTGCCTGATATTCCCGTGGTGGAGGTGCGCCAATGACGCTCCTTACGCACCTTGCCACAGGCACGACAACCACCTGCCGCGCATGGGCCGTGACGCGGAGCGATGGCGTGACCTTGGGCTTTACCGACCACGACCGCGACCTGTCATTCGACGGGATCAGTTTTCGCGCGGATACGGGGCTGTCCGCGCAGGCCATCGAACAATCGACGGGTCTGTCTGTCGATAACACAGAAGCCATCGGCACCTTGACCGACACCGCCATCACAGAGGCCGACATCATCGCGGGCCGCTATGACGGGGCAGAGGTGCGGTTCTGGATCATCAATTGGGCGGACACCTCAGAGCGGCTCTTGCTGTTTCGCGGCAGCATCGGGGAAATGCGCCGCAACGGGCCAGAGTTCCGCGCCGAACTGCGCGGGCTGGCCGAGGCCCTCAACCAACCCCAAGGCCGCGTGTTCCAGCGCGCTTGCGCCGCAACCTTGGGCGATGCGGCCTGTGGTGTTGATCTGAACACGCCCGCCTTTCGTCATGAAACCCCAGCCTATGCCGTCGAACGCAACCGCGTCTTTTGGACCGACCCGCTGCCACAGGCAGAGCGGTGGTTCGAAAAGGGGCGTCTGACGGTCATGTCGGGGGCTGCCACGGGCCTCTTTGGTCTGATCAAGGCAAACCGTATCGACGGTCCCCGCCATCTGATCGAACTATGGCAGCCCCTCGGGGCAGAGGTCGCGGCGGGCGATTTGATCCGCCTTGAGGCGGGCTGTGATAAACGCATGGCGACCTGTCAGGCAAAGTTCGACAACCTCCTGAATTTCCGCGGCTTCCCTGACATCCCAGGCGAAGACTGGCTGGTCTCCACCCCACGCCGTGCTGGCAGCAACGATGGGGGGAGCCTGAGATGAACCCGATTGTCACCACCGCCCGCGATTGGATCGGCACCCCTTACAGGCATCAAGCCTCGTGCAAGGGGGCGGGCTGCGATTGTCTGGGGCTGATCCTTGGCCTTTGGCGTGCGCATATCGGCCCGCTCCCTGAACCCGTGCCTGCCTACAGCGCGGATTGGTCCGAACCCCAAGGGCGCGAGGTTCTCTTTGACGCGGCCCTGCGCCACTTCACACCGAAACCTGTGACAGACGCCGCTCTCGGTGATCTGATCCTGTTTCGGATGCGCGACGGATCGGTTGCCAAACACCTCGGTCTGCAATCGCAGATCGGGGCGCATCCTGCATTTATCCATTCCTACACGGGCCACGGCGTGATCGAGAGCCGCCTGACCCTACCTTGGGCCCGTCGCATTGCGGCGCGGTTTTCCTTTCCTGAAAGGGGGCTTTGATGGCGACGATTGTTCTTTCTGCGGCAGGTATGGCGCTGGGTGGGTCCATCGGGGGCACCACGCTTGGCTTGTCGAACGCGGTGATCGGCCGCGCCATCGGCGCGACCTTGGGCCGCGTCATCGACCAGCGCGTGATGGGCGGATCGGATGCGGTCGAAACAGGCCGCATCGACCGTTTCCGTCTGACGGGTGCGTCCGAGGGTTCGGCCATCCCGCAAATCCACGGGCAAATGCGTGTGGGTGGTCAGGTCATTTGGGCCACGCGGTTCCTTGAGAGCACGACCACCACAGGCGGCAGCGGCAAGGGTTCCCGTCAGCCAAGCGTGACAAACTACGCCTATACCGTCAGCCTCGCCATCGCGGTCTGCGAGGGGCCAATCACCCGCATTGGGCGCATTTGGGCTGACGGCGTAGAGATCGCCGCGGACGACCTCACCTTGCGGGTTTATAAGGGCGGCGAGGACCAGCTCCCCGATCCGAAAATCGAAGCGGTCGAGGGCACAGGCAACGCGCCCGCCTATCGCGGCACCGCCTATGTGGTGATCGAAGACCTGCCCCTTGGCCTGTTCGGTAACCGCATCCCGCAGTTCTCGTTCGAGGTGGTGAAGACCAGCGCCGACGACATCGCGCAAAAGGTCCGTGGCGTGGCCCTCATCCCTGGAACGGGGGAATACGCGTTGGCCACAACGCCCGTGACGGTGAACGAAGGGCTAGGGTCCTATCGGTCGCTCAACGTCCATACGGCGGCGGGCAAGGCGGATATTGAGGTGTCTCTGGATGCCCTAACGGACGAGGCCCCGAACCTCTCGACCGCCTCTCTCATCGTGTCGTGGTTTGGCGATGATCTGCGCTGTGGGTCCTGTCGGATCGGTCCACGGGCAGAGACGCTTGGCCCCGATCCTGTCGACATGCCGTGGCAGGTGAGCGGGGCCAACCGCGCCACCGCTGGCCTTGTCCCTTATGCCGATGACCGCCCCGTTTACGGCGGCACGCCCACCGACCAATCCGTGGTGCAGGCGATCCAATCCCTGACCGCACGCGGCATTAGTCCTGTGTTTTATCCCTTTGTTCTGATGGAGCAATTGTCGGATAACACGTTGCCAGATCCGTCGGGCGCTACGACCCAGCCTGCGCTGCCGTGGCGCGGTCGGATCACGCTTTCGCTTGCGCCCACACAATCCGGAACCCCCGATCAAACCGCCCTCGCAGAGAGCGAGGTTGCGACGTTTTTCGGCACCGCGCAAGCCAGCGATTTTGCGATCAACGGCACGTCGGTCACCTACACTGGTCCAGCGGAATGGAGCTACCGCCGTTTCATCCTCCACTACGCGCATCTCTGTGCAGCGGCAGGCGGTGTCGGCGTGTTCTGCATCGGCTCTGAACTGCGGGGGCTGACCGAAATTCGCGGGACAAACGGGTTCCCAGCGGTCGAACAGTTGTGCCAACTGGCGGCGGAGGTCAAAGCGATCCTGCCCAACGCCAAAATCACCTATGCCGCCGACTGGTCTGAATATCACGGGATGCAGCCTGCGGGCACGGCGGATAAGGTGTTTCACCTCGACGCGCTCTGGGCCGATCCGAACATCGATTTCATCGGGATCGACAACTACCTGCCGCTCTCTGATTGGCGCGATGGGTTGGATCACCTCGACGCCGACTGGGGCGATATTCGCAACCTCGATTACCTGCGTTCTAACGTCGAAGGCGGTGAACTCTACGATTGGTATTACCACTCGCCCGAGGCCCGCGCCGCGCAAATCCGCACGCCGATCACCGATGGTGAGGGCGAGCCTTGGATTTGGCGACCCAAGGACCTTCGCAACTGGTGGTCCAACCCCCATTACAACCGAATTGGCGGCGTTAAGCAGGAGACTCCGACCGACTGGGTGCCCATGTCGAAACCCATCGTCTTTACCGAATACGGCTGTGCGGCGATTGATAAGGGGACGAACCAGCCGAACAAATTCCTCGACCCGAAATCGTCGGAGTCGGGCCTGCCGTATTATTCTACAGGGGGGCGCGATGATGCCGTGCAAGCGGCCTATATCACCGCGATCCACGACCATTATGCGGACCCTGCCGCGAACCCTGTGTCGCCCGTTTACGGTGGCACGATGGTGGATATGTCGCTGGCATGCCTTTGGGCATGGGACGCACGGCCTTATCCTGCGTTTCCCAACAATCGCGACCTCTGGTCGGATGGGGTGAATTACGCCCGTGGCCATTGGATGAACGGTCGTTTGTCGGCCCGTAGCCTTGCCCAAGCGGTGGCTGACATCTGCCAGCGGGCAGGGGTAGCAGAGGTCGATGTGAGCCGCCTCTATGGTGTGCTCCGTGGTTATATGATCGACCAGACCGACACGGCGCGGGCCGCTTTGCAGCCGTTGATGCTGGCCTATGGGTTTGATGTGACCGAACGGGATGGGAAACTGACCTTTGTCACCCGCACGCCGACGCATGGGGTGACGCTTTCCTCTGATGATCTGGTGATCGGCGATCGGTTCTCTGCCATCGAACATATCCGTGCCCCCGAGGCCGAAGTTGCGGGCAGAATCCGTCTGTCCTATGTGGGGGCGGACGGCAGCTATGACACCCGTTTGGCCGAGGCGAGCCTTGCGGGTGGGGCGCAGTCCGTTGCGCGGTCAGAGGCGGGCGTGGTGCTGACCTCAGCCGAGGCGAGCCAGATCACCGACCGTTGGTTGACCGAACAGCGTATGGCGCGAGACACGGTGACATTTGCCCTGCCACCTTCGCGGATTGATGTCGCTGCGGGGGATGTGGTGACGTTGAACGGTGACAGCTATCGTATTGATCGGATGACACAATCCTTGGGCCAAGAGGTGGAGGCGACACGTATCGACACCGACGCTTACATCCCGCCCTTGGTCGATTATCTGGCAGAGACGGTTGCACCTATCACGGCGCCTTTGCCTGTGACGGGCGTTTTCCTCGATCTGCCATTGCTCACGGGAACAGAGATCGTACATGCCCCGCATTTTGCGGCGACGGCGGTTAATTGGCCGGGGGCAGTCGCGCTCTATCATTCGGAAACCGACAGTGATTACAGGCTCGCTGCCACGGCAGAGCGGCCTGCCACGATTGGCACCACGTTAACCACGCTGGACCCCGCGATGGCCGGACGGTGGGATCATGGGGCGGCGCTGCGGGTGCAATTGGTGCGGGGGGAGCTTTCCTCGACTGATCGCTTGGGCGTTCTGTCGGGCCGCAATGCGATTGCGATTGGGGATGGCAGCGCGGACGGCTGGGAGGTGTTCCAGTTCCAAGAGGCCGTGCTCGTTGCGCCAAACACCTATGACCTGCGGCTGCGGCTGCGGGGGCAGCAAGGGACCGAAGCGGTTTTCCGTCCTGCGGGGTCAATGGTGGTGCTCTTGGACGGGGCGCTCGTTCAGCCTGATTACCCGAGCAGCCTGCGTGGTGTCACACGCAGCTACCGCTTTGGTCCTGCGACCCGTGGCTATGATGACCCGACCTATCAGACGGTGACCAGCGGGTTCGCGGGCGCGGGGTTGAGGCCTTATCCCGTGTGTCATCTGACCTCGACGGGAGAGGTGACGACCTGGGTGCGGCGAACGCGGGTGGATGGCGATAGCTGGGACGCGGCTGAGGTGCCCTTGGGCGAGGATCGCGAAGCCTATGTGGTGCGCGTCTTTGGCTCTGGCGAGTTGAAACGCGAGGTGATCGTGACTGTGCCAGAGTTCACCTATTCCGCGGCTGATAAGGCCGCGGATGGTGTGACAGGCGGCTACACCGTGCAAGTCGCGCAACTGTCGGACCGTTATGGCGCGGGGCCGTATCGGTCGCTTTGGGTGGCGTGATGCGGGCGGTGTTGCTGGCTGATCTGGAACAGGGGGCGCGGGCATTGCTTGCGCGCCCTGACTGCGATTGGCCAGACCTCGCGGCTATGATGATCGCCCAGGCGCGCCTTGCCGATAAATACCGAAAACGCACGGGGCGGGCGCATCCTGACTGGGGTAATGGGACGCTCCATGACCGCGCCATCCGATTGCCTCGCGCACCTATCCGCTACCCAACCCCAGAAGGGTTTCACAACGCGCTAAGTGTTTTGCTGCAAACCTATATCGCCTCGCGCCATCAAAATCGGTGATATGGTCGATCACGGGTTTATTCTTGGACGAAATGTCCTAAGTAGGATAGTCTGACGCGAGAAAACGCAGGAGCCTGACCATGGCAAACCCGAAAACAAAACTGGCTGAAATCGATCCCGTTTGGGACCGTATCTGTTCGGAAGCAGAGGAGGCGATTAAAACCGAACCTCTGATGGGGAGCCTGCTGCACCAATGTATCCTGCACCATCATCGGTTTCAGGATGCGCTGGCCTACCGCGTGTCGATGAAGCTCGCTTCGGCTGAGATGTCGGAGCAATTGCTGCGCGAGATCGCGGATGACGCCTATGAGGCCGCACCCGATCTGACCGCTGCGGCGCGTGCGGATCTTGTCGCGACCTACGAACGCGACCCAGCCTGCCACCGTTTCCTGCATCCGCTCCTTTATTTTAAGGGGTATCAGGCGGTTCAGGCCTATCGTTTGGGCCATTACCTCTGGCAGCAGGGGCGCAAGGATATGGCGTATTTCCTTCAGATGCGCATCTCTGAAACCTTTGGCGTCGATATTCACCCTGCGGCCCGCATCGGTCGTGGGATCATGATCGACCATGCCCACTCCATCGTGATCGGTGAAACGGCGGTCGTTGGTGACAACGTGTCGATCCTGCACACTGTGACGCTGGGCGGCACGGGCAAAGAGGACGAAGATCGTCACCCGAAAATCGGTGATGGCGTTCTGATCGGCGCAGGGGCGTCTGTGCTCGGCAATATTAAGATCGGGGATCGTAGCCGTATCGCTGCGGGGTCGGTCGTGCTGAACGATGTGCCCTGCTGCAAGACCGTGGCGGGTGTCCCCGCCAAGATCGTCGGAGAAGCTGGATGTGACCAGCCCTCCGTCTCTATGGATCAACTGCTGAAAAAATGTATGGGAGAGGGTTAACCCTCTCCTTCACCCACCAGCTGGTCGTAGGCTTCTAGCGCCTTCATCCCATACATATATGCAGGTCCGCCGCCCATCAGGATGCAGGTGGCAATCGTTTCTTCTAGCTCTGCGCGGGTTGCCCCTGCGCGGACGGCGCCCTGTAGGTGGAACCCGATGCAATCGGCGCAATGGGTCACGATGCCCACGACAATCGCTTGTAATTCCTTATGTTTTACCGACAACGCGCCGTCATGCAGCACTGCGCGGTGCATATCGGTAAAGGCCTTGCCCACGTCGGGTTGGGCCTTGCGGAAGTCTTTGGTCAGTTTGGTGGTGTTGGCTAGGTAGTCTTTCCAGTCCATGTCGCGCCTCATTTGATTGGTCACCCGATGCATAGCAGTCTGGTGGGGGTAAACCTTGCGATAGATCAAAGAGTTGGAATGTTTTTCGACGGCCCTTGCGGGGGCGGTGAAAACGGGGTTCAGTTCGGGAAAAAGACGGAGACACCAGATGATCATTCGCGACGCCACCGATGCCGATGCGGGCTTTCTCACGCAGATTTATAACCATGAGGTTCTGAATGGCACCGCTCTCTGGACGGATATCCTCGTGGATGAGGCGAACCGTCTGGCGTTTCTGGCTGATCGTCGCGCGGCGGGGTTCCCCGTGTTTGTCGGAGAGGTTGATGGCGTGGCGGCAGGATATTCGACCTACGGCACGTTTCGCGGCAAGGATGGCTATGATCTGACCGTCGAACATTCGGTCTATCTGTTGCCAGAGTATCAAAGGCAGGGACTGGGGCCGAAACTGATGCAGGCGATCATTGATCGGGCACGGGAACAGGGCCTCCATGCGATGATCGCGAGTGTTGAGGCGGGGAACACAGGGTCCGTCCTCCTTCATGAACGCATGGGGTTTGTAGAGGTCGCGCGGATGCCGCAGGTCGGTAAGAAATTCGGGCGATGGCTGGATATGTTGTTCTTGCAACTGACCTTGGATGATCGGCCCGCCCCATAAAAAAACGCCCCCGAAATCGGGGGCGTTTTCGTATCAATCGACTGCTGATTAAGCTAGCATTGCAATCGGGTTTTCGAGGTTCGCTTTGATCGCCTCGAGGAGTTGTGCGCCCAGTGCGCCGTCGATCACGCGGTGGTCAACGGAGAGGGTGACGGACATGACTGTCGCCACTTTGATCTGGTCGTCAGCGCCAACCACAGGTTTCTTCACGCCCGCGCCAACGGCGAGGATGCCAGAGTGCGGCGGGTTGATGATGGCGTCGAAGTTGTCGATGCCGAACATGCCGAGGTTGGAGATCGCGAAGGAGCCGCCCTGATATTCATGCGGCGCGAGTTTGCGGTCGCGGGCACGTTTGGCGAGGTCTTTCATCTCTGCCGACAGAGCCGAGAGCGATTTGCTGTCCGAGTTTTTGAGAACTGGAGTGAACAAGCCGCCTTCGATGGCTACAGCCACAGCCACGTCGGAGTTTTTTAACTTCAGCACGCGGTCGCCAGCCCAAACAGCGTTGGCTTCTGGGATCTGTTGCAGGGCCAATGCGCAGGCTTTGATGATGAAATCGTTGACCGAGAGTTTGACGCCACGGTCGCCGAGTTTCGCATTGAGCTGGGCGCGGAAGGCAAGCAGGTCGTCCAGTTCGATGTCGCGGCGCAGGTAGAAGTGCGGAACCGACTGCTTTGCCTCGGTGAGGCGAGCAGCGATGGTTTTGCGCATACCGTCGAGTTTGACTTCCTCGAAATCGGTGCCTTCGTACATTTTGAGCACGGCATCGGTGGACGGGCCTTGGGCCATGGCAGCAGCAGGAGCCGCAGCCTTGGGAGCCTCGGTCGCAGCGGCAGCAGGAGCGGCAGTTTTGGGTGCAGCGGTGGCACCTTCAACGTCCGATTTCACGATGCGACCACGCGGGCCAGAGCCAGCGATAGCAGACAGGTCGAGACCTTTTTGACCAGCGATGCGACGCGCGAGCGGCGATGCAAAGACGCGGTTGCCGTCTTTGATAGGTGCTGCTGGGGCAGGTGCCGCAGCCGCAGGAGCCGTCGCCGCGACAGGAGCCGCCGCCGCAGGGGCCGCAGCAGGTGCAGACGCGCCCGCTGCTGGAACCTCTTCGCCCTCTTCGACGAGGATTGCGATCAGGCTGTTGACCTTTACGCCTTCGGTGCCCTCAGCGATGACGATCTTGCCAACGACGCCTTCGTCCACGGCTTCGAATTCCATGGTGGCTTTGTCGGTTTCGATCTCAGCGATGATGTCGCCCGATTTTACTTCGTCGCCCTCTTTGACCAGCCATTTGGCCAGCGTGCCTTCCTCCATCGTGGGGGACAGGGCGGGCATGAGAATTTCTGTAGCCATTTCTCTGTCTCCTTAGCGGTAGGTGACTTGCTTCACGGCGTCGATGACTTCAGCCGTGGTGACAAGAGCGTGCTTTTCGAGGTTTGCCGCGTAGGGCATCGGAACGTCCTTGCCGGTGCAGTTCAGGACAGGCGCGTCGAGGTAGTCGAACGCGTGTGTCATGACATATGCCGACAGGTGGTTGCCGATAGAGCCAACGGGCCAGCCTTCTTCGACGGTGATCATGCGGTTGGTCTTCATCACCGAAGCAATCACGGTGTCGTAGTCCAATGGACGCAGGGTGCGCAGGTCGATGACTTCGGCGTCGATGCCTTCTTCGGCCAGCTTTTCAGCGGCTTCGAGGGCGTAGGTCATGCCGATGCCGAAGGACACGATGGTCACGTCGTTACCAGAGCGGCAGATTTTGGCCTTGCCGAACGGGATGGTGAAATCGTCGAGCACCGGAACCTCGAACGATTTACCGTAGAGGATTTCGTTCTCGAGGAAGATCACTGGGTTCGGATCGCGGATCGCCTGTTTCATCAGACCTTTGTAGTCAGCAGCCGAGTAGGGCATGACGACCTTGAGGCCAGGGATTTGCGCATACCATGCTGCGTAGTCCTGAGAGTGCTGCGCGCCCACACGAGCCGCTGCACCGTTCGGGCCACGGAACACCATCGGCGCACCCATCTGACCGCCAGACATATAGAGCGTCTTAGCAGCCGAGTTGATGATGTGGTCGATGGCCTGCATTGCAAAGTTGAAGGTCATGAATTCAACGATCGGTTTCAGACCGCCGAATGCAGCACCCGTTGCGATACCTGCAAAGCCGTGTTCGGTGATCGGCGTGTCGATGACGCGCTTAGAGCCGAATTCGTCCAGCATACCTTGGGAGATTTTATACGCCCCTTGGTATTCGCCAACTTCTTCACCCATGAGGAATACGTCGGGGTCGCGGCGCATTTCTTCGGCCATCGCGTCGCGCAGAGCTTCGCGGACGGTCTGAGTCTTCATTGGGGTGCCTTCGGGCCAGTCGGGGGACTGGTCAACCTTCGGTACTGCAGGAGCAGCCGCCGCAGGGGCAGGGGCCGCTGCAACAGGGGCCGCAGCCTCAGCCGCAGGTGCCGATTGGCCAGCGTCCGCAGGAACCTCTTCGCCTTCTTCAACGAGAACGGCGATAGGGGTGTTCACTTTGACGTTTTCGGTGCCTTCAGCGATCAGGATTTTGCCCATGATGCCTTCGTCGACGGCCTCGAACTCCATCGTAGCTTTGTCGGTTTCGATCTCTGCGATGATGTCACCCGCAGAAATGGTGTCGCCCTCTTTTTTCAGCCATTTGGCCAGAGTGCCTTCTTCCATTGTCGGAGAGAGGGCGGGCATGAGAATTTCGGTTGCCATGTGTGATGTCCTCTCTCGATCTTACGCGTAAATGTCGGTCCACAGCTCATCAAGAGCTGGTTCCGGGCTGGTTTTCGCGAATTCGGCGGACTCGTTCACGATGTCTTTGATTTCCTTGTCGATCTTTTTCAGATCGTCCTCGGAAGCATGGCTGCCCGTGAGCAACATCGCGCGGATCTGTTCGATCGGGTCACGCTCTTCGCGCATTTTCTGCACTTCTTCGCGGGTCCGGTATTTCGCAGGGTCCGACATGGAGTGGCCACGGTAGCGGTAGGTTTTGACCTCTAGGATGTAGGGGCCTTTGCCTGCGCGGCAGTGCGCAACAGCGCGTTCGCCAGCCTCTTTGACGGCGAGGACGGACATGCCGTCAACTTCTTCGCCTTTGATGCCGTAAGCTTCGCCGCGACCGTAGAGCGAGGTCGATTTGGTGGAGCGTGCCACCGAGGTGCCCATAGCGTATTGGTTGTTCTCGATGACGAAGATCACCGGAAGGTCCCAGAGTTCCGCCATGTTGTAGGTCTCGTAAACCTGACCTTGGTTCGCAGCGCCATCGCCGAAGTAGGCGAAGGTGACGTTGTCGTTGCCGCGGTATTTGTCCGAGAAGGCCAGACCTGCACCAAGCGGCACCTGAGCGCCAACGATGCCGTGGCCGCCGTAGAAGTGCTTTTCCTTGGAGAACATGTGCATGGAGCCGCCCTTACCTTTGGAGTAGCCACCTTCGCGGCCGGTAAGTTCTGCCATCACACCGTTTGCATCCATACCACATGCGAGCATGTGACCGTGGTCGCGGTAGGAGGTGACGCGTTTGTCGCCCTCTTTGGTGCAAGCTTCGAGGCCGACGACGACCGCTTCTTGACCGATGTAGAGGTGACAGAAGCCGCCGATAAGACCCATGCCATAAAGCTGGCCGGCCTTTTCTTCGAAGCGGCGGATGAGAAGCATGTCACGGTAGTAGCTCAGCAGCTCTTCCTTGGACACGTTTGCCTGTGCGGCTGGTTTTCTAGCGGCCATAGGTCCTCCGTCCTGTGATGGCGATAGTTTAGTGTTAAACTATCTATACAGGATTGGGATTTATAAAGCGAGTGTCAATATCGGTCAGAGTTGGATAGGTGGGTTGCACGGCGTGCAAGGCAGCGTTACGCCCCTGTAAACAAAGGGCGAAAAGGGGGCTCTGCCCCCTCGGCTGCGCCTTCACCCCCGGGATATTGGGGGCACAAAGGCAGGATTATCGGGTGATTACGATCTCGTCCGAGCGGACCATGCCGAGAACATCGCGGGCGCGTTCGTCGAGAAGGTCGAGGTCGAGGTAATTGTCAGAGAGACGGCGGGTGAGGTTTTGCATATGCGCCACTTCGACGTTCAGCGCGTCGAGGTCGGCCTGCAATTCACGGGCTTGGGCATCAATTTCAGCGCGGCGGAAGACACCGTATTCACCCTGCACAGCGGCAAAGGTGAAGTAGAGACCCAGAAGGATCAAAACAGTAAAGTAAATAACAGAGCCCATAGCGGGCCGTGCGCTGCGATTCATAACATGCCTCAAAATCACCTCTGACGGGTGTTGACGCTAGATTCGCACATCTGATTCGTTTTGTGAATCCCCCAAAGGGTTATTTCGCAAAGTTTTTTTGAGTAGAGTCAGGAAAGAAACAGGGCGCCCGAAGGCGCCCCGCTTTGTCTTTAGCCTGCAACCGAAGCGTCATAGATCGAGCCAACCGATGCGGCGAGCATGGCGTCAAATTCTGCATCAGACTGTTTGGCCGAGAGGCCTTCGGTCAGGCCGCGCGAGAAGGAGGCGATCATGCCTGTTTGTTTCGACAGGAGGTCGTTTGCGTCCTTGCGGGAGTAGCCACCAGAGAGGGCGACGACTTTCATCACGCGGGGATGATCGACGAGCGGTTTGTAGAAGTTTTCGACCGAAGGGAGCGAGAGTTTCAGCATCACCTGTTTGTCGGCGGGCAGAGCGTCCAGCTGAGCGAGGATTTCGTCGCGCAGGATGGTTTCGGCCTCGGCCTTATCGGCGATGGTGATGTTCACTTCGGGCTCGATGATCGGCATCAGGCCGTGCGAGAGAACCTGCATACCGATTTCAAACTGCTGCGCGACGACGGCTTTGATGCCTTCGGCGTTGGCAGCGTTGATGACCGAGCGTTCTTTGGTGCCAAAGATGCCTTTGGTCACGGCGCGCGCGAGCAGGGTGTCCAACTCTGGCATCGGTTTCATCAGTTGAACGCCGTTTGCCTCGTCTGCGAGACCCTTGTCGATTTTCAGGAAGGGCACGACCGATTTTGCGTTCCAGAGGAATTCAGCGGTCGGGGTGCCGTCAATGTCGCGGTCCATGGTCATTTCAAAGAGGATCGCGCCGACGATTTTGTCGCCTGTGAAGGAGGGGGATTTGATGATCCGCGACCGCATCTGGTGGATCATGTCGAACATCTCGGCGTCGCCGTTGTATTCGCTTTCTTCAACACCGTAGAGGCGCAGGGCCTTGGGGGTCGAGCCGCCACTCTGGTCGAGAGCTGCGATAAAGCCTTTGCCTTCGGATACCTTAGCGGCCATCTGCGGGTTCATTACTAAATCCTCGTGAAATATTAAGAATTTTTAAGGCCTTAAACGGCCTGCGCCCCGCTTGTAGGAAAGCGGGGCGCAGGTTGCAAATGTGATAGCGATAACGATTTTTAGGATAACGCTATCACTGTTCACTTTCTTTCAAAATGCTTCATTCGAGGGCTGCGACGCCAGGGAGGACCTTGCCTTCCATCCATTCAAGGAAGGCACCGCCAGCGGTGGAGATGTAGGTAAAGGCCTCTGCGGCGCCGGCTTTGTTCAGGGCGGCGACGGTGTCACCCCCGCCCGCGACGGAGACGAGTTTGCCAGCCTTGGTCAGCTCTGCCGCTTTTTTCGCGGCGGCGTTGGTGGCGGCGTCAAAGGGTTCGATTTCGAAGGCACCGAGAGGGCCGTTCCAGATCAGGGTTTCGGCGCGGTCGAGAACTTCGCTGATGTAGGCGACGGTTTCGGGGCCAGCGTCGAGGATCATCGCGTCAGAGGGGACCGACTCTGGCGCAACGGTTTCGTTGTCAGCGTTGGCTTTGAACTCGCGGGCGACGACGACATCGCGGGGCAGGATGATCTCGCAGCCAGCATCGGCGGCTTTGGCGAGGATGTCGCGGGCAGTATCGGCCAGATCATGTTCGCAGAGCGATTTGCCGACATTGATGCCTTGGGCGGCGAGGAAGGTGTTCGCCATACCGCCGCCGATCACGAGGTGATCGACTTTGCCCACGAGGTTGCCAAGGAGGTCGAGCTTGGTCGAGACTTTCGCGCCGCCAACAACAGCCACAACGGGACGCACGGGCGAGCCGAGAGCCTTTTCCAATGCGCTGAGTTCTTCGGCCATCAGGCGACCCGCGCAAGAGGGCAGGAGGTGAGCCACGCCTTCGGTGGTGGCGTGGGCGCGGTGCGCGGCAGAGAAGGCGTCGTTGCAGTAGATATCGCCCAAGGTCGCGAGGTATTTCGCCATCTCTGGGTTGTTCTCTTCTTCCATCGGGGTGAAGCGGGTGTTCTCAACCAGCACGATGGTGCCGTGGGTGAGGGCTTTCATCTCGTCCGCGTTGGGCACTTCGATAAAGGTCACAGACGATCCCAGTGCGGCCTCAAGCGCGGGCAGGGTCACGCGCAGCGACATCTCTGGCACGACTTTGCCTTTGGGGCGACCGAAGTGGGCGAGGAGGATCGGAATACCGCCAGCGGCAACGATGTCTTTGACGGTGGGCACGATGCGGTCAATGCGGGTTGTGTCGGTCACAACGCCGTTTTCGACGGGGACGTTGATATCCACGCGCACCAGAACGCGTTTTCCATTGAGGTCCATATCGTCGAGTGTTTTCCAAGCCATCTGCGCCTCCGTCAAATCTTGGGTTGATATCTGATAGCGGTATCCTCGTTATCGCCTTTCAACGCAAGGTCTGGGAGCATCCCTTGGCAAGGACGTGCAAGAGGCTTATGTCAGTGTGCAAAGAACGCGAAATCAAGGAGGTCCCCGTGGCCGATATCAAAGACCCTGAAAACACAGTGATCATCGAGCTCAAAGACGGTCAGGTTGTGATTGAACTTCTGGCTGACGTTGCGCCCGCACATACCGCCCGCATGAAAGAGCTGGCACGCGCTGGCAAATATGACGGCGTTGTGTTCCACCGCGTGATCGACGGTTTCATGGCGCAAACTGGCGACGTAGAGCACGGCAACATCGACAGCGATGCCTACAACAAAAACCGCGCCGGCACGGGTGGTTCGGATCTGCCTGACCTTCCTGCAGAGTTTTCGCGTCTGCCGCACGATCGCGGCACGCTGGGTGCTGCCCGTTCGATGAACCCGAACTCGGCCAACAGCCAGTTCTTTATCAACTTCAAAGACAACCATTTCCTGAATGGCCAATACACCGTCTACGGTCGTGTGCTGTCGGGCATGGAATTTGTCGACAAGATCGTTCGTGGCGAACCGCCCGTCGATCCCGACAAAATGATCAGCGTGAAAGTAGCCGCAGATGTATAAGCTCGCGTGTGTTCTGACTTTGGTGGCTGGCCCTGCGCTGGCAACTGGGTTGGATGTGACCGTTTCGGGTCAAGCAAACGGCACGTTCCATATCGACCTTCTCGACGATGTCGCGCCTCAGCACGTGGCGCGGATCACCGAACTGGCGAACCAAGGGCTCTACAATGGTGTGGTGTTCCACCGCGTGATTGACGGCTTTATGGCGCAGACGGGTGACGTAGAGTTCGGCCGTATGGGCGGCGATATGTCGATGGCGGGTATGGGTGGATCGACCCTGCCTGACCTTCCGGCGGAGTTCTCGGCCCTGCCATTCGACCGTGGTGTCGTTGGTATGGCGCGCGCGGCTGATCCGAACTCGGCCAATAGCCAGTTCTTTATCATGTTCCAGCCTGGCTACTTCCTCAACGGGGATTACACCGTCGTGGGCACTGTGACCGAAGGCATGGAGATCGTTGATGCGATTAAGCGCGGTGAAGGCGCAAACGGCGCCGTGATCGGTCAGCCTGACATGATGGCATCGGTGACTGTTACCGAGTGATCGGTTCTTCAGACCTGAGAGATTGAGAGCGGGGGGCAGTGGCCCCCGTTTTTATTTGAAGTGATGGGGGCGCTGCCCCCAAACCCCCGGGATATTTCAGGCACAAAGGGGCAACGAAAAAGGCCGCCCGATTGACGGGGCGGCCTTTGGTATTCTGAGAGGGGCTGATTAGATCAGCTTGCCCATCGCGACGGCAGTGTCTGCCATGCGGTTCGAGAAGCCCCATTCGTTGTCGTACCATGTCAGGATGCGGACCATGGTGCCGTCCATAACTTTGGTCTGGTCGAGCGCGAAGGTCGACGAATGTGGGTCGTGGTTGAAGTCGATCGAAACGTTTGGAACGCTGGTGTAGCCGAGGATACCTTTGAGCCCGCCGTTCGAGGCCTCAATGATCGCTTCGTTGATTTCAGCAACGGTGGTGGTGCGAGCGGCCTCGAACGTTAGGTCAACGACCGAAACGTTCGGGGTCGGCACGCGGATCGCAACGCCGTCGAGTTTGCCGTTCAGTTCCGGCAGCACGAGGCCAACGGCCTTAGCAGCGCCAGTCGAGGTCGGGATCATCGACATTGCTGCCGCACGTCCGCGGTAGAGGTCCTTGTGCATGGTGTCGAGCGTCGGCTGGTCACCCGTGTAGGAGTGGATGGTGGTCATGAAGCCTTTGACGATTCCAACCTTGTCGTTGAGCACTTTGGCAACAGGCGACAGGCAGTTCGTGGTGCAGGATGCGTTCGAGACAACCAGTTGGTCAGCTTTCAGCGAGTTGTGGTTCACACCGTAAACGATGGTGTTGTCTGCACCGCTCGATGGAGCCGAGACGAGAACGCGCTTCGAGCCGTTTTCGAGGTGGAACGCTGCTTTTTCACGGTCGGTGAAAATGCCAGTGCATTCCAGCGCGATGTCCACATCGCCCCAAGGCAATTCTTTGGGATCGCGGATTGCGGTCACTTTGATCGGGCCACGACCGACGTCGATGGTGTCCTCGGTGGTGGTCACCTCACTCGGGAAACGACCGTGAACAGAATCGAAGCGGATCAGGTGTGCGTTGGTTTCAACCGGACCCAGATCGTTGATCGCTACAACCTCAATATCGGTGCGGCCGGATTCAACGATTGCGCGCAGGACGTTGCGGCCGATGCGACCGAAACCGTTAATTGCGACTTTGACTGCCATAAGATGTCCTCCAGAACGGGGTAATGTTGGCGCTAACTCTCTCCGTTGGCGCTAACATTGCGATTTCTCGCCAAAGGTCAACAGTGAATAGGGCAAAACCAGCGCAATCAGCGCCAGAATGCCAACCATTCTGTCAGATCAAACAGTTCTTTGAGGATAAACAGGGTGCCCCCGAGGCCGAGAGCCATATCGATGACGAAACCCGTCACGATCAACGCGAAAAGCGTGTAGGTCGTTGTGCTGTTCATGGCCACGGGTTTACCCCGCAGCCATGACGCTATGCAATTGATTAGTGAATGAGGCGGCCCATTGCGGCGGCAACGTCGGCCATACGTGCCGAGAAGCCCCATTCGTTGTCATACCATGCCATGACGCGAACCATGCGGCCGACGACTTTGGTCTGGTCGGGGGCAAAGATCGACGATTCAGTGGTGTGGTTGAAGTCGATGGAAACCTTCTGTTCTGCGTCGTAGCCCAGAACCATGCCCATGTAGCCTTGGGCGGCTTCGCGGACGATTTCGTTTACTTCATCAACGGTGACCGATTTTTCTGCGATGAACGACAGGTCAACGGCGGATACGTTCGGGGTCGGGACGCGGACAGCGGAACCGTCCAGTTTGCCCTTCATTTCAGGGAGAACTTCACCCAGCGCCTTAGCCGCACCCGTGGAGGTCGGGATCATCGCCATTGCCGCAGCGCGTGCGCGGTAGAGGTCTTTGTGACGACGGTCGAGCGTTGGTTGGTCGCCGGTGTAGCTGTGGATCGTGGTCATGATGCCCGATTCAATGCCAATCGCGTCGTTGAGAACCTTTGCCAGCGGAGCGAGGCAGTTGGTGGTGCAAGAGCCGTTCGATACCATGCGGTCGTCAGCCAGCAATTGGCGGTGGTTGACGCCATATACAACGGTGCGCTGAACGTTGGTCGCAGGCGCCGAAATCAGAACCTTTTTCGCGCCGCGATCGAGGTGAACAGCCGATTTTTGACCGTCGTTGAAGTTACCAGTGCATTCCAGAACCACGTCGACGCCAGACCAGTCCAGTTCTTCGGGGTTGTAGGTCGACATCACTTCGATTGGGCCGCGGCCCAGATCCATGGTGTTGCCGCTCACCTTAACCGGAGAGCCAAAGCGGCCATGGACGCTGTCATATTTCAGCAGGTGTGCGTTGGTTTCAATCGGGCCAGTGGCGTTGATTTTGACAACTTGCACGTCATTGCGGGCAGCTTCGGTGATGTGGGCGAGGGTGCAGCGGCCAATGCGGCCGAACCCGTTGATGCCGATGGTAACGGTCATGTCGTTTTTCATCCTCTGCAGCGTCAGCGTTTGCAGGGTCTGTACTGGCATGCTGCCTTGCGGCAAAGAAAAATCTGCAATGCGTTTAATATGTTAGCGATAAAAGTGTGGTTGGCGCAGGGGTTGGCGCTAACGGTTTGCGCCAACAGCGCGGGGTTGTCATACCGTGAGGATAACGATCCAATTGAAGAACGAATCTATAGGGGTGTGGGCATGAGTGGTTTACTGGCACTGCTCGACGATGTGGCGGGTATCGCCAAAGTCGCAGCAGCGAGCGTTGATGATGTGGCGTCAGCGGCGGCAAAGGCGGGGACGAAAACGGCGGGTGTTTTGATCGACGATGCCGCTGTCACGCCGAGCTATGTGACGGGTTTCAAGCCCGACCGCGAACTGCCGATGATCGGAAAGATCACGCTTGGGTCGCTGAAGAACAAACTGGTGTTCTTGCTGCCTATCGCGCTGTTGCTGTCGAATTTCCTACCGCAAGCGATCACGCCATTGCTGATGCTGGGCGGGTCGTATCTGTGTTTTGAAGGGGCAGAGAAGGTGTTCCACCATTTCTTCCCGCACGGCGATCATAGCGTCGAAGAGGACATGGACATCAAAGACCCCGCCCACCTCGAAGAGGAAAAGGTCGCGGGGGCGATCAAGACCGACTTTATCCTCTCGGCTGAGATCATGACCATCGCGCTCTCGACGCTTGAGGCGAGCAGCATCTGGATGGAGGCCGCGACGCTGGCTGTGATCGCTGTTGGGATCACCTTTGCGGTCTATGGCACCGTTGCGCTGATCGTAAAAGCGGACGACGTGGGCCTGCATATCGCGCAGAACGCACGGCTGTCGGTGACGCGTGGGTTTGGCCGTGGGATCGTGAAGGCGATGCCGCCGCTGTTAAAGGCGCTGTCGTTTATCGGGACGCTTGCGATGCTTTGGGTTGGTGGGAACATCATGATCCACGGGCTGCACGATCTGGGTCTGCACGCGCCGTATGACGCCATCCATCATTTGGCAGCGGTGGCGTCTGAGGCTGTTGGCGTCGCTACGGGCTTTGTCGCGTGGGCAGTGACGGCGGCTTGTGACGGTGTGATCGGGGTGATCTACGGCATGGCGCTGATCCCTGTGGCGACCAAAGTGGTCGGGCCACTGATTGCCAAGGTCACAGGATCCTCGGCAGCGCATTAATCCAAAGCGACCCAGACAAATAAAAACGCCGCGCAGGATCTGCGCGGCGTTCTTGTTTTCGGGGATGTGCAGATTAGCCCAAGAGAGCTTTGACTTTTTCTGCAACAGCCTCGGCAGTGATGCCGAATTTTTCGTAGAGCGTCTCTGCCGGAGCAGAGGCACCAAAGCTGTCCATACCAACAAAGCCAGCCTTCTGTTCGCGGCCACGTTCGCCGAGCAGGTATTTGTCCCAGCCCTGACGCACGGCAGCTTCGACAGCCACGCGGACGGGTCCAGCGGGCAGCACTTTTTTGCGGTAGGCTTCGTCCTGCTGGTCGAAGAGTTCCATGCAGGGAACGGACACGACGCGGGTGCCGATGCCAGCGGCTTCGAGGATGTCACGCGCTTTGAGCGCGATTTCGACCTCGGAACCCGTAGCCATCAGGATCGCCTGACGTTTGCCAGCTTCTGCGTCTTTCAGGACATATGCACCCTGAGCGACGAGGTTCTTTGCTTTGTGTTCGGTACGAACGGTCGGCAGGTTCTGGCGCGACAGGGCGAGGACCGATGGGGTCTTGTCCTGAGTGAGCGCGATTTCCCATGCCTCAGCGGTTTCCACGGTATCTGCAGGACGGAACACGAGAGTGTTCGGGGTCGCGCGCAGCATCGCGAGGTGTTCAACGGGCTGGTGGGTCGGGCCGTCTTCGCCCAGACCGATGGAGTCGTGGGTCATGACATAGACAACAGGCAGGTGCGACAGAGCCGAGAGACGCATTGCGCCACGGGCGTAGTCGGTGAAGCACATGAACGTGCCGCCGTAAGGACGCACGCCGCCGTGCAGCGCCATACCGTTCATTGCAGCAGCCATACCGTGTTCACGGATGCCCCAGTAGACATAACGGCCAGCGCGGTTTTCAGGATCGAATACGCCCAGATCGCCCGTTTTGGTGTTGTTCGAACCGGTGAGGTCAGCCGAACCACCAACGGTTTCAGGCATGATCGGGTTCACAGCAGCCAGAACCATTTCCGACGACTTACGGGTCGCAACGGAGGGTGCTTTTTCGCTGATCTCTTTTTTCAGGGCGCGGATGGTAGCAGCGAGTTTCTTCGGCGCTTCACCAGCGAGCTGACGGTTGAATTCAGCTTGTTTGTTGGCCGAGAGCGCAGCAAATGCAGCTTCCCAGTCAGCGCGAGCCGCAGCACCGCGTTCACCGAAGGATTCCCACTGTGCCTTAACGTCTGCTGGGATTTCGAACGAACCCCAGTTGACGCCGTAGTTTGCTTTGGCAGCAGCGAGTTGCTCTTTGTCGGTCAGTGCGCCGTGACCTTTAGAGGTGTCTTGCGCAGCGTGGCCCAGTGCGATGTGGGTTTTGCACGCGATCATCGACGGACGCGGGTCTTTTTTCGCTTCAACGATGGCTGCGTCGATCGCAACAGGATCGTGGCCGTCGATTTCAACGACATGCCAGCCAGACGCGCGGAAACGTGCGACCTGATCGGTTTTGTCGGAGAGCTCTACAGTACCGTCGATGGTGATGTTGTTGTTGTCCCAGAACACGATCAGGTGCGACAGTTCGTGTTTGCCAGCCAGACCGAGAGCTTCTTGAGACACGCCTTCCATGAGGCAGCCGTCGCCAGCGATCACATAGGTGTAGTGGTCAACGATCTTTTTGCCGAAACGTGCGCGCTGGATTTCTTCAGCCATCGCGAAACCGACAGAGTTCGAGATACCTTGGCCGAGCGGACCAGTGGTCACTTCAACGCCGTCGAGCAGGAAGTTCTCTGGGTGGCCAGCGGTTTTCGCGCCCCACTGACGGAAGTTCTTGATCTCGTCGAGCGATACTTCTGCGTAACCTGTGAGGTAGAGCAGGGAGTAGATCAGCATAGAGCCGTGACCTGCCGACAGAATGAAACGGTCGCGGTTCGGCCAGAGCGGAGCCTTGGGGTCAAAATTCAGGTGCTTTTCGAACAGCACAGTTGCCACGTCGGCCATGCCCATCGGCATACCAGAGTGGCCCGAGTTCGCAGCCGTAACGGCATCGAGCGTCAGGGTGCGGATAGCCGCAGCTTTCATCCAGTGATCGGGGTGCGCGGCGCGCAGGGCAGCAATATCCAAGTGTCCGGTCCTTTGCTGTTGGGCGATTGGTTTACAGCGTCATAACAGGGTGTCCTACAAGATCAAGCAGGACCGTTAAGTCATTGGCGATGTTCGTAGGCTGGGCCTTTGCCCTTGGCCTCGATTGACTTAGGCTTTGGAGAAGAGATCACGATTCGGGCCTGTCGCGGGGGCAATGGACCCCAACGACGCTATAGAAGCCCTAGGAGGACGCGCAGATGACCGAGATATCAGAGCTTGAAGGGCGCATTTCCGCTGCCCTCGACCGGATTCGCAGCGGCGTTTCTGCCTTGGAAAACAAAGCGGTAGTAACGGGTGATGCACCTGCGGCGGCGCCTGTAGGGGATGACCGTGTGGCCCAGCTTGAGGCGGAATTGGCGGCCCAAAAGGACGTGAACGCCCAGCTGGAAGAGCGCGTTAAGGTGCTCAAATCCCGTCAGGACACCGTGATTGCGGACCTGAACAGTGGCGCTGAGCGTGCGAAAGAACAGCTTCAATCGTTTGAGGCCGACCTGGAAAAATTGCGCGAAGAAAATGCCGCCCTTCGGGATGTGAGCGAAAATCTGCGGAAGGCGGCAGAGGCGGATGGGATTGATGCCGCGATGATCAACCGCGCGATGCAAGCCGAACTGGATGCACTGCGGGCGCTGCGTGCTGCTGAGGCGGCTGAGGTCGCGACCATTTTGGCCGAATTGAAACCTTTGATCGAGGAGGCGAAATAATGCCGCAAGTCGAGATTAAAATCGGGGGTCGTTCGTTTGAAGTGGCCTGTCAGGAGGGCGAGGAATCGTTCCTGCAATCGGCTGCTGCGTTGTTGGACGCCGAAGCATCAAGCTTTGCCGCGCAAGCGGGGCGTATGCCTGAATCGCAGCTTCTTCTGATGTCGGGGTTGTTGCTGGCGGATAAAACCGTCGCAATTGAGGACCGTCTGCGCGAGGCCGAGGACAAGATCGCGGAATTGGAACTTAAAGTCGCGAACCCTAAAGAAGTTGCGGTTCCTGTCGTTCCAACAGCTGTGACCGACACGCTCAAGGAACTCGCTGCGCGAGCCGAAGCGTTGGCGGATGAAGTGGACGACAAACTAAAGGCATAACTCATGCGTATTGCGGCGGCCCTTTTGGCGTTGTTGCCAGCAACAGGGCAGGCCGCAGGGCTGAGCCATTCGATTTATATTTGCGACCGCGAGATCAAATTGGATGTGGTCTATGTGCAATCCGATGGCCCCGATCAGGCCGTTGTGATGGCCGAAGGGCATATTGCGATGCTCTCTGCCGTGCCAAGCTCTGAAGGCAAACGCTACCGCAATTCGCCAGTGGCTTCTGACTATGTCTGGTGGGTCAAGGACCGCGAGGCGATGCTCGGCTGGTATGATGCGGGCACGGGCAACGAAGCGGTCGTTTACCAATCCTGTAGTCGCGTATCGACGGAATGAAAAAAGGCGCCTCACTGGGCGCCTTTTCTATTAGATCGTCTGCGATTTACTGGTTCGCAGCGCGGATTTGGTCCGCTTTCTCTTTGTCGAAGGCAACGCCTTCTTTTTCAAACAGCTCATCCAGTTCGCCCGAGAGGGTCATCTCTGTGATGATGTCGCAACCGCCGACGAACTCGCCTTTGACGTAGAGTTGCGGGATGGTCGGCCAGTCGGAGTATTCTTTGATCCCCTGACGGATTTCTTCGTCAGCCAGAACGTTCACGTCGGCATAATCAACGCCCATGAAGTTCAGGACGCCAGCAACGCGGGACGAGAACCCACACTGCGGCATGGTTTTTGTGCCTTTCATATAGAGCACAACATCATTGGAGGTGACGGTTTCTTTGATTTTGTCAGCTGTCGACATCTGTCTTTCCTTAGTCCGGTGCCTTGGTGGTCAGTGCCAAAGCATGCAATTCGCCTTGTGATCCGTCCATTTTGCCCTTGAGCGCCGCGTAGACAGCGCGCTGCTGCTGGACGCGGTTCATATCGCGGAAGCTTTCGTCTTCGACGTAGGCAGCAAAGTGCTGACCGTCGTCGCCCTGAACCTGCACTTTGGCAGCAGGGAATGCTTCGCGGATTAGGCTTTCGATTTCTTCTGCGGTGATCGCCATTCGTGGGCCTCCTGTCTTACCTTAGATGTAGGACGGCGCGGGACGGGCCGCAAGCGATTAGCGGTCGACAAATTCACGCATGTCGCTGAGGAAGGCGTCAAAGGCGGCTTTTTGCTCTGCGGTATCGGCCCAAAGGCGCGAGAGTTTCCGCAAGAGGCCTGCACGGCGGGCCTCTAATTCCGGCGGTAGATTGTAGGTTTCAGCGGCAACCAGCATCGTCATGCGTTCATGGACGGGACGCAGGTTCGCGAAATCACGCATCATCGCGGGCAACAGTTCGGGTGCATCACGCCAGCTTTCGCCGTTGAAGCGTTCTTGGGTGACGCGCTGACCCGCGCCCGCGCAGTCATAGAGCGTGCAGCCCTTGAACCCGCGTGGTTCCAGATCGTCGTGAATGGTGCAGAGGTGTTTGCCCAGATTGGGGCAGGGCGTGCCTGCGGCCTTATCAATGGCGAACATCGGGCCTTTGTCCAAGACGAGGCTCACGCAGCAGAGCGCTGCGCAGTTCATGCAGTCGGATTTCAGGTCAGGGAGCGTCATCAATGGGCAGAGGCGAAAAGGCCCGCGCGGTGGCGGGCCTGATCGGACTTAGTGGATCGCGGTGTAGAACGACGACCGGAAGGTCTCGGTCAGTTCTGCGAGCGGAGCGGAGGACCCGCCAAAGCTCACGTCCGTGCCACCGAATTTACCAACGGTCTGCAGGGTCACACCTGCCTGACCTGCGGCGATCATCAGCGCCTCGGCCTTATCAAAGCTGCAAGCGATCAGGTAACGGCCCTGATCCTCACCAAAGAGGGTCGGGGTGTCGGATGCGTCTAGAGAGACGCCAACGCCAGCGGCTTCGGCCATCTCGAACGCAGCCAGAGCCAGACCACCGTCAGCAAGGTCGGTGCAAGCGTTGATCAGCGCGCGGTTTGCGCGGATGAAATCGCCGTGGGCTGCTTCTGCAGCCAGATCAACATGCGGTGCATCGCCGTCTTCGCGGTTATACACTTCAGCGAGCAGGGCCGACTGACCGAGGTGGCCAGCGGTTTCGCCCAACAAGAGCAGAACGTGACCGTCACGTGCAGTGCCGAGGATCGCATCATCGAGGTTCTCGATCAGGCCAACAGCACAGATGGTCGGGGTCGGCAGGATGCCTTGACCATCGGTTTCGTTGTAGAGCGATACGTTGCCCGAAACGATCGGGGTGTCGAGCGCGATACAGGCCTCACCGATACCCTGAAGAGCGCCAACGAACTGACCCATGATCTCTGGCTTCTCAGGGTTGCCAAAGTTCAAGTTGTCGGTGGTTGCCAGCGGCTTTGCCCCAACGGCAGAGAGGTTGCGGTAGGCTTCGGCAACGGCTTGTTTGCCGCCTTCAACAGGGTTTGCCTTCACGTAGCGCGGGGTCACGTCCGAGGTGAAGGCGACAGCCTTATTGGTGCCGTGGATGCGCACGATGCCAGCGCCCAAGCCCGGTTTGCGAACGGTGTCGCCCATAACTTGGCTGTCGTATTGTTCGTAGACCCACTGTTTGCCAGCGTAGTTCGGGGACGAAATCAGCGCCTTCAGGCCGTCAATCGCGTCAACGCCAGGAACGTCTGCCATCGGTGCCGCAGCTGGAGTCGGAACCCACGGACGGTCGTATTCAGGTGCCGAGGACGACAATTCTGAGAGCGGCAGGTCCGCTTTGACTTCGTTGCCGTGGAGGATGACGAAACGGTCTTCGGCGATGGTTTCACCGACGATTGCGAAATCGAGGTCCCATTTTTCGAACACAGCGCGGGCTTCGGCCTCAAGCTCTGGGTTCAGAACCATGAGCATCCGCTCTTGGGATTCAGAGAGCATCATCTCGTAGGCGGTCATGTTGGGTTCACGCTGGGGAACGCGGTCCAGTTCCAGCTTAATGCCCAAGTGACCTTTGTCGCCCATCTCAACGGCGGAACAGGTGAGGCCAGCCGCACCCATGTCTTGAATGGAGATCACAGCGCCCGTGCGCATCAGTTCCATGCAGGCTTCCATCAGGCGTTTTTCAGTGAACGGGTCACCAACCTGAACGGTGGGGCGTTTTTCCTCGATGGTGTCGTCGAATTCAGCCGATGCCATGGTCGCACCGCCAACACCGTCGCGACCTGTTTTCGCACCGAGGTACACAACAGGCATGCCGACGCCAGAGGCCGCCGAGTAGAAGATCTTGTCCGCGTCAGCGAGTCCAGCCGCGAAAGCGTTCACGAGGCAGTTGCCGTTATACGCAGGGTGGAAGCGAACCTCACCACCAACGGTCGGAACGCCGAAACAGTTGCCGTAGCCGCCAACGCCCTCAACCACGCCGTTGACGAGCTGTTTGGTTTTCGGGTGATCCGGAGCACCGAACGAGAGCGAGTTCATCGCTGCAATCGGACGGGCGCCCATGGTGAATACGTCGCGCAGAATGCCGCCAACGCCCGTTGCCGCACCCTGATAGGGTTCGATGTAGGACGGGTGGTTATGGCTTTCCATTTTGAACACGATCGCCTGACCGTCGCCGATATCGACAACACCAGCGTTCTCGCCCGGACCGCAGATCACTTGCGGGCCTTTGGTCGGCAGACCACGGAGCCATTTCTTGGACGACTTATAAGAACAGTGTTCGTTCCACATCGCAGAGAAGATGCCGAGCTCGGTAAATGTCGGCTCTCGTCCGATAATCTCGAGGATACGTTCATACTCATCTGGCTTGAGGCCGTGAGCAGCAATCAGGTCTTCGGTGATTTTCGGATCGTCCATGGTCTTTCCCCGCAGGCTGGAAGTGCCGTCCTATTAGGGCAAGCAGGCTTTGGGGGGAAGGCCCGCAGGTGACGCGAGGGCAAAAAAAAATCGCCGGGACGATGCCCGGCGAAGTCCAACAGGGAGGTTGAAGTGATGAGCGTATAAGCATCATCGGCTTCGAAGGCTCAAATAGGCAGCAGTTTGTTAACGATCAAGGAAAAACCCTATCAACTTGAGACATGCCCGTTATGCACTCACAGCATAGCTGGGATCAGGAGGGGGTCTCGTTATCGCGTATCTTACGGCGGTGGTTGAATATTTCTTCTTGAACGAAGTCCCGAAATGCGGCGACGCGTTTCGATTGGCGCAGTTCTTCGGGGTAGGCGAGGAACACAGGAACCTCACCGGATTCGATTTCTGGCAGCACGCGGACGAGTTGCGGGAAGTCTTCGGTCAGGTAATCGGGCAGCACGCCGACGCCCAAATTCGCCAAAACGGCCTGCAATGCGCCAAAGTAGTTGTTCACGGTGAGCGTGCTAAGCACATCATAGCCAAGCAAATGCTGCACCAGTGTCGCGCCCGCCGAGACCTGAGCCGAATTGGGGCTCTGGCAAATCAGACGGTGGGCAGAGATTTCTTCGACCGTGGTGAGTGGCGCGTGCGTGTCGAGGTAGTCCTGAGTCGCATAGAGACGCATCCGAATGTTCATCAGACGTTTGCGGATCAGGTCGGCCTGTGACGGCTCTTTCATGCGGATCGCAACGTCGGCTTCACGCATGGGCAGGTCGAGCACCCGCTCTTCGAGCATCAGGTCGATTTTGAGCTCGGGGTATTTCTCGTAGAGTTTCGGCAAACGCGGCGCGAGCCACATGGTGCCAAAGCCCGTGGTGGTGGTCACTTTCAACTCACCGAACACTTCTTCTTCGCTGTCGCGGATACGCGCCGCTGCAGCCTCGAGCCGTTTGTTCATCGCGCGGGTGGCGTCGAACAGCAGTTCGCCCTGTTCGGTCAGGATCAAACCACGGGCATGGCGGTGAAACAGTGTGGTGTTCAGAGATTCCTCGAGCGAGCGAATCTGACGGCTGACCGCAGATTGGGACAGGTGCAGGGTTTCGCCAGCGTGGGTCAGCGACCCAGCATCCGCAACTGCGTGAAATATCCGAAGTTTATCCCAATCCATCGTACTCTGTGCCCGCCTGTTTTACCGCTCACTACAATGTGCCCATTACCTACGGTCATAACAGCTATGCAACCTGATAGGCCATGAAAAACATAGGAGTAGGTGCGCTAACAGATAATTTGTAACGGAAATGCGAAATTAAAGGCAGTTTGCCCATATCCGGTGCCTTTTTGGTGAGCCGCTGGATATACCTGTTTCACTTTTAGGGAATCAGCCGAGACGATCCAAAATGCAGCGTTCCGACCGCCATGTGGCCCGCGATATCAGTTATGCCAGCGCCGTGGCGAACAGAGGGGGCCGCGTCCTCGTTCGCACGATGGAAAATGTCACTGGGCGGTTAAAGCTCATTCGGCAGGCCAAGGGCTATGACCGCGAGGTCGCTGAGGGTCGCGATTTCTGGCAGGTGATGGTCGAACGCTATCGACTGGGGCTAGAGGTCACCAAAGGATCGCTGAGTGATATTCCCGCTGAGGGGCCAGTGGTCGTTGTGGCGAACCATCCCTACGGTATCCTAGATGGGATGATGATGGGGTTGATCCTGTCCGAACGGCGCGGTGGTGATTTCCGCGTCTTGGCCCATCAGGTGTTTCGCCGTTCTGCCGACCTCGAACGGGTGATCCTGCCAATTAGCTTTGACGAGACCAAAGAGGGCGCGCGGCTGAACCTCGAAACCCGCGCTGAAGCGATCCGATACCTGAAACAGGGAGGGGCGATTGGGATTTTCCCAGGGGGCACCGTTTCGACCGCGCACCGTGGGTTTGATCGGCCTTTGGACCCGATGTGGCGCAATTTCACCGCTAAGATGGTCGCGAAATCGGGGGCGACTGTGGTGCCGCTCTATTTCGATGGGCAGAACAGCCGCCTGTTCCAGCTTGCCAGTCGTTTGCACTACACTCTGCGCATGGGGCTATTGATCCGTGAATTTCGTGCGCGCGTCGGATCACGGGTCAAAGTCGCCGTGGGCGCGCCGATTTCGCCACAGGAGCTCGCCCCATATGCCTCTGACCCTAAAGCGATGATGGATTTCCTTCGGGAACGGACGTATGCATTAAGTGAACGCCCCGATGGGACCAACCGTCTGGGCTTTGAATTCGAGGCGAAATACAGGAAACGCTAATGGCGGTCGGGGTTTTTGATAGTGGTTTGGGTGGGTTAACGGTTCTGGATGCATGCCAGAAGCGCCTGCCTGATGTTCCCTTTGTTTATTTCGGGGATAACGCCCACGCGCCTTACGGTGTGCGGGATGCCGACGATATCTATGACCTAACGACCAAAGCCGTCGCCCGCATGTGGGACGAAGGCTGCGACCTCGTGATTATCGCCTGTAACACAGCCTCTGCGGCTGCGCTGCGTCGAATGCAAGAATCATGGGTACCGCGTGACAAACGTGTGCTGGGCGTTTTCGTGCCGCTGATCGAGGCGCTGACCGAACGGCAGTGGGGTGATAACTCGCCGCCGCGCGAGGTTGAGGTGAAACACGTCGCGCTCTTTGCGACCCCTGCAACCGTGCGGAGCCGTGCGTTCCAGCGCGAACTAGCGTTCCGTGCCATCGGCGTGGACGTGGAAGCCCAAGCCTGCGGCGGTGTTGTGGATGCGATTGAGGACGGGGATATGATCCTCGCCGAAGCTCTCGTTCGGAGCCATGTTGAGGCGCTTCAGCGCAAGATGCCCGAACCTGATGCTGCGATCCTTGGCTGCACCCATTACCCGATCATGGAAAAAGAATTCCAAGACGCGCTGGGTCCGAATGTGAAGGTCTTCTCCCAAGCGAACCTCGTTGCGGCGAGCCTTGAGGATTACCTGCAGCGTCGGCCTGAAATGTTGGGGGCAGGGACGGATACCGTTTACCTGACCACGGGCAATCCGTCGAAAGTCTCTGATCGCGCCACACAGTTCTTGCGACGAAAAGTCGAATTCATTTCGGCCTAATTCGGCAAACCCGCCGGTTGCGGTGGGGCTCATCCTTACCTATCTCACTCCTCAAACGGGAGACCCCTATGACTTATAACGTCGCTATTCTTGGCGCTTCTGGCTACACAGGCGCCGAACTCGTGCGGATCATCGCAACGCACCCGAACCTGCAGATTGCCGCTCTTTCTGCGGATCGTAAGGCTGGCATGCAGATGTCGGACGTGTTCCCGCACCTGCGCCATCTCGACCTGCCGACGCTTTGCACGATTGATGAGATCGACTTTGACAAGATCGACCTCGCCTTTGCAGCACTCCCCCATGGCCTGAGCCAAGCGCTCGTCCGTGATTTGCCGAAGACCGTTAAGGTCGTGGACCTCGGCGCGGATTTCCGTCTGCGCGATCCTGCGGCTTATGAAAAATGGTATGGTGCACCGCATGTGGCGACCGACCTCCAGAAAGAGGCCGTTTACGGTCTAACAGAGTTCTACCGCGACGACATCAAAAACGCGCGTCTTGTGGCGGGCACGGGCTGTAACGCGGCGACGGTGCAATTTGCGCTGCGTCCGTTGATTTCTGGCGGGTTGATCGACCTTGATGATATCATCTGTGACCTGAAAAACGGTATCTCTGGCGCTGGTCGGAGCCTCAAAGAGAACATGCTCTTTGCGGAACGGTCGACCGATGTGATGGGCTATAGCCAAGGCGGCAAACACCGTCACTTGGGCGAGTTCGATCAGGAGTTCAGCCTGCTGGCTGGTCGCCCTGTCGAGATCATGTTCACCCCGCATCTGGTGCCTGTGAACCGTGGTATCCTCGCGTCTTGCTATGTGCGCGGCGATGCTCAGGCGATCCATGCGGCGCTGGTTGAACAGTATAAAGACGAGCCGTTCATCGTGGTGCTTCCTTTTGGCGCGGCTCCGTCGATGGGCAATGTGACGGGTTCGAACTATTGTCATATTGGTGTGGTAGGCGACCGCAAGTCCGGACGGGCGATGGTTGTCTCTACGCTCGATAACCTGAACAAAGGGTCGTCGGGTCAGGCTGTGCAGAACGCAAACCTCATGCTGGGGCTGCCTGAGACCGAAGGCCTGCTATTGGCACCGGTATTCCCATGAGTGGTCTGAAAAGCCTGAAAAAGAAACGTCGTATCCAGATCATCGTTCTGGCCTTTGTCGCGCTTGCGCTCTCGGCTGGATTGATCGGCTACGGGTTCCGCGATGGCATCAACTTCTACCGCGATCCGACCGATGTGATCGCGGCACCGCCCCCCGCTAACGAAGTGTTCCGCCTCGGTGGTCTGGTCGAAGAGGGGTCGTTGGTCCGTGGTGAGAGCGAGACAATCACCTTTAACGTAACGGACGGTGCAGAGGTTATTCCAGTAACCTATACGGGCATCCTGCCTGATCTCTTTGGTGAAAATCAGGGGATGATCGGCACGGGTAAATACGTGAATGGCACCTTTGAAGCCTCTGAAATCCTTGCGAAACACGACGAGGATTACATGCCCAAAGAAGTGCTCGACAGCCTCAAGGATTCGGGCCTCTACGTTGATCCGAACGCTGCTGCAGGCGAGAGTTAACCTTTGTCTGTCATGCTTGGCCTCAATCAAAAAGAGGCCGAGCTATGCAAACTGTCCAAGAGATTGCCAAAGGCATCGTCGCCCGTGAGGGTGGCTATGTAAACGATCCCGCCGATCCCGGTGGTCCCACGAAATACGGTGTGACCCTCGCTACGCTGCAACGGTTGCGGCGTGATGTGACGGGGGACGGGCGCATTGACGACCGCGATGTGCGGGCGCTGCGCGACACGGACGCCGTCGATATTTTCGTCGAACACTACTTCAACCAGCCACGGATCGGCGAATTGCCAGAGCCGCTACAAGCGAGCGTGTTCGATATGTATGTGAACTCTGGCGCGGGGGCGGTGCGTATCCTGCAGCGGCTCTTGTGCGATATGCGGATCCCTGTTGCGATTGACGGGGTTCTTGGGCCGCAGACGATTGCGGCGGCACATCGCGGATATGACGCTGCACCTGATCATATCGTCGATGCATATGGGATCGCACGGCGCAATTATTACTACGCTTTGGCCGATGGACGCCCGTCGTTGCGCAAATTCGCAACGCGCAGGGATGGTGGGAAAGGCGGCTGGATTCTCCGCGCCGAAGCCTTTGTCAGCGCACGGTATCACCTCTCGGATGAGGCACATAAACAACGGGTGTCGGCATGGGGGTAATCGCACGCATCATGGATGCTCTGTTCGGGAATGGTCGCAACATCGTCACGGAAACTGTTGGAATATTTGCGGAAAACACAGAGGCAGGCGCTGTGCGTGATGCCTCGGCCAAGGCTCAGGCGCGCGACCAGTTCGCAGCAGAGTTCAGGGGGGACCGCAAGGGACTGTTTGATCGGGTGATAGACGGGCTCAACCGTCTGCCCCGTCCCTTGTTGGCATTCGGAACGCTGGGGCTGTTCGTTATGGCGATGGTCGATCCGATCTGGTTTGCGGGTCGGATGCAGGGGATCGCACTGGTGCCAGAGCCACTCTGGTGGTTGATGGGCGCGATTGTGTCCTTTTATTTCGGGGCCCGCCATCAGGCCAAGGCGCAGGATTTTCAGCAGTCCGTCGCAGAAACCGCCGCCCAAGCCGCCGTTGTGACCTCGCGGGTCAAAGCGATCGAAGCGTTAGGCGCGGGGGCTACGTTTTCCGCCCCCGCAGCAGAGCCGAACCCCGCGTTAGAGGATTGGAGGGCAGATCATGACCGATGAATGGGCGCAGCTCGTGGACCAACGGATTGCACGGTTGGAGACGTCGAACGCGGTGGATGAAGTGGTCCGTGCAACGGTGGAATCTCGCCTCCATGCGATTGAGGATATGCTGAAATGGCTGATCCGTTTGGTGATGGGCGGGTTGATCATGGCGATGGTGGCCTATGTTGTTGCCGGTGGCATGGCTTTGTCCGTCTAGCCCTGCGTCAAGGTGCATCAGCATAAACGACGCCCAATCGCCCCGTTGTGATTGGGCAGACCGCCCGAATACGTTAGAAAGATCGCATGATTACTGAACTCGGACACTTTGCCCTGATTCTGGGCTTTGGCATCGCTATCATCCAGATGGTGATCCCTATGATCGGCGCCCAAAAGGGCTGGCGTAACTGGATGGCGGTCGCGGACCCCGCGGCCACCTCGCAACTGATCCTTGTGGGGTTTAGTTTTGCGGCCCTGACCTATGCGTTTGTCACCTCTGACTTTTCGCTGAAACTGGTCACGATGAACTCTCACAGCGACAAACCGATGCTCTACAAAGTGTCGGGCGTTTGGGGCAACCACGAGGGGTCGATGCTCTTGTGGCTGTTGATCCTGACCTTGTTTGGTGCGTGCGCGAGCTGGTTTGGCGGCAACCTTCCCGACACGCTCAAGGCACGGGTTCTGGCGGTTCAGTCGACGATTTCGGTCGCGTTCTACGCCTTTATCATCTTTACCTCGAACCCGTTTTTGCGGCTTCAGGTGCCCCCGTTCAATGGTCAAGACCTCAACCCGCTGCTTCAAGACCCAGGTTTGGCGTTCCACCCGCCGTTCCTCTACCTCGGTTATGTGGGCCTCTCGATGGCGTTTTCATTCGCGGTGGCCGCTCTGATCGAAGGTCGCGTTGATGCGGCATGGGCGCGTTGGGTGCGTCCGTGGACGCTGGCTGCGTGGATTTTCCTGACCATCGGCATCGGTCTGGGGTCGTGGTGGGCTTATTACGAACTTGGCTGGGGCGGGTTCTGGTTCTGGGACCCTGTTGAAAACGCATCGTTTATGCCGTGGCTTCTCGCAGCGGCACTCTTGCACTCGGCCATCGTGACCGAGAAACGTGAAAGCCTGAAAAGCTGGACGATCCTTCTGTCGATCCTCGCCTTTGGCTTCTCGCTCTTGGGCACGTTCCTCGTGCGGTCTGGGGTCATTACATCGGTCCACGCATTTGCCAACGATCCAGAGCGTGGGGTGTTTATCCTCGCCATTCTGTTCGTCTTTGTCGGCGGGGCGCTGACGCTGTTCTCGTTCCGTGCAGGCAGCCTAGAGGCAAAAGGCGTGTTCTCTCTCGTTAGTCGCGAAAGTGCGCTGGTGTTGAACAACATCCTCCTCGCGGTGTCGGCATTCGTGGTCTTTGTCGGCACGCTTTGGCCGCTGGTGGCTGAGATGACAACGGGGCGGACCCTGTCGGTCGGTGCGCCGTTCTTTAACGCGGCCTTCACGCCGTTCTTTGTCGCGCTCGCGGTGATCCTGCCGCCGGGTGCGGTTCTCGCGTGGAAACGCGGATCGGTCGCCAAAGCGATGAAGCCGATGTGGGCCGTTCTGATCCTCGCCGTGGCCTTGGGCGGTTTGGCTTTTGCTGTGCAAACGGGCAATTCCGCGATGGGGCCGATTGGTGTGATCTTGGGTGCGTGGGTCGTGTTCGGTGCGATGATGGACCTGTGGCAGCGGGCAGGGAATGCCTCGGTCGCTGACCGTCTGCGCCGTATCCGGAATCTGCCGCGGGCCGATTGGGGCAAGTTCACGGCGCACTCTGGACTGGGCATCACGATGTTTGCAATCGCGACGCTCATGGCGTGGCAGCAAGAGGACATTCGCACGCTCAATGTCGGTGAATCCTTTACCATCGACAAATGGGAGCTGACCTTGGATGCGGTGGACCGTGTTGAGGGGCCGAACTTCCTGAGCCAAATGGGAACCTTTACCGTCAAAGAAAACGGTGAGTTCCTGACCACCTTGCATCCTGAAAAACGGTTCTATCAGGTCGCAGCGATGCCAACGACCGAAGCGGGTATTCGCAACGGCGTGTTTGAGGACATCTACGTTGTCATCGGTGATCCGCAGGACGACGGCGGCTGGGCTGTGCGCACCTACATCAAACCCTTTGCCAACTGGATTTGGGCGGGGTCGTTGCTGATGGCCTTGGGCGGTGCGATTTCGCTGTCGGATCGTCGTTTGCGCGTGGCCGCAGGTGGTGCGAAATCAAAGGCGAAAGCGAATATGGTGGCGGCAGAATGAAACGGCTTTTGCTTGCAGCTCTGCTGACCCTATCGACGCCTGTGATGGCGGTGCAACCTGATGAGGTGCTCGACGATCAAGTGCTAGAGACACGTGCGCGAGACATCTCAAAGGGGCTGCGCTGCCCTGTGTGTCAGAACGAAAACATCGACGATTCCAACTCTGCCATCAGCCGCGAACTGCGGCTTTTGGTGCGGGATCGTTTGATTGAGGGCGACACGAACGAAGAGGTCGTGGATTTCATCGTGGCCCGTTACGGTGAATATGTGCTGCTCGAACCCACGAAAGACGGGTTCAATATGATCCTCTGGGTCGCGCCCCTTGGGATGTTGATCCTCGCGCTTGGCGCTGGCTTTGCCACGGTGCGGCGCAAGGGCACGGCATCATCTGATGCCCTGACGGACGCGGAAAAAGCGCGTCTTGAGGAAATAATGAAGTCGTGACGCACGGTTTTGCTTTTCTGTAACTTGGGCATTGCTAGTCTCTGCCCGAGACACAGAGGAGCCCTCATGGATTATTCCGCCATCACGCTGGACATCACCGACAATATCGCGGTGATCACCCTGAACCGCCCTGACAAAATGAACGCCCTGAACGCGCAGATGCGGGCAGAGGTCACCCATGCGATCAAGGACGCTGAAACCCGTGCGCGGGTCATCGTGCTGACTGGCGCGGGGGCTGCGTTCTGTTCGGGTCAAGATCTGGGCGACGGTGGCAATGCGGCGAACCTCGACCTCGCGCGGGTGCTGCGCGACGAATATGTGCCGATGCTGAACGCGATGTATGACTGCCCTGTGCCTGTGATCGCTGCGGTGAACGGCGGGGCTGTTGGGGCAGGGGCGAACCTTGCGCTCGGCGCGGACGTGGTGATCGCCTCTGACACATCCTATTTCATGCAGGCGTTTTCAAAGATCGCGTTGATCCCCGATGCGGGTGGCACGTGGTTGCTGCCGCGTCAGGTCGGTATGGCCAAGGCGATGGGCATGGCGATGTTTGCGGATAAGATCACCGCGCAGCAAGCCTCTGACTGGGGCATGATCTATGAAGCGGTGCCCGCGGAGGGGTTTGAGGCGCATTGGCGTGCGCGTGCGGCGCACCTTGCCAATGGTCCGACTGAGACTTACCGCCACCTGAAAGAAGCACTACGGGCGAGCCAGTCGAACACGCTGGCGGAGCAGTTGGATGTTGAGGCACGGCTGCAGGGCAAATGCGGTAAGACCCGCGATTTCCGCGAGGGCGTCGTGGCCTTCCTCGAAAAGCGCCCCGCGAAATTCGAAGGACGGTAACGAAAAACGGGCCGTCGTTTGACGGCCCGATCGTCATAGAAAAAGGCCACCCGATTGGGTGGCCTTTTGTGTTCTTAGCGTTCTTCGACTGGAACGTATTTGCGCTGCGTTTCGCCGAGGAACAACTGGCGCGGACGGCCAATTTTCATCTGCGGATCGCCTAGCTGTTCTTTCCACTGCGAAATCCAACCAACGGTGCGCGACAGCGCAAAGATCGGTGTGAACATCGAGGTCGGGAAGCCCATCGCTTCGAGGATGATGCCCGAGTAGAAGTCGACGTTCGGGAACAGTTTCTTCTCTTTGAAGTAAGGGTCGTTCAGAGCGATGTGCTCGAGTTCCTTGGCAACCTGCAGGAGCGGGTTGTTTTCAACGCCGAGGAGTTCCAGAACTTCGTCTGCGGACTGTTTCATAACGGTCGCGCGCGGGTCCATGTTCTTGTAAACGCGGTGGCCAAAGCCCATCAGACGGAACGGATCGTTCTTGTCTTTTGCGCGAGCGATGAACTCAGGAATGCGGTCAACGGTGCCGATTTCCTTGAGCATTTCGAGACATGCTTGGTTTGCGCCGCCGTGGGCCGGACCCCAGAGACATGCGATGCCTGCTGCGATACATGCGAACGGGTTTGCGCCCGAGGACGACGCCAGACGCACGGTCGATGTTGACGCGTTCTGTTCGTGGTCAGCGTGCAGGGTAAAGATACGGTCCATTGCGCGAGCAAGGATCGGGTCAACCTTGTATTCTTCTGCAGGCACAGAGAAGCACATGTGGATGAAGTTTGCCGCATAGTCGAGGTCGTTGCGCGGATACACGAACGGCTGACCGATCGAGTATTTATACGCCATCGCAGCGATGGTCGGCATTTTCGCGATCAGGCGGTGCGACGCGATTTCACGCTGACGTTCGTCGTTCACATCGGTCGAGTCGTGGTAGAACGCGGACATCGCACCAACAACGCCCACCATGGTCGCCATCGGGTGGCTGTCACGACGGAAGCCACGGAAGAACATGTGCATCTGTTCGTGGATCATCGTGTGACGGGTGATCGTGGTTTCGAACTCTTCCAGTTCTTCTTTCGACGGGAGATTACCGTAGAGCAGGAGGTAGCACACTTCGAGGTAGTGCGAGTTCTCGGCCAGATCCTCGATCGAGTAGCCGCGGTGCTGCAGTTCACCTTTGTCACCGTCGATGTAGGTGATGGTGGAATCGCACGACGCGGTCGACGTGAAGCCTGGATCGTAGGTGAACACACCTGCCTGACCATAGAGTTTACGGATGTCGATGACGTCCGGACCTTGGCTCGGCGACAGGATCGGCAGCTCGTAAGAGGTCCCGTCGATTGTCAGTGTGGCGTTTCTTGTGTTCTCGGCCATTCTCTTTCCCCTGTTTAGGAGCTCGGCGCGCGTGTCGCGCCGAGACGTTGGTCGTAATCCCAGTATATAACGACGTAATGTAAACGTCGTGTTAGGCGGTCACGTCTTTCAGACGTGCAACAGTTTCGTCCCGCCCCAGGACAAGCATCATATCAAAAACACTAGGGGTTACTGCGCGGCCTGCGAGAACCGACCGAAGCGGCGCGGCAAGTTTGCCCAGCTTCGTGTCGTTTGCTTCTGCGACTGCTGCGACGATCCCCTCCAGCGTGTCTCGGTCCCAGCTAGCATTTTGCAACTGCGGCGTCAATTCTGACAGTATACCACGGGATACAGGATCGAGGGCCTTTTCCGCTTTCTCGTCCATTTCTAGTGGGCGCGAAGCCATGATAAAGTGCGCTTTTTCAAGGAGTTCTGGGAAAGTCTTAGCCCGTTCCTTGAGGCAATACATCCCTCGCGTCATTGCGTCGCGTTGGTCGTCTGTCAGCGGGTTTGCCCCTGTGGAGGCCAAAAATGCCTCGAGTTCATGCAGCAGTGCGGCATCGTTAGCGTTAGCAATGTGCTGGCCGCAGAGGTTTTCGAGTTTCTTGAAATCAAAGCGTGACGGGGATTTGCCGATTCCATTGAAATCGAACCATTCCATAGCCTGAGCATCGGTAAAGAATTCGTCGTCGCCGTGGCTCCACCCCAGACGGGCGAGGTAGTTGCGCATACCAGCGGCAGGGTAGCCCATCGTCTGATATTCATCGACGCCCGTTGCACCATGGCGTTTCGACAGTTTCTTACCATCGGGACCAAAGATCAGCGGGATGTGTGCGTAGACGGGCAGTGGCCAGCCCATCGCGGTGTAGACCAGCATCTGACGTGCCGCGTTGTTGAGGTGGTCGTCGCCCCGGATCACGTGGGTCACGCCCATATCGTGGTCATCGACCACAACGGCGAGCATATAGGTCGGTGTTCCGTCCGAACGTAGAACGATCATATCGTCGAGCTGATCGTTGCGGATGGTCACGTCGCCTTGGACCTGATCGTGGATCACGGTGGTGCCCTCAAGCGGAGCCTTCACACGGATCACATAGGGCAGGTCAGGGTGGGTGGACGGATCAGCGTCACGCCATGGGCTGCGGTAGAGGGTCGATTTGCCCTCGGCCTTGGCCGCATCGCGGAAGGCTTGAATTTCGTCTTGGGTCGCGAAGCATTTGTAGGCGTGACCAGAGGCCAGCATTTCATGCGCAACCTCAGCGTGGCGGTCCGCGCGTTCAAACTGGCTGATCGCCTCGCCATCATAGTCTAGACCGAGCCACTCCATCCCCTTGAGGATCGCCTCGGTCGCTTCGGGCGTAGAGCGTTCACGGTCGGTGTCTTCGATCCGCAGCAGGAATTTCCCACCCCGTCCACGGGCATAGAGCCAGCTGAACAGCGCAGTGCGGGCGGTTCCGATGTGCATGTATCCGGTCGGAGACGGCGCGATGCGGGTGACGACGGGCGTTTGGGACATGGGCAATTTAACCTTTCGCTAACCATGGTCGGCTCAAGTGAAGGGGATATAGGCCGGACGGGGGCAGGACAAGTGCGCGTGATGGGATGGGTGAGGGCAAACCTCGCGTTACAGCGTGGACATTCCGTGAACTGGGTGCCCGTCGGTCTGGGCATGGGCGTCGCAGGATATTTCGCGGGGGTGGCTGAGCCGAGCGTGGTTCACTGGGCGATGGTTTGCGGCGGGATCGTTCTGTCGGTGCTTTGCGCTGTGGTCTGGCGGTCGATGCGCGTTGTGTGGATAGGTATTGCGCTGATTTTGTTTGGCTTTCTGATCGCAGGCGTTCGGGCGAATGCGGTCGCAGCCCCGCAATTGGGATTTCGCTACTACGGCCCGATAGAGGGGCGTATCGTGCAAATCGACCGATCCCAGTCCGATGCGGTGCGTCTGACGCTCGATCATTTGGTGTTGGAGAACCTCGCGCCAGATCGAACGCCCGCCCGTGTCAGGGTGTCGCTGCATGGTCAACAGGGGTGGATAGATCCCGTGCCGGGTCTGGTTGTGATCTTCACAGGGCACCTTTCGCCGCCCTCTGGTCCGGTCGAGCCGGGGGGATTCGATTTCCGCCTCTCAGCATGGTTCGATCAGTTGGGGGCGGTCGGTTACACGCGGACGCCCGTTTTGGCGCTGGATGACGACCCGCGCGGGCCGGGTATTGATGTGCTGCGCATGAGGGTTGGCGACCATATCCGAACGCGGCTCGAAGGCGATAGCGGTGCTTTTGCGGCGGCGATCCTCACGGGCGATCGGTCGTCCATTGATGCAGAGGTCGTCGAAGGTCTGAGGGCCACAAATCTCGCGCATTTGTTGGCGATTTCAGGGCTGCACATGGGGCTGCTGACGGGTGTTGTCTTTGCCGCGATCCGCATGGGGGCGGCTCTGTTCCCTTTTGTGGCCTTGCGTCTGCCCGTGAAGAAAATTGCAGCCATCGCCGCGCTCTGCGTTGGGGCATTCTATTTGCTGCTGTCAGGTCGGGCGGTCGCGACAGAACGGGCGTTCATCATGATCGCGGTGATGTTCGTGGCGGTGCTCCTCGACCGTCGGGCCGTGACGCTGCGGGCGGTGGCCTTTGCCGCGACCATCGTGATCGTTACCCGACCAGAGGAAATCGCAGGCCCCGGTTTCTAGATGTCCTTTGCCGCAACCACCGCATTGGTCGCAGTGTTCGGAGCCTTGCGCGGACGCGGGTATTTGCTGCCAAGGGCCTTGCGCGGTGTCGGTGCGGTGTTCCTGTCGTCCTTGGTCGCGGGGCTGGCGACGGCGCCGTTCTCAGCCGCGCAATTTAACCAATTTTCTCACTATGGGTTGATCGCGAACCTGATGGCGGTGCCCGTGATGGGGATCGTCGTTATGCCTGCGGTGGTGCTGACCGTCGTCCTAACGCCGCTCGGGTTCGACTGGATCGGGTTGTGGCTGATGGAGCAGGGGATCGGCTGGATCCTATGGGTGTCCGCAACCGTCGCGGGCTGGCCTGATGCGGTTGGGTTTGTGGTCAGCCCGCCGCCCGTTGTTTTACCCTTATTGGCGTTTGGTGCGATTTTCGTGGTGCTTTGGCAGGGACGCTGGCGATGGTTTGGCGGCGTGCCAGTGTTGGTCAGTTTGGCACTGTGGTCGTGGGGCGAACGACCTGCCTTGATGATCTCGGACACGGGCGGGTTGCTGGGCGTGATGACCGATAACGGGCGGAGCCTTTCGCGCGGGACAGGCGATGGTTTCGCGGCGGAGGCATGGTTGCGCGGCGATGGGGATGGGGCGACCCAACAGGGGGCGGCGGTGCGTGGTGGGTTCGAGGTGATTGGGCGGACTTATCGAACCGAGGCCGCTGGGTGGGAGGTGTTATTGGTGCGAGGCCAAACCGCGCTCGACCAGTTAGAGGGCTGCGATGGTGCCGATATTGTTGTGACGAACCAACGTGATCAGGTGGAGCGACCTTGTGAGGTGTTTGATCTAGAGAGGCTCCAGCACGTCGGGTCCGCGGCGATTATGCCTGATGGGCAACTCAAAACCGCCCGACAGGTGACTGGCGAGCGGCTTTGGAATTTTGGTAATGGGCGTCAATAAGTGCGGATCAATCCGACGAGACGGCCCTGAACCTTAACCTGATGGTCGTGCAGGATGCGGGTTTCATAGGCTGGGTTCGCAGCCTCTAGCGCGATCATCCCGTTCTGACGGCGGAATTTTTTCAGCGTCGCTTCGGCGTCTTCGACCAGAGCGACCACGATGTCACCGTTCGATGCGGTCTGGGTTTCGCGGATGATCACGATGTCACCGTCATTGATGCCCGCGTCGATCATCGAGTCGCCCTTAACCTCGAGCGCGTAATGTTCGCCTTGGCCAATCATGCTCTGCGGGACAGCGACGTTGTGGGAAATCTCTTGGATCGCGGCAATCGGCACACCAGCGGCGATGCGACCCATGACAGGCAGTTCGAGAGCGCCCACGCTTTCCACCGATTTCGCGGCAGGCGGGATGCTGTCGGGACGGTCGCCATCAATCACGCGTGGTTGGAACCCGCCCGATTTTTTCGCCAGCGCATCAGGCAGGCGGGTGATTTCCAGCGCACGGGCACGGTGGGCGAGGCGGGTGATATACCCGCGTTCCTCTAGCCCTGTGATCAGGCGGTGAATGCCCGATTTCGACCGAAGACCAAGTTCCTCTTTCATCTCGTCAAAAGACGGTGGAACGCCCTCTTTCTGAACGCGAGCGTGAATGAATTCGAGTAGTTGGAGCTGTTTCTTTGTCAGCATGGCTCGTCCCCAATGGCAGCGAATGTTCGCATAGGTTTCGCCATTGTTCTACATGTGTTCTCATTTTGTGTCAACGGGAACCTGTCAGAGGGCGATGACCTCGACCATTTCGCCTGCCTTGCGGGGCGGATCATTGGGCGGACGCACGATCAGGCAATTGGATTGCACGAGGATCGACAAAAGAGAGCTGTCTTGGGACCTCGCCGCCGTGACTGCGCCGTTTTTCAGCGTGCCGCGTTCGTAGTGTTCGCGCGGCCCGTTTTTGCCGATGTCGGCGGCAAGTCGGGCAGGGGTTGTCTCTGGTAGAACATCGGACAGGCCCTGTAATTTTCGGACCAAGGGGATCAGGAACATGATCCCGCAGACGATGGCAGAGACGGGATTTCCAGGTAGGCCGAGGTAAGGGCGGCCCTGAAAATCGCCTGCGATCAGTGGTTTACCGGGGCGCATGGCAATTTTGTAGAAGGATCGGTTGAGGCCCAACTCGCCGCCGATCTTACCCACCAGATCATAATCGCCAACCGATGCGCCGCCGATTGTCACGGCCACATCGTATTGGAATAGATCGGTCATCGCTGCACGCAATCCGTCCTCGGTGTCGGGCGCGATGGGGAGGATGATGCCCTCACCGCCTGCATCTTCGACCATCGCCTTGAGCGCATAGACGTTCGACGCGATGATCTGGTCGTCGGTCGGGGTCTGCCCCGGCATCACCAATTCGTCCCCCGTGGCAAGGAACGCCACACGTGGTTTGCGCGACACTGTCACCGTCGGCACGTTCATCGCCGCCAAAAGCGCGAGGTCCGCGGATTTCAAACGGCGCGGAGCGGAGAGGGTGAAATCGGCCGCGAAATCGACGCCGAGCGGACGGATATTCGGCCCATCGCCAAGGTTCGGCTGGATCGTGATCTTGTCACCGTCGCGGAGGATGTCCTCTTGGATCACGACATGGTCCGCGCCCTCTGGCACAGGGGCGCCTGTGAAAATCCGAACGGCCTGACCCGCCTCTAATGTCTGGTTCCAGCCATGTCCCGCAGCGGATTCACCCACAACGGTAAAGCTCGCGCCGATCCGAACCTCTGCGTCCCGAACGGCATAGCCATCCATCGCCGCTGACCGAAACGGAGGCTGCGCCCGCGTCGTCGCCGCAGGCACCACCATTACCCGCCCGTTTGCATCCGCCAAAGCCACCTCTTCGGTCGCCATCGGCGTTGCGAGAGCCAGACAAAGCGATTGTGCCTCAGCGACAGAGATCATGCCTCATAACGCCCTGATTTGCCGCCGTCTTTTAGGGTGACTTTGATGCCGCCTATGACCATGTCTTTTTGCACGGCTTTGACCATGTCGTGGACGGTGAGGGCGGCGGTGGAGACGGCGGTGAGGGCTTCCATTTCGACGCCTGTTTGGCCAGTGGTTTTGACCGTTGCGGAAATGCGGATGCCGGGGAGGTCAGCGTCGGGGGTGAGGTCGACGGCGACTTTGGTGATCGGCAGCGGGTGGCAGAGGGGGATCAGGTCGGAGGTCTTTTTCGCGCCCATGATCCCAGCAAGGCGGGCGATGCCCAGAACGTCACCCTTTTCGGCGCGTCCCTCAACCACGAGGGCGAGGGTTTCGGCGGACATGGTGATGAACCCTTCGGCGACGGCGATACGGGATGTCACGGCTTTGTCCGAGACATCGACCATATGCGCCTTGCCGCTGTCATCGAAATGGGTGAGTCCAGACATCACATGCCCCCCGAACGGAGCGGATTGGCGAGGAGGGTGCGGGTGGCATCTTCGACGTTGTCCTGACGCATCAGGCTTTCGCCAATGAGGAAGGTCCGCGCCCCATAACGCGCCATATCGGCGAGGTCGGCAGGGGTGAAGAGGCCGCTTTCGCAGACGATAGTGCGATCCTCGGGCACCATGCGCGCAAGGTTGCGGGTGGTGTCGAGGGTGGTCTCAAAGGTTTTGAGGTTGCGGTTGTTGATCCCCATGAGCGGCGATTTCAAACGGCTTGCGCGTTCGAGTTCTTCGGCATCGTGCACTTCGAGGAGGACATCCATGCCCCAGTGGAACGCGGCATCCTCTAGCTCTGCGGCCTGAGTGTCAGAGACAGAGGCGAGGATGATCAGGATACAGTCGGCGCCCAAAGCGCGGGCTTCGGCCACCTGATAGGTGTCATACATAAAGTCCTTGCGGAGCGCGGGAAGGCTGGTCGCCTCACGCGCGGCGACGAGGTATTCGTCGGCACCTTGGAATGAGGGGCCGTCGGTCAGGACGGACAGACAGGTCGCGCCGCCAGCCTCGTAGGCTTGGGCCAATGCGGGCGGGTTGAAATCGGCGCGGATAAGACCCTTGGACGGGCTGGCTTTTTTCACTTCCGCAATCAGGCCATAGCCCGTGCGGGTCGCCTCGAGCAGGCGGTCAGCAAAGCCACGGGTGGGCGATGCGTTGCGAGCGCGTTCCTCGATCACAGAGAGCGGGGTCGCCTGTTTGCAGGCCTCGATATGTTCGAGCTTGTAGGCCTTGATTTTATCTAGGACGTGCATGGATCAGGCCTCTTGGGTAACTTTGGACAGCATTTTGATCGCGGCCATAGCGCGGCCAGATGCAATGCTTTCTTTTGCGATTTCAACGCCTTCGGTGAGGGAGTTCGCGCGATCTGCGACGACCAGTGCAGCGGCTGCGTTCAACAGAACCGCGTCACGGTAGGCACCGTCAGCGCCCTCCATCAGAGCCAAGAGCGCCTTGGCGTTTTCTTCGGGCGTGCCGCCGAGGATGTCGGCGAGTTTGTGAACGGGCAGGCCTGCGTCCTCTGGGTGAATCTCGCGCCCAGTGACCTCATCGTTTTCAAGCACGGCAACGGAGGTCGCGCCAGTGATCGAAATTTCGTCCATGCCGTCGTGACCGTGGACCAGCCAAGCTTTTTCCGAACCGAGCTCTTGGAGCGTTTCGGCCATTGGGAAAATCAGGTCGGGGGCAAAGGCACCAGTGAGCTGGCGTTTCACGCCCGCAGGGTTGGTCAGCGGGCCAAGGATGTTAAAGATCGTTTTGCAGCCAAGCTCCTGACGGACGGGCATCACGTGCTTCATCGCGGGGTGGTGCATCGGGGCCATCATAAAGGCAATGTTGGCCTCTTGCAGGCCGCGTTCGACGATCTCCGAGCCGACCATGACGTTGATGCCAAGCTGCCCCAGCGCATCCGCAGCGCCCGATTTGGACGAGACATTACGGTTGCCGTGTTTCGCCACGGGCTGACCAGCACCAGCCACAACAAACGCAGTCGCGGTCGAGATGTTCAGCGTACCGAGGCCATCGCCGCCTGTGCCAACGATATCCATCGCGCCTTCGGGGGCTTTGACGGGGATGCATTTCGACCGCATCGACGCCGCCGCTGCCGCGTATTCCGCAACTGATTCACCGCGTGCCCGCATTGCCATCAACAGACCCGCAATCTGGGCAGGGGTGGCATCTCCGTTAAAGAGGATGTCGAACGCCTGACGCGCTTGGGATTTAGACAGCGGACCTTCGGAGGCTGCGTAGATCAGCGGCTTCATTGCGTCGCTCATGCGGTCACCTTCATCTTTGCGATATCGAGGAAGTTCTGAAGCAGTTTGTGCCCATGCTCAGACGCGATGCTTTCAGGGTGGAATTGCACGCCTTGGATCGGCAGTTCACGGTGTTGCAGACCCATGATGGTGCCGTCCTCGAGCCACGAAGTGACCTCTAGGCAATCGGGCAGGGTTTCGCGTTCCACAACGAGCGAATGATAGCGCGTCGCCTCGAACGGGTTCGGAAGGTCCGCGAAAACGCCCTTATTATTATGGTGCATCGTGCCCATTTTGCCGTGTACGATTTCATGGCAACGCACGACCTTGCCGCCAAACGCCTCGCCAATGGTTTGGTGGCCGAGGCAGACGCCCATCAGCGGTGTCTTTGTCTCTGCCGCCGCGGTTGTCAGTGCAAGGCAGATCCCGGCCTGAGCAGGATCGCAGGGGCCAGGGGACAGTAGGATCGCTTCGGGGTTCATGCCCATCGCGTCCTGAACGGTGAGGGCGTCATTGCGTTTGACGACAACATCCGCGCCCAATTCGCCCAAGTAATGGACTAGGTTGTAGGTGAAGCTGTCGTAGTTATCGATCAAGAGCAACATGGTAAGCCCAACAAGCATTTAGGGGTTTTGCCGACCGTAAAGGTGGCGGTATAGTCGGCGCATACATGATCCTGTATGAGAGGGACCGTCAAGGTCCGCAGGGGAATTTACCGGACTGGGGCGTCACGGGGGCAGATAGGTGTTACGAGGATTACTTTCAGGCGTTGGTGTAGGCGCATTGGTTGCAGGTGCAGGGCTATCGGTGGTGTCACTGTTGGCCCCATTGCCCGTACCATCGACGCCTCCTGTCGGGGTGGAAACTCAGTCCGCGCAGATTGAGCCTGTCGCGGTCGAGGTGGAAAGCCCGACCTTGGCTGTAGATGCGGCGACGGGTATCCAGATCGAAGCGCCTGATATGTCACCCGGTGTCGCGATGGAGATCACCGAACCTACGCCGCCGATTGCGGATACGACACCTGCGGATCGTCCTGATCCAATTGAAATTGCAGGCGATATGGCTGAGCCAGAGGCGGAGCAATCCGCAGGCGTTGAGGCCACAACCGATGCGCCTGTTCTGCAGTCGCCGATGGTCGCGCAGCCTGAAATGCCATCAGGTGAGGCCGATATCGTGGTCAGCACCCAGCCCGCAATTGAGGTGATTGTGGTGCCTGAGGAAGAGCCAGCGCCTGTTGAGGACGCGCCCGTTGTGACGGATATAGCGCCAGAGATGGTGGTGCCCGAGGTGGTTGAGCCTGAGGTTGTTGAACCTGAGCCAGAACCCACACCTGAACCGGAGGAGCCGAACGTCAACGCGGCTCCTGTGCCCGGTCTCTCGGATGAACCGGCGAGCGTGATGCCGTCGAGCGATAGCGCCGTTGTGATCCGTCGCCCCACATCCGAAACTGAGGCGCCCGTGGTCGAGGCCAGCACCAACGCGCTCCTCGATTATGCTGCCTATTTCACCAACCCAGACGATCTGCCGCTGATGTCGTTTGTAGTGATTGATGACGGGGCTTTGCCGAACGGGCCATTGCTCCTTTCTGCGGTGCCGTTCCCCGTGACGGTCGCGATTGCTGTCTCTGACCCTGATGCGGCATCGAAATCGGCGGCTTACCGCGCGGCGGGTTATGAGGTTGCGGCGATCCTGACCTTGCCTGCCAACGCCACCGCCCCTGATGCGGCCCAAGTGATGGAAGCCACCTTTGCCACCATGCCAGAGGCCGCGATGGTTCTCGATATGGGGGACGCAGGCCTGCAATCGAACCGTCAAGCGACCGAGGCCGTGATGGCCCGCCTTGCGGCCGATGGGCGTGGGTTCATCACGGCGGCGAGTGGCCTGAACGCGGCGATCCGTGCGGCTGAGGGGGCAGATGTGCCTGTTGCTACGGTCGAACGTGACCTTGATAGCAACGATCAAACTGCCGCCGTCATCCGCCGCTTTATCGACCGTTCCGCGTTTCAGGCGCGGCAAACCAGCGGCGTTGTGCTGATCTCGCGTCTGCGGGCGGAAACGCTCAGCGCGCTGACGCTCTGGTCGACGGCGAATAGGGCGGGGCAGGTCGCTTTGGCCCCTGTTTCGGCGATTTTAAAGGACTAACGGGCGGGCCTTCGGGCTATCTCCCAGACGAAACCCACTACAAACGGAACCACAATGACACGTATCGTCCTCTCTAGCGACCACGCCGCAATCGAGCTGCGTCAGGCCATCGCCGCCCACATCACCGCCAAAGGCTATGAGGCCGTCGACATCGGCCCGACCGAGAACGTGAGCACTCATTACCCCGTCCATGGCAAAGCCGCGGCAGAGCGTGTGGCTTCGGGCGATTGCGATCTGGGCATTATCCTCTGCGGCACGGGCCAAGGCATCATGATGGCCGCGAACAAGGTCAAAGGCATCCGTTGCGGCGTCTGCTCTGACCAGTTTTCGGCTGCGATGATCCGTCAGCACAACAACGCCAACATCCTCTCGATCGGTGCCCGCGTTGTGGGCGAAGGTCTTGCTCTGGCCATCGTTGACGCCTTCCTCGACGCCGAATTCGAAGGCGGCCGCCACGCCACCCGCGTGGACATGATCGAAGAGTAAAAGAGTAAAGCGCAGGGGGCTGAGGGTTTCCTGCGCGGTTCCTTGACGCAGACTTCGTATTAAATATGTTCTGCTTTTAGTTGTATATTCTGGGATATGTTTGATGTTCTCGTTTCTAGGTAATACTGAAGTTCTGGCTATTATTGGTGCAATTTCGGGGGTTTTGGGAACACTTTTAGGTTGCGGTAATTTCTACCTTAGATTCAGTCAGCAACGTAAAGATAGAGCCAAGCTGAGGTGTCGTTTAGTATTTCAAGAACCGAAAAATTCGGGAATTGCGTTACGTGTTGTCAACGTGGAAATTAGGTCGATAGGTTGTCGACCCATTAACCTTGACTACTTAGAACTTTGTCATTCGAAAGAAGGCTTGATTGGAAACGTCCAAGCAAGATGGCATTGGCTCAGGGGTGAGTGGAAAACTAATTATCCAATTAGCCCTGAAAAGAAAAGGTTAACTGAAAACAGTAAAACTGTTTGCATTATCTCAAGTGAACGGGTCGACTTATCTACTGTTAAGAGGATTTTTGTTGTCGATGAAGTTGGCAATAGATGGAAAGTTGCAACTTCAAATGTCAGTGGTCTACTTTCAAAGGATCAGAAAACAAAAATTAATTCGCTTTCTTATTCGGGTCGGCACTTAGAATACGATGTGGATGCCTACAGCTTAGGGAAGTGCTTTTTCATTAATATTCGATGGAAGCATGATGGTGTTCCCAAATCTACAAAGTCGAAACTGTTAAAGTTTAGAAGTGCAAAAGATTTGGATCAGAAATTTAGAGAGCTGGAAACGTCCATTTTGCCTCGTTATTTGAACGGCGAAGGAATGAACGGGTTATAAGAAACCCCGCTTGCGCGGGGTTCTTTATTCTCAGTTGTTACCCGATCCCGTGAACCGCGTTGCGTCCTCGGCGGCTTTGCGGATGGCGTTCGATTTGTGGACGGTTTCCATGTATTCGGCGTGGGGGTCGCTGTCGTAGACGACGCCGCCGCCGGCTTGGATGTAGAGTTTCTCGTCCTTAAGGACCGCAGTCCGTAGGGCGATGCACATGTCCATGTCGCCGTTCGCGCTGAAGTAGCCACAGCCGCCGCCATAGACGCCGCGCTTTTCGGGTTCCAGCTCGTCGATGATCTCCATTGCGCGGACCTTGGGCGCGCCAGAGACGGTGCCCGCAGGCATCCCCGCAAAGAAGGCAGAGAGCGCGTCTTGGTCCTCGGCCAGTTCACCGACCACGTTTGATACGATGTGCATCACGTGGCTGTAGCGTTCAATGATGAACTGTTCGGTCGGGCGGACGGTGCCGATTTTGGACACCTTGCCCGTGTCATTGCGGCCAAGGTCGAGGAGCATGAGATGCTCTGCCAGTTCCTTTTTGTCGGCCAAGAGGTCGAGTTCGTTCGCCTTATCCTCTTCGGGCGTGGCGCCACGGGGGCGGGTGCCTGCGATGGGGCGAATGGTGACCTCATTGCCGAACACACGAACGAGGATTTCTGGCGAGGCGCCGATGACCTGAAACCCGCCGAAGTTAAAGAAGAACATGAACGGCGAGGGGTTCGTGCGGCGCAGAGAACGGTAGAGCGCAAAGGGCGGCTCGCGGAACTCTTGTGTCCAGCGTTGGGCTGGCACGACCTGAAAGATGTCGCCCGCGCGGATGTAGTCTTTGGCCTTTTCGACGGCAGCCATGTAGCCGTCTTTGGTAAAGTTCGACGTGGCAGGTGCGGCCTCATGCGCGGTGCGGAATTCGCGGCTGTCGACGGGGACAGGGCGATCCAAGGCGCGTTGGGCTTCTTTGACGCGTTCGGCGGCTTGGGCAAAGGCAGCCTTGGCCGAGAGGCCAGAGTTCGCCCATGCGGGTGCCACGAGGATTACGTCGCCCTTGACCCCGTCGAGGACAGCCACGACCGAGGGGCGCAGCATCATCGCGTCGGGCAGGCCGATTGGATCAGGATTCACGTCGGGCAGGTGTTCGACCAAACGGATCATATCGTAGCCGAGGTAGCCAAAGAGGCCAGCCGCAGCACCCGGCAGATCGTCAGGCAGATCAATCTTCGATTCCGCGATCAGGTTGCGGAGCGATGTGAGCGGATCGGCCTCTTCTTCGACAAAGGCGTCGTCGTCGTAGCGGGCCGCGCGGTTGACGCGGGCCGTGGTGCCGTCACAGCGCCAGATCAGATCAGGGTTCATGCCAACGATAGAGTAGCGACCACGGACTTCGCCGCCGGTCACACTTTCCAGCATGAAGGCATCTTTGCCCGCGCCCGAGAGTTTGAGCATGAGGGACACAGGCGTATCGAGGTCAGCGGCCAGACGGGTGTAGACGATCTGGTTTTCACCAGTGTCATAGCCACGTTGGAAGCTCTCGAAATCTGGGCTGAGGGCCATAGTGCGGTTCCCTTATTGGATCTGAGCGTGGACCGCGTTCACGGCCTCGCGCACAACATTGATGTCGGTCTCACCGCGCAGGGTGTTGAGCGTGATCTGCATAGCGTCCTGAGCCACACCGTTCGACAGCTGCGCCGCGAAACGATCACGGAGCGCGATCACATCAGGGTCTTCAAGGTTCGGTGCGTTCACGGCATCGACACGGGCCAGCACCGCACCGCCGTCGTAGGGCAGGGCAAAGCCTTTGCCAGCTTCGGTTTCGAATACGCGCGCCATGAAACCTTCGGGAGTGTAGTCGAGGAAGGTCTGACGGGTCACGTCAACGTCGATGGTTGGTGCGAGGCCAAATTCACCGAACTGCGAACCGTTGGAGAGGGCGGTTGCCATCTCTTCGGCTTTGGCGAGGATCGCGGCCTGGGTGGTGTCGCGTGTCCAGCCAGCGGTCACTTCGTCGATAACATCCTCAAGCGGCTGCAACGCAGGCTCTTGGATCGTTTCGACGCGCAGCGCAAAGATGCCACCGTCAGACATTTCGATCAGTTCAGGATAGGCACCGATCTGCGCCACAGCAGCGGCCTGACGAAACTCAGGGTAAGCAGCCATGCCGTCGGTCGAGGCGACAGTCCAGTCAAGCGAACCAAGCTCCATCTGGGTTTGGTCAGCGAGGTCTTCCACGCGGGCACCGCCAGCGATGAGGTCAGCCATTTGTTCGGCGACATCGCCAATCACACGGCGGGCACGGTCACGGCCCAGTTCAGCGCGGAGTTCGTCAGCAGCGACTTCAAAGGGGATCGATTCCGCCTCAAGCACGGCGTTGATGCGGAACAGCGAGGGTCCGATCAGCGAGGGCAGTGGGCCAACAACGTCGCCCGAGGCAGCCGCGAAAACAGCAGCGCCCGCTTCGGCCAGTTGCACCTGATCCACATCACCGAGGTCAACGTCATCAAGCGTCAGGCCACGGTCCTCAACGAGTTGGTCAAAGTCGGTTTCGCCAGCAGTGATCGCGTCCATGGCGGCTTGGGCAGAGGCCTCATCCGCAAAGCCGAGACGTTCGACCAAGCGACGCTCTGGGCTGTTATAGTCAGCGGTGCGTTGCGCATAGAGATCACGAAGCGATGTTTCGTCCACCTCAATCGTCGGCAGCAGCATGTCGGGTGTCAGGGCCGCATAGACGATGGATTTGGTTTCCAGCGTGGTGAAATCGGCAGGGTGACCTTCGTGGTAAGCAGCAAGGTCTTCGTCGGTCGGGGCTGGGATTGCATCGGTCAGAGCGGCGTCAGTGACCTGAACCCAAGTGATGTCACGGCGTTCTGCGGCATAGTTCACGATCGCATCGATGTAGCCAGCGGGAACGGTGTAGCCAGCGGTGAGGCTAATCTGCAGCGCGGTCGCGGCCATTTCATCGCGGAGCGCCTGTTCATAGTCGCTTTCGCGGGTGCCCATGCGGGACAGAACATCGCGGTACGCATCACGGTCGAAGGTGCCAGAGAAGCCTTGGAAATTCGGGTTCGATGTCACGCGGTCACGCACGCGTTGGTCGCCAACGGAGACGCCCATAAGCGAGGCTTCGTTTTCGAACAGGCGCATGTTGATCATGTCGTTCAGCACCTGTTGGTCGATGCCGAGCGATTGTGCTTGAGTGAAGCTCAGCGGTTGACCGACCTGACCTGAGAAGGTGTCGATCCCGCGGCGCAGTTCGAGTGCGTATTGGTTCAGGGTGATTTCTTTGTCACCGACTGTTGCGAGGGTGTTTGTCCGACCCGACAGGTTCGTCGTGCCAAAGCCCACAAGGCTGAAGAACAAAAGGCCCAAGATGACCCAGACGCCCAATTTTGTCTTCTTTTCGCGTGCCATCTGCGGCCCCCCTGAAACTGATCTCTTCACCCTGTCAAACAAGGCCTGCAATGAATAGGCGGGCGGGCGATAAGGTGCAAGCGGGGAGCCACGGGAAACCGCCACGGAACGCGGTTTTTTGAATTGGCGTGGAAATCTGGGAAAATGTATACTTTTGTATAAAAATGGCGCGAAGGTATAGGATTTCGCGCCATAAAATGTTCGAATTGTGTACCTTTAGCCGATGATTAATCGGTACCGCGATAGGGTTGAACGTATTGCAGCGCCATATCCCACGGGAAGAAAATCCACGTATCTTGGCTGACTTCGGTGATGAAGGTGTCCACCTGCGGGCGGCCTTTGGGCTTTGCGTAGACGGTGGCAAAGTGGGCGTTGGGATACATTTCGCGGACGAGTTCGAGCGTTTTACCGCTGTCCACGAGGTCGTCGATGACGAGGATACCCGTGCCGTCACCCATCACCTCTGCGTCGGGTGCCTTGAGCACTTGAGTCGAGGATTGGTTCTGGTGGTTGTAGGATTTGACGCTGATGGTGTCGATGGTGCGGACATCCAATTCGCGGGCGATGATCATCGCGGGGGCCATGCCGCCACGGGTGATCGCCACGATGGCTTTCCACGATCCATCTTCTGCCGGACCTTGGCCGTCCAGACGCCATGCCAGCGCGCGGCTGTCACGGTGGATTTGGTCCCAAGACACATGGAACCCTTTTTCGTGGGGCAGAAGATCGTTCTTTGCCATTTGGTCAGTCCTTTACGTCAGGGCGATTTTCAGGCCGAGCAGGGCAAGGAGCCCGCCGAACATCCGGTCAACACCGGCCTTTAGTCGCAAATAGGCAGCACGCGCGCGGGGCAGAGAAAAGACCCGAGCAACGATGATATACCAGAGTGTTTCATTGGCGAAAACAGCCGCAAGTATGGCAAGACGCCACGGCAAGGGCGTGTCATGCGGCACGAGGCCGACAAAGACCGCGCCAAAGAACACAGCAGGCTTTGGGTTTGAGGCAAATGTCAGGAACCCGTAGCGCATCGCAGAGACGGCAGAGCGGGGCGCTGCGCCCGGTGTCGGCTCTGCAAGCGGCTCGTTCGCGTGTTTCCACATGTTGTAGGCGATCCAAAAGAGGAACGCGGCACCGACCAGTTTAAGGCCGATGAACAACGAGGGAAGAATTTCAAAGAGAAGGGCGAGGCCAGCCATCGCTGCCGTGGCCCAGAGGATCGCACCGAGCCCGAACCCAAAGGCAAGGGCGGTTGCCACCTTGAACCCGTCCGAGGCTGCGGTGCGCACAGCGACGACAAAGCTGGGTCCAGGGGAAATCGCCGCCGCAAGGTGGATCAGAACGATCGACAGAAATGCGGCGGCGGTCATGGTTTACTCTTTGTTCATGTCAGGCGCGTCGACGGCTTTCATGCCGACGACGTGGTAGCCCGCGTCAACGTGGTGGGTTTCGCCCGTCACGCCGGTTGAGAGGTCGGACAGAAGGTAGAGCGCGGAACCGCCCACTTCGTCGATCGACACGTTTTTGCGCAGCGGCGAGTTATATTCGTTCCATTTCAGGATGTAACGGAAGTCACCGATGCCCGATGCCGCCAGCGTTTTGATCGGACCAGCCGAGATCGCGTTGACGCGAATACGGTCTTTGCCCAGATCTTCGGCGAGGTAGCGCACGGAGGCCTCGAGGCCTGCTTTGGCGACGCCCATGACGTTGTAGTGCGGCATCACGCGTTCTGCACCGTAGTAGGTGAGGGTGAGGCACGAACCACCGTCGGTCATCATTTTAGCTGCGCGCTGAACAACAGCGGTGAACGAATAGACAGAGATGTCCATCGTCATCAGGAAGTTTTCGCGGGTGGTGTCCACATAGCGGCCACGCAGTTCATTTTTGTCAGAGAAACCGATGGCGTGGACGATGAAGTCCATCTTGCCCCATTTTTTCTCAAGCTCTGCGAAAAGTGCATCGACAGAGTCCATGTCGGACACGTCGCACGGCAGAACCGTGTCAGAGCCGAGCTGTTCTGCGAGCGGGCCAACCCGTTTCAGCAGCGCTTCGCCCTGATAGGAAAAGGCAAGTTCCGCACCAGCGTCTGCGAGTGCTTTGGCGATGCCCCAAGCTATTGATTTGTCATTGGCGAGGCCCATAATTAGCCCGCGTTTACCCTGCATGAGTTGCGACGACATTGTGTCCCCCTTGCCCCTTTCGCGTTATATCGCTTCGGTGTAGGCGATTGGACCAGTCGCTTCAAGCCTGTGTGAGACGCAACGTCACAGTTGTTGTATCAAAACGCGCTTGTTACGCGCCCCACCTTATTGATGAGAAGAGGGTATCATGAGTGACCGCACTGGCATTTTCGCAGGCGACGATCCGTTCCAATTGGCGCGGGACTGGTTGGCTGAGGCCGAAAAAAGCGAGATCAATGACCCGAACGCTATCGCGCTGTCGACCGTGGACGCAGACGGTCTGCCGAATGCGCGTATGGTGCTTCTCAAAGAGATCGAGGACGACGCCTTTGTGTTCTACACAAACTACGGGAGCAAAAAGGCCCAAGAGCTAGAGGGGGCAGGGAAGGCTGCCTTTGTCATGCATTGGAAGTCCCTTCGTCGGCAAATCCGGGTGCGCGGAACCATCGAACGCGAGGACGGACAGCAGGCGGACGAATATTATCATTCGCGATCTCTCAAGAGCCGTTTGGGGGCATGGGCGTCGAAACAATCGCAACCTCTCGATAGTCGGGGCACTTTGATGGCCGAAGTGGCCGTTGTTACCGCTAAAGAGGGAATCAATCCGGCGCGCCCACCGTTTTGGGGTGGGTTCCGCATCACACCAGTCGAGATAGAGTTCTGGGCTGATGGCGCGTTTAGGTTGCATGACCGCTTTAGATGGACACGCGAAGGTGTAAACGCACCTTGGTCGGCGGTCCGTTTGTATCCCTAAGATGATCAAAATGCCGTTGGTGGGACTTGTTTCTTGCGAACAAAACAGGTCTGCTGACGCGGTGAAGCTGCGGCCGGATGGGGGCCCGCGGCGGGATTGAAAGTATGATGACTGACACAATAAATGAACGCCCTGTCAAAGGGCGTGTAAAATGGTTTGATCCTGGCAAAGGCTTTGGCTTTGTCGTGTCAAACGAAGGCGGCGCGGATATTTTGCTGCACGCAAACGTTCTACGCAATTTTGGGCAGAGTTCGGTGGCGGATGGATCGGATATTGATCTGCTCGTTCAAGAGACGGATCGTGGTCTTCAAGCGACCGAGGTTATCGCGATTTCACCACCTGAGTTGCCAGCTAACGGGAGTATGCTGGCGGATCTGGTGGACGTTGATCCTGAGGTTCTCGATAACACGCCGATTTTACCTGCTCGGGTCAAATGGTTCGACAAAGGTAAGGGATTTGGGTTTGCCAATGTCTTTGGTTCGTCCGAAGATATCTTTGTGCACATCGAAGTTCTGCGCCGGTCTGGCCTTGCCGACCTGCAACCAGGCGAAGCTATCGCCATGAAGAGCATCGACGGGAAGCGCGGGAAACTGGCGGTCGAGGTTCTGATTTGGGAAAGCATTCATCTAGACGATTAATATCGCTCGTGATTGCAGCGCTATCCGCCGTGGCCCAACCGGCTGCGGCGGCTTGTTCTTTGGATAAGGTGCTGGTCAGGGGTGACTTTGGTCAGGCGCGGTTCACCGTAGAGGTGGCGGATACTGCGGACGAACGGGCCCAAGGGCTGATGAACGTGCCAGAGATGCCGACGATGACGGGGATGCTGTTCGTTTACGAACGCCCGCATCAGGTGGCGTTCTGGATGCATAACACACTGATTCCTCTTGATATGATTTTCGCAGATGAAACGGGCACGATTACCCGCATCCATCCCAATGCGATCCCGCTCGACCGAACGCCAATCGACGGTGGGGCACAGGTTCAGTACGTTTTAGAGATAAATGGCGGCCTTGCAGGGCGTTTAGGCATGGCTGAAGGCGATGTTTTGCAGCATCCGTCCATCGGAGAAAACGCCGCTTTGCCATGTAACTAAGAAAAAGCACGCTTGGGGCTTTTCAATTCCCAAAAGCATCGCTAAACGGTGCGCAGTCGGGGCGTAGCGCAGCCTGGTAGCGCGACGGTTTTGGGTACCGTAGGTCGTAGGTTCGAATCCTATCGCCCCGACCACTTCATAAAATTGATGCAGGTACCGAGACAGCAGGATGTTGATCGACGGTGGTGTGTCATGTCCTGCTTGACACTTCCAATACCAGAACCGTAAGACGAGGTTAGGTATTGGGCACCTGCCGCCTGCGGACGAAAGTCTCGGTGAAGCTCAAATTTACAACGTCATACACCCTAGAAGCATTTCGCAGGTGGCAACGCAGGCTCCCATCCCATCAGAAATGCCTCATCCGAGGAGTGAATGATGTCGTGCCAAAACGCATCCGAGAATCGATTTTTGACGACTACGCCGAAACGGCTTTTTGTCGCCAATGCTCTGCCTATGATGCTTATCATGTTGATGAGCGGTCTATTGACCGTCGTAGATGCAGTGTTTTTGGGCCACTTCGTCGGAGCTGATGCCCTTGCGGCCGTTAGCGTCGTATTCCCCGTAATCATGATCACAATAGCACTCTCGACCCTTGTCGGCGGGGGAATGTCCAGCCTTCTCGCACGTCATTTGGGGACGGGAAACAAAAGTGATGCGGTTGCTGTATTCGCGCAAGCGCATGGTATGGCGCTGTTTCTGTCACTTTTGCTCATATCGGCCTTTGGTGTCTTCGGTGGGGTTGTCATAGACGCGCTCGCGGACGGTCGTCCCGACATTGGAGACATAGCTTATACCTATCTGGCTATCATGATCCTTGCGACGCCTGTGCAACTGCTCTTGAGTGTCCATGCCGATGCTGGGCGCAACGAAGGGCGTGCGGGCCTGATGGCATTGATGTCAGTCGGCGTCACACTCGCCAATATCGCACTCAATTACGTGTTGATCGTGCGCTTCGACCTGGGCGTTGCAGGGTCAGCTTGGGGAACGGCAATTGCCCAGGGGGTAGGCCTTGCACTTCTTTTAGGCTTGCGTTTGCCAAGGCAAGAAATCTTGTCCCTTGCGGCCCTTAGAAACGCGCGATGGGTTGGGCAATGGAAGGCGATATTGGTCCTTGGAGCCCCCGTCAGTCTTAGCTTCATCGGGATAGCGTTGGTTTCAGGAACGGTGATCTCCACGCTGCGACTGACGTCCGACACCGGCTATGTCGAGGGGATCGCCGCTTACGGCATCGTGACCCGAATTTTCAGTTTCACATTCATGCCCCTCATGGCCATTGCATTGGCAACCCAAAGTATTGTCGGAAACAACGTGGGCGCAAAGCTTTACCACCGCTCAAATGCTATCCTGCGGATCGCCCTCACCGTAGCGGTTCTTTACTGTGCTGCCATTGAGATGATCTTGCTTTCCGGAAGTGCTTGGATTGGCCGAGGCTTTGTCAGCGATCAAGGGGTGATCGCACAGGTCGGGGTCATTTTGCGCCCAATGTCGTCCCTTTATCTGTTTTCGGGTCCGGTTCTTGTGCTCGCCCTCTATTTTCAAGCTATTGGAAAACCCGCACATACCGCCGCTCTAACGTTGATTAAGCCCTTTGTGTTCAGCCCTCTTCTGATCGTCATTTTGGGCATTTTTTATGGCGCACAAGCGATCTGGCTTGCCTTTCCAATTGCTGACGGGATCGTGGTTAGTATCGCCATTTGGATTGTGATCGCGTCCTAAAGGACGGGCAAAGACAACATTGGTTTTGGATTGTCGGGTCAGGAGCAAGCACGATGAACCTACAATCTGTAATAGAGGCTAAATCCCAAGCTAAGGCCTTGCGCGCATCACTCGCCGCGCGAGGCACAACCATCACCCATGCGCGGGCACTGGAACTCGTCGCCCATCAGAATGGCGCCCGGGATTGGAACACGCTTCAAGCCAAGCTATCATGGGCAGAGCCGCAGCTTTTTCACCTCAATGACGAAGTGAGCGGGCACTATCTCGGGCAGGCCTTCATTGGGCGGATCGTAGCTCTTTCAAAGGTGGGCGCAAACACGCAGGTTTCGCTTCAGCTGAACGAACCTGTTGATACGGTGCAGTTCGAAAGCTTCTCAAACATGCGCCGACATATCAGAGGCATGGTAGGGCCCAACGGCCGATCACCGCGCAAAAACTCAGACGGCACGCCGCACTTGGTCATAGATATTCCGAGCAAGTGATTTGAATTTTCTGAACGGCAATTAGTTTCGAGTGGTTGCCGTTCATGCACGCAACCTAAATCGCACTTTCGCGCAGCATGCTGCATTGGGGAGTATGGGCGATCCGGGTTCTGCTTGAAATCGCGGAAAAAATCCGAGAGCTGGCGTCATTCAATCTCGCCATCGACAGTAAGCTGCGCGGCGGCGACTTGGTACGGCCGAAGGTCGCTGACGTCTATGCTGCCGGACAGGTCAAGCATTGCGCTTCAATCGTCCAAAGCCAAACCCGTAAGCCTGTTAGTTTCGAGAACACCGAGGGGACGCGCAAGGCCGTCGCGGCAAGGCTCGAGGACCCCAAAATGATCGGATCGGAACATTTGTGGCCGGGTCGCTTCCACACCGGAAACATGCGAGCGGTTCAGCTCTTGTTGGGTCACACAAAATTGGACAGCACTGTGCGCTATCTCGGCGTTGAGCTCGAAGATGCGCTGACCATCGCAGAGGCGGTGGGAATCTGAAGGCCTTGGGCCTTCGCAACAGACGGACCAAACCAGCCATTCATCCTTAGAATTTGCGCAGCAAGACATTTTCCCCAGTGAAGTCATTCGAGGCATTGTGCGGCATGGCTTTGCACACGGGAGTAAGTTCCCGATCCTGAACAGCTGTTCAGGCCAATCCTCGACATAGGCAGAAGGACGATCAGCCGTCCCAATGACGTGATCAACGACTCCTCCCATTGACCAGAGGCGACAATCAAGGCCATAGTTTGGTGCCTAACAATTGGGACTCCTTTTGCGCTTTATCTTTGCCATTCTGTTGCTGCTCACGTCTGCCATGCTCGTTTCGCCGAGCTTGGGGCAGGCGTATTATGGGCATGATATGGCGATGATTGATTGTGATGACTGTCCAGACCATTCCCAGGTCATGACTGATGTGGCGGAGCATGGGATGACCTGTGCGACGGGCCAATGTTGTTTATTCAGCGCACTTATTCCGAGTGTGGACAGTTGGTCGGCGGAACCGATAGCGTTGGCTCATCCGGTGCAAATCGGACGCACATGGCGGAGTGTGCGTCCGCAATCGGACCTTCCACCTCCACGCGCCTGATCATTTGAAATCAAATGGAGCCGTTCCGGTTCCAAGGCTTTTCAACCCTGTGTCATTGCAGGGCAATTCAGGACATGATCATGAAAAAACTACTCATTGTGGGCGCTGCAATCGCTGCCCTTTCCGTTGCTGCATATCTGGCAATTCCCGAAACACCTGCACCATCGACCGCGAGCTCTGCGCTCCCTCCCGAAGGCGCCCCGCTCGTCAGTATTGTGGTGCCTGATCAATTGTCGGCTCAGGCGCAGCTCGGCAAGACGGCCTATGATGCGGTATGTGCCGCCTGTCACGGCAGTAATGCGACGGGTAAGATGGGATTTGGGCCGCCGTTGATTCACCCAATTTATGAACCCAATCACCACGGCGATATGGCGTTTCTGATGGCTGTTCAGAACGGAGTGCAGGCGCACCATTGGCCGTTCGGGAACATGCCACCTCAAGCGGGCGTGACGAACAGCGATGTGACTGCGATCGTCGCCTATGTCCGCGAATTGCAACGCGCTAACGGGATCAACTGAGGACAAAAATGACCTGCCAGAGCGTTTGGTCGTTCAAGTGCTCTGGCGGCCCTATGCTCCACGCGGCCAATGGTGGTCAAGGTCGTCGATGATTAGAGGGTGAGAGTGGGTTTTGCCGTGATCCCGTAGGTGGGGGTGATCGGGTGGAAGGTCGCTGTGGTCATGTTCCATCACCTGCGGGTCATTCGCAGGCCATAGGATCATCGCGCTGATGAACCCAATGGCCGCGGTAGCGCCCATAAGGAGGAAGGTCACATCGAGGCCGAAACTTGCTCCGAACCGTCCGGCGAGCGGGTAAGTGATCAGCCAGCAGGTATGGCTCAGCGCGAATTGTGCGGCAAAGATTGCTGGGCGGTCCTCGGCTTGGGCGCTCTTGCGCAGCAGTCGACCTGATGGGGATGCTCGGAAGAAACAGGGCGGCGATCATTGACCCGCCCCCAAAGGCCGCCAGCGCAAGGGCCGTGCCAAGGACCAAACCAGCGTCATCCCCAGCAAGGTTCCACGCCAGCAGCCCTAGAGCGACCGTCGCCAGCCCAGTGCCGATTAAAGCGATCACTTGAGCCGCAAACAGGTGCCGATAGGTTCAGTTGCTAAGGATCGCGAGCATGTGGACCGCCGTTATTAAGATTAAATGCGCGCTCAGAAGGTATCGCCTTCGTTACTCAATCAGAGGGGCGATATTTGAAAATGGGTCAATCTTATTCTGACCGATCTGTGCGGCCTTGTCCGCGAGGACCGTCATTAAAATTACGTTCCAGTAGGCGCATTCAACGCGACGTGTGCCTTGGCATTGGCGGAGTATTTTCGGATCATTTAAAAATGTTCTCAGAACGACGTATTCTCCCTATGATTGTCTTAAAGCATAGGGAAGGAGCGGGAAACGATGACAGCTAATGCACCAAAATTCATGTCGGAGACAGTATTTGAAAAGGCCAATGCCAACGGCGTTGACGTTGTTCTGTGGGCCAGTAGATCTCAATCCGAGGTGAGCCGAGAGACATCCTATTCGGGATTGCTAACGGTGGGCGGCAGAGCTGTCGTAGAGCAATCCGGTATCGTATTTGCAGATGGTTCAGCAGAGTTAACGACAGTATTTTGGGCGGAGTCTGGTACGCGCCAAACACTGAAATTTTCCATGACACCAGAAGTTGATGGCGCACGGATCACCGGTGATCTCGATGGAAATGCGATTTCTGCTCTAACCTTGTCTCGCAATCAATTTTCGAACCTTTCGTGGTCTGCGCTGAAAGCCATGCCTATTGACGGCCCTGTTTTCGAATACGACAACGGTCAGCCTGTTGAGATGCCAGACATGGGATCAACGGCGATATCTGGTTCACGCGCGTTGATCGAGGTTATGGATGCAAGCGATCCAAACAAGCTCAATGTTTGCGCGCTAGGCGTTATGGCAGGTGCAATGGGCGTTGCTGTGGCTACGGGCGGCGCGGGTGCAGGTCTGATCATCGCAGGTCAACTGATTGCCACCGGCTGGTGCGCAATTCCTTGACAGCCTGCGTCGGCCAATACCTGCGGAGTAATTTGCCTAATCGATCAAAGGGCAGCAACGAAGCGTCAATGTTCATCTGCAACCGTGCAAGGCAGGTTTCCCGAGCACAGCTGACATATTCCCGCCCATCAACCAACGTCCGCAATCCCCCGCAACTTCACGCCCGAGTAACCTGTTTGCCGGATTGATCCTGCGGACTAGAGCAGTTTCGCTTGCTCTCGCATCTGGAACTTCTGGATCTTGCCCGTCGACGTGCGCGGGATTTCGGTAAAGACAAACTTTCCAGGCACCTTGTACGGGGCGAGGTGATCGCGACACCATTGGCGTAGCTCTTCGCTGTCCACCGAACGTCCTGCGGCCAGTTCGATAAAGGCGCAGGGGGTTTCCCCCCATTTTTCATGTGGCATGGCGACGACGGCGGCGACGCTAACATCGGGATGGCGATAGAGAACTTCTTCTACTTCGATCGAGGAAATGTTCTCTCCACCCGAAATGATGATGTCTTTGGACCGATCCTTGAGTTGGATGTAGCCGTCTGGATACCGCACGCCGAGGTCGCCAGAATGGAACCATCCCCCTTCAAAGGCCTCTTTCGTGGCCTTCTGATTGCGGAAATATCCCTTCATGACGACGTTGCCGCGGAACATCACTTCACCCATGGTTTTACCATCGCGGGGCACGGGTTGCATGGTTTCTGGATCCAAAACGTCGAGCTGTTCGAGGGGCAGGTATCGCACCCCTTGCCGCGATTTGAGGGCGGCTTGCTCTGCTTTTGGCCGTGTTGACCATTCAGCGTGCCAGTCGTTCACAACTGCTGGCCCGTAGGTTTCTGTCAGGCCGTAGAGGTGCGTGACGTCAAAGCCTGCCTCATTCATATCAGCGAGGAGCTTTTCAGGTGGCGGTGCGGCTGCGGTGAAAAACTGAACAGTGTGATCGAGTTCGCGTTTCTCGTGCTCTGGCGCCGAAATGAGGAGCGACATGACAATGGGCGCGCCGCAGAGATGCGACACCTTTTCGTCGGCCAAGGCGGACCAGATCGGTTCGGCCCGAACTTGACGCAGGCACACATGGGTGCCGATGATCGCAGAGAGCGTCCACGGGAAACACCAGCCATTGCAGTGGAACATCGGCAGGGTCCACAGATAGACTGCGTGTTTCTGCATCGAGGTGGTCAAGGCGTTGCCTTGAGCAAGGAGATAGGCGCCACGGTGATGCGAAACGACACCTTTGGGATCGCCCGTGGTGCCAGAGGTGTAGTTGATCGAAATGGCGTCCCATTCGTCCTCGGGCATCAACCATTCGAATTCCGGATCACCTGAGGCGACAAAGGCGTCGTAGTCCAGCGCGTCAATCGCAGGTGTTTTGCCCGTGAATTCGGGATCGTCATACTGAATAACGACAGGCGAGACATCTGTGAGTGCGAGTGCTTCTTGCATCAATGGCATGAATTCACGATCGACAATCACGATCTTTGACATCGCATGGTCGAGTTGGAATGCGATGATCGCCGCGTCGAGGCGGGTGTTGATCGAATGGAGAACGCCACCGCACATGGGCACGCCGTAATGGCATTCCAGCATTGCAGGTGTGTTCGCGAGAAGGGCAGAGACGGTGTCACCCCGCGTGATCCCTTTGCCTGCCAGAGCAGACGCGAGCTGACGCGACCGGTCGTAGAATTCTGCATAGGTTCGACGCAGATTCCCGTGCACAATCGCGGTGTGGTCGGGAAAGACACTCGCAGCCCGTTCAAGGAACGTGAGAGGCGTGAGTGGCTGATGGTTGGCAGGTGTCCGTTCGAGGTCGTGATTGTAGAACTGTTTGGTCATGGATTACGCGTCCTTCCATGCGGGGCTGCGCTTGTCGATAAAGGCGCCGATGCCCTCTTCCGCGTCTTGCGTGAGCATATTTTGCACCATCACATTGGATGCGTAGGTATAGGCCTCAGCCAATCCCATTTGCTTTTGGATGTAGAAGGCTTTCTTCCCCGTGGCCAAAGTCATACTGGATTTGGATGCGATTTTTTGCGCCCAAGCGAGCGTGGTCTTGCTCAGGTCTTCGACTGGCACGCAGAGGTTCACAAGGCCCATTTCCGCTGCGCGTTCTGCTGAAATCATATCACCTAAGAGGAGCATCTCCATGGCGTGTTTGGTCGTGACGTTTCGCGATAGCGCGACCATGGGGGTTGAACAGAATAGACCGATATGAACACCCGGCGTGCCGAATTTCGCGGTTTCTGCGGCGACGGCCAGATCGCAGCTCGCGACCAATTGGCAGCCAGCGGCGGTGGCGACACCTGCGACTTCGGCGATAAAAGGTTTGGGGCAATTGACGATGGAATACATGACGCCCGAACACATCGACATGATCTTTTCGAAATAGGCCTGACCGCCGTCTTTGGCTGCGCGGCCCGCTGTCATTTCTTTAAGGTCGTGACCGGCACAAAACGCGGGGCCGTTCGCAGCGAGGACGATGACACGCACCGACGGGTCCGAGCAGGCCGCGTCGATCAGTGACTGTAGCTCGGACAACATGGCTTCGGACAAAGCATTGCGACGGCTGTTGTCGTCGAGGGTCAGTTTCAGCACACCGTCGGACGTGATGGTTTGCTGCACAAGTTGTTTGGTCATCATCAAGGGCTCTGTTTAAAAGGGCGGGGCCGTCGCGACCCCGCCGTCGTAGGGAAGGTTAAGCGGCAGCGATCTTCTTTTTGGGATCAAAGAAGGGGCGTTCACAGATCGTTGCGCGGACAGGGCCAGAGCGGGTCACGACCTCGACCTCTTTGCCGATATGTGCGTGGTCTACCGACACCATTGCCAGTGCGATATTCTGATCGAGGCGTGGCGAATACACAGCTGAGGTCACTTTGCCGATCGTCTCGTCGCCGACCTTAATCGCCCAGAATGTGGTGTTCGGCCCCTTGAGCGGTTCACCATCAATAATCAGACCGATCTGAGTTCGTGTGACTCCATTTTCTTTGATCTTGCGGAGCGCAGCCCTCCCAATGAAATCGGCTTCCATATCGAGGTTCACAAGACGATCAAAGCCCAGCTCGAACGGGTTTGTGTGGATGTCTGCGTCGGCGTGATACGACAACATTCCGCCTTCGATGCGGCGGATCGACGAGGTGTGACCGGGTTTCAAGCCAAACGGCAGCCCAGCCGCCATGATCCGCTCCCACAGCGCATCCCCATGTGCGCTATCACGCAGATAGAGTTCGTAGCCCAGTTCGCTCGACCAGCCGGTCCGCGACACGATAAGCGGGATACCGTCTAGGTCTACTTCACGCAGCCAGTAGTATTTCAGGTCCATGATGCTGTCGCCGAATAGGGCACGCATGATTTCGCCCGATTTCGGCCCCTGAAGCTGCAACGGTGACACGTCAGGTTCGCAGATCGACACATCAAGGCCAGAATGGATCGCTACGCCTTGGGCCCAAAGCAGGATGTCGCTGTCTGCAAGCGAGATCCAGAAGTGGTTTTCAGCCAATCGCAGGAGGATTGGGTCGTTGAGGAGGCCGCCGTCAGCATTGGTGATCAGGATGTATTTGCACTGGCCAACAGCCATGGTCGACAGATCACGCGGGGTCAGCATTTGAACAAACTTGGCAGCGTCTGGTCCGGTGATTTCGACCTGACGTTCAACGGCGACGTCACAGAGGATCGCGTCGTTCACGAGGTTCCAGAAGTTCTGCACCGGATCGCCGAAATCGCGCGGAATATACATGTGGTTGTACACCGAAAATCCCTGAGCGCCCCACCGCACGGTTGCGTCGAAATAGGGGGATTTGCGAATTTGGGTGCCAAAGCCGAAGTCATCAGATTGCATTGTTTTATCCTTCCTGATCGGCGGCAATTTCCGCTGCCGCGCTGTTCTGGACAAAACATTTAGCGCCACCTTTTCAGAGCGATGGTCTGAAAACGCAGATGAAAGGCGACCGTTCAGGCTAAAGAGAATTCTAAAAACCGACCAACTGGTCGGAGGCTCAGCGCGTGATCAGATTGGATAAGTTCGGAACGGTCGATTTGATCTGACGGGTGGCGATGTAGGTCATATAGCGGTCCACATCGACGTCGATTGCAAAGAGCCGATCTAAGACGCCCTGAAAGGCCAAAAGCGTTGGCGCGACGACCTTGAGAACATAGTCCATGCCGCCGCCTGTGGCGACGCAATCAATGATCTCATCCATCGCCTGAACTTGTGCTTCGAACCGTTCAAAATCGGATTTCCGATGATGGGCGAGCGAAACAGTCACCACGACCATCGTAAAATCACATAGCTTATTTAGCGCGATCTCGCCTCTGTAGCCTGTGATGTAGCCTGCTAGTTTCAGCTTGGTCAGGCGTTCCCAGCAGGGGGTGGGCGAAAGATTGACCAGTTCGGCTAGCTTTGTCTTGCTGAGTTGCCCGTGCGATTGCACGGCGGTGAGAATGCGCAGATCAGCACCATCAAGAGCAGATTTTTTCAAGAGCAGCTTCCTCAAACGCTAGTCGATCAAGACAACAACCCGTCTGTCATATCTACAAAACGGTTTGATGCAATGCTTTTACCTCGACCCGAATTAATCCCTTGCAAAGCTGTTTATGCGCTTGCTTGCGGGAGCCTTGAGAGTTCTCCCATGTAGCCAACCTATTTACCGGGAGGCGGTCAATCCAACCACACTGTTTGCAGACTGTGGGTCTAGCGCGATTCTATTTTTCGCGGTGTTTTCGGCTTTGGGCTGCTTCCAATTGGATGCTAATTACTTCTTTAGATCAGGTTTGCATAACCTAAGATGAGAAAACCTTTGCCTAAGCTGTGGGCAAGGCTGTGGATGAATCGAGCGGTTTTAAACACTTGCGTGCGTCAAGCTAGATTATCCAACATTTTGTCGAAAAAATTGATTGACCCCCAAGGGGTAGTTTTGTCAGTTTGTGCCTGCCGAGTGGGGCGCTACAATATGTGGTGCCGCTTGGATCAAGGCAGACTACCAAACGTAATGATCAGCACGCCGTGCTGTTGAGACAGGGTATTTCCCTGAGCGGAGTCGCTTTGCCCAAGCTTTGGTTCATTTGGCGTCAGGGAATTGGGGCGTGGTGTAGCGCCTTGAATTAGATCGGCAGGCCGCGCAGACGGTCGTGTGTTAGGGGCCAGGTACGATGAAGATCGAACGCATTTTCACCAAAGCAGGAAAAGACGCCTACGCGGATATCGAATTCCGCACGACGACGTCTGAAATTCGCAATCCCGATGGAACCATTGTGTTCAAACTCGACGATTGCGAGGTTCCGTCGAAATGGAGCCAAGTTGCCTCTGACGTGATTGCGCAGAAATACTTCCGCAAGGCTGGCGTGCCGAGCGCGATGACCAAGGTCCGTGAAAAGGGCGTGCCAGAATTCCTGTGGCGCTCTGTTCCTGCAGAAGGCGCAGAAATGTCAGGCGAAACCAGTGCAAAGCAGGTGTTCGACCGTCTGGCTGGTGCATGGTGCTATTGGGGTTGGAAGGGTGGTTATTTCACCACCGAGGATGACGCCCGCGCGTATTACGACGAGATGCGGTTCATGCTGGCCAATCAGATGGCCGCACCGAACAGCCCGCAGTGGTTCAACACAGGTCTGCATTGGGCTTATGGCATTGATGGTCCGGCACAAGGCCACCACTATGTCGACTACAAAACTGGGAAACTGGTTAAATCGAATTCTGCCTACGAACACCCGCAGCCGCATGCTTGCTTTATCCAGTCCGTCGCTGACGATCTGGTGAACGAGGGGGGCATCATGGACCTTTGGGTGCGTGAGGCGCGTCTGTTCAAATACGGCTCTGGCACCGGCACGAACTTCTCGTCGCTGCGGGGCGAAGGCGAACGGCTCTCGGGCGGCGGTAAATCGTCGGGCTTGATGGGCTTCCTCAAAATTGGCGATCGTGCGGCTGGCGCGATCAAATCAGGCGGCACAACCCGTCGAGCAGCGAAGATGGTGATCGTCGATGCCGATCACCCCGATATCGAAGACTTCATCAACTGGAAGGTCATCGAAGAACAGAAAGTGGCGTCCATCGTCGCTGGTTCGAAGATGCACGAACAGAAGCTGAATGCGATCTTTAAGGCGATCAACACGTGGGACGGGGCAGAGGCTGATGCTTATGATCCGTCCAAGAACGAGAGCCTGAAATCCGCTGTTCGTGAGGCAAAGAAAGTCGCGATCCCGGAAACCTACATCAAACGTGTTCTGGACTACGCAAAACAGGGCCACACCAGCATCGAATTCCCGACCTATGACACCGACTGGGATTCCGAGGCCTATGCATCGGTGTCGGGTCAGAACTCCAACAACTCGATCCGCGTGACCGATGCCTTCCTTCGGGCGGTTAAGGATGATGCGGATTGGGACCTGATCAACCGCAAAGACGGCACCGTTTCCAAGACTATCAAAGCGCGCGATCTGTGGGAGCAGGTTGGACACGCGGCATGGGCTTGTGCTGATCCGGGTATCCAGTTCCACGACACCGTTAACGCATGGCACACTTGCCCTGAGGACGGCGCGATCCGTGGATCGAACCCCTGTTCGGAATATATGTTCCTCGACGATACCGCTTGTAACCTCGCGTCGATGAACCTGCTGCAGTTCTACAAGAACGCTGAGTTTAACGTTGAGCAGTATATCCACGCGACCCGTCTTTGGACTGTGACGCTCGAAATCTCTGTGATGATGGCGCAATTCCCGTCCAAAGAAATCGCGCAGCTGTCCTACGTGTTCCGCACGCTTGGCCTTGGCTACGCGAACATCGGCGGTCTGCTGATGAACATGGGCTTTGGCTACGACAGCGACGAAGGCCGTGCGATGGGTGCTGCCCTGACCGCAATCATGACGGGCGTGTCCTATGCGACCTCAGCTGAAATGGCGGGCGAGTTGGGTGCCTTTGAAGGCTACGAGCGCAATAAAGAGCACATGCTCCGCGTTATTCGGAACCACCGCAACGCGGCACATGGCAATGCGGATGGCTACGAAGCCCTTGCGGTGAAACCTGTTCCGCTCGACCACGCGAACTGCCCTGACGCGCGTCTGGTGCAAATCGCAACCGAGGCATGGGATCAGGCGCTGGCGCTGGGTGAAAAGCACGGCTACCGCAACGCGCAGGTTTCTGTGATCGCGCCGACGGGGACCATCGGTCTTGTTATGGACTGTGACACCACAGGCATTGAGCCTGACTTTGCCCTCGTGAAATTCAAGAAACTCGCAGGCGGCGGTTACTTTAAAATCATCAACCGTTCGGTTCCGTCTGCGCTGGAGACGCTGGGCTATAGCTCTGCCGAAATCGAAGAGATCATCGCCTATGCAGTTGGTCATGGCTCGATCGGTCAGGCCCCCGCGATCAACCATACTGCGCTGATCGGTCATGGCTTTGGCCAAGGCGAAATCGACAAGATCGAAGCCGCGCTGAAATCGGCCTTTGATATCCGCTTTGTGTTCAACCAGTGGACGCTGGGTGAAGAGTTCTGCCAGAAAACCCTCGGTATTCCTGCGGCGAAACTGAACGATCCGTCGTTCGACCTGCTGCGACACCTTGGCTTCTCTAAGGCAGAGATCGACGCTGCGAACGACCATGTTTGTGGCACCATGACGCTGGAGGGTGCGCCGCACCTGAAAGAAGAGCACTACAACGTCTTTGACTGCGCCAACCCATGCGGCAAAAAAGGCAAGCGTTATCTGTCGGTTAATAGCCACATCACCATGATGGCTGCGGCGCAATCGTTCATCTCTGGTGCGATCTCTAAGACGATCAACATGCCGAATGATGCGACGATTGAGGACTGCCAGAAGGCTTACGAACTGTCGTGGAGCCTCGGCGTTAAGGCGAACGCGCTCTACCGTGATGGGTCGAAACTGTCCCAACCTCTCGCTGCGGCGCTGGTTGAGGATGACGAAGAGGCGGCAGAGATCCTCGAATCCGGCAACCCAGTGGAAAAAGCTGCGGTGCTGGCCGAGAAGGTGATCGAAAAGGTCATCGTCAAAGAGATCGTGCGCAGCCACCGCGAAAAGATGCCAGAGCGCCGTAAGGGATATACCCAAAAGGCGGTCGTGGGCGGACACAAGGTTTATCTCCGGACGGGCGAGTATGCTGACGGTAGCCTCGGTGAGATTTTCCTCGATATGCACAAAGAGGGGGCTGGCTTCCGCGCGATGATGAACAACTTTGCCATCGCGGTGTCGGTTGGTCTGCAATACGGCGTGCCGCTCGAAGAGTTCGTCGATGCGTTCACCTTTACCAAGTTTGAACCCGCAGGGATGGTGCAGGGGAACGACTCGATCAAGTCGGCGACCTCGATCCTCGATTACATCTTCCGCGAGCTGGCAGTGTCCTACCTCGACCGCACCGATTTGGCGCATGTGAAACCGCAGGGTGCTGCGTTCGACGATCTGGGTCGCGGCGAAGCGGAAGGCATCTCTAACGTCAAATCGCCTAGTGAAAGTGCGGCCTCTAAGTCGTTGGAAGTGTTGAAGCAAATCTCTTCGACGGGTTACTTGCGGAAGCGCTTGCCACAGGACTTGAATGTGTTTAGTGCGACGGCTGTAGAAGAGATTCAGCAGACCAAAGTTGTGACCGCTAAGACGGAAACCGCCGTTGGCACAGTGACCACGATGTCGGCACGTGACAAAGCGAAAATGCAAGGCTACGAGGGTGATCCTTGTGGGGATTGCGGCAACTACACGCTGGTGCGCAACGGCACCTGCATGAAGTGCAATACATGCGGCGGCACATCGGGCTGCAGCTGAGAGTTTCAGGGGCGGATGCGTTCGCCCCCGACGCGGATCGGGATACAGGCAAAAAGCAATCGGGCGGTATATAACTCCACCCGATCCGTGGAACTGGGGGGCCAAGCGCCCCCCATTCTTTATTTAGCGGAGATGGAATAGCCCGCAGCGGTGAGGCGGTCACGGATGCTGCGCGCGATGGCCACGGCGCCAGCGGTATCGCCATGCACGCAGATCGTGTCGATCGCGACAGGGATCGGATCGCCCGTGCGTGGCAGGATCGCGCCGGCCTCGAGCATTTGCAGGATACGGGTCGCAGCGATGTCGGGATCGTGGATAACTGCGCCGTCTTGCCCGCGTGGGGTGAGGGTGCCGTCGGATTCGTAGCTTCGATCCGCGAAAATCTCAGAGATCACAGGCCCGCCGAGGGCAGCCGCCACCCGTGCTTGGGCTGTGCCAGCGATTACCATGAGCGGAAGGTCAGGGCAGACGGAGCGGGCGGCGCGGTAGCAGGTGAGCGCCATCTCTTCGTCGCGTGACGCCATGTTTGCCATCGCCCCGTGCAGTTTCAGGTGCGAAAGCGATCCGCCCAAGGCACGGCAGACCCCGTCCGAGGCTGCGACTTGGTAACGGATGATCGCCGTGAGGTCAGAGGGGGCGAGCGTCATCTCGGTCCGTCCGAAATTCGCGCGGTCCTCAAACCCAGGGTGGGCACCGATAGCGACGCCTTTGTCCAATGCGGTTTGCATGACGCGGGACATAAGACGCGCATCGCCTGCGTGGGCACCGCAGCTCACGTTGGCAGAGCTGACAATGTCGAGCATCGCGAGTTCAGAGAGCACCTCGGGCTCTGTGCTGCCTTCGCCCATGTCGCAATTCAGATCGATCGTTTTCATGCGTCCCATCCTGTGATCATGCCGGAAATGAGTTGATAGCTAAGCAGGTCCGCCATTTGCGCAGGATCGCGGATCAGCGGTTTACAGAGCGCTGAGAGGTCGCGGGTCAGTCCTGCGGGGCTTTGATACGAGGATAGCGCCTCTGCGCGGGTGATGCAGGTGAATTGTATTTTTGCACCTGCCGGGGCCTGCGCGACCTTTGGAATGTCCTGAGGAATAACGGTGCCGATCCGTGGATAGCCGCCGACCGTTTGGCATTCGGGCAGCAGCACAAACGGCACACCATCACCTGTCATTTGGATATCACCGGGCTGGATTGCGTCCGACAGGATGTTCAATTGATCCGCCGTCGCGAACCCTGCGCCTGAGCCGTTCAGTTTCACACCTTGGCGATTGGCGGCGGAATCGCGGGTGAATTCGGTCTGGGTGAACCGTGCGCGCGTTGCTTCATCAAATAATGCTGTCTGTGGTCCGTTGATATAGCGGACGGTGCCGCCCTCAAACCGATTGTCGGTTGGCAGGATCATTCCGACCCGATCCGTATTTCGATCAGGGCCGAGGGGCAGGGTCATGCCAGTTTCGAGCGCTGCCCCGATGCCGCAGGTGAGGTGGGTCGAACGGCTGCCCATCACGGGATCGGTCGCGATGCCACCACCAAATCCAATGTAGCCATAAACGCCCGACAGCGCAGGGCCGATGGTCAGGCGATCCTCTGGAATGAGGAGGTGAGAGGCGTTCCAAACCATCGCCCTGTCGCCAATCGTGGCCCGCATAGGTGCGCCCGTTAGGGAAATACGGGTCGGTTGACTGACGGAAAACACGCCGCCCATACCCGCCATTTCGATCACAGCATGATCGGGCGATTGACCGAGGAGAGCGGCGCTTTCGCAGATGGCCTTGCGGTCTGCGGCACCCCCACGGGGAAGGCCGATCGACAGATACCCCTCGCGACCGAGGTCTTGGACCGTCATCGCAGGGCCAGCGCGGTGGATGGTGAGCGTGGTCATTCCACATCCTCCCACGTTGCGCTGCCAAAGGGGGTTGTTCGGGCGGTTGTGAATTCGGCCTCTGACACGGGGGTAAAGATGACCTCATCGGCGGGGGAAAACAGCGACGCGGGGCTGCGTGCCGGATCGAATAAGGGCAGGGCCGTTTGACCGATCCAGCGCCAGCCCGTGGGGGACGCGTTTGCAAAGACTACAAACTGACGGATGGCAACGACCAATGCGCCCGCAGGAACTTTGGGCGTGAGAGCGGTTTGGCGCGGGATGTTCCATTCGGGCGGCAGCGTGCCGAGATAGGGCAAACCTGGTGCAAACCCGATGGTCAAAACGCGCACCCGTGAGGTGCCGAGCGCATCAATCGCGGCATTCGTCGAAACCCCTGCGAGTTCTGCGGCTTCTGCCAATTGCGGACCGTGGTCGCCACCGTAGCAAGTCGGAACGCGCCAGAGTTTGCGACCTGCGGGCAGGGCTACGGCGCCCCAGTCTTGGGTCTCGAGCTTCTGTTGGAGTAGTGCGGTAACCTCATCCAGCCCAACCGCCAAGGGGTCGAACCGAAGCGCTACAGAGGCGAGCGTGCTAGATACTTCGACAAACGGGAGGGCGCTGTTCCGAATATGCGCGGCAAAGCCCAAAGCCGCCCGATTGGCCTGATCTGACATGGTCGTATCGAACCGTACTAGAACGGCATCCAAACCAAACGGAAGGATTTCAGGCAGGGGCATCATGATGTGGCGTAATGCGTTGACGACATGGTCGGATTTGTGGGCAAACCCGCGGTGATCGTCAACGCCTTAGTCAGATTATGCGGTTTTCAACGAGCGAGCAGAGCCGCTAATGCGCTGGGTGCTGCTGCGCATACATGTTGCCCCAGACGCCAGCGTTTCGGCCTGCTGTTGATTTTCGAGCGTGAGTTTCTGGATTTCACTCATCGCCATATTGATCTGATCCACCGCACGAGTCTGTTCAGAACTAGCGAGGGTGATCTCTTCGATGCGTTCAGCAACGGTGGTGATTTCGCCCGCGATTTTCTCAAACGTTTCGCGGGTCGTTGCCGATGTCGTCACGCCAATTTCGACTTGCTGACGCGATGTTTCGATCAAACGTGACGTCTCACCCGCTGCCTTGGACGAGCGTGCAGCGAGGTTGCGGACCTCTTGGGCCACGACCGCAAAACCACGACCATGTTGTCCCGCGCGTGCAGCTTCGACCGCAGCGTTGAGCGCGAGGAGGTTGGTTTGAAATGCGATTTCGTCGATCACTTTGATGATCTGAATGATGGCGCGGGACGATTTGTCGATCTCGTCCATGGCCATTACCATGTTTTCAACCTGCGACTGGCCGTCGTTAGCAATGGTCGCGGTGCGCCGCGCGAGGTCGTTTGCTGTGCTCGCCGATTTCGCATTTGACCGCACCATGGATGCGGTTTCCTCGATCGAGGAGGACAATTGTTCGACCGTGCTGGACTGCCGTTCGGCGTTTTGGTGGAGGTTATGGGTGCTGTTGTAGATCGTCTCAGCTGCGTTGTCAGCGATATCGATTTCTTTGGTCACGTCGGTGATCACGCTTCGGATCAAGTTGATCAAATCGGTGATCGCAGTGGTGGTGCGGGAAAGGTCGCCAGTCGGGGCTTCGGGCAACTGAACACTAAGGTCTTTTTCATCGGCCATTTTGCGAACAGCGCGATAGAGGTTGGCAAGCGGGCGAATGCTGCTGCGGGACCAACGAAGCAGAATATAAGCCGTCAGGATGCTTCCGCCGACCCAGATCAGCGAGATGGTAAGGGCAGGGTTGCCGAGGGCATTGGACCAGTAGGGATAGGTGAACCCTACAATAGACCCAAAAACGGTGTTCAAAACTACACTGAACACCGCAGTACGGATCATCAATGGCCACTTTGGGGGGATTAAAGTCATCACGGTTGCCTTGCCTGTTTTCACCTACAAAGGGTTCAACGGCGCAACCGTGACTTTATTTAGCGAGAAAACGACTTAGTTCAGGCCGTTTTTGCATAGGTTGGCGCATCGTAATCGCCGTCCATTTCTTCTGTTTTCGCAATGGCTTGAACCATGCGGCAAAGTGTTTCTTTGATCTGTGGGCTCTCTACACGAGCGAGTGCAAACAAGATACGCGATGTGGTCGTGTCAATCTCGTCCGAATGAACACGGTCATCGACGCCTTCAAAGAAGTAACCCGGCGATACGTCCAGTGCGGTTGCGATCTGATAAAGACGGCTGGCGGAGACGCGGTTTTGGCCGGCTTCGTATTTCTGCAACTGTTGGAACGAACACCCGATTTGTGCGGCCAGACCCGATTGCGTTAGACCGCGCATCAGGCGGGCATTGCGAATTTTCTGGGCTACAAAATCATCGATAGGATGCGGTATGGTGTTTCCTCTACAACTTCTGCAAGAGAAAATCTCGCCTCAACGGTTATGTTTCAACGTGTTAAATACAACTAAAAGTGGTTGAACTATCACCACTCAATGGTGCATAAATCACCCATCAAATTGAGCGGTGCAAGATTCGACCGTAACACGTTGCTTTGATGTCATTTTCTTATGGAGCATTGAGATGGGCGAGCCAAAAACTGCTGCGTTATTTTATGAGATGCTCCGTTCGTTCACGGTTTTGGCAAAGGAATTGAACCTCTCGCGGACCGTCTCTCGGTTGAATAGCACGCGTCAAACGGTCCGTCGGCACATTCGCGCATTGGAAGAGTATAGGGGAACCGAGCTGTTCTCTGTCAACGACCGACAATACGCTTTGACTGATGCGGGACGTGATGCGTTGGAGGGGGCTCTTGATATCGTGGCGCTGTCTGATGCGTGGATGAAAAACCAGTCGGGGCAGGTCCGTGGGCTGGATCAATTGCGCAGCGAAAAGACGAACGGCCACTATTATCATCTACAACAACAACCGATCAGTCGGATTTGGGACAGTGGGCCTGACTTGTTGCGGAATTGCTTTAACACGTGGGTCGCCTCGCAAGGACGTATTGAAGCGCCAGAGTTTCAGGCGGTCCGTGCGGCTGTCGTAATTTTCCGCCGTTTGGGCGAGGAATGGATCTGCGTGGAGGTCGGTGCGGAGTCCTCATATTCGTCATGGTTCGGGCGCGATTGGGCGCTGAGCAGTATCGGCCTGAAATCCGCTGACCTTCCGGGCGGTCAGGGGTTCGGTCGGTTGCTCGTCGCGCCGTTTGAGGAAGTGAAACGCACCGAAGGCGTGCGGCTAGATCACATCGTGTCAGAACTTCCGCGTGAGAAGGGCGGTGCCCCCGTGCCGATCAGCTATCAAAGGTTGCTATTGGGGTGTCGCTTCCCAGATCAGAGCCGTGGTTTGGTGTCGGTCGTGGTACGTACCTATGACCTCTGCATCGACGGGCTACCCAGAGAAGAGATTGAACGAATGCCGAGCGAGCTGCTCATGGATATTCGTTAATACTGGTAAACCATTTATTAACGGTCGTGGATCACAAGATGGCTCCAAGGATGATTAGCCTTGGAGAGTGAACAATGACCATCCACGATTCTTTTGAAGGTGCGCTTTATGTAGCCACCATTGTAACTTTGGCGGAAAAATACGGCATTCGGTTAGAGTCGGGGTCCGACTTTGATTACTATGCAGAAACAATCGCCGCGCATCGACCGCAGCCGATTGGCGTGCCGTTTGACCCAAACCTTAACGCGATTCACCCTGATGACGGGTTTTGGTTCCTCGGATGGGACCGTGACGGGCGGCTGGTCTTCACCCAAGCGGTGCGTTTGTTGCGGATCGAAGGGCAGAGCCTTGCCGACTATTTCCGCGATCAATACGTGGCCTTCCCGCCTGCAGGTTTGCCGATTGATTTCGACCGCTCGTTCTATTCCCCCGGACCGAGTGCGCGACGCATGACAGGGACCTGTGCCTATCATGGCGACGTCTGGATGATCAGCGATCCTGCCTATCGCGGCACAGGCATGTCGAGCATTCTGGCTCGGCTTGCTTTGGCAACGGCGCTGATGACGTGGTCGCCCGATCACATGATTGGGTTCATTATCAAAAAGCTCGCGTTCAAGGGCTTGGGTGAACGCGAAGGCTACATGCATTCCGAACCCGCCGCGCTGAGCTGGTATGCGAAGGATCGTCCTGATCCGATGGTAGCGCATATGTGTTGGATGAACCGCGATGACCTGCGGTATCTTCTCACCATTCCTGCCGAAACTGTTATGGCCTAAATGAAAAAGGCGCCCGAGAGGGCGCCTGTTTTTCCGTTTCTTGGATGGCGCTTAGCCGTTCCAAGTGCGGACCTGACCGCAGTCCATATGGACAAAGTTCGAGCCCGCATAACGACCAACGCCGCCTGCGTTGCAGGATTGTGCGGCGCTTGCGATTTGGTTGACAGAGCGGCTTGCTAGACGGAGGTCAGCAGCTTGACCGCGCATATGGAGTGAGTTACGTGCTACGCCAGATGATTGGCGGCGCAGCATGGCGTTGGTTTCAGGCGAACGATAGCCCGACAGCAACATGTAGGGTTCAGTGACGTCGAGCAGGTTGTGCGAGGCTGCCATGATATCGATGGTGCGCGTGTCGATAGCGATGGTTTTGTTGTTCCGCCAGTCGCGCATGAAGTGGACGATCTGGTTGACCGATTCAGCGATATAGTCGCCTTCGATCCAGTAGATCATGTCGATCTTTTCGCCGGTGCGGCCAGAATACATCTTAATCCGACGAACGTCACCAGCGCCGCGCAGGAACCCTGCCGCTTGACCGAATGTAGGGGTGAAAGCCGGAGCTGCCGTTACAGCGGTCGCGGCGAACGCACGAAGGAGACCGCGACGAGAAATTCCCGAGGTATTCGTTGTCGTCATAGTTGAAGCGCCTGTCCCGTCGCTATCACCTGCTGTGGCGTGCAGGTTTTGTTTTCATCTCATCCCCAGATGCAGGAACTTTATGGCACAGACTGATTCCTGAACCAACTAAAGAATGCCCTAGCGTCCGTTAACAAAGGTCAAATAGGCGAAAATTTGCGCAAAATCCGATTGAGGTGGCCCGTGATGCGTCGCCCTCGCGGTGCGGACCTGCAACATTTGGTAGCCCGGTGGCCGATTATCGCAATTGTGAGTGGACTATCGAGCCGTCAACGTGTCTCTCTGGTCGGCAATTGCGAATATTAGTTTGGGGCTTTGCGCGTGAATAGATCGGTTCGGTTTTCGTCTTTGGCGGCTGTGGTCGCGATGTCCTTTGTTCTGGGCACAACTGCGCCTGTGCAGGCGCAGGTCACAGCTTTCCGTCAAGCCGTGGCTGAATCCGTTGCGATGGACGACGAACTTGCCGCGTTTTACCGCGCTCGTGATTTCGCGAGCATTTGGACGGGATCGGACGAGGTTGCGCAGGCCCGCCGTAATGCGCTCTTGGGTGCGTTTGCGGATGCGCCGCTCCATGGTTTGCCAGCTGAGAAATTCGATCCCAATGCTCTGATCGCCCGTTTGCAGTCGGCCAAAACGGCATACGAACAAGGCGCGATGGAAGTGGAGTTGAGCGAATTGTTCCTCACCTATGCGCGGGACGTGCAGACAGGTATCCTCAACCCGAACCGTGTTCTGGATGCGATCAAACGTGAAGTTCCCGTGCATGATCGGATTGAGATCCTGAATGGGTTTTTGACGGCCGATCCGGTGCAGTATTTGCGGTCACTTGCCCCGCAGTCGGCTGAATATGCGCGGCTGATGCGGTCGAAAATGCGGCTAGAGCATCAGATCGCTCGCGGTGGCTGGGGTGCCACTGTGCCAGAGGCGACGCTGCGGCCCGGTGATACGGGGGCGGCTGTAGTGGCGCTGCGCAACCGTCTGATCGCGATGGGCTTTATGGAGCGGTCGGTGACGGCCACTTATGACGCAACTCTTCAGGCTGCGGTGCAAAAGTTTCAGGAATACAACGGTTTGACCGCTGATGGTGTTGCGGGTGGCTCGACGATTGTTGAGCTAAACCGCCCGATTGAGGACCGCCTTCAGTCAGTTATCGTCGCGATGGAACGGGAGCGTTGGCTGAATATCCCGCGTGGTGATCGGCATATCTGGGTGAACCTCACGGACTTCACCGCCAAGATCATTGACAACGATATAGTCACCTTTGAAACCCGATCTGTTATCGGTGCCAATTCGGACGACCGTCAGTCACCAGAGTTCTCTGACCTGATGGAGTTCATGGTGATTAACCCAAGCTGGTATGTACCGCGCTCGATCATCGTGAACGAATATCTGCCGCGACTGCAGGCCGATGCGGGGGCAGTAAGCCACCTTCAAGTCGTGGCGAGCAATGGTCAGGTTGTGAACCGCGCGAATGGCTTTAGCCAATATTCCGCGTCCAGCTTCCCGTTCTCCATGCGCCAGCCGCCGGGGCCGAGCAACGCGCTGGGGTCGGTGAAGTTCATGTTCCCGAACCGATACAATATCTATCTGCACGATACGCCTGCGCAGAATTTGTTCGCACGCGAAGTGCGGGCCTTTAGTCACGGGTGCATCCGCTTGGACGATCCGCATGACTTTGCTTACGCACTATTGGCGCGTCAGACCTCTGATCCGGTCGAGTTCTTCCAGTCCCGTCTTCGGACAGGGCAGGAAACGCGCGTTGATTTAGAAACGCCAGTGCCTGTGCACTTGGATTATCGTACCGCGTTTACCAATGTGGACGGGTCACTGCAGTATCGCCGCGACATTTACGGTCGTGACGCAGTGATTTGGGATGCTTTGGCACGTGAAGGGGTAGCCGCGGGCGGCGTTCAGGGGTAAATCCTTCTCAACGTTGAGAGGGACTTATGGCTTATACCGTTTCAGAGATTGCAACCGCACTCGGGGCTGAGGCCTTAGGTGATCTGTCCCTAGAGATTGACACGGCGTCAGAGCCTGCAACGGCTGGTCCACGCGACCTCGCACTGGCGATGTCGCCTGCTTATGCGGAAAAGCTTGGGCAGGGTCAGGCACAGGTTGCTGTGGTCTGGTCGGGTTGCGACTGGCAGGCGCTCGGCCTTAAGGCGGCGATCATCGCGCCGCGCGCGCGGCTTGCGATGGCAAAGCTCACGCAGATGCTCGACCGTCCGTGGGATATTGAGGACGGTATTCACCCGACCGCGATTACAGAGGGTGCGACCTTGGGTGAGGGGGTTGCGATTGGTCCCTTTGTTCTGATCGGCAAGGGCGCTGTGATCGGCGCAGGCACCCGAATTGCTGCACATGTGACGGTTGCACCCGGTGCTGTGGTTGGTGAAAACTGTGTGCTCCTTGATGGGTCGCGGGTGATGCGGCGTGTGACCTTGGGTGATCGCGTAATCCTGCATCCAAACGCTGTGATTGGCGCGGACGGGTTTTCCTTTGTCATGGCCGAGCAGTCGAATGTTGAGCGGGCCCGTGCGACCTTGGGCGATACCGAGGCGCAAATTCCGAACGATCCGCGTCAGCACCGTATCCATTCCTTGGGCGGCGTGATCCTCTCGGACGATGTTGAGGTCGGCGTTGGGTCCACCATTGACGCAGGGACCATCCGCCCGACCTTTGTCGGCGAAGGATCAAAAATCGATAACGGCTGCCATTTGGGGCACAACGTGGTTATGGGCAAGCACTGCCTTATGGCGGGACACGCGGCGGTGGCTGGATCAACGGTCATCGGGGATCGCGTGGTTTTGGGCGGTCAGACTGGCGTCGGTGACAACCTCAAAATCGGCGATGATGTTGTAACTTCGGCTGGGACGATGGTTTTGGCGAATGTGCCTGCGGGTCGTGTGATGATGGGCTATCCCGCGACACAAATGACGCAGCAAATTGAGATTTATAAATCCTTGCGCCGTCTGCCAAGAATCCTACGTGATATGGGAAACCGTCAAAAATAAGTTTCAAACGGCGGTCATAGTGATTAGATCATTTTAAATGCCCAAGGGTCATACCCGAGAGAGGCGAGGACACATGGAAATTCGCGAAAAAGTCATCGAAATCATTGCCGAACAGGCCGTTCTAGAGCCATCGGATGTGAAAATGGATCACACACTAGAAGATCTGGGCATTGATAGCCTCGGTCTGGTGGAGAGCATTTTTGCGATCGAAGAGGCCTTTGACATCTCTGTGCCGTTCAATGCGAATGACCCGAGCGAGAGCGATTTCGACATTTCGTCCGTCTCTGCCATCATTGACGCTGTTTCAAAGCTCGTCTCCGAAAAGGTATAACGCCAATGCGTCGCGTTGTGATTACAGGTGCGGGGACGATTAACGCCCTCGGCCATGATGTTGCGCAAACGTTTGAGGCGATGCGCGAAGGGCGTTGCGGCATCGGTCCGCTGGAAATTCCTGACGTTGATCGCCTGATGGTGAAAATCGCGGGCCAAGTGCGCAACTACGACGAACACGCGCATTTCAACCGTCAGCAAATCGCGCTCTATGATCGGTTCACGCAGTTTACCTTGCTGGCTGCGCGTCAGGCTGTGGCGCAGTCGGGGTTGGAATTTCACGGCGAGTTGGCGGATCGGTCTGGGGTTGTGCTTGGCACCTCTGGCGGTGGTCTGACGACGCAGGATGAAAACTACCGTGTGGTTTACGAGGAAGGGAAGAACCGCGTTCACCCCTTTATCGTGCCGAAGCTTATGAACAACGCAGCGACGAGCCACCTGTCCATCGAATTTAACCTGCGCGGTCCGTCCTTTACCGTGGCAACGGCTTGTGCGTCGTCTAACCATGCCATGGGGCAGGCGTTCCAGATGATCCGTTCGGGCATGGCGCCTGTCATGCTGACGGGTGGCTCTGAATCCATGCTGGTCTTTGGTGGCGTGAAAGCCTGGGAAGGGCTGCGCGTCATGTCCAAGGACGGGTGCCGTCCGTTCAGCGCCAATCGCAACGGCATGGTCCAAGGCGAAGGCGCGGGCGTTTTCGTGTTCGAGGATTACGAACACGCGCGTAAACGCGGGGCGACCATCCTTGCCGAAGTCATCGGCTTTGCGATGTCGTCGGATGCCTCTGATATCGTGATGCCGTCAAAGCAGGGCGCGGGACGTGCGATCACGGGCGCAATGCGAGACGCGCGGATCGACAAGAGCGAGGTTGGCTATATCAACGCGCATGGCACGGGCACGGCCGCCAACGACAAAACGGAATCGGCGGCTGTCGCGGATGCATTTGGTCCGCATGCGGATAAACTGATGATGTCCTCGACCAAGTCGATGCACGGTCACTTGATCGGTGGCACAGGCGCGGTCGAACTCTTGGCCTGTATCATGGCTCTCAAGGATGGTATCATCGCGCCGACGATCAACTACGAAGAGCCCGATCCAGAATGTGCGCTCGACGTGGTGCCGAATGAGGCGCGCGAGGCGAATGTGGACGTGGTTCTCACGAACGCCTTTGCCTTTGGCGGATTGAACGCCGTGCTGGCGCTACGCAAGGCCCCATAAACGTAAAACGCCGCCCTAAGAGGCGGCGTTTTGTTGAATATTCAGCGCCTTAGTTGGTCGGCGGCGTGGCTTTGTCGAATCCAGCGGTAAAGCCAGCGAGAGACATATCCAGAATAACTTCGGCTGCCTCAGGTGCTGTTTCTGCACGAACGATACGCACTTTCGCGTTCGACCCAGCCTTGAACGCAGCGAGCTCTTCGGCGGTGAAACCAGCGCGGGTCACGCATCCACCTTGGTTACAGAATTCGATCGGGTAACGGCGCGGATCGGCGTCATCAACTTGGATCATGATGCCTTCGGACAAGCGGGTCATCAGCGGGACCAGAAGGGTCGCAGCTGCTGCAGCTTGTTGGTCTGCGGGCATCGGGAACATGGTGACTTCCATGATCGAGTTACCGTCAGCATCCTTGAGCAGTTGGTAAATTTGGCAGGGTTCATCGCCAGATTCGACTTTGAGGCAGCGCAGTTCCCAATCACCAGAGGTCTCTTTGACGTAGACCTGACCGACCTGCGGGTCAGCGGGGGCGTCCGTTGCGGGGGCTGCGGTCTCTTGCGCCAGTGCGACACTGCCGAGGGCGATCATCGTCAGGGTGGCGAGCGGTTTAATCACGTTGAACATAAAAAGTCCTGTCTTGGTTTGCTGCGCACTGTCTAACACGTGAGGTTGTGGGTGTCAGGTGACATTGCCGTCACCATCGGCATAACTTGGCCGATTTGGTCACATGAAGTGTTACCGTTAACGCGTTGCGGCAAAAAGAAAAGGGACCGAAACCGATCCCCTTTCTCTATTCTCCCTGTCGGACTTGGCCGACTATTTGTGCTGACGCTACGAAAAGGAATCGGGACCGTCAACTAAGAAACGACAGTTTTATGGCAGTCGCCTAAAAAAACCGCGCCCAAAGGCGCGGCAAGTCTAACAGGGAGGAGATTTTGTCGGTCAGAATACAATTCTGACAAACGCTTTCACTATGGCATGAAACCGTTAAGGATGTATTTTAGCACCGATTTGAGCATTTAGGGGACGTTATGGAAAACGCGATTTTTATCGGCGGGGGTGGCGAAGGCTACGCTGAGCAGCAGGGGCTTTTGCTGAACTACGCGAACCGTCACGGCTTGATCGCTGGTGCGACGGGCACGGGTAAGACGGTGACACTGCAAATTCTGGCCGAGGGGTTTTCGGCTGCGGGCGTTCCTGTGTTTCTCTCGGATATTAAGGGCGATTTGTCGGGGTTGGCGGCGGCTGGTTCTGCCGATTTCAAACTCCACGATGCGTTCATGAAGCGGGCGGCGACCATCGGGCTCGATCTGCAATACGACAAATTCCCCGTGACCTTCTGGGACCTCTACGGTGATCAAGGCCACCCCGTGCGCACCACCGTTGCCGAAATGGGGCCTCTGTTGCTTGCGCGGATGTTGGAACTGTCCGATGTCCAAGAGGGCGTTCTGAACATCGTGTTCCGCGTCGCCGACGAAGAGGGCCTCCCGCTCTTGGACCTCAAAGATCTGCAATCCATGCTGCTGTGGGTTGGTGAACATGCGAGCGAGATTGCACTGCGCTATGGGAACATCGCGTCGGCGTCGATCGGTGCGATCCAGCGGCAGTTGCTGGTGTTGGAAAATCAGGGTGCAACGGCGTTCTTTGGCGAACCTGCCCTGGATCTGATGGACATGATGCAGGTGGCGCCCGACGGTCGTGGGCAGATCAACCTTCTGGCGGCGGATAAGCTGATGAACAGCCCGCGCCTCTATGCGACGTTCCTGCTGTGGCTGCGCTCTGAATTGTTCGAAGAACTGCCCGAGGTCGGCAACCCAGATAAGCCAAAGCTCGTGTTCTTCTTTGATGAGGCGCATTTGCTGTTTGATGACGCGCCCAAGGCGTTGGTAGATAAGGTCGAACAGGTTGCGCGTTTGATCCGGTCCAAAGGGGTAGGCGTTTATTTCATCACGCAAAACCCTGCTGACGTGCCAGAGGATATTCTGGGCCAGTTGGGCAACCGCGTGCAACATGCCCTGCGTGCCTTTACCGCGAAGGATCAAAAGGCCCTGCGTCAGGCGGCGGAGAACTATCGTCCGAACCCTGCGTTCGATATCGCTGATGCGATCACCGAGGTCGGCACGGGCGAGGCTGTGACCTCAATGCTCGAAAACAAGGGCATCCCTGGGATCGCGCAACGCACGCTGATCCGTCCGCCGTCGTCGAAACTCGGCCCGATTGAGGCGAGCGACCGGAAGGCGCTGATGGCGACCTCGCCGATGGGGGCAAAGTATGACACGGCTGTGGATCGTGAATCGGCGCATGAAATTCTGCTGAAACGCGCGGATGCCGCCGCCAAAGAAGCCGCTGCCGCAGAAGAGGCCGAAGCTAAGGCAGAGGAAGAGGAACGCGAGTTCCGCAATGCGCGCCGCTATGACGGTGGGTCGTCGCCTTCGACCAAGACCCGTACAACACGGTCGCGGTCAACAAAGAATGAATCCTTTGGGGAGGCCATCGGCTCTGCCGTGATCAAAGAGCTGAAAGGCACCACGGGACGGCGCATCGTGCGCGGCATCCTCGGAACGCTGTTCAAATCACGATAACGGAAAGGGCGGCGCGAGCCGCCTTTTTCAATTAAGCTGGCGGATTTTCAGGCTGGTGATCCGGTTTTGCTCTTTATCGATCACTTCGAAGCGGAACCCGTGGAAGCTGAACACTTGGCCGACAACAGGGATCATCTGGGCCTCATGGATCACCAGACCCGCTATGGTGTTTGCTTCGTCATCGGGCAGGTTCCAGTCATGCGCACGGTTCAGGTCGCGCAGGGTCATTGACCCGTCGACGATAAAGGCGCCGTCTGCCGTTGGTTTGATCATGTCCTCTTCGGCCACGTCGAATTCATCGGCGATTTCACCAACGATCTCTTCGAGGATGTCCTCAAGTGTGATCAGACCTTCAAGCCCGCCGTATTCATCGACCACCAAGGCAAAGTGCGTTTTGCGTTCAAGGAACTTGCGCATTTGATCGTCGAGCGTGGTGGTTTCGGGGATGAAGTAGGGCTTCATCGCGACCGACATGATGTCGAATTTGTTCATCTCGTCCGTGTCCATCGTCCCATCTTCGAGCATGCGGTGCATGGCGCGCAGGAGGTCTTTGGCGTGAAGAACGCCGACTACGTTTTCGGGATCATCGCGATAGAGCGGCAGACGGGTGTGCGGGCTTTCGAGAACTTGCGCGAGGATTTCAGGCACAGGCAGGCCCGCGTCGATCATCTGAATGCCAGAGCGGTGGAGCATGACCTCTTCGACAAAGCGTTCCGACAGATCGAGCGCGCCTAGGATACGGTCGCGGTCTTCTTTTTCGACGACACCTTCGGAGTGACCGAGTTGTAGCGCGCCTGCGATCTCTTCACGGACGGCCAGGATGTTGCTGTCGGGGTCCGCTTTGACGCCGAACATCCGCAGGACCAGACGCACCAACAGGCGCACGGCAGAGACCACCGGCGAAAAGACGAGGATCACATAGCGGATCGGAGAGGCCACGCGAGCCGCCACGGTTTCTGGATTGGTGATGGCATAGGTTTTCGGTAGCACCTCGGCAAAGATCAGAACGAGGAGGGTCATCCCCAAGGTCGCCAGTGCAACGCCGTTTTGCCCAAAGAGTTTCGTCAGTACCGCCGTCGCGAGCGACGTGGCGAGGATATTCACCACGTTATTGCCCAAGAGGATCGATCCGATCAGGCGTTCGTTGTCCTCTGTCACATTCAACGCCGTCTCAGCCCCGCGCGATCCCTTGTCGGCGGCAGAGCGTAGCTTACCACGGCTTGCGGCCGTCAACGCCGTTTCAGAGCCTGAGAAAAAGCCAGAGAGCACCAAAAGCACGAGGATGGCGGCGGCAGTGATCCAGAATGTAGCGTCGAGAACAGGCATTGGGTCCAATCCGTTGGTCTACAACGGTTATGGGGGCGCGAGGGGCGCGGTTCAAGAGGTCCGTTTTTTCGAAAGCGGATGATGGGTCAGAACGAGGTCTTTCAAACGCTCGTCTAACACATGCGTGTAAATTTCCGTTGTCGCGAGGTCAGCGTGGCCCAACATCGTCTGGATCGCCCGCAAATCAGCCCCACCTGCCAAGAGGTGCGTGGCGAATGCGTGACGGATGGTGTGGGGCGTGACGCTTTCGGGGGAAATCCCTGCGGCGACCGCGAGTTCTTTGATCAGGGCAAAGAAGCGGTGTCGGGTCAGGTGGCCGTCCTTGCTTCGCGAGGGAAAAAGGAATTTGGAGGCGGGGATGCCTTTGCGTTTGGCAAGGTCCTCTGCCGTGTCCCGCACATCGAGCCAGTCTGAGATCGCGTTCAGAGCGGCCGCAGAGAGCGGCACCATCCGTTCCTTACCCCCTTTGCCGCGCACCAACAGCATCTGCGGATTGCCCCTTGCGGCGGCAATCGGGAGGCTAACCAGTTCAGTGACACGCATCCCCGTCGCGTAGAGAAGCTCCATCAGGCAGGTATTCCGTGCCGTGTCGCGGCCATGTGTGCGGGCGGCGTGGAGGAGGCGATCAACATCCTCAACGCTCAGCGTTTTGGGCAGGCGCTTAGGTTTTCCTGGTCCTTTGATCTGAACCGCAGGGTTGTCGCTGCGCCAACCCTCTTCAAAGGCAAAACGATAAAGCTGTTTGATCGCAGAGAGGCGACGAGCGCGGGTCGAAACGGCCAATCCCTCGGCCTCGCAACTGATCAGGTAGTTTTCGACGTTGGTCCGATCCGCATCAATGAAATGGGTTTTGCGGCGGTCGAGCCAATCCGCAAAATCCTTGAGGTCGCGGGCATAGGCCAGTTGAGTGTTTGTCGCGGCATCTAGCTCTGCGGCCTGCGCTTCGAGGAAGCTCTGGATCCAATGCATCATGCCAGACGGCGCTGTCATGATGGGCGGTCCAACAACAGATACTGGAGCGCCGCACGCCGCGCGACATCCTCTAGCCCGACCGTGCGCAGGGTCACGAGCGCCTCTGAAATGGCGACAGGATCGCCGGTCATACCCTCACCAAAGTTCGCGATGGTGCGCAGGAGCGCCTCACCCAGTTTTTGCGAGTTGATGAGCTCTGCGATGGAAGTGGGAACGGGTATTTCGCTTGAAAATGCAGCGAATACAGTGTGTTGCGCGGGTGTCTTTGCGTTGACTGCTGAGACGTTGCCACGGGCAACAGCGCTGAGGAATACATCGTCGTCGGTTGTCGCGGTAAAGTTCAGAGCGGCTGCTTCGTAATCAGCGGACAAAAGCAGCACGTGGAACGCCAAGGCTGCTGCATCGCCCGTCAAAGGCAAGGCCGCAAGATCTGGAGCATAGAGGCGCGCAAACGGCACTTCGGTGCGGGCGTCTTTCATTGCGGACCATGCGGCAGGGAGGGCTGCGGCAACTGCAACGGGGTCGCGGGCGCGAATGGCGGTGTCAAACCGTTGGAACGCCTCAGCCCGATCCCAGATGCCGCCAGAAGCCGCAGGGCGTTGCGCGGTGTAAAGCGCACGCAGAACATTGTCGTCAACCGCACCGTAACGGGCCAAACGCTCTGCCGCTTCGAGTTGGCTACGCCAGCTCGCCACATCGCGTAGATCTGCATGGGCAAAGGCGCGTGGCAGTGTTGCCGTGGGAACAGGTTCGCCGATTGCTTCGAGCAGGCGGAATTTCAGCGGCGTGATACGATCAGGCGTTGGAACGGCCGCCGCGTGATCATCGAATTCGGTCTCGAGGAACCGCACCAATAGCTGTTCGTCGTCGGGCTGGATGTCGCCGAGCGCGATCCCAGTGTTGAGGATCAGCGCCGCCGTGTCCCAATCGCCGCCACGGGCCACGCAGAAAATACGAACCGCGTGAGTGGGCGCGAGGTCGGGCGCGTCGCGCATCGCGGCGCAAGCGTTGTCTTCGGTGCCCGTCAGTAGTGAAATGTCGAACCAACGGCGGAAGAGGGCGGGTTCTTGCGGGTCTGCGGCCTCAAGAAGCGCTTGTGCCTGTTGCAGCGCGCCAACCTCTAGCAATTTATCGACGCGGGCGAGGAAGAGGTTCCCCTCACGGGCTGCATCAAAGGGCGGTTTGGCTTCGGCCAAGAGAAGGACAGTAAGGAAGTCTTGGATCGCGGGGACCGACTCTGTCCGTTCTGCGGTGACGAGCGATACGAGAATTGATTCGGTGCTCGCTGACCAGATGGTGTTCGGTAGCCCCGTCACTGATGGTGGCAAGAGCCCGACCAAATCAGGGGATCCACTGTCCAGAGGCGTCACTGTCACCACGGGTGATTCCGCCCCATCAAGCGGCGCAACACCTGTTCCAAACTCAGAACCTAGGGGGCTGACGGTGACTGTTGGATCAACGCTATTGGACAGCCAATCAATGGCCGAAAGCGGACCTGCCTCTTGGGCTTGGGTCGCGGAGGCCAGCAAAACAAAGGCTGTGATAAGCTGTGCCCCTTGCATTTGTTATTTCACCTGCAGGGTAACGGGTTGGCTGACCGCTTGTTCCGGTGCCGCGAAATCTGCCGGAAAGAACAGCGGCCCGACGTAGGCGTATGCCACAAGTCCGATCCCCGCTAGAAAAAGCAGAACGATCAGAGCTTTGAACAATCTCCACAACATTCCGATAGCCTTTCTTGCCCTTTGTGCCTCATGGGCTTTGCACCCTTGGCTGTCTTTATATATGCCCTTGCTAGCAATAACACGCCATTCGGGACAGAAAATGACAACTCGGCAAGCCACAGCCGATCACGACCCAGAGAGCAAAACCGCTTTGAGCGGTCCATTTCGTCTGGAACGGACGGTTGTTCTGGTCGGAATGATGGGGTCGGGCAAGTCCGCGATCGGCAAATCGCTGGCGACTCGATTGGGTGTGGTGTTCCTTGATTCTGATGCCGAGATTGAGCGTGCGGCCAACGCGAGCATCTCTGAGATTTTCGTCCGCGATGGCGAAGAGTTTTTCCGCCGTCGTGAAACCGAGGTCATTCGGCGTCTTCTGAACGGGCGGCCCTGTGTGTTGTCGACGGGCGGCGGGGCGTTCATGGCGGAACGGAACCGCACGATGATCACCGAAAAAGGTGTGTCGCTCTGGCTCAAGGCGTCATTGGATACGCTTTGGGAACGAGTGCGTCACAAAGATACGCGGCCGTTGTTGCGCACCGCGAACCCGCGTCAGACGCTTGCGGATCTGCTGGCTGTACGCGAGCCGATCTACAGCCTTGCAAACCTGACGGTCGAAACGCAGGCGAATTATTCGATTGATGACACCACCGACAAAGCGATCGAAGCGCTGTTGGGCCGTGTCGATGTCCTAAAGGAAAAACAATGACTTTCGAAACCGTGCATGTTGGGTTGGTTGGCCGCGAATACGACGTTCTGATCGGGCCAGACTTGATTGCGACGGCAGGTGCGCGGATCGCGGACATGCTGACGGTTAAGAAAGTCGCGATTGTCACGGATACGAATGTCGCGGGCCTTCATCTGGCGACATTGCAGGCGTCATTGGATGCTGCGGGGGTGGCGCATTCCGCGCTGACCTTGCCTGCGGGCGAAAGCACCAAACGCTGGCCTGAGTTTACCAAAACGGTCGAATGGCTCCTTGAACAAAAGGTTGAACGGAATGGCCTCGTTATCGCGCTCGGCGGTGGGGTGATTGGTGACCTCGTAGGCTTTGCGGCCTCCGTTTTGCGCCGTGGTGTGCGGTTTGTGCAAATCCCGACCTCGCTCTTGGCGCAGGTGGATAGCTCTGTCGGCGGAAAAACGGGGATCAATACGGATCAGGGTAAGAACCTCGTCGGTGCTTTCCATCAGCCGAGCCTCGTTCTGGCGGATACGTCGATCCTGTCTACGCTCACAGAACGCGATTTCCTCGCGGGCTATGGTGAGGTCGTGAAATACGGCCTGTTGGGTGATGCGGCGTTTTTCGACTGGCTTGAGGTGAACGCACCGAAAATGGCGGCGGGCGATATGGCGGCGAGGGTTTATGCGGTGAAACGGTCCGTCGAGATGAAAGCCGAGATCGTGATGCGCGATGAGACAGAGCAGGGGGATCGGGCGCTCTTGAACCTCGGTCACACCTTCTGTCACGCGCTGGAAAAGACGACGGGTTATTCGGATCGTCTACTCCACGGTGAAGGCGTCGCAATTGGCTGTGCGCTGGCGTTTGAACTGTCGTCGCGCATGGGCCTGTGTAGCCAAGAGGACCCAAGCCGCGTTCGGGCTCACCTGCGTGAGATGGGCATGAAAACGGACGTAACCGATATTCCAGGTGATCTACCAGATGCCGAAGCGCTGTTGACCTTGATGGGGCAGGACAAAAAGGTTCTGGATGGAAAACTACGGTTCATCCTTGCGCGCGGGATCGGTCAGGCCTTTGTGACCTCGGATGTGCCGCGTGAGGCTGTGTTGTCGGTCCTGAACGACGCGCTGCGCGGTTAATCCGCTGCGGCCTTTGCGATGGCCGTGGCGAGGTCGCCGTATCCTGTAAATCGACGCTCAAACGCGAGGCCCATGCGGGTCGCGCAGTCGGCTGCTTTGGCTGTCAGGGCTGGGTCGTCGGTTTGGGCGAGATAGACCAGCTTTTCGTAATTGCCGAAATACATCGACAACAGATCGGGGTGACGATCTAGTCCGAGTGGTTTCCAGACAAAGGCGTCGAATTGGCGGGCGAGGAAGTCGGTGAGGTAGAAGGCGGTGACTTCACCGTGAGCCTCGAACACAGCATTCGTTTCAAAGAACGAATAGCAGTGCGGGCCAGCGATATAGTCGACGCCCAGTTCATCGCATTTCGCGAATAGCTGTCCGCCCGTGCCACAGTCCGCATAGGCGACCATGATCTGATCATAGGCATCGCGGTTCTCAGTGACCGCGGCCTCAACCGCATCCGTGATCCGTTCAGGGTGGTTGTGCAAAATCGCGGGAAGGCACTGGAAGTCCACGTGATCCCAGCCATTCAGCCGTTTCAGCGCGATGATCTCATGCGCGAGGGCACCGCAGGCCACAATAAGAACGCGGCCTCGCCCCATAGGGGCAAGGCCATCATTTGTCAGTGTGATGTCTGAAAGATCAGGCATTCATCTGGTTGTGCTTGCGCGCAACGAACGCTTTCGCGGTGTCAACGGCAACAGCAGCGTCACGGCAGTAAGCATCAGCGCCAATCGCACGACCGAATTCTTCGTTGAGCGGAGCGCCGCCAACCAGAACGATATAGTCGTCACGGATACCCTGTTCGACCATCGTGTCGATCACTGTCTTCATGTAAGGCATCGTAGTGGTCAACAGAGCCGACATGCCGAGGATGTCAGGCTTCTCGGTTTCCAGCGCTTCGAGGTATTTCTCAACAGCGTTGTTGATACCGAGGTCGACAACCTCAAAGCCAGCGCCTTCCATCATCATGGAAACGAGGTTCTTACCGATGTCGTGGATGTCGCCTTTCACGGTGCCGATCACCATTTTACCAACGCGCGGTGCGCCTGTTTCTGCCAGAAGCGGCTTCAGGATGGCCATGCCGCCCTTCATCGCGTTCGCAGCGAGCAGAACTTCGGGAACAAAGAGGATACCATCGCGGAAGTCGCGGCCAACAACAGTCATGCCACCAACGAGAGCTTCGGTGAGGACGCGGTAAGGGGTCCAGCCACGCTCGAGAAGGATTTCAACACCTTCTTCGATCTCTTCCTTCAGACCGTCGTAAAGGTCGTCAAACATCTGCTCGACGAGTTCTTCGTCGTTCAGTTCGGACAGAATGATGTCATCTTGATCGGACATTGGCGTTCTCTAGTTGGAAGGGTCAATTGGGGTGATTTGATCCCAATGCGACAATTGGTCTGGACCGATTGCGACTCTGGGCGGGTCGGAAACGACGGTATCACAAAATGTCGAAAAAAAACCGCACCGAACGGCGCGGTTTTTGGGTTTTTCAGGGGGCGACCTGCACTTAGCCGCGGCGGCGCGATTTGCGACGCTCTGGGCCGTCACCGTCGGTGCCGTCGGATGCCGACGAGAAACCACCGAGTTTCGACGCGATTTCATCCAAGGTCGGACGGTCGCCACGCGGACGGGTTTCCAGCGCTTCTTTCATGGCGCGAAGGTGCTCTGGCGTGGTGCCACAGCAGCCGCCGATGATGGTCGCACCGCAATCACGTGCCAGTACAGCATAGTCACCCATCAGCGACGGGGTGCCGTCGTAGTGGATGTGGCCGTCGTGGTATTTCGGGATGCCTGCGTTGCCTTTCGCGATGATCGGCGTCTGCGACCCAGTGGCAGCAAAGCCCAGAACGGTGCGCAAGAGGTCAGCCGCGCCAACGCCACAGTTTGCACCAAAGGCAAGCGGCGGGTGGTCGAGTTTGTCGATGACTTTCGCGAGGTCAGCGCTGGTGATACCCATCATTGTGCGGCCAGCGGTGTCAAAGCTCATCGTGCCACACCATGCCATGCCAGCGAGTTTCGCAGCTTCTGCCGCGGCTTTGTATTCCTCAACCGCCGAAATGGTTTCGACCCAGAGAACATCCGCGCCGCCTTCTTTCAGACCTTCGGCTTGTTCGTGGAACATTTCTACGGCGAGCTCGTGGGTCAAGCTGCCCATCGGCGCCATAATCTCACCAGTTGGGCCGACAGAACCAGCGACGATCACAGGACGGCCAGCGGCGTCCGCCACTTCACGACCCAGTTCGGCAGCGATGCGGTTCAGTTCACGAACGCGGCCTTCGGCGCCGTGCAGTTTCAAACGCGACGCGTTGCCACCGAAAGAGTTGGTGAGAAACAGGTCGCTGCCCGCATCTACAGCACCAGCGTAGAGGGCTTTGATCTTTTCAGGATGTTCGACGTTCCACATTTCTGGCGCATCACCAGAGCTGAGGCCCATGTTGAACAGGTTGGTGCCTGTCGCGCCGTCGGCCATCAGCCAGTCGCGTGTTTCGAGCAAGCGGGAAAGTGCATTTGTCATATCGCGAACCATTCGTCAGAGTCGTTTGTCCCCGCATGGCATGACATGGCAGGGTTTTCAAACCTGAATTGTATGCAAAGGACGGGCGCGGTTGATTTTCGCGCCCGTTTTTGTGTCAGACTTCAGTCATCAGTTGATCTTTGGCGACAGCGCGGAGGTCGCTCATTTTGGCGCGAATGGTGGCCTCGTCTGCGAGGTCACCCAGATCGGTCGCGACTTTGCGATAGACGTCTTCGTCGCCAGTTTCCTGAAGATCGGCTTTGACGACCTCCGCAGCATATGCGGCTGCTTCGTCGCCTGATTTCCCCAAAAGCTCTGCCGCCCAAAGCCCCAAAAGCTTGTTTCGTCGGGCTTCAGCCTTGAACTGCATCTCTGCGTCATGGGCGAACTTATCTTCAAAGGCCTTCTCGCGATCGTTAAAAGTGCTCATGGAAACCTTCCTTTGATACGGTGCTCTTCATTCTATGTGGTGGTCCACCTTAGTCAGGACAAGATTTCCCCGTATTGAGCTATCGCAAATTCGCATAGCGGTTTGCGCTTGCAATTCTTGCAGCTTCGGGGGGCTTGCCCTATACGCAGCCCATGACTCACGCTGCGGAAAGCGCAGCCAGACGAGGGGACGTGCATGGCGCGGCGCAAAAAGATCTACGAAGGCAAAGCTAAGATTCTGTATGAAGGCCCAGAACCGGGCACGATTGTTCAGTATTTTAAGGACGATGCCACTGCATTCAACGCAGAGAAAAAGGCTGTCATCGACGGTAAGGGCGTTTTGAACAACCGCCTGTCCGAGTTTTTCATGACCGGCCTTCAAGCTGTAGGGATTCCTACGCACTTTATCAAACGCCTCAATATGCGCGAACAACTGTGCCGTCAGGCAGAGATTGTACCGCTCGAGGTGATTGTGCGTAACTTTGCGGCTGGTTCCATGGCAAAGCGTCTGGGCCTCGAAGAGGGCACCCAACTGCCGCGTCCGATTGTTGAGTTCTCTTATAAAGACGACGCTCTTGGCGATCCGCTGGTTCCCGAAGAATACATCGCAGCGTTTGGCTGGGCGACCCAGCAAGAGCTGGATGAAATCGTTTCGACCGCTCTGCGCGTCAACGATTTCCTTGCAGGCGTAATGCACGGCGTTGGTATCCGTCTGATCGACTTCAAAATCGAATTCGGTCGGGTATGGGAAAATGAATACCCACGTTTGGTGGTTGCTGATGAAATCAGCCCTGACAGCTGCCGTCTGTGGGATGTTGAAACAGGTGCGAAGCTCGACAAAGACGTATTCCGTCGCGATCTGGGCAACCTGACCGATGCCTACACCGAAGTGGCACGTCGTTTGGGGGTTCTGCCCACGAACGTCACCCACACGACCAAGCCAACGATGATTAACTAAGAAGGATATCGCCCGATGAAAGCTCGTGTGCATGTCATGCTGAAAAATGGCGTTCTGGACCCCCAAGGTGAGGCTGTGCGCCACGCTCTGGGTGCGCTTGGTTTTGCCGGCGTCGAAGGTGTCCGCCAAGGTAAAGTGATCGAGCTCGATCTTGCTGATGGGACCACTGAGGCCACCGTCAAAGAGATGTGTGAAAAGCTCCTCGCGAATACCGTTATCGAAAGCTACACTGTGGAGCTGTCCTGATGAAGGCTGCTGTCCTCCAGTTCCCGGGTTCCAACTGCGACCGTGATATGGCGGTCGCGCTGGAAAAGTCTGGCTTCGATGTAACGGTGGTTTGGCACAAAGATGCCAGCCTGCCCAAGGTTGATCTGGTTGCTGTTCCGGGCGGTTTCTCGTTCGGTGACTACCTGCGCTGCGGCGCGATTGCGGCGCAATCGCCCGTGTGTCAGGGGCTTGTCGATCACGTCCACGCTGGTGGATATGCGCTGGGTGTTTGCAACGGTTTTCAGGTTCTGACCGAAACCCGTCTGCTGCCGGGTGCGCTGATGCGCAACGCGGGTCTCAAATTCGTCTGCCGCACTGTCGGCTTGACTGTTGAGACCACCGATAGCGCGTTCACATCGGGCTACACTAAGGGTCAGATCGTCGACATTCCTGTCGCTCACCACGATGGTAACTACTATTGCGACGACGAAACCTTTGCTGCACTTCGTGATCAGGACCGTATCGCGTTCACCTACACAGAGAACGTGAACGGCGCCCGCGAGAATATCGCTGGTGTTCTGTCCGAAAATCGCCGTGTTCTGGGGATGATGCCGCACCCTGAACGTGCCATCGACGCCAACCACGGCGGAACAGATGGACAGGCGCTTTTCCGCTCTATGCTGGACCAGCTGGTCAGCGCCTAATTGAGCCTTCCGTGGGGCGAGCGTAACATCGCCCCATGGGTGCAAAGACCGTGAACCGTGCTGAGAGAGTAAAAATCCGTCGTTGGCTTAATCGGCTGGCGTTCGGTTTTTTCGTCGCAATTGCGATCGCGGTGGTCTATGTCACCAATGTTTTTCTGACAGAGCGTTTTACGGAATCGACCCGTAACAGGGCCGAAGTGCGGATGACGCTCTACGTCGGTAACCTGATTTCCGAACTTCAGCGTAACTCTATCGTGCCTCAACTGCTGGCCCGCGACCCAGAGTTGTTGCGTGCATTGTCGGCAGCGGAATATTCGCTCTCCACCCAACGTCTGTTGTCCTTTGTCGATGAGATCGGCGCGGCGTCTTTGATGCTGTTGGATAAAGACGGACGCACGGTTGCTGCGACTGACAGAAACCGTTTGGGCGAAAACCACCGCAATGCGCCGTATTACATCAATGCGCTGCGATCGAACGCCACGATTTTTACCACGGTGCGCACCGAATCAGGCGGGTTTTCGTTCGTTTACTCGCGCAAGATGGATGACCCGAGCGGCACCTTGGGCGTCATGACTGTTGCCGTCGATTTGCAAAAACTCGAACGCAGTTGGGCGAGCATTTCCGATGCAGTGTTCGTTGCTGATAGTGAGGGGACGATCATCCTCTCTACTGAACCGCGCTGGCGTGGATTGGTGGAAGAGCAAGCCTTAGCCCGCCAATCGCCTGCATCGGCCATTGATCGTGCGTTCGAGGCGACTCGCGATTGGACCGTCGTTCCGATTGACGCCTATTTGCGTGGCGAGGCCGTGTTGCGCCGCGAAACCCGTGTTCCGTTCCAAGGCTGGAAGATGGTGAGTTTCACCACCTATGATTCCGTGCGGGAAAAGGTGAACGGGGTCCTCGCGCTCGAAATCATGGGCTTTGCGATCCTCTTGGCCTTGGCGTTCTGGGTGTCCTCGCGCAAATCCGCGAACCGCGTTGTGTTCTTCCAACGGGAATCGGCGGAATTGCGGGCGTTGAACCTGCGCCTTCAGCGTGAGATTGCAGAACGTCAGAAGGTCGAAAAGACGCTGGAGGTGGCGGAGCAATCACTTGCGCAGTCATCGAAATTGGCAGCTTTGGGGGAAATGTCCGCTGCGGTGAGCCATGAGCTGAACCAACCGCTCGCTGCGATGAAAACATACCTCGCGGGCGCACGATTGTTGTTGCAGCGTAAACGCGCGGACGAGGCACTTTCGTCGTTTGGTCGGATTGACGATCTGATCGACCGCATGGGCGCGATCACCAAACAGCTCAAATCCTATGCGCGCAAAGGCAAAGACGCCTTTGAAGAGGTGGATGTGCGTGACGCGGTGTCGACCGCGCTATCGATGATGGAACCGCAGTTGAAAACGCGTAAGGTCGCGATCACGCGGACCTTGCCATCCGATCCCGCGCTGATCTTTGGGGATCGGCTGCGCCTTGAACAGGTGATCATCAACCTTTTGCGCAACGCGCTCGACGCGACCAAAGGTGTCGATGACCCGTCCGTTGAGGTCACGCTGACGGTCACGGACGCCGTGCGATTGATCGTGCGAGATAACGGGGCAGGGATCGAAGACCTCGATGCCTTGTTCGAACCATTTTACACGACGAAACAGCCGGGTGACGGTGTGGGGCTCGGCCTCGCGATTTCGTCAGGAATTGTGACTGACCTCGGGGGTCGCCTCACCGCGCGTAATGGCGCAAAAGGTGGGGCGGTCTTTGAAATGACCTTGCCGGTCTTGGCCAGTGACGTTGAAGCAGCGGAGTAAACACAGATGACAAAAGCCATGAAAATTGCCGTTGTGGACGATGAAAAGGACATGCGCCAATCCATCAGCCAGTGGTTGGCTTTGTCGGGATTTGACACCGAAACCTACGCCTGTGCCGAAGATGCGCTAAAGGTTCTGACCTCGGATTACCCTGGTATTGTCGTCAGTGACATTAAGATGCCTGGCATGGATGGGATGCAGTTTCTGCGCAAAATCAAAGGTCTGGACAGCACTCTTCCTGTAATCATGATCACGGGCCACGGCGATGTTCCGATGGCGGTGGAGGCGATGCGGATCGGGGCTTATGATTTTCTTGAGAAGCCGTTCAATCCTGATCGGATGACCGAGCTTGCGAAAAAGGCGACCAATGCGCGGCGTGTGACTTTGGACGCACGGATGCTACGCAAAGAACTGTCGGACCCAACATCGCTGATGCAAAAGCTGATCGGCACCTCGCCCGCGATGGAGCGTCTGCGCGAGGATATCCTCGATCTTGGGCAAGCCGATGGGCATGTGTTGATCGAAGGCGAGACAGGCACGGGTAAAACGCTGATTGCTCACGCTCTTCATGCGGTGAGTGCTCGTGCGTCGAAGAAGTTCGTGATCCTGTCCTGTGGCGCCTTTGACGAGGACAGCCTGACCCGCCGTCTGTTTGGTCCTGCGAATGAGGACGAGCCGATCCCAGCGATGGAAGAAGCACGTGGCGGGACCTTGGTCCTCGAAGACATTGAGGCGCTCAGCCCGTCGCATCAGTCGCGTTTGATGACTGCGATCAACGAGCAGGGCACGCCAGCTGAAACACGGATCATCGCGATCTGTAACCTGCAAGAGCAGGATAAAACCTGCGAAAGCGAGTTGCGCTCTGATCTGTTTTACCGTCTGGCCGCGCTGCGCATCACCGTGCCGCCGCTGCGGGCGCGGGGTGAGGACATTCTGTCGATCTTTACGACCTATACGGAACAGTTTGCCGATGAATACGGCTGCGACACGCCGCAAGTGTCGGCGCAAGAGGCAGCACAGTTGTTACAGGCACCTTGGCCGGGGAACGTGCGCCAGTTGACGAATGTTGCAGAACGCGCGGTTCTACAGTCACGCCGCGGGTCGGGCACGATTGCGTCCTTGTTGATGGCGGATAGTGACGAACAGCCGCCGACCATGACGACCGAAGGCAAACCACTGAAAGAATTCGTGGAAGCTTTTGAGCGGATGCTGATCGATAACACGATGCGCCGCCACAAAGGGTCGATCGTGGCGGTGATGGATGAACTGTGCCTGCCGCGTCGTACGCTCAACGAAAAAATGGCAAAATACAACTTACAGCGTTCTGATTACCTGTAATTGGCCTTTGATTTGGCTGGTTAACACATTGACCATTGTATTTTATCCCCAGCCAGTCTTATGTAGTCGTTACGTGATGGCGTCCGCAATGGCGCGGCCGACACCGGAAAGATTCACTGTCTCAGACATAAGGGTCACAGACTCGGTCTCCGACAGATGTGTATTTGGCCCCGAAATGGGTCGATAGGATGCCCTGGCAGCGCGAGTTTATCGGACGCGCCGGGCTTATAACGGGCGCCCGAAAAGGGCGCTGAGGAAGAACCGCGATGCAACGCGCGCTGGACACAGGCAGACGATTGACGGCCCCAAGGGGCCTCTCTGCTTGCCGCGCCCGTTTCGCCCCTGACAGACACGACTACATATCCGCCGCGCCCCCGGGTAGGGCGGCATTGCGTCGTGCAATTGGAAAACATGGCAAAGAAAATGCTCATCGATGCCACCCACGCGGAAGAAACCCGCGTCGTGGTGGTAGACGGCAACAAAGTTGAGGAATTCGACTTTGAAAGTCAGTCAAAACGCCAGCTTGCTGGTAATATTTATCTCGCAAAAGTAACGCGCGTCGAACCGTCGCTTCAGGCGGCTTTTGTCGATTACGGTGGTAATCGGCATGGTTTCCTTGCGTTTTCGGAAATCCATCCGGATTATTATCAGATCCCGGTCGCTGACCGTGAAGCCCTGATCGCCGAAGAGCGCGCATATGCGGAAAGCCTCGCCGCTGAGGACGAAGACGAAGATAAGCCCAAGAAGGTCAACCGCCGCCGTCGGTCGCGGTCGAAACCTGCTGCGGCCAAGTCGGATGATCTGATCGCGACAAAGGACGTTGATGCAGAACCCAAGGGGATGGAGACCATCGATCTGGGTGAGGACGATGACCAAGAGGGCCTGAGCCCGATGGAAACCGTCGCGGAAACCCCTGTCGAAGAGCCCGAGGATGACACGGCTGCTGAGGCTCCTGTTGCCGAAGAGGCTGTCGCTGAGGACACTCAGGACGAGGCTCATGAAGAGGTGTCCGAAGAAACCGCCGAGGACGAAGCAGACGACGAAGACGAGGACGATGCTGATAACAACATCGAGTCCGTAGCGAATGAGGACGACCACGAAGACGTTCGTCCGGCTCGTAAACCGCGCCCCAAACGTTACAAAATTCAAGAAGTGATCAAGGTTCGCCAGATCCTGTTGATCCAAGTCGTAAAAGAAGAACGCGGCAACAAAGGCGCGGCGCTGACGACCTATCTGTCGCTCGCTGGCCGTTACTGTGTGCTCATGCCGAACACGGCGCGTGGCGGTGGCATCAGCCGCAAGATCACCAATGCTGTCGACCGCAAAAAGCTCAAAGAAATCGCGACCGAGATGGATGTGCCAGACGGTGCAGGCCTGATCATTCGCACTGCGGGCTCTCAGCGCACGAAGGCTGAGATCAAGCGTGACTATGAATACCTGCAGCGCCTGTGGGAACAGATCCGCGAACTGACGCTGCAATCGACAGCGCCGGCCAAGATCTACGAAGAAGGCGACCTGATCAAACGCACGATCCGCGACCTCTATTCCAAAGAGATCGATGAGGTGATCGTTGCGGGTGATGCGGGCTATCGCACAGCAAAAGACTTCATGAAAATGATCATGCCGTCGCATTCGAAAAACGTGAAACCCTACAACGACCAGCTGCCGCTCTTTGCGCGCTATCAGGTTGAGGGTTACCTCGCTGGTATGTTCAACCCGACCGTTCAGTTGCCGTCAGGTGGTTATATCGTGATCGGCGTGACCGAAGCTCTGGTGGCGATCGACGTGAACTCTGGCCGCGCGACCAAAGAAGGGTCGATCGAACAGACCGCGCTGAAAACCAACCTTGAAGCGGCGGATGAAGTTGCGCGTCAGATGCGTCTGCGCGACCTTGCTGGTCTGATCGTTATCGACTTTATCGATATGGACGAGCGCAAAAACAACACTGCCGTTGAAAAGCGTCTCAAAGACAAGCTGAAAACCGACCGCGCCCGTATCCAAGTGGGCCGCATCTCTGGCTTTGGTCTGTTGGAAATGTCGCGCCAGCGTCTGCGTCCGGGTATGCTCGAGGCGACGACACAGCCTTGTCCGCATTGCCACGGCACAGGTCTGCTGCGGTCAGATGACAACGTCGCTCTGTCGATCCTGCGTCAGTTGGAAGAAGAGGGCGTTCGTGGTCGTTCCAAAGAGGTTCTGGTCCGCGCACCGATTGCGATTGCAAACTATCTGATGAACCAGAAGCGCGAACACATCGCTGCGATTGAAGCCACCTACGGTATGGCTGTTCGCATCGAATGTGACCCCACGCTGGTTTCGCCTGATTTCGCGATTGAGAAGTTCAAGACCGCAACACGCATCGTTCCCGAGGCCGCACCTGTTGTGTCTGCGTCGAGTGTTGTGATCGACGATCTTGAAGACGATATCGAAGATGCGGAAATCCTCGACGAGGATGAAGCAGATGCGGACGCTTCCGATGCAGAGACAGCAGAGGGCGAAGGTGATGGCGATGATAAGCCGAAGAAACGCCGCCGCCGTCGTCGTCGTCGGAAGAAGCCTGGTCAGGGTGAGGGCGAGCAGTCGTCCGAGTCTGGTGACGAGGCCGAAGGTGGTGACGCGGATGCAGAGGGCGATGCGCCCGAGGCTGAGGCTACCGAGGCTGCGGAACCTGTTGCTGAGGTTGAGGCTGAAGCGCCTGTAGAGGCACCGAAACCGAAACGGACGCGTACGCGCCGCAAACCTGCCGCTGCTGCAGAGACTGCTGAAGGTGAGGCTACTACGACCGAGGCTGAAGCTGCTGAGGCTCCTGCTGAGGAAGCGCCGAAACCGAAACGCACTCGCACCCGTAAGAAACCCGCTGCGAAAGCAGAAGAGGGTGAAGCGGTAGAGGCTGCACCTGCGGAAGAGGCAGAGGAAGCACCGAAGCCGAAACGCGCACCGCGGGCTCGTAAGAAACCCGCTCCAAAGGCTGAGGCTGTTGAAGCACCTGCTGAGGTAGTCGCTGAACCTGTTGCAGAGGCGACGCCTGAGGCACCTGTTGAAGCAGCGATTGAGGTAGCAGCACCTGCACCTGAACCTGTGGCAGCGCCTGAACCTGCTCCGGTGGCGGAACCTGCGCCAGCGCCTGTTGCCCCAGCGGCTGAGGTCGAAGAGCCGAAAGACGATAAACCCAAACGCCGCGGTTGGTGGTCACTGGGTCGCTAAGTTGATCAGGCCGTCCTTCGGGGCGGCCTTTTCTTTCAGCCCTTCGCTAAACTGTGACGATCAGCGCAGGACATCGGGGGTGACGCGCGCTATCTGGCACGGTATCGAAGGGCAAAGATCAAAGGGCCAGACGACATGGGCGAACTACTCTCAACGCAGATTGTGATGGATTCAGGGCTTTTGACGGCCATGGGCGTTGCCCTGTTTGCGGGGCTGCTGTCGTTCCTTAGCCCCTGTGTGCTGCCTGTTGCGGCGCCGTATCTTGCTTATATGGGCGGGGTTACGGTCACTGACATGGATGGGTCCGCATCGGCGCGGGGCAGGGTGATCCTTGCGGCTGTGTTCTTTGTCCTCGGTCTGTCGACGGTCTTTGTGTTCCTTGGCTACGGAATGTCCACGATTGGACGACTTTATTGGTCGGTGATCGAGTGGGTGAACTACGTCGCAGGTGCGCTGGTGATCCTCTTTGGTCTGCATTTCATGGGCGTGTTCCGCATCCCGTTTCTGATGAAAGAAGCGCGGATTGAGGTGAAGGATCAGGGCGGCTCTGCTTTTGGAGCCTATCTCTTGGGCCTCGCTTTTGCCTTTGGTTGGACGCCGTGCCTAGGCCCGATCTTGTCGACAATCCTGACCCTTGCCGCCCAAGAAACCCAAGCCGCCCGTGGCGCGATCCTTCTTGGCACTTATGCAGCGGGGCTAGGCATCCCGTTCCTGCTTATCGCGATTTTCTTCCCGCGGCTCAAAGGGCCGATGGCTTGGATGAAACGCAATATGGGTGTGATTGAAAAGGTTTCGGGCGCGTTGCTGGTCGTGATCGGCCTTCTCCTGCTTACAGGTCGGTTCGCTATTCTGTCGGGTTGGCTGTTGGATACTTTCCCCGTGCTCGGCACTATAGGCTAGGTCTTACTCTCGCCCAAATTCCGCGTTAGGCTGATCGAAACAGTCGCGGAATAGCGCATGACGGAAACGACCCAAAAACAGGTGAAACGTCGTCGGGTGTTTTACATCCCCGGCTACGACCCGATTCATCCGCGCCGCTATCGTGAACTTTACCGCAAAGAAAGCGCCGATCAGGCCCGCGTGTCGGGCTATGAGATCGCGCTCAAACCCAAAACAACGGGTGGTGCCTATGGGTGGCACGTCACAGCGATGATCGACGGGCAGGGCGTGGACGCGGACGTCGATGTACTGGTCTGGTCAGACATCGTGCGCAATTCGATGTCGCAGAGCATTCCCGCGACCTACGGTCAATTGGTGCGCACAGCGTGGGAATATATCGCGACGGGTGCGCTGTTTCGTTTGATGCGCCTTCGCAAGGGTCCCGTGATTGCTGCGCTTTATCCTGTCGGGATGCTCCTGTTGCAATTGGCGGTGGCTATCGGGATCGGCGCGTTATTGGGTAAGGCTGCCGCGTTCGGCGCTAGTTTGATCGGTTTGCCTGAGTGGATCGTGGGGCTGGTAGGTTTGGCCATCGGTGCGGTGAGCGTGGTCCAATGCCTCCAGTTCTTCAAATCCAAAGACGGGAAGCTCTTTGCGTATTACCTCATGCATGACTACGCCTATTCGGCCCGTTGGAAAGGCGCGAACCCGCCGGAGTTAGAAACGCGGATGGCGGAGTTTGGGGACCAGATCGCGGCCGCGTTTGGCGATGGCTACGATGAAGTTCTTGTGGTTGGTCATTCCTCTGGCGCGCACCTCGCCGTGTCGATCCTCTCCGACTTGATCCGTGACGGGCGAGTGCCTGAACAAGGGGCGAAACTGTCGTTCCTCTCGCTTGGTCAAGTCGTCCCGATGGTGAGCTTCCTGCGAGATGCCTGGCGGTTGCGTTCTGATTTGGCCTATCTGTCGACGCGGGATGAATTGACATGGGTGGATGTCACGGCACCGGGGGATGGTTGCGCATTCGCGCTCTGTGATCCTGTTGGGGTCACGGGCGTGGCGCCCGAGGGTCAGAAATGGCCGCTGGTGATATCGGCGGCCTTTACGCAGTCCTTGTCGGCGGAACGGTGGAGCGAACTGCGGTGGCGGTTCTTTCGGCTGCATTTCCAATATCTCTGCGCTTTTGATCGGCCCAAAGACTACGATTATTTCCAGATTACGGCGGGGCCGCTGACGCTCAGCGATCGATATGAGGGACGCCCGCCATCGCGGAGCCGCAAGGTCGCTGCCGCATCTCGTTACAGATCGGTGGCCCCATGATCCCGCCCAAACCCAAGGCCCGTGCTGATAAGGTGTCGCTTTGGCGATATCTCAAACTCTTTCGCGAGGATATCCTGAGCGCGCAGCCCGCACGCCTCTATCGGGCGTGGATGGCAGAGTTTAAGACGCCGTTTTTCCGCAGCTACCTGTGCAATGATCCCGAATTGGTGCGTCAGGTTCTGAAAGAGCGGCCCGATGATTTCCCGAAAAGCGACCGGATTGGTGCGGGACTGCGACCGCTCCTTGGCAACTCGGTGTTTCTGACCAATGGCGAGACGTGGAAACGTCAGCGCCGCATCATTGATCCCGCATTTGAGGGCGGTCGTTTGCGCGACACCTATCCCGCGATGTGGGAGGCGGGCGAGGCCGCTGTCGCGCGCCTTTCGGCTCATGCCGATGGCACCCCGATTGAGATCGAGGCCGAGACGAGCCACGCTGCGGCCGATGTGATATTCCGCACGTTGTTTTCGATCCCGATAGAACATGCGACCGCCTCGGCTGTGTTTTCAGAGTTCAAAGCCCATCAACGCAGCCAACCGATCCTGAACCTCGCGGCGTTTATCCGTGGGCCAAAATGGATGCCGCGGTTCTTTAGCGCGGAAACCAAACGCACGGCAGGCGTCATTCGAAAGCTCATCGGTGATCTGACCACAGAACGTTTGGCTGCGATTGAGGCAGGCACCGCGCCAGATGATTTGGCGACCAAGATCATGACCACCACTGACCCCGAAACGGGAGATCAGTTCGATGTGGACGAGATGATCGATCAGGTCGCGATCTTTTTCCTCGCGGGGCATGAGACGAGTGCCTCTGCCTTGGCGTGGACATTATATCTGATGGCCACCAATCCAGAGTGGCAAGCGCGTGTGGCAGTGGAAGCCGGCGAGCTAAGTTCCGATTTCAGCTCTGTCTCACGTCTGAAACTGTCGCGGGATGTGTTCCGCGAGGCGCTACGCCTCTATCCACCTGTGCCGATGATGGTGCGCGAAACCACCTGTCCCGAAACCTTCCGTGGTCGCGATGTGAAAACGGGTTCGCAGATCGTTTTGTCGCCGTGGCACCTCCATCGGCATGAACGGATCTGGGAACGGCCTGACGAATTTGATCCGACGCGGTGGGGCACTGAGAATGGCAAACAGTGCCAGCGCGACTCTTACATCCCGTTTTCCGCAGGGAGTCGCGTTTGCACGGGCGCGGGCTTTGCCATGGTAGAAGGGCCGATGTTGTTATCGTTGATTCTGCGGAATTTCATCATAGAGCCAGATGAGAATCGTGAACCCGTTCCAGTTGTGCACCTTACGGTTCGGTCATCTCAGGGCATATGGTTGCGTCTGCGAAAACGTGGTTAGAGTATCGCATTATCCGAAAGGCTAATATAAATTTCTGAAATTTTATGTATTTTTGTCAGTAAGTTAATTCGTAAATAACCCTGTGGTTTAGTGGCTATTTGCACTTACAGCTAGCTGGTCAGATTTAAATATATACTAAAGGTCATCGGGGGCTAAGCCGAATGGGTGTCGGTATGGCTATGATTGACTTTTCTACTACTGACGGTGGGCTCCGTCAGTCTTTGGATCGGGTAAAGGGATTGATGCTGCGGGGACGTTTTTCGCATTCGGTCCGTCAAACTCCGCAAGAGGTGCTGCGCGAACGCAAACGTGCACCCTATGCGCAAATCCTCGAATCCGAGCTTCGTGAGTTGCAGGATCTCGCGCGGGTGCGTGCGTCGCTCTACGCGTCGGACTGAAGGCGTTTCAGGATCCAAACGCGGATTGCGGACGCGAGGCCAACGTCGCCACGGGCCTCGTCGATTTCAACGGCAAGTTCGTTGATCGCCTTACCGTCCTCTTTGGCAGCTTTTGTGAAGGCTGCCCAAAACTCAGGTTCGAGAGACACCGATGTGCGGTGTCCCTGAAGTGTCAGAGAATGTTTTTCGGGCCGTGTGGTCATTCGTCCTCGAACTTCTGCTGATCGAGCCGCTGGCGCGCTTTCTCTTCCCGCGCTGCTGTTAACAAACGCTCCGCTTTGGTGCGGCCAAATTTAACAGCATTCGCATCAGCCTGCGCTTTTTCTTCTGCGCGTGACTTTTGTTTGCGGGCTTTGTTTAGGTTGATGATGTCACTCATCTTGCGACTCCGTCAGTTGGAGGTTCGGAGTATCGCAAAGCGTGTATCCCTGCCAAGAGGGAAAGAAAAAGGCCGCCCCGAAGGGCGGCCCGTTTGATTAGCCTTTCGGGCCGATCATGTCTTCTGGACGCACAATCCGATCGAACGTCTCTGCATCAACAAAGCCGAGCGCGATAGCTTCTTCTTTGAGGGTGGTGCCGTTCTTGTGTGCGGTCTTAGCAACCTTGGTTGCGTTGTCGTAACCGATGGTCGGAGCCAGCGCCGTGACGAGCATCAGCGACTCTTTCATCAGTTTGTCGATGCGTGCGACGTTTGCCTGCGTGCCAACAACCATGTTGTCGGTGAAGGCCGAAGCCGCATCACCGAGCAGCTGCATGGACTGCAGAACGTTGTAGGACATCATCGGGTTGTAGACGTTGAGTTCGAAATGACCTTGCGAACCCGCGAAACCAATCGCCGCGTCGTTGCCCATGACGTGTGCGCAAACCATGGTCAGTGCTTCGGCTTGGGTTGGGTTCACTTTACCCGGCATGATCGACGAACCAGGTTCGTTTTCAGGCAGGATCAGCTCGCCCAGACCCGAACGTGGGCCAGAGCCCAATAGACGCATGTCGTTTGCGATCTTGAAGAGCGAACCAGCAACGGTTTTCAAAGCGCCAGAGAACATGACCATCGCGTCGTGTGCTGCCAATGCTTCGAACTTGTTCGGCGCGGTGACGAAGGGCAGGCCAGTGATATTCGCGATTTCTGCAGCGACCTTTTCGGCAAAGCCAACGCGGGTGTTCAGCCCAGTGCCCACAGCGGTGCCGCCCTGTGCCAGTTCGTAAATGTCCGGCAGGCACATCTCAACGCGTTTGATGCCTTGGGCAACCTGATGCGCGTAGCCACCAAATTCCTGACCGAGGGTCAGCGGGGTCGCATCCTGAGTGTGGGTACGGCCAATTTTGATGATGTCTTTGAATTCTTCCGACTTTGCAGCCAGAGCAGCGTGCAGCTTACGCAGGCCCGGAAGCAGAACGTCGCGTGTGTGCATGCCGATTGCGACGTGCATTGCGGTCGGGAAGGTGTCGTTCGACGACTGACCCATGTTGCAGTGGTCGTTCGGGTGAACGGGCGATTTCGATGCCAGCTGACCGCCGAGGATTTCAATAGCGCGGTTCGAGATCACTTCGTTCGCGTTCATGTTCGACTGTGTGCCAGAGCCAGTCTGCCAAACAACGAGCGGGAAGTTGTCGTCGAATTTTCCTTCGATGACTTCGGTCGCGGCTTCTTGGATCGCTTTGGACAGGGTTGCGTCCAGATCGCCAAAGCCTTCGTTGACGATTGCCGCAGCTTTTTTGATCACGCCGAGTGCGCGGATCACCGGCACGGGCTGACGTTCCCAACCAATTGGGAAGTTCATGATCGAACGCTGGGTCTGTGCGCCCCAGTATTTGTCTGCGGGGACTTCAAGCGGGCCGAAGCTGTCGGTTTCGGTGCGGGTTGCGGTCATCTGGACTCTCCCTGTTACGACTTGGGGCTTGTCATACCCCATGCGCACAGGAAATCAATGCAGTATACCGATGCATACCGCGATGTTATCGCTATCAAGGGTAACGAATTGCCGCAGCTTACTTGCGGAATTGGTCCAGACTGACGACTTCGGCCTCTTTGCGGGGCTTCGGCTCTTCTTCGGCCATTTCGACCATCGGCGCTTCGTCGTCGTCATCCTCGTCGTCGAAATCGTCTTCTTGGGTTTCAAACCGAAGCCCGAATTCAACGGATGGGTCCACAAAGGTGCGGATCGCATCGTAGGGGATGTAGATGGGTTCTGGATTATCACCAAAGTTCAGCGTGACGCTGAACCCTTCGTCGGTGACGGTCAGGGCGTCAAACCAATGTTCCAACACGATAGTCATTTCGCCCGGATACCGATCCGACAGCCAATCGGCCAGTTCGACATCGGGGTGCATCGTGTCAAAGGTGATAAAGAAGTGGTGCTGTCCGGGCAGACCTTCGTCCGCGACGCGGGCCAATACTTTTTGAATGAGGCCACGCATAGCCTCGTGCATAAGATTGCCGTAGTCGATCTTCTGGCTCACGGTCGTTCCTTTCGCCCTGTTACCCCCAACATACGGGATTCGGAGCGGGATAAAAGAGGGATAGTCACGTTGCCGCTATGACAAATTGCACTAGCCAACTAGCGCCGCCCGTGAGGCCAAGCACCATTGGCAAACCGTAGGATTTGCGAAGCAGCAAAAATCCCGCAAAGAGCGCAAGGCCTAGGGCATTTGGGTCGAGTGATGCAGCCTTGGGCAGGATGAAATGGGCTGGGCCAAAGGTGATGGTTTGCGCCGAGCCAAAGAATAAATGCAGCGCGAACCAGACGGACAAGTTGGTAATAACGCCGACAACAGAGGCTGTTACGCCAGCGAGCGCCGCAGACAATCGAGGGCGCGAGGCGAGCCAGTCGATGAGCGGTGCCCCAGCAAAAATCCATATGAAGCAGGGTACAAACGTAACCCAGAGCGCCATTAACCCTGCCGCGACACCCGATAGCCCCGCGTTGGTGCCAGCAACGATGGCCACGAACTCGGTCACAAGGATCAGTGGGCCGGGTGTGGTTTCAGCAAGCCCCAAGGCATCCATCATTTGATCAGTCGAAAGCCAACCGTAATTCGCGACGACATCTTGGGTCATATAGGCCAGAACGGCATAGGCCCCGCCAAAGGTGACAACGGCGAGTTTGGAAAAGAACACGCCGATGTCGCGCAGCAGGCCGTCACCCACCAATAGGATCGGAAGGCCCCAGAGGATGCCTCCGATCATGATGACCATGAGTGGAGTGCGCCAGTTGACGGAGACCTTGGGTGCTGCGTCTGATGTTGTGCAGAACGCACCGCCAACCAAAGCGGCTACGGCGATCACGAACGGAAAGGGCAGGGCGAAGATGTAGAGGCAGACGAAAGCCCCCAAAGCCAATAGCCAATGCACCTTGAGTTTCAGTGCTTTCTTGGACAGACGAAGGATGGCTTGGATCACGATCACGACGATCGTGGCTTTGACGCCGAGAAACACCGCCTGAACCCAGTTCAACGCACCGAATTGGCCGTAGAGCAGCGCCAGCGCCATGATCACAATCGCACCCGGTAGGACAAAGAGCCCGCCGCCGATCAATCCACCGATGATGCCGCGTTGTTTCCAGCCTGCATAAGTGGCGAGCTGCATTGCTTCGGGACCAGGGAGGAGCATGCAAAAGGACAAGGCGCGGAGGAATTCTGTTTCCGACAGCCAAGGGCGTTCTTCGACCAGTTCACGGTGCATTAGGGCGATCTGCGCCGCGGGGCCACCAAAGGACAAAAGGCCAATGCGGCCAAAGATGCGGATAAGGTCAGAGAGCTGGGTCATGGGCGCAATTGGCCATTGTTTTATGCCCATTGCAATTCATTCCAACGGCTGTCTCTAAATCTTCATCCACTACAACTTTTCGTTTCAATGTCGTTATTTATAGGTATCCTGAGAAGAGACTATCATAAGGGGTCACGGGATGGAAAAACTGTTAGGGGCCGTTGCGATCCTCGTGTTGTCTGTTTTGGGCTACATGGGCGCTAAATCATTAGGTCTCTTTGGTAATCCCGACCGACAGGCAGTTGAGTTGCAATTGGCGCTTATTGATCAGGCAAAGCAGCTTGAGGCCGAAGGATATTTGCCGTGGGACTCCACCGATATTGTGGCGTCGACACGTGTGACGGGTATGAAGCTGTCCGTTGAAATTACGCATATCGCCCCATCAGACAGCATGGTGCAGGCAACGGTCTGCAATTACCGCCGTATGCGTTTGTTGATCCAAAGCGGCGCGACCATCGAGTTTATCTGGAAGCTAGAGCCGAACGGCACTGTCATGGCGGTTTCAACGGTCAATAAATGCTAGGGATGAAGTGGAGGTTTCTGTTGCCAGGTACCTCCGAACCCCGCCTGAGGCTGCTAGGCGTCAGGACTTAATTTCGGCGACCCGAACTGCTTACGCAGCCAGAGCCATTGCCGGAGCACGATTGTCATTTGCAATTGTACAGTTTGAACCGATAACGGTGGTATCTCACCGAGACAAAGCATAACCCCTTTAGACGTTCGTCGATCCTATTTCGACCCCATGATCCCCAAATGAAGGATGTTTGGTGGAGTCGCCGGGTACCGCCCCCGGGTCCGATCCGCTTATTACGAGCGCGTTTATGTCCATAGTCCCCGAAGAGACATCTTGAATATAGGCGCGACCTTTGGCGAACTCAAGTGGCTTCGCGCAAAAGGTCAGGATGAACGGGTTGCGTTTGACGGCGCGGCGCGTGCCGCTATCCTCAAGTGATACACATGAGGGAGAGAGCATGTTCAAGGCATTGATCGTCGACAAGGATGAAGCGGGTACTACCAGTGCATCGGTTCAGGATATCAGCACCGACCGTTTGCCAGAAGGCAATGTGACGGTCGCGGTGGAGTATTCGAGTGTGAACTACAAAGATGGGCTGTGCCTTGGGTCAGGGGGCGGTCTTGTTCGGAATTATCCGCATGTGCCCGGTATCGATTACGCTGGCACGGTCGAAGCTTCTGAAGATCCGCGCTATGCGGTGGGCGATAAGGTCGTTCTGACGGGCTGGCGCGTGGGCGAGGTACATTGGGGTGGTTATGCGCAAAAGGCGCGGGTCAATGGCGATTGGCTAGTGCCGCTGCCTGAGGGGTTAAGCACCCGACAGTCGATGGCGGTTGGGACCGCAGGGTTTACCGCAATGCTTGCCATCATGGCGCTTGAGGATCACGGTCTAACCCCTCAAAAAGGCGAAGTTTTGGTCACGGGCGCTGCGGGTGGCGTCGGGTCTGTTGCGACGGCGATTTTGGCGCATTTAGGGTATCAAGTGGCTGCCGTGACGGGGCGTCCAGAGACCGAAGGATACCTGCGCGAACTCGGTGCGACCCGTATCGTCGCCCGCGAAGACATCGCTGAAACGGTCAAGCGTCCGCTTGAGGCGGAAACGTGGGCTGGCTGCGTTGACGCTGTTGGTGGCGCGATGTTGGCCCGTGTGTTGGGGCAAATGAAATATGGTGCAAGCGTTGCGGCGGTTGGTCTGGCAGGTGGTGCCGCCTTGCCCGCGACCGTTGTTCCGTTCTTGCTGCGGGGGGTGAACCTCTTGGGCATCGACAGCGTGATGCAACCTTACGAAAACCGCGTTCGAGCATGGCAGAGGATCGCAACTGATCTGCCGATGGACAAGCTTGAAGCGATGGTTCAGCCCGCAACCCTGACTGATCTCCCGAAATTGGGGGGCGATATCCTAAAGGGGCAAGTCAAAGGGCGTGTTGTCGTTGATGTAAACGCTTGACCTTTAATGACGGGCGCTAGTTTCGCTGCAATCGTTAAATAGGACTATGCATGACCGACCAGCGCCCGATCCTCCTTTGGTTCCGCCGTGATTTGCGCCTTGCCGACCACGAAGCACTCACCGCGGCTTGTGCGACGGGGCGTCCGATTATTCCTGTCTTCATTTGCGATGACATTGTGGACGGAACAGGTGCAGCGCCAAAGATGCGTTGGGGGCAATCTGTTGGGGCTTTGGCGGATCAGCTTGATGAGATCGGGAGCCGCTTGATCCTGCGCCGTGGGGCCGCTTTGGACGTTCTTCAGCAATTGATCGCAGAGACGGGCGCTGGGGCGGTCTATTGGTCGCGTCTTTACGATCCCGCCTGCAAAGCGCGGGATACGGCGATCAAATCGACGCTAAAGGATCAGGGCATCGATGCGCAGAGTTTCGCGGGCCATCTGTTGTTCGAACCATGGACAGTTTCGACAAAGGATGGCGGGTATTACCGCGTCTATTCGCCAATGTGGAAAGCCGTTCGGGATCGGCCTGTTGCTCCGTGTCTGCCCGCGCCAGAAACCATTCCCACACCAGAGGTTTGGCCCGCGTCGGATCGACTGGAGGATTGGAACCTCAGTGCCGCGATGCGTGGTGGCGCAGATGTTGTGACCGCCCATCAAGCGATCGGTGAAAAGGCGGCTGCCGCGCGGTTGGATGATTTCATCGAACATCGGATCGATGATTACAAAGCCAATCGGGATTTTCCGGCGGTCGAGGCGACCTCACGCCTGTCCGAAAACCTCACCTATGGCGAAATCGCGCCTCGGGCTCTGTGGCACGCTGGGTGGCGGGCGATGGAGGGCGGTGCAGCGGGAGCCGAGCATTTCTTAAAGGAAGTCGTCTGGCGTGAATTTGCATATCACTTGCTTCATCACACGCCTCATATTCTCGATTCGAATTGGCGGCCTGAATGGGATGCGTTCCCGTGGAATACGGATGAGGACACACCCGAGGTTGTCGCATGGAAACAGGGGCGGACAGGCGAGCCATTCGTCGATGCCGCGATGCGCGAAATGTATGTCACGGGCACGATGCATAATCGGTCTCGCATGATTGTGGCGTCCTATTTGACGAAACATTTGATGACCCACTGGGAGGTCGGGTTAAAGTGGTTCGAGGATTGCCTTACCGATTGGGACCCTGCGGCGAATGCGATGGGATGGCAATGGACGGCAGGGTCGGGTCCAGATGCGGCACCCTATTTCCGTATCTTTAACCCCGAAACCCAGCTTGAGAAGTTCGATGGGGATCGCATTTACCGCAAACGCTGGATCGCGGAACGTTACGCCACGCCGACTGAAACGGCTCTGAGCTATTTTGATGCCGTCCCGCTAAGTTGGGGGCTGACACCTAATATGGACTACCCTGAACGAGTTGTTTCTTTAGAAGCGGGACGAGCGCGAGCGTTGGATGCATATTCTGCACGCGAAAAATAATCCACTCTGGTCAGATGTGCGTAACCCTACATAAGATAACAAATAATTCGGGCGAAGTTCCGTTGAAATGGGGAAATAAATGATACTGACCAGCACCAAAGGGCAATCCAATCTTCCGCGCTATTTTGGTCCGGTCTTCGACATCCTGTGCAATATTCCGCGTGGTCGGATCGATATCGAGCTCCCTGATGGCCGCGTGTTTCGTGCCGAAGGCAAATCTGCTGGCTATGTCACAGCGATCACCATTCACAACAAGGATATCTTTGCGCGTCTGATCCGCGAGGGCGACCTTGGGTTTATGGAATCCTATATGGAGGGATGGTGGGATACGCCTGACCTGATGACCTTTATGGATTTCGTACACGACGCTGAAGATGAGGTATTTGACGGGTTCCCTGGTCAGGGTTTGGTGCGCGCCTATGAAAAACTGAGGTTTTGGCTGCAGTCGAATTCGAAACGACAGGCCAAAAAGAACATCAGTTATCATTATGATTTAGGTAACGATTTCTATGGCTTATGGCTCGATGATACGATGACGTATTCGTCGGCTTATTTCAAAACGGGTCAAGAAAGCCTCGAAGCGGCGCAAATTCAGAAATACGCGGCGATGGTTGACGCAATGGGCGTCAGCGCTGGTGATCATGTGCTCGAAATCGGCTGTGGATGGGGCGGTTTCGCCGAATACGCGGCAAAGGAACGTGGTCTGCACGTAACGGGCCTTACCATCAGTAAGGAGCAGTTGAACTACGCGCGTGAGCGTATTGAAAAGGCAGGACTTTCTGATCGCGTCACGCTAAAGATGCAGGACTATCGCGATGAGACGGGCACCTATGATGGCATCGCGAGCATTGAGATGTTTGAAGCGGTCGGTGAGAAATACTGGCCCGTTTATTTCGAAACGGTTCGCAAATGTCTGAAACCGGGGGCAAAGGCGACGCTGCAGATCATCACTGTGCAGGATCGTCGGTTTGAGGTTTATCGCAAGGGCGTTGATTTCATTCAGAAATACATTTTCCCCGGTGGGATGCTGCCGAGCCCCTCTGTACTGCGTAAAGAGGTTGAAAAGTCTGGTATGACCGTCGACGGCTCAATCGAATTTGGCGAAAGCTATAGCCAAACTCTGCGGCGCTGGTCGGATGTGTTCAATGACCGATGGGACCAGATCGCGGCGTTGGGGTTCGATGATCGTTTTCGGCGAATGTGGAATTTGTATCTCTCCTCTTGCGCGGGAACATTCCATAGCGGAAACTGCGACGTGACCCAGATAACGGTGTCGCGCCCGACCTGAGCGCGTGAGTAGGCACCGATGTTCAAAAGGACCGGTGTCTATGCCCACTTTTGCAAAACTCTTTGGCGCAGTTGGATTTGCAGCGCTCTTTATTGGGGCGTCTTTCCTGATGGTGCCACTGTTCCCGTTCGGCCTGACGCCTTGGTATTTCACAGAGTTCAATGGCGGGATCGCCTTGATCCTCGGTTGGCGGATCGCGGGTGGTCGTGCAGGTTTGGGCACAATGAGCGGGATCAGCAACGGTATTACGGCACTTGTAGCGATCGTGTTTTGCACCCTAGCGCTGCACGGGTTCACCCAGATGCTGCTACGGTCGGCGGAGTTGCGGTACAATGGTTTGATGCAGGCGATGATGTCGGGGATCGGGATTTCCTTTGATCTCGCCGTGGTACTGGCAAAGCCGACAGTCATTGCGGTTCTGTTGGCTGGATCGATTTTGATTGGGATCGTGACTGAATTTGTCGCTGATAAAATGGATTCCTGATGGATTTGTTTGTGTTCGGGTCGCTCCGCGATCCACGGTTGTTCCACCTGATCGCGGGCGAGGGTGGCACACCGACTGAAACGGTCTTGCCTGATTACCGCGTTGAACGGGTCGCAGGCGCGACGGTGCCGATGTTGGTGCCTGCCGTGGGTGAACTGGCTAAAGGTGTGCTTTGGCGTGGGTTGTCCGAGGCGCAGATGGAGCGTCTGGATGCTTATGAACTGCCCTGGGATTACAGCCGTGGGTCGGTCGTGATCGACGGGATCGAAACGGGCGTGTATTTTGCGGACCTTCCTAATGTCACCAGTGGCGAGCTTTGGTCGTTAGAGACTTGGGAACGGGAAGATGGCGATGTGTCGCGAATGGCCGCTGCAGAAATCGCGCTTCATTCACCGCCGCTCAGTGGTGAGGCGCTTCGTCAGCAATGGAAGCCCATACGGGCAAGGGCGGCGGCTCATGTGCGGGCAGGGCGCGAAACAGGACCGAACGAAGTGCGTCGCACAGCGGGGCAAGCGGCAATTGTGAAGAACCGCGTGCTGTCTGGAGACTTTTACAAATTCCGTGGTGTGGACCTCGAGCGCGAGACGTTTAACGGCGTGATTGCGGAACCTATGGCACGGGAAACGACGGTCGGTTTCGATGCGTCGCTGGTTTTGCCGTATGATCCTGTGCGTGATCGGGTGCTTTTGACGGAACAGTTCCGCACAGGTCCGTTTTTCCGCAGAGACGGGAATCCGTGGATGCTAGAGCCAGTCGCGGGCATCGTAGACGACTACGAAACACCCGAGGACGCAGCACGCCGCGAAGCCGTCGAAGAAGCGGGTTTGACCATTGGCGAACTGCTCCCTGTGGCGAATGCTTACCCAACCCCAGGGAATTGCACGGAATTTTTCTACTGCTACATCGGCATTTGCGATTTGCCCGATGATTTACCGCGTTTGGGCGGGCTAGACACAGAGGCGGAAGATATTCGCCTTCACCTTCTGGATCGCGAACGGGCGTTGGGTTTGGTGGACAGCGGCGAAATCACAGTTCTGCCTTTGATCATGATGTTATACTGGCTTGACCGAAACCGCTCTGCGATGACTGCACTGGCTTGAGTTATCGGCGCGTCGCCCCTACACAGGGATGATAGACAGAAAGGCCAAACCATGCAGTTCAAAGAAGACCTCGCCGCCGCAATCGGGAACACCCCACTGATCAAGCTCCGTGCCGCGTCAGAGGCAACTGGCTGCACCATCTTGGGCAAGGCTGAATTCATGAACCCCGGTCAATCGGTCAAAGACCGTGCTGCCCTCTATATCATCAAGGATGCGATTGCGCGTGGTGATCTGAAACCGGGTGGCACGATTGTCGAAGGCACCGCAGGGAATACAGGCATCGGCCTCGCTCTGGTTGGCGCCTCGATGGGCTTTAAGACCGTGATTGTTATTCCTGAGACCCAGTCGCAGGAAAAGAAAGACATGCTGCGCCTTGCGGGTGCGGAATTGGTTCAGGTGCCTGCTGCACCTTATAAGAACCCGAATAACTACGTGCGCTACTCTGGCCGTCTTGCCGAAGAGCTCGCGAAAACCACGCCAGAGGGTGTGATCTGGGCGAACCAGTTCGACAACACCGCGAACCGTCAGGCACACATCGAAACCACTGGGCCCGAAATTTGGGAACAGACGGGCGGTAAGGTTGACGGCTTTATCTGTGCGGTAGGGTCGGGCGGCACGCTCGCAGGCGTTGGTATGGCGCTCCAGCCCAAAGGCGTGAAGATCGGCCTTGCTGATCCGATGGGCGCTGCGCTGCACAGCTTCTACACCACGGGCGAATTGGCGTCCGAGGGCACCTCGATCACCGAAGGCATCGGTCAGGGTCGCATCACAGCGAACCTCGAAGGGTTTACGCCTGATATGTCCTACCAGATCCCTGACGAAGAGGCGCTGCCTGTTGTCTTTGATATGCTCGAACACGAAGGGCTCTGCCTCGGTGGGTCGTCTGGCGTGAACGTCGCGGGTGCCATCCGCATGGCCAAAGAGATGGGTCCGGGCCACACCATCGTAACGATCCTGTGCGACTACGGCACGCGCTACCAGTCGAAACTCTTTAACCCTGATTTTCTCAAATCGAAGGGCCTTCCGGTTCCCGGATGGATGGAGCACGGACCGTCCTCTATCCCAGGCGTGTTCGAAGATTGATGTCAGCGCTTCGGGCTATTGTCGTAGCATTGGTGGCATGGTTGGCCGTTGTGCCAGCCCTGTCCTATGCTCAAGTCATTGGCCCGCAGCTTCCTGATACTATCGTCGAGGGTGCGCCAGATTACACCGCGTGGGATCGTGTCGCGACACGGGCAGAGCGGTCGTTGGAATCGGGCGCGGTATCAACCTTTGCATTGGACAGACTGCGCGCTGAACTCGCGGGATGGCGCGATCAGTTTTTGGACGCGCAATCGCTGAATGCGTCGCGGATTGCGACAGTTCGTGCGCAGCTCGATGCGTTGGGTGCGGCTCCTGCGGATGGAGAGACAGAGCCGCTCGCCATTTCGACACGTCGGACCGAGTTGAACGGTCAACTGAATCGGCTTCGGTCGCCTGTGATCCTCGCCCAAGAGGCGCACACGCGGTCGAATGGTTTGATCGGTGAGATTGACGCTGTCATGCGCATGCGCGAGGCAGAGCGTTTGACGACCCGCGGGGCAACGCCCGCCGATCCCGCGAACTGGTCGCTGGCGATCACTGCGATTTGGCAGGGTCTTTCGGCTGTGGTGGTCGAGAGCAAAGCCAAATTCGCCACCAGCTTTAAGAACGGCACCATCTGGAGCGACCTTTTCGGTGCGGCGGGTCTGATGATCCTTGTGTCGGTCGGATTGTTCTGGCGGTCGCGGTCATGGGTTATGGCCCTGAACCGCCAGGTGACAGAGCGGAACCTACGCGGCGCGGACGTTTGGAAATTCGTTGTATCGCTTGGCTTGATTGCGCTGCCCTATATCGCGGTTTTGCTGCTGACAGAGGCCCTTGCCGCGACGCAAATCTTAGGGTTTCGCGGGACGACGATCTTGTCGGCGCTTCCTAGTGCGGCAATGTATGTGATCGTTGGGCGCTGGCTGTCGATGCAGTTCTTTAGTGTGATCGAAGGCGAAAAAGGCCCCTTGTGCATGTCCGCCGATGACCGTCTACGCGGCCGTCGTATCCTTCAACGGTTGTTCTGGGCATTGGCTATTGGTGCGGTCATGGTCGCCGTGGTCGGAGTGGGCGATACCACCGGATTGGCCGGCACTGTCGTGTTGTTCCCGATCGAACTCGTGGCCTCTGTGTTTCTGTTCCAATTCGGTCGACTGATCGTTCATCACTGCAAAGATGGAGACGATCCTGAGGTCTATCGCAATCGCATCATATCGGTGCTCGGTCAGGCGGTGACGATTGTCGCGGTTCTATCGCCGCTCCTAGCTATTGCTGGCTATTCGAGCGGCGCACAGGCGCTGTTGTATCCAGCGGTGAACACGCTCGCTGTTCTAGCGGTGGTTCTACTGCTGCAGCGGTTGGTGCTCGACCTCTATGTGATGCTGACGGGTGCAGTAGATACCGCAGCCGAAGCGTTGATCCCTGTTCTAATCGGCTTTGCGCTACTTCTTCTCTCTGTTCCGCTCTTGGCTCTGATTTGGGGCGCGCGCGAGGCGGACCTTCTCGAAGTGTGGACCCGTTTCCGCGAGGGCTTTACGCTCGGTGATACGCGGATTTCACCGACCGACTTCTTAACTTTCGTTGTGATTTTTGGCGCGGGCTACGCGATGACGCGTTTTGTTCAGGGAACTCTGCGGTCGACAGTTCTACCAAAGACAAAGCTGGATATTGGCGGGCAAAACGCGGTTGTCTCTGGCCTTGGGTATTTGGGTATCTTCCTCTCTGCCGTGATTGCCATCACAACTGCAGGCATTGACCTGTCGAGCCTCGCGATCGTCGCTGGTGCGCTCTCTGTCGGTATCGGTTTTGGTTTGCAGACCATCGTGTCGAACTTTGTCTCTGGCATCATACTTTTGATCGAACGTCCGATCTCTGAGGGGGATTGGATCGAAGTGAACGGCCAGATGGGTATCGTTCGAGACATCTCTGTTCGTGCAACGCGGATTGAGACGTTTGATCGTCAGGACGTTATTGTGCCGAACGCGGATCTCGTGAGCGGACAGGTGACGAACTGGACCAGAGGCAGCCTCGCTGGTCGTATCACGGTGCGCGTTGGCGTAGCTTACGGCACCGACACCAAACGGGTTGAGGCGATCCTGCGCGAAATCGTCGAAGCCCATCCGATGGTCGTCATTTGTCAGTCCACGAACGTTCTGTTCGTTGGCTTTGGTGCGGATAGCCTCGACTTTGAAATTCGGGCGGTCCTGCGGGACGTCTATTTCTCGGTCGTGACAAAATCCGAAATTCACCATGCGATCGCCGAACGCTTCGCGGCTGAAGGTATCGAAATCCCGTTTGCGCAGCGCGATATTTGGCTCCGCAATCCCGAAGCCCTACATCCCAGATCGGACCAAGACTCGGAGAGCTAAGATGACCCAGCCGTTATTTCGTGATGATGCTTATTGCCGTTCTGCCTCTGGCACTGTGACAGCATTAACCGAAGAAGGCGGGATCGTTCTGGATGCGACGATCTTCTACCCAACGGCGGGCGGTCAGCCTGGGGATAGTGGACAGCTGACGTGGGATGGCGGTCAGATGAAGATCGCGACGACGCTCAAAGGGGAGGGCGATGATATCGTTCTGGTTCCCGCAGAGCCTGCGCCATTGCCACCCGTCGGCACCGTAGTCACGCAGGAAATTCAGTGGGACCGTCGGTATCGTCTGATGCGAGTTCACACAGCGCTGCACCTTTTGTCGGTCGTGATTCCGCTCCCTGTGACCGGCGGGTCGATTGGCGTGGACAAAGGGCGGCTCGATTTCGATATGCCCGAAGCGCCGAGCGATAAAGAGGCGCTAGAGACCGCGCTGAACGATCTGATCGCGGGGGATCATCGCGTATCGGACGAATACATCACCGATGCAGAACTCGATGCGAATCCAGAACTGGTCAAGACGATGTCGGTCCAGCCGCCGCGTGGGTCTGGGCGCATCCGATTGGTGCGGATCGGAGAAGCTGAACAGACCGTCGATTTGCAGCCCTGTGGCGGCACACATGTGGCGTGGACCTCGGAAATCGGTGCCGTTCGGGTCGGGAAAATCGAAAAGAAAGGCGCGCAGAACCGTCGCGTTTCCATTCACATCGAATAAGACGCCGATTCAGTGCGGAATTTTTGCAAGAGGCTCTTGCATTCCCTAATCCGTTGCGGCTAAACCCCGCGTCACGGACAGGTGGCCGAGTGGTCGAAGGCGCACGCCTGGAAAGTGTGTAGGCGGGAGACCGTCTCCAGGGTTCGAATCCCTGTCTGTCCGCCACTTCCCTTAAATCTCAAATTGATGCGGTTTCAGGCCATCAGTTTGGCATGGATCATCGCCGTTACGCGCTCCGCATATGCCTCTGGTGTCAGCCCGCGTTTTCGCCATTTGCCGCGTTTGACATACCAGTCTTGAAGCAATGGTTTCAGTAGCGCCGCATCGAGTTGTGCGTCGTCTGTCTGATAAATCCTGTCATTAGCTCCTTGTTCGATGACTTTTGCAAAAACGGTTTCGGTTTCCGCCTCGCTCTGCACCGCGCGGGCGCGTTGTTCGGGCGGAAACGATTTGGCCTCAAGGTAAGCGAAAACGAACCAATCGGTCATCGCTTCGGTCATGAGGATGTGGCGATGAATAAGCCATTCGAGTTGGTCTTTGACGGGCAGGGCAGGCGGTAGGATCAATTGCGCGGTGGCCGTGGAGATCACGGTCTCTAGCACCATGGAGAGAAGGGTCTCTTTGCTGTCAAAATAGGCGTAAAGGCCGCCCATGCTCAGGCCCGTATCATTCGCGATGTCGCGCATGCTGGTGGCGTGAAATCCGTTGCGGTTCGATAGGCGCAGAACCGATTCCACAATCCGAGAAAGTTTCGCTGCGGCCACATCTGGTTTGCGGACCTTGATCGTGTCCGCATGCCGTTCCAGCATCTGTCGACACAGGGCATCCATCGACAAATCGTCGGTGATGCGGGCGTCAGGGATAGTCGAGGTCCTTAGCGTCATGGGGTCTTTTCATAGGTGAAGTCTTGTGTATTGTAAATCTATCGAACGCTCGTTCGAAATATCTTTGGGGAGGAAGATATGCTGAAAGGACGCAAGGCGCTGGTCACTGGCGCATCAAGCGGGCTTGGCGCGCACTTCGCGCAAGTGCTCGCGGCGCAGGGGGCGGAGGTTACTCTTGGCGCACGTCGTTTGGCGGAATTACAAGGCGTTTATGAGAAGATCACCAGCGGTGGCGGTCAGGCCCATGCCATTCGTCTGGATGTCACCGATGCAGCCAGCGTTGCCGAAGTCTGTGCAGAGCCGTTCGATATCGTTGTCAATAACGCGGGCATTTCCGCAGCGGGGCCAGCGATGGACTATTCGGAAGCGGATTGGGATCGTACCATGGATATCAATCTCAAGGGTGCCTTCCTCGTGAGCCAAGCCGCTGCCCAAAAGATGAAAGACAACGGTGGCGGGTCGATCATTAACATCGCTTCTATTCTTGGCCTTCGGGTGGCTGGCGCGGTTGCGGCATACGCCACCTCCAAGGCCGCATTGGTTCAAATGACCAAGGCCACCGCACTGGAATGGGCGCGCTATGGCATCCGTGTGAATGCGCTGTGCCCTGGGTACATTGAGACGCCGTTGAATACCGATTTCTTTGCGACCGATGCAGGGCAAGCGTTGATCAAACGTATCCCGCAACGGCGGCTTGGTCGGTTGCAGAATTTAGATGGGCCGCTTCTGCTGCTCGCGTCAGATGCAGGGGCCTACATGACAGGGGCCGAGATCGCCGTTGACGGCGGGCATCTGGTTTCATCGCTTTAAGGAGGGACACATGGATTTCACGATTACAAAAGAGGTCGAAACCCTCCGCCAAGAGATCGCAGTGTTTGTGAATGATCGGATCATCCCGCTTGAGGGGGATCAGGCGAATTACGATGAGCACGGCAATATCCATCCCGATCAGTTGGAGCGCCTTAGAGCCGAGGCCAAGGCTCAAGGTCTGTGGTGCCTTCAACTGCGGCGTGAAACAGGCGGTCGCGGTTTGGGTAAAATGGGCATGGCGGTGTGTTATGAAGAAATGAACCGTTCGATCTTTGGCCCCGTGGTGTTCAATTCCGCTGCGCCCGATGACGGGAATATGATGGTGCTAGAGGCGCTTGGCACGCCTGAGCAAAAGGCCAAATGGCTTGGTCCTATTGTTGAGGGTAAGGTTCGCTCTGCCTTTGCGATGACCGAACCGCATCCGGGCGGTGGGTCTGATCCGGGGATGATGCTGACCCGCGCCGAACGTCAGGGCGATCACTATGTTGTTCATGGCCATAAGTGGTTTATCACGGGGGCCGAAGGGGCGGAGCATTTTATTCTTCTAGCACGCACTTCTGACGATGCCCGTCGTGGCCACACAGCGTTTCTGTTCCACAAGGATCAACCCGGTTGGGAAATCACTCGCCGAATCCCGATCATGGGGCCCGAAGAGCATGGCGGCCATTGCGAAATCCGCTTTGACGGTCTGAAAATCCCTGTCGACGATGTTCTGATGGAGGAGGGTCGCGGGCTCAAAGTCACTCAAACCCGTCTGGGGCCTGCGCGTTTGACCCATTGTATGCGGTGGCTCGGTCTGTCCAAACGGTGTCTTGAGATCGCGACCGAATATGCTGAACGGCGTGAGGGGTTCGGGAAGCGGCTTATCGACCGCGAAAGCGTGCAACTGATGCTGGGTGATCTGGCAATGCGGATCGAAGTGGGTCGTTTGCTGGTGATGAAAGCGGCATGGGAGATTGACCGCGGGAACTTTGCCAAGAAAGAGATTTCAATGGCCAAGATACAGGTGGCAAACATCCTCCATGACGCAGCGGACCGTGCGATCCAGATTAATGGTGCGCGTGGATATTCAAAGGATACCGTCCTCGAATGGATTTACCGCTACGCCCGTCAGGCGCGTTTGGTCGATGGTGCGGATGAGGTACATAAGATGGTTCTGACCCGCGATCTGATCGCCAATGGACGCGATTTCTGGAAATGGTCGGTGGAGGGCGAATGATGTTTTCGGCGTCTCACCTTTGTTCATCACAGGCGAACCATGTGCCGATGACACCGCTCGATATGCTCGACCGAACGGTGGCAGAGCAGCCAGATGCATTGGCCATCGTTTGGGGCGAACAACGGATCACTTGGGCAGAGTTCGATGCGATGGTGCAGCGCTTCGCTGGGCGGTTGCACGATCTCGGCGTTGGCAAGGGCGATGTGGTTTCAGTCATCGCGGGCAATATCCCAGAAATGCTGGCGGCGCATTTTGCCATTCCGACCTTGGGCGCGGTTTTGAATGCGATCAACACGCGGCTCGATCCTGAAACGGTGCAATTCATCGTCCGTCATTGCGAGGCCAAAGTTCTGATCACCGACGCACCGCGTGCTGATCTAGGCCGCGCGTCGGATACGCTGCCTGTGCATGTGTTTGGGCAGGATTTCGACATAGCAACGGGGCCATTGTCCGAACGGATCGATTGGCGCGGTGTGGTGACTGATGATTGGCAGCCGATTGCCTTGAATTATACGTCGGGCACGACCGGCAATCCCAAGGGCGTCGTTCTACACCATCGGGGTGCCTATATGAACGCACTTGGTAATGCGGATGCCTTGGGATTTGATCGCGATACGGTCTATCTCTGGACGCTGCCCTTGTTCCATTGCAACGGATGGTGTCACGGTTGGGCTGTGACCTCTGCGGGCGGGACGCATGTGTGCCTTGATGGGGTAGACCCGTCACAGGTCTACAGCGCGATTGAGGATCATGGCGTCACGAATTTCTTCTGCGCACCTGTTGTGCTCTACATGCTGCTCGACCACCCAGATCGGGTAAAACGGTCGGCTGCGTCGCGTCCTGTTAAGGTTGGTACGGGTGGCGCTGCTCCAACCTCCTCTTTGATCGAGAGGATGGATGCCTTGGCGTTCGATCTGTCTCACCTCTATGGGCTGACCGAATGCTATGGCCCTGCGACCGTGAACCATTTACCGCAGTACTTGCGCGAGGCAGAGGCGAGCGTGCGGGCGAAATACCTTGCCTCGCAAGGGAAGCGCCATACGACGGCCTGTGTCCTCAAGGTCTTTGATGAGGCTGATCAAGAGGTTCCGCACGACGGTGAAACGACGGGTGAGATCGTTTTGCGCGGGAACACCCTCATGGCGGGTTATCTGAAAAATCCCGATGCGACGGCCGAGGCGCTCCGCGATGGTTGGTTCCGCACGGGCGACCTCGCCGTGGTGTTGCCAGATGGTCGGTTGATGATTAAAGACCGTGCAAAGGACATCATCATCACAGGTGGCGAAAACGTATCGTCGATTGAGGTCGAGGATGTTTTGCATCGCTGCGAGGCTGTTGCGCTGGCGGCTGTGGTCGCGGCGCCTCATGAAAAATGGGGCGAAACGCCTTGTGCGTTTATCGAATTACGGGACGGTGGAACCATTGAAGAGGTCGAGGCGCACTGTCGCGAACACCTCGCAGGGTTCAAGCGGCCACGGTATTTCGTGCCGCGTTCGATCCCGAAAACAGCGACTGGCAAGGTTCAGAAGTTCATCCTGCGACAAGAGGCTAAAGAGCGATTTGGTGGAGGGGACCTGTGATGGATCGGTCGACCTTACACGGTTTCCTCAACGCAACATTTGGCGCGGAGGATCTGTCGGAACTGACCAAGATTTCAGGCGGTCAATCAAACCCAACCTACTTTGTCACCCACGGCGGCCGCCGAATGGTGCTGCGCAAACAACCCGATGGACCGATCCTAAAAGGCGCACATGCGATTGATCGTGAATATCGGGTGATGAATGCACTGGGCGCCCAAGGCGTGCCAGTGCCCAAAACGATCCTGTTTCATGAGGACGCCGAAACGCTCGGTACACCGTTCTATTTGATGGAGCGTTTGGATGGGCGTGTGTTCGAGGATTGTAGCCTGCCTGACATGACGCCTGATGAACGTCGCGCGATCTATCTGGGCATGGCGGATGCGATGGCGAAAATGCATAGCGTGGTGCCGTCAGAGGCGGGTCTGGGCGATTATGGTCCGCCGGGGAATTACTTTGAACGGCAAGTGCGTCGGTGGTCGAAACAGCTGTTTGCATCGACTGGGGAGACTATCCCTGATCTGAAGTTCCTCGCGAAATGGCTGGTAGAAAACCAACCCGACGATGACGGCGAACTTGCCGTGGCTCATGGCGATTTTCGTCTGGGGAACCTCATGTTCCACCCGACAGAGCCACGGGTTATTGCGATCCTTGATTGGGAGCTGTCTACGCTCGGGCATCCGATGGCGGATTTGGGGTTCTGTTCGATGACATGGCATTCCGCGCCAGAGGAATACGGGGGGATCTTGGGCCTCGATTGGGCGGCTCTAGGAATTCCAACCAAAGAAGAGTTTGCGGCACGTTATTTTGAAACAGCCAAAACGGCAGCGCGGCTCAGCGATTTCCATGTAATATTTTCTTTGTTTCGCTTTGCCGTGATCTTTGTCGGTATTCGGGACCGCGTGGCACAAGGCACAGCGACGGCGTCGAATGCCGCAGAGATGGCACCTCTAGCACGAGCCTTTGCTAAGCGCGCAAGGGACTTGGTTGGCTGATTTTCGGCTAAAAGTCAGTTGGTTAAATGTTTACCCTAACCTGATCGAGGTCAATGCGCTGGCGTTGCAGGTTCATTTACCTATTGCACTTAGGCCGCCACGGGCGATGAGTTGTCAGTAAATGGGCTGAGCCGCATTCCGAAAGGACGTCACCGTGAGCATTCTATGTAGTCTACCGATCATTGCTGGTTTGCTATCGGGCTGTAGCGACGGGGCGTCGTTCGCTACGGGTTATGTCGAAGGGGATTACACCCTTGTTGCGCCTGTCAGTGTAGCGCAGGTCCGCGAGATTACCGTGGCGCGGGGCGATCACGTTGAGGCCGATACGGTGATGGTCGCGATGGAACGCCACGATGCTGAGATTGCATTGGCTGAGGCGCAGGCGAACGTGGCGCAGGCAGAAAGCCAGCTCGCCAATTTGCAAGAGGGGGCTCGGCCTGAGGAAATCGCGGTGATCGAGGCGAACCTTGCCTCGGCGACTTTGCAAGCGGATGAGGCCAACCGCGAACGGGATCGATTAGAGCAGCTTTTCACCCGTGGCGTGATCACAGATGCCCAGCGCGACGATGCGATTACGGCGGCACAGGTTGCTGCGTCCAAAGTTGCTGTCGTTTCCGCTGAATTGGCGGTGGCGCGACTTCCCGCCCGTCCGCAAGCCATCGCGCAGGCGGAGGCAGTCGTGGCCGCGGCCAATGCGGCCTTAGATCGGGCCGAATTGCAGCTAGAGCAGCGCGAGTTGTCCCTGTCGGTGCCTGTCACCGTGGTCGATATTCTGCGCCAAGAGGGCGAGATCGCAGGCCCAACTGCGCCTGTGTTATCGGTACTGCCTCAGGGCGCTGTGAAATTGCGCCTCTACGTGCCTGAAACGTCTTATGCGTTGATTTCAGTCGGGGATACGCTCACGGTCGAATGTGATGGCTGTGCAGAGGGTCTGACCGCCACGATTAGCTATATCGCCAGCGAACCAGAGTTCACGCCGCCCGTCATCTATTCGGTCGAGAACCGTCAAAAGCTGGTGTATTTGATCGAGGCTCGCCCGACATCGGATCACGACCTTAATCCGGGGCAGATCGTAAATGTGCGGTTGCCATGAGTGACCTTGCCATCTCGGTCAGTGGTCTGACCAAGCGGTTCGGTGAAAAGACCGTTGTGAACAACGTCAGTCTTGATGTTCGCAAGGGCGAGATCATGGGTTTTCTCGGGCCGAACGGGTCAGGCAAGACGACGACCATTCGGTTGATGTGTGGGCTGTTGGAGCCAGACAGTGGCGAAGGCCGCGTTTTAGGCCATGATATCCGTACTGAGCGTCGCGCTATCAAACGCAAGGTCGGTTATATGACACAACGGTTTTCGTTCTACGAGGACCTGACGATCGCCGAAAACCTAAGCTTTGTTGCGGGGCTTTATGGGATGTCGCCGAAACGGCAGGTCGTGCGCGATACGATTGCCGATCTCGGTCTGACGGCGCGCAAGGATCAACTGGCGGGGTCGCTCTCGGGTGGGTGGAAGCAACGGTTGGCTTTGGCGGCGTGTATCATGCACAAACCCGCTCTCTTGATGTTGGACGAACCGACGGCGGGCGTGGACCCAAAGGCGCGGCGCGAGTTTTGGGATGAAATCCATGCCTTGGCCCATGGTGGGCTGACCGTGTTGGTGTCGACCCACTACATGGACGAGGCGGAACGCTGTCACCGCATTTCCTACATCTCTTACGGTGATCTGATCGCACAAGGCACCGTGCCAGAGGTCGTCCAAGGGGCGGCGCTTACCACCTATGTTGTGACAGGTGGCGACACGGCACTGGCCGCGCGGCTTTTGCGCGGCGCTGCTGGTGTCGATCAAGTAGCGCCTTTTGGCGCAACGCTGCATGTCGTTGGGCGGGATGCGATGGCCCTGAAAACCAGCGTGGATACGGTCGCGTTTCAGACAGGCAGCCACGCGGAATTGTCTGACACCAGCCTTGAGGATGTATTTATCCAGCTTATGGGCGCGGCGTAGGACAATATGCAATGAACAGGTTCTTTTCGCTCCATCGGCTTGTCGCGCTTTTGATAAAGGAAATGATCCAGATGCGGCGGGATCGTGTGACCTTTGCGATGATGCTGGGTGTGCCGTTGATGCAGTTGATGCTCTTTGGGTTCGCGATCAATACCGATCCCAAGGCGCTTCCTGCCGCGCTCGTGTCCCCGACCCAAGACCGCTATACACGTGCGATGGTCACGGCATTGGAACTGACAGGCTATTATCGCTTCATCGCCCCAAATGCGACCGAGGGTGAGGCCGAAGATTTGATATCCCGTGGCGAAGTCGCCTTTGTCGTAACGGTGCCGTCAGATTTCGGACGTCGGATTGAGCGGGGCGACCATGCGAGCATTCTGATCGAGGCGGATGCGACGGACCCGTCGGTGGCCTCTGGTGCGATCTCAACACTCAGCACGGTCGCGAATTCTGCGCTGTTGAGGGAGGCAGGGCAGGGTCAGGCCTCGTCAAACGGGTTAGAGATCATCGTGCATCGCCGCTACAATCCCGAAGGCATCACGCAATACAACATCGTCCCGGGATTGCTCGGGGTGATCCTGCAGTTGACGATGGTGATGATGACCGCGATGGCGCTGACGCGTGAGGTCGAGCGGGGTACGATGGAGAACCTCTTGTCGATGCCCGCAAATCCGCTTGAGATCATGCTGGGCAAGGTGGTGCCCTATCTGATCGTGGGCGCGGTGCAGGTTGTCGTGGTTCTGGTGTCTGCGAAACTGGTGTTCAACGTGCCGTTCGTTGGGTCGCTCTCGCTCGTGCTTGCGGGCGTATTCGTGTTAGTGCTGGCACTGGTGATCTTGGGGTATCTCTTGTCCACGGTGTCACGAACCCAAATGCAGGCGATGCAGCTTACCTTCTTTTTCTTCCTGCCATCGCTTTTACTTTCTGGGTTCATGTTCCCATATCGTGGGATGCCAGATTGGGCGCAGGTAATTGGTGAGATATTCCCGCTCACGCATTTCTTGCGGCTTATTCGTGCGGTGATGCTTAAGGGTGCGGATTTTTCGGCGGTGGCAGGACCGTTCTTTGCGTTGGTCCTCTTTGCATTTGGGCTGGCAGTTCTGGCGCTGTTCAGGTTCCGAAAGACACTCGACTAGGGATAAAACCCGCAGGCTAGTATGATTAACCTAAATGGGGTGTTGATGGACGTTGCCCCCGTAGTCTGAATAAGCTATCGCAGCGGCAAGCTAGCTAGGGGACTCTCATGACCAAGAAAAACGGCCTGACTTACGCAGACGCGGGTGTGGATATCGACGCAGGCAATACGCTTGTTGAACGGATCAAACCTGCCGCGAAACGCACGGCCCGTTCGGGTGTTATGGCGGGTCTGGGCGGTTTTGGCGCTCTGTTCGACCTCAAGGGTGCGGGTTATGAGGATCCGATCCTCGTTGCAGCAACCGACGGCGTTGGCACGAAACTCCGCATCGCGATTGATACGGGCAATGTTGATACCGTTGGTATCGACCTCGTTGCGATGTGCGTGAATGACCTCGTGTGTCAGGGGGCAGAGCCTCTGTTCTTCCTCGACTATTTCGCGACAGGTAAACTGGACGTGGACAGCGCGACCCGCATCATCAACGGCATCGCTAAAGGCTGTGAAGACAGCGGTTGCGCATTGATCGGTGGTGAAACCGCTGAAATGCCCGGTATGTATCACGATGGCGATTTCGACCTCGCTGGTTTTGCCGTTGGCGCGATGGAGCGTGGCGCTGATCTGCCAGCTGGCGTTCAGGTTGGTGACGTTCTCTTGGGTCTTGGTTCCAACGGCGTGCACTCGAACGGCTATTCCTTCGTGCGCAAGGTTGTTGAACTCTCTGGCCTCGGCTGGGACGCGGCGAGCCCGTTTTCTGACGGCACTCTGGGTGAGGCACTTCTCGCGCCGACCCGTCTTTATGTGAAACAAGCTCTGGCGGCTGTGCGGGCAGGGGGCGTTCACGCTCTCGCTCACATCACAGGTGGTGGTCTGACTGAAAACCTGCCGCGCGTTCTGCCTGACGATATGGGCGCAACGATTGACCTGTCGTCGTGGGAGCTTCCTGCGGTGTTCCGTTGGTTGGCTGAAACCGCCAACATGGAAGAAAAAGAACTGCTGAAAACCTTCAACTCTGGCATCGGCATGATCGTTGTCGTTGCGGCAGACCGCGTAGATGAAATCGCTTCGCTGCTGACCGCTGAAGGCGAAGCTGTGACCCGCATCGGCACCGTGACCGATCAGGCTGGCGTGGCTTACACAGGCAAACTTCTGTGACAAAACGCGTTGCAATCCTGATTTCTGGCGGCGGCTCAAACATGGTGTCGCTGGTAAAGGATATGCAATCGGGCGATCACCCAGCGACGCCTGTTTTGGTCGTGTCAAACCTTGCCGATGCTGGCGGTCTACAAAAGGCCGCTGATCTGGGCGTGGCGACCGCTGTCGTCGATCACAAACCATTCGGCAAAGACCGCGAGGCGTTCGAGGCCGAACTGACCCGCGTGTTAGAAGAGGCCCAGCCCGACATCATTTGTTGTGCGGGGTTTATGCGTATCCTGACCGAAGGGTTCACGAGCCATTGGGGCGGACGGATGCTCAATATTCATCCGTCGCTTTTGCCGAAATACAAAGGCCTGCACACGCATCAACGTGCGCTTGAGGCTGGCGATACGGAACATGGCTGTTCCGTGCATGAGGTGACGGCAGAACTGGATGGCGGGCCGATCCTCGGTCAGGCAAAGATCGCGATTGAGGCAGGCGACACCGCCGACGCCCTCGCGTCACGTTTGCTGACATGGGAACACAAACTCTATCCCGCGGTCCTGCGTCGCTATGCGGTTGGGGATCGTACCCCTCTGTTTCTAGGGTAACTTTCCTTTGTTGGTGAATTGCCTTAAAGATATCGATCAAGAGCAGTTTACGGACTTAGTATGAAGACGATCACCACGACCGAGGCGCTGGCCGCCTTTTGCGCAGAAGCCGCCAAACGTCCCTATGTGACTGTCGATACAGAGTTTTTGCGTGAACGTACGTATTACTCCAAACTTTGCCTTCTACAGATGGCGTATCAGGACGACGCTGGGTCGGATGCTGTGCTGGTTGATCCGCTGGTGGAAGGCTTGTCGCTCGAACCCGTTTATGACCTGTTCCGAAATACCAATGTGGTTAAGGTGTTCCATGCCGCGCGTCAGGACCTCGAAATCTTCTTTGTCGAAGGTGGCGTGATCCCTGAACCGCTGTTTGATACCCAAGTTGCTGCGATGGTTTGCGGCTACGGCGAACAGGTCGGGTATGAGACATTGGTGCGCAAGATCGCCAATGCATCGCTCGATAAATCGTCGCGCTTTACCGACTGGTCGCGCCGTCCGCTGACGGACGCGCAGTTGACCTATGCGCTGGCAGACGTGACCCACTTGCGCGACATTTACGAGGTTCTGTCCAAACGCCTCGCTAAATCGGGTCGTGAGCGTTGGGTGTCCGAGGAAATGGCCGTCCTCAAGGACCCAGACACCTATCGCACCCATCCCGAAGATGCGTGGATGCGCGTGAAAACTCGCACCAATTCGGGCAAGTTCCTGTCGATCGTCAAAGAGTTGGCGCGTTTCCGCGAGGAATTCGCCCAGACCCGCAACATCCCGCGCAGTCGTGTGTATAAAGACGATGCGTTGGTGGAATTGGCCTCGACCAAACCCGAGAACGAAAAAGACCTCGCGCGGTCGCGTTTGTTGCTGCGTGAAGCTCGCAAGGGCGAGATTGCCGATGGTATCTTGGCCGCCGTGAAAGCTGGTATTGCGACCCCGCCCGAAAAGGCGCCAAAGCCCGATCTGACCCGTGAAAAGCTACAGGTGAACCCTGCGATCGCGGACCTTCTGCGTGTGCTGTTGAAAGCAAAAGCCGAAGAAGAAGGTGTTGCGCAGAAACTGATTGCGACCTCTGCGGACCTCGATGCGATTGCAGCAGGAGAGCGTGATGTGCCTGCCTTGTCCGGCTGGCGCCGTGAGGTCTTTGGCGAAGAGGCGCTGCTCTTGTGTCAGGGTAAGGTTGCGCTGGCGACCAAGGGCACCAATGTGGTGACGATCCGCCTTTAACGGCGGGCCGTCACAGTATTCCCAGCACCTTTGACGACCACGGATCGGATGCCTGCTAGGTCACCCGCCGACAAAACCGTTGCGGCTGTGATAGTGCGGGACGCCGTAGTGCCTTCGATTTCAAAGCGGGCAGGGCGTTCGACGCGGAACGCATAGGTCGCTGTGCCGTTCTGGATGCTCTCAAGGACCAGTTCCGCGTTGAAATAGCCTTGGGTCGGGGCAACGCCAGTTGCACGCAAGATCGCGCCCGATGGGGTTTGTGAGACTTCGGCAGATACCACCTGTGCGATGAGATCGCGGCTATCGACGACAACCAGGTCACGTTTGGTCGGGACCAAGGGCTGTGTGGCTTGCGGTGCGGTGGCGACAGGGGCCTCACGATCTTTGTTGAACCAATTCATCGGGTTCACGGGCGATCCTGCCAAACGGGAACATCCCGAAACTGTCAGAACCAGACAAGCAGCCATCCCGATGGGTCGCAACATTGGAATTTCCTTTCCCGTATCGTTGCCAAAAGGGATAACGGGATTGAACCGAGTTGAAAAGCACCCTCTGGACGTTTCATGTGATGCAACCTAAGTCATGGGGCAATAGAAAGGACGCACTATGGCCACGCAAGCATTCGAAGACATCGCGGATACCTTTGATTTCCTAGACGACTGGGAAGATCGCTATCGTCATGTCATCGAATTGGGCAAGGCGATGCCACCGCTTGAGGATGCGTTCAAAGTGCCCGCGACCAAGGTTGAAGGCTGTGCGTCGCAGGTTTGGCTCGTGCCTGAGATTTCAGATGGCGTGTTTCGGTTCCGTGGGGAAAGCGACGCGATGATCGTACGCGGTCTCGTGGCGATCCTTGGGGCGCTGTATAACGACGTGCCCGTGTCTGAGGTGCTCTCAATTGACGCTCAAGCAGAGTTGGGGCGGCTTGGGCTGAATGATCACCTTTCGGCGCAACGATCCAACGGTGTCCGCGCGATGGTCGAACGTATTCGGGCTGTTGCGGCTGCGGCCTAAACAATCCCCATCGCCCAAAGAAAAACCCCGCCAGTGGCGGGGTTTTGTGTTTCTTAGAACGGGATCTCATCGTCGATGTTCGATCCGCCGCCTTGGTTGCTGGAGCCACCCGACGAACGGTCGTCGTAGCCACCGTAACCACCATCAGCGGGCGGGCCATCGTAGCCACCGCCAGCACCGCCACCGCTGCCGCCATCACCACGACCGCCAAGCAGGGTCAGGTTGCCGCCGTAGGGGCGCAGAACGACTTCAGTCGAATAACGGTCGGCGCCAGATTGGTCCTGCCATTTGCGAGTTTCCAACTGGCCTTCGATGTAAACGGTCGAACCTTTGCGCAGATATTGCTCTGCAATGCGGCCCAGCGCTTCGTTGAAGATCGCGACAGAGTGCCATTCGGTGCGCTCGCGGCGTTCGCCAGTGTTGCGGTCTTTCCAGGTTTCCGACGTTGCGATGCGCAGGTTCACAACCTTGCCGCCGTTGGAAAAGGTGCGAACCTCTGGGTCACGACCAAGATTGCCGATGATGATAACTTTGTTCACGGATCCGGCCATGCCGCGTCCCCCTCGAATCTGAAAATACCGTTTCAGACGTTACATCACTCCAGCGGCGTTAATGAAACCCCAATATCGGGGCGGACGACCTAAACTTCGGTCATAGGAGCCTCTAACCGCAGGTCTAAGACGGGCATCTGCAACCGCAGTGCAATACCAATGGTTGAGGGGGCAGGGCAATTGATCAGCAACGGATCACGGTGATCCGTTCACATCAATTTCGGAGATTACCCTATGACCTTCAAATCCATCCTAGCTGCATCTGTTCTCTCGTTCGCTGTTGCTGGCGCTGCAGTCGCAGGCTCGCCCGTTTCTGACGAAGTCAAAGCACAGGCAACCGCTGCCTTGACCGCGCAGGGTTACGAAGTGCGTTCCGTGCAAATGGAAGACGGCATGATCGAAGCCTACGCGATCAAAGATGGCAAAGCGTTTGAGGTCTACCTCGATGCAGAAATGAACATCATCGAAGTCAAAAACTAATCACCTGCGGTTGGACGGCGCGAACTCCCTTTTGCGCCGTCCCCGTAATGCCAGCATCAGGAGGCCACTATGAAAAACGTCAAAGTTTGGGACCCGCTTGTCAGGATATTTCACTGGTCCTTGGTGATTTGTTTTACCTCGAACGCGTTGATCACCGATCCAGAGTCCCAGCTTCATCGTCAGATTGGCTATGTGGTCGCAGGGCTGGTCGCATTTCGGATCATCTGGGGCTTTATCGGGTCGCGTCACGCGCGGTTCCGTGACTTTCCCCCGAGCATCTCTGGCTCTGTGGGTCAGCTGTCTGACATGGCGACGGGTCGGAAGCGGATACACGTGGGCCATACGCCCCTTGGTGCGCTGATGATCTATAACTTGATTCTGACCCTGATTGGCATCGCGATTTCTGGATATATGATGACAACCCTGCGGTTCTGGGGCATCGAGTGGGTCAAAGAACTGCATGAGATTTGCGTGACATGGGCGGAATTTTCCGTCGTTGCACATATCGCCGCAGTTGTCTGGGAAAGCCGCCGTACCGGTGTCAACCTTCCCAAAGCTATGGTAACTGGATCAAAGACGCTCCCGACGGAAGTTTAACGAATGTCGTCAAAGACCAAGCCCGATAAAACGACCATCGGCCTTTTGGCTCTCATCGTGACCCAGTCGGCCTGTAGTGTGTTTTTCCTCTCTGACGCGGTTGCTGATATCATCGCTGACGGCATGGCGGCCCTGAACGACGTGCATCTTCATGTCGAAATGATCGCCACATTGTCGCTGATTGTGGCGGTAATATTAGAAGGTCAGTTTCTGGTTCGGTTGCTGCGCAGAAATGCCCATGCCGAACGTGGGCTATCGATTGCCTCTGGTGCTCTCCATGATTTGATGGAGCAGTATTTCGATGAGTGGGGGCTTACACCGTCCGAGGCGGACGTCGCGACTTTTGCGATCAAAGGGCTGGATATCGCCGAGATTGCCGAACTGCGCGGAACGGCTGAGGGAACGGTCAAGGCGCACCTCAATGCAATTTATCGCAAATCTGGGACCTCTGGGCGGGGTGCGTTGTTGGGGCTTTTGGTTGATGATCTACTTGCGCAGCCTCTTATCGAACGCAAAGAACCGCCGAAGGACATGCCAAAAGCTAGCGGACTGGCCTAAAATGCACTAAGTTACGCAGCGGATTGGATGAGCCGAGGCCATTTATGCGTAAATTGAGTGTGTTAGCCGCTTTTGTCTTGTCAGGCCTGAGCGGAGTTGCCGGTGCGGATAGTGTGTCCACATCTTCCCGAATGGCGTTGTTTCAGAGCCAAACCGCGATCCTCGATGGTCGTGCGTCTGAGCAATATTCCAACTCTATCCGCCTCCAACCCGAAGAGTTCCGCGTTCCGACGATCAATGGGCCCGAATTTCTAGGCAGCTATAGCGGTCCTTATCTGCAAATGGCGCGGGCGGCGGCGAACCGTTATGGAATACCGTCAGGACTTTTCCTGCGATTGGTCCAACAAGAAAGCGGTTGGAACCCTGGCGCTGTGAGCCCCAAAGGTGCGATTGGGCTTGCTCAATTGATGCCACAGACTGCGCGTCTCTTGGGCGTTGATCCACATGACCCTGCTGAAAACCTAGAGGGCGGGGCACGGTATCTGCGTCAACAATACGACCGTTTCGGGAATTGGCGTCTAGCTCTGGCGGCGTATAACGCGGGGCCTGAGGCCGTCGAACGGCACGGTGGTATTCCGCCTTATCGCGAAACCCGTAACTATGTGCGCGTGATCTACGGCAGTTAAGCTTGCGACGCCTTGCGGAATGCGCTTGGTGTCAGCTTGGTTTCGCCTTGGAAACTGCGGGTGAAATAGGCCGCGGAAGAGAAACCCAAACGCGCCGCAATATCTTTGACCGGGATTTTCGTCGATTGAAGGAGCGTGCGGGCCTCAAACAAGATGCGGTCTTGTAATATTGCGATGGCCGAACGGCTACAGGTTTGGTTGCAGCAGCGGGTGAGGTGCGTGGCGGTGACGCCCAATGCGGCCGCGTAGTCTGATACACCTTTGCCCGTCGCGAAATCCCGTTCAACCAAATCCGTGTAGGCGGCGACAAGACGTGCCGATGTCGTTGCCGCCCGCGCCATGGTGTCCTTTGGCGGATTGTCTGTAAGTTGCCGTTCGATAAACACCGACAGAATACCGAGCAGATAGAGAGCCGCACGATTATGGCCTTCTTTATCCGACTTGAGTTCCCGTTCGAGAGCATCAACATGCGAAATCAGTTCTTTCTGTGCCACCACATCTCGCAGACGCATGTGCACAGGTTCCTCGGGCCAATCACCTGACATAGCCGACGGAATCGTCAGCATGTAGCCAAAGACGGTGGGGCCGATTTCATAGCTAAAGAGCGTGTGGGCAGGAATGAAGATCACGTTGTTCGGACCATACCCACTGGTCAGACCTGCTACAGTGATGCGGCCCTGACCTTTGGTGAAGATCAATAGGCGAGGGGTCGGGTGGCTGTGCAGGCATTCCGTCTTCCACCGCGTCGCAGGGGTAGGTTGATGCACTGCTGACAGAGCCAATCGATTTTCCAAATCGCTGAGATGGGAAAATTGGTGGCTTTGCATTGCGACTCCGAATGTTCGAATTGTGAAACAATATCGGAATTCGCAATCACCTCAAGGTTGTTCTTGTGCCATTACGGAAACATATTGTTGCCAATGCCTAGCAAGGCAATGAGATCGGTGTCCAGAGTTTCATGCGATTTCTGAACCATGTTCGTTGTCGTTTTGCATACTGGCGGCTCGCGATGATTGCGGCCATTCGGGCCTCTGCGAGGGTCATTTCACCATTGAGATGGGCGATAAGCTCAGGCGCGCCAATGGCGTTGGACGATAGATAGGCTGGGTCCCAATCAGGAAGTATCGCGCGGGCCTCGTCCAGTGCGCCTTGGTCCAGCATGATGTCAAACCGCCGCTCAATCCGATCGTTGAGCCATTCAACGTCGGGCCGCAAAACAAGTGCGGTGCTCTGTTCGATGGGCAGCAGCGGCGGCGGCGTATCGTCTTGCCAGTCGGCCAACGGGCGACCTGTGGTTCGCAGAACTTCCCATGCTCGTTGCACTCTGGCGCGGTTATTCAGGTCGATCCGCGCTTTGGTTTGGTCGTCCAAGGTCGCAATGAGGTCGGGCAGGGCGATTGTGTCTGCTTCGTCACGGACCTCTTGCGGTGTTGATGGGATTTCGACCAACCCTTCGGTCAGCGCCATGAAATACAGACCGGTCCCACCGACGATGATTGGCCGTTCCGCACCAGTGAGCAGAGGCGCGACATCGCGCAGCCAATGACCTGCCGAATAGGCGCCATCAATCGGCACATGACCGTAAAGCCTATGCGGCGCCCTCGCCAAATCGCTATCATCAGGACGCGCGGTCAAAATCCGCCAGCGATCAAAGATCTGTAACGCGTCCGCGTTAATAATGACACCACCGCCTGTTTCCGCAATTTCCAAGGCCAAGGCAGATTTCCCCGATGCCGTCGGTCCAGCAATCAGTACGGGCTGTTGGTCGGGAATGTCTTTGGGATCAAACACCACTTAGGGGTCCTTTTGCGGATTTATAGGCCTAGGCGCGGTTTTTCGGGTATTCGCCCATTGCACCTTTTCGCCTTTTGCGACATTTTCGCGCCCAATCAAAGACCAGTCAAAGAGGATGTCACGATGGGCGAGGCCAAACAGGTAAAGTTCAAGCGGGTCATGCTCAAGATATCAGGTGAAGCCCTGATGGGCGATACCCAGTTCGGTCTGAACCCTCCGACCGTTCAGCGTATCGCGCAAGAGATTAAATCGGTTCACGATCTTGGCGTTGAAATCTGCCTCGTGATCGGTGGCGGTAACATCTTCCGCGGTCTGTCTGGCTCTGCCCAAGGCATGGAACGCACGACCGCTGACTACATGGGTATGCTCGCGACGGTGATGAACGCACTTGCGATGCAATCCGCTCTTGAAGGTTTGGGCGTGTTCACCCGCGTGATCAGCGCAATTCCGATGGATCAGGTGTGCGAACCCTACATCCGTCGCCGTGCAGTGCGTCACCTCGAGAAAAAGCGCGTTTGTATTTTCGCGGCTGGCACCGGTAACCCGTATTTCACGACCGACACTGCTGCCGCGCTTCGCGCGACCGAAATGCACTGCGAAGCGATCTTTATGGGCAAGCAGGTTGATGGCATTTACGACAGCGATCCTAAAACCAATCCAGATGCTGTGCGGTTTGATCGGGTGTCTTATGACGAAGTGCTGCGTCGCAATCTGAAGGTCGCTGACGCCTCGGCGATCGCGCTTTGCCGCGATAACAAGATGCCGCTGATTGTGTTCAACTTGAACGACGCAGGCGGTTTCTGTGGCATTCTCGCTGGTGAAGGCACCTATACAACTGTGCACGCCTAAGGCTATAGCGGTTCAAACCTACTAAGAACCCGCATGGGGAGCAGAAAATATGTCCGACGATTTTGAACTCGATACCGATGACCTGAACCGCCGCATGGAAGGCACTCTTTCGGCGCTGCGCACCGAATTTGCGTCGTTGCGTACGGGCCGTGGCTCTGCGTCGATGCTCGAACCGGTGATGGTCGATGCTTATGGTCAGATGACTCCGATTAACCAAGTTGGCACTGTGAACGTTCCAGAGCCGCGCATGGTGACGATCAACGTCTGGGACAAGGCGATGGTTGGTAAGGTCGAAAAAGCGATCCGCGAGTCGGGCCTCGGCATTAACCCGCAGCTCAACGGCACAATCATCATGCTGCCGATCCCAGAATTGAACGAAGAACGCCGCCGCGAACTGACCAAGGTCGCTGGCAGCTACGCCGAACACAGCCGTGTTGCGATCCGCAACATTCGTCGTGACGGCATGGACCAGATTAAAAAGAACAAAGACGGCATGTCCGAAGATGACCAGAAATTCTGGGAATCCGAAGTTCAGGGCATGACAGACAAATTTATTAAAAGTGTTGATGAAATGCTCGAGTCTAAACAGGCCGAGATTATGCAGGTCTAATCACCTGCACTGTGCCGGGGGGCCGAAATGACGACGCTGAATGAACCCAGCCAAGACCAAGGCCCGCGGCATGTCGCGATCATCATGGATGGCAACGGGCGGTGGGCGCAGATGCGCGGCCGCCCGCGGCTTTTCGGGCACCACGCAGGTGCGCGCCGTGTTCGTGAAATTGTCGAAGCGTGCCCTGAAAATAACGTTAAGTACCTGACGATTTTCGCGTTCTCGACCGAAAACTGGAAGCGGACCCAGACCGAAGTTGCGGGTCTTATGAAACTGTTCCGCCGTTATATCCAACGCGAGTCCCGTGAACTGTTCGAGGCTGGCATCCGTGTTCGTTTTATCGGCGATCGGATCAAGCTTGAGGATAAGCTGGTCACGCTGATGGACGAGTTGGAGCTTCTCACCGCTGGAAATGACCGTGTGCACCTCACCATTGCGATCAACTACGGTGGTCGGGATGAGGTGACCCGTGCGGCGAAACGATTGGCCTATGAGGTCGAACAGGGGCGTCTGTCGCACAAAGATGTGGATGCGGAAACGCTGTCGCGCTTCCTCGATACGCATGTTTTGCCTGACCCCGATTTGGTGATCCGCACCAGTGGCGAAGCGCGGATTTCCAACTTTCTTTTGTGGCAGTCGGCCTATTCGGAATATGAATTCGTCGACACCCTGTGGCCCGATTTCACCGCTGCCGAATTTGGTCGCGTGATGAAAGGCTACGGAAAACGTGAACGCCGATTTGGCGACGTGAAGGTCTGATCATTGGCTGTTTTCAAGGATAATTGGCAGGACCTCGGTCCTCGCGTCGCCTCGGGCGTTGTGATGGCGGTCGTCTTTGTGGGGGCTGTCGTTTGGGGCGGACTGCCCTTCGCTCTGCTCGTGATTGCAGCTGGTGGACTTCTCACTTGGGAAGTCGCGCGGATGGCGCGTATCGCTCAGCCTGAGGTCATTGGCCTCGTCGCGGCTGGACTGGTTGCTGCGGCGTTGCGTCTGCCTGAATGGGCCGATGTTCTACTCTTTGCGCTTGTTGCTGGTGTGATCTTCCTTCGAGGCAAACATGACCGCAAGGTTCTCGCCATCTATGGATTTCTGGCACTTCTGGCGTGCGATGCCTTCTGGCTCATTCGGGGGGAAAGCCTGCGTCTCGCACTTTGGCTCGCGCTGGTCGTCGTTGCCTCTGACGTGATGGGCTATATCGCGGGTCGCATGATCGGCGGTCCGAAATTCTGGCCCGCTGTCAGCCCCAAAAAAACATGGAGCGGGACTGTTGCTGGTTGGATCGGCGCGGCTGTCGTTGGTGTTCTCATCATGCCGCAAGCAGGTTGGATCATCGTACCAGTGTCGGTTCTCATGTCCTTTGCGGGACAAATGGGCGACATTGCGGAAAGCGCGCTGAAACGTCGGGCAGGGGTCAAGGATAGCTCGAACCTGATCCCTGGGCATGGTGGCGTTTTGGACCGCTTTGACGCTCTGATGGGGGCGGCTTTGGTTGTTGAAGCCTTCATTTATATTGCTGGGCCGCAGTTCGGGGTTCATGGGTGGCGATGAGGCGTGTCTCTATCTTTGGCGCGACGGGTAGCATCGGCCAGAACACAATCGATCTTATTGCTCGCGATCCCCAAAGCTACGATGTGGTGGCTTTGACGGGCGGTCGCAATGTGGCGCAGTTGGCCCGCGATGCTATTCGACTGAACGCTGATGTTGCTGTGACATGCTTTGATGACGAACTCCCCGCGCTGCGTGATGCGTTGGCGGGGTCTGGGGTCGAGGCTGCGGCGGGTGAGGCCGCGATGCACGATGCGGCCACACGCCCTGCCGATTGGGTGATGTCGGCGATTGTTGGTGCGGCAGGTCTAGCGCCGGGGCTTCGGGCGTTAGAGCAGGGCGCGACACTCGCGCTGGCCAATAAGGAATCCCTCGTCACTGCTGGGCCGTTGCTGATGAAGACCGCGCGGGATCATGGCGGTCGTGTTCTGCCCGTAGATAGCGAACACTCTGCGATTTTTCAGGGTCTCGTTGGCGAAGACATCAATGCGGTGGAGCGGATCATCATCACTGCCTCAGGCGGTGCTTTCCGCGATTGGCCGATGGACGAACTGGCGAAGGCTACCGTTGAACAGGCCTCGACCCACCCGAACTGGGACATGGGGCAGCGGATCACAATTGATAGCGCCTCCATGTTTAATAAGGCGCTAGAGGTTATTGAAACCAAAGAGTTCTTTGGTGTTCTGCCCAATCAAATTGAAGTCGTCGTTCACCCTGAAAGCATGATCCACGCGCTCGTTGGGTTCCATGATGGGGCGCTGATGGCCCACGTTGGGGCGCCTGATATGCGCCACGCAATCGGCTACGCGCTTCATTGGCCTGACCGCAAACCGTTGCCTGTAGAACGTCTCGATCTGACAAGGATCGGACAGTTTACGTTCCGTGCGCCCGATCCTGACCGTTATCCTGCTTTGCCGCTCGCATGGCGGGTGATGGAAGACGGCGGTTTGTCTGGGGCGATTTTCAACGCAGCTAAGGAACGCGCCTTGGACCTGTTTATCGACCGTCAAATCGGGTTCCTCGATATGGCACGCGTTGTTGAACGGACAATGGACGCGATTTCGCCACGTCGGGGGCTGCAAAATGACATTCCGGACCTAGATACGATCCGTGACGCAGATAAAGAGGCCCGCCGCGTGGCTTCGCAGATGATAGAGCAGTTGGGATAATTTATGGCCGATTTTCTTCCATTTTTCGGAAGCGCAGGGTTTACGATTGCGGCGTTTGTGGTCGCTTTGTCGATCATCGTCGCGATCCATGAATATGGTCACTACATCGTTGGCCGCTGGTCTGGGATCGGGGCAGAGGTGTTCTCGCTCGGGTTTGGTCCTGTTCTGTTTTCGCGGGTCGATAAACGCGGCACACGCTGGCAGATCGCTGCGATCCCGTTGGGTGGATATGTAAAGTTTAACGGTGATGCGAATGCTGCCAGTGTTGGTGGCACGGTCGGCGGGCGTGATACGATGCTGGGTGCGCCTCTTTGGGCGCGGGCCGCGACCGTGGCTGCGGGCCCCGTGTTCAACTTTATCCTGACGATTGTGATCTTCACGGGCCTTGGCCTCTGGGTCGGTAAGGCCACTGATCCGCTAACCTTGCGCAGCGTTCCTGATTTGCCCGCAAGCTTTATCCAAGACCTCGAGGTCGGAGATCAAATCATCGCGGTTGAGGACATGGATGCGCGGTCCGTGGCCGATTTCAGCATCGCCTTGGATCAATTGCCTGTTCAGCCGTCTCTTACTTACACGGTCCTGCGGGATGGTGTTGAACAGCAGGTGGAAGGTCCATTCCCCGAAACCACTCGCGTTCTGTCCGTCAACCATGACAGCGCGGCGGCCGTTGCTGGCGTGAAAGAGGGCGATGTAATTACCGCAATCGACGGTGCGCCTGTTTATGCTTTCTCGCAAATGGTCGAGATTGTCGGCGCCTCGGACGGCAAGGTTCTGACGCTCGATATTTGGCGGTCGGGTGAAAGCTTGCAGATCGAAGTTGCGCCGCGTCGCACAGATTTGCCAACGGCTGACGGCGGGTTTGAAACCCGTTGGTTGATGGGTGTTTCTGGCGGCATTTTCTTTGACCCTGAGACCATGACGCCCAACGTCGTTGAGGCTTTCACCGACGCCCTGCGTCAGCTTTGGTATGTACTGCAAACCTCTATCTCGGCCCTGTGGCATATGATTGCTGGGCAGATTTCGACTTGTAACCTATCGAGCCCTGTCGGTATTGCGCAAGCATCTGGCGCGATGGCTGCGGCTGGCCTGACGGACTTTATCAGTTTCATCGGGTTCCTGTCCGCAGCGGTTGGGCTTTTGAACCTATTCCCGATCCCTGTTTTGGATGGTGGGCACCTTGTGTTCCACGCCTATGAGGCCATTACGGGTCGTCGTCCCAGCGATGGTGCAATGCGTATCCTTATCGCGCTGGGGCTATCGGTCATTCTGACACTGACACTGTTTGGCCTTCTGAACGATTTGGTGCTCTGCCCATAATTTCGCGTCTGACGTCATTATTTCGCCCCATTTATTGTTTAGGTTGAGCCTGCGCATGGCAAGGGAGCCGAAGAAATGCATACGATCAACGCGAGCTATCGCAGCCTGTCTTTTCTGGTGAACCTCAATTGGGACCGGATCTTCTATTTTGTGGCTATTGTTGCCGCACTATGGATCGGGTCTTTGATTGGCACCTACGGACTGCACTAACATCGGTTAACCCTCGATGAGCAATGGATCGCACGCACCCCACGGGGTGCGTTGTTCGTTTTGACAAGACCCCTCAATCTGGTTAGGTCATAGTCCAAACGGGGCTGTTCGAATTGGCTGGATTCATGCGATTTACTTCTTTCTCTGAAAACGGGCCTTCGGGCAAAGCACTCTTGAAACTCACAGCGGCGGTTGGGCTTTCGCTTTTGACGTTTCAGGGGCTACCGGTTGGGGCGCAGTCCTTTACCGTGAACACCGTCTCGATCGAGGGGAACCAGCGGATCGAAACCGCAACGATCCTCAGCTATCTGGGCATCGCGCAGGGTGAGACAGTATCGGCCGCCGAACTTAACGATGCGAGCCAACGTATTCGCGCAACGGGATTGTTTGAAACGGTCGAGGTAGAGCCTCGCGGCGGCCAGCTGGTCATCACCGTATCTGAATACCCGACCGTGTATCGCATCAACTTTGAAGGCAACAGCCGTCTCAAGGATGACGAACTCTTTGCGCTTCTGAGCTCGCAAGAACGCCGGATTTACAGCCCGAGCAGCGTTGAGGCTGACGTTGCCGACATTACGGCAGCCTATGCAGATAAGGGGCGGATCAACGCCATCGTAACGCCGCGCATCATCCGTCTGCCCGACAACCGCGTTAACGTTGTTTTCGAAATTGCAGAAAACGGCGTGACCGAGGTGGAACGGATCGGGTTCTCTGGCAACCGCAGCTTCTCGGATCGTCGCCTGCGCGGTGTCCTCGCTACAAAACAAGCAGGTATCCTGCGCGCAATTATCGGCCGCGATACTTACGTTGCTGATCGTATTGATTTCGATAAACGCGTTCTGACCGACTTCTATCAATCGCGTGGCTACGTCGACTTCACGGTTAATGATGTGAACGTTGAGCTGACCCGTGGCCGTGATGCCTATCTGATCACGTTTGACGTTGAAGAGGGGCAGAAGTTCGATTTTGGCGCGATTGATGTCATTTCGGAAATCCCCGAAGCCAACCTCGAAGAATTCCAAGAGGCCGTTCGGACCCGTTCGGGCACGACTTATACGCCGCTCGATATCGAAAACGACGTTGCCCGTTTGGAGCGTCTGGCGCTGCAGCGCGGCCTTCAGTTTGTTCAGGTCGAACCGCGCATTACCCGAAATGACCGCGACCTTACGCTTGATGTGACCTATGCGCTGGTACGCGGCGAACGCATTTTCGTGGAGCGTATCGACGTTGAAGGTAACAACACCACGCTCGACCGTGTGGTGCGTCAGCAATTCCGCGAAGTAGAGGGCGATCCCTTTAACCCGCGTTCCATTCGTGAAACCGCTGAACGTATCCGTGCGCTTGGCTTCTTTGCCAACGCCGATGTTCAGGCCCGTCGCGGGTCGACCGATGATCAGGTTGTCATTGATGTGAACGTGGCCGAAGCCCCCACTGGGTCGCTGTCCTTTGGTGCGAACTTTAACACCGATACTGGCCTCGGTCTTTTGGCGTCCTTCCGTCAGCAGAACTTCCTTGGCCGTGGTCAAGCGTTGAGCCTGCAGTTCTCGACCGCTGAGACGAATAAATACTTCACGCTCAACTTCGATGAGCCTTACCTTCTGGGCCGCGACCTCGCGTTTGGTTTCGATATGAACTACGGCCAGACGAACAACGAGTCAGCGAACTACGATACCGAGAGCTTCACCATTCGTCCGTCCCTGACCTTTAGCGTCAGCGAAAATGGCCGTTTGCAGACATACGTCCAGAGCCGTTATTCGGACCTAACCGATGCTGCGACCACGTTGTCTCCAATCATCGCGGCTGATGTCGCGTTGGATGGGCAGTGGACCCATTCTCTCGGCTATACCTATACATGGGATACACGCCGGTCTGGTCTTGACGTCAATCGTGGAGCGATCTTGCGCTTTGGACAGGAATTCGGGTTCGGGGACACCACCTTTATCAAGACGACCGCGACCGCAGGGGCGGAGTCGAAGGTGCTGAACGAAGAGGTAACCCTTCGTGCGACGCTCGAAGGCGGGTATTTGCACTATTCGGGTAGCGACAGCACCATTTCTGACCGCTTCTTCTTGTCTGGTCGCCAGATGCGCGGTTTTGATTTGTATGGCATGGGGCCGCGTTACTACGACTCTGCGAACGGCTTTAACGATCCGCTTGGGGGTAACGCCTACGCCGTCGCTCGTGTTGAGGCGGAGTTCCCAATTGGTTTGCCCGATGAATACGGCATCCACGGTGGCGCGTTCATGGATTACGGATCACTTTGGGATCCAGGCATGACCTGTGGCACGAATTACTACTACTGCGATTTCACGCCTCGCGCGGTCGCTGGTGTATCGCTGTTCTGGGATACGCCAGTTGGTCCGCTGCGGTTTAACTTTACCGATACGTTGCTGTCCGAGGACTTGGATGAAGCCAAATCCTTTGACGTGACCATTTCGACAAGCTTCTAATGCGTTGGGTTCATGCTCTGACCGTTGCGATTGCGCTGACCTTTGGGGGTTGGGCAGTCGCGCCGGTTCAGGCGCAGGACGCGGCAGCAGTTGTTCGATCACCTGTCTTGTTGATCGACATTGAAACGGTGTTTTCGGGGACACAATACGGTCAGCGGATTTTGTCCGAAATCCAATCCGCTTCTGAAACATTGAAGGCTGAAAACCAGCGCATTGCGGATGCGTTGACCGCCGAAGAACAAGATATTGCCGCGCGCCGTCCGTCGATGGAGCCTTCGGTGTTTCGTGCTGAGGCGGATGCGTTTGACGAAAAGGTTGTCGGTATTCGTCGTGCGCAGGATGCCAAAGAACAAGAGCTTCAGGACCGTCTCACAGCGGCGCGTTCAAACTTTGACACGGCTATCCGGCCCGTTTTGGGCAAACTGATGCAAGACCGTGAGGCCGCGGTTCTCATGGCCCGCCGCGATGTGATCCTCTACTTCGGCGCCATCGATATCACGGATGCCGCCATCGCGCAGATTGATGCAACATTGGGTGATGGCACCCAAGCCCCTGAGAACTAACGCGACCTTGCCCCGTTGCGGGCGAATTGCTACTCAATAGACGAAGTGCCCGCGACGGGCTCGATAAGGACCACGACATGACTGACGCCGTAACCACCGCCGATATCCAACTGATCCAGCGGATTATCCCGCACCGCTTTCCGTTTTTGCTGGTGGATAAGGTTGTCGATATCAATGGCACTCAGTCTGGTAAGGGCATCAAAAACGTCACGATGAACGAACCGCATTTCACAGGTCACTTCCCTGATCAGCCTGTCATGCCTGGCGTTCTGATCGTCGAGGCAATGGCGCAAACGGCTGGCGTTATGGTCGGCGTGTCGCTTGGCATGGCTGATAAAAACATGAAGGTTTACTTCATGGCGATTGATGGCGTGAAGTTCCGTCGCATGGTCGTGCCGGGTGATGTTCTAGAGATGCAGATCGAAACGACACGCGGCAAACCGGGTGCAAAGGTTTGGAAATTCAAAGGGGTTGCAACAGTCGATGGTGAAATGGCTGCTGAAGCTGAATTCACCGCAATGATGGACACGAGCGCCTAATGACTGCGCAAATTCACCCCAGCGCCGTTATTGAGGATGGCGCCACTATCGGTCCTGATTGTGTGATCGGGCCGTTTTGCATCGTCGGCTCAGAGGTTGTTCTGGGCCGTGGTGTGACGCTGAAATCTCATGTGGTGATTACGGGCGACACATACATCGGTGACGACAGTACGGTGTTTTCGTTCGCCGTGATTGGTGAAATCCCGCAGGATAAGAAGTTCGGTGGTGAAAAGACCGCGCTCCGCATCGGTGCACGGGCGCGAATTCGTGAACATGTGACGGTGAATACGGGGACCGCTGGTGGCGGTGGGCTGACCTCGATCGGCGACGACTGCCTGTTGATGGCTGGATGTCACGTCGCCCATGATGCGCACATTGGCAATCGCGTGATTGTGGTGAACAGTTCAGCGGTTGCGGGCCATTGCATTGTTGAGGATGACGTCATCATCGGTGGTCTTTGTGGTATCCACCAATTCGTTCGCATCGGCCGTGGTGCTATCATCGGCGCGTTGACCATGGTGACGAACGACGTGATCCCGCATGCCTTGGTTCAAGGTCCACGCGGCAAACTCGATGGCCTCAATCTGGTTGGATTGAAGCGCAAAGGCGTTGATCGGTCGGACATTACAGCGCTGCGTGCTGCGTTTCAGGCGCTCAAAGACGGTGAGGGCACGTTCCTCGACCGTGCAAAGCGTTTGGGAGACGAAGCAGAGAGCGAATATGTCCGCGAGATGGTCGGTTTCATCCTAGGTGAAAGTGACCGTAATTTTCTGACACCGTCCTGATGCTTGCACTGATCGCAGGGACAGGTGCGTTGCCTGCTGCGCTTGTGACCGAATTGCAAGCGCAGGGGGAAACCCCACTGATCTGCATCTTTGGCGACTTTGAACCTGATGTATCGTCTGACCTGCCACGGGTGCGATTTCGATTAGAGACGCTCGGGTCGTTCATTTCCGAATTGCAACGTCGTAGCGTGACAGAGGTTTGCCTCGCTGGTGCGGTGCGTCGTCCTGACGTCGATCCCAGTTTGATCGATGCCGAAACAGCGCCATTGGTGCCGCGTTTGATGGCGGCCTTGGGGCAGGGTGATGATGGTGCGCTTCGCGTGATCCTGTCGATCTTTGAGGAGGCCGGCATCGCCATTCGCGCCGCTCACGAGATCGCGCCTACGCTATTGCCGCCATCTGGCGTTTTAACTGTTGTTCGCCCGTCAGAACAGAATAGCAACGATGCTGAAATCGGGCAGGCCTTTGTCGCCGACATGGGACGCCGTGACAGTGGGCAAGCCTGTGTTGTTCGTGCGGGTGAGGTCATCGCCGAAGAAGGCCCAGATGGCACGGACGCTATGATTGGCACGTTATCCAACGCGCAGCGGGCCATCCTTTTCAAAGCCCCTAAGCCAAATCAAGACCGCCGCGTGGACCTTCCTGTGATTGGTCCGAAAACGGCGCTTGGCGCGGCTGAGGCGGGGATGGACGGTATCGTGATCGAGGCAGGCGGCGTGATGGTCATGGACTTGCCGCAGGTCATCGCCACATTGGACGCGCATGGCATGTTTCTGTCGGTGAGGGCGCGGGGATGAAGGTCTTTCTCTTAGCGGGTGAAGTTTCTGGGGATCGCCTTGGTGGAGCACTGATGGCGGGCCTCAAGGAGTTGCGCGACGACATCGAATTCCACGGCATCGGCGGCGAACAGATGCAGTCGCATGGGCTGACCAGCCTGTTTCCGATGGAAGAACTGTCCATCATGGGCTTGGCTGAGGTTCTGCCAAAGTATTTTCACCTCAAACGCCGTATTCGTGAAACGGCCGATGAAATCCTGCGTCTCAAACCTGACGTGGTGATTACCATCGACGCGCCCGATTTTTCGCTGCGGGTGGCCAAACTGGTCAAAGAGGCGTCTAACATTCGGACCGTCCACTATGTTGCGCCCTCTGTTTGGGCGTGGCGACCGAAACGTGCAGCGAAGATGGCGAAGGTGATTGATCACGTCCTCGCACTCTTACCGTTCGAGCCGCCCTATATGACGCCGCATGGGATGGAGTGTGACTTTGTCGGACATCCCGTTACAACAGAGATCCAAGCGACTGATGCTGAGGCTGCCGATTTCCGTGCGCGTTTTGCCATTGGAGATGCGCCTTTGATCTTGGCTTTGCCCGGGTCGCGTCGGGGGGAAGTGTCGCGTTTGGCGGATCGGTTTGGCGCGGCTTTGGCACAGGTTGTTGCGGAGAAACCTGATGCAAAGATTGTTTTGCCCTGCGCTGCACCAGTTACCCAGTTGGTGCGTGAACTGACCGCAAATTGGTCGGTGCAGCCCATTCTGCTAGACCCAAGCGAAACAACGGCAGCAGACAAACGCGCGGCATTCAAGGCTGCGGATATTGCTTTGGCGGCCTCTGGCACTGTCTCTCTCGAATTGGCAGCAGCGCGGACACCGATGGTAATTGCTTACGATTTTAACAAAATCACATGGGCGATCATGCGGCGCATGGCGTTGATTGATACGTTTACCCTCGTGAACCTCGTCAGCGAAACGCGGGCTGTTCCTGAGTTCCTCGGGCCTGAGTGTCGCCCCGAGTTGATCGCACCTGCGATGCTTTCTGTCCTCAATGACCCGACCGCGCAGCGCGCTGCCATGGATTTGACGATGCAGCGGCTTGGTGAAGGGGGCGAAGCACCGGGCCTTCGTGCGGCACGTGCGGTGCTTGCGCGGCTCTAGATGTTGGGGCTGACGGGGTTATTCCTTGCCGCGTTTCTGGCTGCGACGATTGTCCCCGCACAGTCAGAGGCTGTCTTGGTCGGGATTATTATCGCGGGCGAACACGCGGTTGGCACTCTGCTTTTTGTCGCGACTGTTGGAAACGTGGCTGGATCTTTGGTCAACTGGATCCTCGGTCGCTATCTGGGTCGCCTGTTCAGCCATCCACGATTTCCGTTTTCGTCCGAACAGATCGAACGGGCACAGCGGAGCTATCATAAATGGGGTTGGGTGAGCCTCTTTGCATCATGGGTGCCCATTATTGGAGACCCGCTCACCGTTGTTGCGGGTACGATGAAAGAACCGCTTTGGCGGTTTCTGACCGTGGTCACGATTGCAAAGTTTGGGCGGTATGCCGTGCTCGCTTGGGTCACGGTTGGTTTGATGTAAGGCTTAATTGCCCTTCCAAATCCAACCGCCGCCTAGAATGCGAGTGCTCTCTGGATCGTAGAACACACAGGCCTGACCGGGCGACACGCCTTCCTCGGGCGTTAGCAATTCAACCTCTGCTTCCGTGTCCGAGATCGCCCGCAAAATCGCAGGGGCAGGAGGACGGGTGGACCGCACCTTGACCGAGATTTCGCGTTCAGCCACGTCAGTGAACGCCCCATCGCCGAGCCAGTTGATTTCGCGGATCGGCACGCGACGGGTCGCGAGCAGCTCTTTAGGGCCGACAACGACCTGACGATTGTCCACGTCGAGCTTCACAACATAGAGCGGGTCAGCGAGGCCGCCGATACCCAAACCACGCCGCTGGCCGATCGTGTAATGGATCACGCCGCGATGATCACCCAAGACATTGCCGTCCGTGTCGACAATCTTTCCAGGCTCAGCCGCGCCCGGACGCAGCTTTTCAATCACGCTTGCGTAGTTACCATTCGGGACAAAGCATATGTCCTGACTGTCAGGTTTGTCCGCAACCGCCAGACCGTATTTCGTCGCCAAAGCGCGCGTCGCGTCTTTGGACGGCAAATGGCCGAGTGGGAAGCGCAGGTAATCCAACTGCTCTGGCGTGGTTGAGAACAGGAAATACGACTGGTCGCGGTTCGCATCGGCGGCGCAATGCAGTTCCGCTCCATTCGGCCCCATCATGCGCTGAATATAGTGACCCGTCGCCATGCAGTCGGCATCCAGATCCTTTGCCGTCTGCAAGAGGTCTTTGAACTTTACGCGCTCATTGCAACGGATGCAGGGCACAGGGGTCGCGCCAGCCAGATAGCTGTCAGCGAATTCGTCGATCACTGCTTCTTGGAAGATGTTTTCGTAGTCGAGCACGTAATGCGGGAAGCCCATTTCCTCGGCCACGCGGCGGGCGTCATGAATGTCACGACCCGCACAGCACGCGCCTTTTTTCGCCAGCGCCGCCCCGTGATCGTAAAGCTGGAGCGTCACGCCGACCACGTCATAGCCTTCTTCGGCGAGCTGCGCGGCGACTACAGATGAATCCACGCCGCCTGACATAGCGACAACCACGCGGGTTTCCGAGGGCGGCTTGGCAAAGCCAAGAGAGTTTAGTGGGTGATCAAGCGACATGTCAGCCTCCGGCGACTGGGTAGGGCAAGTCCGAGGGAATATATGAAAATGCTAACTACTCTCAAGGGGCGGTTTCACTCCTCGTTAAATGATCACGGCACAGTGTTTGTGCATGACGTGTCTATATGAGGATGAAACCATGTACCTTAGGAAAATTGATGGTCCGCGTGCGGTGACCTTACCCGATGGGACGCACATGACGGTGGCAGACCTGCCGCCGGAGGGAACAAACCGCTGGGTTGCGTCGCGCAAAGCAGCGGTTGTGCAGGCAGTATTCTCGGGATTGTTAACTAAGAACAACGCCTTGGATCGGTATGATCTCTCTGAGGAAGAGTTTGATGGGTGGGTTTCGGCGATCCGTTTGCATGGAAAGTCAGCCTTAAAAGCTACGGCTGTACAAAAATATAGACAACTTTAGGTAGAATGTGTGAAGGTAGCCTTAGCGGTAACGTGTAATTAACCATTGTGCATCAAGGTTAACGTCAGAACACAAAATGCGGAGGCTGCAGATGCGAGTGCTGCTGGTTGAAGACGACCCGACGACATCGAAAAGCATTGAAATGATGCTGACCCATGCGAACCTTAACGTCTACTCGACGGATTTAGGTGAGGAGGGGATCGATCTAGCAAAGCTATACGATTACGATTTGATCCTTCTGGACCTGAATTTGCCAGATATGAACGGTCACGAGGTGCTGCGCCAGCTGCGTCTATCGCGGGTTGAAACCCCAATTTTGATCCTGTCAGGTGACGATGGAATTGAGAGCAAGATCAAAGGGTTCGGGTTCGGTGCCGATGACTACCTGACCAAACCGTTCCACCGCGAAGAACTCGTGGCGCGTATCCATGCGATTATCCGTCGGTCCAAAGGCCATTCGCAGTCGGTGATCAACACGGGCCGAATTTGTGTGAACCTCGATGCTAAAACGGTCGAGGTTGAAGGCTCGCCTGTTCACCTCACGGGCAAAGAGTATCAAATGTTTGAACTTCTTTCTTTGCGCAAAGGGACCACCCTGACCAAGGAAATGTTCCTTAATCATCTTTATGGCGGCATGGATGAGCCTGAACTGAAGATCATCGACGTGTTTATCTGTAAACTGCGGAAGAAATTGCAGTCGGCTACAGGTGGTGAGAACTACATCGAGACCGTTTGGGGCCGTGGCTATGTGCTCCGCGATCCTGAACCGATGCGTGCCACGACCAAAATCGCGGTCGGCGCCTGAGATTGCCCCTAGCATCTTGTCGATTGGCAGGTGGACCCCTAGAACATTGCTGAGGCTGATTTCAGCCTTGGCAGAAGATGGGGAAGAGCGTGACGCAATCGGCCACAGCGACAATCGCGGTAGAGCAGCTAGAAAGTGAACAAGCCGCCGAAGAATTGGCACGTCTTGCCGATGTTTTGGCGCGGGCGAATGCGGCTTATCATACTGAAGATGCTCCAGATATTTCGGATGCGGAGTATGACGCGCTCAAGCGGCGCAATGCTGCGATTGAGGTTCGTTTTCCTGACCTGAAACGTTCCGATAGCCCGTCCGAACAGGTTGGTGCGGCTGTCGGCGATGGGTTTGGCAAAATCGCGCATGCTGTTCGCATGCTGTCCTTGTCGAACGCGTTTGACGACGATGATGTTGCCGATTTTGATGAACAGGTGCGCAAATACCTCGGCACGGAAGAGGCGATCTCTTACACCGCTGAGCCTAAGATTGATGGGCTTTCATTGTCGCTAAGGTATGAGTACGGTATTTTGGTTCAAGCCGCGACACGTGGCGACGGCGAAGTCGGTGAAAACGTCACAGAAAACGCCAAGACGATTTCAGATATTCCGCATCAGATCGTTGGCGCACCAGCCGTGATCGAAGTTCGCGGCGAAGTCTATATGAGCCACGCGGATTTCGCCGCGCTGAACGAACGCCATGCCGCGACAGGTGGAAAGACCTTTGCGAACCCTCGAAACGCTGCCGCGGGGAGCCTTCGTCAGCTAGACGCAGAGATCACACGCGCACGACCGCTTCGGTTTTTTGCCTATGCTTGGGGTGAGGTCAGTGAGCCGCTTGGTGAGACTCAATTTGATGCAATTGAGCGATTTAAAGCATTGGGATTTCAAGTAAATCCTTTAACGCGACTATGTGCGTCCACCGCAGAAATGATCAGCCACTACCGAGATATTGAAACGCAGAGAGCAACGCTCGGCTACGATATCGACGGTGTGGTTTATAAGGTGAATGACCTGAACCTCCAGCGCCGTCTCGGGTTCCGATCCACGACGCCGCGTTGGGCGATTGCGCATAAGTTCCCTGCTGAACTGGCGTGGACGCGGCTTGAGGCGATCGACATTCAGGTTGGTCGAACGGGGGCTTTGTCGCCCGTGGCACGTCTCCAGCCCGTGACGGTCGGCGGGGTCGTAGTGTCGAATGCCACGCTCCATAACGAGGATTACATCGCGGGCCGTGACAGCAATGGTCACCCCATTCGCGATGGCAAAGACATTCGGATCGGCGATTGGGTGCAGGTCTACCGCGCTGGCGATGTGATCCCCAAAATTGCGGACCTTGATCTGTCAAAACGTCCCGATGATGCTGAGCCTTTCGCGTTCCCGCATGTATGCCCAGAATGTGGGTCAGAGGCGATCCGCGACGAGGGAGACTCGGTTCGGCGTTGCACGGGCGGTTTGGTATGTCCTGTGCAGGCTGTTGAACGGCTCAAGCATTTCGTATCGCGCGGGGCCTTTGATATCGAAGGCCTCGGCGCAAAACAGATCGAAATGTTCCACAATGATCCAGTGCTCCCGATCAATGAACCTGCCGATATTTTCACGCTCGCGAAACGTGACGCAAAGAACCTAGCGCGTTTGAAAAATCGCGATGGCTTTGGTGAAAAGAGCACGAATAAGCTGTTTGAGGCTATTGAACAGAAACGAAAAATACCGTTTGGGAAGTTCTTGTTCGCTCTCGGTATTCGCCACCTAGGTGAGGTCGCAGGTGCCGATCTTGCTCGTCATTTTATCACTTGGGATGCCTTGGTTCAAACGGCAGATGCTGCCCGCATGGCCGCGCAATGCGAAGTCATGGCTGAGGAGGCGGAAGCCCAAGAACGCGCGTCGGCTGAGGCGCAAGGCCGTCGGGCGAATATTAAGAAGTCGCGGGATACGGCTTGGGCGGGTTGTCCTACTGACGCACTCGCGGCGTGGAATGAATTTACGTCAATCGATGGGATCGGGGCCGTCTTGGCGGTGTCGTTGATCACCACGCTGTCCCAACCCGAAGAGCGGGCCGTCATTGACCGATTGGTGGCCGAGCTTGACATTCAAGCGCCGGAACAACGATCAAACGACAGTCCTGTTGCGGGTAAAACGGTCGTCTTTACCGGTTCGCTCGAGAAGATGACACGGGCAGAGGCAAAGGCGCGAGCGGAATCACTGGGCGCGAAGGTCGCGGGGTCGGTGAGTGCAAAAACCGACTTGCTGGTCGCGGGACCAGGTGCAGGGTCCAAGGCGAAGAAGGCCGAAGAACTAGGCATTGAGACCATCGACGAAGACGGTTGGCTCGCGTTGATTGGGGACGCATGAGCGGTCGGCCCGAAATACTCTGGCCGCTATTTGGCGATTTGACTGGGTTAGACGGGATCGGTCCGAAAACGGCTGCGCATCTTGAAAACCTTGCAATCAAAACGCCGCGCGATTTGCTGTTTACCTTGCCGCAATCCGGTGTTGATCGCCATCGGCGTCGGTCTATCCGTGATGTGACGCCGCCAGCGACAGTGACCGTTGAAGTAGTGGTCACGGGCCACACGCCGAACCGTCAAAAAGGGCGTCCGTATCGGGTCACGGTCGAGGATGCCGAGACCTCGTTTCAGATCGTGTTCTTCCACGCGCGTGGCGATTATCTGACTAAGATTTTGCCCGTTGGGTCGCGGCGGATCGTGTCAGGTAAGATCGAGTTTTTCGACGGTGTGGGTCAGATGGTTCATCCCGATCACATTCTTGCCGCCGATGACGCCGACAGCATTCCCGCCTTTGAACCGGTTTACCCGCTGACCGCTGGCATCACGCAAAAGCTGATGTTCAAAGGCAGTCGTGCCGCGTTAGCTCTATCGCCCGTTCTGCCAGAGTGGATCGATCCCGCGCTTAAGACCCGCGAAAACTGGCCAGATTGGCGTGATGCGGTCGAGGCGGCGCATAATCCGCAATCGACAACCGATTTGTCGCCCTTTGATAAAGCGCGTCAACGGCTCGCCTATGACGAGGTTCTAGCGCACCAACTGACACTAACGCTGGCGCGCGCGCAGGTGCGGCGTGGCAAGGGTCAAGTGAACAAAGGGAATGGAGCGCTGCGGTCCAAGGTCTTGGCGGCCTTGCCCTATCGGCCGACCAATGCGCAGCTCCGTTCAATTGACGAAATCGCTGACGACATGGGGCATGGGGCGCGTATGAACCGCTTGCTTCAGGGCGATGTCGGGTCAGGGAAAACGCTCGTTGCGTTGATGGCACTCTTGATTGCGGTTGAGGCCGGCGGGCAGGGCGTCATGATGGCCCCGACCGAGATTTTGGCACGCCAGCACCTAGAGGGGTTGCGCCCCTTGGCCGAAAGCGCGGGTGTCGTTCTGGAAATTCTGACGGGTCGCGACAAGGGCAATGAACGTAAGGCCAAACTCGCCGCGCTGAAAAATGGCGACATCGGGATTTTGGTAGGCACCCATGCGGTGTTTCAAAAGGATGTGGAGTTCGCGGACCTTAGGCTCGCGGTTATCGACGAACAGCACCGTTTTGGCGTGGCACAACGGATGGAACTGGGTGCCAAAGGCACGGCTGTCGATGTTCTGGTGATGACGGCGACGCCGATCCCGCGCAGCCTCGCGCTCGCGCAATATGGCGATATGGATGTGTCGGTGCTCGATGAAAAGCCACCGGGGCGGACGCCTGTGCAAACGGCCTTGGTCAGCACGCAGCGGATGGATGAGGTCGTTGACCGTCTGCGCCGCGCTGTGGCCGAGGGGCGTCAGGCCTATTGGGTTTGCCCCTTGGTCGAAGAGTCCGAGGTCAGCGATATGACCGCCGCCGAAGAGCGGTTCAAACGGCTTCGTGCGGCCTTGGGCGATGGCGTCGTCGGGCTGGTGCATGGCCAAATGCCACCGTCCGAAAAGGATGCCGCAATGGCGCGGTTTGTGGCGGGCGAGACCAAAGTTCTGGTTGCAACGACCGTGATCGAGGTGGGCGTGAACGTGCCAAACGCGTCGATCATGGTGATCGAACGGGCGGAAAGCTTTGGTCTTGCGCAGTTGCACCAATTGCGTGGACGGGTAGGGCGCGGGTCTGCGGCTTCGACATGCCTGCTGATGTATCAACCGCCCCTGACCGAGAGTGGCAAACGGCGTTTGGAAATTCTGCGCGAGACGGAAGACGGATTCCGTATTTCTGAGGAAGACCTCGCCATTCGTGGTGCGGGCGACATGATCGGCACTGCGCAATCGGGTCTTCCGCGGTTTCGGATCGCTGACTTGGAACGTCAGGCGGCGCTGATGCAGACCGCGCAGGCGGATGCGCGAAAGCTGTTATTGGATGATCCAAAACTGGAATCGGATCGGGGACGGGCCGCGCGTGTTCTCCTTTGGCTCATGGAACAGGACAAAGCGATCCGTTTGATTTCAGTGGGTTAACCTGATGTTCTCCTAAATGTTCGCAAATGTTCTCAAAAAGTTCTTGATTGAATCGGAATCATGTGAGAACAAATAAGCAACAAGGTTAACGCAGCAGGAGAAATCAACATGGCGAAAGATATCAAAGCCGTACTGAGCCGGTCACCCGTGACTGTTCTGTCCGATCTGATTGGGGCGGTGTCGCTGGTTGTGATCCTCTATGCTGGCCTCACGCTGCCTGCGTTCTTGTAACCTGCCTATCAACTGCCCTCGTGTTCCGCGCCGTTCCGGTCTGTCGTCCTGTCCCAAACTTCTGACGTCGACCACTGCCTGTCCAAATTGGTCAAACGGAGTCCTGCCTCTTTTCCGTTTTCACCGGATACGGGTCCCACGCGAAACACCGCTCTCCGCCGCCGTCCATTGTGACGTGCGGCGGTTTTCTTTTTGCGGTCAGATTTTATAGGCGAGGCGGAGGCCACCCCAATGACGACCGTTCACGGTGATCGGGGCAGAGAGGTCTTTCATCATCGCAAATTCGCCACCGCCCATATCACGGCGATAGACCTGCATAAGGAAAGGTTCGCGGCTTTGACCAGCCTTTAGGCCGACACGGTCGTCGAAAATCCTGCGGTTTCGGCTGTTCGCAGTGTTCCAAACAACGTCAGGTCCTTGCGGGAACGAGAATTTGAGGTTGTGCGTTGGCAAGTAGCCACGATCGTCCACGGCGGCGCTGAACACCACTCTTGGATCGAGTTTCAGCGCAGGTTCTTGGAATTTCGGAAGAACGGCATCCGTGAACCGCGTAAAGCGCGACATGACCTGCTGTGGATTGGTTGCAGGGATCGGAAGGTATGTTCGATCAAAGAGTTCTGCTTCGGAAATGACTCGCTTCTTGATCGCGTCTTCAAAGGCCGCACTGATCTCTTTCGCGGTTTGAATCACGTGATCAATGAACTTCTGATCCTCAGAGGCGCCCCCTGCGAGAACGCTCAGGCGCACAACGGTTTCGCTATCATCCACCAAGGCATGTAGTCGACTGCGTGTTTCCTGCACACCATCCGTCGTCGTTTGGGCCGATCCCGCGATTTTTTCAAATGCGGGACCGAAAGTGTCAATCGCATCCGCGATAACTTCGGCATCGGCTTGCATGGTCCCTGCCGTGCGAACGGTTTCCTGCATTTGTTCCGCAACGGTCGTGATCTTTTGGTTCGTGTCTTCGGTGTCCGCAATCACCTTTGCCGCGGTGGTCTGCATGGCGGTGGTTTCTTTGCTGAGTTCGTCAAAGTTCTTAGCGAGGACTGTGACACCTTCGCTGACCGACTCTGCGGCCATCCCAGTGTTACGAGACAGCTCGTTGATGGCCTCTGCTACGACAGCAAAGCCACGGCCATGCGTGCCCGCACGGACGGCCTCGATCTTGGCATTGATGGCGAGGATATTCACCTGACGGGCAATCGACGTGATCTCGCGGTTCAGGCTTTCCACCGATTTCAGCGTTTGAACCACTGCCGTAATGCGGGTTTCAACGGACCGCACCCAGTTTGCGACCTGTTCACTGCTTTCGCGGCTGGTGAGGAAACTCGCGATGCCAAGCTGAAGCGCTTCAGAATTGGCCTCGGCCATTGTCGCGACATGCCTGATTGCTTCTTGCATAGCGGTGTTGGCATGCATGATGTGATTGACCCGCGATTGCAGGCCTTCCATTTCACCTAGCTGTTGGCTGGACAATTCGCCAACGCTGTCAAGGAAGCCAGCGATATCTACGACGTCAGACGCCATTTTGGTGCCGACGCGGGTGATTTCATCAAACCCCGTCGATGGTACGTCAGCGAACTGCGCTGAACTCTTTCGGTGCAACATGCGTCCTCCCGGTGCCCGAACCGACACCCAAGGGAGTCGGCGAATTACTCTTTTTGTGCCTGCGCCAAATGCGCCGCCTCGACGACCGCGTCGAAGGCCAGAAGGATCGACGCGTGCCTGTTCTTGTAATCCCGTGCTGGCAGCAGCGCCTCCAACCCATCAAAAGGCGCTTGCGGAACGGGACCATCATTTTTCAGCATTGCGCGCAATTCGTCCCGTGCGGCCTCTAGCTCCGCGACGGTCCGCCCTATGACCGCACCCCCAAGGATCGCGGCAGAGGCTTGACCCAATGCACATGCTTTAACGTCCTGACCGTAGGAACTTATAACGCCGTCCTGCATTTTTATGTCCACAGTGACCGTCGACCCGCATAAAGGCGAACGTTTTTTCACCGTGGCATCTGCATCGGGCAGGCGGTCCGTGAACGGCATGTCTGCCGTGAGCGCCAAAATGCGCGAGGAATAGAGTTTCACCAATTCTGCATTATCGGACACGGGCGGGTTTTCCTTTTCAACGTCTGTGCAGTAAATAGGGCGCGAACCGCGACAGCAATAGGATACCTGCGATGAAATTCGATCCATCCCTTCTAAAGTATGATGATCGCGGGCTTATTCCTGCGATTGCGCAAGACGTGGATACTGGCGACGTGCTGATGATGGCGTGGATGAACGCTGAGGCAGTCGCAAAAACGCTTGAGACGGGCAAGGTCACCTATTGGTCGCGGTCGCGCCAGTCGTTCTGGATCAAGGGTGAAACTTCTGGCCACCATCAAGTGTTGGTAGAGTTCACCTTTGACTGCGACAAAGACTGCATTTTGGTCAAAGTCCGCCAGACGGGTCCTGCCTGTCACACAAACCGTCGGTCGTGTTTCTACACCGCCGTCCGCGACGGAGAGACGGTCGAACTGATGACCCCGATGGCCTGACACGCATTTTTGCGGTCACTCTCGGGCCTTTGCCCTTTTCCCCGTGGCGCATCCATGTAATAGGGAAGCGCCAAACGAAGCTATTCCATGGAGCACCCTGATGGAGATTCGCGAGGCCCTCACTTTCGACGACGTACTATTGGTTCCAGCGGCCTCATCGGTGCTGCCGGCGACCGCTGATACGCGCACTTTCGTGACACGTGGGATCAAAATGAACATCCCGCTTTTGTCCTCGGCAATGGACACCGTTACCGAAGCACGCATGGCGATTGCGATGGCGCAAGCGGGCGGTATCGGCGTGATCCACAAGAACCTGTCGTCCGAAGAACAAGCCCGCGAAGTCCGCCGTGTGAAGCGTTTTGAATCTGGCGTTGTCTACAACCCCGTCACGCTACGCCCCGACCAGTCGCTCGCCGATGCAAAGGCACTGGTGGAGCGGTATAATTTCACTGGTTTCCCCGTTGTTGACGACAAAGGCCACGTGGTCGGTATTGTGACCAACCGTGACATGCGCTTTGCCTCTGAAGAGACAACGCTGGTCTCTGAAATGATGACCTTCGACAACCTCGCTGTTCTGCGTGAACCCGTTGATCGTGACGCCGCCATCGACATGATGAAGCAGCGCCGTATCGAAAAACTGTTGGTTACCGATGGAAATGGCAAGCTGACAGGTCTCTTGACGCTCAAAGACACAGAGAAATCGGTTCTGAACCCAACAGCATGTAAAGATGAGCTGGGCCGCCTGCGCGTCGCTGCGGCGACCTCTGTTGGTGATGCTGGTTTTGAACGGTCGATGATGTTGATTGATGCTGGCGTGGATATCGTTGTTGTCGATACCGCACACGGTCACTCTGCTGGTGTTCTCGATGCCGTGCGCCGCATCAAAGCGGAAAGCAACGTTCAGATCATCGCGGGCAACGTTGCGACTGCCGACGCGACAAAGGCGTTGATCGACGCAGGTGCTGACGCTGTCAAAGTAGGCATTGGACCGGGTTCGATCTGCACTACGCGCATGGTTGCAGGTGTTGGCGTGCCGCAGCTGACCGCGATCAATGATTGCGCCAAAGCGGCAGGCGATGTGCCTGTCATCGCTGACGGTGGTATCAAATTCTCTGGCGACTTTGCCAAAGCGATCGCAGCAGGTGCATCTTGCGCTATGGTTGGCTCGATGATCGCGGGCACTGACGAATCCCCAGGCGAGGTGATCCTGTATCAGGGCCGTTCGTTCAAATCCTACCGCGGCATGGGCTCGCTCGGCGCGATGGCGCGTGGTTCGGCGGACCGTTATTTCCAAAAGGACGCCGCAAACGACAAGCTCGTCCCCGAAGGTATCGAGGGTCAGGTCCCATACAAAGGATCTGTTGCAACGGTTCTTCACCAGATGGTCGGCGGTCTTCGCGCTGCAATGGGTTACACTGGTAACGCGACCGTCGCTGAGATGAACAAGAACTGTTCCTTTGTCAAAATCACGGGCGCTGGTCTGAAAGAGTCGCATGTTCACGACGTTCAGATCACCCGTGAAAGCCCGAACTACCGGATCGGCTGATGACACCGGCAGCCCGCGTTGCTGCGGCGATTGAAGTTCTGGATAAAATCCAAGAGGGGCAGCCTGCTGAGGCTGCCCTGATCGCTTGGGCGCGTGGGTCGCGATTTGCGGGATCCAAAGACCGCGCAGCCATTCGCGACCACGTGTTCGATGTTCTCCGTCGTTGGCGGAGTACGGCTGCGCTGGGTGGCGCGGAAACGGGGCGTGGTCGGATGATCGGTCTTTTGCGCCAACAGGGCGCTGATCTAGCCGATGTGTTTTCGGGTGAAGGACATGCGCCACAGAGCTTGTCCGACGATGAACTGGCCTACACGCCGACGGAAATGTCACCAGACGCTGAAGCGGACTGGCCAGAATGGCTTTGGCCGCAGTTAGTGGCCGATTTTGGTGCCAATGCGAAGGGCATTGCGACCGCGCAACAAGACCGAGCACAGGTTTTCCTGCGCGTGAACCGTAAGCGGAGCACCGTTGAAAAGGTTCTTAGCGCTCTGAAAACCGACGACATCGACGCTCATGCGCATCCAGATGTCGAGGGCGCGATCATCGTCACCGGCAATGCGCGCCGTATTCAACAAACGCGGCTGTGGGATGACGGGCATATCGAGCTTCAAGACGCAGCATCGCAAATGGCTATGGCGCGTTTAGGCGTAACTGCTGACCAAACCGTTCTGGACTATTGCGCTGGCGGTGGCGGTAAATCGCTCGCGCTCGCAGCGCTTGGTGCGCAAGTGACAGCCCATGATGCCGACGTTGGTCGGATGAAGGATATTCCTGCCCGTGCTGCACGCGCTGGAACTCGCATTAAGGCGACAAATCGCCCGATCGGGACCTTTGATCTGGTTCTCTGCGATGCACCCTGTAGCGGGAGCGGGACCTGGCGTCGGACCCCCGACGCGAAGTGGCGTCTGACTGAGAGTCGTTTGGCAGAGTTAACAACGATTCAACGGTCGATTTTGGAAACTGCGATGACACATGTCGGGCAGGGTGGTCGATTGGCTTATGCGACATGTTCGGTTCTCAACGTTGAAAATCGCAGGGTGGTTGACGGGTTCCTCGCCGACCATCCAGAGTGGTCCGTTGTTGACGAAATGCAATTGCGTCCGACCGAACTGCACGATGGTTTTTATCTCGCTACACTGTCAAGATAACCACTAAAGGTTGTATTAAATGCAACCTCGCTGCACAGTCTTTCTCGTATTAAGGGTGCGTTAACCAAGTTTCGACATGGTGCACCCGATTATTAGGAGAATTCGGTGTGCACACAGGTTCCGCACGCATTGATGGTCCCATTGGGCTATCCGTTTTGGCGTTTACTGCAATTATCTCAGTCTCTTTGGCGGGCTGGGTTACTGAGCCGAAGGTAACCTTATTTGGGTATTTATGCGGTGGCGCGATGGGTCTAACCGCCATTTTTATGTTTATTCGGAGCGCTATGAGGCAGTATGCGCAACGTCGGACTTTGGCGGCAATAGAGCCAATTGTATCGTCAAACACCGAACCAACGTGGGTGATTGGGATGGACGGTTCGATATCGTTGTCGAACGGCGCCGCGCGATCAATCGACTTATCTCAGCTATTTGCGAGCCCTAGAGCGACGATTTTGCGTTTCAATGCTGAGGCTCGGCAGTTTGGGCGCGCTCACCACAACTTTCAACTCAAAGGCGAGGGTTCGCAGCTTTCAGTGACGTCGCTGCCCGAGAACGTTTTCCTTTGGGCCCTTTCGACCAAAAGCGGAGTTCAAAAGCCTGATCAACCATATCTGACCGAAGATGACCACGACAGTCTAGCCGATATTGGTGAAATCGACGCGCTGCCTGTACCGATCCTCAAGGTCGCTCAAACCGGAGAAATCCTGTTCGCCAACCAAGAAGCCCGCACGTTGCTAGGTGGGCAGATCACCAATGGTACGCGGCTGTCTGATCGGCTCGAGGGGTTAGGGCGCCCAATCACAGATTGGCTGGCTGATGTCGCGGCATCGCGAAGCCTTAACACCCGTGAATTTTTACGTGGCAAAGGCGATCGGCAGGACTTCTTTGTGCAAGTTGCGTTGCATCCAACGGGGCGCGAGCCTGATAGTCCGTTGATTGCGGTTCTGAACGACATGACAGAATTCAAATCGCTCGAAGCGCAGTTCGTTCAGAGCCAAAAGATGCAAGCCATCGGTCAGCTGGCAGGCGGCGTGGCGCATGATTTTAATAATTTATTAACCGCAATTTCAGGGCATTGCGAGTTACTCCTCATGCGGCACCGTGAGGGCGATACGGATTTCTGCGATCTAAATCAGATCAAAGAAAACACCACCCGCGCGGCGCGGCTGGTGTCGCAACTCCTCGCGTTCTCGCGTAAACAGACGCTGCTCCCCGAGGTCTTTGATCTGTCAGGTGTCCTTGCGAATATGACGCAATTGCTGGATCGTCTGGTCGGTGAACGGATCAGGTTGGTCTTGTCCCAAGAGGACAATCTCTACCCCATTCGAGCCGATAAACGTCAGCTTGAACAGGTTATCATGAACCTTGTTGTGAACGCTCGGGATGCGATGCCGGGTGGCGGGGATATTCGGGTTGAAAGCCAGAACGTGACGCTGGCAGAGCGCCTTGAGCGAGATCACGCGCGTCTGCCGGCTGGTAACTACGTGCTGATCAAGGTGATCGATGAAGGTCACGGTATTCCGTCGGAAAAGATCGGAAAGATATTTGAGCCGTTCTATTCGACCAAGAAACCTGGCGAAGGCACGGGGCTAGGGCTTTCGACGGCATATGGGATTGTGAAGCAATCTGGTGGCTTCATTTTCGTCGAAAGCGAACCTGACGTAGGATCTATTTTCTCGCTCTATTTTCCCCATTTCGATGGGGCGGTGACCGACACGCTTAACCCCCAAGTCACTGAAAAGCCAACGATTACCCCTCGAAAGGGCGTCGTTTTGTTGGTCGAAGACGAAGCACCGGTGCGCGCCTTTGCGACGCGTGCCTTGCAGATGAAAGGGCTGACCGTGTTGGAGGCCGAAAGTGGTGAGCAGGCTCTGACACTTCTCGAAGACCCAGAATTGGTCGTTGATATCTTTGTCTCAGACGTTGTGATGCCCGGAAAAGATGGACCAACGTGGGTCAAAGAGGCGCGTAAAATGCGCCCTAAGACCCGCGTTGTGTTCGTCTCTGGCTACGCCGAAGATGCCTTTACCGACCATCTTGCTGACGTTGGGCCATCGGTATTTCTGACGAAACCGTTTTCTCTGGCTGATCTTACACGCACCGTCGAGGCAGAGCTCGCCGCCCGTTAACCGAAGTGCGAAACGAGGTGTGCGGCGCAGCCTGTGAGCGCGGCATAGTCGTCTTCGATCACGTGGACAGTGAAGTTGCTCATAAAGCCCGCAAAGCGACCTTTGTCGCGGAACGCCGTGTCGAACCCGAACTGATCAAGGTAGGGTTTGAACGCCCGCGCCACACCACCGGACAGATAAACACCGCCAAAGGGAAGGTGGATCAGCGACAAGTTACCAGCCACGGTGCCCAGAATGCGGGTAAACTGCTGGGCTGCAGCAATCGCGCGAGGATCACTGCCATCGGCACAGGCGGTCATGATTTCAGCGGCGCTCTTTTCAACAGGGGTGCCGTCTTCTTGACCCAGCCACATGTAAACGCGCTCTAAACCACGACCAGAGAGCACGTCCTCGACCGCGGGGAAGCCGTGTGCGTTGGAGACGAAGTTGCAAAGCCGCAATTCGGCGTCGGTGCGAATGGGTAGGTTCGCGTGACCAGCCTCTGACGGGGTGACTAGTCGACCTGCCTCGGTTTCAAATACTGGCGCACAGTTAAACCCAGTGCCTACGCCGATCACGAGTTTTGCAGCGTGTTCATTGCCTTTGGCACCATCCAAAACAATTGGAACATTGGCGTCGTCGATATATCCAATTGCATGACCTTGGGCCTGCAAGTCATTCAGAATGGCTACATTTTCGGCCTGAGTGGCGCGCGCAAGTGTCGGCTTGTCGATCGTCCAATCGAGGTTGGTCATCGTCGCTTTTCCATCGCGAACGGGGCCAGCGACAGCGACACAAGCGGCCTTGGGATCGACGCCTTTTTCGTCTTTGACGTATTGGCGGATCACCGTTTCTAGTCCTGGAAATTCGGCATTCGAATAACGGCGGATCGTTTCGGGCAGGATTGTTCGACCATCAGCCAATGCCACGCGGGTATTGGTGCCGCCAATGTCAGCGACGAGTGAAAGCGTATCAACCGGATGAGCCATAGGGCACCTTTTCTAAGACGAGATATGAGCGACTGCGTTCCCGCGTGCGCTGCTTTTAGTGTTCAAAGCGATTAGGCTGCAAGTTTGAATTAAGCCCGAACCAGTGCGGGACCTGTGGACTGACCCAAAACCAATTCGGCTTCAAAAAGGACAGTTTCAGGATCGCGGGTCGGATCATTGATCATTTGCAGCAGGATTTCGGCAGACTTTCGGCCAGCCTCACGAACAGAGGATCGTGTGGCTGTAAAGATCGGCACATCACCGCCGTTCCGTAGGTAGGACAACACGTCGTCGTGTGTGACGACTGACACGTCCTTGCCCATGATCAATCCGCGTTCTTCAATTGCGCGACGGACACCCAAGGCGCAGATCATTGAGGACACGAGGAAAGCCGTCGGTGGGTTGGGCTGGCTGAGCAGGGTCGCCGTCGTGTCATGCGCGAAAAGTTCGGTCATTTCGTGGCTACACATCAAAATCGGGTCGGGGGTCAGTCCGCGATTGTAGTGCGCGGCCTCATACCCCTCGCGACGACGGAAGGCGAAATCCATCCTCTCGAGGCCATTTATCAAAGCAATTCGACGGTGACCGAGATCTAGCAAAAGTTCGGTGGCACGCTCAAACGCACGGCGGTTATTCATGTCGACCCAAGAATAGGGATCAACCGCATTGGTGGCGCGACCGTGCACGACGAATGGGAGACCGATCTTTTTCAGCAGAGGAATACGGGGTTCATCCATCAGGGGGCCGTGGACCACAACGCCATCGACGGAGCCGCGAGATTTGATCTGACGGTAGGCCGCTTCCTCATTGTTATCCTCAACGAGGGTCAGAACCATGTCGTAGCCTTCACGGGAATAAACCTCACCTGCGCCCGCGATAAAATCGCCGAAGACCGGGTTCACCATCTCATGCTTTGTCGACACAGGGATCACGTGACCAATCGCCATTGTGCGACCCGTGGCGAGGCTGCGGGCACGTGTGTTGGGGCGGTAGTTATGTTCTTCTGCAGCGCGGCGAACCTTTTCGCGCGTTTCTTCGGAAACCTCGGGGTAGCCGTTCAATGCGCGACTCACCGTGGTTTGGCTCAATCCGAGTTTTGTGGACAGCTCTTTGAGGTTCATTCGGTTTCCAAAGCGGTTTTAAATTTCAAAGCTCAGACTATCTGCGCCGCTTATTAACGTCAATTTAATGTGTATTTATTAATTTTCTGCAGGTGCGAAGGTGTTTTTCGGTATGTTAGCGCTATATCGGTGAATCATTGACAGTGCCTTTTGAATGAGGCAATCGTTACACCAATCAAACCGCTTTGGATAAATTTGATAGGCGGACTTGATCACATTCAAATCGTCGAGAGGCGGACTTGGGAGGAGAAACCATGAAGAAATTTTACACCGGTGCTGCAGTTATCGCGCTGACTGCCACGATGGCTCACGCTGACGCACACCTGATTTTCGCTGAGGGCGAGGGTGCATTCAGCTGGGATAGCTACGCAGACTTCGCTGCTGGCCACGACTACGCAGGTAAGACCGTGACCATCTCTGGTCCGTGGATGTCGCCAGAAGCTGACTACTTCAACAACATGGTTGCATACTTTGAAGCAGCGACCGGCGCAGACGTTTCCTACGTTGGCTCTGACAGCTTTGAACAGCAGATCGTAATCGACGTTGAAGCAGGCGCTGCACCGAACCTCGCAGTATTCCCGCAGCCGGGTCTTGCCGCTTCGCTCGCAAGCCAAGGCAAACTGTCCCCGCTCGGTGCTGATGCACGTCAGTGGGTTCTGGACAACTACGCTGCTGGTCAGTCGTGGGTTGACCTCGGCACCTATGACAATGCTGGTGCTGGCGATGACTTCTTTGGCTTCTTCTTCAACGTGAACCTGAAGTCGCTCGTTTGGTACGTCCCTGAGAACTTCGAAGATGCTGGCTACGAAGTGCCAACCTCGATGGAAGAACTCAAAGCACTGACCGATCAGATCGTTGCTGACGGTGGCACCCCGTGGTGTATCGGTCTGGGTTCGGGCGCAGCGACTGGCTGGCCGGCAACTGACTGGGTCGAAGACCTGATGCTCCGCACGCAGCCTGCATCTGTTTATGACGCATGGACCACAAACGAACTGCCGTTCAACTCGCCTGAAGTTATCGGTGCGATCGAAGAGTTCGGCGCATTCGCGAAGAACGACGCATACGTTGCTGGTGGCGCTGGCGCTGTAGCAACCACCGACTTCCGTGACAGCCCGAAAGGCCTGTTCGACGCTCCGCCGGCTTGCTACATGCACCGTCAGGCTTCGTTCATTCCGGCGTTCTTCCCAGAAGGCACCGAAGTGGGCACCGATGCTGACTTCTTCTACTTCCCGTCCTACGCAGACAAAGACCTCGGCAACCCAGTTCTGGGCGGCGGTACTCTGATGGCTGTAACCAACGCATCCGATGCGACCACTGGCTTCATGGAATTCCTGCAGACCCCGTTTGCACAAGAAGTCATGATGGCTCAGGGTGGCTTCCTCACACCGCACCTCGGCGTGAACAACGATGCATATGCATCGGCAGCGCTGAAATCGCAGGGTGAGATCCTTCAGGGCGCAACCACCTTCCGCTTTGACGGTTCCGACCTGATGCCGGGCGCTGTTGGCGCAGGTTCGTTCTGGACTGGCATGGTTGACTACGTTGGCGGCGCTTCCGCAGAAGACGTAGCGAACGCGATCCAGACGTCTTGGGACGCAATTAAGTAATCATCGCTAGATGATCTATGGGGCAACCTTTGCGTAAGGTTGCCCCTATTTTCTACCGCTCAGGGGAGGGGCTGCCATGAGTCCGGCGTTACAGGGTTTAATCACCATTTTTATCGGCGTTGGCGGCTGTTTGGCCTATTTCTACGGCTCGAACATCTTTCTCGATAAGGTCCTTTTTCCAGCCAAAGGCATTCACGCAGGGCGTAATATCAACCGCGCGAATATGGTGCGTCCATGGCTGTTTCTGATGCCCGCGCTCTTGGCGCTGGGGCTCTACCTTGCTTATCCCGTGGTCGAAACCTTCCGTTTGTCGCTGAGCGAACGCCTACCGGGCGGGGCCTCCCAATACGTTGGTTTTGACAACTATCGCCGCATGTTCGCTGAAGATAAATTCTGGGAAGCGATGCGGAACAACCTTCTTTGGCTCCTCATTGTGCCTGCCGCGGCGACCGCGCTGGGGCTGTTGGTTGCGCAGCTGACCGACCGCATCAAATGGGGCAGCTTTGCAAAATCCCTGATCTTTATGCCGATGGCGATTTCCTTCGTTGGTGCGGCTGTGATCTTTAAATTGATCTATGACGCACGTCCTGCGGATCAGAACCAAATCGGTATCTTGAACGCGCTTTGGCTGCAGTTCGATGGCGGCTTCGGGTCTGTGCTCATCCTTCGAGTTCTTCCGGCCCTGATGTTCGCTGGTTTCGCCGCTGTTGTTGGCTATGCCGCCTACCTTGTTGGTCGTCCGATTGTGAAACCTGCTGCGCATGTTGTGGAAGGGATTGCCCTCAAACTCCTGCGTGTCGTCGGTGCCGTTCTGCTGTCTTGGGTTGCTGTTCTATCGGCGCTCAACGTGATTGATAGTGCGACCCTCGCGATGCCTTATGGTGAACAGCAAACGTGGCTGACCATTCCGTTCTGGAACAACTTCTTCCTGATGGTTGTGCTGATCTGGATCCAGACGGGCTTTGCCATGGTGATCCTCTCGGCGGCCCTTCGCGGTATTCCCGAAGATACGATTGAGGCCGCAATCATTGACGGCGCGAACCCGTTCCAGATCTTCTTTAAGATCAAAGTTCCACAAATCATGAACACGATTGTCGTGGTTTGGACGACTATCACCATCGTTGTGCTGAAGGTGTTCGATATCGTCTTCGCCATGACCAACGGTCAGTGGGAGACGCAGGTCCTCGCCAATTACATGTATGACAAACTCTTCCGCTCGAATGACTGGGGTGTCGGGTCGGCCTCTGCGATGATCATTATGCTGCTCGTCACACCGATCCTCGTTTGGAACGTCTATAATGCTCGCAAGGAGATGCGCTGATGGACAACATCGCAGGCACCAAATCCTCGCTCAATTGGGCGGTCCATATTTCAGTCGTTCTGCTGGTTGTTCTGTGGATTTTTCCAACCGTTGGTCTGTTTGTTTCGTCCTTCCGTACGGCAGATCAGATTTCGACCTCTGGTTGGTGGAAAGCTCTCTTCCCTAGCGAACAGAGCTTGACGCTCCGTGCGGCAGATCCGGATGATTTCGCCGTTCAGCAGGCGGACGGAACTTGGGTCGTATCGGGGAACCTTTTTGAGGGTGGAACTGAAGCAGAGATTTCCCGTTGGGGATCGTCGTCCCGCGAAATTTCCGCTTATGCAGCGGGTGAGGCTGCTGATTTAGGTGATGGCGAGAGCTTTGCTGTTGAGGCCAATGGCGATTACGTTTGGTCCTCTGTGGATCAACCTTCGGGCCGTGGTCAGCGCGTCTTTGTGACGGCTGTCACACCTCCTGAATTTACACTTGAGAACTATGACACCGTTCTGGGTCAAGGCGTAGTTCAATCGCTGCTGGTCTATATTGTGGCTGCAGTCATCGTGGGGACAGTTGCTGGATTTTCCGCCCGTTCGCTACGTCCCGATCATACGCGGTCTGCGGTTATCGTGTTCGGTTTTGGTTCTCTGATACTGTTGTCGGTCATTTTTGGTCTCGGTACGGGGCAGGGTGGCGGACAAGCCAGTGATGACATGGCAAAGGCGTTCTTTAACACGCTCACCGTGACCATTCCCGCAACGATCATCCCGATTACCATCGCGGCTTTCGCAGCCTATGCGCTGGCTTGGATGGATTTCCCTGGGCGAGCCCTCTTGATCGCAGCAATTGTGGGTCTATTGGTCGTACCGCTACAGCTGGCGCTTATCCCGCTCTTGCGTCTGCACCTCGAGATTGGGATCGGCAAAGGGTATCTGGGCGTTTGGTTGGCGCACACGGGCTTTGGTATGCCTCTCGCGATTTATCTGCTGCGCAACTATATGGCTGGCCTTCCGCGGGATATCATTGAAAACGCTCGTGTAGACGGTGCAACCGATTTCCAGATCTTTACCCGTATCATTCTGCCACTGTCATTCCCCGCGCTCGCATCTTTCGCGATCTTCCAGTTCCTCTGGACTTGGAACGACCTGCTCGTGGCTCTCGTGTTCCTGATCGATAGCTCGGGCAACACCACTGTTATGACCCGTCAAATCGTAGAGCTCTTGGGCACACGTGGCGGCAACTGGGAAATTCTTGCGACGGCGGCCTTTGTGTCGATCTCTGTGCCGCTGATCGTCTTCTTCGCTATGCAAAAATACCTCGTGCGAGGCCTCCTCGCCGGATCCGTGAAATAAGGACTACTGAAATGAGCAAGGCACCTATTGTGTCGAACACGCAGGACAAAGACTGGTGGCGAGGGGCCGTTATTTACCAGATTTATCCCCGCAGCTATCAAGACAGCAACGGCGACGGCATTGGCGATCTCTTGGGCATCGTCCAGCGTTTGCCCTATATCGCCTCGCTTGGCGTTGATGCGATCTGGATTTCGCCGTTCTTTACTTCCCCGATGAAGGATTTCGGCTACGACGTTTCGGACTATTGTGACGTTGATCCGATGTTCGGATCGCTCGCTGATTTTGATGCGGTGATTGAGACTGCGCATAGCCTCGGCATTCGCGTGATGATCGACCTTGTTCTGTCGCACACGTCGGATGTCCACCCGTGGTTCGTCGAGAGCCGCCAGAGCCGGGATAATGATAAGGCCGATTGGTATGTCTGGTCTGACCCGAAACCAGATGGCACCGCGCCGAACAACTGGTTGTCGATCTTCGGTGGCTCCGCATGGCAGTGGGATGCGCGTCGCGAGCAATATTATCTGCACAACTTCCTTGTGTCGCAGCCCGACCTGAACTTCCACAATCTAAAGGTTCAAGAGGCGCTTTTGGACGTGGGTCGGTTCTGGCTGAACCGAGGTGTTGATGGATTCCGCCTCGACACCATTAACTTCTACATGCACGATGAGCAGCTTCGCGATAACCCGCCACTGCCCAAAGAGATGCGGAATGCGACCATCGCGCCGTCGGTGAACCCGTATAACCACCAAGAGCACCTTTACGACAAGAACCACCCGAAGAACCTTGATTTCCTTCGTAAACTTCGCGCCGTGATGGAGCCGTTTGGCGCCGCTGCGGTAGGTGAGGTTGGTGATGCGCAGCGTGGTCTAGAGATCATGGGGCAATACACCCGTGGCAATGACGCCATGCAGATGTGCTACGCGTTTGAACTGCTGTCTGGCGCACGTCCGACGGCGCAATCTGTGGCTGACGTTATGGCGAAAGTCGACGAAGTTGCCGCTGACGGCTGGGCCTGCTGGGCCTATTCGAACCACGACGTTGTGCGCCACGTCACCCGTTGGGGCCTGACCCCTGCTGCATCCCGCCTCTTCACAACGATGATGATGTGTCTGCGCGGATCGGTCTGTATCTATCAAGGCGAAGAACTGGGTCTTCCAGAGGCTGATGTTGCGTTTGAGGACCTGCAAGACCCTTACGGCATCGAATTCTGGCCCGAGTTCAAAGGCCGCGATGGTTGCCGCACGCCGATGGTTTGGGAGCAGGATAATGCAAGCGGTGGTTTTACCAATGGTAAACCGTGGCTTCCGGTGTCCAGCGAACACCTTGGCCTGTCGGTCGAGCCGCAGGAAAAAGATCCGGCAGGCTTGATCCATCACTACCGCAAAGCGATCGCATTCCGTCACGCTCATGAAGCGCTGAAATCTGGCGCGTCGACACCACTCGAAGTGAACGGCGATATCGTCAGCTTTGCACGATCTGCGGGTGACACGACGATCTATTGCGCGTTCAATATGAGCGACACGCCGTCTGATTTGGCAGCCCCGTCTGGGGAATGGTTGCCAATTGGTGGCGAACTGGGTGGTGCTCATGTTGCACCCGACGGCGCGCTGCACTTGGGGCCTTGGCAGCCCTATATCGCGCTCAAGCGGACCTAAGGGGAGGGGAAACACATGGCCGATCTCAAACTTACGGATGTTGCCAAGGTCTATGGTGGCGGCGTTGAGGTTCTAAAGAACATCAACCTCGACATCAAAGAAGGCGAGCTAATCGTTTTCGTAGGCCCATCAGGCTGCGGGAAATCCACGCTTCTTCGTATGATCGCAGGTCTGGAAAATATCAGCGGTGGCACGTTGGAAATCGGTGGACAGGTCGTGAACGACATTCCGCCTGCGCAGCGCGGGATCGCCATGGTGTTCCAATCCTACGCGCTCTATCCGCATATGACGGTGCGCGATAACATGTCCTTTGCGCTGAAAATCGCAAAGAAATCTGCGGAAGAGATTGATGCGGCTGTGAACAAGGCTGCGAAAATCCTTCAGTTGGAGCCGTATCTTGATCGCCTGCCCAAGGCGCTCTCGGGCGGTCAGCGTCAGCGTGTCGCCATCGGTCGCGCGATTGTTCGCGACCCGCAGGTGTACCTGTTTGACGAACCGCTCTCGAACCTCGATGCGGCGCTGCGCGTGGCAACACGGATTGAGATCGCTCAGTTGAAAGAGGCGATGCCTGAATCGACCATGATCTACGTGACCCACGATCAGGTCGAAGCGATGACTCTTGCGTCGCGTATCGTTGTTCTCGCGAACAAAGGGATCGCGCAGGTTGGTACGCCATTGGAGCTCTATGAGCGGCCAGAAAACGAATTTGTGGCGCAATTCATCGGCTCTCCTGCGATGAACCTGTTGGCTGGCGAAATTGTTGGAACGGGTGCGCAGACAACAGTGAAACTAGCAACGGGCGGCACGGCTATCTCGGCGGTTCCAACGAGCACAGCGGATATGGGGCTCAAGGTGAATATCGGTGTCCGTCCAGAGGACATGGTGCCGTGCGAGGACTGCGATGCGATCTACACGGGCAAAGTCGATATTCTCGAAGCTCTGGGCGAGGTCACCTTGCTCTATTTCGAAAAGAACGGTGCTGCTGATCCTGTGATCGGCAAGCTGCCCGGCATTCACGCCGATATGCGTGGTCAGACTGTCAGCCTAAGGGCGGTGCCTGAAAAGGTGCAGATCTTCCACAACGGAAAATCGCTCTACTACCGCTAAACGAAAAACGGGCCCGCGAGGGCCCGTTTCTTTTGGGTGTGTTCCCAGAGGGTTAGCCGCGACGGCGACCACCGCGACGACGACCGTCGCCTTCAGCGCCAGCAGCCGACGGAGGCTTGTTAAAGCGGATCCAGTCACCACCGTGCGGATCGTTGTTGGTCAGCAGGTTCGCTGCGCGGATTGCTTCCATCTCTTTACCGGGACGGGATTGGGTCGAACCCAAACCAGTCAACTGGCAGAAGGTTTCCAGATCGATGTCATCAGGAACGATGATGCCAGCGGCAGCCAGTTCCAGTTTCTTTTCTTCGATCTTCGATGCCGCGACAGGCAGGGCGCATGGGTTCATGATCGCAGAGGTCATGCCTGCACCCATAGCCATCGGCAGGAACGCGTTGTTGATGCCGTGACGGTTCGGCAGACCGAACGAAATGTTCGATGCGCCGCAAGTCGTGTTCACGCCCAGCTCTTCGCGCAGACGACGGACGAGGGCGAATACTTGGTTACCAGCGGTCGCCATCGCGCCGATCGGCATAACGAGCGGGTCAACAACGATGTCGTAGGCAGGGATGCCAAAGTCAGCAGCGCGCTGAACGATTTTCTTTGCCACTTCGAAACGAACGTCTGGGTCTTCGGAGATACCAGTGTCGTCGTTCGAGATCGCAACAACAGGAACGTTGTATTTCTTAACCAGCGGCAGAACGAATTCCAGACGCTCTTCTTCGCCCGTGACCGAGTTCAATAGCGGACGGCCTTTGGCAGCCTGAAGACCCGCTTCTAGAGCAGCAGGAACCGAGGAGTCGATGCAGATCGGGCAATCGGTCAGGCCCTGAACCAGTTCGATCATTTTGACCATGAGCGGCGGCTCTGTCTCGTTCGGGTTCGGGTTGGAGTTGTAGACAACGCCAGCGTTGATATCGAGGATGTTCGCACCAGCAGCAACCTGTGCCAGTGCGTCCTTCTCAACGGTCGAGAAATCGCCTGCTTCCAGTTCAGCAGCCAGTTTCTTGCGGCCCGTAGGGTTGATCCGTTCACCAATCACACAGAACGGCTGGTCAAAGCCGATAATGGCGGTTTTCGATGCGGATTCGACGATAGTGCGGGTCATACTGACTGTCCTTAGGCTTGATTTACGGGGGTGGCAGCGTCGCCACCATTTTTGATTGCCCATTCGGCGTTGGTCTTAATGCCACCGAGAGGGAAGAAGTGAACCTGTTCAATGTTGAAATCAGGGTTCGCAGCTTTGTGGGCAGCGAGTTCTTCGAGGATTTCATTCGGCTCGTAGGGCAGGACGAGTTTAGTCACATCCATCGCGCGTTTCTGAAGAACGCGGAGGGACGGGCCAACGCCACAAGCAATCGCGAATTTGATCAGGGTCTGCAGTTTTGCCGGACCTGCGATACCGATATGGATCGGAATATCAACGCCAGCCGCCTTAAGCGCGTTTGCCCATTCGATAACGGGTTGTGCCTCAAAACAGAACTGGGTCGCCATCGCGATTTTCGCGTCGGTGGTTTCCGAGAACTTCTGTTTCCAGCGCAGCGCGTCCATGACGTTTTTGTCCGACCCATCTGGATCGATGTCGCGGTTGCCTTCGGGGTGACCTGCGACGTGCAGACGTTTGAACCCAGCGCGGTCAAAAATCCCTGTCTCAAGAAGCTGCATCGACGAGTGGAATTCGCCAACAGGCTGATCAACGCCACCTGCAAGGATGAGACCTTGGTTCACTCCAGCTTCAGAGGAATAGCGGTTCACCCAATCTTCGAGCGTTGCCGCGTCTTTGATGATGCGGGCAGGGAAGTGTGGCATCGGGTCAAAGCCCTCGTCGCGCAGGCGGGCAGCGGTCGCCACCATGTCTTCGATCGGGGTGCCATCGATGTGCGCGATGTAAACGCGGGTGCCAGCGGGCAGCAGGTCGCGGAAGTTCTCAACCTTTTCTGCGGTGCGCGGCATCACTTCGATCGAGTAACCTTGGAGGAATGCTTCCAGATCAGCATTGGCCGTGGTCACATTTTCTTTTTTACGCATAAACGGAAGCAGTGCCATCATGGCCTCCTTAAAAGAGCGGTTGGTCACGCGTGACCTTTGTTTTCGATCAGCGCCTTTAGACGCTCTGGTGTGTATTCGGCATCGAGACGAGCAGCTTCGGCATTTGCGACCTCTGCATCGTCACCTTCGACAGAGTAGGGCTCTGCCTTGCGCCATTCGGAGAGGTAATCATCAGTTCCCGCCATATCGGCTTTCATTGCGGCGCGGTCGATCGCTTGTTCAAACCGTTCGGGCAATTGCACTTTGTGGCCACGGCGACCTTTGCCGACGATGACCTGTGCTGGGATATCCCGCCAGTAAACGATAGTGACATCTGCCATTTGTGATTCCCTGTTCCTCTTGGCTTCCTTCATACGCTCGGCATTTTCCGACACGAGGTCGGTTTTCGACATGCTGCCACTTTCCTGCGACTAGGTTTCGTCCAGAGAGGCTTGCGCGGCGCCGCGCGGGGGCATAGGTTGGAGGTAACTTGAAATGGAGGGCGTATCCTATGGCGCCCAAGCGTCCCCGTGGTGCGGGCGCGTTCCCGAAGGCGGTAGAGACCCCCGCGCCTGTAATGCCTGATCCGGCCTCGCTTTATGCTGCGCTGGATTTGGGTACAAATAGCTGTCGCATGCTGATTGCCCAACCAAAGGGCAGCCAGTTTCATGTGATTGACAGCTTTTCGAAGTCGGTCCAGCTGGGCTACGGGCTTGAAAGTTCAGGCCGGCTAGGTCGTGGGTCGATGAACCGCACGATTGCGGCATTGCGGATCTGCAAACAAAAGCTCCAACGCCATAAGGTCGGCCACATGCGTCTGGTCGCAACAGAGGCGTGTCGGCGCGCGAAAAACGGCAAGCAGTTCATCAATCAGATCAGACGCGAAACGGGTCTACGACTGGAGATCATCAGCCCAGAGGAAGAAGCACGTTTAGCGGTTATTTCTTGTGCGCCACTCGTCAGCACCAAAACAGAACAGTTGCTGGTCGTGGATATTGGCGGCGGCTCGACCGAGCTTGTTTGGATCGACCTCACGAATGTGCCGCATCGCGAACGCCCCGGTGCGATCATGCGGCTTCATCGTGGCTTTGTGCAGGACCCTGGTCCGTTTGCGGCGGCGAAAGTCGTCGATTGGATTTCGGTGCCGTTGGGCGTCGCGACCCTGCGTGATCAGTTCGAGGACGTAGAGGACGACGCGGCACGGTTTGCGCTGATGAGTTGGTTCTTTGAGGAACAACTGTCGAAATTCAGCCCCTATACTGCCGAACAAACCCGCGAAGGGTTCCAGATCGTTGGCACCAGTGGCACTGTCACGACCGTGGCAGCCAGCCATTTGGGGCTGAAACGCTATGATCGGACCAAGGTCGATGGGCTTCGGATGACCAGCGATCAGATTGATGCTGTCATTCGCGATTACCTTACGCTTGGCCCTGATGGGCGCCGCAATGACCCGCGGATCGGTCGCGATCGTCAGGCCTTGATTATGTCGGGGTCGGCAATCCTTCAGGCCCTTATGCGGATTTGGCCGACGGATCGTCTGTCGGTCGCGGACCGTGGTCTGCGCGAGGGTCTGCTTTATGCACAAATGAGCGCAGACGGTGTGCTTGAGGATACTCCGTTTTAGGGGTAGAGGAACGCTCTGCTAAGATCGGACTGGAAGAATGGCTAAGAAACCCGGGACCAAAAATACCAGCGGACGCGGACAGCGTGACCTTTTCGTTAAGGTGAAAACCGCCCGTGGTCGCAAGACCTCGTCGACCCGTTGGTTGCAGCGGCAGTTGAACGATCCTTATGTGAAACGTGCGCAGGCCGAAGGCTATCGCGGTCGCGCGGCGTTCAAAATCCTCGAGCTTGACGACAAATATCGGTTCCTCGTTCCGGGGGCTCGGATCGTTGACCTTGGCTGTGCACCAGGTGGCTGGATGCAGGTTGCGGTGAAACGTGTGAATGCGCTGGGTGAAAAGCAGGGCAAGCGGATCGGGACCGTTTTGGGCGTCGACCTTCAAGAGGTTGAACCGCTGGCGGGTGCTGAAATTCACCAGCTCGATTTCCTGTCCGACGATGCGGACCTCTTGGTCAAAGAATGGCTGGGCGGTGAAGCGGATGTTGTTATGTCCGACATGGCTGCTGCGTCCTCGGGTCACAAACAAACCGACCACCTTCGGATTATCGCGCTGTGTGAAGCGGCAGCTTATTTTGCCTTTGACGTTCTCGCACCCGGCGGCACTTTTGTTGCCAAAGTCCTCGCGGGTGGGGCGGAAGGCGAATTGATGAAAACGCTGAAGAAGAATTTTAAGTCCGTCGCCAACATCAAACCGCCTTCGTCACGCGCGGATAGTTCTGAAAAATTCGTTGTGGCTCGCGGCTATAAGGGGCGTAATGGCGACTACGACGCCGATCTGAACGACGAAGAAGAATAAAAGAAGGGGCCAGACGGCCCCTTTTTTATGTGCGCGGTAGGGTCCAATTCGGACGCGGGAAATGGCAGGTGTAGCCATTCGGGTGCCGCTCTAGATAATCCTGATGTTCAGGCTCTGCTTCCCAGAAATCGCCAACAGGTTCGACTTCGGTCACGACCTTTGCGGGCCAAATGCCTGATGCATCCACATCTGCAATCGTCCGCAGTGCTTCGGCCTTCTGATCTTCATCGACATAGTAAATCGCCGAACGATACGACATCCCAATGTCATTGCCCTGACGGTTCTTTGTCGTCGGGTCATGAATTTGGAAAAAGAACTCCAGCAGGGCGCGATAGCTCGTCTGGGTATCATCAAAGATGATCTCGATCCCCTCGGCATGGGTGCCGTGATTGCGATAGGTCGCGTTCGGCACGTCGCCGCCCGTATATCCGACACGCGTCCGCAATACGCCCGTTTGTCGGCGGATCAAATCCTGCATTCCCCAGAAACATCCACCTGCAAGTACCGCACGTTGCTCAGCCATCAGATTTCCTCCACTTGATCAATGAATGCGCCATAACCTTCGGCTTCCATATCGTCACGATGGATAAAGCGTAACGCAGCGGAATTAATGCAATAGCGCAGGCCACCGCGATCACGCGGTCCGTCTGGGAATACGTGCCCCAAGTGGCTGTCACCATATTTTGACCGCACCTCGGTGCGGACCATCCCATGCGACACGTCCGTAAGTTCGACAACGTGGTCGCTGACAATCGGTTTCACAAATGATGGCCAGCCGCACCCCGATTCATATTTCGCGGATGAGGCAAAGAGAGGTTCGCCCGAAACCACATCGACGTACAGACCTGGTTCCTTATTGCTAAGGTACTTGCCCGTGCCTGGACGTTCAGTGCCGGATTCTTGCGTCACATAATATTGCTCTGGATCGAGCGCTTCGATCACCTCGGGGCGGCGTTCATACTGTGTCATGGAACCTCCTAACTTGAAGCTACGATATGGTGTGTCTTGTGTCGAAATCAAAAGAAGGTTGTCGATGATGTGATCGGTCCCGAAGTGGGCTGACGTAACTGCCGATCGGTGATAATCTAAAACGGTAAGAAGTAAGGGGCGATTTATGCTAAAGGTTGTAGCGGCATCTTTGATGATGTTCGGGGCATTTTCGACCGCAGGTCATGGTCAGGGCAGTGATCGTTCCGTTGACGTTGAATTTGCAGCGGGAACGACAGGGACCGTAATCTCGGATAGGCTTGTTGGGCGGGAAGTGGTTTTGTACCATCTTGGCGCCGAAGCTGGGCAAGTGTTGGATCTCTCACTTCAATCGTCGAATGCGGCCACCTATTTTAACGTTTATGCACCGGGGTCAGGTCCAGGTGATGCGGCGCTTGCCGTCAGTAGTTTGACCAGCGACAGCGTGCCAGACCTCAACCAGTTTAGCGCAACCTTGCCAGTTTCAGGTGACTATACTGTCATGGTCTATCTGTATCGCGCAGCAGCGCGACGCGACGGGGTTGCAGAGTATACCTTGGACATATCGATCACGGGTAAGCCACAGGGTATTGTCCAAAATGACTATGCTGATGGGTTGATGGGCGGGCCTGATTTTTGGGCTGTTGTCGCTAATGGCGGTTTGAACCTGCGCACGGGGCCTAGCCAAAGTGCAAACAAAGTTGCGGTCTTGCACTCCGACGATGTCGTTCGAAACTTGGGGTGCCGCATGGCAGAAGCGCAACGCTGGTGTCAGGTCCAAACCGTCACGGAGCCTAAATTGACCGGATGGGTTGCAGGACGTTTTCTAGCCGAGGCTGCAGAACCCGCACGTTAAAGCACCAATGAAACGCGAAACGCGCCCGAGTGGGGCGCGTTTTCGTAAGTGGTCGTGTTTGGATTTTTATGGCGGAGAGACAGGGATTCGAACCCTGGGAACCCGTGAAGGCTCAACGGTTTTCGAGACCGCCCCGTTCGACCACTCCGGCACCTCTCCGCGATGAAGGGGCGTTTAATGTGACTTCGAATGGCGTGCAATAGCAATTTCACAAAAATCTTTTGCAAAGATCGATCAACTGACTGCGATGGCAATTGGAACATGCATAGAGGGCCTATATGTAAAGGCACAACAGAAGGGTGTCTCATGCGCGCTAAGTCGTTTGTTTTCGTGTCCTGCCTTACGGCGATCACTGGTCCTGCCATGGCAGAGCAGTCACAAAGTGCAGAGCGCGCCTTGTTTGAGGCTTTGATGCAGCCTGACGTGATTGCGATCATGTCTGAAGAAGGTATCGATTACGCAGGTCAAATCGCGGACGAAATGCTGATGGGGCATGTGAGTGATCATTGGTCGACCGTGATTTCACAACTCTATGATCCGCAACAGATGGAAGAAGCCGCGTTTGCAGCCTTTGAACGGTCGCTTGCAGGGCAAGACGTGGATGCGATGTTGGCGTTTTATTCAACTGATCCAGGTCGCCAATCGGTGCTTCTAGAGGTCGACGCACGCCGAGCGGTGTCTGATCCCGATATTTTGGACGCAGCGACGGCGGCAGCGATTGATGCCCATGGCACCCCACGTTTCGACCAAATCACGGCATATATCGAAGCCAATGACCTTATTGAGAAAAACATCAGCGCCGCGTTGAACGACAACTACGCTTTCCTGCTAGGGCTATACGATGGCGGTGCAATGGACGGGCAAACCTCGCCTGAGAGTTTGATTTCGGACGTGTGGGCTCAAGAAGCCGAATTGCGGTCCAGCACCTCTGAATGGGTCTATGGGTTTATGAACATGGCCTACCAACCACTGTCTGATGCGGATTTGGACAGGTTGATCGCGTTTTCTCAGACCGAGGCGGGGCAGGGCGTGAATAGAGCCCTTTTCGATGCCTATTCGGCCTTATATGAAGATATTAGCAGAACCCTCGGCCTGCAGGTCGCACAAATGATGATGGTTTCTGAACTCTAGCTTGACTTTCCACAGGGTTCTGACGATAAGCCCGCATCCGGGGCGGATTATGCCCTGGTTTTTGATTCAATACAGCCCAAAACAGGGCGCGCAGTTCACGGGCGGCATAGCCAGCAACACGAAAGTGGCCCCAGCGACGCGGTAGATGAAGGAAGATACTATGTTTGCGGTTCTCAAAACCGGCGGCAAGCAGTACAAAGTTGCTTCGGGCGACGTTCTGCGTGTCGAAAAACTGGCAGCCGATGCAGGCGAAAAAATCCAGTTCAACGAAATTCTGATGGTTGGTTCGACTGTTGGCGCTCCGTTCGTGGCAGGCGCTGCTGTTCAGGCAGAAGTCATCGACCAGATCAAAGGCGACAAGGTAATCAACTTTGTTAAGCGTCGTCGTAAGCACTCGTCGAAGCGTACCGTTGGTCACCGTCAGCAACTGACCCTCGTTCGCATCACCGACATCCTTGAGTCGGGTGCAGACAAATCGGGCGTCAAAGCTGCAATCGGTGCTGGTTCTGCTCCGAAAGCTGCGGCACCTGCTGCTGCTCCGAAAGCTGCAAAGGCTGCTCCGGCTGCCGCTGCTGCTGGCGCAGACGACCTGACCGCAATAACCGGCGTTGGTCCGGCTGCTGCTAAAAAACTGAACGAAGCTGGTATCACCACCTACGCTCAGCTGGCTGCTGTTGACGCTGCATCGTTCGAGGCTGTTAAAGTGAAACCCGAGTGGGTTGAGCAAGCCAAACAACTGGCTAAGTAATTTAGGCATAGGAGAGACACATGGCACACAAAAAAGCAGGCGGTTCCTCCCGTAACGGTCGCGACTCCGCGGGTCGTCGCCTTGGTGTAAAAAAATTCGGTGGTGAAGTTGTCGTAGCAGGCAACATCATCGTTCGTCAGCGCGGCACTAAAATGTGGGCTGGCGAAGGCGTTGGTATGGGTAAGGACCACACCCTCTTTGCAACTGCAAACGGCAACGTGAAGTTCTACACCGGTCTTAAAGGCCGCACCTTTGTAAAGGTTCTCCCAGTGGCGGAGGCCGCTGAGTAAACCGATACCTTAAAGGTTTGATATTTAGGGGGATCGGGTTTTCCGGTCCCCCTTTATTATTTGGTGATTGTTATCAAGTCATTGTTGGGGTGAGGAAGAGGAGCCAAAGCCCGACTCGGTTTCTAGGAGGAAGCCAATGATGTTAGATCAAGTGACACCACAGCCCACCATTCAGGCTGACCGTTTCGTTTTGCGCCCGCTGCGCAAATCGGATGCTGGTTTGATCAGCATGTATGCCGCTGATGATCGTGTCGCGCGTGGAACGCGGTCGATCCCACATCCGCTGCCACCCGGCACGACTGAGGCGTTTATTGACCGTTCGACCAAAGCTGATCGCACCGAAGACGTGTGGGTCATTGATGGAAAGGCGACCGACCTGGGCGAAATGCTCGGAATTGTGAGCCTTGAACGTATGGACCGTGGGCAGAGCGAGATCTTCTTTTGGGTCGCGCCTGCGTTTTGGGGCACGGGCATCGCGTCTGCCGCTGTCAAAGCCCTGATTGACGCAAACCCACATGGTGCAAAAACACTCTTCGCGGAAGTGTTCCAAGATAACCTTGGCTCTGCGCGTGTTCTGACGAATTGCGGTTTCACCTACCTTGGTGATGCCGAAGCCTATTCTGTCGCTCGTAAGTCCACTGTGCCCACTTGGACCTATACGCTTAAAATCAACAGCTAAAGGGGGCGGCTTTCGGGCTCCCTCTTGAGCAATGAGGCGTGATCGCATAAGCGAGACGCTGTAAAACCTGAAAGCCGTTCCGATGAAATTCCTCGACCTTGCCAAAGTTTATATTCGCTCCGGTAGTGGGGGGAATGGCGCCGTGTCGTTCCGCCGTGAAAAGTTCATCGAATACGGTGGCCCTGACGGTGGTGACGGTGGTCGCGGTGGTGACGTGATTGCAGAAGCAGTCGAGGGTCTGAACACCCTGATTGATTTCCGCTATCAGCAGCACTTCTTTGCGCAAAACGGAACGCCCGGTATGGGCCGTGCACGCACGGGGCCGTCGGGTGACGATATTATCCTTCGCGTTCCTGTTGGAACTGAGATTATTGACGAAGACGAAGAAACCCTGATCGCGGATATGACCGAGGTCGGTCAGCGTGTTATCCTTGCCAAAGGCGGCAATGGCGGTTTCGGAAACCTTCACTTTAAATCCGCCACGAACCAAGCGCCGCGCTCTGCGAACCCCGGTCTTGCTGGCATCGAACGCACGATTTGGCTGCGGTTGAAGCTCATCGCGGACGCGGGTCTTGTTGGCTTGCCGAACGCAGGTAAATCGACCTTCCTTGCTGCAACTTCGAACGCACGTCCAAAAATCGCGGACTATCCATTCACCACGCTGGTTCCGAACCTTGGGGTTGTTGGCGTTGACGGTCGCGAATTCGTTGTCGCAGACATTCCGGGTCTGATCGAGGGCGCGTCCGAGGGCCGTGGTCTAGGCGATATGTTCCTAGGTCACGTGGAACGTTGCGCGGTGCTTTTGCACCTTGTTGACGGGTCGTCAGGTGATCCGATCAAAGATTACGAGATCATTCTTGAAGAACTCGAAGCATATGGCGGCGATCTCGCCGATAAGCCGCGCGTTACCGTTTTGAATAAAATCGATACGCTCGACGAAGAAGAACGCCAGTTCATCAAAGAAGAGCTCGAAAAAGTGACGGGCGAACCTGTCATGCTGATGTCGGGTGTCTCGAACGAAGGCGTTCAAGACGTTCTGCGTGCCCTGCGTCGCGAAATTGATGACCGCAATGCCGAAGAGTTTGAGGCCAGTCAGGAGGATGAACCGTGGCGACCCTAAGCAGCGCAAAACGCGTTGTTGTCAAAATTGGTTCGGCGCTTCTCGTTGATCGGGATAGCGGATCGCTGAAATCTGATTGGCTGCGGTCCTTGGCAACTGATGTCGCGTGGCTCCGTCATTCTGGCATTGATGTTGTGCTAGTGTCCTCTGGCTCTATCGCGCTTGGCCGCGAGGTTCTCGGTCTGCCGCGTGGACCGCTTCCATTGGAACAGAGCCAAGCTGCAGCAGCCGTTGGGCAAATTAAACTTGCCCGTGCCTACGAAGAGGTGCTCGCGCCACACGGCATTCACACGGGGCAGGTGCTGGTTACGCTTGAGGACAGCGCGGATCGTCGCCGGTATCTGAACACGCGTGCCACGATGGAAACCCTGATTTCATTGGGCGTGACGCCGATCGTGAACGAAAACGATACGATTGCGACCGATGAAATCCGCTATGGCGATAACGACCGTTTGGCGGCCCAAGTTGCCGTGACCTGCGGTGCCGATCAGCTCATCCTGCTGTCGGATGTCGACGGGTTCTACAACGGCAACCCGAACCTCGATCCAGCGGCCACGCGTTACGATGTCATCGACCGTATCACGCCCGAGATTGAGGCGATGGCGGGCGACGGCGTGTCCGGTCTGTCCAAAGGCGGCATGATTACCAAACTCCTCGCCGCGCGAATGGCGACCGAAGCGGGCTGTGCGATGGCGATTACGCTGGGGTCGCGGATGAACCCATTGCGTGCGCTTGAGGATGGCGCGACGGTGACATGGTTTACCGCGCATGACGACCCGCAGGCGGCCCGCAAACGTTGGATTGCCGCTATGAAGCCCAAAGGCGAACTCGTTGTTGATGCGGGGGCAGAGACGGCGTTGTCGGCTGGCAAAAGCCTCTTGCCTGCTGGCGTTCGGATCGTGCGCGGCGCCTTTGGCCGCGGTGAACCGGTCGCGATTGTGACGGATGCGGGTAAACCGATCGGCATTGGCCTCACGCGATACACAAGCGCAGAAGCGCTCCAGATCATTGGTCGGCGTAGCGCCGATATCGAAGAAATTTTAGGATATAAGGGCCGCGCAGCTCTCGTTCATCGGGACGATATGGTGGTTCAATAAAGGGACGTAAGGCTATGACAGATATCGTAAACATTGCAGAAATGATGGCCGATATCGGTAAGCGTGCCCGCGCTGCCAGTGCAGAACTCGGTCACGCGTCAGCGGAACGTAAACACGCCGCATTAATCGGTGCAGCCTATGTTGTTTGGGACAACCGCGCAAAGATCATTGAGGCGAACGCTAAGGACCTCGAGTACGGTCGCGAAAAGGGTCTGAGCCCTGCGATGATGGACCGCCTTATGCTGAACGAAGATCGCATTCGCGGTATCGTTGACGGGCTTCGGTCGGTTGCGGAGCAGGCGGATCCCGTGGGGGCCGTTCTTGCTGAATGGGACCAGCCCAATGGCCTTCATATCAAACGTGTGCGTACCCCGTTGGGCGTGATTGGCGTTATCTACGAAAGCCGCCCGAACGTGACTGCTGATGCGGGTGCGCTATGTCTGAAATCGGGCAATGCGGTGATTTTGCGCGGCGGGTCCGAGAGTTTCCATTCATCGCGTGCAATCCACGAATGTTTGGTTGCGGGCCTGAAAGCCGCGAAACTGCCCGAAGATGCGATCCAGTTGATCCCGACCCGTGACCGTGAGGCCGTGGCCGCGATGTTACGTGCGGTGGACTATATCGACGTGATCGTCCCGCGTGGTGGCAAGGGCCTTGTCGGTCTCGTCCAGCGCGAGGCTCGCGTGCCTGTCTTTGCCCACCTCGAAGGCATCGTTCACATCTACATCGACAAAGCTGCTGATCCCGAAAAGGCGCTTCGCGTTGTTCTTAACGCGAAAACCCGCCGCACTGGGATTTGTGGTGCTGCGGAATGTCTGCTGATCCACAAAGACGTCGCGCAATCACTGGGCGCTGATCTGATCAAAGCGTTGATGGACAAAGGCGTTCGCGTTCATGCGGGCGAGGGGCTGAACGGTACTGACGTTGCGACCGACGACGATTGGGGCCGCGAATACCTCGACATGGATATCGCGGCTAAGATCGTCGATGACGTTGACGGAGCGATTGCGCATATCCGTCAATACGGGTCGAACCACACCGATTGCATCATTACCGAGGATTCGGCGGCCGTGGCGCGGTTCTTTGAGCGGCTCGATAGCGCGATCTTGATGCACAACTCGTCGACGCAATTTGCCGACGGCGGTGAATTCGGGATGGGTGCAGAGATCGGTATCGCAACGGGCAAAATGCACGCGCGTGGTCCTGTTGGGGCCGAGCAGCTGACCAGCTTTAAATACCTTGTGACGTCGGATGGCGCGGTTCGCGGTTAAACCGTGACCGTTAGCTCAGTGTCTGTCGCCGTATAGGTGACAGTGCGGTTCAAACTCTGCGCGACACGAGGCAAGAGCGCGAACTGCACCTGAGCCGCTGAAAGGCCTTTGCCTTCAAACGACCAAAGCGCAGGGTCGATTGCGATTTTCCGCCCTGTGCCTTGGATCTCGAACCCTGAGGAGGTTTGCCTGAATTCGACTTCAGCGCCCAGTGGCGTCGCAGTTTCGATGCAGAGCGCGGCGAGGATCAACAAACGCACCTCAGAACGGTTCACGTCTCGGTCAATCTGCCAGTCAAAGTTCAATCGACCTGATTTCGAGACTTCGCTCAGCAGGGTGATAACCTCTGATCGTGATATCGTTTGGGCGCAATCCGACGGACCAAACGCGAGGCGGAACAGCTTTACCCGCGCCATAGCTGCCGTGACGCTTTCCGCGATCAATGCCATTTCGGGCGTTTGCGATGCACCCGACAGTTCGAGGAGTTCCACACCGTTGCTGATTGCGCTAAGTGGGTTCACAAGATCATGGCAAATGCGCGATCCGATCAATGCGGCGATGTCTGTGTCGTTGGTCATATCGGTCCGAAAGGTAAAAGATGGATTTGAATTCAGTATTAGAGCCAGGAATGCTCGTGCGTCATCCTGGGCAGCCGGATTGGGGCGTTGGGCAGGTGCAGTCCAATATCGCTGGCCGTGTGACCGTGAATTTCCCTGACCAAGGCAAAGTGGTGATCGATGGCAACCGCGTCATGTTGATGTTGGTCTCCGTTGATCCAAGTTAATTCGGGGATAGGCGGCAAAGGTTAACAGAAGGTAACCATGCCGCCGCCCTTGATTTTGCGGCAACAAACCGCCTAAAAGTCGTGCACCCTGACCTAACCGTAAACGCAGCCATGACCGCAACCATTGATTGTTTGACCGTTCGGCTGGCCCAGACCGAAGACGACGTTCGCGCGGCGCAACATTTACGGTATCGCGTCTTTGTTGAAGAGCTCGGTGCCACAGGTCCGATGGTGGATCATGAGGCAAAGATTGAAGCGGATCACTACGATCCATTTGTCGATCATCTGTTGCTGATTGATGAAAACAAGACGGGCCATGAACGCGTTGTCGGCGTCTATCGGTTGCTCCGTTCGGACATGGCAGATGCTGCGGGCGGGTTCTATTCGCGGAGTGAATATGACCTTACGCCCTTGATTGCCTCGGGGCGAAAACTGCTAGAGCTCGGTCGATCATGCCTCGCAGCAGACTATCGCGGTGGACAGGGTATGATGCTGATGTGGAACGCGCTGTCCGACTACGTGGTCGAACATGGGATTGAGGTTCTGTTTGGCGTTGCATCATTCCATGGCACGGACATTGAACGCCTTGCGCCCGCTTTATCGCTGCTTGCCGATCGCCACATGGCGCCCGAAAGTCTACGTGTGCGTTCGCAAGTCTATCAACCCATGACCCTTATAGATCCGGCGCAGATTGACCGCGTGGCCGCGATGCGTGACGTGCCTCCGCTGATCAAAGCCTACCTGAAGATCGGCGGTTTTGTCGGGGACGGGGCCTTTGTCGATCATGCGTTTAATACGACGGATGTTTGCCTGATCCTCGACACGGAACGGCTCAATGCATCGCAAAAAGCGCTCTATGATCGGGGTGCGCGCCGATGATCACCAATTGGTCGCCAGAGCTACCGCCACCTGACATCAAAATCACACCGCTCGGTTGGCTGCGATTTGCCATAAAGGCCCCTTTGATCGGCATATTGGTTTTTGGCGGGCTATTTGTTCTTTTGCTGGTGCGGTTGGTTGAACGCCCGCTGTGTGGAATGGATCGCCCTGTCACGCCCTTTATCACGCTGTTTGTTTGTCGGAACACGCTGCGCCTGATCGGTATTGATTACCGCGTTATTGGTGAACCGATGAAAGGGCCGGGCGCTGTGGTCGCGAACCACGTGAGTTGGATGGATATTTTCATCCTGAATGCCCGCAAGCGCATCTACTTCGTCTCCAAAGCCGAGGTCGCGAATTGGCCCGGCATTGGGTGGCTGGCACGGGCAACGGGCACGGTATTTATCCGTCGCGATCGCAAGGATGCCAAAGCGCAGATCACACAGTTCCAAGAGCGCATATCACACGGGCATAAGTTGCTGTTCTTCCCCGAAGGGACGTCGACCGATGGGCGCGTTCTATTGCCGTTCAAGCCGACACTGTTTGCGGCATTCCTTGCTGACGAAATGCGAGAGACGCTCTCCATCCAACCCGTGACGATGGTTTATCGTGCCGCCGAAGGGGCTGACATTCGTCAATACGGCTGGTGGGGCAACATGGATTTCGGCCAGCATTTTTTGGCTGTTCTGACCGCCCCAAAACAAGGGTCGGTCACTGTGGTTTATCATGATCCTGTAAAGGTCGCGGATTACTCTGATCGCAAAGCTCTGGCTCGCGATCTAGAGGTTATCGTTCGTAAACCTTTGGCCGAAGCAGGGATCCTCGACGCCTGAGTTAGGACATTGCGGCGACAAGAGTGCGCAGCGCTGCAACGGGATTGTCGCTGGTCCAAATCTCATCACCGATGCCAAAGAAATCGGTATAGGGCGTCAGCTGACGGATCAGATCAACGTCGAGCGTCCCTTCGGCGACCACAGGTACTTCGATCATTTGCGACCACCACTGGAATAGGTCGAGCGGGGCTGTTTCGCCAGAAAACAGTGGGCTTTTCCCAACGGGGCCAAAGCTGACGTAATCCGCGCCCAACTCACCCGCGGTCATACCATCGTGGCTGCTGTTGCCGCAGAACGCGCCGATGATCGCATCTTCGCCCAGTTCTTTGCGCATCTTTTTGACCGACCGTGCGGCATCCGTCAGGTGCACACCATCAAGGCCGAGCCGTTCAACGAGCATCATATGCGTGTCGATCACCAGTGCGACGTCACGTTCCATCGTGACAGAACGCAGGGCGTCCGCAGCACGAGCAATGCGATCTTCATCGCGAGTCGCGAGGGTCAGACGCACGCAGGCGATTTCTTGGGCGTCGAGGACAGAACCAAGGATGTCCGGATAAGTCGACAGTTCAAAATCGGTCGGTGTGATGAGGTAAAGCTGCGGAAGGTCGGCTGCGTCGGTCATCATGGTCCCCAATTCTGGCCCGTTAACATCGGTTTGAGGTCATATAACGATGCTTTTGCGCCTTAGGAAGAGGGTGCTTTGGCTTGTCTCGGGGAACCGCCTTGCGTATCAGGCACAGGAAACCTGAAAGGATGATCCCGATGCCCACTGGCCAGCCTCAGCCCGCCTTTGTTCTGATCCGCCCGCAGATGGGTGAAAATATCGGTGCCGCGGCGCGGGGAATGTGGAACTTTGGGCTCGATCTGATGCGCCTGACGACACCGCGTGATGGGTGGCCGAACCCGAATGCGGTCGCGATGGCATCTGGGGCAGGGCGTTTGTTGGACGAAGCGCAGGTCTATGAAACCACCGCTCAGGCCGTTGAGGATTGCACATACGTTTATGCCACGACCGCCCGACCGCGTGGTTTGACGAAACCCGTGATGTCGCCAGAGGCTGCAATGCAGGACGCCGCAAAACGGATCAACGACGGCCAGAAGGTCGCTGTGATGTTTGGTCCTGAACGGGCAGGGATGGAAAACGAAGATATCGCTCTTGCCAACGCGATCATCAACGTCCCTGTGAACCCAGAGTTTTCGTCGCTGAACCTCGCGCAATGTGTGCTGCTCGTGGGATATGAATGGCGTCGCGCCTCGACTGAAATTGTTCACGAACGGCTGGATAACCCGAACGAATGGGCGACCCAGCTTGAGGTTGAAAAACTGGCCGAGAATTATGAGACTCACCTCGAACAGGCTGGGTTCTTTTTCCCTGAGGACAAAGCACCCCATATGAAGACCAATTTGCGCAACTTATGGAGCCGTATGCCGCTCACCCGTCCTGATGTGCAGATCCTACATGGCATCATGCGTCAGATGGTCCGCTGGAAGGACCGTGGCTAGCCCTTGCCGTGATGCCTCCTGCGACTTAGGTTCCCCGCAACATCGAAGGAGGCCGGCATGGCGCAAACACCGCGCAAATTGTTCGAGGACGTGGGCGAAGCCCCGAAACAAACCGCAGCACCGGGACAGATCGACGCCAAACGGCGCGGCGCACGTGGTGCTATCCGCGTTTGGCTCATGGTGATTTTCGCGCTCGTCGCGTCGATGATCGTGGTCGGTGGCCTCACACGATTGACCGATAGCGGTTTGTCGATCACGGAATGGAACCCTGTCATGGGGGCGATCCCGCCGCTGAACGAAGCCGATTGGGCGGTCGAGTTTGAAAAATACCAAACGAGCCCCGAATACCTTTTGCAGAACAAAGGCATGAGCCTAAGCGAGTTCCAGTTCATCTATTGGTGGGAATGGGGCCATCGTCAGTTGGGTCGCTTTATCGGCCTCGTTTGGGCGCTCGGCTTCTTTGGCTTCATGCTGACAAAAAACATTCCGACAGGTTGGACAGGGCGTCTGTTCCTCTTGGGCGTGCTTGGCGGTCTTCAAGGCGCTATTGGCTGGTGGATGGTTCATTCAGGCCTTGACCAAACAGCCCAAGAAATTGGCCGCACCGATGTTGCGTCTTATCGCCTTGCAACGCACCTTGGCCTTGCCTTTGTGATCCTCGGGTTCACGGCTTGGTTTACGTTCCAGATGGGCCGCACTGAGGCTGATTTGATGCAGGCGCGTCGGTCCGCAAATGCGAAACTGTTCGGCATGGGCACAGGGCTGATGCATTTCGCGTTTCTGCAAATTATCCTTGGTGCGTTGGTTGCAGGTATCGATGCAGGTCGCGCCTTCCCAACATGGCCGCTGATGGGCGATGGGTTCCTACCGCCTGATCCTTTCCAGCTGACCCCGATGTGGCGGAACTTCTTTGAGGACGCGGGGCTCGTGCAGTTCATCCACCGCATGTCGGGTTATCTGTTGTTCATCTATGGCATCGTCGTTTGGCTTCGTGCGCGCAAATCGCCGAACGGTAAGACCCGTTTTGCCTATAACGCCGTGATGGCGATGATGGTGGTGCAGATGGTTCTCGGCATCATGACCGTGCTGTATCAAGCCCAACTCCACGTCGCGATCACCCACCAGATTGGTGCGATCGTCCTTTGGGTCTTGATCCTGCGTGGCCGTTATCTGGCGCGTTACCCGCTGGCCCAATCCATTCGTGAGGCGTGACATGACTGCTTATGATGACCTGATCGCCTTTGATCGCGAAACCCAAGCTCTCGCTCAAATCGCGGGACGTCTGGGCTGGGATCAGGAGACGATGATGCCCCGCGGATCGGCTGATCAACGTGGTGAAGAATTCGCAGCGATTGAAGGTGTCCTGCACGCGCGCCGCACGGACCCTCGGGTTGGTGAATGGCTGGCAACGGCAGAGGCAAAGGACGAGGTCGCGACCGCCATGTTGCGCCACATCCGTCGCAGCTATGACCGCGCAATGAAAGTGCCTGCGAAACTTGCCGCAGAAATTGCAAAGGTCACGTCGAAATCCCAAGGCATCTGGGCGGAGGCACGGTCGAACAATGACTTCGCCGCCTTCGTGCCGACCTTCAAAGACGTGTTGCGCCTGAAACGCGAAGAAGGTGCCGCGCTCGCCAATGGTGGCGACATCTATGACGCGATGCTCGATGATTACGAACCCGGTGCGAAAGCTGCTGATCTGGTTGCGATGTTTGATGCGATGCGTCCGCGTCTCGTCGCGCTGCGCGAGGCCGTTCTGGCCCAGCCGCAGCCAGCAAGCGTCACGGGCAACTTTGATGAGGTCGCACAGTTAAAACTGTCGACGCTTCTCGCGGAAACCTTTGGCTACGACATGTCCCGCGGCCGTATCGATAAGGCCGTGCACCCGTTCAGTTCTGGCTCTGGAAATGACGTTCGGATCACGACCCGCACGGCTGCTGACGATCCGTTTAACTGCTTCTATTCGACGATCCACGAAGTCGGGCACGCCTGTTACGAACAGAACATTGATCAGGCCTACCTTCTGTCCCCGATAGGTGGTGGCGTGTCGATGGGCGTACACGAAAGCCAGAGCCGTATCTATGAGAACCAATTGGGGCGCAGCCGCGCCTTTACAGGTTGGCTCTTTGGTAAAATGCGCGATGCGTTCGGTGACTTTGGGATCGCGGACGAGGGCGCATTTTATGCCGCCGTGAACCGCGTGAACCGTGGATACATCCGCACTGAAGCCGACGAATTGCAATATAATCTGCATGTTGTTCTGCGGTTCGACCTCGAACGCGCATTGATCAGCGGTGACCTAGAGATTGACGATCTTGAGGCTGCATGGAACGACCGTTTCAAGGCGGACTTTGGCTACGCGGTCGATAAGGCATCGAATGGCGTTCTTCAGGACGTGCATTGGCCTGTTGGCCTGTTCGGATATTTCCCGACTTATTCACTGGGCAATGTCTATGCGGGCAACCTACATGCGGCATTGCGCAAGGCTGTTCCGAACCTCGATGATGATCTGTCTCGGGGCGATTTGGCGGCGGCGACCGGGTGGTTGCGTGACACCCTGCAACAACACGGTGGCCTTTATGAACCGCGCGACACGATCCGTCGTGCGATTGGAGCAGAGCCAACAGAGGCTCCGCTCCTTGATTATCTCGAAGCTAAATTCTCAGACCTGTATCAGCTCTGATCCCAGTCTGGTTTGCGCTTTTCGATAAAGGCCGTGATGCCCTCGTTGGTGTCACGGTCTAGCATATTGCGCACCATAACGTCGCCCGCAAAGGCATAGGCGTCTTGGGTCGTCATCTGGGCTTGATCATAGAACGCACGTTTGCCGATCTGAACCGCGCTCGCCAATTTTGACGCGATGGTGTTTGCCAATTCATCAACTGCGGCATCAAGGTCATCATGCGGTACAGCGCGGTTGATTAGACCGTATTCTACGGCTTCATCGCAATTGATGAACTTACCGGTGGTGAGCATCTCGAACGCTTGTTTGCGATGAACATTGCGGGTGAGGGCGACCATTGGGGTCGAACAGAATAAACCGATATTCACGCCATTCACGCCAAAACGCGTGCCTTCGGCAGCAATGGCGAGGTCGCAGGTCGCAACCAATTGACAGCCCGCAGCGGTCGCGATGCCGTGCGGTTTGGCGATGACAGGCTGTGGAATTTGCTGGATGGTCATCATCAGGTTCGCGCAGCGGTCAAAGAGATCTTTAAAATAGGCGGCACCACCGTCTGCAGCAGCGCGGCCCGCTTGCATCTGTTTCAGATCATGGCCCGCGCAAAACGCTTTGCCTGCACCGGCCAGTGTGATGACGCGAATGGAACGGTCCATCGCGACCTCATCCAGCGTCGATTGCAGTTCCGCCAGCATCTCGTCCGAGAGCGCGTTGAGCTTTTCTGGTGCATTCATCGTGAGATGCAGAACTGCACCTGTGACGCTACGTTCTAGCAAGGCCATCTTGTTTCCTCCTCTTCCCTGCGGTCACCTTAGGGCAGACGAGCGAGGGAGGAAACTATGCCGTTGGCCATGGACAAAGACGCATTGACGCAGTTCTTAGCGTCGGATTTTTCCCAAGTGGACGGGATGTTTACCATTGAATCCGTTGGTGAAATGGAAGCCGTCATTCGCCTGAACGTTGGCGAAGAACATTTGCGCCCCGGTGGCACCGTCTCTGGTCCGTCAATGTTCGCACTGGCCGATGTGTCGGTCTATTTGGCGATCCTCGCTATGATCGGACCAAAGGCGCTGTCCGTCACCACAAATTGCAGCATCGATTTCATGCGCAAACCCGAAGCGGGCCGTGATTTGCTGTGCCATGTTCGGCTTTTGAAACTTGGTCGTGTTTTGGCTGTGGGTGATTGTTTGCTGTTCTCGGAAGGCAACGATCAAGCTGTCGCTCGTGCCTCGCTGACCTATTCTATTCCGCCGAAATAAAAAGGGGCGGGGAAGTCCCCGCCCAGGTACAGGAAGAGCCGGGGATTAGGCCCTCCAAAAGTATTTCGCAGCCTCAAGCTTTGCCTGCTCGCGGGTGAGGCCGATATCGAACAGAACATGTTCAGGCAGGTCGCGCAGATGTTGACGGGTTTGGCGTCGCATCGACCACGTCTCTACCTTGACCGCGATGGTCACCAGCGCACGTGCCGCGAGGGTCGTGGGCGCAGGAATAATCATCGTGTTCAGCGGGAGGTGGTGGGATACCAGTGTCATCATCTTTCTCTTTACTTGTATTGATACAATGTGGCATTGTGCCGTATATAATCGATACAAAGCCACGCTATGCGTGTCGAGGAATACATTGTGACCGATACAATTTGGCTACCCGATTTAACACAAGCCGACGGACCGAAATATCGCGCGATTGAGGTCGCCATTCGTCAGGCGGTGCGGGGTGGCACACTAAAATGCGGTGATAAATTACCGCCTGTCCGTGACTTAGCGTGGCAGGCAAAGGTCACACCAGGAACCGTCGCGCGGGCTTACAAGAACCTTGTCGATGCAGGGTTCCTTGATGCTGCGGTGGGGCGTGGGACATTTGTACCAGAGCAGAAAGTGGTACAATTCGAAGAAGTCACCGATATGGGGGCGACTCTGCTTAGTCCGCGACTTCCTGACCTTGGTCAGACAGACCTTATTCGGGACGGGTTTCACAGATACGCCGATACAGCTGCCTCTGAATTACTGCTTCGCTATCCTGTGCGTCAGAACCATCGGGATGCGCATGTGGCCTTTTATAACGCGAGCAAAGATTTTCCGATTGGCAATTTCACTCCTGACAACGTGGTTATCACTCACGGCGGTCAGCATTCGATCGTGATGATTTTCCAGACGGTTCTCAAAGGATCCTCGCCCGTCGTGATGGTCGATGAGCTCACCTACGCAGGTTTCCGTCGTGCGGCGGAGCTCTGCCGTGCACCCACGGTTTCGGTCGAATGGGACGAGGAGGGGCCTCGGCTCGATAAATTTGAACGGCTGGTGATCGACCACGGCGTTCAGGTTTACGCGACCTGTTCCGATGTGATGAACCCAACTGCGATGACGACCTCGCTCAAACGGCGCCAAGAGATCGCCGAGATGTGTCGCCGCTATGGTGTACACATCATTGACGACGACAGCTATCGCAATGGTCCCTTCATCGGACCGAGCTATCGCCAATATGTGCCCGAACTGGCGTGGTATACGACATCTCCGTCTAAATCGATCTCTGCAGCCCTTCGGATCGGGTTCGTCGTACCGCCCGAAGGACACCTTAACGCGTTTATCCGCTCGGTCACGTTTAACTCATTCGGCGTACCAACTGCGATTACCTCGGTTTATGCCTATGTCCAGAACCACCCCGAAATGCCGGCAATTCTGAAATCGACACGCGCACACATGGCGGACCGGATGCGCATGGCGCTGAACGTTCTCGGTGGATATAAAGTGCGGTGGCAAGAGAACGTCCCGTTCATCTGGCTCGAGCTCCCTGATGGGTGGCGCAGCGGTGAATTTTGCCGAAGCTCTGAGGCGCAAGGAATCTTCCTCAAATCCGCCGAAGAATTCGGGCCGCGCGACGGGCGGCGGGTTCAAGCGGTGCGGATTGCCCTGAACGGAGGAATCGCTATCGAACGGTTTGAGACGGCCCTAAGAGGGCTCAGGGACCTTTTGGACCATCCGCCCGAGAGAATTACGGTCTAAATCGTGGGGTAAAATAATACCTTAATTTTAAGTAACTGATTTTACGTATTTATTTCGTGTAAATTGCTGTTGACTGGATTTTCGCGGCCTATATAACCCGCCCATCCGAATGAACGGGGCCGTAATGCCCCCAACCAGCAATGGTGTAATATGAAAACCTTCTCTGCTACTCCGGCAGATATCGATAAAAAATGGATCCTGATCGACGCTGAAGGCGTTGTTCTGGGCCGTCTTGCTTCGATCATCGCCATGCGCTTGCGCGGTAAGCACAAGCCGTCCTTCACCCCCCACATGGACATGGGTGACAACGTGATCGTTATCAACGCTGACAAAGTTCAGCTGACTGGTAACAAGCGCGAAAAGCCGAACTACTGGCACACTGGCCACCCGGGCGGCATCAAGTCCCGCACCACCGGTCAGATCCTCGAGGGTGCACACCCCGAGCGCGTCGTCATGCAAGCTGTTAAGCGCATGCTGCCGGGCAACCGTCTGTCGCGCAAGCAAATGACCCACCTGCGCGTCTTCGCTGGTGCCGAACACGGCATGGAAGCTCAGAAGCCTGAAGTTCTCGACGTTAAGTCGATGAACAAGAAAAACACGAGGGTCTAATCGATGGCCGATCAAATCAACTCGCTCGAAGATCTCGCAGCAGCCGCTGGCACCGCTGTAGAAGTAGACGCACCGCGTGAACCTGTTCGTGACGAACTGGGCCGTTCCTACGCAACCGGCAAGCGTAAAGACGCTGTCGCTCGCGTTTGGGTTAAGCCGGGTTCCGGCAAAGTGATCGTAAACGGCAAAGAAATGGCTGTTTACTTCGCTCGTCCGGTTCTTCAGCTGATCCTGCGTCAGCCGTTCCAGATCGCTGGCGTTGAAGGCCAGTTCGACGTAATGGCAACCGTTAAAGGTGGCGGCCTGACGGGTCAGGCTGGCGCTGTTAAGCACGGTATCTCCAAAGCTCTCCAGCTGTACGATCCGTCGCTCCGTGGTGCTCTGAAAGCTGCTGGCTTCCTGACCCGCGACAGCCGCGTTGTTGAACGTAAGAAATACGGTAAGCGTAAAGCTCGTCGTTCGTTCCAGTTCTCGAAGCGCTAAGTCAGCACTTCAATTTTATTACACAAAAACAAAGGCTTGCGGGAAATCGCAAGCTTTTTTTGTTGGTAGCAGTTTTATAGCATATGCCTTGCCGCCTTGACGTTCCGAGTTCGCGTTTTTAGCATATCTGTAGCGTTTGAAGGTGATAAGGGGGGCGTTGTTGGCTTTCTACGAGAACAAGGTTGAGCACTTCGGTGGTTCGCTTGTCCTGTTTCAGCGCAACCTTGCGGTGGCGGTTCCGAACGCTGCAAGCCACCGGAAACCTGCGTGGTATATGCGGCTAAAGATCGGTGGCCGTGCCGGTTACATCACCAGAAGCACGAAGCTGACCAATTACGAAGATGCCTATGAGTTTGCAAAGGGCGAATTGTTTCGGTTGCAGCAAGCTGCGCGTTTAGGTCACAGCCTGACCGAGTTCACGTTTGAACAACATTGGAACGATTGGTATGACCGAAATATCAAAAACAAAGCTTGGAGTGAAAGCCGCCAGAAGTGGCACAAAAATTATGCCGCTCGGTATTTTAGGCCCTATTTTTCGGACAAAGACGGAAAAAGCCTACTCTTGAACGATATCACGCCGACGATAGCGATGAGCTATTGGGATTGGCGTATTAGCTATTGGGATACTGACGAAGGCAAACGTCTTCAAGAATACAATCCGAAGCGAAGGGGGGCTAAAACCCGCAAGACTGCTAACGTGAGCCGCACACCAGCAGTGAAAACCTTGTTGATGGAGCAAAGTGCCCTCAATCAAATTTTTTATGACGCCTTTGAGCGCGGGCGGATGCAGCAAACCTTCAAGATGAAGACCCCTTCAAAGCAGCGGGCACCAAACCGACGCGCGGGCTTTGATGCCCTTGAGTATGTGACATTGGTCAGAAACCTTCGTAGCTACAGGGATTGTGTGGGCCCATTTGCTGATACACGTGTGAATTCTTGGCACAAGTTACAGCGCCACCAGATGTATTATTTCGTCCAATTTCTTGCAAACACTGGACTGCGTGTAGGAGAAGCGCGGGCTATGTGTTGGGGTGATGTCAAATTTGACGTTGATATAGATGGACGCGATGAAAAGCTTGCAGAAATACGCGTCAGTTCCGCTACGAAAAAAGGCCAACAAAGATACGTTCAATCTCAACCAAGTGCCAATCAACACCTGAAGAAATGGCTTGAAATAACCCCCTTCAAGAAAAAATCAGATTTAGTTTGGTTTGGTCAGATTCAAAAGAATGCGACGAAACCGAAACCATTCCAAGATTTGAATAAGAGTTTTCAGGCAATACTGCGGCGCATTCCTTACCAAGAAAGAGCCGAGGGGCTGCTGCGCGATGCAGATGGTGGTAAGCGAAGCCTGTATAGCTTACGTCACACCTATGCTACCCTTCGCTTAGAAAAAGGCGATGTCAGTGTTTATGATTTGAGCCTCAATATGGGCTGCAAGGTTCAGCAGATTGAAAGCCACTACAGCCACGTCGCATCAAGACAACGGCGTCACGAAATTACGAAAGTCAAGGGTGTGAACCCCAAGGCTAAAACTGAAAGCAAGCCAATGACAAGCTCGGAGCGCCTTCTAAGTCTCTTTGAGAGCGGGAAAATTTCCGAAGACGGTTTGCTGAAGTTACTTGAAAGATTTGATGAAAACGGTGCCTGATAGACATCGCGCGCTGGGCAAAAAAATGCGTTGGGAGAACGGATATTGGTAAACTCTGTAGATGAATTGCTTGCGTCTTACCGTGATGCAGCACTAACCGAACGCGACAAAGGCACGTATTTTGAGCGTCTGTGCGCCGCTTTCCTGACTTCCGACCCTGTGCAAGCCGAACAGTATGAGGCCGTCTGGCCGTGGGCTGAATGGATCGCGCAAGCTGGGGCTGCTTGGGCTGCGCAGAATGGATGGACTGGCAAGGACGTTGGGATTGACCTTGTTGCGAAACTGCGGGGCCACGATGGCTATGCAGCCATTCAATGCAAGTTCTACAATCCTCAACATCGGATAGCGCAAGCCGACTTAGCTGGCTTTATCGCAGTCAGTGACAAAGCGCCTTTTCATCATCGCGTTGTTATGGATTCTACTGTGGTGGAATGGTCAAGCAATGCCGAAGCTATGTTGTTGGGCCACGAACGGCACATCATTCGCATTGGGTTGGGTGAACTTCGGGCTTCTCCGATCCAGTGGGGAAGTTTCGCAGCCAAGGGCGAGATCGTCCTTGCAGCAAAAAAGGAACTGCGTCCGCATCAGCTTGATGCACTGACGGCAGTAAGGGCAGGGCTCGCTGAGAATGATCGTGGCAAGGTCATTATGGCGTGTGGAACGGGCAAAACGTTCACTTCGTTGAAGATCGCCGAAGACTTGATTGGAGCAGACGGACTTGTTCTGTTCTTGGTTCCATCACTGGCACTGATGGCCCAGACAGTGCGGGAATGGACTGCCGATACAAAAACCCCTCTGCGTTCCTTCGCCGTGTGCAGTGACACTCAGGTAGGCAAGCGCCGCGTGGCCAAGGAAGACGTTGCAGAGATTTCCAGCCTTGATCTGGCCTTTCCCGCTACGACCGACGCGGGAAAACTTGCGAACGGGGTAGCTGATCCGTCTGACGGCAAGATGACTGTGGTCTTTGCAACATATCAATCTATTCAAGCGGTTTCGGATGCCCAGCGCCTGCACGGTATGCCGTCTTTTGATCTGATTATCTGTGACGAAGCCCACCGAACCACAGGGGCAACGCTGGATGGGCAAGAAGAAAGTAACTTTGTTCGTGTTCATCGGGATGATGTGATCTCGGGCAAGAAGCGCCTCTATATGACCGCAACTCCGCGTATTTTCGGGGATGGCGCGAAAAGCAAAGCTGACGAACTTGGGGTCACGCTTGCGACGATGGATGATGAATCCATCTACGGCCCAACCCTGTTCTATCGCGGCTTTGGCTGGGCAGTGCAGGAAGGGCTTCTGACCGATTATAAGGTGATCGTTTTGGCGATGGATGAGGGGCTTGTTGCCAAATCCGTCCAGAAACGGATGGCCGATCAGGACAGCGACCTTCTACTTGATGATGCTACCAAGATTATCGGATGCTACAAAGCTCTGACGAAGGCCGACATTGCCGTAGATGTCGGTGCTGACACGCAACCTATGAAACGCGCATTGGCCTTCTGTCGTGACATTGCATCTTCCAAAATGGTGCAAAAAGAATTCGCGGCGGTTGTTGATGAATTCCTTGGCAATGATCCTTTGATTGAAGCTGACGACGATGCGCCTGCCGATCAACTCCAATGCCAAATCCAGCACGTGGATGGAACCTTCAATGCCAAGACACGAGGTGAACTCCTGGATTGGCTCAAAGCTGAACCAGAAGAACAGACCTGCCGTATCCTCACCAATGCCCGTTGTTTGAGCGAAGGCGTGGACGTTCCGGCGCTAGATGCCATTATGTTCCTGCACCCGCGCAAGTCGCAGATTGACGTGGTGCAGTCTGTTGGCCGCGTGATGCGGAAAGCCCCGAATAAGCGGATGGGCTATGTTATCCTTCCCGTGGGGGTGCCTGCCGGTGTGCCACCGGAACAGGCTTTGGCCGATAACGAAAAATACAAAGTCGTTTGGCAGATTTTGAACGCGCTTCGTGCGCACGATGAACGCTTTGACAGCACCATCAACCAGATTGATCTGGGGCAGGACGTGTCCGACCGTATCCAGATCATCGGCATTTCCGGCAATCCCGAACAAAGCGAAGAGCTCAAGTCAGTTACGGCTAGTGTAGAGAACCTGCCGACCAAGACCGCCGCAAAACGCACTGGCATCGGCAGCGGGAGTGCAGCAGGTGACGACGACATCATCATTGAAGGCCCCGTCCAAATGGAACTGGAAGGTTTCGTCATTGATGAATTCGCCCGTGCCATCAAGGCCAAGATCGTAAAGAAATGTGGCACCCGTGATTATTGGGAAGACTGGGCCGCGAATATCGCCGAGATTGCCCAAACGCACATCACCCGCATCAATGCCCTGTTAGAGGCCCCAGAAACGCCCGCACGGGCTGCCTTTGATGCTTTCCTTGAAGAACTACGGGACGATCTGAACGGCGGCATTACCCCCGAGGACGCGGTGGAGATGCTTGCACAGCACATCATCACCCGACCCGTGTTTGAGGTGCTCTTTGAAGGCCATCAGTTCACACAAGAAAACCCTGTATCAAGGGCCATTCAAGGTGTTCTGGGACAATTGGCTGAGGCAAACCTTGATAAGGAAAACCGCGACCTTGAACAGTTCTATGCAAGCGTCAAGGCGCGTGCCCAAGGCATCACTGACCCCAAGGCCAAGCAAGAACTGATCCGACAGCTTTACGACCGCTTCTTTGCCGTCGCCTTCAAGCGCGTGCAGTCCAAATTGGGCATCGTTTATACCCCTGTTGAGATCGTGGATTTCATCCTGCATTCGGTAAACGATGTGCTGGAAGATGAGTTTGACCAAACCATCGGGTCAAAGGGGGTTCACATCATAGATCCCTTCACCGGAACGGGCACGTTCGTGACACGACTCTTGCAGTCTGGCCTAATCCGGCCTGATGAGATGGAGCAAAAGTTCCGACACGAAATCCACGCCAATGAGATCGTGCTACTTGCCTACTATATCGCGGCCATCAACATTGAGGCCGTCTTTCACGGTTTGCAGGGTGGCGATGCCTATGTGCCGTTTGAAGGCATCTGCCTGACCGACACTTTCCAGATGTATGAGAAGGGCGACTTGATTGCTCAAATTATGCCTGACAACAGCGAACGTCGGAAACGCCAGCGCGAGTTGGATATTCAGGTCATCATCGGCAACCCGCCCTATGCAGTGTCACAACACATCAGTTATCCTGAACTGGATGGTAGGATTGCAGCAACCTATGCCGCGCACGGGTCTGCTACGAACAAGAACGCCCTTTATGACAGTTACATCCGCGCCATACGCTGGGGTAGTGACCGGCTCGGGGAAAGTGGTGTTCTGGCCTATGTCACCAATGGTGGATGGGTGGATGCAAACACTGCGGACGGCTTGCGAAAGTGCTTTGCGGACGAATTCACCAAAATCTACGTGTTCCACCTTCGTGGCAATGCCCGCACGTCTGGGGAACAGCGTCGGAAAGAAAGTGGTAACGTATTCGGGGAGGGAAGCCGAGCGCCTGTTGCTGTGACACTGTTCATCAAGAACCCTGAATCGGCCCAGCGGGGCGAAATCCTTTTCCACGACATTGGCGACTACCTGTCACAGCAGGACAAGCTGAACATCATTCGTGGCTTTGGCAGCATCCGAGGCATCACGGCCAAGAACGGCTGGCAAACCATTGAACCTGATGAATACGGAGATTGGTTGAAGCAGCGCGATGGCAGTTTTGCAGAATACATCGCAATCGGTGACAAAAAGAGCGATCAGCCGGTTCTGTTTGAGAACTATTCGGCTGGCCTGAAAACCCAGAGAGATGCGTGGTGCTTCAACTCATCGCGGGATGCTTTGGAAGGCAACATTGCCCGCACAGTGGAATATTATAACCACCAGCTTGATGCCTATCGTGATGCCAAGGCCGTAAATCCAACGATAGAACCGGATGAGTTCACCAAGGATGCAGGGCGCGATATTTCGTGGACTCGCGCCCTGCGTAACGACTTTGGCAGGCAAAAGCCGCTTGCTGTAGAAGATGGCACTTATGTAACCGCGCTATATCGTCCCTTCTTCAAGCAATGGCTCTATTTTGGCCGCCGCTTGAACGAAATGGTCTATCAAATCCCCCGGATTTTTCCTGAGGCTGGGATTGAGAACAGGGTTATTGCTGTTGTGGGTGCAGGTGGTGGGCGCGAGTTCACGGCCTTGATGTCAGGAACACTGCCAGATTTAGAGCTTATGAGGGCAAGTCAGTGTTTTCCGCTAAAGCTCTATGAACGAGCGGATACATCTGAACCAGATGATCTGTTTGCAGTTCAAGACGCTACAAGCGGCTTTACAGTTCGTGACGGTATAACCGATGCGGGTCTGAAACACTTCCAAGCCGCTTACCCGACCGAAACCATCACTAAAGAAGACCTGTTCTACTATGTCTATGGCTTGCTGCATTCGGATGACTACCGCGACCGCTTTGCCGACAGCCTGTTGAAAGAACTGCCCCGTATTCCGACAGTCAAGAAGGTAGAAGATTTCTGGGCATTTGTGGGCGCTGGGCGCAAGCTGGGCGACTTGCACGTCAACTATGAAACAGCCGCCCCTTATCCAGTTGTAGTGGCCCAAGGCGACCTACGCCTTGCCACCATTCCCGACCCCGAAGCGTTTTTCCGCGTCACCAAAATGCGTTTTGCTGGCTCGGGCAAAAGCAAGGACCGCACCAGCATTATCTACAACAGCAACATCACCATCACGAACATTCCCGAAGAAGCCTATGACTATGTGGTCAACGGCAAGCCTGCGATTGAATGGGTGATGGAGCGTCAAGCCGTAAACGAGGACAAGAAAAGTGGCATCGTGAACGACGCCAACCGCTACGCCACCGAAACCATCGGCGATCCCCGTTACCCCTTTGACCTGCTTTGCCGCGTCATTACGGTGAGCGTTGAGACTATGAAGATCGTAAATGGACTGCCCCCGTTGGATATTTGATCCAATTCACCAAGCCCAGCGCAAACGAGAAATGCCCCTTTTGGGTGGAGCGGTCAATTCGTGGGTGTCCCATTATTCTCGCCGCGCTTGGCGGGTTAGTTCTTGGATTGAAAGATAGTTTCAGCGGACATCAAAAGTGCGATGTTGCCGTCTTTCTCGTAGATAGCACCACTACCTTCTGCTGGGGCAAGGTCACCTTTCACTTCTAACATTTTGAGATGCCTATTTTTACGATGAACGAAGATTGCCCCGTATTCACCAGGTCCTTGAAACACTTCTATGTTCGCCCTCTTCAATTTCTTTAACACTTGAAGCTTTTGTTCCACATTTTCAAATGGTGCCCAGAACTGGTCACTGATAACCATACCCTTGTTTGGAGCGGTCATCATTTTTGCCCAATTAAAGGCGATGCGGCGATTTTCTCTGCTAATCATTCGTTTTCCTCTCTGTGTTGGTGGGGCAGACAACGCCCTGTTGTTCCGTGGAAGGCGTCATTTCCGCCACGCTGACAGTCGGTTTGGGGCATTCCCATAGTACCGATTTGATTTCTTGGATTTGGTGGAGCGGGCGTTTGTGGGGGTCCCACTCATCTCGCCGCTACAAGATCAATATATTATAAAAATACTAATAGGTCAAAATCACTCATAACGGTTCCGCTAGACTTGTTAGTTTTTTGACTTTTGGTATGCTGTTACAATGACCGAACGCAGACTCTTCATCTACAAACGATCTTTCAAGGGGAACCGCTTACGGGCGACAGGCAACTTTGTTGCCCGTGATCTGCGCGAGGCTGCGGCAACACCAATTTGGAGCAATAAAGACGAACACCCAGAGAAACGAGCCCCGCACCCTTGGGAATACTCGGTCTATTACTGGTGGTGGGAGTTTCTACGTAGGCACGAAGGCTACAAGAAGTGCTGCGAGAATGGGGGTAAGGGCAGGTATGCGAGCCTCTACAAGGACTGGGGTGACATCCACTCCTCGCCTTATTGGGAGTGGTGGTCCAAGAAGGTGGTTGATGAACACGGCGACACTTGGATGAGAGGTGAATACCTGTTTGCAGAACCCCTTCGTTCAATCAGGGTCGTAGGTGAAAACTGGGTAGACTCAAACCAAGATCCATACTCCATCACCATCAACGTTCCTCTTGAAGTAGGGACACGAGACTTGGTGGCAATGTTTCGTCGTGTGCTCAACCAGCACTCGGACAAGCGAAACGCGGCGCGAAGTGTGAGCAATGCACTCTACCCAGTTGCAACGAAGGTTCCTCTTCGGGCTTTGTATTGGGCGTTGAGAGCGTGGGACGTTCAGCAGGAAACCAAGAACCAGAAACCAAAGGTAAAGAACCATCAAAAACCTGCTCTAATGGGAATCTCTTTATGGAACTTAGATGATGAAGGGGACCGTCAGCGGGCAAGAATGGAGTTCAAACGCTACTTTTTGGCAGCAGAAGATTATATTGCTTGTGCCGCTGACGAAGGAACCTTTCCAAAACGAAGGACCAAGAAAAACTCACTCTGATTGGCCTGAGTGCGTTAGTTATCCGAATATGATTGGCGGTAAATTTCTATCTTCGCGTTCTATATTTATTTCTTTTACTGCTGCAATAATGCGGTCACGAACCCAATTGCTGTGTTTTATTTCAAGAGAGCGCGATGCAATTTCCCTGGCGCATAGATCGGCAAGGTGTTCGTATTTGTCGGCTACATCCATTAGCACCTGATGCCGTCTATCCCGCATCAGGGTTGATTGTTTTTTTAGTTGCTCCATAAGGTTCATCAGCACTTGGCTTGAGGGGCGCATTCCTCTGGATTTGATGCTGCGATAATAGCTTGGGTTCTTCAAAAGCCATAAGGTGGAAAACTCATCCGACTGTATCGGTCTTGTTTTTTGGATTTCTTCAAAAATCATTTGTATGAACATATTATTTCCTTTCAGTGTTAGCCGCGACGCGGCCAACATCAATCTTCGCATTCGTTCTTCATTTGCTGCGCAAATGCATCACAAATGCTTGCTTGAGTTTTTTCTTTATATTTATCTTCTGTTTTCATTAGGAAACACAGGTCACGCCTTGGCTGGCGTGACCTATGACCTACTTTCATTGAGGTCTCCTTGCCGCACACACACGACCCCGAAAGGGGTTCGGCAGGTTTTGCTGTCTCCGATTATGTGTCGCCTTACGCAGATCGCAGGGGGTAAGTGTGCGGAATCCGCCCTGTGTCTTGTGGGGTGCATTTGTTAGATGCGTGACATCCCACTCACTTCTTCTTCATTACTGAATAACCAACCATTCCGAAGCAGGAAACGTTACACCCGATGGGGTCGTTTAGGCATCCCACCATCAATGGGGTAGTCCTGCAAAGCGAACAATAGGCAGTTCGTTTATGCTGACGTTTTCAAATTACGCCACCACAGCACGGTTACAATCGGCGCGCCAACCTTCATCCTATTTGTGTGGGCTACTGCCCTTCAAAGTTATTTATCTCTCTCCGCTACATCAGTCGCGGAATGTCCAAATTTCTTCATTTTTCAAAGTGTCACGTTTGAGTGTAGGCATATGGCACACGGTCAAAGGTGATAATAAGTGTCACATATGGGTCCATTGTAATCATTTGTTACAGATGTTACATTATATGTAGAATCAAATGTTACACCTTGGAGGCAAAGATGAAGGTTGGTTACCAGCGGGTCAGTTCCGAAGGTCAGAACCTTGACCGTCAGGAACTTGGAACGGATGTGGAGCGCATCTTTGCTGAGAAGGTGAGCGCGAAGAATTCTGACCGCGCTGCCTTGCAAGAAATGATCGCCTTTGTTCGTGATGGCGATGAGGTGGTGGTGTTCAGCATTGATCGTTTGGCTCGCGACCTGCGAGACCTGCAATCCATCATCCAGACCTTGAACGACAAGGGCGTTCGTATCTCCTTCCTTTCCGAACGACTAACTTTCAGTGCAGACGCAGACGACGCCTTTGCGAAGTTACAGCTTCAGCTGATGGGCGCGTTCGCTGAGTTTGAGCGCCGTATCATCCGTAAGCGTCAGGCAGAGGGCGTAGCAAAGGCTAAAGAACGCGGTGCCTACAAAGGCCGTCAGGCGACGATTGATGCGCGTCAGGTCAAGGCACTAATGTCTGATGGGTTGTCACCGACGCAGATCGCCCGACAGCTTGGTATATCTCGCCAGTCTGTCTATCGTCTTTCTGCTGCATAAATAACTGTATGAACATTGATGAGATCATATCGGACAAAAAGCAGATCAAGGAGCAGGAGAGGGCGATACTTGGTAGGTATTGCCTTACTCTGGCCGACCTCGGCTTTCTGCGGCGTATCCGGCAGATGCGCGGCGTTGTAGACGATGAACGCCTGAAGCAGCTTCAGGTTATGTATGGCTTTTATCGCGAAGCAGATGCAACTTCCCGAATGGACCGTGATATTGTGCGCGATATGGCAGAAGACGCCCTCGGGGAGCGGGCAAAAAAGGCCAGAAAAGAACGTCAAAACGCACTACGCAAGCTCACCTGAGTGAATTCTAAGAATTAGCATAACGTTAGCAGAAATTATTATAATATAAATAATACAACAAAATCAGTAACTTGTAAAGATACCTAATAGCGAAGCGTTAATTCGTTTCTTGCGACTTACGGAAAAGGGCACCCTCGGGTGCCCTTTTTCATTTGTGTCAGCTGTCAGGCGGTAGAAGTCCCAGACCGCGCAAATAGACCCCAATGCCCGTTTCGAGCAGGTCCTCAGGCGGGAAGGGTGATTTAGTCCCAGGGGACCCCCGCGCGAACAGCTCGACGACGCCGTGGCTCATGGCCCAGATATGCGCGCTGAACATCTGAGGTGGCGGACGGCGGTCAGCGGGGATGTGTTGGCTCAGGTCCTCGGCAGCTTTCTCCATCACACCCAACGCACGTTTAGACGCTGCAGCTAGTGCGGGATCACGCTGGATTGATACGCCGCTTTCGAACATCGCGATGTAGTGGCCCGGGAATTTCCGCGCAAAAGCGAGGTAGGCACGACCCGTCGTTTCAAACGCAGCCAGCGCGGTAGGCTGACCTTTGTTATAGGCGTGCTCCATCAGGTCGCCGAAAATCTCATACCCTTGGCGGGCGGCTTCTGCGATCAGCGCTTCGCGACCGTCAAAGTGACGATAAACGGCAGCAGGGGTCACACCTGCCTCACGGGCGGCCTCGGACAGGGTAAAGCCTGTCGGACCCCTTTCCTCAATCAGCTTGAGACAGGCGTCGACCAACGCACTGCGCAGGTTTCCGTGATGATAGCCGCGTTTAACCATTCCAGATGTCAGGACCGCCTGCGATTTTCGGGTCAATCTGCCCGATGTTGTTCGTGTCTTTGCGGTGATAGTCGATCTGGGTCAAGACTGCACGGATCGCATTCAATCGGGCGCGTTTTTTGTCGTCAGAGCGAACAACAGTCCACGGCGTCTGTTCCGTGTGCGTTCGGGTCAGGGTTTCACCGATCGCCTCGGAATATTCATCCCATTTCTTTAGACCCTCAACGTCAATCCATGAGAGTTTCCATTGCTTTAGCGGGTCTTTCTCACGTTCGAGGAACCGTTGAAGCTGCGCGGCCCGCCCGACATTGAGCCAGATTTTAAATAGCTTGATCCCTTCATCAACCAACATCTGTTCAAACGGAATAACCTGTTCGAACCATTTGTCGCGCTGCTCATCCGTGCAGAAACCAAAGACCTTTTCGACGACGCCACGATTATACCAACTACGATCAAAGAACACGATTTCGCCAGCGGTCGGCAGTTGTTCAACGTAGCGCTGGAAATACCATTGACCGGCCTCAACCTCGGTCGGTTTAGAGAGCGCAACCACACGCGCGCCACGGGGATTCAGATTTTCGCGGAACCGTTTGATGGTGCCACCTTTGCCCGCTGCATCGCGCCCTTCGAACACGATGGCGATCCGATCACCGCTTTCCTTAATCGCGTTCTGCAAACGGACGAGTTCGATCTGGAGGGCTTCCATTTCGTCCTCATAGTCCTTTTTCTTCATTTCCTCATCGTAGGGAAAAGAGGCATCCAGAATTGCGTTTTTCTCTGCGCTTTCAATGGCTTTGCGCACCTCTTTGGGGGCGTCGTTTTTGAAAAATGCGCTGATGGCTCCGTCGAAGGGTAGTTCCATGTCTTGCTCCGTCTTTTGAACCACTATGGCGGGCACAGCGACGTAGTTCAATCGACACAAAAAAGGCGGCCACAGGGACCGCCTTTGGATTATTTGCCAATGTCGTTCAGATCATATGGCGTCGACTGATAGACCTCGTTGATCCAGTTGCCATAAAGCAGGTGCGCGTGGCTCCGCCAACGGTTCTGCGGCGCCCGCGACGGATCATTGTCGGGATAGTAGTTCGCAGGCACGTTGATCGGCTTACCAGCTGAAACATCGCGGTCATATTCTTCTTTGAGCGTTCCACTGTCGTATTCGAAGTGGTTGAAGATATAGATCGCACGGTGAGCAGGATCTTCGACCAATGCAGGTCCCGTTTCTGCGCTATCGAGCAGAATATTGAGCCCATCGATCGGTTCAATTTCATCACGGCGCATTTCGGTCCAGCGGCTTACAGGCATCACTAGATCGTCAGAGAACCCACGCAGGTAGGGAGATGCGGGCTGACAATTCGTGTGACGCACGCAGCCGAAAGCCTTATCCGACAGGATGTGTTTTTGCACACCGTGGAAATAGTTGATCATCGCCATACCACCCCAGCAGACGCCAAAGGTGGATTGGACGCTGGTTTGGGTCCATTCAAAGACCTCTTTCAACTCGTCCCAATAGGTCACCTCTTCGAACGGGAGGTGTTCGATGGGTGCACCAGTGATGATCAAACCGTCGAATTTCTCGCCGCTGGCCTTCACCTCTTGGAAGGGGCGGTAAAACTCGGCCATGTGTTCGGCAGCGGTATTACGCGTCTCGTGCTCTGACATCCGGATCAGCGACAGTTCGATCTGAATCGGGGTTGCCCCCAACAGACGCGCAAACTGGTTCTCTGTCTGGATTTTCTTGGGCATCAGGTTCAACAGACCAAACCGCAGAGGACGGATGTCCTGTTTGGCTGCCCGCTCATCCGACATGACCATCACACCTTCGTTCGTCAGAACGTCGAAGGCAGGAAGGTTGGCGGGGAGTTTAATAGGCATTGGTCTGGTCCTGATAAAGTTGAGAGGCGCTATGTAGTCCCGTTAAGCGCGAGCCTCAAGGGTGCGGGCGATCAGCTCTTGGAAATCTTCGGCAGAGCGGACGGCGTAGATATCTTCAGCCTTCACCGTAATGCCCCAGCGATTAGCCATGGCACGATAACGCGGCTGACGATGGTCGAGAGCCTTGCGGTAGGTCCAACGGATGAAATCATCAGGGTTCACGTCGTCAGGCGACACCGATTTTTCAGCCAGATAGTCGGCCCACGCCTTGGTCAGAAACTCTGGCTGATAAGACATCGGCTTTGGCGCTTTGCCGAACCGACGGCAAAGTTCATCGATATGCGCGTCAGAGCCCTCAATCCATACGCAGAGGCATTCTTTGGCCAGCGCGGTCATGATTGGATCATTCGCGTCATCCGGATCAACCCATTCGCAGATCGATCCACCCGTATCGCAAATGAAATTCGGATAGCCATAAAGAGACTGCGCACGGCGGATGAAATAGCTCGTGTCCATCAGTGCGTCGATTTCGGCACGGCGGAACTGATCCTGACGGCGGCGATATTCGTCAATCGGAACGCCACCTTTGTTCGGATCACCAGGTTTGCCGAGGTAGGAGGCCACAGGCGACAGGTTCTCGAACGTGATGTTTGACCCGATGTAAATCGAATCCGACATCAGGAGGTCCCGTAAGAACGGTACCTTCATCGCCTCGGCCTTGGCGTTGTCGGCGATGTATTCGCCCATGTAACGCGTGCCGATGCGGTAATCGACGCTGTAATGGAACCAATCCCCCTGATCCCGCAGAAGGTTAGACACATATGTCTTTCCCAGTCCGGACATGCCGAACAGGAGGATGTGTTTGTTGGGCGCGTTGCGCCAATCGTCTGCGGTTTCGTAAATCATGGTGTCCGGTTCGTTGATCGGGCTTATGGCTTTGGGGTTTTGCCGATCGGCAGCCGCCCGTCAAGAACGACCAACCCCAGCGTCAGCACCATAAAGCCCACATAGGCGTGCCAGTCTAGTGTTTCTCCGTAAACCATGGCACCAAGGCAGATCGCAAAGGGGATGATCAGAAGCGTCACGAGGCTCAGGTTGCCAGCGCCCGCAGTTGTTAGGACGATGTAGTAAAGCCGATAGGCCACCGCGCTCGCCATGATCGCGAGATAGAGAACCGCTGCGATGCTGCGACCACTGTAGGCAAAGTCAGGCACGCCGTCCGTCCAAAGGGCGAGGGGGATCATTATGAGGCCAGCACCCGTCAGCATGCCTGCACTCGCAACCTCAGGCTGGAGACCGCGCAATGTGCGGCGCGAGATGATAGCCGACAGTGCATAAGACAGTGACGCACCAAGGATCGCCCATTGCCCCAACGCGCTGAGGTTCAGGTTCCGAAACGCATCAAAACCGATCACCACGACAACTCCGGCAAAGCCGATGAGCACACCGACCAAACGGTTCAGGGTGAGGCGTTCATCGGCAAAGGCAATCGGCACCAAAAGCACCGTAAAGAGCGCTGTCGTCGCATTAAGAATGCTGGCCAAGCCACTGTCAATAAACTGTTGTCCCCAAACAATGAGGGTAAAGGGCAGGGCGTTATTCAGGAGCCCATGCATCAGAAATATCGGGATATATCGGGCCTGTTTGGGCACCTTGGCGCCACCTAGATAAATCCACACCCAGAGCACCATCGCCCCGCCCGTGACCCGAAACGCAACCGTCGTGTAAACGCCGATGCTCTCAAGCGCCGCGCGATTGGCAAGGAACGATCCCGCCCAAATCAGCGCCAAAATGAGGATCATGCCCCATGCCTTAGGTGATAGTCGCATCTGCGGAGTCATCGGCGCCTCGATATTTGATCAAAAAGACAAAACCACACAAAAAAGCCCCGCACAATGGCGGGGCTTTGGGAATTTATCGGCTGGGATTAGTAGTTGTATGCCAGCTTCAGACCGATGGCTGTTGCGGAGTTGTCGGTGAAGGAAGAACCAATGTCTTCGGTCGTAGCATCACCCAAATCAACATAGCGAATACCGCCAGATAGCTCCATTCCATTGGTGAAAGTATAAGCACCACCAATTGAGTAGCTTATGTAGCCGTCGGTCGGGGACAAATTACTTACGGCAGCACCGAAGTCTTTTTCATACGATACGGCAAATTGAGCAGCGAAATTATCGCTGAAGCGACGGCCAACGCCAACAGTGTAGGTCGTTACATCCTCGTTGCCGAAGTCAGCAAGGTTTCCTGCAATTAAATCGTCTACTGTCGCTTTAGACCATTCTGCCCAGCGAATATTTGCGAAGGCCAACGTATTTGCTGCGATCCCTGTTTGGAAATCGACATTAACGCTTTGCGGCATTGTGGCTGTTAGGTCACCCACAGTACCATCCATTTCGAACGAAGTTTCCGACGAATAGGTCACCGCTGCTCGAAGCGCGATTTCTGGGATTTCGTAGGCCGCACCAAGTACAAACCCTACGTCACTATCGGACGAGTAATCCGAACGATAGTCTACACCTGGCCCATTCAATGGATTGTTTGCTTGGTAAAAGCCACTTGCTCGTACCATTCGGGGGCCACCGTAGACACTTACATTATCATCAACGTGATATTGAGCAAGGATGGTGAACCCAGTCGATTTCACTTCAGCACCACTCTCATAAACGATGTAGCCTGGAGTTGCGTAGTCGACATTAGCCCCAAATGGTTGATCCATAATGATTGCAAGTGACCAATCATCATTTAGATCAGTCTTAAAGGCGAAACCAACTTGTGTGTAGTCTGGAGCAACACTACCCGAAGATGCTCCAGGCTGGTTCAGTGCGTTCGGCCCAACACCAGTAACATCCGGGCTCACTGATCCGAACGAAATCTCTGCGTAGGTGCCTTCTTCGAACAGAGCGGTGATGCTCTGACCGGAACGGTCCATGCCGCCTGCGTAGGCTGCGGTGGTGCCGAGTAGCGGCACCACATTAAGGTCAATATTTACAGGAAATGCGGACCTTAACTATCTGTAAATACTTCATGAATTACCTCAGCCCTAGCATTGGGCTTGCCATGAGTGTTGACCAAAATGCAGACCAAAAGTGTCCCATATACGTTTAACCGTGAAGGTTATTATTACTTCTCTAGACGTGTGCCGAACGACTTAGTTGAACATTACAGCTATCCACGAGTCGTTCAGTCGCTGCACACAAAGCAGTACTCAATAGCTCGAACACGTGCTGTGATGCTGGCGGCTAAACTTGATGAACATTGGTCTCACATGAGGCTCGCCCATGCTGAGCTACCAGGAAAGCATTTACTCAAGCAGAAGAACGTTTCGTTTGTGCAGAGTAGTGCTGCACCTCAAGTCGTACAGAGCATGAGCTTAACTGAAGCTGTTGAGATTTACTTGTCTCTGAAGGGCGCAGGTAAACCGAAAACTTTCCATGCTGCTGCACATCGCACCTGTGGCTACCTTGTTGACGCTTGTGGCTTGAAGCAATTGCATGAGTACACTCGAAGTGATGCTCTGGCTTTCCGTGACAGTCTGATTGCCCGTGGTTTGGCAGGGACTAGCATCACTCGCATCTTTAATAGCGTCGTTGCTGTGTTCAACTTTGCTAACTCTGAACATGCATTGGGGCTCAAAAATCCCTTTACTCGTATATACTATGACAGGTCTGCTGGAGTGTCAGAACGTCAGCCTATTGCGGTTCAAGACATCCGAGTTATTCAAGCCAAATGTAAGGACTTTGATGATGAAGCCCGATGGTTGGTAGCGTTAGTGAGCGACACTGGACTTCGCTTGGCTGAAGCAGCAGGTGCAATGGTGTCGGACCTGAAGCTAGATCATCCTGTCCCGCATATCGTCATTGAACCCAATAGTTACCGTGGCCTGAAGACGATTAGCAGTAAACGTATTGTGCCACTTGTCGGCGCATCTCTCTGGGCTGCCCAGCGCATTGTGAAGACCTGTAGCGATCCAAAGGGACCAGCGTTTCTGAGGTATAATAAAACTGGCCAAACCAATGCGAACTCAGCAAGTAGTGCTATGAATAAATGGCTCAAACCTTTTGTAGGGAGAGGGTGCTCACTACACAGCTTCCGTCACTCAATGCGTGACAGACTAAGAGCCGTTAACTGCCCAACTGAAATGGTGGATCAGCTTGGGGGATGGTCGCATGATAATGTGGGGCAGGGTTATGGTCGTGGGTACGGCCTCGAACAACTTCAGCAGTACATGAACGCTATTGTTATATCTTAAACAGCCCCTGACTTTCGATTGGTCAACACTCATGGCAAGCCCAATGCTAGGGCCGAGGTAATTCATGAAGTATTTACAGATAGTTAAGGTCCGCATTTCCTGTAAATATTGACCTTAATGTGGTGCCGCTACTCGGTGAGTTTTTGGTGCTATTCCCGTTACAGGCACAACAAATCTGCTAACACTCTGAATTCATTACATAGGCTAACCTTTAGTTCATCACAATACGGCACATAATGGTCAGTAATTTGGTCAGTAGAGCGTGAGAGCTTGTACAGGTGCAGTTGAGCGACAGAGCTAGACCATGACCAGCGCTGTGTTGAACAGATAGTCAGCACAAGTTGGGTGGGGTGTCATACTTAATAGCTTGATGGGGGTATGGCTTGGATGAAGATCACAGATAGTCAGACTAATCCAAGGGCATGACTTCTAGCTGATGATAGTAACCCTGTTGGTCAGGCATTAGAGTACAGTCTTACCCGTTAAATGCTCACTGAGGTATCAGTTATGAACGCTACAAGCTCAACTCTGTAGCTGAGGTAGGGTACCCCCCCCTGCATGGGCCATAGGGGGTACTGGGGTAGTACGTATATGTGCTCTGCAACACACGGGGTTTTACAGTTTGGTCTGACCTGAAGCTGATTACTCTGTGTTGGTATGCTTCAGTG
>NZ_JALNPR010000002.1 GCF_023541015.1 Marivivens donghaensis
AGATGTGCCGTATTGTGATGAACTACGGATTAGCCTATGTAATGAAATCAGAGTGTTAGCAGATTTGTTGTGCCTGTAACGGGAATAGAACACAAAGTCTAACCGTGTGGGGGCACCACTTTAAGCAGAACATGCCCAGCGCATTTGATGCTTAACTATCTGGAAACACTCAAAGATTTAACTTCGCCTCACCATGGCGATTGCATTGAGTGATGACCTTTTGAAAGTCAGACACCGTTCAAGTCAAAACAACTGCCTGCATGTACTGCTGAAGCTGTTCGAGTTCATACCCACGACCATATCCCTGCCCTACGCTATCGTGCGACCATCCCCCTAGCTGATCCACCATCTCAGTCTGACAGCTAACTGCTCTCAGCCTGTCACGCATAGAGTGACGGAAGCTATGCATTGAGCATCCTTCACCGACATATGGCTTCAACCACTTATTCAGAGCGCTACTGGCGGAGTTCGCATTGGTTTGACCCTTCTTATTGTACCTCGGGAAAGCAGGTCCTTTTGCATCGCTACAAGTCTCCACAATGCGCTGGGCAGCCCAGAGTGATGCACCAACGAGAGGCACAATACGCTTACTGCCAGAGGTCTTCAGGCCACGGTAACTATTGGGTTCAATGACGACGTGCGGAACAGGCTGATCCAGCTTCAGATCAGACACCATTGCACCTGCTGCTTCAGCTAGTCGTAACCCTGTGTCACTGATTAAAGCCACCAGCCAACGAGCTTCATCATCAAGCTCTTTGCACTTTGCTTGCACAACACGAATGTCCTGCACCGCAACAGGCTGACGTTCTGACACCCCAGCAGACCTATCATGGTACACACGAGTGAAAGGGTTCTTCAGATCAAGTGCATGTTCAGAGTTCACAAAGTTGAACACAGCCACAACGCTATTGAAGATACGAGTGATACTGGACCCTGCTAAACCACGAGCAATCAGACTGTCACGGAAAGCCAGAGCATCACTACGAGTGTACTCATGCAGTTGCTTCAAGCCACAAGCATCAACAAGGTAGCCACAGGTTCGATGTGCAGCAGCATGGAAGGTCTTGGGCTTACCAGCACCCTTGAGCGACAGGTACGTCTCAACAGCTTCCGTTAAGCACATGCTCTGCATCACCTGAGGTGCAGCACTGCTCGGCGCAAAGGAAACGCTCTTCTGTTTCAGCAAATGCTTTCCAGGTAACTCTGCATGGGCCAGCCGCATGTGAGACCAGTGTTCATCCAGTTTAGCTGCCAACATCACAGCCCGTGTTCGAGCTATGGAGTACTGCTTTGTGTGCAGCGACTGAACGACTCGTGGATAGCTGTAATGTTCAACTAAGTCGTTAGGCACACGTCTCGAGAAGTAGTAATAACCTTCACGGTTAAACGTATATGGGACACTTTTGGTCTGCATTCTGGTCATCACTCAATGCAATCGCCATGGTGAGGCGAAGTTAAATCTTTGAGTGTTTCCAGATAGTTAAGCATCAAATGCGCTGGGCATGTTCTGCTTAAAGTGGTGCCCCCACACGGACTCGAACCGCGGACCTACTGATTACAAATCAGTTGCTCTACCAGCTGAGCTATAGGGGCACGGGGGGCCTGATAACGAGTCGTTGCGAGGTGCGCAAGACCTATCGGTTCGCTCGTGCAAGAAGAGCGACCGCGAAGAGGCCGACGAGTGTGATGACGAGGGCTGCGGGGGCGGCTTGGGTCAGGTTTTCGAGGCTGGCTTTTTCGTGCACACGTGTTGCTAAGGTATTGTAATTAAACGGCCTTAACAGAAGTGTGGCAGGCAGTTCTTTGACGCAATCCACAAAAACCAAGAGGAGCGTAGAGCCGATAGAGGCCCGCACGAGCGGCAAATAAATTTGTTTCAGCACGCCACCCGCAGTCTGGCCGAGCGATCGCGCCGCCATCGGAAGGCTGGGCGACACACGGCCCAATGCGGCGTCGGCAGCGCCTTGGGCGATTCCGAAGAAACGGACCACATAGGCAATGACCAGCGCTGCAGCTGTGCCCGTCAGCAAAAGGCCCGGATCCCAGCCCGTGAGGGCCAGCACGCCGTCGGCGAGTTTGTTATCAAAGACTGCTAATGGCACCAGAATACCGAGGCCCAGAACGGCCCCTGGTGCGGCATAGCCAATCGCAGTGACGGGCATTAGAAGGCGCGGCAGCGACTTGCCCGAGAGACGGACGCCATAAACCATCAAAACGCCGCCGATCACGGTGAGAACTGCCGCTATCCCTCCGACGACCAGCGTGTGGGTAAAGGCACGGATCAGCCCCGGATCAACCCATTGGCCCGCGTTAAAAGCGTGGCTCGACAGGACGACGACGGGCAGGATGAAGCCCAGCGTCAGCGGGATCATACAGGCCAAGGTCGCGATCCATTTGCCGAACCCCGTCAGGGCGACGGCCTCGACAGGGCGCTGACCACGGGCGGAGGTAAAGAAACGGCTCCGACGGCGCGAGATTTTTTCGAGCGTGACGAGGAGCACGATAAGCCCGAGCACGAGGATCGAGATTTGCGCAGCGCCGCCAAGGTTGCCTCCCTGTAGCCATGTGGTGAAAATCCCTGTGGTCAGGGTTTGGACGGCGAAATAATCCACCGTGCCGAAATCATTCACGGTCTCCATCATCGCGACCGCACAGCCCGCCGCGATAGCAGGGCGCGCGAGGGGCAAGCCCACCCGCCAGAACCGCCTCAAGGGGCCAACGCCCAACGCACGGGCGACCTCGTATCCAGCGCCCGATTGTTCGCGGAACGCAGCGCGGGCCAAAAGGTAGACGTAGGGGTAGAGCGAGGCAGAGAGCACCAGAACCGCCGCCCAGCGAGTGCGGATAGCGGGGAACCAGTAGTCCGTTGGACGGGTCCAGCCGAATAGCTCTCTCAATGTCGTTTGCACGGGGCCCGCGTATTCCAGAAGGTCCACAAGCGCATAGGCCCCCACGTAGGCAGGCACAGCCAAAGGCATCAAAAGCGCCCATTGCAGCCACTGACGACCGGGGAAACGATACATGACGACGAGCCACGCCGCCCCTGCCCCGACCGCTGCGGTGATCAACCCGACCGATCCCATCAGGATCAGCGTGTTGCTCAGGTAGCGGGGCAATGTGGTGCGCAAGAGATGCGGCCAGATGTTGTCTGTCGGTGTGACCGCAAACCAGACGACCGCGAGGATCGGCATCAGCACCAAAGCCGCGATGATCAACGCGCCAACAGACCACCTGTCGATCAGGTGACGGCGCTTTGCGGTTGCTGATATCTGACTAGTTTGCTCGGACATAAATGATCGCCTATCCGAAAGCGGTTTCCCTGTCCAGAAAAGCCCTTATATTGGGGCAACAAAAAGCAGAACAGAAAGACGACATGGAAATCGCGGTTCATATCGGCGCCAGCTGCACGGATGACGAGCGGCTTATCAAAAGCTTGCTCAAAAATGCGGACAGCTTTGCGCAACAGGGCGTGATCGTGTCGCAACCGAACCGCTATCGTCGTCTGCTGCGGGAAACCATGCACAACCTTCAAGGTCAGGTCCCCGCCGCAGAAACGCGCGACATTCTGATTGATGCGATCCTTGAGGACCAAGAGGGCCACCGCGTTGTCCTCAGCAATCCGGATTTCATCTGCGTGCCGAACCGTATCTTTGAAGGTGGGGAGTTCTATTCGCTCGCCTCTGCCAAGGCGCAGACGCTGCGCGACCTGTTCCCACGTGATCAGGTGTCGCTCTATATCGGCATCCGCAACCCAGCGACGTTCTTGCCCGAGGCGCTCAAGGCGTCCAAGGCAGAGACGCTGGATGATTTCATGCGAGGCGCGCGACTGGATCAGGTGCGCTGGTCCGATGTGATTGAACGGCTTCTCGATAATGCGCCCGGTATTCCTGTGACCGTTTGGTGCAACGAGGACATGCCGTTTATCTGGGCGCAGCTCATTCGCGAGGTGTCGGGCGTTGATCCGATGACTCGGATCACGGGGGGCTTTGACCTCTTGCAGACGATCATGAGCCGCGAAGGGATGCACCGCTTTCTGGCCTACATCAAATCGCATCCGCCCCAGACCGAGGCGAAAAAGCGCAAAGTGATCGCCACCTTCCTAGAACGGTTCGCCCTAGAGGATCAGATCGTCGAAGATATCGAGATTGAAGGCTGGACCGATGATATGGTCGAACATATCACCGCCGCCTACGAGGACGATCTGGAACTGATCGCCCAAATGCCAGGTGTGAAGTTTATTCAACCCTAGCGGCAAACGTCAGGGCGGCATGTGGCCGCCCCGCACGGATTACATGCCCAAAGCAGCCTTATACATGTCGAGGATCGCTTCCTCTTCGGCGATGTCGTTTGCATCGCGTTTGCGCAGCGAAATGACCTTGCGCATGACTTTGGTGTCGTAGCCACGACCCTTGGCTTCAGCCATCACTTCTTTGATGCTGTCAGCGATGTCTTTCTTTTCGGCTTCCAGACGTTCGACGCGTTCAATGAACTGGCGCAGCTCTTGGCTTGCAACGCTTTCGGTGACGGAATCGGACATAGGAGCTCCTTCATTTCGGGTTGGGCGCAATCCCTAACCCCTGCCCCGCCGCTTGCCAAGACCCTTGCCAAGCTCATATCCCCGCGTTAGGCGAAACCCCGCAACACAGAGGGAGACGACGATGGACCTGCTGATCTGGATCGGTGCCGCAATCACGGCAATTGGTGTCTGCGGCTTGCTGTGGACCGTGGTTCTGGTGCGCGCTGCGAAAAAAGCGGCGACCGATGACGACGACCTTCGCAAACGTCTGGGCAAGGTGATCCCGATCAACCTTGGTATGCTGCTGTTGTCTGTGATGGGCCTGATGGCTGTGATCCTCGGGATCAGCCTCGGTTAAGGGCGCTGGACGCTGATCGCGTCAAAGCCCATCAGATATTTCGCCGCTTCATCCATCATGCGCGGCACAGTCCACACAGGGCTTTCAACCTGCCAGTCGCGCATCTTTTCGCGCAGGTGAACGATCCCGATTTCACGAGCGGCATGCATAGGGCCGCTGTGCCAGCGCGGGAAACCCATCCCGATCACGGCCACCGCATCAATATCCGCCGCACGCCGTGCAAGGCCGTCTTGGAGGATGCGCCCACCCTCGCCTGCGATCGCACCGATCAGACGTTCGGTGATCTCTGTCCGATCCTGCGGCGACACTTGCTCTGGCTCGGCACCGAAGTGACCTTGGGCAAAACCGTAATCGATCATCACCGCGTCAATCGCCCCCTTTGATCGACCCATCGCGAACATCATTTCCGCCGCGATGACCTGCGACCGCCGCAGACGTTTCAAAATATCCTGCGCTTTTGGCCCGAGAACCCGCCGCCGCGTCTCTGCATCTCGAGTCACCATGTCGGCGGGCAATTGATGCTCTGCTGCAAACAAACGGCGCAGGGCAATGGATTGCGGATCGGCAAGGGATTGCTGCCAACGTTCCTCTTCGAACTCTAGCCCGATATCAAACGGCAACATCGCTGCCGCCTCAACCGCATCAATATAGAGCGCTTTCACACGCAACGGATCACGCTCGGTCGTTTTGCGGGCCTTGGCGATGGCGTCGAAATATTTCGGATCACGCAGCCCCTTGGTCATGTCACGCACGCGGCGCAGCGGGGATTTATGGGTGATCAGGTGTTCGGCAAATTGCAGCGTTGCCGCACGGATGCCACCCGTCACAATCCCGTCGATGAGGCCTGACAGTTTCGCCTGCTCTGCCGTAACGGGCCTGCCGCTGAGCAATATATCCAACGCACTCGCCGCCCCGACAAGGCGCGGCAAGCGCTGGGTCGCACCAGCAGGCGACAACAGTCCCAAAGACGCCTCCGGCAAGGCGAGCTTACAGGAAGCTTCAGCCAATCGGTAATGCGCGGCGAGCGCCAATTCGACGCCCCCAGACAGAACCATTCCGCGCAGACCAGCAATCACAGGCACGGGCAGGTTTTCGATCTTTTGGCAAATCGTCCGCAGCGACGGCGCATCGTCGAGCTTATCCATCTGCCGCACATCAACGCCCGCGCAGAAGGTATCGCCCTCGCCCGTGATGGAAACGGCCATCACATCGTCGCGCAGGGCCAACTGATCCAGCAGATGGTCAAGTTCAACGCGCAACGCATGGGTCAGCGCATTCACAGGCGGAGAGGCAAGCACAATGACCGCAACGCCATCGCGCACTCGGAATTTCACTAAATTCGACAAACTGCCCAAGTCCTACTCACCGACTGCTCTGCCAGACTTTGGGCCCGCGCAGAGGCAAAGAGCAAGCCTTTGCCGCCGTTTCAGGTGTAAAAACAGGCATTTCGCAGGAATTCACGCTTTTTTCGTCGCCTCAGCGCCACATCCTAGATCGGCATATTGTCGAATTGGGCTTCGACGGCTTCGTCGATCAGGCGCATATCCAGATCCTGTAGACGTGGCGGAACAGGGACGCCTTCGTTCGACATTTGTTTTAGGATCGCATGATATTCGGGCTGAAGCCGATGCCGATGCGCGGCATCGCGCTGCATGTCGTCAAGGATGGCGTAGAGTTTTGCTTCGAGTTCGTGCTGTGTCATGTCCGCTCCTCTTGGGTCGGTCAGCGGGACTGCCCCGCTGTATGACCCAAGGTAACGCCGCGCGGATTACCGCGCCATGACACACGTCAATGTGCGGCAGGAACCGGACAGAAGACTTCGTACAGACGTTCCAGGATCGGACCAACGCGCGGGTCCGCCAAACGGTAACGAATGGTGCGGCCTTCACGATCGCAAGAGACCAAGCCCTCGGACCGCATACGTGCCAACTGACCCGACACATAGGACTGCGACGCACCGAGCATCTCTTCGAGCTCGCCAACACACCGCTCTCCGGGAAGAAGAGCGCAAAGAATACGCAAGCGAGCGGGGTTCGAAAGAACCTTCATCACTTCTGCTGCTTCGTCTGCTGCCTTATCCATGGCCTCCGCCGTGATTGCCAGATCGTCCATTACGTCCTCATAAATTTAATAACCCACATATTAAACTATTGCAATACGTGACCAGTGCTCTATTTTCAGTGCCAGACGAGCTAGCAAAGAATCTGGTCAGGACCGCTGCAATGTCCAATACGCCAAAGGTTCGGCTTCGTCCGCGATTGTAACGCAGATAACGCGAAACACATTGTATTTCAAATATAACGACGCTGAAAGGTGTCGTTCCTTATGTGTAAATGGGTCGTTTGCCCACTCTCGCCAACTCTTGGGAACTAAACAGGACAAAAAATATGCAGATTGAATGGATCTTCGGCCTTGCCGGAGGTGTGCTCATTGGATTGGGCGGTGCCGTATACCTTTTGGTGAACGGGCGCATCATGGGGGCATCGGGCATCATCGGTGGAATCGTTGACGGCAGCGCAGGCAGCCAAAAGGCCGAACGCGCGTGGTTCCTTGCTGGCCTTTTCGGTGTCCCGACCGTGCTCGCCCTCCTCTTTGGCAACCTACAAGGTGACGGCCCTGCACAAACCTATGCCACCGAAAACCTCTGGGCGGTCGTCGTGGCTGGCCTCTTGGTCGGCGTCGGCACTCGGATCGCGAATGGATGCACCTCGGGCCATGGCGTCTGCGGTATCTCCCGCCTGTCGCTGCGTGGCATCGTTGCCACCGTCTTTTACATCGTCGCAGGCGGCTTTGGCGTGATCCTGTTCAAACATTTGCTGGGGTGGGTGTAATGCGCAATCTCTTTTCCGCGATTTCTGGCGGCCTCTTTGGTGCTGGCCTTTTCGTTTCTGGCATGACCGACACCCGTAAGGTCCAAGGCTGGCTCGACGTGTTCGGCGAATGGGACCCGACGCTTGCCTTTGTGATGGGTGGCGCGATCATTCCGATGTTCTTTGCGTGGCGTTGGACCGAAGGGCGTATGCCCGCCTTGGGGGGTATGTTCCCGCCGAAACCGAATCCGGTGATCGGTCGCAACCTCGTCCTCGGGTCCACTCTGTTCGGATTCGGCTGGGGTCTGGTCGGCCTTTGCCCCGGTCCGTCGATTGCTTCGCTCTATTATGGTGGCATTCAGGGTACAGTTTTCGTCCTCGCGATGGGCGCAGGCATGTGGTTCGCACCTTCGATCAAAGCACGTCTGGACGGAGCCGCTCCGGCGGTTTAATCCTGCGCTATGGATATACGCACGATCACTGACAGCTATGCTGTGACCCCGCAAATCACCCCCGAAGACCTCGACGCGATCAAAGCGGCAGGGTTCGTGGCGGTTATCAATAACCGCCCCGATTCGGAGATCCCGCCGGAGTGGCAGTCTGACGCGATGAAGATCGCCGTTGAGGGCGCAGGATTGACCTATTTGGTCAACCCCGTCACCCACGCAGGGCTGAACATGGACATGGTCGCGTTGCAGATGGCGACCATCGACTCCGCTGGTGGGCCTGTGCTGGCCTATTGCGCATCGGGCACACGGTCGTCGATCGTTTGGTCCTTGGGTATGGCAGGCAAAATGCCGACCGAAGCGATCATCAACGCGACTGCACGTGCGGGCTATGACCTCTCAGGTCTCGCCGCCCGTATCGATGGCCTTGCTGAGGGGTAAGGGCGCGGCCTGACGGGGCGGTTCTGCCACCGTCACCTCTGACAATTGCGCGGGCTGCGCGGGTTCAATCCGCACGGCCCGTTGCCCCGCCATCTGGCCCAAACGGCCCATGGCGACACAGGTTCCATCTGGCCCTTCCAGACGCACAGAACCGACCGTCGCCCCGTAAAGCGGCACAACATCCCCCACAGACAAACCTTCGACCTGCGCTAGCGGCAGCGAAATCCGTGCGAGAATGCCGTTCAGTTGCGCGTGAGTATCTAGAACCGACTGACGCAAGTTATTGGACCATTGGGTCGACGGTTCTTTGGCCTGCGGTTTCGGCGCTGGAGGCAGCGCAACCACCAACTCAGCCGCGCGGGAAGTGTCGCCAAATCTAACCGCGAACCGCACCACCCTATAGGTCGTCGCGGCCAATATCATAGGCACCTGACGCGGTGTGGGGATCGATGCGCCGATCGTCACCGCCGTGAGCCAGTCGACCAGATCGGTGTCCGCCAAGCCTCCCATAAGGTGATCAAAACAGGTGGCCAAGAACGGCAAACACAACGCGCGATCTGTGGCGGTCATTGGACGCGCTGCCGTCTCACGATCCACCACACGACCAATGGTCTGTATCTGCGTCAGCGCCGCGACGAGCGTTGGATCACAGGCCAACAGCCCCACAGCGATCCCACGGTCGAGCCCGATGATTACCCCGTTGGAGAGTGACGCCGCGAGGTCGTCCACATCAACCTCGGACAACGCAACATCGACGGACACAGGAACACCAAACACCCGATCATAGGCCCGCACGACCGCCAACCGCAAGGCGCGGTCGGGCGTCCCAACTGGTGCATCGGGGGGCTTGCGTAACATGCGGTGTAAGACGGGCGTATCCATGGCCCGCCGACATTATCCCTCAACGTGTTAGCGCGGGGTTAACGGCGGCTGGCAAAACGACACGAAACGCAGCACCACCCTGCCCCGGAAGGTAAGTGATTGTACCACCCAAGCGGGTCATAATCTCGCGACAAATGGCGAGGCCGAGGCCCGCACCGCCTGCTTTGCGATGATCGGAGAGCCGCGAGAACTTCTCAAAGATTACCTGTTGGTTCTCTTTGGTGATCCCCGCGCCGTTGTCGATGAAATCAACGACCCATTCGCCCGCGACCTTGCGCGGTTCAATTCGCAGAACAGGACGCTTTGCATCGCAGTATTTCCCAGCGTTTGCGATGAGATTGATGAACACCTGCGTCAGACGATCCAGATCGGTGTAGAGCGGAATGGTCTCTTCGCCATCGCGCCGTTTCACCGTGATCGCCGTGGGGCTATGCGCCGTCGCCGAAACCGCGCGATCAATGACTGTCTTAAGGTTGCCTTGCGCCATGTTCAGCGTCACCTGACCGTTTTCCAACACGCTGAGGTCCAGAAGGTCATCGAGCAAGCGGGTCAACCGCATCGCCTCATCATGGATGATGCCCGAATATTTCGACAGTTCATCGTCTGACATTCCGCCTTCGCGCAGGATTTCAGAGAAGGATCGGATCGAGGTCATCGGCGTCCGCAGTTCGTGGCTGATCTGGGATAGGAAGGCGTCCTTCTGGATCGACAATTGGGTGAGCTTTTCATTGGCATCGCGCAGCTGGCGGGCGGTGCGCTCTTGCTCTGCCGACTTTTGCTCCAGTCGGTTGGAATATTCCATGATCTGCGCAGCCTCGTCCGCCACGGCGATCAGGTCCTCAACGGACACGGACGCACCTTGGATGAATTGACCAACCATCGCGTGGGCTGTTGCGGCCCCCACCGACCCTGCCAATTCCCGCTCTAGGTTTTGGACGAACTCTGGCGTCACCTCGGGCAGATAGCCCGCCTTACCCTGCCGCTGCGCCTCTTGCTGGAACAGAACCTGCGCCTCGTTCGAACCAAGGATACGCTGCGCCATAATCAACAAATCTTCGGCCTCAGCCGTTGAGGTCGTCCACGCCCGCGCCCCTTCGGAGTGCTCAAAGATGTTGACGAATTGCGCGCCCTGCAACCGCTCCAACGGCTGCGGGAAGGTCAAGACAGAGCCAAAGAAGAACGCGACAGAATTGAGCAGCATCGACCACATCAGCGCATGGATCAACGGGTCGATTTCCGTGATCCCAAAGAGCGCCTGCGGACGGAGCGCCGCAATCCCGAACGGCCCATGATCAATGACAGTTTGTGGCAGGATGCCATCAGGCCCAAAGGAGGGCAGGAACAGTGACCATGCCCAGATGACAAAGCCAACGGTGATGCCTGCCACTGCGCCCCAACGGGTCGCACCACGCCAGAAAATCCCGCCGATCATCGCGGGGAGCACCTGCACGACGCCTGCGAATGAGATCAGACCGATGGCGGCGAGTGCTTCACCGCCACCCGAAAGACGGAAGTAAATGTAACCGAGCAGCAGAACACCCGCGATGGACAGGCGGCGCGCGCCGATCACCAACTGACGGATATCGCCAGAGACCACCGCCCCCGGCCCTTTGGACGAAAGCCAGAGCGGCGTCACGATGTGGTTCGAAATCATCGTCGCCAGCGCGATCGTTGCCACAATCACCATTGAGGTCGCGGACGAGAACCCGCCAAGGAACGAGAAGATCGCCAAGCCGTCGAGCCCTTGGCTCAGCGGGATGGTCAGAACGAACAAGTCGGGGTTGGACCCCTCAGGCAGGATTTTCAGACCCACCACCGCAATCGGCACGACGAAAAGGCTCATCGTCAGGAGGTAGAGAGGAAAGGCCCAACTGGCGGTGATCAGGTTCTTTTCATCGGCGTTTTCGACGACCAGAACCTGAAACATACGCGGCAGGGTCAGAAATGCAGCGCCTGAGAGGAACGTCAGGCCCACCCAGCGGCCGCTGGATTGCTGCCATTGCGCGATGTCAGATGTGTCGATCAGGTCGATCATCGGGCCAAAGCCGCCCGCAACGCCCCAGACCACAAAGACCCCAACCGCGACCAAGGCGCAGAGTTTCACCACCGCTTCGACCGCGATCGCCATCACGATCCCGTGGTGACGTTCGTTCGCATCAAGGTTCCGCGTACCAAAGATAATCGTAAACACGGCAAGGCCCAAGGCGACCCATAGGGCGGAGCGGGTGAGGTCTTCGCTCAACCAACTGTCGCCCGCCGCATCGGCGAAGACTGCGAACGACAGTGTGACAGACTGGAGCTGCAGCGCGAGGTAGGGCGTGGCGGCCACCACCATCAACAGCGTCACCATCACGCCCAGCGCGGTCGATTTCCCGAACCGCGATGACACGAGGTCTGCAATTGATGTGATCCGCTGGCTGCGTCCGATCCGCACCAATTTGCGAAGAACCCACCACCAGCCGATCATCACAACCGTCGGGCCGAGGTAGATCGTCAGATACTCTAGCCCCGACCGCGCCGCATAGCCCACCGCGCCGTAAAACGTCCAAGCCGTGCAATAGATCGACAGGGAGAGCGTATAGATCCACGGTGACCGCAGCCACGCGCCCGACCCCTTTTCCGCGCTTCGTTCGGCGGCAAAGGCGATGACGAAAAGGAACGCGACATAGGCGAGCGCCACAGCCAGCAGGAGGTTAAACGACACCATCAGCGATCATCGCTCCGATCAGTGGCCAGAAATCGGGCGATCCCCGCCGAAACGCCCAGAGCGCAGAACCAGACCGTAAAGAGATAGATCAGCGCATCCGCTGTGCCTAGTTCGCCATTTCGGTCCCACAATAGCGGAATACAGAAAAGAATCCCGATTAGAACCGGCAGCACACGCGCCACGTCACGCATACGGCGGCGGCGATATCCTGCGCGTTCGAGAAAGGTATTTTTGGTAGGCCGCGCCATCGCGCTTAGTCACGCACCAAGGCGCGCACGCTTTCCAGAACTTCAGCGTTCGAAAACGGTTTGGTCATGAATTGCGTCACTCCGAGCCGTTCAGCCATTTCGCGGTCGCGGGTTTGGCCCCGCGCGGTCAGCATCAGAACGGGCAAGTCTGTGGTTTGGGGGGACTCGCGCAGGTCGCGCAGAATGTCAAAGCCGCTTTTGCCAGGCAGCATCACATCCAGAATGATCAAGTCGGGCGGTGTCGCGGTGATCCGTTCGTTGGCGGTTTCACCATCGGAATGGGTATGCACGGTCCACCCGTCTCGCGACAGGATAAAGCTGATCGCTTCAATGATGTTCGGTTCATCTTCGATGACCAAAACCCGTTTTGCCATTCCTCAGCCCCTCCCAAGACGTCGGTTTCCGCCTGACTATCACCGTAATAGGCGCCACTGTCAAAGCTGTGATTGTTAAACCGCATCCTCGTTCAAGATCGACGGTTCGCGGCGGGCGCGGCAACCACTGCGGGGACAAATTCGGCAGGATGTGCCGACAGGATCTGCAGGACCGCCCGAGGGTGTCACCGACCGCACCAGCATGACGGCCTCCATCGTTGCGGGCGCGTCAAAGCTCGCGGCACCTGCGGGGGACGCAATCGCATAGCAACGGAACCGCCCGCCACTCTCTACCGGCAACTGCACGTCGCGTCGAATGGGCTGCATCGGTTGGCTAAAAGCGCGGAACAGTGGCCAGAGCGGACAGGCTGCCGCCGCACGGGGCAAGCCGAAACCAGAAACCTGACGCTGCAATGTAATCGCCCCCGCCGCATCGCAGATCACGAGGCCAAAGGCGGGATGGCCGCTTTCGGACGGCAAAGTCGCGAGCCGTCGCATCGCCGCCGCCAAAGGCACGCCAAAACGACCCGCCAACAGCGCGGGATCATGACCCACCTCAATCGCTGCCGCCGAGAACTCCTTCAGCGGCATTGTTTCAGCATCGGCGAGGTAGCGCGTCCGATAATCTGACAAGAGGGCCGAAGCCGCCTTGGACCGTAGCATCGGCGCACGTTGGGGCGCCCCATCGCCCTCAAGATACGGCAAGTGGAACCCCTGCGCATCGAGGTAGGTTTCTAATTCTTCTTGAGGGGACAGGGACGCGGTGCCCTCTTCGCTCGGCGCATCGAGGTAGGACACAAGCGCCCGCGAGGCTTCGGCCAAACGTTGACTGTCCTCATATATATTACGGTGGAACCGACGTTCCCAATCGCGGTCAATGTCGTCATCACTGACAAGGATCGACGCCGCAGATCGGATCGAGGTCACTGACGAAATCACCTCGTGCAAGGATGTCGCCAGCTGAGGATCGTGGGCCAGTCGGTCGGTCAACACTTTGACCCGCGCCTCTAGTTCATCGATCCGCTTATCCTGACGCACAACGAGCGAAGCCCAACCGATGAAACGGCCCGCGAAGTCTTCTGTCCGCGACACCTCTGCCCCAGCGGCCCGATCCCGCGCAGCAGAAGCGCGCAACTGATCCAAGAGCGCCGTTTCCGCCCCTTCGGTCAGCGCAGATGGGTCTACTTGCATCGCCCGCGCGAGGTCGTTGAGCAGTTTTCCCGCGATTCTGCGACGGTTGTGTTCGATCAAATTCAGGTAGGAGGCCGATATTCCGACCGCATTTGCCAGATCTGTTTGTCGTATACCAAGGTCGACACGCCGTTCGCGAATTCGGGACCCTGTTAACTGGCGCTGCACCATCGTGATTCCTTCAACGTTTTCAGTCTGTTTCCGCACCTGCGAGAAAACGATTTTACAACGTATACCACAGCATTGTGATTTTCTTTACAAAAAAATCATTATATCCAAGTGACTTGTTGCCCGATTTTCGAAACTCCCTTGATAATGACCTTGCATGTAAAAATGCTTTTCGCATCGGGAAGGAGGAGCCCGGCGCGGATTTTCACAATAGGGAGGATAATAATGTCCAATAAATTCTCGCGTCGTGGCGTGCTGAAGTCTGGCGCTATCGCCGGCTCTGGCCTGCTTCTGCCGACTTACCTACGCGCTGAAAGCCACAGCGGCTTTACTAATGCCCCAACAGGCAGCGAAGTCGTGTTTGGTTTCAACGTTCCGCAAACTGGCCCCTACTCTGAGGAAGGTCTCGACGAACTGCGCGCATTCCAGCTCGCTGTTGAGCACCTGAACGGCGAAGGCGACGGCGGTATGCTGAACACCTTCTCGTCCAAAGCACTCGATGGCGCTGGTATCCTGGGCAAGAAAGTGACCTTCGTCACTGGTGACACCCAGACCAAATCTGACGTTGCACGTGCATCCGCACAGTCGATGATCCAGAAAGACGGCGCTGTGATGATCACTGGCGGTTCGTCCTCGGGCGTGGCTGTTGCTGTTCAGGGTCTGTGTCAAGAAGCTGGCGTGATCTTCATGGCCGCTCTGACCCACTCGAACGACACAACCGGTAAAGACCGCAAGGCAAACGGTTTCCGTCACTTCTTTAACGCCTACATGTCGGGTGCTGCTCTGGCTCCGGTTCTGGGCAGCGCCTATGGCACCGAGCGTCGCGCGTATCACCTCACCGCTGACTACACTTGGGGCTGGACACAGGAAGAGTCGATCGCGGCATCCACCGAAGCTCTCGGCTGGCAGACCGTTGAGAAGGTTCGCACGCCAGTTGGCGCAGGCGACTTCTCGTCCTACATCGCGCCAGTTCTGAACTCGGGCGCAGATGTTCTGATCCTGAACCACTACGGCGGGGACATGGTGAACTCGCTGTCGCAAGCAGTTCAGTTCGGTCTTCGTGACAAGATGGTGAACGGCAAGCAGTTCGAAATCGTTGTTCCGCTCTACTCGGAACTGATGGCGGCTGGTGCTGGCTCTAACATCCAAGGCGTATACGGTTCGATGAACTGGAACTGGCAGCTGCAAGACGCTGGCACCCAGGCCTTCGTAAAATCGTTCGGCGAAAAATATGGCCGTCCGCCGTCAAACGCTGCACACACCTCGTATGTTCAGACCCTGCTCTATGCAGATGCTGTAACCCGCGCAGGTACCTTCAACCCATGTGGCGTTGTCGAAGCTCTCGAAGATTTCGAATTCGACGGCATGGGCAACGGTCCGGTTCTGTACCGCGGTGCGGACCACCAGTGCTTCAAAGACGTTCTGGTTATGAAGGGCGCAGAGAACCCGACCAACGAATACGACACGCTGGAAATCGTTGAAACGACCCCGCGTGCTCAGGTCGAATACGAACCGGATCACCCGATGTTCGCCGGTGGCGACCTCGGTCAGTGTAACCCGGGCGCTTAATCACCACTCACATAGGCCGGTCGCGCACAATGCGCGGCCGGTTCGCCCCCGTCAACGCACGGGGGTTTAGCCACTCCCAAGACAGGGCGGGGACAATGGACGCTATTATCCTGCAGTTTTTCAATGGCCTTGAAAAAGGCTCGGCCTACGCGCTGATCGCGTTGGGCCTTACTCTCATCTTCGGCACATTGGGTGTTGTGAACTTTGCGCACGGTGCGCTGTTCATGATCGGCGCCTTCTGCGCTGTGACCTTGCGAAAGGTTTTCGAAATTTCGAAAGTCTCGCTCGATCCGACCAAGACCGACTTCTTGGGCAAACCTCTCGAGGTTAAGACACCCTATGTCGAGGCATGGTTCGGCGAGACCGTCGGGTCTGCGATGATCAACTATTCCGTGCCGCTGGCCATCCTACTGACCATCCCCGTGATGCTCTTTGTCGGTTGGGCGATGGAGCGCGGACTGATCAAACACTTCTACAAACGCCCCCACGCGGACCAGATCCTTGTGACCTTTGGTCTGGCGATCGTGCTGCAAGAGATCGTGAAGTATTTCTTTGGCGCGAACCCAATCCAGATGATGGCACCGTCCGACTATTCGGGCACCGTGAACATTGGTGCGATGTTGGGCATGGATATCTTCTATCCTGTGTGGCGTTTGGTTTACTTCTTCTTCTCGGCTGTGATCATCGGCGGCGTCTTTGCCTTCCTTCAGTTCACCACCTTCGGGATGGTTGTTCGCGCAGGTATGGCTGACCGTGAAACGGTGGGCCTTCTAGGGATCGACATCGACAAACGCTTTACCCTGATGTTCGGCCTCGCTGCTGGCGTCGCGGGTCTGGCGGGTGTGATGTATACGCCAATCCTGTCGCCCAACTACCACATGGGTATGGACTTCCTCGTGCTGTCCTTTGTTGTGGTGGTTGTGGGTGGCATGGGTTCGCTTCCGGGCGCTGTGGCTGCGGGCTTCCTCTTGGGCATTCTGCAGTCCTTTGCATCGCTCAACGAAGTCAAAGCGATCATCCCCGGCATCGACCAGATCATCATCTACCTCGTCGCCATCGTCATTCTACTTACCCGTCCACGTGGCCTCATGGGTCGCAAGGGCGTGATGGAGGACTAATCCATGTTCGGCTTGAACCAAAAAGACACCAAATTCCTGCTGATCGTGGTCGCGCTGACCTTGCTGACGCCGTTCCTTTTGAACCCTTTCCCGACGGATAGCGCGATGGCGCAGTTCAACGCAGGCTATCCTGCGCTGATGCAGCGATTTGCGATCTACGGCCTGATGGCGATCGGATTTAACATCCTGTTCGGTCTGACGGGCTACCTGTCGTTCGGTCACGCAGCCTTTCTGGGTGTGGGGTCCTACTCTGCCGTCTGGATGTTCAAACTCCTGTCGATGAACATCCTGCCTGCTATCATCCTCGCGATGATCGTATCGGGCCTCTTCGCTTTAGCTATCGGTTACATCAGCTTGCGCCGTTCGGGCATCTACTTCTCGATCCTGACGCTTGCGTTTGCAGAGATGAGCTACCGACTGGCCTACTCGGTTCTGACACCGATCACCAACGGCGAAACGGGCCTTCAGCTAAACCTGAACGACCCGCGTATCCTCGACGGTGCGGCGGATACCAGCTCTTTGCCTGTGCCGGGTCTGTTCGGCATGAAGATGAACAGCACCTACACGCTGGACATCGGCGCATGGAGCTTTGACTTCAACGTGGGCTTCTACGTCTGCGCGGTCATCGCGATCCTTGGCTTCTACATGTCGCTGCGGATTTTCCGTTCGCCGTTCGGCATGATGCTGCGCGCGGTAAAATCGAACCAGCAGCGTATGAACTACACGGGTCTGAACTCGCGTCCCTACACGCTGGCAGCTTTCGTGATCTCTGGCATCTATGCTGGTCTGGCTGGCGCGTTGCTGGCTGCGATGGACCCGCTGGCTGGTGCAGAGCGTATGCAGTGGACTGCGTCGGGCGAGGTTGTTCTGATGACCATCCTCGGTGGTGCGGGCACCCTTATGGGTCCTGTGCTGGGCGCTGGCTTCATCAAATACTGCGAAAACATCTTCTCAAAGATCAACGAAACCATCCTGCACAGCTGGTTCAGCTTCTTGCCGGATAGCCTCGAGTCGGTCGTCGTTTGGTTCTTTGCCCGCTTTGTGGGTGAAGGCTGGCACCTGACCTTGGGCGTGCTGTTCATGCTGATCGTTATCTTCTTGCCGGGCGGCCTCGTTGAGGGTGGCCAGCGGATTGCCTCTTGGTGGAAAAACCGTGGCAAAGACGAAGATTCCTCTAACCAGCCTGCCGAATAAGGAGAGAAACCAATGGGTATTCTTGAAGTCAAAGGCGTCAACAAACGCTTCGGCGGGTTGCAGGCACTGGGTGATGTGAACCTGTCCGTTAAGGAAAACACGGTTCACGCCATCATCGGTCCGAACGGCGCCGGTAAATCGACCCTGCTCAACTGTCTGGTTGGCAAATTGATCCCCGACTCTGGTTCGGTCATGTTTGACGGTCAGTCGGTGCTGGGCCGCAAACCGCACGAGATCAACCAGATGGGCATTTCCCGCGTGTTCCAAACACCGGAAATCTTTAGCGACCTGTCGGTGATCGAGAACGTGATGATCCCCTGCTTTGCAAAGCGTGATGGGGCGTTCCGTATGCATGCTATCGAAACCGTCGAGTCTGAAAAGGACATCGTCGAGATGGCAGAGCAGATGCTCTTGGATGTGAACATGCAAGACAAACGCAACATGCATGCAGGTAGCCTATCGCGCGGTGACAAACGTCGTTTGGAAATGGCGATGTGTCTGGTGCAGAACCCGAAACTCTTGCTGCTCGACGAACCGACCGCAGGGATGGCGCGTGCTGATACCAACAACACCATCGATCTTCTGAAAGAGATCAAGGCGAAGCGCGACATCACCATGGCGATCATCGAACATGACATGCACGTTGTGTTCTCGCTTGCGGAACGGATCACGGTTCTCGCTCAGGGCACGCCCTTGATCGAAGAAACGCCAGAAAACATCAAAGGCCACCCCAAAGTGCGTGAAGCGTACTTGGGCGAAGCACAGGTCTAAGGGGGCTGATCATGAACAAACCGTTCGACAAAAACGTCAACAACGCCGCCACCCATGCCAAATACCTCAGCGTATGGGACATTCAGGCCTACTACGGCGAAAGCTATATCGTGCAAGGCGTCAGCTTTGACATCCACGAGGGCGAAATCCTCGCGCTCTTGGGCCGTAACGGTGCGGGCAAAACATCGACCTTGCGGGCCATTGCACGCATGGACGATCCTGCGCTGAAACACGGTGAGATCTGGCTCGACCACCAGCCGCTGCACCTGATGAAATCGCATCAGGCTGCTGCTGCGGGTATCGGCCTCGTGCCCGAAGATCGTTGCATCATCCCCGGTCTGACGGTCGAAGAGAACCTGAAGCTCGCACAGATCGCACCGCCAATCGGCTGGTCGCTGGAACGCATCTACGAACTGTTCCCGCGCCTCAAAGAGCGCCGCACCCAAGAGGGCATCACCCTTTCGGGCGGCGAACAGCAGATGCTCGCGATTGCGCGCGCCTTGGCCCGTGACATCAAAGTTCTGCTTCTTGATGAACCCTATGAGGGCCTCGCCCCTGTGATCGTCCAAGAGATCGCAAAGACGCTCAAAATCATCCGTGACCAAGGCATCACAACGATCATCGTGGAACAGAACGCCGTCGCTGCGCTTAAATTGGCGGACCGCGCGGTGATCCTCGACACGGGCACGGTGGTGTTTGATGGCTCGGCCCAAGAGGTCCTCGAAGACGAGGCCTTGCGGTCCAAGTATCTGGCGATCTGATACGTTATTGCGCAAACATCAAAGGTTGCGACATTTTCTTGCAGGCCCGACCCGACGGTTGGGCCTGTTTGCCGTTTATTACCCCCGAAAGGCTACGCCTAACGCTTTCCAGCCTCTATTCATTGGCGTATAAGCCAGAACCAACCGCACTTTTTCAGGGCGGACGCAACGTAATGGCAAGGGCCGAGAAAAGATGAGCAAAGAACGCAGCCACGACGGCGATGTGGATTTTATCCGCGCATTGGCAGAACTCCTCCGCGAAAATGACCTCACCGAATTGGAAGTCGTCCGCGAATATGGCGACAACGACAGCCTGAACGTTCGGGTAAGCCGTCAGCAGCAAATCGTTCAGACGATGGCAATGCCTGCTGCGCCTGCTGCTGCCGCTGCACCTGCTGCTGCACCCGCCGCTGCTGCGCCTGTTGCTGCTGCCAATGACGATCCTGCATCGCACCCGGGCACTGTGACTTCGCCGATGGTTGGTACCGCTTACCTCGCTGCTGAACCCGGTGCTGCACCCTTCGTCACCGTCGGTCAGACCGTGAACGAAGGCGACACGCTTCTGATCATCGAAGCGATGAAAACAATGAACCAGATCCCGTCGCCAAAATCCGGCAAGATCAAGACGATCATTGTTGCTGACGGTTCGCCGGTCGATTTCGGTGCTCCGCTCGTTATCATCGAATAAGGCTGCGCCCCATGTTCGATAAAATCCTCATTGCGAACCGTGGCGAGATTGCCCTTCGGGTCGTGCGCGCCTGCCGCGAGATGGGTATCAAATCGGTTGCGGTCCACTCGACCGCTGACGCTGATGCGATGCACGTCCGTATGGCAGACGAAGCGATCTGTATTGGACCGCCCTCTTCCACCGCATCCTACCTGAACTTCCCCGCGATCATCTCCGCTTGTGAAATCTCGGGCGCTCAGGCGATCCACCCAGGCTATGGCTTCCTCTCGGAAAACGCGGCCTTTGTTCAGATCGTCGAAGATCACGACCTGACCTTTATCGGTCCCTCGGCGGAACACATCCGCATGATGGGCGATAAGATCACCGCAAAAGAAACCGCTGAAAAGCTGGGCATCCCAGTTGTTCCGGGCTCTGCGGGTGGCGTGCCTGACATTGCTTCCGCGAAAAAAGCGGCCGCTGACATGGGCTACCCTGTCATCATCAAAGCGACCGCTGGTGGCGGTGGCCGCGGGATGAAAGTGGCAAAGGACGAGAAAGAGCTGGAAACCGCCTTCTCGACCGCACGTTCTGAAGCGAAAGCCGCATTTGGCAACGCCGAAGTCTACATGGAGAAATACCTCCAAAAGCCGCGCCACATTGAGGTGCAGGTCTTTGGCGACGGTATGGGCGGCGGCGTTCACCTTGGTGAGCGTGATTGTTCGCTCCAGCGTCGTCACCAAAAGGTCTTTGAAGAGGCCCCTGGCCCTTGCATCACTGCAGAAGAGCGCGCCCGTATCGGTGGCATCTGTGCTGAGGCAATCGGCAAAATGGGCTATTCGGGCGCTGGCACGATTGAGTTCCTCTATGAGGACGGAGAGTTCTATTTCATCGAAATGAACACCCGCCTTCAGGTGGAACACCCCGTGACCGAAGGCATCTTTGGCGTCGACCTCGTGCGTGAACAGATCCGCGTTGCTGCAAAGCAGGGCCTGTCGTTCACCCAAGACGACCTCAAGATCAACGGCCACGCGATTGAGGTTCGGATCAACGCTGAAAAGCTCCCGAACTTTAGCCCCTGCCCCGGTAAGATCACGCAGTATCACGCGCCGGGTGGTCTGGGCGTTCGGATGGATTCCGCGCTCTATGACGGCTATTCGATCCCGCCCTATTACGACAGCTTGATCGGGAAACTGATCGTGCATGGCCGCGACCGTCCCGAAGCCTTGGCCCGTCTTAACCGTGCCTTGGGCGAACTGATCGTTGATGGCGTCGATACCACCATCCCGCTGTTCCACGCACTCCTTGCGGAACCGGATGTGCAGTCAGGGAATTACAACATCCACTGGCTGGAAAAATGGCTCGAAGCCAACACCTGATTTAAAAGGGCGCGCTACCACAGCGCGCCCTTTTTCTATGCCGCAACTGTGCCTATGGTGCGCATTATGCGTGACGAAGCCCCTGCCCTGACACCTGAACTCTTGCTCAACGCCTATGCGTCGGGCGTGTTCCCCATGTCAGAGTCCCGCGATGATCCAGAGGTGTTCTGGGTCGATCCACGGTTTCGCGGCATCATCCCTATCGGCGGGTTCCACATCTCGCGCAGCCTCGCCAAACGGATGCGGCGGGGCGGGTTCAGGGTCAGCTTTGACACAGCGTTCGAGCAGGTCGTAGAGGGCTGCGCTGACCGTGATGAGACATGGATCAGCGATACCATCTTTGCGCTCTACAGCGCGCTCTATAAGGCTGGCTTTGCCCATTCGGTCGAGGTCTGGGAGGGCGATACCCTGATCGGTGGCAGCTACGGCGTGGCCTTAGGTGGGGCCTATTTCGGGGAGAGCATGTTTTCGCGCCACACCGATGCGTCCAAAATCGCGCTGGCATGGCTGATCGACCGACTACGGCTCGACGGGTTCACCCTGTTCGACACGCAATTCCTGACGCCGCATTTGGCATCCTTGGGCGGGATCGAAATCCCACGTGGTGAATATCGGAAACGGTTGAAAGCGGCTCTGGCAGAGCCCGCACGGTTTAATGCTGAAGCCCCGATAGAGCGTGCTTATTCAGTGATACAGCGCAGCACCCAAACGTCGTAGCGCGGGTGGTCCATCGCATTGAGCGCGGGGGCCGAGGCAATCATCCAGCCCGAAAACGCGGGCGTCGCGTTGTCGCGATACATCACGGTCACTTCGGCATAGGCATCGCCCGATGGGTTGTCGGTGGGATAGCGACATTCGCCCAATGTTACCGTGAGGTGGCCCAAGGTTGTCGCCTCGCCAGAGGCCAGAACCAGATCGCTCACCACGCCTGTGATTTTGTCCAAGACGCGCAATTCGCCTTTCGGCGCAACGCTCACCTCTTGGGCCGCAACGGGCGCTGCACAGAGCGCGAGGGCAAAGGCCAGCGCGCGCATCAGTTCGTGCTTCCGCTATCGCCAGAGCCAGAAACGAACTTCAGCAAGAGGTTCATCAGGCTGACTGAGCCTTGGGTGTCGAGGATTTCTTCACCCGGCTGGTAGTTGTCGAATGACGCACCCGGCAGAATCTCAACAAAGTTGCCGCCAAGCAGACCCTCGGACGCGATCACAGCCGTGCTGTCATTCGGAACAGGCACGCCGTCACGCATCGACAGAACGGTCGTGGCGCGGAATAATTCGGTATCGAGCTTGATATCGCTGACGGTGCCGACCTTCACGCCGACCATGCGCACGTCTGTGCCGACGCTGACGCCTTCAATCGAACGGAAGCTGGCGTTCAGCGCGTAATCCGATCCACCCGACGCGAAATCGGTGAACTTGGACGCATAGCCCAAAAAGCCGACCGCCACGGCAAGAACCGCGGCGCCGACAAGTGTCTCTGTGGTGTGATTAGCCATGGGGCGAGCTCCTTATTCGGGCTGCCATGCCTCGTAATCGGCACGCTCTGCCGGCTGTGCGCGGCGGATCGAACCAGCCGGAGCATAGGCCATCGCGGTGCCTGTCAGGTTTTCCTGATGCGGCTTTTCCCACGGCTTGTGGTTCAACGGAACCTCGCTCGGCGGGGTGTCGAATGTGCGGTGCAGCCAGCCGTGCCAGTCAGGATCGATGCGCGAGGCTTCGATCTCTCCATTGAAGATCACCCAACGGCGGGAATCATCACGGGTCTTGTAGAAAATGTTGCCCTGCGAATCTTCGCCAACTTTGACGCCTTTGCGCCAAGTAAACAGTTGGGTGCCAATGGTTTGTCCGTCCCACCAAGTCAGCAGGCGTTTGATGATGTTCAGAAGGCCCATGGACCGCTCCCTTAAATCGACACTTGGGTTATGTCGCAACGGGCACCAAAGGTCCAGTGCCCGCCGCGCCGCAAAGGGGATTTTAGCCTGCGAGTGCAGTCACTTCGATCTCGATCCGGTATTTCGGGTCGATCAGATTGCATTCGACCATGGTCGCTGCGGGTGGGTTTGCGCCGAATACCTCGCGCAGGGTCGGCCAGCAGGGTTCGAACTCTGCCGCGTCAGGGAGGTAGTAGGTCACACGAACGGTCTTGGTCAGGTCGCTGCCAGCTTCTTTGAGTGCGTTCGAAATGGTGGTCAGCGCGGCCTTGCACTGTTCAACCACATCGTCGCCCTGCCCAACGGTGCCAGCAACGTGGACAAACCCACCAGCCACAACAGCGCGGCAGTAGCCGATTTTTTCTTCAAACGGGCTGCCCGTGAAAATGCGTTTCATCGTCATTTGGATGATCCTTTATTGGCGTTGCCGTTGCGTTAGAACCAAACGCAGGGCGTTTCAATATGGATTGTGAGCAACGAAAAAGGCCGCCCAATTTGGACGGCCTTATTTCAGAATATCGTTGCCTTAGCTAGCGCTGGCTTTTTCGCTCTTTGCGTCATCTTCAAAGATCATCAGCGGTTTGGCATCAGGGCCAACTGCCTCTTCGTTGACGACGACTTCGGTGACGTTTTCCATGCCCGGCAGGTCAAACATCGTATCGAGCAGGATGTCTTCCATGATGGAGCGAAGACCACGTGCGCCTGTCTTGCGCTCGATGGCCTTTTTCGCGATGGCGCGCAGGGCATCATCGGTAAAGGTCAGGTCAACGCCCTCAATCTCGAACAGTTTCTGGTATTGTTTGACCAGAGCGTTCTTTGGTTGAGTCAGGATGATGATCAGCGCGTCCTCGTCTAGATCGGTGAGGGTTGCGATCACAGGCAGACGGCCCACGAATTCAGGGATCAGACCGAATTTGAGCAGATCTTCGGGTTCGAGTTCTTTAAAAATCTCGCCCACGCCACGGTCGTCGTTCTCTTTGACGGCAGCACCAAAGCCGATCCCAGAGCCCTTACCACGCTGCGCGATGATCTTATCAAGGCCCGCGAACGCACCACCACAGATGAACAGAATGTTCGTGGTGTCGACCTGCAGGAATTCCTGTTGCGGATGTTTACGGCCACCCTGCGGCGGAACCGATGCAACGGTGCCTTCCATGATCTTAAGCAGAGCCTGCTGCACGCCCTCGCCTGATACGTCACGGGTGATGGACGGATTGTCAGACTTGCGGGTGATCTTATCGACCTCGTCGATGTAAACGATGCCGCGCTGTGCGCGCTCAACGTTGTATTCCGACGCCTGAAGCAGTTTCAGGATGATGTTCTCAACGTCCTCACCCACGTAACCCGCTTCGGTCAGGGTGGTGGCGTCGGCCATGGTGAACGGCACATCAAGGATACGCGCCAGCGTCTGGGCAAGCAGCGTTTTACCGCAACCCGTCGGGCCGATCAGCATGATGTTCGATTTCGCCAGTTCGATCTCACCAGCTTTGCCAGAGTGATGCAGGCGTTTGTAGTGGTTATGCACCGCAACAGAGAGCACGCGCTTTGCGTGTTCCTGACCGATCACATAGTCGTCCAGAACCTTGCAGATATCGCGCGGTGTGGGCACGCCTTCGGTGGTTTTGAGGCCCGACGACTTTGTCTCTTCGCGGATGATATCCATGCAGAGTTCGACGCATTCATCACAAATGAACACGGTCGGTCCTGCGATCAGCTTGCGCACCTCATGCTGACTCTTACCGCAGAAGCTGCAGTAGAGGGTGTTTTTGCTGTCGCTGCCTGTCGTATTCGCCATACTGGTTCCCCTGGGCGTCTGTCGTCGTTGTAAACGGTCCGGTGCCTTTGAAGTCCGAGACTATGGCAGGCCGGACCGGTCCACAACGCCAAAAAGTAATAACAAAGGGCGGATTATTCCGCCGCTTCGCCGCGGTTCTGCAGGATCTCGTCGATGTGACCCCAATCTTTTGCTTCTTGCGGCGACATAAAGTTGTCGCGCTCCAGCGCCTTCTCAACTACCTCAAGCGGCTGTCCAGTGTGGTGGACATAGAGTTGATACAGCTGGTTGCGGATTTTCTGGGTTTCTTGGGCGTGGATCATAATGTCCGTCGCCTGCCCCTGATAACCGCCAGAAGGCTGGTGCACCATGATACGTGCGTTTGGCAGGGCAAAGCGCATACCTTTTTCGCCCGCCATCGACAGGACCGACCCCATCGACGCAGCCTGACCCACAACGAGGGTCGAAACCTTGGGACGGATGTACTGCATGGTGTCGTAGATCGACAGACCAGCGGTCACAACGCCACCGGGGCTGTTGATATACATGCTGATTTCTTTTTTCGGGTTTTCCGATTCAAGGAACAGAAGCTGCGCAACGATCAGCTGCGCCATGCCGTCATGCACCGGACCGTTCACGAAAATGATGCGTTCCTTCAGGAGGCGCGAGAAAATATCGTAAGCACGTTCGCCACGCGCGGTTTGTTCGACAACCATGGGCACAAGGTTGGCATAGGTCTCGATCGGGTCTCTCATCATCACTGCCTCGAATTGGGGACGCGCACGTCGATAACACGGGTTTTCCAAACAGAGTCTTAGTGGTCAGTTAGGGGGGCTTCAAGCCCAGCTGCCCGCTTTGCTCACTTTGGTCCTGCTTCCTATGGTGGGAAAAGGTCAATGAAACACAAATACAGGGGCCAAAGGGCCCCTGCTGTTGTCAAAAAATGTCGTGATGGATTTGCGGACTTAACGTTCGCGCAGCGCCTCTGACCCGCGATAAAGCGGTTTCGTGAGATATTGCAGCACGGTTTTCCCACCAGTGTGCAATTCGACCGTCGCCTGCATGCCCGGACGAATCTCAATCTCGCGCTGGCGATCGGTCAGATTAGAGAGATCGACACGCAACGTCACCTTATAGTGCGGCGGAATATCGGGACGACGGTCGTCCTTGAACGTGTCCGCCGAAATAAAATCTACCGTCGCGTTCAGGGTGCCGTAGATCGTGTAATCATAGGCCGAGAGTTTGATATTCGCATCTTGCCCTGTGCGGACGTTCGCAATGTCCTCGGGTTTGACATGGGCCTCAACGAACAACTCGTCGTCCAATGGAATGATCTGGAAAATCTCTTCCCCCGGACGGACAACGCCGCCAATGGTCGTGACGGCAAGGTTATTCACCACCCCCCGCATCGGCGCGACGATGACCGTGCGGTTCAGTTGGTCCTGAGCCATGCGCAACTCTTGGGTCAGGGTGCCGATGATTTGCAGCACCTCTGAGTATTCATTCGCCCGCTCCAACTCGGCTCCTGTCACGATGTCGTTGTAGCGGTTTTGCGCGTCCGAATGTGCCTTACGCGCGTTCGTCACCTCGAACAGCGCGACGATCTCGCGGCGATACATATCCTCCATCGAGGCCAATTCGCGCTCTGTCTCACGCAGGACCGCCTGCGCCCCGCTGATACGGCTCTGATAGTCCGCCTGACGCGCCTGAAGAAGCGCGCGCTCAGACGCGACAGTCGTCGGGCTGTGCTGTGCGAAAATCGGTGCCACCTCGAAATCGGTCTGCCCCGCCATCTCTGCCTCTAAGCGGGTACGGCGGATACTTGCGGCCACGAGTTGATCGGCAAGGTCATCCACAGCCGCCTGAAACTGCGTCCCACGCAGCCGTGCGAGCACCTGACCCGGTTCAACAACGGAGCCTTCGCTGACTAAAAGCTCAGCGAGGATACCGCCTTCGAGGTTCTGAACGATCTGCGGGCGGGCAGCGGAAATGATCTGACCATCGGCACGGACGATTTCATCAACCCACGCAAACTTTGCCCAGATCAGGAACACCAGAACGGTCGCCACAACAAGCCAGATGATACGGCTAGAGGAACCGAGACCTTTTTCGAATTCTGCGTCTACCGTTGCCATTAGCCTGCTACCTTTTTGTTGCGCAGATGGGCCACGACTTCGTCACGAGGGCCATCGACGGCCAAACGGCCATTTTGCAGAATAACGGTGCGCCCCGTCAGTTGCAGGATCGGCACGCGGTGCGTCGCGATGATCGCAGTGCGCTGACCGAGCCAATGGTCGAGACGAGACACCAGTGTCGCCTCCAGCGTCTGGTCGAGCGCTGCAGTCGGTTCGTCCAGCAAACAGACCTTGGGATCCTGAAGCCACAACCGTGCCCAGCCAATCGACTGACGTTGACCGACGGACAGGCCCTGCCCCGCGTCCGAAATCGGCATATCGAGGCCTTTGGGATGCGAACGCACAAACGGACCAAGCCCCGCAAAATCGAGCGATTTCAGCAAACGTTCGTCATCGCGTTCGAGCATCGTCATATTGAGGTTATCGCGTAGGGTGCCTGCAAACAGACGCACCTCTTGCCCGAGGTAGCCAACATTTCGACGCAGGTCGCGCGGCATGATCTGGCCCATATCAACCCCGTCGAGCATCACGCGACCACCCGTTGGCGGATAGAGACCCGACAGGATTTTGAGCAGCGTGGATTTCCCCGACCCGTTCGCACCGAGGATCGCAACCCGTTGTCCTGCTTCGATTTTGAGCGACGAGATATCGACCACGCGGTCGCTGTCTTCGTCGTATTTGAACATCAGATCGCGTAGCTCGAACGCACCATCGACGGTGTCGCGGCGCAGGTAGCTGCGGGTCTCATCCATGTCTTGCGGTGCATCTGCAACCTTATCCAAGGCATCCAGTGCGGCCTTCACATTCGACCAGCGTGCCATCGTCGCCGCCAATTGCGTCAAGGGGCCGAGCGTGCGGGAGGTCAGGATACCCACGGCGATAATCGTGCCGACGGTATATTCGCCCGAGAACACCATGAACGTGCCCGTCACAACTGCCGCAACATAGGTCGCTTGCTGGACGCCTTGGCTCCAGAACGTAAGGGTCGAGGCCAGTTTGCGCTGTTCTGATGTGGCCAGAGAGTTCAGCGCCGACAGTTCGGTCCACTGACGGCGAAACCGATCCTCGCCGCGGGTGGCTTTGATCGTGTCGGATTCATAGACGATTTCGTGCAAAAGGCGGTTTGCCTTTGTGCTCGCACCTTGGGTCTGGCGGGTCAGCGCGATCATCTTGCGCTGCAAGACAAAGCTCGGCGCGACCATGAGGACACCACCCGCAAAGAGCACCCAAACCACGTTGCCACCAATCGACGCCACAAGCGCAAGGAACAGCACGATAAACGGCAGATCGGTCAGCGTGCCGATGGTCGAGGCGGTAAAAAATTCGCGGATCGACCCAAATTCACGCACAGCGGAAAACGTCTGCGACGGGGAGTTCGCGGCACCCGCTTTCATGCCCAGCACTTTATCAACGAGGAGCTGTTGCACTTTCATTTCAATCTGACGCCCTGCCCCGTCCATCAGACGGGCGCGTGCAATGCGTAGGAAGGCTTCCAAGATCATCGCGAGGCCAGCGCCAATGGCCAGAACCCAAAGGGTGGCGGTGGATTGGTGCGGGATCACGCGGTCATAGACCTGCAAGGAAAAGAGCGCGATCGCCACAGCCAAAAGGTTCGCAACGAATGACCCAACAGCCACTTCGGCCACGTGACGGCGGAAGCGTTTCAATTCGCCCCAGAACCAGTGGGCCTTTTTGTCCTTTTCCGCATGGCGACGGGTCAGTTCACTCACCGCAACATCGGCACGCACAATCGTGCCCGTGAACACAGGCATGAATTCAGACAGCGGCACCTCTGCACGGTTCCCGTCGCAAGTGGTGTCATAGATAAAGAACGTATTGCCCTGCTGTTCGAGCACCAGAACCATCTGGCCCGAGGTCATCTCGGCCAGCGCGGGCCAGAGCGTGTTCACGGGCGTTGCGATCTTTTTGACCTTCGCCACCAGACCAGAATCCGACAGCGCACCTGCGATCCCAGCTGATGTGATAGCATCACCATCAGCTGAGACGATTTTTTCCAACAAATCAGCGCGGATCACATCGACGCCCAAAAGCCCCGCATAAGTCGCGGCCAGATCGGCGCGAGCGCGAGCTTTGGGGGTAAAGCGATCCTCGTAATGGGGTTCAGGCGCGGCAGCGGTTTGCTCTGCCTGCGTTTTGTCAGCCGTGGTCAGGCGGGTCACCTTACCGCCACGGGTGGCATTGATATCAAAGGCCAATACTGGGCCGGTCATATCCGTTCTCCGTCAACAAGAGTGCCGTGGATCGCTGCAATTCGAAGTTCCACTTTGGCAATGTCATATTGAATGACCACGGCCGCACGTTCTGTGCGCACCTTGGTCTCGAAGACGCCCACCACGTCATTCACGGTTCGCTGCCCTTCGCGAAGTTGGGCGGCGAAAATGTCATAGTTCGCAGCCGCTTGGGCCGCGAGAGTTTGTGCCTGCGCCATTTGACGTTGCAGGCTACCCAGCTCGGCTTCCAATGCGCGCAAGTCGCGGTTGGTATCCTCGCGGGTTTGACCGACACGCGCACGCGCGGCGGCTTCTTGGGCTTCGACGGCACGCATCGCTGCGCCATTGCCGAAACCAAGGCCATTGGGAATGCCCACCCCAATGCCAAAATCTGATCCGTTGTTATTCACGGTGCCCGTTGCCGTCACACCCGGCAGGAACCCAGCCCGTTCGGCACGTGCGGCCGCGATGCCGCGCTGCGCCTCTGCCTCTGCCTTGAGCACGCTCAAGGGCAACGCATTCGCTGCTGAGGCCTGGATCGCGGTCAGGCCGTGCACGGTATCCAGCGGACGGGCCGCCATCGCGTTCAACTCTGCCATCGCGGCCAAGGATGCCTCTTGGTCAGACAGGAGGTCCGACCGCATCTGAGCGAGCTTTTGTTCCACGATCTGCAGGTCTGCGCGGTTCGACACGCCACCCCGCACTCGTTCGCTCATCACATAGGCGAAATGGTTCATCCGCTCCAAAGCGGCAGCGTTAACGCCTGCACGGGCCTGCATCGCCTCTGCGGTGATGTAGAGTTCGAGCGCATCCAGAACGCGACGATTGGTATCTTGGGCCAAGGCAACGGCAGCCACCTCAACATCGGCGGCAGCGTAGTCGCGTTCCGCCTTACGGCGCCCGTTGTCAAAAAGGGTCTGTTCCACGACGAGGCTCGCCACCACAGACCCCAGCGAGGTCAGGCTGACATTCGGGCCAAGCGACGGGAGCCAATTCGACGATGCGGCCTCTGCCCGCAGACGTGCGGCCCGCAGATCGGCCTCAGCCGCGCGGGAGTTCGCGTCGAGGACAGCACTTGCCACTTCGGCGTAAGGACCATCTGGCAAAATGGAACGACGATTGAGGAGGCCCGCAATAATCTCGGATTCCGTGCCGTTTTCCATTTGTGGGCTCAGCACGGATTGCGGTTGGGTATCTTCGGCGGGAGAGAGGAAATTAAACGCATTGCGTGTAACGCCAATGCCGCCCTCACCCGACCCCATGCATCCCGACAGGGCAGAGCCGAGCGCGAGCGCACCCAAAGCTTTGCCTATCGACCGCATGTTACCCACAACTACCTCAATTCTTCTGTCTTAACCTCATGGATCGGGCCACCCGTAGGGCAGCCCGTATCGGGATTAGATGATGACGTTGACGCCATCCTCGATGTAGAGCGTGTGGTTGCCGCCCAGCGTGTAGACGTGGAAGTCCGTGCCATCGACCGTCTCAACACCGCCTGCAACTGCGCCATTGATCGTGACCGTGTCGTCGGAACCGCCATGAATGGTCAGCTCGTTCGAGCCTTTGGTCAGGTCTTCAATGTCGGATGCGGTCAGGGTCAGATCGCCATCCTCTGCAAAGCTGAGGTCAATCGCGCCAAAGTCGAAGTTATCGAGCAGCGGGTTCGCGATATCGACAACACCGCTGGATGCCTCATCGAGAACAACCAAGGTCGATGTTTCGTTACCAGCGTCATCCGTTGCAGACACAACGAGGTTCGTTTCATCCGCAATCGGCGTATCGAAATCGAGCCAGCCCGACATCGTCTGCGACGGCGTGAAGGTCAGCGGAGCCGCATGTTGACCGTCGGTCACATCGTAAAGTTCGATGTTCGCCGCATCGTCCGACACGATGATCGCCTCGATGCCTTGGCCGCTGACGATCTTGTGGTCAACGGTAGCGGCATCTGGACCGATGGTGTCGATTTCAACCACTTGAGTGGTTTCGCGGACGTTGCCAACCGCGTCGGTCGCCTTGATCGTGACATCGGCCGAATAGTCGCCCGAGCGGATTTCGTCTGCGTCAAAGGTCACTTCCCACGAACCGTCACGGCCTACGTTGGCCACACGGGTCATGCCGTCAAAGGTGACAAGAACCGTCGAACCCACCTCAACCGTGCCCGTCAGGGTGATCCCATCCTGAAGCTCGTAAGCGTTTGCGACGTTGTCGGTTTCGGTCGCATCGGCGGTCAGCGTATTCACAATGGTATCAACGCGTACGGTGTCCGAGATGGTGCTGACGTTGCCCGCAGGGTCGGTCGCGCGGGCCACGATGGGCGCGGTGTATTCGCCGCTCGGAATTTCGCCAGCGGTGAACTCAACGTTCCACTGACCGTCAGACCCCGCATAAACGGTTTTCGTCACAGCGCTGCTGCCCGATCCAAAGGTCACGACGACCTTGGATAGAGGCTCTACCGTGCCGTTGACGTTGAACCCGTCAGAGGCTTCGTCGCCGCTGATCATGTCGTCGCCTTCGAACTGGATCGCAGCGAAGGCGTGGTTCACGACCTGAGTGTCGATGTGGACAGAGTCCGATACGGTTTTGGAGTTGCCCGCCGCATCGGTGATCGACGCAGTAATATCAGCGTCATAGGTCCCTGTCGGGATTTCCGAGGCGAGGAACTTGGACGACCATGTGCCTGCCGAATTGGCAACAACAGTGTGTGTTGCGCTGCCAAAGGTGACAGTGACCGGCAGTCCAGGTGTCGCGGTACCTGTGATGACAACGCCGTCAGCCACTTCGACCGCATTCACAACGTCGTCAATTTCAATCGGCGCAGAGGACAGCGTCAGATCGCCAGCCACGGTATCAACACGAACGCTTTCCGAGATTTTGCTGGTGTTGCCCGCCGCGTCGGTCGCAGTGATCACCAGTGCGGTGTTGTATTCACCTACAGCCAGCGTTCCCGCAGGATAAGTGACGGTCCAGCTGCCGTTTGCCGCAACGGTCGCAGGCAGCGTCACACCACCGAGGCTCACCGAAACGGTAGAGCCCGCTTCGACCATGCCGCTCGCGGTGATCTCTTGGCCTTGTTCAGAGAGGTTGACCACACCGTCGCCGCCCACTTGACCGTTCGTATGGGTCAATGTGTTGACGAAGGGGTCGAACGTCACGGAACCCGTCGTGGTTTCCACGTTGCCCGACCCATCCGTTGCAACGGCTTTCACCGTGAGGGTCGTCTCGATAGTCGGAAGCTCGCTGGCGATCCACGATGCGGACCATGATCCGTCGTTGCCCGCAGTCACGGTGCGGGTAAAGCCATTGAGCGTTACGGCGACAGAGGAGCCAGCCTCTGCCGTACCAGTGAGCGTGATGCCGTCTGAGGCTTCTGCTCCGTTTACAATCCCGTCGCCCTCAACTGCGCCAGAATTGATCCCAAGCCCCATCTCTGTATCGACATGGAACGAACCTGTGGTGGTTGCGGTGTTGCCCGCAAGATCAGTCGCAACTGCTGTAACCGTTGCGTCATAGGTGCCCTCGGGCAGATCGGTCGAGGTGAAAGTCGCCGACCACGAACCATCTTCGCCAGCCACGACCGTGTGGGTGACAGTGCCGATGGTAACAGCCACGCTTGCATTGGCTTGCGCCATGCCAGTGACGGTCACACCCGCCGCATGTTCGGATGCGTTCACCGTTCCATCGCCGCCGATGAGCGAGGTCGACATAGAGACTGACGTCTCGGTGTCGATCGCGACAGAACCGCTGATGTCAGAGGTGTTGCCATAGGCGTCGGTCACCGAAACGGTCACACCGAGGTTATATTCGCCCGTCTCAACCGCACCATCAGGCAATGTCAGGGACCATGTGCCGCCCGTGACAGTCGCCTCGTAGGCCATACCGCCCACGGTCACCATGACGGTCGAACCCGTTTCAACAGTGCCCGAAAGCGTCACGCCGCCTGCGAGTTCTTGTGCGTTGATCAAGAGATCGCCGCCGTTAGCACCCTCGTTCAAGGTCACAGTCGCGACGGTATCAACAACGATTTCAGCTGTGGTGGTCGATGTTTCGCCGCCGCTGGTGATCGTGACGGTCGCAGTTTCGGTATATTCGCCGCCTGGCAGGTCACCAGGTTGGAACACAACTTCCCAAGTGCCGTCTTCGCCAACGGTGGTGGTTTCGGTCACGCCACCTACGGTCACGGTCACTTCGCCACCTGGGGTGCCTGTGCCGCCCAGTTCGATGCCGTTGTCATAATCGTTGCTGTTCACGACGGTATCTTCGGCTGCAGCGCCCGTTTGCGCAGTCACATAAACACCCGAGCCACCGCCCGAACCGCCGCCCGTCAGACCCGTGACAATCGCCGCGCCACCAATAGCCGCAGCACCAACGCCCGCGCCTGCACCAATACCGCCGATCCCAGCCAACAGCGGGGCAGCAAGCATGCCGACCTGATCGTCCTCAACAGGATAGACTTCGTTATATCCAGCGAGCTGAACCTCGGAGCCACGGAGGAAATAGAGATCGTCGTCAGGGCTCCATTTTCCAAAGGCTTCCGCCTCGGAGTAATTCGCGTAGTAGAAACCATCGCTCACTTCGGCCAGTTCGACCTGTGCCAGAACACCGCCAGATGACAGGTAGAGGTTGTTTTCGGGGATACCTTCGGGGGTAAAGAACCCTTCGATCATGATCACGCGACCATCGATCAAAACAACCTGAAGCGCCTGCCCCTGCCGAGAATACGACTGAACCTGCGCCCTCGAAAGGTTAAGGGAAATATCTTCATCTACGGAAACGATGATCGAAGCGGCTGCGCCATCACCTGCAACATTTCCGTGCTCTATTTGGCCCGCGGAATCGCGGACTACGAACTCAATCGCCGACATAAAATACTACTCCGCCTCGGATTTCCGGCTCACGTTAGATGGAGTCCGGTTATTCTTTTGATATGAAACTATCCGAATGGATCATCAATTACTAGTGAAAAAATTTCACTATTCCCCAATTTCTACCATACGCCCCTAGTCTTAGGGGTAGGTTCGGGCGATGGCGACGTTCAACGCGCCGCCCAGCAGGACCAAATAGGCCGATAAATAAAACCACATCAGGAGCGCTACGACCGCACCGAGCGACCCATAGACCTGATTATAATTCCCGAAATTTGCGATGTAGGCCGAAAAGGCTATCGACACCAAATACCACAGGCAAACCGCGACAAAGGCTCCAACGGTGACCCAGCGGGATCGCGAAGAGGCATGAGGTCCGTAGCGATACAAAATCCCCAAAGCAGCTAAGAGGACAAAGAGTGCCACAGCCCAGCGGATCAATTCGATCAATCCGCTCCATTCATTGGCGAGCGGGACAAAGGCAATCGCGATGGGGGCCGCGACCACGACGATCAGCGCGATCAGCGCCACACCAATCATCGCCACCGTCATCACAAATGCGGTCACAGCGTGCCGAACCCCTGACCGCGTTTGCCCAGAATAGATCGCGTTCAATCCCCGCAGCATCGCGCCAACACCCGCCCGCGCGGACCAGAGCGCGATGGCAAGTGACACAAACGACGCCCACCCCAGCGTCGTAGCTCCTGCCCCAAGCAACCGATCAATCTGTGCCTCAAACAAGGTGAACACATCCGCAGGGATCACGTCCCGCAACAGGTCGAGCTGTTCGGCAATCACGACAGGGTCTGCCACGATGCCAAACATCGCGATAGACGCCGCAAAGGCAGGAAAGATCGAAAACATCCCATAAAACGCCACACCCGCAGAAATCAGGTCGAGGTCGTTTTTCCCCAGCACATCGCGGAAGGATCGCCAGATCAGAACAATGCGCGAGAGGGACAGGTCAGCCATAGGGCTAAAATGGGCCGCGGGTTGGGGCTTTGCAACCGATTAGCTGCTCTGCGACAACCCGCCCAAGGTGTTCAGCAGAAACTGGTTGAAGACAGGCGAACAGGCCGCCCCCATAGCGCGTGCGTTGCGGCCCACGGTGCCTTCGGCAATTACAGGCGGGAAAAGACCGCGCTGGTCGAGGTCTACGATATTTTCGCGCACGCGGTTGATCAGCCGTGTCCGCACTTCGGCGGGGAACGCCCCGTCGATCACCACGGCCTCAAAGTCGATCACTGCGCAAACGGTCAGTGCCGCCCGCGCAAGGTGCCGCGCTGTGTAGTCGATCCAGTTCTCGAGAACTTCGGGGAAATCGTGCCAGTCCTGAGGCGAGGCCCAGATCCGTGCGGGTTCAATCCCCTTCCGCGCCAAATCCGCCTCTAGACGATAGAGCGAGGCCACATCGATCAACTGCTTACCTTCGCCCGTGGACAGACGGATCGGCAGCGACCCGAAGGCCCCCGCATTGCCGCGTGCGCCCTCAAACACCGCATGGTTCAGAACCACACCGCCACCGATAAACGACCCAACAAAGAAGTAAGCAAAGTCACGATAAGTCCGACCGAGGCCATAAACATGCTCGGCCCGACAGGCTGCAGTCGCGTCGTTTTCGATGAACACAGGCAGATTGGTGAACTGAGCGATCTCAGACGAGAAATCCAGATCACGCCACGCCGCAATGTCGTTTGGCGGCGCACCGATGGTTTCGGACCAATTCCAAATCTCGAATGGCATCGCGATGCCGATACCCGAAATGCGATCTGCCGCTTTATCGCCCAGCGCCTCGCGGAAAGAGGCCAGCCCTGATTTCAGGAAACCAACAATCGCGTCGGGCATCGGGTAGCGATACGTCGTCTGAAGCAACTGCCGTGTCTTGCCGAGAAAGTCGGTCAAAACGAGGTCCGCACTACGGCGGCCAATCTTCATACCGATCGAATAGAGACCGTCGGGGTTCAGCCCCATCGGAATGGACGGCTTACCCACGCGGCCACGCTGCGGCGCACCCCGTTCAAGGAGGCCGTCAGATTCGAGGCTGCGCAGGATAACCGACACCGTTTGCGGCGACAGCCCTGCGCGGCGGGCAATCTCTACCCCCGGCATGGCGCCGCTGCGCTGGATCATAGAAAGAACGAGACGCTCGTTATAGTCGCGCAGCCCAGACTGATTGGACCCGCGGAACACCTGCGGATCACCAGTGGATTGGTCCTGACTTTCGTCTTGGCTACGGTCGTCGAGTTTCATGTGCTCTTTCAAAGTGGATCAGGGTTCGATGACCCCTTTTCGTAGGATCACATTCGCATAAAGCGCGGGCTCGCTCGTGGCAACAATTGTATGTGCCTGACGAATGCGCGGATACAGATCGTCGCCAGACATCGCACGTACGGCTACATCGGGGACCACAGAGGCAACCACGGCGTCAATCTCATGGTGGATCGGCGCGAATTGGGCGGGATCATTGAACTGAGCCGAACGGAAAATCGCGTCAGGCACAAAGCGATCAATCGGCATCACTGCCAGAATCGCCTTGAGCACGGGGACCAATTCCAGCCCATCCGCTCGCACGACACGGCGACCATGTTCCAGCGCAGGATAGTTTCCATCCACAATCGCGATTTCGTCACCATGACCCATGGATCGCAACGTATAAAGCAAGTCCGGCCCTAATAGCGCAGGGATACCGATAAGCATTTTAATGTCCTCTTAGACCTCTTCCCGACTTCTGAAAGTGCCGATCACATTTGGAACTGTCAATAAGTAAATAAGATTGATTTATTTATTGACGAACGCCGACGAATCGAGTTGTCTATGGGCAATCCCAGAGCGGAGGTGCGATGGGATAGAGCGGATCAACCACGGTCCGTATCTGGAATTCTTGGGAGGAAACCATGAAAAAACTTCTCGCCGGTTCGGCACTTGCTCTTGTTGCTATGTCTGGTGCGGCTATGGCCGAAAGCCATTCCGCAGGCACCCTGTGCCTCATCACCAAAAACAACACCAACCCGTTCTTCGTGAAAATGCGCGAAGGCGCAGAAGCACGCGCTAACGAGCTGGGCATGAACCTGATGGCGTTCGCTGGTGTAACCGATGGCGACGCTGCTCCGCAGATCTCCGCGATCGAAAACTGCGTTGCTGCTGGCGCAAAAGGCATCCTGATCACTGCATCGAACGACTCGGTTACTCCGGCTCTGATCGACGCACGCGCTGCTGGCGTTCTGGTTATCGCACTCGACACCCCGCTCGCTGATCCGGAAGCACAGGACATGACCTTTGCGACCGACAACTTCGAAGCTGGCCTCTTGATCGGTAAATGGGCTGCTGCAACCCTCGGTGACGACGCTGCGAACGCAAAAATCGCAATGCTCGACATCAACAAAGACAACATCTCTGTTGACGTTGCACGTGACACCGGCTTCCTCGTTGGCTTCGGCATCGAAGTTCCTGACCTGACTGTCATGGGTTCGGAAACCGACCCGCGCGTTATCGGTCACGAAACTTCGAACGCTTCGGTTGAAGGCGGCGTAACCGCGATGGAAAACCTCCTCGCTCGTGACCCCGACATCAACGTTGTTTACACCATCAACGAACCAGCTGCTGAAGGCGCATACCAGGCACTGGTTAACGCTGGCAAAGAAGAAGGCGTTCTGGTCGTTTCCGTTGACGGCGGCTGCCCAGGCGTTGAAAGCGTGAAATCTGGCGTCATCGGCGCAACCTCGCAGCAGTACCCGCTGCTGATGGCATCCAAAGGCGTTGAAGCTGTTGCAGCATTCATCGCTGACGGTTCGAAGCCGTCCGCGTCCGAAGGTCTGACCTTCTTCAACACAGGCGTAAACCTGATCACCGACAAGCCGGCAGAGGGCGTACCGTCCCTGACCAGCGCTGAAGGCCTTGAAATCTGCTGGGGCTAAGTTCCACAGTATGACTACACTGGTAAAGGGCGGCAGCGCGCCGCCCTTTATCTATCCACCGTCACGCGTTTCGTACGCAAGGGAGGGCACCGGACGAAATGAGCACCCAAACAGAACCCAAAAAACCACTTAACGAATTCGAAGCAGGTCTAGACAAAGCCGATAAGGCCGTCGCCTCCTTCGCGCAGGACGATAAGACACTTACGCACGTCCTCCGCAAATTCCTGCGGGATTACCCCACCACTATTCCGGCACTTGTCCTGATCGTCAGCATTTTGTTCTTTGGCGCATTCGCCAATAACTTCATGACGCCGGGCACGCTGTCGTTGGTTCTCAAGCAGGTGACTGTGACGGGTATCGTTGCCGTTGCTCAAACGCTGATCATTCTGACTGCAGGTATCGACCTCTCGGTTGGTGCGATCCTCGTGCTCTCGTCTATCATCATGGGCAAACTGTCCGTTGACTTCGGCCTGCCGCCATTCCTCGCCATTTCGATCGGCCTGTTCTTTGGCGGTCTGATGGGGTGGTTCAACGGTATCCTCGTGACCGTGATCAAACTGCCGCCGTTCATCGTGACGCTCGGCACGCTGTCGATCTTTACCGCGCTCAAGCTCTGGTATTCGGCATCGCAGTCGATCCGCGGCTCTGACATCCGCGAAACTGCGCCGTCACTCCTATTCTTTGGCGAACGGATATCCTTTGGCGGGTTCCAGATCACCTACGGCGTTGTCGCGCTTTTGGTTCTGGCTGGCCTCGTTTATTACATGCTCAACCACACCGCTTGGGGCCGTCACGTGATGGCAATCGGCGATGATCCAGATGCTGCGATGCTCTCTGGTATCCGCATCAACCGCACCTTGGTTTCGGTCTACGCCTTTGCTGGCCTGATCTGCGCCTTTGGTGGCTGGGCTGCTGCGGGCCGCGTTGGGTCGATCTCTCCCATCGGCTTTGACGACGTTAACCTGCAATCCATCACCGCGGTTGTGATCGGCGGCACCTCTCTGTTCGGTGGTCGCGGTTCGGTTATCGGCTCGGTTCTGGGTGCAATTATCGTGGGCGTCTTTACCACTGGCCTTTCGCTGGGTGGCGTGGACGACTACTGGCAACAATTTGCAGCGGGCTGCCTTGTTCTTGTGGCGGTCGCTCTTGACCAATGGCTGCGGAGGGCCACGAAATGACGAACGTGCAACCTATCCTATCCGCACGCGGGCTGATGAAACGCTATGGTCAGGTTGTGGCCATGAACGGCGCAGACTTCGACCTGTATCCCGGCGAAATCACCGCAGTGATCGGCGACAACGGCGCGGGCAAATCCACCTTGATCAAAGCTTTGTCGGGGGCAGTTGTTCCCGACCACGGCCAGATCTTCTTGGAAGGCAAAGAGGTCCACTTCAAACGGCCAGACGATGCGCGCAATGCGGGGATCGAAACCGTTTACCAGAACCTCGCGCTGTCGCCCGCACTGTCGATCGCTGACAACATGTTCTTGGGCCGTGAGTGGCGCAAACCGGGCGTGATGGGCAAAGTGTTCCGCAAAATGGACCACGCTCGTATGCAGGACTTCGCGCGCGATAAGCTGAACGATCTGGGCCTGATGACCATCCAGAACATCAACCAAGCGGTTGAGACCCTCTCGGGTGGTCAGCGTCAGGGTGTTGCTGTAGCACGCGCTGCGGCCTTCGGATCCAAAGTGATCATCCTCGACGAACCGACAGCGGCGCTTGGCGTTAAAGAGAGCCGTCGCGTTCTGGAACTGATCCAAGACGTGCGCTCGCGTGGCATTCCGATCATCCTGATCAGCCACAACATGCCTCACGTGTTCGAGCTTGCTGATCGCATCCACGTTCACCGCCTTGGTCAACGTTTGTGCGTGATCGACCCGAAAAAACACACCATGTCGGACGCCGTTGCCTATATGACTGGCGCAAAAGAACCGGATACGGAATTGGAACTGGCGTAAATGGCCAACTTCACCGACCTGACGAACAAAGTAAATGTGGTCCTCGATGCTATCGAGGGCCATATTGCCTCAAAGCCCCGCCTGATCGTCGCCATCACAGGCGCCCCTGCCAGCGGGAAATCCACCCTTTCCGAAGAACTCCTGCGTCGTCTGAAGATCAAAAAGATCGATGCACAGATCGTTCCGATGGACGGGTTCCACCTCGACAACCGCATCTTGGACGAGATGAACATGCGGCCCCGCAAGGGCGCGCCTGAAACGTTTGATGCTCACGGGTTTATCCAACTCATCCGCACCATCCGCGAGGGTCGCCCCGCCTATTACCCTGTCTTCGACCGTCCTCGCGACATCGCTATCGCTGGCGCGGGTCTGGTCAGCCCAGAGTGTCAAGTCGTCATCGTCGAAGGCAACTACCTGATGTTTGATGAGGACCCGTGGCGCGAACTTGCCCCGATGTGGGACCTCACCATCCGTTGGGATGTGCCTCTGCCTGAACTGCGGGGGCGTTTGATCCAGCGCTGGCTGTCGCTCAACCATTCGCGCACCAACGCCGTGCGCCGCGCCGAAGGGAACGACATCCCGAACGCCGAACGCGTGCTCGCCCATGCGTTACCCTGCGACATCACCCTGCCTGCAATAGGCGCGCTGTAGCGTTTCGGGTTGCTCCTGCCTACCAGCAGAATATTCTGTGTCCCATAGTCGCCCCCCTACGCGGGGGGCCACATTTGTTTCCAAAGGACACTGTTATAATGACCAAGATCACCGTCCCGACCCAGCCAATTGAGGGCCAAAAACCGGGGACGAGCGGGCTTCGCAAGAAAACGCGCACCTTTATGGAGCCGCATTTTCTTGAAAACTACGTGCAGGCGATTTTTGATGGGATCGGCGGCGTTGCGGGGAAAACCCTGCTCGCTGGTGGGGACGGTCGCTATTTCAATGACCGCGCGATCCAAGTCATCCTGCGTATGGCCGCGGCCAATGGCGCTGCGAAATGCGTTGTGGGGCAAGGTGGGATTTGTTCGACCCCTGCCGCGTCGAACCTCATTCGCAAATACCAGATGGACGGCGGGTTGATCCTCTCGGCCTCGCACAACCCTGGTGGCGTGGATTATGACTTCGGGCTGAAGTTCAACGGCGCAAACGGTGGCCCTGCATCAGAGGCCGTCACCGACCGCATCTATGCCATTACGCAAACCATCCGCGAATACCACATCCTAGAGGCCCAAGACGTGGACCTCAGCCGTATCGGCACCTCCACCCTCGGCGATATGCAGGTCGAGGTGATCGACCCTGTGGCTGATTATGCAGAGCTGATGCAGAGCCTCTTTGACTTTGACGCGATCCGCGCGATGTTCCAATCGGGCTTCACCATGCGGTTCGACGCGATGCACGCGGTCACAGGCCCCTACGCAAAGGCGTTGATCGAAGGGCAACTGGGTGCTGCAGCAGGAACGGTCGTGAACGGCACCCCCCTGCCCGACTTTGGCGGTGGACACCCCGACCCGAACCCAATCTGGGCGCACGAGCTGATGGCGCTGATGACGGGTCCCGATGCCCCCGATTTCGGCGCGGCCTCTGACGGCGACGGCGACCGCAACATGATCGTGGGCAAGGGGATGTTTGTCTCGCCCTCCGATAGCCTCGCTATTCTCGCGGCAAACGCGCACCTCGCCCCTGCCTATAAAGACGGGATCGCAGGGATTGCCCGTTCGATGCCAACGTCTGCCGCTGCGGATCGGGTGGCAGAACGGCTAGGTATTGAGAGTTTCGAGACACCGACAGGCTGGAAGTTCTTTGGCAACCTTCTGGACGCGGGCCGCGTCACAATTTGCGGTGAGGAAAGCGCGGGCACGGGATCGGACCACGTGCGCGAAAAGGACGGCCTCTGGGCGGTGCTCTTGTGGCTCAATATCATAGCGGTCACAGGCAAACCCGCGACGGAAATCCTGCGCGATCACTGGGCCGATTATGGCCGCAACTACTACAGCCGTCATGACTATGAAGATGTCGATGCAGACAGCGCCAATGCGGTGATGGATGGCTTGCGGGCAAAGTTCGCCACCCTCATCGGCCAGCAATTTGGCCCGCTGACCGTGAGCAGCGCGGATGAGTTCGCCTATGACGATCCCGTTGACGGCAGCCGCAGCGAACAGCAGGGCATCCGCATCGGGTTCTCATCTGGTGGGCGCGTTGTGTTCCGTTTGTCGGGCACGGGCACAGTGGGCGCGACCCTGCGGGTCTACCTCGAAGAGCTAGAGACCGACCCGACGAAACTGGACCAAGACCCCCAAGAGGCATTGGCCCATATCATCGCAGCCGCAGAGGCGATGGCAGGCATCACCACCCATACGGGCCGTGATGCCCCGAATGTAATTACTTAACCAAACGAAGCGCGGGCTGTTCGATCACCTCGCGCGACACAACTTCACCTTTGAATGCGATGACGGGATGACGCTGTGCATCCCCAATCGCACTCACGTTCACCAAGGCTTGGCTAAACGGCTTTTTGCCTGTGTTCGGACGAAAATCGTAGTTCATCACACGGATCGACGGGCGCGGTGTGCGACCGATCTTTAATTGGAAGAAATGAAACCCAACCTTACCAAGTGATACCTTTAATGACTTTTTGCGCATGACACGCTCCAATAGGTAGCAGACATGCCAAAGGTATTAATTTTTATTCGAACGTATATTCTTATTGTCTGATCAGCCCTGAAATACCCAAATTTGTGACTTTTGGAACAACAGAATTCGCGGAAAAGTCGGGACAGATAAACCACCCAAAACCCATAGGTTGCATCAGAACCGTCCCTTGGCGTGGGGAGAGGCCCATGTCAGCCAAATTGCCGCCGTCCATGTGAACTGCGGTCCACCCGCAGGGGCACCGTCGAGCGGGCTGAAATATTCCCAGAACCCATGTTCCGCGATGAGCTTTTGCGTCTGTTTGCGCAGCCGTTCGGCGTGGACCGTATGACCCGTTTCCGCGAGCCCAATCGCGATCAACGCGTTCACCATCCCCCAAACAGGCCCGCGCCAATAGCGAAGGTGGTTAAAATGCGGGTCCTCGGGATCGTTCGACGGAATGCCAAAGCCCACCTGCCCGATGATCCGATCATAATGCGCAAGCATCCGATCATCTTTGATCCCCGCAAACCAACACAGGAACGACGCGCTCGACAGCGAATTGGTAAACGTGCCCGTCCGCACATCGACTGAATCGTAGTGTCCCCGCTCTGAGTTCCAATGACGCTCCACCCCTTGCTTGAGTGTCTTGATCCAGCCTTCGATTTCATCGACGCCGTGATCCAGTTCGACCGCGATATGTAACAAATCGCGGCAAGCTCGCAGGAAAAGGAAGGTCATCCCGACATCGGCCACGCGAAATGGGCCGTGGTCGCGGATGTGGTCCTCATCATACCCACAATCGCGGTTGAATTGGACCAGCGCGAGGTAGCGGTCGTAGTCCTCTTTCTTGGGCCGCATGGCGGGGTCGACGTGATCAATGTCCCGCCGATGGTATTCGCCGACGTTCGACCCATCCACATTGGCCAGCGCCGCGTCCCAATCCACCGCATTGTCGCGCCCAGATTCCCAAGGATGCGTGATCACCACCATCCCCTCGTGCAGGCGATATTTGACGAACCAGCGATGCCACGACACCAGCCGCCCATACATCAGTTCCATATGCACGCGGCCATAGTGTTTGTCGGCCTCATAAACCGCACGCGCCATCGTCGCCGCAATCGGGGGCTGGGTGATGCCAGAGGTATGCGGCACCCGTTCGACATTCCAAATATCAGGGCCAGGGAAATAGCCGATGGCCTGTTTGTGAAAGACGATATGCGGGACCATCCCATTGTCCCATTGGCCCGTGAACAAGGTCTCGATCTCGGCCCAAGCACGACGCGGATCATGGGTGGAAAATCCCCACGCAGCAAAGGCACTGTCCCAGTTCCACTGATAAGGATACAGCCCCTTGGTCGGGACGGTGTATAAACCGCGGTCGTTTTCCTGAAGGATCTTGCGGGCTTTTTTATCGATTTTATCGTAATTCATCCGTGGTCCTTTCCCCTGTCCCGACCGTATGCGCCTGGGACCTGTGGGTTTAGTCGCCAGCCCCGAACGCGGCGACGTTTGGGCCAAAACCTGCGCAGTGCCCTTTTATTAGGCAGCTTTGCTCATCGGGGTAGCAAGGGTGGGAACAATCACCGCACGAGGATAGGTTGCCAAACGGGTCGTCAGGCAGTGACAGTCGACCTTGAAAACGCCTATCTCACTGACCCTGCGTAAAATATTTTATATTTCACATATATTTTACGACTTATGCGTCAGAACTGTTGACAAGAGGGGTGCGAGGTCGCATATACATTTCTAAATTCAAATGTATGCAGATATATACTGATCTGTGATACATCTGAGCGAAACAACCGATTGTGCCCCACCCCGCGGGCGACCGAGGAGACCAGACATGACCGATTACCCTGTAAATATGGATGTAAAACCAGAAGTTACCGCGTTTTTCGACCCTGCGACTTGGACCATTTCCTATGTGGTCAAAGACCCAGCATCGAACAAATGCGCGATTGTCGATTCCGTCATGGACATCGATTACGCCGCTGGCCGCATCACCTATGAATCGGCAGATGCGCTGATCAAACACGTCGAAGACAACGGTCTAGAGCTGGAATGGCTCCTCGAAACCCACGTCCACGCTGACCACCTCTCGGCTGCGCCTTATATCCAGAACAAACTGGGTGGCAAAATCGGCATCGGCAAGAACATCACCATCGTTCAGGACGTGTTCGGCAAGGTGTTCAACGAAGGCACCGAATTCCAGCGTGACGGTTCGCAGTTCGACGCTCTGCTCGAAGACGGCGACATCCTCGAAATCGGTGAACTGAAGCTGACCGTTATGCACACTCCGGGTCACACCCCTGCTTGCATGACCTACGTCACTGGCAACGCGGCCTTTGTGGGCGACACCCTGTTCATGCCAGACGGCGGTTCTGCTCGTGCGGACTTCCCGGGTGGTGACGCAGGCATGCTCTACGACTCGATCCAAAAGGTTCTCGCACTGCCTGACGACATGCGTCTGTTCATGTGCCACGACTACGGCCCGAACGGTCGCGACATCGAGTGGGAAACCACTGTAGGCGCAGAGAAAGAGCACAACATTCACGTCGGCGCTGGCAAAACGAAAGAGGACTTTGTCAAATTCCGCACCGAGCGTGACGCGCAACTCGACATGCCGCGCCTGATCATTCCGTCGCTGCAAGTTAACATGCGCGCAGGCGAAATCCCGACCGACAAAGACGGTCGCCCAATGCTCAAAGTACCAGTGAACGGCCTCTAAGGGCCGTTCCTTTTTATAATAAGAACGAGGGGAGACATCATGGACATCAAGGATATCAACAAACGCATCAGCGTGAGCCCACAGATCACTGCAGCCGACGTTAAGGCGATTGCAGACGCGGGCTTTCGTGCCATCATCTGTAACCGTCCCGACGGCGAAGGTGCTGACCAACCAACCTTCGAAGAGATCGACACCGCGGCTAAGGCTGCTGGTCTCGAAACGCTCTACCTGCCGATCGTATCGGGCAAGGTTGAGGACGCGGATGCTGCGAAATTCGGTGACGCCCTTGATGCGCTCCCTGGCCCTGTTTTGGCCTACTGCCGCACAGGCACACGTTCCGCGACCCTCTGGTCATTGAGCCAAGCGAAATCCCTGCCCGTCTCTGACATCCTCGCGGCAACGAAATCCGCTGGCTACGACATGGGCGGCGTTGTGCGTCGTATCGCAAACGGCGGCAAAACCCCGACCGACAACACCGACGCATCGTTTGACGTTGTGATCGTGGGCGGTGGCGCAGGCGGTATCGCAGTGGCCTCGTCGCTGAAGGCTCGCAAACCTGACCTCGACATCGCGGTGATCGACCCTGCCGACATCCACTACTACCAGCCAGGCTGGACCATGGTTGGCGCAGGCGTTTTCCACCCCCAAGAAACCGCAAAAACCATGGGCAGCCTCATTCCCAAAGGCGTCCACTGGATCAAATCGGCGGTCGCTGCTTTTGAACCCAAAGACAACGCTATCATCCTCGATGGCTGCCGCGTGGTTGGCTACAAACGCCTGATCGTTGCACCGGGCATCAAACTCGACTGGAACCGCATTGAAGGCCTCGTGGATACGCTCGGCAAAAACGGCGTGACCTCGAACTACCGCTATGACCTCGCGCCTTACACGTGGAAACTCGTGCAAGAGCTGAAAGAGGGCAAAGCGCTCTTCACCCAGCCACCGATGCCGATCAAATGTGCAGGCGCACCGCAAAAAGCGATGTATCTCTCGGGCGACCACTGGTTCAAAAACGGCGCTCTGAAAAACATCGACATCCAGTTCATGAATGCTGGCGGCGTGCTCTTTGGCGTCAAAGACTACGTGCCTGCACTGGAAAAATACGTCGAAAAATACGACGCATCGCTGAACTTCTTCCACAACCTGATCTCGATCGACGGCCCTGCGAAGAAGGCGACCTTTGCCGTTGCGAAGCCCGAAACCGAAGCCACCACGGTCACCGTCGAATTCGACATGATCCACGTGGTTCCGCCGCAGGTCGCACCTGACTTTATCCGCGTATCGCCACTGGCTGACGCTGCGGGTTGGGTTGATGTGGACCAGTCCACGCTGCGCCACAAAACCTACGACAACATCTGGTCGCTGGGCGATGTGATGAACGCTCCGAACGCGAAAACCGCTGCTGCGGCACGTGTTCAGGCGCCTGTTGTGGCTGAAAACGTCTGCGCAGACATCGACGGCAAATCGGCTGTCGCACAGTACAACGGCTACGGCTCATGCCCGCTCACCGTTGAACGCGGCAAAATCGTTCTGGCTGAATTCGGTTACGGCGGTGCGCTGCTGCCGTCCTTCCCGAAGTGGATCAACGATGGCACCAAACCATCGAAGCTGGCGTGGTGGCTCAAAGAAACTGCGCTTCCGCCGATCTACTGGAAGGCCATGCTGCGTGGCCGTGAATGGATGATCAAACCTGAAAAGGTAACCGCGAAATAACGACCTTCCTGTTCCGGTGTCCATGCCGGAGCAGAAACTGGCGGGGCCTTCGCCGGCTCCGCCGTTCTTTTTCTCTCCTCCGCCAAGGTGTTGCCCATGGCCCTCTCGCCACTCACAAAATATCTCCCGGTCCTTCAATGGGGCCGCACCTATAACAAAGAAGCCTTCCAGAACGACCTCGTCGCCGCTGTGATCGTAACGATCATGTTGGTGCCTCAGTCGCTGGCTTACGCGCTCCTCGCAGGTCTGCCCGCTGAGGCGGGTATCTACGCGTCGATCGTGCCGATCATGCTCTACTCCGTCTTTGGCACTTCACGCGCGTTGGCCGTTGGTCCTGTAGCCGTTGTGTCGCTGATGACCGCCGCCGCGATTGGCAAGGTCGCCCAATCGGGTGACATAGGATACGCCACCGCCGCGCTGACGCTGGCGTTCCTCTCTGGTGTCATGCTCTTGGGCCTTGGCCTGCTGCGGTTGGGCTGGATCGCGAACTTCCTATCCCACCCTGTGATTGCGGGCTTTATCACCGCCTCGGGCGTCCTAATCGCATCGAGCCAGATCGGCCATATCCTTGGCATCTCGATCTCGGGCCACTCGCTGCCGCATATGTTCGAAAGCCTGTTTGAGAACTTCACCAAACTGAACTTTATCACGCTCTTTATCGGCGTTGCGGCAACCGCGTTCCTGTTCTGGGTGCGCAAGGGTCTCAAACCGCTCCTCCTGTCCAAAGGCGTGCCGCCGAAACTCGCGGACGTGCTGACCAAGGCTGGCCCCGTTGCTGCCGTCGTCGTCACCACCGCTTTCGTTGCGCTGTTCCGTCTGGATAACTGGGGCGTCAAAGTGGTTGGCGAAGTCCCGCAGAGCCTGCCGCCCTTCACCATGCCCGACCTCTCGTTCGATCTGATCGGCAAACTCTTTGTCCCTGCCCTCCTAATCTCGATCATCGGCTTTGTTGAATCGATCTCGGTCGCGCAAACCCTTGCCGCAAAGAAACGCCAGCGCATCACCCCTGACCAAGAGCTGATCGGTCTGGGCGCTGCAAACATCGGTGCGGCCTTTACCGGCGGCTATCCTGTCACGGGTGGCTTTGCCCGTTCGGTTGTGAACTTTGACGCAGGTGCGGAAACCCCTGCGGCTGGTGCCTTCACCGCTATTGGCCTCGCCATTGCCGCTCTTGCCCTCACCCCGCTTCTCTACTTCCTCCCCAAGGCAACGCTCGCCGCAACGATCATCGTCGCCGTTCTGTCGCTCGTGGACTTCTCGATCCTGAAACGGTCGTGGGGCTATTCCAAACCCGACTTCTTTGCGGTGGCTGCAACCATCCTGATGACCTGGGCCTTTGGTGTGGAAACGGGCGTGTCGTCAGGTGTTGGCCTCTCGGTCCTTCTGTATCTCTTTAAAACATCGCGCCCGCACATCGCCGAAGTGGGCCTGATGGAAGGCACCGAACACTTCCGCAACATCAAACGCCATCAGGTGAAAACCGATGACCGTCTGGTGATGATGCGCGTCGATGAAAGCCTCTATTTCGCCAACGCACGCTTCCTCGAAGATTACATCTACGACCGCGTGCAGGCTGATTGTGGCATCGAACACGTGGTGCTGATGATGTCGGCGGTAAACGCCATCGACTTCTCCGCCCTCGAAAGCCTCGAGGCCATCAACGCCCGCCTCAAAGATATGGGCATCAAACTACACATGTCCGAAGTCAAAGGCCCCGTGATGGACCGCCTCCAGACCGCGCATTTCCTGCACGACATGACGGGCGAGGTATTCCTCTCGCAATACGAGGCGATGGCCAAGCTCACAGGCATGACTGCCGCCAAAGCAGCCGAATAACCAAAAGGGGCGCGACCATCCGGTTCGCGCCCTTTTTCTATGTCGAACTAGGATAACGATAGCCCGTACGGGCGGTCAGATGGTCTAGTCTGCTATGGATTTTCTGGGGTGGTACCCGCGGCCGGACTCGAACCGGCACGGCACTAAGGCCAAGAGATTTTAAGTCTCCGATGTCTACCATTCCACCACGCGGGCACGAGGGTGTTTTGCCCTGCCCCGCGCCGATGGGCAAGGGGCGAAAGGTGCAAAAGCCGCTTTGACGGAATTATCCGCCCGTTGCGACAGGACCGACGCCTTCTTCTTTGACGGCCTGCATCGCAACATAGGTCGATGTATTCGCCAAATACGGCAGGGTCGATATTTTCTCTGCCAGAACAAGCCGATAAGCCGACATCGACGCCGTGCGAACCTTGAGCAGGTAGTCGAACTGACCCGCAATCAGGTGACACTGTTCAATCTCTGGCACGCGAATGACGGCAGCGTTGAACTCGGCCAAGGCCGACTCGCGAGTGTCGGTCAGTTTCACCTCGACAAAGGCCACGTGATCGCGCCCCAAACGGATCGGGTCAAAGAGCGCGCGATAACCACGGATCAGCCCTGTTTCCTCAAGCCGCTTCAAACGCGCTTGGGTCGGGGATTTCGACAGGCCGATCCGACGCGACAGCTCGGTCACACTGATCCGCCCCTCAATCGCGACGATATCCAAAATCTTACGGTCGAATGCGTCCAGATCAGAACTATGGTGGATCATCTTGGCCTCTCTCAAAGCAATATCGCCTCAAACTCGGCGATTTTGACAGTGAATGCGCCGCGAAAGGCGAACCTTCAAGGTAAATTTACGGCAAACCCGCCTAACGAGCGGTAAATTTGGAAATTTAGCGCAAACATACGCCGCAGCCGTTCGCAACGGCATCACAAATTCCGCAAATGTCCTGCCATTTTGGGCAAAATCAGGCCATCCAACGAAAAAGGACCGCACCCTGCGGCACGGTCCTCAAATCTAACAATCGACCAGCGATTACGCTGCCGCGCCACGGATCACTTTGGCAAACGGGCCGAACATGGATTCGTTCGCGCAGATCAGGTTGCCATCCTCAAGGATGTTACCGTCTTCGTGAATCGGCTCCAGTAGGGCACCTGCTTCGCGCACAATAACGAGGCCAGCAGCGATATCCCACGGCTTCAGACGGCGTTCCCAGAAACCGTCGAAACGGCCAGCAGCGACATAGGCAAGGTCCAGAGACGCAGCGCCCAGACGACGCACACCCGAGGTCGCGGGCAGCAATTGACCGAGGTCACGCAGGGTCTGCGGCAGGTCCGTGCTACCAGCAAACGGCAGGCCCGTTGCAAAGATACCGTCGGTCAAACGGTGACGACCAGAGACGCGAATACGGGTCTCGTTCATCCATGCGCCCGACCCTTTTTCGGCATAGAACATCTCGTCTTTGACGGGATCGTAAACCACGCCCGCAACGATTTGACCCTTATGTTCAAGGGCGATCGACACAGCCCAGTGACCCAGACCGTGCAAAAAGTTGGTGGTGCCATCGAGCGGATCAACGATCCAGCGACGGGTCGGATCTTCGCCTTCGATCTCTTTGGACTCTTCTCCGAGGAAGCCATAGGTCGGACGGGCTTCCATCAATTCAGTGCGGATGATTTCCTCGGCATTGCGGTCGGCGCGAGTGACAAAGTCACCAGGCCCTTTGGTGCTGACCTGTAGCTGTTCAACTTCGGTAAAGTCTTTGAGCAAGGCGCGCCCAGCTTTACGGGCGGTCTTCATCATCACGTTCAGGTTTGCACTACCAGCCATCGGGGCCTCCGTTCACGGTCCAAGCAGCGCGTATAGGCAAATCCGATCAATCGGGCAAGGCCGCGAATGGCACTCTTTCGGGAAAAACGCACCGTTAACGATTTGTTTGGTTTTGATTGGCAACATGGGCCCAAAGGCAGGAAGAGGCCCATGATCGCGCAGAGTTTTGATAAGATCCGCTATCAAACCCGTTTTGCCATTCACGTGGCCACACGGGACATAGCCAAACGCCTCGCCTCTGCGGCGATGATGTTGGTTATATTGTGGTGGGTCGGCTACGGCACCCTGGCCCTGATCATGTCTGGCATTCTCGTCGCTTACGAGGTCGCGGCACATTGGCTTGCCCAGAAATTGCCCGAAAGGGACGAGGATATCACCGCCACCTATGTGTTCACCGTCTGGCTGGTGAACTGTAGCTCCGTCCTCTTTTACCTCGCGCCCGCGTTCCTTTTGGCAGCAGAGCCGTCGTCCGCCATGCTCCTTGCGGGGTTCTTGTGGCTCTTTGGGGTCTTTGTTCACATCACCAACACCTTCGCCGCCCTCCCGTTCTATAACTGGAGCCTGATGGCACCCTCTTTTGGCTCTGCCTTCGCGGTGTTCTGGCTCGCCAGCGAAAACGCGTTCCTCCCGTCGAGCGAGGGGGAATGGATCATCACCACGGGCATGATGGTCGTCTATATCTTCAACACGTTCGAAACCCTGCACAAACAAAAGGACACCCAGCGCGCCCTCAACGCCGCCCGCGAAGAGGCGAACGCCCGCTTGCGTGCCCTCGAACATCTGTCCCGCCATGACCCACTCACGGGCCTATTGAACCGTCGAGCGTTTGATGAAGAACTTGAACACCTCATTGCCCAGCGTCGTTTGGGCAGCGAATTGGGCGTGTTCCTCATCGACCTCGACGGGTTCAAGCCGATCAATGACACCTACAGCCACGAAGCGGGCGATCAGGTGCTTCAGGCCGTGGCGAGCCGCCTGTCCAAACTGGTCGGCGACACGGGCATCGTGGCCCGACTAGGCGGCGACGAATTTGCCATCGCATTCCGCACGATCACATCGGAAAAGGCCGCGCTGCGATTGGCCGACTATATTGCCCGCGCGATCCAAGCGCCTGTCGAATGGCACGAAAAGGAACTCCATATCTCGGCCTCGGTCGGCATCGGCCTCACACGGCACGCGGGCACTACGGTCGAAGGGCTATGTGGGGCCGCCGATCAGGCCATGTATCGCGCGAAAAACAGCTCTGGCATCTCAGCCGCGATTTACCGTGCCGACGATTTCGAACGCCGCCTATCGCTTGAGGACCGCCGCGAAATCCTCGCCGCGATGCACAGCCGCGAAATCCGCCCCTATTACCAACCCAAGGTCGACCTCGCCACGGGCCGCAGTATCGGGTTCGAGGCCCTCGCCCGCTGGATACACCCGACCAAAGGTCCCCTGCCCCCGAACCTCTTTATCCCGCAGATCAACGAACTTGGCCTGCACGGCGATTTCCTATCGCATATGGCGGGCTGCGTGCTCCACGACATCGAACAGCTTTTGGCCGAAGGCCTCGACCCAGGCGAAGTGTCGATCAACGTCCCAGAGGTCGCGCTTGCCACGCAATCTGGCCGTGCCGACCTCGACGACCTGCTCAGCCGGCATCCGAACGCCCGCCGCCACATCACGCTAGAAATCACAGAGGACGTGTTCATCGCCCGCTCTGCCGATACTATTCAGGCCAGCATCGCCCATTTCCGATCCGAAGGACTGCGCGTGTCGCTCGACGATTTCGGCACAGGCTTTGCGTCGTTCCAGCACCTGCGCCAACTTGAATTCGATGAGCTAAAGATCGACATGAGCTTTGTCGCCGACCTTGGACGCGATCCCACCGCCGAAGTTCTGATCCGTGGCTTCTTGGAAATCGCTGACGGTCTGGGCGTCTCTGTCATCGCGGAAGGCGTCGAAACGGAAGCCCAAGTCGATCACCTCCGCCGTCTGGGGTGTCGTCTGGGTCAGGGCTATCTCTTTGGCAAGGCGATGCCGATTGATGAAACCCGCATCCGCCTCTTTGCCGAGTCCAGTCGCGACCTTAGCCCCGTTGAAGTTTCACCGCCTCTTGCCGAGCCAGCCGAATAAAATGCGCAAGGTAGGGCCGCGTGTTCTCGGACTCGCGGGTCGCCGCAAACATCCGCCGTGTCACCCCGACCTGACCGTCCTTGCCCAACGGCCGCGTGACGTAATCTGACGATTGCCGCACCTGACGCACAACCCAGTCTGGCAGCACCGACACCCCACGGTTGGATGCCACGAGCATCAGGATCACCGCCGTCAATTCGACCTGCCGCACCGCCGCAGGTTCGACACGTGCGGGCGACAACAGCATCTTAAAGATATCCAACCGCGACCGATCAACGGGGTAAGTGATCAGCGTCTGCCCTTCGAAATCCTGCGCCTCGATCACTGCCTTTTGCGCGAGGGGATGATGTGACGAGGCCACAAAAACAGGATCGTAGTCAAACAGCGGGTTAAAATCGACTTCCGACTGATCCTCAGGGTCCGAGGACACCACCAAATCGACCTCTTCGCGACGCAGCGCGCTCATCGCATCAAACGAAAGGCTCGATCGGATATCGACGTCCACATCGGGCCAGACCTTGCGGAACTGTTCCAACACAGGCAGCAGCCATTCGAAACAGGCGTGACACTCCAGCGCGATATGCAGCCGTCCCGCGCGACCGTCTTGCAGACCTTCGAATTCGACCTCCAGATCGGCGAGGATCGGCAAAATCTGTTCCGCCGCCGCCAAGAGCCGCAAACCCGATGCCGACAAACGCAGAGGTTTCGCCCGACGCACGAAGAGTTCGACGCCGGCCTGATCTTCGATCCCTTTGATTTGGTGGCTCAGGGCCGATTGTGTGATGTTCAGCAAATCCGCCGCACGGGCCAACCCGCCCGTGTCATGGATTGCCTTAATCGTGCGAAGATGCCGGATCTCAATGTGCATCATGAACGAACCTCATGATCGTCGTGAAAGTTATGAATTTGTCTCACATCATTTATTTTGCGACAAGGGGGCATCAACAAATAGGTGAATCATGTCGCGCCCCAATGTCTCTTTCGAATTCTTCCCACCCAAATCGCTGGACCAATCGTTCCGCCTGTGGAACTGCGCGACGACCCTTGCTCCGATGGACCCGACCTTTGTGTCTGTGACCTACGGTGCAGGCGGCACAACACGCCAGCTCACTCACGAAGCCGTTGGTGCCATTCACAAAAACATCGGCCTGACTGTGGCAGCGCACCTCACCTGTGTTGAAGCAACCCGCGCCGAAACGCTCGAAATCGCGAATGCTTACGCTGAGGTCGGCGTGACCGAAATCGTCGCCCTGCGCGGTGATGCCCCCAAAGGCGCAGAGAAATTCCGCCCGACCGCAGATGGCTTCCAGTCGTCCATCGAACTGATCGAAGCACTGGCAGACACGGGCAAATTCAAAATCCGCGTTGGTGCCTACCCTGAAAAACACCCAGAATCAGGCGATGCGGCCGCGGACATCGAATGGCTGAAGCGCAAGATTGATGCGGGTGCCACCAGCGCGATCACTCAGTTCTTCTTTGAGGCAGAGACGTTCTTCCGCTTCCGCGACGCCTGCGAAAAAGCGGGCATCGACGCGCCGATCATTCCGGGCATCCTGCCGATTGAAAACTGGAACGGCGCGCGCAAGTTCGCCCAAATGTGCGGCACCTCGATCCCGCAGATCGTTGCGGACGCCTTTGATAACGCGGCCAAAACTGGTTCGACCGACCTCTTGGCGACCGCTCTGGCAACTGAACTATGCGACGACCTGATCCGTGGCGGCGTGAACGACCTGCACTTCTACACGCTGAACAAACCGGACCTGACCCGCGACGTTTGCCATGCTTTGGGTGTGACCCCTCAGGTCAAACTCGAAAACGTGGCCTGATCCCATCCATCAGGCCTCGGGCCCGCTCTGTATCAGAGCGGGCTTTTTCGTGTCCAACCCACGGTCCGCGACGGTGTCATGCAACCGTTCGGACGGATCACGCCCAACCTTGCGGCGGTGACGCGACCAAAACAGTTTACCCCATTGCGCCCATGTGCCGACCGATGGCGCGGTCACATCGCAGGGGAACCGATCCCGCCACCCGTCGGGCAAGGGCAGCCCCTGCCCTTCGAGCCGATCCAGCAGCCAAACGAGCGGGATATTCGAAAGGGGCCGCACATCCATGCGCCCACCCAATTGTCCACCAACATCGCCATGGGTGCCCTTGAACCAAACCTGTTCAATCTGCCCGTTCCAACGGTTTTGCGGCGCCCATATCTCTGGCAAGAATGCATCGCGGGTTTCATCCAAGGCCAATGCATGAAACGCCGACCGAACACAGGGCTCCAACCCGTCCGAATGGAAACTGTGCCGCTTTTCCTCAAACTTCCACAGGATCGGCAGCCGAAGCCCCAGTGATTTCACCGTATCCCACACGCCGATCGCCGCCACATCGGCAGAGCGATCACAGTAGAGTTCCTTGAACCTGCGGGCAAAAGGGCTGCGTGCGCCGTGGGTGTAATAGCGGTAGGCCAGTTTGACATGCCGTTCGGTCGCGTCGTGGTGTTTGACGATCCCCACCCGCTGGATCACCCCCGCGAGCGACCGCACGGCGAAAGCCCCGCGTGAATAGCCGATCAGGATAATCCGATCCCCAGGGTGCCAGCGCGAACATAAGACCCCGTAGGCCCGTTCGATCTGCCGATTGATCCCGCGCCCTGCGATGACACCAAAGGTTTCCGTCCAATCGCGCCACTGAATCCCCGCCTCGTAATAGACGGTCAAATTGGCCTTATGCCCCGCCTCGCGGAGCAGTTTGAACGTCAGACCCGCGTTGGTTTCAAAACCCTCGGCCAAGCTCGACATCGTCCCGTCGAGGATCACAACATGGGTCGCCTGTCCACGCTTGCGCCCACCGCCCTCTTCGCTGCGAGGACGACGGTTAAGGAGACCTAAAACCCAATCACGAATGGCCACTTTGTTCCCTTTGGTGAACAGGTTATGCCGTTACGCCTCAGCCTAACGCACAACCCAACAGTGTCCAGCCTAGTGATAGGGCGCGCACAAATCCTTTACTGTAATGGGATCAGAAAGGCCGTAGCCGTTGAACCGCGTGGTGACGCCCGTGACATAGGCGCCCATCGACCAAAACACGATCCAATCGCCCTCAGTCAGTCCCTCGGGCAAAGCCAGAGGATCGCGTAATTGGTCAAGGCTATCGCAGGTCGGCCCAAAGGCCCGCAAGCCCTGCCGCGCAGTATCACGCCAATCACCCTCAGCGCGCATGACGGCCAAGGCAGGCGCGGGCATCGACACCATTTCGGACAGGCCGCCGTAAATCCCATCGGTGAGGTAAACGCTCTGCCCACGAATGGATTTCACCTGAACGGCATAGGCGAAACTATCCGCCACGAGGCCCCGCCCCGGTTCGCAGATCAACGTCGGACGCACAGCAAAAGCCGACATCGCTTCGCGGATCGCGGCAAAGAACGGCTCTAGCGGTTTCGGCGATCCATCGCGCGACGCAGGAAAACCGCCGCCGACGTTCAAACGGTCCAACGTCACGCCCGCCCGCTCTGCAATTTGTGCCGCCGCGTGGATGTAGGTCACATAGGCCGCTGGGTCCGTGCATTGCGTGCCGACGTGGAAGGTCAGTGCCAATGGCCGACCCGAGGTCGCGACATGGCGCAACAAATCGACCGCGTGATCGACCTCTGCGCCGAATTTCGCGCCGAAATCATAGGCTGCGCCTGCGACAGGCAGTTTGAACCGCACAGCGACCTCTGCGGCGGGCGACACACCCGCAGCGACCAGCTTTTCATACTCTGACAGCGTATCGACCGACCACGACACAACGCCCGCCGCGATGCCTGCAGCAATTTCGGCCTTGCTCCGCACGGGGTTGTTGTAATGCATCGGCGCATCAGGGCAGATCCGACGGATCAGCGCGATTTCATCAGGCGAGGCCACATCGAATCCGTCCAAGCCCCCAGCACACAGACGCCGCAGCACGTCTTCGGTAGGGTTCGCCTTAACCGCATAGGTCACAAGTCCCGGAAACCCGCGCCGAAATTCGGCCAGCCGAGCATCCAGACGGTCGGGCGCAAAGAAATGCACGGGCGTGGTGTCGGACCGTGTCTTAAGCACATCCGCAATGGTTTGGGCCTCTACGGGCTGTTGATACATCTGCCTCTCCTGTTCGCTTTCCTCCAGTGTTCGCGAAAATTCAGACGATGTGTCGTGGCAGATTGAACAAAATGACTCTCCTTTTCGGCAAAATGACGGTATCATCGACGATATGACAGAACTGGACAGCACTGACCGCGCCGTGATCGCGGAACTCACCCGAAACGCCCGCCTGCCCGTCGCTAAGATCGCGCAGACGCTCGGACTGGCACGCACGACCGTTCAGGCCCGCATTGATCGGCTGGAACGGACGGGCGTGATTGCGGGCTACAGCTTACGGCTCTCGGATCAGGTGCAACGCAGCACCATTCGGGCGACCGTACTGATCCATATCCGCCCTTCTGCACAGGCGGCGGTGTTGGTGCAGTTGAAACGGATGTCCTCGGTTGAGGTGGTGCATACGACCTCTGGTCGGTTCGACCTCTGCGCCCAATTGCGCACGGGATCGACGCTCGAACTAGATCAAACGCTCGACAAAATCGGAGAGATTGACGGCGTTCAGGCAATGGAGAGCCTTATCCACCTCTCAACCCGCATCAACCGCGCAGTTTAACGCCCTTCGCCCTTTCCCTTTCGGCCCCTTTTGGCTAATCCACAGGGCAAGACCAGAAGGGATCATAAAGATGGCGATGGAAAAGACCTTTGACGCGGCCGAAGCCGAGGCCCGCATTTACAAAAAGTGGGAAGACGCAGGCGCATTTGCGGCTGGCGCGAACAAATCGCGCGACGAAACCTTTACCATCATGATCCCGCCGCCGAACGTGACGGGCGCACTGCACGTGGGCCACGCGTTCAACAACACGCTGCAGGATATTCTGATCCGTTGGCACCGTATGCGCGGCTTTGACACGCTCTGGCAGCCGGGGCAGGACCACGCAGGGATCGCGACCCAGCTTCAGGTCGAAAAGATGCTCGCCGCGACGGGCCAACCGGGTCGTCGTGATCTGGGCCGTGAGGCATTCCTCGACAAGGTTTGGGAATGGAAAGGCCAATACGGCAACACGATCATCAGCCAACTGAAACGTCTGGGTTCGTCCTGCGATTGGTCGCGCAACGCGTTCACCATGTCGGGTGCTCCGAACGCCCCTGCTGGCGAAGAAGGCAACTTCCACGACGCCGTGATCAAAGTCTTTGTCGAAATGTACAACAAGGGTTTCATCTACCGCGGCAAGCGTCTGGTGAACTGGGACCCGCATTTTGAAACTGCTATTTCCGACCTCGAAGTTGAGAACATCGAAACCGACGGCCATATGTGGCACTTCAAATACCCGCTGGCGGGTGGCGAGACCTACACCTACGTCGAAAAAGACGAGGATGGGAATGTCACATTTAGCGAGGAGCGCGATTACATCTCTATCGCGACGACCCGCCCTGAAACCATGCTGGGCGATGGCGCGGTTGCGGTGCACCCTGATGACGAACGCTATGCGCCGATCGTCGGCAAGCTCTGCGAAATCCCTGTTGGTCCGAAAGAACAGCGCCGCCTGATCCCGATCATCACCGACGAATACCCCGATATGGCCTTTGGCTCGGGTGCGGTGAAAATCACGGGCGCACACGACTTTAACGACCACGAAGTCGCAAAGCGTGGCAACATCCCGCAATATCGTCTGATGGACACCCGTGGCGCGATGCGTGCCGATGGTGCGCCTTACGCCGAGGAAGCCGCGAAAGCCGCCGAATACGCAGCGGGCAAAGCATTCACCGTTCAGGAAATCGACGCGATCAACCTCGTGCCCGAAGAATACCGTGGCCTCGACCGTTTTGAGGCGCGTGAAAAGGTCGTTGCTGCGATCACTGCAGAGGGCCTCGCCGTGATGACCGTTGCGACGGACCCGCGTCTAGGCAAGGCCGCGCTGAAGGCAGATGCCGAGGGCGCAGATGCGCTGGTTCCACTGGTCGAAGCAAAGCCGATCATGCAGCCGTTCGGCGACCGTTCGAAAGTTGTCATCGAACCGATGCTGACCGACCAATGGTTCGTTGAAACCTCGAAAATCGTTGGCCCTGCGCTGGATGCCGTCCGCAATGGCGACATCAAGATCATGCCAGAGTCGGGTGAAAAGACCTATTACCACTGGCTCGAAAACATCGAACCGTGGTGTATCTCGCGCCAACTGTGGTGGGGTCACCAGATCCCTGTGTGGTATGACGCAGAAGGCAACGCCTATTGCGCCCCGACAGAAGCAGAGGCCGTTGCGCAATCGGGTGGCAAATCGCTCACCCGTGACCCCGACGTGCTCGACACGTGGTTCTCGTCGGGTCTGTGGCCGATCGGCACGCTGGGCTGGCCGAACTGGGACGAGAGCACCTCGAAATACTTCTCGACCGATGTGTTGGTGACGGGTCAGGACATCCTGTTCTTCTGGGTTGCCCGCATGATCATGATGCAGCTCGCTGTTGTTGACGAAATCCCGTTCCACACCGTCTACCTGCACCAGCTCGTCCGCGACGAGAAGGGCAAGAAGATGTCGAAAACCACGGGCAACGTGATCGACCCGCTGGTGATCATTGATGAATACGGCGCAGACGCGCTGCGGTTCACCAATGCGTCGATGGCAGCGATTGGCGGCGTTCTGAAACTGTCCGAGGACCGCATCAAAGGCTACCGCAACTTTGGCACCAAACTGTGGAACGCGTCGCGTTTCGCTGAGATGAACGGTGCGGTGCATGGCGCGACTGAAATCCCGACCGCAACGGCGACCGTGAACAAGTGGATCATCGGTGAAACCGCTCGTGTCCGCGAAGAGGTCGACGCCGCGATTGAGGCCTACCGCTTTAACGATGCAGCCAATGCGCTCTACGGCTTTGTCTGGGGCAAGGTCTGCGACTGGTATGTCGAATTCTCGAAGCCGCTGATCATGGACGGCGACGACGCAGTCAAAGCCGAAACGCAAAAGGTCATGGGCTGGGTCATCGACCAATGTCTGATCCTCCTGCACCCCTTCATGCCCTTCATCACCGAAGAGCTCTGGGGCACGCTGGCCGACAACCGTTCGAAAATGCTCGTCCACGCCGACTGGCCGACCTACACCGCCGCCGATCTGGTGGACGATGCGGCAGACGCCGAACTGAACTGGGCAATCTCGTTGATCGAAGGCATCCGTTCGGCACGCGCACAGATGAACGTGCCTGTGGGTCTGTATGTCCCCGTGGTCATGCAAGAGGCCGACGCGGGCGCTAAGGCTGCTCTGGCGAACAACCAAACGCTCATCACCCGTCTGGCCCGCATCGGCGACATCACCGAATCCGCAGAAGCCCCCAAAGGGTCGATCACAATCACCACCAAGGGCGCGACCTTTGCGCTGCCACTGGCAGACATCATCGACGTGGCCGCTGAAAAAGCCCGCGTGGAAAAGGTCTTGGGCAAGCTGCAAAAGGAACTCGGGGGTCTACGTGGCCGCCTGAACAACCCGAAATTTGCAGAAAGCGCCCCAGAAGAAGTGATCGAAGAAACCCGCACCAACCTCGCCCTGCGCGAAGAAGAAGAGGCCCAGTTGAAAGCCGCTCTGGCACGTTTGGCCGAAATCGGCTGATCGGGTTGATCAATGGTAAAGAAGGGGCGGTCCATCGGGCCGCCCTTTTTCTATGCGGTTCTCGTTTTGACACCGCGACAAACAGTCTGCCCGCGCATAACCCCGTGGACGCGGTGCGAAAATTCACCCTAAACTCTGCCAAACGCCGCCAGTTCGCGGCCCCGATCAAGGAGAGGTCGGGCACGTAGGGGAGAGAGTTATGACCGCCATTCCGTCCATTTATGACGCGGGCCTAGACCGCAATGCCGCCAACCACGCAGCGCTGACCCCGCTGTCGTTCATTGCCCGCACCGTATCTGTGTATCCCGATTATCTGGCCGTAGTACACGGGGACCGTCGTCTGACATGGCGCGAAACCTATGCCCGCATGTGCCGCATCGGATCGGCATTGAACAAACGCGGCATTGGCAAGGGCGACACCGTGTCGATCATCGCGGCCAACACCCCAGAGATGTTCGAATCCCACTTTGCCGTGCCAATGTCGGGCGCGGTTCTGAACACCATCAACACGCGGCTCGAGGCAGAGACCATCGGCTTTATCCTGTCGCACGCGGAATCCAAGGTCGTCATGGTCGACCCAGAGTTCGCCGAAGTCGTCGACCGCGCGATCAAGATCAGTGGCCGCGATATGCTGGTCATCGACCTTGAGGACGCGATGTATGACGGTCCCGTCCACAAGATCGGCAGCATGACCTACGACGACCTTCTGGCCGAAGGCGACGAGGATTTTGACTGGCAGATGCCAGCCGACGAATGGGATGCGATTTCGCTGAACTACACTTCGGGCACAACGGGCAACCCCAAGGGCGTTGTCTATCACCACCGTGGTGCCGCGCTGAACGCGATGGGCAATATCCTGACATGGGGGATGCCGAACCATTCACGCTACCTCTGGACGCTGCCGATGTTCCACTGCAACGGCTGGTGTTTCCCGTGGACCATCGCCGCGATGGCGGGCGTCTGCGTCTGTCTGCGGGCTGTGCGTGTCGAACCGATCTTCCAATTGATCCGCGACGAAAAGGTCACCCACTTCTGCGGCGCACCTATCGTTCTGAATATGTTGGCGAGCGCACCGGACGAGCTGAAAGACTTTACCCACGAGGTCAAAGTCATGACCGCAGCCGCCCCGCCCCCCGCCTCTGTCATCGCCAAGATGGAAGCAATGGGCGTGCAGGTCACCCATGCCTACGGCCTGACCGAATGCTACGGCCCGTCTGTGTCTTGCGCATGGAAAGAGGAATGGAACGAGGAAACGCCGAACGATCAGGCAAAACTGAAATCGCGTCAGGGCGTGCGGTATCACGTGCTCGACGGTTTGATGGTGGCCGATGCCGAAACGATGGAGCCGACACCGAAAGACGGCAAAACCATCGGTGAGATCTTCATGCGCGGCAATATCGTGATGAAAGGCTACCTCAAGAACCCAACCGCGACCGCCGAGGCGTTTCGTGGTGGCTGGTTCGCGACGGGCGATTTGGCCGTGATGCACCCCGATGGGTATCTAGAGATCAAAGACCGCTCTAAGGACATCATCATTTCGGGTGGCGAGAATATCTCTTCGATCGAGATCGAGGATGTTCTCTACCGTCACCCCGCCGTGTCCGAGGCCGCAGTGGTTGCAAAACCTGACGAAAAATGGGGCGAAACGCCCTGTGCCTTTGTTGACCTGCGGGCCGGTGCGACGGTCACCGCCGAAGAGCTGATCGCCTTCTGCCGCGAAAACATGGCGCACTTTAAGGCGCCCAAAACGCTGATCTTTGGGCCGTTGCCAAAGACCTCAACAGGTAAGGTGCAGAAATACGTGCTACGTAACCGCGCCGCCCAAGAGGGTTAAGCGCGCGTAACCTTGGCCTCGCCGGCGGTCATTTCGCCGTCGGCGCGGTCGAACCGAAGGTAGGCGATGCCTTTGCCGCCCGACACGGTGTGCAACACGCCCGCCTCTTTGTCGCCCGCCATGATCGGCGTGCCCGCCTCTGCCGCACCATCGACCAGCACTCGGACAAGACCCTTTTTCAACTCGGTCTTGTGCTTCATCCGTGCGGTGACCTCTTGGCCGACATAGCAGCCTTTCTTGAAATCGACGCCGTTCAGCCGATCAAAGCCCTGCTCGAGGATGTAGCTATCGGGGCCAAGCTCCACACCTGTTTCAGGGATCAGATGTTCAATCCGCAGCGCGGCCCAATCGGTGCCATCATCGCCCCCCTCAGCCCCATAGAGCCGCCAGCCCAGTGCCGCGTCTCGCGGGTCGGTCAGGGCACCCTCTGGCGCATCGCCCGTGCCGCGTTTGACTTGCAGGTCGGTCGCTGCAATCTGCACATCGGCCCGCAGACGATACATCGTCAGGCGTTGCATCAGCCCCGCCGCGAGAGGCGTCGCCACGTCGATCAGGATGCGATCCGCCTGCCCGACCATAAAGAAATCCGCCAGATATTTACCCTGCGGCGTCAACAACGCCGCATAGGCGATCCCCTCGGTCGGGGTGCGGAGGTCATTTGTCGTCAGCCCATGCAGGAATTTAACACGGTCGCTGCCAGTCACGGCCAGAATGGTTCTGTCGGTCATCGGTTTTCCCTAAGTCGTTAGGGGTGGATATAGGGCTCAGTCTTCGGTTTTGAACTGCAGACGATAGAGATCGGCGTAAATTCCGCCACGCGCCAACAATTCGTCATGCGTGCCTTGGTCCATCACGCGGCCACGGTCCATCACGACGATGCTGTCAGCATTGCGGACGGTAGACAGACGGTGCGCGATGACCAGCGTGGTGCGGCCTTCGGACAGGGTCTCTAGTGCGCTTTGAACGATCTGTTCGCTCTTGGTATCGAGCGCCGAGGTCGCCTCGTCCAACAAAAGGATCGGCGTGTTGCGGACAAGCGCCCGCGCAATCGCGACCCGTTGACGTTGGCCGCCTGACAGGTTCGACCCACGCGGCCCCGCAGGGCTGTTTAGACCGTCCGACAAACGCGGCAAGAAGTCCGACACATGGGCGGCGGTCAGCGCGCGCTCAATGCTCGCCTCGTCCAGATCACGACCCAAAAGGATGTTGTCCCGCAGGGTTTCATCAAACAGCGCAGCGTCCTGACTGACGACAGAGAAGAGCCCCCGCAGATCAGCTAACCCCATAGCGCGGTTATCGACACCACCAATCGTCACGAGACCCGAGGCTGGATCAACCAGTCGGGTCAGCACGTTAAAGACCGTCGATTTACCCGCACCCGACGACCCGACCAGAGCCGTGGTTTTACCCGCCGCAGCGGTAAAGGTTGCACCCTGAAGGACGGGCAGATCACCATAGGCGAGGTGCACATCGTTCAAACGAATTTCTGGGGCACCCATTGGCGCCGCAGCAACGGTCGCAGGCGAGGAAATCGCTGGAGTGATGTTCAGAATTTCGCGGACACGGTTGGCGCTGACGGCGGCGGATTGCGCCGCCCCCGACAGTTGCCCCAAACGGCGCAGCGGATCAAAAACCAGCGCCATCGCGGTGAAGAACGCCATGAATTCGCCCACGGTTTTGTCGCCCGCGATGATCTGCGAGCCGCCATACATCAGCACCACAAAGAACCCGACGCCCGTCATCAAATCGATGATGCCGGGGATCATCGCCATGCCGAATGTCGCCTTCACCTCGGCTCGCACGCGGCCCTTGGTCAGTTTGGTGTAGCGGCCCTGCTGGTAGTCTTCGAGGGTGTTGAGCTTGATCGGGTTGATGCCGTGGAACACCTCGTCGAGCTGTGTCGACATCTTAGTCGCCAGTTCCCGCGCGGCTTGGGTTTTGCGGCGAATATAGCCCTGCACAGCGAGCGAAGGCAGAACCAGAACAGGCAGACCGATCAGCGCCGCCAGCGTCCATTTCCAATCGAGCGACAGCGCCACCCCAAAGAGCCAGATCACCGACACACCATCCCGCACCACGTTGGTGATGATGTTCGTCCAGACGGTGCCAATATTGGCAACATCGCCCTGAACTCGTTCGATCAAACTCCCCGGAGGGTTCGACTGGTGAAACGACATATCGAGCCGCATCAGATGCGCCAGCAGGTCGCCACGCATCCAGCCCGAAATCTTTTCGATCACCGATTTCATCACGACCTTCTGCGCGACAGAGGTCACAGCCCGCACGGTAAAGATCACGAAAATAGCGATCCCGACCGACCACAGCGCAGAGGATTCACCTGCCACCAGCACATTGTCGAACATCGGTTTCATAACCAGAGACAACACGCCGACCATAGAGCCTTCGATCACCATCAAAAGCGCAGCCCCAAGCAGGCTCCCCGATTGACGGCGGAGGTAGTTTGCCCAGAACCAGCGCAGAAGGCTGCCAACGGGTAGTTTCGTGTCTGACACTGTTATCCCTTTCGGTCTCTTGTCTTCGGGATACCGATAAACCGTTCGTATGGAAAGACTTCGCCGATTGACGCGGCGGGAAGCCGCGTTAGTGTCACGGTGATTTTTGAATAGGTGATCAGAATGTCTCTTTCCAACGGCCGCCCCTACCTTGCCATCCCTGGACCTTCGGTTCTGCCGGATCGTGTGGTGCAAGCGATGATGCGGCCCTCGCCCAATATTTATCAGGGCGAACTGGTCGATATGACGGCCACCATCATCCCTGACCTGAAATCCGTTGCCCGCACCACAGGTCATGTGGCGATCTACATCGCCAACGGTCACGGTGTATGGGAGGCAGCACTGTCGAACGTCCTGTCACGAGGCGATAAAATCCTCGTTCTGGTCACGGGGCGGTTTGGGCATGGCTGGGCCGAAATGGCGCGTGGTCTGCACCTCGACCTAGAGGTGATGGATTTCGGGCAGCAGGCCTCTATCGACCTGAACCAAGTCGAAACCCGCCTGAAGGCCGACACTGACCACAGCATTAAGGCCGTTCTGGCGGTGCATGTGGACACCTCAACCTCGATCAAGAACGACATTGCGGGCGTGCGTCAGGCGATGGATGCGGCGGGGCACCCTGCTGTTTTGATGGCGGATTGCATCGCGTCGATGGGCTGCGATCGGTTCGAGATGGACGCTTGGGGCGCGGATGTCACCATCGCCGCTAGCCAAAAGGGTCTGATGACACCTGCGGGTTTGGGCTTTGTATGGTTCAACGACCGCGCGGCTGCGGCTCGTGAAAGCGCTGATCTGGCGACGCGGTATTGGGACTGGAAACCGCGCGTTTCGCCAGAGATGTTCTACCAGCACTTTGCAGGCACCCCGCCGACGCATCACCTCTTTGGGCTGCGTGCGGCCTTGGACCTGATCAACGAAGAAGGCATCGAACAAGTTTGGGCGCGTCACGAAACGCTCGCCCGCGCGGTTTGGGCTGCGGTCGAGGCATGGGGTCAGGGCGGTGAAATGCGGCTCAACATGGCGGACCCTGCGGGGCGCGGCCATTCGGTGACGTCGATCTACCTCGGTGGCAATGACGCCGACCGTCTGCGCCACTGGTGCGAAGAACATGCGGGCGTGACGCTGGGCATTGGACTTGGGCGTGAACCAACTTCGGCGTGGTTCCGTATCGGCCACATGGGTCACGTAAACGCACATATGGTGCTGGGCACCTTGTCGGTGATTGATGCGGGCCTCAAGGCACTGCAAATCCCGCATGGGGACGGCGCGCTTTCAGCAGCAACTTCGGTGGTCGCGGGGGTTTAACCCCGCGCCTCGGCCAAGGCATCTGGCAGGGCCGAGGCCAAAAGGTCGAGGTCATGCTCCGTGCCGCAGCTGATCCGAATGCAGCGATCTTGCGGCGCGACGAACGGCATCCGCACAAACAGCCCACGGCGCAAAAGGCCGTTCAGAACATTGCGGGCAAAGGCCCCGTCCTGTCCGCAATCCACGCAGACGAAATTGGTGGCCGAGGGCACAGAGGTCAGCCCGTTGTCCGCCGCAATCGCAGCGATCCGATCACGGGCCTCTGCCACTTGCCCGACCACATGGCCCAACCATTCGCGATCCTGAAACGCAGCCAAAGCGCCCGCTTGCGCCACATTTCCCATCCCGAAATGGTTCCGCACACGGTCAAAGCCCGCGATCAGCTCTTTGCCGCCAACCGCATAGCCGACCCGCAGCCCCGCCAAAGCGAACGCCTTTGAAAAGGTACGCATCCGAATAAAACGTGGATCAACGGGCAGGTCCAAGGCCGTGCCTTCGGGCGCAAAGTCGATATAGGCCTCGTCCACGATCAGCAGCGCCCCTTCGGGCAGGCGATCCACCATGCGGGCAATGACCTCACCACGGTGATGGGTGCCCATCGGGTTATCAGGGTTCGCGATATAGATCAGCTTTGCGCCGACCTCTGCAGCCTTCGCGATCAGGGCATCGGGGTCCTCGTGGTCGCCCTTGAACGGGACCTTGTGCAGCACACCACCGTAGCCCGCGACGTGATAATTGAACGTTGGATACGCCCCGTCCGAGGTCACAACCGCGTCCCCTTCGGCTACCATCAACCGCACCAACATGCCCAAAAGCCCGTCGATACCTTCGCCAATCGCGATGTGCTCTACGGTCGTGCCGTGATGCGCGGCAATCGCAGCCTTTAGGTCGTAGCTTTCGGAATCACCGTATTTCCATGCCTCAGATGCGGCGGCTTGCACGGCGGCGATGGCCTTGGGCGACGGGCCAAAGACGTTTTCGTTCGCACCAATCCGCGCGGCAAAGGGACGGCCACTGGCACGCTCCATCACTTCAGCCCCGACAAAGGGCACAGTGGCAGGAAGCGATGCGATGAGCGGGGTAAATCGGGGGGCGTTTGTCATGGTGACAACATGGTTAACCGCCCTGCCCCACACCATGCAAGCAAAGACAAAGGGCGCGAGATTTTTCCCGCGCCCTTCGTTCAAATCACCAAAACGAACCGATTAGGCGCGTTCGGAATATTCCATCGAGTCGGTGTTCACGATGATCATCTCGTCGGTCGCGATGAACGGCGGAACCATGATGCGCACGCCGTTGTCGAGGATCGCTGGCTTGTAAGAGTTCGCAGCGGTCTGGCCTTTAACAACCGGCTCCGTCTCAACGATCTTGCAGGTGACTTTCTGCGGGATCGAAACGCCGAGAGCTTCTTCGCCGTAGTATTCGACGGTTGCGGTCATGCCGTCCTGCAGGAACGGACGACGTTCGCCCAAGAGTTCCGAGTCGATCTCGACCTGTTCAAAGGTTTCAGTGTCCATGAACACCAGACGACCGTCGGTTTCATAAAGGAACTGCTGGTCCTTCTGGTCGAGGCGCACGCGCTCTACCTTGTCTTCGGACCGGAAACGTTCGTTCAGCTTGCGGCCATCACGAATGTTTTTCATTTCGACCTGCGCAAATGCGCCGCCTTTACCGGGTTTCACGTGACCCACTTTAACAGCAGCCCACAGACCGCCTTCGTGTTCAAGGATGTTACCTGGTTTAATTTCGTTACCGTTGATTTTGGGCATCGGACATTTATCTCGATTATGTGACTGGTGGTTGCCGGAAAGCGGCGAGCCCCTATATCGGAACAACAAACCGGCGTTTAGGCGCTAGATATGCCAAAACTGTGGATTTACCTATGCAGATAGTGCATAGCTGCCATTCCAAATCAAGACCCCCGAATCGGATCAAAATAGGCATATTGCGCTGCACGCCGTAACCACAAGAGCAAAAACAACAAAGGACGCGAAATGGCTGATTTCGTAGATGGCACCGCTTTCAACAACGAACAGGGCAACCGTGCACGCAAACTCTTTGCTGCTGTTGTTCTCGCTGCGTTGGATGACGCGATTGCTGATGACAAAAAGTACGGCAATGGTCCGGAACAGATCGCACGTTGGGCGCGGTCGCGTGATGGCCGTGAAGTTTTGTCCTGCGCTGGCATCGACCCGAACGAACGTGTTGTGAAGGGTCTGATGGAATTCGTTGGTAAAGGTATCCGTACCTCTGTTGCGCTGTCGCGCGAAGAGAGCGAACGCCGCAACGCTGCTGCACAAGACGAAGCCGCCTAAGGTTTTATGTATCGGGCCTCTCGCCCACCCAAACGCAAACGCGGTCCTCTGCTCGGGCCGCGTTTTCGTTTTTGAGGGTCCGCGTGCCGCATCGGGGCTTTCGCGAACTCCTGCCCCACCGTAGAACAGGCGCCATGGCAAAGGCGATTATGATTCAGGGTGCTGGCTCCAACGTGGGGAAATCCATGGTGGTGGCTGGCCTATGTCGCGCCTTTCGCAAACGTGGCCTCTCGGTCGCGCCGTTCAAACCGCAGAACATGTCGAACAACGCCGCTGTCACCTCTGACGGCGGAGAGATTGGTCGCGCACAGGCGCTTCAGGCGCTGGCCTGTGGGTTGGCGCCGCATACGGACATGAACCCTGTCTTGCTCAAACCCGAAACGGATGTAGGCGCACAGGTGATCGTGCAGGGCAAACGGCTGACCACGCTCAAGGCGCGCGATTACGGCAAGATGAAGTCGACGCTCATGGTGTCTGTCCTCGACAGCTTTCATCGTTTGGCGCAAGCGCATGACCTGATCATCATCGAAGGCGCAGGATCGCCCGCCGAAGTGAACCTGCGGGACGGCGACATCGCAAATATGGGCTTTGCCGAGGCCGCTGGCGTCCCCGTCATCCTCTTTGGCGACATTGACCGTGGCGGCGTGATTGCGCAGCTGGTCGGCACTCATGTCATCCTGCCCGAAGACGACCGCAATCGGATCAAAGGCTTTGGCATCAACAAATTTCGTGGTGACACCAGCCTCTTTGCCGAGGGAATGACCGCGATTGTGGCCCATACGGGCTGGGCCCCTCTGGGTATCCTGCCGTGGTTCGATCAGGCATGGCGTCTGCCCGCCGAGGACGTGATGGACCTCAAGGGTCGCCCCGGTGGCGCGTTCAAAATCGCCGTGCCGCGCCTCAATCGGATCGCGAATTTCGACGACCTCGACCCGCTGTCCGCTGAACCCAATGTGACTGTTGAGATCGTTGAGGCTGGCCGCCCCCTGCCCGCCGATGCCGACCTCATTCTGATCCCTGGCAGCAAATCGACCATCGCCGACCTCGCGCATTTCCGCGCCCAAGGCTGGGATATCGACCTGCAAGCCCATATCCGCCGTGGCGGTCGTGTGCTGGGGATTTGTGGCGGGTATCAGATGCTTGGCCGTGAAATCCGCGATGATGACGGGATTGAAGGCGTACCCTCGCGCGTTGCGGGCCTCGGCCATTTGGATGTGGTCACAGAGATGAAGCCGCACAAGCGCCTCACCCTCTCAAACGCCCGCCATATCGAAAGCGGCGAGCCTGTCACTGGCTATGAAATCCACATCGGCGAAACGGACGGACCAGATCGCGATCGCGCATGGCTAACGCTGGATGGACGCGGCGAAGGGGCGCAGAGCAAGAATGGCCTTGTCCAAGGCTGCTATATCCACGGGCTATTTGCCGCTGATGGGTTCCGCGCCGAATACCTGCGCAGCTTTGGCATCCGTTCCGAGGCGCACTATGACCAAAGCGTTGAGGACGCGTTGGACGCATTGGCCCAGCACATGGAAACGCATTTAGATGTGGATATGGTGGCCGAACTGGCCGCGCCCGTGACTTATTCGAATTCCTGAGACGACAGGACGCGATAAATCTCACGACGGACCAGTTTGCGCACGTTGCGCGTGATCCGTTCGCCCAATGCCCCCTGAAGTTCAGAGCGCACGATCTCTGTCACCATCTGGCGCAGTTTGTCCTCATCAATGAGGGCACCACCGTCGAGATATTCGTCGATCTGCCCATCGAGGTCCGATAGATCGGGATCATCGCTGGCAACGACTTGATCATCGTCTTGCGCGGTGGGTTCGTCCTGCAAATCAGCGGTCAGAACATCAGCATCGTCGACGGTCGCGCTGCGCAGCGACGGAAACGGTTCGGGCGTGTCGATCAGATCTTCGACGTTATCGCCTTCGGGTTCCCAATCTTGATGTTCTGACTTGGTAACGGCTTGTTCCAACTCAGCAATCATCTGTTCCAGCTCTGTCATCGCAGAGCCCTCTTGCGGGGCCTCTTTGACCGGCGCGGGCGAAGGTTCAACCACGCGCAACGCAGGCGTCAGAACGAATTTTTCGGGCTGAGGATCGAAATGGTCAGGCTCTGCCACGTCTTCGGGAACGGAGTGCGGCGCGGGCTGCGCCGACCACTCGTTATCCGACACCAGACGGCGGATAGAAGATAGGACATCTTCGATCTCTACATTTGCGCGTTGGTCAGACATAACGATTTTCCTGCTCACTCAATGGTGAGTGTAACGAAAGCTACGCTCTCAGACAACCGACACGACGCGCTTGGCTGGGTAAATTATTCCAGCGCCTGCAAAACGCGGTCGAGCGCACGGCCTTGGGCCGAGGAACGGATGGGCGCGTTTGCAACCATGTTGTAGTGGCCTTCAACATCATACTGGGTCACAGGCAGGTTCAAATGCTCTGCCGTCAAAAGACCCGTTGCGTAGAGAATGTTGTAGCTGGCCAGAACGACATTGGCGTTTGCCTGAACCAAGTTCGCCCGTGCATCGAGCAAGGATTGTTCGGCGTTCAACACGTCAATCGTTGTGCGCGACCCAGCGGCGGCCTCTTCGCGGACACCATCAAAGGCAAGCTGCGCTGCCGCAACGCCCTGACGATAGGCATCCGACGCAGCCACAGCCGCACGGTAGTTCGAGAACGCATTTGTCACGCCCTGCTCAACGCTCAGCGTCGTCAGATGCAGACCAGCACGCGCTTGATCGCGCTGCGCGCTGGCCTTGCGGACCGCGCTAGAGATCGCACCACCTGCGTAGATCGGACCAGAGACCGACACGCCATAAGAGGTGCTGTCGTTAAAGCTGCCACCATCGACGCGGCGTTCAGTAAAGGACGCGCTCAGATCAACGGAAGGCATGTTCGACGCTTGCGCGATGCGAACACCCAGTTCAGCCGCCGCAATCGCGTGCTGGACCGAAAGGATCGACGGGTGCGCACGCAGTGCGTATTCGGTTGCCGCATCTTGCGTCATGCCAACATCCGCACGCGGCGCGCTTTGCAGCGAAACAGGTGCGGTGCCGACGGCGACACGGTATTGTTCTTGGGCTTGGATCAAATCACCCTGCGCAACGGCCAAAAGGCTGCGAGCAGAGGCAAGCTGCGCCTCGGCCAGTGACACGTCGGTGCGGGTCACTTCACCTACGCTGAAACGGTCCTGCGCGGCACGAAGTTCTTCGGACAGCACGCGGACGTTCGATTGACGCAGGTTTACGAATTCTTGCGCGGTGCGCACACCCAGATAGGCGGAAATCGCAGAGAGCAGAACGTTTTGCTCTGCCGCAACGAGGTCTTCACGCGCACCCAGAACGAGTTCTTTGCTCGCATCGAGTGCTAGCTTGTTCGCGCCGCCTTGATACAGGGTCAGTTGCGAAATCAGGCTGTAGGTTTCGGTCCAAACATCGGTCGACGACGACGCGGTCGCGCCATGCGTCGCGTTCGCGCTATAAGACAACGTGGGCCGCAACGACGCCATCGCAGAGGCGACATCTTCGTCAGCAGCACGCAGAACCGCGCGGTTTTGATCCAAGAGACCACTGGAATTATACGCCGAAACCAGCGCGCCACCCAGCGTTTCAGCAAAGGCAGCGGGAGAGGTAACAATCAGCGCGACGACGGCGGCCGCAGAGGCAAAAGTTTTTCGAAACATAGCAATTCCTTTATGCTTTTGGGCCTCTTCACGCAACCGCCGAAATCGCGGCAAATTGTCAAAGGGCGAATTCTGCTTTCTTAGCGAACCCAGTCAAAACAGGCGCGCCAGCGTTAAACGCCATACGCCAGTTAATCCGTTGGTCCATTTTGTAACCAATACGGACAACGCCCAGATCGCCTTCTGCAAAGATAGATACGATGCGACCACCGTCTTTCAACTGCGCGAGCAGAGAATCAGGCAGCACTTCGACTGCGCCTTGCAGGATGATGACATCGTAAGGGCCAGACTTTGCAGCGCCCTCAGAAAGAGCGCCAGAGATGATCGCCGCGTTATCAATGCCCTGCTCAGAGAGAATCGATTGAGCCTCTTCCGCGCGGGATTCGTCGTCTTCGACGCCGATCACGAACTCGGCCATGTGCGCGAGAACAGCGGTGGAGTAGCCCAGACCCGGCGCGATATCGAGGATCACTTCGGTCGGTTTGATGTCCAAAACATCGAGCATCTTTGCCAATGTACGCGGCTCCAGCAGCACACGACCGCCACCAATATCGAGGTTTTCGCCAATATAGGCGGCCTCACGCATGGTGGAGGGCACGAATGCCTCACGTGGAACCGATAGCATCGCGTCGATGATCGGGAATTTTGTTACGTCCGATGGACGCACTTGGGTGTCGACCATCATGGTCCGGCGGGTGGTATAATCTGCCACGGTCTAAACTCTTTCGTTCAGTTCCAATTGGGGTCTTGCCATATCTACCCCGAACGATCAACGGCGGAAAGGTAAAGATTCCACGAAAGCACATGCTTGCACCCCCGAATGAAGTTGTATAGATCACCCACACCACTGGCGGCGAGTTGGCGGAGTGGTGACGCAGCGGATTGCAAATCCGTGTACAGGAGTTCGATTCTCCTACTCGCCTCCACTGGGTATCCCCCTGAAATTTGTGACCTATTTGCCCGCGTAGCCGTAATAGCCGTCGTAGCGGTATGTTTTGTCACGGCCCTCGTAGCAGTTGAGAACCGTCACCACTTCGGCATCGCTGCGCAATGAGTCGGTCAATTGGTCGAAACTGGTTCGCAGTTCGGATTGTTTGGTGATGCCGTGGCGCACGCAAAGGACGGCACAATCGGCCAGCGGTGCAATATAGCGGGCATCGACCACGGGGACCAATGGCGCTGTGTCGATGATAATCACGTCCAAGGCCCCGCGTGCATTGGAGATCAGGTCGCGGAAGGTGGTGGATTGCAACGGTGCATCGGTCGGGACCATCGACCTCCGACGGCCCATCATCACGCCCAGAGACGACTTCGGATCGGCATCATAGAACGCCTCATCACCATCAACCTCGTCCAATAGATAGTCGAGGATCCCATGTTTTGGTTCGCAGCCAATAAAGCTGTGCTGGCTCGGGTTTCGCAGATCGGCGTCGATCAACAGCGTCTTTTTGCCCGCCGCCGCATAGGTCCGCGCAAGGGCCAACGCGGTGGTCGACTTGCCCTCGGCGGGAACGGACGAACATACCATGATCACCTTCCCCTTCCCCGGATCATCAGGGCAAGCGCGATCGACAGCCGCTCGCAGCCGACGGAATGATTCCGCGATCAACGACATCGGCTCATTCACGATTTTATCCGCGACCGTTTTTTGATCGGCAGGCAGCGCCTCACGCGGAATCACTGCGCCGACGCGGGCGGGCAGCAGATTACCCAACTGAATGGCCGAGGTGACGCCGCCGACAAAATATTCATAGGCAAAAGCCAGTGTGATCCCGCCACCGATCCCCGCAAACAGCGCGAGGGCGAGGATCAGTTTCTTGTTCGGGTAGGACGGTTGGCGCGGCGGCAGGGCTTCGGACACGACACGACTATCCGCGATCTGAACCAATGCCTGCGTTTCAATTTCGCGCAGCCGCAAAAGCATCGTGTCGTATTGGCGCTGCGCGATCTGCGCCTCTTGTTGCAGACTATAGACTTCGGTCAGCGTTTGCGGGCTGAGCGGGCCGGAGAGCAATTCGGTCTGAAGTTGCGCCCGCAGATCGGATTCGGCTGTCTCATACCCCGTCACACTCGCGTCGAGTTGCGACACAGCACGCGCACCCCCTGTCACGATCCGCGCCTCTAGATCGGCAAGCCCTGCAGCGAGGTCGATGGCCTCTGCCGTCCCCTCAGCCTTGCCCGCGATTTGACGGGCCAGAACGCTGCGTTGTTCGGTCAACGCAATAAGGGTCGCATCACCGATTTCATTGGCGAGTGTGTCAAAATCTGACGCCTCCAACGCGGCACGTGCAAGTGTTTGCGATTGCAGCAGTTCGACCCGAGTGGCCGCAGCGACAGTCATCTGATCGCGCAGATTTTCGACGGCCACCGATCCAGACTCGGCCATCAACCGATCAAGGTTGTGGTTAACATAGTCCGAAAACGCCCCATCGGTCGCAGCCAGTTGCGCCTGCGCCAGATCGAGCTGCGCCCGCAAAATGTCGCGCCCCGCCAATGCGTCCTGCACTTTCGCATCGAGCTGCCTGCGGATGTAAGTCTGAGCGTGGGCGTTCGCGACCTCAGCCGCGCGGGTCGGATTTTCCGAGGTGAATGACACAGCGACAAGGTAGGTCAGCCCCCGACGCCGCACCGACATCGCATCGTTAAACCGCCCCAAGGTCGCCTGCACCACCTGCAGCCCCATCGGCGGCTCTGGCAGTTCAAGCCCAATCGCCTGTTTCGCGCGGTCCGTCAGGCTTAGCGATACGCCGAACTCTTCGGTCAGGTAAAGTTCGGTGTCGCGGATGGTATCGAGCGCGAGGCTGCTGGACCGCAATTTCTCAACCTCGCTTTCCAGCCGCGCATCCGCCATCGTCGCCGCCGCCCGCTGTGTGTCCTGTGGATCGAGCAGACTGCGCCCCGCGGGGTCGACCTCAACCAAGGCCGTCGCGGTGTAGAGCGGCACAGCACTGGCCAGAAAGAGAAACGCGAGGGTCAAAAAGACAAAGATCGTGACCCCGATCAGCCGCGCCTGACGCTGCAGGATCGACAGTAGGTCCTTGATATCAATCGTCTCTCGCGGGGGCGTCGTCATTCTGAAAACTCGGCAGTTGGGGCGTCAGAACAGGTTTTGGCCCAAATTGTTTTAAATTTGGTTTATTAGGGTTTGGTTGAGAGGAAGGCAGGGCCGCGTTCCCCCGCCAAAAGCCGAACAGCCGTCAAAATGCCCGTTTTATACGCGCCCATATCAATCGAAATGCGGTTTGGGCGGATGGGGGGTTCGTCCTCAATCACATGACCGTGGATCAAAATGCGCTTCGACTTTGCCCGATCAGCCAGAGCGGGATTGCCCCACATGAGAGTCTGCGCATCCTGCCGCGCGTCAGGTTTATCGAGGTCATAAGACGCGTGGGCAAAGACATAGTCGCCAACGGTCAGCGACAGCGGCAAGCCCATGAGAAAGTCACGATGACCGGGTGGGATTGAGGTGGTCAGCTGATGCTTCAACGTCTTAGTCGGGGTCCTCGCCTCCCCCAGATGCAGCCCATAAGAGGCCAAGGTCTCAGCACCGCCACAGTCTAACCACGCCCGATGGCCCGCCGGATCGTCCAGAAATCGGCACATCATATCGTCATGGTTGCCACAGAGGGTAACGCGCTGGACCCCCACGGGATCAGGCGCAAGAAGGTGGTCGATGAGCCCCGACACCCCTGCCGAGCGGTCCACAATATCACCGAGCAAGATCAGCAGCTTTAGCCCATCAATCGCCGCGGCGTCCTCTATGATCTGCTGCTCCAACCGCTGATAGAGGTCAAACCGCCCATGAATATCGCCCACCGCATAGATCGCGACAGGCATCGTCGGCAGATGCAGCATCCGCCGTCGTGATTTGCGCCAACCCCCAATCATCCGCCCCCCGCCCTGCGGAACCGCGCCACGCCCAGCGCGATCAGAGCGACAAAGAGGTAAACGTTCCCCGCGACCTCGAGGCTAAAGTCCCCTAACGCATGAACCGCGACCGTCACTGTGGCACCGATTGCGGCCGCTGAGGTCGCGTATCCGTCCGATCTGCGCTTTATGTTTCGCCACGCTTTAACGACCGCAATAGCAACAGCGAGCATCGGAAAGCTCCCCGCTAACAGGCCCAATTCAACCCAAAGGGCCAGATAGGTATTGTGCGTCCGATCCCAGACTAAAGACGGGTCCAGCGCAGCTTCATGATAGAGCTCGAACGCATCAGGAAAGCCGTCCAACCCAAACCCCAACAAGGGGCGGTGGGCGATCATCCCCATCACTTCGCGATATAGCTCAAACCGATCAATACTACCCGCAACGGTGAACATCGACCGATCCAGCACCCCTTGACCCATAAACAAAAAGATCGCCGATACGGCGACACCACCAAAGACCACGGTTCGCCTGATCTGGCCCCGTGTCAGCCGCTTAGCCTTGGACATCATGAGGCCAAAAGTGACTGCGGCACCCAAGACGGTCGCCATGGTCCCCAACCGCGATTGCGTGGCAATGACCGTGGCTAAAATCACGATCGTCGCCGTCGCCAATGCCACAACATTTAGTTTATGCCGCGACCACGCCGTGGGGCCAGCGGGCATGCGGATCGACGGCGAGAAGGCGCGCCTGAAGGTCAGCGCAACGCCCAACGACACCCCCATTCCGAGGAACGTTGCAAAAGAATTTCGGTTAATGAATGTCCCCGTGGCCGACCCTACATAGTCCAGTTTGTCGCCCCAAAAGTGGATATCGCCAAAGAACGACAACGCCAAAAGCCCCCAAATGGCATGCGCAAAGAGCCCCCAGAATAACAATGTCGCCATCTGGGTCACACGCGCGGCGCTATCGACAACGCTGATCAAGAGCCAGAACATCAGCAGATAGCCCGTGATCCGCACGAGCGCGAGAACCGTCGCCGTGCGGTTGATCGTCAGAAAATCGGGCCAGAGGTCGGGCGGCAAAGTCCCTGTCGGATCAAACCGCAGCGGCAACACTTGCAGAACAGCAAAGCCCATTGCGGCCACGGCGGGTAAAATAATCACCATCTGCCCCTCGACAGGATCAGCGCGGCCACGGTCGTACATGACCTGAACCGCCCCATAGACCAGCCCGAGGACAGCCAAACTCAGCGTCATCAAGAGCCACACAAGCGGTCGATCCCCGCCCGCGGCGACCGCAGACAAGAGGACGAGGACGATCAACAGCGGGCCGTAGACCTTTGCCACCCACGCTCCGCGAGTTGAGCTGTGGGACTGCGCCGCGCCAACATCTTCAAAGGTGAACACGATCAGCCCCCATCATCCCTGCGCCGCTTCTTCGGCCAACCGATCCCTAAGCGATTGTAGAAAATCAGCATTTCCCGATTGTTCTTGCAGAACAGAGACCAACCAATCGCGCTGATCTGTGTAGTACAGAAAGTAATCGACCAAATAGTCGCGGTACCCCGCAGAGCCGAGGATCAGGATCGCGTCCGCCTCATCGCCTTGGTTAAACGGTCTCTCTGCTGACAGCTGGTAGGCCAAGCCCAGACGTCGCAGCGCCAATCCACCCTCATTCAGACCGGTGATCAGTGACAATGCTTTGGCATAAACTGCCTCGTCGGTTTCGCCTAACGCGTATAGCGCCGCCGCCCGAGCCTGATGCGCCGCAGACATCGTCGGCACGCTATCCAAAACCGCCTCAGCCCGCGCCAAACATGCCTGCGCGACTCGGGCTCTATCCTGCGGCTCGGCCTCAAGCGCGGCGGCCGAATTCAACCCGTCACATGACCACATCTGCCCGACCTGCACGAACCGCGATAGCGCGGGCGGAAGGGCGCCATCCCGCGTGGCCTCCTCTAGATCCGCAAAATCGCGGAAATAGGAAAAGAGGCCAGCGTGTTCTGACCGGATCATCGGCAAGGTCACCACGATCATTCCGACAGAAATAGCGATCAACAAAACTCTTAGCACTGAACATCTTTCCAACAGCGAGGGCGAGCTAAAACAACCATAGAAGGAATCACAGACAGAAAAATATCAAGCAAAGACCGCATATTTGGTTAACGCGGGCGCTGATTTCCAACCGCCATCAAAGGATCAAATTTTAGCTTATTTTTAAGAACTTTCTGTCACTCAGTGGTTTGAGAAAATCCACGATTTATGCGACAACAGGTTCAGCTTAGTGTTCAGGAGTGTGAAATGCGTTCAGTTATGATCGGTGCAATTATCGCCTTATTTTTCGCCCCTGGCGCGCAGGCAAAGAGCTTTTCCAGCCAGTCGAACCGCGGGTATCTCGTGAGTGCCATGTTGCAGCAATCGAATCGCCAAAAGGTTGTGACGCCTGTTCGCGAAATTATGCGATCTTTTGGTCGGGATTGGGACGATGATCGGCGCCGGTCGAACAATCGCGGGAACCATTACGGACGTGACGATGACCACGGTCCGCGTTTCCCTGTCCCACGTCGTCCGCGCAATTGCAGCCCCCATTAACCATCGGCAACGGTCGCGCGATACGCTTGCCCCTCGCGCGGCGGTGGTTTTCCCGATAAAGACGCCGCATGAGCGATTTAGACATCTTCCTTTCCGTTGCCCCTGGCCTTGAAACAGTCCTAGCTGAAGAAGCCATCGCGGCGGGCTTTGCCGATCCCGTCACCAGCATGGGCGGGGTGAGTTTTCGCGGAACATGGGCGGATGTCTGGCGTGCAAACCTGCAACTGCGCGGGGCCGCACGAGTTCTGGTGCGGATCGGGTCGTTTCGGGTGATGCACCTTGCCCAGCTCGACAAACGGGCGCGGAAATTCCCTTGGGGCGATGTGCTGCGCAAGGACGTCCCGCTCAAGGTCGAAGTCACCTGCCGCAAGTCCAAGATTTACCACGACAAAGCCGCCCGCCAACGGATCGAATCCGCCCTGACCGAGGACTTTGGCGCGACGCTAGCCGAGGACGCCCCGATCACCGTTAAGGTTAGGATCGAGGACGACCTTTGCACGATCAGCATCGATACCTCGGGCGAAAGCCTACACAAACGCGGCCACAAGTCCTTTGTCGGTAAGGCACCGATGCGTGAAAACCTCGCGGCGCTGTTCCTGCGGCAGATGGGCTATAACGGGTCCGAGCCAGTCGTAGACCCGATGTGCGGCTCTGGCACCTTTGTGATTGAGGCCGCGCAAATCGCGGCGGGTCTGATCCCTGGGCGTGATCGCAGCTTTGCTTTTGAACTGCTGTCGAATTTTGACGCTGCGGCGTGGGATGCCATGCGCGCGACGACGCCGACGGAACGGCCAGCACTGACATTCTACGGGTCTGACCGCGATGCTGGCGCCGTCAAAGGCGCCAAGGAAAACGCCGAGCGAGCGGGCGTGGCCGATATGGTCACCTTTGCCAACCACGCAGTCAGCGACCTGCCTTGCCCCGACGGGCCAAAGGGCATCGTGATCGTGAACCCGCCCTACGGCGCCCGCATCGGCAATAAGAAACTGCTCTACGCGGTTTATGGCGCCTTGGGTAAAACGCTGCTGGAACGGTTCAGCGGTTGGCGTGTCGGGATCATCACCTCGGAACCCGCGCTTGCCCATACAACGGGGCTGAAATTCCTGCCGGAAAACAAACCCGTGTCGCATGGCGGGTTGCGTATTCAGTTGTGGCAAACCGCACCCCTGCCCTAAGCGCGACAATACGCCCGCCAAAAATCGTTCGGTATACAATGGCACACATTGACTTGAGTGCCTTTGTTTATTAAGCGGAACGCAATCGCACGGGCGTTCTGCGCCTTTGTATTTTTGCCCTACGCGCCAGCGACAACAGCGGAGAAGCGACCCATGGCCAACACCCCCGACATTATCTACACCACCGTAGACGAAGCCCCCGAACTGGCGAGCGCATCGCTCTTGCCGATCATTCGGTCGTTTGCTGGCGCTGCCGGCATCACCGTTGAAACCCGCAATATCTCGGTCGCGGCCCGTATCCTGTCGGCGTTCCCTGAGTTCCTGACCGAAGAGCAGCGCGTCAATGACGACCTCGCAGAGCTTGGCGAACTGGTGAAAACACCCGAAGCAAACGTCATCAAACTGCCGAACGTGTCCGCATCGGTTCCGCAGCTCGTTGCAGCGATCAAAGAACTTCAGGGCCAAGGCTACGCGATCCCAGCCTACCCGACCGATCCGCAGTCGGACGAAGAAAAGCAAATTCAGGCACGTTACGACGCGATTAAGGGCTCGGCTGTGAACCCTGTTCTGCGCGAAGGTAACTCTGACCGTCGCTCGGCGAAGGCTGTTAAAGAATACGCAAAGGCCAACCCGCATTCGATGGGCGAATGGAAATCGACCTCGAAAACCTGCGTTGCGTCGATGCCGGGCAATGACTTCTTTGCCAATGAAACCTCGACCACGATCACCGCAGCCCAAGCTGGCGGCGCAAAAATCGTTCACACTGCAGAAGACGGCACCGAGACCGTTCTGAATTCGGGCCTGAAGTACCAAGAGGGCGAAATCGTCGACGCCACCTTTATGTCGGCATCTGCGCTGCGTGACTTCGTAAAGGCAGAGATCGACAGCATGGAACCGGGCGTTCTGTTCTCGGTCCACCTGAAAGCTACCATGATGAAGGTCTCGGACCCGATCATCTTTGGTCACTTCGTATCGGTCTACCTCGAAGACTTCATCGCGAAACACGGCGCGAAACTGGACGCTCTGGGCTGGAACCCGAACGGCGGCATCGGCGATCTCGAAAAACTGATCGCTGGCGATGCAGAGCTGCAAGCCGACCTCAAGGCGACCCTCGCTGCGCGTCCTGCGATGTACATGGTCGACAGCGACAAAGGCATCACCAACCTGCACGTGCCGTCCGACGTGATCATCGACGCGTCCATGCCGGCTGTGATCCGCGCTGGCGGCATCGGCTGGGGTCCTGACGGCAAAGCGGCTGACACCAAATGCTGCATTCCGGACAACTCCTATGCAGGCGTTTACGACGAGACCATCAACTACTTCAAAGAGACCGGCAAACTGGACGTCACCACCTGTGGCGCTGTGTCCAACGTTGGCCTGATGGCGCAAAAAGCCGAAGAATACGGCTCGCACCCGACCACCTTTGAAATCGTGGCGAAAGGCACCGTTCGCATCGTTCTCGACAACGGCGACGTGATCTCTGAGCACGCTGTTGAAAAAGGCGACATCTGGCGTTCGGCAACTGCGAAAAAAGCACCGATCATGGACTGGATCCAACTCGCGATCCGCCGCACCAAGGCAACTGGTCTGGCTGCGTTCTGGCTCGATGCGAACCGCGCACACGACGCTGAACTGATCAAATACGTTGAGCCTGCCCTCAAAGAAGCTGGCATCGACATTCCGATCATGGCACCGCGTGAAGCCACCCGCTTTACCCTCGTGGAAATGCGCAAAGGCAACGACGTGGTCACCATCACAGGTAACGTTCTGCGCGACTATCTGACCGACCTCTTCCCGATCCTCGAACTGGGCACCTCGGCTAAGATGCTGTCGATCGTATCCTTGATGCAGGGCGGCGGTCTGTTTGAAACGGGCGCTGGTGGTTCGGCTCCGAAACACGTTCAGCAGCTGATGGAAGAAAACCACCTGCGTTGGGACAGCCTCGGCGAATTCTGTGCGCTGGGTGAATCGTTCAAGTTCCTCGCCGACAAAGGCATGGCTAAGGCTGGCGTCATCGGTGCTGCGATTGAGGATGCGACCCAGAAGGTTCTCGAAAACAACAACTCGCCAGAGCGCAAAGTGGGTCAAGCTGACAACCGTTCGTCGCACTACTGGTTCGCACGTTACTGGGCTGACGCGATGGCGGCACAGTCGGACGACGCCGACCTCGCAGCGCATTTCGCACCGATCGCTAAGGCGCTGGCCGACGGCGAAGCAGCGATCCTCGCGGAACTGAAAGCCGGCGAAGGCAAGCCAGTTGATCTGGGTGGTTACTACCATGCAGACGTAACCAAGGTCGCGGCGGTAATGCGCCCCTCGGCAACGCTGAACGCCATCATCGGCTAATTCAGATTGAAATAGTGATAGAAGGGCGGGGTTTTCCCCGCCTTTTTTCGTTCGCGAAGCTGGAAAAGTAGAACTAACGTTCCATTAACCACATCCTGATATTCCCCTTCGAACGACCGTCACGGTGCATTAGCACGGTCGTAAACTTTCTTTGGCATGATCGACACGAACGGCCTATGTCGCCCTGACTTTGGCCCCGTCAAAATTTGAATTTGACATCAGTGTCATTTTGATATTTCTGTCAATTAACTTGAATTCCGAGTCGGATCACATGCGATTTCTTTCCCCCCTCCTGTTCCTGACAGCGCTCGCTGGCCCTGCATTGGCAGAGCCGCCCTTGCTGGTCGAAATTGTCACCGCTGAACAATCCTCCCCCACGCGCGACTACACGCTGGTCGGGATCGTTGAGGCGCAAAACAGCTACCCCGCGTCCTTTCGGTCGGGTGGTTTGATCACCGATATTTTCGCGGACGTGGGCGACCATGTGGCCGCAGGCGCAGAGATCGCCCGCCTCGACGCAACCACCGCGCAGGCACAACGCGATGCGGCGCAGGCGACGCTAGAGGCTGTCGCGGCGCGCCTCAAACAGGCGGAACAATCGCGGGACCGCGTTGAGGCGTCCCTGTCCCGCGGCACCGCGACCCAAGCCGATCTGGATGAGGCCGTGCAATCCTTCCTCAGCGCGCAATCGTCTTACCGTCAGGCGCAGACCCAGTTGGACAAGGCGCAGCAAGGGCTCGATGACACCACGCTCCACGCGATTGAGGATGTGATCGTCACCGAACGAAACGCCGAACCGGGCGAAATCGTCGGTGCAGGCGCATCGATCCTCGAACTGGCGACCGATGGGCGGCTCGACGCGAAATTCTATGTGCCCGACATCGGCAACCTGAACTCTGTCATCGGCCTCCCCGTTGCGATCACCCCGATTGATGGCGGCGAGACGATCATCGCATTCGTGGCCGAAGTTTCCCCCGTGGTGAGCGTTGCGGGCACCGTTGAAATGACCGCGCATTTGCCAAATGACACCGACCTGCCATTGGGCGGCTTGGTCGAGGCGCGTGTGACCTTGGATAGCGACCCCGTCATCACCCTCCCCGCGGACGCGCTGTTCGTCACCGCGAACGGCCCCGCGGTTTGGGTCGTTGACCCCGCCACCATGACTGTCAGCCCACGCGCTATCACCGTCGCCAGCTACCGTGAGGCAGAGATCGCCATCTCGGGTGGCATCACAGCAGGCGAACAGATCGTCGGCGCAGGTTCGCAAGTCCTCTATGCGGGCCGCGAAGTTTACACGGAGGCGCAGAAATGACCCGTTTTGCCCTGATCCTCGCGCTCTTTGCCGCGACACCCGTTTTGGCCCAAGACACCACCCCGCGCCCCGTCGTGACCGAAATCGTCAGCGCCGATATCGCCAGCCACCGCGCCTTTACGGGCCTGATTGAGCCGCGCACCGAAACCGACCTCGCGTTCCGCGTGGGCGGTCGTTTGGCGACCCTTTCGGTCGATGTGGGGGATCGCGTGGTCAAAGGGGCGGTTCTGGCCGAACTTGACCAGATCACGCTTCAACAGGATTTCCTCGCCGCAACCGCTGGCGTGGATTCCGCCCGTGCCGCCGCCGACCTCGCGCAGAGCCAGTTTGACCGCGCGACCGAACTGGCCGCGCGTGGCGTCTATTCCGATGCCCAGCTTGAGGCGATCAGCGCCAATAATGACGCGGCCATCGCGCAGTTGGAAAACGCGAATGCCACCCTGCGCCAAGCAACCGAGGCCGCACAATACGGCCAATTGACCGCGCCCTATGACGGCATCGTCTTGGCCCGCAAGGTCGAGGTCGGATCGACCGTCAACGCAGGGGCCGCGATTCTGACGCTGTCAGATCTGTCGGGCCTTGAGGCCGTGATCGACATGCCGACCGCGATCCTCGACCTGCTGCCCGATGACGCGATGTTCGACATTCAGCACCACACCAGCGGCATCGCCCCCGTCACCGCGCAACTGCGTCTGGTTGATCCCGTGGCCGAAGGCCGTCTGGACACCCGCCGCCTGCGTCTGACGCTGATCGATCCGCCCGAGGATTACCGCATCGGGGCCTTGGTCACAGCGGCCCCACTGGGCAACAACGCGCCCTTTGTCACGCTGCCGACCAATGCGATTTTGAACCGTGACGGCACCTTTGGCGTTTGGGCCGTCACCGCGCCCGACCGCAGCGTTCACTTTACCCCCGTCACGCAGGGCGCCGAGCTAGGAGATCGCACTGTGATCACCCAAGGCGTCAGCATTGGCGACGAAATTATCACCCGTGGCGTTCATGCCCTGACCGAAGGCCAGATCGTCGGAGACCGCATCGAATGAAAAGCTTTAACCTCTCTGATTGGGCGCTCCGCCATAAGTCCTTTGTCTGGTTCCTGATGATCATGTCACTGGTCGCGGGGCTGGTGTCCTACAATTCGATGGGCCGCGAAGAGGACCCGTCCTTTACCATCCGCACAATGGTCATCACGGGCGTCATGCCCGGTGCGACCGCCGAAGAAACCCTGACCCAAGTCACTGACCGCATCGAACGCAAGCTAGAAGAGTTGGACAGCCTCGATAGCACTCGATCCGTCACCTACGCGGGCCGCGCGATTGTCTATGTGGACCTTCTCGATACGGTGCGCGGTCGCGATATTGACCGGTCGTGGACCCGTGTTCGCGCGATGATGTCCGACATTCGCGGCGATTTTCCTGCCGAATTTCAGGGTTTTCACTTCAACGACAGCTTTGGCGATGTGTTCGGCAACGTCTATGCCTTTACTTGGGACGGTTTCGCGCCCGAGGATGTGAAAGCCTATGTCGAGGATATCGCGGACGAGGTGCAGCTTTTGGATGCTGCGGGGCGTGTCGATCTGATCGGCACCCGCGATCAGGCGATCTTTATCGAGTTTTCGCACTCCCGCCTTGCCGCTCTGGGCCTCGATGCGCAGACCGTGCTGAACACGCTGGCAACCCAAAACAAAATCGTGCCCTCAGGCACCATTCACACGCCCCAAGAGCGCATCAAAATCCGCGTATCAGGTCAGTTCAACACGGCGGATGAGCTGGCAAATGCGCCGCTGCGGTCGGGCGATACGTTCTTTACCTTGGCCGACGTTGCGACCGTCACTGCGGGCTACGACGATCCGCCGTCGAAACTGTTCCGCTACAACGGGCAGGACGCGATTGGCCTGATCATCGGGATGCGCGAAGGCCAGAACATTCTGAACTTTGGTGAAGAGCTAAAGGCCCTCATGGCAGAGGTGCAAACTCGTCTGCCCATCGGGATCGAGGTTAATCTTGTCGCCGACCAGCCCAAGGTTGTTGAGGAATCCGTCGGTCACTTTGTCAAAGCCCTGATCGAGGCGGTTGTGATCGTTCTCGCTGTGAGCTTTATCTCGCTCGGTATTCGGGCGGGTCTGGTGGTGACGCTGGCGATCCCTCTCGTTCTTGCCATGACTTTTGTCATTTTGGACGCGATGGGCATCACGCTTCAGCGGATTTCGCTCGGCGCGTTGATTATCGCGCTCGGCCTTTTGGTCGATGACGCGATGATCGCGATTGAAACCATGATTTCGCGGCTCGAACTGGGCGAAAGCCTGAGCAAGGCCGCGTCTTATGCGTGGACCTCTATCGCGTTTCCGATGCTGACGGGCACGTTGATCACCACGGCAGGCTTTATCCCGATCGGCCTAAACGGGTCGAGCGCGGGTGAATTTACCAACTCGCTCTTCTGGGTGATCGCGATCTCGCTCCTCCTGAGCTGGGTGGTCGCGGTGCTCTTTGCGCCCGTGCTGGGCGTAGCGTTCCTACCGAAACAGTTGAAGCACCACAAAACTGAGGCAGGCCGCCTGCGCAGGTCATTCCGTGCGATCCTCGTTCAAGCGATGCGGTTCAAATGGGTGACACTGGCCACGACCATCGGGATTTTCGTGATTTCGGTCATGGGAATGCAGTTCGTCGAACAGCAGTTCTTCCCCACGGGCGACCGTCCTGAGGTGGTTGTGGATGTGACCATGCGCCAGAACGTCAGCTTTGACGCGACCAACCGCGAGGTTGCTGCGTTCGAGGCGTGGCTGGCCGATCAAGAGGGCATTGATTATTGGACCGCCTATGTGGGCGAAGGTGCTCCGCGCTTTGTTCTCACTTTGAACAGCCCGCCGTCCGCCCCGTCGACCGGACAGATCATCATTCAGACCAAAGGCATTGCAGAACGCGATAGCCTGATCGCTGCGGTGAACGCCTATTCCGATGCCCGCGTGGGCGTCCAATTCTTCCCGACCTCTATCGCGCTCGGGCCGCCAGTGGGCAAACCCGTGCAATATCGCGTCTCGGGCGAGGATTACGCTGTACTGCGTGATGAGGCGCGCAAGCTGGCGGCGCTACTGTCCACCGACGACCGTCTGCGGGCAATCAGCCTTGATTGGAACGAACCGACCCGCGTGGTTCGCGTCGATCTGGACCAGACCCGTTTGCGTCAATTGGGCCTGACCCAATCCGATGTCGCGGGCGTGTTGTCGAGCCTTTACGAGGGCACGACGATCACCCAATTGCGCGATGATACCGCGCTGATCGACGTGGTGGCCCGTGGTGCCGAAGAGGACCGCACCACCCTGCGCGCCTTGGAAAATCTTCAGGTCACGACGGCGGGTGGGACGCTCATTCCGCTGGCGTCGATCGCGCGTCTGGATTGGACGACCGAGGCCCCCGTCATCAAACAAGAAGGCCGCGTGCCGACGATTACGGTCGTTGCGGCGATCAATACCGATGACCAGCCCGCAACCATCGTCAACGACCTCGCCGATCAGATCGACGCGTTCCGCGCGGATTTGCCGAACGGCTACAAGGTCGAGGTCGGCGGCCCCGTGGAATCGAGCGCCGAAAGTCAGGCCCCGATTGCGGCTGTTGTGCCGCTGATGCTGATCATCTTCTTGTTCCTCGTGATGGTGCAGGTGCAGAGTTTCCGACTGATGTTCGTGGTTCTGGCTGTCGCTCCGCTGGGTCTAATCGGTGTAGTGGCCGCCCTTCTGAGTTCGGGCGCACCTTTGGGCTTTGTCGCGATATTGGGCGTTTTGGCCTTGGTCGGGATTTTGATCCGCAATTCGATCATTTTGGTTCAAGCGATCGAAGACCTACGGGCCGAAGGCAAATCCCGCTGGGATGCGGTGTATGAGGCGTCAGACAGCCGTGCGCGTCCGATCCTCTTGACCGCGGCGGCGGCATCGCTGGCGCTGATCCCGATCTCGCACCAGATTTTCTGGGGCCCGATGGCCTATGCCATGATGGGCGGGATTATTGCGGGGACGTTGATCACGCTGCTCTTTGCACCCGCGCTTTATTGTGCTGTCTTTGGCGTCAAAGCCCCCACGGAGGCCGCATGAGCCCGTTGAAACGCTGCATTGATCATAGAACACTCGTCGCGAAAAAGCGGCGGGTGCAGATGCGCAAACGGCTGATCGAGGCCGCGACGCTGGTCTTTGCTGAACGCGGGCCAGAGGCCACGTTGATCGACCACATCATCCACGAGGCGGGCGTTTCGCGGGGCAGTTTCTATAACTACTTCCGCTCTATCGACGAGCTGTTGGAAGAGGCGAAGTTCAACCTCGCCGAAGAGATAATCTCGGTCGTATCTTCAACCGCCAGCAAAGAGACGGACCCCGCCGTGGCCCTGTCCTACGGGCTGAACTGGTTCATTCGGATCGCAATGGAATATCCGCTCTATTTGGATTTCACCGCGAAACTCGGCACCCGTGGGTTGGGTCAAGGCAGCATGATGCGCGAAACCACCCCGCCGATCATCCGCATGGGGATTGAGACGGGGCGGTTCTGTGCGATGTCCGAACAAACGGCGGCGGACATCTTAGAGACAACAGGCCTCGCTATTTTGCGGCGGTTGTTGGCAGGGGAAACGGTCGACCTGCCGTCCTATGCGGCAGCGATTTTGCGGATGTTGGGGATCACCCCAGAGGAGGCCGCAGAGATCGCAGCGCGGCCTGTGCCCGACATCACGGTGCCCGACGATCTGCTGATCGCACGAAGCGCGGGGCGCACGACCACCTAAAACGAAAAAGGCCGGCGTCGTGATGACACCGGCCTTTGGTTTATTCAGGGAGGGCGGGATCAGTCGCTGATCGCGCCTTCTTCGTCACGGCGTTCGTGCATACCCTTTTTCACTTTAGCACCGATGATCAGAGGCAGGATGAAGCCGATGATCGCAATGGCCCATAGGAACAGCGCAAGCGGGCTGTCGATCAGGGTGAACCAGTCGCCGTTGTCGATGGTGATCGCGCGGCGGAGGTTGTTCTCCATCGCGTTGCCAAGGAGCGTTCCGAGGATGATCGGCACAAGCGGCACGTCGAATTTACGTAGGATCCAGCCCATGACGCCAAAGGCAATCATCACCATGAGGTCAAAGGTCGAACCCGAAATCCCGTAGATCCCGACAAAGCTAACCATTGCAACGATCGGCATCAGGATACGTGGCGGGATCAGCAAGAGCCGTGTGAACAGGCCCACCATCGGGATATTCATCGCCAAGAGCATGAAGTTCGCAATGAAGAGTGCCGCGATCAGGCCCCAAACCACGTCAGGGTTCTGGGTGAACAACAGCGGACCCGGCGTGATGTTGAGCGACAGAAGCACAGCCAAGAGAACCGCCGTTGTGCCCGACCCCGGAACGCCCAGCGCCAGCATCGGCACCAGCGCACCACCAGCGGCGGCGTTGTTGCCAGCCTCAGGTGCTGCAACACCGCGCGGATCGCCCGTGCCAAAGGTGCCTTCTTTGTCGACCAGACGCTTTTCCATCGAATAGCTGATGAACGACCCCAGCGATGCACCAGCACCCGGCAGAACACCTGCGAGGAAGCCAAGGAACGAGGTCCGCAGCATCGTCGGCGTGCACTGTTTGATCATAGCCCAAGGCGGTGTCAGACGACCGATTTCCAGCTTACGGCCCGAACCGCTGGCTTCGCCATGGCGGGTTTCAAGGAAGATGAACACTTCGGACAGAGCAAAGAGGCCAACAATCGCTACGAGGAAGTCGAGACCGTCGTAGAGGTGCACTTCGCCAAAGGTAAAGCGCGGGACGCCCGTTTGCGTATCCACACCGATCATCGCCAGCCCAAGGCCAAGCGCCGCAGCAAAGGCCGATTTCGCTTGGTTCGTGGAGGAAACGCCCCCAAGCGTCATAAAGGCCAAGGCAAAGAGCGCAAAGTATTCGGCAGGTCCGAACAGGAGCGCGATTTTCACCAGCTGCGGCGCGAGGAGGATCAGACCCCAAGTGGCGAGGAAAGCGCCAACAAAGGATGCAATACCAGAGAGCGAGAGAGCTTCGCCCGCCATGCCCTTTTTCGCCATCGGATAGCCGTCGAGACAGGTCATCATCGCGGGTTCATCACCTGGAATGTTGAGAAGGATCGACGAAATACGGCCACCATACATCGCGCCGTAATAGACCGAGGTCAGAAGGATCAGCGAGGGTGTCGCGCCAAGTCCGAGGGTGAAGGCCAGCGGGATGAGGATTGCCACGCCGTTCGACGGCCCGAGGCCCGGCAGCGCACCCATCACGGTGCCCAAGAAGCAGCCCAACAGCGCGAGGCCGATGTTCTGCCATGTCAGTGCGATGGCAAAACCATCGCCGAGGTTTGCGAGAAGTTCCATGCTGCCCTCTTAGAAACCAAACGGGCCGCGCGCGAGCGACAGGCCGAGAATGAGGTGAAACACCGCGTAGATGCCCACAGAGGTACCGACACCCGTCAGGATCGAACCGAGGACCGAAGACCCCAGGCGCCACGACAGATAGGCCGCTGCAAATGCGGTCGCGATGACAAAGCCCAGCTCTGGCAGCAGTTGTGCGTAGAGGAGCATGACGACAACAGAAGCGCCAACTTCGACCAGACGGCCCAAGGCAGGCCATGCTGGTTCAGGATCGGGACGGAACGCGATGACCGCGCTCGACAGACCGAGGATCGTTGCGATGATCAGAGGGAAAGCTTTGGGACCAACAGCGTCGGATAGGAAACTTTCTTGGATCGCGAATGCAGAAATAGCAAAACCGATGGACAGAAGAATTCCGACGACGCCAAAAATACGATCGCTCATTGGGATCTCCATTTTGGGGCGGATGGTGTAATGTGGACGCCGCAGAACCCCGCGGCGTCCGATCATAAAAAGGTCTGCGACCTAATTACTGGATGATGCCGATTTCGCGCGAGATCTGTTCGATCTGAGCAACGGAGTTGGCAACAAAGGCTTCGAACTCAGCGCCTTGCAGGTCGAGCGGAGCAAGGCCGTTGTCAGCCATGATCTGTTTCCACTCGTCAGATGCGTAGAGCGCTGCGATCTGAGCAACCCAAGCGTCGTAGGCTTCGTCCGACATGTTGCCCGGTGCGTAGAACCCGCGCCAGTTCGCGCCGATTGCGTCTACGCCCTGCTCACGTGCGGTCGGGAATTCAGCGAAATCACCGCCCAGACGCTCAGGAGAGAGAACAGCCACAACGCGGATGTCGCCCGAATCTACGAAACCTTTGGCTTCGGAGATGTCGCCAGTGAAGGCTTGAACCGAACCAGCGAGCAGCTGGGTCACAGCTTCGCCGCCGCCATCAAACGCGATGTATTTAACCGAACGAACATCGTCGATGCCGTAAGCGTTTGCTGCGATCAGAACCTTAAGGTGGTCCCAACCACCAACAGCCGAACCACCAGCGACCGAGATCGAGGTCGGGTCGTTTTTAACCATGTCGAGCAGTTCGGTCAGGTTGTCGATTTCGCTGTCAGCAGCAACTGCGATCACGCCGTAGTCAGCGCCAACCGATGCCAGCCAACGGACTTGATCCATGGTGTTGCCCGGATATGCGCCCTGAGCCAGACGAGTTGCGGTTGCCGAGGATGCTGCAACGATCAGGTCGTTGTCATCGCCGCGCTTGTTCACAACTTCTGCGAAGGCAACGCCGCCACCGCCACCAGCGAGGTTCACAACCTGCATGGTCGAGCCGATTAGACCCTGATCCTGAAGCGATTTACCAACCTGACGGCAGGTGAAGTCCCAGCCACCACCAGGGTTCGCGGGTGCGATGCACTCTGGGTTTTCAGGGGTATAGCCTTCTGCCGATACGGTCAGTGCGCTTGCGCCCAGCAGGGTTGCGATGATCGCAATACGAGTCGCTTTGAATGTCATGGTTTCCTCCTTGGTGTGTCAAACAGCGGGCTTAGCCCCCTGCTTTGGAATTCGACCCGCGTCCCATACCGCCCTTTGCAGCATCCTCATCGCGGGTTAAGCAAGATCAGTATCCGATAAACCTGTCACGAACCTGTCACTGGGATTTTCGCGGCAAATCAGGGCCTTACCAAAGGGAATCACGGCGATGCGCGTTTTGATGGTCGAAGATGCCACCGATTTGGCCGAGGCGGTTGTCACCAGCCTGTCGCGGTCTGGGATGGCCTGCGATCACGCCGATAGCGTCCAAGGGGCCGAGGATTTTCTCGCCGTTCAGAGCTATGACGCGATCATCCTCGACATCAACTTGCCCGACGGGTCTGGCACCGAACTGTTGCGCAAAATGCGGTCTGGCGGGGATCGGACGCCCGTCTTGATGCTGACCGCGTTGTTTTCGGTGGACGACCGCGTTGGGGCGCTGGACCTTGGGGCGGATGACTATCTGGTAAAACCCTTTGATCAGCGCGAATTAGAGGCACGGTTGCGGGCCTTGTTCCGCCGCGAGTCTGAGCAGAAAAGCGATACCGTTGCGTTGGGTCCGCTACAGTATTCGCCCGCGCAGATGACAGCGACGCTTCATGGGGATCGGTTGGATTTAACCCGCCGTGAGGCTGCCTTGCTCGGGTTATTGATGCGCAGCCCTGGTCAACCGCTGAGCAAAGAGCGGCTTTATGACGGGCTGTTTACCTTTTCGGATGCCGATGTGGGGCTGAACGCGATTGAGCTGTATATCGCGCGGCTTCGTAAGAAATTCGCGGGCAGCCCGATCACCATCGCGACCCAGCGCGGGGTTGGCTATCGGATCAGCGTTGATGGGTAGCCTCGCCCTCCCCCGCGCGAAAAGCCTTTTGGCCCGCGTGATGACGGGCGTTTTGACGATCCTGTTTTTGGGCGGCGTTCTGGTCACGTTGACCGCGTGGAGCAACGGACGACAAGCGGCCCGCCAAGCCTATGACCGTATCCTGATCGGCGCGGCGAACGACATCGCCGAATCCATTCGGATCATCGACGGTCAACCTGTGACGGACTTGCCCGTCTCAGCCTTTGAACTGCTGGCGCAAGCGCCCGATGATCGGATCACATATGCCGTGCGCGGCCCTGATCTGACGCTTTTGACGGGGCACGAGACGGCACCGCTGCGCGAGGGACGCGCGGATGCAGAGCAGCTCTATGATGGGACGATGAACGGAGAGGATGCGCGGTTCGTCGACGTGACCCGTCGTTTTTCCGAACGTGATTTTTCGGGGGTGGTGCGGGTGACGGTCGGGCAAACCCGACGGGCGCGGGATCAAATGGCGTTCGATCTGACCTTGGACGCGCTGATCCCTGTGGGGGTCGCGGGTGCCGCGCTGGTGCTGGTCGCGTTCTTTATCGTTCGTTCCGCCTTGCGTCCACTCGAGGCGATTGCGGGCGGGTTTTCGCAGCGTGATCCTTATGACCTGACGCCCTTGGACGATCAGAACGTGCCCGCAGAGGTGGGCGTGATCCTTCATGCGATGAACAGGTTCATGCAGCGGTTGGATCGGCAGATCGACGCGATGCGGAACCTAATCTCGGACACCGCGCACCAGTTGCGGACGCCCGTTGCCGCGATCCGTGCCCAAGCGGAATCGGTGACAGAGGAGGACGACCCCGAAAGAGCGCAGGTCGCGATTGCGCGGTTGTTGAAACGGACGCGGTCGCTGGGGGTGCTGCTGGATCAGATGTTGTCACGTGCCTTGGTCATTCACCGCACGGACAGCGTTCCACGAGCGATGGTGGACCTACGCGATGTGGCTTTGGACATTGTGGACAGTCGCGACCACGAATTGCTCGCCCCGAATGTCGAAGTTGAACTTGTGATCGGCAGCGATCCTGTTCTGGTGAGCGCGGATGAATTTTCGCTCTCTGAGGCGGTAAAGAACCTTTTGTCGAACGCGCTGCGCTATGGCACGCCGCCCGTGCGGATTGGCGTGAAACAGGACGGGGATCGCGCAATCCTCTGGGTCGAGGACGCGGGCAAAGGGCCTGATGATGCGGTGCTCGCGCGGCTCGGGTCGCGGTTTGAACGGACGGCATCGTCGCGTGAGGATAGCGCGGGGATCGGGTTGTCGATTGTGACGGCAGTGGCGCAAGCCTTTGACGGGAAAGTGGAAATGCAAAAGACAGAGCATGGGTTTTCGGTCGCTCTCGTCCTGCCTCATGTGGTGGAGGATCAGGCATGAAACCGATCCTAACAGCGGCTCTGATCGCCCTCTCTGCGCCCCTCGCCGCCCAAGAAGCCACCACCAATTTTGGCAGCGGCCCGACCGTATTAACCCTGCGGTCCACGACCGACATCGCGATCATCGCGCCCGTTCTAGAGGCCTTTACCGAGGATAACGCCGACCTGTCGGTGCATTACGAACAATGGGGGTCAAACGCGCTCTATGAAGCGAGCAAAGAGGCCTGTTTGACCGACAATAGCCCTGCGGATGCGGTGTTTTCCTCAGCGGTGCATCAGATGCTCGACCTCGTGAATATGGCTTGCGCGGCGCGCTATGTGTCGGACCTGACGACCGCCCTGCCCCCGTCACGCAGATGGCGGGACGAGCTGTGGGGGCTGACCGAAGAACCAGCGGTCATGGCCTATAACACCGACCTCGTTGACGTGAGCGAAGTGCCGCACAGTAGGTTCGAACTGCTCGATCTGATGCGGCAAAACCCGACCAAATATCGCGGCCATATCGCGACCTACGATATTGAGGCCTCGGGCCTCGGGTATCTCTATGCGTTCAACGACAGTCTTGAGGCGACGACCTTTGGTGCGCTTCTCGAAGGTTTTGCGCGGGCTGATGCGGTGGCGACCTGTTGTTCGGCTGAGATCATCGACGATGTGGCCTCGGGGCGGTTCCTAATCGCGTATAATGTGCTGGGGTCCTATGTGCAGAACGCGACCGCCACCAATGTGGGTGTCATCCTGCCCGAAGATTACATACTGTTTTTGTCCCGCGCCTATATGATCCCCGCCAATGCCACACATGCGTCAGAGGCCGCGCGGCTGTTGGATTTCATCCTATCCCCCAAAGGGCAGCGGATCGTGAAGCAGATGGGTTTGGTGTTTCCTGACGACCAGTCGGAAACGGGGCTTCTGCCCAGTGCGCGGCGGTTTATTCCGCTGAGGCCACCGCTGCTGGTGGCCTTGGATCGCCATGCGACAGAACGGTTTATTGCGCAATGGCGGGACGCTTTCGCTGCCCCGCCAATTCCGTAGATCAGATCCCGTCGTCGAAAGGATAGAAGCTCTCGGCAGAGGACCGCCGCCAACGTTTCAGGTAGCCTTGGTTGTCCTCTTCCTCGCGCAAGAGGAAGCCTTCGGGGAGGTAGGGGTAGACCTCGTGACCTGTGACCATGTCCCCCGCCTTTTCGCGCATCATCAGGTGGTGCGGCAGGAATTGCCCCGGATGGGACAGGCCCGCAGCCCCCGTCATATCCGCCAGCGCCTTGAGCGTGTTTCGGTGGAAGTTCGCGACGCGGGTGGCCTTGTCCACGGGGTTCAGCGCGCGTTGCAGCATTTTATCTTGCGTTGCGACACCCGTAGGGCAGTGGTTCGTGTGGCAGGCCTGCGCCTGAATACAGCCGACCGCGAACATGAAGCCACGGGCAGAGTTCACCCAATCCGCACCCAGCGCGAGGGCACGGGCGATGTCAAAGGCTTGGACCAGTTTACCAGAAGCGCCCAGACGGATTTTGTCGCGCAGGCCAACACCGCGCAGCGTGTTGTGGGCAAAGGTCAGACCTTCGACCAAAGGCATCCCCATGTGGTTCGCGAATTCCAGCGGGGCCGCACCCGTGCCGCCCTCTTTGCCGTCGATCACGATGAAATCGGGGGTGATACCCGTTTTCAGCATGGCGCGGACGATGCACATAAATTCGCGGCGGTGCCCGATGCAGAGCTTAAAGCCCACAGGTTTACCGCCCGACAGATCACGCAGTTGCGCGATGAAGCGCATCATTTCGATCGGGGTGCCAAAGGCCGAATGGCTGGCCGGCGACACGCAATCGACGCCCATCGGAATGTGGCGGGCCTCTGCGATTTCGGGGGTGATTTTCGCAGCAGGCAGCACGCCGCCCTGACCGGGTTTGGCACCTTGGCTCAGCTTAATCTCGATCATCTTGACCTGATCAGAAGAGGCCGTTTTCGCGAATTGTTCAGGGGAAAACTGGCCTTCGTCATCGCGGCAGCCAAAGTAGCCCGTGCCGATTTCATAGATCAGGTCGCCGCCGCCTTCGCGGTGGTAACGGCTGATCCCGCCTTCGCCAGTGTCATGGGCAAAGCCCCCCATGCGCGCGCCATTGTTCAACGCCAAGATCGCGTTGGCAGATAGCGCACCAAAGCTCATGGCAGAGATGTTGTAGATCGAGAGGTTATAGGGCTGCGTGCAATCGGGGCCGCCGACGGACACGCGGAAATCCTTATCCTCGATTTTGACAGGACGGATGGAGTGGGTGAGCCATTGATAGCCGCTCTCATAGACGCGCTTTTTCGTGCCAAAGGGGCGTTTATCCTCAACGTTTTTGGCACGTTGATAGACGATGGCGCGGGCATCGCGGGAAAACGGCACCTCTTCGTCGTCGCCTTCAAGCAGGTACTGACGAATTTCAGGGCGGATCATTTCAAAGAAATACCGCACCCGACCGAGAAGCGGGAAGTTCCGCAAAACCGCGTGTTTCGTTTGGATTGCATCCAAGAGGCCCAGCAGCGTCAGGACGCCCAAGATGATAGAGACAATCGGCGTGAAGACGTTGTTTTGCGGCAGCAAGAGCGAGAGCAAAAAAGCAATCGCGACCCCGAAAAACGTAGCGTATCGCAGTAAGAAAGACGTCATAAAAGTCCCCTATTCAGGCGTAGTTCTCGATCATTGCACGACCTCTGTCGCGCGACCATTCCCTTAGTTTAGACGACATCTGTAACTGGTTTCTTATAGATCGGGGCCTTTTGACAGGTTTTGGCACCCGTCTAGCCCCTTGCATCCAGCCGCATCGTCGCCTATCTGATGCTTCGAGAGGTTGGCGCGGGCGAGCGCCTCGCCAACCCGGTCAGGTCCGGAAGGAAGCAGCCGTAACGAGCCCCGCTTGGGTCGTTGTCCAGCCTCTCACCTTACCCCCCTCATTTGTTAGAGTTCGCCCCATGTGGGCAGCCCCGCTTTGTCAGATTTGCGTTTAACAACAACGGCCATGACTGTGCCAAACAGCAGGCCCGCAAAGATAGACCCCAGAGCCGCCTCAGCGATACGCATGTCGTTGTAGCGCCAGAGGAAGGTCCACATCAAAAGGCCCCACATCGCGCCAAAGGTCATGCCTTGGATCGTGACGATCTGCCAAAACGTCATGAAGTGGACGGGACGAATCTCTAGCCCCATGCGGCGCAGGATGATGTTAAAGGGCGGGTCGTAGGCACGGCGGGGGATGCCCGCCTCGATAAGTTTCTCGACGGCTTTTGCGTATTTTGTTTCAAATTCGGTCATCTGATCGCGCTCTTATTCGAATGTGCCCACCGTAGCTCAGGAAATCCCGATCACAACCCGATTGTTGTGTCCTGCGTGCTGGACGCCGCGCCCCTCTGCCCCTAGGTTGGGGGCGCTAGCAGATCGAGGAATACATGACCGACACGCCCCAAGCCGGCTATCAGGTTCTTGCCCGTAAATACCGCCCCGAAACCTTTGCCGACCTCGTCGGTCAAGACGCGATGGTGCGCACGCTCAAGAATGCGTTCGAGGCAGGGCGGATCGCGCAGGCCTTTATCATGACGGGTATCCGCGGGACGGGGAAGACCACCACCGCGCGGATCATCGCAAAGGGCATGAACTGTGTTGGCCTTGATGGTCAGGGCGGCCCTACGACCGAACCCTGCGGCCAGTGCGAACATTGCACCGCCATCATGGAAGGTCGCCACGTTGACGTGATCGAGATGGACGCGGCATCCAACACAGGCGTCGCCAACATCCGCGAGATCATCGACTCGGTCCATTACCGCGCGGCTTCGGCCCGCTACAAAGTCTACATCATCGACGAAGTTCACATGCTGTCGACGGGCGCGTTCAACGCGCTCTTGAAAACGCTTGAGGAACCGCCCGCCCACGTCAAATTCATCTTTGCGACCACGGAAATCCGCAAGGTTCCCGTGACGGTTCTGTCGCGCTGTCAGCGGTTCGACCTGCGCCGCATCGAACCCGAGGTGATGATCGCGCTCTTGCGCAAGATCGCCAGCAGCGAAGGCGCGGAGATCACCGATGATGCGCTCGCGCTGATCACTCGCGCCGCCGAAGGGTCGGCACGGGATGCGACATCGCTTTTGGATCAGGCGATTTCGCATGGTGCGGGGGAAACCACGGCGGATCAGGTGCGGGCGATGCTCGGCCTTGCGGACCGTGGACGTGTGTTCGACCTCTTTGACATGATCCTGCGCGGTGATGCGGCAGCGGCCTTGGCCGAGCTGTCGACGCAATATTCCGATGGCGCGGACCCGATGGCGATCCTGCGCGATTTGGCAGAGATCACCCACTGGGTATCGGTGATCAAGATCACCCCTGATGCCGCCGAAGACCCGACTGTTTCGCCTGACGAACGCGCCCGTGGTCAAGCCGCCGCCGCGACCCTGCCGATGCGGGTGATGACGCGGATGTGGCAGATGCTGCTCAAAGCGATTGATGAGGTATCTCAGGCCCCGAACGCGATGATGGCGGCAGAGATGGCTGTGATCCGCATGACCCATGTGGCGGACCTGCCGACGCCAGACGAACTGTTGCGCAAAATCGCGAACACTGCGCCCCCGCCCCGTCCGAACGGTGGTGGAGGTGGCGGCGGTGCGCGCCCTGCCCCTTCAGGTGGCACGACAAACGCCTACGGATCGCAGCACACGCCGACCCACAACGGGCCGAGCGGCCCTGTGTCTCAGGCTGCGCCAGAACTGGCTGAACATGCGCTAGCACGCTACGCGACATTTGAATCCGTACTGGAACTGATCCGTGCGCACCGCGATGTAAAACTGCTCGTTGAGGCGGAGAACTACATCCGTCTTGCCCGTTACCAACCCGGTCGGATTGAATTCCAACCTGCGGATGATGCCCCTAGCGATCTGGCACAGCGGCTTGGATCGCGGTTGCAAGCGTGGACGGGGAACCGCTGGACGGTGATCCTCGTGAATGAGGGCGGCGCACCGACGGTTGCCGAAGTGCGTGCCGCCGAAGAGAACGCGAAAAAGGCCGAGGCCGCGACATTGCCGATGGTGCAGGCCGTCCTCGCTGCTTTTCCGAAAGCCAAAATTACCGAAGTTCGGACGGCTGCCGACCTCGCCCAAGAGGCGCAGGTTGAAGCCCTCCAAGAAGTGGAAGATGAATGGGACCCGTTCGAAGAGGATTGATCCTAGCGGCACTGCCCGCGCCTGCCTTTGCTGAAGTTTGTGAACAAGTGCGACCGCTCTGGTCGCCCGGGGTTGATGTGACCATCTGGTCAGAGCCTCTTTATACGCTGACCAACCCGTTGTTGTTCATCATGATCATCATCGCCTTGGCTGGATCGGCATTCAGGCATATCGGCGTGCAGATGGCTGGCATTATCGCGTCGTCATTCCTGCTGATGTTCGTGTCGCAGCGCCTATGGGCAACGGATCATTTGGGCATCTGGGCACGCGCCACGAGAGAAGGCTGCCTTGCGCCGCCTTATGTCGCGACGGCCTTTGCAGCGGCGCTAACCGTTTATACAATCATCCGCGCCGCACGGCGCATCCTTAGTCAGAGGAAATAACATGTTCAAAGGAATGGGCGGTCTTGGCGACATGGCCAAGATGATGAAAACCGCACAAGAAATGCAGACCAAGATGACCCAGATGCAGGATGACCTGAAAAACATCACGGTCACGGGCGAAGCGGGTGCAGGTCTGGTCAAAGCGACCGCAACCGCGAAGGGCGAGTTGAAGGCTCTCGACATTGATCCGTCGATCTTTTCGGCTGACGACAAGGAAATGGTCGAAGACCTGATCCTCGCAGCGGTCAAAGATGCACAGACCAAAGCGGGCGAACGCGCCCAAGAGGAAATGGCGAAGATCACCCAGGGTCTGGGCCTGCCCGCTGACTTTAAGATGCCGTTTTAAAAATTGGCTCAGGGTCCGCAGGATATCGAAGACCTGATCGGTCTTTTGTCAAAGCTACCGGGGCTTGGGCCTCGGTCGGCGCGGCGTGCTGTCCTGCACCTGATCAAAAAGCGCAAACAGCATCTGATCCCATTGGCCGACGCGATGACACGGGTCGGCCAATCGGCCAAGGAATGTTTGAACTGCGGGAACATCGATACCGCCGATATTTGCCCGATCTGTCAGGACGAACGACGCGCCAATGGCGAGATTTGCATCGTTGAGGATGTCGCGGACCTTTGGGCGATGGAACGCTCTGGCGTATTCAAGGGGCGCTATCACGTGCTGGGCGGCACGTTGTCGGCGCTCGACGCGGTCGGGCCAGAGGATTTGCGTATTCCCAAGCTCCTCGACCGCGTGACGTCCGAGGCGGTGACCGAGGTGATCCTCGCGCTTTCCGCGACGATCGACGGGCAGACCACGGCGCATTACATCGCTGACCAATTGCCCGATGTGACGGTCACGTCGCTCGCCCAAGGTGTGCCTGTGGGTGGGGAGCTGGACTACCTCGACGATGGGACGATCACGGCGGCGCTCAGGGCGCGACGGAGCCTCTAGGACACAACAAAAAAGCCCCGCAAATTGCGGGGCTTTTTGTATTCAGATCAGGCGACCTTATTTGTCGTCTTCGTCTTCGTCGTCATTGCCACCCGGCAGGTTGAAGAAGCTATCTGCATCCGAGAAGTCGGTTTCTTCGTCATCACGCGGATCGTTGCCGAGGCCGCCGTCACCAAGGGTGAAGGTTTCCAGACCAGAAATCGCGGTCGGGATTTTCGGTTCTGCTGGCATGTCGAGCGACTGTTCGGTCGACACCAGTTTACGACGCTCGTCGTCGGTCATTGCAGTGCCTTCGGCCGCGCGTTTCGCGTTTGCCTTCTGCACCATGCCGTCGAGTTCGGATTGTTTACACAGGCCAAGTGCCACCGGATCGATCGGCTGCATGTTGGCGATGTTCCAGTGGGTGCGTTCGCGGATCGCTTGGATCGTCGGCTTGGTGGTGCCAACGAGTTTCGCAATCTGAGCGTCCGACAGTTCTGGGTGGAATTTCACCAGCCAGAGGATCGAGTTCGGACGGTCCTGACGCTTCGACAGCGGGGTGTAGCGCGGGCCGCGGCGTTTTTCTTCGCCCGAAGCTGCAGGGTTGAACTTCAGCTTCAGTTTGTGAAGCGGGTTGCCCTCGGCTGCTTTGATCTCGTCTTCGGTGAGCTGGTTGTTCGACACAGGGTCGAAACCTTTTACACCAGGCGCCACATCGCCGTCAGCGATGCCCTGAATTTCCAACTCGTGCATGCCGACGAAATCGGCGATCTGTTTAAAGCTGATCGTGGTGTTGTCGATCAGCCAGACGGCGGTGGCTTTCGCCATAATTGGTTTGTCGGACATGGTTTGTCTCCTAACGCAAATCTTCCCCGCTGCCTTCTTTCGAAGGCGAGCCGGAATTTTCGGCCCAGTTCACATTGTCGGGGAACTCAAGCTGTATATAGTCGGGGCAAAAGCAATAGAAAAGACTAAATTATGCGAAAGACTGTATTGGCACTGGCCTTGGGCCTATCTCCGCTTGTTGCGCAGGCGGACGGAACGGCCGGAGATTTTGATTATTATGTGATGTCGCTGTCGTGGTCACCGAACTGGTGCGCCCTCGAAGGTGATGGTCGCGACTCGCCGCAATGTGACGAGCGCGAGGATTTCGGCTGGGTTCTGCACGGGCTCTGGCCGCAGTATGAAACGGGCTGGCCCAACTACTGCCGCACCACGATCCCTGCCCCAACCCGCCGCCAGACCGAAGCGATGGCGGACATCATGGGGACATCTGGCCTCGCATGGTATCAGTGGAACAAACACGGCGTGTGTTCAGGGCTGAATTCAACCGACTACTACGCCCTCGCCCGCGAAGCCTATGAGACGCTGACGATCCCGCAGGCGTTCCGCAAATTGGAACGACAGGTGAGCCTGCCTGCATCCTTGATCGAAGAGGCGTTCATGGATCAAAACGATGGGCTGGACGCGAACGAGATCACAGTGACCTGCATGTCGGGCTATATCCAAGAGGTCCGCATTTGCCTGACTAAGGACCTAGAGTTCAGACGCTGCGGCGCGGATGTGTCGCGCGATTGCACGCTAGACGACGCGCTGTTCGATCCGGTGAGATAGAAAAAAGGCGGCCCGTTCAGGACCGCCTTTTTAAATCTTACACCTGAGTGCAGATGTATTTCAGTTCGAGGTAGTCCTCGATCCCGTGGTGGCTGCCTTCGCGGCCAAGACCCGATTGTTTGACGCCACCGAACGGTGCCACTTCGGTCGAGATGATGCCTGTGTTCACGCCAACGATGCCGTATTCCAGCGCCTCTTGGACCTTGATCACGCGGGACAGGTCGTTGGCGTAGAAGTAGGACGCGAGGCCAAAGATCGTGTCGTTCGCCATGGCGATCACGTCATCCTCGTCCTTGAAACGGAAAAGCGGCGCGAAGGGGCCAAAGGTTTCTTCGGTCGCGACCTTCATATCGGTGGTCGCGTCGCAGACGATGGTAGGCAAGAAGAACTGACCACCCAGCGGGCCAGCCTCACCACCTGTTAGAACCTTGCCGCCCTTAGCCAGCGCATCCGCGAGGTGTTCGCGCACTTTTTCGACCGCTTTCGGTTCGATCAGCGGGCCAAGGTCGGTGCCAGTCTCAAGGCCGTCGCCAACCTTCAGTGCTTCGACCGCAGCTTTGAGTTTCGCGCTGAATTCGTCATAGACGCCGTCCTGCACGTAGATGCGGTTCGCACAAACGCAGGTCTGACCGTTGTTGCGGAATTTACAGGCGATAGCGCCTTGAACGGCTGCGTCGATGTCCGCGTCGTCAAACACGATGAACGGTGCGTTGCCGCCCAGCTCCATCGAACATTTCATAACGTTGTCCGCAGCTTGACGCAGCAGGATACGGCCCACTTGAGTCGAGCCTGTGAAGGTCAGTTTGCGCACCTTGAAGTTTTCGCAGAACTCTTTGCCGACGCCCGATGCGTCCTCGGACGGGATAACACTAAAGACGCCTTTGGGCACGCCTGCTTGTTCCGCAAGAACCGCCATGGCGAGCGCGGACAGCGGGGTTTGCGAAGCGGGACGGATGACGAACGAACAGCCCGCCGCCAGCGCCGGAGCCACCTTGCGGGCGATCATCGCGTTGGGGAAGTTCCACGGGGTGATACCAGCAGCAACGCCAATCGGCTGTTTGATCACGGTGATGCGCTTGTCGGCCATGTGACCGGGGATGGTTTCGCCGTAGATGCGTTTCGCTTCTTCGCCGAACCATTCCACAAAGGACGCACCATAAGCGACCTCGCCACGAGCCTCAGCCAGTGGTTTGCCCTGTTCGGCAGTCATGATGATGGCGAGATCCTCTTGGTTCTCCATCATCAGGTCGAACCATTTGCGCAGGATCTTTGCCCGTTCTTTACCCGTTTTCGCGGCCCATGATTTCTGAGCGTCATAAGCTGCATCAATCACCTTGGCGGTTTCTTCGCGGGAAATATCCGCGACCTTGGCAATCACGTCACCACGGGCAGGGTTTACCACGTCAAAGGTCGCACCAGATTGGGCCATGACCCATTCACCAGCCAGATAGGCTTCTTCGCGGACGAGCGCGGGGTTGGATAGCAGGGATTTCAGGTTCGTCTCGGGCATTCGGTCCTCCGGTCGAAAAATTTGATCATATGTGAACCACGGCAAATCCCAGTCGTCCAGTCCATTCACGCCGGATTGACCAATAATTCCGTCGCTCTAGTCCCGTGTGACCAACCAATGGCCCAAATAGGACAAACGCGGCGTGTCATTTAGGGAAAATGGGAAATCCCCAAAGGCATATTCAGAAACGACAACCACGGAATTGCCGTCCCCGATCCGAAGAAGAATCTCTGCCACGACATCACCGACAAAGAAGTCATCGAGCGTTTCTTTGACCCCTGCCCCAAAGCCAGTGACGACATAGGTCGTATCCACGAAGGCCCCCGCCAGATCGCGATTGAACGGAACGGGCAGCCCTTCGGCGGGTTGATCAAAGCAGTAGGACAGCAGTGCCTCTTCGTCGGGGAAGTGTCCCGCAAAGACATAAAGGCGTACTTTGCCCTCGGGCGTGGTGGGGACGGTATCGTCGTCTTGGTCGCTTTGCGCTGCGACATCGAAGAGTTCACGCCAAAAGCTCATGCGACAGACCGAATGTTAGGGTTTGGATTTCTTCTTTTGCGCGGCGTCGCCTTTGACGGCCTGCCACGCGGCATGGGACAGAACCTCGACGGTTTCATCATCAGGCATACCACCCGCCGAGAGGAATTCCCGCGCGGGGCCGTAGATGATCGCGGAGGCGAGAGGCCAAGGCATATCCTTGACCATGCCCTTGGATGCCCATTTCGCGTAGACCGCCGCGCCTGCTGCGCTCTCATCGCTTAAATCTTGGGCAAAGTCGGCGAAGTCGGGGTCATTGACCGCTCTGGCCGAAAGCTCTTCGTGGAGGCGGAACAGATCGGGGTTATTGCGACCCCAGAACAGGAACGATTGGATCATCGCGGTGATCGCTTTGCGCGGTTTATCCTTACCCGTGATGCCCTGCGCCTCAATCGTCCACGTGGACCGTGCATCCAAGAGCAACGCCCGCGCAATCGCGGCTTTGCCCTTAAAAGCATGGTAGATAGAGCCAACCGTCGATGCACTGTCACGCCCGATCTGCGCAATTGTCGCCGCAGCGTAGCCTGAGGACAAGAAGATCGCCTGAGCGGCAGTTTTGATCGCGTCTTTACGGTCGGTCATATTATACCCCGTGTTTGGTCTGTTGCGAGCAGGATACGCAGGCTTTTTTCTATTGCCCACCCTGCATTTTAAGTCACACCTCATCACAACCATGCAATTTTCCCGCGAAAAATTTGCGCTTTGCGGATGAAATGATATCAGAGCCTAAATGGATTCCGGACGATTTAGATGCTTTTGAATATTCCCTCTGCCCTGCGCGCATTTCTGGCGCTGACCGCTTTGGTCTTTATCTCGGCCTGCACCGAAGAACCTGTGCCCGAACCCGCGCCTGCGCCGACCGTTGTTCCGGGCTATGCGCTGTTGATGGACAATGGCTACGCCTTGCCGCCCGTTCCCCCGCGTCTCCTCGAAGAACCGAACCGCCGTGTGTTGGTCTATTACACAGGCGACGAAAAACCGGGCACGATCGAAGTCGACCGTTATGCAAAATTTCTCTATTGGGTCATGGATGACGGCACCGCGTGGCGTTACCCCATCGCCGTGGGCCGTCTAGGTCGGTCGATCAATGGTGACACGGTGATCAACCGCAAGGTTGAATGGCCGGGCTGGACGCCCACCGCAAACATGTTGCGCACAGAGCCCGAGATTTACGGCGATTTCGCGGGTGGCATCCCCGGTGGCCTGCGCAGCCCGTTGGGGGCGCGTGCGCTCTACCTCTATCGTGGGGGTCGCGACACCTACTACCGCATCCACGGCACCAACGACATGGAATCGATTGGCAACTCTGGCTCTGCGGGCTGCATCCGGATGTTCAACCACGACATCATCCACCTCTTTGAGATGGTCCCGAACGGCACCCGCGTTGTCATGCGCAGCGAGGCGGATTCAGAACGGATCGAAGAAGAGTATTTCAACCGCGGTGAAGAACTCCCTGCGCGGCGCGTCGACCCCGATGCCATCTATGGCGAAGAAGCCCTGATGGCCGATAGACCGCTGTCAGAGATCCTCGCCGATCAGTTGGCAGAGAAACCGACAGAGCCTGAAATGGACGCGTCGGAAATGTAATAACTGGTGGGTCGTTTTGCTGGCAGGTATCGAATTTGGGGTAACCCAGAGCTTTTCTTGTGAACGTACGACAAACCGGGAAAGCGATGGAAGTGGACCAGCGCCGCTATCTGGATATCTGGAGGGTAAAGTTTGACCGATCTTTTGATCCCTGCGCTGATCCTCGCGGCGATAGGTTGGTTCGTCCCCCGCCTCTGGGCCAAGTTCCTGCCCGAGGGGGTAAAGCCGCTGATGGTCAATGCACTGGTATCGACCCTGACGATGGGGATCGTGGGTATCGGCTATTTCATCGTGCTCTACCTGATCCAAGGCTTTCCGATCTCTGAACTGTTCGCTGGCAACATCGCCGATACCATCGCGCATTTCGGACGGCTGTCGCTGATCTCTGCGCTCTTGTGGGGGCCAGTAATGCTCTTGTCGGTGATGGGCCTTGTGAGGCGTTGGAAAAAGGCGGTCTGGTGATGCATCGGTTGATCGAAAAAGGCCTGATGTTCGGTGATGAGAGGCCGATAAGATGAAATTTTTCTATATGCTGGTGATCTGGTTTGTCATCACGACCCTGCTGTATTTCATGATCTCGGTCTATTCGCGCTCTGTTCGGCGCGAAAAACTAGAGAAACAATGGGCCGAGGATCATCAAGGGGGTGATAGCGAGGCCCGCACTACTTATATCGAAAACGGTATGGTCGAATACGAGCACGGGTTTCGCAAAAAGCTCATTGTGCTGGTCTATATTGTGCCCGTCGTTTTGGTGACGGCGATTTTATATCTGACGAATTGAGGCTGAGATGCAAAAACTGAAAACTGGCGTTCGGGTCATCGTGATTTTGTTTGCGGGCATGTTCCTGCATTACGTCCTGCCTCAACACGACATCGCCCGCATCACAGGCACCGAAGTGATCCGTCAGGACTTTAGCTCTGTGAACCGCATTTTCTTTGCGCAGGCTGACAGCGGCAACGTCGATGGTGCGACCCGCGATGTGCAGTTCATCAGCGTGATGCGCCGCCCGACCTATCTCTTTGGCCTCATCCGTGGTGCTGAAGCCAATGACGTGATGATCTACCGCAACGAAGATACGGGCTGGATCTGGCCACCTTATTTCAAATTCGACAGCCGCGACCTGCAAGGCGAGGCCCAAGAGAACACCTCGACCGCCGAAGCGCCAAAGTGGGTGAGCATCACGCACTACGGCTGGCGGAACCGTTTCTTTACCATCTTCCCGAACGCGATTTCGATCAAACGCATCGACGATCCAAACATGACCATCATCCCGTGGTTCAACATCGTATTCTTTGTCGCGCTGATGGCAGGCATCCTATTCCTACGCGCCGTCTGGCTACAATTCCGCGAACGCGCACTGGACCCGACCTTGGACAAAGTCGGCGACGAATGGGACCGCGTGGAGGCAGGGGTCGCCGAACGGCAGTCTCGTCTGAAACGCTGGTTTGGAAGCTGGCGCGGGAAGTGAGTTGGGGGGCTGCGCTCGGAGTTGGGCGGATGGCCGTTTGGAGCCTATTTTGACTGAAGCTGTATAGCGCACTACTGTCTACTCTGCCGACCCTACATATTCAGGCTCACACGCGAAATAACACGGCAGTGAGGAGCACGTTCTGGCAAATGCCATAGAACGCTGATATTATTTGGCCGTTGTGTGAGTTTGCCAATAGGAGCAAAAATGTTTGGTGCCCTGACCTTCGTTGGAAGCTTAATTCTGGCTTCAGTGGGCTTTCTTTTTGGTCGCCTCTACGCGGAATCTGCACTTATTCTGTCTGAAAAGCGAAGAAACTATTTGGAATTTCTTAGCGTCCTTCCGCCACTTTTAGACACCTACAACAACTCCACCGATGAAGAGTTTTTGACCTCTCTTCGGCCTGCAATGGAGTACTTTCCGCGCCTAATGTTTTATGCGGATCAGTCGGTCATATTGGCCTGGGGTGTTTTGCAGCAGAGGTATATTGAAGCAAATGCAACTCTAACGCCCAATAGCCCAGCACTGGCCCCAGAATACAAAGCGCTTGCGACGGCGCAAAATAACTTGGTGCTGGAAATGCGGCGCGATGCCTTTCGGTGGTCGATCTTCAACTACAGTGGAAAATCCCGCGTTCCTGAAAAGTTAGAGTTTAACAAACCTTAGAGAACTGGGTTCCATATATTCTCTGACCGATACACGTGTGCAGACATTTTCTTCGAATTTTCAGCACCTGCTCCCCCACTCACCAAACACCCCTTTCCTCTCACACCGCCCGATCACTCAGCGACCCACCTCACAAAACAGGTTGGACTGTGTTGCGTTGGCGGGTTTTGCGGAATTGGGCGGGGGTCATGCCGTGGTGGGCGAGGAAGAGTTTGTGGAAGTGGGATAGGTTGGGGATGCCGCAGTCGGCTGCGATCTCGGCCAAGCTGTCGGTTGATCCGATCAATTGCCGCCCTGCATAGTCCATGCGAATGCCGTTGACGTATTCGGACGGGCTTTGCCCCAGAAACTGACGGGCGGTGCGGCTGACGTGGGCATGGGCGCGGCCTGTGACCCGCACGAACCCAGCGGCCCCGTCGCGGAACACGTCGGGATTGCGGGCGGCGGCGCAGGCGTCAGCCAACCAGCGCGGCGCACCAGCGGCGAGCGAGACGGTCTCGTCGATCAGTTCGGACAAGAGCGGCAAGAGAAACGCCGTCGCATCGAGTGCGGTGCCATTGCGACGCTCTAACCGCACGGCAGCGCGGTTCAAGTCAGCCATCTGCTGCATGTCGCGGGTGTAGGTTTCGGGCCGCTCTGAGTTCCCCCAAAAGAACCGATCAGCGACCTGCGGATATTGCTGCCCGATCGCCTCAATCACCTTTGGATCAAAGGCAATCGACACGACCATCGCGTCCTCACCCTTGCCCTGAAGGGCATGGGCATGGGTGGGCTGCACAAAGAGGAGCGTGCCCTCTTTGTGATCGGTGTGACCCTTGGGGCCATATTCACGGATGCGGCCGTTCTGCACCCAGATCAGTTCGGGAAAATCATGGGTGTGCAGCGCCGTGGGGCGCTGGCTCGTCAGCATGGCACGTGACAACTGGCACGCCAAATCGGCGGGCAGGAACTCTTTATGGCGAAGCACGATCACATTCATACCCGCAGTTTAACACAGTCGTTGTAACAGGTCTTTGGCTATGATGCCGCGGCTGCAAAGAGGGCGTGACCTTGCGCGTTTTCCGCGCTAGAACCCTGCCCGTTGCCGCAAAAGAAAGCACTCCAATGTCGTTTGACCGCTCGATCAAGATCGCACCGTCGATTCTCTCTGCCGATTTCGCAAATTTCGGTCAGGAAATTCAGGCCATCGAAGCGCAGGGCGCTGACTGGGTTCATGTGGACGTGATGGATGGTCACTTTGTCCCGAACCTCACCTTTGGCCCGCCTGCCGTCAAAGCGTTCCGCCCGCACGTGAAAACGTTCATGGACGTGCACCTGATGATCGCGCCCGTCGATCCCTATATCGAAGCCTACGCCGAAGCGGGTGCCGATATGATCAGCGCGCACATCGAGGCTGGCCCGCATATTCACCGCACCATTCAGGCGATTAAAGCCCAAGGCGTTAAGGCTGGCGTGGCGCTGAACCCTGCGACCCCTGCTGAGGCGGTCGAATATCTGCTCGACATGGTGGACATGGTTCTTGTGATGACCGTGAACCCAGGCTTTGGCGGTCAGAAATTCATCCATTCCGGCGTCGAGAAGGTCCGCAAGGTCCGTCAGATGATCGGTGACCGCGAGATCCACATTCAGGTCGATGGCGGCGTTGATGTGAACACTGCGCCGCTGGTGGCTGCCGCGGGTGCGGATTCGCTCGTTGCTGGGTCGGCGGTGTTCAAAGGTGGTTCCGTCCACGCACCAGAGGTTTACGGCGAGAATATCCGCGCCATTCGCGCTGCGGCAAACGCCGCGCTCTGAGCCAAAAACCCACGTTGAATGACAGAGGCCGTGCCGAAAGGTGCGGCCTTACTTTTTTGTATAAATTTCGACGGAAACCCCAAGGACTGTCGTTTCATTGTGCAGATTAGAGAAATTTCCGCCTGCAGATGTTTTTCCAACCAACCGAAACGTAGCTGTCACATTAGCCATTTAAGCATCTGCATATATTTTCGACTCTTGGGGCGTCGCACTATGACTAAACATTTGAAGAACGGCTTTGCAGGCTTTCCCGCCGATCTTGTCAAAGAGGTGCTGGGCACCATCGCGACCAAAGACCAGACGCCAAAGCGCATCCAACCCGGCCAACGCTATTTTCCATCGCTTTTCATTTCGGACATGCATCTGGGGGCCCATAGCTGCCAAGCGGACGCCCTGCTGTCGTTCCTCGAATGCCACGTGGCTGATACGATCTACTTGGTTGGTGATATCTTTGATATCTGGCGGCCGATTGGGTCGAACTGGAAACCTGTCCACCATAAGATCGTGAACCTGCTGCTGGATCGTATGCGGTCTGGCGTGCGGATCGTTTACACCCCTGGCAACCACGATGAGTTTTTCCGTCACTACTTTGGTGAATACTTCGGCAATCTAACGGTCGCCGATTACGTCTATCACACCACATCGAACGGAACGAAGTTCCTCGTCATTCACGGCGATTGCGTTGACCTGTTCGAACGTAAGGCGCCTGTGTTGTCAAAGCTCGGCGCTCATGCGGAAAACCTGCTGCGTGGCGTGCAATTGCTGGTGAACCGTGGCCTGAATGCCTTTGGACGTGAGGACTGGTGCGGCGTTGATCATCTGATCGCCTTTGGGAACCGTTTGGTACGTGCCAAGGAAACCTTTCAACTCCGTCTGGCCGATCTGTCGCGGACACATGACGCCGATGGCATCATCTGTGGGCACTTCCATCAGTCGGCGCTGCACGATGACCACGGTGTAATCTACGCAAACTGCGGGGATTGGACCGAGAACTGCACGGCTCTGGCGGAAACCGCCAGCGGTCAGTTGATGATGCTCGATTGGTCAGCACACAGCGCCCTCGCTCGTAAAGAGGCGCGGGTTGCGGGACGCAATGACGCCTCGGTCACGGCACGCGCATGACCGATATTCTGACAGGACTGGCGGTCGGCCTTTTGGGCGCAACATCTGCGTTGCAACTTGCGTCCGTTGGCGCGGCGCTTTGGGCGGCTGAGCGCTCGCTCCGGAAATCCATGATCACGGGAACACCGGGGGTGACGGTTCTGCGGCCTGTGTGCGGGTTGGAAAATAACCTTGAAGACACCCTACGCACCACATTCCGGTCGAGCTATCGCGGCCCGCTTCAGATTATTTTCTGCTGCTCGGACGCCGATGATCCCGTGGTTCCGCTGGTCAATCGGTTGATCGAAGCGCATCCTGAGGTCAACGCGACACTCTTGATCGGGGATGACCGCCTGTCGGGCAATCCAAAGCTTAACAACCTCGTCAAAGGTTGGGCTGCGGCAGAGCATGATTACATCCTGATGGCCGATAGCAACGTGTTGTTGCCGCACGACTATATCCAACGCCTTTTTTCCCGCTGGACCGAAGGCACGGGCCTTGTCACCTCGCCCCCGTCTGGCATCCGCGCCACGAACATTTGGGGTGATCTGGAGGCTGCATTCCTCAACACCTATCAAGGCCGTTGGCAGCTATCGTCGGATGTGTTCGGCAATGGCTACGCACAGGGCAAAATGCTGTTCTGGCGGCGGGATATTCTGGACAATGCGGGCGGGTTGATCGCCTTGGGTCGTGACATGGCCGAAGACGTCGCATCGACCAAGGTCGTCCGCGAGGCTGGCCTCAAGGTCCGTCTCTTGGGCAACCTCCTGCCCCAACCCATCGGGTCCCGCGATTGGCAGAGCGTTTGGACCCGTCAGGTCCGCTGGGCCAAGGTGCGCCGCATGGGGTTCCCTGCCCTCTATGCCGCTGAGGTCCTGTCGGGGATCGCGGTGCCGATGTTTTTGACGCTGTTCCTGACCCTAAACGGCGCCCTGAATTGGGCGAACCTCTTGGCCCTGCCGATCCTGTGGTTCGGCCTCGAATACCTCTTGGCCCGCCGCGCAGGCTGGCCTGCGAAACCACGCGATATCGCAACGTGGATCATGCGCGACGCGATGATCCCTGCCCTGTGGGTTGCGGGATGGCGCGGAAAAGGGTTCGAATGGCGCGGTAACTCGATGTCCTCGGACGCCGTGGGCACAACGACCGAAAGCTAAGAATGGACCTCTCGACGATCCAAACGCTGGTGCAGGCGCATGGCCTATGGCTGCTCGCGCCCGTCACGGTTCTGGAAGGCCCGATTGTGACGGTGATCGCGGCCTATATGGCCTCGCTCGGGTTGCTAAATCTCTATGCGGTTTATGTGATTTGCGTGTTGGGCGATCTGGTCGGCGACGCGGGCATCTATGCGCTGGGCCGTTGGGGGCCAAAGACGCTCCCTGGTCGATGGCAGGTGCGGCTGGGATTGAACCGCAGTCGCCGAAACGGGCTCAAGGATCACTTCCGCGACACAGGTGGGCGGACGCTTTTGATCGGCAAACTCACCCATTCGGCGGGCGCTGCGGTGCTGTTCGCTGCGGGCACGGGCAAGATGCCGTTTGGTGCGTTCCTCGGCTGGAACCTCTTGGGCACTTTGCCCAAAACGCTGCTCTTCGTCGTGATCGGCTACATGTTCGGCTACGCCTATTCGACCATCGACAACTACATTTTCCGCGCCACGCTGATCCTTGCGGCCTTGATCGCCGTGGGCGTCGTCGTTTGGTATTTGCGCGGTAGATCGCAGGCCTCTCAATGACGACACTCAGCTGCATTATCCCCGCTTACAATGAGGCTAGCCGCATTGAGGCTGTCTTGCGGTCGGTCGTCGGTCATCCGCTGATCGACGAGGTTATCGTGGTTGATGACGGGTCAACGGATGGCACGGCGGAGGTGGTCAAAGGGGTCGAGGGCGTTCGCCTGATCGAACTGCCCCAGAACAAGGGCAAGACGTGGGCCGTCACCGTCGGGATTGAGGCAGCGACAGGTGACACGCTGATGTTCGTGGATGCGGATTTGCTGGGATTGGACGCCTCGCATCTGACCGCGCTGATCGCGCCCGTTCAAGAGGGTAAGGCGGATATCACGATCAGCCTGCGGGCAAATGCGCCGCGCCCGTGGCACTGGATCGGGATTGATTACATTTCGGGTGAACGGGTAATGCCGCGCGGGTTGCTGATCGATCAGATCGACGCAATGCGGGCGCTACCGAAATTCGGATTGGAGGTGTTCATGAACAGCCTCCTGATCCGCCAATCGGCCCGCATCGCAATTGTGCAGTGGCCCGAAGTGGAAAGCCCGCTCAAAGGGACAAAGTTCGGCTGGGCCGAAGGGCTAAAGCGCGACGTAAAAATGATCCGCGACATGGCGCAGACCGTCGGGCTGTTGGGGTTGGCAGCGCAGGTCTATCGCATGCGCCGCCAGAGGGTCGTTTAGGCCATACGCTCTAGCGCTCGCTGAACGGCTGGGCGGTCGTAGAACCGCTTTTCGTAGTCCACGACGTTGGTGAAATCAGACCAGCCCAGTACGTCACGCGCACCGTAGTAGTCGAGCGTGGTGAGCCACGGCGCAATCGCCATATCCGCAATCGAATAATCGCCAGCGACCCAATCGTGTTTGCTCAACTGTGTATTCAGCACGTTCAAAAGACGTTTGGATTCATTGATATAGCGGTCGCGGGCGGTGGGATCTTTCATCTTTGCGCCTGCGAATTTGTAGAAAAAGCCCAACTGCCCAAACATCGGACCCGCGCCGCCCATCTGCCACATCAGCCATTGATAGACGGTGAATTTCTCGGAGGCGGTGCTGCCCGCGAACTTGCCCGACTTCTCTGCGAGGTACTGCAGGATCGCGCCGCTCTCGAACAAACCCAATGGCGTGCCGTCAGGCCCATTCGGGTCAAGGATCGCAGGGATTTTGTTGTTCGGGCTCAGCGACAGAAATTCGGGGCTGCGCATGATGTCATCCGACAAACCACCCGTAGAGTGGTATTCATACTCGATCCCCATTTCTTCGAGGGCGATGGGCACCTTGCGACCGTTCGGGGTGCCGAATGCGTAGACCTGAAGAATGTCAGGATTTTGCGCGGGCCAGCGTTTTGTGACGAGGAAATTAGAGAGGTCGGCCATTGGAATACCCTATGGTAAATTAATTTTATCGCTCACCCCTACACTGTAAAATTAAGCATAGAAACATCCCCAAGGTGGGATATACCTGTGCGCACTCGCGCAGGAAAACAACTTATGCGTGGGCAAAACAAATGGGGGCATATCATGCTTAATGAATTCAAAGATTTTATCTCCAAGGGCAATGTCATGGACATGGCTGTTGGTATCATCGTCGGCGCCGCATTCACGGCCATCGTTTCGTCGCTTGTCGCGGACCTGATCAACCCGATCATCGGTCTAATCATCGGCGGTATCGACTTCTCTAACCTTTACGTCGTTCTCAGCGGCGATGTTCCTGCTGGATCGAGCCTTGATGCGGCACGCGAGGCAGGCGCTGCAGTCTTTGCCTACGGGTCGTTCTTGATGGCTGTGATCAACTTCCTGATCATCGCATTCGTTGTGTTCATGCTGGTCAAACAGGTGAACCGCATCAAAGACGCGACGGCGAAGAAAGAAGAAGCCGTCGAAGCGCCTGCAGCACCCGCAGGTCCGACCGAGTTGGATATTCTGATGGAAATCCGCGACAGCCTGAAAAAGTAAGCTGTCCACCCAAACAAATGAAAAGGCCCGCCAAACGGCGGGCCTTTTGCGTTACTCCTACAGGGGAGGAAGTCAGAGCAACGAAGCAGCGTCTACAGTCGGCAGGCCAAGAGCCTCGCCCACAGCAGCGTAGGTCAACTGACCAGCGTGAACGTTCAGACCGTTCAGCAGGTGTTTGTCGTCTGCGCAGGCTTTCTTCCAACCTTTGTTCGCAAGAGCGATCATGAACGGCAGGGTCGCGTTGCCCAGCGCGAGGGTCGACGTGCGCGCCACAGCACCCGGCATGTTGGCGACGCAGTAGTGCATGATGCCATCAACTTCGTAGATCGGGTCTTGGTGGGTTGTTGCGCGGGAGGTCTCGAAACAGCCGCCTTGGTCGATTGCAACGTCAACCAGAACCGCACCCGGTTTCAGCTCGGACAGTTGCGCCTTGGAGATCAGTTTCGGAGCAGCAGCACCCGGGATCAGAACAGCGCCGATGATCATGTCAGCCTGACGCGCCAGTTCGATGGTGTTCGCAGCCGATGCATATGCGGTCTTGAAAGTGCCACCGAATACGTCGTCGAGGTAACGCAGACGCGGCAGCGAACGGTCGAGAACGGTCACATCAGCGCCCATGCCCGCAGCGATTTTCGCCGCGTGGGTGCCGACGACACCGCCGCCGATAACCAGCACGCGACCGGGTGCAACGCCTGGCACGCCACCCAACAGCACCCCACGACCGCCATTCGCTTTTTGCAGCGTGTAGGCACCAACTTGCGGCGCCAGACGACCAGCAACTTCGGACATCGGGGCAAGCAGGGGAAGCCCGCCACGGTCGTCGGTTACGGTTTCATAGGCGATGCAGGTTGCGCCAGACGCAAGCAGGTCTTTGGTCTGCTCCGGATCGGGAGCGAGGTGCAGATATGTGAACAGAAGCTGGCCTTCGCGGAGCATCTTACGCTCAACCGCCTGAGGCTCTTTTACTTTTACGATCATGTCCGCAGCGGCGAAAACTTCGGCAGCGGTCGCAGCGATTTTCGCGCCAGCTGCGATGTAGTCCTCGTCGGTGAAACCAGCGCCCATACCAGCAGCGGTTTCAACAGTGACGGTGTGACCGTTTGCGACTGCCTCTTGAGCAGCTGCAGGTGTCAGACCTACGCGGAATTCTTGGGGTTTGATTTCTTTGGGGCAGCCGATGTGCATTGGGGTCTCTCCTGTTCGTTGTGATCAAGATGACGCGCCCATTACGCAATTACTTGGACATTTTGAGTGCCGATGGTATAAGTTTTCGAAGATTATTCGAATAATGACGGAAATACTGGGATGAATTCGCGCGAAGATGGATTGGATTCGATAGATCGTCGGATTCTGGAGGTTCTGCAAAAAGATGGGCGAATCTCGAACGCGGAATTGGCGGATAAGGTCCATTTGTCGGCCTCTGCCTGTCATCGGCGTGTCCAGCGGCTCGAGAAGGACAAGTTCATCAAAGGCTACGTTGCCCTCGTCGATCCACGCAAAATCAACCGCAAAACGACCGTGTTTGTTGAGATCACACTGAGCGGTCAGGCAGATGAAATCCTCAGCGGCTTTGAAAAGGCCGTGTCGCTGATCCCTGACGTGTTGGAATGTCACCTGATGGCGGGATCTGCGGACTATCTACTCAAGGTCGTGGCCGAAGACGCCGAAGATTTCGCCCGCATCCACCGTCGCCACCTAGCAGGCCTTCCGGGCGTGCAGACGTTGCAATCGTCGTTTTCGCTGAAACAGGTGCGGCAGACCACGGCCCTGCCCGTCTAAAGAAAAAGCCCCCGCAGCCAAAGCTACGGGGGCCAATTTCGCCACGGTGGTGTGCTCTTAGAGCATACCCTCGCGTTGCAGCTTTTTCCGAGCCAGCTTGCGCTGACGACGAATCGCCTCAGCCTTTTCACGGGCCTTCTGGATGGAGGGCTTCTCGAAATGTTGCTTGAGCTTCATTTCACGGAAGACGCCTTCACGCTGCAGTTTTTTCTTAAGCGCACGGAGCGCCTGTTCTACGTTGTTATCGCGAACACTAACCTGCATGTGGTTTTCACCACCTTTCTAAGTTGGATTTGCAAAAGATTGCAGGATGGCCGCGTATAGCAATGGCACTATGTTTTGTCTAGTCTGCCGCCAGAAGGAGAACGCTATGCCGATCACCCCCCTATCACCGATGCAAAACCGCCTGCTGGACGCCATTGAACCCCATGTCATTTTCGACGGGTGGAGCGAGGACGCCTTTAAGATGGCGATCGCGGAGTCTGGACTGAGCGATGCTGACGCCCGCGCCGCCTGTCCGCGCGGTGCGACCGACCTTGCCGTGGCTTATCACCAGCGGGGCGATGCGGCGATGGTCGCACAGATGAAGGCCGCCGATCTGGCGTCGATGCGCTATAGCGAACGTGTGGCGGCTGCGATCTGGTTCCGCCTAGAGGTCGTGGACCGCGATATGGTGCGTCGTGGCATGACGCTGTTTTCGATGCCCCACCTCGCGCCTGTTGGGACGCAGTTGGTTTGGGGCACGGCGGACCTGATCTGGGAAACGCTTGGCGACACTTCGGACGACATCAATTGGTATTCGAAACGCACGATCCTATCGGGCGTCTATGCGTCCTGCGTGGTCTATTGGCTTGGCGATGAAACGGGAGGCGAAGCGACCGCTGCCTTTATCGACCGCCGCATCGACAACGTTATGCAGTTCGAGAAATTCAAATCCACCGTGAAAAAGACACCCGTTCTGGGGCAATTCGCGACAGGGATGGAAAAGCTACTCTCTGGCATCAAAGCTCCGAAACGGGGCGCCGCAGAGGATCTGCCTGGACGCTGGACCCTGAACGACTAAGGAGGAAGGCCAATGGCCGATATGATGCGCGCGGTTGAAATCACCCAAGCCGGCGGACCAGAGGTTTTGCAACTGTGTTCACGTCCGATCCCCACGCCCCAAGCGGGTCAGGTGGTGATCAAAGTGGCCTATGCGGGCGTGAACCGTCCCGATGCTTTGCAGCGTGCGGGCCTCTATGCGCCTCCTCCAACGGCGAGCGACCTGCCTGGCCTAGAGGCCTCGGGCACTGTGGTAGCGGTCGGCGAAGGGGCCGAGGGCGTGAAAGTCGGCGATCAGGTTTGCGCCCTCCTCCCCGGTGGGGGCTATGCCGAATACGTGGCGACACCTGCCGCGCACTGCCTGCCCGTGCCAGATGGCCTTTCGATGAAAGAGGCCGCGTGCCTACCCGAAACATTCTACACCGTGTGGTCGAACGTGTTCATGCGCGGCGGTCTGCAAGGCGGCGAACGGTTCCTCGTCCACGGCGGATCGTCGGGGATCGGAACAACGGCGATCCAACTGGCCAAGGCGTTAGGCGCACGGGTCTTTGCGACCGCGGGATCAACTGACAAGTGTCAGGCCTGCGAGGACCTCGGTGCAGAGAAATGTTTCAACTATCGCGATGAGGATTTCGTCGCGGGGATGAAAGCGGTCGGCGGTGCGAACCTGATCCTCGATATGGTGGGCGGATCGTATATCGACAAAAACATCAAATCGCTGGCAGATGACGGGCGTCTGGTTCAGATCGCGTTCCTTCAGGGCTCCAAGGTCGAAGTGAACTGGGCGCAACTGATGATGCGCCGTTTGACCTTCACAGGCTCGACCCTGCGACCCCAGTCCGATCTGGCGAAAGCCCGCATTGCGGATGAATTGCGCGCAAAGGTCTGGCCACTGCTGGACGCGGGCAAGGTGCGCCCCGTCATGCATAGCGAATTTCCGTTAGAGGCCACCTCTGAGGCGCATGCCCTGATGGAGAGCAGCGCTCATATTGGAAAGATCGTTCTAAATGTCGGCGGTTAAGGTTTCCGCCAGACCGCACCAATGGTTGCGGACATGCCATCGTGTCCGCGACCTTCTTGGAGCTGCAGTTCGTCGATCGACAGACGCAAGAGCGTGTAATCGGCAAAGGTCTCGCGCAAGAGGGCTTCGGAATAGAGGTGCGCCAGATCGCGCGGCCCGCCTGTGTTGAACGCCAATTGTTCAGGGCGATAGCCGACAATCACCAGATAGCCGCCTGATTTCAGCGCCTTGCGCATCCCCGCCCATTTGCGCTCGCGCTCATGCGGTTTGCTAAATTGGGTGAACACCTCGGCCACCACGTCAAAGGCGGCCTCGGGATAGTCCCAATCATGAGCATCCCCGAGTTCGAGGGTGATCGGCACGTTGTGACGTTCCGCCAGCGCCTTGGCCCGCGATTGGGCCGTGGGCGATACATCGACCGACGTCACATCGAGCCCGTGACGCGCCAGCCAAACACCATTGCGCCCCTCACCATCCGCCACGGCCAACGCCGTCCCTTGGGTTGGCAAAAGGCGGGTCACATCGCGGAGGAAATAGGTCGGCTCTTCGCCGAACAAATAGCCGTCGGTATTGGCAAAGCGAGCTTCCCAGTCGAGTGTCGGAAGGGCCATTTGGGTCTCCTGAAATAGGTTGCCCCTAATTTAGTTGCTTTGCGGCTGGGATACCATGAGCGGCCTACGGTCATCGGATGCGTAAAAATCGCGCAGGGTTTTGCCAGCCTCGTCTTTGAACCGTTCGTCCTCGGTTATGTCTGCGATGCGGTCGATGCGAAACATGCGAAAGCCCGCACGCAGTTCGCACCAACAGACCATTGTCCAGACCTTCCCCCAATACCAAAGCCCCAAGGGACGCACAGTGCGGGTCGTGGCAGAGCCACTCTCATCGCGATAGGTGATCGTGAGGCGGCGTTTTTCATAAGATACCCGTTCGATTTGGTCGATCAACTGGCGCACTTCGAGCGATAGGTCATTCATATCATGGGCATTGACGCCGACCGCGTTGACCCGCTGGCGCAATCGCTCTGGCAGAACGGCTTCGATTTTGACGATTGCTTCGGTCGCGCCTTCGGCCATCGCAGCGCCGCCCCAGACCTGCATCATTCGTGCGCCCGCGACGAGGGCGACGATCTCTGCCTCGGTGAACATCAAGGGTGGGAGGTCATAGCCGTCGCGCATGATGTATCCGACGCCCGCCTCGCCCTCGATCGGGACACCCGTGGACATCAGATCGGCCACGTCGCGGTAAATCGTCCGCGGCGTGACCTCTAGTTTTTCAGCGAGTTGCGCTGCCGTCACCAAACGCCCGCCTCGCAGGAGTTGAACGATCTGGAAAAGACGGTCAGCGCGGCGCATCAGGCGGCCTCGAACAGGCCGATGCGGTTGCCATCGGGATCGCGGGTATAGGCAAAGCGGCCCTGCGGAATGTCGATGATCGGGCTATCGACCGCGCCACCATGCGCCGGCACCCGCGCAAGTGCGTTTTCCAAACCGTCGGTCACGGTCATGTGCAAAACGCCAGCGCCTTGGCCCGCAGCCGGATCAACAAAGAGGTCCGTTCCAACGCTGCCTTCGGTTGCGACAGCGGCAACACGACGACCGCCTTCTTCGCGGAAGGTGACATCAATTTTCAGGATGGCCGCGTAATAGGCAGCGGCGGCGTCCAGATCACGCACGGGGGTTTCGGTCCAGATAACAACAGGTTGGGCAGTCATTTCCAATCTCCTTTGGATTTGTGATGCCCTGTCATGACACACCCCTACTGACAGCGTACTGTCAGCGTCTTTGCACGCCTAAGCAGAAAAAGAAAAGGGCGACCCGAAGGCCGCCCACCGAGGGAGAATATGGAAGTGGGAGATTAGCCCATACGCTCCGAGACGTATGCACCCGGGGAGGCGGGGAATACGACGGTCTTGTTGCCGTTGAGGAAAACGCGGTGCTGAACGTGCGCGTGGATGGCGCGGGACAGGCACTGGCTCTCTACGTCGCGGCCGAGCGATACATAGTCAGAGGCCGACTGAGCGTGGGTGATGCGAACGATGTCCTGTTCGATGATCGGGCCTTCGTCGAGGTCAGCGGTCACATAGTGCGCAGTTGCACCGATCAGTTTAACGCCACGCTCGTAGGCTTGTTTGTAAGGGTTCGCGCCTTTGAAGGACGGCAGGAACGAGTGGTGGATGTTGATGATCTTGCCAGACATCTTTGTGCAGAGGTCATCCGAGAGAACCTGCATGTAGCGAGCCAGAACGATCAGCTCTGCTTCGGTGTCTTCGACAACCTGCATGATCGCGGCTTCTGCCTGCGGTTTGTTCTCTTTGGTCACTTTGATGCAGTGGAACGGCAGGTCGTGGTTCACGACGACCTTCTGATAGTCCATGTGGTTCGAAATCACCGCAACGATGTCGATCGGCAGCGCACCGATTTTCCAACGGTAAAGAAGGTCGTTCAGGCAGTGACCAAAGCGGGACACCATGATTACGACTTTCATTTTGACGGATTCGTCATGGAACGCGTAGTCCATGCCGAACTTCTCAGCCGTTGCGGCCATGCCAGCGTTCAGATCGGCAAGCGACATGCCCTTTTCCGAAGTGAAGCTGACGCGCATAAAGAACTGACCTGTGCCAGCGTCGTCGAACTGCGATGCGTCAGTAATGTTACAGCCAGTATCGGCCATGTAGTTTGCGACTGCTGCAACAATCCCACGGGTGGATTGGCAGGTCACTGTGAGGGCGTATTTGGACATGGGGGACTCCGCGTTGGATTTAATGCGGTGATACACCTCAAACGCGTTTCGCAAAGGTGCGCGAAACGTCATTTTCCAGCCTGAAACGTCATTTACGACACCGCTAACGGTCCAAAATTTCCTGATGTTTACGGCTGTTTATCATAAGCGACATTCGTTCTCTGAACTGCGACCTCGGCTATTCCAGCTCGGCGGCGGGGATGATTCCAAAGAAAGTCTCCATCGAGCGAACGCCGAACATATCGCCTTCGACCTCGCCTAGATCGACAAGGCGGTAAAACGACTTGCGGTCAATCAGCGCCCAAAGGTTACGGCGGATCAGCACATACGGGGACGGCTCGCCCGTCTCGGGGTCGCGCTCAACGCGGATCGGATGGTCGAGGCCAGCGGTTACAACGTCATCGACATTGGTCACAAACTCTAGCCCGTCCTCTGTCACCTCAAAATCAATCGCCACAAAGGGCGCGTCATCGACAATGATCCCGACCTTTTCGACGGGCGTGACGAGGAAATAGTTCTCACCATCCTTGCGAATGATGGAGGAGAACAGTTTGACCAGCGGCTTACGGCCAATCGGCGTGCCCAGATAGAACCACGTCCCGTCGCGCGCGATCCGCATGTCGATGTCACCGCAAAACGGTGGATTCCATTTATCAACGGGCGGCGGGCCCTTTTTTGAGGCAGCTTTCGCAGCAGAAGCGAGACTTTCCGCCGACGGGGTAACATTCTTTTGTGCAGTCATGTTTTTCCCATTGGGATCAGGGGTGATATCTGGTTCTTTAGGAACATAGTGTGACCGAGGAGCATTGTCATGGCAGCACCCGCCGATCTTGTCGTCGAAATCGAAGCATTGGGCGAAAAGCTCGTTCTGGCGCGGGATAGTATCGCCAAACAATTCATCGGACAAAAGCGGGTTGTGGACCTGACCTTGGCAGCGCTCGTCTCTGGCGGGCATGCGTTGTTGGTCGGTCTACCGGGGCTTGGCAAAACACGACTGGTGAATACGCTCGGCACTGTGATGGGGCTGGATGCGAACCGTGTGCAGTTTACGCCTGACCTGATGCCTGCAGATATCCTTGGCTCCGAGGTGTTGGAAACGGTGGCAGATGGCACACGGGCGTTTCGCTTTGTTGAGGGTCCCGTATTCTGCCAACTTCTTATGGCGGACGAGATCAACCGCGCCTCGCCGCGCACCCAATCCGCGCTCTTGCAAGCGATGCAGGAACGCGAGGTGACGATTGCGGGGCAGCATCGCCCCTTGGGGAAACCGTTCCACGTTCTGGCGACCCAGAACCCGTTGGAACAAGAGGGGACATACCCCCTCCCCGAAGCGCAGCTCGACCGTTTTCTGTTGCAGATCGACGTGCCCTACCCGACCCGCGACGTTGAACGCGAAATCCTCTTGGCAACCACAGGCGCGACCGAAGATACAGCCCACGCCGTCTTTACCGCTGATGAACTGATCGCGGCCCAAGCCTTGCTACGTCGGATGCCCGTGGGCGAAAACATCGTTGAAATGATCCTCGATCTGGTGCGGGCTTGCCGTCCTGATGCAGATGCCCCCAAATTGATCCGCCAAAACGTGGCCTGGGGTCCGGGTCCGCGTGCGGCGCAGGCGCTGATGCTCTGCGCACGGGCTGAGGCACTGATGAACGGGCGACTAGCCCCTTCGCCCGAAGATGTGCGTGCGCTCGCCGCCCCTGTTCTATCGCACCGTATGGCATTGTCCTTTGCGGCACGAGCGCGGGGTGAGAGCCTCACATCCATCATCGACACCGTTTCCGCCCAAATCACCAAGGTTGAGGCCGCCGCGTGAGTGATGCCCTTGCCTTGCGTGCTGGGGCAGAGCGTTTAGCGGCCCCGCTTCCTGCGCTTCTCGCGCAGGCAGAGCATTTGGCGACCACCGTTATTCTAGGCGATCACGGTAGGCGGCGCGCAGGTCTAGGCGACACGTTCTGGCAATACCGCCCAGCGCAGCCCCACGATGAGGCACGTCTGATTGACTGGCGTCGGTCCGCAAGATCCGACACGGCCTTTATTCAGGACAAAGAATGGCAGATCGCGCAGTCGGTGATCCTCTGGGTCGATCGCGCGGCGTCGATGTCGTTCACCTCGGGCGATGAGACCAAGGGTCACCGCGCAAGTGTACTGGCCCTGTCCCTCGCGATCCTACTGTTGCGGGGTGGCGAACGGGTGGGCCTGACGGGCCTACGGCTCCCGCCGAAACGCGGTGAAGCCCAGGCGCTCCATCTGGCAGAGCTATTGGCGGAACAATCGACCGATGATTACGGCAGCCCTGACACCGACGGGATGCTGCCCCATTCCCGCGCCCTCTTTGTCTCTGACTTTATGGGGGACATCGCGGGCGTTGAGGACGCAATGCTGCGTGCAGCGGATCGTGGCATTGGCGGCGCGATCCTTCAGGTGCTTGACCCGCAGGAAGAGGCCTTTCCCTTTGACGGGCGGACGGTGTTTCAGTCGATGGGCGGTAGCCTAACCCACGAAACGCAAAAAGCGGGCGATCTAAAGGAACGCTACCTCGAACGGCTCGCCGAACGCAAAGATCGGCTGGCGCATCTGGCACGCGTGGCGGGGTGGCAGTTTCACTCGCATCACACAGGGCAGAGCGCGGCCTCGGCCCTATTGTGGCTCTACGGCGCGATGGAGCGGAAATAACGATGTTCCAACTCGGCCCCATAGGTTTCGCAGCCCCTTGGCTTTTGATTGCGCTGGTCGCTCTGCCGATCTTGTGGATCGTGCTTCGCGCTGTGCCCCCTGCCCCGATCCGCCGCCGCTTTCCTGGTGTGGCGCTTCTCCTCGGGCTGTCTGACAATGAGGTTCAGACGGATCGCACACCGTGGTGGCTGTTGCTTTTGCGGTCTTTGGCTGTTGCGGCGATGATTAATGGCTTTGCGGGTCCAGTGTTGAACCCGCAGCAAACAGAGGGCGGCGCTGGCCCACTGTTGATCGTCACTGATGGCACTTGGGCCAGTGCGCGGGATTGGGCGACGAGGTTGGACCGCATCGACGCGATGGTGGCGACTGCAGGACGGCAAGGGCGCACGGTCGCTGTTGTTTCCCTGACCGATTTGCCTGCCGATGGCGTTACGTTTCAATCAGCAGACGCCGTTGGGCGAACGGTCGCGGGGCTGACGGCAAACCCGTGGGAACCAGCGGCAGACGACCTCAGCGCATGGATCACGGGGCTTGAGGGATCGTTCGACACCTACTGGCTGTCTGATGGGCTGGACCGCGACACGCGGACTGATCTTATCACCGCATTCCAATCTCACGGCGATCTGCGCGTATTTGAAACCACGCGCCCCGTTTACGCCCTACGCCCCGCCGAATTCGCGGATGGGAAAGTTACGCTGACCGCCCTGCGCAGCATCTCGGGAGTTGAGGTTGATCTATCGGTGGCCGCAATCGGCCTAGACCCGTCTGGGATTGAACGCCAGCTCGCCACCCAAGCAATGACCTTTGCGGCGGAGGCTATTGAGGCCTCCGTCACCTTTGAACTGCCGCCAGAGTTGCGCAATCGGGTGACGCGGTTTGAACTGATCGGCCAATCCACAGCGGGCGCGGTGACGCTGACTGACGACAGCCTGAAACGGCGCGAGGTGGCGCTGATTTCTGGCGGGGCATCGCGCGAGGGATTGGAACTCCTGTCCCCCCTTTATTATCTGCGCGAAGCGCTTGCGGAAAATGCGGACCTCCTCGAACTGCCGCTCAGCGATGTGATCCCCGCCAATCCCGACGTGATCATCCTCGCCGATGTGGCGACGTTGTCCCCGCTCGAATCCGAGGCGATCACCGCATGGGTCGAAAACGGCGGGCTATTGGTGCGGTTCGCAGGGCCACGGATGGCGGCGGCGGAGCTATCGCGGTTAGAGGACGATCCGTTGATGCCTGTGCGCCTGCGGTCAGGTGGCCGAAGTGTCGGCGGCACGATGAGCTGGGGTGCGCCCAAAACGCTCGATACTTTTTCGGGGACTTCGCCTTTCGCGGGGCTCACTGTGCCTGATGATGTGGAGGTGACATCGCAGGTGGTGGCCCAACCCGATCCCACCCTTGCAGAGCGTGTGATTGCGCAACTGACTGACGGCACGCCGCTTGTGACGCGGGCGGAACTGGGTGCGGGACAGATCGTTCTGTTCCACGTCACCGCAAATGCGGAATGGTCGAACCTGCCACTCTCTGGCCTCTTTGTTCAGATGCTCGAACGGCTGGCGGTATCGACGCGCCCATCGCAACCGACATTGGACGACCTCGCAGGCACCACATGGATGCCAGAGCGGGTTCTGGACGCTGCGGGCACGTTGCGAGACGCGGGAACGCTTGCGGGTGTGAGCGGCGAACGCATTGCCGAAGGCACCGTTGGCGCCGACCTTCACCCCGGTTTGTATAGCGGCGAGGATCGCGCATTGGCCGTGAACGTGTTGACCACGGACAGCACGCTTACTCCCGCAACATGGCCCGCTGGCATCACGGTTGAGGGCGCACGCGACGCGACGACGACCCCGCTCAAGGGGGCATTGCTCTTTGCCGCTTTGCTCGTTTTGATGGCGGATATTATCGCGTCATTGTCCGTCTCGGGCCGCCTGCGCGGCGCACGGGCGGTAATGGCCGGGCTGATCGCGCTGGGCCTGATGCCACGGGACGGCATGGCGCAGGACGACAGCTTTGCCATCGCGGCGACCTCGGACGTGGTGCTCGCCTATGTCATAACGGGTGATCAGGCGATTGATGATATCTCTTACGCGGGGCTCTATGGGTTGTCGGATACGCTCTATCGGCGGACGTCCATTGAACCCGCAAACCCGATCGGCGTGAATATCGAGATGGATGAACTGTCGTTCTTTCCGCTGCTCTACTGGCCGATCACCCCCAATCAACCGATGCCCAGCCGCGAAGCCTATGCGAAGCTGAACCGCTATTTACGCAGCGGCGGGATGATCCTCTTTGACACGCGTGATGGCGATGTGGCGCAATATGGCACCTCCACCCCTGAGGCGCGCAAACTGCAGGCGATTGCGGCAGGGCTCGACATTCCGCCTATTGAACCGATCCCCGAAGACCACGTTCTGACGCGGACCTTCTACCTGCTCCAAGATTTCCCCGGTCGCTACAATTCGCCCGAGGTCTGGGTCGAAGCCTCACCGCCTGACGCGGAACAGATCGACGGGATGCCGTTCCGCAACCTCAACGATGGGGTGACGCCTGTGGTGATCGGTGGCAACGATTGGGCCTCGGCTTGGGCGATGGATGAGGCGGGTCGCCGCCTGCTCCCTGTTGGGCGCGGTATGGCGGGCGAACGCCAACGCGAGATCGCATATCGGTTCGGCGTAAACCTCGTCATGCATGTACTGACGGGCAATTATAAATCGGATCAGGTCCACGTGCCTGCGCTACTCGATAGGTTGGGGCAATGACGGGTGTTGTGTTTGATCCGCTGATCGGCTGGCCGTTCATCTGGGCGATTGCAGCGCTCAGCGCGGCGGTGATCGGTCTGTCGCTCTGGCGCGGATTGCGGGGCTGGTGGCTGCGTGGTTTCGCGGCGGTGGCGTTGCTGGTCGCTTTGGCAAACCCTGCCCTGCAACGCGAAAACCGCGAGGCTCTTTCTGACATCGTGATCGCGGTGATCGACGACAGTGCGAGCCAATCCGTCAGCGATCGCCCCAGCCAAACGGCCGATGCGCTGGCGAACTTGCGGCGCGAGGTCGCGGGCTTTGCCAATACCGAACTGCGTGAAATCACCGTGCCTGACGGGACAGGTGATACGGGCACTCGTGCCATGACCGCCCTGACCGAAGCGTTGGCCGAGGAACCATCGGGGCGGATCGCGGGCGTTGTGTTGCTGTCTGATGGACGTATCCACGACATGGACCGTATGCCCACCGTGCCTGCGCCTGTGCACCTTTTGCAATCGGGCAAAGCCACCGATTGGGACCGCCGCCTGATCGTGCGCAACGCGCCTGCCTTTGCCATCATCGGCGAAGCCGTTTCGCTCACCCTACGGATCGAGGATCAGGGCAACGCGCCAACGAACGGCGGCCTCGCCCCACTGACCATCGCGATTGATGGCGGCGTACCGATGCGGTTTGACGTGCCCTTGGGCCAAGATATCGACCTGCCGATCACCCTGCCGCATGGCGGAATGAACGTTCTACAATTCGCGACCACGGCCGATCCGACCGAACTGACCGACCGCAACAACGCCGCCGTTGTGCAAATCAACGGCGTGCGTGATCGGCTGCGAGTTTTGCTGGTCTCTGGCGAACCTCATGCGGGCGAACGGACATGGCGCAACCTGTTGAAGTCCGACCGCGCCGTGGATCTGGTCCATTTCACCATTCTGCGTCCGCCCGAAAAACAAGACGGCGTGCCCGTGGACGAGCTATCGCTGATCGCCTTCCCGACCCGCGAGTTGTTCCTCGAAAAGATCAACGATTTCGACCTGATCATCTTTGACCGCTATCGGCGGCGCGGGATCCTGCCGAACGCCTACTATGAAAACATCGCGAATTACGTGGAACAGGGCGGCGCGCTTTTGGTGTCCTCTGGGCCAGAGTTCGGGACGGCGGATAGCATTTACCGCAGCGCCTTGGGCGATGTGATCCCCGGCGCACCAACCGCCCGCGTGATCGAAGAGGGCTTTGTTCCCACCGTATCCGACCTCGGCCAACGGCACCCTGTGACCGAAGGGCTAGAGGATTACACCGACCGCCGCGAGGATGGATCGGCGGGTTGGGGCCGTTGGTTTAGATTGATGGACGTCGTGCCCACGCCCGACGCCGAGGTTGTCATGACAGGCCCCGATGATCGCCCGCTCTTGGTGTTGAACCGTGTGGGCGATGGGCGTGTTGCCTTGCTGACGTCGGATCAATCGTGGCTCTGGGATCGCGGTGTTGAGGGCGGTGGTCCGCAGCTCGAGCTACTGCGCCGTCTGGCACACTGGATGATGAAGGAACCCGAGCTCGAAGAAGAAGCTCTCTGGGCTGAGGTCACAGGTCAATCGATCCGCATCATTCGGCGCACATTGGGCGATACGGTTGGCAGTGCGACAGTTATCGCGCCTGATGGAACAGAGGTTCAGATGGTCCTCACCCAGACGGCCCCTGGTCGGTTTGAAACCAGCTTTGATGCGATCGACATGGGGCTCTATCGCATCCGCGAGGGCGATCAGGAAACGGTCATTGCCGCTGGACCTGCCGCCCCCAAAGAGTTCGAAGAAACCATCGCGACCAACACCGTTATCGCCCCCTTGATCGAGGCCACAGGCGGCGGCACCCTGCGGATGGAGGATGGCACATTCGACGTTCGCCCTGTGCGGGCGGGTCGCGTGGCGGCGGGCAACGGTTGGATCGGAATCACCCCACGCGGGGCCTATCGCACGGCTGAGGTTGCGGTCTTCCCACTCGTCCCAGCGTGGTTGTTCCTGATCCTGGCCGCGGCTCTGATCCTTGCCGCGTGGCTGCGTGAAGGGCGGCGTTAATCGCCCTTCTTATCCAGCAGAATTTCACGCGGAGCTGAGCTAAATTCACGGCTCCATAGCAAATAAGTGATGCCGACCGTGGTCACCGCCAAGGCAATCGGCCCCACCAGCCAGCCCAAAGCCCCCAGCGCGAAATACATCGCCCGCAGCCCACGGGTGAAATTCACGGACGCGCGGATGTTCAACTCTCCCGCTTGTTTCCAAAGCCTCGTGCCGCGCTCTTCGCCAGCGCGACCAACGGCCCCCATGACAACGGCGCAATATCCAAACAAACGGTGGGCCCAGACGAATTTTAGGAACGCAAAGGTCAAAAAGAACCCGACAAGCACGAGTTTAAGCTGCCAGATGAATTCGGGCGCATCCGCATTGGCGAACTCTTGCGCCACGCCGCGCAATTGATCCGTATTCCCAATCAGCGCCAAGACACCACCGATCGCAAGGATCGAGGTCGAGGCAAAGAACGACGTGCCCTGCCGCAACGTGCCCATGATCTGTGCGTCAAAGATACGATTGTCGCGGGCCTCGAAGGCCTGCATCCAATCCATGCGGTAGGACACCATCAAGGTGGACACCGACGGACGGCCTGCAGGCGGATGTTCGATCACCCACCCCACAACAGCCCAAGCCAGTAGGATAAAGGCAGCGGCAAGCCCGTCGCCCAGCGTCAGCAAAGTCAAGTGATCAATCAAAGTCATGAGTGCAGACTATGCGCGCCTGTGATTTCTTGCCAGAGGCTACAACATAGAGATAGCTGCCATAATGCTGCCGCATGGCTCTGGCAAAAGGGCCGCGAACTAGGGAACTACAATGCGTTTGATCGTCTTACTCATCGCTCTGATGCTGGGCGCGACTTCGGTCGCTGCGCAGGACGGTCGGCTTGTGACCCTCTCGACCTCGAACGATGGCCGTGGATGGGAAGCCGTAGGTCGCCTCGACATCGCGGGCAAAGGGTTCTGCACAGCTGCCCTGATCCGTGATGACCTCATCCTCACCGCCGCCCATTGTGTCTATGACCGCGATGGCCGCCCGATTGAGGCTGGTCGTTTCAGCTTTGGCGCGGGACTGCGCGAAGGTCGGGCCGAAGCCTACCGCAACGTCCGCCGCGTCGTCGCCCACCCCAACTACCGCTTTGGCGTCGGCACAACAGGCGAAGAAGTGGCCCGCGATCTGGCTCTCTTGGAACTTGACCAACCGATCCGAACCACCCGCATTTTCCCCTACCCCATCGCCGCCACGCCACGCGCAGGCGATCAAGTTGGCGTCGTGTCCTATGCCCGTGGACGTGAGGATGCCCCCTCGCTCCAAGAAATCTGCGATGTTCTAGGCCGCCAGAACGGCGTTGTCGTTATGACCTGCGACGTGAACTTTGGCGCATCAGGGTCGCCCGTGTTCAGGGTTAGAAATGGCGTGGCCGAAATCGTATCGGTGGTTTCTGCGATGACCAATCTGGACGGAACACCTGTGTCACTCGGCGCGTCGCTCGACCAACCTCTGTCCGAACTGATGGCCTATTACGATATGGGCGCGCAATCGATCCTGCCCCGCGCGATCATGCCCGGACAACGCGGCGATACGGGCGCGAAATTCATCCGCCCCTAACGGGCTTGAAATCGTAAAATCGCATCCCCAAATCAAATGAACAGGACGCCACAATGGGTCCTGTTTCACGGCCTGTCCCCCATGGGAAGGCGCAATTTTGGTATCGCTCAATGGAGGATAAACCATGCGTAGTTTTGACCTAGCCCCCCTGTATCGTGCCACCGTCGGTTTCGACCAAATCGCTGATCTGATGGATCGCGTCATGTCGACCGAGGCAACACAAACCAGCTACCCCCCATACAATATCGAAAAAACTGGCGAACAAGCATGGCGCATCTCGCTCGCTGTTGCTGGATTTTCCGACGAAGATTTGACGGTAGAACTGCGTGAAAACGCCCTTCTCGTATCGGGCCGCAAACCTGAAGAAGAAGGTGAACGCGCCTACCTGCACCGTGGCATCGCCACCCGCGCCTTTGACCGCCGCTTCCACCTCGCCGACCATGTCCGTGTGACGGGTGCGAGCCATGAGAACGGCATGCTCCACGTCGACCTCGTGCGCGAAGTGCCTGAAGCGCTCAAACCGCGCCGCATCGAAATCAGTAAATCGCCTGCGTATGAGGCCGATGTCATTGAAACGAAGGCTGTGAATTAAACCAAGGTAAAGGGAGGGGGCAGTCTGCCCCCTCTTGTCCCCTTTGGGGCCAATTCACCCCCGAGGATATTTGCGGCACAAAGGCATTGTTAACTTTTTCCTGTCAGAGTGAGCCTGCGGTACAGGCGGGGACGCCGATGACCGTGCACGAAGGCGCAAGCCGAAGCCCGACCAGAGACATCCTCTCGTCGGGCTTTTTCGTGCCTTTGTGCCTGAAATATCCCGGGGGAGCGCGGAACGCGCGGGGGCAGAGCCCCCTTAGTGCGCCTCGGCCCAATTCGCGCCAACGCCCGCATCGACGCTGAGTTTAACGTCGAGCTTAACTGCAGGATCGGCCGCGTTTTCCATCACCTCGCGGGCCCGTTCGATCAGAGCCTCTTCAGACCCTTTTTCGACTTCAAAGATGAGTTCGTCGTGGACCTGAAGGAGCATCTTTGCTGGTAGATCAGCGATCGCATCATCCATCCGCACCATAGCGCGGCGGATCACATCGGCGGCGGTACCTTGGATCGGAGCGTTGATGGCGGCACGTTTCGCAAAGCCCGCGGTCGGGCCTTTGGCGTTGATCTCTGGCGTGTGGATTTTACGACCAAAGAGCGTCTCAACATAGCTGTGCTCTTTGGCAAAGGCGACGGTGTCATCCATATAGGCGCGGATGCCGGGGAAGCGTTCAAAATAGCGGTCGATGAACCCCTGCGCCTCGGCCCGCGGGATGCGCAGGTTACGCGCGAGGCCAAAGCCCGAGATGCCGTAGATCACACCAAAGTTGATCGCCTTGGCCTGACGGCGAATATCCGAGGTCATCTGGTCCAGCGGCACATCAAACATTTCGGACGCTGTCATCGCGTGAATATCATGGCCATCGCGGAAGGCTTGTTTCAGGGTTTCGATCCCCGCCACATGCGCCAGAATGCGCAGTTCGATCTGGCTATAGTCGAGCGAAACGATGACCTTGCCCTCTTCGGCGACAAAGGCTTCGCGGATGCGGCGGCCTTCTTCGCTGCGAACAGGGATGTTTTGCAGGTTCGGATCGGTCGAGGCCAGACGGCCCGTGTTCGCACCCGTTTGCAGGTAGGATGTGTGCACGCGCCCTGTGTCTGCGTTGATGTGGTTTTGCAGTGCGTCCGTATAGGTCGATTTCAGTTTCGACAATTGCCGCCAGTCGAGTACCAACCGCGGCAATTCGTGTTCGGTGGCGAGGTCTTCGAGGATGTCCGCACCCGTTGCATAGGCGCCCGTTTTACCCTTTTTCCCACCCGGAAGGCCAAGGTGATCAAAGAGCACTTCGCCCAATTGTTTGGGAGAGCCGACGTTAAACTCCATGCCCGCTGTGGTCTTAATCTCGTCCTCTAGCGCTGCCATTTTCTGGGCAAAGGCGTTGGACATGCGCGACAGTGTATCGCGATCAACCTTTACGCCAGCCTGTTCCATCCGTGCGAGGACGGGGACCAGTGGGCGCTCTAACGTCTCGTAGACGGTTGTGACTTTTTTCTGTGTCAGTTGCGGTTTGAACAATTGCCAGAGGCGCAGGGTGATATCGGCGTCCTCGGCTGCGTATTTCACCGCGTCATCGACGGGCACCCGATCAAAGGTGATCATGGATTTGCCCGAGCCTAAGAGCGATTTGATTTCGATCGGGTTGTGCGACAAGTAGCGTTCAGACAGGGCATCCATCCCGTGACCGTGAAGGCCAGCGTTCAGCGCATAAGACATCAGCATCGTGTCGTCGATGGGCGCGACCTGCACACCGTAGCGGCTCAGGATTTTGGCGTCGTATTTGATGTTCTGACCGATTTTGAGGATCGACGGGTCCTCTAGCATCGGTTTGAGGATCGCGATGGCCTCGTCCAAATTCATCTGACCCGTGGCGAGTTCGGCACCGCCAAAGAGGTCATCCGCCACAGAGGATTTATGAGTGAGAGGAATATAACAGGCCTCGCCCGCCGTGACACAGAGCGACACACCAACGAGGTCCACAACCATCTCATCGAGGCCCGTTGTCTCTGTATCAAAGGCGATGTAGCCGCGATCATAGGCGCGGGCGACCCACGCCTTGAGCGCATCCGCGTCGCGAACACATTCATATTTCTCATGATCAAAGGGGAGCTGCGCGGGCATATCTGCCGCGATTGGGTCCGCGCCCTCGGGTGTGGTGTCGGGGATCACGGGGCTGTCGACGCCCATCTTATCCGCGATCCGCTTTGACACGGTGCGGAACTCCATCGCGGAGAGGAAGGCCAAGAGTTTATCAGCCTCGGGATCGCGGATTTCCAGATCATCGATGCTGAAATCCAAGGGCGTGTTGCAGTCCAACTGCACCAATTGTTTGGACAGTTCGATCTGCGCGCGGTTGTCGATCAGGGTCTCGCGGCGTTTCGGCTGTTTGATCTCGCCCGCGCGGTCCAAAAGGGTCTCCAGATCACCAAATTCGTTGATCAAAAGGGCTGCGGTTTTCAGACCGATCCCCGGTGCACCCGGCACGTTATCAACGCTATCGCCCGCGAGCGCCTGCACATCGACGACGCGCTCTGGGCCGACGCCGAATTTCTCGACCACGCCGTCGCTATCAATGCGTTTGTTTTTCATCGGGTCGAGCATTTCGACGCCGCCGCCGACCAACTGCATGAGGTCCTTGTCCGAGGACACAATGGTGACGCGGCCACCCAGCTCACGCGCCTGACAGGACAGCGTGGCGATGATATCGTCGGCCTCGTAGCCTTCGATTTCGTGGCAGGCGATGTTGAACGCACGCGTCGCTTCGCGGGTCAGGGGGAACTGCGGGATCAGGTCTTCGGGCGCGGGCGGACGGTTGGCCTTGTATTTGTCGTAGAGATCATTGCGGAAGGTTTTTCCAGAATAGTCAAAGATTACGGCGACGTGGGTGGCTGCATCAGGGCCAGAATTCCCCTCGACATAGCGTTGGAGCATGTTCACAAATCCACTGACGGCACCAACAGGAAGGCCGTCCGATTTGCGGGTTAAGGGGGGCAGCGCATGGTACGCGCGAAAGATAAACGCCGATCCATCAATAAGATGGAGGTGACAGCCTTTTCCGAACCCGCTCATGCATTTTTCCCTTCGCTTTTCAGTTACCAAAGGTTTTGACATGTTCCGCGTCCTGCTTCCAGTCGCCATTCTCTGTGCCAGCACAGTAAACGCTCAATCCAACACATCCTGTTCGATGACCGATGACGCGGAGAACTGTAACCGCGTGGTGGCTTGTGTGGGGTCTGAGGGGCTTTGGTTCAATGGACGCGCGTTTGGGCGCGGCGAAGGGACCTTTGTCGGGAAATTATCGGACGGGACACTGTGTGATGGCACATGGATGTCGCGCAATTTGCTTGGCCTTGGGCAAGCGGACGTCACCTGCGAAGACGGACGTTCGGGGCGCGTCTACTATACCTATCAGGACAGCTACACGGGCACCGCGATTGGCAACGGCCTAATGAACACAGGCGAAGGCATAAAGATTTGGTCCGGCAACAATGTGCTGGCCTATCTGCGCGGTGACACAGGGGAACGGATCGCCATGCTGCCGTGTAACGGTGCGGCGATCCCGATTAGCTAAGGATCAGTGGTGATCTTTAGCGTTTGCGCTGACTTCATAGCGGCAGTCGCAATAGGGGCATTCCACGTATTTCGTGTCATGCGGAATGGTCAGCCAAACGCGCGGATGGCCCAGAGCCCCCTCACCGCCATCACAGGCGACTTTCCATTGATCGACGATCTTGGTTTCGGGTGCAGGAATGGTCATCACTTGGCCTATCTGGTTGTCGCGGGACTTCGTCCGCTTTAGATCGGGTTGTAAGTTATATCAACCCCACGCACGGGCAAGCGGGAAAGCAAGATGACCGAAAATGCGATTGAAATCGAAGGTCTGCGGAAAACCTACGCGGCGACAGGCCGATCTGCGGCTAAAGAAGCGTTAAAAGGCATTGACCTAAACATCCCCCGTGGTTCGATTTTTGGCCTCTTGGGGCCGAATGGCGCGGGGAAATCGACGATCATAAATATTCTGGCGGGTCTGGTGAACAAATCCGCTGGTCGGGTGAACATCTGGGGATTCGATCAGGACAAAAACCCACGCCAATCCCGTGCGGCCATCGGCATCATGCCGCAGGAACCGAACCTCGATCCGTTTTTTACCCCACGGGGGAGCCTTGAGGTTCAGGCGGGCCTTTATGGCGTTCCAAAATCGCAGCGTCGCACGGATGAGATTCTCGAACTGATTGGCCTGACCGATAAGGCCGAAGCCTATGCGCGGTCGCTGTCTGGCGGGATGCGGCGGCGGTTCTTGCTGGGCAAGGCGCTGGTGCATAGCCCGCAGATCCTCGTCCTTGATGAACCGACGGCGGGTGTGGATATCGAACTGCGCAACATGCTCTGGGCGAACGTCCGTCGCCTGAACGAAGAGTTGGGCATGACGATCATCCTGACCACGCACTACCTCGAAGAAGCGCAGGAAATGTGTGACGAGATCGCGATCATCAACCATGGTGAGCTGATTACGCGCGACACCACGGCGAACCTTTTGGGCCGTTTGGACAGCAAAACGATGGTGATCACCCCTGCGGAGCCCATCGCGCAACCTGACGTGCCTGAAGGCATCACCGTTGCAGCGCGCAAAGATGGATCGCTGGCCTTTACCTACAAACCCCGCGAAACCTCGGCTGAGGCGGTATTGGCTGCGGTTCACGCTGCGGGCATCCGTATCGCGGACGTGAAAACCGAAGAGGCAGACCTAGAGGATGTATTCCTCGCGCTGACGTCGAACCGTTAATTCAGGACGGCGAACCCCTGCGCCTCGAACAAGGCGCGGGCGGTGGGGCCCGAGAGATAGTCGAGGAACGCGTTTTCTGCCTCGCTGTCGCGCCCTGTGATATCGGCCACGGGATAGACGATGGCGGGATAGCTGTCGGTCGGGAACTCTGCGACCACATGGACCGAAGGATCGGCCAAAGCATCCGTCGCATAGACGATCCCGAACGGCGCCTCCCCCAACGCGACGAGCGCCAGTGCCGACCGCACGTTATCCATTTGGGCGACCTGCGGCTGGATGTCGGCCCAAAGGCCCAAGGTTTCCAACGCGGCCTTCCCGTAAATCCCCGCAGGCACCGAATCGACCATGCCCATCGCGATCCGTTCGTTTCCGAGGGCTTTGGGGAAGTCGGCAAAATCGACCGATGCCGCGCTCTCTGCGCTGCCGATCAGGACGAGCGTATTGCCCAGCAGATCGCGGCGGGTTCCGTCCTCGATCAGACCCTCGGCCTCGACCACGTCCATCCATTCGGTGTTGGCCGAGATAAAGATATCCGCAGGCGCGCCTTGGGTGATCTGACGGGCAAGCGCAGATGATCCTGCGAAGGACAGAACCACATCGTTGCCCGTCGTCTGCGTGAACTCTGCCGCGATCTGGTCGAGCGCGGTTTTGGTGCTGGCGGCAGCAAAGACCACGACCGTATCCGCAGCAGCCGTTTGGGCTGCCAGTACGGTGCAGAGGCTCAGCGTGCGCCACATGGCATCAAACCTTTGGCAACATCCGGCCCAGAACACGGCCACCCAAGATGTGCAGGTGGAAATGCGGAACGTCCTGAACGCCTGCTTCACGGGTGTTGGCGATGGCACGGAAGCCGTCCTCCACGCCTGCAATTTTGCAGACCTCAGCGACCGCCTGCATAAAGCCGACCTGTTCCTCGGCAGAGGCTGCCATCGCGAAATGGTCCAGCGACATATACGGACCCTTGGGGATGATCAGGATATGGACAGGCGCTTGCGGTGCGATGTCTTCGAACGCGAGGGCATGATCGTTTTCATAGACAGTCTTATTCGGGATTTCACCGCGCAAGATTTTCGCAAAGATGTTCTGCGGATCGTAGTTAAAGTCCATGAGGGGCCTCAGTCGACGTAAAGATAAGGGGTCTGTGCGATCGTTCGCGCCACATCATCGGACACAGACAAGAAAGACGCAATGGCCGCCGCGTTGTCTTCGGGCGGGACCAATTCGCGGATGCGGTAGTAGTGTTCAAAGCCACCGTCACGGATGCGATCGCTCTCGTGGGCAAAGTCGTTGCGCACCGTCGGCAAGAGCCGCGCCACGGTATCAGGCGGGGTTTGGTGGCCCATAAGGCCAACGCGGCTGGAGTGACCGATCAGGTATTCGTCCGAAAACTCGCACTGGATTTCGAGGATTTTCGTCGTCGCACGGTCAGAGGCAAAATCCTGCATCAGATCCAGGTTCGCCGTATCCATACAGATCACCATTTTGTCGGTCTGGTGATAGTCGAATAGCATCCGCATCATCGCCCGTCTGTGACGATGTCGTTTGCCCAAGGTCGCCTGAATACCCCCCAGATCAGGGAGCGGCGTGGCCTCTTCGTTAAAGAGATAAGCGACGGTCGGGATGTTGGCGTTTTGGTTTATGGCGTCGATCAAACGCTTGGCCACGTGCCATTTCTTACAGGCGACGATCAGCAGTTCGCGTTCGCGGCCAAGGCTGGCTTCGGCCTCCCAGAAACGGGGGGCAAAGCGGCGCCCTTCGCGACCACGGCCAGACAGGAACTTGAACAGGTTCCGACCTTCGTTCGAGATTTTGAAATCGTCTTGGTCCGAGGCATAAAGCCGACCGAGCCGTTTTTTTAGGTCCACCGCTTCGGGGCTGATCTTGCGAGCAAAGAGCGAATCCTGCGCCAACAGCATGTCGAAGTGATCGTTGTAGAACGTCACAGGCATCCCGTAGTCGGTAAACATCAGGAAGGTCAGCGTGCGAGTGTCGATCTCTTTGGCGGGGATCAGGTGCCGCACGAGGGTCTGGAAAAACGTCTCGTCGGGAATCCACGTGGTCGAAAAGAACTTCATCACGTCTTTGCGCTGACGGGCGAAATCGAGAATCCACTCGATTGTGCGGCGACGCAGGCACCACCACTGACTACCGATCTGGACCTGAATATCGTCGGGGATCGCACGTTTCAGACCTGCCCAACGCTGGAACCAGAAGGACCAGTAGAACAGGCGTTTGTGCACACGTTCATTGAACCAATGGCGGTAGATGAGGCGTTCCTCTTTCATCCCCGTTTTGATCCAATCGCTTTCGAAGAAATCAAAACTTTCGATGTAGTCGACATCACGGCCGTCGAGGAATTCTTTTGCGTATTTCGCTGATTTGATCGCCATGCAATCACCAGACACCATGTAAAAATGGGTCGCACGCGGGAAGGCATCGACTGCGGATTCAATGGCGTAGAGCGTCGCTTGAACGAGGCTCCATTCACCCCAGCCGCATTTGATCCGCTTTTTCGCGAAGGTGACATTTGGGTTGTCGGCCAAGGCCTCGCGGATCAGCTGATAGTCGTCTTTGGACGCGCTGGCATCAAAGTGGATCGAAATGTAATCCCCAACCGCGGTGAGCTGTTGGGCTTGCTGCACAATCGCCTCGGGGTTCTTGTGGCACAGGAGAATGAAGGCGATTTTTGCCATATTGGAAACAAAACCCTGCGGTCGAACTGATCAGTTTCCCCCTTGATAACCCGAAGACCCGTTGAATAAACAGCGTTTCTTTGATTTTTATGGTGGATAATGTCCCGCACGATCTGGCAACAAGGGACAAAGGGTAACAAGGGGCGACGAGTATGGGCTTTCCTGGAACGTGGATGACTGAGAGCGAAAGCATGGTGTATCGGGTAGTGCCGAAATGCGCCTGCTCCTCAATCGGTCAGATTATGTATTACTCCGACCACGGAGAGTTCTTTGACGGCGACATCCACGATGCAACTGACCGTATGCACAAATGGGCGTTTGAGGCCAGCCAACCGCTGATCACCGACAACGTCAAAGCGCACAAAAGCTATGCCTTCACTTGCGTGCGGAACCCTTACACTCGCATCCTGTCATCGTTCTTTGACAAAATCTGCGGGATTCAGCGCAACGGGAAACGCTACCGCGGGAACCTTGTGCCGCAACTGGCGCAGAAATATGGGATCGAAGTCGGCTCGCCCGAGGATGATTTCGATTTCGACCAGATCAAATCGTTCCGTCGGTTCCTCTTGTTCGCACGCGACACCATCCGTTGGAAACGCCCGATGGAGCCCGACATTCACTGGTCGGCCATGTCTGGCCATATCGCGACTTTCATTGCGAACGGTGGCAGCTACGACCACATCTTCTTTAACGAGAAATTCAACGAGGGCATGCAGGTCGTCCTCGACAACTGCGAAACCGCGCATCCGATCGACCTGAAAACCATCCCCCGCTTTAACGAAAGCGAAGGGCACGGGCCGAAGCGGGCGCATCCTGTTGAAGATTACTTTGACGATCTGTCGATGCACCTCGTCTATGAAATCTACAAAAAGGATTTCAATCTGTTCAAATACGACTTTGAAAATCCGGGGAACAAGATGCCAATCGGCGAGATCGATCTGGCAGAGGTTCACGCCAAACTCGGCGACTAGAACCGTCGTAATACATTAGGATTTTGCTGCATTGTCCTATGGGTAAGCCTGACGTAACGTCTGGGCAACAATGACTCATGGGAGGATGCAATGACACAAGACCTCGGTTTTGAAACGCTACAAATTCACGCTGGAACAGAGCCGGATCCAGCCACTGGCGCACGCCAGGTGCCGATCTATCAGACTACCGCTTACGTGTTCAAAGACGCCGACCACGCCGCGCGTTTGTTCAACCTCCAAGAGGTCGGCTACATCTATTCGCGCCTGACCAACCCGACCGTTGGTGCGCTTCAGAACCGTATCGCGGCGCTTGAGGGCGGTGCGGGCGCTGTTTGCTGTTCTTCGGGTCACGCGGCGCAGATCATGGCGCTCTTCCCGCTGATGGGGCCTGGTCTGAATATCGTCGCATCGACCCGTCTATATGGCGGCACGATCACCCAGTTCAGCCAGACGATCAAACGGTTCGGCTGGTCGGCCAAGTTCGTTGATTTCGACGATCTAGACGCAGTGAAGGCGGCGATTGACGACAACACCCGCGCAGTGTTCTGCGAAACCATCGCAAACCCCGGCGGCTATATCACCGACCTCGACGCGATTGCTGCGATTGCTGATGCGGCGGGCATTCCGATGATCGTAGATAATACCACGGCGACCCCGTATCTCTGCCGTCCGATCGAACATGGCGCGACGCTCGTTGTGCATTCGATGACCAAATACATGACTGGCAACGGCACCGTGACAGGTGGTGTGGTCGTAGATTCGGGCAAGTTCGATTGGTCCGCATCGGACAAGTTCCCGTCGCTCTCGGCGCCCGAACCTGCCTACCACGGCCTGAAATTCCACGAAGCGTTGGGTCCGATGGCCTTTACCTTCCACGGCATCGCCATCGGTCTGCGCGACCTCGGGATGACGCTGAACCCGCAGGCGGCACATTACACGCTGATGGGTCTGGAAACGCTTTCGCTGCGCATGGACAAACACGTGGCAAACGCAAAGCAGGTCGCTGACTGGCTCGAAGCGGATCCGCGCGTGGATTACGTGACCTATGCGGGTCTGGACTCCAGCCCCTACAAGCACCGCGCCGAGCGTCTGGTGCCAAAAGGCGCAGGCGCGTTGTTCACCGTTGCGGTTAAGGGCGGCTATGACGCTTGCGTGAAACTGGTGGATAGCCTGCAACTGTTCAGCCACGTAGCGAACCTCGGTGATGCACGGTCGTTGATCATTCACCCTGCCTCCACCACGCACCGCCAGCTGTCCGAGGATCAGCAGCGCGCAGCAGGTGCAGCACCCGAAGTCGTACGGATTTCAATCGGGATCGAAGACCCGAAGGATATCATCGCCGATCTCGATCAGGCGCTGGCAAAGGCAACCGCCTAATTCCAAAACCAAAGGCCGCCCACTGGGCGGCCTTTTCGTTACTCAGTTGCGATTCCGTAGACGATACTGACCTGCGCCGATACCGTGATGTCCCCTGCGACCAAGGGCACATCCATTTTCGGCGCACCGCTGTCAAAGGAACGGGCGGACATCGCCTCCATCACGACAGGGGCATAGCCGCCGTAGCTGTTTTCGCTCAGCGTGAGAACTCCGCCCAAATCAACGCCAGCCGCCATCGCATAAACCTCTGCTCGGTGACGCGCGTCCTCGACCGCTTTCGCGCGGGCCTCGTCCATAAGGGCGGAGTCATCGTCGATCCCAAAGGACACACCGTTCACCGTATTTGCCCCACCCGCGACCACGTCGGACAGCAATCCGCCCAGCGTTGTCAGGTCATGGGTGGTCACGGAAAGCGTGGTAGACGCGGTGTATCCTTCGATCTGGGTGTAATCAGGTGCCCCCAGAACGGTCCGCCCGTAGCGCGGGATCAGTGACACGCGGCCTGTTTGAATGTCACCCTGCGGAATCGCAGCGGCCTCTAGCACGGCGAGGATACCTGTAGTTGCCATGCTGATCGCATCCAACACCTCGCCCGTCGTTTTGCCCTCGTGCATAACGCCGACTGTGACCACGGCCATATCAGCGGGCGCGGTGACAATCCCCTCACCCGAAACGGAAATTGACGGCACAACGCGGTCCTGCGCCATCACACCAAGGGGCGCGGCCATGAGGCCAGAGATCAGCGCTACACGCATAAAGGTCATCATCGTTTGATCCTTTCACTGGGAACGATTCTTAATCAACCTTCAGGCGATCACAGCCAGCGGTAGAACACGAGTAAATTTTCCGAGTGGGCGGGAAGTTGCTGTAGCTTAAATCATTGAGCGCCGTTACATTTCCGCTCCAAAGAAATCATGTTAGTCCCAATTTTATGACACCAAATTTTGCACTTTCACTGTCGTTCGAAGGGATCCGTTTATTGCAACGGAGTTCCGACGGCTGGCTTTTGGTGGACGAGGTCGCGCTGGATGACGCCGATCTAGGCGCTGCCCTTGCACGGATGAAGGATCGGGCGGCACAACTCGACCCATCGCCGCTGCGGACCAAGCTTCTTATTCCAAACGATCAGATTCGGTATCTTGCGCTGGATAATCCCCGTGCCGATGAAGACGATATTCGCGCGTCTCTCGACGGGGCGACGCCATATGCACTTGATGATCTGGTGTTCGACTATTCGCGTGGCGGAGGTCGGACCTATGTAGCCGCAATTGCACGCGAAACGCTGGACGAGGCCGAAGGCTTTGCTGCGGGATACGGGTTTAACCCTGTCAGTTTCGCGGCTGTGCCTGATGCCTTCACCTTTGTCGGCGAGGCGTTCTTTGGCCGAACGAGCGCGGCAGCAACTCTGCTGACCGACGGTCAGACCATCGAACGTGATGTGGATGCCGTGGTGGTCGTGGGTCGCGTTGCCGAACCAGACCCTGAACTTGAACCGGAGGTGGTCGAAGAGCCGCCGGTGGCAGAGCCAGAGGTTGTTGAAGAGGCAACGGTCGAACCTGTCAAACCTGTCGAACCTACAGAAGAGGCGCAGACTGAGGACGAACAAGTAGAGCTAGAGTTTGACATCGACCTCGATATCGACCTGTCCGCCATCGAAGAGGCCCCTGCCCCCGTTGAGGTAGAACCAGAAGCTGCGCCAGAACCGACGGACGAGCCCGAAGAGACTACGGAACCCGTTGTGTTCTCGAGCCGCGCGCGGACGTCTGATGCCACGACACCGACGTTGACCACGGGGGACAAACCGACGTCCACGATCCAGCCACGGATCACGCCGACAATCACCCCCACGGTCGGCATTCCACCCGCGCCCAGCGATCTGGACGCCGCTCCTATTTTCGCAGCAACGCCACGCACCGTCCCAACGGAAGCCAAGCAAGAAGACAAGACCTCGCCGCTTGCGCCCGTCATAGCGGCAGCGACCTCTGCAAAGACGGCACTCGGCAATGGCCTCACGGCGCTGAATGACCGCCGCAAATCGCGCCGCGCGGAAAAGGATGCGGAACGCGATGCTGCTGCCTTGGCCAAGTTGGAGGCCAAAGCGCAAGAGGTGGTGGCCGAACTCGACGGCGATGCCGAACCCGCCGACGAAAAAGTGCGGCTGACCATTTTCGGTGCCCGCCGCAAAGCCCAAGCCAAAGCGATCAAACGGCCCAAATACGTCTTTACGGTTTTAATGGCGCTTTTGCTGGCCTTCCTTCTAGCGGTCGCGATCTGGTCGTCGACTTTAGAAAACGGGATCGCGGGATTGTTCGGCGGCAATGACGTGACGGTTGCCACGCTCGACGCCGACAACCCTGCCCCCGAAGACGAGGCCGCAGCCGACCTCGGCGATGCGATGTCGGACGTGGATATCGCGATTGAAAACCTGACCCAAGACGGGGCGCTATTGCCCCCGACTGACTTGCCTCTTGGTCAAGTGCTTAGCCCCGCAGAGGCACAGCGCCTCTACGCCGCGACGGGTGTTTGGCAGCGTGCGCCGACCTTCCCCTACACGCCCAAGATCGAGACGACAGACGGCGTCACCATCGCGGCCATCGACCCTGTAACGTTCGGGACAGATGCGGTTGCATTGCCTTCTATTACGGCAATGCAACCCGATCTGTCCGTTGTTTCCCCTCTCGCACCACCCGCTGCGGGAACCGAATTTGACCGTGACGCGAACGGCAATATCCGCGCGACCGAGGCAGGCACCGTTTTGCCAACGGGGGTCACCGTCTTTGCAGCAACCGCCACGACGACCCGCCCGATTGCGCGTCCCGAGGGGATTGCGCCAAATCCAGAGGCCGCGCCTACCACCAATCCTGACCTTGTGACCGCTGGTGGTGTGTCACTGGCCAGCCTCCGCCCACGCAGCCGTCCTGATAACCTCGCTGAGAACATCGAACGGGATACACTGGGCGGATATATTGCGTCAGAGTTGGCCGCGCTGCGGCCGCGTGAACGTCCTGACAATTTGGTCATCGTCGCGCCAGAGCCCGCACCGCTACCAATCCCCGAAGCGGACGTTGACGCCATCGCCGCAGCGATCGCTGCTGCCGCTCCGCCAGATTTGACCGCTGGGGCATCTCAATACGCGGTCGCGTCATCGCCGCTACCGATCCAGCGTCCGCGCAACTTTGATCGGATCGTCACGGCGACCGCTGCCTCGCTCCAATCAGAGCCTGAGGCAAGCGCACCAACGGATGTATCGGCAACCATGCGGCCTACGGGCCCTGTCCCAGGTGGCGTGGCCCGCGCCGCGACCGAAAACAACGTTTTAACCATGCGCGACATTGCCCTGATCGGTATCGCAGGCAGCAGTTCTAGTCGGATCGCATTGGTGCGGATGGGCAACGGGCGGATTGTATCGGTTCGGGTGGGTGATACTCTCGACGGAGGTCGGGTCACCGCGATTGGCGAATCCGTTTTGAACTACGAAAAACGGGGTCGCGTGGTGTCGTTGGAAATGCCGAGGGGCTGATCCCTAGCAATTTCTTCAGTCAGCCCCAAGTGTACAAGGCGACATTACCAGCGCCATCGAATTTTAGTTAATAAGACGGACACCGATGGAAAGTTTTCTCTTTCAGGCAACCATTTACCTAGGCGCAGCAGTGATTGCGGTGCCTTTGGCAGCACGTTTGGGACTTGGGTCCGTGCTGGGGTATTTGCTGGCAGGGATCGTCATCGGGCCCGTGTTCGGATTGGTCGGGTCGGAATCCAAAGACATCCAGCACTTTGCCGAATTTGGCGTCGTTGTGATGCTGTTCCTGATCGGGCTAGAGCTCGAGCCGCGCGTCCTCTGGCGGATGCGGGCCAAGCTCTTGGGACTGGGCGGGCTGCAGGTCATCCTGACCGTCGCGGCCCTGTCTGGGCTGGCCTATCTGATGAACGAAACCGCACTGGATTCCATCGCCATCGGGATGATCCTCGCGTTGTCCTCAACCGCGATCGTTCTACAAACCCTATCGGAAAAGGGGCTAGTGCAGACAGCGGGCGGGCGCAACGTGTTCTCTGTTCTGCTGACGCAGGATATCGCCGTGATCCCCATGCTGGCGCTCATGCCGCTGTTGGCTGTTGCCGCGCCAATAATGATTTCGCCCGATGGATCGATCCAACGCGCCGCCGACGACACGCACCACGGCACCTTCTCGCTCGTTGAAGGATTGCCGGGATGGGGCGTCACATTGGTCACTGTAGGTGCAATCGCGGTGATTATCCTCGCGGGTGTGTTCCTTACACGGCCCGTGTTCCGCTACATCCATCAGGCCCGCATCCGCGAGATGTATACGGCGCTCGCCCTTCTGATGGTCGTGGCGATTGCGGTGTTGATGCAGATGGTCGGCCTATCGCCCGCGCTAGGGACGTTCCTTGCGGGCGTGGTGCTGGCGAACTCTGAATTCAAACACGAGCTAGAGACCGACCTTGAGCCGTTCAAGGGGCTGCTGCTCGGTCTGTTTTTCATCACCGTTGGCGCAGGTTTCGATTTCCAAGCGTTCTTTAGCGACCCCGTGCGGATCGTGCTACTGACGTTCCTACTGATCGCGGTCAAAGGCGGCATCCTATATGGCCTTGCGCGAATTTGGCGGTTGAAACCTCACGACCGTTGGCTATTTACCCTCAGCCTCGGTCAGGCGGGTGAGTTTGGCTTTGTCCTGATCAGCTTTGCCTTGGGGATCGGCGCGCTGTCCCCCGCCCTCGCGCAAAAGCTGCTTTTGATGATCGCACTGTCGATGCTGATCACGCCGCTGTTGTTCATCCTCTACGAATATCGCACCCGCAAAATGGCGAGCGAGGATGAACACCAAGATGCCGACGATATCGATGAAACGGGCACGGTGATTATCGCGGGGATCGGGCGGTTTGGGCAGATCGTGAACCGACTGGTGCAGTCGGCTGGATTTTCGACCGTGGTTTTGGACGCCGATCTGGAAACCGTTCAGACTATGCGCAAGTTCGGGTTCAAGGGCTTCTTTGGCGATCCGACACGGCCTGACCTACTGAAAGCGGCGGGAATTGCAGAGGCAAAGGTTCTGGTCGTGGCCGTCGATGGACGGGACAAGGCAACGGCGCTGGTGCGCTATGCCCGTCAGATGCGCGACGACATCCACATCGTCGCCCGCGCGCGGGATCGGCAGCATGTCTATGAACTCTACGCGGCAGGTGCGAATGACATCGTGCGCGAGCTGTTCGACAGTTCGCTGCGTGCGGGGCGCTATGCGCTCGAAAACCTCGGGCTGTCGGAATACGAGGCGGCCGAGGCAGAAACCATGTTCTACCACCATGATCGCGGCATGATGAAGGAATTGGCGACGCTCTGGAAACCCGATGTGCCGACGTCCAAAAACACGGCCTATCTTAAGCGGGCAAAAGAATTGAATTCCGATCTGGAACTGTCGCTTGCGTCCAACGAAGAGGCCGAAGCCGAGGCGGAAACCAAGGGTGGGATCGGGCGCCGCCGTAGCGACAGCGCCCTGTTACCGAAGGATCAAGGGGACGCTTAGGCGTCCGATACCCCTGCTTCTGCAAAGGTGAGCATGCCAGAATGACACGCAATCGCGCCCTTGAGGACGCCGATTGCCAGCGCCGCGCCAGAACCTTCGCCCAGACGCAGGCCGAGGTTCAGAAGCGGTGCTTTGTTCAAATGCGCCAGCAGTTTCGCGTGTGCACCTTCGGCGCTGACGTGGCCCGCAACAGTGTGATCGAGCGACCCCGCGACTGCGCATTCCAGCGCAGCAGCAGAGGCGGTGCAGATGAACCCGTCGAGGATCACTGGGATGCGCAGGTTCCGCGCCCGTGCAATCGCACCCGCCATCGCCGCCAGTTCACGACCACCGAGGCACCGCAGCGCCTCAAGCGGATCAGCGATCACATCGGCATGAAGCGCAAGGCCATCGGCAACGGCAGCGGTTTTGCGGTTCAGACCGTCATCATCGACGCCCGTTCCGCGCCCCGTCCAATCGGCAGCGTCGCCACCAAACAGGGCCGCCGCAACGGCCGCCGCAGCGGTGGTGTTCCCGATGCCCATTTCGCCAACGACCAGCAGGTCGCTTGTGTCTTTAACGGCGGTCCAGCCGGCGACGAGCGCGTCGACCACTTCATCCTCGGACATTGCGGGTGCCGTGGTGAAATCAGCGGTAGGCGTGTCGAGCGACAGGGACACGACCGACATGTCAGCGCCGAACGCCTTGGACAATTGGTTAATTGCCGCGCCACCGTGTTCAAAGTTCGCAACCATCTGAACGGTGACTTCAGGCGGGAAAGCCGAGACGCCACGCGCACAAACGCCGTGGTTGCCCGCAAAGATGATCACTTGGGGGTTCTCAATCGATGGACGCGGATTGGCGCGCCATGACGCATACCAGATCGACAACTCTTCGAGCCGACCCAGAGCCCCCGGAGGTTTCGTCAACTGACCGTTGCGGTCCTCTGCACCAGCCTTCGCTTCGATATCGAGCGAAGGAGCAGCAGACAGAAGAGCGCGAAATTCGGCGAGACTAGAAAATGGGCGGGTCATGACGGTCCTCGTTGCACTTTTTGTGCGCCTTGAATAACCCTCGTGGCACAGAATGAAAGGTCAGAAAGGGTCGCACCTATGTCCAACTCCGACATTCGCAAATTTCAACCCGCCGATGTGCTGGCTGCGCTGGGTCTTTTGACCCGCCTTCCCGTAAAGATCGACCACGAAGCCGCAGGCGCGCGCGCGGCCAAGGCCGTCTGGGCCTACCCGCTGGCGGGTCTAGCGGTCGGGGTGATTGCCGCGTGTGTCGGCAGCGTTTGGCAGTGGTTCGGTGTGTCCGACGGTCTGGTTGCTGCCGCCGTGCTGGCCGTCATGGTGATCATCACTGGAGCGATGCACGAAGATGGTCTGGCCGATAGCGCCGATGGGCTATGGGGCGGCTGGGATCCAGATCGTCGGCTTGAGATCATGAAAGACAGCCGCATCGGGTCCTATGGGGTGATCGCGCTCTGTCTGTCGCTCTTAGCGCGCTGGATTGCGATTGAGGCCCTGATCAGCGCGGGTTGGATGTGGTGCGCCTTGCCCATCGTTGCCACCCTCAGTCGCGTTCCGATGGTCGCCCTCATGCACCTGATGGAGCCCGCACGGGCGGGCGGATTGTCCCGTTCTGTCGGGCGTCCTGATAAGGCCCCTGTTGGCGTCGCTCTGCTGATCGGACTGGCAGTTGCGGCAGCTTTGGGCGGGTGGACGGTGTTCCCGCTCTTTATTTTTGTCACCCTCGCCACGGTTAAGGTCGCGCTGATCGCGCAGGCAAAGATCGGCGGGCAAACGGGCGATATCCTCGGCGCGGCGCAGCAGATCGCAGAGATCACAGCGCTTGGCGTGTTGGCCTCAATCGCAGGCTAAAGCAGCGGTGAGGCTATCGGGGCCAGTGTAGGGACCAACATCACGGGTGGTGTAGCCCGTTCCGTCATAAGACGTGACTATAATTCGGGTCCAATCGGCGCTGGCGGTGATGACCTCTGGCTGACCGCAATCGCGCAATCCGCCTTCGATCACCGCAGAACCCAGATGGTGATTGGTCAGCCCCTCAACCGCGCCATCGGGCGTCAGGGTCCAAGCACCGTCAGCTTGCGTCACCTCTAGGAACCGCAGCGTTTTGGCGAGGTGCGGGCGGTCGACATAGGCAATCTCTGCCGCGCCATCCCCGTCGAAATCCGCGATACCTGCAATTGCGTACCACCGATTGGGTTGCCCAAACGGTGCACCAAGGGCGATGGGTGCGATTACGTTGGACGATACGCCAAAGATCGCGATCCGTGCCCCATCGTTAAATCCGCTGAGGACCGTGACGACCTCAGCCGTGCCATCCCCGTTCAAGTCAAAAAGACGCGGGTTCGTATCTTCGAACACCGCATCTTTGTATTGAAATGTATGGCTCTGCCCCTGCCACGTGACCTCAAGCCCCGCGTATTCGCCATTAGCGACCGCCCCGTGCCCATAGGCATCGGTAGGGTCCACGTAACGGGCCGTCAGAGGTTCAGCTCCCGCCGCATATGGCCAAAGAGCCAAGAGCGGCCATAGGCGCATTAGATTTGACGCTCGGGCAGGTTCACAACCAAACCGTCCAACGCATCGGTCACTTTCAGCTGGCAGGACAGACGCGAACGGTCGGGGTCAACTTCATAAGCGAAGTCGAGCATGTCTTCTTCCATCGCTTCCATGCCCGGAACTTTGTCTTTCCACTCAGCAGGTACATAAACGTGGCAGGTCGAACAGGCGCAAGCGCCACCGCAGTCGGCCTCAATACCCGGAATGCCATTATCACGGGCACCTTCCATTACGGTCATACCGTTTTTCACCTCAACGCTGTGTTCGGTGCCGTTGTGTTCGATATAGGTGATTTTGGCCATGATCTGCTCTCGTTCCTGTAAAGTCGCTGTAGATTTAATGCGTTGTAGGTGGCTGTTCCAGCCTTCTGTCGCAGTTTAACCGACACGGATCATAAAATTTGCGCCATTGGTCGAAAAATGCCATAGAGTTTTTATAAAAGGGAGGCAGAGCAGCCCCAGATGAAACGTATCACCCACTCCGCAGCCCTATTTGGGCTGGCGCTGTCCGCTTGTTCGGATGGTGGGGTGCCGCCGTATTCCAACCCGCCTGCCTTTACCGAAGCGGGGATCGAAACCGATTATTACGGCAAGTGTTTTGGCCGCGATGTGACGCCCGCGCAGACCCATACGGTCACGGATCAAGAACTGGTCAAAGAAGAAGTCCTCGCGCCTGATGGCAGCGTTTTGGAGCCTGCCGTTTACCAGACTGTCACCAATCAACAGATCATCCGCGAACGGCGTGAAGTGCTGTTCGAGGTCGTCTGCCCCTCTGAGATGAACAGCGGTTTCATCGCATCGGTTCAGCGGGCGCTGGCAGCGCGCGGGTTTTATCAGGCCCCTATCACGGGTGTGATGGATGAGACAACGACTGCAGCGGTGCGGCTCTATCAGCGGCAACAGACAGGCATGGACAGTCCGTTGTTGTCTGTTGATGCGGCCAAGGTTCTAGGGCTGGTCGCGCTCACGCCAACCGATCTAGGCATGTAAAAAGGCGCCCGAAGGCGCCTTTTTGTGTCAGGTTACTCACCCGATCATTCCACGATACGAAGCGCCATAAAGCGGGTCATGCCGTCACGGTTCACGAGGATCAGCAAGGATTTGCGACCTGCGTCCCGCGCTTCTCTCACGCGGTCCTCAAAATCAGCGACCGATGTAACGGGCTGCTGACCAGCTTCAGAGATCAGATCGCCAGCCTGTAGACCGTTCGACGCCGCATCAGAGGTCGGATCGACGGCCGTGATCACCAGACCCAAAGCATTCGGAGCGAGGCCAAACTGGCTGATCGTCTCTTTGTTGACCTCGGACAGCGTCAGGCCGAGCATTTCAGTCTGCGTCGGCGCCGCGTCTTCCATCGGGGCCTCAGAGCCAGGCATGTTGGCTTCAGCCGTTTCGCGACGACCCAGAGTGACCGTCAGTTCAACCGTTTCACCGTTGCGAAGGACGTTCACGAGGACCTCTTGACCCACGGGGGCATCCGCAACGATACGAACGAGTTCGCGGGTGTCGGTGATTTCTTTGCCGTCAAAGGTCAGGATCACGTCGCCAGCCTCGATCCCTGCGTCCATCGCAGGACCCGGAGGGACGGAACTGACCAAAGCGCCAGCCGCATGATCAAGGCCAGCGATACCTTCGACCATATCGGGGGTGACGTCTTGGATACGAACGCCGAGCCAGCCACGACGGGTTTCACCGAACTCTTTCAGTTGGGCCACGACGTTTTTCACAACGTTCGACGCCATCGAGAACCCGATACCGATCGAGCCACCGTTGGGCGACAGGATCGCGGTGTTCACACCGACGACATCGCCGTCCATGTTAAACAGCGGACCGCCAGAGTTACCACGGTTAATCGCGGCGTCGGTTTGGATGTAGTCGTCATAGGTGCCCGAGAGTTCGCGGTTCCGTGCAGAGACGATACCAGCCGAGACAGAGAACCCCTGCCCGAGCGGGTTACCCATCGCCATGACCCAGTCGCCAACGCGAGCCGTGTCGCTGTCACCGAAGTTCACGAACGGCAGGTCGGTCGCGTCCACTTTCAGAAGCGCGATGTCGGTGTTCGGGTCGGTGCCGACCAAGGTCGCCGCAAGCGGTTCGGTCCCACCGGGGAAGAACTCGATCAGGATTTCATCCGCGCCTTCGATGACGTGGTTGTTGGTCACGATGTAACCGTCAGACGAGATCACAAAGCCAGACCCCAGAGCCGACGACCGACGCGGGCCTTGGTTCTGGAAGTCCTTAAAGAAGTCCTCGAACGGGGATCCGTCAGGCACGATGCCCTGTGGACCCGCGTTGGTGGACACAACAGTCGTCGTCGTGATGTTCACAACGGCGGGGCTAAATTTCTCGGCCAAATCGGCGAAACTGTCGGGTCGCGACTGTGCGAAACCTGCAACGGTTTGAGCCAAGAGGAATACAAAAGACAGCAAGATTGCCACAGCATAGGACAGACGGGTCTGTTCTGTGTGGCGGGAAACAGTGAGTGCTTGAGACGTCACGGTGCCTCTCCTTTTTGCGGTTGCGGGGCGTCACACCCCGATGGCAATCCAAACTCTATGCATGGCGCGAGGTAACTCAAGACATGCTACAGCCACCTCAACCACCTGTGAATTTCAGTGTAGGCCGCGTGCGCAAAAATGCACAAGTAGAACGCCGATAAAAACCGCGACCAACCCGACCATGCGCCGCTGTGGGTGCGTCAGTTCGGCCAATGCATCGAGCATTTTTTCAACGAAAGAAGGGGCCAGCGCGTAGGCCAGCCCCTCGATCACGAACACCAGCCCGAGGGCGATGCCAATCATCCAGATCATCAGTTGCCTTCCGAGGACTTCATATACTTGAAGAACTCGCTGTTCGGCGACAGCACCATCGATGTGTTGCCGTTTTCGAGCGCGGTCGCATAGGCGTTCATCGACCGATAGAATTCAAAGAACTCTGGATCAGCGCCGTAAGCTTCCGCAAAGACGCGGTTGCGCGTTGCGTCGGCTTCACCGCGGATGATCTCGCCCTGACGTTCTGCGTCAGACACAAGTTCGGTCACGGTGCGGTCAGCTTGCGCACGGATCCGCTGTGCAGCTTCGTTACCACGGGCGATTTCGTCAGCCGCTTCGCGTTCACGCTCTGCCGTCATACGATCATAGGTCGCAGCAAGGTTTTCTGGCGGCAGGTCGGTGCGTTTCAAACGCACGTCGATGATTTGCAGACCCAGCGCCTGCGCCTCGTCGATTGCACCGTTGCGGATGCGCTGCATAAGCGCGGCACGGTCAGTCGACAGAATGTCGTTCGAGGTCACGCTACCCAGAACCTGACGGGTTTCAGCCCGCAGGATGGAGTCCAGACGTGATGCCGCAGCCCGCTCAGCGCCCACACCCACCGCACGACGGAATGTTTCCACATCGGTGATACGGTAGCGCGCAAAGGCGTCAACGACGATACGACGACCGTCTGAGGCGGTGACTTCCAACTCTTCCATGTCACGGCTCAGGATGCGGTCGTCATAGGTGACCACTTCTTGAATGAATGGAATTTTATAGCCGAGGCCCGGTTGTTCTTGGACGCGGACAATCTGACCGAACTGAAGCACGAGCGCCTTTTCACGTTCATCAACGATGAACAGCGACGACAGAGCTACAGCGCCAGCAACGACCACAGCGGGGATGAGAAACGCGGTCTTACGCATTAGTTCGACCCTCCTTCGGTGGTGCTTCGGCGGATTTCATTGAGCGGCAGATAAGGCACAACACCAGTGCCATCGCCGTTGTTATCGTCCAAGAGCATCAGATCAACGCTACCCAGAACCTTTTCCATGGTTTCCAGATACATACGCTGACGGGTCACATCAGGCGCCATCTGGTATTCGGTCAAGATCGAGCTAAAGCGGCTCGCCTCACCTTCGGCGGCGTTGACGACCTGTGCGCGGTAGGCTTCGGCTTCTTCGAGAAGCTGCGCTGCCTGACCACGGGCCTCTGCCACAACGCGGTTCGCGTAGGCATCAGCCAGCGATTGCAGACGGTCACGTTCCTGTTCGGCGTCCTGCACCTTGCGGAAGGATGCGATAACAGGCTGCGGCGGGTCGGCCTTGTCAAAGTTGATACGAACGATGTTCACACCACTGTCGTAGCTGTCGAGTGTGGACTGCACGAGGTCGGTCAACTGCTGCGCAATCGAGGCACGGTTCACGTTGAGGATCGGTGCCAGTTCCGACTGAGCGATAATTTCGCGCATCGCCGATTCAGACACAGCAGCGATGGTCGCGGCGGGATCAGCAAGGTTGAACAGGAAACGCTGTGGATCGCGGATGTTCCAAACAACTTGGAAGTCGATATCGACGATGTTTTCGTCGCCCGTCAGCATCAGACCTGCATCATTGCCGACGTTCGAGGTGCCGATTTCAATGGTGCGTTCGGTCGAAACAGCCAGAACTTCACGTGTGACCAGTGGCCAAGGGGCAAAGTTCAAACCTGGGTTTCCGACCTGATGGAATTCGCCGAGGAAGAGTTCGACCGACTGTTCTTCGGGCTTCACAGTGTAGAACGACGCCATGCCCCAAACGACTACAGCCGCAGCAGCGGCAAGGCCGATTGTGCCACGGGTGAACGCAGGGCCAGAAGGCGCACCGCCGCCAGAACGATTGCCGCCACCATTGCCGCCGCCCATCAGGACACGGAACTGTTCGCGTCCCTTGTTCAACAGCTCGTCGAGTTCGGGAATCTGGTCCCCGCCCGCCGGACGCCGCGGACCGTTGTTTCGGTTATTATCGTCGTCTCCGCCAGAGCCGCCTTTATTTCCGCCGCCGCCCCATGGGCCACCATTATTCCCAGCCATGAACCTCTTTATATCCCTATGCAATGCCCCGACGTTCGGGGCCTTTAATCAGATTTGGGGACTCAGCCCCGAATTTCAAGCCGTTCGCGTCGGCGTTTTCATCGTGACCAGCTCTTCGGCCATGGTCGGGTGAACAGCGCAAACGCGGTCGAAATCTTCTTTGGTTGCACCCATTTTAACGGCGATGCCAACCATCTGGATCATTTCACCCGCTTGCGGCGCGACGATATGCACGCCGAGCACCTTGCGTGTCGCCTGCGAAACGATGAGTTTCATCAACACGCGATCTTCGCGCCCAGCAAAGAGGGTCTGCATCGGACGGAAGGACGAGGTGTAAACCTCAATCGGTTCCTGATCGCGGGCTTGTTCTTCGGTCAGGCCAACAGCGCCGTATTCGGGCTGGGTAAAGACCGCAGAGGGGATCAATTCGTGATCGACAGGTGTTGGGTTGCCTTTGAAAACCGTCTCAACAAAGGCCATCGCCTCGCGGATCGCGACGGGGGTCAGTTGAACGCGGTCGGTTACATCGCCAACGGCGTAGATCGACGGAACGTTGGTCTGGTTATACTCATCAACGATGATCTCACCTCGGCGACCGACATTCACACCGACGTTTTCGAGGCCAAGGCCTTCGACGTTCGGGATGCGGCCTGTGGCGAACATGACCTGTTCAAAGGTTGCTTCGGTTCCATTGGTCGCTTTGGTCCAGATTTTCCCGTCGCGACGCTCCATCTCTAGGATGTTGGTGCCGCAATGCAGGTTCACGCCCTTATCACGCATCTGGTCCGCGATCAGGCCACGTGCTTCATCGTCAAAGCCGCGCAGGATTTGGGCACCGCGGTAGTATTGCGTGACCTCAACACCGAGGCCATTGAGGATGCCCGCGAATTCACATGCGATATAACCGCCGCCGATGATCAGGATCGATTTCGGGAGATCTTCGAGGAGGAAAATTTCGTTTGATGTGATGCCCAGATCAGCATTCGCCAGATCAGGTTTCACAGGACGACCACCGACCGCGATCAGGATGTGTTTCGCGGTGATGTCTTCGCCCGTCGACAGCGTGACAGTGTGTTCGTCTTTGATCGTTGCGCGCGTGTCATATGCCGTGACCGACGACCCGTCCAAAAGGCGGCGATAGATGCCTTCGAGGCGATCAAGTTCGGCATGCATTTTGGTGCGGAAATCGGTCCAGTCGAAATCGCCCGACGACACGTCCCAGCCATAGGCCTGTGCGTCCTCAATGGCGCTAGGGAACTCGCTCGCAAACACCATCAATTTTTTTGGGACACAGCCACGGATCACACAGGTGCCGCCCATGCGGTATTCTTCAGCCAAGGCGACCTTTGCGCCAGTGGCTGCGGCAACGCGTGCGGCACGCACACCGCCCGAACCACCACCGATGACAAAGAGGTCATAATCAAAGGACATGGGATGTCTCCGTCTAAATCTTCTTAGCCCTGATGTGGTGGGCCATTCGGGGGCGGTCAATCTGCCCCCACGCACACAGCAGTCGCTTAATCTGCAATATCGCCAAAGATGTTATCGTCGCCGAGGAAATCGAACTTGTCCTCGGTGATCGTGCCCTCGTGAATATCGCGCACTTCAACGCGACCATCGCCGTAGCCGATGACAACCGCATCACAGACATCAAGGAACAGACCGTTTTCCACGACGCCCGGAATTTGGTTCACAACAAAGCTCAGCTGGCGCGGGTTGCCGATCCGTTTGAGGTGCAGGTCGAGGATATGGTTCCCTTCGTCGGTCACAAAAGGCGCATCACCGTTCATCCGCAGCGTCACGTCGCGGCCGAGAACGTCCATGCCGATCAGCGCCTCTTCGACGATGGATTTCGTGGTCTGCCAGCCGAAGGGGATCACCTCAATCGGCAGAGGAAACGCGCCAAGAGTTTCGACCGATTTAGAAGCGTCGGTGATCACGATCATCTGGTCCGATGCCGTCGCGACGATCTTTTCCTGAAGATGTGCGCCACCGCCGCCTTTGATCAGGTTCAACTGCGGGTCGAATTCGTCAGCGCCATCAATGGTCAGGTCGAGCCATTTCGCTTCATCCAGTGTGATAACGTCGATACCAACCTCGCGGGCGAGGATCGAGGTGCGGGTCGAGGTGGGCACGCCTTTGATCCGCAGGCCTTCCTCGCGGACCATTTCGCCAAGGCATTTCACCAGCCACGCCGCCGTTGATCCCGTGCCCAAACCGACCTTCATGCCGCTTTCTACAAACTGCGCTGCGCGTTTCGCGGCGACGAATTTGGCTTTGTCGATTGGGGACAGATCGATGGGCATATGGCAGCTCCTCATGGATGTTGCCGATCTTATAGGGCCTTCCCCCACAACTGGCGAGGGGCGCGGTCGAAAAACCCGAACCGCTGGGCGTAAAACTCTGCCCCAATGTCGTTATCGGACAGAGCGGTGTGGTTTTGCCAGATACACTCGCAGAATGATGACGCGCTATCGCCTGCACTTTGCCCCTGACAATGCCTCGCTCTGCGTTCGGTTGACGCTAGAGGAATTGGGCGTGCCCTATGACACCGTTTTGGTGGATCGGAGCCAGTCCGCCCAGCGCGATCCAGCCTACCTCGCCCTCAATCCCAATGGTCTGATCCCCGTTCTGGAAACCCCTGATGGGGTGATGTTTGAAACGGGTGCGATCCTGTTGTGGCTGGCCGATCGGCACGGTGCACTCGCCCCTGATCCGCAGAGCCCTGCCCGTGGCGATTTCCTGAAATGGCTGTTTTGGGTGGCGAACACTTTGCACCCCGCATTGCGGATGCTGTTCTACCCCGAAAAATTCAGCCCCGATCACCCGATTGAGTTTCGCGAGGCAACAAAGGTTCGCATCGAAGGGCTTCTCGATATTCTGGCCAATGGTCCTGATCTGATGGCACCGTCGATCCTGCAAACCTACGTGGCGCCGCTGCTGCGGTGGCTGGCGCTCTACCCTATCAATGACACGGCGTGGTTCGATTTATCGAAATGGCCCGCCTTGTTCGACTTCTGCACAATGATGGACGACCGTCCCTCGACCTTGGCCGCGATGCAGGCCGAAGGTCTGGGACCGACGTCGTTCTCTCAACCGAGATATCCTAATCCCCCCGAAGGAAGCGCACTCTAATGTTTCTCTCTGTCTTTGACATGTTCAAGGTGGGCGTTGGCCCGTCGTCTTCGCACACAATGGGCCCGATGGTGGCGGGTGCGATGTTCCTCGACCACCTGCGCAAACAGCCGTTTAGCGTGGCTGGACTGCGTGCGTCGTTGCATGGGTCGTTGGCGTTTACGGGTGTGGGTCACGCGACTGACCGCGCTGTGATCCTCGGTCTCGCTGGGTTCCTACCCGACACCTATGACGCCGAAAAAGCGGATGCAGAGCTGGAACGGATCAAAGCCGAAGGGACCGTGACACCCGAAGGGCTGCCCGTCCTGAACTTTAATCCCAAGGACGATGTGATCTTTGACTACGGTCCTAACCTTGAGGGCCACGCCAACGGTCTGATCCTGCGCGGGCTCGACGCCCAAGGCGACGTGATCACCGAAGTGACCTATTATTCGGTCGGTGGCGGCTTTGTCCTCACGGCTGAAGAACTCGCCGCGGGGAAAGACACTGACGACGGCGCGCCTGTGCCTTTCCCGTTCAAGTCCGCCAAAGAGATGCTCGATATGGCTGCGGAAAGCGGGCTGTCGATTGCGGATATGAAACGCAAAAACGAACTTTCGCGCCGTGGTTTGAACGAATTGAACCGTGGTGTGGAACGCATTTGGGACGTGATGAACCAATGTATTGATCGCGGTTTGACCCGTGATGGCATCCTCCCCGGTGGGTTGTTTGTGAAACGCCGCGCGAAGGGGATTTACGACAGCCTCATGGCGGAACGCGGTATGAACCTCTCTGCCCCGCACCAGATCAACGACTGGATGGCGACCTACGCGATGGCCGTGAACGAAGAAAACGCGGCTGGCGGTCAGGTCGTCACAGCACCGACCAACGGTGCGGCGGGCGTGATCCCTGCGGTGATCCGTTACTGGCTCGACCATGTTCCAGGTGCGACTGCTGCTAAAGTGCCTGAGTTCCTACTCACCGCCGCCGCGATTGGTGGGTTGATCAAATACAACGCGTCCATCTCTGGCGCGGAATGTGGCTGTCAGGCCGAGGTTGGCAGCGCGTCGGCAATGGCTGCGGCGGGCCTCGCGGCGGTGATGGGCGGCACGCCTGAACAGATCGAGAATGCGGCTGAGATTGCTCTCGAACACCACCTCGGTATGACCTGCGATCCTGTGCGCGGCTTGGTTCAGGTACCATGTATCGAACGCAACGGCCTTGGCGCGATCAAGGCTGTGTCGGCGGCGTCCCTGTCGCTGCGTGGCGATGGCACCCACCTCGTTCCGCTGGATGCCGCGATCGAGACGATGCGTCAGACAGGCGTCGACATGAACGCGAAATACAAAGAAACCTCTCTCGGCGGGCTTGCCGTGAACGTGCCAAACTGCTGAAGCTGGCGCGGATATCCTCACTCTGTCGGAGAGATCATGAACGACCGCATCCTGCCCGGTATTCTGCTGATGCTCGGCTTTTGTGTGACGGCGCCCATTTTGGACGTTTTCGCAAAGCTGGCGACGGATACGACCCCCGTGATGCAAATCGCCTCTGCGCGGTTCATCGTGCAGGCAGCGATCATGTTGCCCGTTCTGGTTCTCTTGCGCCACGCCATCCCGCGTGATCCATCGCTGCGCTGGCCACTGGTGCGGCGCGCGCTGTTCCTTGGCATTTCGACCTATTGCTTTGTTGCGGCCACGAATGAAATGCCCATCGCTGACGCGCTCGCTATCGCGTTTGTAGAGCCATTCATTCTGCTGATCCTTGGCAAGTTCCTCTTTGGCGATGAGGTCGGGATGCGCCGTATCATCGCCTCGGTTGTCGGTTTCGGTGGATCGCTTTTGGTCATTCAACCGAGCCTCGTGACCTTTGGCCTTGTTGCGCTCTACCCCCTTGGTACGGCGCTGTGTTTCGCGCTCTATATGCTAGAGACCCGATCGCTCAGCCGTAAATTGCACCCGATCCCGATGCAGTTTGTGACCTCGGTTCTGACGGCACTGTTCTGTAGCCTCTTTGTTGTGGCCGCTTGGATTGGCAAATGGGAGGCCCATGCCCCCGTGATGCCCGAAGGGATCACTTGGCTTTGGCTCTTTGGCGTCGGTGCCGCGTCAGCGCTGGCGCATATCATGATGACCTACGCCCTGCGGTTCGCACCCTCTGCGACCCTCGCGCCGCTGCATTACCTAGAGATCATCAGCGCCGCGATCTTGGGCCTTTTGGTATTCCAAGACTTCCCGAACACGCTGACGTGGGCAGGCATCGCGATCATCGTGTCGTCAGGGCTCTATATCATTCACCGCGAACGGCTGACCGAAAAGGGCAAGGTCCGCTTGAAAGTTCCAGCCGAACTTTAACCCAGCGCGGACCAGAGCGCGGGCAAATTGGCCGCGGAAGTCGAGAGAAGAACGGGACCAGAGGCACGGACCGTGATCGGGCCAGCGACCTCGTTCGAGGAACTGATCATGCCATCGGGCGCGAGGGCCTGACCGTCTAGGTTCCACCGCAACCCCGTTGTCCACGCCTGCGATGCCCCCAAGGGCATAAGGGCAATTCGATCCCCAACAGGTAATCTGAGGGACAACCCAACGTTGGGAACGACAGCCGCGCAATCGCCCGCCCCCAACAAAACCACGCGTCGGTCCGCATAGCGGGCCAGAACATTGAGAACGGCGAGCTGGTGGTCGATACGCCCACCCATGAACCCCAAGGCCAGAATGCGCGGCGCATCAATTCGCATCAGGCATTTTTCGAAATCAGTCGTCTCTTGTTCGCTGATCTCTTCGATCACATCGGCCAAGCTTAGGCGCAAATCGTCGGAGAGGCTGTCGAGATCGCCAATGACCCGTTCAGGACGGAATCCAGAAGCCATAACCTGCGCCGCACCACCATCAGCTGCAACAATCCTTGGCGCTAACCGCATAGCGGTGCTAATCTCATCGTTGCCAGTTTGCGCACCGCCGATCAGCGTGACTGGTTCGTTATAAGCAACAGTTCCCATTACCGACCCATTGATTGTCCACAAATTCGCAACTTGCCTCAAAAGAGTCACGAAATAATACCGTCCATAACCTGATTTCGTTCCGTTTTACGAACCAATTGGACGTCAGAGAGTGAATTACTGGACTAGGGGAAAGAAAGCGAGCGCATGTAGTTATGGTTGGATCGAGCAAGATTTTAACCGTCTCCTACGGAACCTTCGCGTGCACACTTGAGGGATTCGATGATTCCTTCGACACGATGAAGGCCATTGCGGAATATTTCCGCGATCTGGCGGCGGACGATAGATATTTTGGGGCTGAACCCCCAACACCGGATGCAGAAATGCTGGCGCGCATTGCCGAAAACGAAATTGCGCGTCGGGTCGAAGCCCGTATGGAATCATCTGGGATCGTGTTGCGTGCGGCTGCCTTGGCGGCCTCGGAAAATCGCGCTGCCGAACCCGTAAAAGAGGAACCGCAGGCCGTTGCGCCGAGCGTGGCACCTGTTATGCCGCCGCCCGTCGAGACACCTGAGGTCGTGGAAGAGGTTGCGCCGCAACCCGCCCCAGCGCCCGCAATGTCCGAAAGCGTTGCCGCGAAACTTCAGCGTATCCGCGCTGTCGTTGGCAAATCGTCGACTGGCGAATCCGATTACATCGAAGACATTCACGCCTCCGAACCCGAAGAGGACTTTGACCTTGGCTCTGTTATTGATGCCACGGAAGAAGCGCCAGCTCAGGTGGCGCCGATGGATGTGTCGATTGCAGAGACCGAAGTGACCTTTGATGAACCAGAGGACACGATTGGTGAGGACGCCCCTGCGGCTGAACCCGTTGCGCAACAGTCTGCTCCTGTTGCCGATGTGGCATCGCCGCAGGAGGCCGCCCCGCTCCGCCGCACTCGTGTGATCCGTTTGAAACGTTCGGAATTTGACCGTGCGCTGAATAACGGCACCATCGAAGCGGTGGCTGACAAAGCTAATGAGGACGTTGTTGCTGCTGCGCTTGCTGCGACACCGACCGAAAAGCCTGTCGAAGAGGCCCAAGACTGGGCCGATGACACCACAGCAAACGACTACGACGAAACCTACGACGATGCGGATATTGTTGAGGCCAGCATTATGGCCAAGCTCGCCGCAGCCGAGGTTGAAGCGAACGAAGCCGAAGCAAACCAATTCGACCTCGCCTCTTTGGATGGTGCGGACGACATTGATTTCGACGCTGACAGCTCGCTCTCTGACGAAGAAGAAGCAGACCTCCTGCGCGAATTGTCCGCGCTGGATGACGACGAAGACGACTTTGACGCCGACGAAATCGAATCGCAGAACGCCTTCGTTATGGAATACGACTACGAGGATGAGGACGAAGAGCCAGTTGCAGATGCGCGTGCCGACCAACGTGCCCGCGCCCTGCTGGACCGCGAACCCGAGGCTGACGCCCGTGACATGTCCCGTATCTTGGACCGCACGGACGAACAGCTTCGCGCGCCGGAAACCGATCTGCGTCGTCGTACGCTGAGCCACCTGAAGGCCGCAGTTGCTGCGACCGAAGCGGCCCGCCGCATGGGTGAGCCGGTCAAATCGAAAGAAGACGAAGAGACCGATTTCCGCAGCGATCTGAGCGCGGTAGTTCGCCCAACACGTCCGACCGCTGGTGGCGTCCTGCCCCGTCGCGCCGAACGTGGGGACGATCAGCCACGTACAGAGCGTCCGCGTCCTGCGCCGCTCAAACTGGTTGCCGCCCAGCGCGTCGATCTGGCCCCCGAAGAGGCCGCCCCCGCTCGTCCCGTCGCACCCGTGCGTCCGCGCCGTGTTGCCACGGAATCGGTTTCAACGATTGATGCCCGCGATGCAGAGAGCTTTGCTGACTATGTCGAAGAAATGGGTGCGCATAGCCTGCCCGACCTTCTCGAAGCGGCAGCGGCTTACACCTCTTTCGTCGAAGGTCACGAGGAATTCTCGCGTCCGCATGTGATGAAAAAGGTCCGTGAGGTTCTGCAAGACGACGACTTTAACCGTGAAGACGGTCTGCGCGTCTTCGGCACGCTCCTGCGTGAGGGTCGGATCAGCAAGGTCCGCAACGGTCGGTTCCAAGTGGCCGAAGGCACACGGTTCCGCCCCGAACCCCGCGCCGCTCGCGGATAAGGGCACAACAGAATGAAAAAAGGGGTCGGTTTTCCGGCCCCTTTTTACGTTTGATATCGCGAGTGCTTATTTCTGATCAGGATCTTCTTTGCCGATCCCGAGAAAGACCCATTTAAACGGTAGCGCCCATGCAAGACCCAAGATCACGTAGGTGGGCAGCTCTAGCCATTTTGGCAGGCGGTCGATGTTCGACATCACCGTCACCGCGAAAATGACATAGAGCGGCATCCCCACAATGAGGATCAAGAGCGACAGGCGTTTCCGTTTCTTATAGTCCATCAGTCCGCAAACGGGTCAGTGACAAGGATCGTGTCGTCACGCTCTGGCGAGGTCGACAGAAGCGCCACAGGGCATTCAATCAGCTCTTCAACGCGTTTGACGTATTTGATCGCATTTGCGGGCAGATCGTTCCACGACCGTGCGCCTTCGGTCGATTCCGACCAGCCCGGCATTTCTTCGTAGATCGGTGTGCAACGCGCTTGTTCGTCAGCTGCGGTCGGCAGGTAATCCATTTGCTTACCGTCGAGGTCGTAGCCCACACAGATTTTCAGCGTCTCAAAGCCGTCCAGAACGTCCAGCTTGGTCAGCGAAATACCAGTGATGCCCGAGGTCGCGCAGGTCTGGCGAACCAGAGCAGCGTCGAACCAACCACAGCGGCGCTTGCGGCCAGTGGTGGTGCCAAACTCGTGACCACGTTCGCCCAGACGATCGCCATCAGCGTCGTGCAGTTCGGTCGGGAATGGACCTTCGCCAACGCGAGTGGTGTATGCTTTGACGATGCCGAGCACGTAGTCGATCGAACCCGGACCAATGCCAACGCCCGTCGCCGCCTGACCTGCGATCACGTTCGAGGAGGTCACAAACGGATATGTGCCGAAATCAATGTCGAGCAGCGCGCCTTGTGCGCCCTCAAACAGGATACGCTTACCCGCTTTGCGCTTTTCGTTCAGAACCTTCCAAACAGGCGCCGCGAATTCCAGAACCGACGGCGCGATGTCTTTTAGTTGCTGGATCAAGTCGTCACGGTTGACCTCTTCCATACCCAGACCTTTGCGGAGCGGGTTATGGTGCTGCAGTGCACGGTCAACGCGGGCGATGAGGGTTGCCTCATCCGCGAGGTCAGCAACGCGAATTGCGCGGCGGCCTACTTTATCCTCATAGCACGGGCCAATGCCGCGACCGGTGGTGCCGATCTTTGTGCCTTGGCTTGCGGCTTCTTCACGAGCGCGGTCGAGTTCGCCGTGGATCGGCAGGATCAGCGGAGTGTTTTCCGCGATCATCAGCGTTTCTGGCGTGATTTCTACGCCCTGCTCACGGACGGTCGCGATCTCTTTGACGAGGTGCCACGGATCGAGAACAACACCGTTGCCAATGACCGAAAGCTTACCGCCACGCACAACGCCAGACGGTAGCACGTGCAGTTTATAGACTTTCCCGTCGATAACGAGCGTATGGCCTGCATTGTGACCGCCCTGAAAACGCGCGATCACGTCAGCGCGTTCCGACAACCAGTCTACAATCTTACCTTTTCCTTCGTCGCCCCACTGAGCGCCGACGACAACTACGTTGGCCATACCTGAGTCTCCTCGATTTCCGGCTCAAAACCCGCGCCCGTATAACGGGGTAGAACGAGGCAGGAAACCGCAATCTGTCATAGAACCGATACGAATGCATGTTTCGCTCAATTTAATGTGCTGACTTACCCGTCAAAGGTGCAAGACTGCAGAAAACCGACACTCGGTCACGTTGAGGGGTTGCGGGGAACGCACTGACCTTCTAGATACCCACCGTTCACGAAAGTGCAGAGAAGAGCCCTATGGAAAGCGTCGTACTGGTCATCCACCTGATCCTCGCCCTCAGCCTCATTGGCGTTGTGCTAATGCAGAAGTCTGATGGCGGCGGCCTCGGCATGGGCAGCGGCGGCGGCAATGGCCTCGTGTCTGCACGTGGTGCGGCAACTGCACTGGGCAAAGTGACTTGGGGTCTTGCGGCTGCGTTTATCGTAACCTCGATCACCCTGACAATCATCGCAAAGCAGAACGCAAGCACCGCGTCTGCACTTGATACTGCGGTTCCTGCGGCGGTCGAAGAAGCCCCTGCGGCTGATGCACCTGCATTGCCTGGTTTGGGTAGCGACCTGCTTCCGCCGTCGGTTGACAGCACCCTGCCGCCGGCACCTGCAAACTAAGTCTTACCACTACGTATAGGTTTTGGGGCATTTGCCCCAACATCATGTTGCGTACCCGGTTGCGTTCGCGGGGCGATTCCGGTTATACTTAACTCCCGTGATACTGCGTTTTGTTCGATAGATTCGGACAGCGTTTCCACATGATTTCGGATTGACTCACGGGGGATGCCTGACCATGGCACGTTTCATTTTTATTACTGGTGGTGTTGTGTCCTCCCTCGGCAAGGGGCTTGCTTCTGCTGCTCTCGGGTCGCTGTTGCAGGCGCGTGGCTATTCGGTCCGCCTGCGCAAGCTTGACCCCTACCTGAACGTTGACCCCGGCACGATGTCCCCGTTTGAACATGGCGAAGTGTTCGTGACCGACGACGGTGCAGAAACCGACCTCGACCTTGGTCACTACGAGCGCTTCACAGGCGTTCCTGCTCGCAAGACCGATTCTATTTCGTCGGGCCGCATCTATTCCAACGTTCTCGAAAAAGAGCGTCGTGGCGATTATCTGGGTAAAACCATTCAGGTGGTTCCGCACGTCACCAACGAAATCAAAGACTTTATCCGCATCGGCGAAGACGAAGTTGATTTCATGCTCTGCGAAATCGGCGGCACCGTGGGCGACATCGAAGGCCTGCCCTTCTTTGAAGCGATCCGTCAGTTCATCCACGAAAAACCGCGTGGTGAGTGTATCCTGATGCACCTGACGCTGTTGCCTTACCTTGCTGCATCGGGCGAGTTGAAAACCAAACCGACCCAGCACTCTGTGAAAGAGCTGCAATCCATCGGTCTGGCCCCCGACGTTCTGGTCTGCCGTTCCGAACAGCCGATCCCAGAGCGTGAGCGGGAAAAGATCGCTCTGTTCTGTAACGTCCGCAAAGAGCACGTTGTTGCAGCCTACGACCTGAAATCGATTTATGAGGCACCGCTGGCTTACCACGGCGAAGGTCTGGATCAGGCGGTTCTCGATTGCTTTGGCATTGCGCCCGCACCGAAACCGAACCTCGACCGTTGGCTCGACGTTCAAGACCGTATTCACAACACCGACGGCGAAGTGAACGTCGCGATTGTTGGGAAATACGTGCAGCTTGAGGACGCCTATAAGTCGATCAAAGAAGCACTGGTTCACGGTGGCATGGCGAACCGCGTTAAGGTCAACGTCAATTGGGTCGATGCAGAAGAATTCGACCGCGAAGACGTTGGTGAGCACCTGTCGGGCTACCACGCGATTCTGGTTCCGGGTGGCTTTGGCGAACGCGGCACCGAAGGCAAAATCAAAGCAGCGCAATTCGCACGTGAACGTAACATCCCGTATCTGGGCATCTGCCTCGGTATGCAGATGGCGGTGATCGAAGCAGCACGCAACGCGGCTGGCATCGCCAAGGCAGGGTCGGAAGAGTTTGACCACGAAGCAGGCGAAAAGCGTTTCGAACCCGTTGTTTACCACCTCAAAGAGTGGGTTCAGGGCAACCACACCGTGACCCGCAAGGCGGATGACGCGAAGGGCGGCACGATGCGTCTGGGCGCCTATAACGCGACACTCCTCGATGGGTCCAAGGTGGCGAACATCTACGGTGAGACCAAAATCGAAGAACGTCACCGTCACCGTTATGAAGTCGACGGAAAATACCGCGAGAAACTGGAGGAGGCTGGTCTGTGCTTCTCTGGTATGTCGCCTGATGGTCGTCTGCCTGAAATCGTGGAGTGGAAAGACCACCCGTGGTTCATCGGCGTTCAGTTCCACCCAGAACTCAAATCCAAACCGTTCGAACCGCACCCGCTGTTTGCGGACTTCGTTCGGGCCGCGGTCGAAAACTCGCGGTTGGTTTAACGGATTACGGCGCCTTCGGGCGCCGTGTTTCATTGGGGGCGCTGCCCCCGTCTGCGATGCAGACTCCCCCGGGATATTTGGGGCACAAAGGCAGGGCGATGCTTTCTTATCAACATATCTATCACGCTGGAAATTTAGCTGATGTGCAAAAGCACGCGCTATTGGCGTGGGTGCTGGCCTATCTGACCAAGAAAGATAAGCCGCTGACCTACGTTGAGACCCATGCAGGGCGCGGGCTTTATGACCTTGGGTCGTTTGAAGCGTTGAAGACAGGGGAAGCGGCGGCAGGGATAGCGGTCGCGGAAGAGCGGGGTTGGTTCGCGCCAGATCATCCTTTTGCGAAGGTGTTGAAGGGTGTTCGTGATGAACATGGGCGCGACGCCTATCCTGGATCGCCGCTGGTTGCGGCTGGTGTTCTGCGGGCGATGGACAACCTTCAGTTGGCCGAGTTGCACCCCAAGGAATTCGCAGCACTTGACGAGTTGATGGCGGGGCGTGCGGTTCGGGTCAAACGGGACGGCGTGGAATATGCGAAGTCCATTTTGCCGCCAGAGCCACGGCGCGGTGTGCTGCTCGTTGATCCGCCCTACGAGATCAAGGACGACTACAAAACGATGGCGGACCTTTTGGTGCAGGTGCACAAAAAGTGGAACGTGGGCGTTTTGATGCTCTGGTATCCGATCCTCAAGGATGGGCCACACAAACCGATGCTACGCACGTTAGAGCAAGCCATTCCCGATGGAATTCGACACGAGGTGAAATTCCCGCCTGCGCGCGACGGGCACCGTATGATCGGATCGGGGATGTTTGTGGTGAATGCGCCCTTTGGGTTCACCGAAGAATCGGCGCGTCTATCCAAGCTCTTTGGCACTTTGGCGTGAGCGGGACTTTCCCACGGGTCTACAGGGGCTTATACCTCTCTTATGATAGCTGATTTCCTGCGGCGTCTGACCGCCCCCGCCCAAGCCCCCCTGTCCGATGTGGATGCCCGCCGTGCGATCGGTGCGCTTTTGGTTCGGATCGCGCGATCCGACAACCACTACGCCCCCGACGAAAAGGCGCGGATTGATCGGATTTTGGGTGCGCGGTTTGGGCTGACTGAGGCGGAGGCAAAGGCGCTCCGCGAGGAATGCGAAACGATTGAGGCCGAGGCGCCTGACACCGTTCGTTTCACCCGCGTGATCAAAGAAGCCATTCCGTTGGACGACCGCGAAGCCGTAGTGCGTGCCATGTGGGAGGTCGTTTTGACTGACGGTTCACGGGACCAGCACGAGGACGCGTTGATGCGGATGGTCGCGCCGCTGCTTGGTTTTACCGATCAGGACAGCAACCGCATCCGTATCGCGATTACGAAAAACTAATCGCACCTTAAGCGAGCAAAATGCACAAAACGGGCAAATGGATTGCGCAAATCGGTCGAGTGGCCCTAACGTCAACCCATAATGGACGTTGCGCTGGACAGAAAATTCCGCACTACTCCGCAGCCAAACAGGGAATACAGACGCCGTGACTTTGAACAGCCCCGTCATCGAAATTCGCAACCTACACAAGGCCTATGGCGCCTTGGAGGTGCTAAAGGGTGTGGATATTCGCGCCGAGGCCGGACAGGTCATTTCGCTCATTGGCTCGTCAGGGTCAGGGAAGTCGACGCTATTGCGCTGCGCCAACCTTTTGGAAGACAGCCAAAAAGGCGACATCCTGTTCAAGGGTGAGCCTGTCGCGTGGAAAGGCGAAGGCCTGCTGCGTCGACCTGCGGATCGCAAACAGCTGCTTCGTATTCGCACGAACCTGTCGATGGTGTTCCAACAGTTTAACCTCTGGGCGCATATGACCGTTCTGCAGAACGTGATGGAGGCGCCTGTGACCGTGCTGGGCCGTGATAAGGCCGAGGTCGAAGAGAAGGCGCGGATGTATCTTGATAAGGTGGGCATTGGCGACAAGTGCGATGTTTATCCTGCGCAGATGTCAGGCGGGCAGCAGCAACGTGCCGCAATCGCGCGCGCGCTCTGCATGGAGCCTGAGGCGCTATTGTTTGACGAACCGACCTCGGCTCTGGACCCAGAGCTAGAGCAGGAAGTGGTGAAAGTGATCCGCGGACTGGCCGAAGAAGGCCGCACGATGATGATCGTGACCCACGACATGCGGATGGCACGGGATATTTCTGATCATGTCGTGTTCTTGCACAAAGGCTTGATCGAAGAAGAAGGCGCACCAGATGCGCTCTTTGGAGCGCCGAAATCCGAGCGCCTCCAACAATTTTTGTCGCATTCGCTCCATTAAAGGGCCGTGCTGATTGACCCGATGGTCAATTTTGGCACGATGCGTCACACAGACAACCACAAAGTCCCGTTAAGGGGCGATTCCACGGGCAACAGCCCACCAACCTTTGGGAGAGACCAATGAAAACCCTTATCCTCAGCACCGCGATTGCCGCGCTGGCCGCTGGCGCAGCACTGGCTGAAGGCCATGGCGCAACCGTTCGCATGGGCACCGAGGGCGCCTACCCTCCGTACAACTTCATCAACGACGCTGGCGAAGTTGACGGTTTTGAGCGCGAGCTGGGCGACGAACTGTGCGCACGCGCTGAATTGACCTGTGAGTGGGTGACCAACGATTGGGATTCGATCATTCCGAACCTCGTATCGGGCAACTACGACACCATCATCGCTGGCATGTCGATCACCGACGAGCGTAAGCAAGTCATCGACTTCACCGAAAACTACACCCAGCCTGATCCGTCGGCATTCGTCGCTGTTGCAGGCAACGATGTTGACCTCGCTGGCGCAGTGATCGCAGCACAGGCTGCAACCATTCAGGCGTCTTACGTTGCTGAAATGGGCGCAACCCTTCTCGAGTTCGCAACTCCGGAAGAGTCGATTGCAGCAGTCCGCAACGGCGAAGCTGATGCGGTTCTCGCCGACAAAGCGTTCCTTGCTCCTGTCGTAGAAGCCGAAGCAGACCTCGCATTCACTGGTGACGACGTTCTCATCGGTGGCGGCGTTGGCATGGGCGTTCGTCAGTCTGACACCGAACTGCGCGACAAATTCACCGCTGCGATCCAGTCGATGAAAACAGACGGCTCGCTCAACGCGCTGATCGCTAAATGGGAAATCGGCGAGCAGTTCTAATCGCCTGACCTGAATACCGCGGGGCGACTGACACCAGTCGCCCCGTTTTCTCTATCCTCTCAACAGACGGTGGCAGCTATTTTCAGTTTCTGTTCCGATCCAGCCTCGCTCGAAGGCATCGAATGGCTCAGCTGCTATTTGACCACAGGCAAACATCTGGGGATCTACTGGTCTATTGGGACGGTCCTGTTGTTGCTGGCCATCACAGCACCTGTTGCGCTGTTTTTCGGCTTTGCAGGGGCAAGCGCCGCACGCTCGCGCATCCTTCCAATTGCTTGGTTCGGGAAGGGATATACCGCGATCGTTCGAGGCGTGCCCGATATCGCCTTCTTCCTATTCTTCGTCATCGCGCTCGATCAGTTCTTTGAGTGGATACGGCACGAGGTGAAATGTCCCGACTGGGATATGCCGATCCGTCAAGGCAACGATTTCGTTGTCTGCCCTGAAGCAAAACTGCCATTGGGCACAGCCCCACAGTGGGTGCATGAAACCTACGGGTTCTCTCTCGCCGTTCTCACTTTTGCGATCGTGTTTGGGGCCTTTGCAGCGAACGTTCTTTCGGGCGCAATGCGGGCCGTGCCCCATGCCCAGCTAGAAACGGCAGAGGCATACGGCATGACACAGCGCCAAACCTTTTGGCGCGTGCTTGTCCCGCAGATGTGGGTCTACGCCCTGCCCGGTCTGTCGAACCTCTGGATGGTTTTGATCAAAGCCACGCCGCTTCTGTTCCTCCTCGGTGTTGAAGACATCGTCTATTGGGCCCGCGAACTCGGCGCGACGAAGACCGCAAAGTTCACCGAATACCCCCACGGCGATTGGCGGATGTGGTATTTCCTCGCTCTCTTGGTCTTCTACCTCGGCTTCACCAAAGTGTCCGAAGTCGTGCTCGATAAAATCATGTCGCGCCTCACACGTGGTCAAGCGACCGCCGCTGGCGAAGCCCAGAGAAAGGCCGCAGCATGACCTGTTGGGATATCCTATCGGACTACGGATTGCGCAGCTTGGGCATTGGCGAACGGCTGCTGCCGCGTGATAACTTTACCATCTGTCAGCAGGTCGTGCTGATCGGATCGGGGATGATCTGGAACATCTACTTTGGCCTTTTGGCGCTGGTGTCTGGGTTCTTCTTGGCCGTGGCGACCGCTGTCGGCAAAGCGCACCACAACCCGATGTTCCGCAAACCCGCTGAGTGGTTCATCTTTGTGTTCCGTGGGTCGCCGCTGTTCATCCAGTTCTTCTTTGCCTACTTCACCTTCCAGAGCCTCAAGGGCGCCTATCCGATCTTTACCCCGCTGACCTCGGCATGGCTCGGCGCGTTGATCGTTTTGTTCCTCAACACGGCGGCCTATTCGGCAGAGATTTTTTACGGCGCGTTGATGTCGATCCCCAAAGGCGACATTGAGGCGGCAGACGCCTATGGCATGTCGGGCTGGAAACGGTTCCGTCGGATCACCTTACCGACCATGCTCCGCCTCGCGTGGCCAGCCTACACGAACGAAGCGATCTTCTTGTTCCACGCCACAACGCTGGTTTTCATGTCGGGCTTTCCTGCGCGCAGCCAGATGGGTGATGCGCTCTATTACGCGAGCTATTTTGCGGACAAAACGTTCAACCCGTTTATCCCTTACCCGATCCTCGCTGGGTTCTTTATCCTGCTGACGCTGACCGTGATCGGCACCTTCGGGCTGATCAACAAACAGCTTAACCGCCATTTGCCGCAAACAAATCGTGCTAAAATACGCTTGCGTCTAAATCTGATCCGGTAGTATACATAATTTGATCAAATTTACCGGGTGGGTCCGCGCGAGCGGCAGCTACAACCCAAGCGACGGGGTTTGATCCGATCAATGAAGGGCCAAGGGCATGGACCTGTGACGTGGCTGCGTATTCCGCGCGCCACCCCGTACCATTGCCTTGTCAACGGCCCTCTTAAACGGGTGAGACATGAGTAGTTGGCTGGACGAGAATCCGCATATCCGCAGCATTCGCGCGGGCGCTGCCGACCTTAACGGTCAGGCACGGGGCAAACGCATCCCTGTAAAATTTGCGCGTAAGATGGAAACCGAAGGCATGCGGTTCCCGCTGTCCGTTTTGAACCTCGATATTTGGGGCGAAGACGTAGAAGACAGCCCCTTGGTTTTCGAAGTTGGCGACCCTGACGGGATGCTTTTCCCAACCGAGCGCGGCTATGTTCCGATGCCGTGGCTCCAGACCCCATCGGCGCTTTTGCCAATGTGGATGTTCACCGAAGAGGGCGTGCCGTTTGACGGTGATCCGCGCCACGCCTTGTCGCGTGTCGTCAAACGCTATGCCGAGTTGGGCCTAAAACCTGTTGTTGCTTTCGAGATGGAATTCTACCTCATCGATGACAGTGGCAAAGAAATCCAGCAGCCGAAAAGCCCTCGGTCAGGAAAACGCCGCGCGGGTGGCGAAATCCTGTCGCTGCGTGCACTGGATGCCTTCGATAACTTCTTTAACGACCTCTATGACGCTTGCGACCTGATGGAGATCGAAACAGAGGCGGCAACCTCTGAGGTTGGTGTCGGCCAGTTCGAAATGAACCTCGTCCACGTGGCCGACGCCCTGAAAGCCGCTGATGACGCCTATCTGTTCAAGATGCTGGTGCGCGGCCTTGCCCGCAAACACGGGATGGCAGCGTCCTTTATGGCGAAACCCTATGAAGAATACGCAGGCAACGGTCTGCACGTCCATTTCTCGGTCGTGGATGAGGACGGGAATAACGTCTTTGCCGACGGCAGCTTTGAGGGCACCGATACGCTCAAGCACGCGATCGCGGGCTGTCTACGCGGCATCCCTGATCTGGCGTTGGTATTTGCCCCGCATGAAAACTCGTATGCGCGCCTTGTGCCCGAAAGCCATGCGCCAACAGGCATTTGCTGGGCCTACGATAACCGCACAGCGTCAATCCGCGTGCCAGGCGGTAGCCCCGCTGCACGTCGGATCGAACACCGCGTGGCAGGGGGCGACGTGAACCCCTATCTGTTCCTCGCTGCGGTGCTGGGGTCGGCTCTGGTCGGGATTGAGGACAAACTCACCCCGCCGCCTCCCATCAGCGGCAACGCTTACGAACAGGAAATGGCGCAGATCCCCGATACATGGGCTCAAGCCATTGATCGGTTCGAGACGTCTGTCCTTGCGGAACGTGTCTTTCCACGGACACTGATTGACAACCTTGTGATGACGAAGCGCCAAGAACTCCATTATCTGGGCGAGTTGTCGGAACAGGAAATCCTAGACCTTTATCTGGATACCGTCTGACCCATTGCCGCCTGTGAAAACCGCAGGTAGCCTGAGTTAACGCTCCTTATTTGGTGACTTATGAAGATCGGCATTCTGATCGCTGGGCATTCGCCCGAAAACCTAAGGCCGGAACACGGCGAATATGACGTGTTCTTTAAAAACCTGCTGGCTGGTCAGGGGTTTACCTTTGAAACGTGGTTTGCCGTTGATGGCGAATTGCCCGACGACGTGCATGCGGCGGACGGCTGGCTGATCTCTGGATCGCGCCACGGCGCCTATGAGGACTTGCCGTTCATTCCGCCGCTCGAAGACTTCATTCGCGCGGTCTATGCGGCGGCTGTGCCTCTGGTCGGGATTTGCTTTGGCCACCAGATCATCGCCCAAGCCCTCGGCGGTAAGGTCGAAAAGTCCGAAAAGGGCTGGATGGTTGGCCGTCAAGTCTACAACTTCGCAGGCGAGGCTGTGGCGCTTAACGCATGGCATCAGGACCAAGTGGTCGCATTGCCCAAAGATGCCAAAGTCATCGCCTATAACGACACCTGCCCCTATGCCGCGCTTGGCTATGGGCACAAAGCGTTCACCGTGCAGGCGCACCCTGAGTTCTCGAACGGTTTCCTCGGCAAATTGGCCGAAAGCCGTGGGCGGGGCGTGGTGCCTGATCCGCTGATCGATACTGCGATCGAAAACACGGAAAAGCCGACCGATAGCGCCATTCTGGCCCGTCGCATCGGCGCATTTTTTAAACAGAAAGAGCCACAGTCATGACCGACTGGACTGAAAAATTACCCGAGGCGGCTCAGGAATACCTGAAGGACCGCCGTTTAGACGAAGTTGAATGTATTATCGCCGATATGCCCGGCATTGCCCGCGGCAAGGCCGTTCCCGCGTCCAAGTTCGCGCGCCAAGAATACTTTCACCTGCCCGACAGCATCTTTTACCAAACCATCACAGGTGAGTGGGGGGATGCAGCGGGCGAGGACGGGTTTATCGAACGCGATATGATCCTGAAGCCTGACTACGACACAGCGACCGCTGCACCGTGGACGGGCGACTGGACGCTGCAGGTGATCCACGACGCCTACGACCGCAAGGGCAACCCGATCGAATATGCGCCCCGCAACGTTCTGAAGCGTGTTGTGGAGCTGTATCGCAAGCAAGGGTGGGAACCGGTTGTTGCGCCCGAGATGGAATTCTACCTCGTGGCCCGCAACCTCGACCCTGCGAAAAGCATTGAGCCTATGATGGGCCGCTCTGGTCGTCCTGCTGCTGCGCGTCAGGCCTATTCGATGACCGCCGTAGACGAATTCGGCCCTGTGATCGACGACATCTACGACTTTGCCGAAGCTCAAGGGTTCGAAATCGACGGCATCACCCAAGAAGGCGGCGCAGGTCAGCTTGAGATCAACCTCCAGCACGGCGACCCTGTGAAACTGGCTGACGAGGTGTTCTACTTCAAACGCCTGATCCGCGAAGCCGCGCTGCGCCACAACTGCTTTGCCACCTTCATGGCGAAACCCATTGCCGATGAACCCGGCAGCGCGATGCACATCCACCATTCGGTCAAAGAAATAGAAACGGGTCAGAACATCTTTTCCGGTCCGCAGGGTGGCGAAACGGACGCGTTCTATCACTTCATCGGTGGGATGCAGAAATACCTGCCGTCCGCGATTGCCGTGATGGCGCCCTATGTGAACAGCTACCGCCGTTATGTGCGCGACCACGCCGCCCCGATCAACCTTGCGTGGGGCCGCGATAACCGCACGACGGGTATCCGCGTGCCGCTCTCTGGTCCGTCCTCGCGTCGGATTGAGAACCGCTTGGCTGGGATGGACTGTAACCCATACCTTGGCATCGCGGCGTCCTTGGCCTGCGGCTATCTGGGCATGATGGAAGAACACCGCGCAGGTCCGTCGTTCAAAGGCGACGCCTATGAGGGTGACGAAGATCTGCCGCGCGTGATGGGTGACGCTCTCGACCTCTTCGAAGAGGCAACCACGCTGCACGACATCCTTGGCCCAGAATTCGCCCGCGTGTATTCCATCGTGAAACGCGCCGAATACGAAGAATTCCTACAGGTGATCAGCCCGTGGGAACGTGAACATTTGCTGTTGAACGTCTGATGAAACCAACCCGCCGCCCGACAAAGATGGAAAAACCAACTGGACCACGGTCGGCGGGGATGTTTTCGCATGGGGGGAAGGCTCAGAAATCCGCAGGACGGCTGAGCATGAAAAACAGCCCCTCCCTCAACGGCATTTCGGCCTTTCGCGAAGATAAGGTCGAGGTCGCGCAGCCCGTAAAGAAAACCCAATTCACGGTCGCCATCGAACCCAAGAGTGACGAATGAACCCGCTCTACTGCAATGACACGCGCGGTGAATTCCCGCCCTCTTGGTATGCGGCGACCACACCACTTCCTCCGCGGCGCCCATCCCTGACAGGGGATCAAAAGGCGGATGTTGTGATCGTCGGTGCGGGCTACACTGGCCTTCATGCGGCGTGGGAATTGCGCAAACGGGGGCTGTCGGTGATCGTCCTTGATGCGCATCGCGCGGGTTGGGGGGCTTCGGGTCGAAATGGCGGGCAGGTTGGCAGCGATTACAACAAAAGCCAAATCTGGCTGGGTGCGCGGATCGGCCAGCCTCTGGCCCAAGACCTGTGGAAGCTGGCGCACGAAGCCACCGACATGGTCAAAGATTTCTGCACCACCTACGCCCCAGAAGCGAATTTTCGCCACGGGATCGCGCACGGCAGCTTTGACGCCAAAGATGTCGAGATGGAGCGCCGCATCTACGACCTGATGGACAAACACTATCCGGGTCATGAAACGACGGTCCTGAACGAAAAGGCGTTCCGCCGTTTGGTCAATTCCAAACTCTACGCGGGCGGCACCATCAACCGTCGCGCGGGCCATGTGCACCCGCTCCGCTATGTCCTCGCCCTCGCCCGCGAGGCAGAGGCCGCAGGTGCCCAAATCTATGAAATGACCGAGGCAAAGCGCATTCAGCATGGCGCAAAGCCAGTCGTTCATTGCGAAAATGGAACCGTCACGGCGGATCATGTGATCCTTGCGGGCAATGGTTATATGCGTGGCCTTGATCGTGGAAACGACGCGCGCGTGATGACCGTGAATAGCTTTATCGGTGTTACCGAACCCTTGGGTGATTTGGCCGATACGGTTCTGGGCGAAGACATCGCCGCCTGCGATTCATCGAACGTGGTGAACTATTTCCGCTTGACCGAGGATCGCCGTTTGTTGTTCGGTGGCCGTGCCAACTACACGCGGCAGTTCCCCGACGATATCGGCAGCAAACTGCACAAACGCATGGGCGAAATGTTCCCGCAAATCCGCCACGTGCCCTTTACGCATACGTGGGGTGGCTCGCTCGGCATTTCGGTCAGACGTTTGCCTGTCGTGCGCCGCGTTGCGCCGAATGTCCTGTCGGTCTCTGGCTACTCTGGTCACGGCGTCGCTTTGGCGGGGCTTGCAGGGAAACTCATGGCCGAAGCGGTCGCGGGTCAGGCCGAACGCTTTGACACCTTTAGCACCATCCCCCAAGGCCCCTACCCCGCAGGCCATCTGGCCCAAGGTCCGCTTTTGACCCTCGCCATGGCATGGTTCCGTCTGCGCGACAAACTCGGCATTTAATCGCCTTTAAGGCAGACATTCGTAGAATTGTAACAATCCATGTGTTAAGGATTTCCGAAATGAGTTTTCGGGAATCCCAAAATGACCACATTGCCGCCGAATGTTTATGACGCCGAAGCAATCCCAGCCTCTGCATTGGCCGAAGTCGAACGTCTCCTGACCTCTGGCGATCTGTTCCGCTACACAAACGAGGGTTCCCCCGTTCACCTTCTGGAGCAAGAATTCGCAGCATTCCTCGGCTCTAAATACGCGCTGGCTGTGTCGTCCTGCTCTGCGGCTCTGTTCCTCTCGCTCAAGGCGCTCGGCCTGCCCCGCGACGCAAAAGTCCTGATTCCAGCTTTCACATTCGCCGCTGTGCCATCCTCGATCGTACATGCCGACTGTATTCCCGTGCTGTGTGAATGTGCCGACAACTACCGCATCGACATGAACGATTTCCGCGCCAAGCTTCCCGATGTGGATGCGGTCATCATCAGCCATATGCGCGGCCACACCTCTGACATGGACGCAATTATGGAGGCCTGTGACGCCGCAGGTATCCCCGTTGTCGAAGACGCCGCCCACAGCCTCGGCACCAAATGGCACGGCAAAAACATCGGCACCATCGGTCAGATCGGCTGTTTCAGCTTCCAGAGCTACAAAATGCTCAACTCTGGCGAAGGCGGCATTCTCGTCACCGACGACGCCGACCTGATTGCCCGCGCGGTCATCATGTCTGGTGCGTACGAGCACAACTGGAACAAAAACATGGGCCTCAAAGAGGCGTTTGAACGCTGGCAGAACCAACTGCCGCTCTACAACGTGCGCCTCAACAACCTCTCTGCCGCCATCGTTCGTGCCCAGATCCCAGAGATCAACCGCCGCATCACTGACGGTCGTCGCAACCATGACCATGTGGCAGCGCAGCTGAACGCCTCGCCTTGGATTTCAGTGCCCGACAAACTCGCCGCCGAAGACCGCGCACCGGACTCGATCCAGTTCAACCTCGTTGGCATGGGCGACAACGCTGTCAAAGCATTTGCTGCCGCCGCCGCGGAACGTGGGATCAAAGTACAAGTCTTTGGTCGTAGCCAAGACAACGCGCGTGCATTTTGGAACTGGCAGTTCTTGGGCGAAACACCCAACCTGCCACAAACCCGCGCGATGCTAATGAATGCCTGTGACGTGCGCCTCCCTGCCCGCCTGACGCTCGAAGAATGTGATGTGGTGGCTGGCGCTCTGATCGACGCAGCACAAACGGTCATGGGGCAATCGCTCGACACGGTGGCAGCGGAATAACCGCGCCACCTACTTTTGCCAATTCACCCCGCGTCCCACCGCCGCACTGGACAGGCTCGTGCCATCCGCTAAACAGTTTGTATGGCAAAACCATTCGATATTCCCGCAACCGCCGCAGCCCTGAAACAAGGCGACCGCCGTGCTCTTGCCCGCGCGATCACCCTCGTTGAGAGCGGTCGCGCCGATCACCGCGCGCTTGCGCTGGACCTCCTCGATGCGCTCGGCACGGATAGACAGGCGCTGCGGATCGGTCTGTCTGGCACCCCTGGCGTCGGGAAATCCACGTTCATCGAAGCGTTCGGCCTTGCGCTCACCAGCTCTGGCTTGCGCGTTGCCGTGCTTGCCGTTGATCCGTCCTCGGCACGGTCTGGCGGTTCGATCCTTGGCGACAAAACGCGGATGGAGCAGCTAAGCCGCGATCCCAACGCCTTTATCCGCCCTTCGCCATCGCAGGCGCAAATGGGCGGCGTGGCGCGTCGCACGCGTGAGGCTATCGCGCTTTGCGAGGCGGCGGGATTTGACGTGGTTCTGATTGAAACCGTCGGCGTCGGTCAGTCCGAGACGATGGTCGCCGAGATGTGCGATATCTTTACCCTGCTTCTGGCCCCCGCGGGTGGCGACGAACTGCAGGGTGTCAAACGCGGCATCATGGAGATTGCCGATCTGATCCTTGTGAACAAGGCGGATGGCGACCTCAAACCACAAGCAACCCGCACCTGTGCGGACTATGCGGGTGCCCTGCGCCTCCTGCGCAAACGCCCCCAAGATCCCGCCGATTTCCCCAAGGCTATGACCGTGTCCGCCTATTCGGGCGATGGCATTGCCAAGGCATGGGAAGAAATGACCACGCTCGCCAAATGGCGCCGTGATGAGGGGCATTGGGATGCACGCCGCGCAGAACAAGCGCGGTATTGGTTCCACGAAGAAGTGCGATTGCAACTCCTCGAACGGCTCCAACGCGATCCAGCCTTGGCGGCACGACTGGCGCAGGCCGAGGACCAGTTGCAGCGCGGCGAAACCACCCCGACCCAAGCCGCTGCGCGGGTCTTGGACGGGTTCACAGGTGGCTGAGGCCGACGAAGGCATCCGAATTTTCGATGGCGCCCGTTTGCGCCTGACCCATTTTGCGCGGGGCCACGACAAACTGCTCGTGTCCTTTGACAGCCGCGAAATTGGCCGTACAGGCTTTAAGCCGCCCAATATGATCAACGTCTATGATCGGCGCGGCTATGACCAAATTTCCGTCCGCACGTCGGTCAACGATTGGTTCATCAACGCGGAAACCACCGCCGCCGAGCGGGTATTAGAGGCCGTGGCGAAACCGTATCGCGATGTGGCTGCGGTCGGGTTTTCGATGGGGGCCTATGGTGCCCTCCGCTTTGCTCGCGCGATTGGCGCGACGCGGGTGCTCTCTGTTTCGCCCCAATGGTCCATCCATCCTGACGATGTGCCGTTCGACAAACGCTATCGCGCTGAGGCTGGTAACTATGACCAGAGGCTCGGTGCGCTAGAGCCCAGAGCCGTGCCGACCCTAAAGGGGATCATCGCGGTCGACCCGATGAACCGACTGGACCTGTGGCACGCAGAGCGGCTCCAGATGATCTTTCCTGCCCTTCGGATTGCACGGCTGGCGTTCGGCGGACACCCAGCGACCCAAGTCATCACGCGGGGCGGTCGGTACGGGGCCACGGTGCGGGCGCTTCTCTCTGATCCGCCTGACCCGATGGTGCTGACCAAGATGCATCGCGAATTGCGCCGCGACGTGCCATTCTACCTCGACCGACTGTCACAACGCGGCAAAGACAGGTTTCCAGAGGCCGCCGCATGGGCAAAACAGCGGTCAGCATCATTGCAGGCTTGACCGTTTCGCGGAATCGACCTATTGTCAGCGCTCATAACTGGTTCCACGAGGTGTGGGGCCAGTTGGGCTATTGCCCGTTTAACAAACTGGCCCTGGTGGCTGGAACCAATAAATAAGGATATACCCATGTCGCGTAAATGCGAACTCACTGGCAAAGGCCCGATGTCGGGCAACAACGTCAGCCACGCTAAAAACCGCACCCGTCGCCGGTTCTTGCCGAACCTTCAGGACGTCACTCTGATCTCTGACGTACTGGGCCGTTCGTTCCGCCTGCGGATTTCGTCCGCTGCGCTGCGTACTGTTGACCACCGCGGTGGTTTTGATGCGTTCCTCCTCAAGGCGAAAGACGCCGAGCTGTCGAGCGAAGCACTCAAAATCAAAAAAGAAGTCGTTAAAGCATCTGCTTAATCTGACTGACTACCGAATTCGTCAAAGCCCAGACATCACTGTCTGGGCTTTTTCGTTTCCAATCCCTGCGACGCGCTGACCCTTTTCCCGCCTGATCGGCGGTGATAATGGTTGCCCCATGGTTTGGCTCAGATCGCTCATTGCTATCGCGCTTGCCCTGCTGGTGACCGTCACCTCGCAGGAAATGGCGATATTGCGTGGGCAGACAGGCGCCGTTGGCACGACTGTGTTGTGTATTGGTGAGGTCGCTGTCGAAGTCGCCGTTGATGCGGATGGGAAACCCGTCGGTCCGCGTCATATCTGTCCAGACTGTGCCCTGAATGTGATTGTCGCGCTGGCGACACCGGATCTGCCTCAGCGGATCGTCATTGGCCGTGCTCTAACCCTTCTTCCGGTCCATGACATCCATGCAGCCGAAGCGCAGCGCTTAACACCCTCGGCCAGAGGACCGCCTGTGATCGTTTGATCCCCAACATCATACATCTACACATCACAGGACAAACCAATGTTTTTGAAATCCGTTAAACTGGCAGCGGTTGCCGCTACCCTTTTCGCAACCGCTGCTTCGGCTGAGAGCATCATCACCGTTAACGACGCCTATGCGCGGTCGTCTGGCATGTCGGCTATGGCTGGCGCTGCCTTCATGGTGATCACCAACACAGGCGACACCGATGACCAACTCATCGACGCCCGTTCAGACATTTCGGCAAAGGTCGAACTGCACACCCACATCATGGAAGACGGCATCGCTAAGATGCGTCAGGTCGAAGGTGGCTTCCCGATCCCTGCTGGCGGCGAACACGTTCTGCAACGTGGTGCTGACCACGTGATGTTCATGGGCCTCAAGGGTGCGATGGAACAAGGCGATACCGTCACCGTCACCCTCGTGTTCCGTGAAGCGGGCGAAATCACCGTCGATATCCCTGTCGACCTCGAACGTCAGCCACAGGGCGGCCAGATGAACCAAGGTCAAATGGACCACAGCAATATGGGCCACGGCAACATGAACAACTGATTGACAGCGTCAGTTGGATCAAAGAACGGCTCGCCCTCGCGGTGAGCCGTTTTTCATTGTGCAGGACATTCGGCGCGGCTAGATTTTCCGAAATCGTTTTAGGAGACGCAAGTGATCCGACTCTCAGGCCCTTGGCGCGCTGTTGCTTCAGTGTTTTTCTTTAATGGGGCCCTGTTCGGGCTTTGGGCCTCGCGTATCCCTGCTTTTGCAGACCGTTTCACGCTTTCCCCTGCCAACTTGGGCTTGCTCCTGTTGTGTTTGGCGGCGGGTGCAATTGTCGGCTTCCCGCTTGCTGGACGGACTGCGGACCTGCGCGGCGCGCGTAATGCAACGATGCTCTATGGTGCGCTCTACATCGTTGCGTTCCTCTGTCTGCCTCTCGCCCCTAACGTCTGGGTTCTCGCCCCGATCCTTGCCCTGTTCGGCATGGCTCACGGGGGGCAAGACGTTGCCATGAACGCTTGGGCGGCGGAGGTTGAGCGGCACATGGCACGTCCCGTCATGTCGAGCTTCCACGCCGCGTTTTCGCTCGGCGCGGGGATCGGTGCGGGCTCTGGGTTTATTGCGATCAACTGGGGCGCCAGCGTCGCGCTGCACTTCTGGCTCGGCGGTCTGGGGATCACCGGTTTTGTCGCACTTTTCGCTTTTATCCCGTGGAGCAGCGTCACAGGAACGGCAGAGCACGGCCCGCTCTTTGCGTTGCCCAAAGGCCCGCTGTTGATGGTGGGGATCGTCGGTCTGTCGTCGGCCATCGGCGAAGGCGCGATGGTCGATTGGTCGGCACTCATCCTGACCGCTGCGAAAGGCGTCGATCAGGCTCAAGCCGCGCTGGGGTACACGGTATTTTCGACCCTGATGGTCGCAACACGCCTCGCGGGACCGATCCTTGTCGCTCAATTAGGACCTGTGCACACTACCCGAGTTTCGGCAGCCAGCGCGATGATCGGCGGGCTACTGGTCCTCGTGGCACCGTCCCTACCCGTCGCTTTGTTCGGCTTTGCCGCTTTTGGCATCGGCTATGCGATGATCATCCCATTGGCGTTTTCGCGTGCCGCTAATGACCCCGACGTGCCCGCAGGCCGTGCCATCGCGAGCGTGGCCACCCTGACCTACGGCGGCATCCTAATCGGGCCGCCGTTGATCGGTTTCGTGGCCGAGGTCACATCACTGAACGGATCGTTGTGGTTGTTGATCGCCTTAGCGGGCGTCACGCTCTCTATGGCAGGAGCGCTCCGCCGCTAAACCCAATCAGAAGCGCGGTTTTACCTGCATCAGCTGCATGACGTTGCTCATGTCTGGACCGCTAGCGCGACCGGTGACCGCCTTACGGAGCGGCATGAACAGGCCCTTGCCCTTGCGACCGGTGGCTTCTTTCACAGCGTTGGTCCATTCAGCCCATGTGTCTGCGGTGTAGGCTGGCTCACCCAAGAGGCTGAACGCTGTCTCGATCATTTCGCGGTCTTCGTCATCAACCAAAGCAGGTGCGCCATCGCGGAACAGGGTCCACCATTCCGCCATATCGCTCATAAAGGTGATGTTCTCACGAACTACGGTCCAGAAGGTTTCGGCCAGATGCGCAGGAACGCCCAGTGCTAGAACCTCGTCCTTGACCGCATCGAAGGGTTTTGCAGCATTGATACGAGCGGTGAGCGGTTCGAGGTCGAGGACATCGAATTTGGTCGGCGCAACGCCGAATTTACCCAGCTCAAAGCCGTCGATGATCTCTTGAACCGTATCACGCAGTTCGACCGGATCAGCAGAGCCCAGACGCGCCATCAGGCTCATCACGGACATCGGCTCAATACCTTTGGCCTTGAGGTCTTTGAGCGACAGCGTGCCCAGACGCTTCGACAGAGCCTCGCCTTGCGGACCCGTGAGCAGCGAGTGGTGGGCGAACTGCGGAACCGTGCCGCCAAGCGCACGGATCATCTGGATTTGCGTTGCGGTGTTAGTCACGTGGTCAGAGCCGCGCACAACGTTGGTGATGCCCATATCGACATCATCCACAACGGACGCGAGGGTATAGAGGAACTGACCGCTTTCCTTGATCAGAACGGGGTCAGATACCGATGCCGCATCAATCGAGATATCGCCAAGGATACCATCGGTCCATTCGATGCGCTCCCAGTCGAGCTTAAAGCGCCAGTGCGACCCGCCACGCTCTTCGCGCAGACGGTCTTTGTCAGCCTCAGACAGGTCCAGCGCCGAACGGTCATAGACCGGCGGCTTGCCCATGTTCAGCTGCTTTTTACGTTTCAGGTCCAGTTCGGTCGGCGTTTCAAAGCACTCATAGAGGCGGCCCATTTCGATGAGCTGCGCCTTAGCGGCCTCGTAGCGTTCCAAACGCTTGGACTGATATTCGATGCGGTCGTAGGTGATGCCCAGCCAAGCCAGCGCATCCAAGATACCGTCCACATACTCCGGCTTTGACCGTTCCTGATCGGTGTCGTCGATCCGCAGGATAAACGTGCCGCCTTGCTGTCGGGCAATGCAGAAGTTCATCAGCGCAGCGCGCAGGTTACCAATGTGCATCCAGCCAGTGGGCGAAGGGGCGAAACGGGTTGTGGTCATGTGTATCTCCTGTTCCCCTCGCCTGTTTCATATTGGCCCGCTTTTGTCCATATCGGCTGTGGTTTCAGCCCCCGTGGTCTGGCATGAACGATGCGCAATTTTCGACCATTTGATGCATGTCAGTGGCGTGGTTGCCGACAGCACTCTATGTTAGGGCTAACGAAACGCTCTGATGGCGACCATGATGCCTGAAATTCTCACTGTCACGCTCAACCCCGCGCTGGATATCGCAACCACTGCGCCGCAGGTCACGGCGGGGCACAAACTGCGCTGCTCTGATCCGCAGATTGATCCAGGTGGTGGTGGCATCAACGTGGCCCGTGCGATTATTCAACTGGGTGGGCAGGCAACGGCGTTTGTGGCCTTGGGAGGCGATACAGGCGCGCATCTGCGTCGACTGTTGGACGCGGCTGGCATCCCCATTATTGCCCACGCCGCACCCGGCGACACACGGCAGAGCCTCGCCGTCACCGATCTGTCCATCAACAACCAGTTCCGTTTTATGCTGCCCGGCCCGAATTGGAGCGACGCGGACGTCGCATCCGCCAGCGCGGCCATCTGCGCCAATGCGCCCAAAGGTGGGTATGTAGTTTTGTCGGGGTCTGGACCATCAGGAACTACGGCCTCGCTCTATTCTCAACTCTGCGCGGACCTCGCAGGGCGCGGCGTGCAGGTTGTCGTCGACACCTCAGGCGCGGCCCTGTCGCATTTGGCCGAAGGTCACGCCATCCGCCCCCACGTGCTGCGCATGGATCAAGTCGAAGCCCAAGAGAACAGCGCCACGCCCCTCACCACCCGCACGGACACGGCTGATTTTGCGTCTGGTCTGGTGGCCAAGGGAGCCGCAGAGATTGTGATTATCGCGCGTGGGGCGGATGGCAACATCCTCTCGGACGGGACAAACCGTTGGTTCTGTCCCGCCGTCAACGTGACCGTTAAATCAAAGGTCGGCGCGGGTGACAGCTTTGTCGGTGGTTTCACATGGGCTTTGGCACAGGGCAACGATCTACAAACCGCCCTCGCCCACGGTTCTGCCGCCGCTTCTGCGGCCTGCATGACCGAAGGAACAGAGCTATGCCGCAGGGACGACTTTGCCGAGTGTTTGGCTAGAACGGAGTCCTCTCCGCTCTAGCGCCATATTGAAATCAGATCAGACCGTGTTGCGCGAACAAGGCCTTCAGGTCGCTTTCCGCACGTGCGCCGATATGGCTGATGACTTCGCTTGCCGCGACACAGCCCATACGGCCACAGGTCTCTAAGTCATAACCGTTGGTCAGGCCCCAGAGGAACGCACCCGCAAAGAGATCGCCCGCACCCGTCGCGTCAACGATCTGGGTCGGAACCGCAGGCGCATGCCAACGCTGACCGCCTGACAGGATGTGCGCACCATTATCGCTGTCTGTGCAGGCGACGATGGAGACTTCTTTCGCGGCCTGAGCCAAGGCTGCGTCGAAATCCTCGGTCTGATACATCGACAGCATTTCAGCGCGGTTGCAGAACAGCAGGTCCACGTCTTCGCGGATCATCATACGGAACGCATCGCGGTGGCGTTCAACGCAGAACGGGTCGGAGAGGGTAATCGACACCTTACCGCCGTGGCCCTTGCACGCATTGATCGCTTTCGCGAAGGCGGCGTGGCTTTCAGGTCCGTCAAAGCGGTAACCTTCGAGGTAAATCCACTCTGCATCGGCCATCATATCAACGTCGATGTCGGACGGTTCGAGGAACTCTGTCACGCCCAGATAAGTGTTCATCGACCGCTCACCATCGGGGGTTACGACGACAATGCAACGACCGGTTTCTTGGGCTGCGTCTTTGGGGGCGAGCTTGGTTTCATAGACCGCACCCTGCGCCCGCAGGTCGTGGGCGAAAATCGCGCCAAGCTGATCGTCCTTAACCTTACCGACATAGGCCGTCCGCCCACCAAGGTGCGCGATCCCCGCAATCGTATTCGCCGCAGAGCCGCCCGAGATTTCCTTGGCCGCGCCGATACGGCTGTAGAGGTCAACCGCGCGGTCCATGTCGATCAACTGCATGATGCCTTTTTCGATGCCCGCCTCGGACAGAAACGCTTCGGTCTCTTGGGTCAGCACGTCGACCATTGCATTGCCGATACCGACGACTTGAAACTTCTTCATAGGTTCTTTTCCTCAAACAGACAGAGATCGCGGATCACACAGGTCGCGCATTTCGGGTTACGGGCAAGGCATGTATACCGCCCGTGCAAAATCATCCAGTGATGAGCGTGAAGCTGGAAATCGGCGGGGATGTGATCCTCGATCGCACGCTCAACGGCGACGACATCCTTACCCACGGCCACGCCCGATCGGTTCCCGAACCGAAAGATGTGGGTATCAACAGCCTGCGCTGGATACTGCCACCACATATTCAAAACCACATTCGCCGTCTTGCGCCCGACCCCAGGGAGGCTTTCGAGCGCCGCACGGGAATTCGGGACCTCGCCGCCGTAATCATCAACAAGAATACGGCTGAGTTTGATGACGTTCTTAGCCTTATTGCGGAACAGGCCGATGGTTTTGATGTGCTCGATCAAACCCTCTTCACCAAGGTCCAACATCTTTTGCGGGGTATCCGCAATTTTGAACAATTCGGCAGTGGCGCGGTTCACGCCCTTATCGGTGGCCTGCGCAGAGAGCGCGACAGCCACGACCAGCGTATAGGCGTTGACGTGATCTAGCTCCCCTTTCGGCTCGGCCTCGGCCTGCTGAAAGCGGGTGAAAATCTCGCGGATGGTATGATAATCAAGCTGCTTAACCATAGCGTGGGTATGCCCGCCGCAATCCGATCAGGCAAGAACAGGATTGCCGCATAAACCAAAATCCAATGGGCGAAATTTTGCCCGTTATTGTTGCGTTATTGGATATCAATCGCGTTTGAGGCATATCAAAGGGCAATAGGCGCAACCTTCTGCGTCGTACAATAAAACTGGATAGACTTATGATTCTTGCTCGTTCTTCGCTCGCTGTGGCAGCTTTCGCGCTTTTCGGCACGGCTGCATGTGAAATGACCGACCCATCAAACCCGAACCGCAACACGCAGACGGGTGCGGTTGTTGGTGCTGGTATTGGTGCGCTCCTTGGTGCGTCGACTGGCGGTAACGATACCGCAGAGCGCCGCCGCAATGCGATCATTGGCGCTGCTATTGGTGGTGGCCTTGGTGCCGTAGGCGGGCGTCAGCTCGACCTTCAGGAAGCTGAACTGCGTCAGCAACTGGGTAACCAGTCCAGCATCGTGAACACGGGCAACCAGCTGATCGTCACCATGCCGCAGGATATCCTCTTTGCGACCGACAGTGCGACCCTGACAGGTGGCCTACAAAACGACCTCTACACCGTTGCACGGTCGATCAATGCCTATCCAAACACCATCGTTCAGGTTATCGGCCACACCGACAACACTGGCTCCGCTGCCTATAACCAAGACCTGTCGCTGCGCCGTGCGCAGGCTGTGACCTCGGTCCTGATCAACGCAGGTGTTCCAGCGATGCGCATCCAATCCGCAGGCCGTGGTGAGAACCAGCCTGTCGCGGACAACCTGACACCGCAGGGTCGCGCACAGAACCGTCGTGTTGAGATTATCATCATCCCGACGAACTGATCCACCATCAGAAGAGATCGAGGCCGCCCCGAAACGGGCGGCCTTTTTCGTTTCCAAAGCATTGCCGCAAAAACAAAACCCCGCCTGCAGCGCAGACGGGGTTCTATTCAGGTGATGACGGCGGGCGTTAGTGGAGCTTTGCTTCCACAGTCGCGATTGCGTCGTCGATCAGTTTGTTCGCCGAAGCTGCGGTCATCTGTTTAGCGACCACTTCTTTGGCTGCAGAGACAGCGACCATAACTGCGCGGTCCTTGACCTCTTTGACTGCAGACGCTTCAGCGCTTGCGATCTGGTCTTGGGCGGCAGCAAGACGGCGTGCAACAGAAGCTGCGATGTCTGCTTTGGCCTGAACTGCAGCGGCTTCAGCTTCTTCTTTAGCTGTTGCCACGATGCGGTCTGCTTGCTCCTGCACTTTTTTCTGCTTGCGCTCGAACGAGGCCAGCAGGGTCTGTGCTTCTTCGCGGATCGATTTGGCTTCTTCCAGGTCAGACCGGATAGATGCCGCGCGACCGTCGAGCATTTCGCCAACCTTCGACGGAACCTTCAGTTTGAGAAGGACACCAACGAAGACGAGGAACGCCAACAGAACGATGAAGTCAGTGTTGTGCAGCGACCAGAATTCAGCCGCGAACGGGTTCTTGGACGATGCCAGCGCAGGCTGAGCCATCAGGATGAATGCGGGGATCAGAAGCTTCTTCATAATCTCAGCCCTTCATCTGAGCGGCGACAGCAGCAGCGATAGCTTTGTCGTCAGCTTGGCCACCCAGCGCAGCGACCAAAGCAGCGGCAGTTTCCGTTGCTACATCGGTCACGCTGGAAAGCGCGTTATCACGAATTGCCGCGATGGCTTTTTCGCCCTCGGCAGTTTTGGCTGCGATCTCGTCGTCTGCTTTAGCCAGTTCGGCGTTCAGCTGCGATTGGATCTCTGCCTTAGTCTCATCAACGATACGAGCTGCCTCGGAACGAGCGTCAGCAAGTGCTTTGTTGTAAGCTTCTTCAGCTGCAACAGCTTTCGCTTTCAGCTCTTCAGCTGCAGCGAGATCGTTGGTGATGGTTCCCGACCGTTCTGCCAGAACCGCAGCGATGCGCGGCAGGGCAATTTTGGACAGGAGCAAATAGATCACGACGAGCGTGACCAGAAGCCAGAAAATCTGGTTGGAAAAGGTCGTAGGGTCGAGCTGGGGCATTGCTGCACCGCCAGCTTCGGCACCATGAGCCATGTCGACTGCGTGTTCCGCAGCATCAGCGACATGCTCGACCGTGTTGTGTTCGTCTGCCATCTCGTCTCTCTCCGTCGGACCCTTGGGTGTCATCGGGGGCGCGGGGTTAGTCCCGCGCCGCCCGACCGTAAGGATGCGTCAGGTGATTAGACTGCGAACATCAGCAGCAGAGCAACGAGGAACGAGAAGATCCCCAGTGCTTCTGCGAATGCCAGACCGATGAAGAGGGTAGCGGTCTGCGAAGCAGCAGCCGACGGGTTACGCAGAGCGCCCGACAGGTAGTTGGCAGCAACGTTGCCTACACCGATAGCAGCAAGGCCGGAACCGATTGCGCCAAGGCCTGCGCCGATGAACTGACCGAGTTGTGCGATATTGCCTTCCATGATTGTATCTCCTTACGATGGAATTGGCTGGATAGGAATTCAGTCCTGCGTCTCTTAGTGCGCTGGGTGCAGCGCATCTTTGAGGTAGATGCAGGTCAGAATGGTGAACACGTAAGCCTGAATACCGGCTACGAGAACTTCGAGACCGTAGACTGCTGCGATAGCCACAACAGACACAGGAGCCACAGCAGCGATCGCAGCAAAGCCTGCGAACACTTTGATCATCGCGTGGCCTGCAGTGATGTTACCTGCAAGACGGATGGAGTGGCTAACGGGACGGACGAAATAAGAGATAACCTCGATGATCGCGATGATCGGGCGCAGCGCGAGCGGTGCGTCTTTCAGCCAGAACATGCCGAGGAAGCCGATGCCGTTCTTCACGAAACCAATCATGGTTACGATGATGAACACGCCGAAGCCGAGAACAGCAGTTACTGCGATGTGCGAGGTGGGCGAGAACGACAGCGGCAGAAGGCCGAGGAAGTTCGCAAAGAAGATGAAGCAGAAGAGCGAGAAGATGTACGGGAAGTACTTCACACCGTCGTGGCCGGTGATGTCTTCAACCATCTTGTAAACGAAGCCGTAGAACAGCTCTGCGATCGACTGACCGCGCGACGGCACGATTGCGCGACCGCGGCTACCGATGACGAACATCGCAACAATCGCCAGAACAGCGAGGGCCATCCACAACGTTGCGTTGGTGATGGTGTACCAGTGAACGGGGCCATCCCCGAACAGCGGAGTTACCTTGAACTGGTCCAGCGGGTGGAAAACAAGGCCTGTGCCTTCGCCATGCGCTTCAGTCGCCACGTCAGTGATCCCCATCTTTGCTGGAAGGTTGCTCCAGCAGTTTCCTCTGTAGTTCCTGAGCAGAGCCGATCACGGTTTTAACACCGGCCGCAAAGCCCAGAAAAATGAATATCACCAGAAACACAGGCATGGTGCCAAAGGCGTAATCTAACCCGTATCCGATGACGAAGCCGATCAGAAGACCAGCTACAAGCTCGGTGACCATCCGCCACGCATGCTGCGCTTGAGAGTAGTCTTTCTTCATGTGGTTCACTTCGGGCGCTTTGGCTTTCACCTCTTTGATCCGGCTTTCTAGCGCCTTTAGGCGGTCAAGATCGTTCGGATCAGTCACACGAAAATCCCCTCAGAAGGTTGGGGACTAGCTATGGCCTTAGGACCAATGAGTCAATAAGCCGTGATGTGACAAATCGTTCGACGTAATGCATTGTTAATTAACGAAAAAACTTTCACCGCTTCCCCGCCAACGATTCCGCCCACAGCCCATTTAACCCCGAAACCACCCATTCTTTATATTCAACCAATCGGTTGACCTTTGTTATGAAGGCGGCTTAATCGGCGGATATGGCAGCTACACTTGATACCGTCTTTATGGCCTTGGCCGACCCCACCCGCCGCGCGATCCTGTCGATGCTGCTGGAGGATGATATGGCAGTAACCGATGTGGCCGAACCATTCGCCGTGTCGCTTGCCGCGATTTCAAAGCATCTTGCCGTTCTGGCTGACGCTGGACTGATCTCTCAGGAGAAACGCGGACGGGTGAAATGGTGCAAACTGGAACCCGACGCCCTGCGTGAAGCAAGCGTTTGGATGCAAGGCTTTGGTCAGATGGATGGCGTTGATCTCGATGCGTTCGAACAATTCCTCGCCTCTGAGGGCGTCATTCTCGCAGAAGAAGAAGCAGAGCGATAAGCGTCATTGCCACGCCAACCAGCACGATCCCTGGCGGGACGTAGGCATGCCGGATGTATTCCCACGCTATCACCCATGTCGGCACAAGGTATGTGTAGGCCATGACCTTGGACGAAGGCAGGCGTTGGGTCGCGAAGAGCAGCAGCAGCGATGACACCGAGGTCGCAAAGACCGCGATATAAAGGATCGTGATCCAAACGAGGTTCGGAAGGTTTACCCAATCCGTCACCAACAGATCACGCCAACCATACCCCGTGATCCAGATCGCCGCCGCGACCAATGTGCCGAAGGTGTAGGGAATGACATGCGTGCCGCGATTGAGCCTCCGCGCGAGCGGCGTATAGATCGCATGCGCCGCGCAGCCCCAGAAATAGAGCGCCTCACCGCTACCGACCTCGAACGCAAGGAATGCACTGAGGTCGCCACGGAAGATCACCCAGACCGCACCCGCACCGCCAATGGCGAGGGCCAGCGCGATGCGAGGGGACATGACTTGTCGCAGCAGGAAATACCCAAAGCCGCCCGCCATGACAGGCGTCAGCGTGAACACCACCGATAGGTTCACAGGCGACGTGGATTTGAGCGCCATGAACATCAGGACAAAGTAGCAGGCATAAAGCCCGCCCAAAATCGCGTAACGCCACGGGGCTTTGAACGTCTGGCGACTTCCCTTCCCTGTCAGCTTCATCACGATACCGAGGATGGCGACGGCGACCCAGAACCGAACGGTGTTCAGCGCGACAGGCGAAATGTCATTGGCAACGGAGGCGCCGAGCGAAAAGCTCCCCGCCACTGAGGCAGAGAACACCAACATCGCCAAATGTCCCGCTAGATGGGGGCGGATCAATCGACCCACGACTTTGCCTCTTCCTTGAGGAACTTGAGGAAGGTCTGCACCTTTGGCGTCCGATGCAGATCAACGTGCGTGACCAGCCAGAGGCTGGTTGACCATTCTTCGCGCGGCGGCATGACCTGCTGGACACCTGGCATCAAGCCAAATTCGTAGGACGGAAGGAACCCGATCCCTGCCCCCGCCGCGATGGCGTCCCGCATCGAGCGGTTGTCCATCGTGCGATAAACGATTTGCGACGACGGCACGTTCGCAAGAAGCCAACGGTGGAACGGCGCACGGCTGTCAGAGTCGTCATGGCTAACGAACTCGTGCTTTGCGAGGTCCGCGTCGTTCTCTGGCATCCCCATGCGGTCGATGTAGCTTTGGGCCGCGACCATCGCGACGGTCTGTTTGATAAAGGGCTGGACCACGTTGTCAGGCTGGTCAGGCGCGGCACCGGCACGGATCGCGACATGCGCCTCACCATATTCGAGACGGAACAGACGGTCGCCTGTGAGGTAGCGGATCTTTACCTCTGGGTTCTGCTTCTGGAATTTCACCATCACAGGCGTGAGCATCGTCGAGAACGACGCGAGCGACGTCACCGTCAGATCGCCCGTCACACCATCCCCGTGCCCCTTTAACCGCGCACCTAGCTGATTAAACTGATCGTCCGCTGCCTTTGCGACCTTTAACAGGTCCTGCCCTGCCTCAGTGGGTGTGTAGCCCCGAGCGTGTCTCTGGAACAATTTCACGCCCAGACGCCCTTCGAGAGCGTCGATGTGACGGATCACTGTTGCGTGGTGAACACCCAACACTTCGGCCGCGCCGCTGACTGTGCCCAAACGCGCCACCTGATAGGCCGTGCGCACCTCATCCCAATGATCCATCGTGGAAATCCTTAAATCGACCACGTCAATCTAGCCACTGAACCGAAAGGCGCAAGGGCAAGGCGTGCTTGACTCACTGGTTCCACGCGCGTAAACGCAGGCCAAATTTCCCGGAAGCCGAGTCTTCCGGTCCCTTCCCTATTCGGGGGGATCGCCGTCCATCAGCGCGTTGCGCCCATGGGCGCGATTGTGGTTTGAGCGGTCGATGCCTATGTAGCGACCAGATGTTTAACGGGTCGCTGGAGGGCCATGGCATGTTTGAAAATCTATCCGAACGCCTTGGCGGAGTGTTTGACCGTCTGACGAAACAGGGTGCCCTGTCCGCAGACGATGTTAAAACCGCGCTTCGTGAAGTGCGCGTTGCACTCCTCGAGGCTGACGTTTCCCTGCCCGTTGTTCGCAGCTTTGTTAAAGCGGTCGAGGCAAAGGCCACTGGCTCTGCGGTAACAAAATCGATCACTCCGGGTCAGCAGGTCGTAAAGATCGTACATGACGAACTGATCGCGGTTCTGTCGGGTGGCGAAGAAGCCGACCGCCTGAAGATCGACAACCCGCCTGCCCCGATCCTGATGGTCGGTCTGCAGGGTTCGGGTAAAACCACCACCACCGCGAAACTCGCAAAGCGTTTGAAAGAACGCGAAGGCAAGCGCATCCTGATGGCCTCGCTCGACGTCAACCGTCCTGCGGCTATGGAACAGCTTCAAATCCTCGGCCAGCAGATCGGTGTAGACACACTCCCGATCGTCAAAGGCGAAGATCCCGTCACCATCGCAAAGCGCGCCAAAACACAGGCGAGCCTCGGTGGCTATGACGTCTATATGCTCGACACCGCAGGCCGACTGCACATCGATGAAGAACTGATCCAGCAGGCTGCTGACGTTCGTGATGCCGTGAACCCGCGCGAAACGCTCTTGGTCGTCGACGGCCTGACGGGTCAGGACGCGGTGAACGTTGCAACCGAGTTTGACGCTAAGATCGGCGTCACTGGCGTTGTCCTCACCCGTATGGACGGTGACGGTCGCGGCGGTGCTGCGCTGTCGATGCGCGCCATCACGGGTAAGCCCATCCGCTTTGTCGGTCTGGGCGAAAAGATGGACGCCATTGAGACCTTCGAGGCGGAACGCGTTGCTGGCCGTATCCTCGGCATGGGTGACATCGTTGCACTGGTCGAAAAGGCTCAAGCAACGCTCGAGGTCGAACAAGCCGAACGTATGATGAAGCGCTTCCAGAAGGGCCGCTTCAACATGAACGACCTGAAGATGCAGCTGGACCAGATGCTCAAGATGGGCGGTATGGAAAGCCTGATGGGTATGATGCCCGGCATGGCGAAACACGCTGGCAAGATCAAAGAAGCTGGTTTCGACGACATCATGCTGCGCCGCCAGATCGCGCTGATCAACTCTATGACCAAACTCGAACGCGCTAACCCTGATGTGATGCAAGCCAGCCGTAAAAAGCGGGTTGCTGCGGGTGCTGGCCTCGAGGTGTCGGAACTGAACAAGCTGCTCAAGCAGCAGAAGCAGATGGCCGACGTCATGAAGAAGATGGGCAAAATGGGCAAAGGCGGCGCTCTCAAAGCAGCCGTTAAGCAGATGTTCGGCAAAGGCGGTATGCCTGACATGCCGAACATGGACGACCCCAAAGCCATGGAACAAGCAGCCAAGGCACTGGGAAGCCAGTTGCCGGGTGGCAAACTTCCGGGTCTTGGTGGCCTTGGTGGCCTCGGCGGTTTGCCGGGTGGCCTATCGGGTCTGGGCATGGGGAAAAAGAAGTAAGCCATGCAAACGCTCGAAACCCAACGTCTTATCCTGCGCGAGCCGAAGGCTTCGGACATGGAGGCCGCATGCGCCTTTTTTATGTCTGACCGCGCAGCAGGCGTGGGTGGACCGCATGATCTGGGCAAGGCATGGCGTGCTTTCGCGGCTGAGATTGGCCATTGGCAAATCCACGGATACGGCATGTGGATCGTAACCCGTAAGGGCGACGACACACCGCTGGGCATGATCGGACCGTGGTTCCCTGCCGATTGGCCAGAAACTGAAATTGGCTGGACCGTTTGGGACCCGTCGATCGAAGGCACAGGCATCGCCACTGAGGCCGCTCGCGCAGCGATTCATCACGCGTGGAACGTTCTGAAGTGGGACACCATCGTTAGCTACGTCGGCATCGGCAACACCCGCTCCGCGAACCTCGCGGAAAAGCTGGGCGCTGTGCTGGATGAAACCGCACCACAGCCGAAACCCGATCAACCGTGCTGGGTCTATCGCCACCCGAAACCGGAGGCTGTTCAATGACACGTGCATGGGAAAACGCCCCTGAAGGCCAAGCAGCCGTTGCAACCGACCGTATTCGCGGCGCCCTGCCCCGTATCATCCTTGATCGTGTGACCCTGCGCGCGCCGCGCATCACCGATTTTGAGGACTACGCGAAAATCGTCTGCACCGAGCGCGGCAAATTTGTTGACGGCCCAATGGACCGCGACCAAGCATGGCTCGATTTCAACCAGCTGATCGCGGGTTGGGTTCTGCGTGGCGCTGGCCTCTGGACCGTAGAGCGTAACAGCGATTTCGTGACCTTGGGCTTTGTGATGCTCGACCATGAATTCGGCGATCCCGAGCCCGAAGTTGGTTTCCTCTTCCTCGAAGAATACGAGGGCCAAGGTTACGCCTATGAAGCCGCCCGCTCTGCCCGCAACAACGCGTTTAACGCGCTGAGCTGGCCGACACTGGTAAGCTACATCCACCCCGACAACACCCGTGCGATCCGTCTGGCTGAAAAGCTGGGCGCGGTGCGTGACGAGACCGCTGATTTCGGCGGCTGCATCACCTACCGCTATTCGCCCGATATTCCAGCGTAAGAGGACAGAATGACCGACGCCGTTCAAAAAGCAGCAGCGATCCTCAAAGGCCACCGCGAGTCCATCGACCGTTTGGACGCGATCCTCGTCTTTACGCTGGCCGAACGCTTTAAGCACACCCAAGCCGTTGGGAAGCTGAAAGCGGAAAACGAACTTCCTCCGTCTGATCCCGTGCGCGAAGAGGCACAGATCAAGCGGTTGACCGACCTTGCGGAACAGGCCGATCTGGATCCTGAGTTCGCCAAGAAATTCCTGAATTTCGTTATTCAGGAAGTGATTCAACACCACAAACAACACCAATCCTGACGGCCCGCCCGTCACCACGCCATTCAAGGAGATCAACCCATGGCTATGAAAATCCGTCTCGCTCGCGGTGGTTCGAAAAAACGCCCTCACTACGCAATCGTTGCTGCAGACTCGCGCATGCCGCGTGACGGTCGCTTCAAAGAGAAACTGGGCACCTACAACCCGCTTCTCGCAAAAGACAGCGAAGACCGCGTAAAACTGAACGTAGAGCGCGTTCAGTTCTGGCTCGCTCAGGGCGCTCAGCCGACCGACCGTGTTGCACGTTTCCTCGAAGCTGCTGGCCTCGTTGCGAAAAAAGTCCGCAACAACCCGAACAAAGCTGTTCCGGGTAAAGCTGCTCAAGAGCGCGCTGCTGCTAAGGCTGCAAAAGCTGCCGAAGCTGCTGCACCGGCAGAAGAAGCCGCTGAAGAATAATAAACGTTCTGCTCGGCCTTTCGGGGCCGAGCAGTCCCCCTTGTCTTTGGGGCTATTTTGTCTGACCTTGCCAGCATAACGACGGGCAATGCCGCACAAAGGAGCCATCGCGCATGACTGGGTTCTCACCCAACTTTCAAAGTGACCTCTGGTCACTGATCCGCATGCGCCGCGATGTCCGTCGGTTCAAACCTGACGCCATTGATCCCGAAATCGTCGACCGTTGCCTGCGTAGTTTTTCGCTCGCCCCGTCTGTTGGTTTGTCCGAACCGTGGCGGATCGTGATGGTGAACAGCGCAGAAGGTCGCGCCGCCGCGCGTGAGAATTTCCTTGAGGCGAATGCCGATGCGCTGGCGGGTTACAGTGGCGACGATGCGAGAATTTATTCGGGGCTAAAGCTGTCTGGCATGGATTTGTCCCCCGTTCAGATGTCCGTTTGGTGTGACGCTGGCACGACCAAGGGCAAGGGCCTCGGCGCAGGCACTATGCCCGAAATGAAGGCCTACTCCTGCGTTTCCGCCGTCATGCAGTTCTGGCTCATGCTCAAGGCGCATGGGGTCGGCATGGGATGGGTGTCCATCCTCGATCCTGACCGTTTGGCACGCGACCTTGATGTTCCGGACGGCTGGAAATTGATCGGCTACTTCTGTATCGGCTATCCCGAAGAAGAACATGAAACTCCAGAACTCGAGCGCGCTGGTTGGGAACAACGGCAAGCTCTCCCTGATATGCTGGTAAGGTAAGAGGATCGACATGCCCGAAGATCGCGTTGTCGTAGGTTCTATCGCAGGTGCCTTTGGTGTCCGTGGCGAAGTGCGCCTGAAGTCGTATTGCTCTGACCCCGAAGCCATCGCCGACTACACGCCTCTTTATACAAAGGACGGTCGTAGCTTCCCTGTTGTTGTCCTGACGGGCATCACCAACAACGGCCTCACAGCACATATGGACGGGATCGTCACCAAAGAGGACGCAGATGCGCTCAAGGGCACTGAACTCTTCGCATCGCGCGATGTCATGCCCGACCTTCCTGATGACGAATACTATTACAACGACCTGATCGGCCTTTCGGTCTTTGATACGGGCGGCAATAACCTTGGCACTGTAAAAACGGTCGTGAACCATGGCGCAACGGACCTCTTGGAAGTGACCAAGATGGGCTACCGCGACACCGTGCTGTTGCCGTTTACCAAAGCCGCGGTGCCCACCGTCGACATCGCCGCGGGCCGTATCGTCGCTGACCCACCCGAAGGGCTCTTCCCCGATGCCTAAACGTCGGATTTTGCTGCACCCGGGCTTTCACAAGACTGGCACCAGCTCTATCCAGCATTTCTTTTGGACCAACCGCGAAAAGCTGGCGCCGCATGTGCATCTGTTCATGCTCCGCCACCTCAAGCCCGTCACCCAACTGACCCACAGCTATTCGCGCAGCGGCAATCCTCTGACTCTGATCGATCTGGCGGATCGCCTTGATGAGGTCTTTGCTGACACGCCCGACGACAGCCGCGATATCCTGATTTCCTGCGAGGCGCTCTGCGGCCACCTCCCCGGTTGGCCCAAGGTGCAAACCTATCAGGCCGCGCCCGTTATCCTGACCTATGTCACAGGCTACTTGCGTGATCTTTTTAGCGCCGAGGTCGAGATCGTCGTGACCACACGCGATCCCGAACCGTGGCTCTACTCTGCCTATCGTCACCACCTCAAAGGCCAGCGCCTGACGCTCGACCCCGATGCCTTTGCCGCGAAATATGCCAAGGCCGCCGACTTTACCCCGATCATTTCGGCCATCGCGACCCAATGCGGCCCGACGCAAACGCTGCCGTTGGAAACCTCAGCGCTCCATCCGTTCGGCCCCGGTGGTGCGCTCCTCGACCTGTTCGGCATCCCAACCGACGGCTTTACCCCCGTGGGCAAAGGCAACGAAGGGCCGTCGAATACCCTGTGGCGCGAGTTCCTGACGCTCAACCGCTCTGACCTCACCGACACCGCGCTGGTCGATGCCAAAGACGCGCTCGCCAAACAGTCGAACTTGGGCGGGTGGCGCACGGGGGACGTTCCCAAACCCAGCCAATTGCCCTAAGACAGCCGCATGACTGATACACCCGATACCCCCCGCAGCATTGGCCGCAAGGTGATGCGCCCGACCCTGAAACCGACCGACCTGCTGACCGAACAGCCGGAGTGGGTGGGGACGTGGACCGCGCAGATCATCACGCTGATGCCCGATGCTTTTCCGGGGGTGCTCGGCGATAGCCTGACGGGCAAGGCGCTGCGGGAAAACCTCTGGGCGCTACGGACGATCAACCTGCGTGACTACGGGATCGGCAAACACAAGAACGTCGACGACACCCCTGCGGGCGGTGGCGCGGGAATGGTGATCCGCGCCGATGTCCTCGACCCCGCGATCCAAGAAGCGGGCCGCAATGCCCGTGGCCGCATGCCTCTTGTCTACCTCTCCCCGCGTGGGAAGCGGTTCGATCAGGCGATGGCGCGGGAGTGGGCGTCCTACGACGGGATCACCATGATCTGTGGCCGTTTTGAGGGCATCGACCAGCGCGTGATCGACGCCTACAACATCCAAGAAGTCTCGCTCGGCGATTTCGTCCTAACGGGCGGTGAACTCGCCGCTCAAGCCATGCTCGACGCCACTGTGCGCCTGCTGCCGGGTGTGCTGGGGAACGCCGAAAGCGTGGTGGACGAAAGCCACTCCAACGGGCTCTTGGAACACCCCCAATACACCCGCCCCGCCGAATGGCGCGGCCGCGAAATCCCCGAAGTCCTCATGTCCGGCCACCACGCGAATATCGAAGCATGGCGAAAGGAACAGGCCGAGGAGCTTACGAAGGAACGTCGGCCTGATATGTGGGAGAGGTATCGGGGGGGGCTACTCAATTTAGGCGCCACATCTTAGGGTTGACTCTACACCTATGGTTTCCCCAGGATTTATGAGGATGATTTATTGAGTCAGGATGATGAACCGGACTGGAAAGTAGAACTCCAAAAACACGATGAAGCTTTAGAAACACAACAGAATGCAGAAGCGACACCAAGTTTCTCTATCCCCGAATTTAAAAAACGGATGAGACAAGGCGAGGACTGGCACAAGTTAGTTCAAGCAAAAATCTACTTGGAATTTGTTGCTTTAAAATTCTTAGAACAAGAGCTGGCAAACCCAAACGAAATTCGACTAAGTAGAATGAGTTTCAGCTCACGGTTAGACTTAATTTCTGCGCTAGGCCTCGCGCCTAAGAATTTTATTGACGCTGTGCGGTTGGTCTCAAAAAAGCGCAACAACGTTGCGCATGATTTAGAGTTTGAACTGACCGAACAAGATGCCAACGAAATAGCAAGCCAGCTGCCTAAAGAGCTAAAGAAGATAGCTCGCGAGGTAGAATTCATTACGGATCAAGGCCCAATTGAGATAAGTCAATCACTCTCAATTATCGTTGTAATGTTTGAGCAATACCGACAAACTCGTATGCGGTATCTAGTTTGGATCAAACACAAAAAGCATCGTGAGCGGTTACTACAAAAGATGATCAAGCAAGTGATAGCAGAGATTTCGACATAGAAGCGTTGTTTCTGGCAAACTCAATCCTTGCCCAACACCCCCCAATCCCCTATACGCGCCCTGTCTAGGGGTCCGTGCGATTCCGTAGGCCCGTGTTGCTATTGCTTTGGCGCGTTTTCTTCGGCAGCCACCACGGCTCGCAGCATCGGTGAATAAGTAAAGTCGACCTGAACTCTGGCGGGCGCTACGGCGGACCCGAAAGAAGACCAAGAGCTCTGAGGACGCATTAACTTTGTGGGACCACCACAAGCATCATAGGAGAAGGTCAGATGGATCTGATCGCACAGCTCGAGGCGGAACAAATCGCCTCCCTCGGGAAAACCATTCCCGATTTCAAAGCCGGCGACACCGTTCGCGTAGGCTACAAAGTGACCGAAGGCACCCGCACCCGTGTTCAGATGTACGAAGGCATCTGCATCAGCCGTAAAAACGGCAAGGGCATCGCTGGCTCGTTCACCGTTCGCAAAATTTCCTTCGGCGAAGGCGTAGAGCGCGTATTCCCGCTCTTCTCGACCAACATCGACTCGATCGAAGTTGTACGTCGCGGTAAAGTCCGTCGCTCGAAACTGTACTACCTGCGCGCACGTCGTGGTAAATCCGCACGTATCGCAGAAGTCACCAACTACAAACCGCTCAACAGCGGCGCTGACGCGTAAGGAGACGGATAATGAAAAAAGACATCCATCCCGACTACCACTTCATCGAAGTGAAAATGACCGACGGCACCGTTATCACCATGCGCTCCACTTGGGGCAAAGAGGGCGACACGATGGCACTCGACATCGACCCGACCGTGCACCCTGCATGGACTGGCGGTACTTCGCGTCTGCTCGACCAAGGTGGTCGCGTATCGAAGTTCAAAAACAAATACGCAGGTCTGGGCTTCTAATCCCAAACCCACGGTTTACGGAAACGCCGCGCATTTTGCGCGGCGTTTTTGTTTGGGCGATCGGGTGGCCAGTTAGTGAAACGAAAAACGCGGACCCGAGGGCCCGCGTTTGTCATTTTATCCTGCGGCGCGATTGCCTTGGGGTTTGCGGCGACGCTGGCCGCCCCCTGCTGGCTTAGCAAACGACGGACGGTCACCTGCGGGTTTGCCGAATGCGGGACGATCCCCTTTGGGTTTGCCAGCACCACCGCTGCCTTTGTTGCCAAAGCGACGCGGACCACCACGGCCATTGCCAGCGGGTTTGCGTTTCGGCTCGTTGCCGAGGACTTCCCACGGACGGCCAGAGGCGACAGGGATCGTCGTTTTGAGCGTCTTTTCAATGTCGCGCAGATCCGACATTTCGTCAGGTGCACAGAACGCAACGGCGCAACCGTCCGCACCTGCGCGCGCGGTACGGCCAATACGGTGGACGTATTGATCAGGCACGTTCGGCAGCTCGTAGTTATACACGTGACGCACGCCCGGAATGTCGATGCCACGGGCCGCAACGTCGGTTGCCACGAGAACGCGCACCTTGCCCTCTTTGAAGTCTTTGATTGCGCGGTCGCGTTGTCCTTGGGATTTGTTCCCGTGGATCGCAGCAACGGCAAAGCCCTTGTTTTCGAGAACGCGCGACAGTTTCTCCATCCCGTGCTTGGTACGGCCAAACACCAGTGCCAGTTCGTCACGGTGTCCGTCGAGCAATTCAACCAAAAGGTCCGTCTTTGCAGCCTTCGCAACAAAGTGGATGCATTGTTCGATTTTCTCAGCCGCCTGACCCGGAGGGTTCACTTGAACGCGGATCGGGTTGGACAAGTAGCTTTCGGCCAATTCAGCCATCTGTTTCGGCATGGTCGCCGAGAACAGCATGGTCTGACGCTCTTTGGGGATCAGCGTCGCGATTTTGCGCAGCGCGTGAATGAAGCCGAGGTCGAGCATCTGGTCAGCCTCGTCCAACACGAGGAACTGCGTCTCATCAAGGCGCACAGCACCACGGTCGATCAAGTCGAGCAACCGACCGGGGGTCGCGACGAGGATCGAGGTACCTTTTTCCAAACGGCGGCTTTGGCCCGTGATGCCTGCGCCACCGACGACCAGAACGGTTTTGAGGTGCGAGCCAGAAGAAAACGCAGACAAGCTATCCGCAATCTGTTTCGCAAGCTCACGGGTCGGCGCGAGGATCAGCGCACGCGTGGTTTTCGGCGAAGGCTTTTCACCGTTTTTCATCAGCGCATCGAGCATCGGCAGACCGAAAGCAGCGGTTTTACCTGTGCCCGTTTGCGCAAGGCCCATAACGTCGCGACCGTTCATCGCGTGCGGGATCGCCTGCGCTTGGATCGGGGTCGGGTCAGTGATGCCAAGCTCGGCAAGTTTAGTCACAAGGCGGGGGGCGAGCCCCAGCATATCGAAGTCCATAAAAATCCTGTTCCGCGCAGCCCAACGGGCAACGCATTGGTCCGGCCCAGCGCCGGAAACTGCAAGAGTTGCGCGGATCGCTCGCCGTTCGACCGGATGTCGAACTGCCGGATCTACGCGGCCCCTTGCGTGAAAGTGGGAACCTGTAGGTTGATGACGTCTTGCGCACATCTCAGCGCACGTCTCACGCGGACGGGACGGTCATCAGTGGCGGCATATGGACCCTTAGCCGTTATACGTCAAGGATTAAGTAATTGCGGCATCACAGGCGGCACATCTTTTCCTTGGCGGTTTCGCGCCATATAGTGCGACCAACGAACAGCACTGGGGATCGGGCGTGGCGCATATTATCGTCGTCGGTAACGAAAAAGGTGGCGCGGGCAAATCGACCGTGTCGATGCATGTGGCAACGGCTTTGGCGCGGATGGGACACCGGATTGGTGTGCTCGACCTCGATATGCGGCAGAAGTCGCTGGCGCGGTATCTGGATAACCGTAAGGCATATTCGGACGCCGAAGGTCTGAACCTCGCCATTCCTGTGTACCGCGACCTTCCTGAGGTGGATCAGGCCGACCTGCAGCCCGGTGAAAACGCATTTGACCATCGTCTGTCCGCAGCCGTGGCCGCGCTGGAACCCGAAAGCGATTTCATCCTTATCGACTGCCCCGGTTCGCACACCCGCCTGAGCCAAGTGGCACATTCGCTCGCTGATACGTTGATCACACCGCTGAACGACAGCTTTGTTGATTTCGACCTTCTCGCCCATATCGACAGCGATGGTGAGAACATCACTGGCCCTTCCGTCTATTCCGAAATGGTATGGAGCGCGCGTCAGTTGCGTGCTCAGGCAGGCCTCCAGCCGATTGACTGGGTCGTGGTGCGGAACCGTTTGGGCGCACAGGCGATGGTCAACAAACAAAAGATGGAATCCGCGCTGAACAAACTGTCACGTCGGATTGGGTTCCGTGTCGCCCCTGGGTTCAACGAGCGCGTTATCTTCCGCGAATTGTTCCCGCGTGGCCTGACGCTCCTCGACCTTAAGGATGTTGGCGTCACGCAGTTGAACATCTCGAACCTCGCGGCCCGTCAGGAATTGCGCGACCTGATCAAGGCACTGAACCTGCCGGGTGTTACTGCGGACTTCTGATCACTGCCTGATCACGTATCCACGTCTCTGCATGGTCACTTTGCAGAGACGTACCCTATTCGACCATAAGTCTATGAATTCACGCGGGCTCTCCTTTGACGTGGCCTGCAAACTCGCTAAGCTATCCCAAAGAGGAGCCTCGCGTGATCGACACCCATGACCTGAGCGGTGGACAAACGCCCGTGTCCGATGAGGCATGGGTCGATGTGCTGCGGGCCGTCGATAAAACCTACGCAGAGCTGGTCAGTTACCAGAGCGAGCTAGAGGTTCGGAACGCCGAACTTGATGAAATGCGCGGCTTTATGGCCTCGGTTTTTGCCTCGGTGTCGGACGTTTTGATCGTTGTCGATCGGGACGGGTTGATCGAACAGGCGGCGGGGTCGTTCCAAATGCTCTTGGGCCTTGACCCTGCCAGTGTGCGGGGCCGCCCCTTGGCTGATCTCACGTCAGATGCCGCACTGCATGAGGCCGTGCAAAAGGTCGTGCAAAACCGAAAATCCGTTCGGTTTGAGGCTGAACTGCCCACCTCTGCCGGTCCGACCCCTATTGATCTGTCGATCACCCCTCGCATTGGGGAACGCGGCAAAAGCCTTGGCGCGGTGCTGATCGGGCGCCCTGTGGGCGAACTGCGTCAGGCCTATTCCGAACTCGCCGAAAGCCACCGTGCATTGCAAGAGGCCCAAGCCCACCTCGTTCGCAACGAAAAGCTGGCGTCGCTGGGTCGGTTGCTCGCAGGCGTTGCGCACGAACTCAACAACCCGATTTCGTTCATCTACGCCAACACCCATGCCTTAGAAAAATACGTGGCGCGGTTTGTGACCTATTTCGAACAGGTGCAGGCGGGGGCATCGCGGGCAGAGCTAATTGAGTTGCGCAAGGAACTGCGGCTCGACCGCGAACTGGCGAATATGCGTACCGCGATTGACGGAGCGCGGGACGGGTCCGAACGGGTCCGCGACATTGTTGAGGATCTACGCAGGCTATCCGCAGATGGCACGGGCGAATTTGCCAATTTCGATTTGGTTGAAACAACACGCGTGGCAACCCATTGGGTCGTGCGCGGGATGAAAACCCCTGCACCGATTGTCACCAATGCGCCCCTGACCCTCTCGGCGAACGGGCGCGTCGGTCACGTTCAGCAGGTCATAATGAACCTCGTTCAAAATGCGCTCGATGCGGTTGAAGGCACAAAGGACCCGCAGATCCAGATCACCTTGGGCCAAGACGGCGATCACGTCTTTGTTCAGGTCGCGGACAATGGTCCTGGGATCGGTCCCGACATCGCAGGGTCCATCTTTGACCCGTTCTTCACCACCAAACCCGTGGGCAAAGGAACAGGCCTCGGCCTGTCGATCTCTCACAAGATCGCAGAGGAACACGGGGGGCAGTTGCAACTCTGTCCATCTGAACGCGGTGCCTGTTTCCGACTGTCACTGAAACGAGGTGGGGAATGAACGTTCTCTGGCTTCAGGCGTCGGGCTGCGGTGGCTGCACGATGTCGCTCCTCTGCGCTGAAAACCCGAATGTGTTCGATCTATTGGGTGGCGCGGGCATCAGCTTTATCTGGCACCCTGCCCTCTCTGTCGCCTCTGGCGACGAGGTGCGCCGCCTCTTGGCGCAGGTTGGAGCGGAGGAGATCCCGCTCGATATCCTCTGCATTGAGGGCGCCATCGCACGTGGTCCGCGCAACACAGGGCGGTATCAAATGCTATCGGGCACAGGCCGTAGCATGATGGACTGGGTCCAATCGCTCGCCCCTCTCGCGCGGCATGTGATCGCCGTGGGTAGCTGTGCGGCCTTTGGTGGCGTGACGACTGCAGGCGGGAACCCGTCGGATGCGGTCGGGTTGCAGTTCGATGGCACGCATGCGGGCGGCATCCTTCCGTCGGGCTTTGTCGGCAAAGGTGGCCTGCCCGTGATCAATATCTCAGGCTGCCCTATGCATCCGGACTGGGTGACTGAGACGTTGTTGATGCTGGCCGATGACGCGCTCACGCCTGCTGATCTAGACAGCTATGCGCGGCCAAGGTTCTTTGCCGATCACCTTGTCCACCATGGCTGCACAAAGAACGAATTCTACGAATACAAAGCCTCGGCCAAGGAACTCAGCCAGATCGGCTGCATGATGGAGCATTTGGGCTGCATTGGCACCCAAGCCGTCGGTGACTGCAACATCCGTCCGTGGAACGGAGCTGGATCGTGCACGCGCGGGGGCTATCCCTGCATCGCCTGCACCGCGCCCGAATTCGAAGAACCCCGCCACAGCTTTACCGAGACGCCAAAGATCGCGGGCATTCCCGTTGGCCTCCCGTCCGACATGCCCAAGGCGTGGTTCATGGCGCTGGCCTCTCTGTCCAAGGCCGCAACACCAGACAGGATTGGCACCAACGCGACAAGCGACCGCGTGACCATCCCACCCACCATCAGGACGCCCAAGAAATGACAGACCGCAGCCTGATCGTCGGCCCGTTTAACCGCGTCGAAGGGGACCTCGAAATTCGTTTGGACGTGCGGGACGGTGCTGTCGCTGCGGCCTACACGAACTCGCCCCTGTTCCGTGGGTTTGAAATGATGCTCTTGGGCAAAGACCCACGCGATGCGCTGACGATCACGCCACGGATTTGCGGGATTTGTTCGATCAGCCAATCGGCGGCGGCGGCCTTAGCCCTCGCCGATGCGTCAGGGGCTGTGATGCCAGCCCAAGGGATGCTGATCGCCGCGATCTTACATGCGGTTGAAAACCTCGCCGATCATGTGACGCACTTTAACCTCTTTTACATGCCCGACTTTGCCCGCCCCGTGTATAGCGCCGAACCTTGGCATGATCAGGCGGTCGCACGGTTCACCGCAATGGAAGGCTCAGCCGCCCGCGATGCCGTGACCGCGCGGGCAGAGCTTTTGCACATCGTCGGGCTATTGGGTGGGAAGTGGCCCCATACGCTCGCCATCCAGCCCGCTGGCGTGACAAAGACGCCGACCACATCGGATAAGGTGCGCATCCAGACCGCGCTGCGGAGCTTCCGGCGTCATCTGGAAACGACGCTCTTTGGTGCCCCTGTCGAAACCTTTGCCGCGCTGAGCCGTAAGGACGACCTGCTGAATTGGACCACAGGGGATGCTGGCCTTTTTATCAGGATCGCGCAGGCGGTTGGGCTGGATGATATGGGCTACGGTCCGGGGCGGTTCATGTCCTTTGGCGCCTACCCACTGCCAGATCGTCGGGCGTTCAAGGCGGGCGTTTGGAATGGCACCCTTAGCCCCGTCGACACCACACAGATCACCGAAGACCTCAGCCACGCATGGATGCTTGGCGATACGGCGCATCCCCGCGATAGCACAACCGAACCAGACGAGGATATGCGCGACACGGCGTATAGCTGGTGCAAGGCCCCACGTCTAAACGGCCAAACCGTTGAAACAGGTGCGTTGGCGCGACAGATTATCGACGCGAACCCATTGGCCCGTGATCTGGCAGCGCACCCCTCGGCCTTTGCCCGTGTCGCAGGGCGACTGATCGAGATCGCCCGCACGCAAATGCTTCTCGAAGATTTGGCGGCTCAGATCGACCCCAAGGATCGGTTTATGGGGCACTGGGACATGCCCGCCTCAGGCACAGGCGAAGGTCTGGTTGAGGCAGCACGTGGTGCCTTGGGCCATTGGGTGAACTTCGACGGCGGGAAGATCACAGGCTACCAGATCATCGCGCCGACCACGTGGAACTTTAGCCCACGTGATCAGGAAGGGAACGCTGGTCCTGTCGAGGCCGCCTTGGTCGGTGCGCCTGTCCGCGACGGCGAAGAAACCCCGATCGCGGTCCAACACATCGTCCGTAGTTTCGATCCCTGCATGGTTTGCACGGTGCATTGATGGGCTGGCGCATCCGTGTCCGCGGGCAGGTCCAAGGCGTCGGATTTCGCCCCCACATTTGGCAACTCGCCCAACGGTTCGGCCTGAACGGCGAAGTCCTGAACGACGCTGAGGGTGTTCTGATCCTCTGCGACACCGCCCCTGACGAATTCATCACTGCGATCACCGCAGAAAAGCCGCCCCTGTCCCGCATCGATCAGGTCGAAGTCACTGAGGCGGACTATGATGCGCCCATAGGCTTTACCATCGCGGCCAGTGGGGCAAAGGGCGCAGAGACCCGCGTCACCCCCGATGCCGCCACCTGTCCCGCGTGCTGTGACGAAATCCACGGGGACGGTCGCAGGGCGGGATACGCCTTTACCAACTGCACGCACTGCGGGCCGCGTTTCACCATTCTGAACGCGCTGCCCTACGACCGCGCCCAGACCACGATGGCACCCTTTACCATGTGCCCCGACTGCGCCGCCGAATATGCAGACCCCGCTGACCGTCGGTTTCACGCGCAACCCATCGCCTGCCCTATTTGCGGCCCGCGTATCTGGGCAGAGCCCGATGGTGACGCGATCCCAGCCACGGCGGAGCGTATCTTGGCTGGGCAGATCGTAGCGATCAAAGGGCTGGGTGGGTTCCACCTCTGTTGTGACGCCACGAACCCCACCGCGATCGATACCCTACGCACGCGGAAACACCGTCCGACAAAGCCTTTGGCGCTGATGGCGACGCTCGACACCATTCACCGTTACGCTCGTGTCACCGACGCCGACCTCGCGCTTTTGACCGACCCTGCTGCACCGATTGTTCTGCTGCCCAAGGCCGACGCCCTGCCTGACACCCTCGCCCCGCAGCAAAACCAACTGGGCTGGATGCTGCCCTACACGCCGCTTCATCATCTGTTGATCGAGGCCGTGGGCCGACCGCTGGTGATGACCTCGGGCAACCTCTCGGGCGAACCGCAGGTGATCGGCAATGATGAGGCCCGCGAAAAGCTGAGCCGCTTTGCCGATGCGTTCTTGATGCATGATCGCGACATTGCCCGCCGACTGGACGACAGCGTGGAACGCGCCACTCCACCGATGATTTTGCGCCGTGCGCGGGGCCGTGTGCCTAGCACGATCCCGTTGCCAGAAGGGTTTGAGGACGCGCCGCAAGTCCTCGCGCTTGGGGGGCAGATGAAAGGCGCAATTTGTCTGACGAAGAACAGAGAGGCCCTGCTCGGACATCACCTCGGTGACCTAGACGATGTCTTATGTGCAGAGGAATTCGAGAAAGCCGTCACGGACTATTCCGCCCTGTTCGACCACAAACCGACCGTTGTCGCCGTCGATGCCCACCCTAGGTATCGTGCGACGCGCTACGGGCAAACGCTCGGACTGCCCGTGGTCGAGGCTTGGCACCACCATGCCCACCTCGCGTCCTGCCTCGCTGAAAACGGCTGGCCGCTGTCGGGTGGGCCCGCGGCGGGGATCATATTGGACGGCACGGGATTGGGGCCTGATGGCACGCTGTGGGGGGGCGAGGTTCTCCTCGGTGATTATCGCGCGGCCACGCGGGTGGGTGGCCTTACCCCTGCCCCGCTGGCTGGTGGTGATCGGGCCGCCCGCGAACCTTGGCGCAACGCGATGGCCCGACTGGATCAGGCAGGGCTGAGCGATTGGGCCGATGAACTGTTCCCCGACGCCCCCCGCGACATCCTCCGCCACGCTGTCTCCAAAGGACTGAACGCCCCAATGTCGTCGAGCGCAGGACGGCTCTTTGACGCTGTCGCTGCGGTTGTGGGCCTCTGCCCGATGGCGCAAAGTTACGAGGGCGAGGCGGCGATGGCCTTAGAAGCCTTAGTCGACCCCACAATCGACGGGGCCTATGCGTTCGGTGTTGAGAACGGCCAGATCGATCCCTCACCGATCTGGGGTCAAATCCATGACGACCTGCGCCGCGGCGCGCCCCACTCTCAGATCGCCACCCACTTCCACCGCGGCCTCGCAAATGCCTTTGCCGATGTCGCCCGTGACCTGTTTGAACAGGGTAATGTCGAGGCAGTCGCGCTCTCTGGTGGATGCTATCAAAACGTTGCGCTTTTCACGATGACCAAGGCACGGCTGGAGGGCATTCCCACCCTCGTCCATCGTGAGATTCCCGCCAACGATGGGGGACTCGCCTTGGGTCAGGCGATGATCGCAGCAGCGCAAAGCATCTGACCACATATACGATTAGGCGGTTATCGCCATACCGGACGCGATCGCAGAGAAATCACACTAACCACATGAAATGAATGCAGTATTCCACTGTATGCGAATTTTGCACTCACTGCCTACCTTCTGACCCTGATCCACCCGATCCTAAACGGACAATGCCCGAATTGCGTCTTTCGCACGGGCCAGAATTCAAAGAGGGAGGGTCATTTGTCGCAAATCGAAACCTTTTATGAAGTGATGCGGAAGCAGGGGATCACCCGCCGCTCCTTTATGAAATATTGCTCGCTGACGGCCTCGGCACTTGGCCTTGGTCCGTCGTTCGTGCCGCAGATCGCGCACGCCATGGAAACCAAACCGCGCACGCCTGTGATCTGGGTCAATGGCCTAGAGTGCACCTGCTGTTCGGAATCCTTTATCCGTGGCGCGCACCCGCTGGCCAAAGACGTCGTTCTGTCGATGATCTCTCTCGACTATTCGGAAACGCTGATGGCTGCCGCAGGCCACCACGCCGAAGCCGCGTTGGAAGAAACGATTGAGAAATACAAAGGCAACTACATCCTCGCCGTTGAGGGCAACCCGCCCCTGAACGAGGACGGTATGTTCTGCATCGTCGGCGGCAAGCCCTTCGTCGAGCAGTTGAAACATGCAGCCCAACACGCGAAAGCGGTTATCTCTTGGGGTGCTTGCGCGTCCTACGGCTGTGTTCAGGCGGCAAAACCTAACCCGACGCAGGCCACACCCGTTCACAAGGTGATCACCGACAAACCGATCATCAAGGTTCCGGGCTGTCCGCCCATCGCCGAAGTCATGACGGGCGTCATCACCTATATGCTGACCTTCGACCGTCTGCCCGAGCTCGACCGCCAAGGTCGTCCGGCGATGTTCTACGGCCAGCGTATCCACGACAAATGCTACCGCCGTCCGCATTTTGATGCGGGTCAGTTCGTCGAACATTGGGACGATGACAACGCACGCAAGGGCTTCTGCCTTTACAAGATGGGCTGCAAAGGCCCGACCACCTACAACGCCTGTTCGACCGTGCGTTGGAACGAAGGTGTCTCGTTCCCGATCCAATCGGGTCACGGCTGTATCGGTTGTTCCGAGGATGGGTTCTGGGATCAGGGCTCGTTCTACAACCGCGTCACCGATCTGACCCAGTTCGGGATCGAAGCCAACGCAGACAAAATCGGCATGACCGCCGCTGGCGTTGTTGGCGCGGGCGTTGCGGCCCATGCGGCCGTATCCGCGCTCAAGGCCGCGCAGCGCAAGACTCAAGACAAGAAAGAGGAGGCATAAGCCATGGTCACCACCCCTAACGGCTTTGACCTCGACACATCGGGCAAACGTATCGTCGTCGACCCTGTGACCCGCATCGAAGGCCACATGCGCTGCGAAGTGAACGTGGACGACGAAGGCATCATCCGCAACGCGGTTTCCACAGGCACCATGTGGCGCGGTCTAGAAGTGATCCTCAAGGGTCGCGACCCGCGTGATGCTTGGGCGTTCACCGAACGGATTTGCGGCGTCTGCACAGGCACCCACGCGCTGACCTCGGTCCGTGCGGTAGAGGACGCGCTGGGGATCACCATCCCTGACAACGCGAACTCCATTCGTAACATCATGCAGTTGAACCTGCAGATCCACGACCACATCGTGCACTTCTACCACCTGCACGCGCTGGACTGGGTGAACCCTGTCAATGCTCTGCGAGCTGACCCCAAGGCGACCTCGGAACTGCAACAGATGGTGTCGCCGAACCACCCGCTGTCGAGCCCAGGCTATTTCCGCGATGTTCAGAACCGTCTCAAACAATTCGTGGAATCTGGTCAGCTCGGCATCTTTAAGAACGGCTATTGGGACAACCCTGCCTATAAACTGCCGCCCGAAGCAGACCTTATGGCAACCACCCACTACCTCGAAGCGCTCGACCTGCAAAAAGAAATCGTGAAAATTCACACGATCTTTGGCGGTAAGAACCCGCACCCGAACTGGCTCGTTGGTGGTGTTCCGTGCCCGATCAACGTCCACTCGACGGGCGCTGTCGGCGCGATCAACATGGAACGTCTGAACCTCGTGTCGTCGATCATCGACAAGTGCATCGAGTTCAACAAAAACGTTTACCTGCCTGACGTTGTTGCCATCGGTGGCTTCTACAAAAACTGGCTCTACGGTGGCGGTCTGTCGTCGCAAGCCTGTCTTGCCTATGGTGACATCCCAGAGCATCCGAACGATTTCTCTGCGGATCAGCTTCACCTGCCGCGCGGCGCGATCATCAATGGCGACCTGTCGGTCGTTCATGATGTAGACGTGCGCGACCCAGAACAGGTTCAGGAATTCGTTGACCACTCGTGGTACGAATACGCAGAACCGGGCATGGGTCTTCATCCATGGGATGGCGTAACTGAGCCGAAATACGAACTCGGCCCGAACGCCAAAGGCACACGCACCAACATCCAAGAACTCGACGAAGCTGCGAAATATTCGTGGATCAAAGCGCCGCGTTGGAAAGGTCACGCGATGGAAGTTGGCCCGCTGGCCCGCTACGTCGTCGGCTACGCCAAAGGCCATGAGGACATCAAAAACCAAGTTGATGGCCTGCTGCGCACGATGGACCTGCCGCTGCCTGCGATCTTCTCGACCCTTGGCCGTACCGCTGCGCGGGCGCTGGAGTCGGAATACTGTGGCCGCTTGCAGAAGCACTTCTTCGACAAACTCGTCACCAATATCAAAAACGGCGACGAAAGCACTGCGAACGTGGCGAAATGGGACCCGTCGACATGGCCCAAAGAAGCCATGGGCGTTGGCATGACCGAAGCACCACGTGGTGCGCTGGGTCACTGGATCAAAGTCAAAGATGGTCGCATCGAAAACTACCAGTGCGTTGTTCCAACCACTTGGAACGGTTCGCCGCGTGACACCCAAGGCAACATCGGCGCCTTTGAGGCCGCTCTGATGAACACCAAAATGGAACGTCCCGAAGAGCCAGTCGAAATCCTGCGCACTCTGCACAGCTTTGACCCATGTCTTGCGTGTTCGACCCACGTTATGTCGCCCGATGGTGAGGAACTCACCACCGTCAAAGTCCGCTAAAGGGAGGATCGGACAATGAAAAAACTCGCGACTGCACTTCTCACCCTGAGTGCCACCACAGCGGTGGCGCATACGGGCCACGATGCCGCACTTGGCGACGGTATCGCGCATTGGACCCTGTCGCCCCTTCACGGGCTGGGTGTGATTGCATTGGCTGCGGTTCTCTACGGTGTTCGCTCCTACCTTCGGAAGGAGTGATCCATGGCTGATCAGTCAATTCACACACCAAACATGGAGGTCGAACCTCTGGAAGCGTCCCGCCTGACGGGGGACGCAACCGCGCAGGACATCGACAGCATCCGCCGCAGAACATCGGTCTTTGTCTACGAATGGCCTGTGCGTCTGTGGCACTGGGTCAATGCGCTCTGCATCATGGTTCTGATCGGAACAGGCTGGTTTATCGCCTCGCCCCTGCCTACCATGACCTTTGCTGAGGCCACCCATCAGTTCGTCATGGGCTACATCCGCTTTGGCCACTTTGCCGCCGCGCAAATCCTAACGGTCGGGTTCTTTGCCCGCATCTATTGGGCATTTGTCGGCAACCACCACGCAAAGCAATTGTTCTACGTTCCCATCCTGAACAAACGCTGGTGGAAAGAGGTCGTGTTCGAACTCAAATGGTATCTCTTCCTCGAAGCAGAGCCAAAGAAGTACGTCGGCCACAACCCTCTGGCACAGATCGCCATGTTCTTTTTCATGACGCTCGGGATCACGTTCATGATCCTGACAGGCTGGGCGCTCTACGCAGAAGGTGCGCAGGCGGGTTCACTCTCGCACAACCTGATGGGCTGGTTGATCGGTTGGGTCGGGAACACACAGATCCTGCATTCGGTCCACCATTTGGGCATGTGGTTCATCGTGATCTTCATGATCATCCACATCTACGCCGCAATCCGCGAAGACATCCTGTCGCGTCAGTCGATGGTCTCCACCATGATCTCTGGCACGCGGACCTTCAAAGACGACCGTCCAGAATAATCCCATCCTTATTCAGGACAAAAAACGGGCGCTTCGGCGCCCGTTTTTTTGTGAATATTTCATTTCCAAATATACATATGTTCGATAATTTACTTTTCACTATGCTGCAGCATAGCATCCTACGGCATACAGAAATTTAACAATAAAACAGTTACTTAAAACGAAATATCCGAGAATGTCTTTTCTCTCACCGCCGCAAATTGAAAGCATTACTCTCACTTAGGCGAACAGTCGGTAACCATGATTCCGGCTAGAGGGGACATCATCAGGGAGGGTTGGATGGCACAACGTGTGCTCATTCTAGGCATCGGTAACGTTCTGTGGGCCGACGAAGGCTTTGGCGTCCGCTGCGTCGAACGTATGGCAGATCAGTGGGCCTTTCCTGACAACGTGCGCCTCTTGGATGGCGGCACGCAAGGCCTCTACCTTTTGCCCTTCCTCGAGGAAGCCGACGTTCTGATCGTCTTTGATGCGGTCGATTACGGCCTCGAACCCGGCACGATGAAGATCGTCGAAGGCGACGAAGTTCCCGCCTTTATGGGCGCGAAAAAAATGTCGCTGCACCAGACGGGTTTTCAGGATGTAATCGCGACCGCGCGGTTGATGGGCTACTGCCCGCCCGACCTTTTGCTGATCGGTTGCCAACCCGAAGAACTAGAGGACTACGGCGGCGGGCTCCGCGACATTGTTGCCGCACAGATCGAACCCGCGATCAGAGTGGCGCTCGATAAGCTCGCCAAACTGCAGATCGTTCCGACCCGTGGCGAAGGCGACAAATCGCTCCTCGCGGATAAATCCATCCTGCGTTCCGCCTATGAAGATGGCCGCCCGTCCGAGGACGAAGCCTATCGCTATGGCGACGAACGCTTCCTCCCTGCGGAGGTCGAATAATGTGCGTCGGCGTCCCGATGAAAGTCATCGGCACCGAAGGCATCGCCGCGACTTGCACGGACGGCGAACGGATCGAATTGATCGACCTGTCGCTGGTCGGTGATGTCCCTGCTGGCACGTGGCTCCTAACGTTTCTCGGTGCAGCCCGCGACATCATCTCTGCCGACGAGGCCGAAAAAATCACCGCTGCACTGAATGGGCTGCGCTCCATCATGCAGGGCGGCGATCTGGGTGAAGCCTTTGCCGACCTGAACGCCCGTGAACCGCAACTCCCCCCTCACCTTGCTGCCGCACTCGCGGATGGCAAATCGACTGCATGAGGCCGCAATGACCCATCCGTTAATCGACCGAATGACCTCCGAATTTGGCTACCCCGTCCTGAACACGACCCACGACCTGACCGAATACACACGGGGCGAAGGCGTGCATTGCGTGTTCATCACGGGTGATCCCGTCCGCAACCTCGAAACCACCGACGTGGCCGTAGTTCTGCCCGAACTGAAAATGACCTTCCAAGGCGCGTTTGACTGCGCCGTCGTCGCGACCGAATTCGAGGACGCCGCCAAAGAGGCCGCAGGCGTGTTCAAAACACCCGCGCTCGTTTTTTACCGCGAAGGCGTGGTCTTGGGTTCGATCCCAAAGGTCCGCGACTGGGACGACTACATGTCCCGCATTCCCCAAATCCTTGCGCTGCACCCTGAAGGAGCCTGATCATGTCGAATTTCGTAATGCCCCCGACCGGCTTTGGCCCTGGCTCCCAGCCTTTGGCTGAGGATGACGAGCTACAGTACACCGTCATGCCGCAGGACATGCGGACCTATTGCCCGCACACGCCAGAGATCGACGATCCAACCCGCGTTGCAGCTGGCACCGCGCTGATGCACGACATCGCCAAATCATGTGCTGATTGTGCGATTGACGGGCAAAGCCGCAGCCACGACCTATCGCATCTTGATCAGGCGAACCGCGCGTTCATGGCCGACACCTTGGGCGAAGGTGAAGTCTCGCTCCGCATTCGTGGTATCCCCGCGATCCGTGCGCAGGAGTCGTTCTTTGCAGGGGTATGGCTCATCGCAGGCGAAGGCGTCGACCGTGTAGAGGTCGCCCCCATTCCCGCGATCGCCATTGAGCGCGCCCACACCCCACACAAACCCGCGCTTTTGACCGCAGCCCCGAAACCATCAACCATCGCCAACGCGCCTGCGCTACTGGCTGAACTGATGGACAAATCGGCGAGCTACCAAAAGGGCCAAATCCCGCATGTGATCAACCTCACCCTCCTGCCCCACACCGAAGGCGATCTGGAGTGGTTGGATGCTGCCCTCGGCGAAGGGGCCGTGACGATTCTGTCCCGTGGCTACGGCAACTGCCGCGTCACCGCGACCGCGTTGAGCAAGGTCTGGCGGGTACAGTTCTTTAACTCCATGGACACGCTGATCCTCGACACGTTCGAAGTCACCGACATGCCCGAAGTCGCGCTCGCCGCAGACGAGGACCTCCGCGACAGCGACGCCCGCATCCGCGACGTGATGGAGACACTGGCATGAGCGGGTTCGAGGGATCATTCCTCGGCGCGATGGACAAGATAAGCCGCGCCGCGATCATGGAATGTAAAATCTGCTGGACCCCCTATGACCCAGCGGATGGCGACGATTACCGTCAGATCGAACCCGGCACAGCCTTTATCGACCTGCCGCATGATTGGTCCTGTCCCAACTGTTCCGCCCCCAAGGAACAGTTCATGGTCCTCGAAGACCCTGGTGCAGAGAGCGTCAAAGACGCCAATGACATGGCCGCCGTCTCTGCCGGGCTCGAAGCGGATTTCCGCGAAATCTGGCATGCGAAAATGCGCGACGTGCCTTTGGTGAACAAGGTGCTGCATGTGCAGGCCGTCGGGTTCCACCGCTATGAGGGCCGTCCCTTGGGCGTGCTAATCACCCCGTGGTTCATGAACCTGTTCCTCTTGCCTGCCGAGGGCGAGGATTGGTCGACCCTCACCGTCGGCGCTAAGGAAACCATCGCGTTTCCATCGGGCAATTACGAATTCATCCATAACGTTCGCGAACAATCGGGCGGCTATAAGGCCTGTTCGCTGTTCTCTCCGATGGGGGATTTCAACACTCAAGCCCAAGCGGTCGATGTGGCCCGCGCTGTCCTGACAGAGCTCTTCAAAGAAGAGAACCGCGCAGAGACGGACTGCCGCGAAGATATCCGCGCCGCGCGCGAGGCAGAACTGAAACCGCCAGAGGCCGAGGAACCTGAAATCGACATGGCTCCGTCCCGCCGCAAGGTGATCACCGCTGGCATGGCGTCAGATATGGCGACCGAGGCCGAATAATGATCCAGACCCGCGCACGATATATAGTCACCACAACGCCGGAGCTTCCGGTAGGTGAATTGTTGCGCGGGCGCACAGCGCTGGATGCGGCAGAAACCTTGCCGCGTCTGTTCAACCTCTGCCGTGGGGCGCAAGAGCTTGGCGCACGGTTGGCCCTCGGGCTTCCGACAACGCCCGACTTAATGCAGGCCGCTCACCAAGAGGCCATCCGCGACCACGCCCTGAAATTGTTCATCGCGCTGCCATCGCGGCTAAACATCGGCTCGCCGACGCTGCCCCAAGGCTGGCAGAGCGATGCAGCGGCCGTGATCCGCGCGGGCTTTGGCCCGAACGGCGTGCCACGGCGGCTCGCTGATTTTCGGGCGTTTTTGACCTCGGGCGATGGCATTGCCCCGCTCTTTTCAACGATCCAGACCACCTTTGCAAACCGCGTGGCCGACACGGGCCCCGTGCCTTTGGTCAGCGTGGACACCATGTTCAAAAAGGCTCCAGTCGAAAACTCAGTCGCGGGTCGTCACGCCGATCACCCCCTGATGATCCAAATCGCGGAAAGCTACGGCTACGGCCCGCTTTGGCGTACAATGGGCCGCGTGATTGATCTAACCCGCCCGTATCCATCCCCGCGCCGCACCGCCTTTGGCACCATCGTCAGCGCCCCACGTGGCGACTATGGCCTGCGGATCGGCATGTCGAACGGGCATGTCACCGATCTGACACGGATTACCCCGACGGATCACCTACTTGCCAAAGGTGGCGTCTTGGACAGATCGCTCGCGTCCTTAACCGATGCTGGCCTTGCGTCGTTGCTTTTGGATATTCTGGATCCCTGTATCCCCGTCACCGTTCAAGAGGCCGATCATGCATGAAATGTCCCTCTGCGAAGGCATCCGCAGCGTGATCGAAAACGCGACAGACCGCCCCGTGACCAAGGTGCGCGTGGAAATCGGTCGCTTTGCAGGCGTGGAAAAAGACGCGTTGAGCTTTGCCTTTGACGTGGTGATGCGCGGGTCCGTCGCGGAAAACGCGGAACTTATTATGATTGACCTCCCCGGTCGGGCGCTCTGCTACGACTGCATGAAAGAGGTCGAGATCGACAATAGACTGGACCCCTGCCCTGACTGTGGCGGCGGGAAATTGATGCCCCAAGGGGGCGACGAAATGCGGATCAAAGATTTGGAGGTGGAATAATGTGCACAGTTTGCGGTTGCGGTGATGCAAAGCTCGAAGATCACCACCATCATGATCACGGCCACCACCATCATCACGGTCATGGGCATCACCACCACGATCACGGCGATATCCACTTTGGCCACGGCCCTGCGGGCGTCGAAGTGCCTGGCATGTCCCAAGAACGCCTGATCGAGATCGAGACGGATATCCTGGCCAAAAATGACCGTTACGCCGATGAAAACCGTGCGGCCTTGGCGGGTCTTGGGTGCTTTGCGATCAATCTGGTGTCCTCACCGGGGTCGGGTAAAACCACCCTTCTGTGCAAAACCATCGATGCCTTGGGTAACGCGCCCCTTGCGGTGATTGAAGGCGACCAGCAGACCGCCAACGACGCCGACCGCATCCGCGCAACAGGCGCCCCCGCGATCCAAGTTAACACGGGCAAGGGCTGCCACCTCGATGGCCATATGGTCGGCCACGCGATGGAACACCTGAACCTCGCGACAGGCTCGTTCCTCTTTATCGAAAACGTCGGAAACCTCGTTTGCCCCGCCTCTTTCGATCTGGGCGAGGACTGCAAGGTCGCGATCCTCTCGGTCACCGAAGGTGAAGATAAACCGCTGAAATATCCCGATATGTTCACCGCAGCCCGCGTGGCGATCCTGAACAAAATCGACCTCGCCCCGCATTGCGACGTGGACCTCGACCTTTACGAGGAAAACCTGCGCCGCGTGAACCCAACCATCGAAATCCTCCGCGTTTCGGCGCGCACGGGCGAAGGCATGGATCAGTGGATCGGCTGGCTGACCGCGCGGCTCGCGGCGAAATCCGAACCGAGGGCCGCAGAATGACCCTGCCCACGGTTCTCTTGATTGATGATGAGGCGCACAGCCTTGCCTCTATGCGGATGGCGCTTGAGGACGACTTTGACTGTCTGACCGCCGCCAATGCTGATGAAGCAATGTCCCTGATGGAGGACAACTACGTCCAAGTTATCTTTTGCGACCAGCGGATGCCGGGCAAAACTGGCGTCGAATTTCTGTCTGAGGTCCGCAACCGCTGGCCCGAAACCGTGCGGATCATCATCACGGGCTATACCGAGACAAACGACATGATCGCCGCCATTAACGAGGCAGGCATTTATCAGTTCGTTACCAAACCGTGGCACCCCGACCAGCTGTTGATGACCGCCAAAAACGCGAGCCATCTTTTCCAGTTGTCCCGCGAAAACGACCGTATGTCGCTCGAGCAGAAATACCTCGGTCAAACGATGGAGACGAAGCTCGAAAAACAGCGCAAGGCACTGCGCGAGGGGCTGGGTTTTGAAAACGTCCTGCGGTCGCCCAATTCGCCGCTTAACCCCGTTCTGACTGCCGCCCGTCAACACGCGTCGTTTGACGTGCCTGTCTTGCTGACAGGCGAGGCAGGCGTCGGCAAAACCCAGATCGCACGGGCGATGCACTATACCTCGCTCCGCTCTGATCGGTCGTTCTTTGAACTGAACTGCGCGGGCATGTCGTCAGAGATGGTCGAGCTAGAGCTGTTCGGCGCGAAACGCGGCGCGATCCCCAGCCTTCAGTCGAACAAGATCGGCCTCCTGCAAAAAGCAGATCGTGGCACGCTCTTCCTCAACGGCGTCGAAACCCTGTCGCCCGAACTTCAACTGTCGCTGTTGCGGGTCGTGACCGAAGGCAGCTTCCAACCCATCGGCGGGCACGAAACGCTGTCGACGAACATGCGGTTGCTCACGGGCGCCCATTGTGACCTGCGGGCGCGGGTGGCGGATGGGCTGTTCCGTTCGGACCTCTTCTACGCGCTGGCCGTCACTGAACTGTCGATCCCACCTCTGCGGGCACGGGTCGGTGACATCGCCGTTTTGGCGCAGCACCTCTTGTTTGAGGCAGCGCAATCGCACGGCAAACCTGTGCATGGTCTTGCGGATACCGCTCTGGAATTTCTGGAAAACTACGATTGGCCCGGCAACCTCAAGGAACTCGAAAACGAAGTCACGCGCATGTTGATCTTTGCGCAAGAACCCGTGCTCGGCCCTGAACTGATCTCGCGTCATATCCTTCAGGCTGATCCGTCAGAGGATGGCGCGGATCGTCGCGCCGAAGAGGTGCTGACCTCTGAAGGCACGCTCAAAGACCGCGTTGAACTGATCGAAATGCGGATTTTGCGCGAAACCCTCACCCGTCTGAAGTGGAATAAAAGCCGTGCGGCGACCGAACTGGGTCTGTCACGTGTTGGCCTGCGCGCCAAACTCGACCGTTACGGCATCACGCCACCCCGCCGCATCAACGCAGAAGAGGATTAAGCCATGTGCCTAGGTATCCCCGGCCAGATCGTGGCCATCACCGACCCAACACGCATGATGGCAATGGCAGATGTGTCTGGCGTCAAACGCGAAGTGTCCTATGCGCCTGTCCTAACAGGCAACCCTGACGACCTGATCGGCCAATACACCCTGATCCACGTCGGCTTTGCCATGGCGATTATCGACGAAGACGAAGCCGCCAAAACGCTAGACGCGTTGCGCGGGTTGGGCGAGGCACAAGAGACGCTTGAGGCGATGGCCGAGGGTGCGAAGGCGCTGGAGGAAACGAAATGAGATACGTCGAAGAATTCCGCGACCCCACGGCTGCAAAAGCCCTCTTGGCCGAGATCGAAAAGGTCACCAAACAGATCGGCGCGACCAAAGAAAAACCCGTGCACATCATGGAAATCTGCGGCGGCCACACCCACGCGATTTTCCGCTACGGGCTGGATCGCCTGACACCCGAAGGCATCGAGTTTATCCACGGTCCGGGCTGCCCTGTTTGCGTGCTACCAATGTCCCGCGTCGATGAATGCGTGCAGATCGCTGAAAAACCGAACGTGATTTTCACGACCTTTGGCGATGCGATGCGCGTGCCGGGCACTAAAAAGTCCCTCCTTCAAGCCAAGGCGGACGGGGCCGATATCCGCATGGTCTATTCTCCGTTGGACGCATTGGAACTGGCCCGCCGGAATCCTGACAAAGAGGTCGTTTTCTTTGGCCTTGGGTTCGAAACAACGACGCCCTCGACCGCGCTGTCGATCCAACAGGCCGCGCGTGATGGGCTGACGAATTTTTCTGTGTTCTGTAACCACATCACCGTGCCCGAACCGATCAAGGCGCTGCTGGATGACCCTTACATGATGCTCGACGGGTTTGTCGGGCCGGGTCACGTGTCGATGGTGATCGGCGTGCATCCCTATGACTTTATCGCTCGTGACTACGGCAAACCAATTGTCGTCGCTGGGTTTGAACCGCTGGACCTTCTGCAATCGGTGCTGATGGTCCTCACTCAGATACGCGATGGGCGTGCCGAGGTGGAAAACCAATACGCGCGCATCGTGCCCGAACATGGCAACCCAATTTCAATCGCCGCTATCAACGATGTTTACGAACGCCGCCCTTCGTTTGAATGGCGCGGGCTGGGTGAAATCGACGCCTCAGGCCTCAAAATCCGTGACAGCTACAAAGCGTTTGACGCTGAAGAAAAGTTTGGCATCGGCTACGCCGCTGGCCCCCGTGTGGTCCAAGAACCCGACGGCTGCGAATGTGGGGCCGTTATGACAGGCCGAATGAAGCCCACCGCTTGCCCGCAGTTTGGCAAGGGCTGCACGCCCGAAATGCCACTGGGCGCGCTGATGGTCAGTTCCGAGGGCGCCTGTGCCGCCTATTGGCAATACGGCGGACGCCGCGCTGCGGAGCCTGCCGAATGACCCTACGCGACGACAAAGTAACGCTGTCCCACGGTGGTGGCGGCAAAGCCATGCGCGACCTGATCGCAGAGGTTTTCACCTCGGTCTTTGAACCCACCAGTCGCGAGGATCAGGCCCGTCTGACCCATGAGGCGCTTCTTGAAACTGGTGCGCAACTGGCATTTACGACTGACAGTTACGTGGTGACACCCGTCGAATTCCCCGGCGGCGACATCGGCAAAATCGCGGTCTGCGGCACGGTCAACGATTTGGCCGTTGGTGGAGCGAAACCGCTCTGGCTCTCTGCGGCATTCATCATCGAGGAAGGCACCGAAATCGCCCTCCTCCGCCGTATCGTCGCCAGCATGAAGGCCGAGGCGGACAAGGCAGGCGTAAAGATCGTCACGGGCGACACAAAGGTGGTCGGGCGTGGGTCCGCCGACAAGGTGTTCATCACCACCTCTGGCGTCGGCGTGATCCCCGCGGGCCGTGATCTGCGGGCGGACATGATCCAAGCGGGCGACGTTGCCATCGTGAACGGCGTGCTCGGCGATCATGGGGCGACGATCCTCGCCGCGCGGGGTGATATGATGCTGTCCTCTGACCTGAAATCCGATTGCGCCGCACTGGGCCACCTGATGGAGGCCACCTGCACTGCCGTTCCCGTCCGTGCCTGCCGTGACGCGACGCGCGGCGGGATTGCCTCTGCGCTCAACGAAATGGCCGAGGCTGCGGGCTGCGCGATTGAGATCGACGAGGCCGCTCTCCCCCTTCGGGCAGAGGTCAAAGGCACCTGCGAGATCCTCGGGCTTGATCCGCTGTATTTGGCGAATGAGGGAACGCTCGTCCTCTTTGTCCCTGCCGAACATGCGGATGCCGCACTGGCTGCGATGCGATCCGTTGACACGGGCAAAGGCGCAACCATCATCGGTCAGGCCAAAGAGGGTGCGCCGATGGTCACCATGCGCACGGCTTTTGGCGGCAGTCGGATTGTCGATATGTTGGTGGGCGAACAGCTGCCGCGGATTTGTTAACCGCGGCGCAAGAGCCACTTCATCACGACAGGCGCGAAGGCGATCACCAGTGCGATCCGTGCGAGGTGGTGCACCGAGATATAGGCCACCTCCGCGTTCATCGACAGCGCGACAAGGCTCATTTCGGTCAATCCACCGGGCGCATAGGCGAGGATCACCTGCTCTGCAGTTTGGCCGAACAACCCATGGAACAGAACTGCAAAGACGAGGGTCAAGGTCAAGGTCAGCAGCGTCGCGCCGAGGCTCAGAACAAGCGACCGCACCACCATCGGTTTTGGCGCCCCAACAAAGCGGCAGCCCAACACGGTGCCCAAAACCACCTGCGCGACGATTACCAGAACGGGCGGCGGCGCGGAATGGGTCAGACCCGCGATATGCACAATCGCTGACAGGATCATCGGCCCAACCAGTTGCGCGGCGGGCAAACGCAGCCAACCACCCAGATAGACGCCCGCCACAGCACAGGCCGTCAGGATCGCAACATCGACCATACCTAGCGAAACAGGTTCGATGGCAAAGCCGGCAACCTTTAGACCCAGAACCACACGGAACCAGAACGCGATCACCGCAATCGTCACTAGAATTCGTGCCGCATGAGCGAGGATGATCTTGCGCGGGTCGGCCCCCATCGCCTCACCGATGAGCATCATGTCGTTCACACCACCGGGCATCGCGGCGAAAAACGCGGTGGTGCGGTCGAACTTACCAATGTGCGTGTAGAACGGAACCACGATGGCCGACGCGACCGCTAGGTAGAACCCGAGAAAGGCCAACGACACCGCCCAAGCGCGTGCGTCAGCTAGGATGCCGCTGTCAAATCCGGACCCCAGCATGACCCCGATCACCGAGATCACGATCGGCCGCAACATTGCAGGTGCCTTTAGCTTTGCACCGCCCATAACGACCGCGAAGGTCGCTATCATCGCGCCGAGCATCCACGGCAGAGGCAGGTGGAAATAGTAGAACAACCCACCCCCGATCCCGCCGATCGTCAACGACAGCGAAATCGGTAAAGCATTGGAAAAGATCGTTTTTGCAGACACAGGAGCGCACGCCAAAAGTTCGGAGAGTCGAAAGGCTTGCGCTTTGTATACCTCGGTATACAAAAACGTTCAACGGGTCAGTTTACTCTGCCGTCGCGATCTTTGCGCCGTCCAGCGCCAAAGGCGACAGACCTTCGCCGCCAGCATCGAGATGCGATTTCAACTGGCCCCGCATACGCGGCTCCCAAAAATCTTTGATATGCGCGGCAACGCGGTCCGCTTTGTCATCGCCAGGCTGGGAAGAAAAGAAGGTGGCGATTTGGTTCGCCATGTAGACCATTTTTTCAGACTTCATCGGGGATAATCCGTTCAGGATGGGTAAAGACATCAAATCCATCGCCACGCGCCAGCGCGGCAATGGTCAGGTTGGCGGCATCGGCGATCTCGACCGCTTGCACGGTCGGTGCAGACACAGCGATCAGGATCGGCGCACCAGCGATCACGGTTTTCTGGACCATATCGACCGACACCCGCGAGGTGAGAACAATCGCGCCCGTCGCAGGATCGATACCGCGCTGCACCAAGGTGCCGATCAGTTTGTCGAGGGCATTGTGACGGCCCACATCTTCGGTCACGGCAACTATGCCATCGCACCAGAACCCCGCTGCATGAACGGCGCGTGTCTGGTCATGCAAGGGCTGGTGCTGGCGGAGGGTTTCGGTCGCTGCGTTGACCTCAGAATAGGTTAACGTCTTGTTAATGTTGACAGTTGTCAACTTTCGCATCGCCTGCTCAAGGCTATCGATCCCGCAAAGGCCGCAACCCACCGGACCAATCATCGACCGACGTCGATCCTCCATCCGTTTGGCGGCGGCATCCGCGATCCACATCCGCACCTCGAACCCTTGATCATGTTCGATGACCTCTAGGCTCTCGATCTCATCGGCGGTGGTGACGGTGCCTTCGGTCAGGGCAAAGCCGATCCCAAAGGCGTCCAGCGCGTCGGGCGTCGCCATCATCACGGCCTGCGTTGTGCCGTTAAAGACGATGGCCACAGGCACTTCTTCGGGCAAGGCGCGGTGCATTTCCTGCACCCCGCCCCGCCAGCTCTGTCCAGCGATGGATTTCGCCGCGCTCACTCTGCCGCCGGAAGGATACGCCGCGAAGCGGTGGCCTGCGCGTTGTAGTCCTCTTGCCACTCGGACGGACCGTTCGACGGGCTGACCTGAACGGCAGTGACCTTGTATTCAGGACAGTTGGTCGCCCAGTCACTAAAGTCCGTGGTGATCACGTTCGCCTGCGTATCTGGGTGGTGGAAGGTCGTGTAGACCACACCTGGTGAGACACGATCCGTGATCTGCGCTTTCAGCGTCGTTTCACCAGACCGCGATGCGAGCTTGATGAAATCACCGTCCTTCACGCCGCGGACTTCTGCGTCATGCGGGTGAATTTCCAGAACGTCCTGATCATGCCAGACAACGTTCGCGGTCCGACGGGTCTGAGCGCCCACGTTATACTGCGACAGGATACGACCTGTGGTCAGCAAGAGCGGGAAGCGCGGACCTGTTTTTTCGTCAGTCGCCACGTATTCGGTGACAATCAAGCGGCCCTTACCACGGACAAAGCCATCGACGTGCATCAGAGGCGTGCCATCAGGCGACTTGTCGTTGCACGGCCATTGGATCGAACCGCGTTCTTCAAGCAAATCGTAGCTCACATTCGCAAACGACGGGGTGGTCGCTGCGATTTCGTCCATGATCTGGCTTGGGTGGGTGTAGGTCCAACCTGCGCCCATCGCGTTCGCCAACATCTGGGTGACTTCCCAGTCGGCATAGCCGTTCTTCGGTGCCATCACCTTGCGCACGCGGTTGATGCGGCGTTCAGCGTTGGTAAAGGTGCCCTCTTTTTCCAAGAAAGTAGAACCCGGCAGGAAGACGTGTGCGTAGTTTGCGGTTTCGTTCAGGAACAGGTCATGGACGATCACGCATTCCATCGCGGCAAGGCCAGCGGCAACGTGTTTGGTATCGGGGTCGGACTGAAGGATGTCCTCGCCCTGACAGTAGAGGCCCTTGAAGGTACCATCGACCGCCGCGTCGAGCATGTTGGGAATACGCAGACCCGGTTCAGGATCAATCGCAACGCCCCATGCCTTTTCAAATATCTCACGCACGTCGGCGTTCTTCACGTGGCGGTAGCCCGGCAGTTCGTGCGGGAACGACCCCATATCGCAGGAACCTTGAACGTTGTTCTGACCACGCAGCGGGTTCACACCAGCACCGTTGATACCGACGTTACCAGTCAGCATCGCGAGGTTGGCGATACCGATGACGGTGGTCGAGCCTTGGCTGTGTTCGGTCACGCCGAGGCCGTAGTAGATCGCGGACTTGCCAGCCGTTGCATAGGTGCGGGCCGCTGCACGAACCTCTGCCGCAGGCACGCCTGTCAGCATTTCGACGGCTTCGGGCGAATGGCGCGGATCGCTGACGAACTCTGCATAGGCAAGGTATTCGTCCCAATCGCAACGGGTCTTGACGTAGTCTTCGTCGATCAGACCCTCGGTCACGATGGTATGCGCCAGCGCAGTGACAATCGCCACGTTGGTGCCCGGACGCAGTGCGAGGTGGTGGTCGGCCTTGATGTGGTTCGATTTCACCATGTCCGTGCGACGCGGGTCGATCACGATCAGCTTTGCACCCTGACGGATACGCTTTTTCAGGCGCGACGCGAAAACAGGGTGACCGTCGGTCGGGTTCGCACCAATGATCAGCGCACAATCGGTTTCTTCGACCGAGTCAAAGTCCTGTGTGCCAGCCGAAGTGCCATAGGTCTGACCCAGACCGTAGCCAGTCGGCGAGTGGCAGACGCGGGCGCAGGTGTCGGTGTTGTTGTTGCCGAACACAGCACGGGTCAGTTTCTGAACGAGGAAGGTCTCTTCGTTCGTGCAGCGCGACGAGGTGATCACGCCGATGGACTTCTGACCGTATTTCTCTTGCAGACCGCGCAGACGGGTCGCGGCAAAAGTCAGCGCCTCGTCCCACGACACTTCGCGCCACGGTTCATCAATCGTGTCACGGATCATCGGGTTGAGAATGCGGTCTTGGTGCGTGGCGTAGCCGTAAGCAAAACGGCCCTTAACGCAGGAGTGACCACGGTTCGCTTTGCCGTTCTTATATGGCGTCATGCGGACGAGTTCGTCACCGCGCATCTCTGCCTTGAACGAACAGCCCACGCCGCAATAGGCGCAAGTCGTGATGACCGAACGGGTCGGTGTGCCCATTTCGATCACGGATTTTTCTTGAAGGGTCGCGGTCGGGCAGGCCTGAACGCAGGCACCACAGGATACACAGTCCGACGACAGGAAGGTGTCGTTCAACGCGCCAGCGGACACGCGGCTGTCGAAACCACGGCCTTCGATGGTGAGAGCAAAAGTGCCCTGCACTTCTTCACAGGCACGCACACAACGCGAGCACACGATACACTTCGACGGATCGTAGGTGAAATACGGGTTGCTGTCGTCTTTGGGCAGCCACTGCGGGTTGGCTTCGCCGCTGGTGTTTTTGGCTTTGAAGTGGGTTTCGACCGCTTCATAGCGCACATCACGCAGGCCAACAGCGCCCGCCATGTCTTGGAGTTCGCAGTCGCCGTTCGCGCCACAGGTCAGACAGTCCAGCGGGTGGTCGGAGATGTAGAGCTCCATCACGCCTTTGCGGATTTTCTGAACCTTGGACGATTGGGTGTGAACGACCATGCCAGCTGCAACAGGTGTCGTGCAGGACGCGGGCGTGCCGCGACGACCTTCGATTTCCACAACGCACAGACGGCACGAGCCGAACGCCTCAACGCTGTCAGTCGCGCAGAGTTTCGGAATGTCGATGCCAGCGATCGCAGAGGCACGCATAACGCTGGTGCCTTCCGGAACGGTGACTTCGAAACCGTCGACGGTGATGGTGACGGTCTTGTCAGATTTTACAGCGGGGGTGCCGAGATCGCGATCATCGGTCCACGGGATAATAAAGTCCTTCATTCTGCGGCCTCCTTCGCGGTCGAGAATTCTTCAGGGAAATTTTGCAGTGCAGACATGACGGGGAACGGGGTGAACCCGCCGAGCGCGCAGAGCGACCCGTCTTTCATTGTCTCACAAAGATCAGTCAGGATTTCGACGGCCGCGTTATCGCCCGCCGCAATACGGTCGATGGTTTCTACGCCGCGCACCGCACCGATACGGCAGGGGGTGCATTTACCGCAGCTTTCAACCGCGCAGAACTCCATCGCGAACCGCGCCATGCCGAGCATATCAGCAGTGTCGTCGAACACCACGATACCAGCGTGACCGATCAGGCCGCCTTTCTGGTCGAAGTCCTCATAGCCAAAGGGCGTGTCGAATTTGGACACAGGCATATAGGCGCCGAGCGGGCCACCAACCTGAACGGCTTTAACCGGACGACCAGAGGCTGTGCCGCCACCGATTTTATTCACGAGATCGCCGAGTGGCATACCGAACGCAGTTTCAAACAGACCGCCGAATTTCACGTTGCCTGCGATCTGGATCGGCATGGTGCCTTTCGAACGACCAAGGCCGAAGTCCGCATAGTGCTGCGCACCCTTTTCAAAGATCACAGGAACAGTCGCCAAAGAAATGACGTTGTTCACAACGGTCGGACGGCCCATGAAGCCTTGCAGAGCAGGGAGCGGCGGTTTCGCGCGAACGGTGCCGCGCTTGCCCTCAAGGCTGTTGAGGAGCGAGGTTTCCTCGCCACAGACATAAGCGCCAGCGCCCACACGGATTTCGATGTCGAACTGGTGGCCAGAGTTCAGTACATGGCCCAGAACGCCCGCATCACGGGCAATCGCACAGGCAGCTTCCATCTGTTCGATGGCGTCAGGGTATTCCGAACGAATGTAGACGAACCCTTTGGTCGCATGCGTCGCGAGACCCGCGATGATCATGCCTTCGATCAGGGTGAAGGGGTCGCCTTCCATGACCATACGGTCCGCAAAGGTACCGCTGTCGCCTTCGTCGGCGTTACAGACGATGTATTTCTTTTCGCCCTGCGCCATGCGCACGGTGTCCCATTTGATCCCTGTCGGGAAGCCAGCGCCACCGCGACCACGCAGGCCAGAGGTTTTCACTTCGTCAACCATCGCCTCGGCGGACATGGCGATTGCGCGGCGCAGACCGACGAGGCCACCGTGGGCTTCGTAGTCGGACAGGGACAGCGGGTCGATTTTACCAACGCGAGCAAAGGTCAGGCGGGTTTGCGCGGCAAAGAACGGGATCTGTTCCACATCGCCCAGCGCCTTATCGCTGTCACCTTCAAAGATCGCTTTGACGTCAGCAACGGTCACAGGGCCATAGCCCACACGACCTTCGGCGGTTTCAACCTCGACCAGCGGTTCGAGCCAGATCATCCCGCGGGAGCCATTGCGGATAATCTGCGCGTCGATGCCGCGCTCTTTGATCTCTGCCTCTACTGCTTTGACGATACGTTCAGCGCCGAGAGCTTTGGCGGCTGCGTCACGAGGAATATAGATTTTCATGCGCCGCACTCCGCCAGGATTTCGTCCATACGAGCCGCATCAACGCGACCTTCGAGCTGATCATCGACCAGAACAGCGGGGCCACAGGCGCAGAGGCCAAGGCAATACACAGGTTCAATCGTGATATTGCCGTTCGGCGTCGTCATGTGCCAGTCGCCGCCCAATTTTGCCAGAGCGTGATCGGACAGGGCATTTGCGCCAACCGACTGGCACGCCTCAGCGCGGCAGATTTTCACGACGTGCTTGCCCGCAGGGGCATCACGGAAATCGTGGTAAAAGCTGACGACGCCATGCACTTCGGCGCGACCGATGTTCAGTTCGGCAGCGATCAGGGGAACGGCAGTTTCAGGGATGAAGCCGAATTCATGCTGCAAATCATGCAGGATCGGCAAAAGCGGGCCTTCGAGGTGAAGATGGCGGGCGATGGTTTCGACTATCGCCTCTGGCGTGGGCTGGGCTTGTGTCATAGCGGGCTCCGAAAGTTTACCAGACACTCGTTGAAGTGATCACGGAAAACAATATCGATAAGCCGTCATTTGATAGAAAATTTCTATCAACCGAATGATCCAAAACGAATCGAAATTGCCCGAAATTCAGGCGCTTCAGCCCCGCCTTTCAGGATTCGAACACAGATGTGTCATGTTCCTGCAACAGGTGTCACGTTGAGACGTGCTCCAAAGGATAGGGTCGGTAAACAGAGGAATAAGCCAACAAGACGCACCAACTTTGACGGCGTTAAGCCTGAGTGTCGGATCGCTGCTGATCCCCGTGTGTTGAGGTACTCAAATGGCGTTTGTCGCTTTTATCGCTGGAAGTTTTATCGGCCTGCTCGCTGCCTGTGCAGGTCTCGTATTCTTGGACCTGAGCCTGATGGCTTCGTTTGCGCTCTACATGATCGCAGGCATTGCGATTCCATTGGTGTGGCTGGCGACCGACCATGCCGAACGCCGCCTGAATACAACTCTCTGATCTGCCAATCAGACCTTAGGTCGACGCCCACGTAATAATGGCGGATGCTGGAACGGCACCCGACTGGCGTTTGACCTCTTTGCCCTTGGCGAATTTCACCATCGTGGGAATGCCGCGGATCCCGAATTTCGGGCTCGCGGTTTGGTGCATCTCGGTGTTGACCTTCACCAGTCGCGCCTTGCCTGACAATTCAGAAGCGGCCTTTGAAAACTCTGGTGCCATCATGCGGCAGGGCCCGCACCATGGTGCCCAGAAATCGACGACCAATGGGACGTCATCGGTTTTGGCGGCTTTTTGAAGCGTCTTGAGGTCGATCTCGATCGCTTTGTTCGACATGAGTTTGGTCCCGCAGGTGGCACATTTCGGGCCAGCGGTCAGTTTGTCGTCGGGAACGCGGTTCACCTGTCCACAATCGAAACAGGTCATTTTCAGGCCAGCCATCGGTGCCTCCATTCATACATCTCAAAAATCATATATGTTTGTGAGACAAAGATGCAAGCCCTTAGGCCATGGTTTCCTCTGCCTCACCTTCGCGGTCGGATGTTCGTAGCGGCGCGTGAGCCGTCACGATGAGCGCAGCAATCGGTTCTCCGCGATCTTGGCGAAGGGTGGTTTGGGACAATTGAACATCCCTGAAGCCCGCAACATCTAAGAGCGAGCGGATATACTGTTCCGAATGGGCATAGCGGTGAGATGGTTGGAGCATGACGCCCTCCCCGTCGTGAACTTCGACGGTAAAGGCAAAGCGTCCTGTGTTGGTCAGGGATGCCGCGACCCAGCCGAAGATGCGTTCCAGCGTGCCGATATAAATGAACACGTCCGCCGCGATGATCGTGTCATAGCGGCTACTATCGACCATCAATGTGGCGAGGTCGCGCTGTTCGAGGTGGTCATAGATCGCTTTGTCTTTGGCCTGGGCTAGCATCCGCGCGGAGAGGTCGTAGCCCCCTATCCAGTCGTAGCGCCCCGCAATCGCAGCGCCCATCAGTCCCGTCCCGCAGCCAAGGTCGAGCACGCGGCCAAGCGGACCCGACAGCGCCTCTGCAATGCGGTCTGGCCCGCAATAGCCCAGCGCCCCAACAAGAGAGGCCTCGAACCGAGGCGCATAGTCGTCAAAGAGGGCCTCGACATGCGCCGCAGGAACACGTTCTGCCAGAGGGACCGCGCGGTGCAAATCCAACCGCAACGTCGCGCCGAAACGGTCAGACGGGTCAGTGGCGAGGGCTTGGGCGTAGGCCTCTTGGGCCAAGGTCGCATCACCCGCCGCATCGGCCATTTCGCCCAAACGCATCCATCCCGCCGTCCACATTGGGACTGTCGGCATGGTTTCGCGCATCAGGTCAGCCGCCGCGCGCGCATCGCCCTCCGCCAAGAGAGCGTCGGCATAAGATAAACGGCGGTCAGCCGCCAAATCACCAGAAGACGTAAGCAAAGGTGCCATGATCGCATCCAAACAAGGAATACCGCCCCGCCGGCGGCAAGCGATTTGCGATCAGACTCAGGGGGACTGTTTGGACATGAAATACGACCATGACGGACAAAGCTGCGCTACATGTTGCTAGACTGCTCCAACTGTCAAGTGGGCCTCACGCAAAGCTTGATTATTTAAGGAGAGGACCCCATCATAAAGGACGCGAGTTACTACTTATCGACACTGTCTCCGAATCCGGCTCAGTTCTTCGATCACGTTCTGACGAGCCGGCTCCGCTGCAATTCCGCGAGCGGGTTACTAAAACAGGAGACATCACGATGGCTACCGGCACCGTGAAATGGTTCAACACCACCAAAGGCTACGGCTTTATCGCCCCTGATGGCGGCGCAAAAGACATTTTCGTTCACATTTCGGCAGTAGAGCGCTCGGGCCTCACTGGTCTGAACGAAAACCAGAAAGTCGAATTCGAACTTCAGGCTGGCCGTGATGGACGCGAATCCGCGATCAACATCACCATTCTCTAATCTACCGTTTATTCGGACTTGATTGGAATCATGGGTGCGGGGATGCTCGCGCCCATGAGATTTTTAAAAGCAGCCGCATGCATCCTATGCGCGACCAGTATGACCGCCCATGCCGAAGCACCTGATGGTGCGGAATTCGCGTTCGTCATCAAAATCTTTGAAAAAATCCAAGAGCAGTCATTTGCCGCGAACCGCGAGTTATGCGGGTATTTGGGCTATGGGCCCGATGGCGAGCTAATGACCACACGGATCAATCGCGGTGAAGAAGCGGCCTGCTATCTGCCGACTTGGCCAGCCAAGATGGATGTGATCGCCTCGTTTCACACGCACAGCACGTATAACCCCGACTACAATTCCGAACTGCCGTCCTCGACCGATATGGAATCAGACGAGGACTCTGGTATCGACGGCTGGGTCGCCACACCTGGTGGACGGCTATGGTATATCGATAGCTCTGAGATGATGGCCTATCAGGTTTGTGGTGCGGGTTGTCTGCCCCAAGACCCCAACTTTGTCGACGAACCCGCTGGCGCGATCAAACCGAGCTATACCTACCGCGGCATCCTCAAGAGTGAGTCGCAGTAGCCCCTCGCCTCTCTCACTCGAACGCGATAAGTGTGCGGGGACGATGACGACGGATATTCGCATGACCCACCCGCGCTTTTTCGGCTATGGCAGCCTCGTAAACCTGACCACCCATACCTATCCCGACCCCAAACCCGCCAAGCTGCGAGGATGGCGTCGCGTGTGGCGGCATACGCAAATCCAAGAGCCTGCGTTCTTATCCGTGGAACCCTGTGACCGCACGACCTTGCTCGGCGTGACGGCGGCGGTTCCGAATGCGGATTGGGCAGCGCTGGATGAACGGGAAAGCGGATATCTGCGCCGCGACGTGACCCATTTGATCGACGACGCGGTGCAATCTACAGCCGTGTATGAGGTCGACGCTGCGCATTACCTCGAACCTGTCACACGCCCGATCCTGTTGTCGTATCTGGACGTGGTTGTTCAGGGATATCTGCGGGTGTTTGGCGACGAAGGTGCTGATCACTTCTTTGATACGACCCACAATTGGGGGCCGATCCTGAATGATCGCGAGGCACCGCGCTATCCCCGCGCCCGCACTTTGACGGCTGAAGAAACCTCGCGGGTGAATGCGGGGCTGGCCGCGCTGGGCCAACCCCTCGATTAATTAGCGGAACGCGGGTCCGTGCGCCCAGATGGTGAGCGAGTAGCGTTCACCAATGGTGACGGGTGTTACGCGGTGTAGCAGATACGACGGGAACATCGTGACGGTGCCGCGTGCCTTATTCGCGGTGATCACGGCGTTTGACGGCATGACCTCTAGCGCGCCGCCCTCGTAATCCTCGGGTTCGGACAGTTGCGCGACCATGGTCAGCTTGCGTTTGGACGCCACGCGGCCGTCGCCGATATCGGAATGCCATGTGAAATGCCCTTCGCGTTCGGCACCATAGCGAGCGACCTGCGGGCTTTCGGAAAAGTCGGTGAGATCAAAGCCATAGGCATCCCGATTGGCCACACGCACGACATCGATGATGCGATTCATCACCCAATCCGCGCCCTCAACATCATCGAGCCAAACGAGATCAGCGCGGCGCAGGTTGTGGTTCTGTTCACGCCCGACAAGTTTCGCGTCCTTCGCAGGCGCAGAGCGCACCAGATCGAGAATGCGGTCGCAGTCTTCGATTGAAAAAGCGTCGGGCACCGTGTGCACAGTGATCATGGTCGTCCATTCCTATACTGAATGGACGGTCATTTAGGCGCGAACGGTCTGGGGTCTGTTCGCTTTCCGACATGCAGGACGGAAAGCGACGTAATTATGCGTTATCGCGGAAACGGTTTGCGATGGGGTAGCGGCGGTCCAGCCAGAACGCCCGTTTCGTCAGGCGCGTACCCGGTGCCGATTGGAAACGTTTGTATTCGCTGATGTAGAGCAGATGCTCTACTTTCTTGACCACATCACGGTCAAAGCCTTTGGCGACGAGGTCGGCAACGCTGGCTTCGTCATCGACCAATCCTTCGAGGATCGCATCGAGGATGTCGTAGGGCGGCAGGCTGTCTTCGTCCTTTTGGTCGGGACGGAGTTCGGCGCTTGGCGGTTTGTCGATGATTGAAACGGGGATCACCTCGCCTGCGGGGCCATCCATCCACGGGCGGTGGTTGGCGTTGCGCCAGCGGCAGGTCTCAAAGACGCGCGTTTTATAGAGGTCTTTGATCGGGTTATAGCCGCCGTTCATATCGCCATAGATCGTGGCATAGCCCACGGCGACCTCGGATTTGTTGCCCGTCGTCAGCAGCATTTCCCCGAATTTGTTCGACAACGCCATGAGGAGAAGTCCGCGCAAACGCGACTGGATGTTTTCTTCGGTCAGGTCAGCGTCGCGGCCCGCAAAAAGTGGAGCCAGCGTTTCGGTGATCGCATCGCGACCCTGTTTGATCGGCACATAGTCATAGTGGACACCCAGACGGTTCGCGATGTCTTCGGCATCGTCGAGCGATCCTTGCGAGGTGTATTCAGACGGCAGCATCACGCAGCGCACGTTTTCGGCACCAATCGCGTCAACAGCGATGGTCGCGACGATGGCAGAGTCGATCCCGCCCGAAAGGCCAAGCAGCACCTTTTTGAACCCCGTTTTCCGCATGTAATCGCGGAGCGTCGTGACCATTGCGTGATAGTCCTGTTCCCACGCATCGCCAAAGGTGGCCTTGGGGCCTTCGGCGGCTTCCCAGCCATCATCGGTGCGGTGGAAATCGACGTGGGCCACGGCCTCTTCAAAGAGGGGCAGCTGCACGGCGAGTTTGCCGTGACGGTTCAGCACAAACGATCCGCCGTCGAAGGCCTGATCATCCTGACCGCCGACGGTGTTCACGTAGACCATCGGCACATCGTTTTCGATCACACGAGCAACCATCGTGTTTATACGGCGGTCGAATTTTCCACGGTAATAGGGCGATCCGTTCGGTACGACGAGGAGTTCGGCCCCGCTTTCGACCATGGCTTCGGCCACATCGGGGAACCAAGCATCCTCGCAAATCGGCGATCCGATCCGCAGGGGGCCAGCATCATAGGGGCCCTGAATGGCGCCACGATTGAACTGACGCACTTCGTCAAAGACGTTGTAGTTGGGCAGGAAGTGTTTCAGCTGGCGCGCCGCGATCTTACCGTCCTTGAGGATGAAATAGGCGTTATAGAGCCGTCCGTTTTCCGCCAGTGGCCCACCGATCCCGATCATCGGGCCATCCGCACATTCCGCAGCGAGGGCGACAATGCGGTCATAGCAGGCCTGCTGGAACGCTGGTTTCATCACGAGGTCTTGGGTCGAATAGCCCGCGATGAACATCTCAGGCAGTGCGACCATCTGCGATCCAGCCGCGCGGGCGGTATCCCAAACGGTTTTGGCCTTGGCGGCGTTGCCTTCGACATCCCCAACGGTGGGGTTCAATTGGGCCATCGTGATGCGGAATGTATCGGTCATCGGTGTCCTGTGCGCTAACTCACGACAGGTTTACCAGAACCCACGCTAAGGGAAAGCGGATTGCGGCCCAATCCCCCCTAGACCGTTGTATCGGCGGGCGGGCTCTATTAGCATCGCGCGGGCTGGAATAGGGAAAGTTAACGATGACTCGCAATCGGGCGCTATGGGGCGGTGCAGTTTTGGTTCTGTCGATGACAGGGGCCGTGGCGCAGGACGTTCAGACCAAACAATACGAGGATGGCGGCGTCTACGAAGGCGAATTCCTGAACGGCAAACAGCACGGGACAGGGATGTATCGCCTGCCCAATGGCTATGAATACAACGGCGATTGGGTCGAAGGCCGCATCCAAGGCAATGGCGTTGCGCGCTTCCCCAATGGTTCTGTCTACGAGGGCGAATTCGCCGAAGGTAAGCCGAGCGGCACAGGCAAGATCACCTTTGCCGATGGTGGCGTCTATGAAGGCGACTGGGTGGATGGCAACATCACCGGCAGCGGCATCGCCACTTATGCAAACGGTGTCATCTACGAAGGCGAATTCCGTAACGCGATGCACCACGGCACAGGCACCATGCGCAGCCCGAATGGTTACAGCTATGCGGGCCAGTGGGTGAACGGCGTCAAAGAAGGCTCTGGCACGATCACTTATCCCGACGGCACGATCTATGAGGGCCAGTTGGCCCGCGATGACCGCGAAGGTGACGGTAAGCTGCTGATGCAGGACGGCACCATCTACGAAGGCAAATGGGTCGCTGGTCAGATCGAGGGCATCGGTCGACTAGTCCAGCCGAACGGCGACATTTACGAGGGCGATCTGGTCGCAGGCCACCGCGAAGGCACGGGCACTGTGACTTACGCCAACGGTGATATTTATCAGGGCGGTTTCCACGATGACCGCCGCCACGGTCAGGGCACGTTCCGCGGAACGGACGGCTACGTCTATGTCGGCGGCTGGGAAGGTGGCGCGATGTCTGGTCAGGGCAAAGTGCTCTATCCAGACGGTTCTGTCTACGAAGGGCAGTTCGCAAACGACCTACCCAATGGCGAAGGCAAAATCACCTATCCAGACAGCTCGACCTATGTTGGCGGCTGGGTTGATGGCGTGATCGAGGGAACGGGCATCGCCACCTACGCCTCTGGCCTCGTCTATGAGGGCGAATTCAAGAACGCAAAAAACCACGGTCGCGGCGTAATGCGCTATGGAGACGGCTATTCCTACGACGGTGAATGGGCAAACGGTCAGCGCCATGGGATTGGCACCGCAACCTATGCCGACGGGTCCGTCTACTTTGGTCACTTTGAGAACGGCCAACGTCATGGACAGGGCAAGATCACCATCCCCGACAACCCCGCCACCGAAGCCGACGAGAGCTTTACCTACGAGGGTGAATGGCAGAACGGCGAGATTTCGGGCCAAGGGGTCGCGACCTACTCGAACGGCGATATCTATCAGGGCACCTTTGTTGCGGGTCGCCGTCAAGGGGATGGCACGATGCGCTATGCCTCGGGACAGATCGAAAGCGGTAACTGGGATCAAGACCTCTACGTGACCCGCGATGATGCCGCCCCTGCAGGTGATGTTGCGACAGGTGCGCCAGAGGCCACCCCAGACGCAGCCCCCGAAGCGCCCGCGAACTAAACGACCTCGCCCGCGTCCAGTCGGGCGAGCCACGTTTTCGCATCAGCTAGAACGGTTTCTTTGCGCGTGTCGTCCATTCGGTCCCACGTGCGATACATGTTCCCCATCCGTGCATTGCCCGCAAAACGGTCGCGGTGACGAATGAGGAAATGCCAATATAGCAAGTTGAACGGACAAGCGGTGTCGCCTGTTTTGTCTTTGACCTTGTAGTGGCAGGACCCGCAGTAGTCCGACATTCGGTCGATATAGGCGCCGCTGCTGACGTAGGGTTTGGACGCGATTACTCCACCGTCGGCGAACTGGCTCATCCCGATGGTGTTCGGGGCCTCGACCCATTCAAAGGCGTCGGCATAAACGGCCAGATACCATTCATGCAGTTGATGTGGATCGACCCCCGCTAAGAGCGCAAAGTTGCCTGTCACCATGAGCCGTTGGATATGGTGGGCGTAGGCCTCTGTTCGGGTTTGTTCGACGGCCTGAGACATGCAGTGCATCTTTGTCTCGCCACCCCAGTAGAGCCACGGCAGTTTACGATCATGGCCAAGCGCGTTGCGGGTCATGTAGTTGGGGCCGTGCAGGAAATAGATGCTCCGTACGTATTCCCGCCAGCCGATGACCTGACGAATGAACCCCTCCACCGCGTTGAGCGGCGCGGTGCCGCTGCGATAGGCGGCTTCGGCTTGTCTGCAGACCTCAAGCGGGTCCAAGAGGCCGATGTTGAGATACATCGAGATGATCGAGTGCCAGAGGAACTTTTGCCCCGTCAGCATGGCGTCCTGAAAGTCGCCGAATTTCGGCAGACCCCGCGCGATCCAGTGATCGAGTTGGGTTTGGGCCTGCTGGGCGTCGGTCGCGAACCAAAACGGGCGTAGATCGCCAAAGTTCTGACCAAAGCGATCTTCGACAAGGTCCAGAACCTCTGCCGTGATTGCATCGGGTTCAAACCGCAACGGTCCACTGAAATCGACGGCATCGGGCGCGGGTTTGCGGTTGTCGTGGTCGTAGTTCCATTGACCGCCCGCCGGCTGGTTGCCGTCCATCAACAGCCCCGTTTTGCGGCGCATATCGCGGTAGAAATACTCCATCCGCAGCGCCTTGCGGCCCTCGGCCCAATCCTCGAAATCGCGATGAGAGGCGATAAAACGGTCATCAGGGAACTGGTGCACGGGGATTGGCAGATCTTCGAGTGCTGAGATCAGCCGCCATTCGCCCGATTGTGTCGCGATCACTTCGGCAGCGTTATGTTCAGAGGCGCGCCGCAGAAGTTCCCCAGCGATGCTGCCCGCGTTTTCGGGATCATCCAGAGTGGTGTAGTCCACCTGCCAGCCCTCGGCCCTCAGGTGATCCGCAAACTTGCGCATTGCGGCAAAGATCAGGGCGATCTTTTTGGGGTGATGGGGGACGTAGGTTGCCTCGCCCATGACTTCGGCCATGACGACGACATCGCGGGACTTATCTGCTTCGCGCAGGGCGGAGAGGGTCGGCGAAAGTTGGTCACCTAGAACGAGGACGAGCTTTACCACGGCACGGTTGCCCCGTTGAAATCGTAGAACGACCCTGTTTGGTCTGCCCCTGCCCCGTCGAGGACGGAGAGTAGTGCGGTGGCAGAATCCGTCGGCGACAGTTTCTTTGCGGCATAGCCCGCAGTGAACGGCGTATCGACGGTCCCAGGGTGAAGGGCGAGGACGACTGAACCTTTGTGCGTTCGTTTCAGTTCCAACGCCGTGCCACGAATGATCTGGTTCACGGCGGCCTTCGATGCGCGGTAGGAATGCCAGCCGCCCAATCCGTTGTCCCCAATCGACCCAACCCGCGCAGAGAGGACACCGACCCGTCCCGATGGGGCAAGCAGTCGGGGAACGTGCTGAAGGATCAACGCCACGCCAATCGTATTCACCGCAAAGACCTGCGCCATCGTCTGCGCATCAATGGCCGACAGGGATTTTTCTGGCGCGGCACCGTTGGGGGCGAGGATACCCACGGCGATGATCACACGATCAAACGGCCCCTCAATGGCACCCAGAACACGATCAACCGAAGCAGGGTCGGTCACGTCCAGACCATTGTCACGACGCGATAGTCTGATGACCTCGCCATCAACTACATCGCAAAACGCGCGGCCTATGCCTCCTGAGGCGCCAATGATCAGGTTTCGTTTCATGCGCCAGAACTAGTCTACCCTGCCCCACTGTCCAGTTTTCCCCGACCAAAACGCGGGCATTCAATGAGCCAGAGCAAAAACGGGCAAAAACGCTCTTTCCCTCGCGGGAATCATGGGTATAGTCCCGCCCCATGACGCGCTTGGATCATATCACTCAGACTGCCCGCATTTGCGGTGCGTCGTCCTCGTGCGCCCTTCTACTCCTTAGCAGCCTCTGAGCGTGCCTTCCGGCGCGACCGCTCAGGGGTGTCTTAGCGTCGGGACAAAAAGCTAAGGACAGACAAGGAATTATGACATGACCAAAGACCGCGTGTTGATTTTCGACACAACCCTGCGTGACGGCGAACAGTCGCCCGGCGCCACCATGACCCACGAAGAAAAGCTCGAAATCGCAGAGCTGCTTGACGATATGGGTGTCGATATTATCGAAGCTGGCTTCCCCATCGCATCCGAGGGTGACTTCCGCGCCGTTTCCGAAATCGCTCAGCGTTCCAAGAATTCGACGATCTGCGGTCTGGCACGTGCGAACTTTAAAGACATTGATCGCTGCGCTGAAGCGATCAAGCACGCAGGCTCGGGCCGTATTCACACGTTCATCGGCACCTCGCCGTTGCACCGTGCGATCCCGAACCTGACCATGGATGAGATGGCGGATAAGATCCACGAAACGGTCAGCCATGCGCGGAACCTCTGTGACAACGTCCAGTGGTCCCCGATGGATGCGACCCGCACCGAGTGGGATTACCTCTGCCGCGTGATCGAAATCGCGATCAAAGCGGGCGCGACCACGATCAACATCCCTGACACCGTGGGCTACACCGCCCCGATGGAAAGCGCGGACCTGATCAAACGCTTGATCGAGACCGTTCCGGGTGCAGATGACGTGATCTTTGCGACGCACTGCCACAACGACCTCGGCATGGCGACGGCGAACGCGCTGGCGGCTGTGGCTGGTGGTGCGCGTCAGATCGAATGCACCGTCAACGGTCTGGGCGAACGCGCAGGTAACACCGCGTTGGAAGAAGTCGTCATGGCGCTCAAAGTACGCAACGACATCATGCCTTACACCACAGGTGTTGATACCACGAAGATCATGAATATCTCGCGCCGCGTTGCGACCGCGTCGGGTTTCCCTGTGCAGTTCAACAAAGCGATCGTTGGTAAGAACGCCTTTGCGCATGAATCTGGCATCCACCAAGACGGCATGCTGAAGAACAAAGAAACGTTCGAGATCATGCGCCCAGAGGACGTAGGTTTGGCTGGCACCTCGTTGCCGCTGGGCAAACACTCTGGTCGTGCGGCACTGCGGGCGAAACTGGAAACGCTCGGCTTTGATATGGCCGACAACCAATTGAACGACCTGTTCGTGCGGTTCAAAGACCTCGCTGACCGCAAGAAAGAAGTCTACGACGACGATATCGTGGCTCTGATCCGTCAGAACGACACTGTCGAGGACCACATCAAGTTCAAATCGCTCCGCGTTGTTTGCGGCACTGAGGGTCCGCAGACCGCTGACCTGACCCTGCTGGTTGGTGGCGAAGAGAAATCGGTTCACGCGACGGGCGATGGTCCGGTTGATGCAACGTTCAATGCGGTTAAGGCGATTTTCCCGCATGGTGGCCGTTTGGACCTGTATCAGGTGCACGCTGTGACCAAAGGAACGGACGCACAGGCCACCGTTTCGGTCAAGCTCGAAGAGGATGGTCGTATTGCGACAGGTCAGTCGGCAGATACGGACACTGTGGTTGCGTCGGCCAAAGCCTACATCAACGCGATCAACCGTTTGATCGTGCGGCGCGAAAAATCCGCTCCGGGTGATGACATTAAGAACGTGAACTACAAGGACACGATCTGAGGATATCGGGCGGCTTTCGGGCCGCCCTTTTCATAAGGGCTATAGCATGGACAATTGCGTCACTCTCCTCGGGACTAAGGGCGGTCCTGCAATCAGACCTGGAACCCCGATGCCGACCTCGATCTTTGTGCGGCTTGCGGGGCAAGTGATCCTCGTTGATGCGGGCCTTGGTGTGTCGCGGGCGGTTTGCGATGCGGGTGTCGCGCTGACCGACCTCGATGCGATTATCGTGACGCATATGCATTCCGACCATTATCTGGAGTTGGGACCGCTGATGCACACGGCGTGGACCGCTGGGTTAAAGCGCGCCGTGCCGATCTATGGCCCCGCAGGTCTGACGGCCTATTGGCAGGGGTTCCTTGCTTCGATGGAGGCCGATATTTCCCTGCGGATCGCGGATGAGGGCCGCCCAGCGCTAGAGCCTTTGGCCGATCTTCGGCTGCTGGATGCGGGGCAGTTTACAATCGGCAGCGTAACGGTCGAGGCGATCCGCAATCAGCACCCACCGCTGATCGACAGCTTTGCCCTGCGTCTGGCGGGTGACGGGAAATCGGCGACGCTTTCGGGCGATACGGCGCCAATCGACGCGATGATCGACTTTGCCAAAGATACCGACCTCCTCGTTCATGAAGCGATGCTGAGCGCGGGTATTGATGCCCTGTGTAAACGGGTTGGGAATGGTGACGACCGTCTGAGGGTGCATCTTGAACGGTCACATTCGCCTGCGGCTGAGGTGGCTAAAATCGCGACGGCGGCAGGGGTGAAACAACTCGCCCTAAATCACCTGATCCCGAGCGACGATCCTGATTTCACCTTGGAAGATTGGCACGCAGAGATCACACCACACTACAGCGGGCCGCTGTTTGTCGGGACTGATGGGATGACGATCCCGCTTTAACGAAAAGGGCCGCAGCGAACTGCGGCCCTGTGTCGTCTTAACCGAGCACTTCTTTGATCGAGTCGACGGTAGCCGCGACGATGGTATCCGCCTCGTCTTTGGTCAGGCAGAACGGCGGCGCGTAGCCGAGGATGTCGCCTTGGGGCATCGCACGCGCAATCACACCACGCGACGCCATCGCCGCAGAGAGCGACGGGCCGATTTTCTGCGATGGATCGTAGAAGGTGCGGCTATCACGGTCAGCCACGAACTCTACCGCGCAGAGCATCCCTTCGCCGCGCACTTCACCGACATTCGGGTGATCCGCGACGGCGGCTTTCATCTGGGCATTTAGATAAGCACCCATTTCGCCCGCGTTTTGAACGAGGTTCAATTCATCTAGCAGTTTGAGGTTAGCTACACCTGCAGCCGCGCCAATCGGGTGCGCAGAGTATGTCCAACCGTGACCGATGGGGCCGTTTTCGTCGGTGCCCTGCTCTAGCACTTTCCACATACGATCCGAGATGATCGAGCCAGACAGCGGCGCATAAGCAGACGTCAGACCTTTGGCGATCGTGATCAGGTCAGGTTTCAGGTCGTAGTGGTGCGAGCCGAACATGGACCCCAAACGGCCAAAGCCGGTGACGACCTCGTCCGCGATCAGCAGAATGTCGTGCTTTTCCAGAACAGCCTGAATAGCAGCCCAATAGCCAGCAGGCGGTGGGACGATGCCGCCTGTGCCCATGACAGGTTCACCGATAAAGGCCGCGATAGTGTCCGCGCCTTCGCGTTCGATCAGCGCTTCGAGTTCGGCGGCGCAATGTGCCGTGAACTGCTCTTCGGTCATGTTGACGTCCGGACGGCGGAAGTAATACGGCGCCTCGGTATGGATGACCTGTTCGAGCGGCAGGTCAAATTTCGCATGGAACAGACCAAGGCCCGTCAGCGACCCCGTCATCAGGCCAGAGCCGTGATAGCCGCGCCAGCGCGAGATGATCTTTTTCTTTTCGGGGCGACCGAGGATATTGTTGTAATACCAAACGAGTTTGATGTTCGTCTCGTTCGCATCCGACCCCGACAGGCCAAAGTAAACCTTGGACATGTGGTCGGGCGCACGGTCGAGCACCATTTTCGACAGGGTAACCGACGCCTCAGTCCCATGACCAACATAGGCGTGGTAATAAGCCAATTCTCGCGCCTGATCGGCAATCGCTTCGGCGATGTCCTGACGACCGTAGCCAACGTTCACGCAATAGAGGCCAGCAAACGCATCAAGGAGCTTTCTGCCGTCGCGGTCTTCGATGTGGCAGCCGTTCGCGGTTTTAATAATACGGGTCGGGGTTTCGCCGCGGGCGTGTTGGGCCAGGTGGGTCGAGGGGTGGAAAAAGTTCTCGCGGTCCCATTGGGCCAGTTGGTCGTTCGTTAGCATCGTCATTCCTATCGGGTAGAGTCGCGCGATATTGCCCGCGATTTGCCCGAGGCAGGATGAGAAATTCAGTGATGCCTCAGAAGATTCAGCTGCAAAACGTGCGCTAGACCCACAATTTAGTCTGCGAAGAGATGCAACGGTGGGAGGCCCCCGCCCTTGATCTGTTTGGTCACGATATAGGTGAAATAGCGGGCAATCCCGATCCGCGCCTCTAACAGATCGTCCATTGTCATTTGGTAGCTTTCCACATCGCGGGCCGCGACTTGCATCAGGTAATCATACCCTCCGCCTAAGGCCCAACAGTGGGTGATGTCGTCATGCGCCTCAATCCGTGCCTCAAACGTGCGGAAGGATGCAGCGGTGTGATCTGCCAGTTCAACAACGACAAAGACCGTCACCCAAGGGCCGAGTTTGCGCAGATTGAACCGCGCACCATAGCCGTCGATCAACCCCGCCTTTTCCAGTTTCTTCAAACGGTCCCAGCAAGGTGTCGGGGTCAAGCCGACCTTTTCTGCCAGCGCCGCTTTTGTGATCCTGCCGTCGGTGGCAAGGATGCGCAGAATGGCGATGTCGCGGTCGTCCAGCTTTATCATTCGAGCCTCGGCGAAAATGTGTCGCTTTCCTTCTACCGCGTCACGAAAGGTTCTGCCATGGTCGCGCCATGACTGATTTGCACACCACCCGCGCCATCCTTTCGGACCTCATCGCATTCGACACAACGTCGATCCTGCCGAACCGCCATTGCATCGACTACCTCGCGGCCAAGCTCGAGGATGCAGGTGCGCGAATTGAGATATTTGAGGACGAAACCGGCAAAAAGGCGAACCTCTGGGCGACGATCGGGCCAGAAGGGGACGGCGGGATCGTGCTATCGGGTCACACCGATGTCGTGCCGGTTGCCGATCAGGATTGGACAAGCGATCCGTTTGAATTGGTTGAACGGGATGGGAAGCTCTTTGGACGTGGCACTTGCGATATGAAGGCGTTTATCGCCGCGGCCGTCGCGATGGCGCCTGAGTTTGCAAAACACGCCACCGCCCGCCCTGTCCATTTCGCATTTACCTATGACGAGGAAACTGGCTGCCTTGGCGGTCAGGCCTTGGTCGAGGTGCTGCGCGAACGTGGCCTGCGCCCGTCTATCGGGATCGTCGGGGAACCGACCGAGATGCGGATCATCGAAGGCCACAAGGGGTGCTATGAATACACCACGCATTTCCACGGCTCCGAAGGGCATGGCTCGGCCCCCGACCTTGGCGTGAATGCCGTTGAATATGCGGTGCGGTTTATATCGAAGCTTCTGGAACTGAAGGACGCGCTAAAGTCCAAGGCGCCCGAAGACAGCCGTTTTGACCCGCCATGGACCACGATCAACACAGGCAGCCTGATCGGTGGCGTCGCGCATAACGTCATTCCGGGCAAGGCGACCGTGCAGTGGGAAATGCGGCCCGTTCAGGTGTCGGACGCGGACTTTGTTAAGGGTGAATTGGCGACCCACGTCGAGCATCTGAACAAACAGATGAAAGCCGTGCATCCTGATGCTGGCGTGCATACGCACACGATTGCCGAAGTTGTGGGCCTTGAACCCATGGCAGAGAACGCGGCGCGTGATCTGATCACAGAACTGACGGGCGCGAACGGCTGCGATGTGGTGCCGTTTGGAACCGAGGCGGGGCTATTCCAGTCAATCGGTATGGATGTAGTGGTCTGCGGGCCCGGGTCGATCGCACAGGCGCATAAGCCTGACGAATACATCAGTCTCGAGCAATTGGATCAGTGCATCACCATGCTGAAACGACTTTGTTCCAGACTTTCGACGTCGCGCCCCTAAACTCTGCTCTGTTTGCTTCGTTTTAGTGTCGACCTCTCACTTTTTGATGGAAGACGAGCAGACATGCAGACCAAGACTGATACGGCAAAGTCGCCGTCCCCGACCCCGAACGTTCCGACCCGCTTTTACACCACAGGCGATTTTGTCGATCTGATCAACGCGCTTCGCGAATTCGATCCGGGTGCGGCATCGCATACACTGGTAGGTTTGCTGCGCATGGCGAGCGAAAACACCGCGACGCCCGTTGAACAGACCGCTTTGCGCATTGCGGGTCTGGGTGACATCGAAGCCAAAACCTTTGTCCTGACGGATGCAGCCAAAGACCTGCTCTATGATTTCTCAACGGGTGACTATTCGGGCAATGTGCGCCCCGGTCGTTACCGCGAAAACGTGGCCGCGAAAGAAGAGGAAGCGGAAGAGACCGATTACCTCAAGACCGACGCGCCAGAACCCGTTGCCCGCCTGAACATCGGTGGCACCAACTATGTGATCGGCGAGCTTGCTGCTCTCGACATGCTGGCGTTCCGTCTGGAAAGCGGCGGCGAGTGGCATCACCTCAGCAACACCGTTGAAGATGGCTGGTCGTCAATTGCGGCTGAAATCATCGCGGCTACCCGTGACACCACCCGCGAATATATCCGCATGCACATGATCCACCGTCGCAACGTGAACGTCGGCGACAACATCCGCCTATTCGACCTCTATGGCTTTGAGTGGTTCATTCGCATCGACGACCAAGGCTGCTTTACCCACGTGGAAGGCCGCAACTGGGAGCCTGTGAACATCGACGGTCTAGATATCGAAGAGGACCTTGGAAAAATCGCGGTCAACGCAATTATGGTCGCCGTGCCAGACGCACGCGAGCACTTCAAAGATGACGTTGATCAGTGGGCACGTCGCATCGCGGCTGGCGCAATGGTCATGCCAGCGTTCAATATGTGAGACAGGCTGAGGGCGCGTTAATCGCCCTCTTCTGCCGCAGAGATCGATTTGGAGTTGATTTCATAGGCCCGCTGGGTCTCGATCATGTCGACGAGTTCTTGAACTACGTTGACGTTTGACGTTTCGAGCATCCCTTGGGTCAACTGTCCCAGACCTTCGGCTTGGGGTGTGGCCACGATGGGGGCGCCGCTCGCGAGCGTTTCAACAAAGAAATTTTCGCCGATCGGTTCCAGACCCCGCGGGTTCGGGAAGTTGCCCAATGTGATCTGACCAATTTCTTGGTTCTGTGTGTCACCCGGCATCACAACGCTGACGATACCGTCCGCCGAAATGTTGATCTGGTTCGCTCCTTGGGGGATCTGGATTTCAGGCTGAATGACGTAGCCGCTCGCCGTGGTGAGCGTGCCCTCTTGGTTCATCGAAAACGTCCCGTCGCGGGTGTAGCCGATGCGGCCATCAGGCAGCAGAACTTGAAAGAACCCCTGCCCGTTGATCGCAACGTCGAGAGCGTTACCCGTATCAGACAGCGCGCCTTGGGTATGGAGTTTGTCAGTGCTGACAACACGAACACCTGTACCGATGGCCAGAGCCGAGGTCAGGTTAGTGTTTTCCGATGTTTGGTCACCGCCAGGGCGCGACACTTGATACAGGAGGGATTCAAAATTCGCGCGGTCGCGTTTGAATCCCGTCGTATTAACGTTGGCAAGGTTGTTCGAAATGACCTGAAGCCGCGTCTGTTGGGCGTTTAGACCCGTCTTCGCGACGTGCATTGCATTGGTAGACATCTGGGCTCCTCTCGGTGGCTCACTTACCCTGAATGGTGCAAGCGCCGTGCCAGATGTCAGTGCAGAGAAATGTTATGCGGGGGCCCGCATAATTTCAGTACCTGCCTCGTCCAATTCCTTGGCCGTATTGATCATGCGCATGTTCATTTCAAAGGCGCGCTGAATGGTGATCGACGAAATCAATTCCTCAGTCGCATTCACGTTTGCCCCCTCAAGGACACCCTGACGGACAGAAGCCATCTGGTTCGGCTGCGGCAACGTCCCATCAAGGTTTCGGATCAGGCCGTCTAAACCTTTGGCCATTGTCGCGTTCGGATCAGGAACCACGGTTCCGATCGTCGCAATCTCGACAGTCTCGCCAGGAGCACCATCAATTGGTTCGATCACAATCTGACCGACCTCGGTGATTTGCATGGTCCGATATGGCGGCAAAGTGATTGGCGACATGTTGGTGTCGAGCACCATTTCGCCAGCGCCATTCACCAGCTGGCCAGCACCGTCCGTCCGCAAATCGCCGCGACGGGTAAGACCGACCTCTCCATTGCCTTCTTTCACGAAGAAGTAGCCGTCTTCCATGATCGCCACGTCGAACGGATCGCCTGTTTGGTCCATAAAGCCAACTTCGCTCGCAAAGCTACCAAACTCGGTCTCAGAGGCAAACATACGTGCCTCAAAGCTTTGATCGTCACGCAGCACATAAGAATTGGCTTGGGGAGGAAGATCGCGCCGGTAGCCCGGCACGTTCATGTTTGCGAGGTTTTGCGCCGAAATGGCCTGCAGATCCTGAACGGTCTGCATCGAGTTCATAAGGGTGTGAACCATACGATCCATAACGGCGTCTCCTTAGGTCAATTAGCTGCGGATTTGCAGGATGGTCTGCATCAGCGAGGACGATGTCTCCATCGCTTTTGCGTTCGCCTGATAGTTCCGTTGTGCCGAAATCAGGTTCACCAGTTCTTCGGTCAGGTCGACGTTCGAACGTTCGAGCATACCCGACTGAAGGCGACCAAACCCAGATTCACCTGCCGCAGAGAAGTTCGGACGACCCGAGTCAGAGGTTTCTTCAAAGCTGGTGTTACCGCCCTGACGCAGACCCTGCGGGTTTGCGAAGTCAGCCAATGCGATACGGCCAAGTGCAAGACGCGCCTGCGAACCGTAGCTGCCCCAGATCACGCCGCCAGCGTCAACTTCGAGGCTGGACAGACCGATTTCGCGGACGCCATTTTCCTGAACGCTCGCAACCGAGAACGGCAGATCGCGCAGACGCGAACCATCGGTGTTTACGATGTAGTCAACGCCAGCAAGTGCGAAGGTCAGAGGGGTCGTCGCGTCGACTTCACCCGCTTCGTCAAAGACCATCGTTGCAGGTGTCGTCGCGCCAGTCGACGGGTATTCGCTGCCGTCCACGAACAGATGCATCTGATATTCGGTGGTCGGATCAGTGGCGTCTGGGGATTTCGACCGAACGAAATAGGCCCGCGCTTCAATCGTTTGACCGTTCTCATCCATCATCGGGATCGGCGACGAGAATGCGTAGGTCGTCGGATTGGTGCTGTCGAAGGCATTGGTCGCTGGAACTGCGTCCTGCTGGCCGAGCATATCTTCACCGCGAGGCATATTTACCGCAAGGTTAATTTCGGTCGTGCGAGCAACTTCACCAAAGCTCAGCGGGATCGAAACAGGGCTAAGCGATTGCGCTGACATCTCAAGAATACTGCCATCATCGGCTACAGGGTAAGCCAGCAGTGCACGACCCGAGCTATCCGCAACCAGACCCTCCGCATCGATCGAGAACGCGCCGTTACGGGTGTAGTTGATGTCGACGACCTCATCACGGTCGGACAATTGCGGCGATACCGCAAAGAAGCCCGCGCCCTGGATCGCGATGTCGAGGGTCTGACCCGTGGCAACAAAGTTACCTTGACCGAACTGGGTCGATACGCGGGACAGGTGGGTACCAGAACCCGTCACCGTGCGGAACGCGTTCATCGGAGCCGAGTAGTAGTCATCCGAAAATTCAGCGCGGCTTTTGCGGAACGCGTTTGTTCCCGCGTTCGAGATGTTGTGCGATGTGGTGGCGATGTCCGATTGTGCTGCCATCAGGCCGGACAGGGCGGTGGTCATACTCATGTTTCAAAAACCTCCGGTTATAGGATTAACGGAACGCTGTGACTTCGGTCGTATCGAGGGCTCCGTAATCCTCGACGAGAAGAGTGATGGTGTCGCTAGACGGTCCGCCCAAAGCGGAGTCGACGCGTGCAAAGACCGAAGCCGGAACACTGATCGTTCCGTTTTCGGTTTCGGCCATGATGGACACGCGAACCTGTCCGTTGACGGCCTGAATGGCGGCAGGAACCTCGTCCCAGCCGAATTCGATCATGCCACCGACCTGCGCGCCCAGTTCTTGGACGTGGATCGGTTGGTTGGTGTTGGGATCGGTGTAGGTGACGGTCATCGACGACACGTTCGACGACAGTTCAGCCATCCCGTGAATTTCACCCTGATCGTCGACCCGCGCCATGTTGCCAGGGACCAGAACAGAGTGACCCAGTAGGCTAGCCGCCGTCGACACGCGATTACCGCCGAGCATATCGCCGAGCGATGTGACCGACGCGTTCACACGGTCGATGCCCTCAACGGTCGAGAACTGCGCCATCTGTGAAATGAATTCGGTGTTGTCCATCGGGGACAGCGGGTCTTGGTTCTGGAGCTGGGTGGTCAGCAGAACTAGGAACTCTTGTTGACCCAACGAATTGGCCTGTTTGTCAGTTGTGACCTGACCCAAGTTGCCGGTGTAGAACGGGTTCGAACCATCAATCGTCGTCATCTTGTCGGCCCTTCCTTATTTGCCCATTGCGACGGTGCGCGACATGAGCGTCCGCATGGTCGACACTGCTTCGAGGGTGTTTTGGTATGCGCGGCTAGCTTCCATCATCTCGACCATCTCTTCTTCGACGTTGACGGTTGAGGCGTAGACAAAGCCATTGGCGTCGGCCAACGGGTGATCCGGGAGAAATTTAGACTCTGGCTCACGGTCAAGTTGGACAACATCCACAGCGCGCGAGGTCGCTAAGGTGCCTAGATCGCCAATCCGACCCGAATATTCTGTCTCAAACACAGGTCGCATCGCACGGTAGGCTTCTTCGGGGGAAGACGCGACAGAACCAGCGTTGGCGATGTTCGACGCCAAGGTGTTCATCCGCACCATCTGTGCAGACATCGCCGTTTTGCCGAGGTCAAAAATGTTGCTAGGACCGCTCATCATTCACCTCTAATCACAGTCATAAGGCCGGAAATCCGACGGTTCAGAAGTTCAAGGCTGGTTTGATAGCGAACCGTGTTTTCCGCGAATTCCATCTGTTCCAGCGCCATATCGACGGTATTCCCGTCCATCGACGGCATCACAGCGACGCGGTAACCGTTTTCGCCCGCAGGCCCAGTGGTCGGCATAGCCATGTGCTGCGACGACGAGGTCCGCAACGAAGCGCCCAGTTGAGTTTGGCGCGATAGTTCTGCTTCAAAATCAAAGTCTCTGGCTTTGAATCCTGGGACGGACGCGTTGGCGATGTTGGATGCCAAAACGTTGTTCCGCTGTCCGCGCAAAGCCAATGCTTGCGCGTGGATGCCTAAACCTTCTCTCAATCCTGTCGTCATAGTTGCTATCCGGTTCTCGGGCGAAGACCGCCAATCAGACCGGAAACTGCAAGGGCTGTGCCAACTGCCCAAAGCCGGAGCAGCGCATGTCGAAACAAAACCTCCTTCCGCGTTCAAACGCCGCAAAAAAAGCAGTGCGCGCGATCATGCGCAAAATCTCGACCGAGCCAAATAGCCCTGACATTGCGCGGTTGACCGAACTCTACGACCGAACAACCGACCGTGAAACGCGACGCTTGCTGCGTGCTGTGCGGATGCAAATTTTGACTGCGGAGCCGACTAAACCAGCCAAATTCATCCCGAAAAAGCTGCCAAAACCTGAGCCAGTGATCGAAGAGCCCATTGAGAAAATCGAAGTCGCTGAGGAAGCTCCGCCAGCGAAGGTCAAACCCAAAAAGGCATCTTCCATGATGTCGTTGGATCTGTCTGACGCGACGATGCTTCTGCAATTCGGTGGTAACGACGCTGCCGAAGAGGAAGAAGACCAGTACGAAGCGGATAGCGGCGATACCGATGACATTTCGTTAGATGGTGCCGTGGACGCCCCAACCGACGAACAGGTTCTGGACGAAGTCGTCTCCGCCCTCGCCGAAGACGAAAGCGACGCGCTGGATAAGTCCAACTTTACATCGCTCGCACCAGCAACCCCTAACACCTTTTCGGCGTCAGAACTCGTGTTCCCATCCGACGATGGTGACACAAGTCAGTCCGACGTTGACTGGGACCCTTTTGCGGAAGCCGATGAAACGGAGCGATCTGACACCACCGAAGTCGAAGAGGCCGAGGTGGTCGAACCCCAACCAGAGGCACCCAAACCCGTCAAAGCGAAAAAGGGCGTACCCACTACAGACCTCTCCGCACTGAGCGGCGGTAGTGCCCTCTTTGACCAGTTAGGCGGAAGCTTTGGCGACGACATGGACGATTAAAAAAGGCGGCCCTCTCGGACCGCCCTTTTGTGCCGTGAGTGGCGTTTAAATTCTTAGACGAGGTTACGATCGCGTGCGATCATCGCTGCCTGCGTACGGTTCCGCGCGTCGAGCTTGCGGCTCAGTGTCTTGACGTGGAGTTTCACAGTCACTTCCTGAAGGTCGAGGTCGCGAGCGATCTCTTTGTTCGATTTACCTTCGCAGATGCCGCGCAAAACGTCAGTTTCGCGTTTGGTCAGCAGACCGTCGCCTGCAGCCGGCGCTTCTTGCATAAAGCCGAACGGGGCGTAGGTTTCACCAGCCGCCATAAAGCGGATCGCTGTCACCATCGACTTCGAGGCAAGCGTTTTCGGAACAAACCCTGCCGCGCCAGCCTTTAGAGCGGCGTCAGCAACGTCGCGGGTCGCGGTGCCGGACAGGATCGCAACAGGACGACCGTCATTCGACGCGCGCATCTTGGTCAAACCTTCGAGGCCGTTCATCCCCGGCATGTTGTAGTCGAGGAGAACCACATCGAAGCTACCGGTTTCTTCTGTGATCTTCACAGCTTCATCCAATGACGCAGCCGTCTTAACTTCGACGACCCCTTCAGCCATCAAAAAGGCCGCAACAGTCTCTCGAACCAGATCATGGTCGTCTGCGATAAGTACCCGCATGGTTTGCTCCGTCAATTTTGTGGAGTATCCGCCCTGTGCTAAGGGAGTTGTCCCACCTAATTTCGCGCCTTTAACGACGCCTTGTACATTTTGATTATACATCATTTCACCATTCAACCCGAAGAAATCAAACTTCGCTACTAAGGAATGGTTACCGCACAACCAGACGATGTCGTATAATTGCGTACGTATACTTTAACGTTCTCACGGCAACATAATATATACTTTAGAATACACCAATACCCCTATGCTTGAATGCAACCTACTTCAAAAGGTGCAATCTCAGAGCCTGAAGAGACCAATCCACCCAGAGGAGATTCGAAAGCAAATGGAACAGTCGTTTTTAAAACTAGGAAAAATTGTAGCAACCATTTGTTTTGCATCATTTTCAACCACCTCTCACGCTGCAGATTTGGCGCAACCAAAAAGTGAAATCATTCTGACGGTCTCTGGTGGAATCGCCTCGACAAACGCCAATGACACGGCAGTTTTTGATCTCGACATGATCAAAGAGCTCGGCATGACGTCGATCGAGACAACAACAATTTGGACCGAAGGCGTTCAATCTTTCGTTGGCGTCCCGCTCACAGCTCTACTTGAAGCTGTTGAAGCTGAAGGAACTGTCATCAAGGCGACTGCAGTTAACGATTATGCAATCGAAATCCCCCTTGATGATCCAACCAGCACAGCTGCGCTGATTGCCTATGAAAATAACGGTTCTGTGATGACACTTCGTGACAAGGGGCCCCTCTGGATTGTATATCCCTACGATGAGGCTCCCCAATTCCAAACCGAAGTCGTTTATTCTCGGAGCATTTGGCAGCTAGATCGTATAGAAATAACGGAGTGATCCGTTAGGTCATGAGTAAATAGAACACGGATGGTTCGTGACGGCTCAAGGCAACAAACAACAGCCCCTAAGATGGGCCCGCTTTGGCATACTTGGTGTGGTTCTCTTGGTGTGCTTTGGCGCGATTGCCATCCTCGGCTTCGAGGTGAACCGAAAGATTAAGGAACAAGCGACCGCAAGTTCCGATAACGTGCAATGGGTATTGTCCCAGCTGGAAGTTGAGTATCTCAGCTTCCACGCTGCAATCACAGAGGCTCAACTCGATGGCGACCTAGGGGATGTTCGGCGACGGTTTGACATCCTTTACAGCCGCGTGGCCACATTCCGCACAGGTCAAGCCTACGAAACGCTGAGAGGTGAACTGTCGTTTGCTAACCTCCTTGCGGGGCTAAACGCAGCCGTCAACGACATGATCCCGCTGATTGATGGGCCAGACGAAGAACTGCGCGCTCAATTGCCAGAACTATCTAAACAGGTCGAAATTGTAGGGACTGCCGTTCGGCAAATTGCATTGATCGGCATCGACTATTTTGCTGGCGTCTCAGACCGAAGCAGGTCCGAGGTTTGGCTCACCTTGATGCGCGTAGCGGCGCTGACCATGGCGCTCGTCATGGCGCTCGTGATCCTCGCCATCGTTCTGTTCCAATTGTATCGCGTCGCGCAACGCAACGCCGAAGTCACACGAACCACCTCTGCCCGCCTTGAAGCGATGGTGTCTTCGACACTCGACGCCGTCATCGTGATCGATGAGGCTGGGTTGATTGTCGAATATAACGGCGCTGCGGAATACATTTTTGGTTATAGCAGGACCGAAGCCATCGGATCGCCGATGGTCGATATGATTATCCCGCTGAAATACCGCAAAGCACACCTTGAGGGTATGAAACGCCACCTTCGGGACGGAAGCACACATGTGGTTGGTCGTGGGCGCATCCAGATGGAAGCCCTACGCAAAAACGGTGAGCTGTTCCCTTGTGAATTCTCCATCGCGCGGGCGCCCGCATCGAACCGTATTTTGTTCGTGTCATTCCTTCGCGACAACTCCGCTCAGGTCGCCGCCGAACAAGAACTGCTCAAGGCACGCGATGAGGCTTTGGCTGGCGAACGGACCAAAGCTGAATTCATGGCTGTTATGAGCCACGAAATGCGCACCCCGCTCAACGGGATGCTGGGGACGATGGAGCTGCTCGCGGAAACCGAACTCAATCCGCGTCAACGTGATTACCTGCGGATCATCGAAACTTCTGGTCGATTGCTCTTGCACCACGTGAATGACGTGCTGGACATCGCGCGGCTTGATGCAGGTCGGACAGGTTCTGAGAAGCGGCCGTTTAATTTGTCTGTCCTCGTGAGCGAAGTCGCGGACGGCCAGCGCAGCCTTGCACATGCGAACCACACGGAACTCGAGATCGATCTCGAAGCGCTCGGTAATCCGACCGTTCTGGGCGACCAACAACGGTTGCGTCAGGTGCCGCTGAACCTCGTCTCGAACGCGATCAAGTTCACCCGTGACGGCGTCGTTCGCATTGAGGCCGAAAAACTGGGTGACAGTGATGTGGTCGAATTCCGCATTATCGACAGCGGCATCGGCATCAACGAAGAGGATCTTGATCGGATCTTTGATGACTTCGTGACGCTGGACACGACATATGCGCGCGAGTACGGCGGCACGGGCCTCGGCCTTGGGATCGCGAAACGTCTGATTGAATCGCTTGATGGGGCCATTGGCGCAGAGAGCGAACCGGGCGATGGCAGCCTGTTCTGGTTCCGCCTGCCTCTACCAATCCTATCCAAAGGCGCTGCCGAAACTGTCGAAGTTGAAGCAAAACCAGCGCCGCGCCCAAAACCAGAACAATCGCTCGATATTCTTGTGGTCGAGGACAACCAGATCAACCAGTTAGTGGTCGAAGAGATGTTGCGCAAAGAAGGTCACAGCGTGACCCTCACCAACGACGGCCAAGAGGGCGTCGCAGCCGCGAACCTGCGTCACTACGATGTTATCTTGATGGATATTTCGATGCCGCGGATGGATGGCGTCGCGGCCACCCTAGCCATTCGTAACGGTGACGGACGTTGTCGCGACACACGTATTGTTGCGCTTACCGCAAACGCAGTGCCAGAGGACATTGAACGGTTCAAAGACTCAGGCATGAACGATGTATTGGTCAAACCGATTTCGCGTGCAAAGCTCGCCAAAGCTCTGAGCATCAAGAGCCCTGAAATCATTGCATCGGCGGCCCCTCGCGCATTGCCTGCCCTTCTCGACACCGAAGCCGTGCGCGGCCTCTTGAGCGACCTTGGCGCTGAAAGATCGTCGAAACTGCTGAACGCGTTCCTGGCCGAAACCGATAGCTTGGTCGACCAGTTCACAACTTCACCCGACAACGACGACAACATCCTGATCGGCGACATTCACAAACTGGCTGGATCGGCGTCTCTCTTTGGCACACTGCAATTCAGCGATTTGCTACGCGAGCTTGAAGTGTTGGGAAAATCGGGCCGCGCAGATGAAATGCGCGCCAAGCTGTCCGACCTACCGCAATGTTGGTCTATGACCCGCAATGCACTCGAGGAAATCGCCTCAGAAAACGTCTCGCAATAAGTCGATTGTCCTTTTCGAACAGGTTGACGAAAACCAAAATCCAGCGCACCCTCCGATCAATATGATCAAATTATCGGGAACCTTTATGGTCCCGCCTTCGGAGGTTTCCATGTCTCAATATCATAACGATCCTGCTTCGGTCATCGAATCCGACCGCGCGCATGTGTGGCACCATCTTGCGCAACACAAACCCTTTGAAACGATCGATCCGCAGATCATCGTCGAAGGCAAAGGGATGCGCGTTTGGGACATCACTGGCAAAGAGCACCTCGATGCTGTGTCGGGCGGTGTATGGACCGTCAACGTCGGTTATGGCCGCACAGAAATTGCTGATGCCGTCCGCGATCAGCTGGTGAAAATGTGCTACTTCGCCGGCGCTAAGGGGACCATTCCGGGTGCGGAATTCGCACAGCGCTTGATCGAAAAGATGCCGGGTCTGGACCGCGTCTACTATGCGAACTCGGGTTCCGAGGCGAACGAGAAAGCCTTTAAGATGGTCCGCCAGATTTCGCACAAACACTATGGCGGCAAGAAAAACAAAATCCTCTACCGTGACCGCGATTACCACGGCACCACGATTGCTTGCCTTTCCGCAGGTGGCCAGCAAGAACGCAACGCGCAGTATGGCCCGTTTGCACCTGGTTTTGTTGAGGTTCCGCATTGCCTCGAATACCGCGCTGATCATCCAGGTGAGGGTTATGGCGAACGTGCAGCCCAAGCGATTGAAGATGTGATACTGCGCGAAGGTCCAGATACCATCGGTGCACTCTGCCTAGAACCGATCACCGCCGGTGGCGGCATCATCGTGCCTCCACAAGGGTATTGGGAACGCGTTCAGGAAATCTGTAAGAAATACGATATCCTGTTGCACATCGATGAAGTTGTTTGTGGCCTAGGTCGCACGGGGACTTGGTTCGGCTATCAGCAGTTCGGCATCAAACCCGATATCGTCACGATGGCCAAAGGCGTCGCGTCTGGTTATGCGGCGATCTCTTGCTGCGTTACCACGAACGAAGTCTTTGAAAAATTCAAAGATGCCGACGACCCACTTGGCTATTTCCGCGATATTTCGACCTTCGGCGGCTGCACGGCTGGCCCGGTTGCAGCGCTCGAAAACATGCGCATCATCGAAGAGGAAAACCTCTGCGAAAATTCTGCAGCGATGGGCAACCGCCTCCACCAGAACCTGCTTGACCTGATGAACAAACACGAATGCATCGGCGAAGTCCGCGGCATGGGTCTGTTCCAAGGTGCGGAACTGGTCAAGAGCCGCGAAACCCGCGAACCGATGGACGAAAAACGTGTGATGGCGGTCGTTGCGGACTGTCTGAAAAACGGCGTGATTATTGGCGCTTCGAACCGCTCTATGCCGGGCTTCAACAATACTCTGTTGTTCGCGCCCGCATTGATCGCGACTGCGGACGATATCGACCAGATCACCGCTGCGGTCGATCAGGCCCTGACACGCGTGATGGCCTAATCAGCCAACCGAAGCGAGCGCCAAACCGTCGACAACAGCGGTGAAGGCCTCGTTTCGGTTGATACGTGCCATTGGACAGGCGGCGCGTGCCTCGGATTGAACAAGGTTCATGAGACTCGACCCGCCGACCAATACCACGGATGTGATTTTGTCTGGCGTGAGGCCCGCACCGAAAATCGTCGCATAGATCGCCTCGCGCAGTTGCATCTGAAATTCGGACAGAGCGTCGCCCATCGACCCTGCCGAAATTGGGACATTCAGACCATTTTCAACTGACCCCAGATCAATTTTCGCTGACCGTTCGCCCGAGTTGGCGGCGATCTTTCCTGCCTCGACCGCAAAGGCGATTTCGTGGCCAAGCTGGTCTTCGATTACAGCATGAAGTCGATCCATCGCGTCGCTGTCGACAGCATGACGCTGCATATCCTCGATCAGACGAAGCGTCTCGCGGGTATAGAGAAACGGGATCTTGGCCCAAGTTGAGAGATCAACGTAGAGCGATTTGGGCACGGGCAGTAGACCTTCGCCAAAGGTGCGCCGCAACTCTCCGCCATATCCGAAATAGGGCATCGCGTGGGCCATCGAAATCGCGTGGTCGAAATCGGTACCGCCCAATCTGATGCCGTGGCTGTGCAGAATATCCAACCGATCGTCATCGCTCTGGAACACGGAAAAGTCGGATGTGCCGCCGCCGATATCCACGATCAGCCCCGTTTGCCCAACGCCACCGAAAGCACGACTGGCCCAAGCGGCAGCTTCGGGTTCGAACATAAACTCAACGTCGGTAAAGCCCGCCGCGTGATAGCAGGCCCGCAGGTCATTCTCGGCCTTTTGATCGCGCTCAGCATCGGCAGAGTGGAACCTGACGGGACGCCCAGACAAAACGCGCGTGCAGGTCTGGCCGATCTGCGCCTCGGCACGGGTTTTCACCTCGACTAAGAACGCCGTTACAATGTCGGCCAGCGTGCGGCGCTGCCCACCAATCGGGCGCTGTTCGTGAAACAGCGATGTGCCGAGGACCGATTTCAGCGCGCGCATATAGCGCCCCTCATCCCCCGCAATCAGCGCCTCTGCCGCAGCGGCCCCTATCACCATTTCCCCGCGATCAGCTGGAAAGAACACCGCAGTCGGCAGGGTATCCGCGCCATCCTCAATCGGGAGCCGACGCAGAACGCCATTTTCAACAATGGCGACGGCGGAATTCGAAGTTCCAAAGTCAATTGCGAGTGTGGGAGCGGTCATAGGGTATTCCAACGTCATCAAAGTCTGCGGAGCTACCCAAAATCACGCCACGCGGCAAGTAGGTTGAGGCCTACCCTCTTTGCCTTTGGGCCGTTTCATGGTTGAAGAAGGCAAGAGGTGACACATGACTTGGATCGCAATTGACCTGACATCTGGCCGATCATGGCTGATGAATGATCACATTCCTTTGGCCCAGCGCACGGGCACAACGCCTGAAGCGTTAATCGGCGATTGGCAAGGTCCGCAAGTGATCGCTGGGCTCCCCGATGCAGCGGTGAGCCGTGTGCCATGCAAGGCGTTGCCGCCGTCGGGACAGTTCGGGCCTGTGGTTCAGGACAGCCCCGCGCATCTACTCCCCCACTCGGCAGCGATTGCGGGGTTTCTGGCCAGTCAGGATGATTGGGACGGTGTGATCTGTTTGGTGTCCACGCAAGTGCACTGGGTCCATGTCAGCGCAGGCGAAATCGTGAGTTTTCAGAGCTCTGTCACACCCGAAACCTTTGCCGCCTTTGCGTCAGGCGCAATGTCTACCGCAGCGTTCGACGAAGGTCTGGCCCAAGCAATGGATCGACCAGAACGCATCCTGTCTCATATCGCGTCGGCCCGCATTGCAGAAGGTGACGCTGTGAGCCGCATTTTGGGCCTGTTGATCGGCGCCGACCTCAAAGGCAGTCGGGCCTATTGGCTCGGTCAGCGCGTTGCCGTGATTGGCGACGGCGTGATCGCTGACGGATATGCCCGCGCCCTGACCGCTCAATCGGTTCCTGTTTTACAGATGCCCGACACAACTCTTGCTGGCCTCGTGGCCGCTTACAAAGGACTAGCTCAATGACTTTCGGCACTCTTCCTGATGGACGCACTGTGGACCGGATCACCATTTCGAACGGTGATCTTTCGGTGAGCATTCTGACATATGGCGCGATCGTTCAGGACGTGCGGTTGAAAGGTCATGATCATAACCTCACCCTCGGGTCCGACGACATTAACGACTACCTCACTTCGATGAAGCACTACGGCCCGATCATCGCACCTGTTGGCAATCGGATCAAAGGCGCACGCGCGACCTTTGGCGGGATCGAGCACATGCTGACCCCGAACGAGGGACGCAACATCCTTCACTCTGCCGAAGGGGGCAGCCAGTTCAAACTTTGGACTGTTGAGGATCAAACACCCGATACCCTCACGCTGACCGTCCTGTGCGCGGATGGCGAAGCTGGTTTCCCCGGCAACCAGCGCGTCATGGCCCATTTCGCCATTTTGCCCGACAACGTTATGCGGATGGAAATCACTGCGACGACGGATGAGTTGAGCATGATCAACATCTGCAATCACAGCTATTGGAACTTGACGGGTGATCCGACCTTTGCGGGTCACAAATTGCAGATCAAAGCGCAGAACTATCTGCCCACAGACGCCGAAAACATTCCGACCGAAGTGACCGAAGTTGAAGGTACAGATTACGATTTCCGCACCCTGCGTGAGGTCGTTCCAGCCAACCCGCCGATTGACCACAACTTCTGCCTATCGCGGATCAAACTAGATCTACGCGATGTCGTGACCCTCGAGGGCGGGGATCTTCGGATGACCATCGCGACCGACATGCCTGGGCTTCAGGTCTATGATGGCCGCACGGCATCGAACGCGGGGTTTGCCGATTACGCCGCTCTCGCCTTTGAACCGCAGTACTGGCCGAACGCACCGCATGAACCGTCCTTCCCAAAGATCACCGTCAAAGCGGGTGAGGTTTGGACACAAGAAGTCGAATGGCGGTTTGAACATCTGGCATAACAACCCATCGTAAAAATTGGGCAGAGCCATAAAAGTTCTCGGAAATGAGCCGCTTATGATATTATCGGCCTAACGTCGTTTTCTTCGGCGTGGGGTTCGCACAGGTGAAAGTACTTTGATGTCATATGCCTTTCCGTTGGGTGGAATGCCCTCTCTGGATGATGATCCCGCGCAGAACGGTGCTCATTTCACCGAGAGCTACGCGCTGATCCCAGCCGCAACGATGCGGGACATTACCGCCAGCCTTCTGCCTGGGTGGATTGACACACGGTGCTGGATTTTGGCGCGCCCGCTTAGCGGCTTTGCCGAAACCTTTGCGCAATATGCAGTCGAGGTCGGACTAAACGGTGGCTCCGACACGCCAGAGCCGAACCGAAATGCCGAAGCGGTGTTGTTCATCGCAGACGGTATTATGGAGCTGATCGTTGCGGGCCAGACTCATATTCTGATGGCGGGCGGATACGCCTACATTCCGCCCCATACGCGCTGGACCTTGCGCAACGCGGGCGATGGACCGCTCAGGTTCCACTGGGTCCGCCGCCAATATGTCCATGCGCACGGCTATGATGCGCCGATGCCGTATATCACAAGCGACTATGACACTCCGATCAGTTGGATGTCAGAGACTAAGGATTGGGGAACATCGCGGTTCGTCGATCAAACCGATCTACGCCACGATATGCACGTGAACATCGTGACCTTTACCAAAGGTGGCCGTATCCCCTTTGCGGAAACGCATGTGATGGAACATGGGCTTTATGTTCTACAAGGCACAGCGCGGTATCTACTGAACGAACGCTGGGTTGATGTCGGCCCCGGCGATTTCATGTGGCTGCGCGCGTTTTGCCCGCAGGCTTGTGTCGCGACCAGCAACGAGCCATTCCGATACCTGCTCTACAAAGACGTCCACCGTCACCCTGATTTGACGCTCTGATCTGCAGCGAGACTATCGAGGATTGGACAGTTGGGCCGATCATCACCCGCACAACATGACACGAGATGAGCTAGGGTTTTGCGCATCTCCTTCATTTCGGCAATTCGCTGATCGATCCGTGCAAGGTGGTCGCGCGCAATAGATTTTACCTCTGCGCTTGTGCGCGTCGTATCTTCGTAGAGATGCAGCAAGGTGCGGCATTCTTCGACGGTGAAGCCCAGACCACGCGCCCGCCCGATAAACGCAAGTTTGTGAATGTCGGATTCTTCAAACGCGCGATAGCCGTTCGCATTGCGATCTGGCTGAACGAGGCCGATATCCTCGTAATAGCGGATTGTTTTCGCGGGAAGGTTGGTTCTAGCCGAGGCTTCTTTGATATTCATCTGCGCACTTTCCGTCCTGCTGAATAGCTACGGAGACGTAGCGCGTTACTGACCACAAAGACTGACGAAAAGGCCATGGCGCTGGCCCCGAGCATGGGCGACATGAGCATGCCAAATGCGGGATAAAGCACGCCAGCAGCAACGGGGATCAACGCGATGTTATAGGCAAATGCCCAAAAGAGGTTTTGCCGAATGTTTTGCATCACTGCGCGGCTCATCCGAACCGATGCAACAGCACCGCTGAGGTCCCCCCGCATCAGCACAACGTCCGCTGTTTCTACGGCGACGTCTGTCCCCGTGCCCATAGCGACACCGATATCTGCCTGTGCCAAAGCGGGTGCGTCGTTGATCCCATCACCAAAGAACGCCACGGGACCGTTCGCTTGGAGATCTTTGACCGCTTCGACTTTGCCTTCAGGAAGCACTTCGGCAACGACCGTATCAATGCCGAGCCGCCGCGCGATGCTCTCTGCGGTGGCGATGTTATCGCCCGTGACCATCGCCACGCGCATCCCGCGTTCTTGAAGAGCCGAAATGGCATCTCTGGCCCCAGCTTTGATCGGGTCCTCAACACCGATAAGAGCGACCATCGCGCCATCTACAGCAACAAAGAACGGGGTCTGGCCTTCTTGGGCGAGGGACGCCGCCCTTGCCGAATACGCAGCCACCGAGACGTTATTTTCAGTCAAGAACCGTTCCGATCCAACCAAAACCCGATGGGTATCAACGATGCCAGAGACACCTTTCCCTGCGGTCGATTTGAATGATTGGGCGGCAGCCAATTGGACACCATTTGACGTCGCCTCACGCAGAATAGCCCGCGCCATTGGATGTTCGGATTGTGCCTCAACAGAGGCGGCGAACCGAAGTGCTTCACGACGGTTTTGCGCGTAGATTGTGACGACCTGCGGGTGACCTTCGGTTAGTGTGCCGGTCTTATCAAAAGCAACAGTTGTTACCTCGTTCAAGCGCTGCAGAGCATCACCCCGACGGAACAATATGCCCAATTCAGCCGCACGGCCTGTGCCGACCATGATCGAGGTCGGGGTGGCAAGGCCCATGGCGCAAGGACATGCGATGATCAAGACAGAGACCGCCGCGACCACGGCATAAGAAACCCCAGGCCCAGTGATCATCCAGATTATCGCGGTGACCAAAGCAATCAAAATCACAACGGGCACGAAAATGCCTGTGATCCGATCGACCAAGCCTTGGATCGGGAGCTTCGCAACCTGCGCTTGCTCGACCATCTGCACAATCCGCGACAGGACGGTGTTGGCACCAATGGCCCGCACCTCCATGCAGATCGACCCGTCCGTATTCATCGTCCCGCCGATGACCTGATCACCCAAGGATTTGAGCACGGGAACAGGTTCGCCAGTCAGCATAGATTCATCCAAATACGAACTGCCATCGACGACAATCCCGTCGACAGGCACCCGCTCCCCTGGGCGAATGCGCAAAATGTCTCCGGGAACCAGTTTTTCGACTGGTGTCTGGACCTCAACTTCATCCTTGAGAACGCTCGCGGTTGTCGGGCGTAGTTTGACCAAGGCTTCGATCGCGGCGCCCGTCCGCCCCTTAGCCCGTGCTTCGAAATAGCGGCCAAGCAGGATCAGCGTGATGATCACCATCGATGCCTCAAAATACACCGCACGCGCCTCAACAGGCACAAAGCCCGGAGCAAAGGTGACAAGAGTTGAATAGAGCCACGCAGCGCCCGCCCCCATGGCGACAAGACTATTCATATCAGGCGAGCCTTTGAACAAGGCTGGAATACCAAGGCGATAAAACCCCTGCCCCGGACCAGCCATCAGCAAAGTCGCCAACAGGAACTGGATACGACGGAACATGGACTGTCCGATCACCATATCGACCCAGTGATGGACCTGTGGGAACAAATGCCCACCCATTTCGAGGGCGAAAACGGGCAGCGTCAGAAGCAATGCCGTGGTGAATTGCGACCGAATAGCTGCGGCTTCTTCGGCTTTGCGTTCCGACACAGCCTTGCGTCCACCAGATGACAGTTGCGTTGGGTAGCCCGCCTTGCCCAACGCGTCGAGCACAGGCGTCAAATCGTCCAAGACTGTTTCAACCTGCGCCGTTTCTGTCGCGAGGTTCACCTGAGCCGAGACAATCCCCGCCTGACGGGTCAGCAGTTTTTCAACACGACCAACGCAGGCCGCACAGGTCATGCCCGACACGTCGAGCGATACGCTTTCTACGCGTGCGGGGTATCCCGCTTGGCCGAGCACCTCTAAAACGGTCGATGGCACGGTGTTGTCCGAGTAGGTAATCGTCGCCGTTTCCTTGGCCAAATTCACCGACACCGTGTCAACGCCATCGGCGCGGCCGAGGATCTTCTCGACTCGTGCAACACATGCCGCACATGTCATTCCGCTCACCGCGATAGTCATTTGGCGGGCCATTGGTCACCTTCTTTGCTTGGTCTTGGCTTTACTTAGTGCCTCCAGTAACTGGAAGGTCAATAGCCCCTTGACCTTCCAGCAGGTGGAAGCGCCATCTAATGTGCATAGCATGGAGACTAGAATGAAACTTTACGTTCCCGAAATGAGCTGCGGTCACTGTAAATCATCCATTGGGACAGCAATCGCTGGCCTAGATGGAGCGGCAACCGTCGAATTCGACATGGATGCGCGCAAGATCACAGTCGCGACCGACAAGACCCCTACCGAGGTCATCAAAGCCCTTGATGTGATCGGGTTTGACGCTGAAGTTGCCGACTAAACGGACCGTGAACACCTTTTTGTGCATCGGTTTACACTATAGTCGATGTCATTAAGGTTTCACGCAACTCTGCGAAATCCCCAGTTTAAAAGGGAGTAAGCCATGTCCGATTTCACCCGCTTCGCAATTTACTATGTTCCTCCTGCGGGACCGCTCGAGCAATTCGGCGCAGCTTGGCTGGGATGGGATATCGCGACAGGCAGCGCAGTTCCGCACCCGCCAGTGGACGGCCTCGACCTTGTGGCCGTCACTGAAACACCACGGAAATACGGATTTCACGCGACGCTAAAGCCACCCTTTCGACTGGCTGAGTCGCATGGTGAAGTCGAACTGCAAGCCGCAGTGGCCGACCTCGCGGATGTATTGGCTCCAGTGGCGCTCAATGGCCTCAAGCTGAGCCAGATCGGCTCTTTCCTTGCCTTTACGGTCGAAGGATCGCAATCGGGCCTCAATGCATTGGCGGCAGCTTGCGTTCGCGAACTCGACCACTTCCGCGCCCCAGCCAGCACGTCAGAGACAGAGCGCCGCAAGGCAGCGGGCCTCTCCGAACGACAGACAGAGCTATTGATGCAATGGGGCTATCCCTATGTCATGGAGGAATTCAAATTCCACATGACGCTCTCAGGTAAACTGGACCCCGAAACAGCGACACGTTCGATGGCCGCTATCGAAGCGCTGAGCCGCGGCGCACTCCCCCGCCCGTTCATCATCGACGCCATCGCACTGGTCGGCGAACGCCCTGACGGTCAGTTTGAAACCATTCGCCGCTATAGCCTGAACGGATAACGGTTTACCCGATCACTTTTCGGCGAATTTCCATTGATATCTGGGGGATATGGTGGCGGTGCAGGGAGAGCTGGGCCTTTGGCCCATACCCCTTGAAGTTCCTACGTCACTTCAAAGGGCAACCCCAGACACAAGCAAACCCAACCATTCCAATAGGTTCATGATCTGTCACGAGTTTAACCGTGCATTGAGGTTGATCCAGAATGGCATCGATTTCAAGGATAATGTGTGCATCAACATACTGTGCCACCATAACTACAACCAACAATATAGGGTATAAGACTAAGCCCTCTATAGTGTGCGGATTTTGACTTTTCGTTTACTTACAACAACTTACTCAAAGTCCAGCAGTTAACCCCCAATGCCATGCTTGTGTACACTGGGAAACCCCTATCCAGATCAGGACACTGTACCCGTTTGTGTGTAGCTGAGAACACAGAACACTAAGACTTACTCTTTCAAAACAACAGCTTGTGTTGCGATGTATGAATCTGGCTTGGGGAACCCTACCGCCTAGGCAGCCCTGATTGCATACCCCCTAGCAATAGATGACACATAGTGACGGGGGCCACGGGGGCTTGGGGGTAGTTAGTAAATTACAAAATGCGACTTTTCATGACAGCAATATTTTTGGGACCATGCAAAACTACCTCATCAGTATAGGTAGGCTCAGTCCGATACTTCGTTTTGGATGCACAAGCTGCACATTAACGATTGATGATTGAATGACCCAGAATCCTGTTGTTGACCTAACTAAGATGTCCCCGCCTGAGTTTACCCAATACGTGATGCAAGCAGATGTCGGTGAGAGAATGATCTACATGCGGAAGAGACAGGGTGAATCTACTCCGTTGAAGCGTGAGGCACTGGATCTCTACGAAGGTGGATATGTTCTGCTTACACAACGTCGATGTGAGCAGCCTAACAACAAAGAGTTTGAGTATATTGCGACACGGTCCAAAAAGGCTGCAAAGAAAGTCGCTGCTTAGTCAGTGATCTCACAGTTGCCGTGGAATATGTAGCCAACGTTCCTGAGTGACTTCATTGGGAAGATGTCACTGCGTCATTCCTGAACCGTCTATGGAGACGAAATAAGAGAACCTTCAGTGATCTGATCTGCTTGCCCCATCCATTGAGCCCAAAAGTGTATAACCTACTACAAAATGGGAGGCACATATGTTAATGGCTTCAAGCAAATGGACTTGAAGGCTTGATAAGCATGAATAACCAAGAGATTAGCATTAGTTTGAAGGGTGTTTTTAATAAGGGGCTAAAATCTCTACTCGTAGGACTTACCTGCCTCAACGCCAATACAGCATTGGCTTTTGATGCAGGCACTTCTGACCCCAACGATCGTCTTTACGAAAGTTTAATCGGTAACAACAATACTTGCTGGTTGGAAGTAGGATACCTGCAAGCCTCAGCAAACCTCACTCAAATTTTGATAGGCACGACTGTATCTGGAACGACCCGCTATTACTATTACAACGGTGGATATTATCGTTCGGCAACCAACACTTGGTCTAACACCGAAGCTAGTTACACATACTCATCGACAGGCTCAGCTGGCGAGCTGTCACCAGCTACGATCGCAACGATCATGACAGACTGTGGATGGAGTTCTGCCAACTTCACGGACAACACCCCCTCTTCAGGTTTTGCTGATGGCACAACCACTTTTGCAAATGCAACTACAGCCAGTTTCACCGTGGATTACACATATAATTCTCGGAATTTTTCATTCACTGGAGCGCTAACTGGCGCTGCTTCAGATGTTCCAACCACCAGTGCGGTTTATCTAGGCACTCCAAACCTCCCAACAAGTCTTTCCTCCGTCGTAGGAGATGGCTCAATTAGCCTTTCTTACACGGCTCCTTCTGACCTACCAACAGGTGCGGGAGAAACAGCCAACATCATCACAGATTACGAGTATGAACTCAACGGAGACGGTAACTGGATTTCCGCAAGCACTACTTCAACCTCTTTTACTATTTCCGGACTTACAAATGGCACCACGTATTCGGTCAAAGTACGAGCCGTAAATGGTGTAGGTGATGGCTTGGCATCTTCAGCCATTTCAGCTACCCCAATTACTGTACCCAATGCCCCAACTTCACTGTCAGCAATACTAAGCAACAACCAAGCAACCGTATCATTTACTGCTCCAACCAGCACTGGTGGATCAAATATCACGGATTATGAATACCAAATCGACAATGGGACATGGACGAGCTCTGGAACAACGACCAGCCCGGTAACTATTACAAGTGGCTTAATAACTGGTACCACACAATACGTTAAACTACGTGCAATTACATCTGTTGGGAACGGAACTGCATCCGCTCCGGTTGCATTAACTTCTGGTTCTCCACAATCGGTATTCACCCAAAACGAAGATGTAATCCGTGAACAAGTGCAATCAGTTGCTCTTCAAAGCATTCGCAACGGTGTTCAGGAGGCGTCAGGTTTCATGTCGTCAGCAAGGGATCGGTTTATCCTCTGTGGAAACGTATCAAGCGGTGCCTCATCTGCAACCTGTCCATCCAACATTCCTTTCGACATCGATGGCTCTGCATCTGTATCCACGACTTCAGCCAATATTGACGGTAGTTTCTTTGGTCAGTTTGGGAACTTTGATGGCAACTACAGACGCATGACGTCTGGGGACTTTAATCTTCAACGTGACGAGAATGGAAACACCACAGGTGCATTGTCTGGTCGCATAGCTTGGGAATACTTGTCGTCTGACACAGCCATGCTGGGTTGGTTTGTAGGTGCCGAGTATATTCAGTCCGACATGACTGGCACCTTTACAGGTGATCAGACCTCTTTCGGGGCCTCAATCGGTGGTTACTTCGTAACCGAACTACAAAACCAGCTGTACCTAGATGGTCACCTCACGATTAAGCAGAACGAACATGATCTGCAGTTAACAAACGGGACACTTGATCTCGATAGTATCTACCATAGCACGTCTGTTCTAAGTGGCCTGACGCTGACTGGTGTGACTACCATTGATGAGAGTTCTGAACTTTGGCCAACGTTCTCGATCAATGCTGCTCGTGCAGACCTCGGCACCATTGGTTTTACTGGCACAGCCTATGGCCTGACAGACAGCACACTTTCGATGGACGGTGGCCTCGTGTCGTATGCAGATGTCTCCGTAGCACCCAAGTACCGTGCAGCCATGGACGGTCAGACACTGGCCAATAGTCTGCTGGTGGCTACTGTGACACCTAAAGCAATGTGTGAGTACACGGAGTTAAGCAGCTCTACCTCTCGTAACTGCGGCACAGGTCTCCTGCTCGGCCTCCTAGGCACGACCAAGGACGGCAACGGGACCCTCGAACTCGAGTTGGGCCTCGACAGCATTGGTGGGGCTACACGGCATTCAGTGGCTCTGAACGCAGACCTGAGATACTGACTTAGATCACATTTTGAAGATACAGGAGGCGGCCTTTAGGCCGTCTCTTTTTGTTTATACAGCACTTGAAATTATACTCTAAACCCCCATCTAAAAAAGGTCCCAGTATACCTTTAAAGATGAACCCTCAAAGTAGTAACCCTACTAGTCCACATATTTACTCAGGTTAGACCGATATGATCGATATAGACTTATCCAAAGGTACCTTTGTTAGACCTGTCTGGACAGAACAAACTGGTCAACTTGAGGGTATATTCTCACAGCTAAACTTCTCGACAAAAGGTGCGAAGCATAACGAGAAAAGACGGATAGTGTTTGGCTCTATAGTCAGAGCAGCTTCGATCGATCCTGATCATCAGGTGTATTGGATTACCAATCGAAGTAAGCATCAATCTGAGAACTATCCAGTTTCCCTAAAAGTCATGACCACTGTAGTTGAAGCCATGCAAATGGCTGGCTGGATATCGTTGGTGCCAAATCAGTTAGCTAAGGACGGATATGCCAGACGTTGGACTGTATCGTCTGAACTCATAGCATCCATTCCTGACGGTTTGCTCTGGTTTGATACTATGCCAGAAAGGCCAAGACTGGCTAAACACCAACTTATAAAAATCAATCATCGTACACTTAAGAAATATCACCTTCAGGCAGGTTACAGACTGCCTGCCAAACGACATACGACAGAGCAGTTAGAAGCAATCCAATCTGAACTTGAAGAACTCAACACTCTGGCTATGACCCATAGTTTCGACGGCCTCTTTTCCAACAAAGGAGAACCCAGAACTTTCAGAGGATTTTACAGAACATTTGCTCATGACCTCTTTGGGGCAGGCAGAACCTATGGAGGTTGTGAGCAGATGTCTGAATCCAAGAGGCTCAATATCATGATCGATGGTGAGCCAGTATCTGAGGTAGACATAACCTCATGCCAACCGACTATCCTATTCAGCCGAAGCCGATCCAATCTACAAATGCAAGCACTCGAAGAATCCCCTTCGGGAGAAGACTACTACCAAAACGTCGTGAATGGCCTGAACAATTTATTAACGAGAGAGCAGGTAAAAGCTATCGTCACCAAGGCTCTTGGCAATGCCAATTTCCCTCGGGATAGATGGCCTCATGGTATGAAAGTGAAAGGTGTGAAGTGGCAATCTGTAGCTAACATCTTTCTAGAACAAATGCCTTTTCTTGACCTGCTAGAGCCAGTCAAAGAGGACACCTTTACCCTCCAACACACGGAGGCAGATATCCTCTTTCGAACCCTTTATGGATTGTACAAATACAAGAACATTGCTGCCCTACCAGTCCATGATTCACTAGTGGTCCCAGCTATACATGCAGAGACGACAGCAGCTGCACTGAGATCAACTTTTTGGTACAAAACGGGTGTGGTACCTCGAATAAAAGTGAAGACCGCACAATCGTAATCAGGCCCAATTCTGACTACTTTAGTGTGACCCGATCCATCCAAGTGGTTAACTGATCAACCTCATAACCACGTCCATATTTGGAACCCATGGTGTTGACAGAGGACCACCCACCAACCTGATCAATCATTTCCAATGGTGCCTCAACAGCCCTCAGTCGATCTCTCATGGTATGCCTTAAGCAGTGTGCAGTTAGCCCACCAAACCTTGCTTTGATCCATTTGTTAAGGGCATTGCTTGCATGTGTAGGTACGAACCCACTAGGCCTGCAATACCGAGGGAATACAAACATTCCATCAGAGCCACGTAGAGCCTCTCTCATGGCCTTCTCTGCATAACCCAGCAACGGGAGGCTTCGTTCACTACCAGCCGTCTTAAGCCTTCTGTGAGGGTGTGGACGTATGTGAATGACACCCTGATCCAGATCGACATCCTCAAGCCTCAAGCCAACAATCTCTCCGATACGGCAACCTGTTTCTCCGAGGATAGGGAAAAGCAGTCTTACAGTGCTCTTCGAAGCCAATGTTTCTTCATACCCCTCACGAAGCTGATCAATCGTGAACGTACCTCGTCGTTTGACGTCCAACCCCTCGCCCGAGATTACAACACGAGAGAACGGATTACGTTTCTCAATATCCAACTCGGCATAAGCGTAGTTCAAAACTGCACAGATGGAGTTGATACGTTTGCGGATGGTTGCCGTCATAACACCCCGAGCATGGAGTTGTCCGACCATCATTCTTGCGTCTTCTCTTTTGTAGCTAGCAACCTCTTTGTCACCAGCTACGGAGAACAACTCACGTGCTGCTAGGTCATGTAACTTGGGGTTTATCCTTCTGATCTCAACATACTCTTCCATAAGGTCTGAATACCTGAGCAGCCTAGGCTTGAGGTTTTCGATGATGGCTTTGTAGTTAAGCAAACAGCCAGTATCAAAGCTGCCACGTAGTAACGGCACCAACTGGTTAGTTAGATTCTGAGCAACTTCAGGATCATCGGACAATCGACAACGTATCAGCTTGCCGTATTGACCCTGTGCCTTTTCAGGAACACGTATATTCAGGTTATAGAAACCGTCACGGTACAAAGTGTGCCGTATGACTGTGTGAGTAGATGTGTGCATTTCGGGCACCTTTCCAAGAGAACAATCTCGGAAAAACCCATGCTTTTCATCAACGTATATCTGGGGGTTTGGTGGCGGTGCAGGGACTCGAACCCCGGACACAAGGATTATGATTCCTCTGCTCTAACCAACTGAGCTACACCGCCGAAAGTGCGGGCGGAATATTATTGGCTGGGGTCCGCGTCAAGAGGCAAAGCCAGCTTTTTTCATTCCGACCGACGAAAAAACAAAGCCGCCATTTTTGGCGGCCTTGAAACTCTATTAAAAGAAGCGTCCGCCCGCCCTATCGAGCAAGGTTTTAGCCAAGGCTTGGCCCAAAGCGGGACCTTCGCTGATCGGACCAGAGACTTCATCGCTCAGGGATTGCGAACCGTCGATGCGCAAAATCTCTCCGCGAAGGCGCAGAGTGTCGCCCTTTAGTTCTGCCAAACCGCCAATGGGTGTTTCACACGACCCGTCCAGAGCCGCTAGAAACGCCCGCTCAGCAGCGAGCCGCTGCCCTGTCGGGGTGTGGTGGATCGCAGCCAGCATCATAGCTGCGCGTTCATCATCTACGCGGCGTTCGATCCCGATTGCACCCTGCGCAACGGCGGGCAGCATTTCTTCGACTTCGATGGCCACGCGCGGCACGTCGGTCATGTTCAAACGATTCAAACCTGCCATCGCGAGGAAAGTCGCATCCGCAACTCCATCGCCCAATTTCTTCAACCGCGTCTGAACGTTACCACGAAATTCCACGATTCTCAGATCGGGACGGCGATTCAAAAGCTGTGCTTTACGGCGCAGGGATGACGTCCCAACCAAGGCACCTTCGGGCAGAGCGGCCAAGCCACCCTCTTTCAACGACACAAAGGCGTCACGCACATCTTCACGCGGGAGATAACAATCGAGCACAAGCCCATCAGGCTGTGCGACAGGCATGTCTTTCATCGAATGAACCGCGATATCGATCCGACCATCCAACATGGCCTCTTCGATTTCTTTGGTAAACAGACCCTTATTGCCGATTTCCTTGAGCGGACGATCCGCATCGATCATCGAACGATCATCGCCTGTGGTCTTAATCACAACGATCTCAAAGGCACCCTCGGGCAGATCAAAGGCCGCCATCAAACGAGCGCGGGTTTCGTAGGCTTGCGCCAGCGCCAGTGGCGAACCACGGGTTCCGATCATAAGCGGTTCAGCGGGTGTGGGCAAAATCATGGTCATATGCGCTTTCTAGCCGCGCCTTTGCGTGCCAGCAATGGCTTGACTTGCCCTGCGTCATTGGCGACCAACCACGGGAACGAAAAGGAATGACCATGACAAAGACGATCTTGCGCGCTCTTGCCGGTGAAAAACTGCCTACCCCGCCAATTTGGATGATGCGGCAAGCAGGACGGTATCTCCCTGAATATCGCGCAACCCGTGCGCAAGCAGGGGATTTCCTGTCACTTTGCTACAATTCGGAACTCGCCGCAGAGGTCACCTTGCAACCGATCCGCCGTTACGGATTCGACGCAGCGATTCTTTTTGCAGACATTTTGCTTTTGCCGCAGGCCTTGGGCGTCGATCTTTGGTTTGAAACGGGCGAGGGTCCGCGAATGACAACGGTCACGACACCTGCGGAACTCAAGGCGCTCAAGCCGATTGATCAGATCGATGAAGTTCTGAACCCTGTTTACGAAACAGTCAAAATTCTCTCGCGTGAATTGCCCAAGGAAACGACGCTGATCGGTTTCGCTGGCGCACCATGGACGGTTGCGACCTATATGATCGCAGGCCGCGGGACGCCGGATCAGGGCCCTGCACACGCTTTGAAAGCCGCCGACCGTGCGACCTTTGCGGCGCTCATCGACCTTCTGACAGATGCGACCATCGAATACCTGTCCAAACAGGTCGTCGCAGGGGCAGAGGTCGTTAAGATTTTCGACAGTTGGGCTTGCAGCCTTCAGGGTCAGGACTTCTACGATTTCGCGGTTGAACCCGCCCGACGGATTACCGCAGCGCTGAAAAACCGCTACCCTGATTTGCCCGTCATCGCCTTCCCGCGTGGTGCCGGTGAACGCTATGAGGGGCTGCACGAAAAGATCGGCGCCGATTGTATTGCGCTCGACGACGGCGTTTCGCCTGAATGGGCGGCAGCTCACGTGCAAACAGGCGGCTGCGTTCAAGGCAACCTCGCCTCTCATCACATGGTCACGGGTGGCGACGACCTGATCCGCGAAACGCGCAAAGTTGTGGATGCGCTGTCTAATGGGCCGCACATCTTTAACCTCGGTCACGGGATCACACCTGATGCGAGCCCTGACAACGTTCAATTGATGATCGATACGGTGCGCGGCGCATAATCTGATCGTTCGACACTCTTCAAACGGGGGCCTTCGGGTCCCCGTTTTGCGCTAACCCCGCGTTTTCCACGCAAACCAAAACGCGACCAAGGCCAGAGCGACCGACAAGACTCGCCGCAGGACCAACCTTTTTCTCGGGTTTTCGAGAAGGGTCTGTGCCGTCCCTGCCAAGCCGACAATCGCCGCATGGATCGCCGTCGCGACGACCACATAGACAATGGACAACGTAACTGTCTGCGGCATCACCGCGACGCCATCTACGACAAAACCCGGCAAAACGGCGATGTAGAATACGGCTGCTTTGGGGTTCAGAAGGTTCGTGATCAGACCGCGCCGAAAGAACAACACCAACGGCGAGCCGAGCGCGGCGTGTTCGATCTCTTCCTCAGAATCGCGCCAACCATCATAGGCCAACCACAGTAGATAGAGCACACCGCCCCAGCGTAAAGTTTGATACAGAACGGCCGAGGCATTGATCATCGCCCCAACGCCCAGCGCCGCCGCGATCCCGACCAAGGCCAGTCCGAGCGCAACGCCTGCCACAGCCGCAAAGCCATAACGCCGCCCCTCACAGGCCGCGACAACGGCAAGATAGGCCATGTTCGGCCCAGGCGTCAGTTCAATCAGAAACGACGCTAGGGCAAATTGCAGGATCGACTGGGTTAGATCCATTTCGCCATCGGAGGTAGGCTCATCAGAACCGCGTTAGCATCGTGACCAGTGGCGAGGCCGAATTTGGTGCCGCGATCGTAAACAAGATTATACTCGGCATAGAGGCCACGGTGGATCAATTGCGTATCCTTATCCGCCTCAGTCCACGGCGTGTTGCGCCGTTTTTCGGTCACCGGAAGATACGCGGGCAAAAACGCACGACCGATGTCTTGGGTCAGTGCGAAATCGGCTTCCCAATCGCCAGAATTGCGGTCGTCCATAAAGATACCGCCAACACCACGTGCGCGACCACGGTGTGGAACGTAGAAATACTCATCCGCCCAAGCCTTTAGTTCGGGGTAGAGGTGGTCGCCATGCGGGTCGAGATGCTGTTTTTGCACGTCGTGGAAATGCTGGGTGTCCTCGGAATACTCGATGCATGGGTTGAGGTCCGAGCCGCCGCCAAACCACCACGCCGCAGGGGTCCAGAACATCCGTGTATTCATGTGGACAGCGGGCGCATGTGGGTTTTGCATGTGCGCCACGAGCGAAATTCCCGACGCCCAGAAACGCGGGTCATCTTCAACGCCGGGAACGCCTCGGGCTGCCATCGATTTCTGTGCGGCCACACCCAAGGAACCATAAACAGTCGACACGTTCACGCCGACCTTTTCGAACACGCGACCACCGCGCATCACGCTCATAAGACCGCCGCCTGCATCCTCGCCTGCGTCGCCCTGACGTTTCGTTTCCGTGACTTCAAAACGGCCAACAGGTAGCGAAGCCGTCGGGCCTTCAGTCTGGGTGTCTTCAAGGTTTTCAAAAGCCGCGACGATGTCGTCTCTTAATTGACGGAACCATGCGGATGCGCGTGCTTTTTCATCAGCCATTTGCTCTGTCATCGGGACACCTTTCGTCGTGCTATTGAATATCACTCGGCCATAGCATTGATATGAAGGCGAAACCACACCGCAGATGTGTGACCAATTGACGGAGATTCGATATGCGTGCTGCCCTGATCCTTTTGCCACTCGTTGCTTTGGCAGCCTGTGGCACACCTCGCGAACGTTGCATCAACGAGGTGACCTCGAACCAGCGCACATTGAACGCACTGATCGCAGAAACCCAAGCGAACATTGATCGCGGCTATGCGCTCGCTGAACGGTCCGAAGTTGTGACGATTGATCGGACTTGCACGCAAACGCTCGAGTCTGGCGAAGAGGTTCGTTTCCCCTGCGACGAAGTGATGACCCGCGAATACAAAGTGCCTGTGGCGATTGACCTGAACGCAGAACAGGCAAAGCTTCAGTCGCTCATTCAGCGCCGCGAGGCTATGGCCTCAACCGTTCAAGACGGCATCAACCAGTGCGTTGCTATTCACCCTGAATAAACGGGTTTAGTGGGCGGCGCATCCGACGGGATCGATCAGGGTGCGCCCGCCGTCCACGGTGATAATCTGCCCCGTGACAAAGCCAGACGCCTCGCACGCGAGATACTGAACGGCATCGCAAACCTCAGAAGCGCTCGCGATGCGATTCAGCGGCGTGTGACACAGGATGTCTTCGCGGTATCCATCATGCTCTTTCAACGCACCCTTTAGGCTCGCGCTCATGACGCTGCCGAAGGCAACAGAGTTAACGCGAATACGATGCGGAGCCAGCGCAACAGCCAGCGACCGTGTCATTTGATCCGCCGCAGCCGTCGATACCGAATAGGCCAAAAGATCAGGATGCGTGCGTCGTGCCGCAATGGACGACAAGTTGATGATCGCGCCGACTTGCTGTTTATCCTGCCCCTCAGCCAGTTTCACCATCCGACGCGCTACTGCCTGCGACAACCGTAGACCAGCGAGCATGTTCTGCTCTAGCAGCATCGAAACGCTGTCATCATCAGGGTTGAGCGGGTCCGTCAGGACGATCTGACGGGCCGCATTCACGAGGATGTCGATCTGTTCGAACGCATCCACTGTCGCAGAGAGCAGGTTTTTGATCGTAAGCTTCTTACGAAGATCACCCGCAAAGATACGAGCAGGCCCGCTGTCAGCCTCGATCTCCACGCCGATCTCGCGCTGAAGTGCGGCTTCGTCCATGTCCGCGAACACCACATTCGCGCCCTGTTCGATGAAATGCCGTCCGATTGCCAAACCGACGCCATTCGCGGCGCCCGTCACAATCGCGGTTTTACCTTCGATGGAAAAAGACATTGGACTCTCCCGAGTGTCGACTGTCAGAGCTTAGCGGATTGGGCGGAAGGCGTGGAACAATTTAAATGCACCATCGCCACCGATCTCTTTGACTTCTTTGAAATGGTCATTGAGCGCAGCCTCATAAGGCAGGTGTCGGTTCGCAACCATCCACAAGTGCCCAGAGGTCGTGAGGTTCCGCGCGGCATTGGCGATAAAGGCACGGCCCAATGAAGGGCTTCCTTCGCGGCCAATGTGGAACGGCGGGTTAATGACGATGCCACCATAACTGTCGGGCGCCTTCCATGTAGTGGCATCCGCCCAATGGAACGCCGCACGATCATCAGGCACATTGAGACGCGCACAATCGAGGGCGACTTTTTCCGCCTCAATCAGATCGATGCTCTCAACCCCTTCGCGTTTCAGAACCGTGTCAGACAGATAGCCCCAGCCTGCGCCAAAATCGGCCATCCGTTTGGGCAATTTATCAGGCAAAGCAGAGGCAAGCTGTTTCGAGCCGCGATCCACCTGACCATCAGAGAACACACCTGCGCTGGTATAGAACCCGTTCTCGCCTTTGATCGGATCGCCCAGCGCCCAATCTGCGAATTGGTTTTCGCCGCCAAACCAGAAAAGACGGCCATGCGATTTGGTCACGCTCGGCAGATCGCCCAGCGCCTTGCGGCATTCTTTGAACAGACTGTCGATCCCATCGGTCTTCTGACCGTCGATCAGAACCAAGGACGATTTCGCAGCCTCAGCAACCATCGCACGCGCCAGAGCCTTGGCCCGCGGCACAACGACAATCGTCACCGGCGCCTCAACTGGATCGAGGCTATAGCCCGCTCCTGACCACGAAACCGCATCTGGTTTGAACCCTGTATCAATCCACAGGTTATCACGAGCGAACATCGACAAGTCGTAATCCGCCGCGGGACGCATGACGCGAATTGGACCTTCGGGCAGGACGATGAGCCCATCATTCAGGGCAGTAGCTAATCTGGATTTGGACATCTGTGAACGGTGACGCGGGGCGTCACTCTTTCTCCATTGTGCATTGCAACGGGTGCTGATGACGCTGCGCGAAATCCATCACTTGCGTCACTTTGGTTTCAGCAATTTCGTAGGAATAAACGCCGACGACGGCGACGCCTTTTTTGTGAACGGTGAGCATTAGCTCGAACGCTTGGGCATGGTTCATACCAAAGAAACGTTCCAACACGTGCACGACGAATTCCATCGGCGTGTAGTCGTCGTTCAGGATGAGCACCTTATACAACGGCGGACGCTTGGTCTTGGGCCGCACGTCAAGTTTGACGCCGATATCATTATCGTCGTCATTCCCCTCGGCCATCATAAAGAAGTCAGTTCGCTTCATGCTCTCACTAGTCGTAACTGTCCGCTGCGTTATATAATCTTATTAGGGCCTAAGAAAACCCCCAGCAGGAGCTAAGGCATGCCACACCGTTGGACGATCGCATTCGACGCAGATGATACCCTTTGGCACAACGAAAAGTTCTTTCAAATGAGCCAAGAGCGATTTGCCGAATTGCTGGCAGATTATGTTGATCCTCATGACCTTCGGGCGCGGCTTTTGGCGGCCGAACGCAGAAATTTGCGGTTCTATGGGTATGGGATCAAAGGGTTCACCCTTTCGATGATCGAAACCGCTCTTGCTGTGACAGATGCAAAACTCCCTGGGCATATCACTTTGGCGCTGATTGATATGGGGCGCGATATGCTGGCGCATCCGATCAATTTGCTGCCTCACGTTGAGAAGGTGATCCCCGAACTGGCAAATTCAACGCAGATCGTCCTAATCACCAAAGGCGATCTCTTGGATCAAGAGCGCAAACTCGCCCAATCCAACCTTGGGGACTACTTCTCGTCCGTCGAAATTGTCAGCGACAAGACCGCCGCCGTGTATCAACGTATTTTTGCACGATTTGAGACCCCTCGCGTTATGATGGTCGGCAATTCGTTGAAGTCCGACATTATCCCCGCGATCGAGGCAGGTGGCTGGGGCATTTACGTTCGACACGAGCTGACGTGGGAATTAGAACACGCTGAAGAGCCTGAACACGCCCGATATCACCGACTCGAAAGTCTGGGCGACCTACCCAAGTTGATAGCCGAACTCGCCTGACGCGCCGCCCCATTTCCGCCACAATCGCCGATATAGCGGATCACCAACAATCGACCACCAGATATGGCGTTGCAGTTCAACCACCCGATGAAAGTGCTTTGAAATAAGGTGTTTTCGGCTGAATCCGACCGTGTTACTCTCTCCTTAATCAATAAGGCATCCAGCGTCAGATTGGAGCCATGAGGCAGTATGAGGCAAACCGTGGCAGGTCGTCCGAAATTTCGGGCCCTAATGGGTCTATTTGTGTCAGTCGCATTGGTCTTTGCGATGTGGGTTCCGCAGACTGCTGTCGCAGGCCCTGGTGCAACCTATGTGATGGACGCGCGCACTGGCGAAGTGATCCAGTCCTATAACGCAGACACGCCACTTCACCCAGCCTCACTCACCAAAATGATGACCCTCTACATCGCGTTCCAAGCCATCGAACGCGGAGAGATCAGCCCCGACACGATGGTCAAAATCACGTCTGAGGCAGCCGCGGAGCCACCCAGCAAGCTCGGCCTGCGCACGGGTCAGGAAATCCGACTTCGGTATTTGATCCGCGCTGCGGCTGTGAAGTCTGCAAACGATGCGGCGACTGCGATCGGTATCGCGCTCGAAGGGTCCGAAGCAGCTTTTGCGCGTCGTATGAACCGTATGGCCCAATCTATGGGCATGTCGCGGTCGTCGTTCCGCAATGCGAACGGCCTCACTCAGAACGGTCACATGTCCACCGCGCACGACATGGCTATTCTTGGCCGTCACCTCGTCTACGATTTCCCGCAGTATTATAACATCTTCTCGCGCCGCTCGACCGATGCTGGCATGGCAGAAGTGTATAACACCAACCGCCGTTTCCTGAATGCCTACGAGGGCGCGGACGGCATTAAGACCGGCTTTACCAGCGCTGCTGGTTACAACCTTGTCGCTTCTGCACAGCGCGGCAACGTGCGCATCATTGCATCCGTCTTTGGCGCGTCGTCTGTCGCCGCACGCAACGCCCGTGCTGCAGAACTCCTCGACATGGGCTTTGCTCAAGCGCCGCGTAACGCACGCATCCAACGCCCACCCCTGCCCGCCTATCAGCCTGGTAGCAGCTCGAATGATGAACCGCAGATGATCGCCGCAAACGTGACCGATGTTCCGGGCGCAGCGGGCCGCACCATTCGCGTAACCGGTGCCGTGACATCCAGCCCACGTCCGACCCCGCGCCCAGTATCCGAACAAGCGGTTGTGGCCGTTGTCGCAGACGCCGAGGACATCGAGAACGCTCTAGCTGCCGCGATGGAAGTCGCCACGATCGAACCTGTGGCTGAAGTCATCGAAGAAGCCCCACAAGTCGTCGTTGCCCAAGCGGTCCCGCGTCCCGAAGCACGCCCCGCAGCCTTTATCCAAGCCTCCGCTCCAGTTGAAATCGAAGAGGTCGTCACTGATCCCGCCGATGTTGCCGTGGCTGTGGCTGCAGCGACAGGTCCCGAAGTTGTAACCCGTGTATCCACATCAGGTGGCCGTCACTGGGGCATCAACGTAGGTCGTTTTGGATCGCGCTATGAGGCGGAACGTATTCTCGTCCGTGTTGCCCTGAACGAAATGGCGACCCTCGATGGATCGCTACGCCGCGTGGTGCAAAGCCCCCGTGGGTTCGACGCCAACTTTATGGGCATGTCACGCGAAACGGCTGAACTCGCCTGTCGTCGCCTACAAGCACGTGGTCAAAACTGCTTTATGATCGGCAGCGAAGGTTAAGTCGCTGCCCGACCTTCAAAGGCAGCAGCCATGAGCGCACGGGTGTAGTCCGACTGCGGAGCGTCAAAGATTTGCGCCGCAATGCCTGCCTCTACAACATCGCCAGCACGCATCACCATGATCTTGTGGGACAATGCACGCACGACCTTGAGGTCGTGGCTGATGAACAAATAGGCCAGCCCGTGCTTGCACTGAAGGTCGCGCAACAGGTCTACGATTTGCACCTGCACCGTCATATCCAGCGCAGAGGTCGGTTCGTCCAAGACCACAAGTTTCGGCCGCAAGATCATCGCCCGTGCAATTGCGATACGCTGCCGTTGACCACCCGAAAATTCGTGCGGGTATCGGTGCATCATCTCAGGGTCCAACCCAACCTCAGCCATGATCTCAGCAACCATCTCGCGCGGGCTTTGACCACGTTCGACACCGTGTACGGTTAGACCTTCGGCGATGATTTGTTCGACGGTCATACGCGGCGAGAGAGAGCCAAAGGGGTCTTGGAACACGATCTGCATGCCGCTGCGCAAGGGCCGCATTTGCTTCTGGTTCAACCCATCAACAGCCTGACCCATGAACACGATCCGCCCTTCAGATCGGATCAATCGCATGATTGCGAGAGCGAGGGTCGTTTTCCCCGATCCTGATTCACCCACGATCCCCAATGTTTCGCCCGCATGGACGGTTAGGGTCGCATCGTTCACAGCTTTGACGTAGCCCGTGGTGCGCCGCATCAATCCGCGTTTGATCGGGAACCAAATCTTGAGGTTTTGGGTCTCTGCAATGACAGGCGCGTTCTCTGGCACAGGCGCTGGCTCACCAGCCGCCTCAGCCGCCAAGAGCATCTGAGTGTAAGGATGCTGCGGATTGCTGAAAATCTCAGCCGTCGGTCCCGTCTCAACGATCTCACCGTCTTTCATCACACAGACCTTGTCCGCGATTTTTCGAACGATCGTCAGGTCATGCGTGATAAAGAGCATCGCCATGCCCTCTTTGCGCTTTAGGTCCTCCATCAGGTCGAGGATCTGCGCCTGAATGGTCACGTCCAACGCGGTCGTAGGTTCGTCAGCGATCAGCAGGTCAGGCCCGTTGGCAAGTGCCATTGCGATCATGACCCTCTGTCGCTGCCCCCCCGAAAGCTCGTGCGGATAGCTCGTCAATCGCGACTCAGCATCGCGGATACCCACACGGTCGAGCAACTCGATGATGCGGTCGCGCACCTTTGGACCACGCAAACCTTGGTGCAGTTCAATGGACTCGCCCAACTGCTTCTCAATCGTGTGCAGCGGGTTGAGCGAGGTCATCGGCTCTTGGAAGATGAAGCTGATGTCATTGCCCCGTACGCGGCGCAAAGTGGCATCTGATGCGCCCACCATTTCTTCGCCATTGTAGCGGATCGACCCCGACACCTGAGCACTATCCGCCAACAGGTCTACCGTCGACAAAGCCGTCACCGATTTGCCAGAGCCCGACTCACCGACCAGCGCAACAGTCTCGCCCTTTTCAACGGTAAAGGACACGCCACAGACAGCCCGCGTTGTTTGGCTGTCCTGTCGGAAATCGACGCAGAGGTTTGTGACCTCGAGCAAACTCATGAGAAGGTCTTTCGCGGGTCAAAGGCATCGCGCACGCCCTCGAAGATAAACACGAGGAGCGAAAGCATAAATGCAAAGGTAAAGAACGCCGTAAAGCCAAGCCACGGCGCCTGAAGGTTCCGTTTGGCTTGAAGGGTCAAGTCACCTAGGGACGGCGCGGACGATGGCAGGCCAAAGCCAAGAAAATCGAGGCTGGCCAGCGTCGCGATTGCACCCGTGACCAAGAACGGCAACATCGTCACCGTCGCCACCATCGCATTGGGGAGCACGTGTCGGAACATGATTGTCCTGTCACCTACCCCGAGCGCACGCGCGGCACGCACGTATTCGAAATTTCGGGCGCGCAGGAATTCAGCCCGCACGACACCGACCAAGGCAGGCCAACCGAACAACACGGTGATAAAAACCAAAAGCCAGAAGGATTTTCCCAAAATCGCGACGAGGATGATCATCACATAGAGCGACGGCATCCCTCCCCAGATTTCAATGAACCGCTGAAAACCAAGGTCGACCCAGCCACCGAAGTATCCTTGGACCGCGCCAGCGACGATGCCGATGACCGAGGACACGCCGACCACCATCATTGCGAAAAAGATCGACAGTCGGAAACCATAGATCACGCGTGCCAGAACGTCGCGTTTGGTATCGTCTGTGCCCAAGAGGTTCGTGTCCGATGGAGGTGCAGGAGCGACGCCACGCACATCGACAATCGTATCGTAGGAATAAGGGATGACGGGCCAGACCATCCAACCCTTGGCGAAGTCCTCAACCTCGGGTGTGCCGCCTGTCGTTACTGTTTCGTAGATGCCTTCTGGGTCATCAAAACACTCTACCGCGCCGCCAGACACGATCAGGCATTTCACCTCGATTGAGGAGTAAATAGCCTCAGTCGCGAAATCGCCGCCAAAATCCTTTTCTGAATAAAAGGACAAAACGGGGCTTCGCAGTTCACCACGGTAGCTGACAAGGATCGGTTTATCGTTGGCGATGAACTCGGCAAAGAGGCTAAGCACGAAACATGCACCTAGGATGATCAGAGACCAAACCGCACGACGGTTTCGTTTGAAGTTGCGCCAGCGACGCTGATTGAGTGGAGACAGACGCATACCCTACCCCCTGCTTTCGAAATCGATCCGCGGATCGATAAACACGTAGGTGATGTCGGTGATAATCCCGACGACCAGCCCCATCAGCGAAAACGCATAAAGCGTCCCAAAGACCACGGGATAATCCCGCGCAATCGCCGCCTCGTACCCCATCCGCCCCAACCCATCGAGGCTGAACAGCGTTTCGATAATCACCGAACCACCAAAGAACACCGCGACGAAAAGCGCTGGAAACCCAGAGATCACGATCAGCATCGCGTTTCGGAACACATGGCCATAGAGGACGCGGTTTTCCGTCAGCCCTTTTGCCCGAGCGGTCATTACGTATTGCTTTTTGATCTCATCAAGGAAGCTGTTTTTGGTCAGCAAGGTCAGCGTCGCAAAAGCCGAAATCGTTGAGGCCAGCACGGGCAACGTGATGTGCCAAAGGTAGTCAATAACCTTGCCCCACATGGTCAGTTCTTCCCAGTTTGAACTGGTGAGGCCGCGCAATGGGAATATCCGCCAATAGCTACCGCCCGCGAAAAGAACGATCAGGAGGATTGCAAAGAGGAAGCCCGGGATCGCATATGCCACGATGATGGCCCCAGAGGTCCATGTGTCGAACTGCGATCCGTCTTTGATAGCTTTGCGGATGCCCAATGGGATCGACACAAGGTAAGCGATGATCGTCGACCAAAGACCAAGCGTGATCGAAACGGGCATCTTTTCCAGAACCAGATCGAGCACCGAAATTTTGCGGAAATAGCTTTCGCCGAAATCAAAGCGGACGTAGTTCCACATCATATTCAGGAACCGCTCAAGCGGTGGCTTGTCGAATCCAAACCGCTTTTCCAATTCAGCGAGGTAGCGTGGATCTAGCCCCTGCGCACCCGGATAGGCACCTTGGAGCTCAATGCCAGCACTTTGGAATTCGGCATCCCCTGCCCCGCCAGAGATGTTTTCGAACACATCCCCATTGCCCTGCATCCGCGCAATGACCTGCTCAATCGGACCACCCGGCATGAATTGGATGATCGCAAAATTGAGGATCATAATCCCGAGCAGCGTCGGGATCACGAGCAGCAATCTGCGAAGTATGTAAGCGCCCATCTACCTGCCTTATTAGTCCTTAGCGGAGGGCCCCTGCGGCCTTCAGTGCTTCGGCTTTTTCGGCGTTATACCACCAGAAGCTCATCTCGCCCAGCGCATAGGGCGGCAGAGTCTCGAGGTGTTCGTACATGTCGTAATAGGCCACCCAGTAATCGCCCAGATACCATGTCGGTACGACAAACAGGTCGCGACGCATGATGCGATCAATCGCACGGACATGGGCCACCATATCATCATAGGTTTCGACGTCCTTGATCGACTCGGCCAGTTTATCGACGGCTGGATTTGAATAGTGGGCGGGGTTAAATACATCGCCCAGACCATCCGATCCGAATTTCTGGCCCAAGCCTTCACCCTCGATCGGACCGACACGGTAACCGTCAAAGATCATGTCGAAATCGAAATTGCGGGTGCGTTCGGTGTATTGCGCAGGATCAATGCGGTTCCACTCGGCATCGACACCCAATTTCCGCAGGTTATCGACATAAGGCAGAATGATGCGGTCGAACGTCGGGCTGTAGCCCAAGAATTCGACCTTCAGCGGCTCACCGTCTTTTTCCAGCATCCCGTTGGCACCGGGCACCCAACCTGCTTCCTCCATCAGCGCCAAGGCCCTGCGGAGGTTCCGACGGTCGAGCTGCGATTCACCAGAGACGTGCGGCACGGTAACTTCATCCGTCAGGATCGACGGATCGATAAGTGAAGCAACCGATTGAAGCAGTTCCAACTCGCGGCCCTCAGGAACGCCGCGCGCCGCGAGATCCGCGTTCTGCCAAAAGCTCTCACGCTGTTTAAACAGCCCGTATTGCAGTTCTTCGTTGGTCCACGTGAAGTTATACATCAGGGCCAAGGCCTGACGGACGCGCAGATCGTCGAACTTGCCCGACTTCATGTTGAACATAAAGCCAGTCGCGCCAGGTACATTACCGTTTGGCAGAGTCTCTTTCACGACCCAACCATTTTGAATCGCGGGGAAATCATAGGAGGTCGCCCAAGACAGCGAGGAATTTTCCTGTCGGAAGGTGAACTCACCTGCCTTGAACCCCTCAAACGCGGCCGTGGTGTCCGCGAAGTATTCGATGCGGATCGAATCAAAGTTATTCTGACCGATGTTCAGCGGATGATCAGCGCCCCAGAAGTTGGGATTGCGAACGTAGATGATCTGGTGATTCACCTCGAAACTGCCGACCATATAAGGCCCGGTACCCGGCCCCGTTTCGAGACGGCTTTCGTCCAAACGCGCGCCCGTTTCCTCGTACCACTTCTGGCTAAAAACTGGCTGACCACCGACCTGTTCGATCACTGATTGCTTTGGATAATCGGCCGCAAAGGTGAATTTCACGGTGTAATCGTCCAGCGCCTCAACGCTTTCGACCATCTGCGCCACCGCGAAGCGATATGATTCGGTGGCCTGTTCCATCATCAGGTTATGGCTAAAGACTACATCTTTCGCAGTCATTGGAGTGCCATCCGAAAACACCACATCGTCGCGCAAATGGAAGATCACCCAATCTTTGGTCTCTGGGTATTCCATCGTTGTGCACAGATAGCAGTAATTCCCGTCCACATCGTCCGATGTGCCCTGCAGAACCGATTCGAACATGGACGATGACAGATAGGCGGGCTTACCCTCTTGGGTCGCGTAGGGGTTCAGGTTGTCGAACCCGCCTGTGAACCACGTCGAAAACTCACCGCCTTTGGGCGCGTCAGGGTTCACGTATTCGAGATGCGCGAAATCAGGGTTAGGGTATTTCAAATTGCCATAGGTCGAAATGGCATGGGTCTGAATGATGGGCGTTTCAGCAAACACCGAACTCGCCCATGATGCGCCCGCAATCAGCGCAGCACCTGCCAAAAGCACAACGCGACGCAGATCGGTGTCACGAACAGCAGCTTTGGTGGTGAAATTCGTCATGGTTTTCTCCCCTTTGAAACCCTGAGACAAAGCTACGGCGGGCAATACATAAAGGGCAAGACGAGAAAGCGTTATCGCATTGTGAAACGACAAAAGGCCGCCCCTTGGGACGGCCTTTGCCTAAGTGATATTCACTAAATTAGTTAGAGACGCTCTGCAGGTACGCAATCACGTCTGCACGGTCCTGAACTTTTGCCAGACCCGAGAACGACATTGCGGTGCCCGGTGCGTAGCCTTTGGGGTTCTCGAGGAAGCCATTGAGGTGCTCAGGCGACCAAACGTCAGCCACGGCCTCGAGAGCGCCCGAGTATGCAAAGCCCGCGATCGAGTCGACAGGACGGTTCACGACGCCATAGAGCGACGGGCCTGTGCCGTTCTCGCCTTCAGCAGCAGAGTGACATGCCGCACATTTGCGGAAAACACGCTCACCAGCAGCTGCGTCAGCATTTGCAAAGATTTCTTCGAAGGACGGGCCTTCTTCTACAACAGCAACTTCACCGTCGCCGTGCGAGATTACATATGCCTGAGCGTGCTCGCCCTCGTGGCCAGCACCTTCGCCAGCAGAGTAAATGCTTTCAGCAGCCCAGCCACCAAGCAAGAAAACGAGGAAAGTGCCGCAAACGCCGCCCAGCACCTTGGTCATCGTCATTGTGTCGAACATGTCGCGTTCCATTCCGTTCACAGTTTCGCGGCTATCTACAAGTTTCTTGTCCACTCTTGCAAGCAGTAGAACCGCGACTTATTGCCCAAAGTAGACAAAAGAACAGTGGAGGGGACAGAAATGACCCAGAAAATTGCGTTTCAGGGAGAACTTGGCGCCTATGGCCATCAGGCTTGCGTCGAAGCACGCCCCGATTTCGACCCGCTTCCCTGTGACACATTCGAAGACGCGATGGAGGCCGTTCGGTCTGGTGCGGCTGATTTGGGTATGATCGCGGTCGAGAACTCGACCTATGGCCGCGTGGCTGATGTCCATAGCCTGTTGCCAAAATCGGGCCTTCACATCGTTGATGAAGCCTTTGTTCGTGTGCACGTGAACCTTCTCGGCGTCAAAGGTGCAGCGCTGTCAGACGTTAAAGAAGCACATGGCCACGTCGTCATCCTCCCGCAATGCGCTGGATTTCTAAAGAATCACAACATCACGGGCAAAGTCAGCACCGATAACGCGCGTGCGGCTCGTGAAGTGGCCGAAGCAAACGACGTGACCAAAGCCGCGCTCGCCAGCGAACTCGCCGCCGAAATCTACGGCCTGGACGTCGTGGCGCGTCACATCGAGGACCATTCCCGCAACACGACCCGCTTTATCATTATGGCTCGTGATCCCGATACGACCCGCCGTGGCACCAATGGCATGATGATGAGCTTTGTCTTCCGCGTTCGGAACATCCCTGCCGCGCTCTACAAAGCGATGGGCGGTTTCGCGACCAATGGCGTCAACATGACCAAGCTAGAAAGCTACATGGTTGACGGCGAGTTCACCGCGACCGAGTTCTATGCGGAAATCGAGGGACATCCCGATGACGAAAACGTCCGTCTCGCCATGGAAGAGCTGGATTATTTCACCGATCATGTGCGTGTGATCGGCACCTTCCCTGCAGCGGCACGCCGCCACGAAACACGTTAAACGCCCGTATAGGACGTCTCAACATCCTCGGCAAAATCAGCGATCCGCGTTTTGAACTTTTGGGTCAGATTGCTCTTTGCCAGCTTGAGCGATTGCAGCAGAAGACGCGCAGCCAATGTGCGCGGTGCCATATCTAGACGAATGATCAGCCGTGTGCGCGCTGGCGACAGCGGCACCAATTCAATATTGGTGCTGCCTTCCACCCCACCCGAGGTAAAGCCGATATCAACGCCGTTTGGGTGATCAACCTTTTGCAAGGTCAATTCTGCCGCCCGCGATTTTCCACGAAACTTGAACCCGACATGCCAATTGGCGCCAACCTCAATGCCAGCAAGGCTATCCTTGCGTTCCACATCAATGCCACGGCGCATCGCCGAACGCTCAAACCCACCAAAATCAGTGATTTTGCCGTAAACGTAGTCGATCGGTGCTTCGATATCTTCTCTAGCGCTAAACCGCACTTGCTTGCCTCAAATTGAATCGCTCATTCGAACTTTGTTCTCTTTTGACCGTTTAATCTACGTTACTCAACCACCGCTTGAGCAGAAAACCCGCTATAGCGCCGTTTCTCGGCTGATTGATCAAAGGGTGTGTGCCCTCAAACACTTGTGCCAGTTCGCTACGATCAAGCCAGAGGGCATCTTCCAATTCGTTCGGGTCGATGGTGATTTGATCGGTCTCGGCCTCTGCTTCACATCCAAACATCAGGTTCGCTGGGAACGGCCATGGCTGGCTCGCCACATAGCGGACGTCTCCAACCTTCACGCCTGTCTCTTCGTTCACTTCGCGCCGAACGGCAGCCTCCATCGTTTCGCCCGGTTCAATAAATCCAGCCAAGACTGAATACATGCGATCGGGCCAACCTGGGGAACGCCCCAAAAGTACGCGATCGCCATGTGTGACGAGCATAATAACGACAGGGTCCGTGCGTGGGAAATGCTGCCCGCCACAGGCATCACACCCTCGCTGCCAGCCTCCCATAACGGGTTTTGATTCCGCCCCACAGCGGGAACAAAAACGGTGCGAGTCGTGCCACCCGATTATTGCCCGTGCTGTTGCGGCGAGTTCCGCATCAAGCGCGCTCAGCATCGTCATCACAGCCCGAAGTTCCGCAAAGCCCATGGAGTCGGGCAGGTCAGGGTGGTACTGTAACGACTGATCAAAGAACGAACCGAGCTCTGTCAGGTCGGCATCTGGTTCCCATTTCGAAATGTCGGTCGCAAAGACTGGACCCGACGGCGTGCGGCCCAAAAACACCTCAATCACTGGATCGGCTAACGCGACATGATCAAGTGGCAACTGGACCAAAGCATTGTTTTCAAAAAGGACTTTACCGCGCCACGTTACAATTGTTGTGGCTGTCGGGTTATTTCGGATCGGATCAAGATCGCCGCGCACTTCGGCTGCGCGATCATAGCCTGAACCAGAAAAAGAAAATGTGGGCTCGTGTGTCATAGCGAATGTCTGACACGCCGAACCCGACTGTGCAAACCCATCTGCAATGGCAAACAAAAAAGGCGGCCACTAAGGCCGCCTTTGTCGTTATCCGCGAAGGGTGCCGCCTGTCGCCTTGGTCACTTTCTCAACGATCTTGGCACTCACAGCCTCAATGTCTTTGTCTTTGAGGGTGTCCTCTTTGGGCTGCAAACGAACCGTAATCGCGAGGGATTTTTTGCCTTCGCCCAAGCTACCGCCCGAGAATTCGTCGAACACACGAACATCTTCGATCAGTGCCTTATCCGCGCCCGCCGCTGCGTTAACCAAGGTCAGTGCCTCCACCTCGGCATCGACAACGAACGCAAAGTCACGCTCAACCGCCTGCAGTTCGGAGATATCCATTGCAGGACGGCTGGCCGATGCGTTTTTCGGCAGCGGGATCTCTTCAGGGAAGAGAGTGAACGCAACGGCAGGACCTTTGATGTCCATCTCACGCAGGATTTTCGGGTGAAGTTCACCAAAGATGCCCAAGACCTTTTTCGGGCCAAGGCAGATTTTACCATGACGGCCGGGGTGGAACCACGCTGGACCGTCGCGCATGATCTGCACCTTGGCAGGCGCACCCATTGCGGCGAGGATCGCTTCGGCATCGGCTTTGGCGTCATAGACATCAACCGCACGAGACGCGCCATGCACGTCTTTGGGGCCAGTCCGACCGATGAGAACACCGCTTACCTGCAGCTGCTGTTCACCCGGTTTACCGCCAGCAAAGGCATGGCCGACCTCAAATAGGGCCAAATCGGCAAAGCCACGTGCCTGATTGCGTGCTGCTGCGCGAAGCAGGGCAGGCAAGAGGTCAGGACGCATGTGGCTCATGTCCGACGAAATCGGGTTTTCCAACTCGGTCGCCTCGGTACCGCCACCAAACAACGCAGCCGCTTCGCGGTCGATAAAGGTGTAGGTCACGCATTCATTGTAGCCGAGCGACGCAGTAGTGCGGCGCGCAGCGGACGATCGCACTTGAAGCGGTGTCAGCACAGGTTTCGGCACGCCTGCAGTGGCGCGAGGCAAAGGTTTGCCCTCAAGCTTTGTCAAAGACGCAATACGCGCGACTTCCTCAACGAGGTCCGCCTCACCTTGAACGTCAGAACGCCACGACGGGACGTGCGCCTGATCACCATCCATCCGGAAGCCCAACGCAGTCAGCGTCTGGCGCTGTTCGCTCTCTGGAATGTCCATGCCAACAAGGCTCTGCACACGCTTTGCGTCCAGCTTATACGAGCGCGCAAAATTCGGCACAGCGCCCGCAACAACAACCTCAGACGCCTCACCACCTGCGTGATCAACGATCATACGAACCGCATGTTCCAGACCTTCAGCAGTGAATTCAGGATCAACAGTGCGTTCAAAACGATAACGCGCATCCGAGTTGATCTTGAGCGCGCGGCCTGTGGTTGCGATCTGGATCGGGTCCCACCACGCAGATTCGACAAAGACGTTCACAGTCTCATCGGTGCAACCAGTGTGGTCGCCCCCCATGATGCCAGCAATACTCTCAACACCGTTATCATCAGAAATCACCATAGCGCCCGCCGGCAGCGTGTAGGTCTTTTCATCGAGCGCCACGATGGTTTCGCCACCAACCGCACGGTGAACACGCAGGTTGCCCGCGACCTTATCCGCGTCAAACACGTGAAGCGGACGGTTCTGGTCGTAGGTGAAGAAGTTGGTCACATCGACGAGGAACGAAATCGGACGCAGACCAATCGCTTTTAGACAGGTCTGAAGCCATTCGGGCGACGGACCGTTTTTCACGCCTTTGATCAGGCGACCACAGAATAGCGGGCAGCCGTCCAATGTGTCGTCATCAATGGTCAGGGTCAGGTCAGATTCAAACGATGCTGGCACAGGATCAACGGTGCGATCTTTGAGCTTGCCCAAGCCACGCGCGGCGAGGTCGCGGGCGATACCGCGAACGCCCAGCGCATCACCACGGTTCGGCGTGATCGCAATTTCGATCACTGGATCGACTTTAGACGCATCTTGTTTTGCCAGCCAATCGACAAAGCGCTCACCAACTTCGCCAGACGGAAGTTCGATGATGCCATTGTGTTCGTCTGACAGTTCCAGCTCGCGCTCGGAACACATCATACCGTGAGATTCGACACCGCGAATTTTCCCAACGGACAAGGTCACGTCGATACCAGGAACATAGTCACCAGGTTTCGCAACAACGACCGTGATGCCTTCGCGAGCGTTCGGTGCGCCGCAGACGATTTGCAGTTCGCCTTCGTTGGTCGCGACCTTGCACAGGCGCAGACGATCGGCGTCTGGGTGCTGAACGGCGCTGACCACTTTACCGATGGTAAAAGCCTTCAAACGGTCAGCAGGATTTTCGATGCCTTCCACCTCGAGACCGAGGTCGGTCAGGGCTTCAGAGATTTCGTCAACCGTGGCGGTGGTCTCAAGATGTTCCTTGAGCCAGGACAGCGTGAATTTCATGGCTTTAACCCGTCGTTTACATTTGAGGCGCTCTTACCGCATCTGTGGCAGCGGGGAAAGCAGTCCGAACGCAAAAGACCCTACTCATGCCCAATTGTTGCCCGAATGGAAACCTAGGGTGCCATTAGTCACGTAACAGTAAACAGTTGAGGCAAGTAAATGTATATTCGTGGAGAGATGTTGTTGGTTATGGGTCTGACCCTGCTTTTGTCGCCCTTCGCACTGAAAGGCGTCGAAGTTCAGATCCACAAAAACGACACAGGAGCGGCCGTCGCAATGCTAGAGACACCGCGCATGAACTTCATCAAAATCGGCAACTAACGTTCGATACCGAGAGCAGAATTGACGAAGGCCGCGCAGAGGAGCGCGGCCTTTGTATTTTGGGAACCAACTTAGCGGCTCAAGCCACCGTGCAAGGTCGGCACATCCAGCGGCGTAAAGCCGTAGTGGCGCAGCCAACGCAGATCGCTGTCAAAGAATGCACGCAGGTCAGGGATGCCGTATTTCAGCATCGCAATCCGGTCGATGCCGATACCAAAGGCAAAGCCCTGATATTCCTGTGGATCAACGCCAGGGTTTTGCAGAACCTTCGGGTGAACCATGCCCGACCCGAGAATTTCGAGCCAATCGTCGCCCTCGCCCACGGTGACGGAACCGTTGTTCCACTGGCACTGCACGTCGACTTCAGCCGACGGTTCTGTGAACGGGAAGTGCGATGCACGAAAACGGGTTTTCACGCGTTTGCCGAAATAGGCAGAAAGAAACTCTTCCAACACCCACTTCAGGTTCGCCATAGAGACGTCTTTGCCGATGCAAAGACCTTCGACTTGGTTGAACATCGGTGTGTGGGTCTGGTCGTAGTCCGCGCGATACACGCGACCCGGCGCGATGATACGGATCGGCGCACCTTCTTTTTCCAACGCACGAATCTGAACGGGCGAAGTGTGCGTGCGCAGTACCGGAGGACGCTCATCGCCTTCGGACTTCATGTAGAAGGTATCCATTTCAGCGCGTGCTGGGTGGTGACCCGGAATGTTCAGCGCGTCAAAGTTATACCAATCGGATTCGATCTGCGGACCTTCAGCAACGGCAAAGCCCATGTCTGCAAAGATCGCCATAACCTCTTCGGTCACTTGGCTAATCGGGTGAATGGTACCCGTGCGGCGCGGACGCGTCGGAAGCGTCACATCGAGCCACTCTGTTTTCAGACGTGCATCCAAGGCAGCATCTGCCAGCGCCGTCTTCTTTGCCACGATAGCATCGTTGATCTCATCCTTGAGCGCATTCAACGCAGGACCAGCGACCTGACGCTCTTCGGGGGTCATTTTGCCCAATTCACGCATCTGAAGGCTAATTTCGCCTTTCTTGCCGAGCGCGGCGAGGCGAACCTCTTCGATGGCTGCTTCGTCAGCGGCCTTAGCGATCAGGTCCAGATATTTGGCTTTGAGGTCGTCCATCACATGCCCTTTGCATCTTGCTTGCCCGCAATTACCGCGACACGCAGCGAGGGGCAAGCATTGGACGCCCGATTAACCATCCGAATGCCCAAACGAAAAAGGCCGCCCCTTTCGGAGCGGCCCTTCGTAATTCATTCGCTAAGGCTTATGCCAGAGCTTCACGTGCCTTAGCAGCGATAGCATTGAAAGCTTCCGGCTCGTGAACGGCCAGATCGGCCAGAACTTTGCGGTCAACTTCGATGCCAGCTTTTGCCAGACCGTTGATGAATTTCGAGTATGTCAGCGATTCGTCAAACGCACGGACAGCAGCGTTGATACGCTGGATCCACAGTGCGCGGAAATTACGCTTACGTGCCTTACGGTCACGAGTTGCGTATTGGTTGGCCTTGTCTACGGCCTGACGAGCGACTTTGAAGGTCCGGCTGCGGCGGTCATAATAACCTTTAGCAGCGTCAAGGACTTTCTTGTGACGACGATGGGTAACGGTACCACCTTTGGTGCGCGACATTGTTCAGGCCTCCTTAGCGGTCGTACGGCATGTAGGACTTAACGATCTTCGCATCCGGAGCGGACAGAGTCGTAGTCCCGCGTGCATCGCGGATGAACTTCGTGGTGCGCTTGATCATGCCGTGGCGCTTACCGGCCTGACCGCATTTTACCTTACCGGATGCAGTCATCTTAAAGCGCTTTTTGGCGCTCGACTTGGTCTTCATCTTGGGCATTTCCGTCTCCTTTGAAGAGGATTGGTTTTCGCACGACTCGGCATGCCACTGTCGGCCGGTCGCACGGTTAGAGCGCGCCGTATAGGGCTGATCCTGAATGATGGCAAGCGCTAGTTTATGAATCTTCCCACAACGCGGACAAAAGCATGAGGAATATCATCGAGCGTATATTGGCGGTCATTTAACGCCATAACGACAAGGCTACCACCAACCAGAACAACGATGGCCGCGGCGCGGGGTGCACGACCCTCGGTCAATGCACCTAGAATGGGTGGGAGAGCGAAAGCCAACAGCACTAACCCTATCGTTAGATAAAGGTCTGCATCCATGTTTCGCACTCCCACAATTCGATTTGTGGAAACGTTACTCTGTTTCAGAGCTGTGAATCAAACGTTCCTCGCAGGGCGCAACGCGAAGGATGTTCGTCGAACCCGGCGTGTTAAACGGAACGCCCGCGGTCACGACAACCATGTCTTTCTCAGTTGCAAGTCCTTCGGCCTTTGCAGCGCGGACTGCGTAGATAACCGCAGTCTTAAAGCGGTCTACTTCGCCCGACATCACAGTGTTCACACCCCAGCTGAGGCACAAGCGACCTGCGGTCTTGGGCTTTGTGGTCAGGGCAATGATCGGAACACGGGGACGTTCACGGGCGACGCGCAGCGCAGTGGTGCCAGATTCGGAGTAGCAGCAGATCGCTTTCACGTCGGTCTTTTCTGCGATCTCGCGCGCGGCGGATACGATACCGTCAGCAACGGTCGAGTGATCAATACGGCGCGAGGCTTCGATGATCTCTGTGTAGTTCGGATCGCATTCGACCTCCATCGCCACGTTGTTCATCGTGCGGACGGCTTCGATAGGGTACTGACCAGCAGCCGATTCGGCGGACAACATGATCGCGTCAGTGCCTTCATAGATCGCGTTCGCAACGTCAGAGACTTCTGCGCGGGTCGGCATCGGGCTTTCGATCATCGACTCGAGCATCTGCGTCGCAACAATCACAGGCTTCGCAGCGGTGCGGCACTTGCGGATCAGACGTTTCTGGATCGGCGGAACGCTGGACACGGGCAGCTCAACGCCCAAGTCGCCACGGGCAACCATGATGCCATCAGATACAGCAAGGATGTCGTCGAAGGCTTTAACTGCGGCAGGCTTTTCGATTTTCGCCAGAACTGCAGCACGACCTTTGGCCAGCGCACGCGCTTCATCAACGTCAGCAGGACGCTGAACGAACGACAGAGCGAGCCAATCCACACCGAGTTCGCAAACGAACTCGAGGTCCTTGCGGTCTTTGTCAGACAGTGCAGCTACAGGCAGCACAACGTCAGGCACGTTTACGCCCTTGCGGTTCGAGATCACGCCGCCAACGGTCACTTCACAGTTTGCAAAATCACGACCGCAGTCTTTGACGCGGAGGCGAATTTTACCGTCGTTGACTAGAAGGTTTGCACCAGGTTCCAACGCATCAAAAATCTCTTTGTGCGGAAGCTGCACGCGATTGATGTCACCCTCTTCGTCGCTCAGGTCCAGACGGAAGTCCTGACCTTCGACGAGCAGCTCTTCACCGTTCGCGAATTTACCAACGCGCAATTTCGGCCCCTGAAGGTCGGCCAAGATACCGATCGGGCTGTTACAATCTTTTTCGACCTGACGGATGATTTCGTGACGCTCACGAATTTCGGCGTGCTCACCATGGCTCATGTTCAGGCGAAAGACGTCTGCCCCCGCTTCGTGCAAAGCACGGATCATCTCGTAGCTGCTGGAAGCAGGGCCCAGCGTAGCAACGATTTTTACGTTGCGTTGGCGTCTCATGGTGCAGTCCTCATTCTAAACATCTGGAGCGTCCGTTACCGCTAACGCTCATTTCGGTCCCTTATTACCGAATTCATTCCATTCCTCAACTATTCTGTTGGCGATCACGTGATATTCACATCAACGGACGGTGACATTCCCGCGAAATGTGGGCAGTTTGTCGGAGTAATTCGACTTTGGAGGCTAAAATGGATGACCAAACCCGTATCGAACTCGAAGCAGCAGCCTTCCGCGCCATGCGTCATCACCTCATGGAAAAACGCACAGACGTCCAAAACATCGACATGATGAACCTCGCTGGATTCTGTCGGAATTGCCTGTCGCGTTGGTATCAAGAGGCCGCAAACGAACGCGGCATCGACATGACCAAAGACGAAGCCCGTGAGATTTTCTACGGCATGCCCTACGAAGAGTGGCGCGATCAGTTCCAAACCGAAGCGACAGCCGAAACTCAAAAGGCGTTCGAGAAGTCATTTGCCGAAAACGTCGGCACAAAAGTCTAACAAATAAATTTCTGCCAGAGACTCAGATAGCCCGCTTTCATGCCGTTAAGGGGAGTGAAGGTGTAATTAGGCTTGCAAAAATGCTTCTGGCGCTCCTCCTCGCATCGGTCGGCGCTGCCCTGTTAAGCGGGGTGGTTATCCCCAATGCTGAAAACAACACAACTGATGTCTTCGGTACCGGAACCGAGGGCGACGATATCGTGCGCACTTGGGCTGGCGACGACAGCATGACGGGTGAAGACGGGAACGACAGCCTATTTATGGGCGAAGGTGACGACTTCGCGGACGGCGGCGCAGGAAGCGACATCATCGTCGGCGGTCCAGGCGATGACGTGTTGCTCGGCGGTGCCGACAGTGACCTCATCCACGCGGGCAAAGACCAAGACTGGGTTTCTGGCGGCGCAGGCGACGACACGATCAATGGCCAAGACGGCGCTGATACTCTGTTCGGCGACGGCGACAACGACCTCATCCACGGTGGCAACGGCAACGACCGCATCTACGGCGGCAATGGCAATGACATCATGTTCGGCGGTGGCGGCGATGACCTGATTGAAGGTGGCGAGGGCAACGACAAACTGATCGACACCTTTGGCACGAACACCCTTCATGGCGGTGACGGGAACGATATCCTTCGGGGCGCAGGAACGACTGCGATGTTCGGCGACGATGGTGACGACGTATTTTACATGATGCGGGGTGCGGTTGCTGCAGGTGGCGCGGGCGCTGATGAATTCAACGTCGAAGTCGATTGGCTGAACCAGCCCGTTGGCATTGCAGACTATGACCCGACGGAAGACGCGATTGTCATCACAGTCGAAGAAGGCACGCCGATTTCACTGACCATCACCGAAACTGCCGATGGCTGGATGGTTGAACTGAACGCCGTTCAAATCCTTTTGGTGCAGGGGTCGGCAACCTTTACAGTTGCCGACCTCAATATCGTCGAAGTGCCTCCGATTACGGAAGCCGTCTAGTCAGACGGCCGTTTTCAGGCTCTCTTCGATGTAAATCTCACGCAAACGCAGCGCCATTTTGCCCGGTACGCCGTCACCAATTTTTGCCCCGTCGATCTCAACAACTGGCTGAACAAAGGTAGTCGCCGAGGTAATAAATGCCTCATCGGCATCCTGAGCTTCTGCGATGGTAAAGTTACGCTCTTCGACTTCCATCTGTGCCTCTGCTGCAAACCGCAGAACAGCAGCGCGCGTGATCCCGTGGAGGATGTCATTCGACAGGCCGCGCGTGATGATCTTGTTGCCTTTGACGATATACGCGTTGTTTGAGGTACCTTCGGTCACATATCCGTCTTCGACCATCCACGCGTCATCGCAACCCTCTTTCTTTGCCATCATCTTGCCCATCGACGGGTAGAGTAGTTGAACGGTTTTGATGTCACGGCGGCCCCAGCGGATATCTTCGATCGAGATCACTTTGATCCCCGTTTTGATCGACGGCATATCCACGAGTTTTTTCGCAAACGTGAACAACACGATGCCCGAGGGGACCTTTGCAGGATCAGGCCACGCGAAATCGCGGTCAGCGGGCGCACCACGGGTGATCTGAAGGTAGATACCACCCTCAACGAGGTCGTTCTTTTCGATCAGGTCACGGTGGATTTGCAGCAGTTCATCCATAGTCACTGGCGACGCCATCTCGAGTTCGCTCAGCGAGCGTTCGAGACGCTTTGCGTGACCAGCAAAATCAACCAGCTTTCCACCGATGACCGAGGTCACCTCGTAGACGCCGTCCGCCATCAGGAACCCACGGTCGAAAATAGAAACCTTGGCTTCGGTTTCGGGAACGTAGTCGCCGTTGACGTAGACAATGCGGGTCATGGTGGGATCCTCCAGAAAATGACGTGATCGGTCTTGGGTCATGCCTCGCGTTACGTCAAGTCCACAGCCGTCCTGCCGCGCAAAATTACGTCGCACTGCAGATGGAACGCCCTAATGTCGCATGCTGCAGGTGCAGAATATCCTTGCAGACAATCGCGCAATTTCCTAACCAATCAATCAAGACAAACGTAATTTCATTACCGAGAGGAATCGAAATGTCCTTCCGCATTCAGCCTGCCGCTCCGGCTCGTCCGAACCGTTGCCAATTGTTTGGCCCCGCATCGAACACCAAACTTTTTGCGAAAATGGCTGCCAGCGCCGCAGACGTGATCAACATCGACCTCGAAGATTCCGTTGCTCCGACCGACAAAGACATGGCACGCGCCAATGCGATTGAGGCCATTAACGCCGTTGATTGGGGCAACAAATACCTCTCCGTACGGATTAACGGCTTGGATACACCTTACTGGTATCGTGATGTGGTCGACCTGCTGGAACAAGCTGGCGATCGCCTCGACCAGATCATGATCCCCAAAGTGGGCTGCGCCGAAGACGTCTATGCTGTCGACGCGCTCGTAACCGCAATCGAACGCGCAAAAGGCCGGACCAAGCCGATTTCGTTCGAAGTCATCATCGAATCCGCTGCTGGTATCGCCCATGTTGAGGCCATCGCAGCCTCTTCACCGCGTATGCAAGCGATCAGCCTCGGCGCTGCGGACTTTGCTGCCTCGATGGGCATGCAGACCACGGGCATCGGCGGCACGCAGGAAGATTACTACATGCTGCGCGACGGCGCGAAATACTGGTCGGACCCGTGGCACTGGGCGCAGACCGCTATCGTTGCCGCTTGCCGCACACATGGCCTACTGCCAGTCGACGGTCCGTTCGGTGACTTCTCGGATGACGAAGGCTATATCGCGCAGTCCAAGCGCTCTGCGACCCTCGGCATGGTCGGCAAATGGGCGATCCACCCGAAACAGATCGCATTGGCCAATGAAGTGTTCACTCCGTCTGAAGCCAAAGTGACCGAAGCCCGCGAAATTCTCGCAGCTATGGAAGAGGCTAAAGCCCGCGGCGAAGGCGCAACTGTCTACAAAGGCCGTCTGGTCGACATCGCGTCGATCAAACAGGCCGAAGTCATTGTCCGCCAGTCCGAGATGATTGCTGGCAGCTAAGGCAAACCTACAAAATGCAAACGGCCGGCTCTGATTGAGCCGGCCGTTTTTGTTTGAACGCCCTCGCGATTAGTAGTCGCGGATGAACACCACACCGAATGCGCAGAGCTTCGCACAATCGCTCGCATCGTGGCCGAGGTTTTCAATCGCGACTGACATAGCGGATGCCGGCCCTTCAAAGCGTGGATCATCGCACTCCATATCCTGCGGATACTCGCCATTGTCGTCGCCAAAATCGACGGCCGCGCAGTTGGTCATGGCCTTCGCGTCGTTGAAGTCCCAAAGTTTTACGTCACCGTTGAGATAAGCCACCGAACAATCGGTCGCGTCAGCACCAACGTAGGTCCAGCTCACACTACTGGCCATCGCTGTTCCATAGAACCGACGGTCATCACATTCGCCATCCATCGACCATTCACCACTGTCATCGCCGAAGTTAATACCATCCACGATCACAGGTTCAGGCGCCGTAACGCGTCCGCCCTTCACGCCTGCTTGTGCAGAGGCCGATAGTGTAATCGTGCCGGCATTAAACGCGGCTTCGCAGTCGCTCGCGTCATGCATAATGTCCGAGTCCAAAAGCGGGGTCGTCGTCATCCCCTTCCCCTCGAAACGAGGGTCGTCACATTCGCCGTCATTCGACCACTGGCTGGCATCATCGCCAAAGTTGATAGACTGCGCGACCAATGGGTTCGCGGCCAAAAGTGCAATCGCTGCTGCTGTTAAAACTACTCGCATGAGAATCTCCAAAATCAATCAACTCACCTTTGCAAATGCCCGTGTTCGGCGCAACAAACAGCCTCAACGCGACAAGGCGAGTTGCAAAGCACCGCCATGCGGCCTTATATCCAGACGAAACGTAACGTCCCGAGAGGCAAGAGATGACGATTTACCTCGAGTTCGAAAAACCCCTCGCCGAGATTGAGGGCAAAGTCGAAGAATTGCGCGCCCTTGCCCGTGCAAATCCAGAGATGGACGTCGAAAAAGAAGCCGCAGGCCTTCAAAAAAAGGCCGAAGACATGCTGAGCCAACTGTATGGCTCGCTGACACCTTGGCGCAAATGTCAGGTCGCCCGTCATGCGGAACGCCCGCATTGCCGCGATTATATCGAGACGCTTTTCACCGATTACACCCCGCTTGCGGGTGACCGTAACTTTGCCGAAGACAACGCTGTTTTGGGTGGTCTTGCACGGATCAACGGTCGTTCGGTGATGGTGATCGGTCACGAAAAAGGCAGCGACACCAAGAGCCGCATTGAACACAATTTTGGCATGGCACGCCCCGAAGGCTATCGCAAAGCGATCCGCCTAATGGACCTCGCTGACCGTTTTGGCATTCCGGTGATCACGCTTGTCGACACCCCAGGCGCTTACCCTGGTAAAGGTGCTGAAGAGCGCGGCCAGTCCGAAGCTATCGCCCGTTCGACCGAAAAATGCTTGTCGCTCAAAGTTCCGCTAATCTCTGTCGTGATCGGCGAGGGCGGCTCTGGTGGTGCGGTTGCATTTGCGACCGCGAACCGTGTCGCGATGCTCGAACATTCGATCTATTCCGTGATTTCGCCTGAGGGCTGCGCATCGATCCTCTGGAAAGATGCAGAAAAAATGCGTGAAGCGGCAGAGGCGCTGCGTCTGACCGCGCAAGACCTTAACGAACTCGGCATCATCGACAAAATCATCAAAGAGCCGCTTGGTGGCGCGCATCGCGATCCCAAAACCGCGATCAAAGCTGTCGGTGCTGCAATCGAAAAAATGCTCGACGATCTTTCTGGTCAGACGGGCGAAGAAGTCCGCAACAATCGCCGCAAGAAATTCCTTGCAATGGGCGCCAAAGGCTTGGCCGCCTAATCAGCGGGATTGCTACATGCATTTGAAAAGGCAGCGTGGGAAACCCCGCTGCCTTTTTCGTTTAGGATAATTCAAAGGTCTCGAAGACTTCGATCGGATCAGCCAGTCTATGCAAGGCCGACCAAAGGAACGGATCGGTATCGTCAGCATCGAACCTAACAGCCTTCGCACCGATTTCATGGGCTTTGGCGCGGCACCAACGGATACCCTCTTCGACCTCGGACTTATTTCCGCCAATCCACCCTGCCTCGCTCACCCCTGCAGTCATACCGCGGAGGGAGGCAAAGCCTGATCCAATGAAGACAGCGGTTCCGTCCTCAATGGCAACTCCGAACGCACGGCGCAGATCAACGGGTCGGGCAGGAGGATTGTCGGAATGACAATCACGGTAATATTCCCAGTGCGCCTCAAACCACGCAGCCCACTCAGCAGGTTTTACGAGAACCGCATTGGGGCAAAGTTCATTATGCGGGGGCAGTTCGAACACAGCAGAGCGGCGCACGACCTGCCAGTTCTTCGGCCGCAGGTCAGACCCTTCAGGCAGGATCAGACGCACACGTTCGTAGCCATCGGGGAGACCTAGTTCATCCAGATCATCACCCACCCCCAACGCATCCTCATCGACAAAAGCCGATTCAGGATGCAGTGGGTTTTGAACCAAGCGGATCATTTTTGGCGGTCGTAATATCCAGACTCGACCAGCAATTCTTCTGACCTCGTTTCGACCACATTTTCGAGCTCTTCCATGAAATCGCTCAAGGATTTGCCCGCAGGTATGGTCGGCAGAAATTCAATCACCGCAGTGCCTGGCGTCCGCATGATCCCATGGGCCGGCCAAAACGCACCAACGTTCACCGCAACGGGCACGCAGTCTTGCTTGAGTTCTTTATAAAGAATGCCCGCGCCGATCTTGTAGGGCAACTTTTCCGTCGGAGGCACGCGCGTCCCTTGGGCAAAGATAATCAGCTGACCGGGGTTGCCGATTCCTGCAACAACTTGGGCAACCATTTTACGGATCGCCGCACCGCGTTTACCACGATCCACAGGAACGCAGCCCATCCGCAGACCGTAAATCCCGATCACCGGCGTGTAGATCAGTTCCTTTTTCATTATGAATTTGCCACGCGGAAGCGAGGCATAAATCATGATGATATCGAGGAATGACTGGTGTTTTGCCGCGACGATAACCTCACCCGTCGGTGGCGTGCCACGGACTTCTGTCTTGATGCCAACCATCCAACCTGCAAGCCACATCGTAGACCGACACCAAGTATGGGCCGCCGCAAATGCACCGGATCGAGAAACCAACGCCCATGGCAGGAACACAATCCCCACGACCATTAGGTTGAAATAGATCAAACCGAGGAAGATGACGGAACGGACCCACTGGATCGACTGTTTCATGACTGGGTCCTTAGTGTGCGCAGCGCCGCTGCACGGGTTGCAAAAAATGCGACCACCGCCGCAAGCACAGGAATACACAGCGGTGCAAACCACCCTGCGCCTTGGAAACCGAGCCCCGTGAGGAAACCACCTGCGACTTCGGTGCTGGGCAACAATAGAACAGCCAGCATACCCACGATAGACCCTGCTGCAGCCCCCGCAAAGGCGCGGATGGTAAAGCGACGGACAAACGCGCCCGCGATGTAAAGGTCGCGCGCACCAACAAGGCGCATCACACGAATGACCTGCGCATTCGCCGACAACGCCGCCTGTGCGGCCAAGGTGATCATCGCCCCCATCGCCGCTGCAATCAAAAGGATCGCCGTAACCGCCAATAACCGCAGCCGACCAGCCGCATCAATCAACGGCTCCCGCCAGCGCGTGTGATCGTCCAAGATCGCACCCGGCACCTCAGCCTGAAGTCGCGCACGAAGGCCCGTTGGATCATAGCCGTCGCCCTCTTCGATGATTTCGATAAGGCGAGGGATGGGAAGGCTGGCAATGGGGATGTCAGGACCAAACCACGGCTCGAGAAGCTCTTGCTGTTCTTCGGCGCTCAATGCACGGGCGGAAGCGACACCTGGTGTGGTTTCCAACAGCTTAATCGCGGCGGCCTGTTGTGCGTCCAATTGATCCGCAGGCGCCGAAATCCGAAGGGTCGAGGTCCGCGCCAGTTCTGCAGACCAACGATCGGCCAGACGGCCCGTTGCCAAGGAGAGCGCCAAAGCGAACACCGCGAGAAACGCCATAGCGCCCGAGGTGAACAAGGTCAGGCGTGCCGTATAGCCCGTCGGCGGCACTGAACGATCGGCAAGCGGGTCGCCTGCCAACATAGCAATAAAACGTCCAAATGCGGTGATCATAGGTCGACCCCCGCTGCTTGAAGGCGGCGATTGTTGAGACGCAGAACACGCGATTGAACCTGCGTTTTCGCGGCCCGAATGAGGTTCATATCGTGGGTCGCGATCAGCACGGCCTTGCCCATTTTGTTCAACTCGATCAGCAACCGCAAAAGCCGCTGTGACATTTCCCAATCGATATTCCCTGTCGGCTCGTCCGCAATGATAACGTCAGGCGAGATGATCACTGCCCGTGCCAATGCAGCACGCTGGCGTTCGCCGCCCGACAGTTCCGGTGGCAATTGTCCTGCCTGATGCGCGAGGCCGACCCAGCGCAGCAGGTCTTCGAGGTAGTCACCCGCCTCTTGGGCACGACCCGCGACCGTAAGCGGCAAGGCGATGTTCTCCGCCACGGGGAGGTGATCCAAAAACTGGCAATCCTGATGCACTACGCCGATTTTACGCCGCGCCAATGCGACCTCATCGCGCCCCATTTCACGAGCGTTTTGACCGAACAAACGTACGTGCCCAGAGGTCGCACGCAGTTCGCCGTAGCAGAGTTTGAGCAAAGTTGTTTTGCCCGCACCCGATGGGCCGGTCAAAAATTGGAACGACCCCGGCGCGAGGTTGAGCGAAACGTCTGAAAACAATTCGCCCCCGCCGTAGGAATAGGCCACACGGTCTAATTCGATCACAGAAAGATCCTTTCACGCCCCCACCGCTGTGTTCTGCCGAAAACACTCGCAGAATTCAATCGCACTTGACGGGCATGGGCGTGCTTTTGCTTTTCCATTTCCTCTCAGATTGTTACTAATACTCGAACAAAGACTTACTGTTCGGACAAACCGGACGGCGGAGATGGTATAATGCGGCTGATCTGCCCCAATTGCGGCGCCCAATACGAAGTCCCAGATGACGTCATTCCGGAGGCCGGACGTGACGTTCAGTGTTCGAACTGTGGCTCAACGTGGTTTGAACGACCCGGAGACTCTGACCGCGAAGAAAACGATGCAGTTTTCACGACTGATATCCCCGTAGCTCAGGCCGCTCCAGAACCCGAAGGCGTTCAAGAAGACGACGAATTGGTGATGCCCGAACCAGACTTTGGTCCGGAGCCAGCACCTGTGTTTGGATCATCAGACGACTACGACGAAGACTATGAGGACGACCTTCCGCCGCCGACACTGTCGCCGCGCCGCCCTCGTCGAACCATTGACCCAGAAATCGCCAGTATTCTGCAAGAAGAAGCAGACCGAGCCGAAGAACGCCGTCGAGAGTCGCAACAAGACCCGATGGAAAGCCAGCCCGATCTGGGCCTAGATGAACCGCCGAGCCCCGAAGCAAAGCGCGCCGAAGAAGCACGACGTCGCATGTCGCTGCTCAAAGGGGAAACTGAACTTAACGATGCCGGACCGCGGAGCGACCGCCTCCCCGACATTGATGAGATCAATTCCACCCTGCGGTCGGCATCAGAGCGTCCTGACAATGCTGTAGCACAAACCGCGCAGGTCGTTCGCCGTAAGAGCGGGTTCAAAACGGGTTTCCTAGGGGTGCTCTTGATCGCGGTTATTGGTGCTGGCGGTTATGTGTTCGCCGACCGCATCGCAGCGATGGTTCCGCAATCTCAGCCTGCGTTAGAGACCTACGTTGCTTGGGTTGATGGGCAACGGATTGCGTTGGATGAAACCGTGCAGGGCATGCTCGCCAATCTTGGCAACGATTGATCGATCAGAACCGATCTAGAAGCCGCCGCAAATAGTTGCGTTCGTCCTCTGGGCGATCCAATTCTGCAGAACGACGGCGAATTTCGTCCAAGAGTTCGCCTGCGCGACGATAAATATCTTCGCCCTGCAAGAGGTTCTGGTCCGTGCCGGATTGCCCTTCGGTGCCCAGCTGTCGTCCCAGTGGATCGCTCTGACGTGGGGCCGCTTGTGCGGTTTGGTCCCCTTGCTGTTGACCTTGCCCGCTCTCATCGCGCTCAGACTGGGCAATCGCACGACCAAGTTCGCGCAGCCCTTCGCGTAATGCGTCCATCGCTTCGGCCTGACGGTCAATCGCCTCTGCCATATCGCCACGGCGTAGCGCGTCCTCGGCACGGTCCATAGACCGCTCTGCCTGTTCGATGGCGCGACGCGCAGCTTCGGCCTCGTCACCTGACAGGTTCGGCAAATTACGGCGCTGCTCTTCCAGCATCTGCCGCAAGGCTTCTTGACGGTCCGCTAGGTTCTGCTGACCCGGATCGCCGTTCGTGCCGTCCCCGTCACGCGGGGTTTCGCCAGGTCGTTGCTCCGTCTCTTGCTGGCCACCGTTGAACTGATCCTGCAGATCGCGGAAGGCATCGTCGGACAGTTGCTGTTGGTCGCGAAGTGTTTCGCCCAAATCTTCCATGGATTTTTGACCTGGAGAGCGAGGACCACCCTGCCCTTCGCCTTGGGTCATTTTCATGTTTTCCATGAGCTGATTGAGCTGTTCCATCAGGACCGCAGCTTCGGGCATACGGCCTTCTTCCATCATTTCTTGGATACGATCCATGAGGGCGTTCAGCTCGTCCTGTGTGAACTGCATCGTCTCGCCGCCACCATCTGGCTGATCCGTCGAGTTCTCGTTGGGGTCCATCTGATCGGCGAGCATCTGCATGTAGTCGTTGGTTGCGTCGCGCAGCTCGTCCATCAGTTCCTGAATTTCAGCCGCACTCGCACCGTTACGCATCGCTTCGGCCAGACGATCTTGGGCCCGCTGGAGCCGTTCGCGAGCATCGGCAAGCGCGCCTTCTTCGAATTCAATCGCGAGGTCCCACATGAGAGCCGCAACCTCATCGCGCTCTTCATCTGTCAAACCACCTTCGTATTTCGCTTCGAGCGTTTCAACGACACCGCGCACCATCGGGAAATGCGTCTCGTTTCGAAAGAAACCATCAGGGCGGTTTGAAATCGCTCGCAACAACTGCGCGACACGCGGTGCATTAGCCGTCGACCACAGCAGATCTCGGCGCTGTTCGATGATCACGCGGGCAACAGGTTGAAAGAAACGACGCCCTGGTAAAACCATCTGGGTCTCGACGGACTGTCCCGCCTGCCCCTTAGCGTCTGTCACTTCCAGACGCACTTTCACAGGGAGGTTCGCCATGACTGATTGGCTGAAGTTGTCGATCAACGCCTCATCAAATGCCGCTCTGTCGCCCGTAATCGGAATGGGTAGATCAACAATCAGAGGCGCAATCGGGTCTGGATCGATCGCTAGGCCGTGACGGCGGTCGATCTGGGCAAGGTCAATCGACACCGTCGCGGACCCACCTGTTACACCGTAGTCGTCAGTCGCGCGAAACGGCAGGGTCATTTGGCCTTCTGCATTCGAAAGAGCCGGCCCTGTCAATTCGACCGAAGGTATGCCATCAGTCACAATGGAAACGTCCCACGCCTGACCGCCCGAGCCATCAATGCGCAATTCGCCCTGCTGCAGCGCGTCAAAAACCTGATGCTGATCCGACGCAGGCGGCAGTTCGTCAGCACGACGCCCCGACACGGTTTCCGACAACGTTAACGCGCCAATGTCGCCATAAAACCGTACAGTGAAGCGCGACCCTTCGGGCACCTCGATCCGATCTTCGTCCAGATCAGGTAGATAGAGCGTCGGTTTGCCCGTGTAAGCTGGCGGCTCAATCCATCCCTCCCACGTTGGCCCTGTCGCAGCGGTGGAAGCCGATCCCACGGGCGAGGCTTGAGCCACGGTTCCGATACGTGTGACAGAACCGAACAAAAGCCCAACCATCAAGAACAACAGCGCAATATAGCGAAGGCCGAACGGGTCGGCTTGGGACACACGCAGGTCGGGCGAAACATAACGCGCTGCCTTGGTTCGATCTTGCATCCGCTGGAGGTGCGCAATCCAAACGGCCTCTGATGCGGGATCACCCGCGCCGACCGCTTGGGCATCGCCAAGCGCCAAAATTGGCCGCCCAGGAAGACGCGCATCGACACGAGCAAGAGCCTCAGCCCGCAGCGGCCAGCGGAAACGCCGCCACCCGCGCCATGTGAACACGGCAATACCGATCAGCCCAGCAACCGCGAGAGTCCAGACGATTTCCAAAGGCATGTCATTGTGAACGCCCAGCAAAAGCGGCGCGAGCATGAGGAACAGGATTGTCCAAACGGGCCAAAATGCACGCACCAAACGCTCGGCCACGATCCCCGCAAAGGTCGCGAGGATTGGGAACCGTAGATGCGGCAAGCTTTCGGTCACGTCGGCCAGCTGTTCACTCCTATGCGTCGTGCTCTGACCTTAACGTGCTCAGAGCCACTCGGGAACGATATCGCGGGCAATCATTTCTTCATAGGTGGGACGTCGGCGGATAACCGCAAATTTATCACCCTGAACGAGAACTTCGGGCACCAAGGGACGCGAGTTATATTCGCTCGCCATCACGGCGCCATAAGCGCCAGCCGAACGGAACGAAACCAGATCACCAGCCTTCAGCGGCGGAAGGTTCCGCCCTTTGGCAAAGGTATCGCCCGTCTCACAGATACCTCCGACAACGTCGTAGGTTTCTGGCTCAACACCCGGTTCAGCCTCGATCACTGGGTCGATGTCATGGTGGGCGTCATACATCGACGGACGGACGAGATCGTTCATCGCAGCATCAAGGATCAGGAACCTACGATCCTCGCCCTCTTTCACATAGATAACTTCCGACACGAGTTGACCTGCATTGCCTGCGATCAGACGACCGGGTTCGATTTCGACCTCACAGCCCAGATGTCCAACTTCTTCGCGGATCACTTGCCCGAGTTCGACGGGCAGCGGCGGTGCCTCGTTCGAGCGGGTGTATGGAATACCCAAACCACCACCGAGGTCGAGACGGCGGATGTTGTGACCATCTTCGCGCAGGACTTCGGTCAGCTCGGCTACCTTGCGATAGGCGAGGCGGAACGGCTCAAGATCGGTCAACTGACTACCGATGTGCACGTCGATACCAACAACATCGAGACCTTTAAGCTCAGCGGCGCGGGCATACACTTCGCGGGCACGGCTGATCGGGATACCGAATTTATTTTCCTTTTTACCCGTCGCGATTTTCGCATGGGTTTTAGCGTCCACGTCAGGGTTCACGCGCACAGTGATTGGCGCGACCTTGCCCAATGACAATGCAACCTCGGACAGGACTTCCAATTCCGGCTCGGATTCGACGTTGAACTGACGAATGCCACCTTCCAACGCGATCTTCATTTCTTCGCGCGTCTTTGCCACGCCCGAAAACACAATCTTATCGCCCGACACGCCCGCAGCTTTGGCGCGGAGGTATTCCCCGATGGACACAACGTCGATACCAGCGCCCGCTTGCCCCAGCATCTTCAGGACCGCGACGTTCGACAACGACTTCATCGCGAAACAAACTAGGTGTTCACCCCACGCAAGGGATTCATCAAAAACTTGGAAGTGACGCAGCAGAGTCGCCGCAGAATATACGTAAAACGGAGTTCCAACCTGCGCCGCAATTTCGGTCAGGGGAACGTCTTCGGCGTGCAAAACACCGTCACGATAAATGAAATGATCCATTGCAGCCTCCGGTCTCGGGTCAGGGCGTCATACCAAATCCGCGCAAAACCCCAAGCCCTTATTGCGAATTTACCGCGCGGGCCGTGTGCGCAGGAACAGGTAGAGGGGCAAACCGCAGCTCACGCCGATGCAGAATGTCGCTGGAATGGCGATCAAGGCCGACCAATTGCGACGGACAGCCGTTTCGGCAATGACCCAGACCGTCAGCGCAATAGCGGCAATCGTTAGGTCCCACGTGAGGCCGACCGTGGATTGATTGACATACCACGCGTCAATCAATCCGCTCAGCCCTGTTCCCGTCTCCTCCATATAGGCAAGGAAATGGGACATCGGTTTGATGGTGCCCCAAATCGCCAGCGCGAGATAAAGAAGACGGAGGAATGACATCAGCAGTTCACGTTGATCTGGACGGTTTCATTCGCACCGCCGACCTGACAATTCCGAACCACTTGCCCTTGCTCGTTCACATTGAACCCAAGGTTCGCGATGGGCCGCAGCGGAAATCCATCCGCGCCACATCCCGACAAAACCAAAACCGCCAAAACGACCGCTTTTTTCACGAAAGAGCCTCTTTCCAACGCGCAATTTGTTCGCGCACACGCACCGGTGAGGTGCCACCATAACTTTGACGGGACATGACCGATGCTTCGACGGTCAGCACACCAAAGACGCCATCTGTAATACCCTGATGCACGCTCTGCATGTCGGCAAGGCTAAGATCGGGGAGATCACATCCTTTTTTCTCAGCCATTGCGACCAGAGCACCCGTCACGTGGTGCGCATCACGGAACGGGAGGTTCAGCTCACGCACCAACCAGTCCGCCAAATCGGTCGCAGTCGAGAAGCCGCTCGCCGCTGCCGCGCGCAAATTGTCTTTCATCGGGGTCATGGTTTCGACCATGCCCGTCATCGCAGCAATCGCCAGCATCAGGTTGTCCGCCGCATCAAAGACTTGCTCTTTGTCTTCCTGCATGTCCTTCGAGTAGGTCAGCGGAAGGCCTTTCATCACGGTCATCAGGGCAACGTTCGCACCAAAGATACGTCCGATTTTAGCGCGGATCAGCTCTGCTGCGTCAGGGTTTTTCTTCTGCGGCATGATCGACGAACCTGTAGACCATTGGTCGGACATCGACACGAAACGGAACTGAGCGGAGGACCAGATCACCAGTTCTTCGGCGAAACGGGACAGGTGCATTGCGCAGATCGACGCCGCCGCGAGGAATTCCAGCGCAAAGTCACGATCCGATGTCGAATCGAGGCTGTTCGCCGTCGGACGATCAAACCGCAGAGCCTCTGCCGTCATGTGGCGATCAATCGGGAAACCTGTGCCAGCAAGTGCCGCAGCGCCCAGCGGGCTTTCGTTCATCCGCTTGCGCGCATCGGCGAAACGCGAACGGTCACGGTTCAACATTTCGACATAGGCCAGCATATGGTGGCCCCATGTCACTGGCTGCGCGACCTGAAGGTGGGTAAAGCCCGGCATGACCCAATCAGCGCCAGCTTCGGCCTGACCGAGCAGGGCTTTCATCAACGCCTCAATGGCACCATCGACCGCGTCACATTGGTCACGAACCCAAAGGCGGAAATCGACAGCAACCTGATCGTTACGGCTGCGGGCAGTGTGCAGACGGCCCGCAGGCTCGCCTACGATTTCTTTCAGACGCGCTTCGACGTTCATGTGAATGTCTTCGAGCGATTTCGAAAACGCGAAGTTTCCGCTTTCGATCTCTGACAAAACGGTGAGCAGGCCTTCACGAATGGCCTCTGCATCTTTATCGGTAATGATACCAGTCGCGGCGAGCATCGCAGCGTGGGCGCGGGATCCTTCGATGTCCTGCTGGGCGAGACGCTTGTCAAAGTCGATCGAGGCGTTAATTGCCTCCATGATGGCGTCCGGTCCGGCGGAAAAACGTCCGCCCCACATCGCGTTCGAAGTCTTGGTCATATTGGAGGCCCCATGCGGAAACTTGTGTCAGCGTTGCTTTATACGGCGTTTGCCTGCGTTGCAAATGCCGCCCTCGCAGAAGACAGCGTTTCAGACAAATTGATCTGGCACGATAGCCCCATGCAAAGCTCGGACACGAGCTTTGTGACCGAGGACGGCGCGGAAACGACCTTGGAGCCATATCGCGGCAAAGTTCTGCTCGTAAACTTCTGGGCGACATGGTGCATTCCCTGCCGCGAAGAGATGCCTGCGTTGTCCGCTCTCCAAGACGAATTGGGTGGGGACGCGTTTGAAGTCCTCACTATCGCGACGGGCCGCAATCCCGCGCCCGCAATAGATCGATTCTTTGAAGAGATCGGGGTCACGAACCTGCCAAAACACAACGACGCCAACATGCGGTTTGCACGCTCCATGATGGTCGCGGGGCTACCTGTAACGGTTCTGATCAATCGGGACGGTCAGGAAATCGCGCGTCTGACTGGCGGGGCCGATTGGCATAGTGCTGAGGCGGTCGAGCTGATCAAAGGCGTTATTGCGCAGTAATCACGCGTGTCCAGCGGTCGACGACAGGGTGATCGGATCGATCCCCAATTGCTTGAGCGCTGCAGTCCATTTCAACTCGTGGGCGCGACCAAACAAGATGTCGTCCTTGGGATCGCAGGTTAACCAACCGTTGTGGGCAATCTCTGCCTCTAACTGCCCCGGCCCCCAACCCGCATAACCCAGCGCCAGTAGGGACATCGAAGGGCCACCTCCGCTCGCCAAATCGCGTAAAACATCTGTCGTGGCCGTCATTGAGGTGTGATCATCAACTTCCAACGTACCAGTCTCTGACGCGTAGTCCGACGAATGAAGGACGAACCCGCGACCGTGTTCTACAGGGCCGCCGAAATGGACGCGAATGTCACGCACACTATCGCCCGTCGGAATCTCTAGCTGTGACAGCAGATCGCGAAATGGAATGTCTGGCGCAGGTTTATTGACAATCAGGCCCATCGCCCCCTCGTCAGAGTGCGCACACATATAGATGACCGCATGTTCAAAACGCGGGTCGCCCATATCGGGCATCGCAATCAGGAGTTTTCCCGACAAATTGGTAGATGAAAGGTCCATAAGGCGATGATGGGTCGCGAACGAGGCAGGTTCAAGCCCTCTGCTACAAGGACTCTCCGGAACGTGACTTCCCATTACATGCATTGTCCGTAATTTAGGCGCAATGAGAGTCGCAGCAGCCATCATCGCCTTATTCGGAATTGCCTCCCCTGCCTTCGCCGAAGCGCCACAGGGCGTGGCCGCTGTTGATATTATCCCCGGTTGGCAGACGCCATCCGGAACGCGGATGGTTGGGTTAAAGATCACATTGGCCGACGGTTGGAAAACCTACTGGCGGGCACCGGGTGACGCAGGCATCCCACCACAGTTCGAATGGACGGGGTCAGAGAATATCTCTAGCGCGGCGTTCCATTGGCCTACCCCCGAACTCTTCGAAACGAACGGCGCGGTGACAATCGGCTATCACGGAACCGTGGTGATCCCCATCGAACTCACGGGAGATGGCGATACCATGCACCTCAGCGGCGAGGTTGATATGGGCGTCTGCAATGACATCTGCGTGCCTGTGTCCCTGAACTTTGACGCTCTATTGGCCGATAAGGGCGGACCAAACGCCGCCATTGCTGGTGCGCTCATCGACCAACCCATGACGGCAGATCGTGCGAATGTTTCAAAGGTTCAATGCTCGGCAGTTCCCATTCGTGACGGCCTCCGCCTGACGGCTTCAATCGAAATGCCCACCTTCGATGACAACGAATTCGTCGTGATCGAGGCACCGGGCGCGTGGGTTTCAGAGTCCCACAGCACCCGCGAAGGGGGCATCCTCACAGCGACAGTCGATGTGGTGCCGATGGTCCAAGGATACATGCTCGACCGATCCAAAATTCGACTAACCGTGTTGGGATCTGGTCGTGCCGTCGATATTCAAGGCTGCACGGGTTAACCTCGCCGTGCACGCCCGATCATAATCCCTGACACCGCATAAATGGCGAGCGTTCCAAGAGCCAAGACACCTGCATAAAGCGCAAAGGCAGCGCCCAGACTTGCCGGCAACGCGGCAACTAGTGGCGCGCCAGACACGATCAGGGGCAGCACAACCACACCAAAGGCCGCGATCATTGCAACAAGGGCGACACCCACGGGCACACGAATAGAGTTTGCTCGCGCGATTGCACCCCGACGCGCCGCAGTGAACAGCCCTCCAATATCGGCCTGAACGGCGATCAGCGACGGCACAACGACCAACACCATCACCATGCCAAAGGACAGACCATAGACCAGCGTGACCACGGTCGGCTTCAAAAATTCAGCCTGACTGGACCCTTCGTATAGGAGCGGCAGAAGGCCCAAAACCGTCGTGGCCGTCGTCAGCATCACAGCCCGCAAACGGTCAGCCGTCCCGTCAATAATCGCAGGGATCAAGCCGCGTTCTTTGGCGTAGTCGTCGATGGTCGTGACCAGAACAATCGAGTCGTTGATCACGATGCCGACCATGCCCAAAAGGCCCACGACGGTGAACATGCTCATCGGAATGCCCCACGCATTATGGCCATAGATCGTGCCCACCAATGCGAACGGAATGATCGACATCACTACGAGCGGGCGGGTCCAGCTCGCGAAAATCCACGCAAGCGTCAGGTAAATCCCGACAAGGATAAAGGCCAAGCCCGCCTTTGCATCGTCAAGAAACGCGTTTTCCTGTTCACTCAATCCCCCCAGATCTGTCGAAACGCCATAGCGGCTCTCCACATCGGGAAGGATATCTTCGTTGATCGAGAGTTTGACCTCAGCCGCACGATCCGCGTCTTTGTCATCCAAATCACCCGTCACAGAAATGAGCATGAGGCCATTTTCACGACGCACGGTGCTAAACCCAGTTTCCCGTTGCACCGTCACAATGTCAGCCAGTGGCACATAAACGCCCGCGGTCGAACGCAACAACATGCGGTCGAGGAAGTCCGCCGTCAGTTCTTCTTCGGGGATTTCAACACGGATCGACGCGCTACGGGTGCCGTCTGGATAGGTCGCAGCCTCAACCCCACCCAACCTGCGGCGCAGTTCGGTGCCCAGCGTATCAATCGTAAAGCCCAGCGCCTGACCCTGTGGCGTCAATTCGAGGATCAACTCTTCCTTATCGTAGGACAGCGAATCTTCGAGCCCTGATATCTCGGGGAAACGGGCGAGCTCTGTTTTCAGAGCTTCCGCAGCGGCCTTGAGCGTATCCGCATCCGCGCCGTAAATCTGCACCTCAAGCGAATTGCCTCCTGGCCCAGCGCCCCATGACCGGAAGGAGAGCGTTTCAGTCATCGGCGTTTGAACGACCTCTTGCTGAACGGCTGACACAAATTCACTCGACGAAATTGACCGAAGGTCGGCATCGATTAGCTCAATCGTAATCGCGCCGAGTTGATAGCTCTCTTTGGTATCCGCACCAGACAATCCACGGCCCGAATTGCCGCCGATCTGGGTCAGAACATAGTTCACCGGATTGATGCCATCCTCGGCCTCATATCGCGCAGCCACGGCATTGGTCGCGCGTTCCAACTCATCGAGCATCGCCAGAGTATCTTGGCGCGTTGCGGCGGGCAGCATAGCGATATTGCCGCTGACCTGACCCTGCTCTGGCGACGAGAAGAACCGCCACTGAACATCACCGCGGATAAAGAGCGATACTTGACCGGCAAGGATCACCAACGCACCCGCCAACACAGCGTATCGCGCCTTAACGATCAGGGACATCAACGGGCGGAAAACCCGATCCCGCACCCAACCAAAGCCACGATTCACGACCCTAGATGGGGCGTCATACCAATGCTGCTTTAACCCTGTGTCGACAGAATGGGACAAGTGGTTCGGTAGGATCACAAAGCATTCAACCAAGCTCGCTGTGAGCACAACGATCACGGTAAACGGAATATCCGCAATCATATTCCCAAAACGGCCACCAATCACCAAGAGCCCGAAAAATGCGATGTTCGTTGTAATGGTCGCCGAAAACACGGGGCTGAACATTCGTCGCGCCGCGTTTTCTGCAGCAACCGCACCCGTTTCGCCCAGCCGTCGGGCCCGAAAATCAGCGTGTTCACCCACAACAATCGCATCATCGACCACGATGCCCAACGTTATGATCAGCGCAAAGAGCGAAATCATGTTGATCGTGATGCCAGACATATACATCAGCGAAATCGCGGCGAGCATTGAGACGGGGATGCCCATCGCCACCCAAACCGCCGTGCGTGCGTTCAAGAATAAGAACAGGAGCAGCAGCACGAGAGCCAAGCCCTGCGCACCGTTCTCCATCAGGATATTCAGGCGGCCAGTAATCATTTCAGCGCGGGTGTTGATCAGATCGACGCTCACGCCTTCGGGCAAGGTCGACCGCATCTCAGCAGCGACCTCTTCGACAGAGCGTTGCAGACCAATGGCGTCGCCAGATGCCGACCTAACGACCGAGATTTGAACCGCAGGATTTTCACCAACGAAATAGGCACGGTCGCGATCTGGGCCTTCGACGGTGATCGTCGCAACATCGCCAACGGTAAGTTCCGAATTGTCGTCATTGGTACGTAGAACAATCGCCGACAAGGCATCTGCGCTTCGTTTTTCGGTGCCGGCCCGAACGCGCGAGGCCCCACCGATATCGCCCACGGGATCAGCGTTGACCTCGGACGCAATCGCAGCCGCAATTTCGCTGATCGTCACATCGTGCTGGATGAGAGACAGCGAGGTTACTTCGATCAATGTCTCAGGCGCCGCGACCCCTCGGATCGTGGTCCGTGTCACACCTGCCGCAAAGAGACGTGCGACCATCTCATCCGCAAAGCGCGACAGTTGATCGACACCCACAGGCCCCGTGATGATCAAATCGCTCACGCCATCCGACCAGCCTGCTCGACGGATCACGGGGTCATCGGCCTCTTCGGGCAGAGAGCTAATCGCGCTCAACGCGGCATCAATGTCTTTCTCTGCCTGATCGAGGTCGTAGTCAGTCTCAAACTCCAAATCGATCCGCGCGGCCCCTTCGGAGGAACGGCTTTCGCTCGACGTTACACCTTCAACACCGAGGAGAACGGGTTCAAGAACCTGAACCACGGCCCGATCGACGTCCTCAGCCCCTGCCCCATCCCACGCCACGCTAACGCGGATGGTTTCCGAGACGACGTCAGGAAAGAACTGGGCACGCATTTTGGGAAACGCGACCAATCCCGCGATGACCATAATGACCATCAACAAATTCGCGGCAGTGCGGTGGCGTGTGAAATACGACAAAATCCCGCCTGCCCCACGATCTAGAAGCGTGCGCGACATGGCTTAGCTCCCCATCCGCGATTCAATCCGCTGCACCGTTTCGGCAGGGACCGTGTCTTGTTCGAGCTGAGCGATCAGGCGAGCTTTGACGGCGTCGGGCATTTGGCTGCCCGTCACAAAGCTCACCAGTTTCTGGCGACGATCCGCGTCGAGTTCGATCATCTCTGGCGCTGCGGCTTCGTCGCCCGCTTCGCCCAGCGGATTCACCTTAATCCCCGCACCGAGGAGCGGTGAGCGTTCGGCGACAATTCGACGGCCATTCAGGTCGCCAACCGCGAGAATGACGTCATCCCCCTGCCGGCGCAGAACCGTGACAGGAACAGTTTCTAAGCGGTCCTCGTCGTCCAAAGCCAAAACGGCACCATCGGAACCAACCGCCGTTGCGGGAGCAAGCACCACATTATCAAGAGGGGGTTCTACAATACGCACCATCACGAAATCACCGGGCCGCAAACCAGGAGCGGAATCAATCGACGCATAAAGCAAACGCCCTGTCTGACCATCTGCAACGGTCGGGCTTTCGCGTGTCACGCGGCCTTGGGCTTCGAGTGTAAATCCAGACACATCCAGCGTTGCCTGAACGGGCAGGTCGAGAAGATCACCGTTCGCATCAATCAGACGCGCGTATTGCGCTGTGGAAACACGAAAAGCGACTTCCAACGCGGACGGATCAATAAGCTGCGCGATCTGTTCGTTCGCCGTTACGCGACCGCCTTCGACAACGGATACATCCGAAAGGGTTCCGTCAAAGCTGGCCGTTATCGTGGTGTCGCTCAAGGTCCGCTCTGCATCCGCAACAGACAGACGCACGCGGTCGAGGCTTGTGCCTGCCTGATCAACACGCGCCTCGGCTTGAGCTAACGACTGACGCTGACTTAGGACCGAACTATTGGCCGCGGCCACGGCAAGTTCGGCAGTCTCTACATCAGACGCAGTAACTGTCCCGCGTTCGCGCAAGGCACGAGACCGCTCGAGCGCAGCTTGGCGAAGGTTCGCCTGCGCTTGTGCTTCGGTGAGGCTGTCGCGCGCAATGTCCAGCGCGCCCTCAGCTTCACGCAGTTCCGCCTCGGCGTCTTTTAGGTCAGCCTGCGCAAGGGCAAGGCTCGTCTGAGCTTCAGTCGGATCGATCTGCAGGAGCGTCTGCCCCGCCTTTACCGCGCCACCCTCAACAAAGACAGGATCGGCGCTGATCACGTTGCCGCCGACGGGACTACGCAGAACAAGCGTTCTCTGACTACGAACCTCACCGAAAACCGTGATCTCAGGTTGGAGTGTCGCGGCCTGAACGGTGAGGACATTCACCGAAGCAATGCGCTCTCGCTGGCCATAGTTCGGCGCTTCTTGGGACAGTCGCGCTTGGATTGCGCTACGAACACTGTTGCCAGCAATCGCAAGCAGAGCCAGCGTCAAACCAAGAAGAAAAACACCCGTGAGGCTCCGGCGTAAAAAGCGCATGATCGCGTCCCATTAAAGTTCAGACATGTTTTAGTGCAAACCCCACGAAGGTCCACAACATAGGTCTAACGGACGTCGATCCTATTTCCGTCGCTTATGTTCTTCGAGACGTGGGAAAATCTCGACAAAGTTACAGGGCATGTGTCGATAGTCGAGTTGTTTCACGAGGATTTCATCCCAAGCATCCTTGCAGGCGCCCGTGCTACCGGGCAGCGCAAAGAGATATGTCCCCATCGCCACGCCCGCGGTTGCACGACTTTGGATCGCTGAGGTGCCGATCTTTTGCATCGATACGATGGTGAACACCGTTGAGAACGCGTCGATCTCCTTCTCGTAGACATCGCGGTGAGCCTCGACGGTCACATCCCGCCCCGTCAAACCCGTGCCACCTGTAGAAATGATCACGTCTACGTCTTTGCTTTCGCACCACTCCCGCAAAATCGCGGCAATATCGTCGCGGTCGTCCCGAATGATTTTACGATCGGCTAGAATATGACCCGCGTCAGCAATGCGCGCGACAAGGGTATCGCCCGATTTATCTTCGGCCAATGTGCGCGTATCGCTCACCGTCAGTACGGCAATTCGTACGGGGATGAATTCGCGGACGGTGGTTTGGGTCATTGGTTTGACAGCCGTGCTTTCAGGTCAAGTAAATCCGCCCAAGCATCACGCTTGGCCGTAGGGTTTTTCATCAATTGTTCAGGGTGCGCCATCGGCAGAACGGGCTTACCCAAAACAGTGGTCCATTGCCCGCGCAGCCTCGAAATGCCCGCTTTGCCGAGCAAGGCCTGACACGGACTATTGCCCATCAGAACAATAATCGCAGGGTCCACGAGTTCAATATGGCGGGTCAAAAACGGCAACATCATCGCGAGCTCAGCCGCTTCGGGCACGCGGTTTGCTGGGGGGCGCCACGGCATAACGGTTGTCACATAGACGGAAGAGGCAGGATCAGGGTGGCTGCGGCTCAGCCCGATGGCACCGATCATTTTATCAAACAGATCGCCCACTGGCCCAGAAAACGGTTTGCCATGTTGGTCATCATCGCGGTTCGGCGCTTCGCCAATGATCATCACATTTGCGTTCACGGCCCCGTCGCCAAAGACAAAGTTCCGCGCACCTTTTTTCAATTCGCAAAGCTCGAACGCCCGCATCGCACCAGCGAGCGATTCCAGCGTCTCTGCTGACTTAGCGGCGGCCTTGGCAACAGCGACAGGATCGACCTTTTCCTTCACTGGAATCGGTGGCGGCGCGGCTTTGCCCAAAGGCGACACTTTGGCCGCTGGCTTTTCATCAACAAGCTCATACCGGTTCAAGGGTGCGTCGAGGATTGCCTCGTCCGCTCCCATTTCGACCTGCCATTCAAGCAGGGCATGTGCCGTCCAGTAGTCTTGTGCAGATTCCATGGGGCAGACCCTAATGCCTTCTGCGCCAGATGTGCAGAGGTAATCTCACGGCGTTAGGCTCCCTTGCCGCCTGCCCGCCCCTTACCTATAAGCAACCCAAGGCTCGACCGGAGGATTTCATGACATTCAATGCCGCGCACCTGCTGGGGATCGAACACCTCCACCCGACAGAAATCACCACGCTCTTGGATTTGGCGGATCGTTACGCCGAAGAAAGCCGTCAGGGCATCCAGCACAAAGACGTTTTGGCAGGTCTGACCCAAATCAACATGTTCTTTGAAAACTCGACCCGCACTCAGTCGAGCTTTGAGCTGGCAGGCAAACGGTTAGGCGCGGACGTGATGAACATGTCCATGGCCACATCGAGTGTGAAGAAAGGCGAGACGCTGATTGATACGGCACTGACCCTCAACGCGATGCATCCCGACCTTCTGGTCGTGCGTCACGGGGCATCGGGTGCTGTCGATCTGCTCGCCCAAAAGGTCAATTGCGCCGTGTTGAACGCCGGTGACGGTCGCCACGAACACCCGACCCAAGCGCTCTTGGATGCGCTGACCATTCGCCGTGCAAAAGGCCGTCTTCACCGCCTGTCGATCGCGATTTGCGGCGATATTGCGCATAGCCGCGTCGCACGATCGAACATCATGCTTTTGGGTAAGATGGAGAACCGAGTTCGCCTGATCGCTCCGCCCACGCTGATGCCATCCGGCATGCAAGAGTTTGGCGTCGAAGTGTTCGAAGACATGCGTGAAGGCCTGCAGGACGTGGACGTCGTGATGATGCTGCGCCTTCAAAAGGAACGTATGGACGGTGGGTTTATCCCGTCCGAGCGCGAATATTTCCACCGCTACGGTCTCAACGCGGAAAAACTGTCCTATGCCAAAGACGACGCAATCGTTATGCACCCTGGCCCGATGAATCGCGGCGTCGAAATCGATGGCACCATTGCCGACGACATCAACCGCTCTGTAATCCAGACGCAGGTCGAAATGGGTGTGGCAGTGCGCATGGCGGCAATGGACCTCTTAGCTCGGAACCTTCGGGCAAAACGCGCTGCTCAAACCAACGTCGCCGTTTGACCTGAAACAAACCGAAGGGCGCAAAACTGCGATACTGCGGGTTTTGAAAGGAACGACCGATGAGTGACAAACGGAAATCAGATGCGCGAATGGGCGGCATGGTGGCAATGGCCGCACTCGCTGTGATGGCGCTTTTGGTAGTGGTCATGGTCGTAGTAGCTGGCTGATGGCAAATCGCGAACACCAACCTGACAATGCCATTTTGGGCATGAACCGAAACTTCGTTCCGACGCTCCCTCTCGACGACGGCGAAGCAGAGATCATGCGCATGACGGCTGACACCGTCACATTTTGGCGATCACAGGCTTGGATGGCGCTGTTTTTCTCAGTCGTCGGCGCGGGCATTCTGATCGGCATGGGCAATCCGCACTGGTGGACTGCGGCCGTCGGGGCTGTTTTGGCGATTGGGGTGCGGGCACTTTACCTTGGCCCAGATGAACGAAAATCAGTCTGGGTTCTGACCAATCAGCGCATGATGGGCCCACAAAACAAGGTCACGACCTTGGACAACATCACCAAGGTCAACGTGATTTGGACCGCCGTCCAAGTTGTGACCTTGAACGGTGATAAACATCTGATCCGTTATCAAGCCGATCCCGACGCTGTGAAAGACGCGATTGAGGCTGCACAGGCCACTTCCCACTGACACCGCTTGCGCCCTGCGTTTGTTCGCTTATACCCAAAGACCAAAGGCGGCCTGAGGGACGGACATGGACGATATTCTTTTTCACAACGCACGACTGATTGATCCGGTCACACTGACCGATAGCCTCGGGGCGATCACGGTCAAAGATGGCAAAATCACAGCCATCCTCGAAAAAGGCGAAACGCGTCCAGCTAAACAGACGATTGATTGCGGCGGGCTATGCCTCGCGCCCGGCATCGTGGACATGGGCGTGAAAGTCGGCGAACCCGGCGAACGTCATAAAGAATCCTACCGCACCGCAGGCCGTGCCGCTGCGGCCGGTGGCGTGACAACCATTGTCACCCGCCCGGACACCACAGCTGCGATTGATACACCTGAAACGCTCGAGTTCGTTGCGCGTCGTGCGCAGGCCGATGCAAAGGTCAACGTTTGCCATATGGCCGCGCTGACCAAAGGGCGCGATGGCCGCGAGATGACAGAGATCGGGTTCCTTTTGGATGCGGGGGCCGTCGCATTTACGGACGGCGATCACGTGGTCACCGACGCTAAGATTTACAGCCGCGCCCTGACCTACGCCAAAAGCCTTGGCGCACTGGTGATCGGTCATGTCCAAGAACCAACGCTTTCCGCTGGTTCGTCGGTCACATCTGGTAAATTCGCATCTCTGCGCGGTCTGCCGGGCGTCAACCCGATTGCAGAGCGCATGGGCCTCGACCGTGATATTTCGCTGATCGAAATGACAGGTGCACGATATCACGTTGACCAGATCACGACCGCCCGCGCACTCCCCGCGCTTGAACGTGCAAAGCGCAACGGTCTGGACGTCACCGCGGGGGTCGGCATCCACCACCTGACGTTAAACGAATTCGACGTCGCGGACTATCGCACCTTCTTTAAGTTCAAACCGCCTCTGCGCAGCGAAGAAGATCGGATCGCTGTCATTCAAGCTGTTGAGAGCGGGTTGATCGACGTGATTTGTTCGATGCACACCCCCCAAGACGAAGAATCCAAACGCCTGCCGTTTGAGGATGCGGCGAGCGGTGCGGTCGGGCTAGAAACCTTGCTGCCCGCCTCGCTCCGTCTGGTACATGCTGGGCATATTACGCTGCCCAAACTGTTCCGCGCCCTATCGCTGAACCCTGCGCGTCGACTCGGCCTCGACTGTGGTCGTTTGATTGCCGATGCGCCTGCAGACCTCGTTTTGTTCGACCCAGATGCGCCGTTTATCCTTGATCGGTCAAAACTCCGCTCGAAATCCAAAAATACCCCCTTTGATGGTGCCCGACTTCAAGGCACAGTCGCAGGCACATGGGTCGCGGGTCGCCGCGTCGATCAGGAGTAACCGATGCCCGACTTCAGCCAAGCCCCGACCGCCGTCATCCTTTGGGCCGTTATCGGCTATCTTTTGGGGTCCATACCCTTTGGCATGATCCTCGCCAAAGCGATGAACCTTGGCGATCTGCGCAAAATCGGGTCGGGCAACATCGGTGCGACGAACGTTCTACGGACTGGCAACAAAAAAGCCGCTGCGCTTACGCTGATCTTTGATGGTGGCAAGGGTGCTGTGGCTGTTCTACTCGCTCGCGCTTTTGCTGGCGAAGGTGCTGCGCAGGCGGCCGCGCTTTTTGCGTTCTTTGGCCACTGTTTCCCTGTTTGGCTAGGTTTTAAGGGCGGCAAAGGTGTTGCGACCTTTATCGGCATCATGCTCGCCATCTCTTGGCCGATTGGCCTCATGGTCTGCGCAACATGGCTTTTGACCGCCGTGATCAGCCGTTATTCGTCGCTGTCCGCGCTTTTGGCGTCTGGCCTATCGCCCGTCTACGCAGCCCTGACCGGACGCCATGACCTGTTCATGCTCTGCGTTCTACTGGCAGTCCTGATTTACTGGCGCCATTGGGCCAATATTCAGAGACTGCGCAGCGGAACCGAGGGTAAGATCGGCCAAAAAGGCTGATCAGTAGCTGTAATCGCCATAAATTTTTGTCAGATCGCCGTTCCAATCACCATTGTAACGGGCGATCAGTTCGTCCGCAGGCGCTTGACCCGTTTCAAGGCTCTCTTTGAGGGCATTCAGGAAATGGGTCTCATCGGGAATGAGGCCATTCGCGCCGACCTTAGCGCGGGCTTTCAAACCAGCCTCGGAAATAGCGACGACTTCTTTGGCGAGGTCCATCATTTTGATGTTGCCGACCTGCGCATGCAGACCGTCGACGGATGCAGCAACGCGCAGAGCTTCGCGTGTTTCAGCATCAAACCCTTTGGCCAAGTCCCAAGCGGCGTCGAGCGCGGATTGGTCATACATCATGCCAACCCAAAGCGCAGGCAACGCACACAGGCGACGCCACGGACCGCCATCCGCACCGCGCATTTCCATGTACTTCTTAATACGCGCCTCGGGGAATGCCGTGGTCAAATGATCTGCCCAATCCGACAATGTGGGGGTTTCACCGGGCAATGCGGGCAATTGACCCTTCATGAAATCGCGGAACGACTGGCCCAGCGCGTTAATGTATTTGCCATCGCGGTAAACGAAGTACATCGGCACATCGAGCGCGTAGTCCACGTAACGCTCAAAGCCCATGCCGTCTTCGAACACGAAAGGCAGCATCCCCGTGCGGCTGTCATCAAGGTGCCGCCAAATCTGCGAACGCCACGATTTGTGACCGTTCAACTTGCCCTCAAAGAACGGCGAGTTCGCGAAGAGCGCCGTCGCTACAGGCTGCAGCGCCAGAGCCACGCGGAATTTCTGCACCATGTCGGCCTCAGACGCGAAGTCGAGGTTCACCTGAACCGTGCAGGTCCGATACATCATCTGCGTGCCACTTGTGCCAACGCGGCCCATGTATTCGGTCATCAATTTGTAACGCCCTTTGGGCATCACAGGCATATCTTCGTGCTTCCAAATCGGCGCGGCACCCAGACCAATAAAGCTGACGCCCACTTCATCCGCGATAGAGTGCACTTCACGCAGGTGCTCGTTCACCTCATCACACGTCTGGTGGATGGATTCCAGAGGCGCGCCCGAAAGTTCCAACTGCCCACCCGGTTCAAGGCTCACATTGGCGCCGTTGCGGGTCAGGCCGATCAGTTGCCCCGCTTCGAGAACGGGATCCCAGCCATAGCGATCACGCAACCCTTCGAGCATCGCTTTGACCGACCGTTCGCCCTCATAGGGGATCGGGCGCAGGCTATCACGGCAGTAGCCGAACTTTTCGTGTTCGGTGCCAATGCGCCAATCTTCCTTAGGTTTGCACCCAGAGGCTAGGTATTCCGCCAGCTGGTCATGGCTTTCGATCGGGCCTCCGCCGGATTGTGGTATAGACATGGGGTCGCCTCGATCTGTTGAATTCGTAATGAAGCTTTGAGGTGGACTTGTTAGCGGGTCAAGTCAAGGGATGGTCAGACCTGTTTTTCCACGTGCAAATCACCTGCGCGCCAAAGCACAAAACGTTGTTCTTTTTTCGCCTCTAGCGCCTTGAGGGCCGTTGCGAAATCGAACCCTTTTAGCGCCGCAAGCGCATCGATAAGTTTCTCAGCGCCCTGAGCCGCAGATGGCACAGCCAACCTCTGGCCGTCCGTCTGGGTGAAAATCCAAAGCGCCTTTGCGCCCGCAGTCACCTGAACCTCGACCATTTTCAGCAGGTCCATATCTACGGCCCCGCCAAAATGCGCCGACATCCAAGAAATCCGACGTTCGTCAATCTCGACGATCCCCGGACCGTCACCTGAGGCCGCTTTGCTAAACCGTGCCCGACGAAGCCCATCGATAGCCACAACGAAACCGACCAGAGTGACCGCATAAGCGAACCAAAGGACGATCCCAAAGCTAAAAGACGCGAGCCACAGGCCAATCGCAACGATTGCGCCACCCATGATGGTTTGCTGATGACGTAGCAGCGCCGCCTTGGCTTCGGGCCGGATCAGGTTTGCCATGTCTTACCAATCGCCCAATAGCTGCTGCCAAACCGTAAGGGCGGCAACGGCAGCGGTGTCGGCTCGCAGAATGCGCGGACCGAGGCTGACGGAATGCGCATAGGGTTTAGATTTCAGACGTGTGCGCTCTGCCTCGGAAAACCCGCCTTCTGGTCCGATCAAAATCGCCCATGGGCCCTTGCCAGCACCAGTCAGAACCTCTTGGGCACCAACCAGCGCTTCGTCACAGAACATCAACTGTCGGCTTTCGTCCCAATGGTCGAGCACCTTGGACAGTTTTTCCATCTCCCCAACCTCGGGGACATAGGTGCCGCCGCACTGCTCTGCCGCCTCAAGCGCGTGGGCTTGCAAGCGTTCTACATTCACACGCCCAGAGTTGGTAAAGTCGGTTTGAACAGGGATGATCCGCGCCGCGCCCATCTCTGCTGCTTTCTCGACGATGAAATCTGTGCGGTCTTTTTTGATCGGCGCAAAATAGAACCAGAGGTCAGGCGGCATTTGCAGGGGCTTTGTCTGCAACACGCACACGAGCGATCCCGCCTTTTTACCTGCCCGCGCAACCTCTGCATCCCATTCGCCGTCACGACCGTTGAACAGCGACACGACTGTGCCTTCGGTCAAACGCATCACGCCAAAAAGGTAATGAGCCTGCTCTTTTTCAAGAGAGACGGTTTGCCCTTCATCAAGGGCCTGTTCTACATAGAGCCGAACTTTAGATGCCATGGGGCGGACAATATGAGCGACACCGACCAAATGCCAGAGGGCACAGTAGCCGATGCGGTGAAAGGCAATTGGGTCGACACGCTAGCACCCGCATGGACCCGCCCCTACCTCAGGCTATCTCGCGCGGATCGGCCCATCGGGACTTGGCTCTTGCTCTTGCCCTGTTGGTGGAGCCTTGCGCTCGCCATTCTGCACACAAACAGCGTTGGTGTATTCGACCTCTGGATTGCCGTCAGTTGCGCGGTCGGGGCGTTTTTGATGCGTGGCGCGGGCTGCACGTGGAATGACATCACAGATCGGGACTTTGACGCGGCAGTTGCACGAACACGGTCCCGCCCGATCCCGTCAGGCCAAGTCACCCCGAAGAAGGCAGCCCTCTGGATGGGGCTTCAGGCGCTTATTTCGCTCGGTATCCTCGTCAGCTTTAACACCTTCACGATCGCCCTCGGTGTCGTGTCGATTGTCCCTGTCCTGGTCTATCCCTTCGCAAAACGGTTTACGTGGTGGCCTCAAGTGTTCCTCGGCATCGCGTTCAACTGGGGCGCGCTCATGGGCTGGGCCGCGCACACGGGATCACTGGGTTGGCCGCCTGTCCTGTTGTATCTCGGCGGCATCGCATGGACGCTGTTTTATGACACGATCTACGCCCATCAAGACACCGAAGACGATGCTCTGATCGGCGTGAAATCGACCGCTCGTCTGTTTGGGGATCGCTCCGCAATGTGGCTCCGTTGGTTCCTAATCGCGACCGTTGCGCTGCTGGGTTCTGCTGCCGTTCTGGCCACGATCGACCGTTCAATGCTATCTCTGGTGGTAGCAGTTTGTGGCGTGTGGGCGATGGGCTGGCACTTGATGTGGCAGCTCACACGTTTCAATTCTGACGACAACGCCATTTTGTTGAAACTTTTCAGATCTAACCGCGATACTGGGCTCATTCCTGTGCTGTTTTTCGCCTGCGCGGTTTTACTTTGATTGCACCTTTGGGCTGTAGGGCCTAGACAATACGAAATTCAAAAAAGAGCCGCCCTACATATGCGTCTATCCTCGGTTTTCATTCGCGTCGGCACCTTCGGAGTGGCTGCACTGATTGCAACCTTGGGCGCGCAGAGTGCCGTGCACCTTCTCGAAGACAAATCCACGCTCGCCGTTCAAGAAGCCCTGCTCGATGCTGATCTGGGTTGGGTTCGGGTGATCGGCGACGGCTTGCAGGTCGTCCTAGAAGGCGAAGCCCCTGACGAAGTGTTCCGCCTGCGGGCTGTGAACGCGGCAGGTGGTGTGGTTGATGCAAGTCGCGTGATCAGCAACATGGGCGTTGCCAATCAGACCGGCATTGAGGCCCCAGATTTTGCCATCGAAATCCTGCGCAACGACAGCGGCGTATCGCTGATTGGGCTTATCCCCGCGTCAACGGATCGGCAGAACCTGAATGGCCGTATCGCGACCGCTGCAAAGGGCAGCACTGTGACGGACCTCCTCGAGGGTGCGGATTATCCTGTTCCAGAAGGCTGGCGGAGCGCTGTAAACTTTGCTCTGCGGGCGCTGGAGGTTCTTCCTCGCTCTAAAATCTCGGTCAGTGCTGGGTCAGTGACAATCAACGCCAGCGCAGACAGTGGCGATCAACGACGCGATCTAGAGCAACGGATCAGGTCGCTAAAACCGGACAATGTAGCACTTGCTCTGACAATCACCGCACCGCGTCCCGTTGTGTCGCCCTACATCACGCGCTTCATCATCGACGAAAACGGCGCACGGTTTGAAGCCTGCACAGCAGATACGGCAGCGTCGCGCGATAAAATCCTGACGGCAGCCCATGCAAACGGCTACGAGGGGCGCGATTCGTGCACCTTGGCTTTGGGCGTTCCATCGCGCACGTGGGGCGACGCTGTTTCGCAATCGATCAATGCGTTGGGCGAGCTGGGCGGCGGGACACTGACCGTTTCGGACGCCGACGTCACCGTGACCGCGCCAGTTAATACAGATCAAGCGACTTTCGACGACGTCATCGGCCGTTTGGACAACGCTCTGCCTGAGTTATTCGCACTCACAGCCCATCTACCGACTACGACGGAAAATGGCGACGATGGTCCCGAGCAATTCATTGCGACACTGAGCGAAGACTCCAAACTGGACCTCAGCGGCCGCGTGCCAGATGACCTGACAAACATGGTTATCGAAAACTACGCGAGAGCAAAATTCGCTGGTGATGAGGTCATCATGGGCACGTTGGTCGACAGCGAGGGACTGCCCGCTGGATGGCAAGTCCGCGTTCTGGCTGGCTTAGATGCATTGTCGAACCTGTCGAACGGTACCGTGACCATCCAATCCGACACGATTTTGATCACTGGTCAAACTGGTGACGAAGAAGCCTCTGCCAATATTTCGGGCCTTTTGGTCGAGAAGTTTGGGTCGGACGCGACCTTTAGTGTCGATGTCGAATATGTACCGCAGCTTGACCTCGTCGTGGAAACACCGTCGTCCGAAGACTGCGTTGCACAAATCAATGTCGTCACCGAAAATCGCAAAATTACCTTTGATCCTGGCTCTGCGACGCTCACCACTGACACGCTTCCTGTGATGGACGACATCGCGGAAATCCTAAGCCAGTGCGTCGATATTGAACTCGAAATCGCTGGCTATACCGATAGCCAAGGCAGCGAAGAGATGAACGCAAGGCTCAGCCAGAATCGCGCCGAATCTGTTGTGTCAGCGCTGCGTATGCGCCGCATCATCACTTCTAGCTTCACAGCCAAGGGGTACGGTGAGGCCGATCCGATCGCCGATAACGACACCGAAGAAGGCCGCGAAGCAAACCGCCGTATCGAATTCCACTTGGTTCAGCCCGAACCGACCGAGGACGCTACAGCGGAGCCTGATGCGACCGAAACACCAACCGACGAAACCGCGCCCGTGACCGAGAGCGCGCCCGCCGACCAAGCCGCCGAATAAGGGACACGTCATGAACAGAACCGAGCTTATCTTTGCAACGGCAGTCATCCTGTTTGTGGCCTTCTCTTTGGGATGGTTCGCAAGCTGGCTGATCAACCGCTTTACTCGCGTGACTAAGGCCGAAATCGGTGAATTGGACCGCATGGCGCAGGCCCTGCACGAAGCCGAAGAAACCCGCGATCAGGCGATCACCTACCTGCAACAGCGCGAGGCAGAGATCACCAACCAACTGGCACAGACCGAGGCAGAGTTGCGCGCAGCCATGGACGGCCTACGCGATGCGCGTCACGAGGCCGAAGAGCTTCGGATGTATATCGAAAAGAACAACCTCGGCTGAGATTGCGTTAGTCCCGTGGGGCAGCTGCGCGAGCAAGGCGATCATTGATCGCGCGACCCAGCCCAACGTCAGGCACAGGCGACACGGCGATTTTTGCGGCCCCGAGTGCGTTCAGTTGATGCAGGCACGCAAAGAGGTTCGCGGCTGCTTCGACCAAATCACCCGTTTCAGACAACGACAGTGACGCGCCATCTATTGGGCCGAATCCCAGAAGGGTTTCGTCTGGCTGTGGGTCAGTGACGTTCAATCGCATGGTGCCTTCGGGCGCATAATGTGACGCGAGTTGCCCCGGCGCGACGATTCCCTCTCCCGCAGGGACCAAGGGACGGCTCAGCGCGGCCTCAATAGCCTCAGCAGGGACACCGCCCAAACGTAACAACGCGGGTTCACCGACACAGCCGACAATTGTGGACTCGACGCCAACACCGCATTGTCCACCATCGATGACCGCATCAATACGGCCAGACAATCCTGCGATGACGTGGGACGCCGATGTCGGGCTGACGCGACCCGATGGGTTCGCCGATGGGGCAGCAACAGGTCCGTCAAAGCTGCGCAGAACACCCTGTGCAACATCACCTTGAGGCACACGGATCGCTAACGTTTCAAGGCCCGCAGTAACTAGGGGTGAAATACCCGCATCTGCCCGCAACGGCAGAACCAACGTCAAAGCGCCGGGCCAAAATTGAGCGGCCAGAACCTCAGCTTCTGCAGAGAAGATCACATAGCGACGGGCCGTTTCCACATCAGGAACGTGCACAATCAAGGGGTTAAACGACGGGCGCCCTTTGGCCGCGTAAATCTGCGCAACGGCGTGATCGTTTCGCGCATCTGCGCCGAGCCCGTAAACCGTTTCCGTTGGGAACGCGACCAGCCCTCCGTCACGCCAAATCTGGGCGGCACGGGTCAAATCATCACTTTTGGACGAAAGTAGTATGGTCTTAACGGTGGTCATGACGCTGCGTTTCAGTTGCGGGGTCGGAGGGCATGGCTACCCTACTCTTTGATAAAGTGGAATAGACTGACCATTCTTTGGCCAATCCCGTGAAGTGAAGGACATCAGATGCCGTATCGTAGCCCCGTTTCCGATTTTCGGTTCATCATGGATCACATTGTCGATTTTGACGCTCTTGCGCAAACAGACAAATACGAAGAGGCCACACCTGATCTGGTCGACGCAATCCTAGGCGAAGCGGGCAAGCTCTGTGATGAGGTCATCTATCCCGTCCAGCGCAATGGTGATCTGCACCCTGCAAAGCTGGAGAACGGCATCGTTCGCACCTCCCCCGGTTTCGCTGAGGCCTTTTCTGCCATCGCCGAAGGAGGCTGGATTGGCGTTTGTGCGAACCCAGAACACGGCGGCATGGGGCTTCCGGTTACGATCGGCACAGCAATCAATGACATGCTGTCGGGTGCTTGTCTGTCCCTCCACCTCAATCCGCTCCTGACCCAAGGCCAGATTGAAGCGCTGGAACATCACGCAAGCGATGAGATCAAAGAACTGTATTTGCCGAAACTGATTTCGGGCGAATGGACAGGGACGATGAACCTGACCGAACCGCAAGCTGGTTCTGACGTTGGCGCGCTGTCATCCAAAGCGGAACCGCTGGGCGACGGCAGCTTTGCGATCACGGGGCAGAAAATCTACATCACTTGGGGTGATAGTGATTTCAGCGAAAACATCTGCCACCTTGTTTTGGCCCGCTTGCCCGATGGTGTTCCTGGCACCAAAGGCATCAGCCTCTTTATCGTTCCCAAATTCATCCCGAACGCGGACGGCACTTTGGGTGAACGCAATAACCTGCGCGTTGTGAGCCTCGAACACAAACTCGGTCTTCACGGTTCGCCAACTGCTGTAATGAGCTATGAAGGTGCGCGTGGCTGGTTGGTCGGCCCCGAAAACGGTGGCATGGCTGCGATGTTTACCATGATGAACAACGCGCGTTTGGGTGTCGGCACCCAAGGGATCGGGATCGCCGAAGCCGCGTATCAAGCTGCTTTGGCCTACGCGATGGACCGCAAACAGGGTAAAGTTGGCGGCACTGGCACCATCGTCGAACACCCCGATGTGCGCCGTATGTTGGCAACGATGAAGGCCGAAATCTTTACCGCACGCACGATTGCACTGGCGTGTGGCACCGCGATTGACATGGGCATCGCGACGAACGACGAGAAATGGAAGGCCCGCGCGGCCCTACTCACCCCGATTGCAAAGGCGTTCGGAACAGATGTTGGCATTGATGTGGCCAATACGGGCATCCAAGTTCACGGCGGCATGGGTTTTGTCGAAGAAACAGGTGCAGCCCAGTATTTGCGCGATGTTCGTGTGACCGCGATTTATGAAGGCACCAACGGCATTCAAGCCATGGACCTCGTTGGCCGTAAAATGATGGACGGCGGTGATGCGGCCTATCGCCTACTCGACGAGGTCGAAGCAGGTGCAGATGCCGCAAAAGCGAGCCTCCCCGAACTCGCCGAAGCTGTCTGGCAATCTGCAGAAACCCTGCGCGAGACAACGGAATGGTTGGTTGGCCAAGACATGACGGATCGCTTTGCCGTGTCCGTTCCTTATCTGCGCGCCTTCGCTCGTGTGCTGGGTGGCCACTACCACCTGACCGCGGCTCTTAAGGGCGACGAAACCCGCAAGAAACTGGCGGCATTCTACATCAAACGCCTGCTGCCCGAACATGTGAGCCTGTGCGCCCACGTGCGCGAAGGTAGCGATGATCTTATGGCGATCTCGCCAGACGATCTGGCAGCGTGATGGACGGCAGCAAGAGCCTGATCCGCTACCCGCACGAAACACCGCCCGAAAATGGTGCGGCTATCGAAGTAGCGGAAGGCGTCCTATGGATTCGCCTTCCGCTGCCGATGGCTCTCGACCATGTAAACGTCTACGCGCTGGACGAAGGCGATAGCTGGACGCTCATTGATGCCGGCATCAACACGCGGAAATGTCGTGCCGCGATGGAAGCCGCGATGGCAGGGTCTCTGGCTGGCAAGCCAATCACGCGGGTCGTCCTGACCCACCACCACCCCGACCATGTGGGTTTGGCTGGATGGCTGACGGGCCTCGGGGCGGAACTTGTCATGCCCCGCACGGCTTACCTTTTGACGCGTATGCTCACCATGGATGAGCAATCCAACTACTCGGCCCATAACCTCGCATTTTATCGGCGGAACGGCATGGCGGCCGAGGTTCTTAAGCAGCGCGAAACGGAACGTCCGTTTAACTTTTCCGACTGCGTTTTACCGCTACCCGCAGGTTACACGCGCATTTGCGATGGTGAGACGATCACCATGGGTGGGCGCACGTGGGACATACGGATGGGCGACGGCCACGCACCAGAACACGCAACGTTCTGGAGCCGCGATGACGCCCTCGTTCTGGGTGGCGATCAACTGCTGCCATCCATTAGCCCGAATATCGGCGTCTACCCGACAGAGCCTGACGCCGATCCATTGGGCGAATGGCTGCGATCCTGCCGTCAGTTCGCGCAGATTGCCAGCCATGAGCATTTCGTTCTGGGTGGGCACAAATTGCCTTACTACGGACTGCCCACTCGGCTTCAGCAATTGATCGAAAACCACGAAGGTGCGCTAAATCGCATCGAGGAACACCTATCGACACCCCGTGTTGGCGGTGACTGCTTTATCCCGCTGTTCAAGCGCGAAATTACTGGCGATCAATACGGACTGGCCTTTGTCGAAACGGTTGCCCATCTCAATCACCTTTTGAAACAAGGTCGAGTGACCCGTGAAATGGGGCCCGATGGCGCGTGGCTCTGGCAACGGGTCTAGACCTCTGGGCAGAGAAGGCTAGTGTTACCTCTGACAATGGGGGCACCAATGAGCGAACTTTCCGACACAATCGAAACTTCGGCGGAATATGCCGAGAACGCAGTCCTACCCGCACTTCATGAGGTCCATCTCAGTCCTAATGCAAAGTCCGCAGCACCGACGCAGATCCCATCCAATCTTCAAGGTAATGGAGAAGAGAAAAGCGCAGCGCGGTGGGCCTACGAACGCCTGATCCTGTATATTCAGAACTTCGAAAAGCAGCTTGATGCGGACCAAGAGGTTGCGATGGGCTTTACTGGCTCGGACGCAGGCGTGATGCGGATTGAAGGTTTGGGGTATTTCGACCCTGATATCGTGACGTTCTACGGCAGCACCGAAACGGGCACGCGCACTCAATTGATCCAACACGTGGCTCAACTGAACGTCATGTTGATGGCCCTTCCGAAACCAACCGAGCAAGCAGAGCCCACGCGGATCGGGTTTGAATTGGCGAAAGACCTCGAAACGACGGCATGATGGACATTTTGACATCGTGACAGACAGAATTGAATCGTCTATCCACGCGCAAAGCGAACAGAATTCGAGAAGGAGCCTCACATGGCTGAACACAAGCACGGCACCATGGACGCCAGCACACACGAAGCAACCTTTGAAGGCTTCGTAAAATTCTCAACCCGCGTCGCGACGATCTGCATTGTCGCACTGGTGTTGCTTGCTCTGATTAACGGCTAATCAGCAAGTCACAAATTTCGCGCTTTGGGGGCGCGCATTGATGGATCGGCGATCATTTTTGATAGGCGCGCCGCTGGCATTGGCTGGCTGCGCCGCCGAACCCGTCTGGGCTCCTGACAATCAGGTTGCCAGCATGCGCTATCATCACGATGGCCCGCCCCGCCTTACCCTTATGACCATGCGCAACGTAGGTTCCGGCCGCGGCGCCCATACGAGCCTCATGGTCAATGCATCCGAACGGGTCATTTGGGACCCCGCTGGATCGTTCAAACATCCTTCGATCCCTGAACGCAACGATGTCATCATCGGTGTCACGCCACAGATCGAAGACTATTACATTTCTTACCATTCCCGCGCGACGTTCTACACCGTTGTCCAAGAGCTTGATGTCTCTGCCGATGTTGCGGAACGTGCGCTTCGGGCGGTTATGACACACGGTGCCGTGCAGAAAGCCAATTGCGCACGGTCGACCTCGGCCATCCTGAAATCCCTACCGGGGTTTGACCACATCCGCGTCACATTCTTTCCTGAAACCTTGGAAACGCAATTCGGCAAAATGCCCGGCGTTCGGACACGAGAAGTGCGTGAGAATGATTCCGACGACAACGCGCAGGTGCTCTACCAGATTCAGGTTAGCCCGCTGCGCTAAGCTGTAGGCCGATAATCAGCACCGCACTCCCCGCGACAATCGCAGGAAGAACCTTACGCGTCACCATCCCTACAGCCAGCGTGGTCAAGGCGGCAAGCATTCGAACGGGATCGGTCTGGCCATCGGTCGCATTCGGCCAAAGCACCTGTGGCGCGACGAGTGCGGGCAGAACAGCCACTGGCGTGAACCGCAACAAACGAACGACGATGGGCGGCAAGGGGCGATCACCGATTAGTCCCAAGAATGAAAATCGGATCAGAAATGTCCCGACGGCCAAAATGGCGATGACCGTCCAAACCAGCACTGCATCTACAGCCATGTCGCGCTCCGTTTTTCTTGCCAAATTTCCGTTGCGGCCCCTGCGGCCATGGCGCAGGCCGCCGCGATCAAAAGCCCCATCCCTGACGGCAATCCAGAGAGTATAAGTCCAACCGCCACTGACACCGATGCCGCGATCATCTGCGGCACTGTTCTTAGCATTGGCCCAACCAGCGCGATAAAGGTGATCGGCAGGATGAAATCGATGCCAAGGTCCGTGGGAATAGCTTTGCCAATAAGCGCCCCGACCAAAGTCGCCGCAATCCAAGTCGGCACAATCGGAGTGGCGACGCCAAAAAAGAAGGTAACCTTGCGTTCTACGGGCCACTCTGGATTTTGCTCGTAGGCAATGCTGGCAACCGCATAAGTTTGATCGAAATTCATGTAGGCGATCAGTGCACGCTGCCACAGTGGAGCCTTACCCAGATGCGGCACAAGTGCGGCGGAATACATCGCCATCCTCAGGTTCACCGCCAACGCCGCTGCAATGATCAACCAAAGCCCCGCGTTATCGACCATCATTTGCAACGCCGTGAACTGGGCGGCCCCCGCGATCACAAGCATCGTCATGCCCATGGTTTGCGTCAGCGTGAGCCCCGCATCCATCGCGACGACGCCGAACAAAAGGCCAAAAGGTACGACGACGAACATAAAAGGCAAACCGCCAGTCAAACCTTGGCGATAGGCTAACGCACGCGAAGAGGGGGCATAATGATCAACCAGAATGTGAAACGTCGAATTTGATCATTTATTCAAACTCGGAGTTTTACAACCCCTCGACGATCACGAAATAGATCAGTCAAACGCGCCAGTCACACGGCCTACAAGCATAAAGGCCCGTGCAGTTCTGGTTTCTGACAGTGCGGCGATTTCCTCATCCGTGGCCTGCGGTTCGAACGCAACAAGCATCTGATCAAAACGACGTAGGAAATGGTGCGCGGCATCGCGGAAAATAGCATCCTCGCGCATACGAGCCGAGGTCAGTGCCAGACAGGACCGATCGCGAATACCGCCCAAAACGGCTGTTGCACGACCGCGCTCACCCTTAGCAAAGCGGCGCCAAATTTCTGGACGAGCACGGTCGGGCCGCATGTCGTCCATGTAGATACCGTCTTGGGACAAGAGCGTAAGGACATCTTGGCTCGCCTGAACCAGCTGTCGGGCTTGACGGTCCTTGAGCGCAGCACGAAGGGCAGCAAACCCGTCAGCATCCTGATCCGATTCTGGGAAATTGATCGCACGGATCAACATCGCATTCGAAAGCGGCGGCTGCAGCTCTTCTGCGGTGGTCCCCAAGGCGAGACTGGGCTGATCGTCTGACGGTTCGGGCTTGGCCAAGGGTAATTGCACACGGCCCTGTTGGCGGGCCGACGAAAACGTCGCCAATACCGTCTCTGTTTTCTGGGCTGACTGCGCAATCGCGGCCAGTTTCTCTTCGACCTGCCCTGTGATCGCTTTGGACTTCGCCTCACGTTCACCAAACAACGCCTGACGCATGTCATCAATGGAACTACGCAGTCGTTCTGTTTCTTCGCGGTAGATACGCGCGGTCCGTGCGGCGCTGGCTGCGACCCAAATCACCGCCACGGGCAGAAATAGCGCAACGAGCGTCATGACAAAGCGCAAGCTGTCCATCGACCCATCACCATTCGACGGCGCGAAATAGAAAAACGCGCCCGCACCAACGAGCCAAATGAACGTAACCGAATAGCCAATCAGCTCCGCACTCGAAAGAGAGCGGGGTTCGTCTTTGGTTTCTTTAGCTTTGCCTAGACCAGTGCCCATGGCGTGCCGCCTTCCAGCGTTAAACGAAGAGGACCGACAAAATTTCGTAGCTACGGTCGCCGCCAGGTGTGCGTACTTCAACGCTGTCACCTTCGTCTTTACCGATCAAAGCGCGAGCGAGCGGCGATTTGATGTTCAACTTGCCGTTCTCAAGATCAGCCTCGTATTCACCAACGATCTGATATTTCTTCTCTTCGTCAGTGTCTTCATCGACCAACTCGACGGTCGCGCCGAATTTGATTGTTCCCGACAGTTTCGACGGATCAATAACTTCAGCAAGGGACAGAACGCCTTCGAGTTCCTTAATGCGGCCCTCGATGAACGACTGCTTTTCTTTGGCAGAGTGATACTCTGCGTTCTCGGAAAGATCGCCCAGCGCACGCGCTTCGGCAATGGCCTGAATGATAGCTGGACGCTCCACCGATTTGAAGTGTTTGAGTTCAGCGTCAATCTTGTCAAAACCGGCCCGAGTCAGCGGGATCTTTTCCATAATTTACTCCGTCGCACGTCTGTCGTGTTCTCTTGCCCATAACCTATCGGGCAGGTCAAAAGTCAATAGCCCCGCATATCGATTAAAGCTACAAGAAATCAATAAGCCAAGGCGTTTAAGGGGATAACGGACCGATATATCGATCTACTCCACCCTAAGACGGAGAAAGGCCCGCAATATTTTAACGTCGATACCCCGTCCAAATGTCGCAATGCAGCAAAATAACGCCGTGTCGTGATTGCCCAAGAGTTGCGTCTAGTTTAGTCCTTTTGCGAAAGAATGTTACCCAAGCGCGTCGCGCTGAGAACAAAAGGAAATGCCATGACCGCCATCGAACGCGAAGCAATGGACTATGATGTTGTGATCGTCGGTGCCGGCCCTGCTGGGCTTTCGGCCGCGATCCGTCTGAAACAACTGGATGCCGACCTGAGCGTCGTCGTTCTGGAAAAGGGCTCTGAGGTTGGGGCTCACATCCTGTCGGGTGCGGTTCTGGACACCTCTGGCCTTGATCGCCTGATGCCTGATTGGAAAGCCAAAGGCGCGCCGATCAAAACCGAAGTCAAAGAGGACAACTTCTACTTCCTCGGCGAAGCTGGCGGTATCCGCCTGCCGAACGCTGCGATGCCGCCGCTCATGAACAACCACGGCAACTACATCGTGTCGATGGCGAACGTCTGCCGCTGGATGGCAGAACAGGCCGAAGAACTGGGCGTCGAGATTTTCCCAGGCATGTCCTGTTCGGAACTGGTCTACGGCGAAAACGGCGAAGTCGCTGGCGTTGTTGCTGGCGTTTTCGGCCTTGAGGCTGACGGCTCCTACGGTCCGAACACCGAGCCGGGGATGGAGCTTCGCGGTAAATACGTCTTCCTTTCCGAAGGCGTGCGCGGCTCGCTCTCCAAAGAGGTTATGGCGAAATACGACCTTTCCAAAGGGCACTGCCCGCAAAAGTTCGGCATCGGCATGAAAGAGATTTGGGAGATCGATCCAGCTAAGCACAAAGAGGGCACAGTGACCCACACGATGGGCTGGCCTCTGGGGTCCGAAGCTGGCGGCGGTTCGTTCATCTACCACCTCGACAACAATCAGGTTTACGTCGGCTTCGTGGTTCACCTGAACTACAAAAACCCGCACTTGTTCCCTTACATGGAATTCCAGCGGTTCAAGCACCACCCGATGGTGGCTGAACTGCTCAAAGGCGGTAAACGCGTGGCCTACGGTGCTCGTGCGATCTCTGAAGGCGGCTATCAGTCGATCCCGCAGACTGCGTTCCCCGGTGGTGCGCTGCTCGGTTGTTCGGCGGGCCTCGTCAACGTGCCGCGTATTAAGGGTAACCACAACGCGATGCATTCGGGCATCGAGGCTGCGGAATCCGCATTCGCAGCGATCCAAGCGGGTCGTTCAGGCGATGTGCTAGCAGACTACGATACTCGCGTCCGCGAAGGCGTGATCGGCAAAGACCTCAAGAAGGTCCGCAACGTGAAGCCGATGTGGTCGAAATACGGTCTCTTGGGTGGTCTGGCGTTGGGCGGTCTGGACATGTGGACCAACACGCTCGGCTTCTCGTTCTTTGGCACCCTGCGTCACGGCAAAACCGACGCTGCCTCGACCGAAGAAGCGTCGAAGCACCAGAAGATCGACTACCCGAAACCCGATGGCGTTCTGTCGTTTGACCGCCTGACCAACGTGTCGTTCAGCTTTACCAACCACGAAGAGTCGCAGCCTTGCCACCTTCAGCTCAAAGACGCCTCAGTTCCGATCTCGGTTAACTTGCCCAAGTTCGACGAACCAGCGCAGCGCTACTGCCCCGCAGGTGTCTACGAGGTCCTTGAGGGCGAAGACGGTCCGAAGTTCCAAGTGAACTTCCAGAACTGTGTTCACTGCAAAACCTGCGACATCAAAGACCCGTCCCAGAACATCAACTGGACCGTCCCACAAGGCGGTGACGGACCGAACTACCCGAATATGTAATCTCACATCCGCGAGATCACGCCCATTTGGCCCGTCGTCTGATTGCAGGCGGCGGGCCATTTCTTTACGATGTCTTTGAAACTTCTGGATAAGGGGCGCTGCTTCGTGAAAATTCGCACGTTCGGTCTGATGCTGCTCACTGTGGCGAATATCGGTTTGGCACCTTTGCCGTCGCAGGCAGATAGCTTGTCAGGCCCCTACCTCGCAGCACAGCGGGCCTTTGCGGCGGGCGATTTCGAACAGGCGGCGGAATATTACCAACGCGTTTTGGCAATCGACCCAGAGAATATTGGCATGGCAGATAGCGCCATGTCGTCGCTCGTGGCACTCGGTGATTTCGAAGCAGCGCTGCCATTTGCGCAACTCCTAACAAGCCAAGGAAACGTGAGCCAAATCGCGAATATGGTCGTGATGCTTGATCATATCAAAGCGGATCGTTGGAAAAAGGTGCAGTCAGACCTCGAGACTGGACTAGCCGTCAGCGATATGATCGACGGAGCCGTTCAGGCTTGGGGTGCATTGGCCCAAGGAAACGTGCGCGATGCGATTGAAGGTTTCGATGCAATAATCGCAACCGAAGGGCTATCCGCCTTTGGATCATACCAAAAAGCGCTCACGCTAGCCTATGTTGGTGATTTCGAAGGGGCCGAAGACCTGTTCGGAGATCCTGCAAACACCAGTATGCTGCGAAACACTCGCGCGTTGATCGCGCAAGCGCAAGTATTGGGACAGCTGGGCCGCACCGACGATGCGATTGCGCTGTTATCTCGAGCCGACCCATTGGGTAGCGACACCGCGATCCAAAACCTTCTAGCACGCCTAACTGCAGGCGAAACCGTGCCTTTCGATGGGATCACTAATCCCAAAGAAGGCCTTGCCGAAGTGTTCCTGACAGTCGCCATCGCCATCCAAGATGAAGCGCCCGAGGCCTACACCCTCGCTTATTCGTGGGCCGCACATGAACTGGCCCCGACACGTTCAGACGCGATCCTGACCACGGCGGAACTCTACGACGCGTTGGGCCGCTATGACCTGTCCAACGCGACCTTCGCGATGATCTCACCCGAAGACCCCGCATTCCTCGATGCAGAGATCGGTCGCGCGGCTGTCCTCGAAGCGGACGGACGCAACGACGCCGCCATCGAAGTGTTGCAGCAATTGGCTCGCACCTATCCAGAGTCCGGCTACGTCGCTGCGACTTTAGGCGACTCTTTGCGTCGGGTTGAGGACTACAAACAGGCCGACAGCGTCTACACGACCGCACTCGACCTCTACGGTGAGGATGCGTCCAGCGCGTGGTTCATCTATTTCGCACGCGGGATTTCGCGCGAACGGTTGGACCGCTGGGATGATGCCGAAAGCGATTTCCGCGCCGCGCTCGATTTGCGCCCTGGCCATCCCTCGGTGCTGAATTACCTCGGCTATTCACTCGTCGACCGTGGCGAGAAGCTCGACGAAGCCTTGTCGCTCATCGAACAAGCTGTCGCGGCCCAACCCAACAATGGCGCGATCATTGACAGCCTTGGCTGGGCCCTGTTCAAACTTGGACGTTTCGAAGAGGCTGTTCCCGTCCTCGAACGAGGGAGCGAACTGGAAGCCACCGATCCTGTGGTGAATGATCACTTGGGCGATGCTCTTTGGGTCGTGGGTCGGAAACTCGAAGCGCAATTCCAGTGGCAGCGTGCGCTGTCATTTGATCCCGAAGAAGACGAAGCTGCCCGAATCCGCCGAAAAATCGCGATTGGTTTGGATGCGGTGATGATTGAAGAAGGCAAAGACCCATTATCGGTGGCCCGTGGCGACAATTAAGACAACAGCACCTGCAAAGATAAACCTGACCCTGCATGTCACTGGCCAGCGGGCCGATGGGTATCATTTGCTGGATAGTTTGGTCGTTTTTGCCGAAGTCGGCGACGTCATCTCGGCCACCCGCGCTGTCGATATGCGACTGACGGTAACGGGACATTTTGCCGAAGGTGTGCCCCTCGACGGCAGCAACCTCGTTCTGAAAGCCGCCGAAGCCCTCCGTCGTGAGCGCGGCGTGACGATGGGCGCGCACCTCCATCTTGAAAAGAACCTCCCCCATGCTGCGGGGATTGGTGGCGGGTCGTCTGATGCGGCGGCAACGCTGAAACTTTTGGCCGAGCTGTGGGATGTTGAGCCATTGGCGCATGACGACCCTGCGGTCCTTGCCCTTGGTGCCGATGTTCCTGTTTGCCTACGTGCCCCGACACCCTGCCGCATGGCTGGGATCGGTGAAGAGTTGAGCGATTTTACCGCCCTGCCCCGCGCGGCACTCGTCCTCGTCAATCCAAATGTCGAAGTGCCAACGCCTGAAGCCTTTCGTGGGCTAACGCAGAAAACAAACCCGGCAATGGGTGAACTGCCAGTTGGTGTAACGCTCAATGGGTTTACGGACTGGCTGCATGAGCAGCGCAACGACCTTCATAAACCTGCCGCTGCAGTTGCCACAGAAATTGACAAAGCGCTCACCATGATGCGCCAGCAACGCGCCGTTCTTTGGGCAGGGATGTCAGGGTCAGGTGCGACTTGCGTGGCGGTGGTCAAGGATATGGGGGCCGCCCGTCAGGTCGCCCGCATGATCCAAATTCGAGAACAAAGTTGGTGGGTTGTCCCCACCCCGCTTCTTAGCTGATACGCGCAACCACGTAGTCAGCGATATCCGACAGCATGTCGCGGATGTCGTGTGCCGGGACTTCCGCAAGACATGCTTTAGCTTTCGCAGCCCACTGCAACGCCTCATCGCGAGTGTCATCCAACGCACCATGCTTGCGCATGATGTCGAGTGCGGCCTCTAGGTCGCCTTCGACTTGTTTGCCCTTCGCGATGGTGCGCGTCCAAAACGCCATCTCGTCCGCATCCGATTTCGCGACCGCTTTGATCAACGGCAGTGACAATTTCCGCTCGCGGAAGTCATCGCCGATGTTCTTACCGATCGCCTCGGTTCCACCGTAGTCGAGCAAATCGTCAACCATTTGGAACGCAATGCCCAAGGCGTCGCCATAATCGTAGAGCGCTTTCTCGACGCTCTCATCTGCGCCAGAAATCACCGCGCCGACCTGAGTGGCCGCAGAGAACAACGCTGCCGTTTTACCACGGATCACCTTTAGATAAGTATCTTCGGTCGTGGTCAGATCACGTGCTGCGGTGAGCTGGAGAACTTCGCCCTCAGCAATCGTCGCAGACGCATCAGCAAGGATGCCCAAAACGCGGATCGAACCCGTTTCGACCATGATCTGGAACGACCGAGAGAACAGATAATCGCCGACCAGAACGGACGACTGGTTATCCCACAAAAGGTTCGCCGTCGGACGCCCGCGACGCTGATCACTTTCGTCGACAACGTCATCGTGCAGCAAGGTCGCTGTATGAATAAACTCAACCGTTGTCGCTAGATGAATGTGATACGGACCCTCGTAACCGCAGAGTTTCGCCGCCGCGAGCGTCAGCATCGGGCGCAAACGTTTTCCACCAGCTTCGATCAAGTGGGCAGTCACTTCAGGAATACGGGGCGCGTGTTCCGACGACATCCGATCACGGATCATCAGGTTCACGGCTTCCATTTCAGGCGCCAGCGCCTCTGCCAGACGTTCATGCGGTTTGGTGGCAGTTACATCGAGGCTCATCACAGGCTCCACGGCGCTATTGGCAAAGTCGGTTTCCCGCCTTACGTCTTTGGGTATGAAAGAGCTTTTACGCACAACCGACCCCACTGTGATCGCCTTTGCAAAGGTGCTCTTAGACGGTGAGGGTATAGACTGCTTCGAGTTTGACGTAAATATGAGCGTCCTCGACGGAAGCCTCGGCATTTTGCCGCGCCGCATTATGGTGCGAGATGCCGATCATTTCATCGCAACTGCCGTTTTACGCGACAATGAAATCGATTTGGGCCTGTGACTGACCTTAGCTGCGATAACTTTCTGAATGGTAAGGTTAGGGTCTGGCAGCCGATCAATGGCTACCGCGCTGGCGTTGATCCTGTTCTGCTCGCCGCTGCTGTTCCGGCAAAATCAGGCCAAACCGTATTGGAACTTGGCTGCGGCGTAGGCACGGCTAGCCTGTGTCTTTCAGCGCGGGTTGCAGAACTGTCGATCACTGGCGTCGAATTACAGCCAGAGTATGCGGAACTGGCGCGCAAAAATGCCGCCGAGAACAAAGCGCCATTAGATGTGATCACCGCCGACCTTCGTGCCTTACCAGCGGACCTCAGAAATCAGCAATTCGATCACGTCATCATGAACCCACCCTACTATGATCGCACGGCATCTACTGCCGCGACTGACCTTGGTCGGGATACTGCACTCGGCGGTGATACCCCTTTGGCGGACTGGGTGACGATCGGCGCAAAGCGCCTCGCGCCGAAGGGCTATTTCACACTTATCCAACGAATCGACCGCTTACCCGAAGTGCTAAGCGCCGTTCAGACCTGTCTGGGTTCAATCATCGTCCAACCTATCGGGGCCCGTAACGGCCGCAGTGCAGGCCTCTTTATCGTCCAAGCGCGCAAGAATGGGCGGGCGGCCTTCAAGCTCGCAGCGCCCTTTGTCATGCATGTTGGAGAGAGCCATACCGCTGACGGTGAAAGCTATACGCCCGAAGCCACCGCTATTTTACGAGATGGCGCTGAATTGAGCATAATTTGTTAATTTAATTGCGCAGGATCGGCGGAAAACGACCGATCTCGAAAAATGCTGCAGCGCCGCGTGACAGTTTTGTAAAACTGTGCTGCAATCGAGTCGCAACCATCACAACAGAGGAGACGACTATGAGCCTAAGTTCGCACATCGAGGAACTGAGGAAGAAACACCAGAACCTCTCTGCGGCCGTAGAAAGTGCACAGCGCAGTCCGGCAATTGACGCATCAGAGATTAGCCGTCTCAAGAAACAGAAGTTGATGGTCAAAGAGGAAATTACGCGCCTGACAACCCACTAAGGCCTACGGCTCGCTTGTGCGGCCAGTGCCGCGCCTCCGGTAATTAGGGCAGCGGCAAGTAACAAAGTCCAAGTCGGGGCTGCGATCCCCGCGACAACAAGCGCCAAGGTGGAGAGAACAGGCGCAGCATAGGAGGCGACACCAAGCAATTGGATGTCGCCTTTTTTCACGCCCACATCCCAAACAAAAAACGCGATCCCGACGGGGCCAACGCCGAGCCCAATGACTGACAGCCATCCAAGCGTGGTGGTCGGCCAGATCGTGTCTTCCAATGCGACGTGCGCGACCCCTGACAGAATTGCGGTGGCGAGGCAAAACACGACGACCGATGCTGTCGGGACGGCCCCGAAACTGCGGGATACGACCGAATACCCTGACCATGTGAGCGCACAGAGGAACGCCAATCCGTAACCGGGCAATGCATCAGCATTAAACCCTGTCACACCTTGCGCGACGATCAAAACTGCGCCCGCGAATCCGATCAGTCCTCCGATGATGTGGCCGCGTTTCAAGTGCTCTCCCGGCAACAGACCAGAGAACAAGACGATCAATAGTGGCCAAAGGTATGCTATCAGGCCCGCCTCAGCGGCGGGGGCCATTCGTAGCGCCGAAAAATACAGGAAGTGATAGCCGAAGAGACCCGCCGTTCCGATGAGATAGACCCGTAGCGGCACACGGCGAAGTTGCGACAAGCCACCCGTTGCAAGCAACCAGATCACACCAATCCCCCCGCCGATCGCAAAGCAGAGCGCGTTCAACAGAAAAGGCGGCACGGGGGCCGATCCGACGGTGAAGAGCGCGAGCAGCGCCCACAAAAGGACCGCGATAAATCCGACTGCTGTGTAAGAGGTTTTAGACATGAAAAGGGCCGATCATTGTGACCGGCCCAATTTGACTAATAAAATCAAACGCGCAAGCGATTAGACGAAGAACTGTCCGCCGTTCGCGGAAATGGTCGAGCCGTTTACAAAGCCCGCGTCGTCTTCGACGAGGAATTTCACGCAACGCGCGATTTCTTCCGGCTCGCCCAGACGACCTGTCGGGATCTGGCCAATGATAGCTTCACGCACTTTTTCCGGAACAGCCATAACCATTTCGGTCGCGATGTAGCCTGGGCAGATTGCGTTTGCTGTGATGCCGAAACGTGCACCTTCTTGGGCCAACGATTTCACGATGCCGAGGTCACCGGCTTTGGTCGCGGCATAGTTAACCTGACCGAACTGACCTTTTTGACCGTTGATCGAGGAGATGACCACGATGCGGCCAAACTTGCGCTCACGCATACCCGGCCAAATCGGGTGAACGGTGTTGAAAACGCCCGTTAGGTTGGTGTCGATCACTTCCTGCCATTGTTCGCGGGTCATTTTGTGGAACGGCGCATCGCGAGTGATGCCTGCGTTTGCCACAACGATGTCAATCGGGCCGAGGTCCACTTCGACCTGCGCAAGACCCGCCGCGCTTTCGTCGTAGCTGCCAACGTTCCATTTGTAAGTCTTAATGCCTGTTTCAGCAGTGAAGGCAGCGGCTTTTTCGTCATTCCCAGCATAGGTCGCAGCTACGGTATAACCAGCGTCTTTAAGGGTTTTAGAAATCGCAGCACCGATGCCGCGGGAACCACCAGTTACAAGAGCTACACGGGACATTTGATTCTCCTCCTAAGAAATTCAGTTAGTAACGTTATTATTTGAAACGACATATATACGCAATATTATTGCGCTGCAATGCCGCATCGAACAAAAAAGGGGCCCAGCGCGCTGAACCCCTTTGACGTAGAGTAAACGCCGAATGTTACAGGCGTTCAACACACATTGCGACGCCCATGCCACCGCCGATGCAAAGGGTAGCGAGACCCTTTTTCGCATCGCGGCGCTGAAGTTCGAACAACAGGGTGTTCAGAACACGACAGCCCGATGCACCAATCGGGTGACCGATTGCGATTGCGCCGCCGTTTACGTTCACAATTGCTGGATCCCAGCCCATGTCCTTGTTCACGGCGCAAGCCTGTGCAGCAAAGGCTTCGTTTGCCTCGACGAGGTCGAGATCGCCAACCGACCATCCAGCTTTGGCCAGTGCTTTCTTCGACGACGGGATCGGGCCACAGCCCATGATCGACGGGTCGAGGCCAGCGGTCGCGTAGGACGCAATGCGTGCCAGCGGTGTCAGACCACGGCGAACGGCTTCTTCTTCGGTCATCAGCAGAACGGCTGCCGCACCGTCGTTCAGGCCAGATGCGTTACCTGCAGTGACAGAGCCGTCTTTGGTGAAAGCTGGGCGCAGTTTCTGCATGCTTTCAAGGGTCGCGCCGTGGCGGATGTATTCGTCTTTGTCGACAATGGTGTCGCCCTTACGGCCTTTGACGGTGAACGCGATGACTTCGTCGTCGAATTTGCCAGCCTTCTGCGCTGCTTCCGCTTTGTTCTGCGACGCAAGCGCGAATTCGTCCTGCATTTCGCGGGTGATGCCCCACTGGTTTGCAACGTTTTCAGCGGTCTGACCCATGTGGTAGCCGTTGAATGCATCCCACAGGCCGTCTTTGATCATGGTGTCGATCAGCTTCATGTCGCCCATTTTGGTGCCGTTGCGCATGTGAGCACAGTGAGCCGAGAGGGACATGTTTTCTTGACCGCCAGCAGCAACGATCGACGCATCGCCGAGCATGATGTGCTGTGCAGCAAGAGCAACCGCGCGAAGACCCGAACCACAAACCTGGTTAAGGCCCCAAGCAGCGGATTCAATCGGCAGGCCCGCAGCGATGTGTGCCTGACGTGCAGGGTTTTGGCCCTGACCAGCGGTAAGAACCTGACCAAGGATGGTCTCATCCACTTCGCCTTTTTCAATTCCAGCGCGCGCGACAACCGCTTCGAGCACAGCAGCACCTAGTTCATGCGCAGGAACATTGGCAAAGGAACCGCCAAAGCTGCCAACAGCAGTTCGTGCGGCAGACGCGATTACGATATTGGTCATGAGAATCCTCTCCTCTAAGGCTCAGAAAAACGGCAATTTGCTGATCACCATCGGCATCTATGTACAAATTATGCCTGCTTGGCGCAACATTATTTCGCTGCGACGCAGCTAATATAGATAGACTTTAGATTGAGAGTCGCGGCGCACCGAAATGATAGCCCTGCAAGCAATCGATTCCCATGTCACAGAGCAATTCTGCCTCTGCTGCCGTTTCCACACCCTCAACCACAGCAAACATCTCGAACTGCTGGGCCACGGTGATCAACGCTTCAGCCATGACCTGATTGTCGGGCGAGTCCTGAATGTTATGGATAAAACAGCGATCAATTTTCACCATATCGAAGTAGAAATCTTTGAGCCGCTGAAACGCGATCAATCCCGCGCCGAAATCATCGAGGGAGAAATTCACGCCATAGGGCTGCATGTCCTCCATAAAGCGGATCAACACCTCATGAAGCTGCATCGCAGAAGTTTCACTAATTTCAAGGATCAGCCGCGGCCCGATATCGCGCCCTCGGTTCAAGCCTGCCGTCAGGGTTCTGCGCCATTTTCCATCCGCCAATGACCGCGCCGACATGTTAACCGCCAAACGCATCGTCGGATTATTACGCAGAACCTCTAACCCCAGTCGCAACGACGCGCAGTCGATTTCGCGACCTAGGACGGTCTCTTCGACCTCGCCCATGAACTGACCCGCAGGGATAATTCGGCCTGTGCTATCGCGCAGACGGATCAGCCCTTCGTAAAATGCGACGGTGGTGCCATCCGCCGCCGCTATGACAGGCTGAAAGGCCAGTTGCGCCTGTCCCGCAGCGAGAGACTTGCGCACCATATTCATCACGTCTCTGTCCCGCGCATACACAGCATAATCGAGCGGGGTCTGTGGTTCTGCGGCAGCCATATAGTCCATCCTTTGCAACGGATAGAGATTGGCCGACCGATACCTAAAGCGCGGTAAAGGAAACGGAATTGAATAGAATTTGAGGTACTTCTTACCAGCGGTCGAGAGCGGCTTCGTCTTCGTCCCGCGCCTCAACCCAGCCATCGCCAGATTGGGTCATCTCTTTCTTCCAGAACGGCGCACGCGATTTCAGGTAGTCCATGAGAAATTCGGCGGCTTGGAACGCATCGACCCTGTGACGCGATGCCGTTGCGACCATCATAATCTGATCGCCAGCAGTCAAACGACCATGACGATGGATCACCAAGGCCCCTGCCAAATCCCAGCGCGACTGAGCCTCTGACACAATCGCGGCAATCGCCTTTTCGGTCATGCCCGGATAGTGTTCGATCTCCATTGCGACGAGGCCACCGTCCACATCGCGCACCACACCAGTAAAGCTCACAACCGCGCCTGCACCTGCAACGGTGTCGGTAAAGGCGTTCAGTTCCGCGCCCGCGTCAAAGACTTCGGTTTGGATGCGAACGGTCATCAGCCACCTGTCATCGGCGGGAAAAACGCGACTTCGCGCGCGCCGGCCAGCGAAGCATCGAAATCTGTCAGTTCTTGATCAACGGCCACACGCAGCGCGCGCAGGTCAGAAAACGCCAGCGCATACCGCTCTTCACGGGCTTTGAGCTCTTCGATCAGTTCAGCAACTGTCGCCGCATCTGTTGCGACTTGTTCGCGGGGCACTCCGATCCGTTCACGGACCCATGCAAAGTAAAGGATATCAATCATGCGACTACTTTAGATACGGCAGAGCTTTTCGGAAATAGTCCAAACCGGTGATAAACGTCAGGATAGAGGCGACCCACAAAATGGCGACACCCAGATACCAACTGTGCCGCGCGTAGTCCAAAAAGGCCACATCGCGTAGCGCGTGATGTTCGAATGCTCCTGTAGAAAACAGGATCGAAATCGCCACCATCTGTGCAGTTGTTTTCCATTTGGCCAGCTTGGTCACTTTCAAAAGACCCGCCGTATCCCCAAGGTATTCGCGCAGACCAGACACAAACACTTCGCGGAACATGATGATTGTCGCGGGCAACAGGAACCACGGGTTCATACCAGAGAACCCCGTGATGACCATGAGCGCAATCACGACCATCGCCTTATCCGCAATAGGGTCCAGCATTGCGCCGATTTTGCTTTCTTGTTTCCACGCGCGAGCGAGATAGCCATCCAGAAAATCGGTCACAGCGGCCAGCACGAACAGGACCAGTGCGAACCAATCGGCCCATGGACGTGCGAAGTATAGGAACATCAATGCCACACCCGGCGCAGCCAACAGGCGCAACACGGTCAAGGTATTCGGCAAGGTCCACTTCATAATCGCCCCCTTTCGTCCCATGCCTCTTCTTAACGGGCGGCTGCGACGGCGAACAGCCCCCACATTGAACCACCGTAGGGTTGTTCAGCCATTTTCGTGAAAGTAGGCGTAAATCGTCTCGGCCATCGCGCTCGAAATGCCGTCAACAGCCAGCAAATCCGACAAATTCGCGCCCCGAACGGCTTTAGCGCTGCCAAAGTGCGCAAGCAAAGCGCGTTTACGTGTCGCACCAACCCCTGGAATATCGTCCAAGGTCGTCACACCAATCGCTTTGGACCGTTTGGCGCGGTGGGTGCCGATGGCGAAACGGTGTGCCTCATCGCGCATACGCTGGATGAAGTAGAGAACGGGATCATTGCGCTGCAGGGCAAAGGGACGCTGACCTGTGCGGTAGAACTCTTCTTTGCCGTGATCACGATCAACGCCTTTTGCGACACCGACCATCGCCACATCAGCGACGCCCATCTGGTCCATGATCTCCTGCACCGCAGACACCTGCCCTGCACCACCATCAATCAGCAGAAGGTCCGGCCAGTTGCCCGACGTCCGATCAGGGTCTTCTTTTTGAAGGCGCGCAAATCGACGCGTGAGCACTTCTTTCATCATGCCAAAATCGTCACCCGGTGTGATGCTATCGCCCCGAATATTGAACTTACGGTATTGCGATTTCATGAACCCGTCAGGCCCTGCGACGATCATAGCGCCAACGGCATTGGTGCCCTGAATGTGGGAGTTGTCGTAAACCTCAATGCGCTCTGGCGGCGCGTCGAGGTCGAATGCCTCAGCGATGCCACGAAGTAGTTTCATCTGCGTAGCACTTTCGGACATTTTCCGCGCAAGGCTCTCTTTCGCATTGCGGAGCGCGTTGCTGACCAGCTCGGCCTTTTCGCCGCGCTGCGGGACAGTGATCTCGACCTTGCGCCCTGCTTTCTCGGCCAACGCCTCAGCCATCAGATCTTCGTTATCGAGGCCATGAGACAAGATGAGTGCCTTTGGCGGATCGCGGTCTGAGTAGAACTGGCCGACGAATGCCTCCATCACTTCCGCCAAATCTTCGTCTCCACTGATCCGCGGGTAAAAGTCGAAATTGCCCCAGTTTTGGTTCGCGCGAATAAAGAACACCTGCACACAGGCTTGCCCGTTTTCGGTATGGAGCGCGATGATATCTGCCTCTGCCACCGTCCGAGGGTTGATCCCTTGGGCCGTTTGAACTTGGGTCAGCGCCTTGATCCGATCGCGCAGGGAGGCGGCACGTTCGAATTCCATCGCCTCTGACGCCGCCATCATATCAGCGGCGAGGTTCTCTTGGATCTGAGCAGTTTTGCCCGATAGAAAATCAGCCGCATCTTTGACCGACTTTCGGTATTCGGCCTCGGTGATATAGCCGACACAGGGAGCCGTGCAGCGTTTGATCTGATATTGCAGACACGGGCGGGTGCGTCCCTCAAACTGGCTATCGGTACAATTGCGGAGCAAAAAGACTCTTTGGAGCTGACTTAGGGTGCGATTTACCGCCCCAGCACTCGCAAAAGGCCCGAAATACTGGCCCTTCTCTTTCTTCGCACCACGGTGTTTTTTAACCATCGGAAACGCGTGATCGGTCACCAGCACATTCGGAAACGATTTGTCGTCGCGCAGCAGCACGTTGTAGCGCGGCTTGAGCTGCTTAATAAGGTTTTGCTCTAGTAGAAGCGCCTCAGTTTCCGTCCGCGTCGTCAGGAACATCATCGACGCCGTTTCCGAAATCATCCGCGCGATACGGCCCGAGTGATTACCAGGACGCGCATAGTTCGACACCCGATTACGCAGGTTTCGCGCTTTTCCCACATACAAAACGCGACTTTCTTCATCCAACATTCGATACACGCCCGGTGAACCATCGAGCGTTTTCAAATAGGCCGCGATGCGGTCGTATCCGGTCAGAGGGGCGTCACTGTCGTCGTTCACTTCACAAGCCTGTGATTCTTTGGTTCGCTGCAATTTTACATCCCCGTCGGCAAGGGGAAAGGCATCCACTGAAACTGTGGATAACTCTGTGGAGTGATGCCGCACAGATGGAAAAAATCCTTATTTTTCGGCTCACTCCTTAGTTTGCCTATTTTTTAATCAATATAATAAATACCTGAAATTAAACGATAAAAAATTTTCCACCCGTTCAAACACCTGAAAACACAGGATTAAGTAACAGTTTCATGTCGGTATTTTGACAAAGTGCACAACTTGTCGCGCAATCTTTGAGATTGTTACTCGACCCCAAGTATATCTTGCGTTTTCCAACCTAGGTGCTGACCGCCGTCGACGCAGATCAATTGGCCCGTCACAGCGACCGAGTCGACCAGAAAACCCAACGCCGCACATATGTCTTTTGGGTTCGATCCACGCTCCAAAATCGTGGAACGGCGTTGCTGCTGAAAGTGATCGAGGGTCTGCCGCCCGCCCTGCAACGTCGGGCCAGGTCCGATCGCGTTTACACGGACTTTCGGAGCAAGACCTTGGGCCGCCGTTTGGGTCAGCGCCCAAAGCCCCATTTTGGCGATGGTGTAGGTCGAAAATTCTGGCGTCAATTTCCGGACACGCTGATCGATCATATTGACGACCAAGCTTTGCGCGACTGGTTCCCCCATATCATCCACGATCGGATCAGGGGCCTGCGCGGCTAATGCTTGAGTCAGGACATAGGGCGCGCGGAGGTTCGACTCCATATGCCGATCCCAACTAGTGCGCGTCGCAGTATGGATGTTGTCGTATTCAAAGATTGACGCATTGTTCACCAAACAGGTGATCGGGCCGCCCAGTGCCTCTGCTGCTTTTGGCAACAAATCTTGTACTTCGGCTTCGATCAGCAAATCAGCTTGAAGCGTGACCGCGGATCGACCCATTGCCCGAATAGCCATTGCCGTCTCCTCGGCACCTTCTTTGCTGCTCGCGTAGTGCACAGCAACATCATAGCCGCGCTCTGCCAAATAGAGGGCCATATCACGACCCAAACGAGCACCTGCTCCGGTTACCAATGCGCGCTTCATCATCGAACTCCTGTCACAACAGGACAAAGAGATAGGCCAGATACAGCGCGGTCAAGGCAATGCCTGCAATCCGGCCAAGATCACGTTTGAAAAAGACGAATGGGATCAACAAAAGAGATGCGGCAGCCATCGCCCACAGGTCGCGGGTTAGGAATTCTGTGGGCACGGGGATGTCGCCAAAAAAGCTCGACAGCCCGACGATTGCCAAAAGGTTAAACATGTTCGACCCGATGACGTTGCCCAACGCTACATCCGCCTGACGACGCAGGGATGCCATGACGGTCGTCGCAAGTTCGGGCAGCGACGTGCCGACAGCCAGAAGGGTCAGACCAATCACTGCATCGCTGACCCCATAACGAACGGCGATGTTCGTCGCGCCTTCGACCAAGATGTTCGCCCCCAAAGGCAGACCAACCAAACCCACTGTCAAAAACGCAATGATCTTCTTCCAAGTCATGCTTGGGTCAGCGCCCTCGACCGCCTCATCTTCAGACGATTGAGCACGGTGCTTGAGCGTCTCCAAAAGGGTATGCCCCAAGATCAACGCCAAAGCAGCGATGAGGATCAGACCTTTGACCCAAGTGATCGGTCCCGTAAAACATAGGCCGATAAACAACGCAGTACCCGCGAGCATTTGCAGATAGCTGGCGCGGGTATCGTAGTGGCTGGTGTGCATAAGCGCGATCATCGCTGGAATACCCAAGACGATCAAAATATTCGCCGTATTCGACCCTACGACATTCCCCAAAGCGAGCTCTGGAACGCCATCCAAAATGGCTTGAACCGAAATCAGCAATTCAGGGGCAGAGGTGCCAAAGGCCACAATCGTCAGCGAGACGACCAGCGCAGGCACCCCTAGTCGCAGGGACAGATTCACCGCCCCTTTGACCAAAGCATCGCCCGCCAGCAGCAGGATAATCAAACCTGCAAACGTCAGCACCCAATCCATAAAACCTTAGTCCTTTTTGCAGCCACATCGGGATTTGCCGATGCGAAACTTTCCGCAGCGCGGGCATTTGGCAGATGCAATGCGATCCTGCCCAGGGAAGCGCCACTTTCCGAACATGGCCAAAACGACCATGAAAATCAGAAAGAAAAAGACGGCGCGCACCAACATTTACAAACCAAACCGCGCAAAGGATGCGCGTTCTTCAACGCCCGCGATCACATCCTGTGCCGCTTGGGCACCGAACCGTTGGAACAGCGAACGACGCTGTTCGTAGCGTCGGAACGTGACCTTATCGCCGAAACGGTCTTTCATCACTGACACCAAATGCCCAATGCCATCCGCTAGACCGTTTTCGACGGCACGCTGGCCGATCCAGATCTCGCCCGTGAAGTGATCCGTGCCTTCAGTCAATTTTCCCGCGCGACGGGATTTTACATAGTCGATGAAATAGACATGCAAGTCATCCAGCCAGCCGCGCAGACGTTCGATGTCCTCTGGGTTTTCAGGCTTGAACGGGTCGAGCTGAGATTTGGACTTACCAGCCGTATGAACCCGCCGCTCTACGCCATATTTACCGATTAGATCGCTAAAGCCGAAGCCTGCAGAGATCACGCCAATGGACCCAACGATCGAACCGCGATCCACGAAAATCTCGTCCGCAGCGCAGGCCAGCCAGTAACCGCCCGATGCCGCCACGTCTTCGACAAAAGCGAAAACGGGGATGTCCTTTTCTTCGGACAATCGGCGAATGCGTCCGGCAATCAACGACGACTGAACAGGTGATCCGCCGGGTGAGTTGATCTGCAGCGCAACCGCATCGGGTTTACCGCGAAACGCCTTTTCGATCACAGGCGCGAGGCTGACATCATCTAGCCCGCGCGACGAATTGGAGATTTGCCCCTGAAGCCGAACGACGGCGACACGGGGGCCTGATTTCACAAAGGGTATCCAGCGTTTCATACGATGACAGATAGGCACGAGGTCCAGCCGTAACAAGCCGCCGTCACGAACGAATGCGCCAACCCGTGCGGAATATCCACGCAATTGCACCGAGGCACAGCGCGGTAAACGCCGCAATCGCCATGAGCGACACGCCAACAGGAACATCTGCCTGTTCAAAGAACGACCAGCGGAACCCAGAAATCAGATAGTGAACTGGGTTCAAAAGAGTCACGGCCTGCCAAAACGGCGGCAACATGGTGGTCGAGTAGAAGCTCCCCCCGAGGAACACCAACGGCGTGATGATCAGCAGTGGGATGATCTGCAGTTGCTCAAAATTCCCAGCCCAAATCCCGATGATGAAGCCCAGCAGAGAGAACGACAGACAGGTTAGGATCAAAAACGCGACCATCGCCAAGGGATGCATCACCTGAACATCGACAAAGAAAAACGAGGTGACAAAGATGATTGCCCCGATAATGAGGGCCTTAGACGCTGCCGCCCCGACATAGCCCACTGTAGCCTCAAGGAAGTTGATCGGCGCCGAGAGGAGTTCGTAGATCGAGCCCGTGAATTTCGGGAAATATATCCCGAAAGATGCGTTAGAGGTCGCTTGGGTCATGACTGACAGCATGATCAGACCCGGCACGATGAATGCGCCATAGCTGACGCCCTCGACCTGATCGATACGGCTGCCAATCGCCGCGCCGAACACGATGAAATAGAGCGAGGTTGAGATAACTGGCGCGAGGAAGCTCTGCCGATAAGTGCGGAAAAAGCGCGACATTTCGAAAATGTAGATCGCACGCATTGCTTGATAGTTCATGCTGCGTCTCCTTTGACCAGACCGACGAAAATCTCTTCGAGGCTGCTTTGCCGTGTTTCCATATCCACCATTTGAAGCCCCGCTTTTTGAAGGTCATTCAAAAGGGACGTGATGCCCGTGCGGTCGGCCTTTGTGTCGTAGACGTAGCGCAGGCGCGCGCCCTCTTCGATCACCTCAAGCCCATGGGCACTGAGTGCATCTGGAATGTCGCCCACAAAAGGTTGATCCAACTGAACGATCAGTTCTTTCTGCCCCATGTGGCTCATCAAGGCATCTTTGTCCTGAACGAGCATAATCTGGCCCTTGTCGATCACGGCGACGCGGTCAGCCATGGCCTCGGCCTCTTCGATGTAGTGGGTGGTCAGAATGATCGTCACGCCATCCTGACGAAGCCGATCAACCACCGCCCACATGTCTTTACGCAACTCAACGTCTACACCCGCGGTCGGTTCATCTAGGAACAGAACTCGCGGTTCGTGGGCGAGCGCCTTGGCAATCAGAACACGACGTTTCATACCACCCGAAAGGGCCATAATCTTGGTGTCTTTTTTGTCGAGCAAACCAAGCTGGCGCAGAATGTCCGTCACCAAAGCGTCGTTACGCGATTTTCCAAAGAGGCCGCGCGAAAAACTAACCGCGTTGAAAACGGTTTCAAACGCTTCGAGGCTAAGCTCTTGGGGCACCAATCCGATCATCGACCGCGCAGCACGATAGTCCTTGAGGATGTCATGGCCGCCAACGGTCACTGTCCCCGACGATGGCATCGTGATGCCGCAGATCGTCGAGATCAGCGTGGTTTTACCCGCTCCATTCGGCCCGAGGAGCGCAAGGATTTCGCCCTCTTCAATATCGAGCGTGACGCCCTTGAGCGCTTCAAACCGTGAGGCGTAGCTTTTGCGCAGGTCATTAACCCGTACGATCGGTGCCATTCGGAAATCCCCCTTAGTCGGGCAAAGAAATAGCCCGCAGCACTGCTACGGGCTACTGATATTTATGTGCGGCTGTGCGCAGATCAGTTGCTTTTGGCGCGACGCACACCAGCGGCAAGATCAGCAACCATGTCATTGACGGCAGTCGCGGTCGCGGCCGTAGCGGTATCACCTGCGCCAAAGGTCGATGCGATTTGGTTGACCAGCGCGGTGCCCACAACCACGCCATCGGCATGTTCGCCCAGCGCTGCAGCGTGTTCACCCGTCTTAACGCCAAAGCCCACGACAATCGGCAGGTCAGTATATTTGCGGATACGCTCCAACGCGGTCGACACGACCGAATAATCTGGTGTTGCCGCGCCCGTAATGCCGTTGATCGACACGTGGTAAACAAAGCCCGAAGAATTCTTCAGAATGACAGGAAGGCGTTTATCGTCCGCAGTCGGCGGAACGAGACGAATGAAAGCCAAACCCTGTTTCATCGCGGGGATGCAAAGTTCGTCATCTTCCTCAGCAGGGACATCCACGACGATCATGCCGTCAACGCCAGCGTATTTGGCATCGAGGACGAATTTCTCGGGGCCGTAGGAATAGATCGGGTTGTAGTAGCCCATCAAGATGACCGGAGTATCTGGGAAATCCTTGCGGAATTCACGCACCAGATCGAGCGTCTTAACGGTCGTTTGCCCCGCATCAAGAGCGCGCAGGCCAGACGCCTGAATGGCAGGACCATCGGCAACTGGATCTGTGAAGGGCAAGCCAAACTCGACGATATCCGCGCCAGACGCTGCAACGTTTTTCAGAATAGCGAGAGAGGTTTCCGCATCCGGATCACCCGCCATGGTGTAAGTCACCAGAACAGGACGATTTTCGGCACGGGCTTTCGCAAAGCAGGCGTCGATACGGGCGGTCATGATAGTCTCCTTGGCCGTGAGCAAAACGGCTTTAACAGGAAAGCGCGAGGTTGCAAACGGGGCGTGGCACCACGTTAGGCGGCTGTGCCCCAAAACCTCACCCGACCCGTGTCGACATGCACAAATGTGTCGTAGCCCCCGACCCCACCCATGTGCAGCCCTTTGGCGAGTTGGATCGTATCGCGGACCGACACTCCAGGCAGGCTAAAATCAATTGCCTTCGCCTGAATATGAAGCGAATTGCGCGCAGCATTGGCCCCCGCCGCGCGGATAGCGTCATTGGTTGCACGACTGCGGTAGCCAGAGAGAAAACGCATGTCGCCCGAAAACCCTTGGCGACGGGCTTGCTCTTGGATTTCAAGCAGACCTACCACAGCGTTTGCATCAATCGGTTTGACTTCGTTTCTACGCCAGTCCCGCATAAAGCGGTTCACTTGATCCAGCGCCGTATGATCGACACCTGTCGCCTGCACAGGGCGCACCGCGATGCGTTCGTCCGTGTGGATATTCCACATATTGAGAACGGGCGTTCCCGCGGCGAAGTCGACCTGAGGCGATTGGCCCATCGGCCCTTCCAGCGACGGTTCAGGTTCTGGATCGTACATCTCGTAAAGGCTCGCGCCTGTGTCGAGGTCAATCAAAGGCCCAGCGCCGCGTGCCAGAATGCTCCCAGTGGTCGCAATAGCAGGACGCGCGACGAATGGCATCGCTAAACCTACTATCAATCCTGTTATGACATCACGACGTTGCACGCGTTTCCCTTTGACCTGATCTGCCAATGAAAGTGCAAGTTCTGGGCCAAACAGGAAATCGCCGCGAAACCCTGTTCATCGGCTTTGTGACGTTATATCTAGTCAACGCGCAACAGATGGATGTCCCAATGCCCTATTACCGTTCTCGTAAATCCACCCATGGCCGCAACATGGCAGGTGCCCGTGGTCTTTGGCGTGCCACAGGCATGACCGATGGTGATTTTGGTAAGCCGATTATCGCAGTCGTGAACTCGTTCACCCAGTTCGTTCCGGGTCACGTTCACCTCAAAGACCTCGGTCAAATGGTCGCCCGCGAAATCGAAAAAGCAGGCGGCGTTGCAAAAGAATTTAACACGATCGCGGTCGATGACGGCATCGCGATGGGTCACGACGGGATGCTCTATTCGCTCCCTAGCCGCGAAATCATCGCTGACTCGGTCGAATACATGGTGAACGCGCACTGCGCTGACGCGATGGTCTGTATCTCGAACTGTGACAAGATCACCCCGGGTATGATGATGGCGGCAATGCGCCTGAACATCCCCGTGATCTTTGTATCTGGCGGCCCGATGGAAGCTGGCAAGGTTCAGATCGGCGATCTAGAGCACGCGCTCGACCTCGTTGACGCGATGGTTGCTGCAGCTGACGACAAATATACTGATGAAGAAGTTGACGCGATTGAGAAAGCCGCCTGCCCGACCTGTGGCTCGTGCTCTGGTATGTTCACCGCGAACTCGATGAACTGCCTTGCTGAGGCGCTCGGCCTTGCTCTGCCGGGTAACGGTTCGGTTCTCGCAACGCATGCGGATCGCAAGGAACTCTTCCTCGAGGCGGGTCGCAAGATCGTTGAAATCACCAAAGCCCACTACGAAGAAGAGAAACCGGGGCTTCTACCGCGTGACATCGCGACGTTTGAAGCGTTTGAGAACGCAATGTCGCTCGATATTGCGATGGGTGGTTCGACCAACACCGTCCTCCACCTTCTCGCTATCGCTCATGAGGGCGAAGTGAACTTTACGATGGCGGACATGGACCGTCTGTCGCGCAAGGTTCCGTGCCTGTCCAAAGTTGCCCCTGCAAAAGCGGACGTTCACATGGAGGACGTGCACCGCGCTGGTGGCATCATGGCGATCCTTGGCGAACTGCATCGCGGCGGCCTGCTGCACGGCAACGTCAGCACCGTTCACACCCCCACTATGGCCGAAGCCATTGCAAAGTGGGACGTGATGACCACCAACGACCCGAAAGTGGACGAATTCTTCCGCGCTGCACCGGGTGGTGTTCGCACGACCGAAGCGTTCTCGACCCAGAACCGCTACAAAGAGCTCGACCGTGATCGCAAAGGCGGCGTGATCCGCTCGGTAGAAAACGCGTTCTCCAAAGATGGCGGCCTTGCCGTTCTGTACGGCAACATCGCGCTGGACGGATGCATCGTGAAAACGGCAGGCGTTGACGACTCGATCCTCAAGTTCACTGGCAAAGCCAAGGTCTATGAGAGCCAAGACGATGCTGTGAACGGCATCCTGACGGGCAAAGTGGTCGAAGGCGACGTCGTAGTCATTCGCTACGAGGGTCCGCGCGGCGGCCCGGGCATGCAGGAAATGCTCTACCCGACGTCCTACCTGAAATCCAAAGGCTTGGGTAAGTCCTGCGCGCTCCTCACCGACGGCCGTTTCTCGGGCGGCACTTCGGGCCTGTCTATCGGCCACGTTTCCCCTGAAGCCGAAGAAGGCGGCCTGATCGGTCTGGTCGAAACTGGCGATACCATCGAGATCGATATCCCGAACCGCACCATCAACCTCGCTGTTGATGAAGCGACTCTGGCCGCACGCCGTGAAGCAAAAGGCCCGCTTCCTTGGAAACCCGCAGAGCCACGCAAGCGTCAAGTATCGACCGCGCTCAAGGCCTACGCAATGCTGGCATCATCGGCAGCAAAGGGCGGCGTTCGTATTCTTCCAGAATAAGTTCGCGCATCATTACAGTCAAAGGCCGCCTCTATCGGGCGGCCTTTTTCATATCAGAAAGAGCGTGATCGCTGGGAACAAAAGCAAAATCGCCACGCGGATCAAATCGGACCCCACGAACCAAATAACTGCGCGATAGGTCTCTGGCATCGGGGTTTCACGATCCATCGAGTTGATGATGAACAGGTTCATCCCCACAGGCGGCGTTATCAATCCGACCTCAACCACGATCAAAACGAGAACCCCGAACCAGATCGCCAGTTCTTCGGTCGTCATGCCCCATTCCATCATTTTCAACGCAGGGAAAAAGATTGGGACGGTCAGTAGTATCATCGACAGGCTGTCCATCACGCAGCCCATGATGAGATAGAACACAAGGATGGCGATCAGGATAACGATAGGCGCGTAGCCTTGGGACAAGAGCCATTCCGACACCTCTTGCGGTGCACCTGATCGGGCAAGGAAGCCGTTGTAATACTTCGCGCCAAATACGATCAGATAGATCATCGCGGATGATTTTGCCGTCGCCAGAAACGCCTCGACCATAGCACTCCGCCCTAGGGTTCCGTTTAGCGCCGCGACGATCCCCGTCCCAGCCGCGCCAACGGCAGCCCCTTGGGTTGGCGTGAAGAGCCCAGTGTAGATGCCACCAACAACCGTCGCGAATACGGCGAGTACAGGCCAGACTTTGACCAGCTCGCGCATCCGATCCGCATAGGACACGGGCGGACGCGTGCCCGCTTGATCAGGATACCGCCGCACATAGAGTGAGATGGTGATGGCATAACCAACTGCTGCCAAAAGGCCCGGAATGAAGGCCGCAAGGAGCAATTTCGCGATGTTTTGCTCGGTCAGGATCGCATAGACGACAAGGATCAAAGACGGCGGAATGAGGATACCTAACGTTCCGCCTGCGGCCAGCGTTGCCGTCGAAAACCCACCTGCATAGCCAGCGCGTTTGAGTTCAGGCAGAGCGACCTTGCTCATCGTGGCCGCCGTGGCCAGCGAGGACCCGCAGATCGCACCAAAGCCAGCACAGGCCCCGACCGCTGCCATGGCCACCCCGCCGGGGCGATGGCCAATCCAGCTTTCTGCGGCTTTGAACAAGGCACGCGACATGCCGCCAATAGATGCGAAATGCCCCATGAGGAGGAACATCGGCACGATTGACATGGAGTAGTCGGAAAATGTTGTGAAGGTCTCAGTCTTTAACTTTGCCAAAGCGAGGTTGGGGTTCCCCATCATCAACCAAAGCCCGCCAAATCCCGCGCAGAACATCGAAATACCGATTGGCACGCGCAGAAAAATGAGGCCGAGAAGTGCGGGAAACGACCAGAGGCCGATTTCGAGGTTACTCAATGAACCGCCCCTTCCACAACGGGCAGGATCGCCCGCCCCGTCAGTGCCTCTGCTATTCGAACGGTTGCCGTGTAGAGGCTGCATAGCGCCGTGAGCCCCAGCCCAATGAGAGCTACCAAATACGCCCACCAAAGCGGAATCTGCAGCAATGTCGTCCGCGTGCCTGCACGGTGTTTTGCCTCTAAACCCTCGAACAATTTCCAAACGATCACGACCAGTACAGCGGCGACCAACACGTCAACAAATGCTTGGAGGATGCGCAAAACGGGCACAGGCATGTTTTGCGTAAAGAGGTCGACGCGCGCATGTCCTGCTGTCATCTGACACAAGGGCAAGAAAAGGCAAATCGTAACCGCCATGCCCAGCTCGACCAGTTCGAAATCACCGCGCACGGGCCCAATGCCCAGCGCCAATATCCCGTCGGACAAGGCTGGAGCGCGCTCAACCATCGCATGTGAGATGTCAGCAGTGATTTTGCCGATAATCGACAAGCAAACCATCACGATGAGCGCTGACAGAACCAATCCGCCCACGATCGCACAGCCTTTTGCCAACCAAAGTAAAACTCTGAACATCCCGTCCACGTTCATATGCCCCTTTGACCGCAGCGATATGCGCAAAGGTCCTGAAAGTCGAGATTTTAGGGGGCCAGAAATACAAAACCCCCGATCCGCTCAGCCTTTTGGGCGATCAGATCGGGGGTATTAATGCTAGTCCATATCCCTCCTCCAAAGCATATGGACCTGCATCAAACTGAAACCTGTGTTTCGAGCGTCAACGTGACGGCAGGTCACCCTGATGTCAAATAGTGCAAATACAACCTATACTTTTGAGACTTTTATGCTGCTGTGCAGCATTTTTCCACATTATCGATTGAGCCGTTGAACTGTCGAGCCAGTTTCATAATTTTATGATTAAGGTCAAAGCGAAAGCCCGTGGGGACAGCTAGTGACCTCTCGGGAGGAACGACCGGACACCAACTCAAGGGAGCCATCGGGCCACCATGCATCTCGTAAACAAAACATTCGATGAACTCAGAATCGGTCAGACCGAATCCCTCCGCCGATTGGTGACGGCAGACGACCTGTACGTGTTCGCCAACGTATCAGGGAACTACAACCCGATGCACCTGCCGCGTCACGATGGCGACGGCGATGGTTCGGTCGAAAGCGTCGCGCCTGGGATGTATGTGGCCTCACTGATTTCCGCGGTGCTGGGAACTTGCTTGCCTGGCCCTGGAACGCTTTATCGTCGCCAGACGCTAGAATTTTTTGACCGCGTTCATGCTGGCGAAGAAATAATCTGCACGGTCACTGTCACCACCAAAGATGAGGATGGGATAGTCACTCTATCCACCGACATCACCCATGCTGACACGGGCAACCTCGTGTTGCGTGGTGAGGCGCAGGTCCATGCCCCAACGGTCAAGTTTGACCAAGACAACGTAGACGTGCCGCGCCTCGTCGTCGAAAGGCATCGGCATTTTGAGGCCCTTCTGGAGAAGGCAAAGCCCCTGCCCCCACTTGCAACAGCGGTCGTCTGCCCCGAGGAAGTAAAATCCTTGGGGGGCGCGCTACTTGCGGCGCAAGAGAGCATCATCACGCCCATCCTGATCGGCAATCCTGCCAAGATCAAAGCCGCGGCAGACGAACTGGGCGAAGATATATCTGCCTTTGAAATCATCGCGGCGGACCATCACTCAGCTGGATCGATCGCCTGCAAGCTGGTCCATGACGGAAAAGCGGCTGCCGTAATGAAGGGGCATCTACACACGGACGATCTGTTGCGCCCGATGTTGGACAAACAAAACGGTCTGCGGGTCGGCCGTCGATTTACCCATGTCTTTGTCATGGACGTTCCGGGCATGCGGCACCCCGTGATGGTCACGGACGCCGCGATTAACATCGCGCCTGACCTCGAAACCAAGGTCGACATTGTTCAGAACGCAATCGACCTCGCGATTTCTATTGGGTCCGAAGAACCGCTTGCCGCTGTTTTGTCTGCTGTTGAGACCATTAATCCGTCTATCCCATCCTCAATCGACGCTGCGCTTTTGTCCAAGATGGCAGAGCGCGGACAAATCACGGGCGGCAAAGTTGACGGCCCGCTGGCGATGGACAATGCGGTCGACATCGGTGCTGCCCGTACAAAGGGGCTAAGCGGCGATGTGGCTGGCCACGCGAATATCCTTGTTGTTCCCAACCTTGATGCGGGGAATATGTTGGCCAAACAGCTCGCATTTATCAGCCACGCCGAAGGGGCTGGCCTCGTTCTAGGGGCAAAAGTTCCCGTGATCCTGAACTCGCGGTCTGACAGCAAAATGTCGCGCCTTGCATCCTGCGCTGTTGCTGCGCTCCATGACGCACGGCTCAATGGCGTCAAAGCAGGTGACGTGAAATGACGACCGTTTTAACGCTGAATGCGGGGTCATCATCGCTGAAATTTGCAGTCTACTCGTCAGATAGCGATCACCCGCTGGTCACGGGATTGGTGGACCGGATCGGGACGAATGCAACGTTGAAACTAAAGGATAAACGGGGGTTCGACCTACCAACGAAAACTGACGGTCTGAGCACACATCAAGAAGCGCTCACCTCTGTGCTTTCAGCAATCGAGCCAGAACTGGATGGACAATCGATCGATATCGTAGGGCACCGCGTCGTTCATGGTGGACTGTGGTATGATGCACCCGTGATGGTCACGGATGAAGTTTTAGAGCGGTTGACCACGCTCGAACCGTTTGCGCCCCTTCACCAGCCGCATAACCTCAATGGGATCAAGGCAGCCAAAGCGGCGTTTCCTAACGCGCCTCAGATCGCCTGTTTCGACACCGCATTTCACCGCCACCACCCTTATGTGAACGATACCTTTGCGATACCCCGCGCCTATTACGACAAAGGCGTGCGGCGGTATGGGTTTCATGGGCTGTCTTATGATTACATTGCTGGCGAATTACGCCGCATCGCGCCGACAATCGCCCAAGGTCGTGTAGTCGTTGCCCACCTCGGGAACGGCGCATCAATGTGTGCGATCCAAGACGGCAAGTCAGTCGCATCGACCATGGGGTTTTCGGCCCTCGATGGGTTACCGATGGGAACCAGATGCGGGCAACTCGACGCGGGTGTCGTTCTATATCTGATGGACCAAGAGGGCCTTTCGGCGACCGACATTTCAGACATGCTCTACAAGAAATCCGGCCTTCTTGGGCTGTCTGATTTGTCAAACGACATGCGAACGCTAGAGGCCTCGGATAGCCTCGAGGCCCGACAGGCAATCGACTATTTTGTCTTCCGCATTCAGCGCGAACTGGGCGGGATGGCCGCTGCGATGGGCGGGATTGATGGCTTGGTATTCTGCGGCGGGATTGGTGAAAATTCAGCCTTTATCCGTGATCGCGTCTGCGAACGAACGGCATGGATGGGGATCGAAATCGATCACAGTAGGAACGACGCCCATGCGCAGGTCATCTCGACAGAGATGTCCCGAACAACGGTCATGGTCATTCCAACCAACGAAGAGCTCGTGATCGCACGCGCCGCCCGTGAACTCACAGACGTTTAAAAGAGGATATCGTCCAGATCATCCGAACCAGCGTCGGGCGCGGTATCGGCGACAGCTTCGAGAGTTACGAAATCGCCACCGAAAAGTTCGTCGTGGATGATCCGTTCACCTTCCATGGTGTATTTCGAACGGAGTGATGAAAGGATGTCCGACATTCGATCAGGGTCACTCGCGCCCTGATCGGAAACCGTATCCTTGAACAATTGCAGTCCCATCAGATGCGACCCAAGGCGGTCAAGACGTTCGCTAAAGCGCTCCAACTCACCCGTTGCCGATGCGATCTGAATTGGCAGCGAAGAGGCCGCCGCGTCAAAACCAGAACTGGTGCGAACCATCAGCCCATTTGCTGTCTCGATCATATTGAACAGCGACTGGCCGTCGTTTGAGAAATCCGACAGGCAGTTTTCGAGGCCACCTATACGATCTTCGGTCAAGACACGGATCGTTTCACGCGTATCGGCCAAAATCGACTGAAGCCGCGCGATGATGAGGTCGCTCTCGTCCGTCAAATCGCGGAGCCAATGCGCCAACTCGCGAAGTGCGCGGCCTTCAGTACCAAGTTTTGCGCAGATGATCACAGCGTTGATACCAGACAGACGGATCTGATGCGCGATGCCACGCAGGGTCGCTTCGTGTTTCAGAATAACTGACAAACGGTTGTGGACTGCTTCTGCGCGGCCTTTCATGGCGGCGAAGTGTTCACCGTTACCGCGTAAGCTCTGTTCGAGCTTTTTGTGTTCCTTCCCACCCGCCGTCGACGAAAGCCCAGTCCCACCCAAGGTCGTTCGCGAAGCCGCTAGAATAGCCTGCTCGCCACGCTCCTGAACGGCACGCAAAGAGGCAATCGCCGTTTGGATGTCCTCTTGGGTCCGAAGCTTCATACGCTCGGACAATGCGATCGCGAGATCAGCCAGTCGGGACGCATCGCGGCCATCAACAGTTTCCGCAATCGCCAGTGTCTCTTCGACACGCTCGATACGCTGACGCGCGGAATCGCCGGTTTGAAGCGCCACGATGATACGCCCGACTTCAGACGCGATCTGATTGGCCTGTTCATCCATGTCCTGCGCGGCAGAAACCATGCCTGCCTGACCATCGCGAATTTTGGTCGACATGGTCGAGAACGCAGCAATGGACGGCATAACGTTCTGGCGCAATTCGCCCAGCATCAGCCGCTGCTCGTAGTCCATCGCTCTGACGTCATAAGCAATTTCTGCCATCGAGTCGTTGATTTCGCTTAGGATGTTCTCTGACTCTTCCGACATAGCGGCAAGCCTGTCGATAAAAGCCGTCACCTGCGGACGTGCGGGAACAAGGCTGTTGCCCTGAATGCGCGCGTTGATCGAAATATTGGCGATGGTCCGAACAACGCGATCCAATTCATGGACTTCGGACGAAATCAGACGCACCGATTTATGCAGTTCTGACGATGCTGTCGTAAAGCTGCCGCAGTTGGCCTGAAGCGTCGAAAGATGCGCGTTGACGGTATCGATCAATGCGGACAGTTGCGCTTCGGTTTCAGCACCGAGTCCCTCGCGCAATTCGCCAAACACCGACGACAAATAACCAAGCCGATCTAGGGCACCTTCTAGGCTTGAGCTCGTCGATACAAAGGTTGTTTCGATCTCTGATCTGAGCCGAACAAAGTGGTCAATTGTCGCGCGAATGGGCGATTGGATAGGGGTAAAATGCGTCATGAGCCGGCCCCGTGATACCCGTGCATACGGGCAAATGTAGTGATTGAAAGTGCAAGACGGCCTAGAGGCAGAACCTGCTTTGCGTGACCGAGGTTCACCGCTTCGCGTGGCATGCCGTAGACGACACAAGTTGCCTCGTCTTGGGCGATAGTGTGGCCACCCGCCCGTTTGATTTCGCCCAAGCATTGCGCCCCATCATCGCCCATGCCCGTCATGATGATACCCAGAATATTCGCGCCACCCGCCGCGGCCCCAGAGCGGAACAGCACATCAGCAGAGGGTCGATGCCGACTGACACTTTCGCCTTCCACCACTTGGACGCGGTAACCCGAAGGACTACGGCGCAATAGCATGTGACGATCACCCGCAGCGATGATGCAGCGCCCTTGTGTGACAGTCATTCCGTCTTCGGCTTCGCAAATTTCGATCTGAGCGAGGCTATTCAAACGATCCGCAAAGGCTTTGGTGAAACCTTTTGGCATGTGCTGAACGACGACGATCCCAGGAGCATCCGCAGGTAAAGCGCAAAGGACTTCGCGCAGAGCCTCAGTCCCCCCCGTCGAGGCGCCGATGCAAACGATCGGTTCAGTCTTTGGGATCGGGCGCGAGAAGTTAGGCGGCGGTAGAATGACATCCGCTGAGAGTTTAGCCGTGGGCTGAACTGGCGCTGCCGCACGACGCGGGAGCCTGCGACCAGGCGCGCGATTGCTCTGAGCAGCGGCATGGATTGCATCACAAATTCTGGCCGACGCCTCTTGGAATACCTTCGCGTCTGCCATCGACGGCTTGAGGATCACATCAACGGCACCCGCCTCCATTGCTTCGACACTACGCTGGGATCCGCTCTGCGTAAGCGAGGAACAGATGATGACGGGCAATGGACGCTGCGCCATGATCTTTTTTAGGAATGTGATCCCGTCGACACCCGGCATTTCAAGGTCGAGCAGGATGACATCTGGCAAAGCCTCTTTCATCAAACGTGCTGCGGAATAGGCATCCTGCGCCATGGCCTGAACGCTCAACGCTGGATCGCTTTCAACGATTTTACGCATCATGACGCGCGCCGACGATGAATCGTCCACGATCAGAACTTTGATGGGGTCAATTTCGGCACTGGTCATCTTGCGATCTTCTTAAAAATTGTAGGTTTTACTTGTTCGAGGCTGTCACATCGAACGACCATGCTTTCAGCGTGCCCCACGATCAGATAACCGCCTATCTGCAAGTGGTCTGCCAGCCTTTGTACGACAGCTGCTTTGTCAGGCGCATCGAAGTAGATCAGGATATTGCGCAGAAAAATCACAGATACATCGCGGTCGACGGGGTAGGACAGATCGATCAGGTTCATGTGACGGAACCGAACGCGCTGACGTAGCTCGGGGACGATGCGCACTTTGCCATCCATTCGCGGGGTCTGCGCAGTCATGATGTAGCGCCGCGCTAAATCAGGGGCGACGGTCGAAATCTGTTCTTCATCATAGACGCCAATCGTCGCCTTTTTGATCATGCGACGCGAGATATCAGTGCCCAGAACGCCCCAGTCAAATCGCACGCCTGTGCGACAGGCCTCGGACAGAACCATCGCGATTGTATAGGCTTCGGCACCTTCGGAACTCGCGGCGCTCCAAACCTTCATGCGTGCCTTTTTCACACCCGCATTGGCGATTAGCTCGGGCACGATATGGCTGCGCAAGAAGTCAAAATGCTCCTTCTCGCGGAAAAAGCTCGTCGTGTTTGTGGTGATGAGATCAATGACCTGACGCAATTCATCTTCGGGCAATTGTCCATTGACGAGAGCCTGAAGGTAGCTGTTCACATCAGGAAGCTGCCACATGACCATCCGCTTGCGCAGACGCTGTTCGATCATTGGGGCCTTTGACGCGGGCAAGCTAATGCCAGTTAGGGTCCGGATGATATGCCGGAACCTTTCGCTGGTATCAGTTTGCAATGACGTCATGACCACGGTGGAATCCTCAAGCCGCGTCAATCGCAGCAGAGGTCGAGACCCCAGCTAGAAGTGCAGGATCACCAAACAGATGATCAAGGTCGAGGACGCTCACGATTTCACCGTTGCGACGTCCGATCCCCGCGATGGCAGCACCGTCCCACCGCAGCAATTCAGCTTCGGTCAACGGACGAATTTCTTCGTCGTCCATACGGGTAACTTCGATCACGCGGTCTGTCCGCACGCCAACAACGCCAGAGCCCGTGCCATAGTCCATCAAGGTCACGAGGATACGTGTATTGGGCGTGTCCTCTAACGGCTCGAGGTTCAGCAAACTACGCAGATCGACGACAGGGATATTTTCCCCACGCAAATCAATGATGCCCATCAGATACTTCGGAGCCTTCGGCAATGGTGCGATGGGACGAATGTCCAGAATCTCTCGAACCCGATCGACCGCGACACCATAGATGGCGCGGTCGATTGTGAAGGTGACGATGTCAGTGCAAGTCGACATACATCCGCTCCGGATCAGTAGGATTTGCTGCGAGCAAATTGATCGTCGAGCGAATCCAGATCATCTTCACCCAGATCGAAATCGAACCCACCATCAGCTTTTTGCGGACGCGATGGACGCATCGGTTTCTTGGCAGCATTTGCAGCAGGAGCAGATTTGCGCGGTGCTGGTTTTTCAGCTGCAGCGCCATCCATTTCAAAGAACCCAACGATACGCTCCAACTCAGAGGACATATCCGCCAATTCAACCGCACTTGCCGAGAGTTGCTCGGACGCCGAGGTGTTCTCTTGGGTCACGCGGTCCAGCTGTTGGATCGACATGTTGATCTGGGACGAACCCGTTGCCAGTTCACGCGCAGCCACCGAAATTTCAGTGACAAGCGACGATGTGCGTTCGATGTCAGGAACAAGACCTTGAAGCATTTCACCAGCGCTTGCAGCAGTCTGAACTGTCGACGCAGAGAGCGACGAGATTTCAGTTGCCGCAGTCTGGCTACGTTCTGCGAGTTTCCGAACTTCAGCCGCAACGACCGCGAAACCACGCCCATGCTCACCCGCACGTGCAGCCTCAACAGCAGCGTTCAGAGCGAGCAGGTCGGTCTGACGCGCGATTTCCTGCACAATCATGATGCGTTCAGCGATGGTCTGCATCGCATCAACAGCTTGGGTCACAGCCTTACCGCTGTTGCGCGCATCTTCGGCAGACTTGGTTGCCATCTGTTCGGTGATGCTCGCGTTTTCAGCGGTCTGTTTGATGTTCGCAGCCATCTGCTCAACAGCAGCCGAAGCTTCTTCGGTCGACGATGCCTGTTCTGTTGCGCCCTGCGAGAGCTCTTCGGAGGTCGCGGCCATCTGAGTCGCGCCGTTGTTCACGTTGCGCACCGAATGGGTCACTTCACCGACGATATCACGCAGCTTTACAACCATGTCGTTGATTGCGGTCTGCAGATCACCGATCTCGTCACGGCCCTGGACGTCAATTGTGTTGCGAAGATCACCTTTGGCAACGCTACGAGCCATTGCCGAAGCCACACCAAGGCGACGCGAGATACTCAGAACGATGAAGAGCGCGGAAATAGCACCCACCAGCATCGTTGCGGCAACGATGATAATCAGATTGCGACGACCGGCAACAAAGCTCGCTTGGTCTGCAGCGACGCTGGCTTCGAGGCGGCCGTGAACGAGTTCATGCAGTTGCTCGAGCATGTTCTGCAGATTTTCTGTTTCGTCGCGCAAAGCGCCGTGGAACATGGTGTTCGCTGGATCACCCTGACCCGAAAGTTCATATGCTATGACACGCTGAGCGGTCGCCAGCGCTTCAGCATCGGCCTGTTCGAAATTATCTAAGATCGTGATCATGTCCGGCGTAGCGACAGCACGAATTTCAGCCACATATTGCTTGGCTTCCTCATTCAGCTCATTCAAGTGCGCGCGAAGGTTCGGAATGTGGTTCGCTGGCGCATCAGGAAGACCGATGAGAATTTCCGCAACAGTGGTACGGACCATCAATTTAATGCGGGTCAGATCTTCGATCAGCAACAAAACCGGAACTTCGTCAGCGACAACCGCGTCGTAGTTTTGGTTGACCTTATCGAGGTCCCTAAGGGCGATCCCCATCGAAATCGACGAGAGGATAAACACGAACAAAAAGGTGGCGGCGAGTTTAACTTTGATGCTCAGACGCATGTCACAGTTCCCAAGTTAGGCAACAGCGGCGCGCTGCGCCATTGCTGTAAAGATTGCGGATAGGTCGGGGATGAGGACGAATTCGCCCTCTGGGCCCTTGAACAGGCCTTCGACAAATTCAGAGGGCCACATAGACGTGGCGGGTAGTGGTTCGATGGATTTCGACGGGATGGTCGCGACTTCGTGGACGATGTCAGCCATCACGGCGACCGTTGTTGGTTCGCCGCCGATGACGGCTTCTAGGACGAGGAAACGACGAGCGTCCTCGGGGCGTTCGGCTGGATTGGGGTCGTTGATCCCCAACGGCAAACGCAGGTCGCCCAGTGGCAAAACTGCCCCACGGACGTTAACCACCCAAGGCGCAAAATCACCTGCACCTGGAACGCGGGTCGTTGGAAGCGGGTCGATGATCTCGCGCAGATCGGTCGCTGGAATAGCGAGGCGTTGAGGGCCGATCGAAAAGGTGATTACGATTTTATGAGACGCGGCGAGTGTCATGCGGCCACCTCTTTCTTAGGTTCGATCAATGGCCCCGACATCGCGAGAAGCTGCGCAACATCTACGATCAGAGAAACAGTGCCATCCCCCAGAATGGTCGCGCCAGAAATCGCGCGGGCACCCTGCTGGAGTTTAGAGACCTGTTTGATCACCGTTTGGTTCGTGCCGATAATCCGATCGACAACGATCCCCATGCGGGCATCGCCAGACTCCACCACCACAACGTTCTGTTCGGTCGGCGGCTCACCTTCGCAGTCAAACAGATGACGCAACCGAACGAAGGGCACGAACTGACCGCGGATATCGAGGTAGTCGCCGTTGCGAGATGCAATGCGTTTGTCCAACGGCAGTTCGAAAATCTCTTTTACTGACGACATCGGCAGTGTGTAGCGCTCGTCCGCAATCTCAATCAGCAAACCATCAATGATCGCGAGGGTCAGTGGGAGGCGCAGAGTAACTGTCGTTCCTTGACCCAGTTTACTGTCGATTTCGATGACACCACGCAGCCCTTCGATGGTGCGGCGGACAACATCCATGCCGACACCACGGCCAGACAGTTCTGTGATCGTTTCGGCGGTCGAGAACCCAGGTTCAAGAACCAGCGCGAACACCTGACCTGCTGTCAGTTGGGCTTCAGAGGTGATCAAGCCGCGCTCGATCGCCTTTGCGCGAATTTTGTCGGCGCTCATGCCACGCCCATCATCGCGAACAACGATGTGAACCTCGCCACCAACATGAGTTGCGGACAGTTCAATCCGCCCAACATGATCTTTGTCCGTCTGCGCTCTGGCTGCGGGATCTTCCATACCGTGGTCGATGGCATTGCGCAGGATATGCACCAACGGATCAGCGAGCTTTTCGATCACCGTTTTGTCGAGTTCGGTATCCTCACCATCGACCACAAATTCCACGGGTTTGCCCAGATCAGACGAAAGACCAAGGATCAAACGGCGGAAGCGCGACACCAAAGTCCGCATCGGGACCATGCGCATGGTCATCGTCGCATCCCGCAGACGTGCAGCAAGGCGGGTGACTTCTTCTGCGGTCGAAAGCAGAGCGGGATCACGGCTGTGACGCGCCAGTTCCGTCAAACGCGCCTCAACGGTCACCAGTTCCCCAACAGAGTCCATAAGCGCGTCAAGACGCGCAGCAGGCACACGAATAGAGGCGGCAGGTTCGGTTGCGGCAGGCGCTTTGTCAGAGGGCGCTTGCTGTTGTGGGGCTGGGGTGTCGAGGGCGGGTGCCTCGGACAGGAGATCATCAATCTCGTCACGCTCGACAACCTCGTTGACCTCGGTAGCGGTCAGCGTCCAGTCAGCGTCCGCGAACATGAATACGTCTTCGACATCACCCTCTGCGACGCCAGCAGGCAATTGCATCTGCCACGCGACATAGCACTGATCCGCATTCAGATCGTCCAATGCTGGAATGTCAGAAAGGTCGGCAACGATTTGGGTCGCGCCGAGGTCTTTCAACTCCGACAGCAGAATATCGGGGCGTGCGCCCAGCGCGAGGGCATCCTCGGACAGTTTGAACCGAAGGGTCGCGGGCGCGTTTGATGTGACCGCTTCGGCCTCGATTTCATCGTCGATATCGGCTGCCGCAACTCCTCCACCCGATGTCAGATCGCGCAAGGCATTCAAAATAGCGACACGATCACCGTCTGGATCAGCGTCGCCATTGACCAGTCCCGGAATTTGGTCACGTGCCGCAAGGCCGAGGCGCACTAACTCGGGCGTTACAGGAACTGCACCAGCGCGGACCTTTTCAAAGGCGGTTTCAAAGTCATGGATAAACGCCGCAAGATCGGTGAACCCGAACATCGCGCCGCTTCCCTTAACGGTATGAAGATCACGGAAGACCTGATTGATCAGCCCCGCATCTTCAGGGCTCTCCTGAAGATCGACCAAGCCCCTTTCGAGACTCTCGAGCAGCTCTACGAGCTCTTCCTGAAAGACTGCAATCAGATCATCAGACATCAGCCCAATACCTTTTTCACAACAGCGAGGAGTTTGTCTTGGGTGAAGGGCTTAACCATCCAACCCAATGCGCCCGCTTCGCGAGCTTGAGATTTCAGCGTGTCGGCGGAATCTGTCGACAGAACTACGATCGGCACGCCGCGACCGTTAGGGTGCTGGCGCAACGCCTTAATCATGGAAATCCCATCCATGCGCGGCATGTTCTGATCGGTAATGATGGCATCAACGCGCGAGCTGGTTGCTTTTTCCAAACCGTCTTGGCCGTCGGACGCCTCGAGAACGTTATAACCCGCTTCGCGGAGCGTCAGGGCAATCATCCGGCGGATCGACGGGCTATCATCAACGGTCAGTACAGTTTTAGTCATATCGATATCCGAGTTATTCTTGTGCGCCAGTCATTGAGCCGGCAATCATTTCAGCGCTGAGCGCATGGGCCGCCAAAGCATTGAGAACCGTGGTGTTTTCAGGTGACATACGAACCTCAAAACCGATCCGACGCGCGCGTGCCGCTGCAGCTGTTGCGACAAGAACCTGAAGCGGACCGAATTCGATCTTTTCCAGCTCAGCCACATCAACGATGCATCCACCTTCGTCCAAGGCATCCTTAAGACACTCGAGCAGTTCAGCCGCATCCGAGTGAAACAGTTCTCCTGACAAAGAAATCTCGACGTCAGACATGTACACTTCTTCTCCTCAACACGCCCAAAACGGACTGATTTTACTTGGCCCACGTGTCGATAACGGTCGAAGGGGCAAAAACTTTACTTCTCCATGCCAAACCACTGCATCTCTTTCGTATCGACAGGTGCCCAATAGGGCCCGTCTACGCAGAGCCAAAATGCGAAGGTATCAGGCGGGGATTAGTCGCAAGTTTCGTGCCACATGAACAAAGGAGAAGACGCAGCAGGAACTGCCGCGTTGTGAAATGTTGGCGATGAGATGAGAATGGGACCGAACGAGACTTTACGGCTTCGAAAAACAACCGTCTCAATCGGTTAAGGTCTTTGCCAAGCAAAGTAGAACGGGCCGCACTTTGGCGGCCCCTCTTCAAAAATCAGATATTGAGATCAGCGATCATTCGTACAGCCGATGCAGCCTCTTCGCCCTTCTTGACGAAGTGTGCATGATAGAACCCGATGTGTTCCTCAGTCGGCTGGAAGTGATGTGGTGTCAGGGACACCGAATACGTCGGCACACCTGTTTCCATCTGCGCTTGCATCAGGCCATCGACGACAGCCGAAGCGACGAAATCGTGACGGTAAATGCCACCGTCAACAACCAGCGCAGCGCAGACGATTGCGTCGTATTTTCCAGACGCGCCCAGCTTTTTCGCCAGAAGCGGCATTTCGAATGCCCCTGGGACATCGAAGGATTTGATATCTACAGCACGGCCAGCGTCAGCCATACCTTTTTCAAAGCCGACCAATGCTTGATCGACGATTTCCGCATGCCAGCGGGCCTTAATGAAGGCAATGTTTAGTTTGTCAGTCATGGAACCATTCCTTTGTCTTATCAAAATGGTCCCAAGGCGCAGCCGCCCGAACACAGACGCATTGCTGCGCTGCCCCGAACGTTCTCTTTCATCCGGACTTTAACCGTCGGCCCCGGAATTTCACCGGATCTGCTGACCCCACCTTTGATGGGCGCTCGCGGGCTTTAACCGCCGGTGGGGAATTTCACCCCGCCCTGAGAACACGGTTTTAATGCCAACCTTCCCCAAGATTGACAAGGGCTGCCTGCGACAGATCAGTTAACCGTTGCGTCACCAAAGCCGAAACGGCCTTAGAGTTTCGCTTGCACGTCATGGCGCGCCAAAGTTAAAGAGCATCCAGCGGTCCCATAGCTCAACTGGATAGAGCAGCTGACTTCTAATCAGCAGGTTCGGGGTTCGAGTCCTCGTGGGATCGCCATCACTCAGGCTGACAAATTTCACCACGTCGCACGGCGATTGCGGTGCGCATGAGTAATCCCCCGACGATAGTTAGCAAAAGCACTAGGAGCACTGTGCCGATCACGATGTGGCTCTGTGATTGCAGCTCTTGGCCATAGAGGAACGATGCGGTCGACAGCGCTGCGATCGGGAACGAGAGAGCCCACCACGACAATGCGAACGGCAAACGCATAAATTTCGGCGCTTGGGTCAAAACGATCAGCGCAAACACGTAAGCCAAGCTCAACAGAATATGGCCAAAAGAATCGACGCCGCCAGACAGCCGCGTCCACGCGATAAACGCAACCGATGGCGGCGCAATGAGGATGACGAGGGTTGGCACAAGGCGACCTGGCAGTGGGTCGTGGAACATGAGCCTATTGATCACCAGCGTCAGTAATACGATCCAGAACATCACACCGGCGGAAAAGAACAGCCACGAAAGTTCTGCGTGCCCCAATGGCACACCAGCGAGCGGAACAATTACGTTGCCAACGGCAGGAATGAACCATGCGGGGCTGACGTGGACTGGCGCGAAACTACGATGCCCGATCCACGCCGAAATCACTGAGAGAGCCAGCACACCCTGCAATGCCATTCCGATCCACCACAGAGGTCCAGCAATGGCCTTGTGGTCCGTGAGCAGTGCTGCGGACAAAAGGAGAAGAGAAATTGAAATCGCTGGGAAAAAAGCGATTCGAACGGGGTGGTTCCACTCGGCTTTTACCGCATCAGGATGACGGATGATTTTCGCCAGATACCCAAGGGTGACGGCCGCCAGTAAGGCGACGCTCACCCAAAGCGCATAGGCCGAATAGTACGCCTCGGTCCGGTAGGTAAGTTCGGCAGCGTGAATAGCCAAGGTTAGGCCAAGCATCCCCATGCCGATAGCAAAGAGCGTTACTGGATAATGGCGGAGTTGTGGGGAAGCAGTGTTGGACATGTCAGCCTCTGAAATGTGATGCCAAAACATAAACAAAATAAAATGTTTTGACCAGCAAACAAAGCAGGACCGACGCAGCTTATTTCACGCTTACAAACGTTTTTTGTAAGGGGAGTTAAATGGCGGCGGATTTGCAACGAAAGCCATTTTAGCTCAGGTGAAAACTGAGAAATCTGAAGAAAAACTATGCTCGCACGCGAAGTGCAGCGGTTACGCAAAATCCACCGAATACTGCTTACAAAAAGCATTCTACACGAAGTCACCCTTGCCGGTGATCAGCAAGGAAACCCACAAGGTTTGAGTGTCATCTACCGTAATCTCAGCCTACAGATACGGCGACCGAAGCCCCCTCAATCCAACTAAGAATCTCTTCTGTTTTGGGCGCGATTTCTTCCGCTAAACCACCTGAAAACTCGAGAAATGCATCACGATTGAGACCGTTAATGCCAACAACTACCGGTATGTTGAGGTCTATTGCCGTTGCTATAACTTCTCGAAAGCCCCTCCCCTCAGCTTCATGTTTCCCGAATTTATTGATGATCAGAAGATCAGCGCCTCTTGCCAAGCGAGCCTGAACTTTGCCCACGGCTTCTTCTAGTGCTTCAGGGTTCAAACGGCATCCTCGTGATCCAGGGCCTAACGTTTGAGAAATCCTAACAATAGGACCAGTTGGTAGGACTTTCACATCCATGTCACACGGACCATCTGTTTTTCGTTCAGTGTTGATCTGTACTGTTCCACAAAGTCGCAAACCGCGTCCGATGAGTGCACTAGAAACTTGCTCGAGGATGAAGTCAGTATCACCTCGTCCGGGAGCCATTGTATAAGCAAGATGCATTGAAGTTCCTCTTAGTTGTTCACAGCGAAAGGAAGAAATTCGACAAGCCCCCCTCGGGGAATGGAATCCGTTTCTGCTGGAATTAAAATCAGCCCATCTGCATCGATCAAACCTGCAACGCGGGCCGAGTGCGTAGCCGCAGGACAAGTCACAACTTCACGTCCTGTTTCGTCAAAGTCACCCAATCGGGCGAGACGTAATTCACATCGTCCTCCACGATTTTGCACTGGATCAAGCAAAACAACATTTCGCAGCTTGGTTCCTCGATGCGAACCGGCAAGGCTTGCGAACAGTTTCTCGCCAAAAATCGTCCAGGTTACGAGGGCCGCCACTGGGTTTCCTGGCAACCCAAGCCAAAGAGCATCGCCGACGCGGCCAAATGAAACTGGTTTTCCAGGTTTGATAGCAACTCCACTGAAGTAGATCAGTCCTCCGGCATCGAGAAGCGCCGGCTTTACAAAATCAGCTTCACCAACAGATAATCCGCCCGTGGTAACGATTAGATCCACTAGTTTCGAAAGACGAGCGATTTGGGCCGCAAGGGCTTGTCTATCATCCTCTGCAAATGTCACGTGGGTTATGTGCGCGGATGGGCGCGATATAACGGCACGAAGCATCGGAGAATTTACGTCACAAATATGCGCGTCGCTGGACACGTGGTTTGCCGATTGAACCTCATCTCCTGTAACCAGAAGCGCCACACGAATGGGCTTTTTGACAACAACTTCACCAATCCCTGCAGCAGCTAGTGCTGCAACATCTTTAGGACTAATCCTCAGTCCTTCGGAGAGAATTAAATCTCCCTTCCGAATGTCTTCGCCTCGGCGCCGAACGTTTAATCCAGGCAATGGTCGAGCCGAAAAGCAGATGGTGTCCCCAAGTCGCTCAACGTTTTCTTGCATGATGACCGCGTTTGCCCAGCTGGGCATAGGTGCGCCTGTGAAGACGCGAACGGCACCGCCTTGGTCGCAACCCAGAGATTGCCCCGCAGAAACTCGACCTTTAACCTCTAAACACCACGGTCCTTCCCCAACCAAACTGGAAGTATCAATGGCGTATCCATCCATGGCAGAATTATCAAAAGGGGGATTAGACGTGAGGGCAAACTCAGGCCGCGACAAGACCCTCCCAACAGACATATCCAACGGAACCACATCATTTCCGAAAGAAGGAAAAGCGGCTTCAGAAATGAGATGCAACGCGTGATCAATAGAAATCAGGCCCCGTTTCATGTCATGCGCTTCACACCCACATCCCGATAGGTCACGCCGTTCAACAACATTCATTCCGCGGCCTCTAATCTGGAATGCGATTCGTCGATTGTGCAATTTAGATCTCGTAGCAATCCATCCCTAAGGCTATAGATTAGGCCATGTACGCGTATTTCTGTTCCGTGCTTCCAAGCACGTTGTAAAATTGGTGTTTCAGACACACGCCGTACACCCTCAATCACATTTAATTCCGCCAAACGATCTCTGTAGGTTTCCTTGTCTGGAGCATGTGCGAGATCCACAGCATAAGAACGAGACAAGCGTCGAATGGGCTCCAGCCAGTGATCTACCAATCCATGTGGAAGATCTTCTGTCGCCGCACGCACTCCGCCACATCCATAATGGCCGCAAACGATAATTTCGCGGATTTCTAGTGCTTCAACTGCGAATTCCAAAGCAGTCAAAAGGTTCATGTCTGAACTGTGGACCACATTGGCTACATTTCGATGTACGAAAACTTCACCAGGATCTAATCCCGCAACCACATTGGCAGGAACACGACTGTCAGAACATCCAATCCAAAAGAATTCTGGCGCCTGCTGAGTTGCCAGGCGTGAAAAATAGTTCGGTTCATTTGAATTGCGAAGCGTCGACCATGCCACATTTCTTTTTAGAAGCTCAGAAAGCATATCGCCCCCCTTCAGCAATCTTATTCGGTTTGTAGCCATGGATGCGATTATGGCTCAAACTATGAAAAGCAAGGCCGCTCACCATTGTGTAGAGACCACGCAGGTTTATCAACCGAACCAAACCAACTTGAAATCGAACACCATCATACTGAGTATTCATATTGAAAGAGGACATGATCTAGCTCGCGTCGATCGTCGAACTAAGGTCAGCTCCGCTGATTGTCGCTTTTTGAGCTAGAACTTGAACTAAGGCACGGGCCTGAGAGGACCAAGCTGCTTTTTCTATTGCATCGGTGATCTTTTGACGAACGGTCTCAAAAGGTAGAACTTTACCCGCAGCGACGGCATCCATGCGGATGATATGCCAACCGAACCGGCTCTGGACCGGCGCCTTGGTCGTCTCGCCTTCGCGCAGGTGACGCAAGACCGCTTCGAATTCGGGAACCGTGTCGCCCTGCCCCATTTGGCCGAGGGCACCACCGTTGCTCCGCGATCCGCAATCGCTGTTTTCCTCGGCCAGACGCGCAAAGCTCTCGGGTGACTTTAGCACTTTGGCGGTCAGGTCCTCTGCGTGGAGTTTGGCCTTTCCCACGGCGGTTTTGTCTGCCGGATCGCACGCAATGAGGATATGGGAGACCTCCCACAGCGGCGGTGCGCGGAACCGATCCGGATCACGGTCAAATTCGGCACGGATCGCAGCCTCTGAAATCGGCGCGACCTCAACTTCCGTATCGAGAAGGCCCCGTATCAGGGCCTCCTCTTCGGTTTCGAACTTGTCCGGCGCGACCTCTAAAGGTTCGGCGATTAGCCCGCGCGCTCGTGCCTCTTGCAGCAGCAAGGTGCGGATGGCTACCGCCCGGGCGGCCTTGCGCCATGCGATGCCCGGTTTTCCGGCGGGGGCATCATGGTTCTGGACCTCGGCGGCAACAACCGCGTGCGGGACAGTTTCACCATTGACTATCAGATCGGGAAAAAGTGCAGTTCCCATCCCACCTACTCCGCTGGCGTACGAGGTGCCGACCGGCGCGAGCGCACGATCTGATATCCCGGACGAACAAAGTAGCGCACCGGAACCGACAGCATGTGAACAAGCCGCGTAAACGGGAACACCAAGAGGATCGTCAGACCAAGGAACAGGTGAAGTTTGAACACAAGCGCCACATCGGCGATATGATCTGCTGCACCTGCTTGGAAGGTAAAGATACCCTGCGCCCAAGCCATGAATTTGGTCATTTCATGCCCATCGAGGTGCTGGAGCGATACAAAGATCGTCCCTAAGCCCAGCACGAGTTGCGCCAGAAGCATTGCAAGGATCGCAATATCGGCAAAGCTAGACGTTTTGCGGATGCGCGGATCGGTCCAGCGGCGATGGAACAGCATCCCCCCGCCGAACAGGGCCGACACACCAGCGATGCCACCTGCCACGACGGCTAGGGTCTGTTTCGCCCCATGGCTTACGCCCAGCGCATCAAATATCTGGATCGGAGTTAACAGACCAACAAGGTGACCAGCAAAAATTACCAAAACGCCCAAGTGGAACAGGATGGACCCGATCACCAGTTGTTTGCGCCGCAGCAATTGCGAAGACGAGGTTTTCCATGTGAACGGGTCACGTTCGTAGCGCGCAATTGACCCTACAAGCAGAACCGAAAGCGAGATGTAAGGGTATATACCGAAAAGGAAATTATGCATCTGAGCCTCCGTTACTCAGCCGCGACATTGGGCGCGGAGTTTACGGGTTCATCCATCCGTGCGAGCATGTCACGCACTTGCGGGCAACCGGCGTTTGGATCAGGACCGAAACGAACTTCGGACTCTTCCCAGACCTTATCCAGCGCCTCCAGATCGTTCGGATCATCGTCGGGCTGGTCGAGCATTTCGGCCACCGCCTCTTGATCCGCGGCGACACCTGCGAGCTGTAAAAGAGCGGCGAACACGGCGCTATAGGGGCTCTCGCGCCGGACAAGCCGGGCGCTAAGGGCCTCGAAAATATGCGCCGCGTCCGCCAGTATTTCCTGAGCCTCCGAAGGGAAACGAGTGGCCAGGAATTCGAGCAAAACAGGAAGGTGATCTGGGAGTTCTGATGTGTCTGGTTCAAAACCGGCATCGCGATAAGTTTCGATTAGTGACACCATCGCGCCACCACGGTCGCGGCTTTCGCCATGAACGTGTTCAAAGAGGTTGAGCGACAGCGTGCGCGACCGGTCAAAGAGCATCACATATTGCTCTTCGATGTCGTAGATGTCCCGCGTGGAGAGTTCCTCGACCAGCGGACGCAGATCACGACGGGCCGCAGCGGTCAGGCGGGTTTCGGAGGCGAGAACACCCCCGATTTCCGGCATGGCCGATTGCAGTTCGCGTGTCGGGTAACTCAGAAGAAGAGACAACGCTTTTAGAGTGCGATCACGGAGTTCCATCATAGCACCTCCTGTGGCATTTTCAGCGGTCGTTTGGAGCCGCCAAAAAGCGAGCCTTTGGAGATGCCCGTCGAACAGCCGTTGGTGTCGGTAAAGCCGCAGCCGGTTTTGAGGTCATAGGCCTCTTCGACCTGTTCGCGGTGGGTTGTCGGGATGACAAACCGGTCCTCGTAGTCGGCGAGGGCCATGATTTTATACATGTCCTCTATAGTCCGTCTAGTAAGGCCAACGCGCTGGGCAATACCTTCGTCAATCACACCCTCAACCGATTTGATCCGCATGTAGGACCGCATCGCCAGCATCCGTTCCAGAGCTGTAACGACCGGCGCCTCGTCCCCTGCGGTCAGCATGTTGGCCAGATAGCGCAACGGGATACGCAGATTGCGGACATCCGGCATACCGTTGTTCGACGCAATCGCACCCGCCTCAGCGGCGTTCTGGATCGGGCTGAGCGGCGGGATATACCACACCATCGGCAGCGTCCGGTATTCGGGGTGCAGCGGGAAAGCGACCTTCCACTCCATCGCCATTTTCCAGATCGGGCTTTCCTGAGCAGATTTGATCCAGTCCTGCGGCACACCATCGCGTTTTGCAGCGGCGATCACTTCGGGATCGTTCGGGTCAAGGAACACACCCAACTGTGCATCATAGAGATCGGTCGCTTGATCGGCGGCGGCTGCCTCGCTAATCTTGTCCGCATCATAGAGCATGACGCCCAGATAGCGGATACGGCCCACACAGGTTTCCGAACATACTGTCGGGTTGCCGGATTCGATCCGCGGATAGCAGAGCGTGCATTTCTCGGACTTACCGGTCGACCAGTTGTAATAGACCTTTTTATACGGGCAGCCCGATACGCACATCCGCCAGCCACGGCATTTTTCCTGATCGATGAGGACAATCCCGTCTTCTTCGCGTTTGTAGATCGCACCAGAGGGGCACGATGCAGCACAGGCCGGATTGAGGCAGTGTTCGCACAAACGGGGGAGATACATCATGAATGTATTCTCGTATTCCCCGTAGATGTCCTTCTGGATGCCGTCGAAGTTATAATCCTGCGACCGCTTGGCAAATTCACCGCCAAGGATTTCTTCCCAGTTCGGGCCTTTCTCAATTTTTTCGATCCGTTCGCCGGTTATCTTCGAGTACGGACGCGCGGTCGGAAACGCCTTCATCTCCGGCGCGGATTTCAGGTGATCGTGGTCGAAGTCAAACGGTTCATAGTAATCGTCGATTTCCGGCAGATCGGGGTTGGCGAAAATATTCGCCAGAATACGCCACTTGGCCCCCTGTTTCGGTTGGAGTTTGCCCGAGCGGGTCCGCTCCCAGCCGCCGTTCCAACGTTTCTGGTTTTCCCAGTCGGTCGGATAGCCGGTGCCTGGTTTGGTTTCGACGTTGTTGAACCAAGCGTATTCAACGCCGTCGCGGCTCGTCCAGACGTTCTTACACGTGACGGAACAGGTGTGGCACCCGATACATTTATCAAGGTTCAGCACCATGCCGATTTGTGCGCGCACCTTCATTGGTTTGCCTCCTTCTCGGTCGCTTCCTGATCGAGCCAGTCGATCTTTTTCATTTTCCGCACGACGACGAATTCGTCACGGTTGGCCCCGACGGTTCCGTAGTAGTTGAAGCCGTAAGATTGCTGCGCATAACCGCCGATCATGTGGGTTGGTTTCAGCACGGTTCTGGTGACAGAGTTGTGGATCCCGCCGCGATGGCCGGTCTTTTCCGAACCGGGCGTGTTCACGATCTTTTCCTGAGCGTGATACATGAACGTGGTGCCGTCCTTGATCCGCTGGGACACAACCGCCCGCGCCGTCAGGGCGCCGTTGGAGTTATAGAGTTCGACCCAGTCGTTATCGACTATCCCCGCCGATTTGGCGTCATTCTCGGAAATCCAGATCACCGGCCCGCCACGGTTCAGCGTGAGCATCAGCAGGTTATCAGAATAAGTCGAGTGGATGCCCCATTTCTGGTGCGGGGTAATAAAGTTCAGAACGAGGTTATCGCCGTCATCCTGCACGTCCTTGGTGATCGTTTTCAGGTCGACCGGAGGGCGGTAAGACATGAACCCTTCGCCGAATGCCCGCATCCACAGGTGGTCCTGATAGAGCTGCTGACGGCCAGTCAGCGTGCGCCACGGGATCAGTTCGTGCACGTTGGTGTAACCCGCGTTGTAGCTGACCTTTTCGCTCTCAATACCCGACCAAGTCGGAGACGAGATGATCTTGCGCGGTTGGGCCGCGATATCGCGGAACCGGATTTTGTTGTGATGTTCGCCTTCGGCAAGGTGAGCATGTTCGCGCCCTGTAGCCTTGGACAGGGCTTCCCATGCTTTGACGGCAACTTCACCATTGGTTTCGGGGGCGAGCATCAGGATCACCTCGGCCGCGTCGATCGCGGTTTCAATGATCGGACGACCTTCGGCATGACCCTCGTGACGGATACCGTTCAGTGCACCCAGCGCGTCGACCTCGTCCTGAGTGTCCCAACCGATGCCTTTTCCGCCGTTGCCGAGTTTATCTAGTAGCGGGCCAAGCGCCGTGAACCGGTCATAGAGCGCGGCATAATCCCGTTCGACCGCGATATAGTTTGGTGCGGTTTTACCAGGGATCAGATCACATTCGCTTTTCTTCCAATCTTTCACCTGATCCTGCGCAATCTCAGCAGGAGTGTCGTGGAGGATTGGAAGTGCGACGATGTCGATCTCAGTTCCCAGAATTTCCGGAGCAACTTCTGAGAACTTCTTGGCGATGGATTTAAAGATTTCCCAGTCGCTTTTGCTCTCGTAAGCTGGATCAACCGCCGCCTGAAGCGGGTGGATGAACGGGTGCATGTCCGAGGTATTCATGTCGTCCTTTTCGTACCAAGACGCGGTCGGCAGTACGATGTCGGAATAGACACAAGTGGTGGACATACGGAAATCAATGGTCACCAGCAGGTCAAGTTTACCCTTCGGGCTCTCGTCATGCCATTTTGCTTCTTTCGGAAGCTGACGACTCTCTTCGCCCAGATCCTTGCCCATAACGCCGTTGTCGGTGCCCAGCAGGTGTTTGAGGAAATACTCGTGCCCTTTACCCGACGAACCGAGTAGGTTCGACCGCCAGACAAACAGGTTACGCGGCCAGTTTTCTGGCGCGTCGGGATCTTCGCATGACATTTCCAATTCGCCGGACTTAAGCTGTTCGGCAACATAAGTGGGAATGTCTTTGCCAGCGGCTTTGGCAGCTTTGGAGACTTCAAGTGGGTTGGTTTTCAATTGAGGAGCCGAAGGAAGCCACCCCATCCGTTCAGCACGGATGTTGTAGTCGATCATCGACACATCCCAATCACCTTCTGGCGCAGTCGGTGACAAAATTTCATCAGCTCGCAGCGTTTCATAACGCCACTGGTCTGTGTGGGCATACCACGCGGAGGTAGAATTCATATGACGCGGCGGACGTGACCAGTCGAGAGCGAACGCCAATGGCTGCCAGCCAGTTTGCGGTCGGAGCTTTTCTTGACCTACATAGTGCGCCCAACCCCCGCCAGACTGCCCCACGCAACCGCACATCACTAGCATATTAATGACACCACGGTAGTTCATGTCCATGTGGTACCAGTGGTTCATCGCAGCGCCGATGATGATCATCGACTTGCCCTGGGTATCCTCGGCATTTTGTGCGAATTCACGCGCGACATGGATAATTTTGTCTGCCGAAACACCGGTGATTTTTTCTGCCCAAGCAGGTGTCCCAGGCATATCATCAGTATAATCTGAAGTGACCCAGTCGCCCCCCAAACCGCGATCCAGTCCATAGTTGGCACAGAACAAGTCGAACACGGTTGCGACCTTGACTTCTCCTTGAGAGGTTCTGATTGTCTTGACTGGAATATTACGTGTCAGAACGTCGGGATGATCTGCATCAGTTTTAAATTGAGCAGTCGCATCGCCTCCAAAGTATGGAAAATCAACGCCAACAACACTGTCGTGATCTTCCTCAAGGACCAGAGACATCTTGAGGTGTGTGTCAGTCTCGGCGGCCTTTTCTTCAAGGTTCCACTCACCGTCTTCCCCCCAGCGATAGCCGATCGATCCATTCGGAGCGACAAGCCTGTCAGATTTCTCATCAATCGCTACGGTTTTCCATTCTGGATTATTATTTTCGCCCAGTTTTCCATCTAGATCATCGGCGCGCAGGAAACGACCAGGAACCCATTTTCCATTCTTTTCTTCCAACTTCACTAGCATCGGAAAATCGGAGTATTTCCGGGTGTATTCCTCGAAATAATCCGCCTGACGGTCGAGGTGGAATTCACGGAGGATCACATGGCCGAATGCCATGGCGAGCGCTGCGTCGGTCCCCTGTTTAGCGTTAAGCCAAACATCACCGAATTTAGCGGCCTCAGAATAGTCAGGGCATATTACAGCGGACTTCGTACCCTTATAGCGGACCTCAGTATAGAAGTGCGCGTCTGGTGTACGTGTTTGCGGAACGTTTGACCCCCAAAGCAGAAGGTATCCCGAATTATACCAGTCGGCAGATTCCGGAACATCAGTTTGTTCACCCCATGTCATCGGAGATGCAGGAGGAAGGTCACAGTACCAATCATAGAACGACATACATACGCCACCTAGAAGGCTCAGGTAACGAGAGCCCGCAGCGTAAGACACCATAGACATCGCCGGGATTGGCGAAAAACCAAACACTCGGTCGGGGCCGTAAGTTTTAGCTGTATAGGCATTAGCGGCTGCAACGATCTCTGTGGATTCATCCCATGAAGCCCGCACAAAACCGCCCTTTCCGCGGTTTTCGACATAACTTTGACGAAGGATCGGGTCATTTTGGATCGCGGTCCATGCCTCAATCGGCGATTTTGTCTCGCGCATTTTGCGCCAGACCTTCATTAGGCGACCACGGACCAGTGGATTTTTAACCCGGTTAGCTGAATAGAGATACCAGCTATATGACGCACCACGGGCACAGCCGCGCGGTTCGTGGTTCGGAAGGTCAGGACGTGTACGCGGATAGTCAGTCTGCTGGGTTTCCCAGGTCACGATCCCCGACTTCACGTAGATCTTCCAAGAACACGAGCCCGTGCAGTTTACGCCATGCGTAGAGCGAACAATTTTATCGTGGCGCCAGCGGTTCCTGTAAGTGTCTTCCCAGTCACGGTTTTCGCGCGTGACCAGTCCGTGGCCGTTCGAAAACTGTTCCAGTTCTTTGGACTGAAGAAAGTTCAAGCGGTCGAGCAGATGGCTCATGTTATTTCTCCTTGAGGCGGGGGGCGCGCCAACCAGACGGCTGGCGCGGGAGGAGTTCATTGGCTTAACAAGAAACCGGAGCGTTCTTGCGGCTATAGAAGATCCAGGTGATCACAACACAGATCACGTAGAAGTAGAGGAAGGCCCAGAGTGCGCCGTTAGGTGCACCAGTCATGCTGATCGAGGTGCCGTAGGCTTTGGGAATGAAGAACGCACCGTATGCCGCAATTGCCGAAGTGAAAGCGATGATTGCGGCACTTTCACGTTCGATCTGTTTGCGCAGATTGTCGCCTTTGAGGTGCGGCTCGTGGATAGGCACCTGATGTGCCATGATCGTCGGGATCATCTGGAATGTGGACGCGTTGCCTACACCAGTGAGGAAGAATAGCGCCATGAAGCAGGCAAAGAAGCCCCAGAAGTTACCGGCAGCGTTTGCTTCAGACGGAAGAAACTGAAGCACACCCCAGACTGAAATGATCATGCCAAGGAATGTCCAGAAGGTCACACGGCCACCACCAAATTTGTCTGAGATCCATCCGGTGCCGGCTCGGCTCAATGCGCCGACAAGCGGGCCGAGGAAGGCATAGGAAAGCACATTCACATCGGGAAATTGGGTTTTCATCAAAAGTGGGAAACCAGCGGAATAACCGATAAAGCTGCCGAAAGTGCCTGTGTAGAGGATACACATGATCCAGTTGTGGGTGCGTTTGAAAATGATCGACTGTTCGCTGAACGACGCTTTGGCATCCGCAATGTCATTCATACCGAACCATGCCGCCAGAGCAGATACAACGATGAATGGAACCCAGATGAAACCGGCATTCTGGATCCAGAGCTGGCTACCATTAGCAAGTGTGACCGGCTCGCCACCGATTGCGCCAAAGACACCAGCGGTAATGACCATCGGCACAACAAACTGCATGACCGACACGCCGAGATTGCCCAGACCGGCGTTAAGTGCCAGTGCATTGCCTTTGGTTTTCTTAGGATAGAAGTAAGCGATATTGGCCATAGACGAGGCGAAATTACCGCCGCCAAAACCGCACATGAGGGCCAGAGCAAGAAACACGACATAGGGCGTTTCGGGGTTCTGAACCGAATAGCCAATGCCGATGGCAGGCAGCAGCAAAGATGCAGAGCTAAGCGTTGTCCAAAGGCGACCACCAAATATCGGGATCATAAAGCTGTAGAAAATCCGCAGCGTGGCTCCCGACAAGCCCGGAAGTGCTGCCAGCCAGAACAGTTGGCCGGTCGTATAATCGAAACCGATTGCCGGAAGCTTCGCCACAACCACCGACCAAACCATCCAGACCGAGAAAGCAAGCAGCAGGTTGGGAATCGAAATCCAGAGGTTGCGGGTTGCCACCGCGTGACCGCGTTCTTTCCAGAACTGCGGGTCTTCGGGGCGCCAGTCGATCATCGTATGACCGGACTTATGAAGGTGAGTATCAGCATTCGCCATGGGAACCTCCCTGTTGGCGTGTTTCAGTTTGGGCCGCCGCACAGGGCGACCCGAGAGTTTGGATGAGTACTATTCGGCAGCCGTACCAGAACGCCTTTGGCCGATCGCAGCGAGGCCTCGTTCGAATTCGGCGTTCGCCCGTTCGGCCTTGCGCCGGAGAGTCTCAATATTGGCGGCGGCGAATGCAGCGCGTTCTTCGTCTTCTTGCTTGGTAGAGAAGCGGACAAAGAAGGCCAGAACCGAAGAGCAAGTTACCACAATACCCAGGATCAGGAACGCACCGCTCCAATCCACCATCCCTTTGAAAAGAAAACCGGCTAGCACAGCCCCAGCATTACCCCCTGCCCCAACAACACCAGCGACGGCGCCCAGCGCCTTTTTGTTGATGAAGGGGACGACCGAGTAGGTTGCACCTTCGGACATCTGCGTGAAGAGCGAGAAGACTATCAGTGCAGGCAGAGCAAGAAAGAGCACGTGCATCTGGCTGAAGATCATCAGTGCAATGCCTTCAAACAAGAGGCAGATAAATAGCCAAAATGCCCGCCCCTTCAGCCCCCAAAGTGACCCGAAGTTATCCCCGAACAAACCGCCCAATGTACGAGCGAAGATATTCATAAGTCCAAATGATGCAGCAACAAAACCGGCAGCAACGAGAGACAAATCGAAGTAATCTGTGAAGTAGAGCGCCGCTACGTTATTCACGGTAAGCTCGATGCCGAAGCAAGCACCATAAAGCACGAAGAGTACCCAAACACGAGGATCAGCCATCGCTGCCCAGTATGCTCCTGTGACCTTCTTTTTCTCTAGCATCATGCCTTTCGCACGAAGGTCATCGTAATTTCCATCAGGCGCATCTTGCGTCAGGAAGTAATAAGCTACCCCGGTCAACATGATGATGGCGCCAACTACTAACATCGCCAGTCGCCAGCCAATTTGCTCAGAAAATCCGAAACCAACGACCAACACCGAAAACAACAGTGGCATTACAAATTGAGTAACGCCGCCGCCCAGGTTGCCCCAGCCAGCACTCGTAGCATTGGCCTGGCCAACAACGTTCGGCGCAAACATCACAGACGTATGGTACTGAGTAATGACGAATGAAGCACCAATCCCGCCGATTAGAACTCGAAAGATCAAGAACGACGTGAAGTCACTGGACAAGCCAATGCCCATTACAGGCAACGCACCCAAGACCAACAGCCATGTATAAGATTTTCGCGGCCCAATCCGGTCAACCAGCCAGCCGATAAATAGTCGTGCAAAAATCGTCATCGATACTGAACCGATAATTGCCCAACCAATTTGCTCCTTGGTCAGCATTAATTCGTCACGGACGACACTCATGAGTGGAGCGATGCCAAACCAAGCAAAAAAACATGCGAAGAAAGCAAACCAAGTCATATGGAATGTACGGATTTGCACCATCTTAACGTTGAAGAAGTTGCTCCATAAGCTCGTTGCCTTGTTTTCGAGTTCCATTTGTCCCTCCGTTTTGCGGCAGTTTTTCCGCCTGCATTGGATTTCGACAACTGGAATGCGCGCGTTGGCGTAGGAGCTGTTTGATGTGGATCAAACAGGACTTAGATGCTGAACGAAATAAATAAACCCAGCAATTACATCAAGTTATAACGACGCCTTCCGCAAATACGCTCTCTGAAAGTGCAAACTGGGCACGTTAAATTCGCAATCTAGACTCTTGATAAATATCAAGTCATAACTTGGGGCATCATGGCTAGACCCGAAATTGAAGAGATTCGTGAACTTCCGCTTTTTGCGGACATGCGAGACGAAAGTTTCGAAGCGCTAACGCGTGGCGCGTACGTTCAAAACTTCCCACCATTGATTGAACTCATCCGCGAAGGGGACCCCGCGGATTTCTTGCATATTATCATTGAAGGGAATGTCGAACTGTTTGCCGAGTGGAACAACCGAGAAACCACGATGGCTACGGTTCGCCCAATTTCAACATTTATTTTGGCTGCAACCATAAAGGATGGTCCTTACCTAATGTCAGCCAGGACGCTCGAGAAATCGCGTATCATTTTACTCCCGTCGTTAGATGTACGCACAGTTTTCGAGAACGATGCCAAATTTGCTCAAGCAATAGTTTTGGAGCTCGCCCAATGTTATCGAGGCGTTGTAAAATCTTCAAAAAACTTAAAACTTCGTACTTCTGTAGAACGCTTAGCTAATTATTTGATCCGCCAACATGGGTACCAAGGTCACCCGGAGGTATTTCAACTCCAGGTAGACAAAAAACGATTGGCAGCTCTTTTAGGCATGACTCCAGAAAATCTAAGCCGAGCGTTCAAAACACTCGGCAACTATGGAGTTGCTGTCGATGGTGCACAAATTCACATTTCGAACACCCACGATTTGCACCAGTTCGCAAAACCTAGCAAACTGATTGACGATTATTCCTGCTAGTGTCTCGTCATTCGTTTTTTTCTGAGTTTTTGTATTTCTTTGCAATCGAACACCTAAAGAAGAAATCACTAAGTGGTTGCCCCTAAAAAGTAAGTTACGCTGTTAGTTTGAGCTCACATTCGGTCGTGGCCCTTTGCTTTACACATGCCAAACTGGCTTCAAGTCTCCGCTCACCTCTCGATGTCAAACGGCTTCCGCGGCCGGATATCCTCGAGCGCAGCATAGAACGCAGGCAACACCAGCAAGATCAAAACCGTTGCCGCCAACAAGCCAAAAACAACCGAGATAACGAGTGGTTTCAACGTCTGAGCTTGCGTCGAAGTTTCGAACAGTAAAGGTGCCATTCCCATGATGGTCGTTGACACCGAGACAAAAATCGGTCGGAAGCGCGACCTGACAGCCTCTCCGGCGGCCAGTGCGGCAGAAAGCCCTTCGGCGCGGCGTTCATTGATGACGCCGACCAATAAAATCGCATTGTTCACAACAATACCGGCAAGAGACGCGGCCCCAACCAGAGACGGCATGGAAATATTGTAGCCCATAAGGACATGGCCCCAAATCACGCCTAGAAAAGCAAGTGGGATGGTGATCATCACAATGATCGGCTCAACATAGCTTCGGAACTGGAAGCTGAGAACAATGTAGATACCTACCAAGCCGATCAAAAAACCACGCAGGATCGAGGCGACGGTCTCGGCTGAATTTGCGGCTTGCCCTCCAACTTCGAAGTCAAGGCCTGGGGTTGCAGACACCAAATCAGGAAGAAAACCATCGACCAGTTGAGCGGTGATAGCGTCAGCGTTGCCGATGCGACCGTCGACGTCAGCAGCAATGGTTAATGTCCTCAAACCATTACGCCGTGTGATGCCTCCCCATCCGCGTGCCTCGTCAATGGTAACGATGCTCGATAGTGGCACAGTCACTCCGTCGGGCAGGGCAATTTTGAAGTCATTTAAGTCGGCGCGGGTAACGCGTTCAATATCAGGCAGGCGCACTTCAAGGTCCCAAGCAAGATCAGCGCGCCGAATTTCCGAAAGTTGAGTACCAAGAAAAGCGGCACGAAGTTGGCCAGCGACATCCGTGGCAGTCAGTCCAAGCGCCTCTGCACCTGGCGATAAGGTCAGTCGCAACTCAGTTGCGCCGGGTCGTAGATCTAGGATCGCGTTGCGCACACCAGCGTATGTCTCGAGTTCAGCCAAAGTGTTACGCCCTGCCGCTTCGAGCGCGACAAGGTCAACGTGATTCAGGCGCAGTTCAACGGCGATACCCTGAGGGCCAATCCCCGGCTCAGTTAGGATTAGGGATGATACCCCAGCCAATGGGCCGATCTCTTCTCGCCAGAGAGTGACAATCTCATCCAATGAATTTGCTCGAGTCTCAGCGCCAAGAAGGTCCACTGCAACAGTGGCTACATGAGCGCCATTTTCGCCTGTCGAAAGGTTGCGGCCAAGTCGGGTAATGCGACGGATCACGAGTGTCTGCGCCGCAGGCTGTTCGGGGGAAAGGCGTTCATTTACGCGGTCTAGAGCAGCCTCAACCTGCACAACGGCTTCTGTCGCTCGTGCCAGCGGGGTACCGGCAGGCAGCATCAATCGCGCTTCAAGAACATCGCCATCTATTTCAGGCATAGCCTCCCGCTTGACCACCCCCCCGACTAGAGCGCCCACAGTCAGGATAAGGGCCCCAATCGCGAGGCCTGCAACCAGCCAGCGCGCCTTGATCGCTGCGTCAGCCAGACGGCCCACACCACGTTCACGCAAGGTATCGAAGCCTGCATCAAAGCGAGTTCGGAAACGAGACGGAGTGGTATTTTTCATCCCGCCTTTTAGGTGATGTGGCAATATGAAAAAGGCTTCGATAAGCGAAGCGGCGAGCGCCGCCAACAAGACGACAGGCAGAACTTCGAGCACGGCCCCCAATTCACCCGCCAAAAAAGCCAGAGGTAGAAACACTGCCAACGTCGTTAGGAATGACGATATAACGCCAGGGGCTACAGCTGTGACACCTTTGGTTATAGTTTCGACTGTCGGATCTTCAGCGGCATGCACCGCAATGGAATCCGCAATCACAATAGAGTCGTCCATTACGATGCCGATAGCCATAAGAAGCGCAACCAACGTCATCATATTCAAACTGAGACCAGTCAATGCCATCCAGAGGAATGCACCGGCAAAAGCAACGGGCAAGCCCATTGCCGCCCAGATCGCAAAACCAGGGCGAAAAAACAAACTCATGACGATGACGACTAGAACAAGGCCGATCACCCCGTTCTGCACCAGCATCACCAATCGATCGCGGATGATGGATGTCACGTCCTGAACGACCTCAACCTTGATTGAGGCAGGTAGGCGATCCGTTTCCTCAGCTACAAGCGTTGCCACGCCGTCCAGCACGCGCAATGCGTCTGCATTGAGCGCTTTCGCCACGTCAAGCACGATAGCAGGAGCGCCATCGACGAAGGCGCGATCGTGTGGCGGCTCGAAGCGCTCCTCGATCAACGCAACGTCGCTCAGCGTCAGAGTAGCACCATTCGGTAGCACCATAACGGGGATCGTGGCCAGCTCAGCAGCGGTGTCACGCTCAGCGGTGAAGCGCACAGTAAGTTCGGCACCATCTCCCTCAAGCGTTCCGATAGGCAGGTCAATGTTTTGCGCAGCGATAGCCATAGCAAGTGCCGCGGGTGTGAGCCCGTGCCCTTCCATCGCTGTGCGCGAGACAGAAATTGTAAGTGTGCGGGTGCCCAAGCCTCCGCGTGTAACACGGGCAACGCCAGGCAGAGCTGTCAAGCGGTCCGACAGTCCGTCTGCGTAGAAATCCAATTCGCTTAAGGGGAGATCGCCCGAGATGGCAACTGATGTGACAGGATCGGTGCGATGTAGTTCGCGGACAACAGCCGGATCTGCGCGTTCTGGGAAGGTGTCGATGGCCGAAACCTCGGTCCGCAGAGAGTTAACGAAGCGCAAAGCGTCATTGCCAGGCGCCATTGTGGCTACTGCTCGCGCGCGACCAGCCTGTGCGGTGCAGGTGAAGGTTTCTAACCCCTCGACACTTTGCACGCCGTCCCAGAGGGGGGCGCAGATAGCTGTTTCCACATCTTCGGCGGTCGCACCTTTGTAGGGTACGACAATCTCGGCTTCCACCGCGCGGAAATCAGGGAAGGTCTCGCGCAAAAGTCCAGGCGCCGCAAAGAAACCTGCAGCAAGAAAAAGAAGCAATAGAAGATTGCCCGCCGTCGGATGGCCCGTGAACCAACGTATCATTGATGAACCTCGATCGCGGTCAGCGCCATTCCAGGAATAGCAGGAGCGATGTCGTCGATGACGACAATGTCGCCCGGCTCGATCCCGTCGGCGATGACGATGCGCCCATTCTGAGAAAGGGCAACTGAGACCGGACGCAATTCTAAGAGGCCACCATGACCCAAGACGCGTACCATTCCGCCATGGAGCGCTGTTTCAGGAAGTACAACTGCGTCAGTGAGAGGCTCGCCTTCAAAGGAAATCAGCACTTGCATGTTTGGAACCAGCGGCAGGCGGCTTGGTGGGTTAGCTCCAGCATATGGATCATCAACGACCACCACGACCGGCACGGTCCGAGCACGAGCGTCAAGCGCACCTTCAACCCGACTAATGTGGGCTGACCAGATCTGCGATGGGTCTGACAACGGACTAAGAACCACATCAACTTGCGTGAATGGCATGGCGCTCAACATCATCTCTGAAACAGAGATTGTATCAGACGTGTCGCCAAACAAGCCACGAAAGCTATCGATCGGCAGATGCGCGACGACCTCAGCGGCAGCGATGCCATTTGCCCGGACAACGACCTGACCGGGTGCGACGGTTTGAAACCGCTCGGCAGCGACCTCGGTGACCCTTAGATCGAAAGGCGTCCTTATCTCGGTGTGCTCCAGTGCCCTCAAGGCCCGCGCAATTGCAGCTTCGCTACGTGCGATCTGTGCTGTGATCCGAGCCTCACGAGGCGGGATCAATGCGAGGCTGTTTTCCAATTCGGCAACAGTGCGGCGGGCCAGAAGGGTTGCGCGCTCAGCATCATCGGCGCGGGACTGGGAAATCGTCTCCTGAGCGGCCAACGTGCTAATGCGCTCCAGTTCAGCTTCGGCAAGAACGAGCCGCTCGCGCTCCAATTCTAATATCCGGGCAGTGTTGGTCGCTTCAGTAGCCAACTGCGCGCTTTCAGCGTTAAAAGCCAACAGGTCTGCCTGGGCCTGAGCCAAAGCAAGCTCGTAATCGGCAGGATCAATACGCAGCACCTCGGTCCCGGCCGGGATCAGGCGTCCGGGCTCCAAGTCGGGGTGACGCCAGATCACCTCACCCTGCACCTCCGCAACCGCAACCCAGGTATCGGCCGCACGCAGGTTTCCCCAAACATTGATCGTGGGACGAATAATTTCTGACGCGGCCGTAATAACCCGGACTGGCAGAGCAGGCGCTGCACTCTCAATCCGATCTGGGCCGGGAGCAGACGAAATCAACCAGACGGCGACAGCGATACCAAGCGCGATGGGTGGTGCAGCGAAGAGCGGGGCTAAACGCATGAGGTCATCCTTTCGCTACGCGCATCCGCGCCAAGGTGCCGTCACGCAGAACGAAGTGGTGGTAGAATGCACCTAAGACATGAAGGGCCACTAACGCCAACAGCACGATTTTCATCACGTTGTGCCCCTGCGCAGCGGCCTCAACACCTCCGAACCACGCGACCGATCCGCTCACCGGCATCAGGATCATCAACGCATAGAGGCCAAAATGAGTGAGTTTGGCGAGTGCCCCCTGTAGCTTGTTGGCTTCAATTGCTTCCGGCACACCATGCCGGGCGCGCAGAGATATTCGCCACATCGCAAAGAGCAAGACGAGGGCACCGCCCCCGACATGGGTAAAGACGAGCGGATCGAAGCCGATTTCCATCCCGTCAGTCACGCGATCCCACGCTGCCGAAATCGCACCCTTGAAGAGGTATTGCTGGGCGATCAACGCAAAGACCAGCCAGTGTAAAACTATTTGCAGGCGAGAATAGCCAGAGGGGACAGTTTTGACATTCATGGCAGGGACCTTTGTAACTGGACTGAAGACTCGGGATAGTAGTTGTTGGCGCTTCCCTTATATGTTAGTGAGTTATAACTAACAAGAGGTGACAAATGTCCAGCCGACAGAGTGCTGAAGAGCGAAAGACGCAGATCGTGGCTGCGGTGTTAAAATTAGCCGATGAGATTGGCCCTGATCGGTTAAGTACAACAGATGTCGCACGCGCCATTGGCCTCAGCCAGCCTGCGATCTTTCGCCACTTCCCGACCAAAAACGAACTCTGGCTGGAAGTGGCCGAGTATATCGCGGAACAGCTAAAGACAGCTTGGAGCGCAGCAGAACTCTTTGCTAATGGGCCGAATGATCGATTGAAGGCTTTGATCGAAGCGCAGCTATCAGAAATTGCCCACACGCCGGCCTTGCCATCAATCTTATTCTCCCGCGAATTGCAGGTAGAAAATCCTGGCTTGCGCAATGTGTTTCGCGAAATTCTCAGCGCGTATCAAAGTCGATTGGTTTCGACGATCCGAGATCAGCAGGCGTCTGGGTATCTGCAGGGTGACGAAAGTCCCGAAGACATCGCCATTTTGCTAACCTCGCTTGTGCAGGGTATCGCAATTCGATGGACCCTTGGAGCACGTGGCTTTTCGCTCGTGAATGAAGGTTTGCGCTTATTTGACGTGCAAATGGCGTTGTTACGCAGATAGAAGAGAATCTGGACCGCTTTTGAGAAGCTGCGACGCAGCGATCGGTCAGAGACTGAACCGCAACTTTGGGCGGATGTTGTTGAAAAAGTCGGCCGAAATCGCCGATTTTGAGGCTTGCTGCCGCCGGACTATCCAATTGCGTTCGGGCGCTCGCCCGTTGACCCGCCTCAAGGCGGTGATTGGGGCGTTCAGCTCATGCTGCGGCTTCCTGTTTGTCGTTTCGCGGGCGTAGCTTTGCGAGTTTTCGGAGGTTCTGTGCGATGGCGGCGAGGAGGAATTCGTCTTTGGCACCATTTGGGCCGCGCAGGCGTAGTCGGGTCAGGCCGAGAATGCGCTTCAGATGTGCAAAGAGCATTTCTACTTTCTTCCGCTTGTCTCGGGATACCTTGTAGGCTTTGGTCTTGCGGCATTCGCGGGCGAACTCGCGTGCTTCCTCGTGGGGTTCACGGGTGACGTAACGGGCCTCCGCTTTCGGGCAGCAGATTTCCTTGGATGGACATGTCTGACATGTCGCCTTCAAAGCACGATATTTCTTCCGTCCGCCGATGTCCTGACCCCTGTTCGGATCGGAGTAGTTCCGGCGATATTGCTTGAGGGCCTGACCCTCGGGGCAGATGTATTGATCATTCGCCTCGTCCCATTCGAAATCCGAGCGGGAGAACGTGCCATCGGTCCGTTCTGATTTGTCGATGACAGGGATGAATGGGATGATGCTGCGCTGCTCAACCAGCCATCCGAGGTTCTCGGCGTTGCCATAGGCGGTGTCGGCTGCCAGCCAATCCGGTCTGATGCCGAACCGTTTCTCGGTTCTGTCGAGCATCGTGCGCGACGCCCCGACTTCGGCCTGACGAATGGCTCGCGTCGCCTCAACATCCATGATTACCGAGCTTTTGGTGTCGATCAGGTAGTTGGTGGCATAGGCGAAGTAGGGGCGGCTTTCCTCGGCGCGGGTCCATTGCGCCGCCGGATCGGACTTGGCCACGAACTTCGGCTGGGTCGGTGACGCTGCGCCGAATGCGGCATCATCCAGCGTGTCTAGATATTCCTGCGCGGCCCGGTTGCCCGCCTCGCGTGCGACCTCAGGGCTCCAGTCCTCAGCTGCGATTGACCTGGCCTTGTTGGCGTCAGCGGAGATCAGGCTGGCATCTACGGCAAAGCCCTCGCCAGACACCAGATCCTCTTTCAGGCAGCGTTCAACGGTTGTCTCGAACACCTGTCGCAGCAGACCGCTTTCCCTGAACTTGCCATGGCGATAGCGAGAGAAGGTCGAGTGGTCGGGAACGTTGCCTTCTAAACCCAACCGGCAGAACCAACGGTAGGCCAAGTTCAGATGAACCTCGTCACAGAGCCGGCGCTCCGAACGGATCCCCATGACATACCCGACCACCAGCATCCGGATAATCAGTTCGGGGTCAATCGAGGGACGCCCGAGGTGGCTGTAAAAGGGACGAAGAGCATCCCGCATTCCATCTACGTCGAGAAACCTGTCGATCTCACGAAGCATGTGATTGGCAGGGATGTGGCGCTCCAGATCGAAATCGTAAAACAGCTGCGCCGGTGCTTCTTGCCTGCCCATCATGACGAAATCCTCCAATCCCCTCATATTCGAGTGAATCAAAGGACTTGCCGCGCTGCAACAAAGACTTTTTCAACAGCATCGGCGGATTGAGGACGTTCGCTGCATATGTCTACCTAGAACCTACTTAAATTCTTCGCCGCCTTGAGGCTACTTCACCTTTGATCAGAGACGCGCATTTGGGATACTCACCTAAATGACTGGTAAATTTTGCATTTCCAAAGGATGAAGCATCAGCCCTCGAGATGATGCTTAAAAAAGAGTGATCGCGGATATCTATCGCTCTTGATGCCCTAGTGAAGTTTCCAAGGCACATATGCCAAGCAATTACACCGGTTCAACTTCCCAAACGCAAAATTGAACCAACCCATTGAATTATATAAAAAATTAATCAAGGGGTTAAAGTCGCAAAAACCCTTTGGTTTGGGCGGCTCAAGTTCCTCTCCAAGAAATACTCCCAAAAATTCAAAAAATCAGCCCCCTAACGACACCGATAAGTATTTGAATTTAATTTGAAATTATTAAGTCCAGCTCTAATGTTGAGATTTTTTGAGCTAGGTTTAAATGGCGGACTGGGGAGGATTCGAACCCCCGACCCCTTGATTCGTAGTCAAGTACTCTATCCAACTGAGCTACCAGTCCGCGTCAGAGTGGGGGCGATGTATCCCCACAGTTTGGTAATGGCAAGAGCCGAAATGAAAGTTTTTACGCTTCAGGTGTAGAAAGTCTGATTTCGGCCTTTGGCAGGGTCATTTCAAAGGATGTTCCGTTCGCACCACTCTCGGCCAATTGCAGAATTCCACCGTGGCCGCGCACCAATTCGGCTGCAATCGCAAGGCCAAGCCCCGAACCACCCTTTGTTGCGCCGCCCTGAAAGGCTTGGAACAGATGCTCTTTTGCGCGAGGAGGAAGCCCTGGCCCTGTGTCAGAGACGGTGATGTGCCAGCTATCCTCGGTCTCAGCGGCATGAATGTTGATCTCACCCGCCTTCCCCGTCGCCATAATAGCCTGCCGCGCATTCCGCACCAGATTGGAAAGGACACGGTAAATCTGTTCGCTATCGGCGCGTATCATCAGATTCGCAGCAACGTCCTCGGAGAACGACAAATCGTAGTCGCCAGCAGAAAGACGTTCACTGTCGATAACGTCCGCCACAATTTCTGCCAGTGCAAAACGCGTTAGTTTTGGCGGCGCTTCTTCTGCCCGACCGAACGCCAAAGTGTTTTCACACAAATGAACGGCCCGCGTGATCGAGTTCACGAGTTTCGGGGCGAGTCGCTGAACCGCGGGATCGTTCGAAACTTCGATCCGATCGGTAAATAGCTGGGCAGAGGTCAGGATATTGCGCAGGTCGTGGCTCACCTTCGCGACGCCTTCACCCAACTGCGCCAGACGATCTTTTTGCTTGAGGGCGCCCGTGAGCTGTTCTTGCATCGATTTTAGCGCCTGCTCCGCTTCGCGCAGTTCAATGACGCCCGCGCTAGGTTCAATAAACCTACGGGCATCCTCGGGTGCTTCTGCATAGAGCGTCATGTGGCGCACCACGCCGCGAATGGGCTTTACCAAGAACACCTGCACCGCAAAGAACAGCAAGAGCGCGGTAATAATCGAGATAACAGCCGATAAGAGAAGCACGTTAAGACCGTATTCCAGCATCGCCACGCGCAGCGGCCCCTGCTCCATCGTGACCTCGATCAGCAAGCCACCATCCTGAACTGGGTTCCCGATCACGCGAATAACGGGGTTATGCGTCGAAAGCAGCACTGACATCGCATCACGGATTAAGGCCAGCGCACTAGGATCGCGCATATCGTAGGTCGCTTCGACTTGCCCCGGAATGGGCGAGGACAAGGCAAGCTGCCGCACCTCATCACGTCGCAACACCACGTTAAACACGCCAGCATTGTCGAGAAGCTCCGCCTCCAACTCTGGCGTAATCATATCGTCTGCCAAAAGAGCCAAAGACGCGATCTGCGCCCGCTCAAGGCGCAGCAAAAGGTAATCCTGACGGAACCGCGCGACAGAGGGCACGAAAATGAACACCTCTGCCAACATGACAAAGATGACGGTCAGAATCAAAAAACGCCCCGATAGCGTTTTGAACATTGCCCCTCCGTTTCGGGACTACGGCAGCAATCGCTGCACCACCCCCACGACCCGCTTAACGAGCGGGCTTTCGAATAACTTTGGAGTAAAATAGGCACTCGCAGCGCGTTTGTTAATCTCTGCCAAGGTCGGGTAAGGCAAAACAGTATTGGCGATAAACGAAAGTTTAGACCTATTCGCGATCGCCATTGCCCACATTGCAATCAACTCGCCCGCCTGAGGGCCGACGATTGTCACCCCAACAGGCCGACCTTTGACGACCATAAGTTTGAGAAAGCCCACGGTTGTTCCACCGGCCACTGCGCGGTCATTACCTGCAAACTCCACGCGATGGACCGACAGCTTAGCACCGTATTTTTCAGTGGCCTCGGCCTCCGTCGGGCCAATTTGAGCCAACTCAGGCGAAGTGTAGGTCACACGTGGAATATGTTCGGTCCGCGCCTTGGCAGGCAGACCGAACAACATTGACCGAACGATGACGCCCGCATGATAGCCCGCAAGGTGCGTGAACTGCATCCCGCCAGCAACATCGCCAATGGCATAGACATTTCGGTTGGACACCGACCGCAGTCCAGGATCGACATGAATACCTTTGAGGTCGTGGTCGACCCCACCCACCGCCAAATCGAGCTTACCGATATTTACGCGTCGTCCAGCCGCGACGAGCAAATGCGACCCGACAATAGGACCCCGATCCGTCTGAACGGTGACGCCATTCTCGGCTGAAATGTGCAGCGCTTTACAGTTCTCGAGAATCGCTACGCCCTGCTCCACCAACGAAGTCCTGATCACATCAGCCGCATCTCGGTCTTCATTTCCGAGGATTTCTACGCCTTCAATAACCGTAACCTCGCAGCCAAACCCGCGATGCGCTTGCGCCATCTCTATACCAATCGGACCACCACCGATGATGATCAGATGCTTCGGCTTTTCACTGAGATCAAAGATCGTTTCATTCGTATGCGCCTCTACAGTGTCAATGCCGTCAATTGGCGGGACAAATGGTGACGATCCCGTGGCGATCACGAATCGGCGTGCCCGGATGTGCTGTCCACCTGCGAGAACGACAGCGGGTGAAATAAATCGAGCGTAGTCTCGGATGACAGTGCACCCCAGCCCTTCGAATCGGTCCTGACTGTCGTGGGGTTCAATCGCGGCAATCGTTCGCGCGACGTGATCTTTGGCGGAAACATAATCCTGACTCGCTCGTGCCGCCGACAAGAGCGCTTTTGACGGCACGCAGCCATAGTTCAGGCAATCACCGCCCATTTTATGGCCTTCGATCAAGACGACACTGGCCCCCATTTGCACAGCCCCCGCCGCGACAGAGAGCCCGCCAGACCCTGCGCCGATCACGCAAATATCACACCGAAGTTCATCCATTCTTTGATCTCCGAATAGCTTTGACAACTATGGGCAATGCGGCCAGGGCACACAGGCCTATTAAAGGTAACAGCACAGATGGTTCGAACACGATCGATAAATCGGGCGATTCTCCGCGATCAAAAACCGCGCCCAAACCGTTCCCAATCGACGTGAACACCAATGCCCCTGGGACAATGCCCAGCGCCGTTGAAATCACAAATCGGTGCAAGGGCACGCCCACTAGCGCGGGCACGAGATTCGCAACAAAGAACGGTACGGCTGGCACAAGCCGAATTAGGAACAGCATCGACCATTGGTTTTCGTCGATCCCATCTTTGATCCGCTTGATCGCGCCGGTTGACCCATCCATTTTCGCGGACAGTCGTTCTCCCAGACCCCAGCGTGCAGCTAGAAACAATGAAGACGCGCCGACAGTGGCACCGAGAACGTTATACATAACGCCCGGAAAAGTCGCGAAGAGGAACCCGCCTGTCAAAGTCGCAACTGTCGCTCCGGGCAGAGAGAACGCAACGATCACGATATAAACGGTGACGAAGACAAGGACCGACATTACGGGGTTCGCATCTCGGAAGTCGATGAGAAGCTGACGGTTCCCTCGCAAGGTTTCAAAGGTCAGCGTATCGCGCAGAAACCAGACGCCAAGAATCGCACCAACGAGAATAACGACGATGGGTAAACGCCGAAGAAGTGTTGGCTCCAGAATTGATTTCTCTATCATTTTTGCTCCGTTGGCTTTGATCTTTCATGGACAAATCCAACGCCCCCGCATAGCCATGCTCACGCGAGGTTGATGAACTGGCCTTAAATCTGGCCAGTTTTGTAACATCGGGCAGGGAATGTGACGGTTTTGTCAAAAACCTACCCCCAACCGCGTTGACAGAGTGGTGAGGCCCCTCTAAAGGCAGGGCTTCAAAGTTTCACGGCCTCGAATCTGTAAAGGTTCGGCCCATCTGACCGGAGAGAACGCGATGAAGCGCACGTTCCAACCTTCTAACCGGGTTCGTAAGAACCGTCACGGCTTCCGCGCCCGTATGGCGACTAAAGCTGGCCGCAAGATCCTGAACGCCCGTCGCGCACGTGGCCGTAAGGTCCTGAGCGCCTAATGGCGCCTGCGGGGTCCGTTGTGACACCGCAAGAGAATTCGACGCGAACCGCCGAGGCGCAGCCTGCGGCGGTTTTCGTTCGTCCGCCGGTCCTGAAAAAACGGGCCGATTTTCTGCGGGCCGCCAATGCGCGGCGTCAGGGCACATCAGGCTTTCACCTCCAAGCCCGCGAACGTGGCGACGATGCGCCGTTTCGCGTTGGGTACACCTGCTCGAAAAAGGTGGGGAACGCGGTAGCACGTAACCGCGCCAAACGGCGTTTGCGCGAGATTGCCCGTCTTGTGATGCACAACCACGCCCAAGCTGGCTGGGACTATGTCCTCATTGGCCGCAAAGAAATCACGGCAACGGCGGATTTCAAACAAATGCAAAAGGACCTGATCTGGGCTCTGCGAAAGGTGCACAAATGACACCCGCTGCTTGGGTAATATCCCTGCCCGTCAGGTTCTACCGATTGGTCTTTAGCGCATGGGTCGGACACGGCTGCCGCTTCCAGCCAACCTGTTCTGCCTACAGCATGGAAGCATTGGAAAAACACGGCGCGATCAAAGGGACCTACCTGATGATCTACCGCATTCTTCGGTGTAATCCTTGGGGTGGGTCGGGAATCGATAACGTTCCTGAACCCAAACACCGCTGCAATCACGACCACTAATCACGACAAAGGACGCGCCATGCTCGACGATCTGGACGACATCCATCCGCTTTTTCACGGCGCTCCAAAGTCGACCGAATTCAAAAAGCTGCGCAAACGCATTGTTCAAAACGTCCGTGAGGCGATCGAACAGTATGGGATGATCGAACGTGATGCCCGCTGGCTCGTTTGTTTGTCTGGTGGCAAAGACAGCTACACGATGCTGGCTATTCTCTATGAACTGAAATGGCGCGGCCTCCTGCCTGTGGACCTTTTGGCCTGCAACCTAGACCAAGGTCAGCCGGGTTTTCCTGCGACGGTTCTACCCGAATTCCTTGAGAAAATGGGCGTTCCGCATCGGATCGAGTACCAAGACACCTATTCGATCGTGATGGATAAAGTGCCTGCAGGCCGCACTTTCTGTGCCCTGTGTTCGCGCCTCCGTCGCGGCAACCTTTATCGAATCGCGCGCGAAGAGGGCTGTAGCGCGGTCGTTTTGGGGCACCATCGCGATGATATTCTCGAAACCTTCTTTATGAATCTCTTCCACGGCTCCCGCCTTGCAACGATGCCGCCGAAACTAGTTAACGAAGAAGGTGACCTGTTCGTCTATCGCCCGCTTGCACATGTCGCCGAAGCCGACTGCGAGAAGTTCGCGACCGCGATGAACTACCCCATCATCCCTTGTGATCTTTGTGGGTCACAGGATGGGCTGCAGCGCCAACAGGTTAAAGGCATCCTCGACGGTTGGGAGAAAAACGCACCAGGCCGCCGTCAGAAAATGTTCCGCGCATTGATGAATACGCGCCCGTCACATCTGCTCGACCCTGCGATCTTTGACTTCAAAGGATTGCAGATCAATGAACAAAAACCGGACAATTTTCTGGATATTCCCGACTTACGTTAAGGTTTCACTTAGCAATTGAGCTTTAGGTTCATCCTGACCGGAAACGGGCAAAGGAATGAACTACTATGCCTAACGCAATCGTCGACGCCGTTCGCCGCAATAAGGCCCGCTGGCCCTATATCCTCATTGCGCCGCTTGGCGCTGTGGCGGGATACATTTTGGCAGGGCAACCCGGATTAATCGTCGCGACCTTTTTGGGGCCGACGTTTCTCGCCTTCATCTTGCCGAACTTGCCAGATGCGGTCCCATTCGACGCGGCCACTGGCCTCACCACACGCGCCGGCCTCGTTATAGCGCTGGACAACGCTCTTCGCTCGGGCAAGCAAAACGGGCTTACGACGGGCGCGATCGTCTTTGAAATTGATCGGTTTAAGTTGATTGAAGAACGCCATGACCGATCAGGGGTCGAGGCGATTTTCAAATCAATCGCGGTTCGTCTCTCCGCGATTCTTAGGGCTGACGACATCGCTGCGAGGCTCGATGGTCCAACCTTTGCGGTAGGGCTTTCTCCGACGCGGCGCTTTGACCTTGAAGCCGCGATACAACTCGCCTCGCGCATCCAACACACTATGGCCGAACCGTTTCATATTGCAGGGATGAACGTCTATCTGACTGTCTCGATCGGGTTTGGCCTATCAGATCGCCTCGACCAGAAAACGGGTGTCGCACTTTTGCAGGCCGCAAATTCGGCCCTTATCGAAGCACAAAGGCACGCCCCCGCCGCCATCCGAAGCTTCTCCCCATCAATGCGAAACCGTATCGCAAATTGCAATGAGCTGTCCCAACAAGTCACGCGCGCTTTGGACAACGGCGAAATTCGTGCCTTCTTCCAACCCCAGATTTCGACACGCACCGGAGAAATCACTGGATTTGAAACCTTAGCGCGGTGGCAGCACCCTCGGCGCGGGCTGATCCCTCCGCTGGAGTTCCTACCCGCATTGGCTCAGGCTGGTCAGATGCATCGACTGGGCGAAGCGATGATCCACGACGCTTTGTCATCTCTTCGTCGTTGGGATGAGACAGGGCTGTTGATCCCCCGCGTTGGTGTGAACTTCTCAAAAGAAGAGCTAACAGATCCTCAACTTGTGGATCGGATAGAACAGCGCCTCCATGAATTTGGTCTGGACGCCAATCGGCTCGCTGTTGAGGTGCTCGAAACCGTGGTTGCCGATCATGCCGATGACATTGTGATCCGAAACCTTTCAGGCCTCGCGGGACTAGGCTGCAGTCTCGACCTTGATGATTTCGGAACAGGCCACGCATCAATTACGTCGATTCGGCGATATTCTATCGAACGCATCAAAATCGACCGATCATTCGTGACCCGCATCGATGCAGATGATGAACAACAGAAAATGGTCGCTGCGATTTTGACGATGGCAGATCGGCTCGGCCTCGATACGCTGGCAGAAGGTGTCGAAACCACCGAAGAGCGCCTAAAGCTGGCTGAATTAGGCTGCGGCCACGTCCAAGGCTTTGGAATTGCACGCCCCCTACCGCCCGAGGATGTAGACAACTGGATCAACAACTACAGCCCTATGGCGGTTGGCAGTCGCGGTTTGCGGCGAAAAGCAGGGTAAACAGCAATGTGACACGCGTCTAATCCGCCAAAACCCCTAAAACCGCTTGACCTTTGACGCTATGGCCTGTTGAACCCTGCCTGATCATTTACCTTACAAAACGGGCGGTTCAGATGGAAAATCAGAACAAGAACCTAATTCTTGCCACAGCACTTAGCTTTCTGGTTATCACAGTTTGGTTCTTCCTGTTTCCACCTGAACAACCGGCGGAAACAGCAACAGATGCAACTCTAGCAACGGAACAGACTGATGTCGCCGCTCCAGTTGCAGACGCATCGGCTGACGCTGCAGCACCCGCCGTGACCGAAGCCGCGATGCCCGCAACGCCGCGTGTCCCCGTTGAAACCCCCGAACTGACAGGTTCTATTGCGCTTCTCGGCGGGCGCATCGACGATATCTCGTTGAAAAATTACACCGTCGCGGTCGACAGCCCTGAAATCGTTCAGCTCATGCGCCCGCAGGGTGAGAACGATGCCTACTACGCGAGCTTTGGCTGGATCGGCAATGCTGGCGTCGATGCGAATGCCGTCCCTGGACCTGACACAATGTGGGAACTCGAAGCAGGCACCACATTGACCCCAGAGACGCCGGTCACGCTGAAATGGGACAACGGTGCTGGTCTGACCTTCCGTACCACTTACGCGATCGACGAAAAGTTCATGATGACCATCGACCAGACCGTCTCGAACGCGTCTGGCGACGAAGTCACCCTTACTCCTTACGGCCTCATCCGCCGCTTCACTGAACCGGATGCGCAGCGTCGCTTCTTTGTCCTGCACGAAGGTCTGGTTCGCATGACTGACGGCAAGGTTGATGAGCAAACCTACAAAGACATCCGCAAAGTTGACGGCGGCGTGAGCAGCGTTGATGTCCTACAGTCGGGCTGGACTGGGTATACCGACCACTACTGGATGACGACCCTGATCCCCGATCAGAGCAAGCCGTTCACTTCGATGTCGCGCTACTTCACCACTGACGTTTACGAAGTCGACGCGATCCTCGAGTCCGAGACGCTCGCCGCTGGCGCGGAAACTTCCGTTTCGACGCGTTTCTTCGTGGGTGCAAAAGAATGGGAAACTATCCGCAACTACGAAAACAATGCGGGCGTTTCTGGCTTCATCAACTCGATCGACTGGGGCTGGTTCTTCTTCCTGACCAAGCCGATCTTCTGGCTGCTGCACAACATCAACGCTGTAATCGGCAACATGGGCTGGTCGATCATGGTCCTGACGCTCGTTCTGAAAGCGTTGGTACTGCCGCTTGCCTATAAATCCTACGTCTCGATGGCGAAGATGAAAGAGCTTCAGCCTGAGATGGAGAAGCTGAAAGAAGCAGCTGGCGATGACCGTGCTAAACTGCAGCAAGGCATGATGAAGCTCTATAAAGAGAACAAGGTTAACCCTGCATCGGGCTGTCTGCCGATGATCCTGCAGATTCCGATCTTCTTCTCGCTGTATAAGGTTATCTTCGTCACGCTCGAACTGCGTCACGCTGAATGGATCGGCTGGATCCGTGACCTCTCTGCTCCAGACCCGTCATCGATCCTGAACCTCTTTGGCCTTCTGCCTTGGGGCACTCCGGAACCGGGCAGCATGTTGTTCATTCTGTCGCTGGGCGTATTGCCCATCATTCTCGGTGTCTCGATGTGGCTGCAACAGAAACTCAATCCAGCTCCCACTGATCCATCCCAAAAGATGATCTTTGCATGGATGCCTTGGATTTTCATGTTCATGCTGGGATCGTTCGCTTCGGGTCTGGTTCTCTACTGGATCACCAACAATACCATCACGTTCCTGCAGCAATACGCGATCATGCGCAGCCACGGCCACCGGCCAGATGTTCTGGGCAATATCACCTCTGCGTTCAAACGTGGTAAAGCTAGCAAAGCAAAATAAATTGACAGGCTGCCTTTAGGGCGGCCTGTTCCGCCAAGAGGGTATGGTCATGCAATTAAGTTTTCCGATCGTTGAAGATCTGGACCCGACGGTCGTCGAAGCTGGTCGTATGCTGTTCCATGCTCCGATCGAGTTCCTCAAAGGTGTCGTCGCCATGGACGGCATGCCGCCTGCAGATCGGATCGAACTTTGCTTTGCGGGTCGATCCAACGTTGGAAAATCGAGCCTGATCAACGCGCTGACAGGTCGTAAAGGGCTTGCTCGTGCCTCGAACACACCTGGCCGCACCCAAGAGATCAACTTTTTCACCGTTGGCGACGAACACTACATCGTCGACCTTCCGGGTTATGGTTTTGCCAACGCGCCTGTGGCTATCGTTGAAAAATGGCAACGGCTGCTGAAGCGATACCTTGCTGGCCGCCCTACTCTGCGGCGCGTCTTTGTTTTGATCGACAGCCGCCACGGCGCTAAAGCCGTCGACGAAGAGATCATGTCGCTTCTCGATAAGGCCGCCGTGACGTTTCAGGTCGTTATGACAAAGACGGATAAGGTCCGCAAAACGCAGCTCGATCAATCGATCGAAGCCACGCGTGCTGTTTTGGCAAAGCACCCTGCCGCCTACCCTGAAATCGTATTGACGTCGTCTGACAAAGGGGACGGTATAGCCACACTTCGCGCTATTATTTATGGCATCGTTTGACCCCTATTTGGAAAGGGCCCTGCCGTGAGGAAACAAGACATGAACCGTGACTGGATCGCAACTGCCCGCACTCTGTCAGAGGCATTGCCCTACCTTCAGCGATATTCGGGTGCGATCGTCGTGGTCAAGTTTGGCGGCAATGCCATGGGCGATCAGGATGCCATGGCTGATTTCGCACGAGATATCGTTCTTATGCGTCAGGTCGGCCTGAACCCCGTTGTCGTGCATGGCGGCGGCCCGATGATCAACGATCTGCTCGGTCGTCTTGGCATCGAATCCCAATGGGTGCGCGGCAAACGCGTAACCGACAAAGCAACTGTCGAAGTCGTTGAGATGGTTCTGACAGGCCTCGTCAACAAACGGATCGTTCAGGCGATTATGGACGAAGGCGGTCGCGCGGTTGGTCTGTCGGGCAAAGACGACGACCTGATGGTTTGCGAACCCGACGATCCAGAATTGGGGTTTGTTGGACGTCCGGTCGAAATGAACGTCCAAGTGCTGCATGACATGTTTAATGCGGGCATCATTCCAGTGATTGCTCCCGTTGCTACTGGCATGAACGACAACGAAACGTTCAACGTAAACGGCGATACGGCCGCCGGTGCGATTGCGGGTGCACTCAAGGCCGATCGCCTGCTTTTGTTGACCGACGTATCTGGCGTGAAAAACAAAGACGGCGAAGTGATCACTCAAATGACGCCCGCTGAAGTGCGCGAAATGATTGCAGATGGCACCATTGCAGGCGGCATGATCCCAAAAACAGAAACCGCTCTCAAAGCAATTGAGGACGGTGTACGCGGGGTGGTTATCCTTGATGGTCGGGTCGCGAATGCGTGCCTGCTCGAGCTGTTCACAGAACACGGCGCTGGCTCCATGATCCGCACCACCGAACCTCGTGTGAAGCCGCGCAATTCATGACAAACCTCATCGGCGACTTGGAGGGATATGGCCTGAGAATTTCAGGAATTACTCCTCCATCCGCCGATGACAATCTCCCAGACTGGGCGACGGCGATTGCGCTGATCTCACCTAAAGAGCCCCAATTCTGGTCGCATTTTTGCGGTTCGCCAGAATGGCGCGATGGGCAAAGCGACCCCGTAGATCGTTGGTCTAAACGCGTCCTAAGCGAAGTCGCGGCCGCATATGACGGCGTCGCATATTTCCCGTTTGGTGGCGCCCCGTTCCATCCGTTTTACAGCTGGGCCATTCGTTCGGGGGCGTTTTGTGCCTCCCCCGTCGCGTTCTTGGCAGACGGCTCCGCAGGCTTATTCACGTCCTTTCGCGGCGCCATCGCACTTCGCGATGCACCTAAAGTCGTATTAGCCCCTCCGCCCTGTGCGACGTGCGTCGCCAAACCATGCGTCACGGCCTGTCCGGCGTCAGCATTGGTGCCCGCAGGATATGATGTGGCAGCCTGTCACGGTTACCTAACAGGGACGGAAGGTGCAGACTGCCTAAACAACGGATGCGCAGTTCGACGGTCCTGCCCCATTGGGTCGTCACAACGTCCACCTGCCCAGTCTGCGTACTTCATGAGTGAGTTTCACAAATGACCCTTCGACTTGTTCTTATTCGTCACGCCAAATCATCTTGGGATGACTTTTCCATTGAGGACCATGATCGGCATTTGAACGAACGAGGACGGCGATCGGCACCAGCCATCGGGCAATGGATCGCTGACACAAGTGATATTCCGACGGAAGTTCTATGCTCCGACGCTAAACGTACGAAGGAAACGCTGGACCTTATGATGGAGCAGTGGCCGACTACGCCCGCAGTGCGCTATGTGCACTCTCTCTACCTCGCGCCCGCGACAACGATGCTAGCCGAGTTGAAAACCGCGAAAGCGCCTATCGTTGCCATGATCGGCCACAACCCAGGTATCGGGAGCTTTGCTTGTGGGCTCGTCCATGATCGCCCCGACCATCCGAAATACGCTTCATACCCGACCTGCGCGACTGCCATCATCGACTTTGATGTGGCCCAATGGTCAGATGTGACTGCCGCCTCTGGTCGCGTCGTTGCCTTTACCACTCCACGCGAGTTGCTGAACGAGTAAGGGCGGACACTAGGCCCGCCCCTTTCGAAAATTTATCTGAGCTTAGTGGCCCAAAATCTGGCTCAAGAACAGCTTCGTGCGATCCGACTGAGGATCGTTAAAGAACGCATGTGGTTCGTTTTGTTCGATGATCTGACCCTGATCCATAAAGATCACGCGGTTCGCCACAGCTTGAGCAAAGCCCATCTCGTGGGTCACGCAGAGCATGGTCATGCCTTCTTCAGCCAGCTCGATCATGGTGTCGAGAACCTCTTTGATCATCTCGGGGTCGAGAGCAGAGGTCGGTTCGTCGAACAGCATGATGCGCGGCTTCATGCAGAGCGAACGCGCAATCGCCACACGCTGCTGCTGACCACCCGACAACATGCCCGGATACTTGTGGGCCTGATCGGGGATCTTTACCTTTTCAAGGTAGTGCATCGCAATATCTTCGGCCTCTTTGCGCGGGACCTTACGGACCCAGATTGGAGCCAGCGTGCAGTTCTCTAGAATGGTCAGGTGCGGGAACAGGTTGAAGTGCTGGAAGCACATACCAACCTCAGAACGGATCTTATCGATGTTTTTGAGGTCAGAGGTCAGCTCTGTCCCATCAACAATAATGTCACCCGACTGGTGCTCTTCGAGGCGGTTGATACAGCGAATGAGCGTCGACTTACCAGAGCCCGACGGACCACAGATTACGATCCGCTCACCGCGCTGAACGGTCAAGTTGATGTCACGCAACACGTGGAACTGACCGTACCACTTGTTCATGTTGTTGATCTGAATGGCGACCTCATCAGAGATCGTCATGTGGCTGCGGTCGATTTGACGTTCGATTGCAAGTTCGGACATGGCGGTCTCCTTAGCGGTGTCCACGCTGGAGTTTTTTTTCCAGCCAGAGCGAGTAGCGGCCCATGCTGAAGCATGAGACAAAGAACAAAAGGCCGATAAAGACGAACAGTTCCCAATAGACGCCGTTCCATTCGGCAGCGGCACGGATCGAGTTCGATAGGTTGAGCGGGTCAAGTAGACCAATAATGCCAACCAGTGTGGTGTCTTTAAACAGACCGATGAAGGTGTTCACGATCCCAGGGATCGAGATTTTGAGTGCCTGCGGAAGCACGATCAAACGCATCGATTTCCAGTAGTCGAGGCCAAGCGAATCCGCCGCTTCGAACTGTCCCTTCGGCAGTGCCGCAAGGCCCCCACGAATAACCTCTGCGATGTAAGCAGCGGCAAAGAGAGTCACCATAATCACAACGCGCAACACAAGGTCGAACGATGTGCGTGGCGGCAGGAAGTAGTTCAAGAGCAGTGACGCCGTGAACAGCCAAACGATCAGCGGCACGCCGCGGATAATTTCGATGAACGCAACGGCGAACCCTTTGACGATCGGAAGATTGGCCTGACGTGCCAACGCCAGCAAAACGCCGAGTGGCAAGGACAGCACGATACCTGCCACACCGATGATCATCGCAAGCATAAAGCCACCGAAATCACGGCTGGTCACAGGCGCTAGGCCCAGAATACCGAGCCGTTCATAAGCGGTCTCGATGTTGGCATGTAGGTTTAGGACCGCAGTATCCGCGTCGAGATATGCACGCAGCGCGTCGACGGCTTCGGGCGATGTCCCAGCGGGCACCTGATTGACCGAAACCAGATTGTGCAGCCCGTCAGGCAGAGCTGCTTCCATCTCAGCTGCGGTCACGATGGCATTGGGCAGGTCGGCTTCCCACTGAGGCAGAGCTTCGATGTTGGCCAACAGACCGTTTGCGTCACTGATCGCTTGTTGCAGTTTGAATGCTGTAAAGCCCAGCGCCGTGTAATGACGACGCTCTACCATCAGTTCGTCCATGATCGCGTTGAATGCCGACTTTTGGTCGGACGACGGTTCGGACCCAGCTTCACGAGCCGCGAGCATTTCAACGACCAGCACATCTTTCTCAGCGGTCAGTTCGTTGATCTTCTCCTGCACGGCGGCCTGTTCAGCCTCGATCTCATCGATTTGCGCAGGATTTGTAACAAGCGTTTCGAGTAGCTCGGCTTTCGTCCCGTCGATGCGCGACAAGGCAACGGCCTTGTGCAACGCTCCGTTGATAGATGGCATAGCAATCATCCACCAGAGCGCAGCGCCAGCAATTCCGAGTGCCACAGCCCCGAACGCACCCGCGAAACGGCCACCGATTTTGAAGCCTACTGCACCCACGACGAAGCCGAGGATCACAAGGATCGGAACCCAGAACGAGCCCCCCCAGAGGAGCCACGTGCCGAGGAACGGGAACAGAATCGAGAACCAGAGCAGTTGTTTCGGCAACCGAGCCGAGAACAGAATTGGCGCCAATGCGACGAACATCAGAATGAAGACGAGGATCGGGCGCCAGTAGCTCTCAGCTGGGTAAAAGCCAAAGAGCAGCTGAAGCCAACGGTCGCTGATGACTGCGAAACACGCGCCGCCATGGGTGGTCAGACCCTCCAAAACAGCCAGAGTTTCACGACATTCATTGAGCGATCCAGCAGTCCATACCGAGTTCCAGAACCACGGAACCAGCGCGAAAAGCAACTTCACCAGAACGTAGATGGAAACGAGCGAAAGAAGCGTGTTCTTCCAGCCCGAGAACAGGTTTTCCCGCATCCATTTGACCGCACCTTGTTCCTTGAGAGGTGGCTCGGACGGTGGGATCATGGATTCGCGCACATAGCGAACGGTTTGCGCATTATCAGACATCTTAGCGCTCCTTCAGCTTAACGCGGTCATTGAACCAGTTCATCCCTGTCGAAATCGCGAGACTGAGCAGGAGATAGAACAAACCAACGAGAAGAATACCTTCGAGCTCGCGCCCTGTTTGGTTCACGGTAATGCCGCCCAAAGTGGAACGGACATCCATGTAACCAATGGCGATCGCGAGCGAAGAGTTCTTCGTCAGGTTCAAGAATTGAGAGATTAGCGGTGGAATGATCACGCGCAGAGCCTGCGGCAGGATCACCAAACGCATCGTGCGGTTCGGACGAAGTCCCAGTGCAAACGCCGCTTCGGTTTGGCCTTTGGACACGGCGTTAATACCGCCACGAACGATCTCTGCGATAAATGCGCCTGTGTAGAGCGACAGAGCCAACCACAGCGCCAACAGAGAGTTGCGAAGGTGTGTACCACCCGCAAAGTTAAAGCCCGACAGTTCTGGTTTGCCCAGATAAAAACCAAGACCCCAGAGGAGCGCAGCGATTGGGGCAACGATAATCAGCAGATTAACCCACCACGTCGTTGGACGAACACCTGTCGCATTTTGAATATCCGCAGCGCGGGTATTTACCAGTTTAACAACAAGAAGGCTCGCCACCAGAGTAAGCAAAATAACAATCAAGTCGATGCTGACATTGAAATACAGGTCCGCAAAAATGCCACCTGGTTTGATTTCAACATCGCCCAAACCGTTCGCAAATAGGGGTTCAGGGATATAAGCACCACGGTTCGTGATCGCCACATTGTCGGCGAGTGCCATGCTCGCGACCGGATTTTCACCACGGAAATCTTTGGGCGACGGCGTGGATTCTGTCATCACAGCAAAAATCGCGATGATCCAAAGCAGCAGCGGAACGTTGCGGAAGCCTTCGACGTAAACAGCAGCCAGACGCGACACGATCCAGTTTTTCGAAAGTCGCAGGACACCAAAAATAACGCCGAGTATCGTCGCGAGAACGCAACCAAGGCCAGCGACCAACAACGTATTCAGAATGCCGACCAGCGCCGCACGTCCGTGCGTCGCATTAGAATCGTAAGCAATCAGACGTTGGTTGATGTCGTATCCCGACCGGTTTCCAAGAAACTCGAGCGTGAAATCTTTGCCCAATGCGGTCAGGTTTGCGACGGTATTGCGCGCAAGCCACCACAGGGCCGCGACGATCAGCACAGTCGCGATCACCTGAATGGTAATCGAACGATAGCGCGTATCGTAAATGAGCTGACTTAGCCGAAAGCCTTGCTTCGGCGTATCCGTGAGCGTGGTCATAAAAGTCTCCCCGGCTCCCGACGCGACAGGAGGTCACCGGTTATCCGGTTGTTGGCAATGTCGCGGGGGGGCACTTCAAGTATGAAAAGGGCGCAGATTGACTGCGCCCTTTCCGGTAGATCAACTTAACGGAACGGCGGTGCGTAGATCAGGCCGCCTTCGGTCCATTGTGCGTTCAGACCACGTGCAAGGCCGATCGGAGTGTTAACACCGATGTTCTTTTCGAACAGTTCGCCGTAGTTGCCGCCAGCAGCAATCGCGCGAACAGCCCACTGAGCGTCCAGACCGATCATCGCGCCAAGGTCACCTTCGGTGCCGAGCAGGCGGTTGATTTCTGGGTTGGTGGTCGCAGCAGCGGCCAGCTCTTCAACGTTCGCAGAGGTCACGCCGAGTTCTTCAGCAGCGATCAGAGCGTTGAGGGTCCACATTGCGATATCACCCCATTCGTTGTCGCCGTGACGAACAACCGGGCCGAGCGGCTCTTTGGAGATGATTTCCGGAAGGATCACGTGATCGCCTGGTGCTTCGAAGGTTGCGCGAGTTGCAGCAAGGCCCGAAGCGTCAGTGGTGTAAACGTCACAAGCGCCAGCAAGGTACTGCTGCTGTGCTTCCGCGTTGGTTTCGATCGGGATCGGCTCGTAGCTGATGTTGTTGGCGCGGAAGAAGTCGGCCAAGTTCAGCTCTGTGGTGGTACCAGTTTGGATACAAACGGTTGCACCGTCGAGGTCTTTAGCCGAAGTCACGCCGAGCGATTTCGGTACCATGAAGCCTTGACCGTCGTAGTAGTTCACGCCGATGAAGTCGAGCTTCAGGTCGGTGTCGCGCGAGAAGGTCCAAGTGGTGTTACGTGCCAGAATGTCGATCTCGCCCGAAGCCAGCGCGGTGAAACGCACTTGGGTGGTGAGCGGAACGAATTCAACAGCGGTCGAGTCGCCCAAAACAGCAGCAGCAACAGCGCGGCATACAGCAACGTCAAAACCTTCCCAAACGCCATTTGCGTCGGGCTGCGAGAAGCCGGTCAGGCCGGACGACACGCCACAGTTCAGTTTACCACGGGCTTTGACATCATCGAGCGTGGATGCCGATGCGCTTGCAGCGGTCAAACCAGCGACGGCCAGAGCGCCGAGCATAATGGATTTCTTCATTTCTACCTCTTCCTGAGTTCCCGATACTTACGATCGGGGTTTTCGCTTTGATAGCGTATGGCGCGGCAGGGGTACCACCACGAAGCCTTAGATTGGTCTCAAACTATCTATTTGGTCAAGGGGGACCAGACGGGAATATTCCCTTGATCTTGGGTCAACTGGCCGCAAATTTGATCTTAGGCAGGAAAAAAGCCTGCGGATTTCAGCTTCGCAACATTTGATAGATCCGCGCGGCCATTAAAAACTCGCCTTGCTTGTGGTTCGCTAACACCGTGGCCTCATCATCTTGACCCCATTGCTCTTCCTGCCACAATTCATCGACTCGCGACTTCAACCAAGCGTCTTGTGCAGTCAAATGTCCCTCTGTGACGGCGAATGCCAGCACGAGCGACCCGCTAATTCCCACCAGATCGTGAAATGCCGCGATTTCAAAAGGGCTTAGCGCTCCAACATGGCCACGCAGAACACGCAGGTTCTCGTCAGATTGGGTCACGGGCATCACACCGAATCCACAGACCAAGCGGGTGCCAAAACGCCCCTCCGCCCAATCAAGAATCGGGTCCCATTCATCAGATTGACGCTTTGTTAATTCAACTGGGCTATCTGCCCGATAACAGAGCAAGTCGCTGCCGCCGTAGGCAGAAAGCATATCGGCCACTTCGTCAAACTGGGCCGAAACCTTATCCAACGCAGCATTTGCAGACCGCGTGATCGGCATAGATTCGGGCTTCACTTCCTCGGTCTGAGCATCCCACTCGGCGGCGATGGCTTCCGCCATGGCCTTGGTGGGAACAACCATGAGCGCCTTGGCGGGCGTTCTGACCGGGCGCCCATCCAACTCTACACGGTAGCCGCCCTCTACTTCGCTGATAGTTGCTTCTTTCCAGAACCGTTTTGCTTTCCAACCGCTCATGATCGGGCCTCCAGTAGTTCATTAATCGCTGCGGGGAGTTCGGCAAAATCACCGACAATCCGATCCGCGCTTAGTGTTTCGACGGCGTGATAGCCCCAAGATACTCCAATCGCAGCAACACCAGCAGCTTTGGCCATATCCATGTCGTAGGTGGTATCCCCAACCATAACAGTTCTAGACCGCGCAACGCCTGCCTCATCGACCGCCGTAAAAATCATCGAAGGGTGAGGTTTCGACGGATGGAAATCAGCGACCTGCCGCGAGACAAAATAGCCCTCTAGCCCATGCGCCTCAATCAAAGCGTCCAACCCGCGCTTTGATTTTCCTGTAGCAACGGCGAGCAGCGTCCAAGGGTCAGCACGCAACTGGTCAAGCACCTCACGCGCACCCGAGAAAAACGGGCTAGACGCAGCGGCACCTTCTGCACTGCGATAGGTAAAGAAGGCGTCCTTGTAGGTTTGCACAATGCGCTGCGCCTCGTTGTCTGAGGCTGTTGGTGCGAGCAAAGCTACGGCGCGATCAAGTGATAACCCTACAATTCCCTTGATCGCATCACGCGAAGGCGACGGGAGGCCCACGCCATCAAAAGCAGCTTCCATCGAACGAACGATCAGTCCCTGACTATCGACCAACGTTCCATCGACATCAAAAATAACGAGGCGCAGTTCACTCATCTTCCGTCACAAAAGGATCGATAGGCGGATAGTTCACATCCCACCCAAAGAAGTCCCAGGTTTCCTGCATATGCGGCGGAAGCGGGGCTTGAAGGGTGATGATCTCTTTGGTGATCGGATGTTCGAACGAGATCATACGCGCATGGAGGTGCAGTCTTTTACTCAACTCGCCACCAACACCAGCGCCCCAACCATCGCCAAGGTTCTCAGTTGAAGAACCGCCATATTTACCGTCGCCAATAATCGGGTGACCAAGTTCCGCGATGTGCGCACGGAGCTGGTGCGTGCGGCCAGTGATCGGCGTCATCGCGACCCATGCAATCCGCGACCCTGCGAGGTCGATGGTGAAAAAGTCGGTATGGGCCCGTTTCGCGCCCTCATGCTCGTCCAATTTAGCAGGGTGAACACAAACCATCTTTTCGCCTTCACCACCGCGGCCACGACCCGGCGCTTTCATCAGGCCGTATTTGATCGAACCAGCACGCGGCGACGGAACACCAGCGACCGCTGCCCAGTAGATCTTGCGAACATTGCGGTGACGCAGAGCCTCAGACAACCGACGGGCAACGCGATCCGTGCGGGCCAGAAGCAAGAGGCCAGATGTATCTTTGTCCAGACGATGCACCAGCTTTGGCTTGTCTTTGTAGCCGAACATCAAAGCCTCGGCCAAAGCATCAACGTGACGGTCGCCCTGCCCCGATCCGCCCTGTGACGGCAGGCCCGAAGGTTTATCCAACGCGATGATGTGCTCATCTTTCCAGACCACACAGGACTGGATCATCTCAACGTCAGATCGCGTAATTTTGCGATCAAACTTGGGCGCAGGCTTCACAGCCTCTTCGCCCATCGGCGGGATACGGACGGTTTGCCCGGCCTCGATGCGCGAATTCGACTTCACACGACCGCCATCCACCCGCAGTTCGCCCTTGCGACACATCTTTTCGATGCGGCCTTGGGTCAGGTGGGGGTAAAGCTTGCGAAGCCAGCGGTCGATCCGCTGATCGCCATCGTCTTCGCTGATTGTGATGTTTTGGACACCGCTCATTGTAGCACCATTCGGCCAAAGGCCATTCCTGCGACCAGTGCCGCAATTCCGACGATCACCGTGCCGAGGACATAGGCACCAGCCAGCACGATTTCACCGCGATTATAAAGTGTCACAGCATCCAGCGAATAGGCCGAAAACGTTGTGAAACCACCCAATACACCTGTCATCAAAAACGGCGCGAATTTGTTGCCGCCCTTCTCTGCTAGGACAACAACCATAAGCCCCATTAGGAACGACCCAAAGACATTCACGACGACCGTACCAAAGGGAAACCCAGGTCCGATCAAGCGCATGACGCCCACGTTGGTCAGATAACGTAGCGCTGCGCCTATAGCACCGCCCGCCGCGACAAAGAGAGTATTCCAGATCATCCGCGCTCCTTGGCTGTTCAGCAGCAAAGAGTCAATTCTGACGTCCCTGCCGCTTGGCCCTTAGGCCTGCGAAATAGTCTGCCCGCTTCTTAAGATCACGCTCAAACCCACGATCAACGGGTTTGTAGAACGTTGGGCGTTGCATGGTCTCTGGAAAGTAGTTTTGCCCTGAAAACCCGTCCTCAGCGTCATGGTCATAGGCATAGCCTGCGCCATACCCTTGCTCTTTCATCATCTTTGTCGGAGCGTTGAGTATATGTTTGGGCGGCGGCTCACTTCCCGATTTTCGCGCGGCATCTCTGGATGCCTTATAGGCCACATATCCTGCGTTGGTTTTCGGCGCGAGCGCGAGGTAGATGACCGCCTGCGCCAAAGCCAATTCGCCCTCGGGGCTTCCAAGCCGTTCATACGTCTCCCACGCATGCAGGCAAATCGTTTGAGCATTAGGGTCGGCCAGCGCGATGTCCTCAACCGCCATACGCAATATCCGCCGCGCCAAGTAACGAGGGTCTTCGCCGCCCTCTAACATGCGCGAATACCAGTAGAGCGCAGCATCAGGATCTGAACCGCGCACGGACTTATGCAGTGCCGAAATCAGGTTGTAATGCTCTTCACCAGACTTATCGTATTTCGCCGCCCGTCGCATCAGACGGGTCGTAAGCTGGTCGACACCCAAAGGCGTGGTAATTTTCCACGCGAGAACCTGTTCGATGAGGTTCAGCAAGGCTCGCCCGTCCCCGTCGGCCATGTCTAAAAGCGCCGTGCGCGCCGCAGGTTCGAGCAACAGCGTTTTACCCGCCTCGTCCTCTGCCCGCGCTGCCATTTTCTCAAGCTCCTCCGTCGATAAGCGATTGAGCACCAAGACCTGCGCACGGCTCAGAATAGCAGCGTTTAGTTCGAACGATGGGTTTTCGGTCGTCGCCCCAACGAGCACGATTGTGCCGTCCTCCATATGGGGCAAAAAGCTGTCCTGCTGGGCTTTGTTAAAACGATGAATCTCGTCCACGAACAAAAGAGTGCCACGCCCATTTGCGCGACGCAGCTTTGCTGCCTCGAACACCTTTCGAAGGTCGGGAACGCCCGTAAAAATCGCGCTGATCTGTTCAAAATGAAGTTCGGTTTCACGAGCAAGCAATCGCGCAATCGTCGTCTTACCAACACCCGGTGGACCCCAGAGAATCAAGGACGACAACGACCCCGACGCGAGCATAACGCCCAAGGGGCCATCGGGGCCGAGAACCTGCTCTTGCCCGATCACCTCGGCCAACGTCTGCGGCCGCAGCCGATCCGCTAGGGGACGGGGCGCGTTCTGTGTCTGAGGTGCAGGTGTTTCGAAAAGATCGGACATGGGCCCAACCTACGCCCGCGTCCGATCTTTGGCAAAGGGTCAGTGAAGTTTGTCCCCAAGATCAAACCAGACGGCCTGATAGTCCACGCCCCCCATATCCATCACCCGTCCTGCTGGTGAAATGTCGAGTGCCGCCCGTTTGGACCAACGTGTCCAATTGGCGGGTAGCAAAGCAATCATCTTACGCGCGTTCAGTTCCCGACCAGCCGTTACAATCTGGTCCGCCAGCAGCAATCGTACGCGGAGACGGATGTTGTTGGGGATATCGTGGCCAATGAAGCCCCGTGTCACCTCCCAAATGCCCTCATCAATCGGGGCATCCTCATACAAAAGGTCCTGCGGAATGGTTTCCAGAAGGCCTCTCTGTGCGTCGCGGATCATGTAGCTGTAAACGCCACACCGCGCCGTCGTGGGTGTCATACGGGCCCCTGCCAACACGCGGCCCGTTGCATCATGCACGGCAACCCAGCGCGATTGCGGCGTGTCGTATTGGTCGTATTCCATACCCATCGTCTCAGGCAGGTCCCACGATCGTTTGACGATGAAAGAATCCCGCCGTGCCCGCAGGATATTTGCGAAAAGTTCGCCGTGATTGTGCATATTGGCGAACGAAAGAACGGTGCTCAGCATCAGTGCCTCCAGCGAGGGTTAAGGGTCACACAACCCTGCATCCGCATCCCGAAAAGGACGTCAGAGCAGCCTGTAATCCCTCGCTTTCTGGATGGCCTCTACCGTAGTGCGGGCCTGAAGGCTCGAACGGGCGGCGGTCAACCGCGCTTTGAATGCGCTTTGAGAAATTCCGAGTTTTGCAGCAGCCGCAGCATAACGATCCCCCTCGGCAATCCGCCGCAGGGCCTCTGTTTGGGCGTCCGTTAAGGACTCGGGGGGCTGATAAATGGTATGAAGCGCGTCGATTACATCGGCAAAAGACGCAATCTCTGTATCCGTAAACTCGCGATCTGGCCGCGAGGCCGTCGCTATGGTCCGTGAGTTGAGCGATCCGAAAGACACCGCGATCCCAAAATTCATCCCAAATTCCTGCGCCTGTCCAAGAATGTTGAACGGGTCCGGAATATCAATTTCGCTCCAACGGCAAGTGCCCACCCGATCAAGCCCCCACGCAATGATCGGATCACGGAGCGCGTAAGCCTCCCTAATGTAGTGATTAACCCATAGACTCGGGTACGTTTGATGAGTGAACAAAGGCAGCGTGTGCCGTATGTGCAGTCCGAAAAAGAAACCATTCGGCGCGATTTGATCGAGCCTCTCTAAATGTGTTTCGATTCCAAATACCTGAGCCATACCGCGATACTTTCAACCTAAGGTTTATTGGTCAACCTATAATTGTATCGCAAATATTCACTACCCAGAAATGGCGAAATGAAAAACCCCGCCAGCTATGCTGACGGGGTTCCCAAAACTAGCGATGGTCGAGACTTATTCGTCGTCGCCCAGCAGAGCTTCTTCTGCTTCAAGACGTGCACGGTCTGCTGCGCCTTTTGCGTCAACATCACGGTCAACCAGCTCGATGATCGCCATCGGAGCCATGTCGCCATAACGGAAGCCAGCTTTCAGAACGCGGCAGTAACCACCGTTACGCTCTGCGTAACGCGGGCCGAGGACTTCAAACAGTTTCGCAACGTGAATGTCTTGTTTCAGCTGCGCATCAGCCTGACGGCGTGCGTGCAGGTCACCACGTTTGCCAAGAGTGATCAGCTTGTCGATGACGCGCTTCAGTTCTTTTGCTTTCGGCAGGGTGGTTTTGATTTGTTCGTGTTCGATCAACGAACCAGCCATGTTCGCAAACAGGGCTTTACGGTGTTCGTGAGTACGATTCAGACGGCGGTAACCGCGAGCGTGACGCATTTTAATTCTCCTAGCGTTTTATGCTTTGTCCGGTGGCCTATGCGTATTGGCCACTCTCCTTGGGGCGGGATTGCCCGAAAAGGCAGGACGTTCCCGCCCTGCCCACCGAAGCCAGAATTAGAACTGGTCTTCGAATTTCTTTGCGAGGTCTTCGATGTTGTCTGGTGGCCAATCCTCGACGTCCATGCCGAGGTGCAGACCCATGCCAGAGAGCACTTCTTTGATCTCGTTGAGCGATTTGCGGCCGAAGTTCGGAGTGCGGAGCATCTCTGCTTCGGTTTTCTGGATCAGATCGCCAATGTAAACGATGTTGTCGTTCTTCAGGCAGTTTGCCGAACGTACGGACAGTTCCAGTTCGTCCACTTTCTTGAGGAGAAGCGGGTTGAACTCGAGACCATCGTCGTCCGAACCAGCGGAAGCCGATTCCGGTTCGTCGAAGTTTACGAAGATCGACAGCTGGTCCTGCAGAATGCGAGCTGCGTAAGCAACTGCATCATCCGGAGTCAGCGAGCCGTCGGTTTCAACTTTCATCGTCAGTTTATCGTAGTCGAGAACCTGACCTTCACGGGTCGGCTGAACGTCATACGATACTTTTTTAACCGGCGAGTAGATTGCGTCGATCGCGATGAGGCCGATCGGTGCATCTTCTGGCTTGTTTTTGTCTGCAGCTACGTAGCCTTTACCGGTGTTAACGGTAAGTTCCATGTAGAGGTCAGCGCCATCGTCGAGGTGACAGATAACGTGATCTTTGTTCAGAACTTCGATGCCTGCGGATTCCGAAATGTCACCGGCGGTAACAACGCCCGGACCTTTGGCCTGAACGGTCAAACGCTTCGGACCTTCGACGTCCATGCGGATCGCAACGCCCTTGAGGTTCAGGACGATGTCGGTGACGTCTTCACGTACACCAGCAACAGACGAAAATTCGTGCAGAACGTTGTCGATGTGAACTGCGGTGATCGCAGCGCCTTGCAGCGACGACAGCAGGATACGACGAAGTGCGTTGCCCAGTGTCAGGCCGAAACCACGCTCGAGCGGTTCAGCAATAACAGTGGCCTGACGCTGCGGGTCATTGCCCGGTTTTACGTCAAGTTGGGTCGGCTTGATAAGTTCAGCCCAGTTCTTGTGGATCATGCGTCCCTCCATACTTGTCTGCCTTTCATGTCCCAAAAGGCAAACGCCCGAGGTTTAAAATGACGTACTGGGGCCGTGGAAAAACCACAGCCCCAGTGGGATAATCGATATTAGACGCGGCGGCGCTTAGGCGGACGGCAGCCGTTGTGTGCCAGCGGGGTCACATCACGGATCGAGGTGATGTTGAAACCAGCAGCAGCCAGAGCGCGCAGAGCGGATTCACGACCCGAACCTGGGCCCTGAACTTCTACTTCAAGCGTCTTAACGCCATGTTCCTGAGCTTTCTTGCCAGCATCTTCTGCAGCCATCTGAGCAGCATAAGGGGTCGATTTACGCGAGCCCTTGAAGCCCATGGTGCCAGCGGACGACCAAGAGATCGCGTTGCCCTGCACGTCAGAGATCAGGATTTTGGTGTTGTTGAAGGTGGAGTTCACATGAGCAACGCCTGCTGCGATGTTCTTGGAAACTTTTTTCTTACCACCACGACGGGTATCACGAGCCATTGTCTATGCCCTCCCTTACTTCTTCTTACCAGCGATGGCCTTTGCAGGGCCTTTGCGGGTGCGAGCGTTGGTGTGGGTACGCTGACCGCGAACGGGCAGATTACGACGATGACGCAGACCACGGTAGCAACCGAGGTCCATCAGACGCTTGATGTTCATTGTTACTTCGCGGCGCAGGTCACCTTCAACGGTGACGTTTGCGTCGATGTATTCACGGATTGTCAGAACTTCAGCATCGGACAGTTCGTTTACACGACGGGTCAGATCGATGTTGCATGCTTCGCAAATCTGGTTTGCGATGAACGGGCCGATGCCCGTGATGTAGGTGAGGGCGATTGGAACCCGCTTAGCAGTCGGGATGTTCACGCCGGCGATACGTGCCACGTTAGCTTTCCTTTTCGTTGCGATTCCGTCGTTCCGGAATCTTTTTTCACAACGGAAGCCCGAGAGGAGACACCTAGCGGGCCACTGTTCATGAGGTGGTCATGCGAATCGGGAGCGACCCGAAAAACATGGTTGATTCCCCCAAAAGGGATGGGGCTGTTTATGGGGGCTTTTCGAACGGGTCAACCCCTTGAAGGCAAAAGGCCCGCGAAACATGTCGCAGGCCTTACACCAATGCTTAGAAGGGTCAAATTAACCCAAAATGTCCGCGATGTTTTTCGCAACATCGTCCATGCTAGCCAGACCATCGACCGACTTCAGACCGCCTTTGGCATAGTAGTAGCCGATCAGCGGGCTGGTCTGTTTGTAGTAGGCAGCCAGACGAACGCGAAGTGCGTCTTCGTTGTCATCCGCACGAACTGGTTGACCTGCAGCAGCCGCAGCCTCAGCGCGACCCACGATGCGGCTCACAAGAACCTCATCATCCACCTGCAGTTCGATAACCGCGTCCAGCTTCTGACCCATTTCAGACAGCAGACCGTCCAGTGCGTCAGCTTGAGCAAGAGTGCGCGGGAAGCCATCAAAAATGAATCCGCCAGCAGCGCCCTGCTCTAGTTTTTCGCGAATAAGACCGATGACGATTTCATCGGTGACGAGATTGCCAGCGTCCATGACTGCTGCAACCTTCTTACCCATTTCAGTGCCGCTTGTGCGTGCCTCGCGCAGCATGTCGCCAGTCGACAGCTGCACCATGTTGCGTTCCTCCACAAGCTTTTGAGCCTGTGTTCCCTTACCCGCACCCGGCGGTCCAAGCAGAATAATGTTCATCGACGAGCCGGTCCCCTGTTCCGTTTATTGGCACCACGTTTGCCACGCAGTTGCGATTTTTCAATGAGGCCTTCGTATTGGTGAGCGAGCAAATGAGACTGCACTTGCTGGATTGTATCCATCCCAACCGACACGATGATCAGCACTGAAGTGCCGCCAAAATAGAAAGTGAAACCGGAAAAGCTACGGATAATCTCTGGCATGAGACAAACTAACGCAAGGTAAGCCGAACCGAGCACGAGGACGCGGGTCACAACGTAGTCGAAGTATTCCGCAGTACGCTTGCCTGGACGGATACCAGGAACAAACCCGTTCTGGCTCTTGAGGTTCTCAGCAACTTCGTCGGTCTTGAACGCGACTTCCTTGGTGTAGAAGTAAGTGAAGAAGACGATCATCGCTGTGAAGAACAGCAGATAGAGCGGCTGACCGGGGCCGAAATAAGCGAGAACCCAAGACAGAACAGCGTTAGAGGTCTGCTCCGTAAAGGTCGCGATGGTTGTCGGCAGCAATAGGAGTGCAGACGCAAAGATCGCAGGAATAACGCCAGCTGGGTTAACCTTGATCGGGAGGTGCGAAGAACCGCCGTCATACACCTTCATACCACGCTGTTGGCGAGGGTATTGAATGTGGATCTTGCGCAGCGAGCGTTCCATGAACACCACAAATGCAAGCACCGCAGCAAGCATCACGATTACACCGATAACAAGCATCCAGTTGCTGGTCTGCTGAGCGGTAGACAGGAACTGCGCCGCAGCAGCAGGAAGTTCGGCGACAATACCGACGAAAATGATCAGCGAGATACCATTGCCGATGCCGCGGCTGGTGATCTGTTCACCCACCCACATCAGGAACATGGTGCCGCCAACGATGGTGATCATCGTCGATGCGCGGAAGAACAGACCCGGATCATGAGCCATATCGCCCGATTCTAGCGAAACCGCGAGGCCGTAGGCCTGGAACAGCGCCAAAACCACGGTGCCGTAACGGGTATACTGAGCGAGCTTCCGACGACCTTGATCGCCTTCTTTCTTCAATTGCTTCCAGGGCTCATACATGGAGCCCATCAACTGCACGATAATCGATGCAGAGATGTAGGGCATGATGCCAAGGGCAAAGATACCCATACGGCTCAAAGCGCCGCCCGTGAACATGGCCAGCATACCGCCGATACCCGTGTTCTGAGATGCAAAGAAGTTCTGAAGCGCGTCGATATCGATCCCAGGCACGGGAATATAAGTGCCAAGACGATACACGATCAGAAGTCCGATGGTGAAGAAGATGCGCTGACGAAGCTCTTTGGCCTTACCAAAGGTAGACCAATTGAGGTTTGCCGCCATTTGCTCTGCTGCTGAAGCCATAAGTCGGTGTCTCTTTCATCGAAAACGCCGCCGACCGGTTTTCCCGGACGGCGGCGCAAGGAAACTAGTTAGGTAAGTAAGCGCCCGTAAGGGCACTCACAACCCTTATTCTGCTGCTGCAACAACAGTCAGCTTGCCGCCAGCCTTTTCAACCGCTTCAACAGCGCCTTTCGAAGCGCCGGTAACGGAGATGGTAGCTTTTGCGGTGATCTCGCCTTTTGCAAGAACGCGGATGCCGTCCAGTTTGCGACGGATCAGGCCCGAAGCAACCAGAGTGTCTTCGTTGATGTTGGCAGCGTCGAGCTTGCCAGCGTCGATGAATTTCTGGATGAGGCCGAGGTTAACAACTGCGTATTTCTTTGCGTTCGGCGTGGTGAAGCCGCGCTTAGGCAGACGCTGGTAGAGTGGCATCTGGCCGCCTTCGTAGCCGTTAATCGCTACGCCCGAACGGGATTTCTGACCTTTGATACCACGGCCAGCAGTTTTACCTTTGCCCGAGCCCGGACCACGTGCAACGCGCATGCGTTTCTTGGTTGCGCCTGCATTATCGCGGAGTTCATTAAGTTTCATGTCGCTTCTCCTTGCCGGAACTGCCCTCCAGCGACGGAGTGGGCAAACACGGCATAATGGTTATGATTCTGGACCCAAAGCGGGCCACCGCGTGCGTATACGGCCCGAGGTTCCGTATTGCAAGCATTGGCTGAAAAAACAAAAGCCCCGATGTTTCCATCGAGGCTCAGCTTCAAACTCTAAAAGACGCTTAGTTCTTGTAAGCTGCCTGATGTGCAACGTCTTCGATCATTCCGCGCGAGATACCGATATCTGCGAGGTCCCGATCGGTCATTGCAGCCAGCTGGTTGTATACAGCGCGGTATTCGGCGCGACGGGCCAGCGCTTCTTTCACTTCTGCAACTTTGGTACGGACGATTGCGCCAAGGTCAATGTGAGCGACGCGGGGTGCGTGGAAAGTGATGTGAGCCATTTTCGTATTCCTTTTTCAATGCCAGAGCCGGTTGCCCCGGCGAGGATGTGTTCTTGTCCTCTTCTGTCTCTAGATATAACCGCACCCGTTCGCGCTAACAAATTCCCGTTTGGAACGCCCGCCATGCATTTACTGCATGACGCCGCACCGCAGCATTAACTCAATTGCCCAAACAAAAACGCCCCGCAGTAACCTACGGGGCGTTTTATAATTGCTTTGCTCTGAAGCTTAGCCGCGCTCTTCGATGATCTCGACGAGGTGCGGGATGCTTTCGACCATGCCGCGTACCGAAGGTGTATCTTCAAGTTCGCGAGTCTTGTGCATCTTGTTCAGACCCAGACCGATCAGCGTAGCGCGCTGTTTAGCTGGACGACGGATCGGCGAACCGATCTGTTTAACAACGATGGTTTTAGCCATTATACAGACTCCTTACGCTTCTGCTTCGGCTGCTGCTTCTTCCGGCTTGCGGAGGATGTCAGCAACTTTCTTGCCACGACGCGCTGCAACGGAACGAGGCGAAGCTTCTTTCTTCAAACCGTCCAGAGTTGCGCGGATCATGTTGTAAGGGTTCTGCGAACCGAGCGATTTCGAAACAACGTCTTTGACGCCGAGCATTTCGAAAACTGCACGCATCGGACCACCCGCGATGATACCAGTACCTTCAGGAGCGGTGCGCATTACTACGCGACCAGCGCCGTGACGGCCTTCGATATCGTGGTGCAGGGTACGACCGTCGCGCAGCGGCACACGGATCATCTGACGCTTAGCTTGTTCGGTAGCTTTACGGATCGCTTCAGGAACTTCCTTAGCTTTACCTTTACCGAAGCCTACGCGGCCCTTTTGGTCACCGACAACCACCAGAGCAGCGAAGCCAAAGCGCTTACCACCCTTAACGGTTTTCGAGACGCGGTTGATCGCCACGAGACGATCGGCGAATTCCGGTGCTTCGTCGCGTTCGCGACGGTCCCGGCGGTTTTCACGTTCTGCCATACTCTCGTCTCCTTAGATCTTCAGACCAGCTTCACGCGCAGCGTCGGCCAGAGCCTTCACTTTGCCGTGGAACAGGAAGCCACCGCGGTCGAAGTAAGCTTCGGTTACGCCAGCTGCTTTCGCGCGCTCTGCGATAACCTGACCAACTTTGGCTGCGGCCTCTTTGTTGTTCTTGCCGACGAAGCCCAGATCCTTTTCGAGGGTCGAAGCCGCAGCCAGGGTGGTGCCCTGGATGTCGTCGATCAGCTGGACGCTGATGTTCTTGTTCGAACGGTGAACCGACAGACGTACGCGGCCAGCGTTCACTTTGCGAAGTTTGTTCCGGACGCGCAGGCGGCGCTTTAGGAACAATTCCCGTTTGCTGTTTGCCATTTTTGCGTTCCTTACTTCTTCTTACCTTCTTTGCGGAAGATGTACTCGCCCTTGTAGCGAATACCTTTGCCTTTGTACGGCTCTGGTTTACGCCACTCGCGGATGTTAGCAGCAACCTGCCCCACCAGCTGTTGGTCGATACCTTCCACAACGATTTCGGTCTGCTTCGGTGCGGTGACAGTTACGCCAGCCGGGATATCGAAGTCGACGTCGTGCGAGTAACCGAGAGCCAGTTTCAGGGTGTTGCCCTGAATGTTAGCACGGTAACCAACACCGGTGATTTCCAGCTCTTTTTTGAAGCCTTCGGTCACACCGACAATCAGGTTTTCTACCATCGAGCGAGACATGCCCCACTGCTGACGAGCGCGCTTCGAAGTGCCACGCGGGGTCACTTTTACAGCGTTCTCTTCGACAGTGATGGTCACATCGTCGGTAGCAGAGAAGGAACGGGTGCCTTTCGGACCCTTAACTTCAATGGTCTGACCCGACACAGTGGCAGTAACGCCGCTGGGCAGCTCGACCGGTTTTTTACCAATACGAGACATCAGACCCCCCTTAGAAGATGGTGCAGAGCACTTCGCCGCCAACATTGGCTGCGCGTGCGTTTGCGTCCGACATCACACCCTTAGGGGTGGAGACAATCGACAGACCCAGGCCCTGACGGACCGACGGGATGTCCTTGACGCCCATGTAAACGCGACGACCAGGTTTAGAAACCCGCTTCAGTTCGCGAATGACAGGAGTGCCTTCGTAGTATTTCAGGCTGATTTCGAGTGTCGGGTGACCACGGTCATCCGTGCCAGCTTCGTAGCCGCGGATGTAACCTTCTGCAGTCAACACATCGAGAACCCAACCGCGCAGCTTGGATGCCGGAGTCGAAACAGTCGACTTGCCGCGCATTTGAGCGTTACGGATACGGGTCAGCATATCACCGATAGGATCGTTCATGTTCTAACCCTCCTTACCAGCTCGACTTGACCAAGCCCGGGATCTCGCCATTGGAGCCGAGATTACGGAGCATGATACGGCTGACTTTCAGCTTGCGATAATACGCATGCGGACGACCAGTCAGCTGGCAACGGTTATGAAGACGGGTGGCAGAGCTGTTACGCGGGAGTTCCGCGAGCTTCAGGCGTGCCTTGAAGCGCTCTTCCATCGACTTGGTTTCATCGTTCGCGATTTCTTTAAGCTCTGCGCGCTTAGCAGCAAATTTTGCTACCAGACGCTCACGCTTTTTTTCGCGTTCGATCATGGATTTTTTAGCCATAGTTCTCTCTCCGCGCTTAGCTGTTGAACGGCATGTTGAAATGCTTCAACAGCGCTTTCGCTTCCGCGTCAGTTTTCGCGGTAGTGCAGATGACGATGTCCATACCCCAGACTTCATCAACTTTATCAAAGTTGATTTCTGGGAATACGATGTGTTCCTTCAGACCGGTAGCGTAGTTGCCACGGCCATCAAACGAAGTACCCGATACGCCGCGGAAGTCGCGGATACGAGGCATTGCGATTGTGATCAGACGATCAAGGAATTCGTACATACGGTCACCGCGGAGGGTAACTTTAGCGCCGAGCGGCATATCTTCACGAACGCGGAAACCAGCGATGGATTTCTTTGCTTTCGTGGAAACAGCCTGCTGACCTGCGATGGTGGACAGATCTTCAACAGCGGATTTGGCTTTTTTGCTGTCACGAACAGCTTCAGCACCACAACCGATGTTCAGAACGATTTTGTCCAGACGCGGGATCTGCATATCGTTTTTGTATGCGAACTCTTCTTTCAGAGCGGCTTTGATAGTCGCTTTGTAGAGGTCCTTAAGACGCGGGGAGTAGTTAGCAGTGTCAAGCATCAGATAACGTCTCCTGTTGTCTTGGCGAAGCGAACTTTCTTGTCGCCTTCCATGCGGAAGCCAACGCGAGTTGCTTTGCCATTTGCATCGACGATAGCCAGGTTCGACAGATCGATCGGCATTGCCTTAGGAAGGCGGCCGCCCTGGGCAGTCTGAGTTTGGCGAGTGTGACGGATGGCCATGTTCACGCCATCGACAACGGCCTTGCCAGCAGACGGGTTAACCGAAGTGATTTCACCGGTTTTACCTTTGTCCTTGCCAGCCAGAACGATGACTTTGTCACCTTTACGGAGTTTCGCAGCCATTACAGCACCTCCGGAGCAAGCGAGATGATTTTCATGAAGTTCTTTGCGCGCAGTTCGCGAACAACCGGTCCGAAGATACGGGTGCCAACCGGCTCGCCGTTGTTATTCAGGATAACAGCTGCGTTACGGTCAAAACGAATTGCGGTACCGTCTTCACGACGAACCTCTTTGGCGGTGCGAACGACAACGGCCTTACGGACGTCACCTTTCTTAACACGGCCGCGTGGGATGGCTTCTTTCACCGATACTACGATGATGTCACCAACCGACGCATAACGACGGTGCGAACCGCCGAGAACCTTGATGCACTGAACACGGCGAGCGCCGCTGTTGTCAGCTACATCCAGATTTGTCTGCATCTGGATCATGGGTTACTCCCGACCTTTGGGGGGACTTGCAGTGTTGTCCTGATCCCCAGGGTTTCGATTAAACTGGGATCACCGCAATTAGGCGGTGATGACTTCCCAGCGTTTGGTCTTCGACTTCGGTGCACATTCCTGGATACGGACGGTGTCACCTACGTTGAATTGGTTGTTCTCGTCGTGAGCGCGATATTTCTTCGACTTACGGACGGTTTTGTGAAGCAGCGGGTGCTTGAAACGACGTTCGACCAATACGGTTACGGTCTGTTCGTTCTGGTTCGAGGTGACAACACCCTGAAGGATACGTTTGGGCATGTCTTAGGCCTCCGCAGCAGCTTTTTCGTTCAGAATAGTCAGCACGCGAGCAGCGTCACGACGGACGGTGCGCATACGAGCGTTGTTTTCCAGTTGGCCGGTGGCCTGCTGGAAGCGCAGGTTAAACTGCTCTTTCTTCAGAGCGACCAGATCTTCCCGGAGCTGTTCCGGCGTCTTGGCGCGAAGTTCAGTGGCGTTCATAGCCTTTTCCTTTCTTAACACCAGAGGGCTCCGCTCGCATTATTTTGCGGGTCACCCTGTTCCTGGTGGACGAATAACAAAACACACGAATCCCGTAGACAGGAATCGTGAGATAGCGCCGTATAAGGTGCTGGTCATTGGGAGGCAAGAGGAATAGGGCATTTCCCCAAGAAAACTTGGGCAGCCGGTGCCGTTGATGCTAAACGGAGCCTAACTGCCAGATCAAGACTTTTTGCAGGAGCCCAACATGGCCAAAATCGAATCCCTTTTCGTAACCCGCTTTTACAAAGGCCGCCTAACCGAGTTCGGCCACGAGATTGACGAAGAAGAACTGCACGACAACTGCTACGCCATCATGGAAGATGACGAGGCGGGCCAGCAATGGTGCGAGGAAAACGGCTACCCAGGCTACACCAGCTACGCATCCCTGACAGACCTGCCATGGCGGTCGCCTGTGTTTGCCGCCGTCAAGGAAGCGCTCGACAAACATGTCGCTGAATTCGCCAAAGACCTAGAGTTCAATTTGGACGGTCGCGAACTGGTTCTCGAGGACCTGTGGATCAATATTCTCCCTGAGGGTGGCAACCACGGGTCCCACTTGCACCCGCATTCGGTCATCTCTGGCACTACCTATGTTTCGATGCCTGATGATACATCGTCCCTCAAGCTCGAAGACCCGCGCCACTGCATGATGATGGCCGCCCCACCCCGTCGCAAAGATGCGCGCCGTGAATTGCAGGCCTTCATCTACCAGAAGCCAGAAATCGGCGATGTGTTCCTTTGGGAAAGCTGGCTCCGCCACGAAGTGCCCGCGAATACCTCCGAATATGACCGTGTATCGGTGAGCTTTAACTACAAGTGGGAATAATCCCCACGACAGACCCGAAACAAAAAAGGCGCCCCAAAAAGGGCGCCTTTCTTAATTCTTGTCGACTGGATTACCAGTCTTCGCGAACCACAGTGCGGGTTTTGATCGGCAGCTTCATAGCTGCGAGACGCAGTGCTTCACGTGCGATATCTTCGGATACACCGTCGATTTCGAACATGACGCGGCCCGGCTTCACTTTGCAGGTCCAACGGTCGACGGAACCTTTACCTTTACCCATACGAACTTCGATAGGCTTAGCGGTTACCGGCAGATCCGGGAAAATACGGATCCATACGCGACCTTGACGCTTCATGTGACGGGTCATCGCACGACGTGCTGCTTCGATCTGACGTGCAGTTACACGCTCGGGCTCAACAGCTTTGAGGCCGTATGTACCGAAGTTCAGATCCGAACCGCCTTTTGCCTGACCGTGGATACGGCCTTTGTGCATTTTGCGGAATTTTGTACGCTTAGGCTGTAGCATTATCTAGCTCCTTAGCGACGGCCACGATCGCCACCGCGCGGTGCGGGGCCATCTTGGGCTTCAGCTTGACGACGGTCACGAGCCTGCGGGTCGTGTTCCATGATCTCGCCTTTGAAGATCCACACTTTGATACCGATGATGCCGTACGGAGTCGTAGCTTCGAACAGAGCATAATCGATGTCAGCGCGCAGGGTGTGAAGCGGAACGCGGCCTTCGCGGTACCATTCGGTACGAGCGATTTCAGCGCCACCAAGACGACCAGCAACGTTTACACGAATGCCAAGTGCGCCCATACGCATTGCGTTCTGAACCGCACGCTTCATAGCACGACGGAACGAAACACGGCGCTCGAGCTGCTGACCGATGCTCTCTGCAACGAGGGCAGCGTCCAGCTCAGGCTTGCGTACTTCAACGATGTTCAGGTGCAGTTCGCTTGCAGTCAGAGCTGCGAGCTTTTTGCGAAGAACTTCGATGTCAGCGCCTTTTTTACCGATGATAACACCCGGACGTGCAGCGTGAATGGTCACGCGGCATTTTTTGTGCGGGCGTTCGATGATAACGCGAGCGATACCAGCTTGTCTCGCTTCTTTCTTAACGAAGTCCTTAATTTTAAGGTCTTCAAGAAGAAGGTCACCGTAGTCTTTGGTGTCGGCGTACCAACGGCTGTCCCAGGTGCGGTTGACCTGAAGACGCATACCGACGGGGTTTACTTTGTTACCCATTAGGCTTGCTCCTCAATCTGACGCACCTTGATGGTGAGTTCCGAAAACGGCTTCATGATCTTGCCAAAACGACCACGTGCACGCGGGCGACCGCGCTTCATGGTGAGGTTTTTGCCAACATAAGCCTCGGCTACGACCAGTTCATCAACGTCGAGGTTGTGGTTGTTCTCGGCGTTCGCAATTGCGGACTGAAGGCATTTCTTCACATCCACAGCAATCCGCTTGTTCGAGAAAGTCAGGTCGGTCAGAGCCTTCTCGACTTTCTTGCCACGGATCATAGCGGCGACGAGGTTAAGTTTCTGCGGGCTAGTGCGAAGCATGCGCAGTTTTGCCATTGCTTCGTTGTCTGCCACGCGGCGGGGGTTCTGTGCCTTGCCCATGACTTACTTCCGCTTCGCTTTCTTGTCGGCAGCGTGCCCGTAGTAGGTACGGGTCGGCGAATATTCACCGAATTTCTGACCGATCATGTCCTCGGATACCAGCACAGGAACGTGCTTTTTGCCGTTATAAACGCCAAACGTCAGACCCACAAATTGGGGCAGGATCGTCGAGCGGCGCGACCAAATCTTGATCACTTCGTTGCGGCCAGCTTCGCGTGCAGCTTCGGCTTTCTTAAGCACATAAGCGTCAACGAACGGACCTTTCCATACAGAGCGAGACATATCTTAGCGCCCTTTCTTAGCGTGGCGCGAACGAAGGATAAGCTTCGACGACGCTTTTTTCTTGTTGCGGGTACGTGCACCTTTGGTCGGCTTGCCCCACGGGGTAACCGGGTGACGACCACCAGAGGTACGGCCTTCACCACCACCGTGCGGGTGGTCGATCGGGTTCATAGCAACACCGCGAACCGACGGACGGATGCCTTTGAGGCGCATACGACCGGCTTTACCGAAGTTCTGGTTCGAGTTGTCAGGGTTCGACACAGCACCGATGGTCGCCATGCATTCCTGACGAACGAGACGAAGCTCGCCCGAGGAGAGGCGGATCTGTGCGTAGCCACCGTCACGACCTACGAACTGAGCGTAGGTGCCAGCTGCACGAGCGATCTGACCGCCCTTGCCCGGCTTCATTTCGATGTTGTGTACGATTGTACCAATCGGCATGCCCGAGAACGGCATCGCGTTACCCGGTTTGATGTCAGCCTTCGCAGAAGCGATGACTTTATCGCCAATAGCCAGACGTTGCGGCGCAAGGATATATGCCTGCTCACCATCTTCGTACTGGATAAGTGCGATGAATGCGGTCCGGTTCGGGTCGTACTCGATACGAACTACGACTGCCTGAACGTCAAACTTGTTCCGTTTGAAGTCCACGATACGGTAGAGGCGCTTTACACCACCACCACGACGACGTGCGGTAACCCGTCCGGTATTGTTCCGGCCACCCTTGCTGGTCAGACCCTCTGTGAGAGCCTTAACCGGGCGACCTTTCCAAAGCTCCGAACGGTCGATCAGAACCAGCCCACGCTGGCCCGGCGTCGTCGGTTTATACGACTTGAGTGCCATGTTCTCTGTCTTCCGTTGCTTTGAGGGAGGTTAGTCCCCGTAGTTTAGGGCCCCGAAGGTCCCCGAAATAAACAAAAGGCACGGCCCCGGACGAATCCGGGGCCGAACCGATGTGGTCAAGTATTAGAGACCGGTCGAAACGTCAATGGTGTTACCTTCTTCGAGGGTAACGTAAGCTTTTTTGACGTCGTTACGGGTACCAACGGTACCGCGGAAACGTTTGACCTTGCCTTTGGTGATCACAGTGTTGACCGCTTTAACCTTTACACCAAAGAGAGCTTCAACAGCTTCTTTGATCTGCGGTTTGTTCGCGTCTTTCGCCACTTCGAAAACAACTGCGCCATGCTCGGATGCCATAGTTGCTTTTTCGGTGATGATCGGCTTGCGGATCACATCGTAATGTTCAGGTTTCGCGCTCATTTCAGACGTGCCTCCAGAGCTTCGACACCAGCCTTGGTGAGCACGAGAGTGTCACTGCGGAGGATGTCGTAGACGTTCGCGCCGATGGACGGCAGAACATCAACGGTTTCGATGTTGCGCGCAGCTTTCGCGAAGTTCTCGTTTACGGCTGCATCAATGATGAGCGCGCGTTTCCAGCCCAGGTTTGCAACCTGTTTCGCCAGAGCCGAGGTTTTTACTTCGTTCAGGTCTGCGGACTCGATCACGATCAGTTCGCCAGCTTTGAGCTTTGCGGACAGTGCGTGACGCAGGCCCAGCTTGCGGAACTTCTTGGTCAGGTCGTGTGCGTGCGAACGCGGGGTCGGACCTTTATAGATGCCACCGTGACGGAAGATCGGCGCCTTCTTGGAACCGTGACGTGCGCCACCGGTGCCTTTTTGGCGGTAGATCTTCTTGGTCGAGTAGGACACTTCCGAACGACCAAGAGTCGCGTGAGTACCCTGCTGTGCCTTAGCACGCTGCCAACGGACAACGCGGTGCAGGATGTCGGCGCGCGGCTCCAGACCGAAGATTGCGTCGTTAAGTTCGACGGAACCTGCAGCGGCGCCATCAAGTTTGATAGCTTCAGCCTTCATTGTTTTCGCCTCCTTCAGCAGCAGCCTCGACCGGAGCAGCGTCCGACTTCAGCGCAGCGGGCAGAACCAGGTTGGACGGAGTCGGTTTCTTAACCGCATCCTTAATGGTGACCCAGCCGCCTTTCGAACCCGGTACAGCGCCTTTGACCATGATCAGGCCACGGTCTGCATCGGTGCGAATGACTTGCAGGTTCTGGGTGGTTACACGAGCAGCGCCCATGTGACCTGCCATTTTCTTACCTTTGAAAACGCGACCCGGATCCTGACACTGACCAGTCGAACCGTGCGAACGGTGCGAGATGGACACGCCGTGAGATGCACGAAGACCACCGAAGTTGTGACGCTTCATCGCACCTGCGAAACCTTTACCGATCGAGGTACCCGAAACGTCAACGTATTGACCTTCGAAGTAGTGATCAGCGATGATTTCAGCACCAACCGGAAGCAGGTTTTCCGGTGCAACGCGGAATTCTGCAACTTTGCGCTTAGGTTCAACTTTCGCAGTAGCGAAGTGACCACGCATAGCTTTCGAGGTGTTTTTAGCTTTGGCAGTGCCAGCGCCGAGCTGAACAGCAGTGTAGCCGTCTTTATCAGCTGTACGCTGAGCAACGACCTGCAGGTTGTCCAGGTGAAGAACGGTTACAGGGATCTGTTTACCATCTTCCATGAACAGGCGGGTCATGCCGATTTTTTTTGCAATAACGCCAGAGCGCATATCCTATGCCCTCCTTAGACTTTGATCTCGACGTCAACGCCAGCGGCGAGGTCGAGCTTCATCAGTGCGTCAACGGTTTGCGGGGTCGGATCCACGATATCAAGCAGACGCTTGTGGGTGCGGATTTCGAACTGGTCGCGCGACTTTTTGTCGACGTGCGGACCACGCAGAACGGTGAATTTTTCGATCTTGTTCGGCAGCGGGATCGGACCACGTACAGATGCACCAGTGCGCTTTGCAGTGCTGACGATCTCAGCAGTGGAAGCGTCGAGTACACGGTAGTCGAATGCCTTCAGCCGAATGCGAATGTTTTGGCTTTGTGCCATATCATTTGCCTTTCGCGGCTCTAACCGGTTGAGAGGTGGTAGAGCGCACCATTGCGTCCCCACGTCGAACCTAGAGGAATACGAATCCCTCATTAGACGTTCACCCGAAGGTGAACCCGCGCCCAATACACGCCGCCCACCTACAGATCAACAGTTAATCTTCAAGAATCTATCGCAGACAACCTGAACAGCCCTGAAGCCTTCTAAAGATAAAGGGCCGCCCTTTTCAGGACGGCCCTTCGTGATTGTAAAATCTATCGCGAATTAAGCGAGGATTTTGGAAACAACGCCCGAACCAACGGTACGGCCGCCTTCGCGGATCGCGAAGCGGAGGCCTTCTTCCATCGCGATCGGTGCGATCAGCTCTGCCGACAGCTTCAGGTTGTCGCCAGGCATAACCATCTCGGTGCCTTCCGGCAGGATGCAGGTACCGGTGACGTCAGTCGTACGGAAGTAGAACTGCGGACGGTAGTTCGCGAAGAACGGAGTGTGACGGCCGCCTTCTTCTTTGGTCAGAATGTAGACCTCAGCTTCGAACTTGGTGTGCGGGTTAACAGAACCCGGCTTACACAGGATCTGACCACGCTCAACGCCGTCACGGTCAACGCCACGCAGAAGCGCGCCGATGTTGTCGCCTGCTTCACCACGGTCAAGCAGTTTGCGGAACATTTCAACACCAGTACAGGTGGTGGTTTTGGTGTCGCGGATACCAACGATTTCGATCGCGTCGCCAACGTTGATTACGCCACGCTCAACACGACCGGTCACAACAGTACCACGGCCCGAGATCGAGAACACGTCTTCGATCGGCATCAGGAACGGCAGGTCAACTGCACGTGCCGGAGTCGGGATGTAGGTGTCTACGGCTTCCATCAGAGCGCGGATCGAGTTCTCACCGATCTCCGGGTCGCGGCCTTCCATAGCAGCCAGAGCCGAACCTTTAACGATCGGAATATCGTCGCCAGGGTAGTCGTAGGACGACAGAAGCTCACGGATTTCCATCTCAACCAGCTCGAGCAGCTCTTCGTCGTCTACCTGGTCAACTTTGTTCATGTAGACAACCATGTGCGGGATGCCAACCTGACGACCAAGAAGGATGTGCTCGCGGGTCTGCGGCATCGGGCCGTCAGCAGCGTTAACAACCAGGATCGCGCCGTCCATCTGAGCAGCACCAGTGATCATGTTCTTAACATAGTCAGCGTGGCCTGGGCAGTCGACGTGTGCGTAGTGACGGGTCTCGGTTTCGTACTCAACGTGAGCGGTCGAAATGGTGATGCCGCGTGCTTTCTCTTCAGGTGCGCCGTCGATCTGGTCGTATGCGCGGAAGTCACCAAAATATTTGGTGATTGCTGCGGTCAATGTGGTTTTACCGTGGTCAACGTGGCCAATCGTGCCGATGTTAACGTGCGGTTTGTTACGTTCAAACTTACCTTTAGCCATAGTGGCCTCCTTAGTCTTGCGCTGGCGGGTTCACCCCGCCGGTGTTGAATCGGCGGGAGACTAGTGCCCCCCGCCATTTCGCCATTAGGCGTATTTCTTCTGGATCTCGTCCGAAACGTTCTGCGGAACTGCTTCGTAGTGATCGAACTGCATGGTGAACTGAGCACGGCCGGAAGACATCGAACGCAGAGTGTTGATGTAACCGAACATGTTCGCCAGCGGCACAAACGCGTCGATAGCGATTGCGTTACCGCGGGTGTCCTGACCCTGAACCTGACCGCGACGCGATGTTAGGTCGCCGATGATACCGCCGGTGTATTCTTCCGGAGTGATAACTTCGACTTTCATGATCGGCTCGAGCAGTTTCGCCCCAGCTTTTTTCATGCCTTCGCGCATACCCATACGAGCTGCGATTTCGAACGCGAGAACCGAGGAGTCAACGTCGTGGAATGCACCGTCGATCAGTGCAACTTTGAAGTCGATCACAGGGAAGCCAGCCAACGGACCGGAGTCCATGACCGATTTGATACCCTTTTCAACGCCCGGGATGTATTCCTTCGGAATAGCACCACCAACGATGCGGGATTCGAAGGAGTAACCTTCGCCCGGCTCGGTCGGCGTCAGGATCATCTTCACGCGACCGAACTGACCGGTACCACCGGACTGTTTCTTGTGCGTGTAGTCAATCTCAGCTTCACGAGTGATCGTTTCACGGTAAGCCACCTGCGGCGCACCGATGTTTGCTTCCACTTTGAATTCGCGACGCAGACGGTCAACGAGAATGTCCAAGTGAAGTTCGCCCATGCCTTTCATGATGGTCTGACCGGATTCGAGGTCAGTTTCCACACGGAAGGACGGGTCTTCAGCTGCCAGACGGGCGAGGCCTGCCGACATCTTTTCTTGGTCACCCTTGGTCTTCGGTTCAACAGCGATTTCGATAACCGGCTCCGGGAAGGTCATGGTTTCAAGAACAACTGGATCCGCAGGGTTACACAGAGTGTCACCAGTGGTGGTGTCTTTGAGACCTGCAAGCGCGATGATGTCGCCTGCAAACGCTTCGTCGATTTCTTCACGGTTGTTCGAGTGCATCATCATCATACGACCAACGCGCTCTTTTTTGCCTTTGGTCGAGTTGAGGAGGCTGTCACCCTTGCGAAGAACGCCAGAGTAGATGCGAGTGAAGGTCAGCGAGCCAACGAACGGGTCGTTCATGATTTTGAACGCGAGACCAGCGAAAGGCATGTTGTCATCTGCACGACGTGCAATGTTACGAACTTCTTCTTCGTCACCCGGTTTGAAGCCCATGTAGTCAACTACGTCGAGCGGGCTCGGCAGGTAGTCAATAACAGCGTTGAGCAGAGGCTGAACGCCTTTGTTCTTGAACGCAGAACCAGCAAGAACCGGAACGAAGTCCAGAGCGAGCGTACCTTTGCGCAGCAGAGCGCGCAGGGTCGGTACGTCAGGCTCGTTGCCTTCGAGGTATTCCATCATCGCTTCGTCGTCTTGTTCGACGGCAGCCTCGATCATCTTACCGCGCCATTCGTCAGCAAGATCTTTCAGGCTGTCACGGATGTCTTCTTGAACCCAAGAAGCACCGAGGTCATCACCGCGCCATACCCATTCTTTCATGGTTACGAGGTCGATAAGGCCTTCGAGTTCGGACTCAGCGCCGATCGGCAGAGCAACCGGAACAGCGCGAGCGCCAGTACGGTCTTCGATCATGCGCACGCAGTTAAAGAAGTCTGCGCCGATTTTGTCCATTTTGTTAACGAACACGATACGCGGAACTTTGTAGCGGTCAGCCTGACGCCAAACGGTTTCAGTCTGCGGCTCAACACCAGCGTTTGCGTCAAGAACGCAAACAGCACCGTCGAGAACTGCCAGCGAACGTTCAACTTCGATGGTGAAGTCAACGTGGCCGGGAGTGTCGATGATGTTCAGGCGGTGCTTTTCAGTATCTGCAGTTTCGCCATCTTCGGTGCGTTCCCAGAAAGTGGTCGTCGCAGCCGAGGTAATGGTGATACCGCGTTCCTGTTCCTGCTCCATCCAGTCCATGGTGGCTGCACCATCGTGCACCTCACCGATGTTGTGGGATTTGCCGGTGTAGTAAAGAATGCGCTCGGAACAGGTAGTTTTACCTGCGTCGATGTGCGCCATGATACCAAAGTTGCGGTACCGGTCGAGGGGATAATCGCGTGCCATTGGGCTCTATCCTTAAGGCTTAGGTTACCAGCGGTAGTGGCTGAACGCTTTGTTAGCGTCTGCCATCTTGTGAGTGTCTTCCCGTTTCTTCACGGCAGAACCGCGACCGTTAACAGCGTCAAGAAGTTCGCCAGCAAGACGCTCTTCCATAGTGTTTTCGTTGCGGGCGCGCGAAGCGTTGATCAGCCAGCGGATTGCGAGGGCTTCACGACGCTCGGGACGAACTTCAACCGGAACCTGGTAGGTAGCACCACCTACGCGGCGCGAACGAACTTCGACCGACGGCTTCACGTTATCGAGGGCTTCGTGGAAGACTTCGACCGGAGCTTTTTTCAGCTTCGATTCAACGCGGTCAAACGCGTTGTATACGATTCTTTCTGCGACCGATTTTTTACCATCGATCATCAGGTTGTTCATGAATTTAGTGACAACGCGGTCACCGAACTTAGCGTCCGGCAGAACTTCACGTTTTTCAGCAGCGTGACGACGCGACATTCAAGTATCTCCTTACTTCGGACGCTTGGCGCCGTATTTCGAACGACGCTGCTTACGATCTTTAACACCTTGGGTATCCAGCACACCGCGGAGGATGTGGTAACGGACACCCGGAAGGTCTTTTACACGGCCGCCACGGATCAGAACCACAGAGTGTTCCTGAAGGTTGTGGCTTTCACCTGGGATGTACGAAATGACTTCGAAGCCGTTGGTCAGGCGAACCTTCGCAACCTTACGCATAGCCGAGTTCGGTTTCTTCGGTGTTGTTGTGTAAACGCGGGTGCAAACGCCGCGTTTCTGAGGGCAGCGCTCGAGGTGCTGCGACTTGGATCTGACGACTTTGGGCTGACGCGGCTTGCGGATCAGCTGTTGGATCGTTGGCATTGGGTTATGTCCCCTATCCTACAATAAGCGGCCCCGTAGGTCCGCGGTTTTCGACGAATGCGCGACACAAACGTCGCAGCACAAAAAGCCCGCAATCGAACCCTTACCGGAGGTGCGATGCGGTTAAAGTTACAGAGGAACAAGGCAGCATTAGCCCGGTTCATGTCCACTTCAGCTCTGATATCGGGTTAAAAGGGAATCCTCCCGTCTACCCGGATGGGCGGCGTATAGGCGGAGTCGCTGTAGCTGTCAACTGCTTCAGGCTGACCGTTCCCCAAGCACCTTCCAGCCATTGGTAAGCGCATCCACATCCAAACCAAAGCGGGACACAAGACGGTCGGCGATTTGACCGCCAAGCGGACCCCAATCCTTGGCAAAGCGCGGACGTTTCAGAAGATCACTGTCATTCCCGAAATGAGCCCCGCGCACGAACATCAGGCGAGACGCCATCGAGACCGTCGGCATATGCGCCCAAGCCTTCATATGGTTCATATCGAGGATGCTGCGTTTGTCGTCTGGACGACGACAAAAAATCTGCGCTGGGGTCCACATCCGTTCTTTGACGTTTTGGGCCCTGACACCGTGGCGGTCAAAACCGAGCAAAATGCCATGAGCGAAATCCACACAAAGCAGTCCGTTCTGATCAGTAAGCCCATAGGACGCTTCAATCGCAGAGCGCCCCGTTTCTATGAAATCAATAGCAACGGCGTCATCATCGTCGATCCGAAACTCTGCCACGATATCCGCCGACCCATCACGATGATCGATCATCACCTCACGGCAAATCTCACGGTGCACCCTTCCCTCTTCAGCAAAGACGATATCGATCTGGGGCACCGACGAACAAAGCGACGTTAACCGTTCTTTGTAGGCGTCAGGCATTTGATCGCCCGCAAGCAAGATCAATGTAAAATTCGGGTCTGTTTGAACTTTCAACGCTGGCAACACGATCTGTTCGAAAAAGAAAAACCGCGTTGCCATACGAGACCGGCCATAAAGTTCGGCCCGCAGTTCATCCATTGTCTGAGCATTATGACGAAATGCCCCAACTTCGGACGGATACGAAAATCGGCACAGTCCAAGCATTTGGATGTTCAGAAGGGTCACTTGGCCTCAACCTCTGACAATTGCCGTTCACGTCTAAAGATGAATAGACCACTTCCGACCACGACCACACAACCCAAGAGGGCCAAGGTTGATGGCAATTGTCCAAAAATCACAACTCCGAGGATGAGGCTGGCGAGCAAGCCGACATATCGGAACGGTGCGACAAAGGAAATTTCGCCGACGCGCATTGCCGTAACTGACATGAGGTAGCCGATCAGCACCGCAGTTGCAGCGCCACTCAACAATGCCGCGGAGTGCCCAGTCACAGGGGTCCATTCGATAAACATCGATCCGAACCCAGCAAATGCGGTAACGGTCCCTGCGGCAAAAGTCGCGGCGAACATCGATGGCACATCTCTGGACATGCGCCGCGCTGCCAGATCGCGAATGACTATTAGGCCAACGGACAACAGCGCGTAGATCGAGTAGATGTTAAAACTCTCTCCGCCCGGCTGCACGATCATCAGCACGCCCACAAAGCCGATGATACTTGCCGACAATCTGCGCCAGCCGATGGGTTCTTTTAGGAATAGAGCCCCTGCAAAGGTCATGACCAAGGGCAAAGCCTGCAAAATCGCGGTCACATTGGCCAATTGCATGTTGAACAATGCCGTGAGGAACGTCCAAGCCGCCGCGACCTCTGCCAAGGACCGCACACAGATCAAGATGAAGTCTTGCCGCCCGAGACGAAGCCGAAGCTGGCCGAATAAACCCGCCAAAATGATCATGGCAATCGTGGTGACAATCCCGCGCAAGAAAATGGCCTGAAACAATGGCAGTTCGCCCGAGAGCGACTTCATAGCAGCGTCATTGCTACTGAAGGCGAGCATTGCAACGGCCATCATCAGCGCGCCGCGAACATTGTCAGAGAGAGCTTTCATACGCCAAGCCGTAGCACCGCGATATTGGCCGCGCTAGCGCGATATTGTCAGGACACAATTTCCGACCGCCAAAAAGCAAAAGGCCCCCGCAATGCGAGGGCCTTTCGTAAGATTTTGCAGCGATTACTCTTCGCGGCTTTCCGGTGTTTCGACAGCGATGTCGTCATAGCTCGGCGCGGCGAGTTTGACGGCTTCTTCTGCTTCTTCACGACGGGCTTCGAGCACCACGTTGTCGCGCTTTGCAGCGATCGAACGAACGATGGCAGTTGCGCCACCCGTACCAGCCGGAATGAGACGACCAACGATAACGTTCTCTTTGAGGCCGACCAGTTTGTCACGCTTGCCCTGAACCGAAGCTTCGGTAAGGACGCGAGTGGTTTCCTGGAACGACGCAGCTGAGATGAACGAACGGGTCTGGAGCGACGCTTTGGTGATACCCAGAAGGATTGGCTCACCCTGTGCTGGACGACCGCCGCGGGCTTCTGCCTTAGCGTTTGCTTCGTCGAATTCGACCTTATCAACAGTCTCACCCTTAAGAAGCGTGGTGTCACCAGAGTCAGAGATTTCCCACTTCTGGAGCATCTGACGAACGATAACCTCGATGTGTTTATCGTTAATCTTAACGCCCTGCAGACGGTAAACGTCCTGAACTTCGTCGATCATGTAGTCAGCCAGCGCTTCGACACCCATAATTGCAAGGATGTCATGCGGCGCGGGGTTGCCGTCCATGATGTAGTCGCCCTTCTGGACAAAGTCGCCTTCTTGGACCGGGATGTGTTTACCCTTCGGCACCATGTATTCGACCTTGTGATCCGGATCATCTGCGGACTCTATCGCGATGCGACGCTTGTTCTTGTAGTCCTTGCCGAAGCGAACGTAGCCATCGATCTCTGCGATGATAGCATGGTCCTTCGGACGACGGGCTTCGAACAGTTCCGCAACGCGCGGAAGACCACCGGTAATGTCCTTGGTCTTCGCGCCTTCACGCGGAATACGCGCAACAACGTCACCAGCAGCGACATCCTGACCGTCTTCGATGGACAGAATTGCGTCTACCGACATCGGGTAGGTGACTGGATTACCGTCTTCTTTGCGAACCGGTTCGCCATCAGCGCCGACCACAATGATTTCAGGTTTCAGGTCACCACCACGCGGTACCGAACGCCAGTCCGAAACGATCTTCTGGGTCATGCCAGTAGCATCGTCGGTCTCTTCACGGACGGAGATACCCGAGACGAGGTCAACAAAGCGTACTTTGCCGCCCTTCTCTGCGATGATCGGCAGAGTATAGGGGTCCCATTCGAACATCTTGTCACCACGAGCGATGGTTGCGCCATCTTTAACGTGGATCTTCGTACCGTAGCCGATCTTGTGCTGAGCGCGCTCTTCACCGTTTTCGTCGATGATCGCGAGAACCATGTTCCGGCCCAGAGCAATCTGTTCGCCAGCGGCGTTTTCCAGAATGTTCGCGTTACGGAACTCGACTTTACCGTTTGCAGACGCTTCAAGGAACGACTGCTGGCCACCCTGCGCAACACCACCAATGTGGAACGTACGCATAGTCAGCTGTGTACCAGGTTCACCGATCGACTGTGCAGCAATAATACCGACAGCTTCACCGATGTTGACGCGAGTACCGCGAGCAAGGTCACGGCCGTAGCAGTTTGCACATACGCCGTCGTCAGACTCACAGGTCAGCGGGCTGCGGATGCGCATTTTTTGAACGCCAGCAGCTTCGATCATGTCAGCTTTGCGTTCGTCGATCAGTTCGCCAGCTTTAACGACAACTTCATCGGTGCCCGGACGCAGGACGTCGTCAGCCGATACACGGCCCAGAACGCGCTCTGCGAGCGATGCAACAACTTCACCATCGTTAACGGCTGCTTCCGCGGTGATCGCACGATCGGTGCCACAGTCGACTTCGCGAACGATACAGTCTTGAGCAACGTCAACCAGACGACGGGTGAGGTAACCGGAGTTCGCAGTCTTAAGTGCGGTATCCGACAGACCCTTACGAGCGCCGTGAGTAGAGTTGAAGTACTCGAGAACGGTAAGGCCCTCTTTAAAGTTCGAGATGATCGGGGTTTCGATGATCTCACCCGACGGCTTGGCCATAAGACCACGCATACCGCCCAGCTGTTTCATCTGAGTAACCGAACCACGCGCACCAGAGTGAGCCATCATGTAAACCGAGTTCGGTTCCATAACAGCGCCGTTCTCGTCGCGTTTCTCAGCCGAGATGGTGTTCATCATCGCGTCGGTGACTTTGTCGTTACACTTCGACCAAGCATCGACCACTTTGTTGTACTTCTCGCCCTGAGTGATCAGACCGTCCATGTACTGCTGTTCAAAGTCTTTAACCTGATCGCGGGTCTCTTCGACCAGCGTCCACTTGGAGTCAGGAATGACCATGTCGTCTTTACCGAACGAGATGCCAGCTTTGAACGCTTCACGGAAACCAAGGCCCATGATCTGGTCACAGAAGATCACCGATTCTTTCTGACCGCAGTAACGGTAGACGGTGTCGATGACCTGCTGAACTTCCTTCTTACGCAGAAGGCGGTTCACCAGTTCAAACGGTGCTTTGTTGTTCAGCGGCAGCAGGCCACCGAGGCGCAGACGGCCTGGGGTGGTTTCAGCGCGAACAATCACTTCTTGGCCAGTTTCGTCGATCTGTTTGATACGAGCGTTGATCTTAGCGTGCAGGTGAACTTCACCAGCCGCCAGCGCTTGTTCAACTTCGTCGATCGAAGCGAAGGACATGCCTTCACCTTTCATGCCGTCGCGCTGGATCGTGGTGTAGTACAGACCCAAGATCATATCCTGCGACGGAACGATGATCGGCGCGCCGTTTGCAGGCGAAAGAACGTTGTTGGTGGACATCATGAGAACGCGTGCTTCAAGCTGGGCTTCCAGCGAGAGCGGCACGTGAACAGCCATCTGGTCACCGTCGAAGTCAGCGTTGAACGCAGAACAAACGAGCGGGTGCAGCTGGATCGCTTTACCTTCGATCAGCGTGGGTTCGAACGCCTGAATGCCAAGACGGTGCAGCGTAGGCGCACGGTTCAGCATGACGGGGTGTTCGCGGATCACTTCGTCGAGGATATCCCAAACTTCGGGACGCTCTTTTTCAACGAGTTTCTTCGCCTGTTTAACAGTCGAAGACAGACCCTTTGCTTCAAGGCGCGAGTAGATGAACGGCTTGAACAGCTCGAGCGCCATCTTCTTCGGCAGACCACACTGGTGAAGCTTGAGCTCTGGGCCGGTCACAATAACCGAACGACCCGAGAAGTCGACGCGCTTACCCAAAAGGTTCTGACGGAAGCGACCCTGCTTACCTTTCAGCATGTCCGAGAGCGACTTCAGCGGGCGCTTGTTCGCACCAGTGATGACGCGGCCACGGCGACCGTTGTCGAACAGAGCGTCAACGGATTCCTGAAGCATACGCTTTTCGTTGCGAACGATGATGTCCGGCGCACGAAGCTCGATCAGGCGCTTCAAACGGTTGTTCCGGTTGATCACGCGGCGATACAGGTCGTTGAGGTCGGAGGTCGCAAAGCGGCCACCATCCAGCGGAACCAGCGGACGCAGTTCTGGCGGGATCACAGGGATCACGGTGAGGATCATCCATTCAGGACGGTTGCCCGACTCGAGGAAGTTCTCAACGATTTTCAGACGCTTGATGATCTTTTTGGGCTTCAGTTCGCCAGTGGCTTCCTTCAGCTCTTCGCGCAGCTGCTCTGCAGTTGCTTCGAGGTCGATCATCGACAGCATTTCGCGGATCGCTTCGGCACCGATGTTCGCTTGGAAAGCGTCCATGCCGTAGGTGTCCTGTGCGTCGAGGAATTCTTCCTCAGTCATCAGTTGGCCGTAGGTCAGGTCGGTCAGACCTGGCTCGATCACAACGTAGTTTTCAAAGTACAGAATCCGTTCCAGATCACGGAGCGTCGTGTCGAGCATGAGGCCGATCCGCGACGGGAGCGATTTCAAGAACCAGATGTGTGCAACAGGCGAGGCCAGTTCGATGTGGCCCATACGCTCGCGGCGCACTTTCTGGAGGGTAACTTCAACACCACATTTTTCGCAGACAACGCCGCGATACTTCATGCGCTTATATTTGCCGCAAAGGCATTCGTAGTCTTTGATCGGGCCAAAGATACGAGCACAGAAGAGACCGTCGCGTTCTGGTTTGAACGTGCGGTAGTTGATGGTTTCTGGTTTCTTAATCTCACCGAACGACCACGACAGGATACGCTCGGGCGATGCGAGCGAGACTTTGATCTCGTCGAATGCCTTAGCGGGTGTGAGCGGGTTGAACGGGTTGTTGGTCAGTTCCTGGTTCATCGTATTTCCTTACGTATCAGTGGGAAGGGGAGAGGTGAGGCGCGAACGCCTCACTCATCATCTTCCGCATCCAGGAGTTCCATATTGAGGCCAAGGCCCCGGACCTCTTTGACAAGAACGTTGAACGATTCCGGTACGCCGGCTTCGAAGTTGTCCTCACCCTTGACGATCGACTCGTAGACTTTGGTACGACCTGCAACGTCATCCGACTTAACGGTGAGCATTTCCTGCAGGGTGTATGCAGCGCCATAAGCCTCAAGTGCCCAGACCTCCATCTCACCAAAGCGCTGACCACCGAACTGTGCCTTACCACCCAGCGGCTGCTGAGTAACAAGCGAGTACGGACCAGTGGAACGAGCGTGGATCTTATCGTCGACCAGGTGGTGCAGTTTCAGCAGGTATTTAACACCAACGGTAACCTTACGAGCGAACTGTTCACCCGTACGACCGTCGAAGAGTACCGACTGACCCGAGGTGTCGAAACCAGCGCGCGCCAGCGCGTCGTTTACGTCAGCCTCTTTTGCACCGTCGAAGACCGGAGTTGCGATCGGCACACCGCGAACAGAGTTCGCTGCAGTATCGATCAGCAGATCTTCGTCCAGATCAGCAAAGCCTTCTTCGTAGACTGCATCACCGTAGGTGATTTTCAGTGCGTCACGAACTGGGGTCATATCGCCCGAACGACGGTATTCTTGCAGAGCCTCGTCGATCTGGAGACCCAGACCACGCGATGCCCAACCCATGTGGGTTTCAAGAATCTGACCAACGTTCATACGCGACGGAACGCCCAGCGGGTTCAGCACGAAGTCTACCGGAGTACCATCAGCGAGGAACGGCATGTCTTCGATAGGAACAACCTTCGAAATAACACCTTTGTTCCCGTGACGGCCTGCCATCTTATCGCCCGGCTGAAGCTTACGCTTAACCGCGATGAAGACTTTGACCATTTTCATCACGCCCGGCGGCAGGTCGTCGCCACGGCGGACTTTTTCGACCTTGTCTTCGAAACGTGCATCAAGCTGGCGCTTCTGTGCTTCGTACTGCTCGTTCAGGGCTTCGACGATCTTTGCAGTGTCTTCGTCCTTCAGAGCAATCTGCCACCACTGGCCACGGCTCAGCTCAGACAGCGACTCTTCGGTTACGATAGAGTTCGCCTTAAAGCCTTTCGGGCCTTTTACAGCTTCCTGACCAAGGATCATATCCTTGAGACGGGCGTAGATGTTGCGATCCAGAATGCCGAGCTCGTCGTCACGGTCGCGAGCGAGGCTTTCGACCTCTTCGCGCTCGATCTGCAGAGCACGTTCGTCTTTTTCAACGCCGTGGCGGTTGAATACACGAACTTCAACAACAGTACCGTAGTCACCCGGTGCGAGACGCAGCGAGGTATCGCGAACGTCAGACGCTTTCTCACCAAAGATTGCGCGGAGGAGTTTTTCTTCCGGCGTCATGGGGCTTTCGCCCTTCGGTGTGATTTTACCTACAAGAATATCGCCCGGTCCAACTTCTGCACCGATGTACACGATGCCAGCCTCGTCGAGGTTGCGCAGCGCTTCTTCACCGACGTTCGGGATGTCGCGAGTGATTTCTTCCGGCCCGAGCTTCGTGTCGCGTGCCGCAACTTCGTATTCTTCGATGTGAACCGAGGTGAATACGTCGTCTTTAACGATGCGCTCAGAGATCAGGATGGAGTCTTCATAGTTGTAACCGTTCCACGGCATGAACGCGACGATCACGTTCTTACCAAGAGCCAGTTCACCCATATCGGTCGACGGGCCGTCAGCGATAACTTCGCCTTTGCCAACTTTGTCGCCCACTTTCACCAGCGGACGCTGGTTGATGCAGGTGTTCTGGTTCGAACGCTGGAACTTGCGCAGACGGTAGATGTCAACGCCTGGGTCACCAACTTCGAGGTCTTCGGTTGCGCGGATAACGACACGGGTCGCATCGACTTGGTCGATGATACCTGCGCGGCGTGCAGTGATCGCAGCGCCAGAGTCAATCGCAACTTTTTCTTCCATACCGGTGCCGACCAGCGGGGCTTCAGCCTGCAGGAGCGGAACCGCCTGACGTTGCATGTTCGAGCCCATGAGAGCGCGGTTAGCGTCGTCGTTTTCGAGGAACGGGATGAGCGCCGCAGCGACCGAAACGAGCTGTTTCGGCGAAACGTCGATCAGGTCCACGCTCTCTTTTGGAGCCAGCGTGTATTCGCCCGACTGACGTGTCGAAACGAATTCATTGATCAGGTTGCCATTCTCATCGAGCGTAGCGTTCGCCTGCGCAACAGTGTGGCGCATCTCTTCAGTCGCCGACATGTAGCTGACTTGGTCAGTTACTTTGCCTTCGATGACCTTGCGGTACGGTGTTTCGATGAAGCCGTATTTGTTCACGCGAGCAAAAGTTGCCAGCGAGTTGATCAGACCAATGTTCGGACCTTCCGGCGTTTCAATCGGACACATACGACCGTAGTGGGTCGGGTGAACGTCGCGAACCTCGAAGCCAGCGCGTTCACGGGTCAGACCGCCCGGCCCGAGAGCCGAAAGACGACGCTTGTGGGTCACTTCGGACAACGGGTTGGTTTGGTCCATGAACTGCGACAGCTGCGAAGAGCCGAAGAATTCACGAACAGCAGCCGCTGCCGGTTTCGCGTTGATCAAGTCTTGCGGCATGACGGTGTCGATTTCAACAGACGACATACGCTCTTTGATCGCGCGTTCCATGCGAAGCAGGCCAACGCGGTATTGGTTTTCCATCAGCTCGCCGACGGAACGAACACGACGGTTGCCGAGGTGGTCGATGTCGTCAACTTCGCCCTTGCCGTCACGCAATTCGACAAGCGCCTTGATGCACGAAACGATGTCTTCGTTACGCAGGGTGCGCTGTGTGTCTTCTGCATCGAGAGCCAGACGCATGTTCATTTTCACGCGACCAACGGCCGAGAGATCGTAGCGTTCGCTATCGAAGAACAAGGAGTCGAACAGAGCCGATGCGGATTCAACGGTCGGCGGTTCACCTGGACGCATGACGCGGTAGATATCCATGAGCGCGCCGTCGCGGTTCATGTTCTTGTCGCTTGCCATGGTGTTACGGATGTATGCACCAACGTTGATGTTATCGATGTCCAGAACTGGAATATCGGTGATGCCAGCGTCGAGAAGCTCGCGCACGGTGCCGCCGATAACTTCGCCGTCTTTGTCCATCTCGAGCGTCAGCTCGTCACCAGCTTCAACGTAGATCGCCCCTGTCTCTTCGTTGATGATGTCTTTTGCGACGAACTTGCCGACGATATGGTTGAACGGAACGAGCAGGTTCTTAACCGAACCTTCGTCGATCAGTTTCTTCACAGCGCGCGGAGTGATTTTGTCACCTGCTTTGCAGATCACTTCACCCGTTGCAGCGTCGATCAGGTCATAGGTCGGACGGGTGCCACGCACGCGTTCTGGGAAGAACTTCGTGACCCAGCCGTTGGATTTCTTATCGAGAGAGAATTCAACGGTGTTGTAGTAGGCATCCATGATCGCCTCTTGATCCATGCCAAGAGCATAGAGAAGAGTCGTGACCGGAAGTTTGCGGCGACGGTCAATGCGCGCAAAGACGAGGTCTTTTGCATCGAATTCGAAGTCGAGCCACGAACCACGGTATGGGATGATGCGGCATGCGAACAGCAGCTTACCCGACGAGTGGGTTTTGCCTTTATCGTGGTCAAAGAACACGCCCGGCGAACGGTGCATCTGGGAAACGATAACACGCTCAGTACCGTTAACGACGAAGGTGCCGTTGGTGGTCATCAAAGGCATATCGCCCATGAACACGTCTTGTTCTTTGATGTCTTTAACCGACTTCGCACCTGTGTCTTCGTCGACATCAAATACGATCAAACGCAGGGTCACCTTGAGCGGTGCTGCGTAAGTCAGGTCGCGCTGCATACATTCTTCGACGTCGAACTTCGGCTTTTCAAGCTCGTATTTTACGAACTCAAGAACTGCCGTTTCATTGAAGTCTTTAATCGGGAATACCGATTGGAAAACGCCTTTAATGCCCTCGCCGTCGAGCGGCATATCGGCATCGCCAGAGCGCAAGAACAGGTCATAAGACGATTTCTGAACCTCAATGAGGTTCGGCATTTGAAGAACTTCGTTAATCTTACCGTAGTACTTACGCAGGCGTTTCTGGCCAAGGAAGGTCTGAGCCATGTGCTGTGTCACCTTTCGATCTCTGCGGGTCCATGTCGCCGGGGCCGCGACATTTCCCCATTGAGAAGGTTGTTCCTGTCTATTCCTGGCCCCCGTCCCAAGGGGGGCCTCCCGACTGTGGAACCTACCTGAGGAGAGCGTTTTCTAGTTAAACGTTCCGCTAAGACAGGTTTGGCTGGACCCGCGATACCGCGGATCCAGCCGAATTTGCACGACCCTAGGGGCCGAGAACAGGCGATTAGGCCAGTTCGATTTTCGCGCCAGCTGCTTCCAGCTTCGCTTTGATGTCTTCTGCTTCTGCTTTCGAAGCGCCTTCTTTGACTTTGCCGCCAGCCTCAACGAGGTCTTTAGCTTCTTTCAGGCCGAGACCAGTGATGCCGCGAACTTCTTTGATGACGTTGATTTTCTGAGCGCCAGCGTCTTTCAGGATGACGTCGAACTCAGTTTTCTCTTCAGCAGCTTCAGCAGCAGCAGCCGGGCCAGCAACCATTACAGCGCCACCAGCAGCAGGCTCGATGCCGTACTCGTCTTTGAGGATGGTTTTCAGTTCTTGTGCTTCGAGAAGGGTCAGACCAACGATCTCTTCAGCAAGTTTTTTCAGATCAGCCATTTTATGCTTTCCGTTCGATTTAAGTGTGTTCCAACGCGAGATGATTAATCCCTACGAGGGCAATTGGTTGCTTATGCAGCTTTCTCTTCGATAGTCGAAAGAATGCTCGCGATGTTCGATGCAGGCGCGCCAATGGCACCAGCGATGTTCGAAGCAGGCGCACCGATGCAGCCAACGATCGAAGCAATAAGCTCTTCACGGGACGGCATTTGTGCGACGGCTTTAACGCCGGCGACATCCAGTGCGTTCTCACCCATAGCACCGCCAAGGATAACGAGCTTGTCGTTAGCTTTAGCGAACTTGTCGACCACTTTGGCAGCTGCCACAGGGTCTTCCGAGTAAGACAACACGGTCATGCCCGTCAGGTAGTTTGCGATGCTTGCGCAAGGCTTACCTTCAAGGGCGATTTTGGCGAGCTTGTTCTTGGCAACGCGTACGGAACCGCCCGCTTCACGCATTTGAGCGCGCAGGTCCTGCATTTCAGCAACTGTCATGCCTTCGTAGTGGGCAACCACTACGACGCCAGAGCTTTCAAAGATTTGGCCGAGTTCGTCGACCAGCTTCTCTTTTTGTGCTCTATCCACAGTTTCACTCCAAGTTTGGGGTTTCCCCCGGCTCAAGTTGACCCCCGAAAGTCGAGGGCCGTTCGGGTCCGTTTCAGGGTCCCGAGCCAAATCGCCCGTTCTGTAAGCGAACGGAAATTTATCTCGTTTCCCATCTCAGGAAGGAATTATTGGGGCAACCCCAACCCTCCGTCTCGGACAGGACAGGGCCGTTACAGCCCTGCCATTTCACCGCCGAAGCGGTAAAAATTCTTAGTTACCAGTCGCGGATTCAACGCTTACCGAAACGCCCGGGCCCATTGTGGAGCTGATCGAGACTTTTTTCATGTATGCGCCTTTAGCACCGGTCGGTTTTGCTTTCTGAACAGCGTCAACGAAAGCAAGCAGGTTCTCTTCGAGTGCTTTCGCGTCGAAGGAAGCTTTGCCGATACCAGCGTGGATAACGCCAGCTTTTTCAACTTTGAACTGAACCTGACCGCCTTTAGCTGCTTTTACAGCTTCAGCAACGTCCATGGTCACAGTGCCGATTTTCGGGTTCGGCATCAGGTTGCGCGGGCCGAGAACTTTACCCAGCCGACCAACGATCGGCATCATGTCCGGAGTTGCGATGCAACGTTCGAACTCGATTTTGCCGCCCTGAACGATTTCCATCAGGTCTTCTGCGCCAACGATGTCTGCACCAGCAGCTTTAGCTTCTTCAGCTTTGTCGCCACGAGCAAAAACAGCAACGCGAACAGTTTTACCTGTGCCGTTCGGCAGGTTGACAGTGCCACGAACCATCTGGTCGGCGTGACGCGGGTCAACACCGAGGTTCAGCGCAATCTCAACGGTTTCGTCGAATTTGGCAGAAGCGTTAGATTTAACCAGAGCGATAGCGTCAGCTACCTTCAGGTTCTCTTTGCCTTCGAATGCAGCGCGTGCTGCTGTGATACGCTTACCAGCCATCTTACTTCACCTCGATGCCCATGGAGCGAGCCGAACCCAGAATAATCTGCATCGCGGCTTCGATCGAGTTTGCGTTGAGGTCCTTCATTTTGGCCTCTGCTATTTCTTTCACCTGAGCAACGGTGACAGAACCTGCGACTGCTTTACCAGGGGTTTTAGAACCCGACTGAAGCTTAGCAGCTTTTTTGAGGTAGTAAGATGCCGGCGGCGTCTTGATCTCAAAGGTGAAGGATTTGTCTTGGTAGTAGGTGATCACGGTCGGGCACGGAGCGCCCGGCTCCATGTCAGCGGTCTTCGCGTTGAAGGCCTTCGTGAATTCCATGATGTTGATGCCGCGCTGACCCAGCGCAGGACCTACGGGCGGGGAAGGGTTTGCTTTACCTGCAGGAACCTGCAGCTTCAGCTGACCCATTACTTTCTTGGCCATTGGCCTCTCCTTTTTCCAACACCTTCAGCACGCGTGCGTCAGGTTAATCGTTGTGTGGTCCAGCCTTACGAGCGCGCTCGCTCAGCCTCCCACGTGATAAACTCAGTACTGTTTAGTAACCTGAGTAAATTCCAGCTCGACCGGCGTAGCACGGCCGAAGATCGAAACCGTCACCTTCAGGCGCTGGCTGATCTCATCCACTTCCTCGACCATGCCGTCGAAGTCTTCGAACGGACCGTCGTTAACCTTGACCTTTTCACCCACTTCGAAGCTGATCTCAACGCGCGGCGCTTCTTGACCTTCTTCAACGCGGCCAAGGATCGCCTGAACTTCTGCATCGCGCATCGGCATCGGGCGGCCCTGAGGACCAAGGAAACCGGTTACCCGGTTGATCGAGTTGACGAGGTGATACCCCTCATCAGACATTTCCATGTGAACAAGAACGTAACCCGGCATAAACCGGCGCTCAGTGGTCACTTTCTTACCGCGACGAACTTCGATCACCTCTTCGGTCGGGACCAGAACTTCATCGATTTGGGCCTCAAGACCCTGCTCTTCAACCTTGGCACGGATCTGCTCGGCGATCTTCTTCTCGAAGTTCGAGAGCACACTTACCGAATACCACCGTTTCGCCATGTCTCCGACACCTCGCCGTACTGGGCCCGTTTAGGCCGTAAATTCCATTATAAGTCAGCAGCTTGCGCTACCATTCCCGGACAAAAGAAAATCGGCGCGCAACACGATTCGCCGCACGCCCATCCGGAGTTTGTGGCTATTACCGCCGTAACCCTATGATTACAAGGGGGGTTAGCCGATTTTCGCTGATGGGCGAATTAACGATTAAGGATCAAATCGTACAAACCGAAACGGATCAGCATGTCCGTTGCGGAGAAGAACAGCGCCAAAAGCACGGTCATCACAAAGACCATAACAGTCGTCAGCACGACTTCGCGGCGGGTCGGCCAAACCACTTTCGCAATCTCTGCGCGGGTCTGTTGGATGAATTGAACGGGGTTAGTCCGTGCCATGATGTATCCTCTGCGTTACGGGCCGCATTTACGCAGTTCAGACGGGCAATTCAACCCTTGCCTTAAGCGGCTGCTTAGGCAGGACGGATCACATCGATGTCGGGCAACTGACAAATGGCGTCGAACTGCCTCTGATAATCCAAAGCCGCCGCATCCTTTGCCGCCTGGTCATAAAGAGTGAAGCGCGGGCGATCAGGCCCAACGGGCAACATCTTGCGTGCGTCCATCGCCAATGCACCCTCGCGCCCCTCCTGTGCCCAAGCCATAACCTGTTCGACCGCCTGTACAGACAGGCCCGCATGCAATGTGCGCCCAAACGGTTTAACCGTTCCACCTAGCTTCCAGCGCAACATCCGTTTCATCAGGGTCGGAAAGACGTGATGGTAGTCCTCATAGCGCCACACATGCAGCGATACGTTGGGAATCGCCGAAATCGCTGCCATCATGTGAGCCCAATCAACCTGATCGGGCTGATGCTGCGCGACAAACTGATCAGGCGGCAGAAACTTCCCAGCAAAGAGGGTTTGCGAATAGGCCGATTCTAAAAACGTGTCGGGCTGGCGGATCGCGAGGAACACGCGCACAGCCACGCCTGGAAAATTTGAGGCGAGATCCGAAATGCGCTCTGCAGCATCACTGTAAACGGGCAACGCCAACGTGCCATCATCGCGATGCAACTGCCCCAGAAAGTTCTCTTCGGACAGCAACACGCGCCAGCCCGATTTTGCCAAGAACTTGAGCTGATCCATTGGCTCACGTCGCGCTGCACGCCGCGCGCCCCAACGGGTCAAACCAAACAAATTAGGGATGTTTCGACCACGTTGACGCAAATAATCTGGACCATAAGCCCGAACGCCAGCGGCAATAATCTCTTCTTGGTGATTGAGGATCGAACGCTGCAAATGCGTCGTCGCAGTTTTGTGCGGACCGAGATGCAAGGAAAGTTCGATCTGTCGAGGCACTAAGAACTCCTCTTGGGTCCAACGAGGACCGAAGTGGCAGGGGCAGCAGGGTTCGAACCCGCGACCTACGGTTTTGGAGACCGTCGCTCTACCAGCTGAGCTATACCCCTATGGCCGAGGCGGTGATTAAAACAGGCAACAGGGGGAATCAAGGCCCCAAATTGCCTTTCGTCACAATCCTTCACTTCCGATGACGAGTAAACAACCGCCAAAGCCCTAAAAGGCTGATCTGAAGAACGAAAATTCCGACGCACCACAGGCAGAGGAGGAAGAAGGCATGAGCATTGCTTACACCCGGCATCCCGCCAACATTCACGCCAAATAGCCCCGTCAAAAACCCGAGCGGTAAGAAGACCGCTGACAACATCGATAGGACAAAGGTGTTTCTATTCACCTGATCGCTTAGTTGGCCTGACAATTCCTCACGCAACACAAGGGCTTGATCACGAAGTTCGTCCATATCTTCGGCCACCCGCGTCATCTTGAGCATCTCTTCCTCAATCTCACGGCGCGTATCGTGATCAATCACCTTGGACGGCGATTCTGCGATTGTCTTGAGCGCATCTCGCTGCGGCCCCACATATCGCCGCGCAGCGATCACTTGGAGGCGGAGGTTGGCGACGTCCTGCCGCAAGTTCACGCCCCTCTCCCGAATAACCCGATATTCGAGGTCATTCGCCGTCGAGTCGAGTTCGGATTGGAACTCGGAAATACGCGCAACGAGGTCTTCTGCCAAAAGGACGAGGAACTCACCCGCTGTGGCTGGCTCCTGCCCCCGCTCCATCATCTCTTGGAGCTTCTCGATTGCCATCACCCGTTTTCGGGCAACGGTCACAATCCGATGGTCGTCGATGTACATTCGGACGGACACCATGTCCTCGGGGTCTTCGCCTTCGTTAAAGTTGATCCCCCGAAGGATCACAAACATCCCATCGCTTAACGTTTTTGCGCGAGGGCGAGTATCGACATCCAACAACGCCTCTCTGGCCTGCAGGTCGAGATAGTCCAACTCGTGGGATATCCAATCTGCCGCATCAGGGTGTTTCCCGTCGATGTGCGCCCACGCCAGTCGATCTTCCCGCAAGGCTTGCGCGATGGTCTCATCTGCCGACGGATCCAACCACTGGCCGTCTTGTAAAACGCGCGAAAATAGAACGGGAGTATCTGACATGTGCGCCTCTGTTCAGGTCTGTCCCAACCAAACCAAGTCAGAACGCAAAAGAAAAGGGCCGCCCTCTTCAGGACGGCCCTTCGTCATTCTCAAATCTATCGCGAATTAAGCGAGGATTTTGGAAACAACGCCCGAACCAACGGTACGGCCGCCTTCGCGGATCGCGAAGCGGAGGCCTTCTTCCATCGCGATCGGTGCGATCAGCTCTGCCGACAGCTTCAGGTTGTCGCCAGGCATAACCATCTCGGTGCCTTCCGGCAGGATGCAGGTACCGGTGACGTCAGTCGTACGGAAGTAGAACTGCGGACGGTAGTTCGCGAAGAACGGAGTGTGACGGCCGCCTTCTTCTTTGGTCAGAATGTAGACCTCAGCTTCGAACTTGGTGTGCGGGTTAACAGAACCCGGCTTACACAGGATCTGACCACGCTCAACGCCGTCACGGTCAACGCCACGCAGAAGCGCGCCGATGTTGTCGCCTGCTTCACCACGGTCAAGCAGTTTGCGGAACATTTCAACACCAGTACAGGTGGTGGTTTTGGTGTCGCGGATACCAACGATTTCGATCGCGTCGCCAACGTTGATTACGCCACGCTCAACACGACCGGTCACAACAGTACCACGGCCCGAGATCGAGAACACGTCTTCGATCGGCATCAGGAACGGCAGGTCAACTGCACGTGCCGGAGTCGGGATGTAGGTGTCTACGGCTTCCATCAGAGCGCGGATCGAGTTCTCACCGATCTCCGGGTCGCGGCCTTCCATAGCAGCCAGAGCCGAACCTTTAACGATCGGAATATCGTCGCCAGGGTAGTCGTAGGACGACAGAAGCTCACGGATTTCCATCTCAACCAGCTCGAGCAGCTCTTCGTCGTCTACCTGGTCAACTTTGTTCATGTAGACAACCATGTGCGGGATGCCAACCTGACGACCAAGAAGGATGTGCTCGCGGGTCTGCGGCATCGGGCCGTCAGCAGCGTTAACAACCAGGATCGCGCCGTCCATCTGAGCAGCACCAGTGATCATGTTCTTAACATAGTCAGCGTGGCCTGGGCAGTCGACGTGTGCGTAGTGACGGGTCTCGGTTTCGTACTCAACGTGAGCGGTCGAAATGGTGATGCCGCGTGCTTTCTCTTCAGGTGCGCCGTCGATCTGGTCGTATGCGCGGAAGTCACCAAAATATTTGGTGATTGCTGCGGTCAATGTGGTTTTACCGTGGTCAACGTGGCCAATCGTGCCGATGTTAACGTGCGGTTTGTTACGTTCAAACTTACCTTTAGCCATCTGGTTGGCGCCTCGTGATTTCGGGGGCCTATCCACAGGCCCGTTTCAACATCGCGGGCGATGTATTGGCAAAAGGAACGGAAATCAAGAGTCAGTTGACGGGTTCTTGCGGAACTTCTGTCGGTGTTTCCAACGAAACCGTCCCCTCAATGATCGTCGGATCATCCTCAAGAACCTCCGGTACGCCACCGAATTTGTCAGCGTGCTCGCGCATGTATCGCTCAATAGCCCTTGCTGCGTTGAACGCGAGCCCGTCGATCTGTTCTTCGCGGGATCGTGTCAGGCCAGAGCCCAGAATTGGCGTGCAGCACGGCTCAAAGACCGTCATTTGAATCGGCTCTTCGTTCAATTTTGATTGGGTGGCGTCCTCGATGAAGGTCACGCCAATCACCAGAACGGATTTCGGCGAATAGATCAGCGGAATGCCGGGCATGGCAACGACGTAGCCCTGAACTCCGACAGCGACATGGAACCAAGCGTCGCCATCATACCGACCGAGGCGATTCTGGATCGCGCCTTCGACGGCTGCTTTCCATTCCTCATTTGTCACATCGCGGGAAAACGGCCCTTTGGTCGGGTCATTGGCTACGGTGATATTGTAACCCATTAGGAAATTGCCGATCGGCTCGGGAGCCTCCGTAAGGTCATCGCGCATCCGCCCGCAAGCGCTCACGAGAACGCACAGGGCGAGCAGGGACAGAACTTTGCGCATCAAATGACCTCCGAATGTTTCAACCTCGATCGGTAAAGTACGGGACAGCACCACACAAGCGTGTCCAGCCTTCACATTTAGGTAAAGCGGTTGTCACGCGGGAAGCCGCGCGGTGCCATTCGACCAGACCCCGCCCGTTTGCCGAGCCACTCGGCAAGATCAGGTTCGGTGCGGGTACGGCCTGCTGGATCGAGCCACGATAGCCCTTCGGCCAGCGTAAATGTCGTCGCATCCGACAAACCACCGTCTTTGTATTTCTGCAGTCGAACGCCTTTACCGCGGCCCATTTCAGGCAGTTCATCAATCGCAAAGACGAGAACCTTACGGTTTTCACCGACAACGGCGACGTGATCGCCCGCGACTGGCTTCACGACCTTCAGCACAACGCCGTCTTTGACGTTCAGCACTTGTTTACCTGCACGGGTCTGCGCGATCACATCGTCCTCTGCGACGACAAAACCATCACCATCCGACGAGGCAACAAGGAGCTTACGCCCTGCCTTAGCCGTAAAGATGTCGACGATTTCGGCTTCGTTGGGGAGATCGATAATCAGGCGAACAGGTTCGCCCATACCGCGACCACCAGGTAGGTTCGCGCCGAGAACAGTAAAGAAGCGGCCATTCGACCCAGCCACGATCAACTTATCGGTCGTCTCCGCATGGAATGCAAAACGCGCCTCATCACCGTCTTTGAACTTGAATTCGGAATCGAGGGCCTGATGCCCCTTCATCGCGCGGATCCAGCCCATTTTCGAACAAATCACCGTAATCGGTTCCCGTTCGATCATAGCTTCCATCGGCACGTCTTCGACCATTCCGGCTTCGGCAAAGGTCGTCAGACGCTGACCGCGTGGAGCGCTATTGCCGAACTGTTTGCGGGTTTCACGCAGTTGTTCGGAAATCTTCGCCCACTGTTTATCTTCGTCGCCCAACAGCTCGGCAAGCTCTTCGCGCTCTGCCAACAGCGCATCACGTTCGCGGACCAGTTCCATCTCTTCGAGACGGCGCAAGCTGCGCAGACGCATGTTGAGGATGGCTTCGGCCTGAACCTCAGTGAGTTCGCCGCTTTTAGACGGCAGAGGCGATACGTAGTCCTTTTCAGAGGTCGCACGCACTCGCTTGGTCGACCAATCCTCGCCCATCAAAGCGGCTTTGGGATCGTTGTCGTAACGAATAATGTCGATCACGCGATCAAGGTTGAGGAAGGCAATGATCAAGCCTTTCAACACCTCTAAACGGTGGTCGATTTTATCCATGCGGTGCTGACTACGACGCTGCAGAACGTCGCGACGGTGGTCGAGGAACGCCCGCAGGACTTCCTTCATCGAACACACCTTAGGCGTCAGCCCGTCGATCAGCACGTTCATGTTCATGCTAAACCGAACCTCTAGGTCCGAATTGCGGAACAGCATGCCCATCATCACTTCGGGATCGACGGTCTTTGCGCGCGGCTCGAGCACGATGCGAACGTCATCCGCGGATTCGTCACGCACATCAGCGAGCAGCGGCACCTTTTTGGTCTGAATGACCTCGGCCAGCTTTTCGATCAGCTTGGACTTCTGAACCTGATACGGGATTTCCGTGACAACGATTTGCCACATCCCACGACCTAGGTCCTCAATCTCGTACTTCGCACGCAGACGGATCGAGCCGCGGCCCGTGCGGTAGGATTCAGCGATGCTCTCACGGGTCTCAACGATCACGCCACCTGTCGGGAAATCTGGACCCGGAACGTAATTGAGCAGCGTTTCATCCCGCGCATCTGGCGCTTTGATCAGATGCAGACACGCGTCAATCAATTCGTGGATGTTGTGCGGCGGGATGTTCGTCGCCATACCAACCGCAATGCCCGACGACCCGTTTGCCAACAGGTTCGGGAACGCCGCAGGTAGAACAATCGGCTCTTCGAGCGTGCCGTCATAGTTCGGACGAAAATCGACAGCATTTTCATTCAAACCATCGAGCAGCGCTTCAGCAGCAGCGGTCATCCGCGCTTCGGTATATCGGCTCGCCGCTGGGTTATCGCCGTCGATGTTACCAAAGTTACCCTGACCATCCACGAGCGGGTAACGGACGTTAAAGTCCTGCGCCAAACGCGCCATCGCATCGTAAATCGCCATATCGCCGTGCGGGTGATAGTTCCCCATCACGTCACCGCTGATCTTAGCAGACTTACGGAAACCGCCTGTCGACGACAGTTTCAGTTCGCGCATCGCAAAAAGGATTCGGCGGTGAACAGGCTTTAGACCATCACGCGCATCGGGCAACGCACGGTGCATAATCGTGGACAGTGCGTATGTCAGGTACCGTTCACCAATTGCGCGGCGAAGGGTTTCCTTATGCTCGGTAAAGCCGATTTCGGTGTTGTCTGTGCTGTCGGTCATACATGTTGTCTAACGGCTGGTCTTTTCTGTTTCCAGCGCGATTTGCGCCAAAGTCATTTTCGACCATTTTACAACACTTTCAGAGACCGCTCATTCTCTGGTTTTCAATCGTGACGCTATGCGCGAAAAGTGATACACTAATCATGTTACGGTTGTGTTGGGGGATGTTTCCGTGCGTATTTTTTTGACTGCCAGTTTTCTATTTTTAGGTCTCGCGTTTTATGAATTGTCAGGCGGGGCCGATTTCGAAGCCGAAGTGCGGCCCGAACGTAGTCGCGCAGCGATTATTGACGTAACTCGCGATTCAGCTGATCTGCCAGACGGCTTTGCCTCTAGCACCGTTTTGGTGTCATTCGATCAGACCGAAGTGGCCGAGATTGCCGAGCCTACCCCAGTTCCAGAGGTTATCTTTGACGTCAAAACCGTCGCTGGCGCAGGGGTGAACATGCGGACCGGCCCGGGCACCAGCTATGGCATTTCGGCTAGGCTAGATCGCGGCACCGAGGTTGAGGTTCTCGAAACCCTCAGCAACGGTTGGGCACATTTGCGCGTTATCGAGACGGGGCGCGTTGGTTGGATGGCTGCACGCTTTCTTGATGCAAACGACACTTGAGATCGGCGCGACATCCAGCGACAAGTCGGTATGACAAAGAAAACCATTCTCATCACCGGCTGCTCTTCTGGAATTGGCTACGACGCGGCACATGGCCTTCGTGAAGCGGGCTGGCGTGTATTTGCAAGCTGCCGCAAGGCCGAAGACTGTGAACGTCTCAAAGCGCAAGGCTTTGACGCGCCGCAGATCGACCTTGCCGATCCAGAATCGATCCGCAGAGGTCTAGCCGAAGTTCTCGCCACGACAGGTGGCACACTGGACGCGCTTTACAACAACGCTGCCTTTGCTTGTCCTGGCGCCGTTGAGGATCTGCCCGCCGGTGCATTGCGTGAAATTTTCGAAACGAACCTTTTTGGCACCCATGACCTAACCCGCGAAGTGATCAAGGTCATGCGCGCCCAAGGCCACGGACGCATCATCAACTGTTCTTCGGTACTCGGCCTCGTCGGACTTAGCTGGCGAGGTGCCTACGTCTCGACCAAATTCGCGTTGGAAGGATTAACCGACGTGCTGCGCATCGAAATGCGCGACACGCCGATCAAAGTCATCCTGATCGAACCCGGTCCGATCACGTCCAAGATCAGAGAAAATGCCATTCCGCATTTCGAAAAATGGATTGATACAGCAAACTCTGCACGCGCAGCCCAGTACGAAACGCTAAAGTCGCGCCTCTATGAGGACACTGGTCCCGACAACTTCGAATTGCCCGCTTCAGCCGTAACGCAAAAAATCTTGCATGCGCTGACCGCAGCCAACCCAAAGCCGCGCTATTACGTCACAACACCGACCTATCTTATGGGGTCTCTCAGACGGTTACTGCCCACGCGCCTTCTGGATTGGGTGATCGCAAAAGGCTGAAACCCTTTTCTTTCCAACCTTGCGTGATACATCGGTATCAAATCACAGAGGGAGCCCGTTATGTTCAACGAGCCATTTAAATTCATCGTCCTGATTGCGGTTGTGGCCGTAGCCCTCATTTTGATGTGGGGCCTCGGGACCTTTGGCGTTGGCAAAGCGGACTCTGGCAAGCAATCGAACAAGATCATGCGATATCGCATCTACGCGCAGGCCGTTGCGGTCGCTTTGATTGCTGCAATTTTTTACCTGCGCAAATAACAGGGGTTCAGAATGGTCGTTCTCAACAAAATCTACACTAAAACTGGCGATGCGGGTGAAACTGCTCTCGGTAACGGTAGCCGCGTGGCCAAACACTCTGCCCGCGTTACGGCCTACGGAACTGTGGATGAATTGAATGCGACCGTGGGTATGGCCCGCCTGCATGCAAGCGCCGAGATCGCGGCGCAGCTTTCAGCAATCCAGAACGACCTGTTTGACCTTGGTGCAGACCTGTGCCGCCCTGACATGGAAAAAGACGCAGACGCGCCCTACCCTGTGTTGCGCATGGTCGAGAGCCAAGTTGATCGCCTTGAGGCCGAGATTGACGCCATGAACGCGCAACTCGAACCGCTCCGCAGCTTTATTCTGCCAGGTGGATCGGCCCTGTCGGCCCATTTGCACCTGTGCCGCACCGTTGCCCGCCGCGCTGAACGTCTTTCGGTCGAATTGGCCAGCATGGAATCCGTCAATGATATTGGCGTGAAATACTTGAACCGTCTGTCTGACTGGTTCTTTGTTGCCGCTCGCATGGCCAATGACGCGGGCAAATCCGACGTTCTTTGGGTGCCTGGCGCGAACCGTTGATCGCCTGATTCCAGCAGAATCAGTCGCCCAGCCAAACTCTACGACCAATTGCTAATGCCGCGGCGCAACATAGTTGCGTCGCTAACAGTCCTATTATCATGAGCTATACGCATTGAACCGATGCAAAACGTGGCGTCTTAGCGTCTTGCCGCGTCGATTTTGCACTGTTTTCCATGTTCTGCGCTTGCTAACAACCTACCGAGAGTGTCCCTTGAGTGGCACATTTAAAAGGGAGATTACCGCCGATGAAGGTCCTCGTGCCTGTTAAGCGCGTGATTGACTACAACGTGAAAGTTCGCGTGAAAGCGGACGGCACGGGAGTTGATCTTGCGAACGTAAAAATGTCGATGAACCCGTTCGACGAGATTGCTGTTGAAGAAGCGATCCGTCTGAAAGAAGCAGGCAAAGCTGACGAGATCGTCGTTGTTTCGATCGGCGTGAAGCAAGCGCAGGAAACTCTGCGGACTGCTCTGGCGATGGGTGCTGACCGCGCAATTCTTGTGACCGCTGCGGACGACGTTCACACGGACATCGAACCTCTCGCTGTTGCGAAGATCCTCGCCGCTGTTGCGAAAGAGGAAAATCCGGGCCTGATCATCGCGGGCAAACAAGCGATCGACAACGACATGAACGCAACTGGCCAGATGTTGGCAGCGCTCTTGGGTTGGTCGCAGGCGACCTTTGCGTCGGAAGTTGCTGTTGATGGCGACACCGCAACGGTTACCCGCGAAGTCGACGGTGGTCTGCAGACCGTTAAGGTTAAAATGCCTGCCGTTATCACCGCTGACCTTCGCCTGAACGAACCGCGTTATGCGTCGCTGCCGAACATCATGAAGGCGAAGAAAAAGCCTCTCGATGAGAAAACCGCAGCAGACTACGGCGTAGACGTGTCTCCGCGCCTGACCGTTGTCAAAACCTCCGAGCCGCCGGTTCGTCAGGCTGGCATCAAGGTTGGTTCGGTTGACGAACTGGTATCGAAACTCAAAGAAGCGGGGGCACTCTAATGGCTGTTCTTCTTCTCGCAGACGTTGCGAACGGCCAACTGGCCAAAGACGCAGTATCCAAGACCGTTTCCGCGGTTGCGGCGCTGGGTGATGTGCATGTTCTCGTTGCTGGCGAAGGCGGTGACGCTGCTGCTGCCGAGGCTGCGACTATTGCAGGCGTGGCAAAGGTTATCTTTGCTGGCGATCACGGTTTTTGCCACCTGCTGGCCGAACCGACCGCTGACCTGATCGTGTCGATGGCTGGCGCATACTGCCACATCGCAGCGCCTTCGGCGTCGGATGCGAAAAACATCCTGCCGCGCGTTGCAGCCCTGCTCGACGTGATGATCCTGTCGGACGTGACCGCTATTGTTGACGGCGACACATTCGAACGCCCGATCTACGCAGGCAACGCGATTCAGACCGTGAAATCGGCTGACAGCGTGAAGGTCATGACCATCCGCACCACCTCGTTCGAGGCAGCGGCTGATGGCAACTCCGCACCTGTTGAAGCACTGGGCACTGCGGCCTCCACCGGCCTGTCGGAATGGGTTGAAGACAAAGTTGCAGCAAGCGACCGTCCGGAACTCACCTCGGCTAAGATCGTCGTATCGGGCGGCCGCGGCGTTGGCTCCGAAGAGGACTTCAAAATCATCGAAGCTCTCGCAGACAAACTGGGCGCAGCTGTTGGCGCATCGCGCGCAGCGGTTGACTCTGGCTTTGCACCGAACGACTGGCAGGTTGGTCAGACTGGTAAAGTTGTGGCTCCTGAAGTTTACATCGCTTGCGGTATCTCGGGTGCGATCCAGCACCTTGCTGGTATGAAGGACTCGAAGATCATCGTCGCGATCAACAAAGACGAAGAAGCCCCGATCTTCCAAGTCGCAGACTTCGGCCTCGTCGCCGACCTCTTCGACGCCGTGCCAGAACTGACTGGGAAAGTCTGATCCTTCGGGACAAATGACGTAAGAACAGAACCCGCGCTTTTAGCGCGGGTTTTTTCATGGCCGATTGATCAACGGAACAATCTTCTGAGCCGCAATCGCATGGGCCCTGACAGGAAGACGTTCAGCAGCGGCGGGCATCTCACCATCAGGCACAATCAGCCCAGCGCATCCGTCGGGAACCATGGGTTCAACCTCAACAATCCCTTTCACCAGCGGCCTCAACATTTGCACCATCGATCGCGTGATAAACATCGGGTCGCCGCGAAACGGGTCTGATCGCTGATACCAAGGGGTATTCGTGAGCGGCCGATCCGACCACCAGAGCAGCACCACACGCCGCCCGACCGTCGTCAACATTGTCCGCATCCGCGACAACCACGCCAATTCGAGCTCCGCTTGAATCGTTGCAAACCGTTTCGGTGATCGCAGGAACAGCGCGGACAGCATATGCCGCGTAAAACTATACTCGGTGAAATCGATATCAGGATAAAGCGCGCGCAACACGGTCGACGCCTCAATGAGGCGATCATTCCTGCGGGGGTGAACGCGGTAAAATCTGTTCGATAGGTTTTGAGCACCTGTAATTTGGATCACGGAAAGCTCAGCACGACGGCATAGCTCCATCATCGTGGGATCATTCAACTGAACGTCCACTGAACCGTTCGGAACCCCTAAGTTAACACAACTGCGCTTTGTTTCACGCTCGACCAAAACTGGAAGCGGCCTCTCGACATACTTCCCAAAGACATCCGTGCCGCCCACAAAAGTGATATACGGCTTGTCCGTCGGTCGCTTGGGCCCGCGAAACAGTAATCGCGACCCACCATACCTACACACAGCATAATCGAGGCCCGCTGCCTCCAGTTTTTCATGTCTCATGGCTCCCACCAGTTTTCACTCACCACTGCTGAGAGTCGGCCCCAAACCTTGCCAAATGGATAAACTTGGGAATTAGAACAATGTTTAAGGAAACTGCCGCCTTGAACGTTTGCCCATTGCGGACATATGGTTCCCCAGAACAGATCAGAGGGCAAAGCCATGGCGATTAACAAAGTAGGCGTTGTCGGCGCAGGACAGATGGGCAACGGCATTGCTCACGTGTTTGCGTTGGCCGGATACGATGTGATGATGACTGACATCAGCGCGGACGCCTTGGCCGCCGCCGTCGCATTGATCGACAAGAATATCACGCGCCAAGTGTCCAAAGGTGTCGTCACCGAGGAAGACAAAGCCGCTGCGATGGGCCGTATTTCGACGACGCAAACGCTTACCGATCTTGGACCTTGCGATCTGATCATCGAGGCCGCAACCGAACGCGAAACGGTCAAGCAGGCGATTTTCGACGAACTGCTCCCTCATATCACGCCGACAACGATCCTCGCATCAAACACGTCGTCCATTTCGATCACGCGCCTCGCCAGCCGCACGGATCGACCCGAAAAATTCATCGGTTTCCACTTTATGAACCCAGTGCCCGTGATGCAGCTGGTTGAATTGATCCGTGGCATCGCAACCGATGACGAGACGTACCAACAATGTCAGGAAGTCGTTGAAAAACTCGGCAAAACCTCCGCAACGTCCGAAGATTTCCCTGCTTTCATCGTGAACCGCATCCTGATGCCGATGATCAACGAAGCCGTCTATTCCCTTTACGAAGGCGTCGGCAACGTGTCCTCCATCGACACATCGATGAAACTGGGCGCCAACCACCCGATGGGCCCACTGGAGCTCGCCGATTTCATTGGCCTCGACACTTGTCTGGCGATCATGAACGTTCTGCACGAAGGCCTCGCGGACACGAAATACCGCCCTTGCCCATTGCTGACCAAATACGTTGAAGCGGGTTGGCTGGGTCGCAAAACCAAGCGTGGTTTCTACGATTATCGCGGCGATAAGCCCGTTCCAACCCGTTAATCACATGCGTTCGATCCCGCTATGATCGAATGGCAGGACGAAGGCGCTCTTCTTGCTTCGCGCGTGCATGGCGAGACCTCGATGATTATCGAGGTTTTTACGCCGTCCAGAGGGCGTCACGCGGGCGTAGTGCGTGGAGGTGCAAGCCGCAAAATGGCGGCAACGCTTCAGCCCGGCTCGCAGGTTTCAGTGACATGGAAAGCCCGCCTCGACGATCACCTCGGTAGTTTTACGATTGAGCCACTGCGCAGTCGGTCGGCGCAGGTAATGTCAGACAGACTTGCCCTCAGCGGACTTGGGGCGGTTTGCGCCCTACTATGCCAATCCTTACCAGAGCGTGAGAAACATGAACCGCTCTATAACCGGACTGTGCAACTTCTTGATCTACTAGGTCAGAACGACGTTTGGCCGCTCGCTTACCTGCATTGGGAAATGTCACTCCTCGATGAGCTCGGCTACGGATTAGACCTTTCCGCATGCGCTGTGAGAGGCGTGAACGAGGACCTTTCCTATATTTCACCCAAATCTGGCCGAGCGGTAAGTAAAGAGGGCGCTGGGGAATGGGCGAACCGATTATTGCCCTTGGTGCCTGTGATGAAGGGCGAAGGCGATGCATCTGGCGGGGAAATCGCGCGCGCCCTCGGAACGACCGGATATTTCATCGAAAATCGGCTATTCGGAACGCAAACGAGCCGCGAAGTTCCCGCGGCTCGTCAGAGATTGATCGACGCGATAGCGCGTCTTGATTAGCCCAAGATACGGCGTGCGATAACCTGCGCCTGAATTTCGGCAGCACCTTCAAAGATGTTCAGGATGCGAGCATCACAAAGGATACGGCTGATCTTGTACTCCAGAGCAAAGCCGTTGCCGCCGTGGATTTGTAGACCGTTATCCGCACATGCCCATGCAATACGCGCACCGAGAAGCTTTGCCATACCAGCTTCGAGGTCACAGCGACGATCCGCGTCTTTCTCGCGAGCCGAGAAGTAGGTCAACTGACGCGCGATCATGATTTCAACGGCCATCATCGCAAGTTTGCCCGACACACGCGGGAAGTTGATCAGCGATTTGCCGAACTGTTTGCGGTCAATCGCATACTGCATCGCCACATCCAAAGCAGACTGCGCAACACCGATCGCACGCGCGGCAGTTTGGATACGCGCCGATTCAAACGTCTGCATCAACTGTTTAAAACCATTACCCTCTTCACCGCCGAGAAGGTTTTCTCCCTTAACTTTGAAGTTATCAAAGCCAAGCTCGTATTCCTTCATCCCGCGATAACCGAGAACCTCGATCTCACCGCCCGTCATGCCTTCGGTTGGGAACGGATGTTCGTCAGTTCCCGGTGTCTTTTCAGCGAGGAACATGGACAGACCTTTGTAGTCCGTCGTGTTCGGATCGGTGCGGGCCAACAGGGTCATCACATGCGTACGAGCCGCGTGGGTGATCCATGTCTTGTTGCCCGTGATGCGGTAATCACCGTTTTCGTCTTTCACAGCACGGGTGCGGAGAGAACCAAGGTCAGAGCCCGTGTTAGGCTCAGTGAATACCGCAGTCGGAAGAATCTCAGCAGACGCAAGTTTAGGCAGCCAGTTTTCCTTCTGCTCTTGCGTACCACCCGCAAGGATCAGCTCTGCCGCGATTTCGGAACGAGTGCCGAGCGAACCGACACCAATGTAACCACGGGACAGTTCTTCGGAGACAACGCACATGGACGCCTTGGACAGGCCAAAACCGCCGAACTCTTCGGGGATGGTGAGACCAAAGACACCCATTTCCGCGAGTTCTTCGATGATCTCCATCGGGATTAATTCGTCCTTGAGGTGCCATTCGTGGGCGAACGGCTCCACTTTTTCCAACGCGTAACGGCGGAACTGGTCGCGGATCATCTCCAGTTCTTCATCCAGACCGGATGCACCAAACATGGTCGAACCCGCTTGATCCTGCATGATCTCGACCAAGCGGGAGCGAGCCGCTTGCGAGTTCCCAGCACAAACGAGTGTAACGACCTCTGGCTGGGCAAGCGTATCCGCAACACCGAGTTCAGAGAGGCGCAGAATTTCGCCCTGCGACATTGGGATGCCGCCTTTGAGCTGCGCGAGGTATTCGCCAAATGCGATCTGCAGGATGATCTGTTCGACTTCGCCGAATTTGCCCTCGGCATTCAAACGATCAGCCCAGCCGTGCATTTCTTTCAGTGCTTCGACATAGGTCGCCAACCACGCGAGGCCATGCGCAACCGACTGATGTTCTTCGACCAAACCGCCCGACACGCGACCATCAACGCTCACCTTGGATCGCACTGTGTCTTTGGCCGTCGAAAGAAGTTCTTCGAGAGGTGCAAGCGCTGCACCAGTTAGACCCAAAAGGTTCTCAAGAATGGGCGAGGTTGTCATAACGATATCCTGTCCGTCGTGGGGCATGTCGCGCTCCTTATTGTGCTAGTGCAGAGATAAACTCTTCGCAACTGCAGCGCAACTTAATTTCGTTTAGACAAAAGTCAAAGAACATAAATGTCGCGCTGGATTTTTCGTGCGAAGCGAACAACTTAGCGATATGCACCTAGCCTATGGATAGTATTTTTTCCCTGATTTCGCCCGAACTTCTGGTCTTTGCCTTCGCTGTGACGCTCGTTGCGGGCGTCGTTAAGGGGGCTATCGGATTCGCGATGCCGCTCATTATGATCTCGGGAATGGGCATTCTCATTGACCCGAAAGTCGTGGTGGCGGGGATCATTCTGCCTATCGTGATGTCCAATATTTTGCAGATCGCGAAGGCGGGTTGGGCAGAGGCAAGAGACGCGCTGCGCGAGTATGGCCTGTACGTTCTGATCGTCTGCGTGATGATCCTAATCACCTCGCAATTCGTGGCCTATGTTTCGCCTGACGCGATGCTCTTGGGCCTTGGTATCGTTGTCACCGTACTGTGCATCATTCAGATTTCAGGAGTTAAGCTGCATATAAAGCCCGAGCATCGCCGAAGCGCGTCCATCGTTGCTGGTTTCTTATCAGGCGCGCTTGGTGGTTTCGCGGGCACCTGGGGCCCAACGACAGTTCTTTATCTGGTTGCCGTCAATACACCCAAGGCAAGGCAATTCGTGGTTCAAGGCGTGGTGTACGGATCTGGCGCTTTCATGCTTCTAGCTGGGCACCTCAAGTCTGGAATTCTCAACATGAATACACTGCCGTTTTCCGCGATCCTGCTCTTGCCCGCGTTCGCAGGTATGTGGATCGGGTTCCATATCCATGATCGCATTGATCAGGCCTTGTTCCGCAAGGCGACCCTATGGGTGCTGCTCATAGCAGGTGTAAACCTAATCCGTCGCGGCTGGATGGGGTGACTAGGACAGAAGTCCCTCACCCGAGCAAAGCGCATCAATTGTCAGCCCAGCCGGCGGCGGCACGACATCGAATTCAGCGATGAAATGCGTCTGGCCGCCCTGCTCGACAGAGAATGACCATGTCCCGACCAGCAACTCATACGGAAAATCAAAGCGGTACATACTCAGCGAATAGGTCTGATCGTTAAAGTTCGGATACCAACGCTGTTCTGTCACGCCCTCTGCCCCCATCGGCGGATGACGCACGACAATCTCAGCACCAGGGAGCGTGACGCCTTCGGCCAGACGAAGCTGCACCCCAAACCCAAGGTCAGGAATAGCTGGAACAGTCGTTGTATGCGCAATGACCTGCGGTTCGCCGCTGATGGTATCAATGACACCATTTTCGGTATTTGGCGCAGGTTCGCTGCCCGTAATCTCGTAAGGGCAATGCAACCCAATGTCCCCAACAACGATGGTGGGCTTTGACCGATACCCTTCGGCAAAGGCAACGGCAGGCATACAGAACAAAGCAACAAGGGGCACATATTTCATCATGGCTGCATGGTGCCCTTTCATTGGGCGAAGTCAATAAAAAGGGCCGGACAGTTTCCCGTCTGGCCCCTCAATTTTCTGCGACGTGGCATTAGCCGATTGCAGCTGCCTTAACGTCCTCATCGATGTAAGGAACATACTGAGCAAAGTTCTCAGCGAACATTTCGACCAGTTTGTGAGCTTGCGCATCAAACGCAGCCTTGTCGCCCCAAGTCGCGCGCGGATCGAGAAGCTTCGCGTCGACGCCTTCAACAGTGACAGGCACGTCAAAGCCAAAGTTCGGATCTTTACGGAAGGTTGCTTCGTTCAGCGAACCGTCCAGCGCAGCGGTGAGCAGAGCGCGGGTTGCTTTGATCGGCATACGGCTACCTGTGCCGAATGCACCACCAGTCCAGCCAGTGTTCACCAACCAGCAGGTCGCGCCATAGGATGCGATTTTTTCTTGCAGTAGCTTACCGTAGACTTCCGGACGACGCGGCATGAACGGCGCACCGAAGCAAGTCGAGAAGGTCGGGATCGGTTCGGTCACGCCAATCTCGGTGCCTGGGGTTTTCGACGTGAAGCCCGACAGGAAGTGGTACATCGCCTGAGCAGGTGTCAGACGCGCGATCGGTGGAAGAACACCATATGCATCACAGGTCAGCATGATGATGTTTTTCGGGTGACCGCCCAGCGCAGTATCAGATGCGTTGGAAATGTAGTGCAGCGGGTAAGCGCAGCGCATGTTGTCGGTGATCGAGTTGTCTTGGAAATCAAGAACCTTGGTCTCGTCGTCGTAGACCATGTTTTCGATGACGGTGCCGAACATCGAACAGGTCGCGTAGATTTCTGGCTCAGCTTCTGCCGACAGATTGATCGTTTTTGCGTAGCAACCGCCTTCGAAGTTGAAGGTGCCACGATCGGACCAGCCATGCTCATCGTCGCCGATCAGAACGCGATCAGGGTCAGCCGACAGGGTCGTTTTACCAGTGCCCGACAGACCAAAGAAGATCGCAGTATCCACTGGGTTGCCAATCGCGTGGTTGGCAGAGCAGTGCATCGGCATGATGCCTTTTTCAGGCAGCAGGTAGTTTAAAAGAGTAAAGACCGACTTCTTGTTCTCACCTGCGTATTCAGTGCCACCGATAAGGATCATCTTCTTGTCGAAGTTCAACGAGATAACGGTCTCGGTGCGGCAGCCGTGCTTTTCAGGGTTCGCCTTGAAGGTCGGGCAGTTGATGATGGTCCATTCAGGGGTGAAGTTATCAAGCTCTTCACGCTCTGGACGGCGCAGCATGGTGCGGATGAACAGCGAATGCCATGCAAGCTCGGTCACCATACGAACGTCCAGACGATGCGCAGGATCGGCGCCACCGAAAAGGTCCTGAACAAAGTAGTTCTTGCCCTTCATGTGGTCTAGCATATCGGCGTAGAGAACGTCGAATTTGTCAGCTTCCATCGGAGCGTTGTTTTCCCACCAAATGGTGTCTTCTACAGACGCTGTGCGAACAACGAATTTGTCTTTTGGCGAGCGACCAGTGTGTTTACCAGTCGACACGAGAAGCGCGCCGCCGTTGCCAAGTGTGCTTTCACCTGCCTTCAACGACTGCTCAATCAGCGCCGGCTCCATCAGGTTATAATAGACATAGCCCAGTCCAGTGATGCCCTGATGTTCAAGCTTCATGGTTGGGTTGACCCGTCCGTGGTCCATTGTCTCTCTCTCCTGATTGCGGGCGATGCGCCCTAGATAGAGGTCCACATAGCACTATGATTTTTCATCAGAAAAGGCGGCTTTGTCGCAGTTAGCGCAATCATTTTCGTGTTAGCGCAACCATTTAGCGCGACCATAGTCGAGTGTGACCCGAAAGTCCTCGAACGGGTTTTTTTGGCACAATCATGTTGCCGCAAACATAGCCGAATTCAGTTTCTGATTGATTCGCTCAGCCAAAAAAGGGACAACAGTCGGAAAAAAGAGCAGTATAAAAAATCAGGCTGAAGAGGCGACACCCCATGCATCGTATTGCGTTGGTCGATGACGACCGGAATATTCTAACTTCTGTAGCAATGACTCTCGAAGCCGAAGGCTTTGAGGTCGAGACATATAATGACGGCCAGCAAGCGCTGGACGCTTTCAACAAAAAATTGCCCGACATGGCAGTGCTGGACATTAAAATGCCCCGCATGGACGGCATGGACCTTCTGCAGCGTCTCCGCCAGAAAACTACGATGCCGGTGATTTTCCTCACCTCCAAAGATGACGAAATCGACGAGGTATTGGGGCTTCGCATGGGCGCTGACGACTACGTCAAAAAGCCCTTCAGCCAGCGTCTTTTGGTCGAACGCATCCGAACCCTTCTGCGCCGTCAGGATGCCATGAACGGCATCACGCCCGAAGAGGTCGACGAAAGCAACAAGGTGATGGAACGTGGCCCACTGACCATGGACCCCCTGCGGCACGCCGTAAAATGGAAAGGTCGCGATGTATCGCTGACCGTTACCGAATTTCTGTTGCTGCAAGCACTGGCCCAGCGCCCCGGCTTTGTTAAGTCGCGTGACCAGTTGATGGACGTTGCTTACGACGATCAAGTCTACGTCGACGACCGGACTATCGACAGCCACATCAAACGCCTGCGCAAGAAAATGCGCCAAGTGGACGACGAATTTGGTGCGATCGAGACCCTCTACGGCATCGGCTACCGCTACAACGAAGAATAAGACATGAACTCGTCTCCCAAAATTGACGTTCGTGATCTCCGCTCGGTTCGAAAGGCCGCAGCGGACACGGATGTCTATTTGGGGGATGAATATGTTTCGCCAGAAACAACGCTCGACCGAGAGATTTTGGACAGGCGGCGCCGTCGTGGCGTGATAACCCTGAACCGATCGCCGCTCGCCCGCAAAATTATAACGTTTAACCTGCTGGCTATTATGGTGCTGGTCAGTGGTGTGCTTTGGATGAACCCGTCCCGCGACAACCTCGCGTTTCAGCGGGCGAACGGGCTGGTCAACGAGGCCGAACTCATCGCTGATGTGTTCGAAGCTCAGCTCCCCGATGCGGCACCCGTTAACCTACTGACAGGTGACGGTATCGACGCGACCGCGACCTTGCAGGGCTTGGACCTTCGCGGCGGTGTCAAGGTCTATATTTTTGATCCGTCAGAAACCTTGATCGTGACGGCGACCGCCCCGATGGGCCCCGATGTGACGGGCCTCAACACCCAAGGTGGCGGCACCATCATCACCGACTTCCTCAACGGCGCGTGGGAGGGATTGGCGAGCCTCATTTCACCCCGTTCCGCTGAACAGACGGTTGTAGATCCCGAAGTCGCAGCGCAGACTTCAGTCGCGGATGCGCTTGCCAATGGCACACGCGTGCATTCCGAATACGATAGCGCCGGCCGCACGGTGTTTCGCGTAAGCACGCCAATCCTTCAGGGCGAAACCCCCGTGGGAGTCGTCGTTCTGCAAGGCGCCGCTGGCGAACTCGACATCTTGGTCCGTCGTGAACGTGAGCAGGTTCTGCAGATGTTTGTGATCGGCATCTTGGTGTCCATCGGCCTTTCGCTCATTCTTGCCTCCACAATTGCGAACCCGCTGTCAGACCTTGCCGCGGCGGCAGAGGCTGGACGTGACCGCAACGCACGCAAAATGTCCCCCGGCAGGGTCCGCATCCCCGACCTGACCGCCCGTCCTGATGAAATTGGTCGCCTGTCGGGCGCACTTCGCGGCATGGTCGCGGCCCTCTACGATCGGATTGAGGCCAACGAACAGTTCGCCGCCGACGTTGCGCACGAGATCAAGAACCCGCTTGCCTCGCTCCGTTCCGCCGTGGGCACGATGCGCGTTGCGAAACGCGACGATCAGCGGGAAAAACTGCTCGAAGTGATTGAGCACGACGTGATCCGCCTAGACCGTCTGGTGAGCGACATTTCCAACGCGTCGCGTCTGGATTCCGAACTCGTCAAAGAGGACGAAGAAGATTTTGATCTTCTTAAAATGCTCGGCAACCTTAATGAATTCTTGGGTGATCAGGCACGTGACAAAGGGATCGAATACCTCACCGATCTACCCAAAGAGTCAATCACTATCACTGGTCTCGAAGGCCGTTTGGCACAGGTCTTTGTGAACCTCATCACCAATGCGATTTCGTTCTGTGAAGATGGTGATGCGATCCGCGTATGGGCCCGAAAACGCGAAAACCGCGTTCTTGTGGTGGTCGAAGATACCGGCCCTGGCATCCCTGACGGCGCGTTGACCAAGATCTTTAAACGCTTCTACTCAGAACGCCCCGAAGGCCAATTCGGCAATAACTCTGGCCTCGGCCTCGCGATTTCGAAACAGATCGTCGAAGCACATGGCGGTGTGATCTGGGCCGAAAACATCCGCCCGACCGATGCAGATATCACCTCTGAGCCGCTCGGTGCGCGGTTCGTGGTTGGTCTTCCGGTTTAAGAGGTGTCTGACTCGCTTTGCCTCCACGCATCTTGCGTCGCTTATGATGGCCGTGCGGTTCTCATCCTCGGTAGATCTGGCACTGGAAAATCTAGCCTAGCCCTCCAACTTCTCGGTCTTGGGTGTGATTTGGTGGCGGATGACCAAACCCTGATCGATCCAGACCTGACGGCACGGTGCCCCGATACCATTGCTGGCAAAATCGAGGCGAGAGGTGTCGGCATTCTAGCGGCACCCCACGTCACGGCTAAGATCACGCTCGTCGTGGATTTGGATACGGAAGAGACAGAGCGCCTGCCCGCATGGCACAACCTACACCTTCACGACGCAGACATACCACTTTTGCGCAAGTCAAACGCCATTCACTTCCCTTTTGCGATCCTGCAGTATCTCAAACATGGGCGGACCGACTAAGCGGGGATGACATGACGTCGAAGCAGAGCATTATCCTTGTCACTGGTCCATCTGGTGCAGGTCGCACGACGGCTGTTCGCGCACTCGAGGATATTGGCTTTGAAGTCATCGACAACATGCCCCTCTCACTCATCGATCGCGTTATCGAAGGCCAGCCGCTTGATCGCCCACTCGTTCTCGGCCTCGACGTGCGGAATCGCGATTTCACCGTAAATGCGGTCATAGGGGTGATTGACCGTCTGGGACATGATGAACGGTTCGACCTTCAGGTGGTTTATATGGATTGCTCGGACGACGTGCTGATCCGCCGCTTTTCCGAAACCCGTCGGCGCCACCCCCTATCGGTCGAAACTGCCCCGACAGAGGGTATTATCAAAGAAAAGGACCTGCTGATTCCGATCCGAAGCCGCGCGGACATCCTGATCGACACCACGTCGATGACCCCGCATGATTCTCGGGCGGAAGTGCAAAGCTGGTTCCAGAAACCTGACGGCCACCCCCTCGCGATTACGGTGCAGAGCTTTTCCTACAAACGCGGATTACCTCGCGGGCTAGACATCGTGCTCGATTGTCGGTTCCTGCGTAACCCACACTGGGAACCAGATCTGCGCGCACTGAACGGCCAAGATGCTGCCGTCGTGGAATATATTGCAAAAGACGAACGTTTCGACGCATTCTTCACGAGCGTCAAAGCCATGGCTGCACTATTGCTGCCTGCCTTTGAGGAAGAAGGGAAAACGCACCTCTCTGTTGGCTTTGGATGCACCGGAGGGCAACACCGTTCGGTCGCAATGACAGAACTCCTTGCGAAAGCCCTTGCAGAAGACGGATGGCAGGTGTCAAAACGCCACCGAGAAATGGAACGCCACACAGACGGTGGGGCGGCAGATCGGGGTTAAAAACGCGTGATCGGAATCGTGATCGTTGCTCATGGTGGCCTAGCAGGTGAATACCTCGCGGCGATGGAACACGTTGTGGGCCATCAAGCGGGTGTCGTTGCTATCGCAACCCGCCCCGAAGACGACCGTAGCGCCAAACAAGCCGAAATCTGCGATGCCGCCGATTCCGTTGATACCGGTGCAGGCGTTGTCATCGTAACCGATATCTTTGGCGGATCGCCCTCAAACCTTTCGCTGATGGCCTGCGGGCCAAGCAACCGCCGTATTCTCTACGGCATGAATCTTCCCATGCTGATCAAGCTCGCGAAAAGCCGTCAACGTGACGTGCCAGACGCCGTCGAGGCCGCATTGACCGCCGGACGTAAATACATTGATTGCCATCAAGTACAGAGTGACTGACTTCTATGACTGTTTCCCGCCGGCTCCAGATTGTGAACATCAAAGGGCTTCATGCCCGCGCGTCCGCGAAATTGGCCGAAGTGGTCGAAGATTTTGATGCCACTGCCACCGTCTCTAAAGATGGCATGAGCGCATCAGGCGACAGCATCATGGGTCTTTTGATGTTGGCAGCTTCCAAGGGAAGTTTTATTGAGGTCCAAACCGATGGGCCGGCAGAACTTGAGCTTGCCGATGCGATTGAGGCGCTGGTGGCTGACATGTTCGGCGAAGGCAACTGACCTAGGTCAGCCCATCAATTCAAGGACGTGAACTTTGTCAGACGTAACCCCGGACCAAACAGCGGATGAATCCAACGTGCAGGATGGGCAAAAGTTCTATGACCGCCGTAGCCTTACCTACTCCAACACATTCGACAGCGGCCTAAAGCGTAACTTTATCCGGGCGGTCGAATGGCTGACGGGCAAGATCACGATCATCCAGCGTGTTAAGAAGTTCGAACGTCTTGGCGCTCCAACGGGTCAAGCATTTTGGCCTGCAACCATGGAAGCCATGGAGATCGAGCTGCAAACCCCGCAGGAACAGATCGATCGCATTCCCGCTGAAGGCCCCGTTGTGTTTGTCGCGAACCATCCGCATGGGCTCGTCGACGGGATGATCCTTGCAGACCTTATTGGACGTCGCCGCGATGATTACCGCATCCTGACACGCTCTCTGCTGACAGGCATCGACGAGAGCGCAGCGAGCTACATGATCCCCGTGCCCTTTCCGCATGAGGAAGACGCGCAGCGTAAAATGATCGAGATGCGCAAAATCGCGATGGAGCATCTGGCGAAAGGCGGGTTGATCGCACTATTCCCATCGGGCGTCGTCGCTGCAGCGAACAAACCCTTTGGTCCCGCGATTGAGGCGGAATGGAACGTCTTTACCGCAAAGATGATCCGTACGTCGGGCGCTACGGTCGTGCCTTGTTATTTCCCGGGATCAAACTCGCGAGCCTACCAAATCGCGAACTGCATATCGCCCACGCTTCGTCAGAGCCTGCTCTTGCACGAAGTGGCACATGCGTTCGACAAACCGCAAAAACCAATCATCGGAGAGCCGGTCTCTGCTGAAGAGGCCGCTGAGCGCAGCAAAGACCCGCGTGCGTTTATGGCGTGGCTGCGTGAACGGACACTGTCTCTCAAGGAATGAGGCTAACTCAGACCGTCCTCGTCCAATAACGTTCGGCCCTGACGGTCCTCAACCTCGATCACCCAAAGATCGCTGTCAAAACTGCGCTGCTTCGCGACAGATACATCCACGTCTTGCTCAATACCCTCGGCCAGCACCATCCATGTGCGCTCTCCGGTCATCATATCGAACGACCGTTGAAACGCTTTGGCATTGCCATCCAGCGTATTCAGCTTAACCAGAACAGCGCCCGCGGTTTCGTCACCGCGTGCCACGACAAACGCAGGAATATCAGCCAGCCTGAGCCGCGTTAGATAGGCCGAAACCCAAACGCCGCTGGCCAATCTCACGCGTTGCCGTCCTTAAAGTCGAGGCCCATTTCGGTGTAACGGTCTTTCTCTTCGAGCCAGTTCGGGCGCACCTTCACCTGAAGGAACAGGTGGACCTTACGACCCAAGAACTCTTGCAGCTCTTCGCGTGACGCTTTGGATACGGCCTTAGCAGTCTCACCGCCCTTGCCGAGAATGATGCCCTTGTGGCCATCGCGGGACACATAAACCACCTGATCGATGCGGGCGGTCCCATCAGGACGTTCCTGCCAATGCTCGGTCTCTACGGTCAACTGGTAGGGCAGTTCCTGATGCAGACGCAAGGTCAGCTTTTCACGGGTGATCTCTGCCGCAATCATGCGGAGCGGCAAATCCGCGATCTGATCCTCGGGATACAGCAACGGTCCAGCAGGCACCTGATCCGACAACCATGTCTTCAGCGCCGCACAGCCATGGCCCCGCTCTGCCGAGATCATAAAGGTCTCTTCGAACGGAAATGCCTCGTTCATTTTCTGCGACAGTTCCAACAGGTCTTCGGCTTTGACGCGGTCGATCTTGTTGATGGCAAGAGCCACTTTGGCTTTGCCAACCCGTTCAGCGAGCGCCTCAAGTATCGCTTTAACACCGTCGGTCAATCCGCGATGCGCTTCGATCAACAGGACCACAACATCGGCGTCAGATGCACCACCCCACGCTGCCGCGACCATCGCACGGTCCAGACGGCGACGCGGGCGGAACAGGCCAGGGGTGTCGACAAACACGATCTGTTTGTTTTCGCCTTCCATCGCAACACCGCGGATGCGGGCGCGGGTGGTCTGAACTTTGTGCGTCACGATCGACACTTTCGCGCCAACCATCCAGTTCAGAAGCGTGGATTTGCCAGCGTTCGGTTCGCCAATCAGCGCAACAAAACCTGCGCGGGTCTGAGTTTCGGTCATGATGATACCTTTGCAAGCAGCGACTTCGCTGCGGCCTGTTCGGCCTGTCGTTTCGAGCCGGCGGTAGATCGCTCTGTTTCACCGCTCTCCAATTGGACTTCGATGGTGAAGATCGGTTGGTGATCGGGTCCGTCGCGGCCCACCTCTACATATTTCGGCGGGGTCTGGCCACGTCCTTGTGCCCATTCCTGCAAAGCAGTCTTTGCATCGCGCGCGTCTTCTTCAACGGAGTTGATACGTTCACCCCAAAGCCGCAGGATTGTTGCCCGCGCTACGTCGAAACCCGCATCCAGGTAAACCGCAGCAATCACGGCTTCCATCGCATCGCCCAAAAGCGCCTCTTTGCGACGACCGCCAGACTTTTGTTCAGAGCGTCCGAGTTTCAGCACAGCCCCGATATCCAGTTCGCGTGCTACGGCAGCGCAGGTCTCTTTGCGGACCAGCGCGTTGAACCGAGGAGCGAGAACGCCTTCGGAGGCAGTCTTGTCCGCAAGGAACAGCGCCTCAGACATGACGAGCCCCAGAACGCGGTCGCCGAGGAACTCCAAGCGCTGGTTGTTATCGCGATGGGGCGACGACATCGACGGATGCGTCACCGCCCGAACCAATAGTTCAGGACGCGAAAACCGGTGTCCCAGTCGAGCGCTGAAGGACTCCAATTCACCAGACAACTTCATCGTACAGCTTTCAAAAAACGCCCAAGGCGCCAATTCCAGATCAGGGCGGGGCTCTGCCCCTCAAAGGAGTAGAGTATCCGAACAGCGCGCCCAACAACAGAGCCTTGGCTCACCATCCCAACACCGCCCGCCAAAACAGCGATCCGGCTATCCGCAGAGTTGTCGCGATTGTCACCCAAAACGAAATACTGACCCACAGGCACGCGGTATATTTCTGTCGCGTCTTGGGGGCCAGCGGGCAGAATGTCCAGCACCTCATACGAACGCCCGTCCTGGTTTGTCTCAATCAGCTGCTCTTTGCGGCAGATTGCACCTTGCCCGACTGCACCATTGGCGCAGCGCGGCAGGAGGCGGAGCGGTCCTTGGGGGACCATAGGCTCTAAGAACGGATCGGTGGTCGACTGCGCCCAAGCAATGCCATTCACCACAACCCGCCCATCCGCGATCTGCACCTCATCGCCGGGCAGACCTATAACGCGTTTGAGGTAGACATCGGTAGATCCATCAGGGCGAAATGCGATCACATCCCCCCGATCAGGATGACGTGACAGGCGGTTCACGGCAATGACGTCCCCAACGTAGAGCGTCGGCTTCATCGATCCCGCAACGATCGTGTATGGGCTCCACGCGATACGAGAAAACGCGACAGCCGCGAGGCCGAAAGCAAGCACGTATGTCGCCATCCGTAAAGGCGTCATTTCATAGAGGCGACGCTGCCCCTGACCTTTCAAAAGAACGACCAGCATCACAACGGTGCTCACATAGGGCACGAACAACAATGCGATTACCCAGAACGGCCAACGCATCTCGTTTAATCGTCGGACCGTATGCCCGAGGACAGGAACGACCAGCATCGACAATGCAACCCATATGGTCACTTCGACGAGGCGTGCACCTGCCCCGAAAACATCGAGCAATAACAATGGTGCGGCCACCAAAGCCCACACCCCATAGACTACAAACAGACGCGGGCGCGAAGTGCGCCCGGTCCAATCATAACCGTCTAGGTAAATGCGTATTGGATTATAGGATTGCCGCATCGGTCCTATTCAATTGCTTTAAAGAACCGATCGCTGCGCCATGTCCAAAACGCCAAGATCGACCGCCCAGCAGACGAAAAGATGACCCGATCCGCACGACCGACAATATCTTCGCGGCGCACAAAGCCCACGCCAGACCCACGCACAGGATCCCATGCAACACGACTGTCGATAGAGTTGTCACGGTTATCGCCCATGAAGAAATAGTGATCTTCGGGCACGACATAGATTTCGGTATTGTCGGTATCGACGGCTGCCGACACACGGTTTCCATCACGAACGTTTAGGATGTGGTGCGAAACGCCGTTCGGGAGAGTTTCGATATACATATCCTTGATACAGTCGGTGCCTTGCACATCCATACACTGCGGACGTAGCTGCTGTGGACCCTGCGGACCCGCGACTTCGATGAACTGACCTGCGGGTTCGAGGCCGACAGGCTCCCCATTGATTTGGAGGTGACCGTTGATCACTTGGATGCGATCTCCGGGCATACCAATCAGACGCTTGATGTAGTCTTCGCCCTTGCCGCGATGGCGGAATACGACAACGTCACCACGTTCAGGTTCGCTCCCGAACAGACGGTCGTCAGCCCCCATAAAGGCGCCACAGAAATCATCGGGGCCAAGGTCAATGCCAAGGCTCGGCACTTTAACCGCAGGGCACGACGCATAAGAGTAGCCGTAGGCCATCTTATTCACGAACAAGAAGTCGCCGATCAGCAGCGTGTCTTTCATTGAACCCGACGGGATCCAGAACGGCTGGAACAGAATGGTACGGAATGCGCCTGCGATCAAAAGGGCATAGACAACGGTCTTTACCGTCTCTTTGATGCCCGCCCAGAGGCTGCTTTCTTCGGACATAGTCTGCTCCTGCAAGTTTGTTGAGGTTACATGCTGCCGTGCGTGGGAGGTGTCAACCCGCTGATCGGGCGGGCTTCGATCACGACAAAGGCCTGTGCCCAAGGGTGATCGTCAGTGAGAGTGACGTGAATGACGGCTTCGTGACCCTCTGGCGTCATCGCCTGAAGCCGCTCTGCCGCCCAACCCGTCACACGCATAATCGGTTGTCCCGTTCCGAGGTTGGACACGGACATATCTCGCCACGAAATCCCCATCCGAAGCCCCGTGCCCAGCGCCTTTGAGCAGGCCTCTTTCGCAGCCCAGCGCTTTGCGTAAGTACCAGCAGTATCAGCGCGTCTTTCGGCCTTGTTCTGCTCTTCGGGCGTAAAAACACGGTTCCGAAAACGGTCACCAAACCGTTCAAGGGTGTTTGCGATACGCTCTGTGTTCGCAAGATCAGTGCCGATACCAAGGATCAAGCGCGCGCCTCATCCATCAGGCGGCGCATCTCACCGATCGCATCCGCCAACCCGAGGAAAATCGCCTCACCGATCAGGAAGTGACCAATGTTCAGTTCCATGATCTGCGGAAGGGCAGCAACAGGTTGCACCGTTTCGTAGGTCAAACCATGACCAGCGTGCACTTCGAGCCCGAGGCCGTCGGCAAACGCGGCCATATCCGTGAGGCGTTTTAGTTCGTCGTCGCGCTCCGCGAATTTACCCTCGGCGTGATAGTCACAATACGCGCCTGTGTGCAGTTCGATGACTTCAGCACCGATGCGGTGCGCGGCTTCAATCTGACGTTGGTCTGCGGCGATAAAGATCGACACACGCGATCCCGCCTCCCGCAGTGGCGCAATGAAATGAGCTAGACGGTTTTCCTCACGCGCCACCTCAAGACCACCTTCGGTCGTGCGTTCCTCACGTTTTTCAGGGACGATGCAAACCGCGTGCGGCTTATGACGCAAAGCGATGCGCTGCATTTCTTCGGTCGCTGCCATTTCAAAGTTCAGCGGCTTTGTCAGCGCGGCCATCAACCCTTCGATGTCAGCATCGGAAATATGACGCCGATCCTCACGCAGGTGCGCTGTAATCCCATCAGCACCAGCCTCTTCGGCCAAACGCGCGGCACGCACGGGATCAGGATACGCGCCCCCTCGAGCGTTACGCACCGTTGCGACATGATCGATGTTTACGCCAAGGCGCAGTTTACCTTTGCTCATCGGGATCTCCTGACTCGAACCGTTTGGCCGAACCCTAACGACAATTCCGACCGCCGTCAGTGCGATTTTTAGCTTATTTTGTTCAATTGCTTGAGACGGGATTTCAGACGCTTTCGACGGCTGTTCTGATAGACCTTAATCACGGGTAATGTGACGTAATACATGACGACGGCAGCGGTGAGGCCAGGAATAATGGACCCGACCGCAAACGGCAGAAACACATCCTCAAAAAAGATAGAAAGAGCATGCCAATCGGCCTTGGCGTCAGTGAATATCGCTAGAAAATTGTGCCAGAGATCGCTCCACGCTCCGCTAAACTTACCCATGAGCGACACATGAACCGTGCGATCTGGACGCGTTCCAAGCAGGAAATGCCCCATCGTCAGTGACGAAACCGCAATTGGCACATAGGTCAGCGGATTGCCGAAAAACGTCCCGAGCAAGGCGGCAGGCACGTTGCCACGCAATGTCCGCGCAAAAAGCCACGCCATGATGAAGTGCATCCCGAAGAACGGCGTGAAACTGGTAAATACGCCTGCGCTGATGCCGCGCGCGATCTTTTCAGGGGTGTCGGGCAGACGGCGCAAGCGGTGCTTTACATATTCAAACGCGCGGACCCAGCCACCTTTCGGCCAAATCAAGTGCCACAGCGACTGCCAAAGTGGTTTTCTATCGCGCCGCTTGAACACTATTTCCGATCCTCTGACGGCTTGCGGTTTCGGGACGGATCCCGAAGCCGTGCGATCGAAGATACGTTACTCTCGGCCTCAAGCGCGGTCATGACACGGTGCAAATGTTCGATATCCCGAAGATCGACATCCACAAACAAACGGTAGAAATCGGGCTTGCGATCGATGAAATTGAGGTCCGAGATATTCGCGGCCTGCTCCCCAATAATCGTGCAAATCCGCCCCAAAACACCCGCATCGTTGCTGATCGTGAGATCAAGCGTGACCGTATGTTTCGGTTCGTGGCGCCCGTCTTGCCAGTGCAAGTCGACCCAACGTTCTGTCGTGTCCTCGAAATCCACCAGCGACGGACAATCGATCGTATGGATCACGACGCCCTGACCACGATAGGCGATCCCGACAATACGTTCGCCCGGCACGGGCTGGCAGCATTGTGCGCGGGTATAGGATTGGTCGCCTGTTAGACCGACGACGGCCTTAGCGCGCTCAATCTCGTCACCCTTGCGTTCGGCCAAATCGGGATAAATCGCCCGAACGACCTCGCGCGAGGTAACTTCCGCACTACCCAACCGAGCGAGCAGTTCATCAACGCTCTCAAGCGCGAGTGTCTTTGCTGCCGTACGAAGCGCCTTTTCGGTCGCTTTTTTGCCAACGTTTTCAAAGGCAACGCGAGCCAACTCTTGGCCTAGTTTGATATATCGCTCACGATCTTCTTCGCGGAGTGCACGACGAATAGCCGTTTTCGCCCGCCCAGTGACGGCAATATCAATCCATGTTGCTTCGGGCTTTTGACCTTCTGCAGTGATGATCTCGACCGACTGACCGTTTTTGAGACGAGTCCACAGCGGAACGCGCAAACCGTCCACCTTCGCCCCGACGCAGGCGGCGCCGATCCGCGTGTGGATCGCATATGCAAAGTCGATGGGCGTGCCGCCGCGTGGCAGTTTGTAAACGTCACCCTTGGGCGTGAAGCAGAACACTTGGTCCTGATACATCTCGAGCTTCACAGCTTCGAGGAACTCATCGTGATCCGTGTCATCGTCCAGACGCTCGGACAACTGCGAAATCCAGCGCACGGGATCGACGGCAAAGCGGTTTTCGACGCGTTCACCGTTCTTGTAAGACCAGTGCGCCGCGACGCCCGTCTCTGCAACTTCGTGCATTTCGCGGGTGCGGATTTGAACCTCAACCCGCTTACCGTCACGACCCGAAACCGTCGTGTGGATCGAGCGATAGCCGTTCGATTTAGGTTGGCTGATGTAGTCCTTAAACCGTCCGGGAACGGCGCGCCAACGTTGGTGGATCGCACCAAGGACACGGTAACAGTCGGACTCACGTTCGGTCAGGATACGGAAACCCCAGATGTCGGACAGACGGCTAAAGCCCTGATCCTTCTCCTGCATTTTCCGCCAAATCGAATAGGGGCGTTTAGCGCGGCCATAGACCTCGGCCTTGATATCCGCCTTATCCAATTCAATCCGCATGTCGGTGGTGATCTTTTCGATCACGTCGCCAGATTCTTTTTCCAGCATAACATAGCGACGCAGGATCGATTGGCGTGCATCAGGGTTGAGAACCTTGAACGCCAGATCTTCGAGTTCCTCGCGCATCCACTGCATACCCATACGGCCAGCGAGTGGTGCGAAAATCTCCATCGTCTCGCGGGCCTTTTGGGCCTGCTTTTCTGGACGCATGGATTTAATCGTCCGCATGTTGTGCAGACGGTCGGCAAGTTTGACCAAGATAACGCGCAGATCGCGCGACATCGCCATGAACAGCTTGCGGAAGTTCTCAGCTTGTTTTGTCTGGGTAGAAGTCAGCTGAATATTGGTCAGCTTTGTAACGCCATCGACGAGTTCGGCGATTTCACGGGTAAAGAGGCGTTCTACCTCAGAAAAGCTGGCTTTGGTGTCTTCGATCGTATCGTGCAAAAGTGCCGTCACGATCGTCGCGTCGTCCATCTGTTGATGAGCGAGAATGCCTGCGACGGCCACTGGGTGGGTGAAATACGGTTCCCCAGAATGACGAAACTGCCCCTCGTGCATTTCGGCGCCAAAGGCAAATGCATCACGGAGCAGTTTTTCATTAGTTCTAGGGTTGTAAGCGCGGACCAGCGCGATCAGTTCCTCGACTGTCGAAATCTGGTCCTGCCCCATAGTTGACTAGAGCCGCGATTAACGCTGGCCCTGCGCCTCCATCAATTGACGAAGGAGTTTTTCTTCGGACATGTCGTCGTCAGACGGTTTGTCAGCTTCGGCACCCATGAGAAGCGCCATCGCGTCATCTTCGGGTTCGTCAACTTCGATCTGGGTCTGGTGCGATTCGATCATGCGCTCACGCAGATCGTCAGCCAGCTGGGTTTCGTCAGCGATTTCGCGAAGCGAAACAACGGGGTTCTTGTCGTTGTCGCGATCAACAGTGATCGGGGAACCAGCCGCAATTTCACGTGCACGGTGTGCAGCAAGCATCACCAGCTCAAAGCGGTTAGGAACTTTATCAACGCAATCTTCTACCGTTACGCGGGCCATAAGCGCACTCCACTCTCTGTCGTGTGGTCCTAGGAAGCCCTCCGTTTAGTCGGTCGCCCCCCAAAACACAAGTCGATTCCGAAACGTATTAGGTCACGAGATAGGGACAACTTGATCGATTTCGCCCCGAGGCAATTGTTCAAGCATTTCAAGGACGGTTTTCCCGAGGATTGGGTGTTTCCAGTCGGGCGCGATATCGGCCATCGGCACCAAGACAAAGGCGCGATCCTGAAGACGAGGATGTGGCAGCAATAGCTGGTCGGGTGCTTCAGCCATCTGTCGGTCGAGTGGCAGGTTGATCCATTGGCTCACTGTCGTTTCATCAGGGCACACCATGTCATCAGCCGCCAGCAGATCGAGGTCGAGCGTCCGCTGCCCCCACCGCACCGTCCGCACGCGACCAAAGTCAGCCTCAATCCGATGAAGTGCTTCGAGAACACCCTGGATATCGAGCTCGGTTTCTACCCGAATCACCGCATTCGCAAAATCGGGGCCTGCTCCTACTGGAAAACACGGCGTACGGTAATTTTTACTTCTTAAGGATATTTTGCCTACACTTTTGGATATTTCACCCATCGACTCATTGAGTAGCTGGTCTGGCGACGTAGAAAGTGACGTTACGTTAGAACCAAGGGCGATGAGCACGTTTCGACGCATAAGTGATCGTATCCTGACTTGCGATAGACAGCCAAACATCTACGTTTGTGTAAGTTTCGTCACAATACATTTCACTCACGGACTTTAGACGGAACGAATTCGGAAGGATTTATTATGTTTTATCGTGACGAGCGATTGGCGCTCTTCATCGATGGATCAAACCTATACGCGGCCGCAAAATCGCTCGGGTTTGACATCGACTACAAGCTACTGCGGAGCGAATTCATGCGCCGTGGTAAGCTTCTTCGTGCGTTTTACTACACTGCTCTCCTTGAAAACGACGAGTATTCACCGATCCGTCCGCTGGTTGATTGGCTGAACTACAATGGCTTCACCATGGTGACCAAGCCCGCCAAAGAATACACTGACAGCATGGGACGCCGTAAGGTTAAAGGGAACATGGACATCGAACTCACTGTCGATGCTATGGAACTGGCCCCTCACGTCGATCACATCGTCCTCTTCTCGGGCGATGGCGATTTCCGTCCGTTGGTTGAGGCCATCCAGCGCAAGGGCGTGCGGGTCTCTGTTGTATCGACGATTCGTAGCCAGCCGCCGATGATCTCGGACGAACTGCGCCGCCAGGCCGACAACTTTATCGAACTCGATGAGTTGAGAGACGTGATTGGTCGCCCTCCGCGTGAACCGCGCGATGACCAACCCGCATCGGCAGACGTTGAATAAAATTGGGCGGGGATTTCCCCGCCCTTTCTTTTTCATCATTCACTTATGCCGCGCCGCTGGACAGGGCCCCACCGTGCGACTACCTCTCTGACTATGACCAAATCGCCTTTGACACTGTATCTCGCTGCACCCCGCGGATTTTGCGCTGGTGTAGATCGCGCCATTAAGATCGTGGAAATGGCGATCGAAAAATGGGGGGCGCCTGTCTATGTGCGCCACGAGATCGTCCATAATAAATTCGTGGTCGACAGCCTACGCGATCAAGGCGCGGTCTTTGTCGAAGAACTAGACGATTGCCCGACAGATAGACCCGTAATTTTTTCGGCCCACGGCGTCCCCAAATCCGTGCCCGCCGACGCGGAACGTCGAAACATGGTCTATGTCGATGCCACCTGCCCTCTGGTGTCCAAGGTTCACATTGAGGCCGCCCGCCATGCGGATGATGGCCTGCAGATGATTATGATCGGCCATGCAGGCCACCCCGAAACTATCGGCACCATGGGACAATTGCCCGAGGGCGAAGTCCTCTTGGTCGAAACCGTGGATGATGTCGCAACGGTTGAGGTGCGCGATCCAGCCAAACTGGCCTACGTGACGCAAACCACGCTGTCCGTTGACGACACCAAAGACATCGTCGCCGCGCTGCATTCCCGTTTTCCAGCGATCGTCGGCCCCCACAAAGAAGACATTTGCTACGCAACAACCAACCGCCAAGAAGCGGTCAAAGCCATCGCCCCGAAATGCGATGCTCTCCTTGTTGTTGGGGCACCGAATTCATCGAACTCGAAACGATTGGTCGAAGTCGCAGCAAAGAATGGGTGTTCTTATGCCCAACTCGTCCAACGCGCGTCTGACATTGATTGGCGTGCGCTCGACGGCATTCGCACCATCGGCATCACCGCTGGCGCCTCTGCGCCCGAAGTATTGATCAACGAAGTCGTCGATGCCTTTAGCGACCATTACGACGTGACGGTCGAACAGGTTATCACCGCAGAAGAAAACATCGAGTTCAAGGTTCCACGTATCCTAAGGGTCCCAGCATGAACCGCATCCCATTCGCGCCTCTTGCTCTCGGCCTCGCGGGCCTGATCCCCTTTATCTTTGGCGCGCTAACGTCGCTCGGTTGGCTGCCATCGGGTTGGGGCATGGGTGGACCGATGTTCACTCTGGCCTACGGGTCGGTCATCCTCTCGTTCATGTCTGGTGTGCTGTGGGGCTTTGCTACAAAGACCACAGGCGCACGCGCCGCTGCGGGCTTTGCCCTCTCGGTGCTCCCCGCACTTTGGGCATTCTTCATGCGCGGTGACACGCTGTTTTCTGCGGCAACCTATCAAATAACGGGCTTTATCGGGCTTCTACTGCTTGATTTTCAGTTCTCGAAATGGGACCTGACCCCGACGTGGTGGATGCGCCTTCGCTTGCTCCTCTCCACCATCGTCATTGTCTGCCTTGCGAGCCTCCTAATCTAATGCCTGATCTCTTTGCCTACACAGACGGAGCTTGCTCTGGAAATCCCGGTCCTGGCGGATGGGGCGCTCTCCTTCAGGCGAAATCGGATGGGGCCGTCATCAAAGAGCGCGAACTCTTTGGCGGTGAAGCCGACACAACCAACAATCGGATGGAGCTCTTGGCCGCCATCAACGCGCTCGAAGCCCTTGAGCGTCCGTCATCCCTAACTGTCGTGACCGATAGTGCTTACGTGAAAGGCGGGATCACGGAATGGATGTGGGGTTGGAAGAAAAAGGGGTGGCGAACCTCCACCAATAAACCTGTTAAAAACGAAGACCTATGGAAGCGTTTAGACGAAGCCGCCCGCCGCCACAAAGTCACATGGGAATGGGTCAAAGGCCACGCAGGCCACCCAGAAAATGAACGCGCTGACGAACTCGCTCGTCGCGGCATGGCACCATTTAAATCCTGAACTCTGCCTTTGTGCCTCAAATATCCCGGGGGTGAATGGCCGTAGGCCAGAGGGGGCAGCGCCCCATCTTACCGTTTTTTCACCCCGACATGCCGCCCAACTGTTTGACTCTAACAGCTGATCAGGGTGATGTGAGGCATAGCGCAACGCTGGACGAGCCATGCAGATCTACCTGCCAATTGCCGAAATTTCGGTGAACATTTATCTCCTCTTGGGGATCGGGGGCCTTGTCGGGGTCCTCTCGGGTATGTTCGGTGTTGGGGGTGGCTTTCTTATTACCCCGCTCTTGTTCTTTGTCGGCATTCCGCCGGCTGTTGCGGTAGCGACATCTGCCAACCAAATCGTAGCCTCTTCTGTGTCCGCGCTTATGGCGCATATCAAACGCAAAGGTGTCGATTGGTGGATGGGCACGGTCCTCTTGATCGGCGGCCTCATCGGATCCGCAATTGGCGTCCAAGTCTTCAACCTGTTGAAAGAACTTGGTCAGGTCGATCTGCTCGTGAACCTTTGCTACGTCGTCTTTCTTGGTGTCGTGGGCGGCTTGATGATGGTTGAGAGCCTACGTGCGCTCCGCCGCAGCAAGAACGCACAACCCGCAAAACGCAAACGCCACAACTGGGTTCACAACCTACCATTCAAGGTCAAATTCCGCGTCTCTGGCCTGTATATCTCGGTCATTCCACCGCTGTTGGTGGGCATGTCGGTTGGCGTTCTGGCCGCGATCATGGGCGTTGGTGGGGGTTTCATCATGGTGCCTGCCATGATTTACGTGCTGGGCATGCCAACCAAAGTGGTGATCGGCACCTCGCTCTTTCAGATCATTTTCGTCGCTGCTTTCACGACAATGATGCACGCGATTACCAACCAGACCGTCGATATTGTCCTCGCGCTGCTACTCTTGATCGGCGGTGTAATTGGCGCTCAATTCGGCACCCGTATCGGGATGAAACTGAAAGCCGAACAGCTTCGTATTCTGTTGGCAGGTCTGGTGTTGCTGGTATGCCTGAAGCTCGCGTTCGACCTGCTCATTGAACCCTCCGAACTGTTCTCAATCGGTGACGCGCTATGATCCGGCTGGTCACTTTCCTTCTCATGCTTTTGCCATCACTTGCCTTGGCTCAAGAAAAGCTAGTGCTGGGACTGAGCCAAGACGAGGTTTCGATCACCGCGACGTTTACAGGGTCCGAACTGTTGATCTTTGGCGCAATCAGCCGCGAAACACCGCCGCCGCAGAATTCTGATTTAGGTGTCATTATCGCCGTTGCCGGCCCGAACGTCCCTGTCACGATCCGACGCAAGGAACGGGTCGCGGGCATTTGGATCAATACCGATTCCGCAAACATCGACATTGCGCCGTCCTTCTATGCTGTCGCGACCTCTGGCCCGTTGAACGAAGTTCTGCGCCCGCTCGAAGACCTTCAGCACGCGATTACGTGGGACCGCGTGGTGCGCTCCGCAGGGCAAGACGCCTTTTCCACAACCGAATTTTCCGAAGCCTTTGCACGCATCAAAGAAAGTAGCAACTTGTTCCAGATGCTCGAAGGTGCTGTCGCGCTTGAGGATGATACGCTGTTCCATACGGCCATTACGTTGCCATCGAACTTGACCGAAGGCCCCTATCGCACTCGAATTTTCCTGACGCGTGGCGGGCAAGTGATCGATACGCTGGACACCAATATTCCAGTGTTCAAGGTGGGGATGGAGCGTTGGCTGTATAACCTGAGCCGCGAACAATCCGCGCTTTATGGTCTACTCGCACTGCTGATCGCGATTATCGCGGGTTGGACCGCATCTGCTGCATTCAACGCGATGCGCCGTTAATCATCGTCGCTCTGCACGGTGAGTTTCAGTTCGGCGGCAGGCATATGCAGGTCATCCACGCCCAACGGTCCCGACGGACGCGCGAGGCGATTTCGAACAACCCAGCGCAATTCCCGTTCCGCCCGTGTGATCGCTACATAGGCCAATCGTTTCCAAAGCGGCTGCCCCGACTCTGACCGTCCCATTTTGGCGGCAATCTCGATGTCTGGCGCAAAGACTTGAACCGTGTCCCACTGGCTGCCTTGCGCCTTGTGGATCGTGACCGCAGCGCCGTGCAAAAATGCAGCGCCCATGCGAGCGGCGTATGGGATAAACGGTTCTTCTTCGCCTTCTTTTTCGATCTTAACGATGCTGGCGGCTGATAGCTGAGGTTCTTCCGCGCCCATCACCCATAGTTTCGAGAACCCAGGTTTGGACCCTGGCCCACGGTAGATCACCTGCGCACCTTTGATCAGCCCTCGTGCCTCAAGGTCGAGCCGTTTTTTGCGGTGCTTCATCGGCAATTCGATGCCGTCACAGATCAGCGGTTCACCGGGGATCAATGCATCCTCAGGCGCGCCATAGGCGCCGCGAAACGCGTGGATCAATCGGATGCGCGTGGCATTCCGCCAAACAAGGACTGGTGACCGCGCCATCAGATCGGACTCAACTCGCTGAGCCAAAACGACCCTCGGGTCTTTTTCCGCTGCTTCTGCGACAAGCCGTTCGAATTTGTAAAAATCGACCGACGGGTCGGCGAGCGCGTGGGCCAGATCGAGGATCGGGTTACCCGCCTCTTGGCGGTGGATACGGTTCAGGATCAGTCGATCCTTTTCGGGCAGTTTTTCAAAGACCATTCCGCCCGTCCCTTGGACAGGTGGCAACTGCGCAGGATCGCCAAACAGCACGAGCGTCGGGAAAATCTCCTTGAGATCATCGAGCGCCCTTTGATCCAGCATCGAGCTTTCATCAATGAACCCGATATCAAGCGGGTCCTCACGACGTTTCCAACCCGTGATAAAGTCAGAACCACGCAGCCCAGCAGCGGCAAGTGCCGCAGGGACCGAAGTGTTTATCTGATAAGACGCCCAAGCGCGATCTAGCGCCACATCCGTGAGCCCCTCAATATCGGGCCGTGTGCCTTCACCCGCGAGCCATTCGGCAATCCGCTCGTATTCCGGATCATAGACGGGCGTGTAGAGGATGCGGTGGATCGTCGTTGCGGGCACACCGCGATTTCGCAAAACCGCTGCAGCTTTGTTGGTCGGAGCTAGGACCGCGAGGGTTCGACGATCTTTCTTCCGTTTACCTTCCCAGTCACCAGAGACTATTGAAACGCCCGCCTCTTTCAGCGCCTTGGTCAACTCTGCCAAAAGCAAGGTCTTGCCTGACCCTGCCTTCCCGATAACGGCCATGACGGCGCTGCTGTCCCCCATCGGTGGGGTCAGCAACGCGTCCGTCAGATTCACGCCGTTTGCAGCGAGCAAATCAGCGATACTATCCCAAGCCTGCGCCTGATCTTCGGAAAATTGGAGTGCCGGAGTTGTCATGGCGGGACCCTATCCTTAACCCAAGAAAGGGACCAGAGGGGTTAGGCCACCAACTGTAATCGCGGTTCAAACCCAAAGCTTTTGAGGAACCATTTTTCGGATAGTTCGGGCGAGATCCCTGCGCGATGTGCCACGCTTTCGCGCGCTTTATCATCGTAGCCCCAAAGACCCACAGCAATCATATCGCGGCCTTTCCCCGTTTGCCCCAGTATTTCGGGCGACGAACCAATCATCCGATAAATGCGCACCATCCGCGCATCAAAGACCCCGACGAAATGTCGAACGTCGAAGGCCCGCATAAGCTCACCCCCAGCCAACATAAGGGCCGCAGCCACACGACTTTCAGCATTTGGGTTCAAACAAAACCGAGTACATTCCCAGATAAAGGGACTTTGCAATTCGACCCCATCCATCAGGTCGACAAAGTGATCATTCACCATCGTCTGGCCAGTCGTCGGCAAGAATCGCATTGAGCCGCCGTGGCTCCCTTCGTGGTTTTCCCAGATAACGTAAAGCGGGTTGAGGTCGTCATACGCGTCCCTTTCCCATCCACGGTCATCGACGGTAACGTCCCAGCCGAGCCGTTCATGAAATTGAGCGGCTCGATCGCGGAACATGCTGTCCGCTAATTTCGGGTAATTGCAGAGTTGATCGCCGTATAGGTACCGCAGCATGACACATCCCTTTTCTGATCCAAGGAACAGTCTGCCGTAAAATGGTTAAACTTCGGCCTATGCACCGTTCGGTGCCTTGCCAGGCCAATCACCTGAGGTTCCAAGAGCGGCGCCGCCAATCACAATCAACCCTTCGGTTATTGCCTTCGCAACGGCGTGAGTTGTGTTGGTCGCACCCAATTTGAACCGCGCACTTTCGATGTAAACCCGCAGCGTATGCTCTGAGATTGACAACATCTCTGCCACTTGGCCACGACCATAGCCCATCGCCAAATAGGTCAGGGCATCCGTTTCGCGGCGCGACAGGGACTTCACGATTTCGGGCTTACGCCCCTTCGCAATCTTCAGGGCACTTTTGTTGAAATAATGCGCAAGAAGGATCAGATCGCGCTGGTGGCTCTCGGTAAAGACCTCCCACTCTTCGTCCGAGCAGGTGTGTGAAACCGTGAAAAGCGCATATTGCCCGTTCGGTCCACGGATGGGGATAGACATGCCTTGATTGCCCACACCTGCCGCAATCGCTTCTTTCTGAAAGGCCCGCGCTTGTTTAGAGGACCAGTCGAGCCGTTTCCAATTCACGGGGTGAAACCGCTGATAACAACCGATGACGACGGGATCGACGCGTAGGTAGTCATTGTCTACGTAAGTCTGAACCCAATCGGTCGGATAGGTTCCGCATCCAAACTGCTCACCATCGCTGCTGATCCAATGGTAAACCGCGTGGTCGATACGGAATTGATCACGCAGTGTCAGGATGATCGATTGTAGATCATCCAGTGTGTCCGCCTGATCCAGTTGCCCAATCAGGCTTTGTATGTTTTGCCCCATGCCCCATCAGCACTGTCTGTGCCGTCCCGATTTTCGACGCCAATTCGCGTCGCGCCACATCTGACGTGCGATCCAGTTCAGTGACGAGGGCCGGCATCCCATTGAGATCTGCAAAGGCCCGTAGATCGTCAAGAACGTCGAGTATCCACGTTTTTCCCATGACCAGACTCCTCTGCGATGGTTAATGGAACATTAACAACCAAGCCTAGCACACAACTTCTGAACGAATTATTCGCACATTCGCCCTCCCCACAAATAGGGAGGCACCTAATTCGCAACTATTTGTTCTGAATGTGACTAAAATAAAGAGGCGACCCAATCGGATCGCCTCTCGGTTGATTGTGCTGGGCCGAATCAGAGTTAGGCTTTGGACTCTGCGATAACCTCGGCAAAGGTGGTCATGCCTGTTTTCTGAGCCTGAACCAAAACCGCCATGTTGCCCGGCAGGTGCTGGTTTTTCAGCATCTTCATGTGCGCTGTCGGGATTTCATCCCATGGGAAGACTTCGGACATGCAAGGATCAATGCGGCCTTCACAGACCAGACGGTTGGCTGCTGCGGCCTGCTTCAGGTGAGCAAAGTGCGAACCCTGCAAACGCTTCTGGTGCATCCATGTGTAGCGCACGTCGAAGGTGCAGTTGAAACCAGAGGTACCCGCGCAGATCACAACCATACCGCCTTTTTTGCAGACGAGGTTGGACACAGGGAAGGTGGACTCACCCGGGTGTTCGAACACGATGTCGACGTTGTTGCCTTTACCCGTGAATTCCCAAATGGCTTTACCAAAACGGCGGGCTTCTTTGAACCATGCGTCATATTCAGGGGTGTTTACCTTTGGCAGTTGGCCCCAGCAGTTAAAGTCTTTGCGGTTGATGACGCCTTTCGCGCCCATCGACATCACAAAGTCACGCTTGGATTCATCAGAGATCACGCCGATCGCATGAGCGCCCGCTGCCTTCGCCAGCTGAACAGCGAACGAACCCAGACCACCAGATGCGCCCCAAACCAGAACGTGCTGACCTGGTTTGATGTCGTGCGGTGCGTGGCCAAAGAGCATGCGGTAGGCCGTTGCCAAAGTCAGAGTGTAACAAGCCGACTGTTCCCAAGTCAGGTGCGAAGGGCGCGGAAGAAGCTGTTGCGCCTGAACCCGCGTGAACTGAGCGAACGAACCGTCAGGTGTCTCGTAGCCCCAAATGCGCTGGGTCGGAGAGAACATCGGGTCGCCGCCGTTACATTCCTCGTCGTCGCCATCGTCTTGGTTACAGTGGATGACGACCTCATCACCGACTTTCCAGTTTTTGACTTTGTCGCCAACGGCCCAAACGATACCCGCCGCATCAGAGCCAGCGATATGGTATTCGGCACCATGGCCGTCGAACGGAGAAATCGGAACGCCAAGACCAGCCCATACGCCGTTATAATTAACTCCTGCAGCCATAACGAGCACGAGAACTTCGTGCGCATCAAGCTTGGGGGTTTCTACAACTTCAACCTGAAAAGACTTGTCTGGCTCGCCGTGGCGTTCACGACGAATGGCCCATGCGTACATTTTTTCAGGAACGTGGCCGAGAGGGGGGATTTCACCAACTTCGTACAGATCTTTTTTAGTCGCGGTATAGTCGAGTGCCATCGATCTAACTCCTCCAGAGGATAATTTTTGCCGCGCCGCAGAATCGGCGGGATTACCCAAGAATTAGGATCGTGAAAGTAACTTTGCAACCCCACCAAAGTGTAAATTGTAATTTTATTACCTTGCGGATGCAGAAAATCCTGAAATTTACGCTGCGTCTGCACAAAAATGATGCGCAATCGAGGCTGCATAGTAGTCGAGCAGGGACCGTTCATCAGGGACGATCTCGTAGGTATCGCCCGTTTTTCGGATCATTTTCCGAGCCAGCATGAGCGCCAAACCTTCGGTGGCGAGCTCGGCTGCGGACCGCCGTGGCAGCGTTACCCCCCGTGACCGAAGAGAGGCCAAATCAAATCCGATGGCTTCGGTAATTGAATCTTTGGAAAAGTGCCCCTGCAACATCGCACGAGCGACGAGAGGGACCGGGACGAGAGGGACCACCTTTGCAATATTTTCCATCAACACGTCAGCTAATTCATCAATCGAGCGATCTGGCGACGTCGCAAGAAACTCTGACAATACAATCGGCGACCCGAAGCCTACGGATGCGGTCCCAAACGGCGTGAACTTTAGCCTCACGGCCCGCCACAGTGTCGCAGGCAAGGCCAAGAGCGCTGACCATAGCGACGGCCGGAACTTGCGTTCTCCCGTTATCGCCGCGCGGATCAGTAACCGATCCTCGGGCACGCGATCATAGTTCAGCGCAACGGGCACAAAGATCACATCGCGCCCATCTGGTTTTGATGCGTCAACAATGTAGCTGAGCAGCCCCATTTTGGGCTTCGCTATCGCTCCGGTAAGGCTAAGCCCGCCTTCGGGAAAGAACGCTTGGGTCACGCCGTTCTCAGTCGCCATCCGAACATATCGAGATAAAACAGCACGATAGAGCTGACCGCGAGAGCCTCGCCGAATGAAATAGGCCCCCATTGCGCGAACCAACCACGACAAAGGCCAGACGCGCGCCCATTCCCCGACAGCATAGGCAATCGTGCTCGAACTACTGATCAGGTGGGTCACCAGCATATAGTCCATATTGCTGCGGTGGTTGATCACAAAGACGAGTGTGGCGTCCCGATCAATGGCACCAAACTCATTCTGGTCCATCGCACCCAATCGGATCTTGTACATCGACCGAGAGACCAATTTCGCGAGCCTCGCGCCGAAGCCGAAATAGACCGAAGCCGAAAAGGATGGGACGATCTCGCGGGCGTAACGTTTCGCGCGTTCAAAAGCCACGTTGTCAGGAATGCCTTCAGCCGTCGCCGCTTTGTGGATCGCTTTTGCAACATCGGGATCATAGATCAGTCGCTGAATCGTATCGAAGCGCCGGGCCAATTTGAACGGCTCAATCGGCCGCGCGAGGCGCTCATTTAGTCGCGCCACAGCACGCTCCATCCGTTTACGGAAAAACCAGCGGACGGATGGGAAAAGAAAATGCGAAGCAAAAGTGACCGCTGCAAACAGCAGGATCAGAACCAAAAGCCAAAGCGGGAGAGTAACGGGGGCATTCATGCGCCGACAGTGACCTGAACTGAGGTATAGGACAATAGGCTCACGCCGCAACGCAGCGAATTGACAGGGATGCAATCTTTCCGTTATCCATTCCCCGACGAAATAAAATTACCCGACCGGATTCTCTGGAGGCCCATATGTCGCAACCGCAGAAAGATCGCCCGTGGCTGTTCCGCACCTATGCGGGGCACTCGACCGCTGAGGCGTCGAACGCACTGTATCGTTCAAACCTCGCAAAGGGTCAGACCGGCCTTTCCGTGGCTTTCGACCTTCCCACCCAGACGGGTTACGATTCAGATCATCGCCTCGCTCGCGGTGAAGTTGGCAAAGTTGGCGTTCCTGTCTGCCACTTAGGTGACATGCGCGCGCTGTTCGACAATATCCCGCTCGAACAAATGAATACGTCGATGACAATCAACGCGACGGCTCCTTGGCTGCTGTCCCTGTATATCGCCGTAGCAGAGGAACAGGGCGCCGATATATCTGCGCTGCAAGGCACGGTCCAAAACGACATTATCAAAGAGTATCTTTCGCGCGGCACCTACATTTGTCCGCCTAAGCCATCCCTGCGGATGATCACGGACGTTGCGGCCTATACCCGCGAAAACTTGCCCAAATGGAACCCGATGAACGTCTGCTCCTACCACCTTCAAGAGGCTGGCGCGACACCCGAAGAGGAACTGGCCTTTGCACTGGCGACCGCAACTGCTGTGCTCGATGATCTTAAGGGCAAGGTTCCAGCAGAGCACTTCCCCAACATGGTTGGCCGCATCTCGTTCTTCGTGAATGCTGGCATCCGCTTCGTGACCGAAATGTGCAAAATGCGGGCGTTCGTCGAACTTTGGGACGAAATCTGCCAAGAGCGTTATGGCGTCGAAGACCCCAAAATGCGCCGCTTCCGCTATGGTGTTCAGGTGAACTCTCTCGGCCTGACCGAGCAGCAACCAGAAAACAACGTCTACCGCATTCTGATCGAAATGCTGGCTGTGACTTTGTCTAAAAACGCTCGAGCTCGTGCGGTTCAGCTGCCAGCATGGAACGAAGCATTGGGCCTTCCGCGCCCGTGGGACCAGCAGTGGTCGCTCCGCATGCAGCAGATCATGGCCTATGAGACCGACCTTCTGGAATACGATGACCTGTTCGACAACAACCCTACCGTGGACCGCAAAGTTGCGGCCCTTAAGGCAGGCGCTCGTGAAGAGCTCGCAACCATCGACAGCATGGGCGGCGCGGTTCAAGCCATCGAATACATGAAGTCTCGTTTGGTCGAATCGAATGCGAAACGCATCAACAATATCGAAGCGGGCGAAACAACCGTCGTTGGCGTGAACAAATGGCAGAATGGGGAACGATCGCCTCTCACCTCGGGCGAAGACGCAATCATGACCGTCGATCCAGCGGTGGAAGCTGAACAAATCACCCGCCTAAATGCATGGAAGGCTGGCCGCGATACAGCTGCCGTTGCAAAGGCGCTGGCTGCCCTCACAGCGGCTGCAAATGACGGCACCAACATCATGATCCCGTCGATTGCGGCAGCAAAAGCGGGTGTCACGACAGGCGAATGGGCAGAAGCGATCCGTCAAGCGTTCGGCCAGTATCGCGCACCGACTGGTGTTTCAAAGAACCCATCTAACCGCACCGAAGGTTTGGATGAAATTCGAGACCGCGTTGCGACAGTGACAGGTAAGTTGGGTCGTCCGCTGAAATTCATTGTCGGTAAGCCTGGCCTAGATGGTCACTCTAACGGCGCTGAACAAATCGCAGCGCGTGCCCGCGATTGCGGCATGGACATCACGTATGAGGGCATCCGCCTCACGCCCGACGAAATCGTCGAAGCCGCGAAACGCGATGATGCGCACGTCGTTGGCCTGTCAATTCTGTCCGGCTCTCATTTGCCGCTGATCGCCGAGGTCATGGAAAAAATGAAAGCGGCTGGATTGCACCACATTCCAGTTATTGCGGGCGGCATCATTCCAGATGAAGACGCAAAAAAGCTGATCGAAATGGGGGTTTCGCGCGTTTACACGCCCAAGGACTTCGAATTGAATCGAATTATGGGCGATATCGTAACGCTCGTCGATCCAGCAGAAAAAGCCGCTTAATTAAAGGCAAAATCATTAATAAATACCCCGATTGCCAATTGTCGCATTCGGGGTATTATGCGTTTCGTATTTTAATCTTGCATTAAAGGCTCACGGAATGACCATCAATCTCGATACCCTATCCCGTAAAGAACTCGAAACGCTTCGTGCTGATGTTGAGAAAGCACTGAGCCGCGTTGGTGCGCGCGAATTAAAAGCTGCGCGTGACGCAGCGGCCAAAGCCGCAGCTGAATTCGGGTTTTCGCTGGACGAACTGACAAGCGGAGCAAAAGCGCCAAAGGCCAAAGCCCCTGCGAAATATCGCAACCCTGCGGATGACACCCAAACTTGGTCCGGCCGTGGTCGCAAACCCCAGTGGATCAAAGACGCCGAAGATGCAGGCAAAGACATCGCATCTTTCGCGATCTAATTTCAAAACAGCGGCGCGGTAATCCCGCGCCGTTTTGCTTTTAGGGTTCCCAGAATGACTGTTCACATCGGCGCTAAGAAGGGCGATATTGCCCCCACAGTATTAATGCCTGGCGATCCCTATCGCGCTAAATGGGCTGCCGAGACATTCCTCGAGAACCCTCGCTGCATTAACGAAGTGCGCGGCATGCTCGGATACACAGGGACGTGGAACGGCAACCCCGTTACTATCCATGGTTCGGGCATGGGGATGCCGTCGCTGTCGATTTACGCGAATGAATTAATTCGCGATTACGATGCACAGACGCTCATTCGGATCGGATCAGCAGGTGGCATGCAAGACCACGTCAAAGTGCGCGACGTTGTATTGGCGATGACCGCTAGCACCATTGGCACGCCGTCCTCTTCGATTTTCCGTGAATTGAATTACGCGCCCTGCGCTGATTTCGGCCTGTTATCTGCCGCCGAAAAAGCAGCAGCAGAATTAGACATTACTCATCACGTTGGCGGCATTTTTTCGTCCGATACATTTTACGAAGATCGGTCCGATCTGACGGAACAATTAATGCGCCACGGAACGTTGGCAGTCGAAATGGAAGCGGCAGAACTTTATATTCTGGCTGCGCGTTACAAACGTCGTGCGCTGGCTGTTCTGACGATCTCGGACCATCTGGTCACACACGAGGCCCTCCCCAGCGACCAACGTGAACGTAGCTTTGGCGATATGGTAGAGATTGCACTTCGCGCTGCTTTCACATCCTGACCGGCGCGATAATTACCCTGTTCATGATGGACGCTAACACGCACCTGCGCTAAGACGCTGTCGAAGCTGAAAGAGGTGTTACATGTCAGGCCACGGCAATCCTATTCCAATGATTTCCCGCAAGTGCGGACCGCTCAAGGGCGTGGCGAATGTGCCTGGCGACAAATCAATCTCGCATCGGTCACTCATTCTTGGCGCATTGTCGGTTGGTAAAACCGAAATTACGGGCCTGCTGCTTGGTGAGGACGTGCTTGATACAGCCAAAGCGATGCGTGCCTTTGGCGCGACCGTCGTTGACCATGGCGAGGGCAACTGGAGCGTCGAGGGCGTAGGCGTAGGCGGGTTCAAAGAACCTGAAAACGTCATCGACTGCGGCAACTCTGGCACTGGCGTGCGCCTGATCATGGGCTGCATGGCGACCTCTCCGATCACCGCAACATTTACTGGCGATGCATCCCTGAACTCTCGCCCGATGGGGCGCGTCACAGATCCGCTGGCGCTCTTTGGTGCGAAATCTTACGGACGCAAAGGTGGCCGCCTACCGCTCACCATCGTTGGCGCAGAAAACCCCGTGCCCGTGACATACGCGACGCCTGTCCCGTCCGCTCAGGTGAAATCGGCTGTTTTGCTGGCTGGTTTGAATGCCCCGGGCAAGACTATCGTTATCGAAAAAGAAGCCACTCGCGATCACACTGAACGGATGCTGGTTGGTTTTGGCGCAGAACTGACGGTCGAAACGACCGAAGAAGGGCGCGTTATCACGCTGACTGGTCAGCCTGAACTGAAGGCTCAAAAGATTGTCGTCCCTCGTGACCCATCGTCGGCTGCATTCCCTGTCTGCGCGGCGATCATCACCGAAGGCTCTGACGTGCTCGTCCCGAATATCGGCTTGAACGACACCCGCGCTGGTTTGTTCACAACTCTGCGCGAAATGGGCGCCGATCTGGAATACGAGAACCTGCGCGAAGAAGGCGGCGAACCCGTTGCCGACCTGCGTGCAAAATACTCACCGAACCTCAAAGGGATCGAAGTTCCGCCTGCTCGCGCTGCCTCGATGATCGACGAATACCCTGTTCTGTCCGTTGTCGCGTCCTTCGCGGAAGGCGACACCGTGATGAAGGGCGTAAAAGAACTGCGCGTCAAAGAATCCGATCGCATTGATGCGATGGCCAAAGGTCTACGCGCTGCTGGCGTCGAAGTTGACGAAGGTGACGATTGGTGGATCGTCAAAGGTCGCGGCTTTGGCAACGTTGAGGGCGGCGTGACGGTTGAATCGCGCCTCGATCACCGCATCGCGATGTCGTTCATGGTGATGGGCATGGCGACGAACAAACCGATGTCGGTTGATGACGGCTCGCCGATTGCGACCTCTTTCCCGATCTTTGAACCTCTCATGGCGGACTTGGGCGCAGCGATCGAACGGTCCAATTCGTAATGAGCGAAAAGCCACAACGGAACTGGCGGACCATTATTGTGACAGGCATTCTGATCGCATTTGGTGCTGTCCGCTTGTTCGAGATGTGGGTGCAAGGGGGCGCACGGCTCCCTTAAGTAAGAGGCGAACATGACTTTCACTGTAGCCATCGATGGCCCAGCCGCTGCAGGCAAAGGGACGATTTCCAAAGCCGTCGCTGCGAAATTCGGCTTTGCACATCTTGATACCGGATTGCTCTACAGAGCCGTGGGCGCGAAAGCTGCGGATGGCGTTGATCCTATTACTGCGGCCCAAACGCTGAATAACGATGACCTGAACCGCGATGATCTGCGGTCGTTGGCGGCTGGGCAAGCCGCATCCAAGGTCGCAGTTATACCAGAAGTCCGCGCCGCTTTGGTAGATTTTCAACGTCGCTTTGCCTCGCAAGACGGCGGTGCGGTCCTCGATGGTCGCGATATTGGGACGGTCATTTGCCCTGACGCTGATGTAAAACTCTTTGTCACTGCGAGCGCCGAAGTTCGCGCCCACCGTCGGTGGCTGGAGGTCGGTGGCGACGAGGCACAGGTATTGGCCGAGGTACGGGAACGCGATGACCGCGATATGAATCGCGCCGATGCGCCGCTGAAACCTGCCGACGATGCCCTTCTGATCGACACAAGTGATCTGTCGATTGAAGACGCTATTGCCGCCGCCGTGAATGCGATCAACGCCGCACGTTAAGCTGCGTTTTTCCGATCATACTCTGCACGGGCACGGTCAATCTCTGCCAAGTGCGCAACAGCCCATTCGCCCATCACACCGATCGTTTCTGCAAAAGACCGGCCCAAATCGGTCAATTCATATTCGACTGTAGGCGGCACCGTTGCATAGGCCGTACGGTTCACGAGCCCGTCACGCTCTAGCTCTCGCAAAGTCAGGGAAAGCATGCGCTGAGTGATACCCAGGTGTCGCTTTAACTCATTGAAACGCATGACCTGACGCCCTTTGAGAGCGATCATGACGAGGATGCTCCATCTGTCACCGATCCGGGACAAAACACTATTGATTTTCTCGCATTGAAGCGGGCAGTGGCCGACGTCCTTCATAGTTCCCTCTTTGATACTGAGTATCCGAAATGTGCCTTCTTGAAGGCCATATTGGTCACAAATATATACCGAGTATCGAATTTATACCACCCTCCTCGAAAGGTAATCGGATGTTCTACGAAAAACTCGACTGGCGCTACGCAACCAAAGCTATGGATGCGTCCAAGGTTGTTCCCGCCGAAAAAATCGAACGCATTGTTGATGCGGCCCGCCGCGCGCCGACATCGTCTGGCCTGCAGCCGTTCCAACTGATCCTCGTGACCAACGATGATGTGCGCGCAAAGCTGTCTGCAGCCGCATACGGTCAAAAGCAGATCACTGATGGAACCGCAGTTCTCGTATTTGCCGCGTGGGAAAACTACACCGACGAAAACATCAGCAGTGTTGTTGACCTTCACGCAGAAATTCGCGGCGAAGAAACCCGTGAGGCGCTAAATGGCTACTATGACAACCTCAAAGGCATGTATTTGGCTCGCGATGCTCAGACCAACTTTGAACATGCGGCACGTCAGGCCTACATCGCACTCGGTTTTGCCTTGATGGCAGCTGCCGAAGAAGGCGTAGATACGACACCGATGGAGGGCTTTGACCCTGCGCAATTCGACGAAATTCTCGGCCTCAAAGAAAAGGGCCTGAAGTCCGTCGTCACCCTCGCAATCGGCTACCGCGATGAGCCGAACGACTGGCTCGCACCGCAGAAAAAAGTTCGCCGTTCGCGCGACAGCATCGTCACCGATGTGAAGTAAGCTGCTCCTGACGGGGCAAGGTTGGATTCCGTCCTTGCCCTGTTGGGGTTTCTGCGGTAAACGCGCCCCTGTCTAAAGCAGGGGTTACACCTGTGGACGCAGGATCAGGCAGGGTCGGACATTCCGGCCCTCTTTGTTTTGCGTTTACCGACGCCAATCAAAAGACCGGCGGATCCAACCGCTAGGCCAGAAAAACCGTGAAAAGGATTAACGCCAGATGGCTAACGTATCGATGGAGGAATTCGAAGCCCTCCTACAAGAAAGCTTCGAAATTGACACCCCGGCTGAAGGTTCGGTTGTCAAAGGTAAGGTTATCGCGATTGAAGCCGGTCAGGCTATCATCGACGTCGGCTACAAAATGGAAGGCCGCGTAGACCTCAAAGAATTCGCAAACCCGGGTGAAGCTCCCTCGATCGCTGTTGGCGACGAAGTGGAAGTGTTCCTGCGCGCGGCTGAAAACGCCCGTGGCGAAGCTGTCATTTCCCGCGAAATGGCTCGCCGCGAAGAAGCATGGGATCGTCTGGAAAAAGCATACGCTGCAGAAGAGCGCGTCGAAGGCGCAATCTTTGGCCGCGTCAAAGGTGGCTTCACTGTTGATCTGGGCGGCGCTGTTGCGTTCCTTCCGGGTTCGCAGGTTGACGTACGTCCCGTACGCGACGCTGGCCCGCTGATGGGTCTTAAGCAGCCGTTCCAAATCCTGAAAATGGACCGCCGTCGTGGCAACATCGTTGTTTCGCGTCGTGCGATCCTCGAAGAGTCGCGCGCTGAACAGCGTGCTGAAGTCATCGGCAACCTCACCGAAGGTCAGGCTGTTGAAGGCGTGGTCAAGAACATCACCGAATACGGTGCCTTCGTTGATCTGGGCGGCGTTGACGGCCTGCTGCACGTCACCGACATGGCATGGCGCCGTGTTAACCACCCGTCGGAAATCCTGTCGATCGGCGAGACCATCAACGTTCAGGTCATCAAGATCAACAAAGACACCCACCGTATCTCTCTGGGCATGAAACAGCTTCAGGACGATCCGTGGGATGCAGTTGAAACTCGCTACCCGCTGGAATCGGTACACACTGGCCGCGTAACCAACATCACCGACTACGGTGCATTTGTTGAGCTCGAAGCTGGCGTTGAAGGTCTGGTTCACGTTTCCGAAATGTCCTGGACCAAGAAAAACGTCCACCCGGGCAAAATCGTTTCGACCTCGCAAGAAGTCGAAGTCATGGTTCTCGAAATCGACTCGTCCAAGCGTCGCGTTTCGCTCGGCCTCAAGCAGACCCAGCGCAACCCATGGGAAGTCTTTGCTGAGACCCACCCAGAAGGCACACAGGTTGAAGGTGAAGTTAAGAACATCACCGAATTCGGTCTGTTCATCGGCCTGCCTGGCGACATCGACGGCATGGTTCACCTCTCCGACCTGTCGTGGGACGACCGTGGCGAAGACGCGATCCAGAACTACCACAAGAACGACGTTGTTAAGGCTGTCGTTACCGAAGTCGACGTTGAGAAAGAGCGCATCTCGCTCTCGATCAAAGCAATGGAAGGCGACCCGTTCGCTGAAGCCATTGGCGGCGTAAAGCGTGGTTCGGTGATCACCGTTAACGTAACCGCAATCGAAGATGGCGGCATCGAGGTTGAGTACGAAGGCATGAAGTCGTTCATCCGTCGTTCCGACCTGTCGCGTGACCGTGCCGAACAGCGTCCTGAGCGTTTCGGCGTAGGCGATAAAGTCGACGTTCGCGTGACCAACGTAGACAGCAAGACCCGCAAACTGGGTCTGTCGATCAAAGCACGTGAAATCGCAGAAGAGAAAGAAGCAGTAGAACAGTACGGTTCGTCCGCTTCTGGCGCTTCGCTCGGCGATATCCTCGGTGCAGCTCTGAAAGGTTCGGACGAATAAGTCCCCTTTTGAGTGAAAGAATGTACCCCGCTGTCGTAAGACAGCGGGGTTTTTCTTTGGCGAATCGCTGCGTCAGTGCTGCGATGCAGCGTTTGTGCCCAAACTGGAAGTCGCTGCCGAAATTCCTCAATCACCAGCCAAAGGCCCGAAATTGATGCAATTTTCGCGATTTACACCCTATGACGGCTATTCCCCGATGGGTTCTGTTTTCCTATAGTCGTGCAGTGAGCAGGGTGAACCTGCCGTCTGTTTCATACCCGGGGGGTCCACGCCTATGATCAGGTCAGAACTGATCCAAAAGATCGCCGACGAAAATCCTCACCTCTACCAGCGTGATGTAGAGAAGATCGTGAACACGGTCTTTGACACCATCACCGAAGCGATGGCCGCTGGTCATCGGGTGGAGCTGCGCGGTTTCGGCGCATTCTCTGTCAAGAAACGCGATGCGAGAACGGGCCGTAACCCGCGCACCGGCGAATCTGTCGACGTCGAAGAAAAGCACGTGCCGTTCTTTAAGACAGGCAAGCTGCTGCGCGATCGACTGAACGACGAATAAGAGAACCGAATGAAAACGCTTCGCTACGCCTTTTGGGGCATTGTTGCCCTTTGTCTTGTGCTTGTTGGTTTGGCAAATCGTGACATCGTGACGATCCACGCCATGCCGAACTTGCTCGCTGACTTCATCGGCGTAGCGCCGACCGTTCAGGTCCCTCTGTTCATTGCCATTTTCCTAGGCGTCGGTGTTGGTTTGCTCATCGGGTTTCTCTGGGAATGGCTGCGCGAACACAAAACCCGTTCCGAAGCCCGTGCACGTGGCAAAGAAGCAAAGCAGCTTCGTCGTGAATTGGACCGTCTGCGCGATGCAGATGGCGACGGCAAAGACGACGTTCTCCAACTGCTCGAACGTTCGTAATTATGCCTGATGTCCGAGTGAAAATCTGCGGGCTGCGCGATGCGGCCAGCATTCAGGTCGCCTGCGATGCTGGCGCGGCGTACCTTGGGTTCGTGTTCTTTCCAAAGAGTCCACGCAATGTCACAATCGACGAAGCAGCAGCCTTGGCCCTTGAGGTCCCGCTTGGCGTCGCAAAGGTAGCGCTCGTTGTTGATGCGAGTGATGAATTCTTGGATGAATTAATGGCCAAAGTGCCGCTCGATATGCTGCAGCTTCACGGCAAAGAAAGCCCAGAGCGCGTGACCGAAGTGCGTGAACGCTATGGCCTACCTGTTATGAAGGCTATCGGCATTTCGTCCCCAGACGATCTGTTCCAGATCGACCTTTACGCCCAAGTCGCCGACCAAATCCTCGTTGAACCGAAACAGCCCAAGGACTCTGACCGTCCGGGTGGGAATGGCGCAGCGTGGGATTGGAAAATGGTGCGGCGCAAATATTGGACCCGTCCGTGGATGCTGGCGGGCGGCTTAAATGCTGACAACGTTGCACAGGCAATCGATATGACTGGCGCGCGTCAGGTAGATGTATCGTCGGGCGTGGAATCCGCACCTGGCGTAAAAGATGCCGAAAAAATCCGCGCATTCATCGCAGCAGCACAAGCGTAACGGTTCCTCCCTTTACCCCTTAGCGCATTGGCGCTAACTGTTCTGCTGAACTTCGGGGAGGCCACGATGGCAGACGATCTATTCAACAGCTTTATGAACGGTCCGGACGAACAAGGCCGCTTTGGCAATTTCGGCGGTCGGTTCGTTGCTGAAACACTGATGCCACTGATCCTTGATCTGCAGGCTGAGTACGAAAAAGCAAAAACCGATGCGACCTTCTGGGCCGAGATGGACGATCTGTGGAAACACTACGTCGGCCGCCCATCCCCGCTGTATTTTGCCAGCCGCATGACCGAAGAGCTAGGTGGAGCAAAAATCTACCTCAAGCGTGACGAGTTGAACCACACTGGTGCACACAAAATTAACAACGTGCTTGGCCAGATCATCCTTGCACGCCGCATGGGTAAGTCGCGGATCATCGCTGAAACGGGCGCAGGCCAGCACGGCGTAGCAACGGCAACTGTTTGTGCCAAATTCGGCCTGAAGTGTGTGGTCTACATGGGTGCACATGACGTTGAACGTCAGCAGCCGAACGTGTTCCGCATGAAGCTGCTTGGTGCCGAGGTTATTCCAGTGACCTCTGGCCGTGGCACACTGAAAGATGCAATGAACGACGCGCTTAGGGATTGGGTCACCAACGTCGAAGATACCTTCTACTGCATCGGCACCGTTGCTGGCCCGCACCCCTACCCTGCCATGGTTCGCGATTTCCAATCGATCATCGGTAAAGAAGTCCGCTGGCAGTTGCCCGAACAAGAGGGTGAAGGTCGACTGCCCGATACCGTGATTGCCGCGATCGGTGGGGGATCAAACGCAATGGGTCTGTTCTACCCGTTCCTCGATGATCCATCGGTCAATATTATCGGCGTCGAAGCTGGTGGAAAAGGCGTGAACGAAAAGATGGAGCACTGTGCGTCGCTGACAGGCGGTCGTCCTGGCGTCCTGCATGGCAACCGCACCTATCTGCTCCAAGACGAAGATGGTCAAATCCTCGAAGGTTTCTCGATCTCCGCTGGCTTGGACTATCCGGGCATCGGGCCAGAACACGCGTGGCTGCATGACATCGGTCGCGCAAAATATGTGTCGATCACCGACAAAGAAGCGCTCGAAGCATTCCAGTTCTCGTGCCGAACTGAAGGCATCATCCCTGCTCTGGAACCGTCTCACGCGTTGGCTCACGTGATGAAAATCGCGCCCACTCTGCCCAAGGACCATATCATCGTGATGAACATGTGTGGTCGCGGCGACAAAGACATCTTTACCGTTGCGCGCCACCTAGGAGTCGATATGACCAGTGGCAACGAAGGTCGCAACAGCGACTAAGTGTCTGCAATACTATGATAAATCAAAGCCCCGCCATTGTGCGGGGTTTTGTTTTTCGGCGCATAAACTCTGGTTTATAGCCATACAACCTATGGATCATTAGGCTGTAATAAACTCTGCGCGGATAGATCGACGGTCATTTTTCAGGCGACGCTGTCTCCACGGATTACCGTTAATTAGGGAGAGTATTATGAAAAAGATAACCTTTGCCGCTGCGATTTTGATCGCTGCATCCACACTGACCGTCAAAGCCGATCCACTGATCGACAACATCATCTCTGCTTACCAAAATGGTGGCTTCACAGGTATTGAAATCTATAACTCGGCCAGCACTGTCAAAGTCGAAGCCTATCGAGATGGTATGAAGTACGAAGTTATTTATGACCGCGCGACAGGCGCAGAGATTTCGAGCGAAGTCAGAACTCGAACAGAACGCGATGGCGAACGTGGTGCCTCGGGTCGGGTTCGTGGAAGCGATGACGGCCCTTCGCACGATCTAAACGACGATCACGGTCGGAATGGTGGTCACCACGGCCGCGGCCATGACGACGATGATCACGATGATGACCACGACGACAGCCGTGATGATAGTGACGACGACAGCAATGACGACTCGTAACGCTTCATGCTAACATGATTGGGTTCTGGCGTGTTGTCAGAACCCCCTTCTGGTGAACAAATGAAATTCGGGACCCAATCTCTTTCGATTATGATCACAAGCGCCCTTTTGGCGTTTGGGGCGCCTGTGCATGCGCAGTCGATCCAAGACAGCATCGTTATGCAGCTGCAGGAGCAGGGCTATACGGACATCGTGGTAAATCGCACCCTTCTGGGCCGCGTTCGAGTCGTTGCGCGCAATCAAACCCATGAAAGAGAGCTGGTGTTTAACCCAACCACGGGCGAACTGCTGAGGGACTATTGGCGTGCGATAGGCGAAAGCAAACGATCCAATATGACCATCATCCCCCGCATTGCGGAGCTCGAAGAAATTGAATCCGACGACGATCACGACAGACACGGAAATGACGATGATCGCAGCGATGATGAGGACGATGATAGCTCTGACGATGATCATGATCGTGGCCGCAATCGAGGTGGCGACGATAACGACAGCAAAGACGACGAAGATAGTGGCGATGATAAGGACGACGATGATTAACGGGATAGGTTCCAATTAATGGACAAGCGGGCAGTCACAGCTGTCCTCGTGGTGCAAATCATTTGCGCCACCTTTTTCCTATGGAACATCCTGTCGTCGGTGTTTGGCGTTGCTGCATTTTCGTGGCAAGTCTCTGAATATATCGAACTCGGCGCCGCATTCGGCCTTCTGATCGGTGTCGGTTTTGGTGCGGTCATCTTGCGACGGTCCTCCGCACGCGCTCGACTGGCGGAAAATCGTCTACGCGCAGCGTCGGGTGCTTTTATGGAACTCATGCACGAACGGTTCGATGCATGGGGCCTCACCGCCGCTGAACAAGACGTCGCGTTGTTTGCCATCAAAGGGCTGAATACCGCTGAAATCGCCGCGCTTCGCAATACGTCAGAAGGCACGGTTAAAGCGCAGACGAATGCAATTTACAGGAAGGCTGGCGTTACGGGACGCCCCCAGCTTCTCAGCCTGTTTATTGACGATTTGTTAGATGAAACAGCCTTTGCTGTTACCGCTCAAGCGGCAGAGTGAGCCTCTAGGACAGCCAAAGGCACAATCTCAAGCGCCCGCATGTGAGTGGCATTGAGATTAACCAAAGGCGCACACCCCTCGTCGGCGGCTTGCAGAAAGCGTCCAGCGCAAAGGCACCATTGATCGCCAGCTTTCAGGCCTACGAAATTGAACTCGGGCCTCGGTGTCGACAGGTCATTTCCCACGTATTTCGAAAACGCGAGGAATTCCTCGGTCATGACTGCGCAAACGGTGTGGCTCCCTTGGTCCTGCTCGCATGTATTGCAGAACCCGTCGCGGAAAAATCCGGTCATCGGAGCGGTGGAGCACGGAATAAGCGGTGCACCGTATACGTTAAGAGATTGGTCCATTTGAGTCATCGGGGCCTCATCACACAGGTGAGGTCCATTTAACCCAGCGGCCATGAAAATCAACACGACCCATTTTGAACCGCAGTTCACCAGGCCAAATGCGCAACGTCAGGGCTGCGCTCCCGCTTTGACCGTCAGCTTCCATCTGGAACCATGCAAGCGGACTTTCTGCAGTCGCTGCACGACCCACAGTTTCGATAATCGACCGACCACGCTCTTGGGCATCGGCTGGCAAATACTGCCAAGCCACCGTCGAATAGACCATCGTCAGGGCGCCACACGTCGTTTGAAGACTGGCATTCAACCACTCGACGGCGTCACCCTGTTCAACGCTGACATCACACAGCCTGATTGCTGCCTCTGTGAGTGCCACGCGCTCGAACTGATCAGGCCAAATGTACGACTTGAGGCGCAACCGATCTAGCGGGTTCTGGACATCAATCGGGCTCAGGTCCACGCCACGACGATCTAATATCCGCAGCTCTGACCTCGGCGGATAGGGCCCTGTCCACTCAGGAGCCAACCGAACGGGACTATCGCCTTCGCCATACACAGTCTCTCCCAAATACAATGCGAACCTATCCCACATAAGGTTCAAGCCAGCGCTCGCACCGACTTCGAAAACGTTCATCGGGAGTTTGAACCGCTTTGTCAGCCAGTGAGAGACCGCAATGAGAACGGCAGAGCGGCGGACTTCATTTGTTTGCGGGGGACTATCGATAAACGTCGATATGAAAGGGGCTTCTTCGGTCAAAGCACGTTCTACAGCCACCCAAAGCGCATCAGGATCGGTTGCATAGTTTTCGTAGGCATCTTCCAACCCACAGCGCCCCAACATTCGAAGCGCATTCAACGCGCCCGCGAGCCGCAACGGGACTGAGTCTGCCGATGGCCCCATATCGCCCGGCCAATTAAACAAACGCGCGGTGAGCGGGGAATGAGGTGTGAGCCTCTCAGCCAGCAAGTTCAGTAAGTTCGCAGTCAACGGTGACCCAAGAGCCTCGGAGGCCTGCGCCTGTGTTAAAAGAGCCTCGGGTAAGCGACCTGTCATCTGAAACGATCCACCAACTTTTCCATCGGACTGCGGGTATCTTCCTCAACCGTCGGTTCGTTTTTAACGAGCTTTTCGGGCTTATTCTTCGACTTCGAAGCCTGAGCCGTACCTGTTCCAGAGCGAGGTGGGGCCACACGCAATGCCACGGCATTTAGGAATTTGGGGCCGTCACCCTCTGCCAGGGCACCCGCCCCGTCACTGATTCCACGCATCATATCATCGAGCCAAACCTGCTCTGCTTTCGCAAAATCCGACAGAACATAGCCAGCGACGCGATCTTTGTGCCCAGGGTGCCCGATGCCAAGTCGAACGCGGTCATAGGCTTCACCGATATGTTGGTGGATCGAACGAAGTCCGTTGTGGCCCGCATGGCCGCCGCCCGTTTTCAAACGACACTTGCTCGGCGCGAGATCGAGTTCATCGTGGAACACGACTACATCTTGGGGCGTGAGCTTGTGAAACCTCATCGCCTCGCCAACAGACTGGCCAGATAGGTTCATAAAGGTGTCCGGTTTCAACAGGATAACCTTTTCGGACCCCAGTCTACCTTCGCTCGTTTGGCCTTGGAATTTGGCGCGCCACGGCGAAAACCCGTGATCGCTCGCGATACGTTCCACGGCCATAAAGCCGATGTTGTGACGATTTTGGGCGTATTTCACACCCGGATTTCCGAGGCCGACAAATAGTTTCATATGTTATCCATACCGACAGGTCATAGCAGAGCCAACATATTTGCTATATACTTAGCGTGTCTGCCCGTGTAGACGGCCACCTTCGACCTTTTTTGAAAGCCTCCCTGATGATCCCGACTATTTCCGCCGCGCTATCCGAGCGTGGGTATACAACGCTGACCGATGTTCAGGAGGCTGTGCTAAATCCCGACTACGAGGGGAAAGACCTTCTGGTTTCCGCTCGTACTGGTTCTGGCAAAACAGTTGGCTTTGGCCTCGCTATCGCATCCGACCTTTTGGACGATGACGGCTCTGCTGGTCGCGCAGGCCTCCCTGTCGCGCTGATCGTTGCGCCGACCCGCGAACTTGCATTCCAAGTCAGCCGTGAGCTTGAATGGCTCTACGCGAAAACGGGTGCCGTGATTGCATCCGCTGTTGGTGGTATGGACCCTCGCAACGAACGTCGTGCTCTCGAACGTGGTGCGCACATCGTCGTCGGTACACCAGGCCGTATTCGCGACCACATCCAACGCAACGCGCTTGACCTCACAATGGCACGCGCTGTTGTCTTGGACGAAGCGGACGAAATGCTCGACCTCGGGTTCCGTGAGGACCTCGAGTTCATTCTGGCGGAAGCGCCCGAAGATCGCCGCACACTGATGTTCTCCGCAACCGTTCCGCCACTGATCGCGAAACTTGCAAAAGACTTCCAAAAAGACGCCCTGCGCGTCGAAGTTTCTTCAAAAGAACAACAGCATTCTGACATTTCGTATCAGGTTCTCAACTGTGCACCGCATGATGCTGAACACGCGATCATCAACGCGCTTTTGTTCCATGACCCCGATAACACCATCATCTTTGCGAACACGCGCGCAGCCGTGGCCCGTCTGACGGCCCGCCTGTCGAACCGTGGTTTCCAAGTTGTATCGCTCTCGGGCGAACTGACCCAAACCGAACGGACACACGCGCTGCAAGCGATGCGCGACGGTCGTGCAAAGGTCTGCGTTGCAACAGACGTTGCTGCACGTGGTATCGACCTTCCGGGACTTGAGTTGGTTATCCACGCTGAAACGCCGACAAACACTGAAACCCTGTTGCACCGCTCTGGCCGTACCGGTCGCGCTGGACGCAAGGGTATTTCCGCGCTGATCGCCACACCGCGTGATCGTATGAAAATCACCCGTTTGCTCAAATGGGCGAAGCTGGAAGCAGAATGGACAGAGCCGCCTAGCGCCGAGGCTGTTCAAACACGTGAAGAAGAGCGTCTGATCAACCACCCTGCATGGTCCGAAGCCATCAACGAGGATCAGGCTGCGTTCGCCAGCAAACTGCTAGAAAAATACAGCGCTGAACAAGTCGCTGCGGCTTATCTGCGCCTCTATCAAGAACGTCGCTGCCCGCCTGAAGAACTGGGTGGCGTGCCTGTTGATCGCGAGAAGAAGAAACAAGAATTTGGGCCGTCGGTTTGGTTCAAACTCTCGATCGGTCGCAACGAACGTGCGGAACCGCGCTGGCTGTTGCCGATGCTGTGCAAACAGTCTGGTCTTAACAAGAATGCGATTGGCCGTATCCGCATCAACGATACGGACACCTACGTCGAAGTTCAGGAAGAAGCTGGCAAGGCGATGGTTGTGCGCGAAGGTGCGAACCTCGAGTTGGAACAGGGCATTTCGCTGGTCGTCATGGACCAAGCACCCGAAATGGACGCACGTAAACCGCGCGGCCCACGTCCAGACCGTCCTGAGCGTCCTCCCCATCGTGGAGGCCCGTCGGACCGTCCTCGTCGCGAAGAACGTGGTGAGCGTGGTGAGCGTGGTGAGCGTGGTGAGCGTGGTGAGCGTGGTGAGCGTGGTGAGCGTTCGCCTCGTCCAGAACGTTTCGAACGTCCAGAGCGCAAGGACAAACCCGCAAAGTTTGATCGCCCCGCGCGTTTTGACAAACCCGATACTAAACCTCGCAAAGTAGAAACCAAATCCGAAGGCGAAACTGGCTCCGAGCCGCGCATCAAAACGCGCTGGAAGAAAGAAGACATGAAGCGCCGCGACGATGGCCGCGTTGATCGTCCGTCTTTTGCTAAGCCGCGTGCTCGTGCTGGCGACGACGCAGCAAAGAAGCCCGCAGGAAAACGCACATTTGGTGACAAACCAGCTGGTAAGAAATTCGGTGGCAAGCCTTCTGGCGACCGCAAGTCGTCGTTCAAGGGCGGCAATCCCAAAGGTGGTTTTAAGAAGAACCCAAAGAACTAAGAAAATAGGCCTCTCTTTTCGTGATCATATGTCTACGATCACCTCAAGAGAGGTTTTCTTGACGCGACCACGCGGCTAAAGAGACCCAACTCATTCGAAAAATGGTGCTCTGATGTCTGTCTCGATGCTATCGACCTTTGTAAAACCCATGCACCCCGAAGGGCGCAAGTTTGTAGCAATCGCTGCAGCGATTACGGTCCTGTTGTTCCTTCTCTGGGAGCCGCTCGGCTGGATTGGCGTCGGCCTGACGGTTTGGGTCTATTACTTCTTTCGCGACCCCGTACGCGTCACGCCTGACCGCAAGGGCATTATGGTTTCTCCAGCGGACGGCGTTGTGTCGCTGCTGGAACCTGCTGTTCCACCTGCAGAGCTAGGCCTTGGCGACGAAGCCATGACCCGCATTTCCGTGTTCATGTCGGTGTTTAACTGTCACGTGAACCGCGCACCTGCTGCTGGCACAATCACCGCGGTTGCATACCGTCCCGGTAAATTCCTGAACGCGTCACTCGACAAAGCGTCCGAGGACAACGAGCGTAACGGCATCACCATCGAGCTTCCCGATGGTCGGAAATTCGGCACCGTTCAGATCGCGGGCCTCGTCGCGCGTCGCATTCTGTGCTGGTCCAAAGAAGGCCAAGAGATCGGCGTTGGTGAACGTTTTGGTCTCATCCGTTTCGGGTCTCGTCTGGATATCTATCTTCCCGAAGGCGCAAAGCCGATGGTATCGATAGGCCAGACAATGATCGCTGGCGAAACTGTTATTGCAGATTTGGGCGAAGCGCCCCAAGCCTAAGGCACCTCATGAGCGAGCACGAAAACAATAGGGACACCAAGGGCCGCGTTCCTTTCGTCCAAATGGTCCCCAATATGGTGACCCTGACAGGAATGTGCTTGGGTCTCACGTCCATCCGCTTTGCCGTCGACGAACGTTTCATGCTCGCCACGTTCCTGATCATGCTCGCTGCTGTCATGGATGGCCTTGATGGCCTCATGGCGCGTCGGCTCAACTCTACGTCCGAATTGGGCGGCGAACTCGACTCGCTCTCGGATTTTGTGTGCTTTGGCGTCGCACCGTCGATCTTGATATACCAGTTTTTCCTGAGCTCTCTTGGCGGCCTCGGCTGGATTTTCGCGCTGGTTTACGCTGGAGCGGCCTGCCTTCGTCTTGCTCGCTTCAACGTAATGAAGGACAAGCCAAAGACGGACGACGGTGAAACGCCCCATTTTGTAGGTGTCCCGTCACCAGGTGGCGCGATGCTCGCGCTGATGCCTGCATTCCTTGTATTCGGCGGTTACTTCGATGCCCACTCGATTCCCATGGTCATAGCAATTTGGCTCGGATTTGTTGGCGTACTTATGATCTCAACAATGAAGACGCTATCGCTCAAGGCCGTCCGAGTTCCACGCAGCCTCTCTCGGGTCGTGCTCGTGCTTACTCTACTCGTCGTCGGTCTCGTGTTCTTCCGTCCTTGGCTGCTGCTCGTATCCGTGAACGTGATCTACATCTTCATCTTGCTTGTTAGCATCGTGAAGGCACGCGGTAACCTGTTCGCTCAGTCCTGAAGCCTACCGCGGATCAAACCCAATATTTTCCTCAGCAACAAAAGAAAACGGGGCCCGTTGGACCCCGTTTTCCTAATTCTGTTGTGAAGAAGAGAATTACTCTTCTGCACCCTCTTCGTCTTCATCAGCACCAGCCGAACGCAGACCCGACGGAGCCGAGATGTTCGCAATAACGAAGTCACGGTCGATGGTCGGCGAAACGCCTTCCGGCAGAGTTACGTCAGAGATGTGGATCACATCGCCGATTTCGCGGCCGGTCAGGTCAACGACGATCTGCTCAGGAATGTCGCCAGCGATAACGCTAAGCTCGACTTCCGGACGAACAACGGTCAGAACGCCGCCTTTTTTGATGCCCGGTGCAGCTTTGTGGTTTTCGAACTCAACGTGCACGAACAGGTTCACACGGCTGGTGCGCTTCAAGCGCATGAAGTCGATGTGAGTCGGCAGGTCTTTTACAACATCGCGCTGAACGCCACGGCAGATCACACGTACATCTTCCTGACCTTCAACTTTCAGGTTGAACAGGGTGGACATGAAACGGCCCTGCTTCAGTTTCTGAAGCAGTTTGTTGTAGTTGAAGTTCAGCGGAAGCGGATCTTGTCCACCACCGTAAACGATACCCGGAACGAGCCCATCACGGCGAGCTTGACGAGCGGCCCCCTTGCCTGTCCCCGTACGTTCCGTGGCGATAAGATCAGGAATCTCACGTGCCATCTTGATAATCTCCATAAGATGAGGGGCCGCCCTCCAAGGGTGTGCGGCCCGATGAAGCCGCGCTCTTACACGCGAATCCCCTTTTTGGAAAGGCGAAAATCGCTCCTTGGTAAAGAGAAAACACCTTGGATTATCTTGCTATTTAAAATGATTCTAAATTTAATGCGCGTAAATTCTGGGAGCGCATTTATGGAAACCATTCTCAACGGCACACTGGGCGGTCTGGTCGCAGGCATTGCGACGGCCTTGGGCGCTGTTCCGGTGTTAATTGGGAAGACACTGAGCCAACGCGCCAGCGATACGCTTTTAGGTTTCGCAGCAGGCGTGATGCTCTCGGCATCCTACTTCTCCTTGATCCTGCCAGGGATTGATATTGCGACAGAGCAATACGGCTCTACCTTGATCGCCTCCCTCATCGCTGGCGTTGGGATCGCCCTTGGCGCTGGATTTGTCGCTTGGCTGAACTCGTCATTGCCCCATGAACATTTCATCACAGGGCAAGAAGGCGCCGACGCTGCTGCAATGGGGCGCATCTGGCTCTTCGTCATTGCAATCACCATCCACAACTTCCCCGAAGGCATGTCGATCGGCGTAGCCTTTGGTGACGGCACAACCAGCGGCATATCGGTTATGACAGGTATCTCGCTCCAAGACATGCCCGAGGGCCTTGCTGTTGCCGTTGCGCTCATCGGGCGCGGCTATTCGAGGTGGAAGTCTTTCCTCGTTGCCGCCCTGACCGGCATGGTCGAACCTATCGGCGCACTGATTGGCGCTAGCGCAGTTTCCGTCACCCACGAAATCCTACCGCTCGGACTGACATTCTCTGCAGGGGCAATGCTGTACATCATCAGCCACGAAATCCTCCCTGAAACGCACCGCAACGGGCATCAGAACCGTGCTACCACTGGTCTTCTCTTCGGTCTGATCTTGATGATGATCCTAGACGTTACTCTTGGATAAAGAGACGGGCACTGTGACCGCACCGCCCTCGCGCGCAAATAAAATCCGCCATACTGCCTTTGTGCCTTAAATATCCTGGGGGTCTGGGGGCAATGCCCCCAGCGACGCTTGCGTCGAAGCGCCTTGCAGCCTAGAAGCCATTCGAGCAATTTCAGGAGGGTCCGATGGGATTCAAGATGGGTATCGTGGGTCTGCCGAACGTCGGCAAATCGACCCTGTTTAACGCGCTGACCAAAACGGCAGCGGCACAGGCCGCAAACTTCCCCTTCTGCACCATCGAACCGAACGTCGGCGAAGTGGCCGTCCCCGATCAGCGCCTTGATGCTCTGGCCGAAATCGCTGGCTCCAAACAGATCATCCCAACACGGATGACATTTGTAGACATCGCTGGCCTCGTGAAAGGCGCTTCCAAAGGCGAAGGTCTTGGTAACCAATTCCTTGCCAACATCCGCGAATGTGATGCCATCGCCCACGTTCTACGCTGCTTTGAAGATGATGACATCACGCACGTTGAAGGCCGCGTGGACCCTGTCGCCGACGCAGAGACCATCGAGATGGAACTGATGCTGGCTGACCTAGAGTCGATCGAGCGTCGCCTACAGAACATCGTCCGCAAGGTTCGCGGTGGTGACAAAGAGGCTGTTGAACAGGAACGGCTCCTGAAACTCGCGAAGGACGCAATCGAAGCAGGCAAACCAGCCCGCACCGTCGAGATTTCGGAAGACGACCAGAAGCAGTGGAAGATGCTGCAACTGTTGTCGACCAAACCTGTCCTTTATGTTTGTAACGTCGAAGAAACCTCTGCTGGCGCAGGCAATAGCCAATCGGCTCGCGTTGCTGAAATGGCAGCGGCTCAGGGCAACAGCCACGTTGTTATTTCCGCTCGCATCGAAGAAGAAATAAGCCAGCTCGACGACGAAGAACAGGAAATGTTCCTCTCTGAACTAGGCCTCACCGAGGCAGGCCTCGATCGTCTCATCCGCGCTGGCTATGAACTGCTTCACCTGCAAACCTACTTCACCGTTGGCCCGAAAGAAGCCCGCGCATGGACCATCAAAGAAGGCACGGGCGCTCCCGCTGCTGCTGGCGTAATCCATGGCGACTTTGAACGTGGCTTCATCCGCGCTGAAACCATCGCGTTCAATGACTACATCCAGTTCAAGGGTGAAACTGGCGCTAAAGAAGCTGGTAAAATGCGTGCGGAAGGCAAAGCATACATCGTCCAAGACGGCGACGTGATGCACTTCCTCTTCAATACGTAAGATTGGCCGAAAAATCCGTTCTATCGTTTGAGGGCGCGGGGCAAACCTGCGCCCTTAACCATTCATACCAGTCAGAATGCATCGTATCGCGCAGCAACTCTGGCCGCTCAGGCGGCGGCGCTATTGAGACATTGCCCTGCGTGCAGCGAACCATCCGCTGGGGTGTATAGATAACCCAATCAAATTCGGAAAATTGGCGCTGATACTTTGGCAGCGCCAATTCCAAAGGATCATGCGGCACATCACACCACCCAGCAAAGATACGCCTCCCAGCCTGTCGTCCCACCTCATGCAAACGAAGATCGCGCCCCAATTTTCGATGCGCTCTCAATACGTCATTTTCGATTTCGAGAATCCGTAGGACGTCTGTGTCGCTACGTTCCCCGACGAGCGACGGCTGGAGGCGTAACCGCCACGCCAAACGATATAGCAGGTCAAACCTTGCTGGATCCGAATGCCACACGGCGGTTTCAGTCAAAATGACAAAGCGTTCCGGCACCCGAGCCTTGTAACGCTCATCAGGCAAAGTCGGCACCATCTCCGTCGCCCCAACCGCCCACTCCACAAATTCAGGCGCGATACGCGCCGACAGCAGGCGCCGTGCAATCCGACGCCATGCTATGGCCGTTCCAGTAAATGGGAGGGTAATCGAATACATGGCGGCATACATTTTTGTTCATGATATGTTCTTTTAAGCTATACGCAAGATCTCTAAACCATTTCGGCCACGAAAACTTTCTGCCAGAGGTGCCTTGTTTTCCTTCAAAGCCATCGCTAAACGGGTCGACGGAGACGTGGCCGAGTGGTCGAAGGCGCTCCCCTGCTAAGGGAGTAGGCGAGGAATCGTCTCGAGGGTTCGAATCCCTTCGTCTCCGCCATTATCTGGCATCGTTATTTAGACTTACTCTATGGTCCCATCGCAGCAAATCTGTGCTACGACAGACCGAGGAGGAGCGATGTCATTTCTTGAAATTCTCGAATACTCGTCTGTGTTTATCTTTGCGCTGACTGGTGCGCTGGTGGCCAGTCGTGCGCAGCTCGATCCCGTTGGTTTCTTTTTTATCGCCGCTTTGACTGCGGTCGGTGGCGGCACGGTTCGAGACCTTTTGTTGGATCGAAACCCTTTGTTTTGGATCGACAAACCAATCGTTCTCGTGATTGCCGCGGTCGCAGCAATGGGCACTTTCTTTACAGCTCACCTACTTGAAAGCCGTTTAAAAACATTAACTTGGCTAGATGCTGCCGCTCTCGCGGTCGCCGTTCCAACGGGAGTTGGCGTGGCCGTGAACCAGTCTCAGGAATGGCCAATCGTTTTGATTATGGGCGTGACGACAGGATGTTTCGGCGGCTTGATGCGCGATGTGGTTTGCAATGAGGTCCCGTTGGTCCTCAAACAGGGCGAATTGTATATCTCAGCAGCATTTATCGGGGCCGCGGCAGCGATGCTTGCGATTGGCGCAGGGATCACGCAACCCGTCGCGCTGATGTTGTGTGCCGGCGTAACGTTTGCGCTGCGGGCTGGGAGCCTCGCTCTTGGATGGTCGATGCCTGCTTACAAGAGCCGTCCACCCCGCCAGTGATTATTCTGGATTAACCATACCCCAGAGCTCGGGCGGAAGTGTTTTGACCGCAAGCACCACGGCAACACAGGCAAAGAGCCAGCCACCTGGTCGCGTGAACATCCAGATAAGAAACCAAATCATGAAATTCAGCGCCATGCGCGGCAATCCCATGAGAAGAAACATCAGATGTGCTCCGGCAAAGTCATGCCGCGGAGGGCATCTTCGGTGCTAACGGGCTTTTTGCCTTCGCGTTGAAGGCGGGTAATCTCTACCGCGCCTTCACCACATGCAATGGTGAAGCCGTGAAGGACTTGCCCAGCTTTGCCGTTGCCGTCGGCCAGTTTGGAACCGAGAAGTTTAACCCGTTCGCCATTCACGTCGCACCACGCGCCAGGGAACGGCGACAGGCCACGTATCTGTCGGTCGATCACTTCGGCAGGCTGGGTCCAATCGATACGCGCCTCTGCCTTGTCGATTTTGGACGCGTAGGTCACGCCATCTTGTGACTGGACCTCAGGGGTCAGTGTATCCAATCGTGACAGAGCCTCAACGATCAGTTTTGCGCCCATATCGGACAGCCAATCATGTAATTGCCCTGTCGTCTCTTCGGCACCGATCGCGGTAGTCTGACGCATCAGAACTGGACCAGTGTCCAATCCAGCCTCCATCTGCATGATACAGACGCCTGTCTCAGCATCACCCGCCATAATCGCGCGGTGAATGGGAGCAGCGCCACGCCAGCGTGGTAGCAAAGACGCATGGATATTGAGGCAGCCATGTTTCGGGGCATCCAAGAGGCTTTGCGGAAGGATCAGTCCATAGGCAACCACAACAGCAACGTCTGCCTGTAGCGCCGCAAACGAAGCGACATCCTCTGCGTCTTTAAAGTTCACAGGATGACGAACGGGGATACCGAGTTCTTCTGCACGAGCCTGAACGGGGCTTGGGCGATCCTTTTTACCACGACCTGCGGGGCGCGGAGGCTGAGAATAAGCTGCGACAACCTCGTGGCCCGCATCGACCAGCGCCTGCAAGACTGGAACCGAGAAGTCAGGGGTCCCCATAAACACAACGCGCATTGGATTATCCGTTCAGTTTCTTTGCCTTACGGATCAGCATATCACGCTTCACCTTCGACAGATTGTCGAAATACATTTTGCCGTTCAGGTGATCGATCTGATGCTGAACCGAGGTCGCCCATAGGCCAACAAAGTCGCGATCTTCGGTTTCGCCCCGCTCGTTCAGGAACCGAACAGTGACCGCACGCGGTCGCGTTACCTTGGCCGAAACGCCGGGCAAATTCGGAGAGGCTTCTTCATGGTCACGAGGCTGAACCGACGCGTGAAGCACTTCGGGGTTCGCCATTTTCACAGCTTTGCCACGCTCGTCCGAACAATCAACGACAGCCAAACGCAGGTCGATACCCAACTGAACTGCAGCGAGGCCAACGCCCGGCATTGCATCCATCGCCTCGACCATCTCAGTCCAAATGGCGCGGATGTCATCGGTAATGGCTTCGACAGGTGCAGCAGGCGTGCGCAATGACCGATGCGGCCACATGACGAAAGGACGATGCGCCATCAGCCGCGCGCCAATTCGCGTTTTAGTTTTTGCATTTTACGCGTGATCATCTGCCGTTTGAGCGGCTTCAGGTAGTCGATGAACAGCGTGCCGTTGAGGTGGTCGATTTCGTGCTGAACGCAGGTCGCCCAGAGGTTATCGAACTCTTCCTCAACCGTCTTACCATCCAGATCGAGCCAACGGACGCGCACCATTTTCGGGCGTTCAACTTCGGCGAACTGGTCGGGGATCGAAAGGCAGCCCTCTTCGTAGACGTTCTTTTCGTCCGACTCCCAAATGACTTCAGGATTGATCAGAACCATCGGATTCGGCTTTGCTTCTGGATCACGCTGTGCATCCATGACCAGCAGTCGGTTCAAGATACCAATCTGCGGTGCCGCAAGCCCGATACCAGGGGCATCGTACATGGTTTCAATCATATCGTCGGCCTGCTTGCGGATTTCTTTCGAAACCTCTGCAACAGGGTCAGCGACCTTTTTCAGGCGCGGGTCGGGATGGATCAAGATGGGTCGCAATGTCATGCTCGGCATGTAGCGTTTCCCGTGCGATCCCGCAAGGATTGGCTCACCACTGGACCTTTGGATCAGATCAAAGCAAACATTGGCGCAAAGCTGGCCTGAACTCTGGAGATCCCAATGAATTTCGACGAAATCATCGACCGTCGCGGAACCCATAACGTCAAATGGGACGAGATGCAGGCCATCTATGGTGTATCTCCTGATGATGGCCTCGCAATGTGGGTCGCCGACATGGACTTTGCCGCGCCCGATTGCGTGCGTGACGCAATCCGCAATCAAGCAAACCACGGCGTGATGGGATATTTCGGAAACGACGGCCCTTATCGCGACGCGATTTGCTGGTGGATGGAAAACCGCCATGGATGGAGCGTCGATCCGAAATCAATCTTCACCACACATGGTCTGGTCAACGGCACAGCGCTGTGTGTTGACGCGTTCACCAATGTCGGCGACGGCGTTGTCCTATTTACCCCCGTTTACCATGCCTTTGCCCGCGTCATTCGTGCGGCTGGTCGCAACGTGGTCGAATGCCAACTGGTGAACAACAACGGTCGGTATGAATACGATTTCGACGCCTATGATGCTCAGATGACGGGTTCGGAAAGAATGGTCATTCTTTGCTCTCCCCACAATCCGGGGGGCCGCGTTTGGTCAAAGGCAGAGCTAGAGGCCGTCGCGGCCTTTGCAAAACGGCATGACCTAGTCCTCGTATCGGACGAGATTCACCACGACCTGATTATGCCTGGTCACACGCACATCCCAATGACCAAGATCGACGGGATTGAAGACCGTCTCGTCATGATGACCGCGACGACCAAGACGTTTAACATCGCGGGGAGCCATTCTGGCAATGTGATCATCGCTGACCCTGACCTACGCGCAAAATTCGCCGCTCGGATGGCTGCGCTTGGCCTCTCGCCCAACTCATTCGGATTATTCATGGCCATGGCCGCCTACTCACCAGGAGGGGCCGCGTGGGTCGATGAACTTTGCGTCTATTTGGACGGAAATCGCCGCCTCTTTGACGAAGGCGTCAATGCGATCCCCGGGGTGAAATCGATGGCGCTGGAATCGACTTACCTCGCTTGGGTCGATTTTGAAGGCACAGGGATGGCTCGGGACGAATTCACAACTCGCGTCCAGTCCGTCGCCAAAATCGCACCGAACCATGGACCAAGCTTTGGCCTCGGCGGCGACAACTTCCTGCGCTTCAACCTTGCGACACCGCGGTCGCGAATTGAAGACGCGGTAGAGCGGCTCAAAGCAGCGTTTTCAGATCTGCAGTAACGATTCGGAAAGCTGGGGTGAGGGAACCATGCCCCAGCTCTGCACCTCCAGTTTAGCTGCTGGTGAGATATCCAGCGGGCAGCTCACGAGCGCGCACGAAATCGGCAGCGGGGCCGTCCGCGGCAGCCTGATGCCATTTAAAATCGAACACACGTTCGCCTTCTTCTTCACGCGATGTGACCACTAGGGCTTGGTACATATACTTGGGGCCGTCATAGATCTTGACGTGACCACGCAACTTTGGCGCGTCTTTAGCATCCATAGCAAAGCCAGTGTCCCACATGCGAAGGATACGATAGACGTCATCACCGTCATGAACACAGAGGCGCGACGACCGCAACAATGCGGCGCGGCGAGCATCTTCAAGACCTTGGCGAACGGCTTCGGGTAGAAATTCGGACATGGGCGTCTCCTCCAGACTTGGATAGGATGATGAGCTTAATAAAAAGCAAATCAACCTATCCATTTGTGCCTGTTGCAAAATTTCCACAGGAAACGTCGCGTTACGCCTTCGCTTTGGGCCGTAGAACGTGCGGACGCGCCGCGTCATAAAGGGCCGAGTCAGGGAAACCATGCCCCCCACCAAGGGCAGGTCCTGCAAGGATCAGAGCCGTCCGCGTGATCTTTGCATCGCGCACTTTGGCATGGATGTCAGAGATTGTTCCACGGATGATCATCTGGTCGGGCCAACCAACGCGATACACAACCGCAACGGGACAATCGGCGCCGTAATAGGGCGCAAGCTGACGTTCGATTTCGCGAAGCGCACGGATGCCAAGGTGGATCGCGAGGGTCGCACCCGTCTTTGCAAAGTTCTCCAGCGTTTCGCCTGCAGGCATCGACGTCGACTTCATCGACATGCGAGTGAGCACGATCGACTGCGCAAGCTCAGGGATTGTCAACTCTTGACCGAGCGCCGCAGCAGCAGCGGCATAAGCTGGCACACCCGGTACGATCTGATAGTCGATATTGTCAGCCTTCAGACGGCGGATCTGTTCAGCAATCGCTCCGTAAAGAGACGGGTCGCCCGAGTGGACGCGCGCGACATTCTCTCCACGTTGATGAGCAGCCACGATCTCTGCGTGCGTTTCATCCAGCGTCATCGGCGCGGTATCCATGACACGCGCACCTTCAGGCGCACAGGCGACGACTTGCTCGGGGACCAACGAACCCGCGTAGAGACACACAGGGCATTCGCCAATCAAACGCTGCGCTTTGATCGTGAGCAGTTCTGGATCACCCGGTCCAGCACCGATGAAAAATACGGTCATTTGGAATTCCTTTCACCGCTCAGGTCGCCATCAATTTTGCGAGCATACCCACGGGGCGTGAACATACGTGGGCCTTCGCCCAATTGAGCCAGACGGCTATTTGACGAACCAACCAGAACAACAGTCAACATATCGACTTCATCCACCTCAAGGTCGGCAAGACGGCGATAGCGAACATATTCTTCGGGACGGCCAAGCGAGGACGCCAGCATCACGGGCGTATCCGCAGGGCGGTGCTGCAACAGGATATCACGTGCTTCAGCCAACAATGTGCGGCGTGTTTTCGAAACGGGGTTGTAGAACGCGATGACAAAGTCGCCCTCGGCGGCGGCGTGGAGACGGCGAATAATATCATCACGCGGTGTCAGAAGGTCAGAAAGCGAAATCGTGCAGAAGTCATGACCCAGCGGCGCACCAGCCCGAGCTGCCGCACCCTGAAGCGCAGAAACACCCGGCGAACAAACGACATCAACACGACGTGCAGCATCAGAAACGCCGAGGGCTTCTGGCGAACGGTCCAGCAATTCGAACGTCAGCGCACCCATCGCATAGATGCCCGCATCGCCCGAACAAACCAACGCAACGTTGCGCCCTTCGCCAGCGCGTTCTAGCGCATAACGGCAACGATCCTCTTCACCGCCGAGCGGGAAATCGCTGCGAATTTTTCCATGTGCGAGCGGGCCGAGAAGATCAATATACAATCCGTAACCAACCAGTTCATCGGCCTCCGCGACCAATTTGGACACTTCAGGCGTCCTCCATGTCGCCTGCCCAGGCCCAATGCCAACGACCGATAGACGACCACGGGAACGGCCCTTCATTTCGGTGATCGGAGCATTAGCGCGTGCAATCGCACAAGTCGTATTTGCGGCCTTTGTCTTCTCAACAACCAGCTTACCGTCAGATGCCGCCAGAGCTGCACCTTCGGACACGCCGTGGCAGCCGACTTCGGCGAATACGACATCAGACGGGTTCGCGATCTTCTGTGCTTCGAGCTCTTCCGCTGTGAACAAACGCAACGGCACTCCAAGACGTTTGGCCACTGTGTTCATCGCAGGCTCATCACCTTTGAGGTCAATGGTCGCGACACAGGCCACCGCACCCTGTGCGATACCTGCGTTTTGCAGGGTCGTCGTCACAAGAGACCAAAGTTCTTCAGCATCGGCATTGCGCGCGCACCCGACCCCGACGACATAGGTCTGAGGATGGTAAACCAGCGTTTTCGCGTTTCCTTCCACAGGTGCCTCAGACACGACGAGATTGACCGCACCCCCATTGGCTTCGAGGTCGAAAATGTTCTCGCCAGTCAGCGAAATCCCTTCGCCTGCAAGAATAGCCGCCATCGCGTCTTTGGCGTCCAGCGGGTTGGCCAGACGATAGCCAGCGGGCGGCGCGTCAAGCGCAACACCGATCGCAACATCACCTGCGGTGGTAACGGCAGCTTTGGCCTCCAGAACAGTCGCAATCTCTTGCGCCAGACGGTTCGCGCCACGATGACCACCCAACAACGGAATCACGACAGAACCGTCATCGCTAACTGAAAGGACGGGGGGGTCGCTGCGCTTATCCGACAAAAGCGGGGCAACGGCACGGATCAAAATACCAGAGGCACAGACACCAATGATCGGAACACCCGCAGCGAACAAATCACGCGCATGATCCAACGCATTTCCGAAATACGCATCCGCTTGGTCGACACGGCCTTCGCGACCATGGACGGCCAAACCCAAGGCAGCGGCGACTTTATGCGCCACGGCCTCACCAGAGCGCGAAAGCGCCATCACAACAGGTTTTACAGCCACGGGTCGGCTCCCTTTGTCAGAAGTATCATTGAGAAGTAAGGCGCATTTTCCGGCGCATCGCGGAGCGGAAGGACGACTTGATTTTGTAAGGTCGCGCGTTCAATGTAGGTGGCATGTTCGACCAGCCCCAAATCACTAATTACCGCACGAATTTTGGCCAAGTGACGGCCAACTTTCATAATTGCCACACTTTCTGCGCCAGTAATTCGCGAACGAAGTTCATCTTCGGGTAGCGGACCAGGCAGCACGGTTAAGCGTTCATTGCGGGCAACCAAGGGCCGACCGGCGACAGAGGCACATGCAGTGATCGACGTCACACCGGGAACGACTTCGCATTTAAATCTGTCGGACAAGCGAGCGTAGAGATACATGAAAGAGCCGTAGAAAAACGGATCGCCTTCGCAGAGAACGACAACGTCCTGCCCTGCCTCCAACGCCTCCGCAATCTGCGCGGCGCCTACGTCGTAGGCCGCTTGCGCAGGGCCCCGTTCGGTCGTCATCGGGACTTCCATGACGATCTCTTTTGCATCCGCAGAAATCAAATCAGCAGCGATCGAACGCGCGAAGCTCTCGCCACCAACAAGCGCAGGATAGGCGACAACGCGTGCTCCCTCGATCAGGCGAGCGGCGCGCAAGGTTATCAAGTCGGGCGCGCCTGGCCCGAGGCCAACACCGTAGAGAATTCCGGTCATGATTTAACGATGCTCCATTGGGTCACGGTCATTGCCGGTCGCCAGCCCGTTAGGCGGCCGACTGGCTCTGCTCGTTCAACCGAGAGGCGGATCAATTGCCCGCCAAATTTCGAATGTAGGTCGCGCAATACGGCTTCGGTTTCGAGGGTAACGGCGTTCGCAACGAAACGACCGAGGCTGGACAATGCGTCCCACGCGATCTCGAAGGTCTCTTGGGTCAAGCCACCGCCGACAAAGACCGCATCTGGTGTCGGCAATCCATCCAAACACTCAGGTGCACAACCCTCAATCACGGTTAACCGGGGTGCCCCCAGTGACAAAGCATTCTGGGTCGCGAGGGCGATGCGATCCGCCCGAGGTTCAACCCCAAATGCCACCGCATCCCGTGCGCCACGCATCCATTCAATCGCAACCGACCCGCTTCCGCAGCCGATGTCCCAAAGGACCGCACCACGCATCGGCATGAGTTTGGCCAAGGTGATTGCCCGGACTTCTTGTTTCGTCATTGTTCCGTCAGAGGCGAACGCATCATCAGGCAGCCCCATCAGTGGCAACACTTGCGCGCCCTCGCCCGCAATGCATTCAACGGCCATACTGTTGAAGTCAGGGACAACGTGATTCCATTCAGAGGCAATCCCGTCAAATCGCGCTTCCCGATCACCGCCCAGCGCACCGAACACCGTGATCCTAGACGCACCATAGCCACGCGCTGTCAAAATTTCCGCAACTTCCGAAGGCGTTTGCGCACCCGTCGTTAACAAAAGCAAACGCGCATTAGGCCGAATAAAAGGGATCATCTGTTGAACAGGTCGCCCGTGGACGGTCAGCGTTTCGAGGTCGGCAAGGCTCCACCCCATTCGAACGGCAAGCCACTGGAATGCCGAAAGCTGTGGATGAAAAACCACCTCCTCCGCTTCGAAAGACTTCGCGATTTTTGGCCCCACCGAATACCAAAGCGGATCACCCGTCGCCAAAACAACGACCTTCTTACCGCGATGTGTGCGAATGGTGTCGATCAACGCGTCAAACGGAGACGGCCACGCTATCCGCTCTGCCTTGAGGTTAGGGGTCAGCCCATGATGACGTTCACCACCGATCACGACGTCGGCCTGCTCCACCGTCGTACGGGTGACAGGCGTTAGACCATCCATCCCGTCTTCACCGATCCCAACGATGTTGAGCCAAGCGGTCATATCCGTTCCTCTGGCAGACCTGCAGCGAGGGCGTTGACCGCAGCGGATGCCATCGCAGATCCACCTTTGCGGCCCTTAAGGGCAACAAAATCAATGCCACGAGAATTAGCAGCGAGTTCTGCTTTTGACTCAGCAGCGCCAATGAAGCCAACGGGGAAGCCTAGGATGACAGCAGGTTTTGGAAAACCCTCATCGATCAGTTCAAGCAGGTGAAAAAGGGCAGTCGGCGCATTACCGACGGCGACCACGGCGCCCTCGATATGAGGTTCCCAGAGGCGAACCGCAGCGGCACTGCGGGTGTTCCCAATCTCTTGAGCCAATTCAGGCGTCCGAGGATCGTTCAGTGTCACGATCACGTCGTTCTGTGCTGGCAGATAGCGACGGATGATCCCTGCTCCGACCATCTCGCAGTCACACAGGATCGGCTTGCCCGACTGCAGCGCCGCATGACCCACGGAATACACCGACGGAGTAAACGCAAGACGATCTGCGATTTCGACCATGCCACAGGAATGGATCAACCGCGTCACCAACGGCTGCATGTCCTGCGGGAATCGATCAAGGCGCGCCTCTTTGCGCACAGTGGCAAAGCTCTGCGCGTAAATCGCGGATGGGTCTTTTTCGTATGGGCGCATGTGTGGGTTCCCTGTCAGGGCAGCGGCCGCCCCGACGCCTCGATCAGAGGGGTGGGGCGGGTGTGATAGTCAGGGCTTCTTTGATTTCAGCGCGCTCTTTGGACCCAAGGGGTGATCGGCGTGCGGATAAGGAGCATGGTGATGGTCGTGCCCGTGATCATGCCCATGATGGTGGTGGTGATCGTGGTCATGATGGTGATGATGCCCATCATCGTGATGGTGGTGGTGCCCATGGTGATGATCGTGGTCATGGTGGTGATCATGGTCATGGTGATGGTGATGATGACCGTGGTCGTGATGGGTGTGTCCTTGCAGACGGCACAAGCCTGTACAGAAGGTATCGCACAGCGAACAGTCCGCAACGTTCGAACCCGGTGCGCTCGCCCCTTGGCCTTCCACATGGTGATGGTGGCTTTCTTGCACGGCACCCACTTCGGCCTCAAAGCCGATCACTTCGGTGCGGTATTTGCACAATACGCAAGTCGGAGGGGGGACTTCGCCGTAGGCAGGATGGCCGCTCGCCTCAAGTGCCGCGCGACGCTCTTCAGGGGAAATCTGGCTCGCCTCACCGTCCTCAATCGCGAGCACCTGCGCGCGGAACGGGCATATACCGCAGTTCGGAACAGGAACGCTGCCCGTCTGTTCTTTGATACGTTCCGCAAAGGTTTCGAGAACCTTAGGGTGATCATTCAGATAGCCTGCTTTGACGAACTGGATGTCGCTGTGTTCAGCCGCAACCTGATCGGTAAAGCCGTAAATGCGGTCGATCAGAATGCCTGTGAACAAGAAGTATGGGAACACGACGACGCGCTTGTAGCCTAGCTTTGCAACATGCTGGAGGGCTGGTTCGACCAGCGGGAATGTGACGCCGGAATACCCGACCTCACACCAGCCAAATCCCATACCCTCCCAGAGCATACGAGCAATCTTGGACACGTTGCTGTTCGCATCGGGGTCAGATGCACCGCGCCCAATCACGACCAAGCAGGTTTCGTGCATCGGCACATCACCAAGGTCCGCGTTGGCAGCATCAACGGCAGTCTGAATGCGATCTGCCGCCGCCGCGATCATCTTGGGATCGACGCCCAATTCACGACCATATTTCACGTCGATACCGTGCTTGGCCGCGTAGGTGTTCAGCACGGTGGGAATGTCGTTCTTAGAGTGCATCGCCGCAAAGAGCATACCCGGAACAGCGAGGATACGTTCGCAGCCAGCGTTCCGAAGATTATCGAGACCATCGCGGATCACAGGGTTCGCAAACTCGAGGTAGCCATAATCAACCATCCAGTCCGACGGCAGATAGGCGGGCAGCTTCTCGGCCAGCACTTTGAACTCATCAACTGCTGACTGGCTCCGCGAACCGTGGCCGCAGATCATTACACCCGTTTTCATGCTGGCACCTCTTCGCCTTCGACTTCTTCTTCGGTCTCTTCGTCAGCCTCTTTTGACGCCTTTTCAGCGTTTTCTTTACGCGCCTTCAAAGCCTCACGAAGCCCAAGCAGGATCGCAAGACCCAGCGCCGCACCTGCCACCCAATGGTCGTGACCAGCCATCTCGCCCAAATGGCCCACGTGGGCCGAGGCGGCATTTGCCGTCAGCAAAAGGATAAGAGTAAGCGCGCTGCGCATGGCGTGACCTCCGTTCCGATAAAGACCAGAGGACCGCGAAAGTGCGGGGATCGGACGACGTGAGCTTTGGTCCCAATTCAGGTCAACCGCCGCACCACCAACCGCTCTGGCCTAGTTTAGGCTTCGTCTCGGGCCTTCCTACAGGGGTAGGGCATAGGGGGCAAACGGTTAAACGTCGCAGGGTAGATCGAAAACGACCTGTGCGGTGACGCAAGGGACATGTTCGAACAGTTCAGTTGCCTGCGCAGGCCATTTGCCTATCTCTTAGTCCAAACACGAAAGGGCATAGGATGGGTTTTCTCGACAACGGCACATGGCGCGACGAATGGTACGACACCGAATCGACGGGCGGTAAATTCGTGCGCACGACGGCTGCCTTTCGAAACTGGATTACGGCTGATGGATCGGCTGGACCAACTGGCGAAGGTGGGTTCAAAGCCGAAAGCGGTCGCTATCACCTATACGTGTCCTACGCCTGTCCTTGGGCGCACCGCACGCTCGTGTTCCGTGCAATCAAGGACCTGACCGATCACATCAGCGTCTCTGTCGTGCACCCTCACATGCTGAGCGATGGCTGGACCTTTGACACCGATTTTAACGGCGCAACAGGCGATACCCTCTTTGGCCTGCCATTTCTGCGCGACATCTACACTCGAACTGATCCAACCATCTCTGGACGCGTTACGGTGCCGATCCTCTGGGACAAAGAACGTCAGACGATTGTCTCTAACGAAAGTTCAGAGATCATCCGGATGCTCAATTCCGCTTTCAATGGCATCACTGGAAATACGGACGACTACTGGCCAGAAAGCCTGCGCGATCAGATCGAGGCGTTGAACGAACGCATCTACGACACGGTAAACAACGGCGTTTACAAGTCAGGCTTTGCCACCAGCCAATCCGCGTATGAAGAAGCCGTAGGCCCTTTGTTCGACAGCCTCGATTGGCTCGAAGGCATCCTCTCGACCAACCGTTATTTGACAGGCGACACCCTGACCGAAGCCGATTGGCGCCTCTGGACGACACTCGTGCGTTTCGACGTTGTCTATCATGGCCACTTCAAATGTAATCGTCGTAAACTGATCGAATATCCGAACCTCTGGGCCTACACCCGCGAGCTCTATCAGTTCGAAGGCGTGGCAGAGACGACCCATTTCGACCACATCAGCCACCACTATCACTACAGCCACGACACGATTAACCCGCACCGCATTGTCCCCGTCGGGCCTGATCTGGACTGGAACACACCACATGGACGCGGATAGTGGCATCTTGGTCGTGTCCTGACCTGTACAGACGAAGTTGACGTCCTACTCTTGTTTCGCGACGCCCAATCGGGTTGAAAAGGCGCGAAGCAAGAGGATGATCAATGACCAGCTGGATTACCATATGTGCAGGGTGCAAGCGCGCTGATTGGGGAGAGCGCAGCATGGACAAAACCGACGGTGAAGCCTTTGCTGAACTGATCGAAGCCGCTGCGCAACCTGCTGGCATCAACACTCGCCGCGTTACCTGCACCATGGGATGCGAACGTGCCTGCAACGTGATCGTTCAAGGCGCAGGGAAAATCAGCTACTCCCTCGGCATGTTTGACGCGACTCCGTCCGATGCTCAGGCAATCGTGGACTATGCCGTCATGCATTCAGAAAGCGAAACGGGCCAAGTTCCTTTCCGCCAGTGGCCTATCGGCGTCAAAGGGCACTTTGTCTCTCGCCACATTCCATTGCCGGAGCAGAACTGATGGCCCGCGATCACGGTGGTGGCGTCGATGCCGCTGTCGCAAAATGGGGCGGCCATCGCTCTGACTGGGTTGATCTGTCGACAGGGATAAACCCAGTCCCCTACCCCGTTGGTGATATTTCGGCGGTTGCGTGGAATACTCTTCCTGACAGCGGTGCTATGGATCGGCTCATATCTGCCGCACGTGCGTTTTGGAACGTGCCCGAAGGTGCTGAAATCCTACCCGCCAATGGTGCCTCTGCGCTCATAGCTCGAATGCCCAGCCTGTCAGATAGCAACAGCACATATATTCCAACGCCCACCTACAACGAGCATGCGGCAGCTTTTGATGCAGCGGGCAAGCTCGGCAATGGCGATACCGTACAAGCGTCGAACCATGTTTACGTTCATCCGAACAATCCCGATGGCAAACTCTGGTCCAGTGACATTTTCGGAGACCGCCCTCTAACCGTGATCGACGAAAGCTTTTGCGACGTTTGGCCCGAACAATCCCATATCGCCCGCGCCGCGGACGAGGGAATTGTCATTCTCAAGAGCTTTGGCAAATTCTGGGGCCTCGCAGGTTTGCGTTTGGGGTTCATGATCGCTGCCCCGTCGTTCATCGATCGGATGAAAGCGCTACAAGAACCGTGGTCCGTGAATGGCCCAGCTCTCGAGATTGGTGCGAGAGCTTTGCGAGACACCTCATGGGCCGTCGAAACGCGGGTCAGGTTGAATGAGGACGCACAACGCCTCGACAATCTTATGCTGCGCAAAGGAGCAAAGCTGGTCGGCGGAACGCCACTCTTTAGGCTCTACAATGTCGATGATGCCGCACATTGGCAAAATCGTTTGGCCGAAAATCATGTCTGGTCACGCATTTTCCCCTATTCGAAAACGTGGATCCGCCTTGGTCTTCCTGCGCCCGACCAATGGGATCAACTAGAGGCCGCGCTATGAGCGTTCTGTTGGCCATGGTGTTGGACGCGATTTTCGGAGAGCCAAAGTGGCTCTGGTCGCACTTTCCGCATCCTGCGGTTCTGATGGGGAAATGCGTCAGTTTCATCGACACGTCGTTTAACAAAGGCACCCATCGCAAAGACAAAGGCATCGCGTCCTTCGCCATTCTCGTCGTGGTGTTCGCACTATTGGGCATGGGCCTTCAGGATTTACCAGGTTTCTGGGCCGAAGCGATCGTCGGCGCAATGCTCCTCGCGCAGAAGTCGTTAGTGGAACACGTTGCAGACGTAGCCAAAGGACTGCGTACCTCGGTCGAGGCAGGTCGTGCCTCTGTTGCCATGATCGTTGGGCGTGACACCGCCGAACTCGACGAACCCGCTGTCGCTCGCGCAGCAATCGAAAGCGCTGCCGAGAATTTTAGCGACGGCGTGTTGGCGCCGTTGTTCTGGTTTGCGGTTGGCGGGCTGCCCGGCCTTTTAATCTACAAGATCACGAACACCGCAGACAGCATGATCGGATACCGAACCCCGCGCCACGAACAATTCGGATGGGCTGCAGCGCGGTTCGATGACCTGCTCAACCTCATTCCAGCTCGTCTGACCGCCATCCTGTTCATCGCACTCAAACCGAACCTATGGAAATTCTCACCAATCCGTAAGGATGCAGGATTGCACCGTAGCCCGAACGCTGGATGGCCAGAGGCAGCCCTTTCTCGTGTCCTCGGGATCGCCCTTTCGGGTCCACGCGCATACCACGGCGAAATGCGCGATTATCCGTGGGTCAATGCAGATGGACGGAAAGACGCCACCGCAGAAGACGTAGACCGTGCCGTGCGTGAACTCTGGTGGGCATGGGGCATCGCATGTGTCGTGATTTTGGGCATCACGTTTATCTAAGGTTGCATGCGCCGATCCGACTGATACCCTCTCGCCAAACTGTTGGAGGTCCCATGCGTTTTATTTTGCCTTTCATCGCCGCCCTTTGCGCAACTTCGGCACAGGCCACGACCTGCGGCGGTTCTTTCGCGAATTTCGTGGAGGGTCTCAAACAAGAAGCCGTAGCGAGCGGCCATGATCGCGGAACCGTCGATCAGTTCTTTGCGAACGCAAGCCAAGACGATGCTGTTCTTCGGGCTGACCGTCGGCAAGGTGTTTTCCAAAAGGACTTTATCGACTTCTCGCGCAGTCTCATTTCCCAAAATCGGGTCAACAACGGCGCGATCTATTCAGACCGTTTCGATTCCGTTTTCGACCGCATAGAACGCGAATATGGCATCAATCGCGGGGTTCTCTTAGCGTTTTGGGCGTTTGAAACCGATTTCGGTCAGGTCCAAGGCGATTTTAACACTCTCAATGCGCTTGTGACTCTATCTCACGACTGTCGCCGACCAGAACTGTTCCGCCCGCAAGTGATGGCTGCCCTTACACTATTCGAACGCGGGGATTTTAGCCCGACGAACACCAGAGGCGCTTGGGCTGGCGAAATCGGGCAGGTGCAGATGCTACCCAAAGACATTCTTGAAAACGGTCGCGATGGCGATGGGGACGGTCACGTAGACCTTAAAGGATCTTCGCCTGATGCGCTAATGTCTGGTGCTGCGATGCTGTCGTCGCTCGGCTGGCGCGCTAATGAACCGTGGCTACAAGAAGTCACCGTTCCCGCGGACCTCGACTGGTCGCTCACAGGTCTAAATCACGAAATGTCAGGGCACGACTGGGCGAATTTAGGCGTTCAAGGTCGCAGCGGGTCCATCGCCAATTTGCCTGCGTCGGTCCTCTTACCAATGGGCCGTAAAGGTCCAGCCTTCCTCGCCTATCCGAATTTCCATGTCTATTTCGAATGGAACAAATCGATGGTCTATGTGACCACCGCGGCTTACTTTGCAACCCGCCTAGAAGGGGCTCCAGCCTATAACGCAGGAAACCCCGACCCTGCGCTGAGCGGCGACGAAATCATGACCCTGCAGCGTCGACTAGAAGCCCGCGGTTACGATGTAGGCGGGGTCGATGGGATCATAGGTGAAATGACCCGCGAAGCCGTTCAGACAGAGCAAGAACGGCTCAGTTTGCCAGCTGACGCTTGGCCAACGCGCGATCTGTTGAACCGCCTCTAATCGATGGCTGACTGGGGAATATGCACTACGATAAAAGCCCCACTGGCCGAGGTGGAGGCCTTTGTCGCCTATCACTTGTCCATCGGGGTTGCGCATATTTGGCTCCACTTCGATGATCCGGCCGACCCAGCTGCCGCTGCGTTTGAGGGTCATCCACAGCTGACAATTATCCGATGCGACGAGGCGTATTGGATTAACCTCCTCGGTTCGCGCCCTGACGCGCACCAGCCCCGCCAAGCCGCGAATATGAAGCGGGTCTACGACGCCGCGCCATTGGAATGGCTCGTACATATCGACGTGGACGAGTTTATCTATACCGACGAACCGATTGGCTCTGTGTTGGATACAGCATCCGATTGCATGGTCCGCATGCGCCCTTGGGAGGCCGTGCATTCCCCTACAGGGCTTCCTGTTTTCGATGCGAACCTGTTCCGCGCACCGCTCAAAGGCAAAGAACACCGCCAACGCTGGCGGCAGTCGTTTCGGCAGTTTGCCCCCGCCCTGCGCAAGGGCGCACTGAGCCATGTCGCTGGAAAGTCATTCTTCCGAACAGGGCGCGATGATCTTGAACCGAGAATTCATGGGGCTTGGGTTGATGGGCAACAACTACGCGGCATTCCGTTTCATGACGGTATCAAACTGCTGCATTTCCATGCCCAAAATCGCGCTGATTGGATCGCGCGCCTCCCCTATCGGCTCGAACACGGCGGGTATCGCGGCAATGAAGAAATGAAGCGTCACCTTGACGGCGCTAGTGTCGAAGACATCGCCGCATTCTACGATCAGGTGATGACAATTAAACCGTGGCTCGCCCTGAAATTGGCCGAGGAAAACTTGCTCATTGAGGCAAACTTAGACCTGCCAGCCAAGGTCGCTGCCTTTAGGCAACCATAGCTTCAGCCTTCTTAAGATCAACACTGACAAGCTGGCTAACCCCTTGTTCTTGCATTGTTACCCCAAACAAACGGTCCATCCGCGCCATCGTCACCGCGTGGTGTGTGATGATCAAGAAACGCGTGTTCGTCTGGCGTGTCATCTCATCCAAGAGGTCGCAGAACCGCGTCACGTTCGCATCGTCCAATGGCGCGTCAACTTCGTCCAGAACACAGATCGGCGCGGGGTTCGCGAGGAACACAGCAAAGATCAACGCCATCGCAGTCAAGGTTTGTTCACCACCCGACAACAACGAAAGCGTCGACAGTTTTTTACCTGGTGGTTGGCACATGATCTCAAGACCCGCTTCGAGCGGGTCATCGGATTCGACCAGAACCAGCTTTGCCTCGCCACCACCAAACAGGTGAGTGAACAGCATGCCGAAGTTCTCGTTCACCTGCTCAAAAGCGGTCAAAAGGCGTTCGCGACCCTCGCGGTTCAGACCAAAGATCCCCTGCCGCAGAGCTTTGATCGCTTCTTCCAAATCCACTTTGTCGCCAGTGAGTTTGTCGTATTCGGTTTGAACCTCAACCGCGTCTTCTTCGGCCCTAAGGTTAACAGCGCCCAGCGCGTCGCGCTGACGCTTATAACTATTTACCTGAACTTCGATTTCTTCGGCAGGTGGCATCTTATCTGGATCAACGTCCAGCGCATCGAGGAGCTTATCAGGCGTCGTTTCCTGCGCCTCCATGATCCGTTCGGCCGCGTAAGCTACAGTTTCGCGAGCGGCCTCGTTTCGGGCCTCAGCGCGGGCGCGCGCCTCACGCGCCTCAGATGCCAGACGTTCACAATCCCGTTCAGCCATTTGCGCGTCACGCAGTGCCGTCTCAGCTTCTGCCAGGTTGTCTGCAGCCCCTTTGCGGCGCTCCTCTGCTTCTTCGATCGCGTGAGCCAGTTCATCGCGCTTGGCAGCAATTTCCTCTGGCGCCTCATTGGCCTCATAGAGCGCCTCTTCGCTCTCCGCCTTGCGCTCTTCCAATTCGGACGTGCGTTTCGTTGCCGTATCCAAACGGTGGCGCCATCCGCTGATCTCTTTGGTGATTTCCTGAGACCGTTTTAGACGCGCGTCACCCTCACGACGCACTTCATCAAATGCCGCGCGTTTGGTCATCATCATCATGCGGGCGGCTTCGACGGTCATCTTGACGTCCTCAACCGCTGCTCTCGCATCCGCCAAATCTGGCAAAGCCCGAGCGGTCGCCTCGGCCTCTGACAGCGCCTTGCGCGAAGCCATCGCTTCTTCTTCATGGCGACGCAGAGCAAGGCCAGAACTTTCCCGTTTCCCCTCGGACAGGTTGCGCTCCGCTTCAGCACGCGACAGGGCACGAGCGGCATCCGCAACCTGTTGATCTGCGGCACGACGCGCGGTGCGCGCCATTTGGTCCGCTTGCGTTAGCTTCTCGAGCCGCATTGTCACGTCTTCGTGGGCGATACGCGCGGCATCTGAACGCTCGGTCGCAACCTCCAAATCGGCTCGAAGTTCGTTCAATCGGTTGATCTGTTGCAAACGAAGCGCCGCCGCCGAAGGGGCATCTTCGGCCCCAGCACGGAACCCATCCCAGCGCCAAAGATCGCCTTCAACGCTGACCAGTCGTTGCCCAGGCTGCAGATCGACTTGGAGCCGCGCACCATCTGCCGCATCGACCAGACCGACCTGCCCCATACGGCGAACCAGAACGTCAGGTACATCAACGTAAGTGGTCAAAGGCTCGACCCCCGGCGGCAATTCTTGGGGCGCAGAATAGGCAGGCAAAGCCGCCCAGCCAGATTTAGCATCAGCACCAACCGCAGGCGCACGCAGGTCATCAGCCAATGCTGCACCCAGCGCCTTTTCATAGCCCGACTTCACCGACAACAAATCGAGGATCTGACCACCCTCTTTCGCGTCACGTTCGACCAATTTCGACAATGCCGCCACTTCGGCACGCAGCGCATTAGCCTCACCCTCAGCCGCCGACCGCAAGGCCCGCGCATCAACCTCATGCGATTGACCATCTGCACGGGCAGCTTCGGCCTCAATCAGCGTTTCTTCGGCATGTTCAGCCGTCGCGCGGGCAATCTCTTCGGCCTCTTGTGCCATTTCGAAATCAGCTTCGGCTTTTTCCAATGCAGCCTCAGCGTCAGCCATGGCCGTGCGGGCACGAGTTGCGTCTTCTTCTGCCTTTGCCAAAGTTTTGCGGCTGTCTTCAATCAACCTCTGCGCAGACTGGTGACGAGCCGCCAAACGGGCCACATCCTCTGTCTGCTCAGACATCATCGTTTCGCGATCCTGCAAGGTCGCCGCGGCCTCACGCGCAGCGGCCTGCGCAGCCTCAAGGCGGCCTTCATGACCCTGCCCAGCTTTCGCGATTTCACGCTGCTCCCATTCGAGCCGTTCAATCGTTTCGCCCGCGTCCTTATTCAGTCCCGCCTCGCGTTCGATATCCCGCGCCAATTGATCGATACGGTTTTTCAGGGTCTGTATTGTTTCAAGCGCCCGCGCCTCTTGATCCTTTAGCGCATCGCGCTGAACCTGAAGGCGTTGCAACACCGCCGATGCGATGGCTTCTTCTTCGCGTAGGGCTGGCAGCGCATCCTCTTTTTCTGTGCGCAATTTCCCTGCAGAACGCGCGTTCCCTTCGGCCTGAGACGCCTCAACGGTCCGCTCTCGCAAAACCTCCACCGCTTTCATGCGAGCTTCTTCGGCTTCCTTCCAGCGGCGATAGAGCAACATGCCCTCAGACTGACTCAGCTTCTCACCGATTTCACGGTAGCGCGCTGCCTGACGTGCCTGACGCGCCAATTGCTGCAACTGGTTCGACAATTGCTCAATCACATCATCAACGCGTTCGAGGTTCGCCTCTGCGGCTTTAAGCTTTAGCTCGGCCTCGTGGCGACGTTGATAGAGCCCAGAAATGCCTGCCGCTTCTTCGAGGATGCGACGACGTGCCTTGGGTTTCGCGTTGATCAGTTCTGAAATTTGCCCTTGGCGAACCAAGGCAGGGGAATGAGCCCCCGTCGACGCGTCTGCAAACAGCATCTGCACATCGCGAGCGCGAACGTCTTTGGTGCCAACCTTATAGGCCGAGCCGATATCGCGGGTAATCCGACGAACAATCTCTAGGTTATCCGCATCATTAAACGCCGCGGGCGCCAGCCGCTCTGCGTTATCGATCACCAGCGACACTTCGGCAAAGTTTCGAGCGGGCCGCGTCGCAGCCCCCGCGAAAATCACGTCTTCCATCCCGCCGCCCCGCATGGCGGTCGGACGGTTTTCACCCATAACCCAGCGCAAGGCCTCAAGCAGGTTGGATTTACCGCAGCCGTTCGGCCCAACAACGCCCGTTAGACCGTCCGCAATGATAAGATCGGTCGGATCAACAAAGCTCTTAAAGCCATTGAGACGCAGCTTGGTAAACTTCACGCGGAAAACTCATATGATTCTGAACGTTTCATATTTTGGCGACCCTTGCCCTCTAGAGTCAACGAAACCACCCAGCATGTGGCGGATTTGGGCGAGTTATCCACAAAATATCGAAATCACACAGACCTATATCCTTTGAGATCGCGACGTTTGGACCATCCAACATGTCGCGAATCTGCCTTGACGAAGGGCCTGTCAAAATCGCACAAAGAGATGTTCGGTGCCTCACCACGTACGCAAAGCGTCAGAGGATAACCGGGAATGCGGTAAGGCCGGATCCCATCCGGAGGGCCAATTCCGCAGCCGCCCCCGCGACTGTATGCGGCGAGCGTGCCCCTAAAAACCACTGGGAAACCGGGAAGGTAGGGGAAACGCAGCGACCCGCGAGCCAGGAGACCGACCGAGCAAAGTTAGAAACCATCCGTCGGGTGTGACGGAACAGGAGAAGAAATATGACCAAAGTTTTCGCTATCGCGCGCATCAACTCTGAAGTGATGTCCATCGCTGCTGCTGCAATCCTCGGCCTCGGCCTCGTTTTCGCAGCTGGCCTGAGCCACTCGGCTACCGCGCACGATCTGACGCACGACTCGCGTCACTCGATCGGCTTCCCCTGCCACTAAGGCAGCGCTGCTGATCCAATGAGCAAAAAGATTTTAACCAGCGCGTTGTTCGCTGGTCTGGCTGCGGGGGCTCTCGCAGCCCTTCTGCAATTTACCTTTGTCGTCCCTGTGATGATGGAAGGTGAACTTTATGAATTTGGTGATCGGGTTCACTTTACTGACCTCGGCCCCATGTCGCCTGCCGGCCGTCCAGATGTCTGGGCAGAGTTGCCACGGCACTTTTCGACCTTCGCAAGCAACCTTGTGACATATACGGGCCTCGCCTTTATCATGGTCGCGCTGTTCGCAATCGTATCTAAGCGGGGCGTGAAAATTTCTGCTCGCGCTGGATTGGTTTGGGGGCTTTGCGGGTTTTTCGCAATGAACCTTGCGCCAGCGTTCGGTCTGCCACCTGAACTCCCTGGCACAGCGAGCGCAGATTTGGATATTCGTCAATACTGGTGGCTTGCCACGGTTGCTGCAACGGCAACGGGTCTCGGTCTTTTCGCGTTTGGGAAGATGAATGCCCACTATGCCCTCGCAGTTATCCTGATCGCGCTTCCGCACCTCATCGGCGCACCGCACTTGGATACCTACTATGGCTATGCGCCGCCTGAACTCGGGTCACTGTTTGTTGCTCGCAGCCTCGGGGTCGCAGCAATCGCTTGGCTATCGCTCGGCTATTTCGCGGGCGCCCTCTGGGAACGCGACTAGGCGGGAATACGTCCGATCAAACAGAACCGCAGTTGGCCGATGGACCTGACATCATTCACGATGCCATCCTCGGCCTCTGCATAAAGTCGGGCGAATTCTGCGATCTCTTCGGCCTGCGTGTCAGGATCAACGCCAGAGAACAGATACGCGGCCTTACCCGTTGCACGAAATGAAACGGTGACGGGTTTGCCACAGACGATCATGCAGTCTGTTGTTGCGACCTCGGCCTGCACCATAGACCGCAGCTGATCCGCCAACGCGGCCCCTTTGGGCGCAGCGCCGGATTGGCAACTTTCACAAATGGTGATGCGATCCGCCATCGCCTTTCCTTTCCCGCCCATTCGGGCCAAATATACGCGACCCATAACGGAGCCCGCCATGCCTGCCAAGATTCCCGCAACCGTCGTCACCGGCTTTCTCGGTGCTGGTAAGACCACGTTGATCCGCCACATCCTGCAAAATGCCAAGGGCAAACGTATTGCTCTCATCATCAACGAATTCGGTGATTTGGGCGTTGACGGTGACATCCTCAAAGGCTGCGGCGAAGAAACCTGCACCGAAGACGACATCATGGAGCTGTCGAACGGTTGCATTTGCTGCACCGTTGCCGATGATTTCATTCCGACCATGGAGAAACTGCTCGAGCGGGACAACAAACCCGACCACATCGTGATCGAAACCTCTGGCCTTGCCCTGCCCCAGCCCTTGGTACGTGCGTTCAACTGGCCTGGCATTTCGACCAAAGTGACTGTGGACGGCGTTGTAACCGTGGTTGACGGCAAAGCTGTCACCGAAGGCCGTTTTGCGCACAGCGTCGAAGCTGTTGATGCACAGCGCAAACTGGACGAGAACCTAGATCACGAAACACCGCTGTCTGAACTCTTCGAAGACCAGATCGCCTGCGCTGACATGATCGTAGTGAACAAAACCGATCTTTTGTCCGCAGAAGAAGTTGATGCGCTCACCGCTCAGCTCAAGTCAGAGAGCCGCGATGGTGTTCAGGTTGTCAAAGCATCTATGGGTGCACTCCCCGTCGACATTTTGCTCGGTCAAGGTATCGGCGCTGAATCCGACCTCGAAGCGCGTCATGAAATTCACCACCATCATCACCACCATGATGACGACGATCACGATGACGACCACGATGATCACGACCACGAACATGAGCACGGCCATGACGAGTTCGAATCCTTCGTTGTCACCCTGCCAGAAGTGACCGACGCAAAGGCCTTTGCGGCACAGGTCGTTGACGTCATCAAAGCGCACGACATCCTGCGTCTCAAAGGGTTCGTCGCTGTTGAAGGCAAACCGATGCGCATGACACTGCAGGCCGTCGGCCCGCGCATCGAAACCTATTTCGATCAGCCTTTCTCGGGCACTCGTGAAACCCGATTGGTTGTCATTGGCGAAGCAGGTCTCGACCGAGCGGCGATTGAGGCAGCGCTGTCCGCATGATCATCGTCGAACGGAACAGCCCCAAAGACCCACAGGCGAGTGCGCTGCTCAAACAGTCGCACGCCCTGATGGAGGAGTTGTTCCCACCAGAGGACAACTTTTTCCTCGATATCGATGAGCTTTGTGTTCCGTCGATCCGGTTCTTTACCGCGCGGATCGGCGACACAATTGTCGGCACAGGGGCGCTATCCATCAAAGAGGGATATGGCGAGGTGAAATCGATGTTCACGTCATCAGACGCCCGCGGCAAAGGCGTAGCCTCTGCTCTTCTTCGGCAGATCGAAGACGAAGCACGGGACGAAAAGCTAGAATGGTTGCGGCTGGAGACAGGAAACCTCCTCCACGCCGCGCACCGTGTCTATGAACGCCACGGGTTCACCCGCTGCGGTCCGTTCGGGGATTACCCCGATGCGGCCTCCTCCATCTTTATGGAAAAGCCGCTTTGACCTTACTCGGCCTTCTTTTCGGCAGCGGCTTTTTTCATCCGTTCCAAAAGTGCGGCTTTGTCGTTCTTTCCGCCAAACGGGTTCTTATCTGTTCCCTTGGCGTTATGCTCTTTGTGACGCGGTTGACCCTTCGGTCCCTTAGCGCCACCCGATTTACTGTAATCCATGATGCGGCTCCTTTGCCGCGCTGATGCCCGAAATCAAGGCTTTAGACAATGCACCTCTTGGCAGCGACCCCCGGAAATATCGATGACAAAGAGCCTGTCGATCTAGGCCAAACCCCTGCTGATGTGGTGGTCATCTCTGCGGCTGACACCGAATTGGCTGCTTTGTCAGAGGCGCGGGCGGAAATGACCGATGCACCATCGCTGCGGCTCGCATCGATGATGAACCTGATGCACCCAATGTCAGTAGACCTGCATTTGGATGATTGCGCGACGAAATCCCGAATCGTGATCGCGCGGGTGTTGGGTGGCGCGGGTTACTGGAAATACGGGTTGGAACAGTATGCGGCTCGCTTGCACGAGGCTGGCATTCCGTTCGCCGCTCTGCCCGGTGACGACAAACCAGACGCAGAACTGCGGGATATTTCGACCGTTCGCGGCGCGGACTACGACGCATTGTGGAGCTACCTTGTCGAAGGCGGCCCACAAAACGCGGTAAACTTCCTCGCTTATGCCAAATCTCTCATCGATGGCGGCGAAAAACCTGCGGCGGCCTCTCCGCTCTTGCGTGCGGGTATTTACTGGCCTGGCCTTGGTATTTCGAATCTTACCGATCTGAAAGCATCATGGAATCTTGATGCGCCAGTCGTGCCGATCGTGTTTTACCGTGCATTGGTTCAAGGCGCTGGCCTCAACCCGATCAATCGACTGACAAAGTCGCTGATGCGCGCGGGCCTCAACCCGATGCCCATTTTCGTGGCCTCGCTCAAAGACCCCGTTTCTGTCGCGACCCTCGAACAATTGTTCACCAGTTGCCCGCCAGACGTCATCCTGAACTGCACCTCTTTTGCAGTCGGCAGCCCTCATGCTGATGAATCTGCGCCTAATCCTCTCGCCGCGCCATTTGCAAACGACGCCCCTGTGTTTCAGGTCGTTCTGTCCGGTGGTTCCGAAGAAGCCTGGGCCGACGGCCTGACTGGTCTTTCGGCACGCGACATCGCCATGAACGTCGCCTTGCCAGAGGTTGATGGCCGCATTCTATCACGCGCCATCAGCTTTAAGGGCCAAGCTTATTTCGACGAAGCCACGCAATGTCCCGTTGCGGCCTATCAAGCACGCGGTGACAGGATCGATTTCGTCACTCAACTGGCTAGCAACTGGGCCACCCTTCGCCGCACCGCGCCCAAAGACCGCAAGATCGGCATCGTTCTCGCCAACTACCCGAACAAAGACGGTCGTCTTGCGAACGGGGTTGGCCTCGACACACCCGCGGGCACAGCTCATACGCTCGCTCTTCTTGCGGCCGCTGGATACCAAACGGAAACGCCAGACAGTCGCGCGCTTATGGATCGCATCACGGCGGGTCCGACCAACTGGCTCACTGATCGCGCTGAAAAGGCCGGCGGCGAAGTGCTTTCGCTGCCCGATTACCTTTCGCACTTCAACGCGCTGCCTTGGGACGTGAAACAACGCATCACCGACCGCTGGGGCACGCCCGAAAGTGATCCCTTTGTCACCGACGCTGGCTTTGCCTTGTCGATCCATAGCTACGGCAACGTCGTCGTCGGCATCCAGCCTGCACGAGGCTATAACATCGATCCGACAGAGACTTACCATTCTCCCGACCTCGTGCCGCCGCACAACTATCTCGCCTTCTATTTCTGGCTCAGACACCACTTGGGCGCTCATGCGATCGTGCACATGGGCAAGCACGGAAACCTAGAGTGGCTTCCGGGGAAATCACTCGCCCTGTCCGAATCATGCCTCCCCGAAGCGATTTTCGGTGCGACGCCCCACGTTTACCCGTTCATCGTAAACGATCCCGGTGAAGGGACACAGGCCAAGCGGCGGACAAGCGCCGTGATTATCGACCACCTGACACCGCCCCTCACCCGCGCCGAGAGCTACGGTCCCCTGCGCGACCTCGAAGCACTGGTGGACGAATACTATGAGGCGGCAGGTGTAGATCCCCGTCGTATCGACACTCTGCGTCGTGAAATTCTGTCGCTCTCAGACGTGACGGGCCTTTCAACTGATGTCGGAATGACGGGCGATCAGGACACGGACCTAGCCAAACTCGATGCGTATCTTTGCGAACTGAAGGAAGCGCAAATCCGCGATGGGCTCCATATTTTCGGGCAATCCCCGACGGGGCAACAGGCGCTCGACCTCGCTATCGCTCTGGCCCGCGTACCACGTGGTGATGGGGTGGGGCCAAATGCGTCCCTTCTACGGGCACTGGCAGATGACCTCGCGCTCGGCTTTGATCCGCTCAGCGCTGACCTAGGCACCGCTTGGGACGGCCCCCGCCCTGATGTTCTGAATACGGGCGGCACTTGGCGGACAACAGGCGATACCGTCGAACGCCTCGAGGAGCTAACCCAAAAGCTGCTCCGCGATGGGGGCTGGGGTGATGAGGCCCCAGAACAGATTGACCCCATCGGCCCTGCCTCCTCAGCAGTCGTAGCTGAAATCCTGAACACCATTCGTCCGATCATTAACGCCTGCGGTCCCGACGAAGGCTCGGCTTTGCTTGCTGCGCTCGACGTTCGCGCGGTCGCTCCTGGACCTTCTGGCGCCCCGACCAGAGGACGGTTGGACGTTCTGCCAACGGGTAAGAACTTTTACTCCGTCGATAGCCGCGCTGTCCCGACACCTACCGCATGGAAGCTCGGCTGGAAGTCCGCGAACCTGCTCATCGAAAAACACCTTCAGGATCACGGCGACTGGCCGCGCACGATGCTTGTGACCGCATGGGGAACGGCAAACATGCGGACTGGCGGTGATGATATCGCTCAAGCGCTGGCGCTCATGGGCGTCAAACCCACGTGGGACAGCGCGAACCGCCGCGTGACTGGGTTCGACGTCCTGCCTGAGGGCGTGCTTGGCCGTCCCCGTGTGGATGTCACCCTCCGCATTTCGGGCTTCTTCCGCGATGCCTTCCCTCAGTTGATCGCTTTGGTGGATAGCGCCGCGCGCGCCGTTCAGGCCTTGGACGAAAGCGACGACCAAAACCCCGCCGCAGCCCGCGCACGCCGTGGCGAAGGTCAATCGCGCGTCTATGGCTCCAAACCGGGGGCCTATGGCGCGGGCCTGCAGGCTCTTATCGACGAACGTGTCTGGAACGACAAAGCTGACCTTGGGAATGCTTACATCGAATGGGGCGGCTACACCTACGGCGCAAAGGACGAAGGAACCGCCGACCATTCAGGGTTCCGTCAACGCCTCTCGCAGACGGAAGCAATCGTGCAGAACCAAGACAACAGAGAACACGACCTGCTCGACTCTGACGATTACTACCAATTCGAAGGCGGTGCGGCGGCAGCGATCAGCACCCTGCAAGGGCAAGACCGACCGATCTATCACAACGACCACTCACGTCCCGAACGGCCGGTTATCCGCACCCTCGAAGACGAGATCGGTCGCGTGGTCCGCAGCCGCGTCGTGAACCCAAAGTGGATCGAAGGCGTCAAACGCCACGGCTACAAGGGCGCGTTCGAGATCGCGGCCACTGTCGACTATATGTTCGCCTTTGCCGCAACGACTGGTGCGGTGCGTAACCATCATTTCGATCTGGTCGAAGCCGCATTTCTAGAAGACGACGACACCCGCGAGTTTATCGAAGAGGTAAACCCTGCGGCCCTGCGCGAAATCGCAGATCGGCTTCAGGAAGCGATTGATCGTGGGCTGTGGCAACCGCGCTCTAACTCTGCAAGGGCTCGCATCGCAGAGCTAAGAGCGTAGGGATTAGATCGTCGAAAGTGCTGCAACGCCGATATAAAGAACTAAAACGGCCAAAGAAAAATACTGCATACTTGCCCCCAAGTAGAATTATGGCCGCGCTATGTCGCAGGTGCGAAAGAACTTGTAGATCAAAAATCACCGTCGCGTGATCGGCTAGTGGTCTGTGTATTTCTGGTCACATGACTGTGCACCATTCAACACTACCGCCGTCCAAACTACACATAAATCAATATATCTAAATATTGACATTCAATAGGTGCCCCCTGTATCAAATTGCATAACAGATTCTTGATATGTATGGAGGGCACGATGTCCCAACTCATGAAACGTCCGGCAGACAACTGGTCTCCACTCTACTTCCTCGCCTCGGTTGGTGCTGGCGGATTGGCAGTCACTTTCTTCATGTATCTGATGTTCTGGGTGCCGCACCCCAACGCGCCCGTTCCCGTTTTTGAGGACATCATGAATGCATGGGCCAAAGGAAATCCCTTCCAACAGTTCGCGATCGTCGCAGCGATGGCTGGCATTGCCTTCTTTGTAATTCAAAACCTGCGCTACTTGATCTGGAACTTCGGCAAACTGACCGAATTCAAGAAAACCGAAGCCTATCAAAAGCTACGCCACTCGAACGGCGAAACCCAACTGCTCGCTATGCCACTCGCGGTGGCTATGTCGATCAACGCGATGTTCATTGTCGGCTTGGTTTTCGTTCCGCAATTGTGGAGCATCGTTGAGTATCTCTTCCCCGCCGCTCTCGTCGCGTTCTTCCTGACGGGCGTCCTCGCTCTGCGCATGATCGGGCACTTCTTGGGTCGCGTACTGTCCGAAGGCGGGTTGTTCGACGTCACGGCGCATAACTCCTTCGCACAGCTTCTCCCCGCTTTTGCTCTGGCAATGGTCGCTGTTGGCCTCTCCGCGCCTGCTGCAATGTCGACCACGCCGCTGACCGTCGGAACCGCACTCGTCGTGTCCACCTTCTTTGGCCTGATCGCGACAATCTACGCAATCGTCGCAGCCGTGACCGCATTCAACTCTATGCTGCACTACGGCACCCACAAAGAAGCAGGCCCGACCCTAATGATCATCATCCCTCTGATGACCGTCCTTGGGATAATGGTTCTGCGCCAAGAGCACGGCCTGCACACCACCTTCGACGTGCACACCAATGCGGCCGAAACACTCATGACCTTGACCAAGTTCCTCACTGTTCAAGTGTTGTTCCTGCTGCTCGGCCTGACTGTACTGGGTCGTCAGGGCTACGCGTCGACCTTCCTAACTGGTGATAAAAACTCTGCAGGGTCCTACGCTCTTGTTTGCCCAGGTGTCGCACTGTCCGTCATGACACAGTTCTGGCTCCACAAAGGTCTGGTTGCCGCTGGTCTCGTCGCAAAGTTCAGCGTGACCTACTGGGTGATCATCGCAATCGCACTGGCCTTCCAGTTCGCCATGGTCGCTCTCGTTCTTCACCTCAACCGTCGCCACTTTGGGAAATCCAAAATGGTCGCTGTTCCGGCTGAATAAGTTTCCTTCCCTTCCCTTCAAAACGGTAAAGGTCGCCCTCAGTGGCGCCCTTTGCAATTTGTTGCCTTGCACTCCCTCGACCACTTGGCCAGACTCTGAAAGCGAACGGAGGACCAGATGACCGAAGATACAGAACGCCACGCCCAAAAGATGGCCAAGAAGAAAGCCGCCCGTGATAAAATCATGGCGACAAAGACCGACCAGAAAGGTCTGATCATTGTCCACACGGGCAAGGGCAAAGGTAAGTCAACCGCAGCCTTTGGCATGATTTTTCGGCACATCGCGCATGGTATGAAATCGGCCGTCGTTCAGTTCATCAAAGGCGGGATGAGCACGGGCGAACGCGATATGATCCTCGAACGCTTCACCGACCTTTGTGAATTCCACACGATGGGCGAAGGCTTTACTTGGGAAACCCAAGACAAAACCCGCGACACTGAAATGGCCCAAGCCGCGTGGGAAAAGGCCAAGGAACTGATCCGCGATCCGTCGAACAGCATGGTTCTCTTGGACGAAATCAACATCGCGATCCGCTACGATTACGTCGATATCAAGGACGTTGTCGAATTTCTGGCCAATGAAAAACCACACATGACGCATGTGGTTTTGACAGGTCGCAACGCCCATGAAGACCTTATCGAAATCGCAGATCTGGTCACCGAGATGGAACTGATCAAACATCCGTTCCGCGCTGGCATCAAAGCACAGATTGGCGTCGAATATTGATCAATGGAGCGTGCACCGTTTCATAGACGGTGCACGTTTTCCTAAGCGTAGTTACTTGAACTTCACCATATCACGGGTGAGTTGATCGACCGATGTGCAGCCCATCAACCGCATATCGCGCACGAGCTCTTCTTTGAGCTTTCCAACCGCGCGTTCGATGCCTGCTTGTCCCGCAGCCGCCAGCGGGAAAAGGTAATAACGACCCAAACCAACGGCCTTCGCCCCAATCGCGAGCGCTTTCAAAACATGAGTTCCGCGCTGAATACCGCCGTCGATCATCACATCGATCCGGTCGCCAACCGCCTGAACGATTTCGTCCAGCTGATCAAAGGCCGTGGTCGATCCATCCAACTGACGACCGCCGTGGTTTGATAACACGATCCCCGAACAGCCAATATCGGCGGCCCGCTTTGCATCCTCCACGCTCATGACGCCCTTGAGGCAGAACTCACCACCCCATTCAGCGACCATTTTCTCAACGTCATCCCAAGTCATAGACGGGTCAAGCATCTCGGTGAAATAACGGCCGATGGTCAGGCTATCGCCCCTCATATCGATATGTGCGTCGAGCTGCGGAAGGCTGAATTTTTCGTGGGTGACATAATTAATGCCCCACATCGGTTTAATTGCGAACTGAAGCGCTCCGCCCAGCGTCAAACGGAAGGGGATAGAAAATCCGGTCCGCAGGTCACGTTCACGATTGCCGCCTGTGATGCTGTCGACGGTCAGCATCATGACCTTGATCCCGCTCTCTTTCGCCTTTTGCATCATCGCACGGTTCAGGCCGCGATCTTTGTGGAAATAGAACTGATACACCTGCGGGTTTGAATGCTTCTTCGCGAGTTCTTCCATCGACACAGTGCCAAGGGACGAGACACCAAACATAGTGCCGAATTTCTCAGCGGCAGCGGCTGTCGCCCGCTCCCCTTGATGGTGGAATAAGCGCTGGAGCGCGGTCGGCGAAAGGTAGACCGGAAGGTCGATCTTTTGCCCCATAACCGTGGTGGACAGGTCCACATCCTCAACCCCGCGCAAAACGTTCGGGATCAAATCACAACGCTCAAAACTGGTAGTATTGGCCCGAAGTGTCACTTCATCATCTGCGCCGCCCGCAATGTAGTTATAAATCGGGCTCGGAAGACGTCTGCGCGCCAAGGTCTGAAAATCATGAAAGTTGTGGCAGTCGTTCAAACGCATAGCAGGTCCTAAATAGTGATCGCCTCATCGATGGGGATAAGATGGCGCACAGCTCAATTCAATCAAGGTCGGCAAACTGTGTTGCTGCGGTCGCCACGCCGTCAATAGCTAAAGGCTATCCTCGGGCCTGAACCCATCGGGGATATGATCGATACCCTCCAAAATCAGATCCGCCATCACCGCGCCGACTTTCGGCGCCATCCCAAAGCCGATTTTAAACCCGCCATTCGCGACAAAGGCACCATCGACAACGGGATGCAGACCCATCATCGGCGCACGGCTCTTTGCCCGAGGGCGAACTCCAGCCCAACGTTCGATCACCTGAGCCCCTTCTAGGACTGGGAAGGCATCAATCGCTCGCGCGATGACGTCTTCGATCTGGTGATCAACCGCATCAGGGCTTTCGAACTCACGTTCACTGGTCGAACCAATCGCAACGGTCCCATCAGCATGCGGCACAATGTGCAAACTATCTGCAAAGAGCTGCGGTAGGTCAGCAGCATCATAACGTAGCAAGGCCGCTTGCCCCTTCACGCCGCCGCCAACTGATTTACCCAACTGTTCCGACAATTCCACCATACCACGCCAGCCCGTCGCATAGACGACCTGCCCTTCGGGTTTCGCCTCAGAAACGACCTCACCACCCATCGCAATGATCCCAGCCGCCAAAGCACGGGTCGCTCGCCGTGGATGGATGCGCGCGGTCAATGTATCGAACACCACCAGTCCCGTTTCGGATTTCGGCGCCCAAGCCCCGAACTGGTCCACAGGTAAGACCGACCATTCTGCCTTTCCTTGCCACAGATCGGCGGCGGTAACGGCTCGGGCTTGCGCCAAAGCAACAGCCCGATCATCCACCAAGGGTTGAACTCGCCCCGACCGCAAATATCCGCAGCTTTCACCGGAAACCCGTTCAACGTCGGCCCAGAACGTTTCTGCCATTATCAAACTATCGAATTGAAACGCTTTTTTGGTGTTCCAATTCTCCGGCACGTGCGGGGCTAATGCTCCGACGAGGCCACCGGACGAACCCGACGCAACCCCGTTCGGATCGATTACGCGGACCTTTGCGCCCCGCGAGGCACAGGCGTAACCAACAGCAAGCCCAAACGCACCTGCGCCATAGATCGTTACATCAACCGTTGCCATTTTTTCGCCTCACGTTCATCTTCGCCGCAACCCTAAGGCAGAGCACCATGAACAACCAGCCGCAAGCAGAGCTTGAATGGCGCGACGGGACGATCCCGATCTCGCGCAAATTTGACGATCCCTATTTTTCGCTCGACAACGGACTTGCCGAAACGCGCCACGTTTTCATTGACGGCAATGATCTGCCCCAGCGCTTTGATGGCGATTTTCAGATCGGTGAATTGGGTTTCGGCACTGGCCTGAATTTTCTTACCGTCTGGAAAGTATGGGAAGAAGCTCGCTCACCTGGCACGCTAACCTTCACCACATTCGAAGCCTTTCCGATGGCAATCATGGACATGCAAAACGCCCTCACCGCTTTTCCAGAGGTCGCCCCTTGGGCCGCGAAAATGATCGATGGGCTGAACAAAGGGGACACCAGATTCGGCCCCGTCACGCTCAATATTGTCGTTGGAGATGTCCGCCAGACCCTACCCCAATCAGACCTAATAGCAAACGCATGGTTTCTCGACGGATTTAGCCCTGCGAAAAACCCAGAAATGTGGGGCGCAGACCTCATGGCAGAGGTAGGCCGTCACACTGCACAAAACGGCACTGCGGCAACCTACACCGCAGCAGGTCACGTCAGACGAGCGTTAGAGGATGCAGGTTTTGTAGTGACCCGAACCGCCGGATATGGCCGCAAACGGCACATGACACGGGCGATAAAACCTTGATCGAACAAAACAACAAAAAGGGCATCTGGCTCATGGTCTTGGTAACGCTGATTTTTGCAGCCCAAGACGGTGTCTCGCGTCATTTGGCGCAAAGCTACGATGTCCGAATGATCGTTATGATCAGGTTCTGGTTCTTTGCCGCCTTCGCATTAACCATAGGGTATCGCCAAACGGGATCACTCTTTGGCGCATTGCGCACGACACAACCCCTTGCCCAAGCCTTTCGCAGCATCCTGATTGTCGCAGAAATCTGCATCATGCTGGTGGCCTTCGTTCGGCTTGGTCTGGTTGAAAGTCACGCCATTTTCGCCAGCTACCCGCTTTTGATCGCCGCGCTATCGGGACCGATTTTGGGCGAGAAGGTCGGTTGGCGCCGTTGGTCTGCAATCGGGATCGGATTTCTGGGCGTTTTAATCATCCTCAACCCGTCTGGCGGGGTGTTTTCGCTCAACTCGTTCTGGGCTGTCACGGCATCGCTCATGTTTGCGATGTACGGCCTGATGACCCGCTACGTGTCACGCAAGGATGCATCGATCACGTCTTTCGTCTGGATGGGCATCACGGGGTGCATCGCAATGACAGCCGTTGGCATTTGGCATTTGGAACCGATGACGGTGGCCGACAGTGGGTGGATGGCAACGCTCTGCGTGGTGGGCCTCTTGGGGCACTACCTGTTGATCCGTGCATACGAAGTGGCCGAAGCCAGCGCGATCCAGCCCTTCGCTTACCTACAACTCCCCTTTGCCTCAGCGATTGGCATCTTTGTTTTCGGCGATCTTCTACGCACCAATGTGACCATTGGCGCGTCGATCGTCGTTTGCGCAGGTGTCTTTACCTTGCTTCGGGAACGGATGAAGGCGCGTCGACCTAAGGTCGCGTCATAGGACGCGGAGCCGTTATTGGTGCCAAGTCCGACGCTTGCTCAATGGGGGCCGAAGGTTCATCCCCCGTCCACGGCCGTGCGACGGGGCGCAGCAATGGCTTTTCGCCGACCAGCAGTTCAGTGAAACGGATCGGCCCCGTTTGACCCGACAAACGCGCACGATAAATCGGTAAGGATTCCGTGACGCGCTGCACATAGTTGCGCGTTTCGCGGAAGGGGATCATTTCGATCCAGTCGATAACATCAACCTCGCCAAGTCGCGGATCACCTCGCTCTTCCATCCATTCACGAGGGCGACGCGGACCAGCGTTATAGCCCGCCGCAATCATCACTGGGGTCGGGCCGAATTGTTCCTCAAGCCCCGCCAAATACTGCGAACCGAGTGTGGCGTTATACTGCCAGTCAGCCGTCAAACGACCACGGCTGTAGGGCAGGCCCAGCTCATTGGCCACGTCCTCTGCCGTGCCAGGCATAAGCTGCATCAGACCGAGCGCGCCAACTGCGCTGCCCACCACAGGGTTAAACTCGCTCTCACGTCGCGCAACGGACAAGGCCAGTTCAGGCTCGACTGGTAGGTCCATATTTCGCAGGTCATGCATCGGGAACAATAACGCAGGCAGGATGATCCCGCGTGCCGTTGCAGATTTGCCGATCAACAAAGCAAAGAACGGTTCATTGCGGCGAAGCAACTCTTCACCCAGTGTTCCCAATGACGTCCGATCCAGACTGCGTCCAAGTTGGGCAAAGAACAGTACCGCCGACCCACGTTCATCCGCATCCAGTAGGTAAAAGGCAGCGCGTACGAGTTCGTCCTGAGACAAAGCCGAGCCAGCGAAGTCGGGGAAATCTTCTTTGCCCAAAATCGAAGGGTCGAGCGATTGGCCGAGCTTCTCGCCAGCCAGCAGACCATAGAACGCTGTCTGATGTTCTGCCGCCTCACTGTAAGCCGCCTCGGCATTCATACTATCACCGAGCGTCTCATAGGTGCGACCCAGCCAATACCCCGCGCGACCATCCGAAATCGGGCTTTCGACGGCGGCTTGTAGAGCGAGGAAGTGACGCAGAGCGACCTCTGGGCGGTTCAGAAACCGTAGTGCGACGTAGCCAGCGAGCCACTCTAGATCAGCATAGGATTCCCCGTCAGATGGCGTCAGATGATGCTGTGCGGCCAGCCGATACGCACTGTCATATCGCCCTTCGCGCATCTCCCAACGGGCATGGGAACGGCGCCAACTCGACCAACGATAGGGTTGGCTCAATAGGCTAACATCTGAGCTTCGTTCACGCAGGATGGTGATCGCATCAGTGCGGTCGCCACGGTCAGACAGGAAATTGAACCGATCGTAGGCCAGACCAACATCGTTCAAGAGCGCAACAGGCACGGCCTGTAACTTTGCCCCCCAGTCGGGCGATTTTCGGATTAACGCAGCCCGTGCTTCCATCAACGCCCGCTGATCGGAAGGCAGGAACGAGAATAGACGTTCTGCGTCGTCCGTTTTCCAACGCCACAACATCGCATCGGCGCGCTGGACATGAATATCCGCGAGATCAGGACCAAAGGCGGCCAAGATCAAATCGTTCTCTTCCTCGGTCAGCCCATACCGCAGCCAAATCCGACGAATGGTTTCCCGCGCAGCCTCTGTTTGGCCGACAGCCCGTTGTGCAAGCGCGAGCCGATACCCACCCATACCCGTTTCGGGGTCATGCCCCTCCATCCAACTCAGAATCAGGTTCGGGTCCGTGTCATCGTCGATGGCTGCTTCGCCACGTGCACGCACACGGTCCATTCCTGGCCAGCCGTCGTGGTCAGCTTGAAAGGCAACGTAGTCGGCAAACGGCTCGTCCTCACCGCGTAGACGCGTCCACGTGATCAGGTCATGCGCCAGCAGGTCCAAGCCCACCAAACGGTAGGCCGCATCCCAATTTTCATCTTCTCCTGCCGCAAAGGCATTAGACAAAAGCGTTTCTTCAGCCAAACTGCTCATTGGCGATAGGACCGAAAGACCGATCGCAATCAGACTGGCACGCAATTGGTTCATAGATTCCTGCCCTTTTTAGCACAGGGTAGCTGTCGTATCACAAAGCACAACTCACAAACTTGGCAATCGGCCGAAAGGCGTCTAGGTTCCGCCCGTTTTCACACGGGGCGACTCAAGCCCCTCAACGACAAGGAAGCGTGTCATGCTCAAAGGATCGATGCCAGCATTGGTAACGCCGTTCAAAGACGGCCAAGTGGATCTCGACACGCTCAAGAAGCTTGTCGATTGGCATATTGAGCAAGGTAGCCACGGCCTCGTTCCTGTTGGCACCACAGGCGAAAGCCCAACGCTCAGCCACGAAGAACACGATCTGGTCGTTGCAACTGTTGTGCAGCAGGCAGCTGGCCGCGTTCCTGTTGTCGCGGGTGCTGGTTCGAATAACACGATCGAATCCGTCCGTTTGGTGCAAGCCGCCAAAGACGCGGGCGCTGATGCTGCTCTTGTTGTAACACCGTATTACAACAAACCGACCCAGCGCGGCCTGATTGCTCACTTTGAAGCAACCGCCAAAATCGGCCTGCCGATCGTGATTTACAACATACCAGGTCGTTCGGTCGTCGATATGACCCCCGCAACCATGGGCCAACTGGCGAAATTGCCTGAAATCATCGCTGTGAAAGACGCGACAGGCGATCTGTCCCGCGTACCGAAATGCCGTATCACCTGTGGCCACGACTTCATCCAGCTTTCGGGCGAAGACGCGACTGCACTTGGCTTTAACGCGCACGGTGGTCTGGGCTGTATCTCGGTCACGGCGAACATCGCACCGAAACTCTGCGCTGATTTCCAGAACGCGACGCTCGCTGGCGATTACAAAACCGCGCTTGAGATCCAAGACAAGCTTATGCCACTGCATGAAGCCGTCTTTATCGAGCCGGGCGTTGCAGGTGCGAAATACGGTATGTCGCTCTTGGGCCTGTGCTCGCCAGAAGTGCGCTCTCCATTGACTGAACTCGAAGACAGCACCAAAGAGCGCATTCGCGCTGCAATGGTCCACGCTGGACTTCTGAATTGAGCGCAAAGGCAAACGCCGGTCGGGAAGCCCTGATCGGTAGCCTTTTCATGATCACTTCGATGGCGTTCTTCGCCGTCGAAGACACATTTCTAAAACTCGCCACCGCTGAACTCCCCAAAGGTCAGGCCGTCACGATGACGGGCTTCATAGGGATGCTGATTTTCGCGGGGCTTGCCTATCTGAACAATCAGTCACTTTGGACCCGTGCCTATGTCAGCCCGACAATGCGCGTGCGGGCCGTGTTCGAAATCAGTGGACGACTGTCTTATACCTTGGCGTTTATGCTTGCGCCGCTTCTGACGGCGACGGCAATTCTCCAAGCCACGCCATTGGTGGTCGTCGCTGGAGCGGCCCTGTTTCTAGGCGAACCCGTTGGCATTCGGCGCTGGATCGCAGTGATCATCGGCTTCGTGGGAGTTATGTTAATCCTCCGTCCGTGGGGAGCAGAGTTTGACATGCTCACACTACTCGCCGTCCTTGGTATGCTGGGTTTTGCTGGGCGCGATTTGGCAACCCGCGCCTCTCCCCCGTCGCTCAGCAACTTTCAGCTCGGCATTTCAGGCTACCTGATGCTGACGATAGCGGGCCTTTTGATTTGGACCGCTGACCCACGACTGGTTGCACTGAACCCGCATCAAGCATTGCTACTCACTATCGCGATTAGCGGCGGCGTTTTTGCCTACTACGCCCTCACGACCGCCATGCGTCGAGGCGACGTGGCCAGCGTAACACCATGGCGCTACAGCCGTCTCATTTTCGGCGCAGCTATGGGCGCGTTTATGTTCGGCGAATCTTTTGACACGATGACCCTCGTCGGCAGCGTCATTGTCGTCGGAAGCGGTCTTTTCACCCTGTTCAGGGCACGTCGAAAATAACGTCAGCCAATTGGCGGACGCATCGCTTCAATCTGACTTTTACGAATGTAGCGCATGGTTTCCACCATTACCGCTGTCGTAAACCCGATGTTGAGCAAACCGTTCGTCGCGGCCAATCCGCCCAACAGTTCCCAATCATGGGGCAGCAACACATCCCCGAAACCAAGCGTCGTAAAACAGGTCAACGAGAAATAGACCGCCATTTCGATCGTTTCGAACAGGTCGAGCGCCCACATCACCGCCGCCCAAAGCCAAACGCTCAACGTGACTTGGGCCAGAATCGCGCATGATGCCGCTGACAAAAGGAACAGCAATTTGGGGCTATGCGGCTCTCGGCGCAGCCAACCCGACAGCCTCTGGATCGACACCTCCAAGACGAGGAACGTCACGCCTGCCATGAAAATGGAGACAAGCATCAATACGGTGCCGATGGAAAGCTGAAGAAACATAAAAGAGCGCCTGATTTTGGTTGGCGTCAGTTTACCCGACCTTTGTAGCGATGCCAGCACCCTATCCGACTTGCAGCACATGGCCCAAAGGCATATCTGAGGACCACTATGGCAAAGAAACCTGAAAATAAGAACTACAAGGTCATCGCCGAGAACCGGCGTGCCCGCCACGACTACGCGATCGAAGAAGATCTCGAAGTCGGGATCATTCTCATGGGCTCCGAAGTAAAATCGCTTCGCGTGGGTCAATCGAACATCGCCGAAAGCTATGCGTCGGTTGAGGATGGCGAATTGTGGCTGATCAACGGGTATATCGCGCCATACGAACAAGCCAAAACATGGGGCCACGAAGAACGTCGTCGGCGCAAGCTGCTGTGTTCGCGCCGCGAACTCGCGCGCCTTTGGAATGCGACCAAACGCGAGGGCATGACCATTGTGCCGCTGGTGATGTATTTCAACGACCGTGGCTTGGTGAAACTGAAGATCGGAATCGCCAAAGGTAAAAAGCTGCACGACAAACGTGCGACCGACGCGAAACGCGATTGGGACCGTCAAAAGCAACGTTTGCTACGTCACAGCGGTTAATCGCCGCCTTTCTGGGCAGTTCACGCCGATTTTTTCGCAAAGCGTCCGCTTTCCCTTGCCTCATAAAATTACCCGCGATAGGGGATGCCGGACCTTTTCCCGCGCAGGCAAGGGGCGCATGGCATGACAGAGACATTCAAAGACGATCCTAAAACACTCGTTTCGACAGAGTGGCTGGCCGCACACCTCAAGGATGCGGACCTGCGGATTTTCGACGCGTCGTGGTTTCTTCCGACTATAGATCGCGATCCGAAGGCTGAGTTCGACAAAGAACACATCCCTGGTGCGCGTTTCTTTGACATCGACGAAATCGCGGACCTGCGGTCTGACCTACCACATATGGTCCCGCCCGTTGAGAAATTCATGAGCCGCGTCCGCGCGATGGGTGTTGGCGACGGCCACCAGATCGTTGTTTACGACAGCAGCGGATTGTTCTCGGCTGCCCGCGTTTGGTGGATGTTCCGCCTGTTTGGTCAGTTCAACATCGCGGTTCTGGACGGCGGCCTTCCGAAATGGAAAGCAGAGGGCCGCCCTCTGACTGATGCCCCTGCCACGATCCGCGATCGTCATATGATGGTCGACGTTCAGCACCACATGATCAAAGACGTGACCCAAGTGGCCCGCGCATCGAAACTTCGCGATCACGAAATCATTGATGCCCGCGCCGCGCCTCGTTTCCGTGGTGAAGCCGTCGAGCCGCGCGCTGGACTTCGTTCGGGCCATATCCCCGGTGCAAAGAACGTCCCGTTCAACACGCTATTAAACGCTGACGGCACGATGAAGCCCGTCGCAGAACTACGCCACGTGTTCGAAGCCGCTGGCGTCGACCTATCCAAACCCGCCATTACGTCGTGTGGTTCGGGCGTCACAGCCGCTGTGCTGTGCCTCGCTCTCGAACGCACAGGCAAAACCGACCATTCTCTTTACGATGGCTCATGGTCCGAATGGGGCATGTACGCCGACCTTCCTCTCGCAACCGGAGACGCATGATGCTGGAGCATCTCACCGAACAACCCGCCGACAAAATTCTGATGCTGATGCAAGCATTCCGCGAAGATCCGCGCGACACCAAGATCGACCTTGGCGTTGGCGTGTATAAAAACGCAGAAGGCGTCACTCCGGTTATGAAGGCCGTGAAGGCCGCAGAAAAGAAAATCTGGGAAGAGCAGGAATCGAAATCCTACACCTCTCTGGCTGGTGAACCGCTCTATATCGAGGGCATGATCAAACTCGTCCTCGACGGTGCTGTTGATCGTTCGCGCATTGGCGCTGTCACCACACCGGGTGGCACGGGTGCAATTCGTCAGGCGATGGAACTTATCAAAAAGACCTCGCCGCAAGCCACCGTTTGGGTGTCGAACCCAACATGGCCGAACCACGTGTCGATCCTGAACTACCTCGGCATGCGCCACACGGCTTACACCTACTTCAACACCGAAACCCGTGACGTTGATTTCGACGCCATGATGGCCGATTTGGCTGGTGTGAAATCGGGCGACCTCGTGCTGCTGCACGGCTGCTGCCACAACCCGACAGGTGCAAACCTGACACTGGATCAGTGGAAAGAGGTTGTTGCCTTGATCAACGAAAAAGGCGCCGTCCCGTTCATCGACCTCGCATACCAAGGTTTCGGTGACGGCCTCGAAGCTGATGCTCTTGCAACTCGTCTCGTTGCTGCAAACGTCGGCGAATGCCTGATCGCCGCGTCCTGCTCCAAGAACTTCGGTATCTACCGCGAACGTACAGGCATCCTGATGGCAATCGCTAAGGACGCCGCGACCGCGAAGCTGTCGCAAGGGATGCTGCAATTCCTGAACCGTCAGAACTATTCGTTCCCGCCGGATCACGGTGCACGCGTTGTTGCAACGATCCTCGGTGATGATGCTCTTCGCCAGATGTGGATCGACGAACTCGAAGAAACCCGCCTGTCAATGCTGACTCTGCGCCAGCAACTGGCTGATGAACTGAAACGTCTGACCAACTCGGACCGCTTTGACTTTATCGCAAAGCACCGCGGCATGTTCTCTCAGATCGGCACGACACCTGAGAAGGTCGAGGTTATGCGCGCTGAATCGGGCATCTACATGGTGTCGGACAGTCGCTTGAACATCGCAGGCCTGAACGCGACAACTGTTCCGCTCTTGGCCAAAGCGATCGTAGACGCTGGCGTCTAAACGCTTCTCTCAAACAAATACAAACGCCCGTCGCATCTGCAGCGGGCGTTTTCGTTTATGCCCTCGGGCAAAAGAAAACCCGGGCGCGAACGCCCGGGCCTTTGTCGTCAAACTGATCGGAAGGGAGATCAGCCTTTCGAGAACTCAGGGTAAGCTTCCATACCCAGTTCAGCCATGTCGAGACCGTTGATCTCGTCTTCTTCGCTGACACGGATACCGGTGACAGCTTTGAGGATGAACCAAACGATACCGGACACAACGAAGGTGAAGATACCGACAACCAAGATACCGTAGAGCTGAGTGCCGAAGGACGCATCAGGGTTGGTGAACGCTACAGCGATGGTGCCGTAGATACCGCAGACGAGGTGTACAGGGATCGCACCAACCACGTCGTCGAGCTTGAACTTGTCGAGCAGCGGAACAACGAACACTACCAGAAGACCACCGAATGCACCGATCAGAGTTGCTGCACCAAGGGTCGGGGTCAGCGGTTCAGCGGTGATCGAAACCAGACCAGCCAGTGCGCCGTTGAGAACCATGGTCAGGTCGACCTTTTTGTAGAGAAGCTGGGTCAGGATCATTGCTGCTACCGAACCGCCAGCTGCTGCTGCGTTGGTGTTTGCAAAGATACGGGAGATGTCAGCCACGTCGCCTACAGTGCCCATAGCGAGCTGCGAAGCGCCGTTGAAGCCGAACCAACCGAGCCACAGGATGAACGTACCCAGAGTTGCCAGCGACAGGTTGGAACCTGGCATCGGAACAGTGCGCCCGTCTTTGTATTTACCAATACGCGGACCGAGGATCAGCAGACCAGCAAGAGCAGCCCAACCACCTACAGAGTGAACAACGGTCGAACCTGCGAAGTCCATGAAACCCATTGCGTCAAGGAAGCCACCGCCCCATTTCCACGAAGCCTGTAGCGGGTAGATGATCGCAGTCAGGACAACAGTGAAGGCGAGGAACGGCCACAGTTTGATACGCTCAGCGAGGGTGCCCGAAACGATAGACGCAGTTGTTGCACAGAACATCAGCTGGAAGAAGAAGTCCGAACCAGTGGATGCATAGCCGTAGTCATCAGCGCCATCACGAGCAACGCCAACAGCTTCGAGTGCGGCAGTCGACCATACGCCCGACAGAACGCCGTCGATGGACCATGTGCCCAGCGGGTACATCAGGTTGTAGCCGATCAGGTAGTAGAAGATCGCGGCCAAAGAGAAGAGCGCGACGTTCTTGGTCAGCTGCATTGCGACGTTCTTAGTGCGCACAAGGCCAGCTTCGAGCATCGCAAAGCCAGCAGCCATCCAGAACACCAGAAAACCACCAACGAGGAACAGAAGCGAGTTAAGGATGAAGATGGTATCGGAAGCGGCATCAACACCTGCTACCGGACCTTCTTCCTGGGCAAAGCCCATGGCTGGAAGCGCGATCAGCGCTGCAGCCGGGAGGAGTTTAGTCAGTTTCATTTTAATTTCCCCTGATCCGATCGCGTCAAAGAGCGTCGTCGTTGGTTTCGCCGGTGCGCACGCGCAGTGCGCTCTCGACGTCGAGAACAAAGATTTTGCCGTCGCCGATTTTGTCGGTCTTCGCAGTCGATGCGATGGTCGAAACGATCTGGTCAGCCATGTTGTCAGGCACGACGATCTCTAGTTTGACCTTCGGAACAAAGTTCACTGCGTATTCAGCACCACGGTAGATTTCAGTGTGACCGGACTGGGAGCCAAAGCCCTTAATTTCGGTCACCATCATTCCGCGAACGCCAGCGGCGGTCACAGCTTCGCGGACCTCCTCCAGCTTGAACGGCTTGATAGTTGCGATAATGAGTTTCACGTTCTTCCCCTTACGAGTTATCTCGAACGACCCCAATCCGGATCGCGCAGTCACACTCAGCGGGTTAGATGCCCTTTTCTCAAGCAATCTGGGACTAAACGGGATGCCACATTAATGAGTTTGTGCCCAAAAATTATACAAATTGTGCGACTTGATTAAAAAATAGGCTTAAAGAAAACGCAACATTGGCGATTCTTGTCACTCAACATTTCCCCTCAAGGCAGTTAGAATTGGCCTGAGGCATAACGAAAGAGCAGAAAATGAGCGGATCGGGACGCAAACGCCCAACGCTGGTTGCCGAGAATCGCTATTCGAACGCAACTGCACCCCAAAAGGCTGCGGCGCCTAAACCTGCGCCGAAGAAAAAGCCTGCAAAGCAGCCTCGCAAGAAGAAGGGGCCGCTGGGGTTCATTGGTGCATTCTTTGGGTTCGTGTTTCGCCTGATCTGGAGCATTTTCTGGCGCGGCACTGCGATCGTCAGCCTGATCATCGCAATCGCTGTCCTTTATACCTCTTCCAAATTGCCTAGCGCCGAGTCCTTGATCGATGGCCGCGCGCGGGGCTCCGTCACCATGCTCGACGTGAACGGCCAACAGTTCGCATGGCGCGGCGATCAATTCGCAGGCGCGATCACCGCTGACTCGGTTTCCCCGAACCTTCGCAACGCCGTCGTCGCTACCGAAGACAAACGGTTTTACAGCCACTTTGGCATCTCTCCTCGCGGTATTGCGGGCGCGATCCGCTCCAACCTTCAGGACGGCAATGGTGCACTCTCGGGGTCGGGTGGTTCTACGATCACCCAGCAGACCGCCAAACTGTTGTGCCAAGGCCAACCGTTCGATTCCGCGAAATGGGCGAATGAAGCTGCATATGAAGCCGACTGCCGTCGTTCCACCCTTTGGCGCAAAGTCACCGAAGCGATCTACGCGATGGCGATGGAAGTCCGCTATACCAAGGACGAAATCCTCACGATCTACCTCAACCGCGCATATCTGGGCGCGGGCACTCGTGGCTTTGAGGCCGCGAGCCAACGGTATTTCAGCATTTCGTCGGCGCAAGTAAGCCCGGCCCAAGCGGCTCTCCTTGCTGGCCTGCTCAAAGCGCCATCGTCCTATGCGCCAACGTCCAATCTTCAACGGAGCTGGGATCGCGCAAGCGTCGTTGTGCGCCTCATGGCCGATCAGGGCTACATCACCGAGGCGCAAGCCCAAGACGCACTCGCCAATCCGGCGCAGCTGGCTGAGAACGCCCATGCGCGGCAAGGTGGCTATTATGCGGACTGGGTGATGGACACAGGTCCATCCTATTTCACCGATGACACCACCGAAGACGTCATCATTAAAACGACGTTTGATCCGCGCATCCAGCGGGCCGCCGAAGGCGCGCTAGATTGGGTATTCGAAAACAAAGTCCGCGAAGGCTCTGAGGCCCAAGCCGCAATCGTCGTGATGTCATCTGACGGTGCGGTCCGCGCAATGGTCGGCGGTCGCCAAACAACATCGGGCGGTGCGTTCAACCGTGCGACACAGGCCCTGCGTCAAACGGGGTCTCTGTTCAAACCCTTCGTCTATGCGGCCGCCCTCGAACTCGGCCACAATCCGATGGAGATCATTAACGACGATCCGCTGTGCATGAATATCGTGGGGTCTGGCGAATGGTGTCCGCAAAACTATGATCGTGAGTTCAAAGGTCCGATCACGCTGACCCAAGCGCTTTATGAAAGCCGAAACATCCCTGCGATCCTTCTTTCAGAAAGTGTTGGCCGTGATGCCGTGCAAAGCGTGGCTACTGGGTTCGGCATTGGCTCTGACCTTGCCGACGGTCCGGCCCTCGCGCTCGGCGTGTCAGAATCAACGCTGGTCGAAATGACCGGGGCCTACGCGGGCATCTTGAACGGCGGCTCTTCGGTCGCGCCCTATGGCCTCGTCGAACTAAGCCTACGCCGCAATCCCTCTGTGCCCCTCATGGGCGCTGGCGGCGGCATTGGCGAACGCGTCATTCGCGACGAAAGCGCCGCGCAACTGACGTGGATGATGCATCAGGTTATCGAACAAGGCACTGGTCAGCGGGCGAAAATCGACGGCTGGCAGATTGCTGGTAAATCCGGCACGACCCAAGGCGCACGCGATGCGTGGTTCATTGGCTTTACGGCTGACTACGTGACTGGTGTGTGGATGGGGTATGACAACAATACGCCACTGTCTGGCGTAACGGGTGGCGGTCTACCCGCAGAGGTTTGGCACGAAACCATGAGCCGCGTGTTGGATGGGATGATCCCGCTCCCGTTGCCAATGACCGCGCCCAGCGGCGAACCCGCTGGCCCCGTGATGTCGGACGAACAAGCCAAGTCGCTCATCGACCTGATTCTGCGCGATTTACAAAACGCTGGAAACTAACGATCAGCCACCGCGATAGAGATCGTCTTCGGCGTCCGAACTGTCGATTCCCAATGCCTCTAGCCCACTTTCCAAGTGGTCGGCGAGGTGTGGCGACCCTTTAAGGTAATCTTCGGTTGGTGCGCTGGCCTCGGAAATGGCGGTCTTATAGGCTTCGGCATATTCTTCGGGTTCAAAGCTGCCGCGGCCGACCCAGAAGATCGCCACAAGCGCCGCTTGCTCTTCCTCGTTCAGACGACCGACAAAGCCGTCAAACTCGGCCTCGCCTCGATCAAGTTCACGCGCAAGGATGATCACCTCGGCGACTTTGTCAGATGTAATGTGCATTGCTGCCTCCCGTTCGCATGGATAGCAGTAACTTTGTGCCGATTAGCCGACCGTGGCTTTGATCTGTCGCAAATCAGAATATTCGGAAATAAAGCCAATCAGGCATCAGCTGTGACGCTCGGAAAAACCACGAAAACAATGTCGGAAAGCTGCGTTTGAACTTCCGGCTATTCATATGGTCGAACATCACGCGCGCCGCGTCTTCGGGCGACATGATGAACGGCATGTTGAACGTGTTCTTGTCGGTCAGTCGGGTACGAATAAAGCCTGGGTTCACCACCTGAACTTCTATCCCAGTTCGCTTGAGGTCGGACTTCATAGTTTCGGCCAACGACATAATTCCAGCCTTTGAGGCCGAATAGCCAATCGCGCCTGGCAAGCCACGAAACCCAGATAGAGATCCAGTAAGAACAATGTGGCCCGCATTACGCTGCACCATGTCGGGCACGGTCGCGCCCAAAACGCGCATCGCCCCCATGAGGTTCACGTCAACCATGGTTTCCGCATCATCCGCGTTCCATTCGGTCGCGGCCATCGGCCAGTAGACGCCCGCGAGGAACACCACGCCGTCAACTGGACCGACTGAGGCTGCAGCGGCGCGAACGTTTTCGGTGTCAGACACATCGACTGGCACTATCCGCGCAGGCCATGACAGGCCACCCGATACGTCCTGAAGTCGCTCTTCTGAGCGCGCCGACAGGATCAATTCCGCACCGGCATCGGACATAATTTCCGCGAGTGCCCGCCCCAGTCCTTCGCTTGCGCCGATCAGCCAATAGGTTTTGCCAGCCCAGTCCCGCATCTTTACACCCGACGCATCGTCGCGATGAGTTCTCCGACCTTGATACCGAACTTTCGAAATTGCGACCTGTTCACCAGCTCACCTGAGGGCGATGTATACATCCAATCTGTCACAGACAGGACATGCCCCCCCGCATCCTCGGTCAGTTTGATCTTGTAGTTCAGCACGATAGCAGAGCCCCCCTGACGACCCGTCGCCGTGCCAATCACGTCGGGAGCAGTCGCAGTGATGGTGCCATCTTCCGCAACCTTCAGGTCCCAATGGCGAAGCTGCGTAGCGCCGCTATCATACTGGAATTCCTCTGTCATTTCGCCGGAATTTCCGTCCCATGATGCATTGAACTGACCAAAAAACCGTGATGCAACACGCCCAAACGGACCATAAATCACACCACTGCACAGCATCTTTCCGTTCAAATCTGTACGTATGTCGATCGGACGGCCCGAGGGATAATCCTCAACCTTCTGCGCTGCAAACCCGAACCGCGCACTGATCAGTAGAACAACGGCAAAGGCGACGCAGATGCCTAGAAAAAACTGAACCATAATCTACCTCCTAACGGCTGACGTCTTGAACGGGTGGAACGGGGCGATCACGATATTTGGCACCTTTGCTTCGAAGCTTCATCGCCTGCCAAAGGATGAGCCCCATCACACGCAACGACCCCAATGGACGACGAAGATAAGCCTTCGCGATGTCCCGATTTCGCAGCGAACGGCGAGGGCCGCTTAGGGTCGCGACAACTCCACCGTCAGCACCGTCTCCAAATTCAATGACGATATCGACGGCGCTGCGGGTGATATCGAACCGGAACCTGTAGCCGCCCGAAATCGTCTGGAACGGTGACACATGGAATATCTTCTGCGCTGTGACCCAACCATTTCGATTTAGCGGCGCAAGGTCATCGTGGTGACACAGATACGAATGCCGATCACCGAAGGTGTTGTTCACCTCGGCGATCACGACACGCAGAACACCATCACGATCATGGCAGAGCCAAAAACTGACAGGATTAAAGACGTAGCCCAACGCGCGCGGTTGGGTCAGAAGCTGGATACGGCCCATCTGTCCGATCCCGTGCGCATCCAGAACGCTGCGTACCCATGCAACACCCTGCCCCTGCTTGGGCGCCCCCCCATGGTCTACATCACGCACGGACCAAGGCCGCGCTGAATTTCGAGCAAAGCCCCACGGCGCACTCACCTCGACATCCATGTCCAGCAGCACATAGTCGATGGAGTAGCGAAATGCGTTTCGGATCGCGCCCCGCCGCCCATGAAAGGTCTGCCCTTCGATGTAGTCTACAGGGATCATTCCGCCGCCACTCGAACGTTGGTTGCTGTATTGATACCCGCGACGACGTCCAAAGCGCTGGAGAGACCATCCTCGTGGAAACCGTTTTTCATCCAAGCGCCACAGAACCATGTGTTATCGGTGCCGTTAAATGCTGCGACCTCTTTCTGGGCTTCCAGCGCGCCAAGGTCATAAACAGGGTGGCGCAGTGTCACCTCGTCCCAGATCAAATCTTCGCGGATCGTTCGGTTCGAATTGAGCGTCACAAAATAGTCGTCGCCCGTTAACCACGATTGCAGCGAGTTCATCCAATAGGTCAAATCAATCGGCTCATCTGTGCGGCCAGTAACTTCGGTGTAGTTCCACGACGACCAAACCGATTTATGTCGCGGCATGATGGATGCATCGGAGTGCAGAACAACGCGGTTCGGCTGATACGCCATTTTCGAAAGCGCTGCCGTTTCGTGGGCACGCGGATCGGCCAACATGCGCAGGCTATCGTCGGAGTGGGTCGCAAAGACAACGTCGTCGAAGGCCTCCCAATCTGCGCCGAACAACTTCACCTCGACACCACCCACCGTTCGACGCACCGCATCGACATAGGCTCCAGTACGGATCTCAACGCCACGCGCACGCATTTGCGCCTCGAGCCGAGTCACATACGACCGCGACCCGCCCTCAACCGTGTACCATTGATGCTGACCTGTATGGCTAAGCAACGCGTGATTTTCGAAGAACTGCATCATGGCGTAGGCAGGGAATTCCATGATTTTCTCGACGGGTGTTGACCAAATGGCGCCCGACAGTGGCAGGATATACCGTTCCGCAAACCACGACCCGACGCAGAGTTTGTCGAGCATTCCGCCGACAGTCATTGTCTGGTCAGACTTCGCAATGCTCAAGGCGCGGCTGTTGAACTTGAAAATGTCACTGATCATGCGAAGGTAACGCGGGTTCAGCGCGTTTTTCTTCTGCGCAAAAATCGCCGACAGATTTTTTAGCCCGTATTCAAATCGCCCGCCGTCAATTGACGCACCAAAACTCATGTCGGACTTAACTACGGGCACGTCCAGTTCATCGAACAATGCCGTCAGATGCGGATAATTCGCGTAATTGAAAACGATAAACCCCGTATCCACGAGATCAGCGCCGTCACGACCAGCTGGACGAGTGCGTGCGTGCCCGCCGATTGATGCCTCTGCCTCGAACAATACGACGCGATGATGTTGAGCGAGGTTATAGGCTGCACCCATGCCGGAAATACCCCCGCCGATGACTGCGATAGTTCTTGGGGCGGGTGTTAGGCTTTCAAATGGCATCGATATCTCCGAACTTGGTTATTGGTGTTACGGTCCAAACAGGTTTTTGGATGAAACTCTTTCGCGAGGTGATCCAGAACGCGCTTTGCGACGTAGCATCTTTATGTTCACGCAGACCCAAACACTCGATTCAGATAGACCTGTCCAGCCGTACAGCTATGGTTGGTCCAAGACAGTTGGATCGAAACCAAAGGAAACGTCGCGCGTGACCGAACAGAAGACCCCCGCTCGGGCCGAATGGCTCGACGAGATTTACGCGGTCCGCGATACGCAGGATCAGGCAGCGTTTGCGCGCTTGTTCGCGCATTTCGCGCCGCGGGTTAAAGGGTTTCTGATGCGGTCAGGCGCGTCAGCGGACGTCGCAGAGGAATGCGCCCAAGAGGTCATGGCCACCATCTGGCGCAAAGCCGCGTTGTTCGACCCAGCACGGGCGAGTGTTGCGACATGGATTTTTACCATCGCGCGGAACCGCCAGATCGACATGATCCGGCGCGCCCGACGCCCCGAACCAGAAGATCTCCCTTGGGGACCAGACGCCGAACCCGATCAGGAAGAGGTGCTCGTCCTTCAGGAAGAAACCAACAAACTAGGTGAGGCGATAGCAGCCCTGCCTGAGAAGCAACGAGAGTTGATCCAAAAGGCCTATTTCGGCGATCTCAGCCATTCTGAGATAGCGGAACAGACCGGACTGCCGCTTGGCACGATCAAATCCCGTATCCGATTGGCGCTGGACCGCTTGCGCCACACGATGAGGTAAGACATGGCTGAAATTAAGCATCACCTAACCGACCAGCTTCTGATGGGCTACGCCGCTGGCACCCTTCCCGAAGCCTTCAGCCTCGTGGTCGCAACCCATGTGTCGCTCTGTGATGAGTGCCGTTCTCGGCTCGGTGAATTCGAAGCCGTGGGTGGCGAGGTCATGATGTCCGCTGGTGCGGTATCAATGTCGAACGACTCCTTCGCCGCGACGATGGCGCTGATCGCAAACACGCCCGAAGCCCCGCAGAAACGCTACGCCAAGGGTATCTTCCCTGCCCCGCTCCAAGACTACGTTGGCGGTGACAAAGACGACGTGCGCTGGCGGCCCGTTGGCGGCGGCGTCCGTCAAATGATCCTAGCGTCTGACGGTGGTGCGACTGTGCGCCTGCTGCATATTCCAGGCGGTGTCGCCGTGCCCGATCATGGGCATCGCGGCCTAGAACTGACGCTGGTCCTGCAGGGCGCGTTTAAAGATGAGTCTGATCGTTTTGGCGTAGGTGATGTTGAAGTCGCCAACGAGGACTTGAACCACACGCCAATCGCAGAAGAAGGCGAAGCGTGCATTTGCCTCGCCGCGACCGATGCACCGCTAAAGTTCAATTCGTTCCTGCCGCGGATCGCGCAGCGGTTCGTTAGGATTTAGGCACGGACAGCGGCACCACGGCGGGATCAGCGTCGGGTGCCAATTCTTCGAAATCAAAGTTATCGAGACGTTGCGCACGGCGCCCCGCCTTATCCGCACTGATTTTGATCTCTGCGATATCCTTAGCCGCCATCCCGAAATGTCGGTCGAGGTTTTCAACTCGCGTGCCCAGACGATCAACGTCCGTATACAACAGGGCCAATTCCTTGCGAATGGCCCCAGCCTGTTCACGCATCCGCGCATCCTTCAAAATCGCGCGCATCGTGTTGAGGGTCGCCATGCAGGTCGTCGGGGAGACGATCCAAACCCGCGCATTGAACCCCTCGCGCACCAACTCACTAAAGTTGGCGTGGAGTTCGGCATAAACGGCCTCGGACGGCAGGAACATTAACGCGCCGTCCGCCGTTTCACCCTCAATGATATACTTCTCACTGATCGCCTTAATGTGCGTCCGCACCGCCGTCCGCATCAAACGCGCAGCGTCGTTCAGCTCATAATCCGACTTCGCACGACGAAGAGCCTCATAGGCCTCCAATGGGAACTTACTGTCGATCACAATCGGCCCCGGAGGGTTCGGGAGGTGAATCAAACAGTCGGCGCGTTTGCCGTTGGATAGAGTGTGCTGGAGGCTGTAGCTATCCGACGGCAAAGCCTTTGAGACGATGTCATGCAACTGGATTTCTCCGAACGCGCCACGGGTCTGTTTGTTCGACAGAATGTCCTGAAGGCTCAGTACATCGCCCGACAGTTTGGTGATGTTCTCTTGGGCCTTGTCGATGGTCTTTAACCGCTGCTGTAGTTCACCAAGCGAGGCCGCTGTGGTTTTGGCACTGGTCGTCAAATTGCGGTTCATCATCTCGGTCACGTTCTGCAACCGCTGCTCCATCAGCTTGAGCATATTAGCCTGCGACTGCGCTTGCGCCTCGGTCACCGATGTCAGGCCGCCAAACAACTGCTGCTGACCGTCCGACAACATCTGTACGCGCTGCGTCACGCCACCCATCTGGCTCGCCACGATCTGCGCCATCTGCGTCGATTGCCCCGCACGCTTCACAACCATGATCAACAAGATCACAAGGACCAGCGCAAACGCGCCCCCCACAATTGCGATCAAGGTCAGAGGATCATTCAGGTCAATCGTCATTAGGTCCGTCCAAACAAACGTTCAATATCGGTCAGTCGCAATTCCACATAGGTCGGGCGACCGTGGTTGCACTGACCAGAATGAGGCGTCGCCTCCATCTCACGCAAAAGCGCATTCATCTCTTCCGCCCGCATACGGCGACCAGATCGGATCGACCCATGGCAGGCGACACGCGATAGAATGGCCTCGATCTTGGCTTGAACCGCTTGGCTATCGCCCAAATCGGCAAGCTCATCCAAGATATCCATCAACATGGCTTTCGCGTTCACCTCGCCCAAAATCGCAGGCGTTTCGCGCACACAAATCGCACCACCACCAAATGGTTCCAGCGTGAGGCCAAGCCGAGCCAAGTCGTCAGCAATCTCCAGCAATCGCGCTGCATCGCCCGACGACATCTCTACGATCTCTGGGATCAGGAGCGCCTGCGCCGCAACACCGTTTTCCGCCATCTGTCGTTTCAGCTTTTCATAGACAAGCCGTTCGTGGGCTGCGTGCTGGTCCACGATAACCATGCCCGTTTCGGTCTGCGCGATGATGTAGTTCTCATGAACCTGCGCCCGCGCCGCACCCAGAGGCAATGACTCGAGCGGTTTCACCTCGTCCTCAGTCACCTCTTCGAACCGAGCCGAGGGTGCCGCCATTTCGGCGAATCCCATCGTCTGCGGTGCAGGGGCTTGCATCTGATAGGTCATCGCACGCGCCCCGTAGGACGGTCGGTCCATCTGATACATCGGCCTCTGCGGCGCTTCGGGACGCATCGCACCTAGCGTATCCGCAGCCACAGTCGTCGATGCCCTATGCCCTGCATTTGCAAGTGCGTGGCGCAGCCCAGACACGATCAATCCCCGAACAATGCCGGGTTCACGAAAACGCACCTCGGACTTTGCGGGATGGACGTTCACATCGACCAGCGTCGGATCACAATCGACGAACAGTGCCGCCGCAGGATGTCGATCACGGCTCAAGAAATCCATGTAGGCACCACGCAGAGCGCCCACCAAAAGCTTGTCCCGAACAGGGCGACCATTCACAAACAGAAACTGCGCGACGGCAGAGCCACGAGAATAGGTCGGCAACGCCGCATAGCCCGTCAGGTGAAACCCATCCCGCTCTGCATCAATCGGCAATGCGTTGTCGGCAAATTCACGGCCCAGCACCGCTGCAAGACGACCGTTCAGCGCATCGAACATCTCGCCTTGTTCAGAATCCGCACGGAACACTTCGCGACGATCCCCATTCGACGCATCAATCAGCGAAAAGCTCACATAGGGTTCAGCCATCGCCAGACGTTTCACTACATCCGTGATCGCCTGCATTTCTGCCCGATCGGTCCGCAGGAATTTCAGTCGCGCAGGGGTCGCATAGAACAAATCCCGCAGCTCGACGACGGTGCCCGCCGACAGCGCGGCGGGTTTGACCGCCTCAATCCGCCCACCCGCGACCGTAATCGTCGCGGCCTCGGCCCCCGCAACGCGAGAGGTGATCGACAAACGACCAACCGCACCCAACGACGGCAGCGCCTCGCCGCGAAACCCAAAAGAGTTGATGTTCAGCAGATCCGAGCCGTCTATTTTCGAGGTCGCATGACGCGACAGGGCCAAAGGCAATTCATCCGATGGAATACCCCAGCCATCGTCCGTCACACGGATCAGCGTCTTGCCACCATCAGCAATCACGACCTCGATCCGACGCGATCCCGCATCGATAGAGTTCTCGACCAGTTCTTTGACGGCAGAGGCTGGGCGTTCGACCACCTCACCCGCCGCGATCCTATTAATCGCGGCATCGTCCAATTGTCGAATATGCGGACGGGTTTCGGTTATATTGGGGTCAGGTAAGGCCATGCCACAAGGTTTAGCACGGCCTCACACGATTCTAACAGGGGTATTTCGTGAACATTACTCTGTCGTTTCCAACCCGACAGGCTGACCGACGACCACGAAATGCAGGGCTTCGGGGTCGAGAATTTCACGCGCCACGCGGTTCACATCCTCCAAGGTCACCGCGTTAATATAGTCATTCCGATGGATCACATAATCGACCGGAAGCCCCTCAACCTGCATCCCAACCATAATTCCCGCGATCGCTTGATTGCTGTCAAAACGAAGCGGATACTCCCCCGTCAGGTAGGTCTTTGCGGCATCGAGCTCTTCTTGAGAGACACCCACGGTCGCAACGCGCGCCCACTGATCCATGACGACATCTAACGTTTCGGCCATCCGATCATTCGCTGACGCAACTGAGCCTAACCACATTTCGGCGTGATCTTTGGGAACCAAATAGGAATAAATCCCGTAGGTCAGCCCGCGCTTTTCGCGCACCTCTTCCATCAGGATCGACTGGGGGCCGTTCCCACCTAGAATGGTGTTCAGGATATAGGCGGCAAAGAAATCCTCATCATCGCGCTTTAGACCCGCCTGACCAAATAGAGCAACAGATTGCGGGATATCAAACGGCACCACCGTCACCCCACCCTTGAGGCCAAAGTCGACGTGATCTGGCAACGCAGGGCCATCTTCTGGCAACCCAGCCAAAAGCTGATCAACTATTGGACCAACGGCCTCTGCATCAATATCGCCAACGACAGACACATAAGCACGCGACCGTACCAACGCATTCCGGTGGGCTGTGAACATGTCGTCTTGGGTCAACGCATTGACCGTCTCAACAGTTCCGCTGTCGTCCGAGCCATAAGGATGATCGCCAAACGCAGCGCTGTAGAATGCCTCTCCAGCGATCCGATTTGGGTTCTTAGCACTGGACGCGATATTGGCCAAAACCTGTCCCCGCACACGATCTATGGCGTCTTGATCGAACCGCGGCTGATTGATCGCCTGAGCCAAAAGTGCGACCGCCTGATCACGATTTTCAGTTAGGAACTTAGCCGAAATCGTCACGCCGTCGTCGTAAGAATCAAATTCGTAGGTTGCGGCCAATGCCTCCCGCGCCGCTTGAAACTGCTGGGCAGTCATGTCGCCCGAACCTTCTTCGATCAGGGCCATCATCAGGTTTGTCGCGCCACGCTTTCCAGCCTCATCCAAGGCCGTGCCGCCGACAAAGTTCACCTCAAGCGCCACAAAGGGAATAGAATGCTCTTCTACGAGCCAAACATTGATACCCGATGGCGTTGTGAGTTCCTGAATGGCAACGTCAGCACGGGCGGCAATAGCAATGAAACCGACTACAAAAGCAGCGATAAAGCGGATCATTTCAGGTCTCCTTCGCTAGCCGCAACCCACATTGTGACGGACCTCTTGGTGTCCAATACCTCTGCTGCGACCGCTTTGATGTCATCGGCGGTTACGGCCTCTAGTACGGCTGGCCAATCCTGAACGTCTTGAACGGTTAACCCTTGGGACAGTGCGGCGCCGTATCGATTAGCCAGTCCTTCAACGTTATCACGTGCGTAAATCTGCCCCGCGCGAAGTTGGGTGCGTATGCTTTCAAGCCGAGCCGCGTCAATCGCCGAGGCAAAAAACTCTGCGATCGCAGCATCCATTGCAGCCTCTACTTCGGATAGAGCGACGCCCTCAGCTGGAGCCACGCTCAGCGAAAATGTGGTATCATCCAATTTATCGGCATCGTATCCAGCACCAGTATAAACAGCGAGCTGCGTATCAAATTGGAGCGCCACTCCAAGAGCAGACGAAAACGGTGAACCACCCAGCATTTCTGCCAAATAGACGAGCGCTGCGGCTTTCTGTTGATCACCACTATCCCGTTCAGGGGCCAGATAACTGCGTGCCAAATAGGGTTGCGACACACGCGGATCGACAAAGGTTAATCGACGGGTAGCGGTCTGCGGTGGTTCTTCGGCACGTAGCCGTTCGGGCAGGTTTTCCTCGGGCGGGATGACACCGTAATATTGATCGGCAAGCGATCGCACCTCGGCAGGATCAACATCACCAGCGACGACTAGTACGGCGTTATTGGGGCTGTAGTAGAGGTCGTAAAACGAAAGCGCGTCCTCTAGCTCGAGGCTCTCCATCTCGTGCTTCCAACCGATCACAGGAACACCGTATCGATGGTTCAAATACTGCGCTGCCATCATCTGTTCACGTGCCAAGGCGGACGGGTTGTTCTCGACCCGCATATTTCGTTCTTCGAGGATCACGTCGCGTTCAGTGGCAATGTCCGCTGGCGTCAGCCGTAGATTAACCATCCTGTCGGCTTCCATCTGCATCATCAACGGCAATCGATCCGCCGCAACCCGTTGATAATATGCGGTATAATCATAACTCGTGAACGCGTTGTCCGACCCACCATTCGCCGCGACGACCTCGGACAATTCACCCGACGCCATGTTGTCGGTCGCCTTAAACAGCAGGTGTTCCAAGAAATGCGCGACGCCCGATTGCCCCAACGGTTCGTCCGCAGAGCCCCGCCGATACCAAACCATATGCACAACAACAGGGGCACGATGGTCTTCGATGACCACCACATCCATCCCGTTATCGAGGGTAAAGGTCGTCACCTCTTCGGCGATGGCAGGCATAGCCAAAAGGGACAGGGCAGCAAACAAAGTTCGGAACATACGCATCCTCCAACAGGGTCGCATAGAACCTACCCCACAGGGCGGCCACCGCAAGACATGGAAACGCAGTTGTTACCGTCAGTTAGCTGGAGGTGCAGACGGCACCGCAGCGCCCAAAGAGCGGAACCGTTCTAGCTGTGCATAGGCATCCAGAGATTGACCACGATACGCTTGGAAATAGCGATCGCGATTGAAGATGCGGAACAGCGACAAATTGGTGCGACGCTTGCGGAACGCAGCATCCTCAGCCGCCAAAACAGAACGGATCGACGGATCAACACCGAAACGGGACACTTGCGCCATAAGTGCTGCATCACCGCCGACACCACCTGTCACAGAGCCACCCAGAACCGCGATGGCATCCGCTTGAGGGTTTGCATCCGCAAGGTTCACGCCGCCAGGAGTCGGGGTGGGCAACAGGTTCATCGACTGTGGAAGTTCCAAGGTGCGCGTGGGTTGAACGCCGAATTCATCAGGCGATCCATCCGTCAGACTGGTCCGGTGCAGGGTGCGTTCACCGCCGCCACAGGCCGACAACGTCAGCGCCGCACATAGGGCCAGTAGTAATCCACGCATTTGATACCCTCCGGATTTCGCCTTGTGTTTAGCGCAGGATGAGGCGCTCGTCACGGGGTCTATTTCTGCGATTTGGCGGGCTTCCGCTCTCCAGTAAAGATCACAAGCCCAAACGCACCTACAAAAATCGCGATATCTGCAACGTTAAACGCATAGGGATTTTCAAAGCCACAGCAGGACATATTCAAGAAATCTGCCACCGCACCGTAGAGAACCCGATCGACGACGTTGCCAATCGCACCGCCGATCAACAGTCCCGCCGATAGATACGTCCAGCGATTGCCGCCTTCACGCTTTAGCCACCAAAGGACAAAGCCCGAGATACCAATCGCCAGCGCAATCAACGCCCAGCGCATATCCAACCCTGCAAAAAGTCCGAAATTCACGCCAGGATTCCACGCCATCCGGAATTCGATGAACGGCGGCAAAACCTCGATCCGTTCGAGCACACGCAGGCCCAGAACGTGAACCACCAAAAACTTGGTGATCTGATCCAAAAGGAAGGTCCAGAATCCGGCCCAAAAAACGAGCCGGAATCCATTACGTTTTGCGCGCCCAGTCATCAGTGACGGAAGTGTCGCATGCCGGTGAAGACCATCGCGAGGCCCGCCTCGTCTGCGGCTGCGATCACTTCATCATCGCGCATCGAACCACCTGGCTGGATCACGCAGGTCGCGCCAGCAGCAGCGGCTTCCATCAGACCGTCAGGGAACGGGAAGAACGCGTCAGAGGCAACAGCAGAACCGATGGTCAGTGGCGCAGGAAGGCCCAGAACATCCGCCATACGTTCAGCTTTCTTGGCCGCGATCAGGGCAGAGTCGACGCGGCTCATCTGGCCCGCACCAACGCCAACCGTTGCGCCATCTTTGACGTAAACAATTGCGTTGGACTTAACGTGCTTGCCGACTTTCCACGCGAACAAAAGGTCCGCCATTTGTTCGTCAGTCGGTGCCTTTTTCGTGACAACCTTCAGGTCGTCCATACCGATAAAGCCCGCGTCTTTGTCCTGCACCAGCATACCTCCAGCGACCTGACGCACGGTGAACGATGCGTCGAGGACATTGGGCAAACCTTCGGTGGTCAGGAGGCGCAGGTTTTTCTTAGCCGCAAAGATCGCTTTCGCTTCGTCCGATGCACCTGGCGCAATGACGACTTCGGTAAAGATTTCGGTGATCGCTTGCGCGGTTTCAGCGTCGAGCGGTTGGTTCAGCGCAACAATGCCACCAAACGCCGAGGTGCGGTCGCAATCGAATGCTTTTTGATAAGCTTCGATCAGGGTCGCGCCTTGGGCAACGCCACAAGGGTTTGCGTGCTTGATGATCGCAACGGCAGCAGCCTTGGCCGGATCGAACTCAGCAACAAGTTCATAGGCCGCGTCGGTGTCGTTGATGTTGTTATAGGACAGCTCTTTGCCCTGATGCTGAACTGCAGTCGCAACACCGTGGCGTGCCGTACCGTCGACGTAGAATGCAGCGTTCTGGTGCGGGTTTTCGCCGTAGCGCAGAGTTTGTTTGATTTCGCCAGCAACAACGCGACGGCGCGGCGCGTCCTCGCCGATTGCTTTGGCCATCCAGTTCGATACGGCAGCGTCATAGGCGCCAGTCCGCGCATAAGCGATCTGCGCCAACCGCTGGCGGAACGCATAAGAGGTTTGACCGTCGTTTGCGTCCAGTTCAGCCAACAGGGCAGCGTAATCCTCAACGTCCACAACCGTCGCAACAAAACCGTGGTTCTTCGCAGAGGCACGGATCATCGCAGGGCCACCGATATCGATGTTCTCGATCATCTCTTCGTAGTCCGCGCCACGGGCCAGAGCAGCTTCGAAAGGGTAGAGGTTCACGACCAACAGATCGATACCGCCAATGTTGTGCTCTTCCATCGCTTTGACGTGATCCGCATTGTCGCGCAGGGCGAGAAGGCCGCCATGCACATTCGGGTGCAGGGTCTTTACACGACCATCCATCATCTCGGGGAAACCTGTGATGTCGGCGACGTCTTTGACCGTCAGACCAGCATCACGCAGGGTTTTCGCCGACCCACCAGTCGACAACAACTCGACACCACGAGCAGCAAGCGCCTGCCCCAGTTCGATCAATCCGGTTTTATCGGATACAGAAAGCAGCGCACGGCGCACGGGGTAAAGGTCGGTCATCGTTTTCTCCGGTTCAGTCGTTTTCCAGCCCTGCCGGATCGTCCATGGCATAATCACGCACCGCATTTGGTGTCTCGTGCGCCTTTGCCAGAGTCCAGCGAACGCGCGTCGCATAGGACATCGCGCGCCCAGATAAAACCACTTGTTGTGTCGCACGGGGCTTTAGTCGGCCATTTTCTAGGAAAACTGACGGTTCAAGCCGCATTTCAGCCGATCCATCGTGCCGAAACACCCAAATCTCGCCACTCTTGAGCGTCAGCGACACAGCCGTGCCCCCCATATCCAAGGAGGCCTCGACCTCGGGATGCAGGTGGAACCGCAGGCCAAAGGGAATCCCCCCCGCATCACGCTCCATCGCGCGGTCAAACCGCAGTTTGTCGGCGTCACTCAGCGTGGTCAGCAGGTCTTCGCCCGATAGATCCCGCCCTTCGACCGACAAATCCAGCGTCCGCGCATGGGTCAAACCATGGGTCATCTGGTAGCCGTTGTGAGCGACTTCGTAGCGTGTGCCGAACTGCGTCGTCGAATATTCGGCAGGAACAAGGTCGGGTGTATCCACCAACAGCTCATGACGGATGCCGTTCAATCGGCTTGGCGCACCCAGACGGGACGAGGAATACCCAGCCAGCGACAAAGTCGAATGGCTGGCCGTTGCACGACCAAACCGCCGCCAATCCATGCCAAAATTTCGGCCAGACCCACAGGACACCACAACAGGGCGACGCCCAGAGGTCAGCTCAAACGCGCAGGTCGACGCATGTGCATCATAACTCGCCTGACCTGTAGGAGGCGGGGCCGCATCAATCACAACCGTTGTGCGCCCAGCCGCCAGTCGGCCATACCCCATATGTCGGCTGTGATCGGGCAGGTCCTTATTCCCCGACGCGCCCAGCGCATAGTCGAGCCGCCCATCGATGCCTCGTCCCCCACCATGGAACCGTGCCAACCCACCGTCCGCATGACGCATCGCACGTAGGGTTGGTGCAATCCGATTAATCGCGGCGGTGATGGTTTCAGGAACGGGACGTTCACTTTCCTCAAGAGCCTGAACGACCCAACACAAAAGCGTCAGAACATCCAAAAGCTCCTCGGGATTGCGTGTCGGAACACCGCCCTCAACGTCGATCTGATCCCGACAGTCCCGCGACAACGCTGCCAAGGCGGGGGCAACATGCGACGACATTCCTTCGAGAGAAAGACCCGCGTATATCATGCCAGACAGCGCTTCGAACCGAGGCAAACCAGGCAGCGTGGATTTCCAACGCCGCGAAAGGAACAACGTCTGCCGTGCAAGGCTCGTCAGGTATTTGTCGATATCGACCTTTTCCCGCGACCGCATGATGAAAAAGCCGTGGTTGATCCACCGGATCAGACGCCGCCCGGTGAGGTCAGGCGTCCAACCTGGCCCGCGACCTCGCCCGTAACGGTCGATCCATTCAAACACCCAATCTTGCGCTTTTGTGCGGGCCTTGTGATCCCCAACCGCAGCAAGATCATCTAACCACGCACAGCCATGCAACAACGGCGCAATCGGCGACTCTTCGGTGGCGATATCCCAAATAGACGTATCGGGTGCTTCGACCAACTGACCCGCAAACAAGAAGTTCCCAGCGCAAAGCTGGCGGCCTTTGGCGAATAAACCAATCGACTGCGGTTCTGGCTGCGACACGAAACCCGTTGGCAACCGCTTACGGCCAGCCAACCGCGCCTGAAAGCGGTTCATGAAATGGGTATATTTCCCACGCCGTGTCGTTGGTTGGGCCAAATCAGGTCTGCCTCGGTCTGCGGTGTCCGCGTCATTGTTTTGTCGCGGATGTTAGCTGCCAAAGCAACGTGTGTCACGCAGGCTTTCGCACAACTGCAAGGTAAAATCCGTCCATACCGCCCTTGTCCGCCCAGTAGTCTGGACGCAGACGCAGACCGCCTTCTTCGGTGATCCATTCGGGGTCCACACCCTCGATCAACAGCGCATCACGGTCGATGGTCAGGTCAGGATGACGCTCGAGCAGCTCTTCGATCTGAACTTCGCCCTCGTCTGGCAAAAGGCTGCAGGTGCAGTAAACCAATCGTCCACCCGGTTTCACCAGCGACAACGCGTGATCGATCAGACCAACCTGTTGGTCGATCAGAGCCCCAAACTCGCTCCCGTTTTTCGCATAAGGCAGGTCAGGGTGCCGACGAATTGTGCCCGTCGCAGAACACGGCGCGTCAAGCAGCACCGCATCAAACCCGCCTTCATCAAACGCAAAGGCATCCGCGACAACAATCTTGGCCGTCAGACCTGTGCGAGTCAGGTTTTCCTGCACCCGTGCCATCCGCGCTTCCGATACGTCCAGCGCCGTGACCTCAGCGCCAGCTGCAGCCAATTGCATCGTCTTACCACCGGGGGCCGCGCAAAGGTCGAGGATGGTTTCCCCCGCCTTCGGGGCCAACACCTTGACAGGGATCGCCGCTGCTGCGTCCTGAACCCACCAGTCGCCAGCATCAAAACCAGCTAGGGCAGAGACCTGCCCGCCATCAGACAGACGCACGGACCCTGTTGGCAGCACTTCGCCACCCAATGCAGCCGCAACAGCCTCTGGATCGGTTTTAACAGTGATGTCGAGTGGCGCGCCACGCATCTGCACGTGCTCCATCGCCATCACAGCCTTATTGCCCCATGCCTCGATCAAAGGAACGCGCAGCCATTTCGGCAACTGCGGAACGGGCAGTTTGCCCCAGTTATCCGACCCTTCGGCAGCGACCTTGCGCAGCACGGCGTTTACCAGACCCTTAAGGCCAACCGTCTTGCGATCCTTACCAACGATTTCGACATATGCGTTCACAACGCCATGACCAGCAGCACCTGTCAGCAATTCAAAGGACGCCAACCGCAGCGCGTTTTGCACCGACAAAGGCGGCATTTTCCGCAAATGGGGTTTCAAAACACGATCCACACGCCCCAATCCGCGCAGCGTATCGACAACCAACCGCTGGGCGCGGGCGCGATCTTCGGGTTCGAGCTTGGCCAAGTGGTGTGCTGTCACTTCGGACAATAGACGACCATCTTCGGTCACGGCGTTTAGCAGTCTATGCGCGGCTAGGCGCGGGGCAATGCCGGTCTGTGTCATGGCGTCCTCTTGGCCGAAAAGATAACCCCGACTATATCAGAGGAACCACAGGGACAAGGAAAGCACATGACTGATCAAAAAGACCTACCGCCCGCAGCACTCCGCGCTTTGGCCGAAGCAGAAGAACGCCGCAAAGCTGCAAAGCCGTTGGACCTGCCCACCGAACTCGGCGGACGCGACGGCCCAGAGGCCGTGCGCTTTGGTGATTGGGAGAAAAAGGGAATCGCGATCGACTTCTGATCGGCCTGTATTAAAGGCCCAGAACGTCAATCATCGAATATTCGCCAGCGGGTTTGCCCTGCCCCCAAAGCGCAGCCTTGAGAGCACCGCGAGCAAAAACAGCGCGATCCGTTGCGATGTGGCGCAGCACGATCCGTTCTCCGGCAGCGGCGAACATCACGTCGTGTTCACCAACGATATCGCCGCCACGAACGACCGCAAAACCGATGTCGCCTTTGTTGCGCGCACCCGTAATCCCGTCACGCCCCGAATCGCGCACGTCCTTGAGCGACACCCCGCGCCCTTCGGCAGCAGCTTCACCCAGCATCAGTGCAGTCCCTGACGGAGCGTCGACTTTCTTGTTGTGATGCGCCTCGATGATCTCGATGTCGAAATCGTCATCCAAGGCAGCAGCGACTTTCTTAGCGAGGACGGTCAGAAGGTTCACACCCAACGACATATTCCCCGCACGAATGATCGGCGTCTTAGAGGCCGCAGCCGCAACCTCGGCCAAATGTTCATCCTCGAAACCTGTGGTGCCGATCACATGCACAACGCCTGCTTTCGCAGCTTCTTGGGCAAAGGAAATCGTCGCAACGGGCGCGGTAAAATCAATGACAGCATCAGCATTTGCAAACGCGGCAGCCGTATCATCCGTGACAATCACGCCCAGCGCAGCGCCACCCATTGCAGTGCCAACATCCTGACCAACCCATGCATGGCCTGCCCGCTCAATCGCACCTACCAGGCGCGCTTTGTCCGATTCGACCACGGTTTTGATCAGCATCTGACCCATCCGGCCCGAAGCTCCGGTGATCACAATACCTGGTAAATCTGTCATATCGGCGTCCTTCGCGTGCGTTTATTCCTGCGTGCACCCCTGCTTGCCCCTCAAAGCCCTGCTTGGCAAGGGCCGACAACAGGCTTACATGAGCAATATGGCAAAGAACCGTTCACATGAAGGTGCCGGACCCTCCCAACGCCAGTTGCGCGTTGGCGAAGTTGTTCGTCGCTCCCTATCCGAAGTGCTCGCTCGTGGTGACGTGCATGATCCCGAACTCGGGCGCATGTCGATCACCGTTGGCGAAGTGCGTGTTTCCAACGATCTGAAAACAGCGACAGCTTACGTCCTTCCGCTTGGCGGCAAGGATAAAGAACTGTGTCTGCAGGCGCTCCGCCGTAATACGGCAGAGATCCGCCATCTGGTCACACGCGGCATCACGCTCAAGTTCGCGCCTCAGATCAAGTTCGAACTCGACGAGACGTTCGACCGTATGGATGACACGCGCCGCATGTTCGCTGATGAACACGTGCGTCGCGATCTGGACCGCTCCGACGAAGAAGAATGACCCTGATGCGTGGGCTAATCGCCTTGCTCTGCATCCTGTGCGGACCTGCAAAGGCGGTCATTTGCACCGACGATGGTGATTTCACCGTCTGCGCGGTCGATCCCGCGACAGAAGACCTGCGGCTGTTTCACAGCGATGACAACGGCGCAGTCTACGGCAGCTTTTCCGCAGTCGAAGCGGACATAGGCCCACTGTCCTTTGCGATGAACGCGGGCATGTATCACGAAGACCGCAGCCCCGTCGGCCTCTACATAGAGGACAGCATCCAAACCATGCGGCTGGTAACGAACGCAGGTCCGGGGAACTTCGGCATGCTGCCCAATGGCGTGCTCTGCATCACCGAAAACAGCGCCCGGGTCATCGAAACGCTAAGCTTTGAAACCGAGGCGCCCGACTGCACCTACGCCACCCAATCTGGCCCCATGTTGGTCATCGATGGCGCTCTTCACCCGCGTTTTCTTCGTGAAAGCACATCCCGCAACTTTCGGAACGGTGTTGGCGTCGGAGCCGACGGAACCGCTTATTTTGCAATTTCTAACCGACCAGTAACTTTTTGGGAGATGGGCGAATTCTTCCGTGACGTACTGCAGACAAAGAACGCGCTTTACCTCGATGGACGAGTGTCACGTCTCTACGCACCACAGCTTGGTCGGACCGCAAATGGCGTACGCATGGGACCAATAGTTGGCGTAGTCGCCCCCTAGCCTATGGTTGACCCCTAGGCCTATGAGCGATAGTGGGCGCAACCCGACACGACGGAGGTAAACATGGGCAAACGCAAAGGTCGCGATATTTCCGGCTGGCTGGTGATTGATAAACCCGCTGGGATCACCTCGACTGCCGTCGTGAATAAGGTCCGTTGGGCCTTTGGTGCGAAAAAGGCTGGGCACGCTGGGACGCTCGATCCCGAAGCGACTGGCGTCTTGGCTGTTGCGCTGGGAGAGGCGACAAAAACGATCCCCTACATCACGGACGCGCTCAAAGCGTATGAGTTCACCGTGACCCTCGGCGCTGCGACGAATACCGATGATGCAGAGGGTGAGATCATCAAAACTTCGGATCAACGTCCCACCGATGACGAGATCAAAGGTGCCTTGGGTGGTTTCCTCGGTGAAATCATGCAGGTGCCACCGAAATTCTCTGCTGTGAAAATCGACGGTCAGCGTGCGTACAAACTGGCCCGCGATGACGAAGAGTTCGAAATCGCAGCCCGTCCCCTCTGGGTCGAAGAGCTGCTGATGGTTGACCGCCCCGATGCTGACCACGTCGTCCTAGAAATGACCTGCGGCAAGGGCGGTTATGTGCGGTCCATCGCGCGTGATCTGGGTGAGGCACTCGGATGCTTCGGCCACGTCCATCACCTGCGCCGCATCTGGTCAGGCCCCTTCACCGCCGAAGAGGGTATGTCTCTGGAAAAACTCGAAGAATTGGCAAAACAGCCAGAGCTAGACAGCTATCTTCGCCCGCTCGAACAAGGTCTTGCCGACATCGCCGAAGTCCGCTGCCCGCCCGAAAGCCTCGCAAAACTGCGCAATGGCAACCCTGCCGTCGTGATCGCGCACGACGTCGAATACGGCGAAGAATGTTGGGCAAGTTTTGATGGCGAAGCGGTCGCTGTCGGCGTCTTCAAAGCAGGTGAAATACATCCCGCCCGCGTCTTTGTTCGTTAAGCCGCAAGTCCTAGCGTAAAGTCGCTATCGTCGAAATCACCATCCACCTCGGGATCGCCCCAAGGCAAAATCGCCGTCTGCGGATCAATCGTCGGATAGAAATCCGCTACGGCGTAATAACCGTCATCTTCGTCTGCCGCGTCATCAAACAATGGGTCCAGCGAAGCTGTCGCCACATCGTCAAAACCGTCCTCTTCATGAAGATGGTCATCCTCTGCCGACACATCGGCATCTTTACCGCCTGACGTGAAATCAACGGCGGCGCCCACGCCTAGCGTGGCAAAGGTCAATAAGCTTCCCCAGTCCATCGGTCTGCCTCTCGATTCGTTTCCTATCTCGCTTCCAATCCGGCGAGTTCCTCATCATAGTAGCGAAAATTTGGGTCAATTTATGTCGGAACATGATCGAAAAAAGGCATCTCAAAGGCGATGCAGCGTCAGTTGCAACCTATTCGGATTGTGAAAAATACCGATATCACCTTACGCGCGAGTGGAATCCATCAGGTCGGCGTGCCCTTTTTGTAATGCTGAACCCATCGACCGCGACCGAAGTTCAGAACGATCCCACCGTCGAACGCTGCGAACGTCGTGCCCGTGCGCTCGGCTTTGGCGCGTTTAGGGTCACGAATATCTTTGCGTGGCGCGACACAGACCCGAAAAAGATGCGCGCCGCGGCCGATCCCGTCGGCCCTTTGAATGACGAGGCCATCGAAAATTCTGCCCGCGACTGGATCCGCGACGGCGATCAGATCATCTGCGCTTGGGGTGCCCACGGTGATCATCTGGATAGAGGCAAGCAAGTTGAAACATTACTGCGTGCTGTAGGAAAACCCCTTTATTCATTAGGTGTCACCAAATCAGGCCACCCCAAACACCCGCTTTATATCGGCTACGATAGCCAACCCGAACTCTGGGTCGGTTAACCAGTTAACCCGAGAATCCTCTCAGCCCAGGCCGAACTGTTTTATGGTCGCGGCATGTTCTGTTGTGGATGAGGATTCAAATGTTCTGGCTACTCGGTTTGATGAGCATTGCCGCCATGGGCGCAGCCCTTATCCCCGTCACATCTGATGCGGACGACATCCTGCTGGGCGGCGAAGATATCGACGAAATATCGGGGGGAAATGGCGCAGATTTCATCGACGGGCGCGGTGGCGACGATCTCCTGTCAGGTGGCAATGACGATGACGAGGTGATCGGAGGCGCAGGTGACGACACCGTTTTTGGCGATGCTGGGAATGATAGTCTTTTCGGCAGCATCGGCACCGACACAATTCTCGGCGGAACCGGCGACGATCAGATCATTGGTGGCGATGGTGATGACCTAATGTCGGGTGGCGAAGGAAACGATTCGCTCCTTGGCTCGCTTGGAAATGATGTGATGGACGGCGGATCTGGTTCAGATGTGCTCCACGGTGGTTCAGGCGACGATATCCTGAACGGCCGAGAGACGGACTTCCAAACCCGCGACTACCTAAATGGCGGTGCAGGCAACGATGTCCTCTTGGGCGGTGACGGCGATAATCTGAACGGCGGTACAGGTGCGGACATCTTTGCCCTCCTGTCGCGCTCCACGACCGAAGTCGACATTGATGACATGACCGAGGAGGACGTTATCGTGATCGGTTACGAGGGAACTTTGCCCGAACTATCGACAATGACCGACGATGGCGGGCTCCATCTTTTAGCGGACGGAACATCAATCGCCTACCTACACGGGGTCGCCAATTTGGACATGTCATTGGTCCAGCTTGTCGCCCTCTGACGATTTCCCTTTATTTTATGCAAGGAATCGACTATCCGCCCCCAATCTTCGGTCGTTGGACCGCTTGATACTCCACGGGCCTTGCTGGACGACATCCCGGCACGCGCCATAACCCTTAATCCTAAAGGAGACCCCGATGTCGATTACGCCAGAAGAAAAAGCACGTCTGATCAAAGAATTCGGCACCAAAGAAGGTGACACAGGTTCGCCCGAAGTTCAGGTTGCAATCCTGACCTCGCGCATCGCGACGCTGACAGAACACTTCAAAACCCACAAAAAAGATAACCACGGTCGTCGTGGCCTTTTGATGATGGTTGCTCAGCGCCGTAAGCTGCTCGACTACACCAAAGCTAAAGACGAAGCTCGTTATCAGTCCCTGATCCAGCGCCTCGGCATCCGCCGCTAATCGCGCCAGGTTTTGTGATTTTGATCGCCCGTTCGGTTCCCGAGCGGGCGATTTTCGTTTCAGCAGACCGTCCAGACGCCTACAAACACAAGACTTCCCAAAACCCTATTTTTCCTGTATCCGCCCGCTATCTGAGACGCTGCGCTTAGACCCCGGCGCTCGAGTTAGGATAGAGGGGTCGGTGGCAATGGGGCCACCATGCAAACGGGAGACCCGCAGGGGCGGGAGTGCTCCCAATTAGGATACGCTGATGTTCAATGAAGTGAAAAAATCCATCCAGTGGGGCGAAGAAACGCTCACTCTGGAAACCGGCAAGATTGCCCGTCAGGCTGACGGCACTGTGATTGCCACCCTTGGCGAAACTTCGGTCATGGCAAACGTGACCTTCGCTAAGGAACAGAAACCGGGTCAGGACTTCTTCCCCCTGACGGTTCACTACCAAGAGAAATACTATGCCGCCGGTAAAGTTCCGGGCGGTTTCTTTAAGCGCGAGGCGCGCCCGACCGAAAAAGAAACGCTGACCGCGCGTCTGATCGACCGCCCGATCCGCCCGCTGTTCGCACCTGGCTTCAAAAACGAAGTTCTTCTGATGTGCACCGTGCTGAGCCACGACCTCGTTAACGATCCGGATATCGTTGCGATGATCGCTGCTTCGGCTGCACTGACCATCTCTGGCGCACCGTTCATGGGCCCAATCGCTGGTTGCCGCGTTGGTTTCGTTGATGGCGAATACGTCCTCAACCCTGAAGTTGACGATATGCAGAACCTGCGCACCAACCCCGAGCAGCGCCTCGACTTGGTTGTTGCAGGCACCAAAGACGCTGTGATGATGGTTGAATCCGAAGCTTACGAGCTGACCGAAGCAGAAATGCTCGGCGCTGTGAACTTTGCCCACCAGCAAATCCAGCCGGTTATCGACCTGATCATTGATCTGGCAGAAGAATCCGCAAAAGAGCCGTTCGAGTTCACTCCGCCGAACTACTCTGACCTCTACGAAGTTGTGAAAGCCGCTGGCGAAGAGCAAATGCGCGCTGCCTACGCGATCACCGACAAACAGGAACGCGTTGCTGCTGTTGCTGCTGCAAAAGAAGCAATCAAAGCGACCCTGACCGAAGAACAACTCGAAGACGGCAATCTCGGTTCCGCACTGAAAAAGCTCGAATCCTCGGTTCTTCGTGGTTCGGTTGTTAAAGAAGGTAAGCGCATCGACGGTCGCGCACTGGATCAGGTTCGCCCGATCGTATGTGAAACTGGCCTGCTGCCGCGTACTCACGGTTCGGCTCTGTTCACTCGCGGCGAAACCCAAGGTCTGGTTGTTACCACCCTCGGCACCGGCGACGACGAACAGATCATCGACGCTCTGCACGGCAACTTCCGTTCGAACTTCCTGCTGCACTATAACTTCCCTCCGTACTCGGTTGGTGAAGTTGGCCGCGTTGGTTCGCCGGGTCGTCGTGAAATCGGTCACGGTAAACTGGCATGGCGTGCGCTTCAGGCAGTTCTGCCAGCAGCGACCGACTTCCCGTATACCATCCGCGTTGTGTCCGAGATCACTGAATCGAACGGTTCGTCCTCCATGGCTTCGGTCTGTGGTGGCTCCCTTTCGATGATGGACGCTGGCGTTCCGCTCAAAGCACCTGTTGCTGGCGTTGCAATGGGCCTCGTTCTCGAAGACGACGGTTCCTACGCTGTTCTGACCGACATCCTCGGCGACGAAGACCACCTCGGCGACATGGACTTCAAAGTAGCAGGCACCGAAGCTGGTATCACCTCGCTACAGATGGACATCAAAGTTCAGGGCATCACTCCGGCCATCATGGAAAAAGCACTCGAGCAAGCCCGTCAGGGTCGTCTGCACATCCTCGGTGAAATGAGCAAAGCTCTGACCTCGGCTAACGAGTTCTCGGTTCACGCTCCGCGAATCGAAACCATGCAGATCCCGACCGACAAGATCCGTGAAGTGATCGGTTCGGGCGGTAAGGTCATCCGTGAAATTGTTGAAGTGTCGGGCGCAAAAGTCGACATCAACGACGAAGGCATCATCAAAATCGCATCCGCCAACGGCGAAGCGATCCAGAAGGCCTACGACATGATCTACTCGATCGTTGCAGAGCCAGAAGAAGGCAAGGTCTACAAAGGCAAAGTTGTCAAACTCGTCGACTTCGGTGCTTTCGTGAACTTCTTCGGCAAACGTGACGGTCTGGTGCACGTTTCGCAGATCGAAAACCGTCGCCTGAACCACCCGTCTGACGTTCTCAAGGAAGGTCAAGAAGTTTGGGTGAAACTCCTCGGCTTCGACGATCGCGGCAAGGTTCGCCTGTCGATGAAGGTTGTCGATCAGGAAACTGGCGAAGAAGCAAAAGTAGAAGAAGCAGCTGCCGAAGAATAAGGCGTTCTTCCTTCGAAATCTTGGGAACCCCGGCGCTCGCGTCGGGGTTTTCTTTTTGCCCTACCCTATGAATCGAGGCTTGCCAGTTCACAGCATCGTGTATGACCTATGCGAAAACACGCTTAAACTGTATTGTAGGGTATCCGTTCCATGAGGTTTGCCATGATCAATCGCCGCACTTTCCTGACAACATCCGCTGCCAGCCTTTTTGCAACCAGCGCATTTGCCCGGTCAGCTCCGCAATCGACATGGCTCAGCGAATTAAGCGCGACCTTACCGGGCAAGACCGAAGGCAATTACTCGATCCCCGAAAAATACTGGGCAACCGTGGTATCGGTGAACCCGAACCTACCTGTCGGGGAAATTCACATCCTCCCGCAGAGCAAACACCTCTATTTCACCGTTGCTGAGGGCTATGCCATCCGCTACGGCTGCGCCATCGGTCAGGAAGGTCTAGCCTATTTCGGCACTGGCGTGATCGGTCGCAAGGTCGAATGGCCGAGCTGGACACCAACGCCAGAGATGATCCAGCGGAACCCCGATGCCTATGCACAATACGCTGACGGCATGCCCGGTGGTCCGCAAAATCCGCTCGGCGCGCGCGCGATGTATGTCTATGAAAACGGCCGCGACACGGCGATCCGCGTGCATGGCACGACGAGCCCCCGCAGCATCGGCAGCGCGTCCTCAAACGGCTGCTTCCGCATGTATAATAGCCACGTGATTGACCTCTATAATCGTGTTCCAATCGGAACGGTCATCCACGCCTATTAAATGATTTCATCCTCATCAAAGAGCGGCTGAGCTTCGACCAACTGCTCTGCGAGGGTCTCTACGGTCTCGGTCGCCGCCTTCGGTCGTGGCAATACCGCGATATGGAACAGCGCGTCGCCTTCGTTGATCACGGGTAAGTTCGACCGACCAATGATGATCCCCGCCTGATCCGCGACGATCTCTGTTTCATTCTCGCCGAACGGGTCGGACACGATGCCCAGAACCTCTCCTTCACGCACCGCATCGCCCGTCTGACGAAACATCCGCAGCAATCCGCCCGCAGGGGACCGCAGCCAGAACGATGTCGTGGCCCGAACGGGCCGGACCTTGGGTTTGGTCACGCCACGAGACGAAATCATACCCAGTTCGCGCATCACCCGCAGAATGCCCATCACGCCCGTGCGTGCAGCATATTCGTCGAACCGAAGCCCCTCGCCCGCCTCATAAAGAAGCATATCGCAGTTCACTTCAGCAGCCGTTTTGCGAAGGCTACCATCACGCTGTTTTGATGGAATGATCACAGGAGCGCCAAAAACATCTGCCATTTTGATCAGACGTTCATTTCCAGGGTTAATTCGCACCTGCGGCAAGTTCGTCCGCTGGATCGCAGCAGAGTGAAGGTCGATGCCAAAATCCGACCGCTCAACGATCTCTGTCAAAAACAGATACGCCAACCGTGCAGCCAGCGAGCCAGAAGGCGAGCCAGGAAAACAACGGTTCAAATCACGACGGTCAGGCAGATATCGCGATTGGTTCAAAAACCCAAAGGTGTTCACAATTGGAACCGCAATCAACGTCCCTGCCAAACGATCCAAATTCGGCGTCCGAAGAAGACGACGAACGATCTCAACCCCGATGACCTCATCGCCGTGGATTGCCGCCGAAACGAACATCACGGGACCTGGTTTTTTACCATGAATGACATGCGCCGACATGGTGACAGGGGTGTGATCAGACAGCGTACTAACGGGCAAATCGACAGTGCTGCGCTGGCCGGGCGCGATACGACGCCCCGCCATTTCAAAGGGCTTACGAGGCGTCGTCATCCTTTGCCCTTCGTCTTTGTCTTTCCGATTTTTGCGTTTTTCTCAATGAATTCAATGATCTTAGTCGCGATATCGATACCCGTCGCAGCCTCAACACCCTCGAGACCCGGCGACGAGTTCACTTCCATCACCACAGGACCGTGGTTCGCCCGCAGCATATCGACGCCACAGACATTCAAGCCCATCGCCTTTGCCGCACGGATCGCGGTCGAGCGTTCTTCGGGGGACAAACGGACAACCTCAGCCGATCCCCCACGATGCAGGTTAGAACGGAATTCGCCCTCAGCGCCCGTGCGTTTCATCGCGGCAACAACGCGGCCACCGATCACAAAGGCGCGGATGTCCGTGCCACCAGCCTCTTTGATGAACTCCTGCACCATGATGTTCACGTCAGCACCGCGGAACGCTTCGATCACCGACTTTGCCGAACGGTCAGTATCGGCGAGAACCACACCGATCCCCTGCGTCCCTTCGAGCAACTTCACCACCACAGGCGCACCACCAGCGAGCTTGATCACCTCGTCGGTAATCTTTGGGTCATGCGCGAATGTCGTGACAGGTAGACCGATGCCATCACGCGCCATCAACTGCATTGACCGAAGCTTATCGCGGCTGCGCCCAATCGCGACGGATTCGTTCAAAGGATAGACACCCATCATCTCGAACTGACGCAACACTGCGAGGCCATAGAACGTCACGCTGGCCCCGATACGCGGGATAACAGCGTCATAATGCGGCAGCTTTTCACCGTTGTAATAGACCTCGGGCCGACGGCTCGCGATGTTCATGTAACAACGCAAAGTCTTAATGATATCAAAATCATGACCCCGCGCTTCAGCCGCTTCTTTCATACGCTGATGGGAATACAAATCGGCGTTTTGCGCCAGCATCGCGATTTTCATTTGTGGTCCTTTCGGGTGCCATCCGCCAGATGCGACCGGCCGGGATGAACAAGAATATTACGACGGCGAATCGCAGTTCGCCCGAGGATGAGAGGCAGGTTCATATTGGCACGGTTCGCCAATGACACCTCCACTTTCCAAGTATGTGGCCCCAGCACCAATTGGGTTTCGATCACCAAACGCTCTTGGGGAATACCAGAGGTATTCTTGATCTCGCGACGATCAACCAGACGGGCTTCGCAGGTGACTGCGCTCTCAAGCCCAGCATGCGGCACGTGGAACCGCACCCAGTCCTGCCCGTCTTTTTCAAACACTTTGATCCGCGTGGCATGGATCGCAGAGGTCCGCGCACCTGTATCAATCTTGGCAATGGCTTCTTGGATGCCCAGCTCAGGCAGGGCAACGGATTCACGCCATCCAATAATGATAGGGGGTTTGGTAGCCATACGCAGACTCATAGGTTCGTGACGCTCCGCTATCGTAACCTGATGTGCCTGTCTACGAAAAGAAAAAGCCCCGCAACACAGGCGGGGCTTTGACCTGATCCAAAGAGGATTAGGCGTTGTGTTTTGCAGTGCGCAGATATGGCAGCTTTACGTCGATTTCGCCGAATTTTTCGCGTGCTTGATCGTCGTTTAGCGACAGAGCAACGATAACATCCTGACCAACGGTCCAGTTCGCGGGCGTCGCGATCGGGTTGCCAAAGGTTGCCTGCAGACCATCCAGCGCGCGCAGAACTTCGGCAAAGTTACGGCCAACGGACATCGGGTAAGTCATTGTCAGCTGTAGCTTTTTGTCTGGGGAAACGATGAACACCGAACGTACAGTCGCGGTGTCAGCAGGTGTGCGGCCATCGGGCAGATAGGCTTCGGCAGGCAGCATGTCGAATGCTTTCGCAACAGCGAGGTCGGTGTCAGCAATGATCGGGAAACCGGCTTTTGCGCCTGCAAATGCTTCGATGTCGCCTTTCCATTTCTTGTGCTCTTCAACACCATCAACGGAGATACCCATCACTTTGGTGCCGCGTTTTGCCCATTCGTCAGCGAGCTGAGCAACAGCGCCGAATTCGGTGGTGCAAACAGGCGTAAAATCTTTGGGGTGCGAGAAAAGAATGGCCCACTGATCGCCAATCCAATCGTGCAACGCAAAGGCGCCCTGATCGGTTTCGACAGTCAGATTCGGGATAATATCATTAATACGAAGACCCATAACTACCTCCTATGGATGTCATTGGCCCGAGATATATGGAGTCAGTAACGTTATCGCTACCCACTCTTGCGCTTTTGTCGCACGTTGATAGGGTCCGCTCAGATATGATCAAATTATCGGAGAGAGGGTGAGATGATCGAGAAACGCGAATTCTATATTAATGCTGAATGGGTTGCTCCGGCGACGCCAAACGATTGTGCGGTAATCAATCCCTCGACAGAGGAACCCTGCGCCGTGATTTCGCTTGGTGGTCAGGCCGATACGGACAAAGCTGTTGCCGCGGCAAAGGCTGCGTTCCCCGCATGGGCTGCAACTGCGCCCGCAGAACGCAAGGCGCTCGTCGCTAAGATCCTAGACCAGTATTACCTCCGCAAAGAGGAAATGGCCCAAGCGATCAGCATGGAAATGGGCGCGCCTATCGACATGTCCCGCGACGATCAGGCAGAATGCATTCCGTGGCACCTCGGTAACTTCCTAAAGGCCTTTGACGAAGTCGAATGGATCCGTCCGCTACGTGACAGCGTCACCGACACCCAAATCGCGCTAGAACCGATTGGCGTCGTCGGTCTGATCACACCTTGGAACTGGCCGATGAACCAGGTCACGCTCAAGGTCATCCCCGCGCTGCTCGCTGGCTGCACTATCGTCCTGAAACCGTCAGAAGAGTCGCCACTGTCGTCGATGCTCTTTGCGGAATTCATCCACGATGCAGGCATCCCCGCTGGCGTGTTCAACCTCGTGAATGGCGACGGCATGGGTGTTGGCACCCAATTGTCCGCACACGAAGACGTGGAAATGATCAGCTTCACGGGTTCGACCCGCGCTGGCCGTGCGATCTCCAAGACAGCCGCCGAAACGATGAAGCGCGTGACGCTCGAACTCGGTGGCAAAGGCGCGAACCTGATCTTTGCAGACGCCGATGAAAAGGCCGTCGTGCGTGGCGTTCGTCACTGCTTTAACAACTCTGGTCAGTCCTGTAACGCCCCAACTCGTATGCTAGTCGAACGCAGCATTTACGATCAGGCCGTTGAAATCGCGAAAGAAACCGCCGAAAAGACCAAAGTCGCCCCAGCCGATCAGAGCGGTCATCACATCGGCCCCGTGGTGAACAAACGCCAGTGGGACCAGATCCAAGGCTATATCCAAAAGGGCATCGACGAAGGTGCGCGTTTGGTTGCAGGCGGACTTGGCCTGCCTGAAGGCATGAACAAGGGCTTCTACGTGCGTCCGACCGTTTTCGCGGATGTGAAGCCGGGCATGACCATCGAAAAAGAGGAAATCTTTGGTCCCGTGCTGTCGATCATCCCCTTCGACACCGAAGAAGAAGCCATCGCGATCGCCAACAACACCCCCTACGGTCTGACGAACTACGTTCAGTCCACCAGCACCGAACGTCGCCGTCGCCTGTCTCGCGTCCTGCGTTCTGGCATGGTGGAAATGAACGGTCGTAGCCGTGCAGCAGGCGCTCCGTTCGGCGGCGTTAAGGCCTCTGGCCGCGCACGTGAAGGCGGCGTTTGGGGGATCGAAGAGTTCCTCGAATCCAAAACCATCGCTGGCTGGGACGAATAAGTTCCAAACATATCAAACGATTAAGGGAGGGGCTCGCCCCTCCTTTTTCATGTCTAGAACGGCGCTTTAGCCGTGACCCGCATCCCCTGCCCACCATCAGGGTGTAAGAACTGCAGCGTCTCTGAATGCAGCATCAAACGCGGAAAATCGCGTGCTGCACCCGTCGAATAGAACGGGTCGCCCAAAATCGGATGCCCGATCTCTTTCATATGCACACGCAACTGATGGGACCGCCCCGTTTTTGGGTAGAGCCTCACGCGCGACTCCCCTTTTCCAACGCGCATCACTCGATAATCCGTGACCGCAGACCGCCCATTTTCATGATCGACCATCTGCAACGGACGGTTCGGCCAATCCACGATCAACGGCAAATCAATCGTGCCCGTCTTTGCGGCGACTTCGCCCCAAACTCTTGCCACATATGTCTTTTTCGTGCGCCGATCCTCGAACTGTTTGCCCAAATGCCGCTGCGCATGTGGCGTCAGGCCAAAGATCATCACGCCCGACGTGTCCCGATCCAAACGATGTACCAAAAGCGCGGAGGGAAAAGCCGCCTGAACCCGAGCGATCAGACAATCGGCAAGATGTTCACCCTTCCCCGGTACGGACAATAGCCCAGAGGGTTTGTCGACGACCAAAATCTCATGGTCTTGATCCAGAACCACGAGCGGATCTTGGGGCGGATTATAGTCGTCGCTCATGTCAGGGAACTCCCGAACACAGTCGCTAGAATGGCGCTCAACTCCACAGCATCTTCTTCGGTAAAGGCGTCAGGCAGATTGCTATCAATGTCGAACACGCCAATCAGATCACCCGCACCGTTAAACACAGGCAAAACGATTTCAGACCGCGTCGAGGACGAACAGGCGATGTGACCCTCGAACGCTTCGACATCAGGCACCAGCTGGATCTCTTGGGTCCGCGCAGCTGCGCCACACACGCCACGCGCAAACGGGATCACCAGACACCCGTGCCCACCCTGATACGGCCCGATCTTTAGCACCTCGGGCTCAACCACACGGTAAAAGCCGGTCCAATCGAACCGATCATCGGCGTGATGCACTTCACACGCAACGGTTGCCATCAGCGCGACCTCGTCGGTTTCGCCCGCCGTCAGCGCATCGATGGTTTTTGCCAAATCGGAATAGGTCACTCGCATGGTTTGAATGCCTTTCTCTCAAGTCTATCCAAACCTTGGGATAGTCCGACTAAACCGCAAAAACCAGTGCAGAGCGACCTTTAAGGTCGAAACAGTCTACAAGCATAGTGCAACTGCTCTGCGGTATATCCGATCGCGCCACCAGACTGCCCTTATTCGAACATGCGATTGCCCGCATAAGGAGAGATAATACAATCGTAGCTGCAATATGCTTCCCTCGGCGCTATGCACTAATGCCCCCACCCAGTTGTGTGGCGTCGAGGTTCAGCTACTCAGTTAAATTGGACGTACATTTCGTATTGGCCGTCCTGAAAGCCCCCGAAAAATTCTTCTAGGTCAGGATGACGAACGGGTTCGCCCGAGTAGTCAGCAACGAGGTTCTGCTCGGACACATAGGCGACGTAGTAGCTTTCGTCGTTCTCAGCCAAAAGGTGATAGAACGGCTGGTCCTTACGGGGGCGGCTGTCTTCCGGGATTGCCTCATACCAGTCGTTGGTATTCGAAAACTCTGGGTCCACGTCAAAGACAACACCACGGAAGGGATGCTTCCGATGCCGAACAACTTGACCCAATTGATAGCGCGCGCGCGTTTTAAGCATAGCAGTACCCCCGTTAACTACTATCCGTGCCTCACCCCGAATGTCTACGCCAGTGACACGAAACGTTGGAAACAGTCTGTAAACCAAATCAACCCGCGACCAGTAAACTTTATGACGCAAACAGGGATTCACGTTTCATTGACCGCTGAAATCGGCTAAACTTCTTTAAAAATAGAGAGCGAGAGGCAGATGAGCAGAATCTTTCGCGCATTGTTGGTTGTGCTGGTGCTTGGCAGTTGTGGCGAGCGCGAAGGGACCGCTCCGCGGAACCTCGATAACGCCTGCGCAATTCTGACAGAGCGCCCGCAATACGTTAGCGCTTTCCGCGCTGCAAAGCGCAATTGGGGCGTCGAACCCCATGTTCTGATGGCGATGATCTATCAGGAAAGCAAATTCATCTCGAACAACCGCACGCCGCATCAATATGCTTTGGGCGTCATCCCGATGGGCCGTCAGTCTTCCGCGTTCGGCTATAGCCAAGCCTTGGACGGGACATGGCGCGAATATCAGCGGGCCGAAGGCGGAATGGGCGCGCGTCGTGATGACATCCGAGACTCGGCCGATTTTATGGGTTGGTATATGACCCAAACGACCGAAGACACGGGTATCCCACTCAACGACACCCGCAACCAATACCTCGCCTACCACGAGGGTCGGACGGGTTACCTGCGCGGCACTTACCGCGCGAAATCATGGCTCGTGCGGATCGCGGGCGAAGTCGCGGATCGTTCGACCATGTATCAACAGCAGCTAACACGCTGCCGCGCTGCACGGTTCTAATGGAAAAGGCGGCCTAGGCCGCCTTTCTTATTTCTGCCAATCGCGTTCTTCCGCGATGATATTGAACAACCGCTCTGGCACCCGTCCGCCAATCCGAAGCGTATTCAGCACCATCGTCGTCTGCCCACCTGCGTTATCCGTGACAATCCACTGGTTGAGCATCGGCGGGTCGGTGAACACCAGTTTGATGTTCCCGTATTCAGGGTGATCTGGGTCTTGCAGCGTGATCTGAGTGGTCGCCCCGTCTGAACGATGATCAACCACCATCCTTTCATCGGTCAGATCAACGTCCCGACGCAGAATAATGCTCAGTGGCGTTTCGCTCAGCGGATAGCGATCAGGGCCAGTGTTCGACCGCGGGTCAAAAATCGCGAGCGACCCGCCGCCCGCAATCACCATCGCCTCTTCGGGTGGATCATATTCAAAGCGGATACGACCTGGGCGCTTAATATACAGCGTTCCCGTCGACATCGTTCCGTCAGACGCGATCTGGGTAAACGTGCCCTCGGCCGTCTGGAGACCATTCCAGAAATCCGAAATCTGCCCGAGCGACAAAGGCTCAGCCCGTAGTGCGTGCCCACCCAGTGCAGCCAGCAAAAGCGGGGCGGCCAATAATGTACGGCGAAGTTTATTCATCAACTTACCTTTATCAAACGAGGCGTTCTTGCCCCAAAACATGGGGACAATCGACCTGTTTTCCAACGGCTAAGCGATAACAAGCCAGTGTTATTCGGTAAAAAGATAAAAGGCGCGGAAGGTCCTCATCCTCCGCGCCTCTCGCTCTTAGTGCTGTTCAGGCACCAATATTTCGCGCTTTCCGACGTGGTTCGCAGACGAAACCACACCTTCGTCCTCCATTTGCTCAACCAGACGCGCAGCTTTGTTGTAGCCGATGCCCAGTTTCCGCTGGATGTAGGAGGTGGAACATTTACGGTCCTTGATCACGATAGCAACGGCTTGGTCGTATAGGGCGTCTTCCCCATTCGTGTTGCCACCTAGGCCAAGGACTGCATCGATGTTAGCCTCTTTGTCCTCATCTGGACCTTCGACTACACCACCGACGTAGGTCGGCGGGCCATAGGACTTCAAATAGGTCACGATCTCTTCGACTTCTTCATCGCTGACAAACGGGCCGTGAATACGTGTGATGCGACCACCGCCAGCCATATAGAGCATGTCACCCATACCGAGCAGCTGTTCAGCACCCTGTTCACCCAGAATGGTGCGGCTGTCGATTTTCGAGGTCACTTGGAACGAAATACGCGTCGGGAAGTTCGCCTTAATCGTGCCGGTGATCACGTCCACGGACGGACGCTGCGTTGCCATGATCAGGTGGATACCCGAAGCACGCGCCATCTGCGCCAAACGCTGAATACAGGCTTCGATTTCTTTGCCCGCAACCATCATAAGGTCTGCCATTTCGTCGACGATAACGACGATGTAGGGCATTGCTTCTGGTGCGAATTCTTCGGTTTCAAAGATCGGATCGCCCGTCTCTTCGTCAAATCCAGTTTGAACGGTACGCTCGAACATCTCGTTGCGCGCCAACGCATCACGAACGCGACCGTTGTAACCCTCGATGTTACGAACGCCCATCTTGGACATCTTGCGATAGCGTTCTTCCATCTCACCGACGACCCACTTCAGGGCAACGACCGCCTTTTTCGGGTCCGTCACAACAGGCGACAGAAGGTGCGGAATGCCGTCATAGACCGACAGTTCGAGCATCTTCGGGTCGATCATGATCAGACGGCATTCATCAGGCGTCAGCTTGTAAAGCAGCGACAGGATCATCGTGTTGATCGCAACCGATTTACCCGAACCCGTCGTACCCGCGATCAGCAAGTGAGGCATCTTCGCGAGGTTCGCCACGATCGGCTCACCACCAATGTCCTTACCCAGCGCCAGCGGCAGACGATGATTGCCATCGCCATAATCGCGGCTCGACAGGATTTCGCGGAAGCTCACCATCTCGCGCTTATCGTTGGGAAGTTCGATACCGATGACCGAACGACCGGGAACCGTCGATACACGTGCGGACAGGGCTGACATCGAACGCGCGATGTCATCGGACAGACCGATAACACGGCTCGCCTTCAGACCCGGCGCAGGTTCAAGCTCGTACATCGTGACAACAGGACCGGGACGAACCGATACGATTTCGCCTTTGATACCGTAGTCATCCAGAACCGCCTCGAGCATCCGTGCATTTTCTTCGAGCGCTTCGTTGGACAGAACGTGACGTTCAACATCCGCTGGGTCCATCAACAGGTTCAGCGGTGGCGTCTCATAATCCATCCCTTTGTCTTCGAACGATAGCGAAGGCTGGGCTTCAGCACGCGCCTGCTTCGACGGAACAACAGACCGCTTCAACGAGTTCTGAACCAGACGACGCGGCTCTGCTGTCGGAATCGGCGCAGCACGCATTTGCGGCATCGGCGCAGGTTCATAGTCTGGCTCGTAATCATCACGATCAATGTCAGCAAAGATGTTGGAATCGTCGCCATCGACCAGAATTTCGGTCTCATCGGCCCACTGCGGCATCTCCATGCCCATCTCTGGCATCGGCTGACGCATCACTGGCGGCTCAACAGAATGAGGCGCCGCAATCGTAGGCTGCGCGACGAGCGGACGAGGACCACGCCCCGCAACCAATGTCGGTTCAATCCGCACGCCGTCTGCCGTGCGAACGATCGGCGGCTGCTTTTGCTCAACAACAGGCTGGACGTTACGGTTACGGATCACATCAGAAATACGGGCGCGAATACGATCATCATCAGGCGCCTGTGCACCAGCCATCATCGGCGGCTCAGATTCGATCAGTTCTGGCTCTAGCTCCACCTCAGGCGCACGACCGAACATTTTCGGCATCAGGCTACGCAGACCAGAGGCCTCGGCTGGGACGGGACGCGCAGGTGCCGCCATCGCGGCCGCAGCAACGATTTTCGGCATCTTCGGCATCGTGTCGGCGGTGACAGGATTGCTACGCACAACATGTGCCACGCGCTGACGCTCTTCTGGATCAGGCACAGCGTAGAACGCGTCAATCTCGTCTTGGGAATATTTGCGGTCGCTGCGAGCCTGATCACGACGGCTCTGTACGTTGGCATATCCAACCTGCGCCGCACGAACGGACATATCCGCACCGCGCCCAACAAGGCGCAAAATCAGATCGTAGAGGACAACGAGGCCATAGAGGAAGAAACGCCAGCCCGTGCGAATTTCTGGCATCGTAAAGCCCAGAACAAACGCACCCAGCGCCAGCATCGCGATACCCGAAATCAGGGCCGCGACCTTCACCCACAGCAAGGACCCCGCTACGAGCGGCGTCAGGATCATCCCCAGAACCGTATCACCGAGCATCCCGCCGTAGCCAAATGAATGGGTCCAGCTTGGATCGGCAGAGTAGGTCGCAAAATAGATCGCCGCGACGACAATCGGGATCGGGAAAAACACCAAACGGCCAAAGGCACGCTCAGCACCGTAGTGCAGCGTCAACCGCAGACCCCAGACCATTGGGATCAGCGCCAGCCACCACGATGCCTTACCAACGACCAGCATCAACGGCGCAGCAATCGACGCACCCATACGGCCCATCCAGTTTTGAACAGGCGCATCGGTGGCGAGCATCCAGCTTGGATCTTCGGGCGAATAGGACCCGACCATCAGCCCCACGATGACCCCCAGTGCAATCAGGCCGAGGCCCAAAAGCTCTTTGCCACGTTTTTCCAGAATAGCCTGCGTGGTGCTATCCAAGAGCGGGTCGCGCTGACGTGTCGAATAAGAGGCCATACCAAAATCCCTTTAATCGTAGAGGCATTCGCGGATCAAAGTCAGACCGCGTCGCATCTCTTCCATCGGAGCCACCATGGCGACCCTAATGAACCCCTTACCGGGGTTTTTGTCGTTAACATCACGGCTCAGATACCCGCCGGGCAGCACACGCACTCCGGTTTCTCGCCATAGCTTCAGTGCAGCCGCCTCGTCATCTTCGACAGGCAACCACAGGAAAAATCCGCCCTCGGGCGTGTGATAGCCAGGCAGGTTCCCCAGAACCTCTTCGGCCATCTTGTATTTCGCGTTGTAGAGCGCGCGGTTCTCAATCACGTGCTCTTCATCGCTCCAAACACGTGTAGATACACATTGTATAGGCAGCGGCAGAGGCGCACCCGAATAAGCCCGCAACTGACGGATCAGCCGTATAGACTCTGTCCCGCCCGCAACGAAACCAGACCGCAAGCCCGGCAGGTTCGACCGTTTGGACAGCGAATGGAAAATCGTGATCCGCTCTGGGTCCGCACCCATTTCCGCAGCCACTTCGAGAGCACCCACAGGCGCTTCATCGCGGTAAATCTCGGAATAGCACTCGTCTGCGAAAATGCGGAAATCGTGTTTCTCGGCCAGCGCAATCAACTCGCGCCAGTAGTCCCGCGACGCCACAGCACCCTGTGGGTTCGACGGGGAACAGATGTAAGCAATCGCCGTGCGATCCAACACATCCGCAGGCATCGACGCATAGTCAGGCAGGAACCCATTGTCTGCGGTCGCAGGAACGAAAACAGTCTCCGCACCAACCGAAATCGAAGCGATCATATAGACTTGATAGAACGGGTTCGGCGTCAGGATGACAGGCCGTTTGCCGTTCTTCGTTTCAGGGCAAAGCGCCATGGCAGCATTATAAAGCCCCTCACGCGTCCCGTTCAGCGCCATGATCCGATCAGGCCCAACGACGACGCCATAGCGACGGTCAATCCATGCAGAAATTGCAGCCAGAAGATCAGGCTCGCCATCATTGGGCGGGTATTTCGCAAAACCAGCGATGTTGTCGGCCAAGACAGCCCCAACCCACGACGGGAACGCGTGTTGTGGCTCTCCAATGGTCAACGCCAGAGGCTCTCCGCCCGGTTCATGGACGTCGAGTAGAGCCCGCAAACGCGGGAATGCGTAGTCCGCAAGGTTCGAGAACCGCTCCGGATAGATCATTTCTGCCTCAATGTTGCGAGATCATTTTCGTCCCGCTTTGTACCTTGATAACCCCCGACCGCCTGCGCTGTCCAGAAAAACGGAACGAATCCAGAGCGTCCCGCATCAGAAATGTGGCATTTAGGCCAAGGCACGCTCTGCCGCTGCACCGATCCGCAGCAATCGTGCTTCGCTCATTGGCGCCGCGTTCAGCATGATGCCACAGGACGGAACGCCCGTAGGGAGCGTCAGAGAACACTCGCCCATCAGGTTGCCGACACGCGTATTGCGGAGCGTCATCAGGTTTTCTTGGACGAAATACTCCCCGTCCTCCTCCAACCGTTTCGCATTCGGAGGCAAAATCGGAGAGGTCGGCATGATAACCGCATCAAAACCAGCCAGTGCAGCGTGATATTCCGCACGAATTTCGTCGAGTTCCGCCCAACCCGCGACGAAATCCACCGCGCTAAAGGCATCGCCCGCGCGAATACGCGTCAGGATTTGGTGATACATCTTCGACGGATCAGCTTCGATAATGTCGCGCCAATAGGCATAGGCATCAACGGTGTAGAGGATACCCGCCAGTTCAAAGGCACGGCGAAGCGGTTCAAACCGGACATGTTCGATCTCTGCGCCAGCCTCCTCCAATCGAGCGATAGCCGCCATAAACGCCGTCTTCGGGGCATCGCGCACATCTTCCATTGCAATCGTATCGAGGATAGCCAACCGCACGCCGTTCAGGTCGCTCCCCGTCAAATCGGCCGCGTGACCACCCAATGCACCCAGCATCAGCGCCGCGTCTTCAACCGACCGACACAGCGGCCCGACGGTATCAAAGGTCTTGCACAGGGGCACAACGCCCTTCAGCGACAAAAGCCCATGCGTTGTCTTTAGACCGACCAGATCGTTCCAAACGCTCGGCACGCGCACCGATCCACCTGTATCCGACCCAACCGCCGCAGCAGCTAGACCAAAGGCGACCGAGGCTGCAGCCCCCGACGACGATCCACCTGGAACAACATCAGGATCATTCACACAAGGCGGCGTTGCCGTGATCGGGTTTAACCCCAAACCGCTAAAGGCGATCTCGGTCATATGGGTTTTACCCAAGCACACCAAACCCATAGCCGTTGCGTTCCGCAGAACCTCTGCATCCCGCGAAGGAATACGATCCTTTAGATAGAGCGTCCCCGCCTCTGTCGCCGTCCCCGCCGTGTCGAACAAATCCTTCCAGCTGATCGGCACCCCGTCGAGCGCCGACCGACGCAAACCCGCTTTAGCACGATCAGACGCGGCTTGTGCTTCTGCCAAGGCGCGTTTGGGGGTCACCCGCGCATAAATGCGGTCGCGATGTTCGTGTTCATCAATTGCGGTCAGGAACACCTTTGTCAGGTCAACGGGGTCAATTTCCCCCGAACCGATCCCACGGCCCAAGTCTGCCGCTGTCATACACCGCCAATACTGCATGGCAATCTCCCTCGTGCAATTGACTCAACGCTAGCGGGACGATGTCGCATGGACAATCCCGCGATTTGGCCCATATTCACGCCATGACCTACGACCACGATCTCCTCATCGTCGGCGGCGCCCTAAATGGCCCCGCGCTTGCTCTGGCTGCCGCTCACTTCGGCCTCTCGGTCGGGGTTATTGATACCGTGCCGCTCGACACCTACAAGGACCCATCCTTTGACGGTCGCGCCTATGCGCTGGCCCTCGCGTCTCAACGCCTGCTCAAAGGGATCGGCATCTGGTCCAAAGTCGCGGGCGTCGCCGAACCAATGCTCGAGATCAAAGTCACCGACGGTATCGCAGGCCAAGGCCCTGCCCCGTGGATGCTCCATTTCGACCACGCCGAAATCGAAGAAGGCCCGATGGGCTACATGGTCGAAGACCGCCACCTCCGCCCCGCTTTTATGGAGGCGATGGAGGAAAGTGACCGTATTACCCTTTACGCACCCGAAACCGTGACCGCCCAATCGTTGACCGAAAACGGGATCAGCGTCACGCTCGCGTCCGGCAAAACACTCACCGCGGCCCTGCTGGTTGGCTGTGACGGACGCAAATCAGGCACTGCAGAGCGTGCTGGCATCAAACGCACAGGCTGGACCTACGGACAAACGGGTATTGTCTGCGCCGTTGCACATGAAAAACCCCACGGCGGCGTCGCCCATCAGTTCTTTATGCCGCACGGCCCGCTGGCCATCCTGCCGCTCAAAAGCAACCGTTCCTCTATCGTGTGGAGCGAAACTGACGCCCGCGCCGCCGAATGTGCCGCGATGGATGACGCGACCTTCCTCGAGGTCCTCAAACCCGCCTTTGGCAGTTTCCTTGGCGACATCAGCCTCGAAGGAAAGCGGTTCACCTATCCGCTGAACCTCACCCTCGCGAACAGCTTTATCGCTGATCGTATCGCTCTGGTTGGTGATGCGGCCCACGGGATGCACCCCATTGCAGGTCAAGGCCTCAACGCGGGTCTACGGGATATCGCCGCGCTCGCCGACGTGCTGCGTGATGCACGCCACACAGGTCAGGACATCGGAAGCCCAATCGTCTTGAGCAAATACCAACAGTGGCGCCGCTTTGACACGGCAACGCTCGCGGTCGCGACGGACACGTTCAACAAACTCTTCTCGAACGACAACCCGCTGCTGCGGGCGGTGCGCGATGTGGGCATGGGCGTGGTAAACTCCATCCCCGCCTTACGACGCAATTTCGTCCGCGAAGCCGCCGGCCTCACTGGTGATCTGCCCAGCTTGATGCGCAGCTAAGTCTTAGTAGAACATCGCGATGTTGTTGATCAGGATGATCCGGATTGCCTCTAGGCCCAAAAGCGCGACAACCGGCGACAAATCCAACCCGCCCATGCGCGGCAGGAAATTCCGCAGCGGGCGATAAATCGGGTCGAGCAACCGCTCAAGACCATACCAAACCTGCGCAACCAGAGGCTGACGCACGTTGAGCACTTGGAAGCTGATCAGCCAGCTCATGATAAAGTGAGCGAAGATCATAAAACGGGCCACGCCGATAATCATCAGCAGGATTTGGAAGATAGAGGTCATATCGCGTCCTTTCAGTTGCTCATCAGGTAATGTGCGCAGGGCCATTCGGCAATCCCTGCCCCAACGTTCCAGTTGACCTTGGGTGCGGCTGACGTTTCTTTGCATCTGCAGAATGAAAGGTCACACATGTATCCGTTCCTCCGATTGATTTGGCAGATGTTCGTTCATCGCAACGACCCAAAGGTGAAGTTTGGTGAAACCTATGTGACCCATCATATCTGCTGGCCGTGGGACCTCGACCTCTGGTGGGAACTGAACAATGGACGGACGCTGACCCTGTTTGACATGGGGCGTTTGCCGCTCGGTCAGGCGTCTGGCCTCCTCAAGGCGCTCAAACAGAACGGCTGGGGCCTAACGGTTGCTGGTTCGACCCCGCGTTATCGCCGTCGTATCCGCATGTTCGATAAAATCACGATGAAGTCCGTGCCCATCGGCTGGGACGATAAGTTCATCTACATTGAGCAGAGCATGTGGCTCTCGAACGGGGAATGCGCGAACCACGTTCTGATCCGTTCGGCTGTGACCAGTAAATCAGGCATCATTGCCCCTGAAAAAGTCGCTGCCTGTATGGGCCACACAGGCCCCTCGCCAGACTTGGGCGAATGGGTCAAAGCGTGGATAGACGCAGAGACCAAACGTCCTTGGCCGCCGAAACACTGATAACACCCTGTTACTAAAGGTTTGCTTGCCAGACCGACGGTTTCTCTGATCTATATCGATCAAACGGTTGGGGAAACATCATGTCAGTATCAGCGAAAAAGCGCATCTGGGGCTGGATGGCCTTTGATTGGGCGCAACAGCCTTATTACACGCTCGGCCTGACCTTTATCTTTGGCCCCTATTTCGCTGCCGTCGCAGCCGACTGGTTCACTGCAAGCGGCTCCGCCACCCCCGAAGCCGACGCGCAATCGCTCTGGTCCCTCGGCTCTGCCATCGCGGGCGTGATCATCGCAATTTCAGCGCCATTCATGGGCGCTTGGGCCGACCTCAGCGGACGCAAAATCCCGTGGATCGCCTTCTTTTCAGTGATTTACGTGGTGTCTTCTGCCTTCCTCTGGGGCCTGACACCAGACGGTGCCACCCTCACCATCTCGCTGATCATCTTCTACATCGGCTTCATCGCCGCTGAATCTGGTCTGAATTTCGTCAACGCGATCCTGCCCTCGCTCGGCACGGACAAAGAGGTCGGCAAAATCTCTGGCTCGGCCTCTGCCTTTGGCTACTGGGGCGGCGTGGTATCGCTGTTCATCATGCTCTTGCTGTTTGCCGAAGGTGACAGCGGCAAAACGCTTTTGGGCATCGACCCCATCTTTGGCCTCGACGCATCGACCCGCGAAGGTACCCGTTCGGTCGGTCCCTTCATCGCGATCTGGTATCTCGTGTTCATGATCCCGTTCTTCCTCTGGGTCCGCGATGACACCTCAACGCCTCGCCGCAAAACCAGCTTTGGCGAAGTCGTCCCCGAACTGATCCGCGCGGTGAAATCCATCGGTCAAAGCCGCAGCCTGACCTCGTTCCTCGTAGGCTCCATGCTCTACCGCGACGCGCTGAACTCGCTCTATGCCTTCGGCGGCGTCTACGCGAAATTGGTGCTGGGTTGGGCAACGATGCAGATCGGCGTCTTTGGTATCATCGGCGCAATCACCGCAGCGATCGTTACATGGATCGGCGGCATAGCTGACAAACGCTACGGCCCTAAAGCGGTGATCACAGCGGCCATCGTCGTCCTTATGGTGGTCTGCACCATCATCGTCAGCATGTCGCGCACTCACATTGGCCCGATGGCCTTGCCCGAAGGATCGAGCCTGCCCGATATCATCTTCTACATCTGTGGGGCCGCAATTGGCGGCGCAGGCGGCGCGCTGTATTCTGCATCGCGCTCTTTGATGGTGCGCCACACGAACCCCGAACGCCCCGCAGAAGCCTTTGGCCTCTTTGCTCTCACAGGCAAGGCGACTGCGTTCCTCGCGCCCATGATGATCGGCATCACGACCTACGCCACGGGCAGCAACCAGTTGGGCTTTATCCCTGTAATCGTCCTTTTCCTGATCGGTCTTCTGATGCTACGCTGGGTCAACAGCGAAGGAGATCGCGCAGCATGGTCCGCACACTAGGGGCATTGTGTGTATTGCTGGCCCTCACGGCTTGCAAGGCAAACGACACCGCACAGACGACGACATCATCATCGGTGATGTCGTCACAATCTTCGAACGACACACGCGTCGCCAAAGAGGTGTTCGGCCACATCCCGACACCCAGCAACGGCGCGTCAGAGGCCATCGGTTCCTACGCCCGTGGGTGCCAATCCGGCGCGATGGAGCTGCCTGAAAACGGTCAAACGTGGCAAGCGATGCGCCTCAGCCGAAACCGCAACTGGGGTCAGCCGCAGCTTGTGTCCTTTGTCGAGGACCTCAGCGCCTTTGCCGCGACCCAACCCGGGTGGGACGGCCTCTATATTGGCGACATGAGCCAACCGCGTGGCGGCCCGATGCTGACAGGACACGCGAGCCACCAAATCGGCCTCGACGTCGATATCTGGATGCTTCCCCCCAGCCGCCTCGACCTGACCGAGGCTGAACGCGAAAGCCTCTCCTCCATCACCATGCAACGTGCGAACGGTGCCTACACCAACAGCGATTGGTCGCCACAACACGAGGCCATCCTTCGTCGCGCTGCAGAAGACCCCCGCGTCGCCCGTATCTTTGTATTCGCAGGCGCCAAGGTCGAAATGTGCAAGAACGCGACAGGCGACCGTGATTGGCTCCGCAAAATCCGTCCGTGGTGGGGACACCATTACCATTTCCATGTGCGTTTGAACTGTCCCGCTGGCGATGACGCCTGTCAGGATCAGGCCCCTATTCCTGCAGGCGATGGCTGCGAAGATGCGGAAAAATGGGTGAATGACATCCTCAATCCGCCGCCGCCCTCAGGCCAACCGCCTGCTCCGCCACGTGGTCCGCTGCGGATGAATGACCTTCCCGATCAATGCGCTGTGGTCGCTGGACGCTGACATTGAAACACTGGATTACTGTTGCATTCGCCCTGCTCGGGGCCACCCCTGCGCTGTCCGAAGCCCAACTTGTCGCCAAGTTCGCCTTCAACATCCCAGGGGCCGAGGAGCTGTCCGCCATTGAGCTTAACCCAACGGGCACGGCCTTCACCATGGTCACGGACCGCGGCTATCTCTTGCGGGGCGAATTGACCCGAAACGACCAGGTTCTGACGGGCTTGTCCGTCAGGCAAATGATCCCTCTAAACGGAGAGGATGGTCGGCCTCTGCGCGACGGACAAACCGACTCCGAAGGGATCGCCTTTGGTCCCAACGGCCAGATTTATATCAGTTTCGAAGCCCGTTCCCGCATCATGGCCTACGATCAGCCCGACGGCCCTGCCCTGCCATTTGCACGCTCCGCCGACTTTGACAGCTTTCAATCGAACGCTGGGCTAGAAGCACTCGCCACTGGGCCAGATGGCACGATCTACACCGTCCCCGAACGCTCTGGCCGCTTTGACCTACCGTTTCCCGTCTACCGCTACCGCAATGATTGGGACGTCGCTTTTACCATCCCTCGCAGCGACTCTTTCCTCGTAACGGGCGCGGACATCGGACCCGATGGCAAATTCTACCTGCTTGAGCGCGACTTCCTCGGCGTCGGGTTTAGGTCCCGTGTTCGCCGTTTCGACATGGACGGCACGAATGAGGAAACCCTCCTCCAGACCGAACTGCGCACCCACAGCAACCTCGAAGGCATCGCCGTCTGGCGCGATGAAACAGACCATATCCGCCTCACCATGGTGTCCGACAACGGCCAGACCTTTGGCCCGAGCACTCTGGTCGAGTATCAACTGACCGATTGACAGAAGGTCGCAGCGGCTCTAATCAACCGCGTCCCCGAAAGGGGCCAAGTCGCCGCTACCTTGTAAAAACGGAATATAGACATGACCCGTATCCTCTTTGGCGTTCTCGCCATGGCCATCGTTGTAGTGGCCTCGAACATCCTCGTTCAGTTCCTCATCCTTGATGGGATCCTAACTTGGGGTGCCTTCACCTATCCGATCGCGTTCCTCGTGACCGACATCATGAACCGCGTCTATGGCGCGCAGGCTGCTCGCAAGGTGATCCTTGCTGGCTTTGTCGTCGGTATCGTCTGCTCGTTGATCGGCAACCAGATCCAACTCGAGTTCGGCCCAGCCGTTCCGCTGCGTATCGCGATCGCGTCTGCAACGGCGTTCCTCGTCGCGCAACTCCTTGATGTTGCTATCTTTAACCGCCTGCGCAACGGCAGCTGGTGGAAAGCTCCGATCATCTCGACTGTCATCTCATCGACCGTTGATGCTGTGCTTTTCTTCACCATCGCTTTTGCTGCTTTCATCAATTTCGGGGAAACGGCGAATGCTGAGATTTCTTGGGCTTGGGACGCGATGCCGGTGATGACGGTGGGCGCTGAGATGCCGTTTTGGGTGACTTTGGGCGTTGCGGACTATGCCGTGAAACTGGCGATTGCGCTTCTCGCGCTTGTGCCTTTCCGCGTCATTGTCGGCCAAATGTTGGCCAAAAAATCGGCAGCGTAACAAAAGTTTCACTAAATCTGGCTCAAAAAGTTTTGACATACACGACATATGTGTCACCCTGAGTTTACAGGCGAAACTCATTGAAAGGAGGTGATCCAGTGTCAAGAAAGGTATTGGAGAATGGTGTCGGGACAGCTTGGGGGGATCGCAGCTAAGGCAGCCCTTGGCTGACGACGAACTCAGGTGGGACGACCTAACCGCACCCACCTCCTGGACTTTCGAAGGGTCGCCTCATCGCCGGGGCGGCCCTTTTCCTTGCAATCGCACCTGTTTCGGGCAGATTCAGGACGTATTTGGGGAGCCACGAACGGTATCCAAATACCGCAAAACCCGCAATCGCACCCTTTTCGCCGCAAAACAGGTTTTATTTACGCTTATGCTACGGATTTCTAACGAAATCACCCTGCAAGACTGGGAACTGACCGAGCAATTTGTCCGCGCCTCCGGCCCCGGCGGTCAGAACGTGAACAAAGTGTCAACGGCGGTCGAGCTGCGGTTCGAGGCCGAACGCAGCCCCTCTCTGACCGATGCGGTGAAACGACGGCTGCGGCACATCGCGGGGTCCAAATGGACGACCGACGGCGCCATCGTGATCTTTGTACAGGACACCCGTTCGCAGGCCACCAACCGAGAGATCGCCCGCGACCGCCTCGCCCAGATGATCCTCAAAGCCACCCACGTCCCCAAACGCCGCATCCCCACAAAGCCCACGAAGGGGTCGGTCAGGAGACGGCTTGAGGCGAAGAAGATCAGGGGGGAGGTTAAGGCTTTACGCGGTAAGGTTGAGTAACTAGATAGTTAACACTCACTCTTTGTAGGGCCGCTCAAACAATGCACTTAGTTTACTATGACGAAGTCAAATACGAATTTGGTAAACAAGAAGCACATTGGTTCGGAGGTGTTGTCATATCCTCCAAAGATATCGCAAGCGTTGAGGAAAAGTTAAATCAACTTGCGAAAGATGTATTTGGGACTGCGCTTCTAAGTGTCGACACAGAATTTCATGCAAAAGATATTTTCCACGGGAAAAAGAACTTTAAAGGAAAACCGATTGATGAGCGGTTGGAGATCTTAGAGAAACTCATCGCTATCAGCGCGGAACCAGAGGTAAACTCGATCTATGCTAGGGTCCGACCCGAGCCAGTAACATTCATAAATACATCGCAAGATTGCGAAGAGTTTACATTTATGTGTTTTGTGGAAAGGGTAGATAGCTTTTTAAAATCAGAAAAAAGTGTGGGTATGCTAATCGGCGATTATGATGAGCCAAACATTGGTCCATCAGTCGCAAACTTGTCGAAATTTAGGGAAGAGGGAACAAGCCGTCTTTTAGGGCGCGAAATTAAACAACTAGTCGACACGGTCCATTTCGCGAAAAGTCATCATAGTAGGTTAATCCAATTAGCGGACGTCGATTTATATTGTCGTCAATTTTTACATGGCGACAATACTTCCACTCACCGATCAAAACTCGAAAAAATAATCAAAGGTTTCAGCGCAAAGCGCTTCCCCAAGAGATACAAAGATTACCCGAGTAAGTGATGACCGGCGCCATAAGGCTGTCAAGACGAGTGTCACTGAACTGCCGGTCTTCATGTTCTGTTATAATGCAAAATGCATTAACAACAAGTAAATGTTTTGCTGAAAAATCAAACCCTAACCTCCCGCGCCTCCTGCTCACCGACTCCGAACACGCGCTTATAGCGGGCGACTTCATCGGTGGGGCCCATGGCTTTGTTGGGGTTGTCGGAGAGTTTGACGGTGGGGGCGCCGTTGGCTTCGACCGCTTTACAGACGAGCGAGAAGGGGGCGAGGGCGTCTCCGTCAGTGAGGCCGATAAAGTCGTTGGTGAGCATGGTGCCCCAGCCAAAGGAGGCCTTCACGCGCCCACGGAACTGGTCTGACAGTTCGTGGATTTTGTGCACGTCCAGCCCGTCCGAGAAGATGATGAGCTTTTTCGTGGGGTCTTCGCCACGGGCCTTCCACCATTGGATCGCGGTCTCGGCCCCTTCGGCGGGATCGCCAGAGTCGATGCGGATGCCCGTCCACTGGGCGAGCCAATCGGGGGCGTTGTCGAGAAAGCCCTTGGTCCCGTAGGTGTCGGGCAGGATGATGCGGAGGTTGCCGTCGTGTTCCTCGTGCCAATCGGCGAGCACGTCATAGGGCGCGCGGCGGAGGTCCTCGTCGGTTTTGGCGAGGGCGGCGTAGACCATGGGAAGCTCGTGGGCGTTGGTGCCGATGGCTTCGATGTCGCGCTTCATGGCGATTTTGCAGTTCGAGGTGCCGATGAATTTATCGCCGAGGCCTTCGATGAGGGCCTGAACGCACCAGTCCTGCCAGAGGAAGCCATGGCGGCGGCGGGTGCCGAAGTCCGCGAGTTTCAGGTCGGGGATCGTGCGGAGGGATTCCACCTTTTCCCAGAGTTTCGTCATGCCGCGGGCGTAGAGCACTTTGAGTTCGAATTTACCCATGGTGTTGAGGACCGCGCGGGAGCGGAGTTCCATCAGGATGGCGAGCGCGGGGATTTCCCAGAGCATGACCTCGGGCCAGGAGCCTTCGAAGGTGAGTTCGTATTGGCCGTCGTGTTTTTCGAGGTGGTAGGCGGGCAGGCGGAGGTTCTCGAACCACTCCATAAAGTCGGGGCGGAACATCTGGCGTTTGCCGTAGAAGGTGTTGCCGCGCAGCCAAGTGGATTCCCCGCGGGTGAGCGACAAGGACCGCACGTGGTCGAGTTGTTCGCGCAGTTCGCCTTCGTCGATCATGTCAGCAAGGCGGATGTGTTTGGCGCGGTTGATCAGGCTAAAGGTCACGCGGGTGTCGCGTTTGTTGCGGAACACCGACTGACACATCAGCAGCTTGTAGAAGTCCGTATCGATGAGCGACCGCACGATAGGGTCGATCTTCCATTTGTGGTTATAGACGCGAGTTGCGAGATCGACCATGACACGGGGCCTTTCGGATTACGTTAGGGCCGCTTAGATCAAAGATCAGGGGGCAGGTGCAAGGTTCACTTGTCCCGAGGGGTCCAATCTAGTGGTTTGGCGTTGCTACGAAGGCGCAGGGCGAGGCCCAGCGTGACGCCCGTGCCGATGGCGATGGTGAGGTCGGTGAGGACCGTCAGGCCGAGCGTGATCAGGAGGAGCGCGACATTTGCGCGGTCATCGCGCATCCATTCGCCCCATTTGTGCGGCTCTGCCATGTTCCATGCGGTGAGGATCAGGAGACCAGCCAGCGCGGGCATTGCTAGACCAGAGGCGAGCGGGGCAGCGACCCACATCACGACGAGGATCACCAGCGCGTGGATCATGCCAGCGAGCGGTGTCCGCCCCCCTGCCCGCACGTTGGTCGCGGTGCGTGCGATGGCGCCTGTCGCGGGCAGTCCCCCAAAGAGCGGCGAGGCGAGGTTGGCGATGCCTTGGGCCAAAAGCTCTGCGTTGGGTTTGTGGCGGTCCGAAATCATGCGGTCGGCGACGATGGCCGAGAGGAGCGATTCAATGCCCGCGAGGAAGGCGATGATCATGGCCGAGGGGAAGAGTTCCCTTAGGCGGGCGAAATCCATGTCGGGGAGCTGCGGCGCAGGCAGAGATGCGGAGAGCGTGCCGAAACGGTCGGCAATCGTATCAACGGGTAGGTTAAACAGCGGCACAGCGACCGAGGTCGCGGCGACAGCGACGATCAAACCCGGCCAACGCGGGGCGGCGCGGCGCAGTGTATAGATCAATACCATCGTCACCAGAGTGACCCCAACAGCGGCGAGAGAAAGGGTGTCTCGGGCTTCCCACAGGGCGGGGATTTTCTCGATCATATCGGCGGGAAGGTGGTCCATCGTCAGACCCAGACCGTCCTTGATCTGGCTGGATGCGATGATAACGGCGATGCCGATGGTAAAGCCGTTGATGACGGCTTCGGGGATGTGGCGGATGAGGGTGCCAGCGCGCAAGGTGGCGGCGATGATCAGGATGATCCCCGCCAAAAAGGTCGCGAGCAGAAGGCCATCGAACCCGTGGCGGGCAATCACGTCATAGACGACAACGATAAACGCACCTGTCGGGCCGCCGATCTGCACGCGGCTGCCGCCAAAGGCCGAGATCAAGAAGCCCGCGACAATCGCAGTGACCAGCCCCGTCGACGGATCAGCACCCGAAGCAATCGCAATCGCGAGGCTCAGCGGCAGAGCCACCATCGCCACGGTGATGCCCGCAAACACATCGGCACGCAGACTGGCCAGCGTGGTCGCTGGCAGGGTCGATAGCAATTTGGGGGTCATGATGTCCGTCCTCTCGGGCGGATGCTGCTCCTCAACTGCTTCTATTGCAAGGAAATTTAGAGGACCGATACGCCTGCGCTTTTCATCCCCTCAATCGCGGCGGCAAGCGATCCGTCAAAGTTGATCCCACGGCAGAGGTCGGTTCGAACGGTCACTTTGAACCCGAGGTTCGCCGCATCAACGGCCGAGTAGTTCACGCAGAAATCAGTTGCGAGGCCGACGAGGGTGACGTCGGTGATGCCGCGCGTTCGAAGGTAACCTTCGAGGCCCGTTGGGGTGGTATGGTCGTTCTCAAAGAACGCAGAGTAGCTGTCGATGGCGGGGTTCATGCCCTTGCGGATGATCAGATCAGCATCGGTGCGGAGATCGGCGTGGAAATCGGCGCCCGTGGTGCCTTGGATACAGTGATCGGGCCAGAGGACCTGTGGGCCATAGGGCATGTCGATCAGTTCGAGCGGGGATTTTCCTGCGTGAGACGAGGCAAAGGAGGAATGGCCCGCGGGGTGCCAGTCTTGGGTCAGCACAACGACCCCGAAGTCATCCATCAGCGCGTTGATCCCGCTGACGATGTCGTCCCCACCCGCAACGGCGAGCGCACCACCGGGGCAGAAGTCGTTTTGAACATCGATGACGATCAGTGCGTGGGTTTTGGGGTGCATGGGACTCTCCGTTTTCGGCGTGGCCATACCCTAGCGGTTGCAGGACCACCGTCAATGCGCCTACCTCGTTTGGCCAGACTTGCCCGCACGCTGCGACAGGCGTATGGAAACCCCATGTATACTGTCTGCGCGCTCTATCATTTCACCCCATTCCCCGACCCCGCTGCAATCCGTGGGCCGCTCCTTGAGCTGTGCCAACGCGAAGGGATCACAGGGTCGCTCCTTCTTGCGAAAGAGGGGATCAACGGCACCGTTGCTGGTTCTGAAGCTGCGATCAATACCATGCTGGCGCACATCCGTGCGCTACCTGGCTGTGCCGATCTGGTTTGGAAGAACTCGACCGCGAAGGATCAGCCCTTTGGCAAAATGAAGGTGCGCCTGAAGAAAGAGATCGTGACCATGGGCCAGCCGGACATTGATCCGCGTGCTGCTGTGGGCCACTACGTCGAGCCGAAGGATTGGAACGATCTCATCACTGCGCCCGACGTTGTGGTGATCGATACGCGCAACGACTACGAATATTCGATCGGCACCTTTGAGGGCGCGATTGATCCGCAGACCAAATCGTTCCGCGAGTTCCCGCAGTGGTGGGAAGAGAATAAAGATCGGTTCCACAACAAACGGATCGCGATGTTCTGCACCGGCGGTATTCGCTGCGAGAAATCGACGAATTTCGTCAAACAACAAGGCATTGACGAAGTTTACCACCTCAAGGGCGGCATCCTGAAATACCTCGAAGAGGTGCCTCAGGAAGACAGCAAATGGCAGGGTGATTGCTACGTGTTCGACGGACGTGTGTCAGTTGGGCATGGATTGGTTGAGGGTCCGCACGAGCTCTGCCATGCATGCCGTCGTCCTGTGATGCCAGAGGACAAATCGCGCCCCGAATGGGAAAACGGCGTGTCCTGCCACCAGTGCGTTGACGAGACCTCGGACGAGGATAAGGCGCGGTTCCGTATGCGCCAGAAACAGATCGAGCTTGCCCGTGAACGGGGCGAAAAGCACTTGGGTCGTTAACCCGCGCGTAGGCCCGTTTCGACCAACAGGCCAAGGCGTTTGGCCTCGTAATAGTAGCCGCGTGCATACCACATGATCGCTTCGTCCTCGTCTCCGCCAGAGACGAGCCACGCGCCGCGCAAGTAACGTCCCGCGTACTGCAGGTTAGTTTCTGCGTCCAACAGCCCGCTGTCGGGGCCTTCATACCCCATCGTTCTGGCCGTCTGCGGAAGGATCTGCATGAGGCCGTAATAGGGGCCATTGCGGGCACCCGCGCGGTAGTCGCTTTCGCGCTGGATCACGCGGTGGAGCAATGTTCTAGGAATTTCATGCCTATCCGCCCATTTGTTGACCAAGACCCGCATTTCAGGCGTCTCACCCGGGAAAAACGGCGGGTTATAGCCGTGGTCGAAAGTGGTCAAATCCCCGCCTTTGCCGCAAGCAGCGAGCGCGGAGAGGGTAACAAACAAGGCGTGGCGACGTGTGATCATGGCCTGTCTTAGCGTGGGGCGATACCGTCGGATAGTGGGTGCGAAAAGATCGGCGAACTTGCGCCAAGCGGTTTGGCCCTTTACCCCTTAATCATACGACAGCGGGAGGCACGAGATGCTGGGCTATCTAACACTGATTTTCAGTTGCCAATTGATCGGCGAAGTCATCGTGGGCACGCTCGCCCTACCCGTCCCCGGCCCCGTGGTCGGCATGGTTCTGCTGTTCATCTACTTGATAATACGTGGTTTTGTTCCAACGGATTTAGGCGAGGTCGCCGGCGGATTGCAGAAATACATGTCGCTGTTGTTCGTCCCAGCGGGCGCGGGCGTCATGATGCATTTCGGCCTGATCGGTGAGGCGGCGTTGCCCATCGCGGCAGCACTGTTCGTCAGCACGCTGGCCACAATTGCGGTGACGGCCCTCATTATGAGCCGCCTGATGAAGCGAGGCAACTGATGGAAAACCTTCGCGATACATGGGTTTATCTGAGCGCCTCACCGCTGTTTCACCTGACGTTGACGCTGGTCGCGTTTCAGGGGGCGTTTTGGCTGTTCGAAAGGGCGGGGCGTAACCCGATTTTGAATCCCGTTCTAATTTCGGTGATCGTGATCGTCGGCGTGTTGATTTCGACGGGGACAAGTTACCCGCAATACTTTGAAGGGGCGCAGTTCGTGCACTTCCTCCTTGGTCCTGCGACGGTATCACTGGCGGTTCCGCTCTATCGGCAATTGGCGAAGGTCAGACAGTCGGCCTTGGCGATTGGAGTGAGCCTGCTCTGCGGGTCGTTAACCGCGATTTTCACCGCTGTGGGCATCGCGTGGCTGCTGGGCGGAGGGCCAGATATCCTCGCCACCCTCGCGCCGAAATCAATCACCGCGCCCGTCGCAATGGCTGTCGCGGAAAAGATCGGCGGGCTGCCGTCGCTCACGGCGGTCGTCGTAATTATCACGGGCATTTTCGGCGCGATGTTCGGGACGTTCGTCCTGAATGCGGTCGGGGTCAAAGACTGGGCTGCGCGTGGGTTCGCGATGGGCACGGCGAGCCATGGGATCGGGACGGCGCGGGCGCTTCAGGTCAACGAAGTCGCGGGGGCGTTTGCGGGATTAGCGATGGGCCTCAATGCCTTAGCGACCGCGATCTTGCTGCCTGTGCTCTGGGCAATCGTGTTCTGATCACACGTCGCCTTCGGTTCGAATGTAGATCGTTTCGCCGCAGTGTTTGCAGTGAACGGCGTCCGCATCGTGGAGGATGAGGCCGCAGGTCTTGCATTCCTGTCGGACCTTGGATGGGCGAAAGAGGACTTGGAGGAGGCGCAAGAAGAGCGTCACACCAAAGATCATGACGCCGACTGACAGCATGCGGCCCCACGGACCCGTCAGGGTAATGTCGCCGAAGCCCGTCGTGGTCAGCGTCGTCACAGTGAAATAGAGCGCGTCAGCGTAGTTGCGGATCTCTGGGTTCACGTTGACTTGGGTCGCGTAGATGAGGCCCGTCATGACAAAGAGGAACACGCCGAGATTCAGGGAGGCGAGGACGATATCTTCGTTCTTGCGGAAGAAGCTGAAGTCCTGACGAAGTCTGCTAAGCAATTGATATGTATGCAGTAAGCGGAGCGTACGCAGGATGCGGAGAAAGCCGACGCCTTCGCCTGTGATCGGTGCGAGGAAGGATAGTACCGCTGCAACATCAGCCCATGTCGCGAGGCGGAATGCCATGAGGCGTTTTTCTTTTTCGATCCAGAAGCGGATGAAGAAGTCCGTCAGGATCAAAACGCCGAATACCGCATCGATGATTTCGATGGTGACGGTATGGTCATAGAATGATGTTCCAATCACAAAGAGGATTGTCGCGATGTCGAACACGAGGACGCCGTAGCGAAACCGATGTGCGGCGACGGTGTCGTCTTCGTAGAGGGAACGGATTTTTTCCATGTCGTCGGGCCGAAAGCAAAAGACCCGCCCAGTTGGGGCGGGTCAGATTGATTAGAAGTCGAGGTTTTCGACGCTCAGCGCGTTTTGCTGGATAAAGTCGCGCCGTGGTTCAACTTCATCGCCCATCAGCTTGCTAAAGATGTCGTCGGCTTCAACCAAATCGTCGATCTTAACCTGCAAGAAGGTGCGTGCATCTGGGTCCAGCGTGGTTTCCCAAAGCTGGTCAGGGTTCATCTCGCCCAGACCTTTATAACGTTGAATCGAAAGACCTTTTTCGCCTTCTTCGAGGATCGCTTGCAGCAGGCCGAGCGGACCGTAGATGACCTGAACGCGGTCTTTGCGGATCAGTTTCGCGGGTTCGTTGTAGACTTCTTGCAGCGCCTCGGTGAAGGAGCCCGTTTTGCGCGCCTCGCCAGAGCGGAGCATGCCGCCGTCGAGGGTGCGGACCTCTTCTACGCCGCGCAAAATACGGGCGAGACGAATGCCGTGATCCTGAGTGATACGACCCGTCCAACCGCGTTCGTATTCAAGAGCGATGAGGTCCAGACGTTTCGCGACCTGGTCCGCGACGCCCTGAAGGTCAGCGTCCACAGCCCCCGGAACAAAGGCACCAGCGACAGCGGCTTGTTCAAGAATGTGGCGCGGGTAGTGGGTCGGGAAGGCGTCGATTACACGTTTCAGGCTGCGTGCGTTTTCAACAACGCGGAGCAAGTCCTGACCCGCAAGTTCAGCGCCATTCGACAGACGCAGGATCGCACCGTCCACGCCTTGCTGGATGAGGTATTCATCCATCGCGGCCTGATCTTTGAGGTAAACCTCTGATTTACCGCGCGAAACCTTATAGAGAGGGGGCTGCGCGATATAGAGGTGACCTGCTTCGATCAGTTGCGGCATCTGACGGAAGAAGAAGGTCAAGAGCAGCGTTCTAATGTGCGCACCGTCTACGTCCGCGTCGGTCATGATGACGATCTTGTGGTAGCGGAGTTTCGACAGATTGAATTCGTCGCGACCAATGCCAGTTCCGAGCGCCATGACGAGGTTGCCGATTTCCTGCGACGACAACATGCGGTCGAAACGAGCGCGTTCGACGTTCAGAATCTTACCTTTGAGAGGCAAAATAGCCTGCGTGCTACGGTCACGACCTGTCTGCGCGGAACCACCTGCGGAGTCACCCTCGACGAGGAAGACTTCGGTCTTGGACGGGTCTTTTTCCGAACAATCCTTGAGTTTGCCAGCGAGGAAGTTGACGTCCATCGCGGTTTTGCGGCGGGTCAATTCACGGGCTTTGCGGGCTGCTTCACGGGCCAGAGCGGCCTCGATGATTTTGCCGACGATCTGTTTGGCTTCGTTCGGGTTTTCCTCGAACCATTCAGACAGTTTTTCGCCAACGAGGTTCTCGACCGCAGGACGGACCTCGGATGAGACGAGTTTGTCTTTGGTCTGGGACGAGAACTTCGGATCAGGCACTTTGACCGAGAGAACGCAGGTCAGACCTTCGCGGGCGTCGTCGCCAGAGAAGGAAACCTTTTCCCTTTTCGCGATCCCGCTTTCCTGCGCGTATTTGGTCAGGGTGCGGGTCAGCGCAGCGCGGAAGCCCGCCAAGTGGGTGCCGCCATCGCGCTGCGGGATGTTGTTGGTAAAGGGCAGAACGTTTTCATGGTAGCTGTCGTTCCACCACATCGCGACCTCAACGCCGATGCCGTCACGTTCACCGTTCACAAAGATCGGCTCTGGGAACATCGGGTGTTTGGAGCGATCGAGGTATTTCACAAACTCTTTCACGCCACCGTCGTAGAACAGTTCCGTCTTGATCGCTTCGGCAGGGCGCTCATCTTCGACGAGAATGCGGACGCCAGAGTTCAGGAAGGCCAGTTCGCGCAGACGCTTTTCCAGAACATCGTAGCTGTATTCGAGGTTCAAGAAGGTGCCGTCGGGCGAATTCGTGCGGGAGGACGCCATAAAGCGGACCTGCGTGCCTTTTTTGCCCGGAGTGTCACCGACCACGCGGAGCGGTTCGACGGTCACGCCTTTTTCAAAGCGGACGTAGTGTTCTTTGTCGTTGCGCCAGATGCGCAGTTCGAGCCAGTCGGACAGCGCGTTCACAACGGAAATACCCACGCCGTGCAGACCGCCAGAGACCTTGTAGGAGTTCTGATCGAACTTACCACCCGCGTGCAGCTGGGTCATGATAACCTCAGCGGCGGAAATGCCTTCTTCGGAGTGCATGTCTACGGGGATACCGCGACCGTTGTCGGTCACGGAAACAGAGCTATCCGCGTGAATTTTCACAGAAACATGGTCGGCGTGGCCAGCTAGTGCTTCGTCGATGCCGTTATCGACGGCCTCGTAGATCATGTGGTGCAGGCCAGACCCGTCGTCGGTGTCGCCAATATACATCCCAGGGCGCTTGCGGACAGCGTCCAAGCCCTTGAGAACTTTAATAGAATCGGCGCCATACTCGGCTGGCTGCTGCTCTTGATCGGACATTCGGTGTTTTCCCGTTATTCAGTTGCCAAAATATAGAAAATTGGCAGGGGAATGTCACGCAGTTCGCACCATATTTTGTGTTTATAAAAAGGGGATAACGACCCCGACAGCTACCAGTAGCCACCCTGCCGTCAGGTTCATCCGTTTGAGCGCGCGTGGAGAGGTCAGAAGCGCCCGCACCTTGCCGATAAATGCGCCCATGATGAGGTTGCCGATCAGTGGCACGATGGCCGAGAGTGCACCTATGGCCACGATGTCTGCGACGGTGAGTTGGGACAGGTCAAAGAAGCCCGGCAGCATGCCCATGTAGAACAAGATCGCCTTGGGGTTCCCGATGATCACGGCGAGGCCCGCGACAAAGCCTGCGATGACGCCCGGACGGGTTAGGCGGCTGTCAGAGGCGATGGATTTGTCGGCGTTGCGGATGACCATGTAGCCCATGAACAGGAACGTCACCGAGGCCACGTAGCGCATCAGGTCCAAGAAGCCCGCGTATTGACTCACGATCCACGACACGCCGAGGATGGCGAGGACGGACCACATCACATCGCCGACCACCACGCCAAGGGCGAGTGGCCATGCAGCGCGAAACCCGCCTGACATCGCACGCGCCATGAGCGCAACCCAGACAGGGCCGGGAGTCATGAACAGAATGAAAAGCGCGCCTGCGTAAAGCGCAAGCTGTTGAATCGTCAGGGTCATTCGGACCTCGGTAAAGTTAAGCTGCCGTCGTCGGAGAGCGGCCAAAATGGATTGTGAGCGAGTTCCCAAACGTGACCGTCGAGGTCTGCGTAGTAGCCAGAGTAACCGCCCCAGAACACTTTTTCGGGCCGTTTCAGGCAGGTCGCACCAGCGGACAGGGCAAGTTCAAAAGCGGCGTCGACGTCTTCGACGGTGTTGAAATTCTGAGCCAATGTGACTGCCCCCGTCCCGAGCTGCGCGTCTGGGCGACCTTGGTCTTTCGCCAGTTCGTCGAGCGGGAACAGGCCCAGGAGTTGTCCATGGAGTTGGTAGAACGTCACTCCAGGTTGCTCTTCGGCGGGTGACCAGCCGAGGGCCGCGTAGAAGGCCTTGGATTGTTCGAGGTCTGCCACGCCGAGGGTGATCAAGGTGACGCGCTGAGGGGTCATGGAAGATCCTTTTGGGTGGTAATGGACGTGTCATTATCTTCTGTAATTTCAATGTATTGCGCGCGCGATTGCAGTTCTTCGAACAGTTCTGGACCGGTGCCAGTCATGAACGCCTGTGCCCCCAACGCGCATATTTCATCATAGAGCGCGGCGCGGCGGCCTGCGTCAAGGTGGGCTGCAACTTCGTCCAGCAAAAGGATCGGCGGGGCACCGAAATCACGAGCCAAAGCGCGACCATTGGCGAGGATCAGCGAGATAAGAAGCGCTTTTTGTTCACCCGTCGAGCAATCAGAGGCGGGAACGCCTTTGGCGCGGAATGTGGCGTCCAGATCGCTACGATGCGGGCCGATCAGGGTGCGGCCAGCGGACATATCGCGCTGACGGTTGGCTGCGAATTGGTCGCGCAGGGACGTTTCGTCCTCGGCCAAGTCCTCTGCGTGGGTCAGCGCCAAATCCGCGATGGGAAAGGCGGTTTCGGCGGCGTCTTGGGCATCCTGAAGCTCTGCTATGGCGCGGTTGCGATTGGCGGTGATCGCAATGCCAGCCTGCGCCATCTGCGTCTCTAGAGCGGCATACCAATGAGCATCGCGCACCATGTCTTTGAGCAGGCGATTGCGTTCGCGCATGGCTTTTTCATAGGTCAGAACGGCCTCGGCATGAGAGGGTTCAAAGCTCATCGTCATTCGATCAAGGAACCGACGGCGCCCGTCTGCCCCCTCGATCCAAAGGCGATCCATAGATGGCACGAGCCAGAGGACGCGAGCAATGCGGCCTAGTGCTACTTGCGGCGCGGCTTTACCATCAATGCGAAGTTGGCGGCCCTTGTCGGGCTCCATCCACGTCTCGACCTCGTGAAACTGATGGAGAGACGTAATTTCCGCGCTGATTTTCCAGCCGAGCGCCTCTTGCTTGCGGATCATATCCTCGGCTGCGGCGCGACGAAGGCCACGACCAGGGGAGAGGAGCGAGACGGCCTCTAGAATGTTGGTCTTGCCCGCGCCGTTAGGTCCGTAGATCGCAACGGGGCGGCCATCAAACTCTGCCACGGCGCGTTTGTGCGACCGAAAATGGGAAAGCTTGAGCACATCAACAGAAAGGCCGCTCATGCGCGGCCCTCCCTAATTCCAGTCTGTCGATGGCTGCTGACCAAGGTCAGACGCGCATCGGCATGACGACGTAGACGGCAGAGGTGTCGTTACCTTCGCGCATCAAGGTCGGGTCGCCTGACGAGTTGAACAGGAATACTGCATTTTCGCGGTCCACTTGGGATGCGATTTCAAGCAAGTATTTGGCGTTAAAGCCGATTTCCAGGCGTTCGTCGTCATAGGCAACAGCCAGTTCTTCGGTCGCGGCACCGCTGTCAGGGGCGTTGACGGAGAGAACCAGACGGTCCTCGTCGAGCGACAATTTGACGGCGCGGGAGCGTTCAGATGACACGGTTGCCACACGATCCACGGCCTTTGCGAAATCGCTCGCGTCGACTTCGAGCCTGCGGGTGTTCCCCTGTGGGATCACGCGGGTGTAGTCAGGGAAGGTGCCGTCGATGACCTTGGAGGTCAGGGTGATGTTCGGGGTCGCAAAGCGGACTTTGGTTTCCGAAACCGATACGGCGATCTGCATATCATCGTCGTCGAGCAGTTTGCGAAGTTCGCCAACGGTTTTACGCGGAACGATCACGCCCGGCATATCGCTTGCGCCATCAGGCAGAGCGGCGTCGATGCGGGCCAGACGGTGGCCGTCGGTCGCAACGCAGCGCAGCGCGGGGCCGTCTTCGCCCGTGGCGACGTGCATGTAGACGCCGTTCAGATAATAACGGGTTTCTTCGGTCGAGATCGCGAATTTCGATTTATCGAACAGGCGGCGCAGAACTGGTGCAGGTGCGGCAAAGTTCGTCGCGTAGTCGGACGACGCCATCACGGGGAAATCTTCTTTGGGAAGGGTCGCGAGGCTAAAATTCGAACGACCTGCTTCGATGGTCAGACGACCTTTGACGCCGTCTTCGGTCAGGGTGACCAGCGCGCCATCGGGCAGTTTGCGAACGATTTCGTTCAAGGTAACGGCGGCGACCGTGGTGGCGCCAGCGCGTTCGACCATTGCGGATGCTTTATCAACGACTTCGATGTCGAGGTCGGTGGCGCGGAACTGAACGCTATCGCCTTCGGCTTCGATCAAGACGTTGGCCAGAATTGGAATAGTGTTCCGGCGTTCAACAACCGATTGGGCTTGTGCGACTGCCTTGAGCAAAACCGCGCGTTCGATACTGAATTTCATGTCCCTCGCTCCGCTTCTCGGACCTGACAAGGCCGGGAGGTGAAAACTATACGTTTCCCCTCTCGGCTCAAGCTCTTTTTGTCACTGTTTAATACTGCGCGTGCAGCGTCAAGACGCGAGCGTGCGGCGAAGCAGTTCCAATTCGTCGGAAAGTTGCGAATCTGCCGCGGAAAGTTCGTCGATGCGGCGCACACCGTGCATCACGGTCGTATGGTCGCGGCCGCCGAATTTCCGACCAATTTCCGGCAAGGAACGGTTGGTCAGCTGTTTCGCCAGCCACATCGCAACCTGACGCGGACGAGCATAGGCGCGCAGACGTTTTGGACCGATGAGGTCGGACAGACGGATGTTAAAGTGCTCTGCGACCTTGCGCTGAATTTCGTCGATGGTCACGCGACGTTCGGACGATTTCAGAAGGTCAGCAAGGCAGTCTTGCGTCATCTCTAAGGTGATCGGCTTACCGACCAGCGATGCCATCGCAAAGAGACGGTTCAGCGCACCTTCGAGAACGCGGACGTTCGTTGTGATCTTGTGCGCAAGGAATTCCAGCACGCCGTTGTCGATCTGAAGACCCGGGAATTGCTCTGCATAGAGTTCCGCTTTGGTCTGGAGAATGCCGACGCGGAGTTCGTAATCGGTCGGGTGCAGGTCCACAACGAGGCCGCACTGGAGACGCGATTTGATGCGGTCCTCAAGGTCTTTGATTTCACCCGGCGCACGGTCGGCGGAAATGATGATCTGTTTGCGGGATTCAACGAGAGCATTGAAGGTGTGGAAGAACTCTTCTTGGGTCGAGTCTTTGCCGGCGATGAACTGCACGTCGTCGACCATCAGGACGTCGACCGAACGGAACATCTGTTTGAAGTCGATCATCTTGCGATCTTTGAGCGCGGAGATGAAGCGATACATGAATTGCTCAGCCGAGAGATACACCACGTTCTTTTCCGGCGAACGGCGGCGGATTTCATGGGCAACGGCGTGCATCAGGTGGGTTTTACCCAGACCAACGCCACCATAAAGGAACAGCGGGTTAAAGGTGACGGGGCCACCTTCGGCAACGCGACGGGCCGCAGCATGGGCGAGCTCGTTCGGTTTTCCGACGACGAAATTTTCGAATGTGTAACGCGGGTCCAGCGTTGCATCGGGAATCGAGGGATCGATGCTCGCAGGGGACTGACGCACAGGCGCAGCAGCAACAGGCGCGGGACGGGCGCTGTTGGCGGCAGGGCGGACATCAAACGCGAGGCGTTCGACTTGGGCACCATTGCGGTTCAAATGATAGATAATCTGGTCCGCATAGTTTTGCGTGACGTAGTTACCAAAGAACGAGGTCGGCGCTGTAAATTGTGCCACGCCTTCATTCACACTTACTAGTTCAAGCGGCTCGATCCAGTTCGCAAAATTTCCAGTCCCCACACTGTTTTTTAGCGTTTCGCGAATCGTGCCCCACATAGTCGTCGTCATATCCCAATGCCTGTCCCATACGTTTCTTGCGATAGGTTTCCCCCGACACATCAACTCCACAAAAGACAAAGCACCATCGTTTGCCCGATCCCAAATTCGGACAGCCAAGGTCACCTGCATCTCTGGTCTGGATCCGCTTTACCGCCTGTCGGACGGCACATAACGAGCCCAATATTGGGTGTGCGTTCGTCACCCTGCCAGAGTGAAAAACGTCAGAACATTATGGCCGTACTAAATGGTACTGGCCAGGTGAGCGCAAAAATCAGGTGTCATCCAGAGCAGATCCGGATGCTACAATGACCTCACTTTCACCATGCTCCCCCAGGAACGATGTGAATCGCTGAGTGACACTAGCAACCTCACTCGGACCGCTTCAACACAACAACGATCTTGACTCGGACTTTGGCCAAAAAGAATCTGTTCGTTTTTTGAAAGCGCTTATAAAATTGGGTTTCGGTGGTAAGTGGGCAACAAAAAACGCGCCCCGAGAGGCGCGTTCATTTTTCGTTTTTCTACCCTAAAGGATGGAATCAGGCGATCGCTTTAACACGCGATGCAAGGCGCGACATTTTGCGCGATGCGGTGTTCTTGTGGAAGATGCCTTTGGTGACGCCACGCATCAGTTCCGGCTGAGCAGCTTTCAGAGCCGCCGCAGCTGCGTCTTTGTCGCCCGAAGCGATTGCTTCTTCGACTTTACGCAGGAATGTGCGGATGCGCGAACGGCGCATTTTGTTGATGTCAGCGCGAACAACGTTCTGACGGGCGCGTTTTTTGGACTGTGGCGTGTTTGCCATGTGCGGTTCCCCTCTCTCGGGCTAATTTGAATATCGTTAATGCAACGGAGCCCGACCGGGTTTCTGAACCGGCTGATTCTGGCCAGAGCGGGCCTCACACGCATGTATCGGGCGGCGTTTAAGGCCCGCCGCCCAAAAAGGCAAGTGTTTTAGCGGTCGCGGAACTGCGGTTCACGCTTTTCGAGGAAGGCAGCCATGCCTTCTTTTTGATCTTCGGTCGCAAAGAGCGAGTAGAACACCGCACGTTCGTAAGCGACGCCCTCGGATAGCGAGGTTTCGAACGCCTTGTTCACGCAGTCCTTCGCAGCAGCGGCGGCGATCAGCGATTTCTCTGCGATCTTACCAGCGGCGGCCAGTGCTTCTTCTTTCAGCTTTTTCGCAGGAACGACGCGGGACACGAGGCCCGAACGCTCTGCTTCTTCGGCATCCATGAAACGGCCCGTCAGGTGCATATCCATCGATTTGGATTTGCCGACGTAGCGCGACAGGCGCTGCGTACCGCCGATCCCAGCGATCACACCGAGGTTGATCTCGGGCTGGCCGAATTTAGCGTTGTCGCCTGCGATGATGAAATCGCACATCATTGCGAGTTCGCAGCCACCGCCCAGCGCGTAACCAGCAACGGCTGCGATGATCGGTTTCTTTGTGTTGTTGAAACGGTCGCTTTCGGTCGCAAAGAACTTTGCGCTGACCATATCAACGAAGGATTTTTCCGACATTTCGGAGATGTCAGCACCAGCGGCAAATGCCTTTTCTGAACCAGTGATGACGATGCAGCGCACCTTCTCGTTTTCATCAGCGGCTTCGAGTGCATCGCACAGTTCGCAGAGAAGTTTCGAGTTCAGCGCATTGAGAGCCTCGGGACGGTTCAGGGTTATCAGTGCGACGTATCCCTGAACGTCGACGATGATGGTCTCATAAGCCATGTGCAGCCTCTGTTATCATTTTCACAGGACCAACTGCTTAACAAAGCTGTGACACCGATCAAGCTATCTTTGGCATTGCGGACAATAGAAAGTTGAGCGTCCCGACTGTACGAATCGATGAATGACGTTAGGGCATCCCTCTGTTTTGCAAGGGTTTCCTTCCTGATCGTAGACGCGGAACGTATGCTGAAAATATCCCAACCCTCCATCGGCTTGACGGTGGTCTTTGAGCGAAGAACCGCCTGCTTCTATCGCCTCAGAGAGGACTTCGCGGATGATCGGGACAAGCGATGCGATACGAGCGGCAGAATTTTGGCCTGCTTTGCGCTTTGGGTTGATGCCAGCGCGATAAAGAACCTCGCAGACGTAGATATTCCCTAATCCAGCAACGATTCCCTGATCGAGGAGGGTCGTTTTGATGGGCGAATTCTTTCCCCTGAGTCGCTCGGTCAGGTAGTGTTCGTTGAAACTGTTGGAAAACGGCTCTGGCCCGATGTCCCGCAACAGCCAGTGGTCATCGGCCTTGGCCGTCTCCATCAGATCCATCGCGCCGAACCGACGGGCATCGTTAAAGGTCACGCGCGCACCGTTCGCCATATCAAAGACAACGTGATCGTGTTTCGCAGGCACGGGGTGCGGGTGGTGGAATTCGCCGATGGTGACGCCAGAGACGGTCATACGCCCCGACATCCCTAGGTGAATCAGCAGCGTTTCCCCACTATCAAGGTCAGCGAGGATGTATTTGGACCGCCTGCGCAGGGCATTGATCCGCTTGCCTGTCAGACGATCCGCCATATTTTCGGGGAACGGCCAACGCAGGTCGGGACGGTTGACCGAGGCTTTGGCGATGATTTCGCCTTCCATCGCGGGTTGCAGGCCGCGGCGGACTGTCTCTACCTCTGGCAATTCGGGCATGGCGTGCTTCCTATCTGCGGGGGTCCAGTGTATGCCCCAATTGGCCCCTAAAGATGTGACGCAAGCACGAGGACGGCAAGTGCCATGACCGAGACACCAGAAAACACCACCCACTTTGGTTTCGAAACCGTGCGGGAAGACGAAAAAGCAGGCCGCGTGCAGGGCGTGTTTACTTCGGTCGCGTCGAAATATGACATTATGAATGACGTGATGAGCGTCGGCATCCACCGCGTTTGGAAAGACGCGATGATGGATTGGCTGGCCCCGCGTCCGGGACAAAAGCTGTTGGACGTTGCAGGCGGGACAGGCGACATTTCGTTCCGTTTCCTGAAGCGGGCTGGCAGCGGACATTCGACGGTGCTCGACCTCACGGAATCGATGCTGGTGGCTGGGCGCCAACGGGCCGAGGCGGACGATATGGCCGATAGCCTCGACTGGGTTGTGGGCGACGCGATGAAGCTGCCGTTCCCCGACAATACGTTCGACGTATACACGATCAGCTTTGGCATCCGTAACGTGACCCGCCCCCAAGAGGCGCTGAACGAAGCCTATCGCGTTCTGCGCAAGGGTGGTCGCCTGATGGTGCTGGAGTTCAGCCAGCTGCCGAACCCAATGATGCAAAAGGCCTACGATCTCTATTCGTTCAACGTTATTCCGCGGATGGGCCAACTGATCGCGAATGACCGTGACAGCTACCAATACCTCGTCGAATCGATCCGAAAGTTCCCTGATCAGGACACGTTCCTATCGATGGTGAAAAAGGCAGGGTTCGAGAACGCGAAGTATCGCAACCTGTCGCTGGGCATCGCAGCGCTGCATTCGGGGTGGAAAATCTGATGCGCGGGCCTCACAACATTTGGCGGCTTGTCCGCACGGGTGCCACGCTGGAACGCGCGGGCGCTATGAATGTCGTTCTAGACGCGTTTGAGGCTGGGCCGTTGCTGCGGTTCACTGCGCGGACGCTGGCGCTGCCGTTTCGCTGGCTGGGCTACCGTGGCGATGCGTCTTTGCCGCCGACCACGAGGGCGCTGACGGCGCTGGGGCCTGCTTATATCAAATTCGGTCAGATCCTTTCGACGCGTCCTGACGTAGTGGGCGACGACCTCGCACGGGAACTGCGCGTGTTGCAGGACCAGTTGCCCGCATTTTCGGTCGATATCGCGAAACGCGAGGTCGAGCACGAACTGGGCATTTCTGTGGATGAAGTATTCGCCAGCTTTTCCGAACCCGTTGCCGCCGCATCGCTCGCGCAGGTTCACAAGGCCGTACTGCGGTCGACGGGTGAAGAAGTCGCCGTAAAGGTTCTGCGCCCCGGCGTGGAAAAGGCGTTCCGCAAGGATATCGACGCCTTCTACTTTGCCGCCAATATGATCGAGTTTCTGTCGCGCAAATCCCGCCGTCTGCGCCCGATCGAAGTGATCGAACATTTCGACGGTGTTGTGCGTGGCGAGTTGGACCTCAGGCTAGAGAGCGCGTCAGCTTCTGAATTTGCGGCGAACACCGAAGCCGACGAGGGCTTTACCGTTCCGCGCGTGAATTGGCAGTTGTCGGCGCGGCGCGTGATGACGCTTCAGTGGGCTGAGGGCACCAATATGGGTGACAACGCGGCGCTGGATGCTGCAGGTCACGACCGCAATGCGCTGGCGACTCGCGTGCTGCAAATTTTCCTAAGCCAAGCGCTGCGCGATGGTCTGTTCCACGGCGATATGCATCAGGGCAACCTCAAGGTCGCGGCGAATGGCGACATTATTGCTTATGATTTTGGGATCATGGGCAGCATTGATGAATATACACGTCGTGTATACGCAGAAATCCTCTACGGGTTCATCAAACGCGACTACAAACGCGTGGCCGAAGTGCACTTTGAAGCGGGATATGTCCCTGCAAATCAAGATGTTGATGAATTCGCGCGTGCGCTGCGTGCCGTTGGTGAGCCGATCTTTGGCATGGATGCGAGCCGCATTTCGATGGCGCGTCTGCTGTCCTACCTCTTTGAAGTGACCGAACGGTTCGGGATGCAAACCCGCACCGAGCTGATCCTGTTGCAGCGCACGATGGTCGTTGTCGAAGGCGTGGCGCGGTCGCTCAATCCGAACGTCGATATCTGGGCCGATGCACGCCCTGTCGTCGAGTCCTACATTAAGAACGCGATCGGACCCAAGGCGGTCATGCGAGACCTCATACGGACAGCGCGGGTTCTGTCCCGCTTTGGTCCGCGCCTTCCTGAAATGGCCGAGGCCGCGCTGGTGCGTCAGGGTAAAAACTTTGGCGAAGAGGAAGAAGTGCGCAGCACCTCTGCCCTCTGGGCGATTGCGGGCGCGGCGGTCGTGGGGGCGGCTTGGGTCGCGACGCTGTTTATCTAGCACGCAGGGCGGTGACGGTTTCGACTGGCACCTCCGCCCCATTTTCGAGGACGAGCACGGTCGCACCAGATCCGGTGCGGACTTCTGCCACGGTGCCGTAAACGCTCGCCTGTGTGGTCGCGATGAGGGTGTCCGATTGATAACTCTCAACATAGAAACCGTAGTCGCCAGAGGTCATCGGCGACCCGTAGTCATCAACCCCCGCCCACGTCACGGTGCCCGAGGTCGGATCAATGGCGATGCGTTGCACTTCGGCCCCGTAACTGTTCACCACGACCAAATCGGCAGAGTCCGCGTCAGCGTCGACCGATGTCGTGACAGAAATGGGCGTTCCGTCGAAGTGCGCGGTGGTCGGCGCCCTGACGTCTTGACCGATCCATGCGCCCATGTCGGACATCGCTGAGGATGACATTATGGCCATCAACTGCGCCAAGAGATCGTTGGTTTTGACCTGCTGTTCGACTGACGAAAAGGTCGCCAATTGCACGGCATAGTCCGAGGGATCTGTTGGGTTCAGCGGGTCCTGATTCTGCATCTGGACCGTCAGCATGTTCAAGAACGTCTCGAAATCCGAGCTGATCGCCGATGACGAGGTGGGTGCCGTCGTGGTTGTCGTTGATGTCGTTGCAGTCACATCCATTTTATCATCCTTTTCAGAGCCTTATGTCGACGCCGCTCGATACGATTTGCTGCGTGGGGGTTGGGTCGTCGGGAGGGACTTCGACGGCAATGTGAGTCGGTTTCGGGGTCTCTTTGGGTGAGTTTCGCCCGCCTTCGTCCGCGAACCCCAGATCGACGGATTGGAAGCCAAGCGACCGAAACTCCTGCTGCAACACGTCCAAATGCCGCCGCATGAGGTCAGAGGTTTCAGGTCGTTCCGCAGCGATCACAATTTGAACGCTTTGATCCGTCACGGTCATATGCAGCCGCACGCGGCCTAGTTCTTCGGGGTCCAGAGCAATTTCGGTGGTGCCACTGTCATCGTTGGCGACCGAAACCACAATCTGTTCGGCAATGTGCTGAACGGTTTGCGCAGGGACGAGGATCGGTTTTGGTGCCTCAATCGGAATGGGAGCAATCGGATGATATGGCAGCGTAAATGTGGGCGTCTCGGCGATAGGGGGAGGTGTCGAAATGAGAGTAGAGCGATGCTCTATATCTTCCGTCATTTCGGGTTCAGTTGCTTCCACCGAAACGAGTTGCACCGCCTCCGCCCGTGTTGGAGGGGATGTCGACGCCTGCGTATCGGGACTGTCAGGTGCGCGTTCCACTTCGGCCACAGGCGCAGTCGATTGCTTCGGTTCGAGCGTAAAGTCACGATCCACCTCATCCGCTGGCACCATCGGTTGTTCGGGCTGGGGCACAAAGACCCGAGCCACAACGGGGACCGTAATGACCTCCCACTCAGGCGCGATCATTTCGGTGCCAACCTCCAATTCAGGCTCCTCTGTCTCAACCTCAGTGATCTCCTGCAATACCCTCGCGAAATCGGGCAGCTCTTGCGGCATTGCCTCTGCAGATCCGACGGGAATCTGGGGCAAAATCGGCAGAGCGCAGATGAGATCGGGTTGAAGCATCATGGGGCGGGTTTAGCGCCCGATGCTTACCGAATCTTTACCGCCATCAATTTAATTCATCCCCGAAACCCACGGATCGGAGGTGCCGATGATCCCCCTTTTGACCGAACAGCCCAGCGCAGTCAGTCCGACCTCGCAATTGCGAACGGTCGCCAACGAAATGGAAACCGCGTTTTTGGCAGAAATGCTGAAATATTCGGGACTTGGCGATACGTCAGGCGCCTTTGGTGCGGGCGCAGGAGGTGAACATTTCGCGTCGTTCCTGCGCGAAGAACAGGCCCGAATTATGGTCGAAGGCGGCGGAATCGGCCTCTCGGAATCGATCTTTCGCGCCCTTTCGGAGAGAGCCCATGACTGACCAGACACAACACGCTTTGGACCTGCTGGATAGGGCGCGACAGGCCACTTTATGCGGCGATTATCGCGCTTTGGATCAACTGTCGGCGCCCTTGAAGGCGATCACCGAAAAGGCCAGCACAGATGCCGCTTTTGCAGCGGCTATTCGACCCGCGGCGGAGCGGAATGCGCGGCTCTTACAGATGGCGCTGAACGGGATTGAGAACGTGCGAAAACGGCTCGTTGATCAGAAACAGCAGATGGCGAATTTCGGGACCTATGACGCGGCTGGGCATCATGCCGTTCACGTAATGCGGCCCGAAGCCCTGCAACAAAAGATCTAATTTGAACGATTTTTGAGGCGGCGATTAGGACTTCGTTAGCCGACTCTGCCCAAGGTGGCCTCACATCCGAAATGGATTGTCAGGCCTGACCTGACCCCCGTCAGAACGACGATTTCTCCGGCCGGAATGGCCATTGAACTCACGGCGCAAAAGCGCCCCTCCATGAAAAGGACTCGCACTCATGTCGAGCATTCTGACGAATAACGGCGCAATGGTTGCGCTGAACACATTGAAATCGATCAACAGCAACCTGTCCAAGGTTCAGGACACCATTTCCACGGGCAAAGAGGTCAATTCAGCCAAGGACAACGCCACGGTCTGGATCACTTTGGCGTTCGACGAATAGGCACGCTGGGTTTGGATCAGTTCGGTCAATTCCCCTGCAACGTCGGTCGAGGATTCCTCGCGTGCATAGGCCACGATGTCACCTGTCGGGCCATCGCCCGCATCCCAGAGGAAAAACGATCCGCTGTCGGGGGTGGGTCGGTAGCTTTGGTAATCGAGGGATTCGAGGCCGTTGATATTGGACACATCAACGAGCGGGATTTGGTAAATCACTCGCGTGATTCCGATGTCAAAGGCGGCCGAGACAAAGCCATTCGCATCGACTTCGATGGAGGTCATATTGCCGACGGGGGTTCCATTTTTCGACACTGATACTGGCTGAAACGCGTCAGAAAGTTGCGTCAGACCACCAGAGGTGCCCAGAATACCAAGGTTTAGAGCCATTGGCCCGCCGTTCACGTTCAGACTGATGTAACCGTCGGTGCCATCGTAAGCGCCACCCGTAACGGGCGTGACTGATTTCAGCGTTCCGCCCGCACCGCGCGTGTCGTCGAAGGTCAGGTTATATTCACCCACAATCGCATTGGCAGAGGCACTGTCGCGCACGACCATTGTCCATGAATTGGACGAGCCGCTTGCGGGTACAATCGGCACGAACTCGATCGTTAGGCTCTCTGATTTTCCGAGGTTGTCGAAGTATTCGACCGATAGTTCTTCGGTCTCCCCGATGGCGGAGGAGTCCGTTGAGGTCGCGGGCAGGTTCACCGCGAGATCGACGTAGGTCGTCGCCTCGCCCGCGAATTGGTTCGTGTTGATTTTGACAGGTTCCAACCCGTCCGCTGTATCGCGCGGATAGGTCGGAATGGTGCCATCGGTATTTGCCGGCCAGCCCATGAGGATAAGCCCGCTGGACGTGGTGAGATACCCGCGATCATCGGTGCTAAACGACCCTGTCGTGGTCAGCATCATCGGATGATCACCGTTGTCGACATTCACCGAGGCTTCGGTCGTGACGGGCAACATGCCGCGCCCACGAACGGCCAAATCAGTCGCGCTCGACGTAGATACCAGTGCGCCGCGCTGATCGATCAGACGCGTATTCGTCGTGCGCACTCCTCCAGCGGAATAGGTGCCCGTGCCCGTCTCAATCACCATGGAATGAAAGTCGGTCACGGCCCGTTTGTAACCATAGGTCGAAGAGTTCGCGATGTTATCAGAGATCGCAGCCAGACGGGTCGCGTTCGCGGCCAAACCAGCAACGGAAGCATTAAGCGAAGATGAAATCGTCATACGGAGCCTTTCTGCATCGGGGACGATGATTTCAGGCAGAATATCCGCCACCTCTTAACAGTCGCCTAACGCAGCGGACCGCGGAGTAAGATGACCTCGAGCCGATTGTTCCGCAGGGCTGTCGGTATCGGGTCCGCAGGTTCGCGATCCGCATGACCCGTCACACGGCGGAGGCGTTCGGGCGGCAAACCTGCCCCTTCGAGAAGGGTTCGGAAAACGGCGGCATGATCGGTCGACAACTGCCACACGGGATTGTCTGCGATGACCAGCGGACGCGCAGCGACATGCCCTTCGATTGCGATTCCGTTGGTCACCATCGTCGCAACGCGAGCGATGACCTTTGCGAGGTCTTGTGTTGTCTCGGACGGGTTCACACCGTCGAACAACGGCGCGTCAGGGACATCGAAGAGTTCGATGACAAGGCCCTCGTCGGTGATGCGGGTCACGACATGGCGCATCATCCGGTCAGATAGCAGAACCTCGCCGCCTTGACCGTTCAGGATGGACTCTAGTTCCTCTAGCGCAGCCACATCGGGTGGAACGGCGCCACCATCCCCGCCTATATCAGGCGTGCCGCCATCTCCTGATTTGATAAACGTATCGCGTGTCGCGATGTCTACGCCGCCAAACATCCCCTCGCCGCCTGCAGACACCTGACTGAGCGGGATCGAGGGTGCGAAGTAATCCGCGAGTCCAGTGCGTTGCTGTTCTGACGTGGAGTTCAGAAGCCACATAAGCATAAAGAACGCCATCATCGCGGTCACAAAATCTGCGTAGGCAACCTTCCAAGCGCCGCCGTGATGACCGTCACCGGCCACGACCTTTTTGCGCTTGATGATCACCGGCGCGTTAGATTGAACTGCCATCTCATCCACCTTTATTCACCCGCAATCAGGGCTAAGGGGAGAGGTTTAACAGGTCGTAAATTCAGGACCGGCGACGGTAGAGTTCATCCGGGCCTGCGAATTCGATCAGATCGTAGCCGTTTGCACGCATGATATCGGCGATCTCGGTGGTCTTGGAATTGTTCTCAATCGACCAAAACGCGACCCGATGATGATCAAAGGGAAACGCCTTTAAAACAGCGACTTCGCCGCCCTCAATGTCCAACGAAATGAAGTCGGGATGAGGGATGCCGCTCTCGGTCAAAATGCGGGACAGGGTGCGCGTCTCGACGGTGACCAATTCTTCGGCGTGACGGGGGTCATCGCGGACAGTTTGAAGCAAATCTTCATCATATAAATCGGCAAGCCCGCTCATCTGCGTAAAACCCCGCGTCACCGCGATAAACGATGCGGTGCCGTCTGTTGGGGCCACGGCCACTTCGACGCAGGGACATTTCCGTGCGATTCGTGCTTTTGCAATCTGGGACGCCACGGGTTCGACCAGTACACCTGTCCACCCGCGGATTTGCTCAAAGAACAGAGAATTCGACCCTGTTACGCCGTCATAGCCGCCCACATCGACGAAAGTTCCGCCCGTTTTATGGTCCAGCAAACGGTCAATGACCCAGTCCTGACCCGCTTGCGACATGTAGTGATAGGTCGGATCAGTAGCGCGGCGCAGTTGATGCAATTCCCGTAAAATCGCACCCCGTTTGCGGGTCTTTTCGGCGACCAAAAGACCGTTCAACTCGGCCTGCAATTGGGCGATTTCGGTTTTTACAGTGCGTAGGCGGCTATCAATCGTCATTATGGCACCTCGAAATAGGATTTTTCCTCAACGATGGCCGAGCCGAGCAGTAGGTTGATCTGTTTCTTAACCGCCGCCCGACGGTCATTGGTTTGATACACGGCACGAGCAAGTCGGATGAACTCTGCGCCGAAATCCTGACGAGATTCACATTCGCGGATGTCATCTTCGATAACCCAAAGGCTCGCGTTAATCTGGTAAAGTGTTTCCCACAAAAGGCCCAATTTCTTGGACTCGGGCAGAGCCTGATCAGCGATGTCTTGCAGAACTTTGCGCTCATGGGCGACGTTCGTAAGCTTTGCCGCATCCAAGATACGTTCGGATTTCAGGCGGAGAATGGTCAGTTTGTCGATCAATTCACCCGGCGCAGTCGGAACCAAAATATCATCCATGTGCTGCTACCTTCCGTTCCAATTCGACCCTAACACGGCCCATAACTTCATCCCATTTCAGCGCCTCTTGTTGTCTGAACAACCGCATCGTCGGATACCAAGGCGTGGTGTCCCCTCTGTGCCGATAGACCCAAAACGCATCGGAATGCAGAACCACCCACGTCGGCAAACCCAGCGATCCCGCGATATGCGCGGTGGCCGTGTCTGACGAAATGATCAGGTCCATTTCCTCCATCGTCGCTGCGCAATCGGCAAAGTCCCTGTCCGATGACGCCGCATCCACGATCAAACCCGCGCTTCCGTCAGCGTAAAAGGCATCGATCATCGGGCCCTTGTAGAGTGAAAACAGCTGTACAGATTTTACATCCGCTAGGGGTACGAAGTCAGTGTGACTAAATGACCGAAACGCGTTGGCCTTATAGGTGACGGAGCCAGTCCAGACGACGCCGACCTTGAATTTATCGCGATATGGCGCGGTGATGGCACGGGCGCGAATGCGGGAATCTTCGGGGATCGATAGCTGGGTCGGGTGACGCAGATCGGCATCCGTTTTCAACGCGATACCACCCAAGTCCATCATATTGATCCAGTAGTCGGCTTCGGACTTTGCGTTGATCGAACTGACGACACGATCCGCACCCGGAAGGCCATGGAAAAGACGGAACAGAGGTTTTTCAGCCAAAACAGTGACTGTTTTCGCACCCAGACGTTTCAGATCAGGCAGGTGACGCGCCATCAAAACGCAATCGCCAAATCCTTGCTCCGGCAAGACCAGGATCGTTTTGCCGTCGAGAGGTTCGCCATTCCATTCGGGAAACGACAAGTCACGCTTTGTGAGCTCGCCCAAGTCCCAACGCGCCTTGTAGAGATCGAAGGCCTTTTCATAGTCGCCCAGCGCAAGTGCTGACATGGCCGCTTGAAGTGACATGTCGTGATAGTCGGGAAACTGAGGGATCAGCGGAGAGAGATACTCGACAGCTTCTTCGTAACGCCCCATTCCGCGCAAACACCGCCCGATGAGGGAATGCTGTTCGGGCAGGTTAGGGTCTTCAGCGAGCAGCAGTTTCCGCAACGCAATCGACTCTTCGTATTTACCGAGATCCGACAAGATATTCGCAAAGTTCGCCCGCACGACCGTATTTTCAGGGTCGACGGCATAGGCGCGCCGATGTGCCCGTTCTGCGTTGTGATACTGTTTGATCCGCCGCAACAGAGCGCCGTAGTTCGACCACATCTGGGCATCGTCGGGTCGCGCCGCGAGATAGTCCGCATAGTCTCGCAAAGCCGTATCCAGCTTGCCCGATTGATGGGCGCTGATCGCTGCAGAGCGGATCTCTCTGGCGGTCCGTTCAGTCATCTGTTTTACGGCGCTTCACAGGTTTGATCAGCGTATCGGGGCGCACCTCTTCGGCGCGTTCAAACAGGCTAAACGTCTGGTTCACAAAGTTCACAGCGCCCGACACGAAATCAACGTAATCGGCCAGTTCTTTGGTCAATTCAGTCTCTACCAAGGCGATACTGCGGTCGGGCGTGGCGGCTTCGAACATGACGTAGAACAGGGGATCACCGCGATTGATCTTGAGCGGCTTTGACGTGTCGTGCCATTCAAAGGCCCACATCAACGGGCGCGGCCACACATTAATGGGGAACCGCCCGCCAAAGATCGTGCCCGGCCAAGGGTCCTTTTGGTAATGCATAAACGGTGCGAGCTGGGTCGCATAAACTGGCTCATCCGCGACCAAGACATAGGGCAGCGACAATTGGATCGTCGGCACGTTTGGATGCCGCCATTCCTTTTCAGATGTCAGGTGGAGGTGCTGGCTAATCTTATTCGCCCGAACGGGGCTAAGATCGCCATTCAGGTTGCGCAGTCCAGGTTTGCCGTCCTTGTCCCGCACGAATTGCAGATGCAGGTCAAACGGAGCGCGGAATACGAAATACCTGCTCTCCATGTTGATCACAGCGGGCAGCGTGATGCCGATTTGGCGTGGGTCTTATTCTTTTCCGTGCTGCGGAACCGTTCGGGCGGATAGAAAATCACCCCCGCCTTTTGTGAGTTCAGGAACCATCCAACGGTCACTGGACCTTTGTTTTCTGGCAAACCCGGTGCGTTCTCGAACTTGACCGAAAATTCCATTCTCGTCGTCCTATGGGCGCAGTTAACGCTGCGCTATTGTTATACGTCAGGTGTCGCAGCGACCCGCGCTTGGGCTTCTGCATTGCAGACACGTTTTCCATCACGACCATAAAGCGGGAAACCTGTGGCTGGCTCTGAAACCTCAATCGAATAGGCATAACACCCATCAGCGGCCAAAAAGACGATCGCAGGCGGCACACCTTCAGGCAAAGCCGCGATGATCTCTGGCGGATAGATCGGTTGACCGTTCTCATCTAAGGGAAAATCGCTCATCACGCAGGCGGAGAGCGAGGTGCAGGCGAACAGCACAAAAGCAAACACACGGGTCATAATAAATCGTCCGGTTGTATTCAGTTACATCTAGTTAACCCCCAAGCAACCAATTGGTCCAAGGGAAAGTAAACCAATGTCCCGCCTAAACGCTGATTTTCCGTTTCAATTCGCGTTGACTAGGGGTCATATAGGTAACGAGGATCTTAAGTATGGCAAAAGTTACTACACGCACACGTATTCAAGAACGGAACCGCGGCGCGATTTTGGACGCCGCTTTGGGCATTTTTTCCCAATACGGTTTCCGAGGCTCAACGCTCGACCAGATTGCAGAGGCGTCTGGGCTCTCAAAGCCGAACCTCTTGTATTATTTCCCATCAAAGGAAGCGATCCACGTCGAACTGTTGGAGAGTTTGCTTGATACGTGGCTCGATCCTCTGCGTTCTATGAAGGCGGATGCCGATCCCGTCGAAGAAATCCTCGCCTATGTGCACGGCAAATTGGAGATGGCACGCAAGTTCCCGCGTGAAAGCCGCCTCTTTGCCAATGAAATCCTGCAAGGTGCCCCGCGTATCCTCAACGATCTGACCAACGGTCTAAAGCCGCTCGTTGATGAAAAGGCCGCTCTTATCCGCGAGTGGAGCGATGCGGGGAAAATTGCACCAGTCGATCCATATCACCTGATCTTTTCGATCTGGGCGATGACGCAGCACTACGCTGACTTCGACGTGCAAGTGCGTGCCGTTTTGGGTGGCGTAGACCCGTTCCCTGGGGCTGATGCCTACCTCGACCAGCTCTTTAGAAAGATGCTAACGGTCTAACCTCAGTATTGCTCCGCCAGCCGCCTGAGCGTCGTCCATGTCATGCGTCACCAATAACACGGGCAAGGACTGCGCCTTGGCGTGGTTGAAAACCAGTTCCCTCACCTGCTGTCGCAAATCCTGATCGAGCCGTGAAAAGGGTTCGTCCAAGAGGAGCGCCTTGGGGTTAGATAAAAGTGTACGCATAAGAGACACGCGCGCCCTTTGCCCACCCGACAACGTGGCTGGATCACGATCGAAAAACCCAGCAAGCCCGACGGAGGCGAGTGCGGCGTTGATGCGATCTGTTCTCTCCGCTCTCGGGATGGAACGATCTAGTCCGAACGACAGGTTCGCGCCGACCGACATATGCGGGAACAAGAGATCGTCCTGAAACAGTATCCCGATTTGACGTAAATGAGCCGGTTTAGTGTCGATATTCTCACCATCAAGGGTGACGCCGCCCTCCGCCTTAAAGGCAGGGTCAAGCGACCCAGTTATGTAGGACAGGAGCGTCGATTTTCCAGAACCAGACGGTCCCATGATCGTCAGCGCCTCACCTCGATTGATTTGGGTATCTACAGACAACAAGAGCGTTTCGCCCCTGTATATAGCGACATTGCTCAACCCCAATCCGTCAGCCATGCGACATTCCTCGTCTATTGCGCCAAAGGATCATTGGAAGACCCAAAGCGATCACAAAAGGCACCAGAGCGGCCAGCAATTGCAACACTGAAAAGACCGCAATCGCGCGTCGATCACCACCAGACGCCAACGCCACGGCCTCGGTTGTCAGCGTTGAGATGCGGCCACCTCCGATCAGCAACGTCGGCAAATATTGCCCTACGGAAACCGCAAAGCCGACCGCAAAAGCAGACACGAGCGGCGCCAAAAGCATGGGCAAACGAATGTGCCAAAAAACCCTGCTGGGTGAAGCCCCAAGAGCATGACCCACACGCGCGAAATCGCGGTTCCATGCGCGATAGCTGCCGCCTAAGGTCAGGATCACATAGGGCAGGACAAAGACCATATGCGCCGCAATCACGACCGCCAAGCCGCCCTTCAGCCCCATATTCAATAATAGAATTTGGACTCCTGGTAAGAATGCGACTTGAGGAATGATAAGGGGGAGAAAAATGGTCCAATTTGGCAATGTTCGGGTCGATTCAAGGTAAAGGACCGCGACCACTAGTCCGATCGTCGCCGCAGAAAATCCGATGATCGCGGTTTCCCCTAATCGGTCCAGCAAACCGTCGGAATGGCGGGCCCAGTTCGAAAGTGAGATGCTGTTTGGCATGAGATCAGGAAAGGCCCAAAAGCCCGCAACTGACCACATCAACAGACCGCACAGTCCGATCAAGAGAGTTAGAAACACTGTCGTTCCGAGGCATTGCAACAGGCCGCGAAACGGCTCTAACAAGGCCAAACGAAACCCACCTGTGATGAGCCATTTCCCCAGCCCACCCATCAAACGCTCGAGTACCAGCATGGTCAAAATCACGACGATGATCAATCCGAATTGAAGGATTGCCCCCGCAGCCGCTTGGCCGCGGAGCGATATATCGGGGTCGTTCATCCATTTCAGGACTTGGACCGCTATGGTGTTGGGTGTCGTCGGACCAAGGATCAGCGCAACATCTACGACCGACATTGAGAACGCCAAGACGAGGTAGATCGGCAGCCGTATTTGTTTGTAGACGGCAGGTAACACCGCAAGGATCCACCCCGCGATTGGCCCATATCCGAGTGACGCGCTGACCTTTAGCCGCGATGGGGCATCGGCTTGCGGTAGGGCCGCGATGATCATGAGAAGAAGAAACGGAACTTCTTTGATCACCAGACCGAGGACGAGCGCCACACCCCACGGGTCATTTACGATAAGCAGGTCTGGTGGGCGGTCCCATCCCATCACGGGTGCCAGCGCACGCGCGATCCAGCCTGACGGTGCGATCAAAAACACCATCCCAAATGCCGCCGCCGCATGTGGCACGGCAAGCAACGGTCCCAGTATCGACTGAACCCGCCGCCACCAAGGTGACGCCATCATAGACGCGGTGAAACCAAGTGCGATCAGACAAGAGAGCGCCGTCGCAAATAGGCCTGTGGTGATGGACAGTCGAATGGCGGACGCGAGGCCGTTCCATGCAAATAGGGCTAGAATAGGCTCTAAGCTGAACTGATCCGCGCCCGCCGCAGGGAAGTAGCCAAGCGCTGGCAAGATCACCCCGATCAGACCAGCGATCACCGGCCCGATCAGAATGAGAATAACCAGCGCTCGGGCCACTTATTGATTACCGAACCGAAGTTGCCAATCGTCCGCGATACGGGTCATCCATGACGGATGAGGTTCAGCCTGCACCGTGCCAAGCTCGGCTGGTGTCAGGGTCGCAACGCCTAGGTCAAGACTGTCGAAAACAGCGCGTTCATCGTCAGACAATTTCGCCATATCCAGCACGGTACCGTAGCCGAGGACATTCGGATCTTGGGCGCGGGCTTGGGCTTCAGGGGACATAAGGAAGTCTGCAACGACCATCGCGCCCGCCTTTGATCCTGAATTGTAAGGGATCGCGACGAATGAGGCGTTGCCAATCGTTCCTTTATCCAAAACGAAAGTCCGCACGGTATCGGGCAACTGGCCATTGGCAATCGCTGTCGATGCTTCGCCTGGGCTAAAGGAAATCGCCAGATCCACCTCGCCGTCGGCAATCAGTTGTAGCTGCGCTGGACCAGTTTGCGGAAAGGCCTGCCCTTGCCGCCAGAGGTTCGGCGTCAACTCATCGAGCCAAAGCCAGAGCGGTTCCGTAACCTCAGCGTAGGTTTCATCCGTGACGGGTTGCGACAGGACCGAAGGGTCATCGGTCAGATCGACCAGTGCCTGTTTTAGGAACGTTGTGCCGAGGAAATCTGGTGGCTGCGGGTAGGTAAAGCGGCCCGGATGTGTAACCGCCCAGTCGAGCAAAGCGTTCATATCACCCAGCGGAGCCATATCCGCCGTGTCATACATGAACACCACTTGCGCCATCGCCCAAGGGCTCTCGTATCCTTCAACAGGCACGGTAAAGTCTGTCTGAACGGTCTTACCTTCAGTGTCTACATAGGCCCAATTCGGTAGGCTTTCGGCAAATGGACCAAAGAGGAGGCCCGCGTCTTTCATCGACGCAAAATTTGATCCGTTAATCCAGATCATGTCGATAGCGCCGTCGTCATCTTGACCAGCCTGTTTTTCGGTTAGAACGCGGGTCACAGCATCAGCCGTGTCGCTGAGTTTTACGTGCTCTAGCGTAATGCCGTAGTCCTCTGAAACGCGATCGCCAACCCACGCGATAAAGTCGTTCGTCGCAGTCGATCCGCCCCACGCATTCCAATAGACCGTTTGGCCTTGTGCCTCGTCGAGTACAGCGGTCCAGTCAGATGGGTTTGGATCAGCCAGAGCGACGGTTGGGAGAACACATGCCAAAGCAAGGCTAAGATAATTCATCGCGTTTCCTTTCATGAAACAAAGAGACGACGCGCGCCGAAGAGGCGCAAAGCACCGGTTAGAAAACATAGAGCGCCAAAAATGAGAGCAAGGATTGGGAAGCTGGCGGGAAAGATGCACAGAAGGACAAAGAACCCAATGGTCTCTGTGCCCTCGAGCAGACCGTTGGAGTAGTAGAGTGATTTCACACCCTGCGCAGCGGTGTCTAGCCCGCGCTTTTCAGCAAGGATCGCATAGCCGAGGAAGCTCGCCCCGTTGAAATAGAAAGACGTCAGGAGGATGGCACCCGCGGTTCCATTAGTCGCTGGATCAGCGATGACAAAGGCCATCGGGATCGCGCCGTAGAACAGGAAATCGCAAGTTATGTCGAGGTAACCGCCGAAGTCGGTGCGCTTACTGGCCCTTGCTACAGCCCCGTCCAATCCGTCGGCAACCCGACTAAGCAGGATAAAAATCAAGGCCCAAGTATTCCCACCCGTGGCGATAAAACCTGCTGCGGTGAGACCCAGAAACAGCCCAACAATCGTCACTAAATCTGCCGAAACACCCGACCGCGCGAGAATTGTCCCAGCCGTATTCAGAGGCGGATCAATAAGTTTTCGGACTGTTGAATCCAGCATGGGATTTCTCCTTGGGGTTCAGAACTTGTGACGAATGTTACGGCTCCGCGCAATTGCCCTGACGCGTATTTGAGGAGTTGACACAATCCAAAATAAACCGACTTAAATTGTCAGAATTGACAATCCTTATATTTTTAGTCAGGTAATGGCCATTCTGACTCGCCAGTCAGTTTAGCTGCATTGAAAGGACCACCATGTATCGATCATTTTTAGCCGGTTCAGCCACTCTCGCCCTGACCGCTACGAGCGCTTTGGCGGATGAACGCGCGAACGTTTTGTCCACTTACGCCGATATTGCTCTCGCTGAATATTCAGATAGCCTCGTGACCGCGCTGGCGCTTCAGGATGCAATTAATGCGCTCGTTGCTGCGCCTTCTATCGAAACCTTGGATGCGGCACGGACCGCGTGGATCGCGTCCCGAGCACCCTACCAGCAGACCGAAGTGTTCCGCTTCGGCAACCCAATCGTTGATGATTGGGAAGGCAAAGTGAACGCTTGGCCGCTCGACGAAGGTTTGATGGACTACGTGGACGCATCTTATGGCGGCCCAACGGATGAGAACGAATTCGCCGCGCTCAACGTCATTGCGAACCCGACCTTTTCCATCGCGGGCATGGATGTAGACGCAACGGCGATCACCCCTGAACTGATCGGTGATGTCCTGAACGAGGCCGACGGAATCGAGACTAACGTTGCCCGTGGCTATCACGCGATTGAGTTTCTCCTTTGGGGTCAGGACTTGAATGGCACTGATGCGGGCGCGGGTGATCGTCCCTATACCGACTTTGTCCAAGATGACGGTTGCACAGGCGGCAATTGTGATCGCCGCGTTGATTATCTCACGGCCGCGACCGACCTCCTGATTACTGACCTCGAATTCATCATCGACCAGTGGGACGAAGATGGTGCGGCGCGGACTGATCTGCTTGCCGATCCAGACGCTGGGATCGTCGCAATGATCACGGGTATGGGGTCGTTGTCCTATGGTGAGCAAGCAGGTCAGAGGATGCGGTTAGGGCTGATGCTGAATGACCCTGAAGAAGAGCACGACTGTTTCTCGGACAACACTCACAACAGTCACTATTACGACGGAAAAGGCGTGCAGAACGTTTATCTCGGTCGTTATGAGCGGATTGACGGCACCGTTGTCGAAGGCCCCGGCTTGACCTCTTTGGTCGCTGCTGTTGACCCAGCGCTGGATAGCGAAGTGCGTAGCAAACTGGACATCACCATGGGTGCCCTGACCGCAATCGTAACCGCAGCCGAAAACGGCATGGCCTATGACCAGATGCTTGACCGTCAGAACGCCGAAGGTGAGGCGCTGATCATGGCTGGTGTCGATGGTTTGATCGACCAAACTCGCAGCTTTGAGAAAATTGTCGGCGCGTTGTCCCTGCACAATGTGGCGTTCGAAGGGTCCGAAAGCCTCGACGATCCAAACGCCGTTTTCCAATAATCCACTATCGGGGGTCGCGCGCTGCGCGGCCCTCTAGACCACAGGTTTACCATGAAATTTGCTTCCGTCGTTTTTGCCACCGCCCTTCCCTTTGCCGCGGTTGCCCAAGAGGTCAGCGACCTTCACCTAAACGTCGTGCCACGCACCGCGGAAGAAGCGGCGCGTATCGCGGCTATTGTGCAGCCGACGACGGATTTCACGACCCCTGAACGGTTCGAAGAACGCCCCGCTGGTGCCGCGACGGTGCGCGTCCATTCGACCGCTGACGCGTTTTCGCAACCGTCGGGCAATGTCAGTTTTGAGCGCGAATTGGACTTTAAAGTCGGGGATGGGCTGTTTCGGAAAATCTGGGTCTCGGCCCCATCATCAACGCTCGCTTCTGACGGTTTAGGGCCACTTTATAACGCGCGGGGATGCCAGAACTGCCACCTCAAGGACGGGCGCGGCCATCCGCCCGAAGGCCCGAACGACAACGCGATTTCAATGTTCCTGCGCATCTCGATCCCTGCGTCGGACGACGAGGCGATCAAGGCCATTGCCGATTTTATACCAACCGCACCTGATCCGACCTATGGGCTACAACTCCAAGATTTCGGAATCGCAGGCCACGATGCGGAATACCGCCTCGACATTGAATATGAGGACATCGAGGTCGAACTGGCTGGCGGCGAAATCGTTACGCTTCGCAACCCAACCTATCGCGCTGCTGACCTCGGATATGGCGACCTTCACCCTGACGCGATGTTGTCGCCGCGCATTGCACCGCAGATGATCGGACTTGGCCTTTTGGAAGCGATTCCAGCGGCGGATATCCTCGCCCATGTGGACGAAACCGACGCCGATGGTGACGGGATTTCCGGTCGAGCCAATATCGTTTGGTCTACCGAATTTGATCAGCCAATGTTGGGTCGTCTCGGCCTGAAAGCGGGCGCGCCGACCATTCGTCAGCAGTCCGCCGATGCGTTTGCCGGTGATATCGGCATTTCAAACCCGCTGCACCCCAATGGATGGGGCGAATGCACCGAAACGCAGGTCGCATGCCGCATGGCGATTGATGGTGGTGATGAGGCGCATGACGGGTTGGAAATTGATACGGATGGGCTCGATCTGGTGACCTTCTACTCTCGCAATTTGGCGGTCCCTGCACGGCGCGATTTGGATGATCCAGAGGTGCTTCTCGGTAAAGAAATCTTTTACGAAACGGGCTGCACCGCATGTCACACTCCAAAATTCGTCACCGCTCGGCTGGAGGATCAGCCAGAGCAGTCGTTCCAGCTGATATGGCCCTATTCGGACCTTCTTCTGCACGATATGGGCGAAGGCCTCGCCGATCACCGTCCCGAAGCCCGCGCAACGGGCACCGAATGGCGGACGCCGCCGCTTTGGGGGATTGGTTTGACCGAACAGGTCAGCGGACATACCTATTTCCTGCATGATGGTCGTGCGCGGTCCTTGCTTGAGGCTGTTTTGTGGCACGGTGGTGAAGCACAACCGCATCGCGATGCAGTGGTTGCCATGCCGAAAGACGACCGCGACGCCCTCATCCGTTTCTTGGAGAGCCTATGATACGTCCCATCGCCCTTGCCCTGATTTGCGCAACGCCTGCGGCGGCGGATGTCGCGTCGGTCATGTCGAACAACGTGCTGCCAGATTTCGCAAAATTCGACACTGTTGCGGCCCAAATGGCCGAAATGGCTACCGCAGATTGCGGTATTGAAACGATGCGTCCGCAGTATAACGCAGTATTTGACGCGTGGATGAGTGTTCAGCATTTGCGCATCGGACCGACCGAGAATGGCGCCCTGAACATCGCGTTTTGGCCTGATGAGCGTGGTTTCACGGCCAAGACGCTTTCTGCGATGATTGCGGACACTGACCCGTTGATCGACGATGCCGAAGGCTTTGCCGCATCCTCGATTGCTGGCCGTGGTTTGTTCGCGCTCGAAATGCTGCTTTTTGACGACCGGTTCGATGGCTACGATGCCGAAAGTTACACCTGCGCCTATGTCCAGCGCGTTGCCGCCGACATCGCCCGCGAGGCGCACGCACAGGCGACGGACTGGCAGGATCTCTATGCGCTGATCATCCAAGGTCAGGGCGACGGGGAAACACTGCCAATTGTGTCCGATGCCGATGCGTTTGCGACGCTTTATACGCAGATTGTGAACTCGCTCGAATTCACCAGCGATAGTCGCGTGGTTAGGCCACTAGCTGATTTTGCCCGTCCGCGCCCGACACGGGCCGAGGCATGGCGATCTGACCGTTCGCTTCGCAATATCGTGCTGGTGGTCGATACGGCATATGCCCAAGCGGTCGAACTCATGGGCACACCTTTGCCCGCCACGGCACAGGCCGTTGCCGAATTCCACGACGCAGCGAACGCCATCCCTGACCCAAGCTTTTCCGATATCGAGGACAACTCCCAGAGCTGGCTAAAGCTGCAAATCCTCGGCCAAAAGGTTGATGGGGTTAAGAACGCGATTTCCAACGAAATAGGCTCAGTCATGGGTATTTCGGCGGGATTTAACGCCTCTGACGGGGATTGATATGACCACGCGCCGCCGCTTTTTAACCACGTTTTTAGCTGCCGCCGCGACGCCCCGTCTAACGTGGGCAAGCGTGGGCAGCCCTTCCTATATCGCCGCCGCGAAAGAAGGGGACGACTACGCACTGTTCGGCCTCACACCAGAGGGCGCGATCACATTTCGGGTTCCGCTGCCCGCACGAGGACATGCAGGCGCAGGTCACCCAACACAGCCCATCGCCGTCGCCTTTGCCCGTCGTCCTGGAAACTATGCGATCGTGATTGATTGCGTCAGTGGATCAATTCTCAAAGACCTGCAGGCCCCCGAGGGTAACCACTTCAATGGTCATGGGCTCTATGTCGACAATGGCCGTATTCTGATCACAACAGAGCAGCGTTCTAGCGATAGCGCAGGGCGATTGGGGCTATGGGATGCTGAGAACGGTTATTCTCGCCTTGGTGAATTGGACACCTATGGGGTAGGCCCCCATGATGTGCGATTGATGCCAGATCTGCGAACGCTGGTCGTAGCGAACGGTGGTATTAAAACAGACCCCGGTGGGCGGACGCCGCTGAATGTTGGCGCGATGCAGCCGAACTTCGTTTATCTGACCTTGGATGGTGTGGAAGAGATCGTAACGCTAGACCCTGACCTGCATTTCAACTCCATTCGCCATTTGGCCGTGCGCGATGATGGCCTCGTTGGGTTTGCGATGCAGTGGCAGGACGACCCGTCCTATTTGCCCCCTTTGTTGGGGCTTCATCGTCGCGGATCAGACCCTGTTCTGGCCCAAGCGCCCCTGTCTGACGAATATCCGATGCAGGGCTACGCGGGGTCGATTGCCTTTGCCCCCAACGGTTCCGAGGTTGCGATTTCATCGCCCAAGGGCGGGCGTTTGCATCGGTTTGATGAGAACGGAGCCTTCCTCGGCGCAGTGATCCAGCCCGATGTTTGCGGTCTGGTTGCGGGCACGGACGGCTATCTGTCCAGCGACGGGTTCGGCAATATCGCCGCCGTGCGTGATGGTATCGCGACGCAAATTGCGCAGCATCCTGTGAACTGGGACAACCACATCATCGCGCTTTAGGGTTTGCGGAACAGGCGCGCGGCCTCAAAGATCTCGTCGAGCCGCTCATAGCGGTCCTTGGCACGCGGCCAGTTTTCTTCTTGGACCGCAGCGATCAAAGTTTCGAGCAACATCATCGTTGAAACGTTCGAGTCCCAAGCCGAGGGAATTTCGACCCAACAGTTAAATGTGTAGTCCGCGATGCTGGCGATCGGGCTTGCCCATTGGTCCGTCACGACGATGACCGTGACGCCGCGCTCTTTGGCGAGTTCGGCGAGGCGGAGGAGGTTCGTCTCGTAGCGGCGAATGTCGAACATCAGCAGCGTATCGCCTGTGACCATATCCAAGACATAGTGCGGCCACGTCGCGGACGAGCTGGTCATATGGGTGACGCGTTCGCGGATCGCTTGGAAGTGGGTAAAGGCGTATTCAGCCAAAGCCCGCGTGATGCGGCCGCCCACGATATAGAGCCGCCCGTTCGTATCGGCCAAACACCCTGCAGCCTTATCGAATTTATCGTGATCAACGTTGGATAGTGTCTGACTGAGGTTGCGCGTGATCGCCTGAGAGAAGCGGTTCAGAAGGTGTGACTCTGGCGCCTCGGTCGCCCAGTTCGCGCGGCGCTGGGTGGGACCCTGAACCTTAGCCTGCAATTCGGACAGCAAGGACTGGTGAAACTGTGGGAAGCCCTTGAACCCGAGTTTTCCCACCATACGCGCCACGGTCGGCGTCGAGACATCCGCGTTCTGCGCCACGACCGTGATAGAGGCGATCCCTGCCGCTGGGTAGTTTTCCAACAGCGCATTGGCGAGCTTCTTTTCGGACGCGGTGAGGGTTGCGTATTTCTCGCGGATCAATTCGCGCACAGTGGTTTTGGGTTCAGACACAACGCCTCGCTTTCACAAATGCTGCTTTCCTAAGCAGACGCTGCGATTGATCAAACCGCAAGAAAAGATTCAACACCACCGTTTAGGAAAATTATTGACGCATTGGCAAAGTGTGTGGAAAGATTTTTACAAACGACAGGGAAATCGCATGAACCAAGCGGCGAAAACGCAACGAACATCAACGGTTGAGGTGTTTAATCCGGAGGGAAAATCTCCGGTCGTGATTCTCTGCGAACATGCATCACACGCTATTCCCGAACGGTATAATGGCCTTGGTTTGGCGGAAAACGACCGCAAAAGCCACGCGGCGTGGGATCCAGGTGCCCTGCCTGTTGCTCAAATCTTGTCCGCTGCTTTGGATGCACCTTTGGTCGCCTCAGCAGTGTCGCGGTTGGTCTATGACTGCAATCGCCCGCCCGAAGCGCCCAGCGCGATGCCTGAAACCTCTGAACTGATCAAAGTGCCCGGCAACCGCGGCCTGACCCAAGAACAAAGGGACGAACGGACCGAAACCGTCTATGCGCCCTTCTGCGAAGCGGTGGCCGAGGCCATCTCGACCCGCTCTAATCCGATGGCGATCGTGACAATGCACAGCTTTACCCCGATCTATTTCGGGAAACCTCGTGCGACTGAGATCGGTATCCTGCACGACAGCGATACACGGCTCGCCGATGCGATGATCGCGCAATCCGATGCCATTACGTTGGGGGTTGAACGCAACCAGCCGTATGGACCGGACGATGGTGTAACCCATTCTTTGCGCTTGCATGGTATTTCTAACGGCATCGCCAATGTGATGATCGAGGTCCGCAATGATCTTATCGATACACCTGATGCCCAGCGCGATGTGGCGCATCAACTCTTGGCACTTTTACGTCCGGCACTCGCCAGTTTGGAGGTCATGAATGCCTAGTGTGATCGTAAGCTACATCCACGTGATTGACGCGATTAACCGCTTTATCGGTCGGATCGCGATGTATGGGATTTTCGCCCTGATCGGCGTTCTGCTCTGGTCGTCGGTGTCCAAGACCTTCTTTACGCCGTCGCTTTGGACGCTTGAGACAGCACAGTTCATCATGGTCGCTTACTATGTGTTGGGCGGGCCATACTCGATCCAGCTCGGGTCAAACGTGCGGATGGACCTGTTTTACGGCAATTGGTCGGCCAAACAGAAAGCGTGGATGGACGGCTTTACCGTGTTCTTCCTGCTCTTTTATCTTGGCGTTCTTCTCTATGGCGCGCTGGGCTCTTTGTCTTATTCTCTGGGATATTTCGGCACCGAGCCGATCACCTATTTCAAGGATCTGATCGTCGCCTTTGTCACTGGCGGACCGACCGCAGCGGGCGAGGAACTGGGCTATCTAGAACGAAGCTCTACCGCATGGCGGCCTCACATCTGGCCGATCAAGCTGATCCTTGCAGCAGGCGTTTTCCTAATGATCCTACAAGTCCTTGCCGAATTCTTCCGAGATATTGGCCGCATTCGTGGAGTTGAACTCTGATGTCCTATGAAATGATCGCCATAGTGATGTTCAGCACCATGATGGTGATGCTCTTCACGGGGCAGCGCGTCTTTGGGGCTATCGGCTTTGTTGGTGCTGCCGCGGGCATGATGCTCTGGGGTGTGGGCGGTGTAGACGTGCCGTTCTCAGCCGCGATGAAGCTGATGAAATGGTATCCGATGCTCACGCTGCCGATGTTCATTTTCATGGGCTACGTGCTGTCTGAGTCAAAGATTGCCGACGACCTCTACAAGATGTTCCACGTTTGGATGGGTCCCGTGCGTGGTGGTCTGGCCATCGGGACAATTGGCCTTATGGTTCTGATCTCTGCAATGAACGGTTTGTCAGTCGCGGGCATGGCGATTGGTGCAACGATTGCGCTGCCTGAACTGCTAAAGCGCAAATACGATAAGATCATGGTGACGGGCGTTATTCAGGCGGGATCGTCGCTTGGTATCCTCGTGCCGCCCTCTGTTGTTCTCGTGCTTTATGCGATGATCGCGCGTCAGCCTGTTGGGCAACTGTGGCTCGCTGGGGTGGTGCCTGGTCTGATGATGGCTGCGATGTTCATCATCTACATCTACATTCGCTGCCGCATTAATCCCGACCTCGGCCCTGCGCTGCCCGAGGATGAGCGCAATGTCTCTACCGCCGAAAAGATGCGCCTGCTGCGCGCTGGTGTTTTACCGCTGGTGATCTTTGCATCGATGATGGTGCCATTTGTGAACGGCTGGACCTCGCTGGTGGAAAGCTCTGCGATTGGCGCAATGGCAGCGTTTGTTGCCGCCGTTCTGAAAGGGCGCATGACGAAAGAGGTCTTTGAGACTTCAGTCAAACAGACCTTGGGCATTTCGTGCATGTTCATGTGGATCATTCTAGCCGCGCTCGGCTTTGGGGCGATCTTCGATGGCTTGGGTGCGGTGAACGCGATCAAAGACCTGTTCACCGAACAAATGCACCTGAGCCCTTGGACGATCCTGATCCTGATGCAGCTGAGCTTTATCGTTATGGGCACCTTCCTAGACGATACGGCGATGCTGGTGATTGTGGCGCCGCTCTACGTGCCGCTGGTGGATCAGCTGGGCTTTGACCTGATTTGGTATGGCGTTCTCTACACGATCACCACGCAGATCGCATATATGACCCCGCCGTTTGGCTATAACCTCTTTCTCATGCGGGCCATGGCCCCGCCAGAGATCGGACTTCGCGATATCTACCGTTCCATCGTGCCGTTTGTGATGCTGATGGTGCTGGCACTTACTCTCGTGATGATCATTCCCGACATCGCAATGTGGCTGCCGAACTCGGTTTACGGAAATTAACCAATAAAAGAGCCTGAACAGGGCCGATCAACCCCAACAAGGAGAAGAGAAATGACGACAAGACGTAAGTTTCTAGCCACCGCTGGTGTCGGCGCATTGGCAACGCCACTCGCGGCTCCGGCTATTGCTCAATCGACCATCACTTGGCGGATGCAGACCTATGCGGGTCCTGCTCTGGCTGAGCATGTTGTGAAACCCGCAATCGACATGTTCAACAAGATCGCAGGCGACCGCATGCAGATCGAACTCTACTTCGCTGACCAACTGGTTCCGACAGGCGAATTGTTCCGCGCCATGCAGCGCGGCACCATTGATGCGGTGCAGTCGGACGATGACTCCATGGCGTCCCCGACCGAAGTGACCGTGTTCGGCGGCTACTTCCCCTTCGCATCGCGCTACTCGCTCGACGTACCTGTGCTGTTCAACCAATACGGCCTGAACGAAATCTGGGACGAAGAATACTCCAAGGTTGGCGTCAAACACATCTCGGCTGGTTCGTGGGACCCGTGCCACTTTGCAACCAAAGACCCGATCAACAGCCTCGCTGATCTTCAGGGCAAACGCATCTTTACCTTCCCGACGGCTGGCCGCTTTATGTCCCAGTTCGGCGTCGTTCCAGTGACTATTCCGTGGGAAGACGTAGAAGTCGCGATGCAGACAGGCGAACTGGACGGTATTGCGTGGTCGGGCATCACCGAAGACTACACCGTTGGCTGGGCTGACGTGACCAACTACTTCCTCACAAACAACATCTCTGGCGCTTGGGCTGGGTCGTTCTTTGCGAACATGGATCGTTGGAACGAACTGCCTGAGGATCTCCAGACCCTGTTCCGCGTCTGCACCGACCAGTCGCACTACTATCGTCAGTGGTGGTATTGGGGCGGTGAAGCATCGCTGCGCGTCAATGGCACCAAGATGCAACTCACCTCGATCCCGGATGCTGAATGGGCAACCGTCGAAGCAAAGGCGATGGAATTCTGGGACGAGATCGCCGCAGAATCCCCGACCAAAGCGCGCGTTGTTGAGATCATCAAGAAATACAACGCAGACATGGCCAAAGCAGGCCGTCCTTACCGCTACAGCTAAGAGCAATCGCCCTGCCGGTATCCCATCGGCAGGGCACCTAAACGACGGAGAACATCGCCATGCTAGACTTCGACACGCTCAAGGCTCGGGTATCTGACGGCACTTACGATACCATCTTGGTCTGCGGTATCGACATGCAGGGTCGCCTCATGGGCAAACGGTTCCATGCCCAGCATTTTATCGACAGCGCATGGGAAGAAACCCATTGCTGCAACTACCTGCTGGCCACCGACCTAGAGATGGCGACGCCTGACGGCTACGCATCGACCTCGTGGGAAGCGGGTTATGGCGACTACGTGATGAAGCCTGATCTAAGCACGATCCGCCCTGTGCCGTGGCTCGAAGGCACAGCGATGGTTCTGTGCGACCTGATCGACCACCACACCCACAAAGAAGTCGAACACTCCCCCCGCGCGATGCTGAAAAAGCAGGTCAAACGGCTTGAGGCGTTGGGGTATACCGCGATGATGGCAACCGAGCTCGAATTCTTTTTGTTTGAGAAGAGCTATGACCACATTCGCAAGAGCAATTTCCGCGATTTAGAGCCTATTTCGGGCTATAATGAAGACTACCACATCTTCCAAACGACCAAGGAAGAGGGCGTCATGCGCCCGATCCGTAATCACCTTTTCGCCGCTGGTATCCCAATCGAAAACTCGAAAGGTGAGGCCGAGGCTGGTCAGGAAGAACTGAACATCAAATACGCCGAAGCGATGCTGACGGCCGACTACCACACCATCGCCAAGAACGCGATCAAGGAGATCGCTTGGCAGAACGGTCACGCGGCGAGCTTTATGGCGAAGTATCACCATAGCAAGGTTGGCTCCTCCGCTCACGTTCACCAGTCGCTCTGGAAGGACGGCGCGAACGCATTCTACGACCCTGCGGACAAACGCGGCATGTCGGCGGTGATGAAATCCTACATGGCGGGTCTGCTGAAATACGCGGCGGACTACACCTATTTCCTCGCGCCCTATATCAACAGCTACAAGCGGTTCCAGAAAGGTACCTTTGCGCCAACGCGGATCATTTGGTCGGTCGATAACCGGACCGCGGGCTTCCGTCTCTGCGGAGAAAACACCAAAGGCGTTCGTGTTGAATGTCGCGTGGGTGGGTCCGATTTGAACCCTTACCTCGCGATGGCGGCTCAGCTTGCCGCTGGTATCGCAGGTATCGAAGAGGGCCTGACCCTCGGCGCGCCATTCACTGGGGATGCCTATGACGCAGAGGTCGAGTCGATCCCGCAAACGCTCCGCGATGCTCGGTCTGCATTGGTGAAATCTGACATGCTCCGCGAAGCATTCGGTGACTGGGCCGTTGACCATTACGCCCGCGCCGCAGAAGTAGAAATCGAAGATTTTGACCGCGTCGTGACTGATTACGAAGTCGCACGCGGCTTTGAACGCTCTTAACCCTATGAGGACATTATGACAGGGCAACTGAAGTGTATTTCGCCCATCGACGGGTCAGTTTACGCCACCCGTGATACGCTGAGCCGCGATGAGGCTTTTGCCGTCGCCGAACGCGCTCGTGCAGCACAGGCCGCATGGGCCGCGCGTCCGCTGAAGGAACGCATTGATCTGGTGCTGGCTGGCGTCGCTGCCGTTGGCGCGATGAACGACGAAGTCGTGCCAGAACTGGCGCACATGATGGGTCGCCCTGTGCGCTACGGTGGCGAATTCCGCGGCTTTGAAGAACGCGCGAGCTATATGGCGCAAATCGCAGAGAGCAGCCTTGCCGATATGCAAGTGGGCGAAGACGCGACCTTTAAACGCTACATCAAACGTGTTCCGCATGGCGTCGTGTTCGTCGTGGCGCCGTGGAACTACCCGTACATGACAGCGATCAACACGGTCGCGCCAGCGCTGATCGCGGGCAACACTGTTATCCTCAAACATGCGACGCAGACCCTACTGGTCGGCGAACGTATGGCTAAGGCGTTCCATTCCGCTGGCGTGCCAGAGGACGTGTTCATCAACGTCTTCCTCGACCACGACACAACCAATGATCTGATCGCAGGTCGCGCCTTTAACTTTGTGAATTTCACAGGCTCTGTTGGCGGCGGCAAGGCGATGGAGCGTGCTGCGGCGGGCACCTTTACGGGTGTTGGCCTAGAGCTCGGCGGTAAAGACCCAGGCTACGTCATGGAGGACGCCGATCTGGATGCAGCCGTTGATACGCTGGTTGACGCAGCGATGTTCAACTCTGGTCAGTGCTGCTGCGGGATCGAACGGATTTACGTACACGAAAGCCTCTACGACGCCTTTGTCGAAAAGGCCGTTGCGGTGGTTAAGGGCTACAAGCTCGGCAATCCGATGGACAGCGACACGACGATTGGCCCGATGGCCAACGTCCGCTTTGCTACAGAGGTCCGTGCGCAGATCGCGGAGGCCGTTGAGGCTGGTGCCGTTGCTCATATCCCGACAATGGAAGGTGACGACGGTGCCGCTTACCTGACGCCGCAAATCCTAACCAACGTCACCCACGACATGCGCGTCATGCGTGAAGAGTCGTTCGGCCCTGTCGTTGGCATCATGAAGGTTTCGTCCGACGCCGAAGCCATCGCGCTGATGAACGACAGCGACTACGGCCTGACGGTGTCCCTCTGGACCCAAGATGTGGAGCGTGCGCAGGCCGTGGGCGATCAGCTCGAAACGGGTACTGTGTTCCTTAACCGCGCGGACTACCTCGATCCGGGTTTGTGCTGGACGGGCTGCAAAGATACGGGCCGCGGCGGTGGATTGTCCGTGATCGGCTACCACAACCTCACACGTCCAAAATCCTACCATCTTAAGAAGGTGACGAAATGAACCTCATCGGTAACTGGTCCTACCCGACCGCTGTGAAATTTGGCGCAGGCCGGATCAAAGAGCTTCCTGCGGCATTGGCCCAAGCAGGGATCACGCGCCCGCTCTTGGTAACGGACCGTGGGCTTGCCAGTATGGCGATCACACAGCAGACCTTGGACATCATGGACGAGGCTGGTTTCGGTCGCGCGATTTTCGCCGAAGTAGACCCTAACCCGACCGAATTGAACCTCGCTGCGGGCGTTGAAGCCTACAAAGCCGGCGGTCATGACGGCGTGATTGCCTTCGGTGGTGGCTCTGGCCTCGACCTCGGTAAAATGGTCGCCTTCATGGCTGATCAAACCCGTCCGATCTGGGACTTTGAGGACATCGGCGACTGGTGGACCCGTGCGGACGCGGACGCGATCGCGCCGATCATCGCTGTTCCGACGACTGCTGGCACAGGGTCCGAAGTGGGCCGCGCCTCGGTCATCACCAATTCTGAAACACACGTCAAAAAGATCATATTCCACCCGAAGGTTCTGCCGACTGTCGTGATTTCCGACCCAGAACTGACCGTTGGCATGCCGAAGTTCATCACCGCGGGCACGGGCCTCGATGCCTTTGCTCATTGTGTCGAAGCCTTCAGCAGCCCGTTCTATCACCCGATGAGCCAAGGTATCGCGCTCGAAGGGATGCGCTTGGTCGTCGAAAACCTGCCTCGCGCTTATGCAGACGGCACCGACCTTGAGGCTCGCGCAAACATGATGGCAGCGGCTGCGATGGGGGCTGTGGCCTTCCAAAAGGGCCTCGGCGCTATTCACGCGCTGTCGCACCCGATCGGCGCAGTTTTCAACACGCACCACGGCACAACCAACGCTGTCTGTATGCCTGCCGTTCTTGAGCTGAACGCACCCCTGATCGCTGATCGTTTTGACCGTGCAGCCAGCTATATCGGCGTGTCTGGTGGCTTTGACGGGTTCCGCAGCTTTGTCCAAGAGTTCAACGACAGCTTCGCCATCCCGCGCAAACTCCGCGAAATGGGTGCAACTTTGGACAAGATCGACGAATTGGTTCCAGCAGCACTGGCCGATCCGTCCTGCGGCGGTAACCCCGTCGAACTGAACGAGGCAAACGTTCGCGCGCTGTTCGAGGCCGTCATCTAATGCCTAAGCCCTGATCCGAATATCATCGGATCAGGACAAATTCTGCATATCAGACTAAAGTTTTCCGCGAAAACGCACCAAGATTCTGATCTGGATCAGTTACGGGCGCACAGAAACGTGATTTTTGACCTCTAATCAGTTGATGAGAGGAAGTTTCAGTTGCGTCTCACCACCCGCACAAACCTTGCGATACGCGTTTTGATGTATTGCGGCACACATTTGGACCAGATCACGCCATCGTCCATCATTGCGGATGCATGTAATGCTTCGGCCAACCATTTGGCGCAGATCGTTCATACGCTGCACGTAAACGGGTTCGTGGACGCAACACGCGGTCGCACTGGCGGGGTTCGGTTGGCGCGGGACGCAGCCAAAATCAACATCGGCGAAGTGTTCCGCATTTTTGAAGCGGACGTTCCCTTTACCGAATGCTTCTCTGAAGCCACAAACACCTGCCCATTGGTCAAAGCCTGCCGCCTTCGCGTCGCCATCGGCCGTGCACTCGAGGCGTTCTTTCACGAGCTTGACCTCGTCACGCTCGAAGATCTGGTCAAAGGCAACTGCGGTCTGGTCGACATCTTTACCATGACCGCACCATTGGCATCGGTTGAATGTAACGGCGCTGCCGTGGCGGGCTGAGCCTCTGGCGGACTGAATCCACTAGAAACAATAGCTCAATACTCTTCCAGAAAAACTGGTGCCGCTGAAGGGCAATCTAACACCGCCAATTTCGATGAAATTATAGAGGGTTAGTGGTGGGCGCTTTCGCAGAAGTGGTCCCGAAAGCGGTCCCGGGGTTGCTCAAAGCAATATCGACGAGGCGATGATACACAACCGGCCCAAAGCTGCCGGTCGATTACTCTTCGCGGAAGCAGTCAAATGACGAGAATGCAGTCATTCAACCGAGCCCTATCGCGCTTGCCAGCGCAAACTTTTATATATGGAGTGATCAGGCTGCTATGGTCAGTTCATCGCGGCCGTTTCCACAACCCTTCCATCCTCGCGCCACTCCGGCAGACCGCCGTCAAGGCGGCGCGCATTGAGGCCGTGTTTGCGAAGTGCGGCGACAGCCTGGTGGGCATAGATGCAATAAGGGCCCCTGCAATAGGCCACGATTTCGGTGGCCGGATCGAGCGTCGGGACGATCCGCTCGATCTCCGTCAGCGTCATGTTGTGCGCACCCGAAATGTGACCTGCAGCGTATTCGTCCGCGGGGCGAACATCGAGCACGGTCACAGAACCTTCGGCGATCCAGGCTGACAGGTCTTCTCTGCTGACCGGCTCAGGGGCATCCTCGCCGCCCGAGAGCCCCCGCAAGATGCGCTCGACCTGCGCGAGGTTCCGCTCCGCAACGATGCGCAGAAGGTCCATCAGTTGAAGCGTCTTCGCGTCGGTCAGCCGGTAGATCACCGCCTTGCCGTCGCGGCGGCTGGTGACGAGTGCGGCGCGGCGCAACTGTTGCAGGTGCTGCGAGCAGTTGGCGATGGTCAGGCCTGTCTTGTCGGCAAGAGCCTCGACCCCGCGTTCGCCTTGCGCCAGTTGTTCCAGCAGCATCAGACGCGCCGGTGCCGATAAGGCGCGCGCGACGAGGGCGTATTCTTCCAGCAGGGCCAACTTCGGGCTGATTGACAAGTCGTGCCTCCTGACGCTACATCATTCAAGCGATAACTTGAATAATAGCGATTTCATCGCGTCCCACAAGTCCGAAGTCCACATCCCATGTCCGAGACCATCCTCGCCGCTGAACTAACCATTCGCCTTGCTGCCTTTCTCGGCGTCTTGGTGGCCATGGCGCTGTGGGAGGTGGCGGCGCCGCGGAGGCGTCGGGAGATCCCGCGCGTCATCCGCTGGACGAACAACCTCGCGCTTGTGGTGCTCGACACCGCGATCCTGCGGCTGACCTTCCCGATCATCGCCGTCGGGCTCGCCGTCATGGCCGAGGATCACGGCTTGGGCCTATTCAACAATCTCGATGTGCCGATCTGGGTCGCGGTTGTGGTTTCGATGCTGTTGCTCGATCTGGCGATCTACCTCCAGTACGTGATGTTCCACGCAGTGCCTGGGCTCTGGCAGCTGCACCGGATGCACCACGCCGATCTCGACTTCGACGCGACCACGGGACTGCGGTTCCATCCCGTGGAGATCCTCATCTCGATGGAGATCAAGCTGGCGGTGGTCGCGGCGCTCGGACCGCCCGCCGTCGCGGTGCTGCTGTTCGAGGTGATCCTGAACGCCACAGCGCTCTTCAACCACGCCAACATCGACCTGCCGCGCCCGGTAGACGGGGTGCTGCGGCTGATCGTGGTCACGCCCGACATGCACCGCGTCCACCATTCCATTGACCCGCGCGTGACCAACTCGAACTACGGCTTCAACCTGCCGTGGTGGGACCAGCTCCTCGGCACCTACATCGCCCAGCCCGCCAAGGGGCATGAGGGGATGGAGATCGGCATCGAGCAGTTCCGCACGCGCCGCGATCTCTGGCTCGACCGGATGCTGGTCCAGCCTTTACGCGGACCGGCCTCGGGCGGCGCGCTCGACCCGCGCATCACGACGAAGGAGCCCGCCGAATGACCGCGTGTGAGTACACGCGCGGCATCCGCGAGAACCGGGTCCAGGTCGCGCATCAGCTGATCCAGGTCATGCTGGTGGGTTTCGCCATCGGCATGACGCGCACGGTGGTCCCGGCGCTGGCCGAAAGCGAGTTCGGGCTCGAGCGCGGCTCGTTCCTGCTGCTGGCGTCCTTCGTCGTGGCCTTCGGTGCGGTTAAGGCGGTGATGAACTTCGTCGCCGGGCGGTGGTCCGAGCGGATCGGGCGCAAGCGGGTGCTGTTCTGGGGCTGGGTCGTGGCGCTGCCGATCCCGGTGATGATCTGGTCCGCGCCGGACTGGAACTGGATCGTCGCGGCGACTGTGCTTTTGGGCGTCAATCAGGGCCTTTGCTGGTCGATGACGCAGACCGCCAAACTCGATATCACGAGGGCCGAGGAACGTGGCCTCACCATGGGGCTCAACGAATTCTCCGGCTATGTCGGCGTGGCGATCGCGGGCGTCGTCACCGCATATGCCGCCGAGTGGCTGGGGGCACGTGTCGGCCTGCTGGTCTTCGGCATGGCGGTGGTCCTACTGGCACTGGTCCTGACGGTTGTCTGGGTGAAAGACACGCTTCCTTGGGCGAAGGCAGAAACTGCCGCGCACAAGGCAGCGCCGCCGAAAGCCCTACCGCGCTATCCGCAGGGCGTGTCCGAGAATCCCACGACGGGAGAGGTCTTCGCGGTGATGAGCTGGCGCGACCGTCGGCTTTTCGCGATCTCCCAGGCGGGGCTGGTCGAGAAGTTCGTCGATGCGCTGGTCTGGGCGCTGTTCCCGGTCTTCCTCGTGACGCAAGGCGCGACCTTGACCGAGGTCGGCTGGATCGTCGGCACCTACGGTTTTGTCTGGGGCGGCTCGCAACTTGTCACCGGGCGGCTGTCGGACCATGTCGGGCGCTTCTGGCCCAACGTGCTCGGCATGTGGATCTGCGGTGCTGGCGTGGCGATGGTGGTCATGGGCACCGGCGCGCTATGGTGGTCGGTCTCGGCCGGGGTGGCCGGCTTCGGCATGGCGCTCCTCTATCCGAACCTCGGGGCGGCGGTCGCCGACATCACCCCGCCGGCCTGGCGCGGCTCGGCCATCGGAATCTACCGCTTCTGGCGCGACCTCGGCTACGCGATCGGCGCGCTCGGTCTCGGGCTGGCGGCCAGCCTGACCGGCGCTGCGGAAGCGGCCTTCTGGTTCGTTGCGGTATCCATGTTCGTCTCCGGCGGGCTTCTGTTCTGGCTCTCCGAGGAAACCCACCCGCGACTGAACCCCGCCAGCCCACGGGAGCTTGCAGATGCCTGACACGCTTGCCCGCTCTCTGGGCTTCCTTTCGATCTTGTTGGGCGTCGCCTCAATCGCGCTTCTTGCAGTCTCTGTCTGGGGCTTCCGGGCGGGCGGCTGGCCCTGGCCGCAGGCCTATGACCTTGCCGGCTGGAGCGCCTGGGCGGCCGGTGCCGGCGTCATCGCCGCGCTGGCCGGGCTGGTGGTCTGGCTGCGCCGCAGGAACGGTCGCGCTGGCGCGGTCCTGCTGGGGTTGATCCTGTCGCTGCCGGTCGCATGTCTTGGTGCGGCGTTCGAGATCGCAGCCCGCAGCGCGCCGCCTATCTGGACGTACGCCCGCTGGACCTGCCGGTCTCCGCAGACGAGGCGTTCGCGGCGGCGCTCGCCCTCGTGGAACAGCGCGGCTGGGAGGTGCTGTCGGCCGATCCCGCGGAGAGCCAGATCGAGGCCATCGCCCGGAGCCGTCTGTTTGCCTTCGAGGACGAGGTGGCAATCCGCGTGACCGAAACCGAAAGCGGCGCTCGCATCGACATGCGCTCGCGCTCGCGCCTCGGCCAGATCGACCGCGGGGCCAATGCACGACGCATCGAAGCCTTCCTGTCGGAGCTTGAAACGCGCGCCCGGACCTGAGGACCCAAAATGAAACACCTGATCCTTCTGAACGATCCGCCCTACGGCAACGAGCGTAGCTTCAACGGGCTGCGCATGGCCCACGCGCTTGCCAAGAACGAACCTGAAGCGGAAATCACCGTCTTCCTGATAGCCGACGCGGTGCTTTGTGCCAAGGCGGGGCAGAAGACGCCCGATGGCTACTACAACCTCGAGCGCACACTCCGCAGGCTCTTATCCGCCAAGGGGCGCGTCCTTATGTGCGGTACCTCCATGGATGCGCGCGGCCTGACCGAGGGCGACATGATGGAGGGGGCGAGCCGATCGACCATGGACGAACTCGCCCAGGCGACGCTCGCCGTCGACAAGGTGCTGGTGGTCTGATGGCTCAAATGCTCACGCTCGCCGCCCTCGCGGCCAACCCGGATTGCTTACACATGATCGACGTCCGCGACGCGGAAGACTTCTCCTCCGCCCATGTGACGGGCGCCGTCCATATCCCGCATATCCCGCTGGCCGAACTCGAAGACTGCACCGGTGAAATGCCGGTTGGAAAGACACCCGTGACCATCTGCGGCAAGGGCGGCGGTCGGTCAGCAGAGGGTGCGGACATACTGAAGAAGTTGGGCCACCCGGACGCCCTCTGGCTCGAGGGCGGCACGAAGGGCTGGCTTGCACGAAACACCTGAACACCCGAACACCAAGAAACCGGAATGGAGGATACCCCCGGATGACCCTGAAACAACTACTTTTGGCGACGACCGTCGCGCTCGGGCTGCATGCAGCGCCCGCCTTGGCACAAGACGCAGCCGTTGAGGTCATGCAGGAATACATGATGTTCTCGGAATACGAATCCGGCATCATCCTGCCCCAGCAGATCGACCAGACCGTGTTCGAGACCGCGCTTTTCGTCGACACCCGCGATGCGGGTCAGTTTGAGGAAGGCACCATCCCCGGTGCCGTCAACATTGAGTGGCGCGAGGTGCTCGACCGGATCGACGAGATCCCCGAGGGCCGCATGACCATCCTGTTCTGCAACACCGGCAGCCTCTCGGCACAGGCGGCCTTCGCGCTGCGGGTCGCGGGACGGTCGAACGTCGTCGTCATGCAGACCGGCTTCACCGGCTGGCAGCAGGATGCTGCCTATCGGCCTTGACCACCGCGAACCGCGCCTGGGAGTTCATGCCGCGGCGACAAGTACATGTGTCCGAGTGGTGAGGGGCGGTGACACGACCAAACCAGGGAAGGTCATGCAGCCTCGTAGCGCGTGAACACCTCGGTGCTGCCGTCGTGCCGGATCAGGAACACATCGTAGGCCTCGCGGCTCTCTTCCAGGCCCATGCCTGGCGAACCGTAGGGCATGCCGGGCACCGCAAGACCGACAGCATCGGGGCGCTCGGACAGCAGCCGTCGAATGTCGGCGGGCGGGACGTGGCCCTCGATGAAATAGCCCTCGATCTCACCGGTGTGGCAGGAGGTTATATTCTGGGGGATGCCGTTCTCGAGTTTGTGCCGGATCAGGAGGGTGCCGAAACTGCGCTCGGTAGTGACGGTGAATCCGTCTTCTTTCAGGATATCGATCCAGGCAGTGCAGCACCCACAGTTCGGGTCCTTCAGCACGTGGATTGCGGGCGCAGTCTGGGCCATTCCTGGAAGGGGAACGGTGGCAGCGAAGCTCGCGGTAATCGCCAGCAGGGCACGTCTGGTGAGGGTCATGAATATATCCTTTCAAGTCGTTGCGGATACGCGGTCGGAGCGCGTGTTTCCGTTGTCATGGCTCGCATGTTGCGGCGTGTCGATCGCCACGGAGGGCCGGAAGAACAGCAGCCGGAGGGCGTTCATCGTTACCAGTACTGTGGCGCCCGTGTCTGCGAGGATTGCGATCCAGAGGCCGGTGATCCCGAGCAGGGTGGTCACGAGGAAGACCGCCTTCAACCCGAGTGCGATGGCGATGTTCTGGCGAATGTTTGTCATGGTCGCGCGGGCGAGGCGGATCTTGCTCGCCACATCGGTCACGCGATTGCGCAGGATCGCCGCGTCGGCCGTCTCCAGCGCGACATCGGTGCCCGAGCCCATGGCGACGCCGACATGGGCGGCGGCAAGCGCGGGTGCATCGTTGATCCCATCGCCGATCATCATCACGCGTGCGTCGGACGTCAGATCACGGATCGCCGTCACCTTGTCTTCCGGCATGAGTTCGGAGTGATGCGCGATCCCAAGCCCTTCGGCGATGGCCTGCGCCGTGCGTTTGTTGTCCCCGGTCAGCATCACGGATGAGATGCCAAGCGTGCGGAGTTGCGCCACGGCGACGGCCGCATCGGCGCGCGGCTCGTCCCTGAGCGCAATGAGGCCCTGGGGCACGTCATCGCGCAACACGATGACCACCGTCTTGCCCCCGGCTTCCAGTGCCGCCACGCAGGTCCGCAGGTCGTTCGTGAGCGCGCCACGCTCATCCGCAAGCCGCGGGGAGCCCACGCTGACGGTCACGCCGTCGATGGCGGCTTCCGCCCCCTTGCCGGGCAGCGCGTGGCCGCCGGTCGTTGCTGCCGCATCCACGCCGCGCCGCTCTGCCTCTGCGCATATTGCCTGTCCGAGCGGGTGGCTCGCACCGCTCTCGACCCCGGCGGCGAGGGACAGAAGTTCGTCCACGCTTCCCGAAAGAGCCGTGATGTCGGTGACACGGGGCTTGCCGTGGGTGAGGGTTCCGGTCTTGTCGAATGCCACATGGGTCGTGCGGGCCGCGGCCTCGATCACGGCGCCGCCCTTCATCAGCAGGCCGTTGCGGGCCCCCGTGGAGAGCGCCGAAGTGATCGAGGCCGGCACCGAGATGACCAGCGCGCAGGGGCAGCCGATCAGCAGAAGCGCCAAGGCGCGGTAGACCCAGTCGCCCCAGGCCAGCCCGAAGGCCAGCGGCGGAACGACGGCGACGAGGACTGCGGCTCCGACGACGGCGGGCATGTAGACCCGGCTGAACCGGTCGATGAAGCGCTCGGTCGGGGCGCGGGCGCTCTCGGCTTCCTCCACGAGGCGGACGATGCGAGCGATGGTGTTGTCGTCGGCTGCCTTCGTGACTCGCACGCGCAAGAGCGCCTCCGCGTTGATCGACCCGGCGAAGACCTCCGCGCCCGGCTCCTTGAGGCTCGGGACACTCTCGCCCGTCACCGGGCTCTCGTCGACACCCGAGGTGCCATCGATCACCTCGCCGTCACAGGGCACCCTGTCACCGGGGCGGACCTGAACGACCTGGCCGACCTGGAGCCGCTCCGCCGGGACCTCACGGATCTTGCCACCCACCTCGAGCTGCGCCGTCTTCGGCACGAGCTTCGAGAGTGCCCGGATGCTGTCGCGCGCCTTGCCGGCCGCGACCCCTTCCAGCAACTCGCCCACCGCGAAGAGAAAGACGACCAGCGCGGCCTCTTCTGCCTCGCCGATCACCAGCGCGCCGCCAGCGGCGATCGTCATCAGCATCTCGATCGTGAAGGGCATCCTTGCCCGCGCCATGGCGAACGCGCGCTGCGCCACGGGGACGAGTCCGATCAGGGTCGCAAGGATGAAGGCCCAATGGGCGATATCCGCGGGAAACGCGAAGCGAGATGCCCAGGCTGCCGCCAGAAGGGCCCCTGTGCCGATCACGAGCTGCCCCTTCGCTGTCTGATACCAGGACGGCGTCGGTGCCTCCTGCGGCTGCTCTGCGGCGTCTTCCGCAGGCTCGCCCTTGGGGTCCGGGGCTTCCGCGGCCAGGGGAAACGCACCATCGGGCAGGACGAAGCCACCCTTGGGCTTCTCTGGTTGCGCTCCCTTTGCCGCAATGCCGAACCCGACCCCGCGAACGGCTTTCTCGATGCTTTCGGGAGAGGTCTGACGCTCGTCGAGCGTCAGACGCAGCCGCTCGGCCATAAGTGCCACATCGACATCCGCCACGCCCGGCAGGCGCTCGACCGCGCCGCGCACCTTGGCGGCGCAGGACCCGCAATCCATGCCCGTCACGCGCCATTCGCGTAGTTCTGTGCTCCCGTCGGCCATGGTGATTCTCCGTTATTCTTCCGGTTCGGGCATAAACATAAGACCTGCAGCAACTGTAGCTTCAAGTGCTGCCTGCGCCACTTCGTATGGCGGCAGGCCGCTGCCGGCAGCGGCTATCAGCCGGTGGCTCCGTCAGGTGCGGCCATCGCGCGGCGGATCTTCGGCAGCGCGAAGTCGCGGGGCTCGTGGTAGTCGATGATGCTGACGAACGCGCCTTCGGCATCGAACAGGAACACGCCCGCGGTGTGGTCCATCGTGTAATTGCCACCTTCGAGGGATACTTTCTCATAACGCACCCGGAAGCCGTCCGCCGCGCGCGCGATCTCTGCCGGGCTGCCGGACCAGCCGCGGACCTGCGGATGGAAATAGCCGATATACTCGGCCATCGCGTCAATGGTATCCCGCTCCGGATCGACGGTGATCAGTACGACGTCGAGCGCATCTGCTTCGTCCCCAAGACCGTCGAGCCAGTGCGAGATGTCGGCGAGCGTGGTCGGGCAGACCTGGGGGCACCAGGTGAAACCGAAGAAGACGAGCGAGGCACGGCCGAGCAGCGTCTCCGGCCCGACCGGCTGTCCTTCGTGGTCGGTGAGGGCGAAGTCCATCGCGGTGAGCGGCAGCGGACGCCCGTCGCCCGTGGCGGTGTCCGGCGCGCCGGGGCCGTCGACCTGCCACCAGCCCGCGAAGAGCGTGGCCGCGGCGACGCCGAAACCGAGCGCGCCGTATTGCAGGAGCGCGCGCCGCCGCATCAGTTCGCCGGCCCCCGCGCCGCGATGCCGAGGATCGGCACGTCGACCGTTGCCTCCGTCCCGTCGGCGAAGATCACCGACAGGGTGTAGCTCTCGCCCTCGACCATCGGCCGCTGAAGGTCCATGAGCATGACGTGCAATCCGCCGGGCGCGAGCGCGACGGCCTCGCCCGCGGCGATCTCCACCGCCTCCATATGCGACATGCGGGTGACGCCCTGCGCATCGGTGGTGGTCGAATGGATCATCGGCATCATCGCGAGATCGGTGCGCAGGCCGGTCACCACGACCGGTTCAGCCCCGGTGTTGCGCAGCGTCATGTAGGCGACGCCGGGTCGGCCCGTCCCGATCGAGGCACGCGACCAGGCGTCTTCGACCACAACGTCCTCCCCGCCGGCGAGGACGGGGGGCGCGACAGCGAAAAGGCCAAGAACCAACGCGGCGCGTGAAAATCTATTCAACATTTCGTCTCCATGTCATTTGGGGCATCCTTGAGAACTCTAATTCCGCGCGTCGATCCGCGCGCTAAGGTCCGATGTGATCTCCGGGGCGGGCGTGCCGTAGCCGTAGAGCCGCACGAAGCCGCCATCCGGGTCGAAGAGGAAGACCTGGCTCGTATGGCCCATCATGTAGCCGTCGGGCGCGTCCTCCTCCGGCACGCGCTCGTAGAAGATCTTGAAGGACGCGGCGGCGGCCTCGATCTGGTCGGGCGTGCCGGTTAGGCCCAGGATCGACGGATGAAACAGCGGCACGTATTCGGCCAGATCCATCGGCCGGTCACGGTCGCTGTCCACCGAGATGAAGAGCGGCTGCACCGCGTCAGCCTGCGGGCCGAGGTCGTCCATGACCTGCGCGATCTCCGCCAGCGTGGTCGGGCAGATGTCGGGGCAGTTCGTGAAGCCGAAAAAAACGAGGGTCCACTTGCCCCAGAAATCCTCCTCGGTGCGGACAACGCCGTCATGGCCCGTCAATTCGAACTCGGCCACCACCAAGGACGCGGCGCTTGTGGCGACCTCCGGCGCGCGCGATTCCATCACGGCCTGTGCCCCCGCGCCGAGCGCGGCGACGGCAACCGCCGCCCACAATCCTTTCTGTAGTCTTGTCATCCGCCCGGAAAGCCTCGCAATTCTTCGATTTGGCGGCTACCTACAAGCTACAGTAGGTAGAGGTTCAAGCACTTTTTTGAACTGGGGCAGCCGTCATGACGCATTCGTGAGCACCCTTGTATGTGCCGATGGCAAAACCTACAATCGCTGTAGCAATCAGGAGGCCCCACATGCTCGCCATCGGCACGCTCGCCAAGCGCACCGGCACCAAGGTGCAGACCATCCGATACTACGAGCAGATCGGGCTTCTGCCCGAGCCGGGACGGACCGAAGGCGGGCAGCGGCGCTACGGCAATGCCGACCTCGACCGGCTCGCCTTCATCCGGCACGCGCGCCAGCTCGGGTTCACGCTCGAAGCGATCCGCGAGCTCCTGAACCTCTCCGACAACCCCTCCCGCTCCTGCGCCGAGGTGGATGTCATCGCGCATCGCCAGCTCAAGGAGGTCGAGGCCCGGATCGCCCGGCTGGAGGCGCTGCGCACGGAACTGAAGCGGATGCTGCGGGAATGCAGCCGGGAGACCATCTCGGATTGCCGGGTTCTCGAGGTCCTGCGCGACCATGGCGCCTGCCTCGCCGACCACCAGACCGGGGCCTGACGTGCCGGCCGCCGTGATCTACCCGCTGGCCGCGCTGGCCGAGATCGCCGGCTGCTTTGCCGTCTGGGCCTGGTGGCGGAGCGGCGCCTCCGCGCTCTGGCTTCTGCCGGGCGTGGCGAGCCTCGCGGCCTTCGGCTGGCTCCTCGCGCAGGTCGAGGTGGGCTTGGCCGGACGCGCCTTCGCCGCCTATGGCGGGGTCTACATCGCCGCATCGCTGCTCTGGATGTGGACCGCCGAGGGGCAGAGGCCGGATGGCTGGGACCTGGTCGGTGCGGCCCTCTGCCTCATCGGCGCCTTCGTCATCCTCGCGGCGCCACGGGCCGCCTGAAGGGGCTTGCGCAAGAGTGCATGCTGGGGCGTTATTATATATTTAAATCAATCACTTGATTCGGGTCAGATTCGGCGTCAGCTCCATCCCATCCATCGAATGGCTGCTTTAGAGACGCGTTCATAGAACCGCGCATCGCAGCGACTATCCGCTCCCCGCCCTTGTGCAAAAAAATATCTCATTTGCCCCCGCCCGATACCTCACATGGAGATACCGAACGGGGTGTTGTGTTGGGGTTACGTCGGAGGGACGGCGGTCCCTACCTCACTCTTCCGCTCCGGTTGGCACTGGCAACCTCACCCCATCGATAATCCTCCGCTTCTGCTCATCGGAGATACCGCCGGAGTAGAGCCCGTAGGTGAGCCTGTTGGCGGAGCGGGCGGAGGCGTGACCGACGAGGGTGGCGGTGAAGTGCTCCGGGGTGCCTGTGCGTTCGCACTGGGTGACGAACCACTTGCGGGTAGAGTGGAACACCGTGCCTTGGAGGGTCGGATGCTGGGTCCTCAGCTTGGCATAGGCCTTCACCACCCGATCGACGGTCAGACGTGGGAAGAGACGGTCCTCAGGGGTGTCGGTGGTGCTGAGGGATGAGGCTGGGCTCCTCCGATCGAGATAGGCCTCAAGCGTGGGATGCAGGGGAACCTCCCGTTCTGCCGCTTTCGACTTCAACGGTCTGTGCTGGTTGGGTCGAACGCAGACAAACCGGCCAAGGTTCCCCTTACGGTGGATGTCCTCCCAGGTCAGGCCACAGATCTCCCCAGAGCGCAGTCCAGCGAGAAGACCAAAGAGCAGTGCTCCATAGACCTGGGACTGACGGCTGACAGTCTGGAGCAGCAGACCAACCTGCTCATCCGTCAAGACCGCATGGGGCTTCGTCTCTGACCTCTCAGTCGCGAGAAGAGTAAGCTTGTCCCAAGGGTTTGCTGAGAGCTCCCCTTGGCGGACACTCCAGTCGATCAGGGCTGTCATCTGCTCCCAGATCCGCCCTTGGGTCTTGGCGGTCAGGGTTTGGCTTTCCAGCTCCCCTGACAGGCGTGCCAGCTGGATCAGGGGTTGTCCCCAAGCCACCCGATACTTGCGGATGTTGGGAGAGAGACGACTGATCAGAGTGAGGACCTCTCTCCCCTGTGCTTGTGTCAGGGCATTCAGGGGTATGGATCCCAGCTGAGAGGTCAGTAGCTCCATCGCAAAGCGCACCGACTTGTAGCTCCCAGGACGCAGACGTTGGGACTGCTCCTCCAGATAGGCCTTGGCCATCTCCGAGACGGTCTTATCCCCCTGCAATAGCACCCGCGTGTAGCGGGGACGGGTGACCTTCAGCTGAACTGTATGAGTGTCAGGGGTGGTTGCAGGTGTGCAGGTGGGTGAGGTGGCCTGTGGATGTAGAACGACGTTCTTGTCCTCATCCTTCAGAGATGCTTCCGCCTCGGACACCACCTTGGCGAAGGTAGCATTCAGCTCCTCTACCCGTGCCTTGGCGACCCGGGCGTCGGTGGTCTTGAGGGATTGCTTCAGGGATGAGCCCAAGAGGGGCTGTAGGTGCCTCGGGTAGGTCCGGCGATAGACCCAGGTGTTATGCTGGAGGCTGGCATACGTAATACGTGTCGACATGAGGTCTCCTATCCGGGGCAGCGGCCCCGGTTTGTGCTGTGAGGTGGGATTTTGTGATGCGTGTCAGGGGCCTTCAGGGACTAGGCAGACCCCTGAAGACCGAACTGACGGGTTTTGGCTGTTGCGGTTACGTGCTCGGGAGCACCTGCAGGATGAGCGAGAGGTCTGGCTCTCCGTACTCTCCTGCAAGAGGACCCGTGAGGGCGATCCCGGTGACACAGTCCTCGAACACCTCCTCCACGCGGAAGGTATGTTCGGGGACGTCATCGAAGGCGGCAATCACAACGATGCAGCCGGAGGTGAGGGAAAGATCGCGCTCTGTCATTTTGCCGACCTCGCGAACAAGAGATCCGGCAAGAGAAAGCCCAGCACCAGTCCCGGTGGGAGAGGGAACGGCACAGGCTTCAGAACGTCAGGCAGGCCCGCCAAAACAACAAGCGCACCTGCCAGTACCTGAGGGACAGACAAGACGACCCGGGTCTTCTGGTACAAGACCAGTCCCAGGCCAAGACGAAGGGCACCGCCCGCACAGGCGAGCAGTGTGAGTGAGGTAAACATAAGCGTTCTCCATGATGGGTTGTCACCATCATAGATGCTCAAAACTCCTCAGTTCTGAGGGGGGGATGGGACACCAACCCTGGGACAGAGGGTACACTTCGCTGTCCCAGCCAAAGGTCGAGTAAACCAAGGCCAATGACCAACCCTGGGACAGTGGGACACCGGGGCAGGGCAAACTCTGCTTCTGCAGTATGCACACCAGCTCTCTCATGCCCCCACCGACAAGATCAGTGAACGCAAAGTGGGGGTATGAGCAGATGTGACAGGTCCCTTGGTCACCGACCTCTATGGATGGGGAACTCCACGCCTCACGAGATGGCAGGACAGCACCAGGTAAAACCACAAACCCTCGATAAAGATTCAGTCCCGTCCCAAAAGATCTCCACGACATTTTACAGGGAAAGCATCCCTATTGTGATGATATCGTTCCGCTTTTGTCGAATTGGGACGGGGCAAGAGACAGCGGCTAGGCGAAGCGGTGCAGTGGTCCGGACGCAATCGTGGTGGGACTTGGGTAAATGGACTGGGGACTGTCCCTAACAACTCGTTGTCGCTGCTACCCCACCACCTGCTCCCAGAGCGCAGTCCCAGTGTAGAGGGTGGACTTGCCTATGGTCGTTGTGTGGCCACGCTCCGAGACGGTGTCTTCACTGTGCAAGTAGTCGTCCAGTTCTTGCGGGTCCGGATCAGGAACAAAGAAGATCAGATCGTCGTAGGGATCTTCCCACAGTTCGCTGTCCTGTTGCGGTGGCTGTGCATCAGCAGAACGGAAGAGTGGAACCGCCTCAGCTCGGGTGAGCGCCCAGTCCTCAGGAGCGGGCTCCTCTTCATAGGGGTCCACGAGGGATCCGTCGGGGTATTCATGATGCAGCTGTGTACGAGCGAGAGCACTCTGTGGCTCTCTGGGGGTCACTGGTGGCATAGTGGGGTGAGACGAACTCTGGGGCGCTAGGGTCTTCTGGGAGAGCCTAGTCTCCTGCAGTAGGCTCTGATCTCGAACCCCATACCGATAGTGGTCCACCTCGAACATAGCATCTTCCCAGTCATGCTCGAGGCTCGACATGTATTCATTGAACACACTCGGCACCCCTTTCTTGGGGCCCTGTCCCATGAGCAGAAGCTGGGCAAGAAGTGAGGGGAGGTGCCAGGTGTGGACCACCTCAGCCATCACCAGCCAGAGACACTCCCTCTCAATGGACACCACCATATGGGCATTGTCAGCTGTGTTGTTGCGGTTGCTCTGCTCATAAAAGCGCAGAACCCTTCCATCAGGAAGCGTCTCAAGGAGCTGCTCCACGATCCGATAGTGGTCTCGAAGAACCTGTCCTGTCCGGGCTTTCTGGCGAGTAAACGCCTCGCGGTCCCGCTTAGGAGCCTCCGCATAGTAATGCACTTGGGACCGACCCTCTCCTTGGAGGGTCACCTTGGCCCGTCCTGAGGAGAAGATCTGCAGGTGGTAGCCTTGGTAGGTGGTTAGGATCTCTGGGGTAAACTGGGGATGAATATACTGGGTCATAGGCAATAACTTTCTCAGTCATAATGACGTCTATGGAAAAGGATCAGGAACCATAAGCTACTGATAAGATGTAAAGAATAAAGAATAATCCATAATGGATAATATGTAATGGATAAGGAATAATGTATAATATGTAATATATAAGATATAAGGGTTTGGGGGACACCAACCCTAAGGGATCATTTGGTTTGTGATCTTCATAAGAATGAGAGCTTCCGCAGGAAGGGTTCTTCTTCAGCGTCGGCTATACCAGGTGCCCTACTGGGGATGGTGAGACATGACCCAACAGGGGTAGGACCCGGGTCATACCCCGGGGACCAACAGCATCACATGCTTCCTCTTTATGCGGCGGTAATTATCGGCCTTTGTGGTCTTAGCCTTAGAGGGTCATGCTGGGGATGTTTGGTGGTGCACCCACAGAGGTACGACCCGGAGTGGTAGATTTTGTAGGTGCCTCAGGCGCTGATGCAGAGGCGCAACAGCCACGCGGGTGAGATATGGGACTGCGGGTCTTCCCCGTTGATTTGCTGCGGGTTTTGCCTAGCGTGCCCCTTGTCCGCGGAGCGAAGGGACTGCTCGTTCTTCTGCTCCGCCCCCTCCTGGTCATTCGTCCCCACGTCATGTGGCTGGGAGGGGCACCTACTCTCCCCAGACCTTCTGCATGTGCTCGCGCATGACCTCGATGGCATAGCCTGAGCCGTAGTTGGCTGCGATGGTATTGCTGCTATGGCCGAGGATGGCCGTGGAGATTGCTTCTGGGCAGCCTGTGTTCCTCAGACGGTCCTTCATTCGGTGCCGTAGAGAGTGGATGGTGATCTTCTTGTCCGTGATGACAGTCCTCAGCCGCTTCATCAGCATGGCGGAGGCCTTATCATTGCCACGAGGTTGAGCGTAACTCGCGAAGATGGGGTCTCCTTGGGTGAGACCAACCATGGCCTCCTGCAAGCACTCTGTGGCTCTGGGGGACAGAGGGATACTCCGGGTAGAGGTTTTGGTCTTGAGCCTTCGGTAGCTATTGGGTCGGATGTGGAGGACCTCAGCCTCCAAATCCACATCCTCGATCACCAGTCCGGCGATCTCTGACAGCCGCGCTCCTGTGTCGGTCAGCACAGTGAGAAGGATTGTAGCGGTCTTGTTGCTGGCATAGGCGGGCCAGAGCTTTGCTAGTTGCTCCTCTGTGACGGGGAGGCGGTCTGAATTGCTGGTCCCTGCCCCTTTGATCGGCAAGGCTTGCAGCACGTTACGGATATCGAGGTCATACTCGAGGATGGCATGATTGATGGCCGCCTTCAGCGTACCCACGTTCCGCTTCACCGAGTTGGGTGACATCCGCGCCAACAGGAGGTCTCGGTAGCTGTTCATATCAGCGCGGGTGATGTCCTTCAGCTCCGTCCACTCGAAGCGGTTCTTCCCCAGACACAGAATCAGGTCTTTGCGGAGGCGATCAATCCGGGTGCGTAACCCATCATCTGCCTCCTCTGCCTTATAGGCATAGTAGGTCTCCAGGACCCGCTTGAGGCTCATAGGGGGTGCTTTTGACGCCCCTGCGGTCAGTTGCTGTGTAACGCCTTTGGGGACAGCACCTCTCGTGTCCTCTGCCAGCTCTTGGAAGTCATCGAAGACGTCCCACTCCGGATCCACTACGCCCTCAATGAACATCGCCTCATGACGTTCACCGAGGCGTTCCCTCACAATCGCCCGGGCTCTGTCCTCGTCACTGGTCCCCCGCTCTCGATCGAACAGGGCCTCGATCTCAGCATGGACTTTCGGAAGCGCCAGCATCGCCTCCTGATAAGTTCGGCCCAGCTGCCTGTAGACCGTTGCCTTTGGAATGACCGTTCTCAGCTCCAGTGGCACATTCCGCTTGTACCGGAACGTCCCATTTGCGCGCTTGAATACATACCGAGGTAATCTGGGGGCCACTGTCTCTTCCATGGTCGTTACTCTTCCGCCCACCATGCCCCAAGGCAAGAAGAATCGACCGTCCAAACCTGACGAAAGCGGTCCCAAAACTGACAGAGTGGTCCTAAAAGCGGTCCCGAAACTGGTCCCGTAAAAACAGTAAACCCCAGATTACATTGATACTTATCAGAAAATCTGGGGAAAACTGGTGCCGCTGAAGGGTTAGACGTTGGGTTCTATTCCCGTTACAGGCACAACAACTCTGCTAACACTCTGATTTCATTACATAGGCTAATCCGTAGTTCATCACAATACGGCACATCTTGG
>NZ_JALNPR010000003.1 GCF_023541015.1 Marivivens donghaensis
CTTGAACGGCGCGCCTCGCCCGAAATACCTCTAATTTTTTCCAAACTTCCCAGCCTTCCGACCGTTCCGTCCGCCCCAACCGCGCCTCAGCGCCGCCGGTGAAGGGGGTTCTAAGGTTATCACTAAGAAGCCGCAAGAGCGAAATGACGAAAAATGTAAAATTTCTGCATCAGCCAACAAAACAAGGTGTTTCACGTTCCAGACTGCCCAAAAATGCGCCGTGAATATCCGAAAATGGCTCCTACCCCCATCACTTTTCGCCCTTTGAGGGTGATGCCGACGATGCAGTCGCAGCAAATCTGGGAGACTCACCCCTTGGAATCGTCAACGCGGTGACTCGCTCGACGCCACGAGTCGCCCGTTCGGCGCCCTACCCCGACGGATGGAAAGAACACAGACCAGACCCGATGGGTTTGTTCTAGTAGTCTTGATTATTAGGGAAGTTTGGCTCCGGCGGTAGGGATCGAACCTACGACCAATTGATTAACAGTCAACTGCTCTACCGCTGAGCTACGCCGGAATGCCGTTCGCATTTTTCCCCGAATGGGACCCCGCTGCGAGAAGGGTGTTTGGCTCCGGCGGTAGGGATCGAACCTACGGCCAATTGATTAACAGTCAACTGCTCTACCGCTGAGCTACGCCGGAATATGTGGCGCTGTATAGCTAGGGTGCCAAAACGCTGCAAGAGGGTAAGGACAAGTTTTTTCCACCAATCTTCACAGAGGCTGAAACACAGCATCGACGGACAATACACCAACGGGTTCGATCCGCTTTTGTTGTGTTAAGTCAATAAGGTGGGCCACTACATTGCGCTTTGCTGCGAAATGAAGGCTCGCATCGACATCGGCATAGACCTTTGCGGTGATGCGATCTGCGGTATCTGCGCCCGCGATGAGAGCGGACATGATTTGCGCTTCACGCTCTAACCGATGCGCGATCAACCAATCGAGCCGCGCTATGGGATCCTCAATCGGGTCACCATGCCCAGGCAAATATCGGCGCGCGGGTATAGACTGCAGCTTTCGGCACGATGCCATGAAATCGGTGAGGTCGCCATCTGGCGGGGAGACAAGCGATGTCGCCCAGCCCATCACATGATCACCCGAGAAAAGCACATCCTTATATAAGAGACAGATATGGTTCCCCATGTGACCCGGCGTGTGAATAGCGCGGAAGTCACCAATCGCGTCACCATCGACGACCGTTCGATCAGGGGCAAAGTCGGTATCGGCCCCCTCCCCCCCTCCGATCGCGCCAACTAGAGTCTGCATCACTTCGCTTCGCCCCGCCATCGGCCCACCGAATGCAACAACAGGTGCACCGCAACGATCTGACAGCGGACGGGCTAAAGGCGAATGATCCAAGTGAGAATGGCTCACGATAATCGCATCGACTGGGCGACCATCGATCAAAGCCAAAATCGCGTCGAGATGGCTCTCTATATATGGGCCTGGATCGATGACCGTTACGCGGTCGATGCCTACTATATATGTATTGGTTCCTGTGAAGGTCAGCGGAGAGGGATTGGGCGCGCGGAGACAGATGATATCGGATTGAATCTGGATCATATGCTGCTTTCCTCTACGCTCGTGTCACGATAGCTTTGCCACATGGCAATCGGGTCGATCAAATCTTATCTCCCTCGCGGACTATATGGCCGAGCAGCACTGATCCTGCTGCTCCCGATCATATCGCTCCAAATCCTCGTCTCTGTTGTGTTTATCCAACGTCATTATGATGGGGTGACGCGGCGGATGACGCAATCAGTCAGTGGTGAGATTACCCTGATCCTTGATAGCCCATCCGTGCAGCAAGCCGCGCTCTCTGAAGCGCTCTGGTTTACGCTTTTGTCATCTGAAGCACCGCCCGAAGCTGATGACTATGGATTCTTGGATTTCTCGGGTCGTGCGATGATTGCGACCCTTCGAACCGACTTTGACGACCTACGCGCTGTTGATCTGTCAGATGACACCGAAGTTGTGGTTTGGTTTGACCGTTCGGGCGTGAATGGGATCAGTTTCCCGCGGTGGCGGGTGACGGCGTCGAACCCTCACCAACTGATCGTTATTATGATGGTGATGGGGACGTTCCTTACTTTTGTCGCCTACTCTTTCCTGCGCAACCAACTGCGTCCGATCAAACGGTTGGCTCATGCATCCTCTGAATACGGTAAGGGGAGGATTGTCCCCTATTCCCCTGGTGGCGCGAATGAAGTCCGCGCGGCGGGCACTGCTTTTCTCGACATGCGGGCACGAATAGAACGTCAGACCCAGTCGCGCACAATGATGTTGTCGGGCATCAGCCATGACCTTCGCACGCCGCTGACACGGCTGCGGCTCGGCCTGTCTATGGTCGACGATGCCGAAGCGGAACCCATGGTCCGCGATGTAGAAGATATGGAACGCCTGATCGAAGCCTTCCTCGAATACGGGCGTGCCGATGCAGGCGATGCGGCAGAGCAAGTGGATGTCGTCGATTTGGTCACGCGGGTCGTCGACGACGCCCAACGCGGCGGGCAGAATGTAACCCTCTTGCCGATCGATCCAACGCTCAACGATGTTGCTGTGCCTCTGCGCCCTCTGGCCGTCCGTCGTGCCTTGGACAACCTGATTGGCAATGCCTTGCGATATGGCGGCACCCAAGCCCAAGTGTCGGTCGCCCTCACCGACCGCACACTCCGCATCACGGTCGAGGACGACGGCCCTGGCATTCCCGCCGACAAACGCGAAGAGGCCATGCGCCCCTTCACGCGGCTTGACCCTGCACGGAACCAGAACAAAGGCACAGGCGTTGGCCTTGGCCTTGCCATCGTTGCCGATATCGCGCGACTGCATGGTGGAGTTTTGCGGTTATCGGACAGTCCCGCCTTGGGCGGACTCCGCGCTGACATTGTCATGGCACGTTGATATGAAACCAACCATCCGCACCCTCGACCATTTGGTCCTCACGGTCGCAAACATCGAAGAAACCTGCCGTTTTTACTGCGTGGGTTTGGGCATGACACGGACCGCGTTCACCACCCCCTCTGGCGAAGTCCGCGAGGCCCTGAGCTTTGGCACGCAGAAAATAAACCTCCACAAAGCGGGTGCAGAGTTCGCTCCATATGCGGCTTCCCCTACCCCCGGCTCTGCGGACCTCTGTTTGCTCTCAGACACCCCTCTGGCGGAATGGATTGATCACCTCGCGCTCTGCGCTATCCCTATCACCGAAGGCCCAGTGCCTCGCACGGGCGCAACTGGACCAATCACGTCTATCTATTTGCGTGATCCCGATGGGAACTTGATCGAGATTTCGAACGCACGCTAAACGCGTTGTGACGCGACCACCTCACACCACGACAACGTTGCCTCGTTTATGACCTGTCTCGACATAAGAATGAGCCTCAACCAGATCAGAGAGTGGATAGACCCGATCAATCACGGGGGTCAGGTGACCTTGTTCCATCACCTGCAGGATCTCTAAAAGCATAGCCCGCAAACGCTCAGGCTTTTCCAACCCCGTCGCCGCAAATATCGCGCGTTTTTTGCCCACAAGATTTGATAACAAGATCGCAGGCAGCCGCCCGAGCGTTAAGACAGGACAAAGGTAACGACCTGCCTCAGCCAATGCTGGTTTTGCCGCCGAAAATGACGCGACGCCCAAAGTGTCATAGATCACATCATATTCGGGGGCCTGTTTTAGCGCGTCCTCTTGTGTGTAATCGATCACGCGGTTCGCTCCGAGCCTCTCAACATTACTCGCGTTTCGGCCGCTACAAGTTGCCGTCACCTGAGCCCCCATATGCGCAGCGATCTGCACAGCCGGGCTACCGAGGCTCCCTGCCCCGCCCAAAATCAACACGCGATCCCCGCGTGTGACCTGTCCGAGATCGCGCAAGAAATGCCACGACGTCAGCACACCGTCACACAACACCGCAGCATCCTCATGCGACAGTGCCGCGGGTTTCGGCATCAGAACGCCATCTTGGTCGAGACAGATGTGGCTAGAGTTGGCACCGAATTTCAGCCCAGCTTCGCCGAACACCATGTCGCCGACAGAAAATCGAGTGACCTCGGCCCCGACGGCGATCACCTCGCCCGAAAGGCATGTCCCTGACATCCCATTACGCGGTCGTCGCAGCCCCAGAAAAGGCCGCGCAAAAAGCGGTTCACCTTTGCGCATCATACCATCCGCGCGTGTCACGGCAGAGGCATGAACGCGGAGAAGTACTTCGTTCGGACTAGGTTGCGGCATTGGAAGAGCAACAGGTGTCAGGACGTCAGGGCCGCCATAATGCGGGATATGCCAAGCAGTTCGTGTCACAGTCATAGGGAAACCTCCGTTGTTTCTAGGTGCACCAACGGGGATAGAGGTTTCTTTTCGACCCGAAGAGTGGCTAAGATGAACCAAAGTGGTTCATAAACGATACAGAGCGTCATGGATTGGAAATCCCTTCCGGCCTTTTTGGCTGTTGCACGAAACGGGTCGCTTCGGGCGGCGGCTGAACACACGGGCGGCACCCACGCGACCCTTCGCCGTCAGATCGAGGCACTAGAGGCGCAACTCGGAACAAAGCTTTTCCGACGGAGCGCGGATGGATTGTCACTGACCGCCGCAGGGCAACGCCTCTTGCCCCAAGCGCTTGATGCCGAAGCAGCGCTGCTCAAGGGGTTCAATGCTGTGCAAGGCCTTGATCGTGAAGCCGCTGGACGCATCCGCCTATCGGTCGACCCTATGACGGCGCATTTCCTATTGGCCCCAGTCTTAGCCGATTTCGCCACTCTCTACCCAGAGATCGAAATCGAGTTGCGCCTGTCATATGAACTCGACTCAATCGCCCGAAACGAAACAGACGTCTCCATCCGCCACGCCGCCACAATCGAAGACGACGCCGTCGGGCGCAAACTCTTTCCTTTGTCCTTAGGTGTCGTGGCGTCCCGCGATTACATCGACCGCACTCTGCCGCTGGCGGGCCGAAAAGGCCAAGGGCTCAGCTGGATTGGATATGGCGATGTGCCCGAACTATCCGCCATGGTCGCGGCATCAGACTTTCCCGAAGCACGCATTCGCCACGCCGTCCCAGACCCCGAAATGCACCTCCACCTCGTCCGCGCGGGCGCAGGTATGACCTTTCTCACGACTTGGGTCACCTCGGTCTTCCCCGAACTTCAACGCGTACCCGGAACTGCACTTGACCAACGCCGATCAACTTGGGTCCTCCTCCACGGAGACCTCCGCCGTGTCCGTCGCGTTCGCCTGTTTGTCGATTACCTATGCGACGCCCTTATGGATCGTCGAGCCGCATTCGCAGGGTAGTTGATGGGGGAAAATTGGTAGGCCCGGCAGGATTTGAACCCGCAACCAAAGCGTTATGAGCGCTCTGCTCTAACCATTGAGCTACAGGCCCCCGTTCGCTTGCTACAATCCTGTGCTAGACGCGTCAATGCGGAACGCACACGAATTCACGGGCTATAAGCGGTTATGAATGTGGGGGAAATGGTGGGTCGTGAGAGACTCGAACTCCCGACATCTTCGGTGTAAACGAAGCGCTCTACCAACTGAGCTAACGACCCGTGGCGGCGTAAGTAGCCGCAGATTCTCAAAGGGGCAAGACCCCAATGTCATCTATTTTTCAAAAATCTCATGTTGGCCGTTTTTTATCCGAAAAATAACGCCCTGCCCCCCGTCGACTTGACCAATATCGTCAAGGCTCAGCCCCAACGCCCGCGTCCGCAAGAAGCGCGAGGTAAAACCGTGGGTGATAATCACCGTGGGACGACGGATGTGGTCCAACACCTGACCGACACGGTCCCATAGTGCTGGAAAGGATTCCGCATTTGGGGCTCGACGGTAAAAGTCGATGAAATGTTCATCTGGTGACGGCGCAGGCCATTTCGCGTCGATCTCTGATCGCGACAGCCCAACCCAGTCTCCCATGTGGATTTCGCGCAAACCATCGACGGCGACCACAGGACAACCCGTTGCCTTTGAAATCGGTTCAGCCGTGGCCAAGGCGCGACCCTGCGGACTGCTCCATAAATCATAAGTGTCTGGATGAATAACGCCCGCAAGCGTGGCAGCAACCTGATCCGCCTGCGCACGGCCCAACTCTGTCAGCGCCGAATCCAGCCCGCCCTGCATACGCGCAGCGCGGTTCCATTCGGTTTCACCATGTCGGATGATGTAGAGCTCAGGCAGGGTCATGGCGTGACTTATCCACCAAAAAACAAAAGGCGCAACCCGTGGGATGCGCCTTGTATTCTGGTGGGTCGTGAGAGACTCGAACTCCCGACATCTTCGGTGTAAACGAAGCGCTCTACCAACTGAGCTAACGACCCGTGGCGGCGTGATTACCCTTACTCGTCTTCATCCGCAAGAGGGGTTTCCGAAGAATTTCCATCAACCTTCACAACGGGCTTAGACAGTTTCACTTTCGCGATAACAACGGTGCCGTTTGCGGTGTCTTTGGTGCGGTTCACCATGATCTTACCGAAAGGCGGTAGCGACAGTTCTTTGTCCTCGGTCAGCTCCTCGCCCAGTTGGGCAAGGATCGCTTCCAGCGCGGGTTTGACGTCTTTTTTCTTGAGGCCGGAGCGCTCAACGACGCGGTCGATGAATTCAGGTTTCTTCACCACAACAGAGGATGTTTCGCTCTCGGTCGCCTGCGTTGCCTCAGGTACCTCTTGAACGGCTGCGGGTTTGCGTTTGGTGGTTTTAGCGGTGGTCGCCATAATAAATTGCCTCAAATAGATTGATTGTTTCCACCCTAGCAACTCCGCTGATGGTTGTGCAGGGGGTATTCACTTAAAATGATATGATTTTCCAATAAAAAAGGGCGCCTCGCGGCGCCCCTTTCCATTAATGTGCGATGGCCCCTGCCCCATCTTCGCCTTTGGCGAGGGCGCGGGCGGCGGCGGCTTCTTCTTCCGCCTCCTCATCCCATTCGACGGGCACAGGCTCTGCGATCAAAGCATGTTTTAGAACTTCAGACACGTGGGTGACTGGAATGATCTCCAGCCCAGATTTCACGTTGTCTGGGATCTCTGGCAGGTCTTTGACGTTCTCTTCAGGGATCAGCACGGTTTTGATACCGCCGCGTAGCGCCGCCAAGAGTTTCTCTTTCAACCCACCAATCGCAGTCGCATTGCCACGCAGTGTCACCTCACCCGTCATCGCGATGTCCTTGCGGACAGGGATCTGGGTCAGAACCGACACAATCGCAGTGACCATCGCCAGACCAGCCGACGGACCATCCTTGGGCGTTGCGCCATCGGGCACGTGGACGTGGATGTCCAGCTTATCGAAACGCGGCGGTTTCACACCGAGCTGTGGTGAGATCGACCGAACATAAGACGATGCCGCCTCGATCGATTCCTTCATCACATCGCCGAGCTTACCCGTGGTTTTCATCCGACCTTTGCCCGGCAAACGCAGGGCTTCGATCTGCAACAACTCACCACCGACCGAAGTATAGGCCAGACCAGTTACCACACCAACCTGATCCTCTTTCTCAGCGAGGCCAAAGCGGTGACGCGGCACGCCGAGGAAGTCATCGAGGTTCTCAGCCGTCACTTGAACGCGATCAGTTTCCTTCTTCACGATCTTGGTCACGGCTTTGCGGGCAACCTTTGCGATTTCGCGCTCAAGGTTACGCACACCAGCCTCGCGGGTGTAGGTCTGGATGATCGCGGTCAGCGCGTCGTCTGTGATCTCGAACTCTTTGGCATGGAGGCCGTGGTTCTTGATTTGCTTGGCCAAAAGATGCTGCTTCGCGATCTCGCGTTTTTCATCTTCGGTGTAGCCAGAGAGCGGGATGATCTCCATCCGGTCGAGAAGCGGACCAGGCATGTTATAGCTGTTCGACGTCGTCAGGAACATCACGTTCGACAGGTCGTATTCCACCTCAAGGTAGTGGTCCACAAAGGTCGAGTTCTGTTCTGGATCGAGCACCTCAAGCATGGCCGATGCAGGGTCGCCACGGAAATCCTGCCCCATCTTATCAATCTCATCGAGAAGGATCAGCGGGTTCGTGGTCTTGGCCTTTTTCAGCGCCTGAATGATCTTACCGGGCATAGAGCCGATATAGGTCCGACGGTGGCCGCGGATTTCAGATTCGTCACGCACACCGCCAAGGCTGATGCGGATGAACTCGCGCCCTTTGGCCTTTGCAATCGATTTACCCAACGAGGTTTTACCCACGCCCGGAGGACCGACGAGGCACATGATCGGCCCCTTCAGTTTCGCACTGCGCGATTGCACGGCGAGGTATTCGACGATCCGCTCTTTGACCTTTTCCAGACCATAGTGTTCAGCGTCGAGGATTTCCTCGGCGCGACCCAAATCCTTTTTCACGCGGGATTTTGTGCCCCACGGAATATTCAGCATCCAGTCAAGGTAGTTGCGCACCACCGTTGCCTCTGCGGACATCGGCGACATGTTCTTGAGCTTCTTAACCTCAGCGTCAGCCTTTTCTTTGGCCTCTTTCGACAGCTTCGTCGCAGCGATCTTTTCTTCGAGTTCGGCGATTTCGTTCGCGCCGTCCTCGCCATCGCCCAACTCGCGCTGGATCGCCTTCATCTGTTCGTTCAGATAATATTCGCGCTGTGTCCGCTCCATCTGGGACTTCACGCGGGTTTTGATCTTTTTCTCGACCTGCAGCACAGACATTTCGCCCTGCATCAGGCCATAGACCTTTTCCAGACGTTCGCTGATCGGCAATGTTTCTAGCAGTGATTGTTTCTGCTGAACATCAACGCCCAAGTGCCCCGCCACGAGGTCCGCCAATTTCGCGGGCTCAGTCGTGTCGCTGACTGCGGCCAGCGCCTCTTCGGGGATGTTCTTTTTGATCTTCGCGTAGCGTTCAAATTCTTCGCCAACCGACCGCACGAGGGCCGCCAATTCGTCCTCGGCACCCGGAATTTCGATCAGTTCGTCGGCCATCGCTTCAAAGAAGCTGTCGTTCTCAACAAACTCTGTGATCCGAACGCGTTTCTTACCCTCGACGAGCACCTTCACGGTGCCATCGGGCAGTTTCAGCAATTGCAGCACATTCGCCAGAACACCCGTCTGGTAAATGTCCTTTGTGGTTGGATCATCCTGCGAAGGGTCAATTTGGCTCGACAGCAAAATCTGCTTGTCGTCCTGCATCACTTCTTCGAGTGCCCGCACCGATTTCTCACGCCCGACGAACAGCGGCACGATCATGTGAGGGAACACAACGATATCGCGCAGCGGCAGGACGGGATAGGAGGTGCTGAAGGTTTCTTCCATGCTCTTGTCCTTTTTTTGGCAAAACGATCAGGCCCCGCATTTCGGCAACCGCAATCGTTTCCACTAGAGGATACAGATGGGCCGAAGCGACCCCAGTTTCAAGCATCCCCGTTTATTCCAATGTGCCTTTTGCCGCGAGCAGGGGCAAGGGCCAGTTCCGTAAAATACCGCCCTTTCGCCCTTTGCAGGACACATTCATCGGCAACCAATAGGGGATTATTCCTGATTTCATTACCCCCAAACGGGATAGGCTAATCATATGAAAGAATTCCTGGGCCATCATTATCGTCGTGTAGCGTTCACGGCTGTCTTCACGCTTTTTGGCGCAATTTTGATATCCGGCCCAACTATGGCTGCGCTCTTAGCAGGCCTCGCTGCCGCCATTGCCGCCCTTTACATGGTGTACGCCATGCCGAAATACCGCAAAGCCTGTGAAAGCGGCGCAGTGGGTTTGTTTGTCGCCGCATTAATCCCGATCCCTGCGGACGCCCTTCCCCCTGCAATCGTCGGCCTCGCGTTTCTCTCTCACAGCATTTTGTATGGCCATTGGTCAGACGCCCTCGGCCTCAACCTCTCGGTTTTCGCGCATCACAAAGGCGAACTCGGCGGCCAAGCCGAAGACGTTTGGATCAGCCTTGTCCCCGCCGAAGGCCACCCGTCCGATTTCTGGAACCCAGACCTAATCGACTACAACCGCGATCCCGAAGACCCTGACACGGTATACCTCCGTTTCCGCGACGAAACAGGGCTCGCCGAAGAAATGACGCTCACCTTTGTTGCGAAGACCACAGGGAACTACTGCCGCTATTTCCTTGAACGCGAAGAGCCCCTCGGCCGCGACGACATGACCGTGACAATCACTATAGCAGAAATCGACGACGCCCTCTGTCTCGTCGAGACACAGATCGAACAAGACGCCCTCCCCCCACGGATCGCCCTCGCCCGTTGGTTCGACAATCAAATCGGGATGGGCATCGACGGCGTATCCGCCGCGCTCAAGGGAAAACGTGCGATGAAACTGCAGCCAAAACCGAAACTGACCGCCACAAGATACGCATAGTAAATATGGATTTAAGGCCGAGCGTGGCAAAGCCCTACACAACCGACCTAAAATTTTTCCCAAAAATCAATTATTTAAACTACACGAATTAACCCAGACGACTATACGTTAGTGCACTAAACTATCTAACCTTGATCGTATACCATGCGCGCCGTATCAAAAGATAGGTAAAGAGGCTTCCGAATTTTCCATGACCTCTGTTACCCTTGACGATATGCTCGCTGTAGCGACGCCCCAAGATGTGTTGGAGAAAGTAGAGTTAACCAATTCGCCCGTCCTCGACCAATTGGCGCGGAGCTGTGCTAAAGTCACAAAACGCCCGCATGTTAACATCTTTCTCTACTCCGCAGACGAAGTGTACACGATCGGCAGCTACAACCCTGTCTGCATGCGGATGAAACGTACGCTTTACGGGCCGATCCTTCAAAAACCGATCATAGAACTTTCTGATTTCGTTCTGCAAAGCACTCATTCGGATCCAAAAACGATTTCCGAGATGAAATCGTTCACTATGGCGACCATCAACGTCGCTGGTGAGACGGTTGGCGGTATCAGCGTCCACGATTATCAGGACTGCGCCACCCTCACAGAGTCGCAGAAGGACTTCCTTGTTCAAGCCGCCCAGCTTGCTGCCAACGTGGTCGAAACCAAAGCCAGATTAAAGACTACGCTGATGAATGCCTTTAGTCTCTCAAACTTCTAAGACTGGGCCGATATGGACATCCTCGAACTCCTCAGCAAGGCCGATAGCGAAGACGAGCTGATTAAAGTCGGGATCAGTCCGGGCGAACACTTTAACAACATTGCTGCTATGTTTGCCTATGCGACGGGCGCAAATATGTCGGCGATCTGGCTTGTCCTCAAAGGAGAGCAGATTCTTATTGGATCACATAACACACCGTCACCTCTCCCAGAGCCGCATTTCCTGCACCGCGATCTCGGCGGGAAGGTCTTTTATGAAGCGATCTCTGAAGAAAGGGCTGCAGTGATTAATTACCCGCTGATCAACGGCGAATTGGCCAGCATGCGCAGCGGATATTACCTCGACATCACCTACAAAAAACAAAAGGTGGGCTATGTCGCGATGGCCTTCGAAACCCGCGTCGGAGAGCCGTCGCCCGAAATGGTCGACACCCTATTCTCTCTGCGCGACCTGACGATCTCTGTCCTGCGAGGACGCGCAAATGCCCGCAAGATCCTCGGTGAAATGCAAGCTGTGGTGCGATAAGCCCTAAACGGGTTCAATATCGCCCTCAGCACGCTGCGCATGGAACGCGGCTTCCCAGGCGGCAAAGCGACCCTCGGCAATCGCGTCGCGCATACCCTCCATGATCTCTTGGTAGTAATGTAAATTGTGCCACGTCAGCAGCATCCCCGAAATCATCTCGCCCGCGCGGAACACATGGTGCAGATAAGCGCGGCTGTAGTTTCGGCACGCAGGGCACGTGCAATGTTCATCGAGCGGGCGCGGATCGTCCTGATGGCGGGCGTTTTTGATATTCACTTGACCACGACGGGTCCAAGCCTGCCCCGTGCGCCCCGACCGAGACGGCAGAACGCAGTCCATCATATCGATCCCGCGTTTAACCGCGCCCACGATGTCGTCAGGTTTACCAACGCCCATGAGGTAACGCGGCTTGTCGGTCGGCAGGTAATCAGGCGCATAGTCCAGAACGCCGAACATGGCCTCCTGCCCCTCACCCACGGCAAGTCCGCCCACGGCATAACCATCAAAGCCGATATCGACCAAGGCCTTGGCAGATTCCTCGCGCAGATGCGGCGTCACCCCGCCCTGCATAATCCCAAACAGAGCATGCCCTGGACGGTCGCCAAAGGCATCGCGGCTCCGCTGGGCCCACCGCATCGAAAGGCGCATCGATTCAGCGACACGCTGATCATCGGCAGGCAGCGCAGGACATTCGTCAAAACACATCACAATGTCAGAGCCGAGGAGTTTTTGGATTTCCATCGACCGCTCTGGCGTCAGGAAATGTTTCGACCCGTCAACGTGGCTGCGGAAGGTTACGCCCTCTTCGGTCAGCTTCCGAAGATCCGCGAGAGACATCACCTGAAACCCGCCGCTATCGGTCAGGATCGGTTTGTCCCAGTTCATAAACTTGTGCAGCCCGCCCAAACGATCAATCCGCTCGGCCGTCGGTCGCAGCATCAAATGGTAGGTATTGCCCAGAAGGATATCCGCACCCGTCGCCGCGACGCTTTCGGGCATCATCGCCTTTACCGTGGCCGCCGTACCAACGGGCATAAATGCAGGTGTGCGAATATCACCGCGCGGCGTATGGATCACACCTGTGCGGGCCTTGCCATCAGTTGCGTTCAGGTCGAATGAAAAACGGGTCATATCTCTCTCCGGTCGGACCGTGTGCTGATACGCCGTTCCGAGCCAGATGAAAAGATGATCAGGCGCTGTAGGCCGCGGTTAGATCGTTCAGCATTGCCTTGATATTCGAATGTTCCACCAAACTGGACATTACGATCTCGGCCCAGAGTGACGCAATCTCTGCGGCCTCGTCGGCGACCTCTTCGGCTGGCCGCTCAAACCCGATGGTGATTTGACCAACCACCACGGCCATATCGACCAATGGGATTGCCATGACAGACCGACAGTTTCCCGCAACGCCATTGATCATTGGATGATCTGGGTGAGCATTTGGGTCCAAGTCCAAAAGGAATATCTTCTCTGCATTGGTCAGGCGGGTTTGATCGAGCATCACAACATCGCTCGGAACCTTATGCCCACCTATCATCATGTCCTCGTTATCGGGCAGATACAGCCAAATCGCGCCGTGATCGCCATCGACCGAAAGGGTCGCAATCCTAGCGGCACGATCATAGCTCTCGGTCCGTTGGATCCCCAATTCGGCCAATTTCGCCCGAGTGCTCTCTGCTGTAATGATACGGGTTCTCGGCATGTCACGCTCCGTATGAGACAGGTTCGGAATGCAATTGATAGGCGATGAATTTCAACCGTGCCCGACGGATGACCAGTTCTTGTGCCGTCTGCGCAAGGTCTTTCAAAACGGTCCGCTGATTTTCCGTCAACGGGTCAAGGACACGCGGCGAATGCACCGCTATGCCCCCAATCGATTGGCCCTGATACGTCATCTCACACAACGCCAACGCACGAACATCAGGCGCCAATGCACTGAAGTTGTTCCCCAATTTTAACTGACAAATCGCATCTTCGTATTCCGCGAAACCATCTTTGAAATCGTAGTCGGGAACGGTGCGACGAACTTGACTGCGTTTGAGGTTGTAGCCACCGATAACGACGACTTCGTTTTCCCAACATAAATACACGCTCGCCGCCGCACGATGCGAAGACATCCCAGCAAAACGAGCGATATCGTCAAAATCACCAAAGCGTTGCATCTGGAGCTGACGAAGAGCCCCAGCAATTCCATGTCGCGACACAAACCCGTCGAAAGACCATGCAAACATATCTCTACCCTCACCAGTGGTTAATATTTACCAATAAGTTGTGGCGGAAATGGGGAGAATCTCAAAAAGTTGTAGCGATCTATTTCACAATGCTACTCTGGCGCGAAATTTATTGCTACCACAGAAACAATAACGGCGCATTGCTGGTCTTTACCCTGACGGGATTAAAACCTATATGAATGGTCAGGAATTTACAGGGCCGTGACATGACTGACTCTCAAGCCAAACTCGAAGGCACACCGCTGATCGAACCATCGACAACTGATCACCCGCTTTATGACGGCGTGGTAGAGGCGTGCCGCACCGTGTTTGACCCCGAAATTCCAGTGAATATCTTTGATCTTGGTCTGGTCTATACGATCAAGATTAATGACGAAAATGATGTTAAGATCATCATGACCCTCACCGCCCCCGGCTGCCCTGTGGCAGGCGAGATGCCCGGTTGGCTCTACGACGCGATCAGCCCCGTGGCTGGCGTTAAATCCGTCGACGTGGAACTGACATGGGAACCCCAGTGGGGCATGGACATGATGAGCGACGAGGCCCGTCTCGAACTGGGCTTTATGTAAGCTGACCGCCCCGCTGCAAGGGGCAAGGAGAGACCGATGTTCGGCATTCCTGGCAAACAGGCCGTAACCATTACCGACCGCGCTGCGGCGCAAATCGCGAAACTGATGGTCAAGGATGGGCATCAAGGGCTGCGCATTGGCGTTAAAAAGGGCGGCTGCGCGGGCATGGAATACACCATGGACTACGTGGACGAGGTGAACCCGCTCGACGAGGTCGTCGAACAGGGCGGCGCCCGTGTCATGATCGCACCGATGGCGCAGATGTTCCTCTTTGGGACAGAGATCGACTACGAGGTCTCGCTCCTCGAATCTGGGTTCAAATTCAAAAACCCGAACGTTGTGGATGCCTGCGGCTGCGGCGAGTCGATCAAATTCGACGAAAACCTCACGCAATCGGAATGAGCATTTCTGACGAGGATATCGCATTCGCTCACGAACTCTACGCGGGCGTCGGAAAAATCACGCATCGGAAAATGATGGGTGGGCTGTCGATCTATGCGGACGGCCAGATTTTCGCGATCATCAATGCCGAAGGTCGCTATTACCTCAAGGCCTCTGGCGACTTTGCCGAAACTCTTGCCGCGGAAGGTTCAGAAAAGTTCCGCACCGAAGATGGCCGCGAAATGAATTACTGGACCCTGCCCGATGACGCGCTGGACGATCCAGATCTTGCCTCTGACTGGGGTCGCCGCGCCCTACGCGCGCTTTAGGTGCAGGTAGGTTTCATCGAACCGTTTCTGCAAATGATCAACGGCACGGATCACTTTGCCTGACCCAATCGGCGCAACATTGGTGTCGTGGTTCGGGTTAAAGAACAACGGCACCGAAATCCGTTCATGATCCTGACCAACCACACGGTGCGGGGTCGCAACAACACGACCATCGGTCCACATTTCTAGCATCTCACCAAAGTTGATGATGAAATCACCGGGCTCAGCGCTGACCGCGATCCAACCACCACCGCGCTGACGCACCTCCAACCCATCCGACCCGTCCGTGGCAAGGAGCGTCAGGCAGCCATAATCCGTATGTGTGCCGATGCCAAAATCCTTTTCGGTCGCCCACTCGGGCCGCTCTGGATAGAAATTCCCGCGCAACAGAGCCATTGGGGTGGAGAATTTATCGGTGAAATAATCCCGATCTTCGCCAATCGCACCAGCAACCGATTTCAGTAAATCAAGGGCAAAACTCGTCGCATCGCGGTAATAGCCGCGCAGAAGATCGGCAAAATCAGCGGGCGTTTCGGGCCACTGGTTCGGCGCATAGGCCGACACCTCGGACAGAGGATCACCCGCAGGCAATTCCAAACCACAGTCGAACACCTGTTTGTAGTCAGGGTTCGCATCAGGATCGACCTGTTCAGACCCAGCCGCCCCCCATCCACGGTTCGACCCCGTTTTTGCCATATCCACCGCTTCTTTGGCCGCGGCAGGCAGATGGAAAAACTGGCGGTAGCCTTCGATGACCTCACGCACGCGATCACCTGAAATCGGTGTGTTGTAGATGGTCAGGAACCCGACATCCGACGCACCTACTCGCACATCCGCGATGGCCTTTGCATGGCCCTCGTGTGTGGGATCGATCAAGGCTGCGGCGTCAATACGCGGGATCATAGCACTCTCCGGTTTACGTTGGGGCGCGTTTTTTAAGATATGGCCAGCGAACGCAAGGGCTTTTCCATTCTCGCGGCAGTTGCTAACCCTAGTTCAACCATATTTGAGGAGACCCCCATGCGCCGCAAACTCGCCGCCGGAAACTGGAAAATGAACGGAACCGGAGGCAGCCTGGCTGAGGTCACCGCCCTCGTTGCGGCCTACCCTGCGCCCAAAGTGGACCTCCTCCTCTGCCCGCCGGCTACGCTTGTTGCGCGTATGGCGGACACGGCGAAGGGCAGCGCGATTACGGTTGGTGGTCAGGATTGCCACGCAAAATCGAACGGCGCCCATACAGGCGATATTTCTGCCGAGATGCTGATTGATGCAGGCGCATCTCACGTGATCCTCGGCCACTCTGAGCGCCGCACCGATCACGGTGAAACAGACGCCATCGTTCTGGCAAAATCAGAAGCCGCGATTGCCGCTGGCCTGATCGTTGTGATCTGTATCGGTGAAACGCTCGACGAACGCGAAGGCGGTAAGACGCTTGATGTGGTCGGCACGCAACTCTCTGGATCGACCCCCGATGCCGCGACAGGTGCGAATACCGTGATCGCTTACGAACCCGTTTGGGCGATTGGCACGGGCAAGGTTCCGACCCTCGACCAAATCGCCGAAGTGCACGGCTTTATCCGTGCGGAACTGGTGAAACGGTTTGGCGATGCGGGCAATGCGTTCCGCGTGCTTTACGGTGGTTCTGTAAAACCTTCGAATGCAGCAGAGATTTTCGCGGTTCAGGATGTGGACGGTGCCTTAGTCGGTGGCGCGAGCCTCAAGGCCGCAGACTTTGGCGGGATCATCGACGCGCTCGAAGCTGCCGTTTAATTCCCCTACCCCATCCAATGAAAAACGGCGCCCCGAGAGGCGCCGTTTGTGGTTTTAGCGGACCACAATCTCTGGTCCCATCAGACTGGTCGGCAAGACCGTCGAAATCCAAGGGACGTAGGTGATCAGGATCAAGAAGACAAAGAGCACAGCGAGGAACGGCAGTGCTGCCTTGACCACTTTCATCATCGGCATCCCTGCCACGCCCGAGGTCACAAAGAGGTTCAGACCAACGGGAGGGGTGATCATACCGATCTCCATGTTCACGACCATGATGATACCGAGGTGGATCGGGTCGATGCCCAGCTCCATCGCAATCGGGAACACCAGCGGCGCAACGATCACGATCAGACCCGACGGCTCCATGAACTGACCACCGATCAGCAAGATCACGTTCACCATGATCAGGAACATGATCGGGCCAAAGCCAGCGTCGAGCATCATCCCCGCGATATGCTGCGGGATTTGTTCGTCGGTCAGAACGTGTTTCAGGATCAGTGCGTTCGCGATGATGAACATCAATGTGATGGTCAGCTTACCGGAGTCGAGCAAGGTGCGGCGGGTGTCCTTGTGAAAGAACGCCGTGACCAAAGCTTGCGGTTTCTTCCAAAGCGGGATCGCACCGTTTTCGTCCGCCAGAGGGCCCATGTCGCGGTAGATAAAGGTCGCAACGATGAACGAATAGATCGCAGCAACGGCAGCAGCCTCGGTCGGGGTGAACGCGCCACCTTTCCAGTAGAACAGGCTCGCCCCTTCTTCAAAGCGGATCCACGGGTGGCCATAGATACCGCCCATAATGATCACGATCAGCAACAGACCCCAGAGCGCATCTTTGAACGACGCGCCGATCTCGCCCCAGCCCTGCCATTCGCCCTTGGGCATGTTTTTCACACGCGCCATGACGTAGATGGTGACCATGAGCATGACGCCAGCCAAAATGCCCGGGATCACACCAGCGAGGAACATACGACCAACCGATACGTCGGTCGCAGAGGCGTAAACCACCATAACGATCGACGGCGGGATCAGGATGCCCAAGGTGCCTGCGTTACAGATCACGCCTGCCGCGAATTCCTTGGTGTAGCCAACCTGACGCATCGCTGCGATCACGATGGAACCAATCGCAACCACGGTCGCAGGCGAAGAGCCCGACAGAGCCGCGAACATCATACAGGCGAAGACGCCCGCAATCGCCAGACCGCCCTGCATGTGACCCACGCAAGCAACCGAGAAACGGATGATGCGCTTTGCCACGCCACCCGTCGACATGAACGACGATGCGAGGATGAAGAACGGGATCGCCAAGAGCGTATAGTGCCCCGCCATCGCCTGATACATCGACTGCGCCACAGAGGCGAGCGAGGTCTCAGAGAAGAACAGCAGGAACAGGATCGACGAGAAGCCCAGCGACACCGCAATCGGTGCGCCCAAGAGCAACAGCCCGACGATCATCAAAAAGAGGAGTGCGACGGTCATCGGATCAGTTCTCCTTGTTGAGGGCCGCGACTTCTTCGACGGCATCCTCGGCTTCGTGGCTGACGATCAGCGAACCGTCACCGGCCTTGATCAGACGCAGGGTGGCTTCGATCACACGAACAACCATCAGGAATGCGCCGAACGGCAGAATGAAATACGGAACAAGGCGGGGCATCTTTTCGTAGGGTTCGCCTACGTTAAAGGTGTTTTCCAGCCAGCCTTGCAGGAACGGGATCGGGATCTGCTCGGTTTCATACCAGCCCTGATCGCGGGTGTTTTCGAACCCTGTAGGGAACCAACGCCCACTCGTCGCGTCAAAGCCCGCAAACGGCGCCCAGTAATCCCAAGCCCCTTTGAGCAAGAGCAGCATATACGCCAAGGTGATCAGAGCCGCCGCCAACGACATAACGAACCGAACACGCGGGTTCACGATCGCCAAAATAGCGTCCACGCCCAAATGCATCGTCACCTTGAAACCATAGCTGATGCCAAACAACACAAGCCACGCAAACAGGATCAAAACCAGCTCAAGCCCCCAGATCAACTGAGAGTTAAATGCATATCGCAGCACCACGTTCGCAAAAGTCACCAATGTCATCAGCCCCAAGAGGAGCGCGATAAAGGTCTCTTCGAATTCGTGGATTGCCCGCGATACGGGCCCCTTGGGCACATATTTTGTCGCCATGACAGTCCCCTACACCATTGGATGTAAAAAAGGCGGGCACCAGTGCAGCGCCCGCCGATAGAGTTGGGCCAGCCAAAGCCAGCCCAGATAGATTAGCCGCCGAACTGTGCGTTGAATGCCTGTGCAGCGTCGATGTTTTCTTGGCCTACGTCCTCAAGGAACTTCGCCCAAACCGGCTGCATCGCATCAACCCAAGCCTGACGCTGTTCAGGTGTCAGAACGCGGATTTCGCCGCCAGCATCGAGGATCGCCTGACGTGCTTCTGCGTCGACTTGGCCAACAGCAGCGTTACGCTCGGTGGTCACTTCGTTAAAGATGGTCATGAACTGATCACGGGTTGCCGGATCAAGGCTGTCGAGCCAGTCAACCGAAGCCACAACGAGGTAGTCGAGAACACCGTGGTTGGTTTCAGTGGTGCCGTCCTGAACCTCAAAGAACTTCTGACCGTAAACGTTCGACCAGGTGTTCTCTTGACCGTCAACAACGCCGGTTTGCAGAGCGCCGTAAACTTCGGAGAATGCCATCGGCTGCGGAGACGCGTTCAGCGCTTCCATCTGAGCAACCAGAACGTCCGAGGTCTGAACGCGGAATTTCAGGCCAGCTGCGTCCTCTGGGGCGATCAGCGGAACGTTCGCCGAGAACTGCTTCAGACCGTTGTGCCAGAAGCCCAGACCCTGCAGGCCGCGGCGCTGCATGGAGTCGAGCATTGCCTGACCAGTGTCAGACGACTGGAACGCGTCAACAGCTTCGATGTTCACGAACATGAACGGAAGGTCGAAGATGCGGAATTGCTTGGTGAAGGTTTCGAACTTCGACAGCGACGGTGCTGCGAGCTGAACGTCACCCTGAAGCATTGCTTCGAGAACTTGGTCATCGTTGTAGAGGGTCGAGTTCGGGTAAACTTCGACGCACATGGTGCCGTCCATCTCAGCGTTTACACGCGACTGGAGCAGGCTCGCAGCGATCCCCTTGGGGTGCTTGTCGGTGTTGGTCACGTGCGCGAATTTGACGACGATCTCGCCTTCATCACAGCCCATCGGGTCAGCGTAAGCAGCGTTTGCAGCAACAGCCAAAGCAGCGGCAGATACCGCGTATTTCATGAATTTCATTTGTTCCTCCCAAAGGATATTCGAACGCCCAATAAGGGCGGGTGGCATTAAAAAGCGTCAGCTAGGCACAGCACGCAAGGCTATATTGCGCATGACGCATGCGTCCAAATTAACCTATTGTTTACAGTAAGTTGACAGCAGTCAACTTTCGCACACACCCATTCTGCAGATGCAAAGTGGCGGAAATCCACACACACCGTTAGCGCCAGATGTGCGGAAATCCGCACACCCCGAAGGCTGAGTGAATCACCAAAAAGATATCAGTTTGTGATCAATCGCGGTAAAGCTCTGCTTTAATCGCGTGCTTTGCCAGTTTGTCGTAGAACGTTTTGCGCGGCAGCTTCAGATGCTTCGCCGCAACGGTCGCGTTGCCATTATGACGGGTCAGCGCGGCGATGATTAACGACCGTTCGACCTGCGCCATTTGCTCTGCCAGCCCCAGTTCTTCGGTATGTGTCCCTTCACCGTCCGACAACCCCATCGCAAAACGCATCGCCGCATTCATCAGCGACCGCGCATTGCCCGGCCAATCCTGCGCCATGAGTTTCGAAATCACATCAGGCGTGATCTCTGGCACGGGAAGGTCAGATTGTTCGCAGGCGATATCGACATAGTGACGGAAGAGCACTGGAATATCTTCGGGGCGTTCCCGCAGCGGCGGAATACGAATGGTTGCCGCCTGCAACCTGTAGAACAAGTCAGGCGAAAACCGTCCCTCCTCTGCCTCTTTGGCGAGGTCGGCATAGGTTCCCGCAATGATGCGAGGCCGATCATGCCCCTCCATCGCATCAAGCAGCGCAAACTGCGCAGCGGGCGACAACCGCAACACCTCGTCCAAAAAGATCGACCCATCCGCCGCATCCCGCAGCGCGACGGCCAGCGTCTCGCCCGTCATGGAGGCGGCAGAGAATTTCAGGAACGGCGCATTCGATCCAACGGACAAGAGGTGCACCACCTCTGCCATCTTGGCCGTCCCAACCCCCGGTTCACCTGTGATCAGTACATCCGCAGTGGTCCGCGCCACTGCCCGCGCGGCCTCTCGCATTTTGTGAGAATGCTCTGACTGCCCACGCAACAGCCGCGCCGCCGCATCGCCCGTCTCAACCTCGCGGCGGAGACGACGGTTCTCTAGGATCAGGTTTCGGGTTTTAAGAGCACGTTCAACAGTGGCGAGCAAATCCTTGGGGGAGCACGGTTTTTCCAGAAAACTAAACGCCCCACCAGAAATGCCACGCACCGCCATCGGCACGTCAGCCTCTCCCGTCAAAAGGATCACGGGCAGTTCACGGTCGACCGATTGCGCGAACTCCAAAAGCTGAAATCCGTCCTTACCGGGCATCCGAACATCGGTGACGACGACACCATTAAACGACTTCGCGATGTGGTCTTTGGCCTCGATGAACGACCCTGCAAGGATCGGTTTCAGATCCGCTAGTTCGAGCGTCTGCCCCAGCGCCTCGCGCACTTCTTTGTCGTCATCCACCAAGAGAACATGTCTCGCGCTCATGCTGCGTCCCGTCCTTTTGTAGCGTCTAATTCAACGGTGAAAATGGCACCGCCATCGGGATGATTGCGACCACGGATCGCGCCGCCGAAACTCTGCACCAGACCATAGGAAATCGAAAGGCCAAGGCCCATCCCTTCGGCCGCGCCCACCTGTTTGGTGGAATAAAACGGATCAAAGATTTTCTCAGGTTCCGCAATCCCTGGCCCTGTGTCACGCACCGACACTGTCACACGTTCGCCCGCGATCACGTCGATATGCACTGCCTTATCGTCTTGACCTTCCATCGCGTCGATGGCGTTCGAAATGAGGTTCAGAACCACCTGTTGCAATCGCACTTCCCCTGCCCTGACCCAAATCGGAGCCTCGGTTTTGTCCCAGTGCAGAACAGCGCCTTCCTGACGCGCTTTGGTCGCTGCCATCTCCATCGCGGCCTCAATCGCGGCGCCAACCTCAACATCGGTGAGCGGTTCGCTCTCTTGACGAGAGAAGGCCCGCAGATTGCGAATGATGCGGCCCATACGACGGACAAGTTCGGAAATGCGGTTCAGGTTTTCGGCGGCCCGTTCGGGGTTTCCGCGTTCAAGGAACGCCTCAGCATTTTCGGCAAAGGATCGGATCGCCATGAGCGGTTGGTTCAGTTCATGACTGATGCCAGCCGACATTTGCCCCAAGGCAGACAGCTTGCCCGCCTGCACCAGATCATCCTGCGCCTTTTTCAACCGCGCCTCGGCAGCCGTCCGTTCAGCCACCTCACGACGGAGGTTCACGGCGACGGCCTCAAGTTCAGACGTCCGCCGTTTCACCCGCGCCTCAAGCAATTGGTTCGCCCGCGCCAAAGTCCGCCGCCGTTCAGTCGCCAGAAACAGCATCGCACCAAACGCCAGTGATAGCGCCGCCGCCACCGCAGCCTGAAGCCCTGCGATTTGTCGTGCAGGGGCCACGTCCAGCAGTGCCTCCCCCGTCAAACCAACGGTAGGCATGCTGAGCGTCAGATGCAGCGCTTCATTCGGAAGGTAACGCCCACCGTCGATTGACCAGATATCATGCGGGCCTCGCATCCTGCTGTCGTAGTCAAAAAACGGCGCGATGTCGTCGGCGCGGTAGTCATCGCTGTCAGCCACAGCGGTAATGTCATTCGATCGCGAACGGAACACCAACTCGGAACGGTTCGACACAAAGACAACATCTAACTCATCGGTGAACAGAACCGCAGGACGATCGCCACGCCATGACGCCTCGATCGCTTCGACGTCGACGGTGACTGTCACTGCGCCGACCACGGGGCCTTCGGTACTGAACACGGGCGAGGTAAAGGTGAAAACGCGCCGCCCGAACGGTTCGCTGAAATAGTGATCAACGCCGAGTGCACCGCTCATCGCGCGTTTAAACCCATAGCGGTCGACCTGCGGCGAAGCGATCCCACGGGCGCTGGCCAGAACGTCGCCAGCCGTGTTCGACACCGTCACATCGAGCGCACCCGTTTTATCGGCAATCTGCGCCAATGTGGATTTCGCGTCCCATCCTGCCAAGGCGACGCCGACCACAGGATGATCTGACACGAGAGCCGCGAGTTCACGAAAACTCTGCAATTCGCTGGTCAATCGGTCTGCGGCCAAGGCCAAATCCGATCGCCCCCGTCGCGCCAATTGATCTAAGGCCGCGCCGTAGCCCCACCACCACACAGCGCCCGTCAATACACCCCAAAACCCCGAAAACAGGGCCACGGCGATTAGACGGTGAGAGAGGCTCGAACGCATTGGTGCAGAGTAGAAAATCCCGCTTGTCTTGACCAGAGAGGATCGTCAAAGTCGCGCCATGCAACGTTTCGACCAATCCCCGACTGACCCCGATTTTGTCCAAAACCCTTACCCGCTTTACGATCGGATGCGTGCTGCTGGCGATTTGGTCTATTGGTCCGACTACGATAAAGTGTGCGCGACATCCCACAAAGCCGTGACGACAATCCTCAAGGATCGACGGTTTGGCCGCGAGGCACCCGCCGAATTCGCCCGTGCCGTCCCCGAGCATCTGCGCCCCTTCTACGACATCGAAGCGCATTCGATGCTGGAACTTGAACCGCCGCGTCATACGAAGCTGAGGGCACTGGTTATACGGGCGTTTACGTCGCGTGGAATTGCGTCGTTGGGGCCGATGATCAGTGAATTGGCGAACGATTTGATTGATCAGCTCCCTGACGGGCCGTTTGACATCATCGACGCCTTTGCGCGACCCATCCCTGTGATCGTGATCTGCCGATTGCTCGGCGTGCCAGAGGATCGCGCCTCTGACCTGTTGCGGTGGTCGAACGATATGGTCGCGATGTATCAGGCCCGCCGCACCCCCGCGATTGAAGCGGCCGCTGTCGCTGCAACGCTCGAATTCCGTGCCTTCCTGACTGATTATATCGCGGCTCGGCGGAAGGCCCCGAAATCCGACCTTCTGTCCGATCTCATCGCAGCAGAGGCCGAGGGGGAAAAGCTGACCTCGGACGAATTGATCGCGACTGTGATGGTGCTGTTGAACGCGGGGCATGAGGCTACGGTTCATACGTTAGGAAATGGCATCAAGGCACTGATTGAAATCGGTAAACCCGATGTAACGCCCGCGACCGCCGAAGAAATCCTGCGCTTTGATCCGCCGCTCCATATGTTCATGCGTTGGGTCTATGAGGACGTGACGCTCTTTGGTCATGACTTCAAACGTGGGGATGAAGTGGGTTGTCTGTTGGCGAGCGCGAACCGCGATCCTGCAGCGTACTCTGAACCCAATACGTTCCAAGCTGATCGCAGCGGCCCCGTGAATGCCAGCTTTGGCGGTGGTATCCATTTCTGTGTCGGTGCGCCGCTCGCACGGATGGAAGTTCACCTCGCCCTTGATGCGCTATTTACCCGCTGCCCCGACCTACGGATGACAGAGCCCGCGACCTATGCGGATCTCTATCATTTCCATGGGCTAGATCGGTTGATGGTTACAACGGCAGCTCAAGCGTCGACTTGATTTCTTCCATCGACAAGAGCGCGGTCACGTTGTGGATGCGCACCTCTGAAATCAGAGCCTGATAGAATTCGTCATAAGCACGGGCGTTTTTCACGCGGACCTTCAGGATGTAGTCGATGTCCCCCGCAAGGCGGTGCGCCTCTTGAACCTCGGGGCGGGCCTGCAACGCGGCGAGGAATTTGCGCTGCCAATCGGCCTCGTGTTCGCTGGTGCGGATCAGGACAAAGAAACAGGCCTCGAACCCAAGAGCCTCTGCATCCAGAAACACCGTCTGACGACCAATGATATTGGCCTCTTTCATCTTGCGGATACGATTCCAAACAGGCGTCTTTGAGGACCCAACATTGCGGGCAATATCGTCGAGCGACTGCGCCGCGTCGGCCTGAAGCTCCTTGAGGATTTTCCGATCCATATCGTCTAACCGAAACGCCATTCTGTATTCCCCGCTGGATTGGAACAAACGTCACCACTGGACGCACAATGCGAACATACGTCCTTATTCATCGGACGCAATAGGCAAAAAGGGGGATATTATTCTATATATCCGTGTAGAAATCGGAGCATCCCATGCAGCACTTTCCAATCTTCCTATCGGTGACCCACCGCCGCATCGTCCTGACGGGCGGTGGCGAAGCGGCACTGGCGAAATTGCGTCTCTTGCTCAAGACTGAGGGCAAGATCACTGTTTTCGCAGATGCCCCGCATCCTGACCTTCTGCGTATGGCGGCTGAGGGTCGCCTCTCGCTAGTTCAGCGGGCGTTCGATTACGGCGATACGCTCTGCGCACGGTTGGTTTATGCCGCGAACGAAGATGCCGTCGAAGACGCCCGTGTCGCACGTATTGCCCGCAGCGAGGGTGCGATCGTGAATATCGTGGACGATCTGCATGGGTCAGACTTTATCACGCCCGCAATTGTTGACCGTGATCCTGTAACGATTGCAATCGGCACCGAGGGCGCAGCCCCTGTTTTGGCGCGCGCGATTAAGGCGGACCTTGAGGCGCGTTTGCCATCGAACCTCGGTCTTTTGGCACGGGTGGGTAAAGCGTTCCGTCATGCGGTGGACATTCTGCCGATGGGCCGCAAGCGTCGCGATTTCTGGGCAGATTACTATTTCAACACGGGCCCCAAGGCTGTTGAGACAGACGGTGAAGCTGGTGCGCAATCGGCGCTTGAGGCCACTCTAGATCATCACGTAATGGCAAAGACCCGCGACGGTCATGTTGACCTCGTTGGTGCAGGTCCAGGTGATCCAGAACTGCTGACGCTCAAGGCTCGCAAAGCGCTGGATGAGGCCGATGTTGTAATCTACGACCGTTTGGTTGCGCCTGAAATCCTCGAACTGGCCCGCCGTGAGGCGATCATGGTCGATGTGGGCAAAGAGGGTTTCGGTGTTTCGACCTCTCAGGACGACATTAACGATCTGATCGTTGAGCACGCGAAAGACGGCCACCATGTTGTGCGCCTCAAATCGGGTGATCCAACTGTCTTTGGCCGTTTGGACGAAGAAATCGAAGCGATTGAGGCGGCTGGGATCAGCTACCGCATCGTGCCGGGAATCACTGCGGCCTCTGCCGCTGTTGCGCAAATTGGTCAGAGCCTGACGAAACGCGGCCGCAATGGATCGGTTCGCCTGCTGACGGGTCACGATATGAAAGGCTTTGCCGAACAGGACTGGCGTGGTCTGGCCCGCGACGGCGAAGTCGCTGCGATCTACATGGGCAAACGCGCTGCGCGTTTCGTTCAGGGCCGTCTGTTGATGCACGGCGCGTCGGCTGACACGCCTGTCACCATCATCGAAAATGTCTCTCGTCCTGAAAGCCGAGTGATCGCCACAACCTTGGCCGAGCTAGAGCCGACCATGTCGACCTCTGACCTCACTGGCCCTGCCCTCACCTTTTATGGACTTGCGCCGCGTCACGCGGTTCAGGTCGCCCGCTCTCTACCGCAAAAGGAGGCCGCACAATGAGCCGCCGCTTTACCCCAAAAGTGATTACCGCAAACCTTCTCCTTGATGGGGATGCTGTCTGGCTGACCGCCGATGACCGCTGGTCGAAGTCGATGCTTGATGCCGAGCTTATTGAGGACGAAGCCCACGCTGACATCCGCATCCTCTTTGCCAACGGTCAAGCAAACATCGTCGTCGGTCCGTACCTCGCTGATGCGAAGGCTGGCCCGAACGGCCCCGAACCGACCCATTTCCGCGAAGAATTCCGCACCCGTGGCCCGTCCAACTATGCCCACGGCAAACAGGTGGAGCTGAACTAATGTATAAGTATAACGACTTTGACGAAGCCTTTGTCCGCTCTCGCGTTGCGCAATTCCGCGATCAGGTGGAACGCCGCATTGAAGGTCAACTGACCGAAGACGAATTCCGTCCGCTCCGCCTGATGAACGGTCTGTATCTGCAGCTGCACGCCTATATGCTGCGCGTTGCGATCCCCTACGGCACGCTCAACAGCCGTCAAATGCGCCAGCTCGCAATGATCGCCGAAAAATGGGACAAGGGCTACGGCCACTTCACCACCCGTCAGAACATCCAATTCAACTGGCCGAAACTGCAGGACGTGCCTGATATCCTCGAGGCGTTGGCCGATGTGGAAATGCACGCGCTGCAAACTTCGGGCAATACGATCCGCAACGTGACGGCTGACCACTTTGCTGGTGCCGCCGCCGATGAAATTGCGGATCCGCGTCCTGTGGCTGAACTGCTGCGTCAGTGGTCCACCGACCACCCAGAATTCCAGTTCCTGCCTCGCAAGTTCAAGATCGCTGTCTCTGGCGGCGAACAAGACCGCGCTGTGACCAAAGCCCACGACATCGGCATCCGCATCGTCCGTAATGCTGCAGGCGAGATCGGTTATCAGATCATCGTCGGCGGTGGTTTGGGCCGTACCCCGATGATCGGTAAGGTTATTCGTGACTTCCTACCTAAAGAAGACCTGCTGCCCTATGTTGAGGCCGTCGTGTCCGTTTGGAACCTGCTGGGCCGTCGCGACAACAAGTATAAAGCACGGATCAAAATCACCGTGTTCGAGAACGGCTTGGACGAATTCGCTCAACTTACGGATGAACGTTTCGAACAAATTCGGGCGGGCTTTACGGGTGTTGATCAGGAAATTCTTGCAGAAATCGAACAATTTTTCCGTGAACCTGAATACTTGACTAAATCTATAGGTGCATTCGACGCACGCTACGCGACGGACCCGGCGTTCCGGTCTTGGGTCGACACGAACCTGAGCGAACACAAGGCAGATGACTATGCAATCGTCACCATTTCGGTGAAAAAGCACGGGGCAACTCCGGGTGATGCGACCGCAGATCAGATGCGGGCGATGGCCGACCTTGCAGAGGCCTATGGTCACGACGAACTGCGCATCAGCCACGAACAAAACGTTGTTTTGCCTCATGTTCACAAGGCCGACCTGCCCGCGATCTATGACGCGTTGAAGGTTGCTGATCTGGCGACTGCGAACGTTGGCCTGATCTCTGACATCATTGCTTGCCCTGGCATGGACTATTGCGCCCTTGCGACCGCACGTTCGATCCCGATCGCACAGGAAATCGCGCAGCGTTTTGACGATCTGAAGTTGGAACATGATATTGGCCCGCTCAAGATCAAAATCTCGGGCTGCATCAACGCCTGTGGTCACCACCACGTGGGCCACATCGGGATTCTGGGCCTTGATCGCGCTGGGGTTGAAAACTACCAGATCACACTTGGCGGTGACGGCACCCAAGACGCGGCCATCGGCGATAAAACGGGCCCCGGCTTTGCGGCTGAGGAAATCACCAACGCAATTGAACGGATCGTTATGGCTTACCTCGCCCTGCGCCAATCGCCCGCTGAGACGTTCCTCGACGCGTATAAGCGCCTCGGCCTAGAGCCGTTCAAAGCCGCACTCTACGAGGAGGCCGCAGCCCATGCCGCTGAGTGAACCCGTCCAACAACGGGTCGACGCTCTGAATGCCCGCTACAAACACCACAGTGCAACTGCGGTTCTCGAACATGCGCTAAAGGACGCTCAAGTCGGTAAAACGGCGATGGTGTCGTCTTTTGGGGCAGAGTCCGTCGTGCTTTTGCACCTCGTGTCCGTCATCGATAACACAACACCCGTGTTGTTTATCGATACTGAAATGCTGTTTGCCGAAACGCTGGCTTACCAGCAGGAACTGACCGAACGTTTGAACCTGAAAAACCTTCAGATCATTCGTGCGGCGGATAAGGCAAAGCGGATTGAAGACCCTGATGGCACGCTGCATCAGTTCAACACCGATGCCTGCTGTAACCTGCGCAAAACCCAACCGTTGCAAGACGCGCTCAAGGGCTATGACGCATGGATTACAGGTCGGAAACGGTATCAGGGCACGACCCGAGCAGCGCTCGAGTTCTTTGAGAACGAGGACGATCACCGGATCAAGATCAACCCGCTCTGCCATTGGGATGTGAACGATCTTCAGGATTATATGACTGAAAACCGTCTGCCGCGTCACCCGCTGGTCGCCCAAGGCTATCCGTCCATCGGATGCGCCCCCTGCACCAGCCCTGTGAAAGAAGGCGAAGACCCACGCGCCGGACGCTGGCGCAACTCGAATAAAACCGAATGTGGCATCCACATCGTAGATGGCAAGGTCGTGCGCAACGGCCAAGCCGCCTAAGGAGACTGACATGACTGTAATCGTCACCGATACCGGCTTTGCAGCCGATGACCACAACGCACCGTTCACCGTATTGGGTGAGGCTTCGGGTGAAACCGCGATCCTGATCCCGTCGAACACCAATCCAGCCGATTTGCCCAAGGCGCTCTCTGCCTCGGTGATCGCGGTCGAATTCCCGTCCTTTGCAGACGGTCGCGGGTTCACCCTTGCTGCACAACTGCGCCGCCTCGGGTTCAAAGGCCGCCTCCGCGCCCAAGGGCACGTGATCTGCGAACAATACGCCATGGCCCGCCGTTCTGGCTTTGACGAGGTCGCGATCAGTGACGAATTGGCCGCACGTCAGCCTGAAAACCTGTGGCTGACACGTGCAAATTGGCAAGCAAACGATTATCAGGCGCGTATGCGGGGCTGAATTGCCCTTTCCTGACACAGATCAAAGTTTAATGATGGATTGGGCTTTAAGCCGCCCATATGACAGATATGACCGAACAGACACTCGTGAAAGACGCCCCCGTGAAAGAAGCCGCTGCAAAGCCACACCTGCCTGACGCTCAAGTCGTCACGGAGGTAAAGCACTACACCGACCGCCTGTTTTCGTTCCGCTGCACCCGTCCTGCGTCGATGCGGTTCCGTTCGGGCGAGTTTGTGATGATCGGCCTTATAGGTGATCCTGATCCTGCAACGGGCAAACAAAAACCGCTGTTGCGCGCGTATTCCATCGCCTCGCCGTCGTGGGACGAAGAGCTGGAGTTCTATTCGATCAAGGTTCAGGACGGCCCGCTGACCTCGAAGCTTCAACACATCAAAGTCGGTGATGAAGTGATTTTGCGTCCGAAACCCGTTGGCACGCTGGTGCATGATGCGCTGCTGCCCGGCAAACGGATTTGGTTCTTTGCGACTGGCACCGGCTTTGCGCCGTTCGCGTCGCTCTTGCGTGAACCACAAACCTACGAAGACTACGATGAGGTCATCATCACCCACACCTGCCGCGAAGTGGGCGAACTGAAATATGGTCACGACCTGATCGAAAGCCTGAAAACCGACGAGTTGTTGAACGAGGTGATCGGTGACGGCTTCTGGAAGAAAATCAAGTACTACCCGACCACCACTCGCGAAGAGAGCCCGAAAATGGGCCGCATCACCGACCTGATGCGCAAGGGCGAAGCGTTTGAGGATCTCGGCGTGCCTCAGATCAACCCGAACGACGACCGCGCGATGGTCTGTGGCAACCTCGCCTTTAACCTCGAGATCAAAGACATGCTCGAAGGGTATGGTCTGGTTGAAGGCGCGAATTCGAACCCACAGCATTACGTGGTTGAAAAAGCCTTCCTCGATTGATCGGATCAGACGGAAAACAAAAGCCCGCCAATTGGCGGGCTTTTTTAGTTTCAGGCCTTAGCCTTTCATCACATTGTCCAGCGCGCGAAGCTGCGCCAATAGCCCCTGCAGCTGTTCGATCGGCACCATGTTCGGGCCATCAGACGGCGCATTGTCGGGATCTTCGTGCGTTTCGATGAACAAGGCGGCACAGCCAACCGCAACTGCAGCGCGTGCCAGTGGCGGCACCATACGCCGATCACCGCCCGAGGAATTACCATTACCGCCGGGCTGCTGCACCGAATGGGTCGCATCAAAAACAACAGGATAGCCCGTCTCGGCCATCGTCGGCAGACCACGGAAATCGCTGACGAGCGTGTTATACCCAAACGACGTGCCACGCTCGCAGAGCATAATATTGGTGTTGCCCGTGCTCTCAATCTTGGCGGCGACGTTTTTCATGTCCCAAGGTGCGAGGAACTGCCCCTTCTTCACGTTGATCGCCTTGCCCGTCTCACCTGCAGCTAATAAAAGGTCGGTCTGACGGCAAAGGAATGCTGGGATTTGCAGAATATCGACGAACTCAGCCGCCATCGTGCAATGGTGCGTTTCATGCACGTCGGTGATCACAGGGCAGCCGAACTCGTCGCGAATTTTCGAAAGGATCGTCAGCCCCGCCTCTGCGCCAATCCCGCGCTTACCACCCAGCGACGAACGGTTGGCCTTGTCATACGACCCCTTAAAAACGAACCCCGTGCCCGTCGCCGCACAAGCCTCAGCAATTTTTTCAGCCAACATGCGTGCATGATCAAGGCTCTCGAGCTGGCACGGCCCCGCAATCAGCGCAAACGGCAGATCATTGGCAACTTCTACATTTCCGATTGTAACGCGATGCATGGGGCTCTCCTTGGCTCGACTTAGCCCCGATATAACCACGCATCACGCTTAGGTCCATCGCCCCTGCCTTTGTGCCGAAAATATCCCGGGGGTTTGGGGGCAGAGCCCCCTTACCCGGCCACCATCCGTAGTGCCTTTGCCCGTGCGGGCGGGATCGCGCGGATTTCGAGGCCAGTGAAAACATGCAGCGTATTCAGGTCATTATCGACCACTGCGTGATCGCTCACCCAGCCGCCCATCAGCAGATAGGTCTTGAGCAACGGTGGCATCCCTAGCATCGCCCTTTTGCGATCCAGGGGCCTACGCAGACGTTCAGCGGCGAACCGGATCACCTTGGGCGCTTTGACCTTGGGCAGCCACCGCATCGGCGCGAGGTGTTTTTCGGCGAGCATATCAAGGGCATCTAGATAAGCCTCAGCCTCCGTGCCCCAGAAGGACGAACAGCCGAATAGCATCTCGACCCCGTTGTCATCGACAAAGCGGGTCATGGCACCCCATGCGACTCGCAGGATATCGGGATCTTTGTGCTCGGGGTGGATACAGAACCGCCCCATCTCGACCATCGGCCCATCAAAGGCCTTGAGCGCGGAGAGTTCATAATATTGTGCGGAATAACTCTGCCCGATTTCAGCACCACCAGAGAGCGGCATCAGGCGGAAACAGCAGACCAGATCGCCTGTGCGGGTATCCTCGACCAGCATATGCTGGCAGCGGGCGTCGAAATCATCGGCTTCGATCCCGTCGTCATGCCCACCGTCTGCGATAAAACAGGCATAGCGCAGGCGCTGCGCGGACATTAGGTCTTGATCAGTTTCTGCAAGTCGAGCCGCATAGCGACCCTTACGCAACAACACCCGCATGGGATCACCCTCTGCACTCATGCTCCCGCCACCATAGGCGCGGGATGTAACAGGTATATTGATCCTGAACGGTAAAGCCGCAATGCGATTTTAATCGGAGCCAAAGATATCGGCAGCGTTGAAGCGACCAATCGAGCCGAGCAGCTGACGCAGGAATACGTTGTCACGCAGATTGTCGTCGGTCACACGGCGCGACAGCGACACCACCTGACCATCGTTGAGGCCAAAGGTTTCGATATTGCGTGCAATGCCGCCCGCATCAAAGGTCACCGCGACGACCGTACGGTCGATCTCTTTGGGGGGCATCGCACCGTAGTGGCGCATCTGATAGGACACGTAATAGAGCCCGCCATCTTCGAGCACGCCACCCATCGTCGGGCGGCCCAGCTTTTCAATGACGGATTCGCGGGTGTCGCTGCCGAGGGTGACCATCGCGATGGCCTCTGCCTCAGGTGCAAAGCCGTGATTGGCGACCCGCTCTACACAGCCCGACAGACCGGCGACCGCAGCCACAGTTGCGACCACGAAAACACCTTTGCGGATGATGCGACCTGATTTGAACATACCTGCCCCCTTGTATCGCCTGCCCGAGCCTTTTAATCCGCTTACATCACCACAGACCCGAAGTTCAAGGATTGAAGCGCCATGGAGACCTCTAAGACCACATTACGGTTCGCCGATCTTCCCAATCGCGCCGATACGACCTTTGCGATTGAACCCGATGCCGCGCAGCGTGCGGAAATCGCCGAAAGCCTAGGAATCCCTGCTATTCGCAAGTTGCGGTTCAACGGATTGATCCGCGCCGAGGGCAAACACGACTGGGTTTTGTTCGCTGATCTGGGCGCGACGGTCGTTCAGGATTGCGTGATCACTCTCGAACCTGTGACCACTCGGATCGACCAAAAGATCAAACGCACCTACCTCAGCGACATCGAAGATCCGCTGATCGGTGAGGTCGAGATGCCCGAAGATGACACAGTTGAGGAACTTCCAGCCACGCTGAACCTCGTTGATGTCATGACCGAAGCGCTCGCGCTCGCCCTGCCCGACTTCCCGCGGGCCGATGGCGCAGAGCTGGGCGAAGCTATTTTCACAGAGCCAGGTTTGGCCCCAATGCGCGACGAAGACACCCGTCCGTTCGCGGGTCTATCTTCGCTAAAAGATGCGCTTGAAAAGAAGGACGAATCTGGCGCATAAGCCCTCTCATCAAATGGGGTTGAACATTTGCGGATTCGCAGTATGTTCGCGACCTCTTTCGAACGAGGGTCGACAGGCCGCGTCATATCTACTATGACGCCCACGAACTTCACCGAGATAACGAAACAACGGGCCCTGTGCCCCTTAGATAATAGGTAGAGACATGGCCGTTCAGCAGAACAAAGTCTCCAAATCGCGCCGCAACATGCGCCGTGCACACGACGCTCTGGTTGCAGCAAACCCGAACGAATGCCCGTCCTGTGGCGAACTGCGCCGTCCGCACCACGTATGCCCGTCCTGTGGCTCGTACGCTGACCGCGAAGTCATCGCTCAAGCGAACGACGTCGATCTGGACGAAGACGCAGCCTAAGGGCTTGCCATTACGGGTGGGGAATTGACGGGATGGATACGTCCAAAACCGCCTCGAAATCCGTAGTGCTGTCAGTCGACGCCATGGGTGGCGATAAAGGGCCTGCAGCTGTTGTTGCGGGCCTTGCGTATTTCTTCGAAGAAGAACCGCTCGCCAAAGTCATTCTTCACGGTGATGAAGCCGTGCTTGCGCCGCTCGTTGAAAAGCGTCGCCTGTCTAAACGTGTCACCATCCGCCATGCAGAGCGGGCTGTGACCATGGATGACAAACCCGCACAGGTTCTCCGCAATTCCAAAGGCACCTCTATGCTTTCCACCGTTGACGCGGTGCGCAGTGGTGAGGCCGATGCTGCCGTGTCATGCGGCAACACTGGTGCGCTGATGGCGTTGTCGATGTTGCGTTTGCGCAAGGCCGAAGGTGTGAACCGTCCGGCCATCGCTTGCCTCTGGCCCTCGCGGAACCCCAACGGGTTCAACGTAATGCTCGACGCAGGGGCCGATATTCGCGCCGACGAAGACGATCTTTTGACCTACGCGCTGATGGGCACCTCTTATGCCCGCAACGGCATGGGCCTCACTCGTCCGCGCGTCGGTCTTTTGAACGTTGGAACCGAAGAACACAAAGGTCGTGCCGAACTTAAGGTCGCGCATGAACTGATCGGTGCCGCCGCTGAAAAGGGCGAATTCGAATACATCGGTTTTGTCGAAGGTGGCGATCTGCCCTCTGACCGCGTTGATGTGATCGTGACCGATGGCTTTACCGGCAACGTCGCGCTGAAAACAGGCGAAGGCACCGCCCGCCTGATTTCCGACGCCCTGAAAGAATCATTCACCCATTCGATCTGGTCCAAACTGGCCGCAGCTTTCGCTTACACATCGCTGAGCCGTTTGAAGAAAAAGATAGATCCGCGCAATGTGAACGGTGGTGTCTTCCTCGGCCTGAACGGCACTGTGGTCAAAAGCCACGGTGGTGCAGATGCCAAAGGCAACGCCGCCGCATTCAAACTGGCCTACACGCTGGGTCAGAACCGGTTTGCTGACAAACTTGCGGCACGGGTTGCATCTGCAGCCACCCTCCCCCAAGATATCCTCCACGAGGGTGAGCCGGTCCCGACCTCCGGCCAAGAAGGCGAGCAAAACTAAATGACGATACGCGCTGTTGTAAAAGGTGTCGGGCACTACCTGCCCGAGAACGTTGTTCCCAACAGCTACTTCGAAGACAAGCTCGACACGTCCAGCGACTGGATCGTTTCGCGTTCTGGCATCGAACGCCGTCATTTCGCCGCCGAAGGCCAGACCACATCGGACTTAGCCACCAATGCCGCCAAAGCCGCACTGGAAAACGCGGGTCTTACGGGCAATGACATCGACGCGATTGTTTTGGCAACTTCGACCGCTGATCTGACCTTCCCGTCGGCAGCGACCATGGTGCAGCACAACATTGGCAACACCCGTGGCTTTGCCTTTGACCTTCAAGCGGTCTGCGCTGGCTTCGTCTTTGCCCTAACCAATGCGAACGCGCTGATTCAGGCAGGTTCTGCTAAACGCGTTCTGGTGATTGGCGCAGAAACCTTTAGCCGCATCATGGACTGGCAAGATCGCGGCACCTGCGTTCTCTTTGGCGACGGTGCTGGCGCATTGATCCTTGAGGCCCAAGAGGGCACGGGTTCGACCGATGATCGTGGGATCCTGTCGACCGACTTGAATTCTGACGGCAGCTACCGTGACCTCCTCTATGTGGATGGTGGCGTGTCGACCCAATCGACGGGCGTTCTGCGCATGGAAGGCAAAGAAGTCTTCCGCCACGCTGTCGAAAAGCTGGCTCAGACCGCGCACACCGCCTTGGATAAGGTCGGCCTCGGCTCTGACGATGTGGATTGGGTTGTGCCGCATCAGGCGAACATCCGTATCATCCAATCGACCGCGAAAAAGCTGGGCGTTGGCATGGACCGCGTTGTTGTGACCGTTCAGGATCACGGCAACACCTCGGCCGCCTCGATTCCTCTCGCACTGTCGGTTGGCGTGGCGAACGGACAGATCAAACAAGGCGATCTGGTCGTAACCGAAGCCATCGGCGGCGGACTCGCTTGGGGCTCAGTCGTCGTACGGTGGTAAAGAGCCGCTGAAACTGCGATCTGCAAGTCGTTGTTATTGACTCCTAAATTGCGCTCTGCCTAAGCTTCTGAAAACCTCAGGGGGATGAGATGTCTGAAAAAACACTGACACGTATGGATCTGGCCGAAGCTGTCCACGCTGAAGTGGGCCTGTCCCGCAACGATAGCGCAGAACTCGTCGAAAGCGTGCTGACCCATATTTCCGACGCATTGGTTCAGAATGAAACTGTGAAAATCAGTTCATTTGGCACCTTCTCTGTCCGTGAAAAAGCGGCTCGTGTCGGTCGTAATCCCAAAACGGGTGAAGAGGTTCCGATCTCTCCGCGTCGTGTACTGACCTTCCGTCCGAGCCACTTGATGAAAGACCGCATTGCGGCTGGCAACAAAGGCTAATTCCCGATGAAGAAGTCGCATGACGCCTTTCGCACCATCAGCGAGGTGTCAGAGCTATTAGACACGCCCGCGCATGTCCTGCGGTTCTGGGAAAGCAAGTTTTCCCAGATCAAACCCGTGAAACGTGCGGGCGGGCGCCGTTACTATCGACCCCAAGACATCCAACTGATTGCAGGGCTTAAACAGCTTTTGCACGGTGATGGCCTGTCGATCAAAGAAGCGCAGAAATTGCTGCGGGAACAAGGTATTAAGCATGTTGTCGGCATTGGCAGCGATGTAACGACCGAGGCGGAAACCCCCGTTGCCGTCCCTGCGCCAGAGCCGGTGATCGAGGCCCCTGTGGCAGAGCCAGTGGCGGATGCATCCGCGCCTGCGAAGGCAGCCAAGAAGCCATCGAAAAAAGACCCAGAGCTGAACAAGCGCGATGAAACCGCTGCGATTGGTGACCTCTTTAGCGCCTTTGATCCGCAGTCGAACGTTGTGCCATTGCACGCACCCCAACAGCCTATCGCCCCTGTCCCTGCACCGACGGGCTCCGTGTCGATCCTGACCGCGATTGCCCGTGCTGACGCTGCTAAAGTCGCCAACAAAAGCGCCAAGATCGCGCCGCTCTTGGCCCGTCTGTCTGACGTCCACGCGCGGATGCTGAAGGACTGATCCTTGCCTCACAATACTGCTCTTGTCTTTGACCTCGACGGCACGCTGATCGACAGCCTGCCCGCGATCTCTGGCTCTGTGAATGCCATGCTCGCCGATATGGGATGTGCCCCCCTGCCCGTCACACAGATTCGCGGGTTCATCGGCAAAGGCGCCCCGAACCTCGTTAAACAGTCGATCGCGGCGGCAGGGCTGCCTGAGGATGACTCTGACACCGCCCTGAGCACAATGATGCGCCATTACGAGGCGGCACATGACGGCAATATCCCGTTCGACCACATGGTCGGCACTTTGGAGGGCCTTCGCGCTGCGGGCTTCGGTTTGGGTATCTGCACGAACAAACCGAGCGCCGCGACACAGGCCGTTCTGGACCACCTCGGTCTGACTGACCTCTTTGACGTTGTGATATCGGGTGACAGCCTGCCCCAGCGCAAACCACACCCCGCGCCGCTCTACGCGGCATTCGACGCGTTGAGCTGCGCAAACCGCATCTATATCGGCGACAGCGAAGTCGATGCCGAAACGGCCACCGCAGCAGAGGTGCCCTTTGTCCTCTTTACCGAGGGCTACCGCAAAGCGCCCATTTCCGACCTCACCCATGCAGCGACATTTGACGATTTTCGCGCCTTGCCGGAAATCATTGCCTCGCTGCAATAATTCGTGGCCTTGCCCCTTGCCCTTATCGGCAAATCGGGTATTTAGGCCTCCACGTCGGGCTATAGCGCAGCCTGGTAGCGCGTCCGTCTGGGGGACGGAAGGTCGCAGGTTCGAGTCCTGCTAGCCCGACCAACAAAATCGCCCGCCCGCTCTGGGCGGGCGTTTTGCTATGGGAGGCAAAGATGACCGGTGTACTGCCCAGCCAACGTATCCGTGACCTGATGCAATCGGGCGCGATCACGGCGACGACTGACTACGTAGACGGACAAATCCAACCTGCGAGCCTCGATTTGCGCCTCGGCACAGTGGCCTACCGTGTCCGTGCCTCGTTCCTTGCCGGCGAAGGTCGTACCGTGGCCGATCGCCTCTCTGAATTTGAAATGCACCGCGTGGACCTCACGAATGGCGCTGTTCTGGAAAAAGGCTGCGTCTACGTCGTCCCCTTGATGGAGAGCCTCGCCCTGCCCGATGGCATCCAAGCCGTCGCCAACGCGAAATCCTCAACAGGCCGCCTTGATCTTCTGACCCGAACCATCACTGATGGCGGCGTTGAATTTGACCGTATCGCGCTTGGCTATGAAGGCCCTCTCTATGCTGAGATTTGCCCGCGCTCGTTCTCTGTCCTTGTCCGTCCAGGGATGCGCCTGAACCAGATCCGCTTCCGCGCAGGTCAGGCCGTGCTGTCGGACGATGAACTCCGCACGCTGCACGCTGAAACCCCGCTGGTGAACGGTGAGGCGGTGATTGACGACGGTCTGGGCTTCTCGGTCGACCTCGCCCCTGCATCTGGCACCCTCGTCGGTTACCGTGCAAAGCCGCATACGGGCGTGATCGATCTGGACCTCCTGAACCACTACGACCCCAGCGAATACTGGGAAGAAGTGCACACTAAGGATCGTAAAATCATCCTCGATCCGGATGCCTTCTACATCCTCGTCAGCCGCGAGGCCGTTACCATCCCACCGATGCAAGCTGCTGAAATGGCACCCTATCTGGCGATGGTTGGTGAATTCCGCGTCCACTACGCTGGCTTCTTTGACCCCGGTTTCGGCCATGCCGAGGCTGGCGGTCAAGGCTCCCGTGGCGTCCTAGAGGTTCGTTGCCACGAGGCCCCCTTTGTTCTCGAACACGGTCAGGTCGTTGGCCGCTTGGTCTATGAACAAATGGAGGCCCTCCCCGATCAGCTCTACGGTCGCGAGATCAAATCGAACTATCAGGGTCAGGGTTTGAAACTCTCCAAACATTTCCGCGCATAACCAACTGGGGCTGCGATTTCGCGGCCCCATCCAAAATACACATTTACATATCTTAATTTAAATATATGAATAAGGGGCTGCAACCAAAGGAGCCCCTAATGGCCTATACCGAAAAATTCCAAGCCATGTCCGACGCCGCCCGCGCCCGCGTGGACGAAGTCGCCCCCGAAGACGTTGATGCCCTGATCGCAGGCGGTGCCATCGCGCTCGACATCCGCGATCCCGACGAACATGCCAAAACCCATATCCCCGGCTCGATCAACATCAGCCGCGGCAAACTGGAGATGAACGTCGAAGGCATCATCACCGACCTCAACGCCACCATTCTTTGCTACTGCAACGCCTACAACCGTGGCGCTCTCTCAGCGGCAAGCCTGCGTGACATGGGCTATGCCAATGCAAAATTCATCGGCGGCGGCCTGAATGCATGGAAAAAACTGCACGAAGAGGCCTGATGCCTTTGTGCTGAAAATATCCCGGGGTGCGGGGCAGCGCCCCGCGATCTCACCCTTTAGCGGAACCGCGAAATCCCACGAATAACCCGCGTGGCTTTGCCAATCCGCCCTGTCATCTCACCGATCTGACGGGACCGCGCCCGCGCCTCTGGCGTATCATTGCTGTTCCCCGTGACCTTTGCCCAGAGCCGTTGAAACAGGCCGCGTTGACGTAGGACGCGCATCAACATGCGCATCACCGTCCGCATCATTTGATCTTGGTTCATTGCTGATCCTTTGCTGCCTCAGGGACAGCCTATCACAACCCAAAGGCGCACGACATCACTCTTCGATGAACAGATCGCCCTGATCATCATCCTCGTCATCCTCACCAGACAGTTGCCCCATTCCTGGCGGCGGACGGTTATCCAATAGGCCCGCAGACCGCAATTCTTTGAGCCCAGGCAGGTCGCGCGCGCTCTCTAGCCCAAAGTGGTCGAGGAACTCTTGTGTCACCACAAAGGTGACAGGCCGACCCGGTGTCATCTTGCGGCGGCCAAAGCGGATCCATTCCATCTCGATCAATTGGTCGATTGTTCCGCGCGATACGGACACGCCACGGATTTCTTCGATCTCAGCGCGTGTGACGGGCTGGTGGTAGGCGATGATCGCCAGCGTTTCGATCGCTGCGCGGGACATCTTCCGCACTTCGATCGTTTCTTTCTGCATCAGATAGCCGAGATCAGGCGCAGTGCGCAGCGCCCATGCCTCCCCGACCTTTACCAAACGCACCCCCCGCCCCTCGTAGCGTTTGCGCAGGTGGGCGATGGCCTCGGCGGGATCGCAGCCATGCGGCATCCGTCCTTCCAACTCACGGATCGTGACAGGTTCGGAGCTGGCAAAGAGGATCGCTTCGACCATGCGCTCTTGTTCACCAATCGGCGGCGCGTCAAAGAGGCTGATCTCTGCCTCTTCGGTCTCGATATCGCGGTGTGTGGCTTCAGTTTCGTCAACCATCGCGTGGCGCTCTCCTACGGATCTGGATCGGGGCAAAGGTTTCGCCCTGCCGCAATTCGATCTTACCTTCTTTGACCAATTCCAGCGTTGCGGCAAAGGTCGCAGCCGTGGCGGATCGTGTCCGCATGCTGTCGCCCTGCCAGCCATCTGGCATATACATCACCAGATCGGTCCATTCTTTCGCGTAGCCAATCAGCGGTTTCATCCGCTCTAACGCGCGCTCCATCGTGTCGATGTGTTCGCGGTCAAAGACAAAGGGACGGAATTCGTCCTTGGTCCTGATCCGCGCATAGCCCTGCATGAGGTCCAACAACGTCGCCGTATATCGCACCGAGCGCACTCGTTCGACATCTTCAGGGATACCACGGGCAAAGAAATCACGGCCCTTTTGGTCCCGCGCCATGAGGTTTGCCGCAGCGGTCCGCATCGCCTCTAGCCGTTCCAACTGGAACGCAAGGTGCGCGGCGAGCTCTTCACCCGATGGGCCTTCTTCGGTCGGATCAGGGGGCAGCAAGAGGCGTGATTTCAGGAACGCCAGCCACGCCGCCATCACAAGATAATCCGCCGCCAGTTCGAGCCGCAGTTCCTTGGCCTTTTCGACAAAGGCCAGATACTGCTCGGCCAGCGCGACCATCGAAATCTGCAGAAGGTCAACCTTTTGCGTCCGCGCCAACGTCAGCAAGAGGTCTAGCGGTCCCTCGAACGCGCCCACGTCAACAACCAGCGCCTCGGCGGCAAGGCGCTCTGACACGCTCACGCGGTCGGTGTTGAATAACTGCTGCTGTTCGGCCATGCCGTCCCTACGCTAATAGCGCGTTAAGTTCGGCTTCAATCGCTTCGATGTCAACGGGTTCTGGCGTTTTCCGACAGGCCATCGCCGCCTCTGCGCGGGTCATTGCCGCCTCTGACATTTGACCACAGGTGTTGGCAATCGCCTCCATCTCTGCGGCTTCACCATTACAGTGGAGCACCACATCGCAGCCAGCTTGCAGCGACACCAGCCCGCGCTGATCGACGGTGCCATTGAGGGCCTCCATCGAAATATCGTCGGTCATGAGAAGGCCGTCGAACCCGATGTCCTCGCGGATGAGGCGGATCATATCGGGGTTTTGCGTCGCAGGACGATCGCCCATCGCAGGGTAGACAATATGCGCCGACATGCCCAAAGGCAGATCGTTCAGCGCCCGAAACGGGGCAAAATCGGTGACGGCGGCGTCGTCCAAGGAAACATCTGCGACAGGCAGGCCAAGGTGGCTGTCCACCTTTCCGCGCCCATGTCCAGGCATGTGTTTCAGGATCGGCAGGACGCCCCCTGCTAGATGCCCCTCTGCGCTGGCACGCGCATTGGCGATGACTGTGGCGGCATCGGTGCCGAGGCAGCGATTGCGCAAGAACGGATGTGTGTCAGGCTGGGCCACGTCGCATGTCGGCGCACAGTTTGCGTCGATCCCAACGGAGCGCAGTTCATCAGCGATAATCCGATAGCGCAGCCAAAACGCCCGCGCCGCGTCCCGCGCTGTCTCGGCTTGATCGAGTGGCGGCAACCATTCGCGCCAATGCGGGCTGCGCATCCGCTGCACACGTCCGCCTTCTTGATCAATCAGGACAAGAGCATCTCGGCCCACGGTATCCCGCAGGTCATTCGTCAGACGTCGAAGTTGGTCTGGCGTGTCGATATTGCGGGCAAAAAGGATAAAGGCCCAAGGGTCCGCATCTTTGAAAAACCCACGTTCCCAATCAGTTACCTCGCCCCCCTCAGGTGCGAGGATAAACGCCCCATGCGCCACTTAGCGCACCACGACAGGAACGCAGTCTGTGCCTTCAGCAGTCAGAGCCGCACAGAACCGACGCGCATCCGACAGGTCAGCAAAGTTCATCGCCCGCAGACGGAAGAACGTCCGACCGCCGCGTTCAGCCTGCTGGATCACGCGGTCTTTGTTCGCCATGAAATCTGGGAAACGGTCGTTAAAACGGACCCACTCGCGGGCTGCAATCTCAACCGAGTCATAGGCGCCAAGCTGGACAAGGTTCGTGCCAACAGGGATCACAGTGGTGGTCACCGTTGCATCCGTCGCCACAGTGCGCGGTGCCGCAACAGGCGCCGCCGCTGCCGCAGCCAGCGCCGCCGCAATCGGGTTCAGACCTTCGGGACGCGCCATTGGACGCGGGGACCGCGACACACCGGGAACAGAGGCAGGAATGATGTCAGCAATGACCGCAGAGGACACGCCATTGATCGCGGTTTCAACGGGCGGCACGGCAGAGGTATCAACCGCTTCCATCGGTGTCGCACCCGCAGCCAATTGATCTGCCATCGCGAGGATGTCGTCAGCGCTCAACGGTTGGATACCGCTGGCAGAGAGGTCAGTCACAGCAACGCTCGGTACACCAACGGCGTCAGCTTCGGGCGCAGGTGCGCGGGTATCGACACCGTCAGGGATCACTTCGCCCGCTTCGGCGGTGGGCATGACAACCAAATCTTCGGCAGGAAGTGCCGCCATCTGCGGCGCAAGCAACAGCGTTTCGGCGTCTTCGGGCGCAGCTGCGCCACCCAGCGCGGCAACAGCATTGACCGATAGACCGACGTGATCCGCGATATCACCACCGGGGTTGCTGGGCGCAGTGCGCATCGCACCTTCCATCGCCCTAACCACAGGAACACCCGTCACATCGCGCATCACGAGCTTGTAGCCCCATACGCCAATACCAATCACGAGACCGAGGGACACCAATCCCCCAGCGACGTTCACGAGTTTACCCGTATCGAGTGCACGCCCGTTTTGCGGGGCGTTCATGTCTGAGTACGCTGCCATCGTTGCCTCATCGCCGTCGGGTTTCCGTCTGCCCCGACGATCCATTTTGGTTGCCTGCTTTTCCGACAATCGGACGCTTTAGCGCATCTCTTCTGCCGGTTTGACGCCCAAAATACCCAATCCGTGCGATATGACAACCGCTACGGACTTGATCAGTGCGATTTTCGCTTGGGATGTTGCAACATCGCCCTCTTGGAAGAACCGCAACGAGGTATCGTCGTTGCCCTTGTTCCACAGGCCGTGGAAGTCAGAGGCCAGTTCGTAGAGGTAGAACGCGATCCGGTGCGGTTCGTGACCTTTGGCTGCGATTTCAACAAGACGCGGCCATTCAGCGAGCTTTTTGATCAGCGTCACCTCGGCCTCGTGGCCGATCTTGGTCAGGTCAGCACCCTGAAGCGCGGACTCAGACACATCAACGCCCGCCTCGGTCGCCTTACGCACAACAGAGTTGATCCGCGCGTTGGCGTATTGAACGTAGAACACTGGGTTGTCTTTCGACTGCTCCAGCACCTTATCAAAGTCAAAGTCCAACGGCGCGTCGTTCTTGCGGGTCAACATGTGGAAACGGGTCACGTCAGCGCCCGCCTGTTCAACCACATCGCGCAGGGTCACAAAGGTCCCTGCCCGTTTCGACATCTTGAACGGCTCGCCGTTTTTGAAGAGCTTCACCAACTGGATAAGTTTGATGTCCAGAGGAACGCGATTGCCAGAGAGCGCCGCAACAGCCGCCTTCATCCGTTTCACATAGCCACCGTGGTCGGCGCCGAAGACGTCGATCAATTGATCAAAGCCGCGCTGCACCTTATCGTAGTGATAGGCGATATCGGGTGCGAAATAGGTCCACGCGCCATCTGATTTCTTAACCGGACGGTCAACATCGTCGCCAAAGTCGGACGACTTGAACAGGGTCTGTTCGCGCGGTTCCCAATCCTCGGGCAGTTTGCCCTTGGGTGGTTCCAGCACGCCCTCGTAGATCAGGCCATCGCCGCGCAACTGATCAATCGCGCCTTCGATTTTGCCTGTGCCGTAGAGCGCCTTTTCAGACGAGAACACATCCATTTTCACGCCCAGCAGAGCAAGGTCGTCGCGGATCATGTCCATCATGGCAGCGGTCGCGAATTCACGGATATCGGCGAGCCACACTTCTTCGGGCTGACCGAGCAGGCTGTCACCGTATTTCTCTTTCAGCGCCTGACCAACAGGGATCAGGTAGTCACCGGGGTAAAGACCTTCGGCGATATGCGGCTCTTGGCCGTTCGCCTCGCGGTAACGTTCAAAGGCAGAGCGCGCTAGAACATCGACCTGTGCACCACCGTCGTTGATGTAATATTCGCGGGTCACGTCATAGCCAGCATAGGCCAAGAGCGACGCTAGCGCGTCACCAAACACCGCGCCACGAGTGTGACCGACGTGCATTGGACCTGTCGGGTTGGCCGACACGTATTCGACGTTCACCTTAATGCCCTTGCCCAAGGCCGACTGACCATAGGTCGCATCGGTCAGAGCAGCCGACACGATCTGCGGCCAAACCGCAGCCGCCAGACGCATGTTCAGGAACCCCGGACCAGCCACATCAGCGCTGTCGATCCGCGGATCCGCGAGCAGCTTTTCAACAAGAGCCGTCGCAATCTCGCGTGGGTTCTTACCAGCAGGTTTTGCCAATACCATCGCGGCGTTCGTCGCCATATCCCCATGCAGCGCATCACGCGGCGGTTCGACCGCAACGTTGGCAAAGTCGAGACCAGCAGGCAGCACGCCGTCGGTCACGAGGGTATCGAGGCAATCAATGACAAGCGCACGGATATCGGAAAACAGGTTCATTTTATCGTCTTTCTCGGGTTCGAGGCGGGTTTACCACGCAATGCGCTAAGGTCAACGGTCAAGCGATCTTACCACTTGCCAACCCTATCCAGTAGAGCGATGATTCAGCATGATACGTTTTACTGTTTCGCTCATTGCTTTTGTTGGTTTAATCACCCTCGGGTTAGTGTCCTACATCAGGATCGAACTCGCGTTCCCCGGGATTATGGCCTTCACCCGCTGGATTGGCGAACCCGATGTAAAAGCGGCCTATGAGAATATCAGCCACGTCCACGGGCTCTTTGCGACAACGCTCTTCCTTCTGTCGGCCTCATTCCTTGCCTTCACCGCAGGTATGCGCGGCGCACCGCTCGGCAATCTGTGGGGCAATACGGCGCTTATCATCGCGCTCATTCAATTGCTGCTTGCGCTGTGGGAAACAGGGGCGATGCTCTGGCCTGCGAGTTTCCCGATTTATCCGCTTCGTCTGGAACATTATGCAGAGATCAAAGACTTCTCTGCGGGCGCCATGTTCCTCTCCGAAGATTACTTTCGGATGACGGCTCTCACACTCACCATCCTCGCGAGCGCCTCTAACGTCTGCACATCGAAACCCTACAAGCTCGGCTCAGCCCTCCTTGCGGTCATCACGCTGATGACCTTTGGTCTCTTTAACTTCTTCCGCCTGCACACGGGCGCAGACATCGGATTGTCGCTCTTTATCGTGCCCGAAGTCATTCTTTTGGCGATCCTCGCGATTGTCATGATCGACCCGATGCGTCCTGACGAACCACACCTGACTGTCGGCATCGGGTTGGTTCTGATCACAGGCATGGCCTTTGACCTCGTGTCGACTCTGGCGGACGATATGTACCTCGGGCGCAGCTATTATTTCATCGCCAACAACCATCTTGCTCAGCACGGTCTGATGCTCTTTGCGTTTTTTGCCGCTTGGTTTCGATGGAAACTACCTCAGGGTCCGCAGTGGTGTCTGTGGGTCTACTCTGGCGCACTCGGATCAGCACTCTTGCTGACCTACCTACCGATGATGACCATTGGGCAACGAGGCGGGATGCGGCACATGCCAGACTCCACCGATGAGTTCCCCGTTCTCCATCTCACGTCGAGCATTGGGTCCGCGGTTCTGGTCGTGGTGATCCTCTTGGGCCTCTTTGCCCCGCGCCTGTTTAGTTCACGCAGGTAAATCGTCGGGCAGGTTTGGACGCACTTTGGACGCTTCGCTCTCTAGACTGCCGGGCGGCAACATTGAGATGATCTGTACATCTGGCGCACCCTTGATCTGATCATCGCGGCGAATGAACCTAATATCCCCCGACGCACTGACCCGCGCGATCAACACCGCATCAGGCCGTTTTTCGCGCCAATGATCGGCAGTGAATTCTTCGGTCAAACGGGTGACACGGAACAGCCACCCTTCGCGCATCATCGTCTCTAGATCGCGCATGGTCTTTTCAGGGCCAAAGGGTTTGCCGCCCAAGCTATTGGGCAAGGCGTGCCGCGAACTGTCGCTCTTTTCGCGCTGCACCTGATAGACCCGATCCCGCCCGAATTCAGGGCCAAGGTCGGTCGCGACGAGGGTGTTATACGCATCGTTGTCGGTCGCGGCGATGATCGTCTGATAGCCCACCCATTCCAGACGATCCTCTGCAGCCTCTGACAGAATATCACCTGTGAACGTCGGCACGCCAGCAGATCGCGCATGACGTAAATGGATGTGGTTAGGGTCCGTGATCAACGCCCGCACATCTGCCTTTTTCAACGCCTCAGCAAGCCCCGTCGCCCAACGCGATCCGCCCGCGATAATAACCCCCGGACGTTCGCCGCCCGTCAGCCCAAGGAACCGCGCAAAAGGCGCTAGCGTAAAGCCGTGAAGAACCACGCTCGTCGCGACGAGGACAAAGGCGAGCGGTGCAACCACCGCGCCATCCTCAACCCCGATCTGCGCAAGGCGTTCCCCGAACAGCCCCGCGACCGCGACCAGCACAACGCCACGAGGACCAGTGAAAGCGACCAACACACGTTCCCGCCACGGCACATCCGTGAACGCCAATGAGGTGAACACCGCCACAGGTCGCGCGATCAAAATGACCGACACCACAAACAGCCCCGCATGCCAATCGAGCCGCCCAAGCGCCGCGAAATCGAGGTTCGCCGCGAGCAGGATAAAGACGCCCGACACCAGTAGAACCGTCGCGTGCTCTTTGAAACGGCGCAGCTCGACGTATGACGGCAATTTGGCATTGGCGATCCAGATACCCATGATCGTGACCGTCAACAGCCCGCTTTCGTGAAGAACCGTGTCTGCGATCGCAAAAACGGCCAATAGCACGGTAAAGATCACGGGGACCTTCATGTATTCGGGCACCCACGCCCGCTTGAACGATTTCGACACGCCCCACCCCGCCAAGAGGCCCAAGGCCGTGGCTATCCCGATGCCCGTGATGAACTCTAACGTCGCGGCCCCGCCGTCCGATGCGGTCCGCGCAACCACGACGACTTCGAACGCGAGAACGGCGGCCAATGCGCCGATGGGGTCGTTCAAGATGGCTTCCCACTGGAGGAGGTTTGCAGGACGTTTTGACAGTCGTGCCTGCCGCAGCAAAGGCGCGATGACGGTGGGGCCAGTGACGATCATGATCCCGCCAAAAACGGCAGAGGTTTCCCACGACAGTCCCGCCGCATAGTGCAAGGCCGCAGCCGAGGTGATCCAGCCCATTGGCGCACCGACAAAGACCAGTCGCCGCACACCTTTGGCCGCGTCCGACAGAGAGTGGCGTTCTAACGTCAGGCCGCCCTCAAACAGGATAATCGCAACCGCAATCGCGATCATGGGCGAGAGAAGCGCGCCAATATCGCGGGATGGATCAAAAATACCCAGCACAGGGCCAACGATGATCCCAGCGAGCAGCATCAGAACAATTGCGGGCATTCGTAGTCGCCACGCCAACCATTGTGATCCGACCCCCAAGGCACCAACGAGTGCGAACGCCATCACGGGGGCCATCTGCCCCACTGCCCCTTCAACCGACATTTGTAACGCGCGTCCTCTCGATTATATCCGATCCGGTCAGACGCGCATGTTCCTGAATGGCAAAGCGGTCTGTCATACCTGAAATATAGTCGCAGACGATGCGGGCAAGGTCCGTCTCTGAGCCGACGTTCTCTAAATCCTTCCGCCATTGTTTCGGCAGATGTGTTGGGTCCGCCATAAAGAGCGGGAACAAATCCTTGACGGCGGCGGTGACATGGCGGCGCATTTCAACCACGCTTGGGTGGCGATACATACGTGTAAACAAGAACTTACGGATCACTTTTAAATCCTCCCACAGGGCGGGAGAGAACTGAACCATCATCCGTCCAGCATGGCGCACGTCCTCGACCGAATGAGCGTCGAGTTCTGCCAGATTGCGCTGACTGACCGCGATCACATCCTCGACCAAAATGCCAAAGAAACGGCGCAAGGCTTCGTGACGGCGGCGGTAATAGTTGAGGCCCGGATACTTTTTATCGACCTCTGCCCAGCAGTCATGAAGGATCGGCAAGTCCGCCAATTCATCGGTGCTGAACAGCTCTGCCCGCAGACCATCGTGCAAGTCATGGTTGTTGTAGGCAATGTCATCTGACAACGCCGCTACCTGCGCCTCAGCGCTCGCATGGGTGTGCAGTTCGAGGTCATGCAGCGCGTTATACTGCTGGAGCGCCCACGGGATCTCGCCCTCAACAGGCCCGTTGTGTTTCGCGATCCCCTCAAGCGTTTCCCACGTCAGGTTCAGCCCGTCCCATTCCGCATAGTGGCGTTCCAGATTGGTGACGATCCGAATGGCCTGCGCGTTATGGTCAAACCCACCGTAGGGGGCCATTAACTCGTGCAGCGCATCTTCGCCCGTGTGACCGAACGGCGGGTGGCCGAGGTCATGCGCGAGCGCGACCGCCTCTGTCAGCTCTTGGTTCAGACCCAAGGTGCCCGCGATCGTCCGTCCGACTTGCGCCACCTCGATTGAGTGGGTCAAACGGGTGCGGAAATAATCGCCTTCGTGTTCGATAAAGACCTGCGTCTTGTGTTTCAGCCGCCGAAACGCGCTCGCATGGATGATGCGGTCACGGTCCCGCTGGAACGGGGAGCGGAAATGGCTCTCTTCTTCGGGGTAAAGACGTCCGCGTGTTTTCGTCGGATCGGTCGCAAAAGGCGCACTCATGTGATCTGCCCTGCCTTGTTGTGTCTGCCTAGGACCTCTATATTTGAAACACGCTGCAACTTATAGGCCTGAAAATGCTCAACCTCCCGCCCAACGTGACCCAACGTGCCTTTGAACGACTGGCCGAAATCGGCGCAGCTGATCAGGGCAAGGCCCTGCGCATCGCGGTTGAAGGCGGCGGCTGTTCTGGGTTTCAATATCAGATCGAATTGGATGAACCTGCGGCGGATGACCTGATCCTTGAGGGGGCTGGTGAAAAAGTCGTGATCGACCCGACATCGCTGCCGTTCCTCGCTGGGGCCACCATAGACTTTACCGAAGAACTGATCGGTGCCCGCTTTGCCATCGACAACCCTAATGCGGCTTCGTCTTGCGGCTGCGGAACCTCGTTTTCCATGTGACAAAGCCCTTGCGTCTGAAGGCTCTAGCGGGGACAACAGGCGCAACGCAGGAGGCAGCCCATGAAAATCGCGACGTTCAATATCAACGGGATCAAAGCGCGTTTTGAACGACTGACTGAATGGCTGGAAGAGAGCAAACCCGACGTTGCGATCCTACAAGAGATCAAATCGGTCGACGAAAACTTCCCCCGCGAAAATTTCGAAGACATGGGCTACCGCGTTGAAACCCATGGACAAAAGAGCTTTAACGGCGTCGCGATCCTGTCCCGCCTCCCGCTCGAGGATGTGACCCGCGGTCTGCCCGGCGATGACAGCGACGAACAGGCCCGCTGGATCGAGGCGACCGTGATTGGCGACAAAGAGGCCGTCCGCATTTGTGGCCTCTACCTGCCCAACGGTAACCCCGCACCAGGTCCCAAATTCGACTACAAGCTCGCATGGATGGAACGTCTCTATGCCCGCGCGCAAGCACTGATGGCGGATGAGATGCCCGCGTTCATGGCGGGTGATTACAACATCATCCCGCAGGCCGAGGACGCAAAGCGCCCAGAGGCATGGACCGAAGACGCGCTCTACCGTCCAGAGAGCCGCGCCGCGTTTCGCCGTATCCTGAACCTCGGCTTTACCGAAGCCTTCCGAGCCCGCACCATCGGCGGCGGTCACTATAGTTTCTGGGATTATCAGGCGGGTGCATGGAACCGCGATGACGGCATCCGCATCGACCACTTCCTGATGACACCGCAGTGCGCAGACCTCATGGTCGATTGCTACATTCAGAAAGACGAACGGGCCAAAGATAAACCAAGCGACCACGTTCCTGTTTGGCTCGAATTGGACGCCTAAGCCGTCACATCGTAGTTATAGAGCCAGTCATACCGCCCCAAAAACAGGTTCGGTGTGAGTTGTGCCATCGTCCGCAGACCCGCATGAGCCACGCGGCGTTTGATCCCTGTAAGGTGGTAGTTCACCGCATTGCGGTTCGCCGCCTCAATCGCACGATTGACCCGCGACCGCCGTTCCGCTTGATACGCCTTGAGGCCGAAATGCACGGACGGATCATCGTCCAGACAACGCGCCATGACAAAGGCATCCTCTAGCGCAAGGTTTGCACCCTGCGCCATGAATGGCAACGTCGGATGCGCCGCATCGCCTAATATCGCGCGACTGTGGTCATGCCAAACCTTGGCCACGGGATGACGGAAAAGACCCCAACGGCGGACGGTCTGCATCTGATCAAAGAGATCAAAGAGGCTCTGGTGACAATCGGAAAAAACCTCGCGCAGCACGTCAGGTTCGTCAAAGAAGTTCCAGCCCTCAGCGGCCCATTCCTTGCGCTCTTGCACGGCGACGATATTGATCCGCCCGCCCACCAGTGGATAGGTCACGACGTGTTTGCCCGCGCCCATCCAGATCTTTACCTCGGGCTGGGATGACGGCACCTTGACCACAGACCGCCACGCGACCTGCCCTGTGAAAAACGGCTTATCCTCACCGTTCAGGATCGGACGCACCACAGAATGAAGTCCATCGGCACCGACGATCAGATCACCCTCTGCTGTATCGCCGTTGGAAAACCGAACATGGGTCTCACCAACCTCGACCGCTTTAGCGTCTAAAGTGATTTTGACTTTGGCCCGCTCGCAGCCTTCGGCCAAGAGGTCCAACAAATCCGCTCGATGGAAGAACCGATAGGGCTGACCAGGGAGCCGCGATAAATCGAACCGCCCAATCGCCTCGCCCGTCATGGCATCGACAGGTACTAATGCCGAAGCGGAAATACTGCGCTGATCAGCAATCGCGCCCAGACCCAAGGCCGCGAGAACAGCTCCGCCATTGGGCGTGATCTGCAACCCTGCGCCCACTTCGCGCAATTCGTCGGCCTGTTCGAAAACCTGAACCTCTGCCCCCGTGCGGGCAAAGCAAAGGGCGGCCGCGAGACCCGCGATGCCGCCCCCAATGATAACGACCCGCCGGCCGGAATTTGCGCCGGTGGTCATACCTTAGTCGTCGCGGTGAACTTTTTCGCGGCGCTCGTGGCGTTCTTGTGCTTCGAGCGTCATGGTCGCGATCGGACGCGCATCAAGACGTTTGAGGCTGATCGGTTCACCGGTCATTTCACAGTAGCCGTATTCGCCGTTGTCGATCCGACGGATCGCAGCGTCGATTTTCGAAACCAGCTTGCGCTCACGGTCACGGGTGCGCAGTTCCAGCGCACGGTCAGTTTCTTCAGACGCGCGGTCAGCAATGTCTGGAATGTTCCGTGTGCCCTCTTTCATGCCAGTGATCGTGTCGCGGCTTTCTTCGAGGATATCGTTTTTCCACGCAATCAATTTACGACGAAAATACTCGAGCTGACGCTCGTTCATAAACGGTTCGTCCTCGGCGGGACGGTAATCTTCCGGAAGAAAATTCTCGGCTTTCATCGAACTACCCTTAATCGCGCTGTCGGCCGTCATGTTGGGTTCATCGGCCATCAGCCACTCCCTCTAACTCGCGCCCTCCTTTACTCTCTCAGCACAGGAGTGTCACGCCCGAAAATGGTAATTTCGTCAATGGTTGCAGGTCGTTTTCGTCGTGATACTGTCACACGACTTTGAAGGGACGGACGACAATGCAGTTCAACGGAACCGATTCTTATGTGGCTGGCGACGATCTTAAGGTTGCGGTGAATGCCGCGGTCACGCTGGAACGTCCGCTCTTGGTCAAGGGGGAGCCGGGAACGGGAAAAACGGAACTGGCCCGTCAGGTCGCTGCGGCGCTAGGTCTGCGGATGATCGAATGGAACATCAAATCGACCACAAAGGCGCAACAGGGTCTTTATGAATACGACGCGGTGAGCCGTCTTCGGGACAGCCAGTTGGGCGACGAACGTGTTCACGATGTGAAAAACTACATCAAAAAAGGTAAGCTCTGGCAGGCGTTTGAGGCCGATGAAAAGGTCGTCCTTTTGATTGATGAGGTAGATAAGGCCGACATCGAATTTCCGAACGACCTGTTGCAAGAACTCGATCGGATGGAGTTCCATGTCTATGAGACGGGCGAAACGATCCGCGCAATCAATCGCCCGATCGTCATCATCACCTCGAACAATGAAAAGGAACTGCCCGACGCGTTTCTGCGCCGTTGTTTCTTTCACTACATTCGTTTCCCCGATGCCGACACGCTGCGCCAGATCATCGCGGTCCATCACCCCAATATCAAAGCCGACCTTTTGTCGACAGCCCTCACCCGCTTCTTTGAAGTGCGTGAAACCCCTGGGTTGAAAAAGAAACCATCGACCTCTGAAGTGCTCGACTGGCTGAAACTCCTCCTCGCAGAGGACCTCAGCGCCGAGGATTTGCGACAGGATTCGGGCAATGCGCTGCCGAAACTGCACGGCGCGCTGCTGAAAAATGAACAGGACGTTCATCTTTTCGAACGACTCGCCTTTATGGCGCGTCGGGCGCGCTGATCCTTCGATTCAACATCTTGCGGCATGATTGTTGCCACGCACTACGATAGTGGCGCGGCTGCGACACGATTTCGCCAAATTGGTAAACAATTGCCATTTTTCGCGTGATTTGTGGCAGCACGACGCCTTTTAGTTGTCGTGTTGCGTAAGGCTCGCCTTGGTAAAACCCCTTTGCGATCTGAATGCGGCCCCACTCCTTCGGCAGGTTAGGGTTGTGGGTAAATTGAGGAGAGCACTTTGACCAAGGCAAAAATGCCGGTCGAATGCCGCCAGTTCCCCCCCGCAATGGTTGCGGGTCGGGCTAGGCTGTGGACCGTTAAAGATCACCAGACCGCGCAATCGCGCCTGTCTGGACTGTTACAAACAATTGGCGCCACCCTGCTGGGCGCCAATGCGACCTGTCTGCCCAAAGGAGGCCTGCTATGAGAGCTGCCTACCTGATGGCCGTGACAACGTTGACCGCCTGCACACCGATGCCGCAGACGTTTGAACCGACCCGTGCGTTGAGCATGGAGGATCACCTGCCGCCAATGCGGACCTTTGCTAATAACAACGTCTCCTTGCCGACCCGCCCGAACAGCGAACTGCTGCGCGATTTCCTCGACCTCTCGTTCCGTATGGAGAGCGGTCGCCCGATTGCCACGCTCACACGGTTCGAAGGCCCAATTTCGGTGCGCGTCACTGGCCCCGCCAATGCGACCCTCGTCACCGATTTGCGCGCGCTTTTGGCGCGGATGCAAAACGAGGCGGGCATCGACATTTTCTTAACGGGTGCGCCTGAGGCCGCCATCACAATCCAAGCCATTCCACGGGCCGAGCTAACCCGCGCTGTCCCACGCGCCGCTTGTTTCGTGGTGCCCCGCGTATCGAGCTGGGAAGAGTTCAAACAAGTGCGCCGCACGCCGCAGGTCGATTGGACCACGCTGGAACGCCGCGACCGTGCGACCGTCTTTGTGCCCGCCGATGTGGCACCGCAAGAAATTCGCGACTGCCTGCACGAAGAACTAGCCCAAGCCATCGGCCCGCTCAACGATCTCTACCGCCTGCCGGATTCGATCTTTAACGATGACAACATGCATGCGGTGCTGACCAGCTTTGATATGCTGATGCTCAAGGCCTATTATTCGCCCGAACTGCGCAATGGCATGACCCGCGGTGAAGTCGCCGCGCGCCTGCCCGCCATCCTTGCCCGTTTGAACCCAGCAGGTGAACGCAGCGATGGTCGGCCCGTCAATGACACGTCCCGCGACTGGATTGACGCGATGGAAACGGCGCTGTCCTCTGGGACACCCGCTGGTGGACGAACCGCCGCGGCAGAGCGCGCTGTGAACCTTGCGCGCAGTTATGGATGGTCGAACACCCGCGAAGGCTTTGCCAATTTCGTCTATGGTCGCCTGCAAGTCGGGCGCGACCCTGCCCTCGCCCGTGCCGCGTTCGAGGCAGCAGACCGCGCCTATCGCGCCAGTGCCGAAACCCGTTTGCAACGCGCCCATGTGGCGGTGCAACTAGCGGCGTTCTCTCTCTCTGAAGGGGACAACATCCAGACCCTGCAGATCACGAACGAAGCGATCCCTATTGCAGCCGCTCATGAAAACGCGGCCCTACTTGCGACCCTCATGATGTTCAAAGCCGAAGCACTGGACAACCTCGGTCGTGCGTCAGAGGCGTCCCAAACCCGCATGGACAGTCTGGCGTGGGCGCGGTATGGATTTGGCTCTGATCAAAACGTCAGGACCCGATTGCGCGAGGTTGCCGCACTCGATCCAAGATAAGGAGAAACGCCCCATGCTTATCCCCATTTTCGGCCTGCTTCTCGGTGCCATTTTCGGGGGCCTTCGGGCAAAGCTACGGGGCGGCTCCGCCCTCGACATCCTGCAATGGGCAGCGGTTTACGCGCTGATCCTCGGCACGATCGCGCTGTTCATCATGATCGGGATCGACCGCAGCTATCGGCCATAATCGATGTTTCTGCCGTTTTTCGAAACCCTTCGGAAAGGCGGCGTGCCGGTCTCGTTGCGGGAGTTTCTGTCGTTCCTCGACGGGCTTGCCGCAGGGATCGCCACATATGACGTGGATGCGTTTTACTACCTCGCCCGCGCAGCGCTGGTAAAAGACGAACGCCACCTCGACAAATTCGACCGCGCTTTTGCCGCTAGTTTTGAAGGGCTTGAGAGCATCAGTTTCGACGATGTGGTCGAGGCGATGGACCTTCCTGAGGAATGGCTCCGCAAGCTCGCGGAAAAAACCCTGAGCGACGAGGAAAAAGCCGAAATCCAATCGCTCGGTGGGTTTGACAAGTTGATGGAGACGCTGAAACAGCGGCTCGAAGAACAAAAGGGCCGCCATCAAGGTGGATCGAAATGGGTCGGCACAGCGGGTACGTCGCCCTTTGGCGCCTATGGCTACAACCCCGAAGGCGTCCGTATTGGTCAAGACAAATCACGACACCAACGCGCCGTAAAAGTCTGGGACAAAAGGGAATTCAAGAACCTCGACGATAGCGTCGAACTTGGCACCCGCAACATTAAGGTCGCGCTGAAACGTCTGCGCAAATGGGCGCGTGATGGGGCGGCGGACGAGTTGGACCTTGATGGTACGATCCGCGCCACGGCAGAGCACGGCTATCTCGACGTGCAGACCCGCCCCGAACGGCGCAACGCGGTGAAGGTGCTGCTGTTCTTTGACATCGGCGGCTCAATGGACCCGCATATCAAGGTGGTCGAAGAACTCTTCAGCGCCGCACGGAGCGAGTTCAAACACCTCGAACATTTCTATTTCCATAACTGCCTCTACGAAGGCGTTTGGCGCGACAATGCCCGTCGTTGGAATGCGCAAACGCCGACATGGGACGTACTGCACACCTATGGCCCCGACTACAAATGCATCTTTGTCGGTGACGCCTCGATGTCCCCCTATGAAATCGCCTATCGCGGCGGGGCCAATGAACATTGGAACGAAGAGGCAGGACAGGTTTGGCTCGAGCGGGCGCGAGATCAGTGGTCCAATCACCTGTGGATCAACCCTGTTCCTGAACGGCTTTGGGGGTATACTCAATCCATCGGAATGATCCGCGACATCTTTGGTGCTGACCGCATGGTGCCGATGACGCTCGAAGGGATCGAACGCGGCATGAAGGCGCTGGGATGAGCAGGCTAAACCGTTTCTTTACCAAACACCGCATCGCCATTGTGGGCTTTGCGCTGGCTGTCGTTTTGCTGGGGTTCTTCCTCGTTAAATTCGTGCTCGACATGCTGTTTTGGAATGATCCCGCCCACCGGCGCGTTGATCCTGCGGAATGGATGACACCTGGTTTCATCGCGCACAGCTGGCATGTGGATAGTCGCGACCTCGCCACCGCCATCGGCATCACGGAAAAACCCGAAGGCCGACCGACGCTCGAAGATATCGCAGAGTTGCGCGGTGTCCCCGTGGCCCAAGTCATCGCCGAAGTTCAGGCCTTTTTAGCGGAGAACGTGCGGTGACCGAATGGGTTTTGGGGCAAGTCGCGGTCTATGGTGCGTGGATCTTGTTCATTGTAACCTTCCTGTCGTGTCTCGCCCTACCGATCCCTGCCTCTCTTGCGATGATGGCGGGGGGCGCCTTTGTCGGCGCGGGTGATTTGAGCTACCTCGCCGTGTCCTCTGCGGCCTTTGGGGGCGCGATGGTAGGCGATCAGACGGGTTATATCATCGGCAAACATGGTGGCCGCCATATCCGCCATAAGATCATTAGCCACCCCAAACGGGCGAAACTGTTTCAACAGGCCCAAGACCTCACCCACAAACATGGCGGCATAGCGATTTTCCTTAGCCGTTGGGCGCTCAGCCCGCTGGGGCCATATGCCAATATCGCGGGCGGGATCGTGGGGATGAACCGTCTGCGGTTCACCATCTGGGGCGCCGCAGGCGAGGCTGTTTGGGTTCTGATCTACATCACCCTCGGCCTCCTGTTCGCGGATCAGATCATCTATGCGGCAGAAGTTGCCTCTGACCTCTCGGGCCTTCTGGTCGCGCTCGTCCTCACGTTAGGCTTTGGCCATTGGCTGTGGAAACGGTGGCGCGATCATCATCGCCATGGTTAGGCTTGTCGCGGGGCGTGAGGCTCCCATATTTACACCATGCGCTATCTGATTTTCGTCCTCCCGATCCTCTATGCCCTCGCCATGTGGCATTTCTCGTCGTGGCGTTTGCGGCGCGAGCTGGATGCGAAATCGACGGAACTCGCCGATCCTGCGCTGAAACCTGTAACGGATAGGTTGGCCAAGGCTCTCGATATTCCAAGGGTGCGGGTCTTTGTCTACGAAATCCCCCAGATCAACGGTCTGGCCGCCCCTGACGGACGGATTTTCATCACCCGTGGGTTCCTGCAAAAGTTCCGCACAGGTGAGGTCACGGGCGAAGAGATCGCCAGTGTGATCGCCCATGAAATGGGTCACGTGGCCTTGGGCCATTCGCGCCGCCGGATGATTGATTTCAGTGGGCAAAACGCACTGCGGATGCTGCTGATGGGGATCCTCGGTCGGTTTATTCCGGTGATCGGGCCGTGGCTCGCCAATACGCTTTTATCGCTCTTAGCCGCGAAACTGTCCCGCCGTGATGAATACGAGGCCGACGCCTATGCGACCGCGCTCTTGCTCAAGGCGGGGATCGGGGCCGACCCACAGATCAGCCTGTTTCAGAAACTCGAACGGCTCTCTGGTGGCCACGCGAACCAAATCCCTGCATGGCTATTGAGCCATCCAAAGGCCGACGAACGCATCGCCGCCATCCGCGACAACACGGCAAAGTGGGCCTAATCCAGCGCTTTACCCAAACGGGGCAACCGGGCTTTTTTCATAAGGGACCGCATGGTCCAATCGTCTGCTGACAATCGCCGCGCCTCTGCCAGAACGGCATCTGCGGCGGCTTGGACCTGCGCGGGATGGTCGAGCCAGAGGGAATAAAGGAACCCGTCAGGGTCCAGCCGCGCTAAGCCCTCTTCGGCCAATACGTGTTTCGGGAAATCTTTGGCGTTGATCGTCAGGATCGCGTCACACGACCCTGCAATCGCCGAAGCCAGCACGTGAATGTCGTTCTGGTCCGAGAGCCACAACCGTTGTTCGACATGGGGCGCGACAGGCACAATCGCCCGAGGGAACCGTGCGGACAACAGCGCGATCTCGCCCCGCGCAATGGCCTCTGCCCCTTCGCCGAGCTTGGGCGTTGCTCGCGCCCATTCCTCAAGGATGCGATCCGACCAGCGGGGTTCAAACAACCCCTGTGCCGCGACGCCCAGCACCACTTCCCGCATGACCGTGGGAAACAGAACGCAGGCGTCGATCAGAACTCTCACAGGCGGAAAAAGACGGATTTCAGATATCCGCTCTCTGCGAGTTGCGGCATCATCGGGTGATCGGCCCCAGCGTAGCCCGTGTGGATGATCTGCGCAGAGCGCCCTGCCCGACCGATCCCGCGTGCAGACGCATTGCGGAATTTCGACAGGTCCGCAGCGTGCGAACAGGAACAGAGCGCAAGGTAACCGCCCTCACGTACAAGCGGCGCAGCAAGACGCGCCACACGTTCATAAGCCCGCAAGCCAGCCTCAAGCGATTGTTTCGACGGGGCAAAGGCAGGCGGATCACAGACGACCACGTCAAAGGTTTCGCCTTCTTCGGCCAAGGCCGCTAGCACATCGAACGCATCGCCCTTGCGGGTTGCGAATTTCGACGACACACCCATCGCCTCTGCGCCTTGTTCGGCAAGCGATAGCGCCGCAGCTGATCCATCAACCGCCAGCGCACTCTCTGCGCCGCCAGCAAGTGCAGCTAGCGAGAACCCACCCACGTGCGAAAATACGTCGAGCACTTTCGCGCCCTTACACAGCCCCGCATTGAACGCATGGTTCGGGCGTTGGTCATAGAACAGGCCCGTTTTCTGGCCGCCCATAACGTCTGCCATATAGATCGCACCGTTCATCGGCACGGGGATCGGCGCTGTTGGGGCGTCACCCGCAACGACCTTCATTTCCTCAGGCAGACCTTCGAGGCCGCGTGCACGACCAGAGCCGTTCATGATCACGGTCTTAATGCCAACGACCTCTTGGAGAGCCGCAGTAAACTCAGGCACCAGACGATCCGCCCAAGCCGCGTTCGGCTGCATCACAACGGTATCACCGAAACGGTCGATCACAACGCCAGGGAACCCGTCAGCCTCAGCATGAACCAAACGATAGAACGGTTCTGCAAAGACACGTTCGCGATGGTCGAGAGCCTTTTTCAGACGCCCCGCAATCCAAGCCTGATCAATCACCGCCGATGTATCGCGATCCAGCATCCGCGCGATAATGCGCGAGTCTGGATTAAACGCCACAAGGCCGAGCGGTTGCCGTTCGGCATCCTGCAATTCGGCAATAGCGCCCGCCTCGATCGCCTTGGTGCGGCGGTCGGTGACGAGGTCGTTGGAATAAACCCACGGGAAGCCAAAGCGGATCGCTCTGGCGTCAGCTTTGGGCATGAGGCGCACAATAGGCAAAGAGGACGGCATGTTCATGCCGCCCTCCTACTCTGTTTCGTAAGCCTCGGAAAGGCTGTTAGTGCGTCAGAACCTGTGCAAGCGCACCAACAAGGTAGTCCTTAACGAACATCCGCTCGGAATAGCCGCGGGCATCCATCGCCAGCACATCATCAGGGTGCGGGCTATCTAGGACGAGGCGCACATTGCGCGGACCTTCGATCACGTCACCTGTATTGGCATTGCGCACTACAAGGACAAAGTTGATGTCGTAGTCGCCCTGAAAAGAATAACGGGTGCGCTGGGTCAGGCCGTGGAACCGCGTCAGCGTCATTTCAGCAACGACAGGCACCTGACCACGCAGACGTTCCGCACCATCGCGAGCAGCCTCTTCGAATAGAACGCGGAGTTGTTCGTGACGCGTGCCGCCAATATCCCCACGCCACACGATGTCGGCTACAGGTTTAATCGAATTTGCCTCAGAGACGGAAAGTGTCTCGGGCACAATGATCTGAACGTTCCGCACGGTGTAGCTTGGCAAAGCCTGCTCACCCACCGAAGGCAACGGCGCCTCTAGCGTTGCATTTCGGGTTACACCATTGTCACTCACACACCCAGCAACAAAGAACACCAGTGCAGTTGCAAATACTGTTTTCAAAAGTCGCATCTTCAGTCCCTTCGGCAGCCATTCGGCCACTCTTCTACCATTAAGGTTTGATTAACTATCCACTCGAATAGCGGCACAACTGTGGCGGGAGTGGTCTGATTTCGTGAAACTTCACTCGCACGGCACCGATGGGTTTTCTGTTGTCATGATAGTTGTTAGCGTTAACATATTGTGCTAAACGGCCCGTCGAGAGAGAGACCGCAGGAGAATCCAATGTCCCTTCACCGGACGCTAGTCGAGGTAACCGACCGTATCCGCGCGCGCAGTGAAAACACGCGCAGCACCTATCTGGACCACATGTCAGCCGCTGCTGCCCAAGGGCCGCGCCGTGCCCACCTCGCCTGCGGAAACCAAGCTCACGCCTATGCTGCGATGGGTGCAGACAAGGCAGCGCTCGTTGATGACCGCGCCCCGAACCTCGGCATTATTACTGCTTACAATGATATGCTTTCGGCGCATCAGCCGTATGAAACCTACCCCGCCATGATCCGCGATATCGCCCGCAAGGTCGGCGCGACGGCACAGGTCGCAGGCGGTGTGCCTGCGATGTGCGATGGCGTGACCCAAGGCCAAACGGGAATGGAGTTGTCGCTCTTTTCCCGCGACGTTATCGCGCTGGCTGCTGGCGTTGGCCTATCGCACAACACTTTTGATGCCGCGCTTTACCTTGGCGTCTGCGATAAAATCGTGCCCGGCCTCGTGATGGCTGCGGCGACTTTTGGCTATCTCCCTGCGGTGTTCATCCCCGCTGGACCGATGACCTCTGGCCTGCCGAACGATGAAAAGGCCAAGGTCCGCCAGAAATTCGCAACGGGCGAAGTCGGTCGTGACAAACTGATGGAGGCTGAAATGGCCTCTTACCACGGTCCGGGCACCTGCACCTTCTACGGCACCGCGAACACCAACCAAATGTTGATGGAGTTCATGGGCCTCCACCTCCCCGGTTCGTCTTTCGTGAACCCGAACACACCATTGCGTGATGCACTCACTGTTGCGGGCGTTGAACGTGCGGCGCAGATCACATCGCTGGGCAACGAATTTACGCCCGCCTGTGACGTGCTGGATGAACGCGCCTTTGTGAACGGCATCGTGGGTCTGATGGCAACGGGTGGGTCAACGAACCTCGTTCTGCACTTGCCTGCGATGGCCCGTGCGGCGGGGATCATCCTCGACCTCGAAGATTTCGCGCAACTGTCTGAAGCGGTTCCGCTCTTAGCCAAGGTCTATCCAAACGGCCTCGCTGACGTGAACCACTTCCACGCGGCGGGCGGTCTTCAGTTCATGATCTCCGAGCTGCTGAACGCTGGTCTGCTGCATGACGACGTGACCACGATTGCGGGCAAGGGACTTGAGCGCTACACCCAAGAGCCGAAATTGGTAGACGGTCGCGTACAATATGCTGAAGGCCCCAAGGAGACGCTGAACGACAAAATCCTCCGCCCTGTGGCAGAGCCGTTCAACGCGCATGGTGGCCTGCAGCAACTCACAGGCAACCTTGGCCGTGGGGTGATCAAAGTTTCTGCCGTCGCCGAGGACCGCCAAATCATCGAAGCCCCCTGCCGCGTGTTCCACGAACAGGCCGACGTAAAGAAAGCCTTCCAGAACGGCGAATTCACAGGCGACACAGTGGTTGTTGTCCGCTTCCAAGGGCCGTCCTCGAACGGGATGCCTGAATTGCACTCGCTGACGCCGACCCTCTCGGTTCTGCAAGACCGTGGGTATAAAATGGCGCTCGTGACCGATGGCCGTATGTCGGGCGCATCGGGCAAAGTGCCTGCCGCGATCCACGTTTCACCCGAGGCCGCGAACGGTGGTCCGCTCGCCTATTTGCAAGACGGTGACATTGTTCGCCTCGATGCAAAGGCGGGTACGCTCGAGGTGATCGGCGTGGACCTGTCCACCCGCACTGCCGCTACGCCTGACCTTTCGGCAAATGGCAACGGCGTTGGCCGCGAACTCTTTGACGTTTTCCGCCGCAATGTCGGCCTCGCTTCTGACGGCGCTGCGGTCGTCCTCTGACCGCGCCCATTCATTCAACAGGATTAAACATATGACCCCTGAAGCTGCATCCATCGAAGCCCGCAAAATCTGCGAACTGGCCCCCGTTGTTCCTGTGCTCGTCGTCGACGACGCAAGTACCGCTGCGGATCTCGCACGCGCCCTCGTCGCGGGTGGTCTGCCGGCGCTCGAAGTGACACTGCGCACCCCTTCTGCACTTGATGTCATCCGCGAGATGGCAACCGTTCAGGGTGGCGTTGTTGGTGCGGGCACCCTCCTCACCCCAAAAGACGTCGAAGCGGCCAAGGCTGCGGGCGCGACCTTTGGCGTGTCGCCGGGTGTGACCGACGAACTTCTTGATGCTTGCGAGGCAAACGACCTGCCGCTTCTGCCAGGGACCGCAACCCCGTCGGACGTGATGAAGCTCTATGCGCGCGGCTATACCGTAATGAAGTTCTTCCCAGCCGAGGCAAACGGCGGCGCCCCTGCGCTCAAGGCGATTGGCGCACCGATCCCGCAGGTCAAATTCTGCCCCACTGGTGGCATCAGCATGAAGAACGTCAACGACTACCTGTCGCTGTCCAACGTGCTGTGCTGCGGTGGATCATGGGTCGCACCTGCGAACCTCGTCAAAGCTGGCGATTGGGCTGGGATCGAGGCATTGGCCAAAGAGGCCGCCGCGCTCGCCCGCTAATCCCTATTGGGTGATAACCCGTGCAGACCGTCCGCCGCGCCGCGCCGGGCGGTCTGTTTTTTCCAGAGCCGCCTTGAGCGTCACCGTCATCGGGTGATCTGCTGGCTCATCCGCGTGCCGCTCTAGCAGCTGACGCACGAAATCGTCGGTGTCCTCTTCGACAGGCACCTTGAGAACCCAGCCAAGGAAAATCGTCCGGCAATCGTCGGCACCAATGCCGTCGATGTTATAGGACTCGCGAATAACGCCTACAGGGTCGAGTTTGTCTTTTGACATGGTCCATCTAATCCAACAAACGGGTGATAACCGCATCCGCCTCTGCCGCGGCTGCCTCCATCGTCTGAAGTAAGCTGTCGGTGTCGGCACATCCGGTCTCCCGCAAGATAAAGCGCCGACCGCCTTCGCCAAGGTCTTCGGGATGTAAAACACCCCCCGTGAGAAGTCGGGCTGCTGCCTGCAGTTGCCAAAATAGCGCGGCAGAACGTGTTAGGGCCGCTTCATCCGCGGCATCCAGCCATCCAGAGGCGACACCCGCCGCGATCTGTTCGGGCACGGTGCGCGCTGCACTCCCCGCTCGCAACGCTGCTGTCTGGGCGCAAAGTTCGACATCCTGCAACCGTCCCGCCCCGATTTTCGCGTCCCAATCACCCTGAGGCGCTTTGGCCTCTGCGATGCGACGGCGCATATCGGCCACATCGGTCAATACCGTCTGGCCCGTCGATTTTTCGTTGAGCACCGCGAGGCGGAGTGCCTCGACCTCGGCCCCCAGTTCCATGTTCCCCGCAACAGGCCGCGCCCGCGTCAGCGCGAGGTGTTCCCATGTCCACGCCTCTGTCCGCTGATAATTGTCGAACGATAGGATCGAGGTCGCGACAGGCCCCTGCCGCCCCGAGGGACGAAGCCGCATATCCACCTCATAGAGCCGCCCATCCGTCATCGGTGCGGTCACAGCGGTCAAGAGCGCTTGGGTCAGGCGGGCGTAATAGGGGCGCGTTGCAAGAGGACGCAGTCCATCGGACATTTCCACACCCTGATCGTCGTAGATCATTATCAGGTCGAGGTCTGATCCCGCATTGAGCCGCGCAGCCCCGAGCGATCCCATGCCAAGGACCACAGCCCCCCGCCCCGGAGGAGTGCCATGTTTCGCGCTGAACTCTGCCACGACCAGCGGCCAAAGCCCCGCGATCACGGCCTCTGCCAGTTCCGCATATTGGCGCCCGCTTTCTTGGGCATCGATCAAGCCGCGCAGATGATGCACGCCAACGCGGAAGTGCCATTCCTTCATGAACCGCCGCGCCATATTCAGCTGCGCCTCATAATCGGGTGCCTCTGACATTGCGCGAGCGAGCAACCGCGACAGTTCTTCGACGCCGGGCCAAGGGGCAAAGAACGACCCGCCGATCACCATGTCGAACACATCAGAGTTGCGCGACAGATATTGCGCCAGCGCAGGGGCCGTCGAACAAATGTCCACGATCAATTGGGTCAGCGACGGGTTCGCATCAAAGAGCGAAAACAGCTGAACGCCCGCAGGCAATCCGCGCAAGAACCCGTCGAACTGCAACAGCGCCTCATCGGGCTTTGCCGCCTCTTTCAAACGACCGAAAATCTCTGGCTTCAGACGTTTAAAAATATCGACCGCGCGCTCCGACCGGAACGCAGGATAGCCGCGCCACTGGGCTTCCATCTCTGCGCCAAAATCGTCTTCGGGCTTTGCCGCCTGACCGGGGGCAAAGAACCCTTCGGTTAGGGTGTGCACCTCTTCGCACCGTTGGGTCAGTTCGGCCCGCAAGTCTGCAACGTCGCGATCCATAAAGGCCGCAAGTCGCGCCCAACCCTCTGCCGAATTTGGCAAAGCATGGGTCTGCTGGTCGTTGATCATCTGAACGCGGTGCTCGACCTCGCGGTGGAAACGATAATGATCATAGAGCGTTACAGCGTCCTGCTCAGGCACCCACCCCGCTGCCGCAAGCCGTTCCAGCCCGCGCCGTGTTTCACGCACCCGCAATTTCGGATCACGACCACCCGCAATCAACTGGCGGGTCTGGGTGAAGAACTCGATCTCCCTGATCCCGCCACGACCTAGCTTAATGTTATGCCCATCAAGGTTCAGCGCCCCATGCAGCCCCTTATGGTCGCGGATTTTCAGCCGCATGTCATGGGCATCCTGAATCGCCGCAAAATCGAGGTGCTTGCGCCAAACAAACGGGCGCAGGGTTTCAAGAAACTTCGCCCCGCCCTCTAGGTCGCCTGCGGCTGGACGCGCCTTAATGTAGGCGGCACGTTCCCACGTCCGACCGACGGACTCATAATAATGCTCAGCCGCGATCATCGGGATACAGACGGGCGTGACGCTGGCATCGGGACGCAAACGCAGGTCGGTGCGGAACACGTAACCTTCGGCGGTGTTGTCCGACAAGAGCGTGGTCAACTTGCGCGTCACACGGATAAAGGCCGCCCGCGCGTCGTGGTAATTGCTGTCATCGAACCGCTCTTCGTCAAAGAGCATGATCAGGTCGATGTCAGAGGAATAGTTCAACTCTCCCGCACCGCCCTTGCCCATGGCCAAAGCGACCATTCCGCCCGCCGTTTCAGCGGCCTCATCAGACAGGCCCGGGATTTTCCCGCGCCCAATCTCATGCGCTACGAGTGTCTTTAGACACACATCGACAGAGGCATCCGCGAAATCAGAGAGCGCTTGGGTGACCGTTTCCAGCGGCCATACCCCACCCAAATCAGCCAAGCCCGTCAGCAGAGCCACGCGCCGTTTCGCTTGCCTCAGGCCAGAAGACAGCTGATCAACCGAAAGTGCTGCGACTTCTGTCAAGACACCCTTAAACGCCGCCTCGGGGTCGTCAAAGGCAGGCACGATCCACGCCGCTTCTTTCTTCATCAGGTCGAGCAAATAGGGGCTGCACCCGCCCGCCCCTTTGACCAAAGGCACCAGCCCCGCTGGGGTGTCAGGCAAATAGCCGATAGCGTCCTCTGCACGGTCAGTATCAAATGGACGGGGGCTGCGGGTCAGTCGGGATTCGAAGGTCATGGGCACACTCTCATAGGCCATTGAATTTTCGTCAATTCCCCATTCAACTGCCTTGATCAGACGCAAAGCGGAGAAAGTGATGAGCAAGAGCCTGAAACGTGTGACCAAAGCGCTCCATGACGCGGGTCTCGACATCACGCCCGTCGAATTGGGCGAAGCTCGCACCGCCGCCCAAGCTGCAGAGGCCGCTGGCTACACCATCGACCAAATTGCCAAATCGATCATCTTTCAGGGCGAAACCTCAGGCGAGGCGATCCTATTTTTGACCGCGGGCGGGAACCAAGTCTGCGCGGAAAAGGCCACCGCACTAGCAGGCGAACCTTTGGGCCGTGCCGATGCAAACCTCGTGCGGGCGCAGACAGGCTTTGCCATTGGCGGTGTGTCCCCTGTCGGCCACCTGAACCCGATCCGTGCGTTTTTCGATCCGCGCCTGTCTGAATTCACCGAAATCTGGGCCGCAGCGGGCACCCCGCGCCATATCTTTCCCATCGCCCCTGTCGATCTTTTGCGGATCACAGGCGCAAATTCTGCCGATTTCACGAAATAATTTCTGAACGGGATCAATCCCTTAATCGCACAACCAGAAATAAATGTGAAAATCTTTAACATAGACCCTTGAAGGTGGGGTTGGGCATTCCGATATCGGTGATGTGAAACGGATTAACATCACCCCCGAAACGGAGCCCTTCAATGTCTGATACCTTTACGACCCCTCACCCGACCGCACCGAAAGGTGGCTGGTTCACGCGGGCCGAAACTTGGCTCGACGAACGCGGCAAAGGCGCTTGGATCGCCGCTATGGTCCTTGGCTTTATCTTTTTCTGGCCGGTCGGCCTCGCCCTTCTTGCATATATGATCTGGAGCAAACGCATGTTCAGTGGAAAATGTTCTAACCGCCGCAAGGCACACTCTCCCTTTGGTTCGCACGCGGCCTACCGCACCTCTGGCAACTCCGCGTTCGACGCTTACAAAAACGAAACGCTGCGCCGCCTTGAACAGGAACAGCAGGACTTTGAGGCCTTCCTTGAGCGTCTGCGCGAAGCCAAAGACAAATCGGAATTCGATCAATTCATGGATGACCGTGCGCGTGCCGCTCGTGCGCCCAAAGAATAAGACGAAACCGTCTAATCCAATTACCCTCGGGTGGCCGCTCCCCTCGGCCACCCACCCTCTGACCATGAAAGCGATACAATGACCTACGGCCTTCCTGATCCTCAGATGCGCGCCGATTTCTACGACGGTGTCACCGCCAAGCGCGCGATTGCGTGGGTGATCGACACGGCACTGATCCTCGGCACGGCAATCGTTCTGATCCCCTTTACGGCTTTCACCGCCCTGTTCTTTTTCCCTGTGTTTTTGTTTGTGGTGGGGTTCATCTATCGCTGGTCAACCCTGTCAGGCGCGGGCGCGACGTGGGGGATGCGGATGATGGGCGTCGAATTGCGTGACAGCGACGGCCACCGCTTGGACAGTCGCACCGCGTTTTGGCACACCATTGGCTATACCGTCTCGATCGCAGTCTTCCCACTGCAGCTCGTTTCGGTGCTGATGATGCTCCTCTCTGAACGGAACCAAGGTCTGACGGATCACATTCTAGGCACTGCCGCTATAAACAGAATGCTTTAGTCGTCGTAGAGACTTGGACAAACAGCGCGAGGTTGCTAACCTCGCGCAAATTCTTTGCGATCCGAGTATTAATGCGCCACACGCTCCCGATAGCGCCCCAGTTTTATGTGACGGCCCCGCAGCCCTGTCCGTATCTCGACGGACGGATGGAGCGGAAGCTGTTCACTGCACTTCAGGGCGACGGCGCGACAAAGCTCAACGATGCACTGTCCAAACAGGGCTTTCGTCGGTCGCAAAACGTGCTCTACCGCCCATCCTGCTCCGACTGTTCGGCCTGTATGTCCGCCCGCATCAGGGTTGCGGATTTTGCACCATCCAAAAGTCAGCGACGCGTGATCAAACGCAACCGCGCCCTCGCCCGCCGTGCGACCAGCCCTTGGGCAACTGAGGAACAGTTCGATCTGTTCCGCACCTACCTCGACAGTCGTCACGCGACGGGCGGCATGGCGGACATGGACCTCTTTGAATTTGCCGCCATGGTCGAGGAAACGCCGATCCGCACGCGGCTCATTGAATATACCGATGTCACAGACGAAGATCGCGCCCTGCGCGCCGTCTGCCTGACCGACATCCTCGATGACGGGTTGAGCATGGTTTATTCCTTCTTTGACCCAGAGCTAGAGCGCCAATCGCTCGGCACCTACCTCGTGCTTGATCATATCGAAATCGCCCGCGAAATGGGTCTTCCTTATGTCTACTTGGGCTATTGGGTGCCTGGCAGCCCTAAGATGGGCTATAAATCGAACTATTCCGCGCTCGAGATTTTTTATCAGGGCGCATGGCAGGACATCGGCAATCCCGACGATTACGAGGCAACGACCCATCCGCTCTCGATCGATCCGATTGCGGAACAAGTTTCGCGCATCCAACTGCCCGATAGCAAAACGGTGCGCTGATCGCGCACCGCTCTTTTAGTTTGACTGGCGCCTAGATTAACCGACCGCAATCGGCTCTAGGATATCCCCGAACAAGAAGTCCGACGCCGTCAGATCGTCTGCATTCATGTTTTCCATACGGATCATCAGGTCGCCGTATTCAATGATCGCGGCGCTTTCGTCTTGGGACAGCATAAGGTCGCCGAACGAGCCGCCAAGGATCTGCACCTTATCCTCACCGATGGTAAAGTCGCCGATCACGTCGGACCCGTCACCATCCGCAAAGTCAAAGATGTCATTGCCCGCATCACCAAACAGCGCGTCGTCGTCAATGCCACCTTGGATAAAGTCGTCACCGACCCCGCCGTGGATCGTATCGCTGTCATCGCCACCGTAGATGGTATCGTTGCCGCCACCGCCATAAATGTCGTCGTCATCGTTGTCGGGGGCCAGATCAGGTGTTTCGCCTACATCAGCGATGTCGAGGATTTGCACCTCATCAGGGCCTTGGCCGCCATAGATCACGTCGTCGCCAGAGCCGCCGTTGATATAGTCCGACCCTTCACCACCGATGATCATGTCCTTACCAAAGTTGCCGTAGAGCGTGTCGTTGTCAAAGCCGCCGTCAATGCTGTCATCACCCTTGCCGCCCCAAACTTGGTCCGCGTCATCGCCGGTGATGATCGTGTCAGCGCCGTTGCCGCCCCAGACCGTATCCATATCGTCTGTTGGATCGGTGTCTGCGGTGAACACACCTTCATAGGCCATGTCTGGCGTGCCGCTCACAGTACCAAGGGCGATATCGGCAACCACGACCTCGGTCGCCAGATTGCCCGAAGTGTCGATCACATCATTGCCCGCGCCGCCCGTCACAACATCGCTGCCATTGCCGCCGTTGATGGTGTCATCATCCGCACCACCGTGCAGTTTGTCGTCACCGTCACCGCCATAGATCAAATCGTCGCCCGAATTACCGAGGACCACATCATCACCAGCATCACCGTAGAGCACGTCCTTGCCCATGGCACCCCAAATGCTGTCGTCGCCCGTGCCGCCGCTGACCGTATCGTCGCCGCGACCACCATAGAGCGCGTCATTGCCAAGGTTGCCATTGATCGTATCGTTGCCAGCCCCGCCCGAGACGTTATCCGCCCCAGCACCGCCGCGCATGATATCGTTGCCAGCGCCACCCTTGAGCAGGTCGCCGCCTTCGCCGCCAAAGACCTTATCATCACCGAACCCGCCGTAGATCGAATCTTGACCGTTGTTTCCGTTCAGTTCGTCATTGCCGCCTTGGCCATAGATAATATCGTTGCCCACACCACCCGAGACGAAATCATCGCCCGTGCCACCGCGCACCGTGTCAGCCCCCGCGCCCGCGTCGATCACATCATCGCCATTAAAGCCGCGCAGGTCGTCATTACCGCCATATCCGTTGATCTGATCGGCAACCGCGCTGCCATTGATCGTTTCACCGTCTTCGGTGCCATTGAAAACCGCGAGGTCCGCATCAACGTTGACGCTAAAGTCATCAATCGGGGTGACGGCGATATCCGTTAGGTCTTCGCCATCGACGGTCAGTTCCAATTTCACCAGACCATCGGTCGAGTCATATTCGACCGTCACAACGCCAGTGTCGGAATAGACATAGAGCGTATCGCCCGTTTGGGTCGGCCCAATGCCGACGATCTCTTGGGTGCCTTGCGGGATGACGTTGTCATCGCCATCGACCAGCGCAACGAACAAATCTGTCGCCCCATCGGTCGCAAGCGATGGTTCCTCCCAGATAAAAACGCTCGTCCCTGCCGCGTTTCCAATATCAACCGCTGGGACCAAATAGGTTACACCAACTGCGGTAACGGCCTGACGTGCAGCAATCAGATCATTAATCAAAGTCATTCTAAAATCCCCCACGATTAAACAACCATAGGGACCATGCCTCATTTTCGACACAATCGTAAAGAAATTCCTAATGCGGTGGCTCTGCCGCCCTCACAAATCATGTGAATAACTCGGATTGGCCTGAACTGAGAAACAATCTCGCCCAAAGCCCTGCGATTTAACGGCCCGTTAACCAGTTAATCGCCCCAAGCGGTCCCTTATCGATTCGACCCCACCCGCGACAAATTGAAAGAAAGTTGCGAAAAATGCCCGCCTCACGACATTTTCTCTATCAGACAGGTTGACCTCGCTTTTCCGGCGTGCATAAGGTTCGCGCACGCAATCGAAAGGCCCGAGGGATGAAAAACCTTCTAGTAGTGGTGGGAAAATGGCGCATGGGCCGGTAACGGTTTTACCATAACGGTTCCCCATGCGCCCCCGAAAATCTCGGGGGCTTTTTTGTATGAAAACGACGTTAAAAGTAACGACGACGCAGGATAAGGAAGAACGAAGATGTCTCGTCAGATGACCGGCGCTAAAATGGTTGTTCAAGCTCTGAAAGATCAGGGTGTGGACACGATATTCGGTTACCCCGGCGGCGCCGTGCTACCGATCTATGACGAAATTTTCCAACAGAGCGACATCACCCACGTTCTGGTCCGTCACGAACAGGCTGCGATCCACGCCGCCGAAGGGTATGCGCGCTCGACCGGTAAGGTGGGCGTTGCTCTCGTAACCTCTGGTCCAGGTGCGACGAACGCTGTCACCGGTCTGACCGATGCGCTGATGGACTCGATCCCGATCGTTGTTTTCTCGGGTCAGGTTCCGACCTTTATGATTGGTTCGGATGCGTTCCAAGAGGCCGACACCGTTGGCATCACCCGCCCCTGCACCAAACACAACTGGCTGGTCAAAGACACCGCTCAGCTGTCTGGCACCATCCACGAGGCGTTCCACATCGCGGCGTCGGGTCGTCCGGGTCCAGTTCTGATCGACATCCCGAAAGATGTTCAATTCGCGACCGCCGAATACACCGAAAAGACCAAACGCAAATCACACTACCAACCACAGGTTAAGGGTTCCATCGAGGGCATCAATGACCTCGTGAAGCTGATGGAGAAATCCAAACGCCCGATCTTTTATACAGGCGGCGGCGTCATCAACTCTGGCCCTGCGGCCTCCCAACTGCTGCGCGAGTTGGTCGAAGCAACCGGCTTCCCGATCACCTCGACCCTGATGGGTCTGGGCGCTTATCCTGCGTCTGGCGACAAATGGCTCGGTATGCTGGGTATGCACGGCCTTTATGAAGCCAACATGGCGATGCACGACTGTGATCTGATGATCAACATCGGCGCACGTTTCGACGACCGTATCACGGGCCGCATTGATGCTTTCTCGCCAAAGTCGAAGAAGGTTCACATCGATATCGATCCGTCCTCGATCAACAAGGTCATCCACGTCGACCTCGGCATCGTTGGCGATGTTGCGCATGTCCTTGAGGACATCCTGAAAGTCTGGAAATCCCGTGGCCGCGTGACCGAAAAAGAAGGTCTGGCGAAATGGTGGACCCAGATCAACGAATGGCGCAAAATTGACTGCCTCGCCTACACGGGCTCTGAAAAGACGATCAAACCGCAATACGCGCTGCAACGTCTCGAAGAACTGACCAAAGGCATGGATCGTTACATCACGACCGAGGTTGGCCAGCACCAGATGTGGGCCGCACAGTTCCTCGGCTTTGAAGATCCGAACCGTTGGATGACCTCGGGCGGTCTGGGCACAATGGGCTACGGTTTCCCTGCGTCTATCGGCGTTCAGATGGCACACCGCGATGCTCTCGTTATCAACGTCGCGGGCGAAGCGTCGTGGCTGATGAACATGCAAGAAATGGGCACCGCGATGCAGTATCGCCTGCCTGTGAAGCAGTTCATTCTCAACAATGAACGCCTCGGCATGGTCCGTCAGTGGCAAGAACTGCTGCACGGCGAACGCTATTCGTCGTCGTGGTCTGAATCCCTGCCCGACTTCGTGAAACTCGCCGAAGCGTTCGGCGCCAAAGGCATCATCTGCAAAGACCCCGCTGACCTCGACGACGCGATCATGGAGATGATCAAACACGACGGTCCTGTGATCTTTGACTGCCTTGTTGAGAAACACGAGAACTGCTTCCCGATGATCCCGTCGGGCAAACCGCACAACGAAATGCTGCTTGCTGCAGATGCTGCGGCATTCGCCAGCGGCGCAACCCTAGTTTAAGGAGGACTAAAGATGTCTGCACTACGGATCAAAAAAGGCTCCTCCTCTCACTCGGCTTATGACCTACGCTCGACCTATGGCGACACCGTTGAACGCCATACCCTTGCGGTCACTGTGATGAACGAACCGGGCGTCCTCGCCCGTGTGATCGGCCTGTTTTCGGGTCGCGGCTACAACATAGAAAGCCTCACCGTGGCCGAAGTCGACCACGAAGGTCACAAGTCGCGCATCACCATCGTCACCTCTGGCACCCCGCAGGTGATCGTTCAGATCAAAGCCCAACTGGGCCGCATCATTCCCGTGCTCGAGGTTCATGACCTCACCGCCGAGGGACCGAGCGTTGAGCGTGAACTGGGCCTCTTTAAGGTCGCTGGCAAAGGCGAGCAGCGTGTTGAGGCGCTCCGACTTGCCGATATCTTCCGCGCCAGCGTGGTCGACACAACCCTGCAGAGCTTTGTGTTCGAACTCACTGGCACGCCCGAGAAAATCGACGCCTTTGCTGACCTGATGCGTCCCTTGGGTCTGGTCGAGGTGGCCCGCACGGGCGTTGCGGCCCTCTCGCGCGGCGATCACTAAATTCAGAAAGGGCGGGATCACATCCCGCCCTTTTTTGACGCTGGGGGACGACGCGTCCTTTCTGCTTGAACCTACGGCAAAGCCCCTGCACTGTGCCCGCAATACGCGAACAAGAGGCAGTCATGGCACCCCGTAAAATCATCATCGACACCGACCCCGGCCAAGACGACGCAGTCGCCATTCTTTTGGCCCTTGGCAGCCCTGATGACATCGACCTACTCGGAATAACCGCCGTTGCAGGCAATGTGCCCCTGCCCCTCACGCAAAAAAACGCGCGGATCGTCTGTGAACTCGCAGGTCGTCCCAACGTTAAGGTCTATGCAGGCTGCGATGCACCGATGAAACGCAAACTGGTCACTGCAGAACACGTGCACGGCAAAACGGGACTCGACGGTCCGCAATTGCCTGATCCGACTATGCCACTACAGGACCAGCACGCCGTTGATTTCATTATCGAAACCCTGCGCAATGAACCCGAGGGCACGGTCACACTCTGCCCTATCGGACCACTAACGAATATCGCGACCGCTTTTGAACGCGCCCCTGATATCATCCCGCGCGTGCAGGAAATCGTCCTCATGGGCGGTGCCTATTTTGAGGTCGGCAACATCACCCCCGCCGCAGAGTTCAACATCTACGTCGACCCCGAAGCCGCCCAGATCGTGTTTCAATCGGGCGTCCCCCTCGTCGTCATGCCTTTGGACGTGACGCATAAGGCGCTGACCACGAAATCCCGCATCGATGCCTTCCGCAATATGGGCACCCATGTTGGCACGATGGTTGCGGAATGGACCGACTTCTTTGAACGCTTCGATATGGAGAAATACGGCTCCGAAGGTGCGCCCCTCCACGACCCCTGCACCATCGCCTATCTGATTGATCCGCATCTGTTTTCTGGCCGTTACATCAACGTAGAGATTGAAACACAGTCCGAATTGACACTCGGCATGACCGTGGCTGATTGGTGGCGCGTGACAGGACGCAAACCCAATGCGTTGTTCATCGGTGATCTTCACGCCGAAGGCTTCTACCGTCTGTTGACAGATCGGATTTCACGCCTATGACCACCTCGATCACGCTCGCGGGTCCCGACGCGCTCGACCGTGTGCTTTCGCTCGTCGAACGCAACCATGCCGAAATCGGTATCCCATCCGATGACGAAGGCCGCCGCCGCGCCATCACCCCATTGCTGAACGGGTCGCCCCACGGTGCGATCTGGCTCATCGGACCGCAACGTGCGCCCTTAGGCTATGTGCTGGTCACGTTCGGTTGGTCGATTGCTCTAGGCGGGATGGAAGGTTGGGTCGATGAGACGTTTATTCGTCAGTCCGTGCGCCGCCGTGGCATCGGAACCGAGGTGCTCCATTCCGTCGCGGTGGCCTTGGGTCAAGGTGGCGTCAAAGCCCTGCATGCTCGTCTTCCTTCGCCAGATCCATCGCTGATCGCCTTTTGCGAACGGGTTGGTTTCCGCCAGCGCGACGGGCTGTTGGTGCTGACCGATACGCTCTGATCTGGTTATCGCAGCCCCGCGCCCCATATAGATATCATGCAACTTTTCGCCTTTGATAACAGCTACACACGGCTCCCCGCGCAGCTTTACACCCGCCAAACCGCGACACCCGTTCGTGCGCCTCAGTTCTTTGCCCTGAACGACGCGCTCGCCCGCGATCTTGGCGCCGACCCCAAAGCCCTCCGCGCCAACGTCGATGTCTTTGCGGGCAACACGGTGCCCGATGGTGCCGACCCGATCGCCCAAGCCTACGGCGGCCACCAATTCGGCCAATGGAACCCAGGGCTTGGTGACGGTCGCGCCCTCCTCTTGGGCGAGGTTATCTGCGACAAAGGTCGCTTTGACCTCCAACTCAAAGGATCAGGCCGCAGCCCCTATTCCCGCGCTGGCGATGGCCGCGCTGGCCTCGGCCCTGTGATCCGCGAATATCTTGTGTCAGAGGCAATGAACGCGCTTGGCGTGCCGACCACCCGCGCTCTGGCCGCTGTGACCACAGGCGAACAAATCCTCCGCGAAGGCCCCGTCCCCGGCGCGATCCTCACCCGCGTCGCCTCTAGCCATATCCGCGTTGGCACCTTCCAGCTCCAAGCCTTTCGCGGCGACGAACAGGCGTTACGCGCACTCTACGATCACACCCTTGCCCGCCATTTCCCCACCGCCGAAACCGTCGAGGATGTCGTCGCCCAAATGATGGAGCGTCAGGCGGACCTCATCGCCCGCTGGGCGGCGCTCGGCTTTATCCATGGGGTGATGAATACCGACAATATGACCGTATCTGGCGAAACCATCGACTACGGTCCTTGCACGTTTATGGACGCCTACCACCCCGCGACAGTGCTCTCGTCCATCGACCGCATGGGGCGCTATGCCTATGCCAACCAGCCGCATATCGCGATCTGGAACATCGCCCAATTCGCATCGAGCCTCGTCCCCATGGCCCCCGATCAAGACGCCACTGTCGAGCGTTTGAACGCTATGATGGGCAACTTCGCTGGCCTCTACCGCAGCGCATGGATTCGCCATTTCGCCCCGAAACTCGGCCTTACCGCATCGGATCAGGCAGAACCCCTCGCCCAACGGTTCCTCAAAATGATGGAGGATACGGGCGCGGACTTCACCCTCACTTTCGCCAACCTCGACGAGCCACTCGACCATAAGGACTATGCCGATTGGCGCACCGATTGGCGCGCAACAAAACCCGACCTCGCCCTCGCCGCGCAAACGAACCCGCAGGTCATCCCACGCCTCCACCGCATCGAAGAAGTCATTCGCGAAGCAACAGAGGGCAACCGCGCGCCCTTTGACGCGATGCTCGCTGCCGTCACCGCACCTTTCACTGAAAACCCCGATTTCGCTCGTGCCCCCGAACCGCATGAACGGGTCACGGCCACCTTCTGCGGCACCTAAGGCTCCTTTGTGCCCCAAATATCCCGGGGGTTTGGGGGCAGCGCCCCCAGCGCATCAAATCGAGACCGCCGCCAGCAACTGCTTCCGCGCCAAACTCGCTTTCCCCTCGTTCAGCACGACATCGCCACGGTTGAGCGCATAGAATTCGTCCGCGAGGTTAAAGGCGAAGTCGAAATACTGTTCGACCAGAACCACTGCAATCTCGCCCTCATCGCGCAACTGTGCAATCACGCGGCCGATCTGCTGAATGATATTGGGCTGAATGCCTTCGGTTGGCTCGTCCAAGAGCAACACGCGAGGTCGTGTGATCAGTGCACGCGCGATTGCCAACTGCTGTTGCTGCCCGCCAGAGAGGTCGCCGCCTCGTCGATGCAGGAACTCTTTGAGGATCGGGAAAAGCTGAAAAATCTTATCGGGCACGCCGCGTTCAGACCGATCAAGGCAGGCAAACCCGCTTTCCAGATTTTCCTGCACGGTCATCAGCGGGAAAACTTCGCGGCCCTGCGGGACATAGGCGATCCCTGCCCGTGCGGCACCAAATGCGGTCAGATGCGGCAGGTCTTTTCCGTCTAACCGAATAGTGCCTTTGTCATAGGGATGACGCCCAGCAATCGCCTTGAGGAGCGAGGTTTTTCCAACGCCATTGGTCCCCATGACCGCTGTCACCTGCCCCGGCTTTGCGGTCATGGTGATGCCGTTCAAAATCTGGCTCTGCCCGTATTTCAGTGTGAGATTTTCAATTTCGAGCATCTTAGCGTCCCAGATAAACTTCAATCACGTCAGGGTTTTGGGTCACGTGATCGAGCGAGCCTTCGGCCAAAACCGATCCTTCGTGCAGCACGGTGACCTTGCAGTTCAGGCGGCGCACGAACTCCATATCATGTTCGACAACCACAACGGCGCGGGTCTTCGCCGCCCGAACAAGGAGGTCGGTCGTTTGTTCCCGCTCCGCAGGCGTCATCCCTGCCGCGGGTTCATCGACCAAGAGCAAACGTGGATCTTGGGCCAAGAGCATCCCGATTTCCAACCATTGCTTTTGACCGTGTGACAGCTCTCCTGCAACACGGGTTAGCTGATCACTCAGCCCGATTTCTGCGGCGAGCGCTTCGATCCGCGCAGCCCCATTTGCCGTCTTGCGATAGAACAGCACATCAAACGGTCCGCGTTTGTTTTTCAGCGCCATCGCGAGGTTTTCGCGAACGGTCTGCGCTTCAAACACCGTCGGCTTTTGGAACTTACGACCGATGCCCGCGCGGGCGATCTGGCTTTCGCTCATGCCTAAGAGGCTGATGGATTTTTCGCCCCAGATGACCTTGCCCTCGTCGGGTTTGGTCTTGCCTGTGATGATGTCCATAAAGGTGGTTTTACCCGCCCCATTCGGCCCGATCACCGCCCGCAATTCAGGCTCTGCAATCGCGATGGAAAGGTTATTGATCGCGCGAAATCCGTCAAAGGTGACCGAAACGCCCGAAACTTCGAGGAGACGTTTGCTCATTCCGGCTTTCCTTCTTCTGCGCGCCATGCCCCCTCGGATGGGCCATAGTCAGAGTTGCGTTTGACCGCGACGAAATCGAACAGACCGCCGATACCTTGGGGGAAGAACAGCGTGACCACGACAAAGGACAGGCCCAGCAGGACGAGCCACCAGTCGGTCCAGACGATTTTGTAGAAACCGAGGTTGATCGCAGGTGCGCTGCCGCCAGTGAACCACGACGACAAGAGCGAGACGAGCGTTGCGCCGATCACAGCACCATAAAGCCGTCCGCGCCCACCAATCGCCACCCAAACCGCGAGGTAGATGGACGCAATCGGTGCGATTTCTGCGGGGTTAATGATGCCTGCTTGCGGGTAATAGAGGGCGCCAGCAATGCCCGCGACCATCGCCGTGATCGTAAAGACGAATAATTTATACGATTCAACGTGATACCCAAGAAACCTCACACGCGCTTCATCATCCCGAATGGCCCGAATGACGCTGCCCATTTTGCCTGATGTGACAAAGGCAAAGAGGAGATAACCGAGGCCAAGCGCGACCGCTGAAGCCCAAAAGAACCAGATCGACACGTCGTCTTGGGATGCGGAAACACCGGGAATGTTTTGCAGACCCGAGAGGCCGTTATTCCCGCGCAAACCGCTGTCGTTTTGGAACAGATAGAGCGACAGCGCGAGGGTCATCGCTTGGGTCAGGATGGAGAGATAGACGCCTGTAACGCGGCTGCGGAAGGCTAGCCAGCCAAAGACAAGTGCAAGCAATCCGGGAACGATCAGGATCGCCAAAAGCTGGAGCGGTAGCGAATGCGCAAAGCTCCAGATCAGAGGGAAATCGCTGCTGCCAACGACGCCGAAAATCTGAGTGCCGATGGCGTCAGAGACCTCTTGCGGCGTTGCAGGGAGCGGTTGGTTCGCCAGAGACCCCGCGACGATTTCTTCGGTGCGGGCATACATGAGCCACATGCCAATCGCGTATCCCCCGATACCAAAGAACGCAAAGTGACCGAGGCTGAGGATGCCGCAATAGCCCCAGACCACATCCATCGCGATGGCGATCAGACAGAGGCAGAGCGTTTTGCCCAGTGTTTTCACGAAGGATGTCGAGATCAGGCCATAGCCCGTTGCCTCTGCCATCACGGTCACCGCGAGGGTGAAAAGTGACAGGACCAAGAGGAACACAAGGACCGAACGATTTGTTGCAAGGAATGATTTTGTCATGGCTCAGTTCCCTGCCGCACGGCCCTTTAGGGCGACGATGCCTTTGGGACGGAATTGGATGAAAATGATGATAAAGAGGATCATGTAGGTCTGCGCGGCGAGCGTGTTCGACGGGTTGAGGAACTCGATCCCTTTTTGCAAGAAGCCAATCAGCGATGCCCCTGCAAGCGTGCCCCAGACGTTCCCGACGCCACCGACCACAACGGTCATGAAGGACTGAACGATGTAGTCGGCGCCCATTTCAGACGTGACTTTGGCGTAGAGGCCGATGGCAACGCCTGCGATCCCCGCAATCCCTGAGCCAAGCCCGAAGGTGAGCATATTGATGCGATCTGGGTTAATGCCCATCGAAGCTGCCATCCCTGGGTTCTGGGTCACTGCGCGGACCTCTAGCCCCAGACGGGTCTTTTTCAGGATAAACAAGATCAGGCAGAGGAACATCACGGCGAGCACAAAAATCGCGATGCGGATGTAGCTGATCGCCACCACGTCGTTGAACACCAGCGCACCGTCCAACCACGACGGCGAGGTCAGCGGGCGGGCCTGCGTGCCAAAGATGTTCTTTGCGATTTGTTGCAGCGCAATAGAAATACCAAATGTCGCGAGGAGCGTTTCCAGCGGGCGTTTGTAGAGGTGGCGAATGACTAACCGCTCCATCGCGACGCCGGCCGCAAACGTGACGATAAAGGCAACGGGAAGTGCGACGATAATCGACACGGTGTAATCAGGGATCACCTGCTGGATCACGTAGCCCGTATAGGCGCCCATCATGATGAACTCTCCATGGGCCATATTGATCACGCCCATCACACCGAACGTCACAGCAAGGCCAATCGCAGCTAGGAAATATATTGACGCCAAAGAGATCGCATCGAGCGCGAGGTCAGCAGTCTGCATGGCACCCACCTTTAGCTCGATCTGTTTGATTGCAGCAGCGGCGGCATCGGTGACGAACTGATCCGCCTCATCGTATTGGGTGTAGAACACATGAGCCGCAACGGCAGCTTCGCGATCAGCCATCGGGACGAAAGGCGCGGCAAGCCCCGTATCGACTAGCCCCTGATAGGCACGAACGCGCTCTGCAGGATCAGACATGGCCGCAACTGGCACACCGGCGATCTGGTCATCCACGATATTCGCGATCAGGGCGGATTTCAGGTCGTCTTCGGTCACTGTGGGCTGCGCCAGTCCAGCGGCGGCAAGCTCTGCATAGGCGGTATTCACATCGAAATCAGGGCCGACCTCGCGGATTGCGGCGATGTTTGCGCCTTCGGGCAACGCGGCCGCAACACCCGTGGTCGTAGTCAGCGTTTGGTTCATCACGGCGCGAACGTCGACGCTCACATCGGACGATAGCGCCTCAATCGCCGCAACACGATCCTCGCTCAACGGAGCAAAGCGAGCGGTAAGCATCATCAACAGACGTTCTTTGCGGGCCTGCAAACCAGTGTCAGGCTCATCGGCGATCGACGCGGCAAGAGGCGCAAGCTGTTCGGCAGAGCCATCGCGGCTGATCGCATCCAATGCAGCGGCACGACGATCATATTCAGGATCGAGCAGTTGATATTGAACCAAGGCAGAGCCGATCACACCACGCACACCTGCGTTCGGTTTGATCTGCGCCATGACAGATTTGGGCGCAGTGCCTACGGCTTCACCCGTTGAAAGGTCGATCAACGTGATCGGATCAGAGCCTTCGACATAGTAAAACAGGCCAGTCTCTTCGTTCTGCCAAACGTTCTTTTCCTGCCACGCCTGAAGAAACGCGGGCACTTCGGGCAGATCGCTGTCGATCAACGCGGTAATCGCTTGATCCACTGTGCGGCGAGACGGTTTGGCAATGTCATCGGAATAGGTTTGGAGGACAGACTGTAGGTCCTGAGCGGCAGCGGCAGCAGCCAAAAAGAAGATGGACAGAGCCATCACAACGGCGCGAAGCATCAGCGCGTTCCTTATGGGGTAGTCTGGGGAGGGAAGGTTCGGGGTGGAGGACGCGCCCCCACCCCAAATTTCAAAACCTTAGTAGTTCGAGGTCAACTGAACGCAGGTCTGAGTTTCGGTGTTATACATACCGCATTTCAGGTCGATCCAGTCGGATTCCAGAACAGCGGATTCCGGCAGGAAGTCGGTCCATGCGTCACCAGCCACTTCGGTGGTTTGGCTGATGATGTCGAACTGGCCGTCCGCCTGAATTTCACCGATCAGAACTGGTTTGGTCAGGTGGTGGTTCGGCAACATGACAGCAGTTCCGCCTGTCAGGTTGGTGAACTCTTGGCCCGGAAGCGCTTCGATGATGGTGTCAACGTCGGTGGTGCCTGCCGCGGTTACTGCGTTCACCCACATGTTAAAGCCGATGTAGTGCGCTTCCATCGGGTCGTTCGTCACGCGCGCATCGTCACCGATAAAGCCATGCCATGCGTCGATGAAGGCCGCGTTTTCTGCGGTATCAGCCGACATGAAGTAGTTCCAAGCTGCCAAGTGGCCAACGAGGTTGGTGGTATCGAGGCCCGAGAGTTCTTCTTCACCGACGGAGAAGGCAACAACTGGGATGTCTTCGGCAGAGACGCCTTGGGCTGCGAGTTCTTTATAGAAGCCGATGTTTGCATCGCCGTTGATGGTCGAAATCACGCCAACCGATTTACCGTCAGCGCCCAATGCGACAACGTCCGACACGATGGTTGCCCAGTCCGAGTGACCGAACGGGGTGTAGTTCACAAAGATGTCTTCAGCGGCGATGCCTTTGGACTGAAGATAGCTTTCGAGAATGTTGTTGGTGGTGCGTGGGTAGACATAGTCGGTGCCCAGAAGCGCGAATTTCTCAACACCAAGCTCTTCGAGGAAGTAGTCAACCGCAGGGATCGCCTGCTGGTTCGGAGCAGCGCCAGTGTAGAAAACGTTGCGCGAGGATTCTTCGCCTTCGTATTGAACGGGGTAGAACAGCAGGCCGTTCAATTCTTCAAGCACGGGGAGAACCGATTTACGCGAGACCGAGGTCCAGTTGCCGAAAATCACATCCACGTCGTGAACGGTCAGCAGTTCACGTGCCTTTTCCGCAAAGAGCGGCCAGTCGGACGCAGGGTCGACCACGACGGCTTCGATTTCACAGCCCAGCAGACCGCCCTTTGCGTTCTGCTCTGCGATCAGCATCAACATGGTGTCTTTGAGAGTGGTTTCAGAAATGGCCATCGTGCCAGAGAGGGAGTGCAGCACGCCAACCTTGATCGGGTCAGCACATTCGGCCAGAGCGGAGCCTGCACCTGCGATCAGAGCAGCGGAGGAAAGTGCGGGCAGCATGATTTTTTTAAACATTTAAAGTGTCCCCTGTTTGAGACCCATCCGCGGCCCGTGACCAGTGGTCAAATCGGGTCAAAACGCGTATATCAAGGCCTCAGCTTTGTTGCTGGTGTCGCGCGGGGTCGGTTTTCTGCCAGGATTGCGTCCCCGTGCGGCGATTTCGAGCGGCGTTATCCGTCGCCCGAGAAAGAGGAGATGCTGCAACGCGGCACATCACAATTCTCATCAAATCCAGAAAATCAAAATTCAACGCAGGTGGTCACTTTTTAATCACAAATGAGTGCCTTGGTTAATTTTTAATCAGAACAAACGTCAACAATCGATCCACTTCACAGGCGAATGGCCCGAAAAACATAGTTAGTCACGCCTTAACTGCCTCATCTCTGCCAAGATTGAGGTATACACTTACCTAACGTCACCCTTGTGGATTTGAGTAAAGCGAGGTCGCCATGCCAGCCGATCAACTGAAAAAAGCACCGACACAGAACAAGCCGCAGACAGAAACAAACAGACAAATACCTGTCGCCGCCGAGACACCCTACCTCATTCGCGACTTTGCGAGCCTTTAAGACGCGATCATAAATGAACAACCCTTGGGTGTTTTCCGTTTTGAGGCACATCATGTGGGGTGTTAGCCTTATGGATACTGCAGCTTATCCCAATGCAGCGTTTCAGCACCGATCCGGATGACATACCCCTGAACTTAGGGAAGACCGACAACCATAAAGAGACACCTAGGCCCAATGGCACTTAAAACCACCTTCGCGATTTCCAGCAATAAGACGCCAGATGACCTGCGCGACTCCCTGCTGTTTCGCGATCTGGATGGGTCTCAACTTCTCAGATTGCGCGCTAAAATTGCGAGCCACCCGTCTCGACATACCCTTATCTACGTCGCATTTACATCGATTTGGGTCATGGGGCTGGCTTTGGGGGCTGGGGCAACAGATCTATCGAAAATCGCAATTTATTTTGTGCCACACACGGCGCTTTTCGTGTTGGTGCTAGGAGTGCTCATCTATCCCATCCGTATGATATACTGGCCAATTCTTGCCTTCATCGGCATTTATCTGGCTCAAGCAATCATACCTACCTACATCCTGCCGCTTGACGAAACATCGGACAGTATCGCTCGCATGTTCTGGGCTGGTTTAGGGGTGAACTTATTTATCGGTGGCCTCGTCGGGTTCTTGTTGCGACTGGTGCTGAACTTCCTCAACAACCGCCTTGCCCCCTACACGGTCGACCTTACGATTTCAGTTCTGACTGGTGTGGTGTTCTCCATCGTTTCGGTTACGACAATCTCAACGCTCACCAGCGTCTTTGCGTCGTCTTTCCCTGAGGCAGTGGCAGCACTTTCACTCGATAACGAGTTCCTGCTCCAAGCAGCGATCCGTTGTGGCTATGGCGGCATTGTCGTGTCCACCTTCTTTATTGGGATGATCCAATTCCCACGGCCATCGGATGTCCTCTGGGCAACGCCATTTGTCTTGAGCTTTGGTGTGCTCGCCACATTGGGACAGTATGGGGTCCAACTTCATGTCGCCCTAGACGCTATCGCGCTCTGTGCGATTTTTGCTGTTGTTCTACCGATCCGATTGGTTGTGCCGACCCTGACCACGGGGATGCTGATCTACGCATCTATGACTGGCGCGATTGTGACGCCTCCGACGATCACCTCGCAATCCGACCTTGTCATAGAAGTTTACGCGGTCATCGCCCTCGGCATCATCATTTTCGTACTCGGCCTACGCAGCCATGGGCTGCACCTGCAAGATCAACAAGTCAGCTCGCTACGACGTCTAAATACTGTTCGGAACTATGCGGGCGTTGGTGTCTTTGCCGTTGATCTAACATCGCGCATGGTTTCGGTCGATCCCGTAACGCAGCGCATGCTAGGCGTTCCGCAAAGTTTCGATATTGCATCGATGATGCGGAAATTTGGCGACCATGAACAAACCGAACTGCGGCGCATGATGTTCCAACGTCCGGGCGAGACGACGACCCTCCTCGCCCGCCTACGCGAGGCCCCAGGCAGCAATCACCGTCGCGTTATTCGCCTGTTCCTTTGGTACGAACGCAGCTTTGACAACCTACCCGTCGTCTATGGCCTCGTGGTAGATGTGACAGGCGAACACCTGCAGGAACGCGCGCTCAAGGAAACCTTGGCCGAATTGTCGATCCGTCAAGATCAGCAAAAGCAGATGTTCTCGATCATCAGCCACGAATTGCGGACACCTGCGTCGGTGATTTCGATGCTTATCGACGACCTTAACGACGACGAAGCGGACCAAGAGCACCTCGCCAGACGCCTGCGCGAGGCAACGGACCAACTTCTCGGCGTTTTGACCGACATGCGTCAGGCCGTGAACCCAGAAAAGAACCTGCCCATCAACCCGGTCCCGTTCGTCCCAGCCGACCTTGCCGAATCGATCCGCAATACGTTCGAAATGCAGGCTCAGGCGAGCGGCATCACGATCAGACTTCGGTTTGGCGAAGGCGCGAACGAGATGGTCTTGGCCGATAGCGTTCGGATCAAACAAATCCTCGGCAACCTTATTCGCAACGCGATCATTCACTCGCGCTGCTCTGCAATTACTGTGACCTATCGGTCGTCGATTGGCGATAATCTGAACGACCGCACAGGGGTTTGGTCGATCACGGACAACGGCATTGGGATCGCTGCTGAAGAAGTCGAACGCCTCTTCCAACCGTTCCAGCGTGGCGGCGAAGATGCCCGCAACCGCGCGGACGGCTCGGGCCTTGGCCTCTACATCGTGCGGACAACTGCGCAGCTCTTGGGTGGCAGCGTGACCTACTTCCCCGCCCCCGAAGGCGGCGCGGGCTATCACGTTCGGATCGCTGAACCACTCGCCTCGGCAGAGGATCTACGTCAGGTCGCCCATATGGACGACGACACGGTCGACTTTGGCTCGATGTATGTTCTTTTGGCAGAAGACAACGCTCTGGTCGCCGAGGTTACCAGCGCGCGCCTTCGCAAATTCATGGGCCGTGTAGAGGTGGTTGGCTCTGGCCGCGAGGCGCTCGACCTCATCGCCCAAGATCCGCCTGATGTAGTCGTCACAGACCTCTTTATGCCCGAAATGTCGGGCGATGAACTGACACGCACCCTGCGCGCCAATGGCTTTACCAAACCGATCATCGGCCTCACCGCTGCTGTCGTTGGCGATGACATGCGTCAGTTCGAAAAGGCAGGCGCGTCGACCGTCATGACCAAACCGCTCGACGATACAGCACTGATGCGGTTCCTCCGCAAACAAAGCGCGGAACAGGATGACGAGTCACCTCGGGCAGAGTAACCTGCAGGTATGACATCCCTTCGTACAATTTCGGGCATTGGCCCGGCGACTGAAACGGACATGATCCGCGCAGGCATACCTGATGCCGAAACCCTAAGGGCGCTCGGTGCACATGATGCCTATGCACGGATGATCGCCAAAGGCACCCGCCCCCACTTCATTGGCTACTATGCTCTTCACATGGCCCTCCAAGGTCGCCCATGGAACGACTGCAAAGGCGCTGAAAAAGACGCCTTGCGGACCCGCTTTGACGCACTCCTCGCCTCTGATACCCCAGACGGCCCATCAAACAACCTCGCCCGCTTTTTGTCAGATATGGGCCTCGCCTGATCCTGCCTTTGTGCCGCAAATATCCCGGGGGTTTGGGGGCAGCGCCCCCATAAACGAACAAAGCCCGCACAACCGTGCGGGCCTTGCCGTAAATCAAATCTGAACAGTGACGATTAGCCGACCAGTTCGAGACCTGAGAAGAAGAATGCGATTTCTTCTGCAGCAGCTTCAGGCGAATCCGAACCGTGAACCGAGTTCTCACCGACCGATTTCGCGAACTCTGCGCGAACGGTGCCAGCCGCAGCGTCAGCTGGGTTGGTTGCGCCCATGACTTCACGGTTTTTCAGGATAGCGCCTTCGCCTTCGAGAACCTGAACAACAACCGGTGCGGATGCCATGAATTCGCACAGTTCGCCGTAGAACGGACGCTCTGCGTGTACAGCGTAGAATTTGCCAGCCTGAGCAGGTGTAAGGTGGATGCGCTTGGATGCGACAACGCGCAGTCCAGCGTCTTCGAATTTAGCAACGATTTTGCCGGTCAGGTTACGCTCGGTTGCGTCCGGTTTGATGATCGAAAGGGTGCGTTCTACAGCCATGATAGCCTCACTTGCGTCGGCCCCATCAGGGGCGGGTTAAGATTTGGCGCTGCCCTAACATGTGTTAGCGCACAAGAAAAGCCGTGATTGACCGCGCCTCTTAGGTCAGGCAATGACGCATCTATGCTACGTTTAGATGACATCAGTTATTCGATCGAAGGGCGGGTCCTCATAGACCACGCCACCGCCGTCATTCCCACAGGCCATAAAGTTGGCGTTGTGGGCCGCAATGGGACGGGGAAAACCACTCTTTTCAAACTGATACGGGGCGAATTGCACCTTGACACAGGCACCATCGAACTGCCCAAAGGCTGGAAGATCGGCGGCGTGAGCCAAGAGGTTCCCGGAAATGAGGTCTCTTTGATCGATACGGTGCTTGCCGCCGATATCGAACGATCAGCACTTTTGTTGGAATCAGAGACTGCAACTGATCCGTCCCGTATTGCCGACATTCAGACCCGCCTCACTGATATCGACGCATGGAGCGCGGACGCCCGCGCCTCGTCCATCCTCAAGGGTCTGGGCTTTACCGACGACGAACAGAAAATGCCCTGCTCTGCCTTCTCGGGCGGGTGGCGTATGCGCGTGGCACTAGCGGCAGTTCTTTTTTCGGAACCAGATCTGCTCTTGCTCGATGAACCGACCAACTACCTGGACCTCGAAGGTGCGCTCTGGCTCGAGAACTATTTGACCCGCTATCCGCATACGGTTCTGATCGTCAGCCACGACCGCGAGCTTTTGAACCGCTCGGTCACGGGTATTCTGCACCTCGATAGCCAGAACCTGACCTATTACACAGGCACCTACGACAGCTTTGCCCGCCAACGCGCTGAACAGCGCGCTGTGCTGATGCAAGCCGCCAAGAAGCAAGACGCCAAGCGTGCCCACCTTCAATCCTTTGTCGACCGCTTTAAGGCGAAGGCAAGCAAGGCAAAGCAGGCGCAATCCCGCGTTAAAATGCTCGAAAAGATGGAGAGCATTCGTGTGCCTGAGGATGCCGCCCGCACGGTCTTTACCTTCCCAACGCCGGAACCTCTCTCACCTCCGATCATCCGTGTTGAGAACGGCGCTGTGGGCTATGACGGCACCGCGATTTTGACCCGCCTGAACCTACGCATCGATCAGGACGATCGCATTGCGCTTTTGGGCCGCAACGGCGAAGGCAAATCGACCCTGTCGAAATTGCTCTCGGATCGTTTGCCCTTGATGGAAGGCGACAAACACTCGTCCTCCAAACTCCGCATCGGTTTCTTTGCCCAACATCAGGTTGATGAGTTGCGCGTCGAAGAAACGCCGCTCCAGCATATCGCGCGGGCGATGCCTGACGTTCAGCAACCGAAACTGCGTGCCCGTCTCGCGGGGTTTGGCCTCATGGCAGCCCAAGCCGAAACCGAGGTTGGCCGTCTCTCTGGTGGACAGAAGGCACGCCTTTCGCTCCTTCTGGCGACCCTCGACGCGCCGCATCTCTTGATCCTTGATGAGCCGACCAACCACCTCGACATCGAAAGCCGCGAGGCTCTGGTCGAAGCGCTCACCGCCTACACAGGCGCGGTGATCCTCGTCAGCCACGACATGCACCTCTTGAGCCTCGTGGCGGACCGCCTCTGGCTGGTCAAAGACGGGCGAGTGACTCCTTATGAGGACGACCTCGACGCCTATCGCAAACTGCTTTTGTCCAGCGACAAGCCAAAGGCCGAAAAGCCCATTGTCGAAAAGCCCAAGGCAGAAAAAGCTGACCGCAACACTATCCTCGCGCTCAAGGCTGAAGTGCGTAAATGCGAAGAGCGCGTGAACAAGATCAACGAAATTCGGGATCGCGTTGCCTCAGAACTCGCGGATCGGTCGATTTACGAAGACGTAAACGCGGTGAAACTCGCGGGCCTCAACCGCAAATACGCTGAAGCCAATGCTGCCATCGACCGCGCAGAGGCCATGTGGATGGACGCGCTAGAGGCCTTAGACAAGGCCGAAAATCCGACCTGACCCCCTGCCTTTGTGCTTAAAATATCCCGGGGGTGCAGGGGGCAGCGCCCCCTGCCCTTGAAGCTTTGCCCTTTGTCCATTTGATCAAACCCGTTAGAACAGCTCTATGACTGATTATATCGCCGCCTTCACCACGCTTTTCGTGATTATTGACCCTATCGGTTTGACGCCGCTTTTCGTGGCGCTCACCCACGGGGCATCTGCGCAATTGCGCCGCAAAATTGCTCTCAGGGCCTGTATTACGGCAGCGGTGATCCTGTTTTGCTTTGGTATCTTCGGTGAGGCGCTCTTGGGCTTTGTCGGGATCTCCATGCCTGCCTTCCGCATCGCGGGCGGGGTTCTGTTGTTCCTGACCGCGCTCGAGATGTTGTTCCAGAAACGTCAGACCCGCCGTCAGGGCCACACCGATGATGCGGCAGAGGATCATATCGATGACCCCTCCGTTTTTCCGATTGCCATCCCCCTGATCGCGGGCCCCGGGGCCATCGCGACAATGATCCTTTTGACGGATCAAGCAGAGGGCATCGGCGGATTTGCGGCAGTGATGGGCGTGATGCTTTCGGTCCTGCTGATCGTTTTCATCTTATTCCTTGTTTCCAACATGTTAGAGCGGATTCTGGGGCGCGTCGGAGTGAACGTCGTGACTCGCATCCTCGGGATGCTGTTGGCCGCATTGGCCATTCAGTTCATTCTTGATGGATTGCGCTCTTTCGGATTGGCGCCCTAAGACCTATCTATTGGTCTATGGACACAAACGACCAGCTTCGCCTCTTGTATCTCGGCATCCTCGTCACCGTCATTTTTGGCGGTGTGATGATCCGTTCGCGTCATAGGCTCGGCAAAGTTGCTCAGCAGCTTGGAATTTGGACGTTGATTTTTGGCGGCGTGATCCTCGCCGTATCCAGCTACCAAGGCGCAGGCTTTATGCCGTTTCGCACGCAATCGACGCTGTCCGATGGACGCATCGAATTAGCAATCCAACCAGACGGTCATTACTACATGACCGCGATGGTGAATGGTGTCCCGATTGAATTTGTCGTCGATACGGGTGCTACTCATGTGGTCCTGAACCAAGCGGACGCAAAACGCATTGGCATCGACCTCAATGACGTGACCTACATCGGCTCGGCCAACACGGCCAACGGCGTCGTTCGCACAGCTCCAATCCGGATTGAGACACTAACCATCGGCGATATCACTGACCGCAATATCCGTGCGGTCGTGAATGGCGGCCCGATGGAGGGATCGCTGTTGGGCATGAGCTACCTCAACCGTTTCAGCAAAATCGAAATTAGCCGCGGCCGACTGATCCTCACCCGTTAGGTCTCGTAATCGGGGTGCTGATTGTTGGTCTTTTTCGCGTTATCTGCGTTGATATAATCCTCATCGCATGTGTGCTCCGTGAGGCTTGGTAATTGGCTGAGCAACGGTGACTTCGATTCAGCGCCCCACGCGAACTTCAGTTTCACCTCTTCGGACTTGTCAAAAACCGAAATCGCCATCCAAAACGACTGCCGATTATCGCGTTTATAGGTCAAGGTGGTCCCGCACTCTGAACAAAAGCCCCGCGACACACCTTCAGAGCTTTTGAAAATCGATGGGACACGACGGGTCCACGTCACAGCATTGACAGGGACACCGATCCAAGCCCCGAGCAGGCTCCCCGTCGCTTTCTGACACATCCGGCAATAGCACACGTGTGCGTTATTCATAACTGATGTCACGCGGAACCGGACTGCACCGCACTGACACCCACCAGCGTGAAGATTGGACATTTTTGCCTCCGCTAGCATTTGTCTTTTCTAGTCGGGCTGACTTTCGGCTTTCTTTGTCCAACGGCCATCTTCTTGGGCCCAATATTGGGCCGAGATGTTTTGCGAGGTTAGGCCTTTCCAAGCCTCTCGCGCCAGTTGAACCAGACCATCATCGAATCCCGAAAATATAATCATGCTCCGTTCAACCTTAGTAACATCTTCGGCGGAGATTGTCGCCCCGTCGACGCAAACTATACAATTCGGTTCATTTAGTGCTGGACGACCATCGCTTGTTAGCAAGATCGGTTGATGGGCGTCATGCGGACCACCCGCCAAACCATGTGCTAAGAAGGCCGTATCGCCACAGTCCCAGAGGGCTGCATCCAATGCCGCCATACGATCCGCGTTGGTGCCGCGCACTTCGACCCTCCAGCCCTGATCACGCGCCTTGCCCAACAACAGGGGCAAGGCTTTCTCGAGTGAGCTTTCGGTGAGATGGTAGAAATAAGCGGCACCCACGGACTTAGGCCTCGTAGTTGTCAGCGATAAGACGGTTCAGCGCCATTACACCCCAGCCAGTCGCACCCTTCGGGGCGAGAGCCGTGTCCGCTTTGGTCTGTGCAGTGCCCGCAATATCGATGTGGCACCACGGCATGTCGTCTTGGATAAAACGTCGCAGGAATTGCGCTGCTGTGATCGACCCACCGTCGCGACCACCGACATTTTTCATATCCGCCTTAGCCGATTTCAACATTGCGTCATAGGCAGGGCCCATCGGCATCCGCCATGCGCCCTCGCCCTCGTTCGCTGCGGCCTTCAGCAGTTTATTCGACAGCTCGTCACTGTTCGAGAACACACCCGCATTTTCATGGCCCAGCGCGATGATGATCGCACCCGTTAGCGTGGCGAGGTTGATAACGCCCGTCGGTTTGAACCGCTCCTGCGCATACCAGAGCACATCGGCCAGAACCAAACGGCCCTCGGCGTCGGTGTTGATCACCTCAATCGTGTCACCCTTCATCGAGGTCACGATATCGCCCGGACGCACAGCATTACCCGACGGCATGTTCTCAACCAGACCCACGAGGCCGACCACATTGGCCTTAGCCTTACGCAGGGCGAGCGTTTTCATGACGCCAGCCACAACACCCGCGCCACCCATGTCCATGGTCATATCTTCCATGCCAGCGGCTGGTTTGATGCTGATACCGCCCGTATCGAACACAACACCTTTGCCAACAAAGGCAAAGGGTGCCTCTTCGCCGCCGCCATTCCACTGCATCACGACGACCTTGGACGGGCTGTCCGATCCTTGCCCAACGCAGAGGAGAGACCCCATGCCTAGCTTTTCCAGATCAGCCTCTTCGAGAACTTCAACGGTCACGCCCAGCGCACTCAGATCGCTAAGTTTTTCGGCAAATGTAGTGGTGGTCAGGATGTTTGCAGGCGCATTCACTAGATCGCGAGTAAAAAAGGTGCCTTCGGCAACAGCCGCTAGAGGTGCGTAGGCAGTAGAAGTTTCGTCAGCGTCTTTGACCATGACGGTAACAGCGCCGTAGGTGGTTTTGTCACCCGTCTTGTGATCCTCAAACACATAGGCGCGCATCGCGATGCCAAAGGCGAGTTCTTCGGGCTTGTTCACCGCTGCAGCCAGAACGGTCAGATCGCCCTTACCCATCGCCTTGGCAATGCTTGCACCCGCCTTGCGGTGTTCTTCTGCCGAAGCACGGCGCGGCAGTTTCACGACCAAGAGAGCCTCAGCCGCGAGGCCCACAGGCCATGTGACCTCAGCCAGATCGCCGGTGCCCAGTTTTGCAAACCGATCAGAGGCAACCAAGCGCTCTACCGCTTTGCGGGATAGGGTGTTCACCTTACGCGCACCGATGTCCATTTTACCGTCTTCGGTCACGAAAATCGCAATCCGACCTTCTGTCGTCGCGAGCGCATCAGTGGTCAAAGGCGCAAAGGTAATCTGGATCGGGCTAGTCATTTGGTGAACTCCTGAAAGCTGTCTTTCGGCAATAGGTAGCTTGCCTTGTGGTGAATGACCAGAATACGGTTCAATCCCCCCAACAAATCGGTTAGCGTCTTGGCGATAAGGAATAACTGGCATCCGGGGGGACGCATTGGCTCGATTCGACAGATACCTACTGTCGCAATTGCTGACTCTCTTCGGCTTTTTCTCGCTCGTATTGGTCTTTATCTATTGGATCAGAGCGGCGGTCGAATTGTTCGACGAACTGATATCTGACGGACAAACAGCAAAAGTGGTTTTGGAACTCACCATGCTCACCCTTCCGGGCGTGGTGCAGATCGTCTTGCCATTGGCCGCAGTGGTGGCGAGCATCTACGTGATGAACCGCATGACCTCTGACAGTGAATTGGTGGTTATGCAGGGCACAGGATTTTCGCCCGTGCGCCTGATCCGTCCTGCGGTGATCTTTGGCGTGATCGTGACGGTCCTGACGATGGTCGCCTCGCATTTTCTGGTGCCAACCGCGGCGCTCATCACCAATCAACGCCAAGCGGAGATCAGCCAGAACCTCGCCGCGCGGATGCTGGTCGAAGGGCGGTTTCAATCGCCCACCTCTGGTTTGACGATCTACATCCGCGATATCAGCCGCAGCGGAGAGTTGTTGGACCTGTTCCTCTCAGATACCCGTGATGATGCAGAGACGATGACCTACACCGCGTCACGCGCGTACCTCGTGAAAACCGACAATGGCCCGCAGCTGGTGATGATCGATGGTATGGCGCAGGCGCTTAATACCAACACCCAGCGCCTGAGCCTTACACGGTTCGAAGATTTCACCTACGACCTCGGCGATCTGGTCGACTTCACACCTCGATTAACAAGGTCAAGCGGTGAAGTAACCTCTCTCGAGCTACTGATGGCAACGCCTGAGTTGCAGACTGAGACAGGCAAGACCGCTGGCGAATTGATCATGGAAGCCAACCGCCGCAATGCGCGTGCGCTCTTGGGCCTCGTCGGGGCTGCGATTGGGGCGGCATCCTTGCTCGTCGGTGGGTTCAGTCGCTTTGGGGTTTGGAAACAGGTGATGCTGGCCATTGCCCTGATCATCGTTGTCAAATTCGCGGAATCGACCGCTGAGAACATGATGCGCACGATGCCCGAAGCATGGATGGTGCCCTATCTGCCGATCCTAGTGGGCATAGTGATCACTATGGTTTTGCTGACCATCGCGACCTACCCCGCGCGGTTCCGCTTTCCCAAAGGAAGGATCGCAGCATGATCCTTCACCGATATTTCGCTCAGCGCTTTATTTTTGTCCTCGGGGGCGTGATCGGTGTGTTCGGCCTATTGATGGCGTTCGTTGAGTTGGTCGAGCGTCTAAGAACCCTGCGCAATGTCGATGTATCCTTTGGGCAGGTTGTGCAATTGGCGCTCCTGAACCTGCCTGACTCGCTCTATCGGATAATCCCTCTTTTGGTGATCATCGCGACGATCTGGCTGTTTCTTGGTCTTGCGCGATCATCTGAACTTGTCGTCACACGTGCGGCAGGCCGTTCGGCACTTAGGGCACTCGTTGCGCCCTGTCTCGTCGCCTTCACATTCGGCCTCGTGACCATTGGGATTTTCAACCCCATCGTCGCAAGCACATCCCGAGAATTCGATGCACGGCTGAGCACCCTCACGGGCGAAGGCAGTAGTTTTACCGTCTCCTCGGATGGCTTGTGGCTCCGCCAAGGGTCAACGAACGGGCAAACGGTGATCCGCGCAGACGCGACTAACCTTGACGGTACGGAACTGTCTGGGGTCACGTTCATCACCTTCACCCTTGACGGTGGTCCAGTGCGTCGGATCGAGGCTACGTCAGCCCGTCTGACACCGGGCCAATGGGACATCACAAACGCAAAAGTCTGGCCTCTGGCTGACGCCGAAAACCCCGAAGCCGTCGCGGAATACCACGAGACGTTCCAAATCCCATCGTCGCTGACCGTTGATCAAATCCGCGACAGTTTCGGCAGTCCGACCTCTGTTCCGATCTGGGAACTCCCCGCCTTTATCGAAAAACTTCGGACAGCAGGATTTAGTGCACGTCGTCATGCGGTTTGGCTCCAGTCTGAACTGGCGATGCCTCTCTTCTTGGTCGCGATGGTTTTAATCGGCGCGGCCTTTACCATGCGTCCGCAACGCGGCGGCAAAACGGGACAGATGGTTCTTTGGGCTATTCTGATCAGTTTCGGGCTTTATTTCGTTCGGAATTTTGCGTCTATTTTGGGCGAAAACGGGCAAATCCCGATTGCCTTGGCTGCTTGGGCTCCGCCCTTTGTCGCCGTGGGTTTTGCCTTTGGTCTACTACTGCATCTGGAGGACGGGTAATGCGTCGTCTCGCCCCGCTTATCCTCGCCGCCCTTCCCTTTGCAGGAGCAGTTGCCGCCCAAGACGCGGCAACCCTTATGGCGGACAGCGTATCGATCACCGCCGACAATCGACTGATTGCATCGGGCAATGTTGAGGCATTCTTTGACGGCACAACGCTCTCTGCGGCTCGTATCACCTATGATGAGGCAACTGATCGTCTGATCATTAACGGCCCCATTTTCATCAAGGCCGCCGATGGCACAATCCTCACAGCCGAAAGCGCGGACCTAGACCCCAAGTTGCAAAACGGTCTTTTGCTCAGCGCCCGTATGGTCCTGAACGAACAGTTGCAACTGGCTGCGAACCGTATCGATCGGGTTGACGGTCGCCTCATCCAATTGACCAAGGTTGCCGCGACATCGTGTAATGTCTGCGACGGGCGCCCACCATTGTGGGACATTCGCGCGTCTCGGATTGTCCATGATCAAGATGCCAAGGAACTATACCTCGACAATGCGGTGTTGCGTGTTCGAGGCGTGCCTGTGTTTTGGCTGCCTACGATGCGGCTCCCTGATCCTACGCTTGATCGTGCGACCGGGTTTCTGGCACCGAGCTACCAGTCGAACAACCTGTTAGGCCTTGGTGTCCGCACACCATATTTCATCAAGATCGGTGATCACCGCGACCTAACCCTGACCCCTTTCTTGAGCGCGGAAACCCGCACCCTCGAAGCGCGGTATCGTCAGGCCTATTTAAACGGTGATATCGAAATTAACGCCGCCGTGAGCCGCGATACCATCGATGATGGAGCGACACGGGGTTACGTCAGATACGCGGGCGACTTTGCTTTGCCGCGCGATTACACGCTGAGCTTCAATGGCATCGTCACAAGTCACGACGAATACCTCGCCCAATATGGCTATTCCTCTGCGGATTATCTGAAAAACGCACTAACGGTCGCGCGGATCGAACCGCAGTCCTTTGTGATGGGCGAAGTGGCTATCTATCACACGGTCAAAGACGGTGAGACTGACGCCGATATTATTCCCGTTGTCGTCAGCGTAAGCACTGAAAAGCAGCTCAACTACGCCTCGGGCGTCCTGACCACAGGCATCGATGCGGACCTTCAACTGCGATACGGTCACGACAACACAGGCGCAGATCGCGATGTATTTCGGATCGGCGCATATGCGGACTGGAACCGAAACTGGGTGCGCCCCTCTGGCATCGTGATCGAAAGTGATGTGGGTATTGCGGTAGATGTCTACGGGTTCAACAACGATCCTACAAATGACACGGCGTTCCGATTGGTCCCCTCGGCTTCGGTCACCCTGCGTTACCCAATGGCCCGCACCGAGCGCGATGGTTCTGTGAACTTGCTAGAGCCATTATTGATGCTGGGGTGGTCCGATATCATTGGCGATACCGTCCCGAACGAAGACAGCGGCACCGCCGATTTCGACGAAGCGAACCTGTTTAGCCTATCGCGTTTCCCTGGTGACGACCGCGTAGAAACAGGCGCGCAAGCTGCCTATGGCATATCATGGCTTCACATTGCGCCGCAGGGATGGAACGCACGGCTTTTGATGGGACAGGTTGTGCGTGACGAACCCGCCGATTTCTCGGCATCGTCGGGGCTGTCTGGCTTGGGATCCGACTTCCTTCTCGGGGGGCAATTGTCCCTCGCAAATGGGCTTCACGTTCATGGCCGCACGCTGATCGACGCAGACTGGGGTGCTGGCAAATCCGAGTTGGGCGTTGGATGGGCAAATAATCGGATCGACCTCACGGCTGAATACCTGTGGCTCCCCGCCGACCTTGGCGAAAGCCGCACTGAGGTGACGTCTGAGTGGGCCTTGGATGCGGGCTACATCGTCAATGACAACTGGAATATCGGGTTCAACGGGCGCTACGACATCGATGCAGATAGCCCTGTTGACGCGGAAATTCTCTTGGGATGGCAGAACGAATGCGTGAAAGTCGAGTTTTCGGCCTCGCGCAGCTATACTGTTTCCTCTACTCTTGAACCAACAACAGACTACGGATTGACCGTGGGGATCGCAGGCTTTGGCACCTCGACATCGGGTGTCGCTCCCCGTCGGGTCTGCACGAATTGAATGAGGCACCTATGCGTTTGCTGAAAAACCTGATCTGCGCCGCCGCTCTTTTGGCGCCAATCTCTGCATCGGCTCAAGGTTTGTTTTCTCCTGCGATCAGCGTCAATGACAGCGCGATCACACGCTATGAAATTGACCAGCGCGTGAAACTCCTCGTTCTCTTCCGCACGGCAGGTAACCTCGAAGATCTCGCCCGCGAACAGTTGATCGATGAACGTCTGCGCATGTCATATATGCAGCGCGAAGGTCTGAACCTTTCGGACGACGGCCTGAAAAACGCGATGACCGAATTCGCAACCCGCGGCGGTCGTACTTATGAGGAATTCCTCGACAACATCACTGCAGCAGGCGTCGCAGAACAAACCGTGCGCGATTTTGTTGCTGTGAACACTCTGTGGCGCGAACTGATCCGGTCAAAGTTTAACCGCCAGGTTTCGGTCACCGAGGCAGAGATTGACGCGGCTCTGGCGAGCACCAGTACGAACCCTGCGTCTCTCCAAGTTCTGATCTCTGAAATCATTATCCCCGCTCCGCCTGAAAAGGCGGAAGAGGTCGCAAAACTCGCCGAAGACATCAGCCAGATGACCTCAGTCACGGAATTTTCCGCAGCGGCCCGCCAATATTCGGCGACCCAGTCCCGCGATGACGGCGGTCGCCTTCCGTGGCAGAGCTTGACCGAACTGCCCGCGGGTTTGCACGGGCTTTTGACCAACCTTGAACCGGGGCAAGTGACCCCTCCGCTGCAACTCGAAAACGCTGTGGCGCTGTTGCAGTTGCGCGACCTGCGTGAGGTGCCGAACGCAACGGTCGCTACATCGCAGTTTGACTATGAGGTATTCACCATCCCCGGTGGCCTGACCGAGACCGCCAAGGCCGAAGCGGCCCGCATCGATGCAGAGACAGACAGCTGCGATGACCTCTATGGCATTGCCCGCGACCTCCCCGAGGATCGTCTGACCCGCACGACCGCAACGCCATCCGAAATCGATACCGATATCGCCTTGGAACTTGCAAAGCTCGACGCTGGCGAAAGCTCCGCCATCCTGACCCGCAACGATGGCCAGACCCTACTTTACGTGATGATGTGCAATCGCATTCCTCAGGTGGCCGAAACCGTTGATCGCGACCAAGTCGAAAGCCGCCTGCGCAGTGAAAAACTCGCTGGCTACGCGGATGCTCTCTTGGCACAGTTGCGCGATACAGCCGTGATCAGCAACCAATGACCATCGCGATCAGCTGTGGCGAACCCGCAGGCGTCGGTCCCGAGGTCGCCGCCAAGGCTTGGGCAGAGCTTCGCAATGACATGCCGATGCTCTGGGTTGGTGATCCGAACCACCTGCCCGCTGGAACCCCGCATCAGGTAATCTCTGACGCAAGCGAAGCCGCATCTATCAGCCAAACCGCCCTGCCCGTTCTGGCTCGCGATTTCGGCCCCGCGCTTACCCCTGGCATTGCCAATCCCACCCATGCCGCTGGTGTGATTTCTGCCATTGAAACGGCCGTTGATCTGGTCACCTCTGGCCAATGTTCTGCCATGACCACCGCTCCCATCCACAAAAAGGCGCTCGCGGACGGTGCAGGCTTTGCCTACCCGGGCCATACCGAATTCCTTGCCGCTCTGGGCAAGGTCGATCAGGTTGTGATGATGCTCGCCTGTGACCAGTTGCGCGTGGTGCCGACAACGATTCATATCGCGCTCGCTGACGTGCCCAAAGCCTTCACCGCTCGCCTTCTGACCGATACCGTCCTCATCACCCACGCGGCCCTGCGGCGCGACTTCGGCATTGATCGCCCGCGCCTCGTCGTCGCTGGCCTGAACCCCCATGCGGGCGAAGGCGGCAAGATGGGAACCGAAGAGCTTGATTGGATGAACGACACCATTGCGGCGCTCCGTGCAGAAGGGATCGACCTGCGCGGCCCGATGCCCCCTGACACCATGTTCCACGCCCGCGCCCGCGCCACCTATGACGCGGCGATCTGCGCCTATCATGATCAGGCCCTCATCCCGATCAAGACCATCGATTTAGACAATGGCGTGAACGTGACCTTGGGCCTGCCTTTTATCCGCACCTCGCCCGATCACGGCACCGCCTTTGATATCGCGGGCAAAGGGATCGCCAACCCGTCGTCGATGATCGCGGCCCTGCGGATGGCAGACAAAATGGCGAAATCGCGCTGCTGATCTGCCTTTGTGCCTGAAAATATCCCGGGGGGCCGCAACGCGGCGGGGGCAGAGCCCCCTCGCCCCTTTCCCCTCTTGACCAAAACTCTGCGCTCTGGCTCTGTAGCCATAATTTGATCAAAAGGGACGACCCATGGCACTTGAGGATGCAAAGAAACAAATCGACCTCGCTTTTACGCGCGAGGATCGTCGCGGTTTGGCCTTTGAAAACGCTTTTGGTGGTGCGCTGTCGTTCCTGCGCCGTCAATATTCCAAGGACCTCACGGGTGTCGATATCGCCGTGACAGGGGTTCCGTTTGATCAAGCAGTGACGCACCGCACCGGCACGCGCTTTGGCCCTCGTGCGATCCGCGAAGCCTCCACCCTGCAGCCCTATGACCCGCCAATCGGCTGGGGTTTTGACCCGCTGGGGGAGTTTTCGATCATCGACTATGGCGATTTGGCCTTTGACTACGCCCATACGCCGAGCTTCCCCGCGCTCCTGACCGACCACATTCGCACGATCCTCAACGCAAATGCAGCAAGCGTGACCTTGGGCGGCGATCATTCGATCACCCTCCCAATCCTGAAGGCCTATGCCAAAAAATACGGCCCGATGTCGGTGATCCAGTTCGACGCCCACTCTGACCTTTGGGCGGATGATGATTTCGACCGCATTGATCATGGCACCTTCATGTATAAGGCGGTTAAGCTCGGCTACGTGGACCCGAGCCGCTCTGTCCAAATCGGCATTCGGACGGTCTGTGATGACTATCTGGGGATGCACTACATCGACGCGCGGTCCGTACACGAGATGGGCCTGCCGTGGGTCGTTGAGCGGACCAAATCCATCGTTGGCGACAACCCGACCTATGTGACCTTTGACATCGACGCGCTGGACCCTGCCTTTGCACCGGGGACGGGCACGCCTGTTTGGGGCGGTCTTGCGTCGTGGCAAACTGCGGCACTCCTGCGGGATTTGGCGGGGATCAACATGGTTGGCGGCGATGTGGTTGAGGTCTCTCCACCCTTTGATCACGGCAATATCACCGCCATTGCGGGTGCCCATGTCGCAATGGAGCTTTGCTGCCTAAACCTCTGGAACAAAAGAAAATGAAGCTGCTGGTCGGTGTTATTATCGCCCTCGTTTTGGGCTTTGCGGCTTATGTGCGCCTCGCGCCATTGGATGCACAACGTTGGCATCGAATGGCGGCCCCGCAACTACCTGCGGGCCGCTACCCAGAGGCGGGCGGGCTGACGGTCGCCACGGTCCTCAGCGACCCATCCCGCATCGACGCGCTCTTTGCCGCGATCACTGACACGCCCCGCACAGTTCAAATCGCAGGCTCTCGCGATGAGGCGATGGTCACCTTTGTGACCCGCACCGCGCTCTGGGGATTTCCCGATTATACCACAGTGCGCGTGATCAAACGGTCTACAGAGACGCCGGAATGGCACCTCCAAATCCACGGGCGGTTGCGGTTTGGGCGTTCTGATCTGGGCGTGAATGCGAAACGGATTGACGGCTGGCTCATGGTAGCAGGCATCAACCAGCCTTGACGCCGCGCGGCCTGTCGGCCATTGCAAAGCACATGATACCCAGTGACAAACTCGACCAGATTATCTCTCGCTTTCAGTTCCTAGAGGCCAAACTGAACGGCGGCGTTGAGCCGTCTCAGATCGCGGCCCTGTCCAAAGAATATTCAGAGCTTGAGCCGGTAGTGAAAACCGTTTTGGGCTACCGCCAAATCGTTGCCGATATCGCCGAGGCAGAGCTGATGCTCAAAGACCCCGATATGCGCGAACTGGCCGAGGATGAGCTCCCCACCCTGCGCGAACAGCTAGAGACGGCGGAACAGGACGTGCGCCTTGCCCTGCTGCCCAAGGATGCGGCGGATGCCCGTCCTGCGATCCTCGAAATCCGTCCAGGCACGGGTGGCGATGAGGCATCGCTTTTTGCGGGTGATCTGTTGCGGATGTATCAGCGCTATTGCGAAGACAAAGGCTGGAAGCTGGAAATCCTTGAACACCAAGAGACCGAATTGGGCGGCATCAAAGAGGTGATCGCGCGGATCGCCGGCGATGGCGTCTTTGCCCGCATGAAATACGAATCCGGCGTGCACCGCGTACAACGCGTGCCCGAGACAGAGAGCGGCGGACGTATCCACACCTCTGCCGCAACCGTCGCCGTTCTTCCCGAAGCCGAAGACGTGGACATCCAGATCAACGCCAATGACATTCGCATTGATACGATGCGGTCGTCGGGTGCAGGTGGTCAGCACGTGAACACCACCGACTCTGCCGTTCGGATCACCCACATCCCTTCTGGCATCGTTGTTACCAGTTCCGAGAAATCACAGCACCGCAACCGCGAGATCGCGATGCAGGTTCTGAAAACTCGCCTCTTTGATATGGAGCGTCAAAAGCTTCACGATGAACGCTCTGCCAGCCGCAAATCGCAGGTGGGGTCTGGGGATCGTTCGGAACGTATTCGCACCTATAACTTCCCACAGGGACGAATGACGGATCACCGCATCAACCTGACGCTCTATTCGCTCGATAAAATCATGCAGGGCGATCTGGATGAAACGATTGATGCACTGATCGCCGATGCCCAAGCCACCCTCCTCGCGGAGATGGAAGGATGAACCAACCCACGGGATCGGTTCTTTTGGCCAAGGGCGTGCGACAATTGACCGATGCTGGTGTGCCTGATGCGCCCCGCGATGCGCGGCGCCTGCTGGCTCATGCGGTTGGGATTGAGGCTGGTCGACTGACGTTGATCCTGCCCGAACCTGTCACCCAAGAGGCAGAAGCACGCTTTGCTGCTCTCTTGCAACGGCGGGCCGGTCGGGAACCTGTATCGCATTTGTTGGGCTATCGTGAATTTTACGGGCGTCGGTTCAAGGTCACGCGGAACGTTCTCGACCCGCGGCCTGAAACCGAAATCCTGATAGAAGTCGCGCTCCAAGATGCCTTTGCCAGCGTCATCGACCTTGGCACGGGATCGGGCTGTATCCTCCTGACGCTTCTCGCTGAAATGCCCGAAGCGCGGGGCGTAGGCACCGATCTGTCAGAGGACGCCTGCCGCGTGGCAGAGGATAACATGCACGCGCTCGACCTTGGTGAACGGGCCGCTATCCTGCGCACCTCTTGGGCGGATGGCATCGAAGGTCAGGTCGATCTGGTTGTGTCGAACCCGCCCTATATCGGGCTGGACGAAATGGACGGTCTATCGCCCGAAGTCCACGATCACGAACCACATATGGCGCTGACGGACGGCGGTGATGGGCTATCCGCCTACCGCGAGATCAGCCAACAGGCGGCGGGTCTATTGCGCGTTGGCGGTCGCCTAATCGTCGAAATCGGCCCCACTCAAGCCGGCGCCGTCGCGCAAATGTTTGCGGACAACGGGTTTGAAAAGGTTCGGGTGATTCAGGACCTTGATGGACGGGATCGGGTCGTTTCGGGCGAATATCGCGGTTAATCCACCCGTTCTGTGCAGAAAAGCACGCCTTTCGTCGGATTCATTGCATTTTAGACTTGTAACGTATCCAGTTTGAAGGGTAGTCACAGGACATCAGAAGACAGAAGGCTTCGGCCTCTCTCTGATATTCGCCTGAACATCTTTGGCATTTTGTCCCGTAGATGGGAAAGCCAAACGCAACGCATTTTCCGCTGCCCGAAAGCACGTTCATGAGATCTTCGAAATCACGGTCCCGCGGTAAGAACCGCAACAACAACCGTCCGTCTGGCGGTAACATCATTAACCGAGTGTTTGATAGCTCGGGTCCTGATGGAAAAGTGCGCGGGACACCGCAACAAATCATCGAGAAATACAACCAGCTGCACCGCGATGCGCAGTTGTCCGGCGACCGCGTCGCGGCAGAGAACTTTGCCCAGCACGCCGAACACTACCTTCGGATTTTGGCTGAAGCTCAGCGTGAGGTCGATAAGGCCCGCGAAGAGCAAGAAGAACAAAACCGTCAGCGTCAGGCAGAACGTGACCGCGAACGCGCGGATCGCCTGAAGGCTCAGGAAGAGCAAGCAGCTGGCGCAGGCGAACAACCTGACGTGTCTGAGGATCGTCCTGAACGTCCGCAGCGCGAAGACCGCCCGCACCGCGAGGCTCGCCGTCCGCGCCGCGAGGATGTGATCGAAACTCAGTCCGAGGACGAAGACGACAACGGTCTGGTTGAGACACCTGAAAGCAAAGCGCCAGAGGCGGAAGAGCCGAAAAAAGCGCCTCGCAAACCGCGTGCGCCGCGCAAACCCAAGGCAAAAGCTGACACGCCAAGCGATGACAGCCCCGCCGCGGCAGAGTAAACTGAAACCCGACCCGAAACGGTCGGGTTTTTTATTTGGTTTATTATGAAAATTGAACAGACTTCGGACGGTTTGAACCGCTGCTGGTGGTGCACTGCGACAGAGCAATACATCGCCTATCACGATGACGATTGGGGCGTTCCGACCGCCGACGACCGCACCCTCTTTGAAAAGATCACACTCGAATCGTTTCAGTCAGGACTGAGCTGGCGAACGATTTTGGAAAAACGCGATGGGTTCCGCCGTGGCTTTGCCAATTTCGACATTGCCACTATCGCGCAATTTGACGAGGCGGATATTGAGCGTTTGTTGAATGACACAGGCATCGTGCGCCATCGCGGTAAGATCACAGCTACAATCAACAACGCCAATCGTGCGCTAGAGGCGATTGCCACCCACGGATCGCTCGCCACGTTCCTATGGTCGTTTGCCGATCCCAACGACCTCGGCTCTGGCACGGTGCAGCGCGGCACCTCACCCGCCGCAGAGGCGATGTCGAAAGCGATGAAAAAGCTCGGCTGGAAATTCGTAGGCCCCACCACGGCCTATGCGTTTATGCAGGCCACGGGCATGGTGAACGACCATGTTGAGGGCTGCCACCATCGTGCGATCTCAGCCGCGGCAATCGCGGGATTTACGCGTCCTTAATCGACCGAGCCAGCGCGCAGAACTGTTCCAGACTGACCTGCTCTGCGCGCTCTGTCGGCTGAATTCCTGCGGCGATTAGGTGATCTTCGATATTCGGGGCAACGCCCTTGAGCGAGGCCCGCAGCATTTTGCGACGCTGATTGAACCCAGCGGCGACGACACGCGATAGGGTCGCGGCATCCGCAGGGAAACGCGGTTCGGGCAATGCGGTCAGATGAACCACAGCCGACGACACTTTGGGCGGCGGCGTGAAGGCTTGCGGCGGCAGGTCGAGCACGATTTTCGCATCTGCTCGCCACTGGGCGAGGATGGCCAAACGGCCATAAGCCTTGCTGCCGGGCTGGGCGACGATGCGTTCGGCGACTTCCTTTTGGAACATCAGCGTCAACGATTGCCAGAACGGCGGCCATTCTTTCGGCGTCAACCACCGCACCAAGAGTTCTGTCCCAACGTTATAAGGCAGGTTCGCTGCGATTTTGATCGGCGGGGTGAGGTATTGCAGCGGATCAATTTCCAGCGCATCGCCGTTGATCACCTGCAAACGCCCGTCATAAGCGTCCGAGATTTCTTGCAAGGCAGGCAGGCAACGTTCGTCTTTTTCGATGGCGAGCACGCGGCGCGCGCCTTCGGCCAGCAGACCGCGGGTCAACCCCCCCGGCCCTGGCCCGATTTCGAGAACATCCGCCCCACTCAGATCACCTGCCTGACGCGCGATTTTCGCAGTCAGATTCAGGTCGAGCAAAAAGTTCTGCCCCAGCGATTTCTTTGCCGAAAGCTGGTGCGTCGCGATCACCTCGCGCAGTGGGGGGAGTTCATCAATACGGGCCATAGGGGGTCCATGCGCGAAGTCGGGTCAACCGTCAAGCCTAGCGATCAATCGCGCGGCTGAGCGCGTTCCACAAGACGGGCCAAATAGCTGGCGCCAATCGGTGCGGAACGGTCGTCAAAGTCATAGGCGGGATGGTGAACACTTGCCGTATCACCGTTGCCGAGGAATAGATAGGCCCCCGGACGGTTTTCAAGGAAGAACGCGAAATCCTCTGCGCCCATTTCCTTGCCACCGTTGCCGTCCACCTTATCCGCACCCACAATTTCAGAGGCGGTCGCGATGGCGAATTGGGTCGCCTCTGGATCGTTGATGGTGGGCGGGTAGTCGTCCATGTAGATCAGCTTTGCCTCAACGCCGTAAGCCATCGCCTGCCCTTGCACGATCTCTTGGAGGCGTTGTTTGACCATCGCCTGAACATCGCGCGAGAACGTCCGAACGGTACCGTTGATATAGGCCTGATCTGGAATGATGTTGTCCGCTGTGCCCGTGTGGATTTGCGACACCGACACAACGAGGTCGTCAAAGGGCGAACGGCTGCGGCTTACGATGGTTTGGATCGCTTGGGTAATGCCACAGGCCGCAACGATCGGATCGCGGGCCTCTTGGTGATAAGCGACGTGACCGCCCTTCCCTGTGATTTCCACGTCAAAGGCATCGACCGCGGCCATAATCGGACCTGAGGTCGTGTAGAATTCGCCCAGCGGCAGACCAGGCAGCGTATGGATCGCGTAGATCTGGCTGATGTCAAAACGGTCGAGAACGCCCTCTTTGACCATCACACCCGCGCCTCCGCCTGCTTCTTCGGCGGGTTGAAACACCAGCGCCACGCGGCCTTTGAAATTACGTGTCTCGGCCAAATACCGTGCCGCACCCAAGAGCATCGTCGTATGCCCATCGTGCCCGCAAGCATGCATCCGCCCATCGATGGTCGAGGCATAGTCAGCGCCCGAATGTTCCCGCATCGGCAGCGCGTCCATGTCCGCCCGCAAACCAATGGTCGGCCCCTCGCCCTGCCCGTTGATGATCGCGATCACGCCAGAGGTCGCAATGCCTGTATGCACCTCATCCACACCGAATTCCCGCAGCCGTTCAACGACAAAGGCCGCCGTATTATGGCAATCGAACCCGATCTCTGGATGCATATGCAGGTGCCGACGCCACGCGGTCATATCGGTTTCGAATTCGGCAATGCGGTTTAGGACGGGCATGGGTGGACTCTCGCGCTTGGGTGGATACCTTGGCCACAGAACCCTAATTCAAGGACGCCTGCAATGGACCTCTCCGCTTCTGACGCCATCGTGCATTCCCCCGACGGAACAATGGAGCGGCTGTTAGAGATCATGCGCCGTCTGCGGCACCCAGAAAAAGGCTGCCCCTGGGACATCGAACAGGATTTCGCGACCATCGCGCCCTACACCATCGAAGAAGCCTATGAAGTGGCTGATGCGATTGAACGTGGCGCATGGGACGAATTGCGCAGCGAATTGGGCGACCTTCTGTTTCAATCCGTGTTCCACGCGCAAATGGCCGAAGAAGCAGGACACTTCAAATTCGAAGATGTCGCCAAAGCGATCAGTGACAAGATGGTCTCGCGCCATCCCCATGTCTTTGGCGCCGAAGGCAATGATTTCAGCGCCGATACCCAAGTTGACCGATGGGAAGAGGTTAAAGCCGCAGAGCGCGCTGCCAAATCCGAAACCCGCGTTTTGGATGGCGTTGCCGTAGGTCTGCCCGCACTGTTGCGTGCAGTAAAGTTGCAAAAACGCGCTGCGCGGGTCGGTTTTGATTGGCCCTCTACCGATCAGGTGATCGACAAAATCATCGAAGAATCGCGCGAATTGGTCGAGGCCCGCGACACCCTGACACAAGACGAAGTCGAAGAGGAAATGGGTGATCTGCTGTTCGTAGTAGCAAACCTTGCCCGCCATCTGAACGTCGACCCCGAAGCCGCCCTGCGCCGCACCAATGCGAAATTCATACGCCGTTTCAACGCTGTAGAAGACGCATTGATCGCCAAAGGCAGTAATCCAGAGCAGAGCAATCTCGAAGAAATGGACGCACTATGGGACGCCGCGAAGCTAGCGGAACGCGAGGCAGAAAAAACCCGACTATAAAATGCAGGTATTGACCCGAGCGTTTTAGTCAGGTTTAACGACGGCAATTCAAATGCCGGAGTTTATCATGACTTTTCGTTCCCTCCTCCTCGCTTCTGTCTCAGGCCTAGCCGCCCTGCCCGCCGTTGCGGACGTCAACATCTACACCACGCGCCAACCTGAACTGATCCAGCCTGTGATGGATGCCTTCACCGCTGAAACGGGCATCAATGTAAACCTTGCGTTTGTGGACAGTGGTCTGGTTGAACGGCTAAAGGCCGAAGGCGCTCGTTCGCCAGCCGACCTCGTGATGACCGTCGACATTGCGAACCTTCAGCAAATCGTGGATGCAGATGTGATCCAGCCTGTCGAAAGCGACATTCTCACCGCGTCGGTCCCTGCCGAACTGCGCAGCCCGGATAACCTCTGGTTCTCGCTCACCACCCGCGCCCGTATCGTCTATGCGAGCCAAGAGCGCGTGGCAGATGGCGAAGTGACCACCTACGAAGACCTCGCCGATCCGAAATGGGCAGGCCGTATCTGCACCCGTTCGGGCGTGCACGACTACAACCTCGCCCTTCTGTCGGCTGTCATCGCCCACCACGGCGAAGACTACGCCCGCACTTGGGCCGAAGGTGTCAAAGCAAACCTCGCCCGCAAACCCGAAGGCAACGACCGCGCGCAGGTTCGTGCGATCTGGGCTGGCGAATGCGATATCTCGCTCGGCAACACCTATTACATGGGCCAAATGCTTGCCGATCCGGAACAGACTGAATGGGCGAACTCTGTCCGCATCGTGTTCCCGACATTTGAGGGCGAAGGCACCCACATCAACGTCTCGGGCGTCGCGATGACCAAAGCCGCGCCGAACCACGACGAAGCTCTGCAACTGATGGAATTCCTTGTCTCCCCCGAGGCACAGGCCATCTACGCCGAAGCGAACAACGAATACCCAGTGCTCGAAGGCGCGGCCCTGTCCGATCTGGTGGCGAGCTGGGGCACGTTTGAGCACGACAAAATCGACCTGACCGAGGTTGCAGGCCACCGCGCAACCGCACTGCGGATCATGGAAGAAGTGAACTTCGACGGGTAAAACATGGGGGCTCTGCCCCCACACCCCCGGGATATTTCAGGCACAAAGGCATGGGCGGCGACGCCTATGCTTTTGAGGTCGTGACAGCCTGTCGCATGTCAAAATTATAATGTATATGTCACATGCGGATTATGACTGAACATGCACACAACCCCGAAAACTTTGGCACTATCGTAAAACCACTGCTTGGCCTTGTGGTTTTGCTGGTGTTGCTTGCCATCTCGATCAAGATTTTTGGTATCGCAGGACTGATGGTTCCCGTGCTCGCACTGGTCCCCACCATCTACGTTATTTTGATCTGGATTTCCCTCGGCAAGTCCTAAGCTTCTGATTTTTCCATCAAAAGCATCCACTCTTCTTCGGCAGCGGCAAGCGCATCTTGTCGCTGCACGAGGGCCTCAGTCGCCTTTTGGAACTTCACTGGCTGTTTGGTAAACAGCTCAGGATCTGCCATCAGCTCCTCTAGTTTCGCGATCTCTGCGGTGATTTTATCGATCACAGCAGGCAGTGCTTCGAGGCGGTGTTTTTCGGTAAACGACAGACCGTTTTTACGAGTATCCGATTTCGGTTTTTCTGCCGGCTTTGCGGTTTCAGCGGGTTTTGCTGTCTCTTGAATAACGGTGCCGCGTTGGTTCAAGTAGTCCGTCCAGCCGCCCGCATAAACGGTCGCGTTCCCGTTACCTTCCATGGCAATCGTCGTCGTCGCAACGCGGTCGAGGAAATCACGGTCGTGGCTGACGAGGATGACGGTGCCATCGTAATCGTCTAGGATTTCCTGCAAGAGATCGAGCGTCTCAATGTCCAAATCGTTCGTAGGTTCGTCGAGGACCAAGAGGTTCGACGGTTTCGCCATGAGCTTAGCCAACAAGAGACGCGCCTTTTCACCGCCAGACAGGGATTTGACGGGGGCGCGGGCCTGCGCTTCGTTAAAGAGGAAGTCTTTGAGGTAGGCGACAACATGTTTGGGCACGCCGCGCACCATGACCTGATCCGCACGCCCACCGACACGCATTTCAGGATCACCCGTGAGGCTATCCCAGAGCGACATCTCTGGGTCGAGTTGCGCACGCGTCTGGTCAAAAACGGCAACCTCAAGGTTGGTGCCCAGCTTCACACGGCCGGCATCAGGGTCGACCTGACCCAGCATCATCTTGATCACGCTGGTTTTTCCGACCCCGTTCGGCCCGACAAAGGCAACACGATCGCCGCGTTGAATGGTGATCGTCAGGCCTTTCACGATTTGCTTATCGCCAAAGGACTTGGTCAGATCTTCAACCTCAATCACCTTTTTACCAGAGGTCGGCCCACTCTCGAGCGTGAGCGCCGCCGTCCCCTGCCGCTTGATCATTGAAGCCCGCTCCGCACGCAAATCCTGTAGGGCACGAACACGCCCTTGGTTCCGCTTGCGACGCGCAGAAATACCTTCGACCGCCCAACGTGCCTCGGCTTTGATCTTGCGATCCATCTTGTGCTTGGCGGTTTCTTCTTCGTCCCAAACCTTGTCGCGCCATGCCTCGAACCCGTCAAAGCCCGTTTCCTGACGACGTACTTCGCCACGGTCGATCCACAGCGTTGCCCGCGTCAAAGCCCTCAAAAAAGCGCGGTCGTGGGAAATCAGAACATAGGCCGCCTTGGTCGACTTCAGTTCATTCTCCAACCATTGCACCGCCTCAATATCGAGGTGGTTGGTCGGTTCGTCCAAGAGCATCAATTCAGGCGCTTCAGCCATCAACTTGGCCAAGGCCGCGCGGCGGCGTTCACCACCTGATGCGGTCGCAACATCGCGGGACGGATCAAACTTGAGACCATCCGCAACCATCGCAACGCGGTAGGCTTCGCTCGGATCGAGGCCGCTAGCGGCATAATCGCCCAAGGTAGCATACCCCTCCATTGTCGGGTCCTGCTCCATATAGCCGACCGTGACACCGGGCGGCACAATGCGCATTCCATGGTCGGCTTCCACCAACCCAGCCATCACTTTCATCAGAGTCGATTTACCCGACCCATTACGCCCAACCAGCGCAACGCGATCGCCGCCCTGCACAACAGCAGAGAGGTCTGAAAATACGGGGTCCCCACCAAAGGTCAGGGAAATGTCGGATAACTGGAGTAAAGGTGCGCGTGCCATGTCGTGCAGCTAATCTGCCCCATCAAAACACGCAAGGGCTCGCCTGCCTTTGTGCTGTAAATATCCCGGGGGTCTGGGGGCAGAGCCCCCAGCGTGTTAGCCCCGCAAACGCGATTCCAATGCCGATTTCACCGAAGTCGGCACGAATTTCGATACATCACCATTCAAACGGCAAATCTCTTTGACCAGCTTCGAGGCGATGGCTTGGTTTTTCGCGTCGGCCATCAGGAATACTGTCTCAATGCTGTTATCGAGCGAGCGGTTCATCCCGACCATTTGGAATTCGTATTCGAAATCAGCCACTGCGCGCAGGCCGCGGATGATGACATTGGCGCCAACATCGCGTGCACAGTCGATCAACAGGTTCTCAAACGGATGCGCAACAATTTCAGTGCCCGTCGAAGCCGCAATAGACGCAACTTCAGAGCGGATCATGGCAACGCGCTCTTCTAGGTTGAACAGTGGTCCCTTATCGCGGTTGATCGCAACGCCAATGACTAGGCGGTCTACCAGTGAACAGGCACGGCGTATGATGTCGATGTGGCCGTTTGTGATTGGATCAAACGTGCCGGGATAAAGGCCAATACGCATCGGGTGCCCCTCTTTGGTTCATTGCCCGCACGCAACAATATTGCGCACGGGAATGCAAGGGTACTTATCGTCCCATCACCATGCCTTCGAGCGCATCTTTCTCCATCGCGAGTTCTGATAGGCGCGCTTTGACCACGTCGCCAATTGAAATCAGACCGATGAGTTTGCCATCAGACATCACAGGAAGGTGGCGGAAACGGCCATCTGTCATGATCTGAAGCACCTGATCCGCAGTCACATCGATGGTCGTCGTGATCAGTTTTTTCGTCATCAGAGCCTCAATCGACCCCGACAGGATTTCTACGCCCTGCTTGCCCATTTCACGAACGATATCACGTTCGGACAGAATACCAGTTGGGACTTCGCCGTCGTGCGACACCACAATCGTACCAATCCGATTGTCAGACATGATCTGCACGGCTTTGGACACAGGTTCGCTTGGGGCTAGCCAATAAATGCCAGTTTTTTCTTTGGAATTCAGAATGTTCTGTACGAGCATGGCTGGTCCTCCTCAACTGCCGATACTTACAGCGTCTTCGCAATACCCCCCACCTGTCAAGCGGCCTGAGCTTCCAAACGTGCGATTTCAGCCCGCATGCCTGCCAAAAGGGCTTCGGCAAATCGGTTCAAGCGATCGGATTTGCGGTCGGACAAGTGGCGCACCAAATAGAAACTGCGCAGCAACGACAGTTCATTCATCAAAACACGGGTCAGTTCGGGCGCACAAGGGAGCGCGAAATCATGCACGATCCCTACCCCACCATGACGAAGCATCTGCAATTGCACAGCGACAGAGTTCGATGCCATCTGCACGCCATCCCGCGACAATGTGCCCAAGTAGTCCAACTCTTTGTCAAAGATCATATCGGGGATGTAGCCAACGACGGGCACACCACGCAGGTCAGCCATCGTTGTGGGCATCCCGCTGTCCTGCCGCATCGCAAGGTGGAGCCTGTAATCGCTGATCTTTTGAACCGTCAGGCGCCCTGCATCGGGAGGCGACACGGTAATGGCCATATCGGCTTCGCGTTTGGAGAGGTTCACCACACGCGGTAAGGCGAGGATTTGCACTTCAAGGCCTGGATTATCAGCCTGAATAGCCGCGCAGACTTGGGGCAGGAGAAAGTTCGCACAACCGTCAGGCGCACCAATGCGCACTTGTCCAGACAGACCTTTATCGACCGCCTGCCCTTCATCCATGGCAAGCGACAAAGCCGTTTCTGCCTGCGCCGCATGATCGCGCATCCGCAATCCCTGCTCGGTCAATGCGTAGCCTTGGGGGGACTTCACAAAGAGCGGTGCGCCGACGGTTTCCTCGAGCCGCGTGATCCGACGGCCAACGGTCGCAGGGTCCATTTTCAAAAGCGGTGCCGCAGCCGAAAGGCTTTCCGCGCGGGCCACAGCCAAAAACACCCGCATGTCATCCCAGTTCATCGATCACACCTTTGCATTTTTGCAAAACGATTTTGACAAACCTTCTCTTTTACCGACCAAAACGCAAGACTATTCTAGCGCCAATTCAGATCAGACCCCTTAGGGAGGATACCATGCAGGAACTGACTCACTTCATTAACGGTGAACACGTCAAAGGCACCTCGGGCCGCTTTAGCGATGTTTACAACCCAGCAACTGGCGAAATCATCGCCAAGGTGCCGCTCGCATCCGACGAGGAAATGGACGCTGCGATCAAAGCTGCGGAAAAAGCTCAGGTCGAATGGGCGAAAGTAAACCCGCAGCGCCGCGCTCGCGTCATGATGAAGTTCGGTCAACTGATCAACGAACACATGGAAGAGCTGGCAGAGCTGGTTGCTCGTGAGCACGGCAAAACCATCCCCGACGCACGCGGCGACGTTCAGCGTGGCCTCGAAGTTGTCGAAGTCTGCATGGGCGCGCCTGCGATGCTCAAAGGCGAATACATGAACGACGGTGGCCCAGGAATCGACCTTTATGCAATGCGCCAGCCTCTGGGCGTTGTTGCGGGCATCACCCCGTTCAACTTCCCTGCAATGATCCCGCTGTGGAAAATGGCGCCTGCGATCGTTTCGGGCAACGCAATGATCCTCAAACCATCCGAGCGCGTTCCCTCGACCGCTCTGCGCCTTGCTGAACTGATCATGGAAGCTGGCCTTCCTGCTGGCGTCCTGCAGGTTGTGAACGGTGACAAAGGTGCGGTTGACGCAATCCTAGACCATGACACCATTCAGGCAGTTGGCTTCGTCGGTTCGACCCCGATCGCACAATACATCTACGGTCGCGCTGCAACCAACGGAAAACGCGCACAGTGCTTCGGTGGTGCTAAGAACCACATGATCATCATGCCCGACGCTGACCTCGACAAAGCAGCAGACGCACTGGTTGGCGCAGGCTATGGCGCGGCTGGCGAACGCTGCATGGCTATTTCTGTTGCTGTGCCAGTTGGTAAAGAAACCGCTGACCGCCTGATCGAAAAGCTGGTTCCGAAAATCGAAGCCCTGAAAGTCGGCCCCTACACCGCTGGTGAAGACGTGGACTTTGGCCCCGTTATCACCGAAGCATCGAAAAACCGCATCAACGGTCTGGTGAACTCTGGTGTTGAGCAAGGTGCGAACCTTGTTGTCGACGGTCGTGATTTCAAAATGCAAGGCTACGAGAACGGCTTCTTTGTAGGCGCGTCGCTCTTTGACAACGTGACCCCAGACATGGACATCTACAAAGAGGAGATCTTTGGCCCCGTTCTGTCCACCGTCCGTGCCGAGAACTACGAAGAAGCTCTCGATCTGATCATGAAGAACAACTACGGCAACGGCACCGCGATCTACACCGCTGATGGTGACACCGCGCGTGACTTTGCGAACCGCGTAAACGTCGGCATGGTTGGCATCAACTTCCCGATCCCAGTTCCGCTGTCCTACTTCTCGTTCGGCGGCTGGAAGAAGTCTGCATTTGGCGACCTGAACCAATACGGTCCAGATGCGTTCAAGTTCTACACCAAAACCAAGACCGTGACCGCACGCTGGTTCTCGGGCATCAAAGACGGTGTCGCGCTGAATTTCAAAGCGATGGACTGATAGCGAAAACATTGCGGGGCGGCCATTGGCCGCCCTTGCTATTTCTGACAGTTCGTCGTTTAATTAAACAAACGTTCAATTAGTGACTTTGGGAGGAGGCGCTATGGACTTTGCATTGTCCGAAGAACAAACCGCTATTTTCGATATGGCAAAGGCATTTGGCGAAGAACACATCGCGCCCTATGCCCAAAAATGGGAAGCTGAGGGAACGATCCCCAAAGAACTCTGGACTAAGATTGCAGAGCTCGGATTCGGTGGATTGTATGTCAGCGAAGAGTCTGGCGGTTCGGGGCTGACACGCCTAGACGCCACGCTGGTATTCGAAGCTCTTTCAATGTCTTGCGCCTCTGTCGCGGCATTCCTGTCGATCCACAACATGTGTCTCAAAATGTTGGACACCTATGGTTCGGATGACCTTAAGGCACGCTACATGCCCAAGGCCCTGACCATGGAAACCGTGTTTTCCTACTGCCTGACCGAACCAGGTTCTGGTTCCGACGCTGCGGCCCTGAAAACCCGCGCCACCCGCACCAATGACGGCTACACGGTCACAGGGACCAAAGCGTTCATCTCGGGCGGCGGGTATTCCGATGCCTATGTCGTTATGGCCCGCACGGGCGAAGACGGTCCCAAAGGGATTTCGTCGCTGGTGATCGAAGACGGAGCAGAAGGACTGTCATTCGGCGGCCTTGAACAAAAGATGGGCTGGAAATCGCAGCCGACCCGTCAGGTTCAAATGGACGATGTCAAAATCCCTGCCAACAACCTCTTGGGCGAAGAAGGCAAAGGGTTTAGCTACGCGATGGCAGGACTCGACGGTGGTCGCCTGAACATTTCGGCCTGTTCTTTGGGCGCGGCGCAAACGGCGCTCAATTCAACACTCGTCTACATGTCCGAACGCAAGGCATTCGGCAAATCCATCGACCAGTTCCAAGCGCTGCAATTCCGCTTGGCCGAGATGGAAATCGAACTCCAAGCAGCCCGTACGTTCCTGCGTCAGGCGGCATGGAAGCTCGACACAGGTGCGCCTGATGCGACCAAATTCTGCGCGATGGCCAAGAAGTTCGTCACAGAGGCAGGCAGCCGCGTGGCGGACCAATGTCTGCAACTGCACGGCGGTTACGGCTACCTCGCGGACTACGGCATCGAAAAAATCGTGCGTGACCTCCGCGTTCACCAAATCCTCGAAGGCACAAACGAGATCATGCGCATGATCGTGGCACGGGATCTGGTGGGTCGATGAGCGACGTTCTCACTCGGATCGAAGGGCACGCGGGGCGGATCACACTAAACCGTCCCAAGGCCCTGAACGCCCTCACCTATGACATGTGCATAGCGATTGAGGCTGCGATTGACGACTGGCGCGACAACGACGCTGTAAAGCTCGTCATCATCGATGCAGAGGGCGAAAAAGCCTTCTGCGCAGGTGGCGACATCGCCGATATCTACGCCGCTGGAAAACGCGAGGAGTTTGACTATCCCCGCAAGTTCTGGCGCGATGAATACCGTATGAACGCAAAGCTGGCGGAGTATCCAAAACCCGTCGTGAGCTTCATGCAGGGCTTTGTCATGGGCGGCGGTGTTGGAGTTGGCGGGCACGTGTCCCATCGCATCGTTGGTGACACCACGAAAATTGCCATGCCAGAATGCGGCATCGGCCTGATCCCCGACGTTGGCGGCACACGCCTTCTGGCACTGGCGCCACGGCATTTGGGTGAGTTCCTCGGGCTGACGGGCGATCGCATGGGGGCTGGTGACGCGATCTATGCGGGCTTTGCCGATACATACATCGCAGAGAAAGATTGGGATGGCCTAAAAACGATGCTGATCGAAACTGGCGATATTGAGGCCATTGCCCACACCGCGCAGCCCGTGCCCGAAAGCACCCTGCGCGAATGGCAGGATGCGATTGATGCGGTGTTCGGTGGGGAAACCATGGCCGACATCGCAGAGCGTTTGTCCCATGCCAGCACCGATGCAGCCCTCAAAGCCCAAGCCGCATTTGCAAAGAATTCACCACTGGCGATGACGTCGACGCTTTGGCTGGTTCGTGAATGTCGCAAGAACCCTGACATTCGCAACGCTTTGCAGCTCGAATACCGCTTTACTAGTCGTTCGCTAGAACTGGCTGATCTGATCGAAGGCGTGCGCGCCGCGATCATCGACAAAGACCGCAATCCGCAGTGGATGCACACCGACGTGTCCGAGGTTCCCGCCGATCTGGTGGCCCAGTTGCTGGCCCCCGTCGACGGCCCTGACGTGACCTTTTGAGAGAGAGAAACAGGATGAAAATAGCCTTTATCGGTCTGGGAAACATGGGCGCGCCAATGGCGGCCAACCTTGTCAACGCAGGCCATGACGTCGTCGGCTGTGACCCCATCGCAAAGCCTGACTTTATGCCCGTTGCGGCCACCAATTCTGACGCCGTGCGTGGCGCAGATGTTGTCATCACCATGCTGCCGAACGGCGCGATCCTTCAGGCGGTCGCCGCCGAAATCCATCCCGCGATGGAAAAAGGCGCGGTGCATCTCGATTGTTCGACCGTTGATGTAGAGAGTGCACGTAAGGTCGCACAATCCGCAGCCGACCACGGCCTAACGGCTCTGGATGCCCCTGTATCGGGCGGCGTTGGCGGCGCGACGAACGGCACGTTGACCTTTATGGTGGGCGGCCCTGACGATGCCTTTACCACAGCGAAACCGCTGTTCGAAATCATGGGCCAAAAAGCCGTGCACTGTGGTGCATCGGGCAATGGTCAGGCGGCAAAAATCTGTAACAACATGATCCTCGGCGTCACGATGATCGCCACATGCGAAGCCTTTGCCCTCGCTGACAAGCTCGGCCTTGATCGCCAAGCCATGTTCGACGTGGTGAGCACCTCTTCTGGCTACTCATGGACCATGAACGCCTACTGCCCTGCCCCCGGCGTTGGTCCGCAGTCCCCTGCGGACAACGACTACAAACCGGGCTTTGCCTCTGAACTGATGCTCAAAGACCTGACGCTCGCGCAGATGGCGGCAGAAGTTGCGGACGCGGATACCCCTATGGGTCAGCGCGCGATGGAGCTATACAAGCAGTTCGTCGAATCCGAGGACGGCAAAGGCATGGACTTCTCTGCGATGCTGCCTCGGTTTGAAAAACGTGGACGTGATCAGGCCTGATACGATTATTGGTGACGACCCCAATAGATTGCATTACAATATCTACATGTAATTAATCAGATTGGGAGTCTGACCATGTTAAAACGTAACGAAGGCACCATTGACCGCGCCCTTCGTGTGATCCTCGGCCTTGCACTAATCGCTGGGTATTTCATGAACGGCGGCGGTGCGTATAGCTGGCTCTACTTGCTTGGTATCATCCCGCTGGTAACTGGCCTGATCGGCTCTTGCCCGATCTATACCATTCTGGGCCTCAACACCTGCCCAATGAAGAAATAAGAAAAGGGGCCACGAGGCCCCTTTTTCATTCCGCTGCCACTCGTGGCGTGAGCATTGGTGCGAGGTAATGCCCAGTGTGGGATTCCTTTACCGCGGCCACATCCTCTGGCGTGCCCGTCGCGACGATCCGCCCACCGCCATCGCCACCTTCTGGCCCGATATCGATCAACCAATCCGCCGTTTTAATCACGTCAAGGTTATGTTCGATCACCACGACCGAATTCCCCTGATCGACCAATTCGTGCAGCACTTCCAATAGTTTACGAACATCTTCAAAGTGCAAACCCGTGGTCGGCTCGTCGAGGATATAGAGCGTCCGTCCCGTCGATCGCTTCGACAGTTCCTTGGACAGTTTCACACGCTGCGCTTCACCACCCGAGAGGGTCGTCGCTTGTTGGCCGACCTTGATGTAGGACAGGCCCACACGCACGAGCGCGTCCATTTTTTCACGAATAGATGGGACCGCGCGGAAGAACTCTTGGGCCTCTTCCACCGTCATATCCAGCACGTCGGCAATTGATTTACCTTTAAACTGAACTTCCAATGTTTCGCGGTTGTAGCGTTTCCCTTTGCAGGTCTCACACTCCACGTACACATCGGGGAGGAAGTGCATCTCGATCTTGATCACACCATCGCCCTGACAGGCCTCACAACGACCGCCTTTGACGTTGAACGAGAACCGACCGGGTTTGTAGCCACGCGCCTTTGATTCAGGCAAGCCAGCGAACCAATCGCGGATCGGTGTGAAGGCGCCTGTATAGGTCGCGGGGTTGGACCGTGGGGTGCGCCCGATGGGACGCTGGTCGATATCGATCACCTTATCAAGGTGTTCGAACCCTTTGATCGTTTCGCAGGGTGCTGGTGTTTCACGGGCCCCGTTCAGCTTCATCGCCGCGTTTTTATAAAGCGTTTCAATGGTCAGCGTGGATTTACCACCACCCGACACGCCCGTAACGCAAACGAATTTGCCCAGTGGGAAATCAGCGGTCACGTCTTTGAGGTTGTTGCCTGTGGCCTTCACCACGGTGAGGGTTTTGCCATTCCCCTTACGACGTTCACTCGGCACCTCAATCCGGCGTTTACCAGAGAGGTATTGCCCCGTGATCGAGCCATTATCGGCTTCCACTTGGCCCGGCGTCCCGTGCGACACCACTTGCCCACCGTGCACCCCTGCCCCTGGACCGATGTCGAACACATAGTCGGCCTCGCGGATCATATCCTCGTCGTGTTCAACGACGATCACAGTGTTGCCCTGATCCCGAAGGTTTTTCAGCGTCCCGATAAGTCGGTCGTTGTCGCGCTGGTGTAGACCAATCGACGGCTCATCGAGGACGTAAAGAACGCCCGTCAGACCAGACCCAATTTGCGAGGCAAGGCGGATACGTTGGCTTTCCCCACCCGACAGCGTGCCCGCGTTTCGGCTCATCGTGAGGTAGTCGAGGCCCACGTTGTTGAGGAACCCTAGACGTTCGCTGATCTCTTTAACAATTGCGCGGGCGATTTCCTGTTTCTGTTTGCCCAGCGTCTCCATCACGCTGCCGATCCACGCATAGGCCTCTTTGATCGACTTTTCGACCACCTGACCAATGTGCAAACCCGCGATTTTCACGGCGCGGGCTTCTTCGCGCAGGCGGTAGCCGCCACAGGATCCGCAGCTACGGTTGTTCTGGAATTGCTCGAATTCTTCCCGCACCCAAGAGCTATCGGTTTCGCGGTAGCGGCGTTCCATGTTCGGGATCACACCTTCGAAGGCGCGTTCGACCTGATAGACGCGGCCACCTTCATCGTAGCGGAATTTGATTTCCTCTTTGCCCGAACCGTAGAGGAACACGTTCTGCGCCTTTTCAGGAATATCCTTCCAGCGGGCGTTCTTATCGAACCCGTAGTGTTTCGCAATCGCCTCAATCGTCTGGAGGAAATATGGCGATTTCCCTTTGCGCCACGGCGCAATCGCACCGTCAGCCACACGCAGGGTTACGTCAGGGACAACCAACCGTTCGTCAAAGAACAACTCCACACCAAGGCCATCACAGGATGGACAGGCCCCGAACGGCGCGTTGAAGGAAAACAGGCGCGGTTCGATCTCTGGGATAGTGAAGCCAGACACAGGACAGGCGAATTTTTCGCTAAAGGTGTGGCGTTCGGGCTCACCCTCGCTCGGCGCAGTTTCGAGGATCGCAATTCCATCCGCGAGGTCGAGAGCGGTGCGAAGGCTGTCTGCCAAGCGGGTCTCTAGCCCCTCGCGCACGACGATACGGTCAACGACCACATCAATATCATGGCGGAATTTCTTATCCAGCGTTGGCGGCTCATCGAGTTCGTAGAACTGACCATCGACCTTTACACGCTGGAAACCTTGCTTGCGCAGTTCCAGCATTTCCTTGCGGTATTCACCTTTGCGGTCTCGCACGATGGGCGCGAGAAGATAACCACGCGTACCCTCCTCCATCGCCATGATCCGATCGACCATGTCTTGGACCTGCTGGGCCTCAATCGGTTGACCAGTGGCGGGGCTGTAAGGTGTGCCGACACGCGCAAACAAAAGGCGCATGTAGTCGTAAATTTCAGTAACAGTGCCGACGGTCGAACGAGGGTTTTTCGACGTGGTTTTCTGTTCAATCGAGATGGCAGGCGATAGGCCAGAGATGTGATCTACGTCCGGCTTTTCCATCATATCGAGGAACTGCCGCGCATAGGCCGACAGCGATTCCACATAGCGCCGCTGCCCTTCGGCATAAATCGTGTCGAACGCGAGCGAAGATTTACCCGATCCTGACAGGCCAGTGATCACCACAAGTTCATCGCGCGGAATATCCACGTCGATATTTTTCAGGTTATGTTCGCGTGCGCCACGTACTTCGATATGCTTTAATTCAGGCATTCTGCCCCCCAGCGGATACTGCGCCCTACACATAGGCGGTTGGGACCGAGTCTCCAACAGATTTTACGGAACATTTATAGAACATGTGTAGGATTGCGTAAATCCTACACAAACCCCCTTTACATTTCAGTATTGCGATGTATTTATGTGTTCAAAGTTCCTCTCGCCACAAAGGTGCAACATGTTTTCTCTTTTCCGCAACGCCGGTGCTGCAGCCGGCCTGTCCCCCCGCGAAGCCGTTGAAAAGGCAGCTGCAGGCGACATGATCATCATCGACGTCCGTGACCCAATGGAAGTTCGCATGTCGGGTATGGCTGATGGTGCAATGAACATCCCTCTGGCCGCGTTCCAAATGCGCGTTGATCCGCGTAGCCCAGAGTGTGTCGAGGGCCTCGCCACAGACAAATGCATCGGCGTTTACTGCGCATCTGGCGCACGTTCGTCGATGGCAAAGCAGGTGCTAGAGAACCTTGGCTACCAAGATGTGCACAACATCGGTGGCTTTGGTCACTGGGTTCAGGCAGGCGGCCCTGTCGCAAAGTAATTCCCCCTCCCTTCTGAAAACAAAAAAGGCGCGGAGAGATCCGCGCCTTTTCTATGTCTATGTCACAATGATCAGATGTGGATCGCACGTCCAAAGGCGGACAGAACGCTTTCGTGCATCATTTCCGACAACGTCGGGTGCGGGAACACGGTTTCCATCAGGTCTTGTTCAGTCGTCTCAAGCTGGCGACCGATGACGTAACCTTGGATCATCTCGGTCACTTCAGCGCCAACCATGTGGGCGCCCAGCAGTTCACCCGTTTTCGCGTCGAACACCGTTTTCACAAAGCCCTCGGGTTCACCGAGCGCAATCGCCTTACCGTTACCGATGAAGGGGAATTTGCCGACTTTCACGTCGTAGCCCGCTTCTTTTGCTTTGGCTTCGGTCAAACCGACGCTTGCGACTTGCGGATGGCAGTAGGTGCAGCCTGCAATGGTGTTCGGTTTGATTGGGTGTGCTTTGAGGCCAGCAGCCAGTTCAGCCACCATGACGCCCTCGTGCGATGCCTTGTGAGCGAGCCACGGCGCACCAGCGATATCGCCAATCGCATAGACGCCATCAACGCCTGTGCGGCAGTATTCATCGGTCACAACGTGGGTACGGTCGATTTTCACGCCGATTTCCTCAAGGCCGAGGCCTTCGACGTTACCGACGATACCCACGGCAGAGATGACCGTATCGAATTCCTGCTGTTCAACCTTACCGCCCACTTCGATGTGCGCAACGACTTTACCCTGCGAACGATCGAGCTGTTTGACCATGGCTTTTTCCATGATCTTCATGCCCTGTTTAACGAACTGTTTCTTCGCGAATGCGCTGATTTCAGCGTCTTCGACAGGCAGAACGCGGTCCATAACTTCGACCACAGTCGTGTCAGCACCGAGCGTGTTATAGAAGCTCGCGAATTCGATGCCGATCGCACCAGAGCCAATGACGAGGAGTTTCTTCGGCATACGCGGCGGTGTCAGCGCGGTTTTGTAAGTCCAAACCAGATCACCATCCGCCTCAAGGCCAGGAAGCTCACGCGCACGCGCGCCCGTCGCCACAACGATGTGTTTTGCGGTCAGTTCTTCGACGCCAGCGTCCGTAGTAACCGAAACCTTGCCGTTGCCAGCCAGTTTTGCGGTTCCCATGATCGAGGTGACTTTGTTCTTTTTGAACAGGGTCTTAATGCCGCCTTCCATCTGCTTGGAAACGCCACGCGAGCGCTTCACAACAGCTTCGAGGTCAAAGTCAGCCTTCTCAACGGACAGACCGAATTCTTTGGCACGGTGCATCAGGTGGAACACCTCAGCCGAGCGCAACATAGCCTTGGTCGGGATACAGCCCCAGTTGAGGCAAATGCCGCCCAGATGCTCGCGCTCAACGCAAGCCACGTTCAGACCGAGCTGCGCGCCGCGGATTGCAGCGACATAGCCACCTGGACCTGCGCCGATAACGATCATGTCAAAGTTCTTGGCGGCCATTCGTTTCTCCTCCGCTTTCAAATTAGTTTGACATTAAACTAATTTTTCCTGCCGATCTAGCCACCCTGTGACATGGCTGATATCGCCTCTGCGCAAAGCAGAAATTTCCATTTATTTTCAGAATACTATGCCGCATCTAATACAGTAGCATAGCCACCACGGCGCATAAATTCGGCTTCTTCGCTGGTTGTTTCGCGCCCCAACGCCTCGTTCCTATAGGGGAAACGACCATATCGTTTGATGATCCAGCGGTGCGCCGCAGCGTGCCGCAGGTTGTCCGCCCCCATCTTTGGCATCCGGTCTTTGAAACAGGCCATGCAGCGGTCCTGATCAACGAGGTTCTCCGAATGCATCAGCGGTAGATAAAAGAACTGCCGTTCGGGTTCGTCGATCTGCATGTCCCAGCCCTGATCCATCGCCAGTTTGGCCGCCGCCCGTGCATTGGGGTCGAGCAAAAACGAACGCGCATCGTTGCGGAACATATTCCGTGGGAACTGGTCAGTTAGGAGGAGATAGGCATAGGCCCCTTCGGCATCGGTGAGCCAATGGCCCAACCCACCGTCGGCTGCCTCATCCCAGAGAGACCGATACCGAGCCGTGATCGCATCATCGATGTCAGAGGATCCTGCATACCAGCCTTTGGGACCAATCTCGTTTCGCCAAAATTCGATCAGCGAGGCTATTTGGCTCATGACTGCGCCTCCTCTGCGTTTTGGTCGGCGTCGTGATAGACCTCTTGGGCCACTTCAAGCGCCACAGGCGTGGCCGATGGCATGATCGGTGCATATTGGTTGGTGTCTTCGACCGAAATCGTCGACGACCGCCGTGTCATCCGCCAGAAGGCATAGATGGCAAGGCCCATCATCAGAAGGCCCATGTAGCTCCAGTAACCTTGCGCCCCAACGGTATCCATCGCCCAACCGACGATCAGCGGGCCAGAAATCGCGCCAAGGCCGTTGATGAACAAGAATCCACCTGAGGCTCCCGCCATGTCAGACCGATCAAGGAAGTCGTTCGCATAAGCCAACAAGAGCGCATAGAGCGGGTTCGCTGTGCCACCGACCAATGTCGAACTGATCAAAAGCATCACAAAGCTACCGTTTACGACCGATAGGAAGGCTCCGATCCCGCCAATCAGGGATAGAACGGCGATCAAAACGCGGCGATCCATACGGTCGGAAATCCAGCCGATGGGATATTGCAGGAACAGAGCCGCAACGTAGACCGACGAAATCATCAAAGAGATTTGCGGCACGGTCAGCCCAGCACGCGTCCCGAACACCGCCGCCATACCGAACTGCGCTGCGAACACGCCGCCCAAGAGGAACATCCCCATACAGGCCAAGGGTGACACTTCGATCAGGCGACGAATGGACAGGGGTTTCGTGGTTTCAAAAGCGGGTGTCGGGCGCACCGACAAAAGGATCGGCGCAAAGGACATAGACACGAGCACCGACGGAATGATGAACAGGACAAAGCCGCCAATGTCGCCCAAAAGAACGATATACTGCGCCAAAACGATGCCGCCCATCTGCACGATCATGTATAGCGACAGCGCCTTGCCACGATTTTCGTTATCGGTTCCGTCGTTCAGCCAGCTTTCTGCCGTCACGTAAACGCCACAGAAACAGAAGCCGATCAGCAGGCGGCCGAGCACCCACGCCCACGGCTCTGTCAGAGCGGGATAGAGGATCAAAATAGCAGAGATCGTAGAGCCCAGCGCGGCGAACACACGAATATGACCGACGCGACGGATCAGTTCTGGCACAGCACGCGACGCAAAGAGGAACCCGAGGAAGTAGGCCGACATCACGACGGACATCTCGAACGTCGAGAACCCTTCCATTTCACCACGCAGACCCAGCAACGTCCCCTGAAGGCCGTTGCCGATCATCAGCATGAACACACCAAGAAGGAGCGCCCATGATCTGCTAAGTACCTGAATCATCGCTTTCCCTCATTCACGTCGAATTTCAGGACAGCATACCGATTGTACATGTCGCGTCTATGAAAGACCGATGAAAGAACTGTTACGATGGGTGACTTTATGCGTCGGGGATCAAAAGCGAAGCATCGCCATAGCTAAAGAACCGATACCCGTTCGAAATCGCGTGATCATAAATGGCACGGATTTCATCAACACCGATCAGCGCAGAGACCAGCATCATCAGCGTCGATTTCGGCAAATGGAAATTTGTCATCAGCGCGTCAGCGATGCGGAATTTGAAACCGGGCGTGATAAAGATATCCGTCGCCCCATCCCACGCTGCAATACCATCGTCCGTCGCGGCGCTCTCAATCAGTCGAAGCGCGGTGGTGCCCACGGGAATAACCCGTCCGCCCGCAGCTTTGGTCGCGTTGATCTCTTCGGCTGCTTGCGCCGTCACGATCCCGCGCTCTGCATGCATCTTATGGTCGCGAATGTCATCGACTTTGACGGGGAGGAAGGTCCCTGCCCCGACGTGTAGGGTCACATAGGTAAACTCGACCCCTTTGGCCCTCAGCTGCTCCAAAAGCCCGTCGTCAAAATGCAACGACGCCGTTGGGGCAGCGACCGCGCCAGTATTCCGCGCCCAGACGGTTTGGTAGTCTTCTTTGTCCTGATCGTCAGGTGCCCGAAGTGCGGCGATATAGGGCGGCAATGGCATCGCGCCTGCATTGGCCAAGGCATCGTCGAAATCATCGCCCGTGAGATTGAACCGAACACGCGCTTGTCCATCCTCGCGATCGACAACTGTGGCCGTCAGGCGGTCAGAGAACACAATCTCTTCGCCATCTTTAACCTTTTTCAGCGGTTTGATTAACGCGCCCCATGTTCCGTCAGCCTTTGGCTCGAGCAGGGTCACTTCGACCTGTGCAGACACTGGGCCTTGGGCACTGTCGCGGTGCCGCAGGCCAGAGAGCCGCGCAGGGATCACGCGGGTATCGTTTAGCACCAAACGGTCGCCTGCCTTTAAAAGGTCGACGAGGTCGGTCACACGTAGATCGCTGATCTCGCGTCCCTTAGCCACCAACAGCCGTGCAGACGACCGAGGCTTTGCAGGGCGCGTGGCAATCAGGCTTTCGGGCAGGTCAAAATCAAAATCGCTTAGCTTCACAGTGCGTAGGTCCTATTGGCTCACTTGGGGCGGTGGTCGACGGAATATATTGCGGAACATCCCCGGTGTTAGGGCTGACAGTGGATTCACCGAAATCCGTTGCGCCCCTTTAGTCCCCCGCAGCGTATAATTGAAGCCAAAGAGACCCTCACCCGGTCGGGTCAGCACCGAACCTATGCCGTTGAGAAGGTAAACAGGGGAAATCACACCCTGAAAATCCATCTCGGTACGAGCAATGTAATAAGTGCCATCGAGCGAAATTCCCAAACCTGGGCCAACCGCGCTCGATTCCGTGACGATGATCTGATCAGGCGTCAGTCTGAACGTCGCATCCACATCGGCAAAGGTGAGCCCCTGCCCGTTCATCTGCTGCAACAGACCAACAACGCTGATCGCATCAAGCAAGGCAGCGAGCGTCGGCGCCTGACGCACCTGAAGGTTCTTAATCGTTAGAACACCGTCATAGGTGCCCTCTGCGCCCGTTGGGGTCAGGATCATCTCGAGCGCGTCGCCGTTGGCATTGTCGAGCAACCCCATAGCCTGCGCAACGACGCCGCCATTGTCCGCCAAAATCCGCACAGCAGGGCCATTCGCCGTCGTCTCTAACCGTCCCCGCACAGGCGCGATGTCATTCAGGGTGCCCGTAAAATTCCCATGGAACCCACCCTCGTCCGAGAATTCGCCGCGGAAGTTGCTCAGGTAAATGCCATCGCTGATCGTCAAACGATCCAATTGAGCCATGAGCGCCCCCGCGTTTGCCCCGCCAGAGGTCTTCGCACCTCGTAAATCAAAACGACCATTGGTGACTTGGGTATCTGGCGCACGACCTGCACCGCGTCCGATAAGCTCCACCGCCCCGTCAAACCAGTTCCCGATTGTGACCTCGCCAAAATCGGCCCGTTCCATCGTGCCATCTGCATTCAGCGTCAGTGCTCCATCCGCACTAAAGCCATTCCCACGAATACGCAGCGCGTCGATCTGCGGCGGATTGGACAGTCGGCCCGATATTGAAAACTCGCCCGATTGACCTGCAGGCTTCACCCAACCGACAGAGGGCAATGATACTTCCGCCCCGACCATCTGCGAGGATAGCGAAAACGCAGGCGGAGTATCCCGTTCCAAGTCGATCCGAAGATCGGCCATTGTAGAACCGCGCACCGTATTTGCGGGGAGGTTGATGTTGAACTGAGACAAGAATGTCGGCGAAACTTCGACCTGACCGATCACAGTGCTGGCCTTTGGCGCATCACGTCCTAACGCTTGGCTCCATTCCACGGTCAGAGGCACCTGTCCGACCTGCGCGTTGCCCGACACTGTGATGCCCGCGTTGTTCACATCGACATTGGCCTGAGCCGCCATGAGCCGCTGCCCCGGGACCAGCGTATCCGAGCGCAGGTTCCGCAATGTGTAGTCGGACTGAAACCGTAGGCTGTTCGGTGGCATTGGATTGATCAGCGGCACGACAAGCTCTGTCACACCAACCGCGCGCGCATCGGCCAAAGTCACGGGCTGACCCGCTTTGGTCAAAAATTCAAACGGCGGCTGGTCCAAGAATGACAGCGCAGCGGTCAGCGTGCTATCAGTACGGATCGTGAAGTGGCCGTCGTTACCTTTGATCCGCACGTCATCGATTTGCATCACTGTGCCCGACAGATCTATCGATCCTCCTTGCGGCGGTGTCGTGGTCCCTTGATCGAGCATGATCGCCAAACGATTATCCGCGATCGAGACAAAGCCCGCAGCATCGTCAATATAGGGGAGTTTCGGTGTCGGCCTGAAACGGGCGCTATCAAAGCTCGCCGTCGTTGCGACGACAGGCGGCTGGTCGGCCTCTACCCGCAAACCGACAGTCGCATCACGTATCCAGCCGTCCGTGAGGTTTTCCGCAAACCAACGACGGGTGTCTGGTTTAACTTGCTCAGGCCAAAGTGGCATGAAATCAGGGATATTAAGCGCCGCCGCCGAGGCATCAACCGCCACGCCCCAGCCTTTGGAGTCCGCTGTGATACGGCCACGGGCATGAATGTCTTGATCCGACAGGCGCAGGTCGACAGACCCGATATCGATGGCAAATGGCGAAAGCGTCATCCGCATCACCGCAGAGGCCGCGTCAATCGTTTGCGGCTCGTCAAACATGCCATCTGGGTTCAGGGCGATATCGCGCAGGCTGAACTGGCCTTCGAACGACTCTGGCCATCCCCCTTCGTTCCAATTGCGCAAGAACGCTTGGCCAGAGGCGGACATGGTGCCCCACTCTGTATCCAGTTCCGCACGATCAAACGACACCCGACCCTGTAGCGGCAAATACGACAAATACGCCCGCGCATAGCGCAACGGGATCGGACGGGCTTCGGGTGTTGGCTGGATCAAACCGTCGGTGAGTTCGAGCGAGGCATAGACTGGCCCCAACCCACCTTCATCATCAATGCTGGCCCGAAGAGAGGCGCTCACAGGTGCATCAAGCACCGACAACCATCCCAAGGCTGGCGTCTGCACGGCAAGGTCGCGGGCGATACCATTCCGGACCGTAAACCCCATGCTGGCCGCACGGCGATTGTTCGGACTGTCAAAGAATAGCGAAACATCCGTTACAAAAGGACGCCCCGACAAAAGCGAGAACGCACCCCGCAACGAGGTCACGCCACTGGTTAGATCCAAGGTCACAACGCCGCCATCGACCGTCCAGCTTTGGTTTGCGCGGGCATCTGAATAGTTGACGATCAATCCCTCTGCCCGCACCAGTTCCAGCGCTTCGAGAGCAGGCCCCGCAAGAACAGCGTCAATATCATCCAGCAATTCGACAAAGTTGTCCGCCTGTCCGACGGCCGCGCCATTTGTCTCGAACGACAGGGCGACGGAACCATCTGCAGCCCGCAGGAACCCGACCTGTGCGCCTGAAACAATCACTTCTTGGACGAGGACTTCACGGCGAAACAGCAAACCTCGCGGGGAAATCAGCGCATCAACGGCAGGCAAACGTGCGAGCGTCACATCGTCCGCATCACGCAATACCGCATTGGACAGCCGCGCACGCAAGTGGAGGTCGCGCCCAATGTTCAAACGAATTTCGCCGAACTCCAGCGACCCACCGTTGAGCATCTGCGTCGCGCTGGCCTCTAGCCGCGCCTGCAACCAGAGAGGCGCACGAACATCACGGTCGATCAGCAGGACGCCAGCCACGATGGCAAAGACCACTGGCACCGCCAAAAGGATCGCAAGCCCGCGCACGACAGAGCGCCAAACCGGCTTCACCTTTGGTTTGGTGGACGTGTTTTCCCCTGCCTCAGACATCCTTGGCCGATGGCCCCTTTTATTTGTGGTGTTCTGCTCTAGAACACAGATTGCCACGCGCTGCAGCGCTTTTCAAAACCAATCGGAGGATAAAATGAGCCAATCGCGCCCCGACATCGGTGATATTGCCCCTGACGTAACCTTGCCCCGCGATGGCGGCAATAGCGTCAGCCTGTCAGACTTTCACGGAAAACCCGTTGTCCTCTATTTCTATCCCAAGGATGACACGCCCGGTTGCACAAAAGAAGCCATCGGCTTTACCGAGATGGTCGATGCCTTTGACGCTGCTGGCGCAGTTATCCTTGGCGTCTCCAAAGACACTGTCGCAAAACATGAAAAGTTCAGCGCCAAACACGGGCTGAAAATCGCGCTCCTGTCCGATGCAGAAGGCGATGTGTGCGAACGCTACGGCGTCTGGGTTGAAAAGAACATGTATGGCAAGACCTACATGGGCATCGAACGCGCAACGTTCCTAATCGGTGCGGATGGCAAAATTGCGCGCGTCTGGAACAAGGTTAAAGTTGCGGGCCACGTCGAAGAAGTCCTCGAGGCTGTTAAGGCGCTCTGACAGAGCGACCTCTGCCCTTGACCTCTTGGGCAGAGGAAGGCACCTCTGCCCCATAATTGAGAGACAAGGTGACCGATGAAACCACTTGCGCAGATGGCTTGCGACGTTCTGACCACAGCAGATGGTAATGAAAAAACGGCACTGTCGCGCCGCTATGCTGCGGAGTGGTTTGAGGCCCGCGCAAAGGGTCTAACGCCCGAGATTGGCACGGCCTCTCCGCCCCTGCGGCCCGCTCGCCCCGAAAAGCCTGACCTGCTGGATCCACGCGACGTGCCGCGCCGTAAACCTGGTTCGCCCGAAGGTCGTATCGCGATGCTTCATGCGGTGGCCCACATCGAACTGAACGCCGTTGACCTGCATTGGGACATCATCGCGCGGTTCACCGATACCAAAATGCCGATTGGTTTCTATGACGACTGGGTAAAGTCCGCGGACGAAGAATCCAAACATTTCAATCTGATCTGCGACCGCCTTCACGCAGAAGGTAGCTACTACGGTGCCTGTCCTGCGCACGCTGGCATGTGGCAATCCGCCGAAGAAACGGCTGACGACCTGATGGGGCGGTTGGCGGTCGTTCCAATGGTGCTTGAGGCGCGTGGTTTGGATGTGACCCCCGGCATGATAGGACTGTTCAAACAGGCCAAAGACCACGCGACCGTTGAGGCGTTAAACATTATCTACGCCGAAGAAGTCCATCACGTGGCCTATGGATCAAAGTGGTTTCACTTCCTTTGCGGTCGTCACGACCTCGACCCAAAGGTTGCGTTCCACGCCTTGGTTCAGCGATATTTTCACGGCGCCCTGAAGCCCCCGTTCAACGAAGAAAAACGGGCCGAGGCTGGACTGCCGCCCGACTTCTATTGGCCACTTGCCGACGAAACACCCGATCGCACCGCTCGCGCATCGGGAATTTAGGCAAAAAACCGCGCACAACCCCATGTTACCGCGTCAATTTGTGCAAAATTGCGTAAAAGCGTTGCGCCACTATCCCCTGCCCGCTAACACCGTCCGCATGGATAGGTTGGGACCCTGTCTGTATGGGTTGGGACAGAACAAGGACGACGATCTTGCGCTCTCGAATGATGGCCAGATTGCACGCAGCGCTTGAAAAGCGTTTTCCAGAACGGCGGCTGTTTTTACGCTCTGACACCGAAACGCGGTTCATCCGCCTTCGCTCAGAGATGCAGCTTTTCGTTTGGACCGCTGGCGCAATGGTGCTCGCTTGGACGATTATCGCTACTGCAATCGTAATGATGGACAGCATTGGCGCGGGGAACTTCCGCGATCAGGCTCGTCGCGATCAGATCGAATACGAAACCCGCCTGCAGGCACTTGTGACCGAACGCGACCGCCGCGCCGAAGAGGCCGCAGCAGCACAAGCACGGTTTAGCTCTGCCCTCGCGCAGATTTCGGTGATGCAGACAGAGCTGTTGAGCTCTGAGGACCGCCGCCGCGAATTGGAAACAGGCATTGAGGTGATCCAATCCACCCTGCGCCGCACCATGAACCAGCGTCAGGACCTGTCGCAGCGTATCGCCGCACTGGAAGCGGCTGTTCAAAACGGCACTTCGGTCGCTGGCGCAACGGGTGGCGTCTCGAACGAAGCGCTCGACCTTCTGGCATCGGCATTGGCTGACACCGCGGCTGAGCGTGACCAGATTGAAGCGGACGCACAGAGCGCAATCGACCGTGCCGCTGAGTTGGAACTGGACCTGCGCCTCATGGAAGAGCGCAACGACGAGATTTTCCGCCAACTTGAAGAAGCGATGCTGGTGTCTGTTGAGCCACTGGACAATATGTTCCGTGCCGCTGGCCTGAACACCGATACGCTGCTCGATCAAGTACGTCGCGGGTATTCAGGCACAGGTGGCCCGCTCACCCCGCTGCAATTCTCGACCAATGGCGGCGAAGCGGACCCTGACACGGCGCGTGCAAACGAACTGCTGTCGTCGATGGACCGCATCAACCTCTATCGTATTGCCGCAGAGCGTGCGCCGTTCTCTATGCCGGTGCGGGATAACTTCCGCTTTACCTCGGGCTACGGGATGCGCTGGGGCCGTATGCACTATGGCACTGATTTTGCTGGTCCTGTTGGCACTCCGATCTACGCAACCGCTGACGGTGTGATCACTCATGCGGGTTGGTCGTCGGGTTACGGGCGCCTAGTTAAAATCCAACATGAGTTCGGTATCGAGACACGTTACGGTCACTTGAACGCGATCCGCGTCCAAGAAGGTCAAAGAGTCTCGCGCGGGGACCGTATTGGTGATATGGGGAACTCCGGACGTTCAACCGGACCTCACCTGCACTACGAGGTTCGCGTCGGCGGCGAAGCAATCAATCCGATGATCTACATAAGAGCTGGACAAGATGTTTTCTAAGAGCAAAATCAACGAACCGGGTCCGAAAGCGACCGAAACCGCAGCACAAACTTCGGTGCCTGCGCCGGCTTCTGCGCCAAAGATGGACATGCCTGTTTCCAAGCCCAAAGCACCGGCTTCGATTCTGTCGTCTGACCTGCATGTTAAGGGCAACCTGAAAACCACTGGCGACATCCAAGTCGAAGGTCAGGTTGACGGCGATATCCGTGCGCACCTTCTGACCGTTGGCGAAACCGCAACCATCCGTGGTGAAGTTGTTGCTGACGACGTAGTTATCAACGGCCGCGTGATCGGTCGTGTTCGTGGCCTCAAAGTGCGCCTGACATCGTCGGCACGCGTCGAAGGCGACATCATTCACAAGACCATCGCAATTGAATCTGGCGCTCACTTTGAAGGCTCGGTTCAGCGTCAAGACGACCCACTGTCGACCAGCGGTGCTGCTAAGCCGAAAATGCCGGCTGCTCCGGCTGCCAAAGACGCTGAATAATCAGTCATTACATGGAATGACAAAGGGCGCCCTCGGGCGCCCTTTTGCGTCTAGACGGGATCATACAGGACCCGCCGATAGAGATGCCATGTGGCGTGACCCAACACGGGTAGAACCACCATAAGCCCCAGAAACGCAGGGGCGAGCGCGATTAGACTCAGGATCGCGATCATCGCAGCCCAGACCAGCATCACAAAGAGGTTCGACGCAACGGTCCGAATCGACAACAGCATGGCCGTGATGAAATCGATCTCTTTTTCGAGGAGGAGCGGCAGGCTAACGACGGTCATCGCAAAGAGCAAAAACGCGAGAACCGCACCGACCACCAGTTCAAGCCCAATCATCCGCAGACCTTCAGCCGTCAGAAACACATCAAAGCTCGTCATCACGTTGCGCATCGCCGACAGCCCCATCGTCAGCGCAAAGAGCATATGGGCGAGAAAAGTCCAGAACAGGAAGTAGATCACGATGATCGCGCCCATCCACGGGATTTGACGGGTACGTTCCTGCCAGACCACGCCGAGCACGTCCTTCCAAACCAACGGCTGCCCGTTTTCCAGACGCCGAGACACTTCATACAGGCCGACCGCAGCAAAAGGTGCTGCCAGAGGAAAGCCAAGCGAGGTCGCCAGAACCCAGCTCACGTGCCCTGCCCCCAGTGTAATCAGGCCGAACCCGATCACCACATAGACCGCCGAAAAAAACAGGCCGAACTGCGGTGCGCGGCGGAAATCATAAATCCCCGCTTTGAGTGCCGCAAAAATATCAGCCATGCCCAAGGTCCCGATCAACGGGATCTGTGATGGAGGCGGTGTGTCTACAGTTTGCGTCATTAATGGTCCTCTCCCCTTGACCTTATTGCAAAGGCTAAGGGGTGAGACGCAAGTCGCAAAGTAGTATTTATGATATGGAATTAAGGGTATAGCCCTTAGTCGTCGGCATTGGCCTCTGCGCGGGATTTGCCCGATGCACCATGCGCAAGCGTTGCCGCCATCAGACCATCCAGCGCACCGTCGAGCACGCCTTGTGTATCAGAGGTTTCATAGCCAGTGCGAAGGTCTTTGACCATCTGATAAGGCTGCAGGACGTAAGACCGGATTTGGTTACCCCACCCCGCATCACCTTTGGCTTCGTGTGCGGCGTTGATGTCGGCGTTACGGCGATCTAGTTCCATCTGATACAGACGGGATTTCAGCGCTTTCATCGCGATATCACGGTTCTGGTGCTGCGACTTTTCCGAGGAGGTCGTCACGATGCCCGTAGGCAAGTGGGTGATACGCACCGCAGAGTCGGTCGTGTTCACGTGCTGACCACCCGCACCTGACGAACGGTAAGTGTCGATACGGATGTCATTCGGTTTGACCTCGATTTCGATGTTGTCGTCTACAACAGGGTAAACCCAAACGGATGAGAACGAGGTGTGACGACGCGCAGCGGAATCGTAGGGCGAAATACGAACCAGACGGTGCACGCCCGATTCCGATTTCAGCCAGCCATAAGCATTCGGGCCGCTGATTTTGTAGGCCGCCGATTTAATACCAGCTTCTTCGCCCGGGCTTTCGGACTGAAGTTCGACCTTATAGCCCTTCTTTTCCGCCCAACGGACATACATACGCGCAAGGATCGATGCCCAGTCACAGGATTCCGTGCCGCCCGCGCCAGAGTTAATCTCGAGGAAGGTATCGTTGCCGTCCGCCTCACCGTCCAAGAGCGCTTCGAGCTCTTTCTCAGCGGCGCGCACTTTCAAGTCTTTCAGTGCTTCCTCAGCTTCTTTCACGACATCGGCGTCATCTTCCATTTCGCCAAGCTCGATGAGTTCGAGGTTATCCGAAAGATCCTGTTTGATCGCGCGCAGCCCCGCAATCTGATCCACCAACATCTGACGTTCACGCATCAGTTTCTGCGCACCTTCTGGATCGTCCCAAAGGGTCGGGTCTTCAACGCGGGCGTTGAATTCTTCCAAACGGTATTCCGCAGTTTCCCAGTCCATCCGCTGAGCAAGAAGGTCGATCGATTTCTCGATGGCGTTCACAATGTTCTGCGTTTCGGCGCGCATGGGTCAACTCGTCTGTCTTAGGGTCAGGGCGACAGGCCCCGACGGATTAGGTCGCGTCATAGCCCCTGCCAGCGGCACGGGCAAGTCGGTGTCAGTAAAGTCCGCCCGACGACAAGGTCCCAAAGGACGCATTCGGGCCAACGGTCGCGGTGTTACCGTCCGATGTCGTGACGTCGCGGGTCTGCTGCTGCACCTCTTCAAAGAGCGGAAGATCAGCTGACATTGCAAAGCCACCGTCGAACATCACACCAAAGATCGGCTCTTCACCAACACGGAAACACTCTGCGATGACGTTCGGGCCTTCGGAACCTTCCGGCAAACGGGCGCCCGTAAAACGGTCGATGTTGATGAACTGACAGTCCTCGGGCACCTTAAACCGACCACCACCGAACTCTTGGATTGCTTGTTCCATAAAGCGTTGGAACACAGGACCACAGATCGAACCACCATATGCGCCACGGCCCAGCGGGGTCGGATTGTCGTAACCAATGTAACAGCCTGCCGCGATGTTGGAGGAGAAGCCGACGAACCAAACGTCTTTGGCGTCGTTGGTCGTCCCTGTTTTACCGGCGATCGGCACAGGCAGGTTGATAACACTCGATGCGGTGCCGCGCTTAACCACGCCTTCCATCATAGAGGTCAGCTGATACGCCGTCACAGCGTTCATGATACGATCACGGTTCGACAGGATCGTCGGCCCCTGCCCTGACGGCAATGACGCCTCACCGCAATCGAGGCAGGTGCGCGCATCGTGACGGTAGACGGTGTTACCAAAACGGTCCTGAACGCGGTCGACGAGCGTCGGCTCAACCCGCTCCCCACCGTTCGCAAACATTGAATAGGCTGCGACGAGTTTAAACAGCGTCGTTTCTTCGGACCCGAGTGAAGCCGAAAGATATTGGTTCATGTTCTCATACACGCCGAAACGTTCGGCATATTCCGCAACCACATCCATCCCGACCTCTTGGGCCAGACGAATGGTCATAAGGTTACGCGATTGTTCGATCCCGGTGCGGAGCGGCGTCGGACCATAGAATTGGTTCGAAGAGTTCTGCGGACGCCAGAGGCCTTGGGGTGTGTTGATCTCGATCGGAGCGTCGACGACGATGGTTGCAGGCGTATAGCCACTGTCGAGAGCTGCCGCATAGACGAAGGGTTTAAAGGCCGAACCAGGTTGGCGACGGGCTTGGGTCGCGCGGTTCAATTCGGTGGACTGGTAGCTGAACCCGCCCTGCATCGACAAAACTCGGCCCGTGTTAACGTCCATCGCCATGAAGGCACCCTGTACCTTGGGCACCTGCCGAAGGGTCCAGCGGATGAACGATCCATCGGCGTCAGCGGTCATGCGGCGGACATGCACCACGTCACCAACTTCGAAATTGTCAAAGAAATTGCCGCGAATCCAATCAATGTCAGATCGCGGCACCACCTGCGGTTCAGCGTCGGACGCCGGAACGCCTTCGATCCCGATGCGCAATTGTTGGTCCTCAATGCCCAGAACCACAGCGGGATACCAATGGCTCACCAGTTCGATATCGCGCGGGACAGTGACATCGGCCAGTGCAGCACGCCAACTGTCTTCGCTCCCCAGTGCATCGGTGGGCACAGTTTTCCCTGTGCCATTCCAGATACCTAGATTGCGGTCGTATTCTTCCAACGCCCGCTGGAGCGATTGCTCTGCAACGGACTGGAGGTCGGGATCAACGGTCGCGCGGATCGACAGGCCACCCGAAAAGAACTCGTCCTCACCGAAGTTGCGGCTTAGCTGACGACGAATTTCATCGGTAAAGTAGTTGCGCGGCGGAAGTTGCGAACGGAAGCTTTCGTAATCGCCCGACTGCACAGTGCGCAGGGGCAGCGCCTGTTCGGCCTCTGCAACGGTCTGAGTAATATACCCATCCTCAGCCAAGCGACGCAGAACGTAGTTCCGACGTGCAACCGCATCGTCGTATTGGCGCACAGGGTGCAAGTTACCCGGACGCTGTGCCAGAGCAGCAAGATACGCCGCCTCACCCGGAGACAGGTCCGCCAGCGGTTTATTGAAATAGGTCTGTGCTGCAGCCGCGACCCCATACGAGTTCTGACCAAGGAAGATTTCGTTCAGATAGAGTTCGAGGATGCGGCTCTTGTCCATCACCCGCTCAATCCGCGTTGCGAGGATCAGTTCGCGGATTTTACGCTCTGCCGTGCGGTCGGAGGACAAGAGGAAGTTCTTCATCACCTGCTGGGTGATCGTCGACGCGCCACGCACCTCACCGCCACGGGATTTGATCGCCTCAACGGCAGCGGCCGCGATACCGCGGATGTCATAACCAGGGTGAGTGAAGAAGTTCTGATCTTCTGCCGAAACAAAGGCGTACTGAACCAGCGGCGGGATCTCATCAAAGGGGGTAAACAGACGGCGTTCTACAGCGAATTCGTCGATAATCTGACCTTCGCCAGAATAGACACGGCTGATCGTTTTCGGCGTGTATTGCGACAGTGTTTCATAGGACGGCAAATCGCGGCCATAGAATGTGAAAATCGCGCCGAGCATCAGCGCGAACATCACAAGACCAAGCGTGACCATCGTAAAGATAGCCCCGAAGAACGACATGATAAATCGCAGCACGCGTTTGACCCCTTTGGTTGGTGCGCCGCTTATAGGGCGGGTCGCGGGTCAGGTCAAAACCGCAAGCACCACTTTCGGCATGAAAACGCCGCTTTCGCATAGGTTTGAACGGTGGGGATTGCCCCTTGGCCATCCACGGACCAAATCAGCGCCATGAGCACTCCAGAAAGCATCCTTGCCACCTACGACCGAGTCGGCCCTGCTTGGGCCACGTCCCGCGACCGCCGTTTGACAGAACGCCGCTGGTTGGACCGCATGATTGCGGTTGCGCCCCATGATCGCGGGAAACGCCGTGTCTTGGACTTGGGATGCGGATCGGGGCGTCCTATCGCGGAATACCTCATTGATCGTGGCATCGCTGTAACTGGCGTTGACGGGGCCGAGAGCATGATTGCCCTGTTCCAAACCAACGTGCCCAACGCCCGTTCTATTCGCGCCGATATGCGTGGCCTTGATCTGGGTGAGAAATATGATGCGATCCTCGCGTGGGATAGTTTCTTCCACCTCTCACCCGCAGATCAACGCGCTATGTTCGCCGTCTTTTCAGCCCATGCCGCCGACAACGCTGCGCTGATGTTCACCAGCGGCCCTGATGAAGGCGTCTCCATCGGGTCGGTCGAAGGCACACCGATCTATCACGCCTCTCTGTCCGAGGCGGGTTATCGCCACGAACTAGAGGCAGCAGGCTTTACCGTCGTCGCGCACAAGGCCGAAGACCCCGACTGCGGCGATCGGACGGTTTGGCTGGCTCGGTTTACTGGCGTCTAAGCGCGTCTTTCGCAGCTTCGGAATTGGCCCAGCGTTGAACGGCGAGAACGATGCCTGCAACAACCCGTGCCCGCCCTTCGGCAGAACGGAGAGCGTCACGGTCGTGTGGGTTCGATAGGAACCCGACCTCAACCAAGGCTGACGGGAAATCCGCCGCGTTCAAAACGGCCAAGAGCGCCTCGCGTCGAGGTGTATTGTTAACCCGCGCATTCGTATCCATCAGCGCCTGAACCAATGCGTCCGCTAAGGTATCGCTCTGCGGCGCGGTTTCCGTGCGGGCGAGGTCCATCAGCACAGTCGCGACCGTGTCGTCTTGGCCCGTCAAATCCAACCCAGCCAAGAGGTCCCCACGGTCATGCCGTTCTGCCATGCGCAAGGACGCATCCTCTTGGGCCTGATCGCTAAGGGTATAGACCGATGCGCCCGAGGTAATCTCATCCCCGTCCAAAGCATCCGCATGAAGCGACAATAGCACATCTGCGCCAGACCTACGGGCAATGGAAATCCGTTCCTCAAGCGGCACGAAAACATCCGTCTGGCGGGTCAGCACAGCGCGCATCCCCTCCATCCGGTTCATCGTCTGCGCAACTTCAACAGCCAGTTGCAGCATGAGGTCCGCCTCACGCAGGCCGTCCCGTTCGGCACCGGGATCAATACCCCCATGACCGGGGTCAATCACGACAGTCAGGATACCATCATCGACCGCAGCGACTGGCGGCGCAGTAGGATCAACGGTGTTGAGCATATCCCAACCCGGATCGCTGGGCGCACCTGCGGCGGCAGCATAGTCCGCGTCCGAACTTGGCGACAGGTTCACCGTCAGACGCGCCGTTCCGTCAACCGTATTCACCGTCATCCCTGCTTGGCTCACGATCATGGCGTCGGACAGATCAACCACCATCCGCGACCACCCTGGCCGCAGCGCCCCAAACCGAAGGTCGCTCACGCGGTCCGATTGATCCAAGATCGCCTTGTCCGCGCCTCGCCAGTCAATCTCGCGAAAGTCCAAAATCAGTCGGCGCGGATCATCGAGCGTAAACACACGCCACGGCACAGGCTGAGACAGGAACAAATCGACTGTCGTTTTGCCCCACGAATCCTCGATCACCGAATGGGTCACATCCAGCCGCGCCAGACCTGTAAAATCCTGTGACTGCGACGCCGCGCCCAAACATGCCAGAACCGCTGCCCCCACGATGCGGATCATGACCGACGGTCCTCCATGAATTTAGTGAGCCTGCGGAGCCCTTCTTCGATATCGGGGGTTGAGCGAGCATAGGAGAACCGAAGCCAGTGCTTGCCATTTACCGTGTCAAAATCCAGACCGGGTGTCACGGCAACCCCAGCTTTATCAAGTACTTCTGCCGCAAAGCTCAGGCTGTCATCGGTGTAATCAGACACATCAGCATAGACGTAGAATGCACCATCAGGCGGGGCGATCTTGGTAAAGCCTGCCTTGGGCAGACCCTCAATCATCAACTCACGATTGCGGGCATAGCTGGCAACATTGCCGTCCAGTTCATCTTTGCAATCCATCGCATAAAGCGCGAGCCGTTGCGCCGCGTGGCTCGGGCAAATGAATTGGTTCTGGGCAATGCGTTCGACGACCCGAACGTGGTCTTCGGGCACAACCATCCAACCCACGCGCCAGCCTGTCATGCTGAAATATTTGCTGAACGAGTTGATGACATAGACCTCATCGGTCACCGACGCAGCGGTCACGGGTTTAATGCCGTAGTCCAATCCGTGATAAATCTCGTCCGAGATGAACGCCGCATTGCGATCCGCGCAGGCCGCAGCGAGGTCGGTCAACTCACCCTGCCCCAACATGGTGCCTGTCGGGTTCGCAGGCGAGGCCACGATCAAACCTTGGAGGTCATATGCCGCGACGTCCGCCGCAACGGGTTGGAACCGCGCCTGAAGCGTGGTCGGAATATCAACCGCGTTCAGATCGAACGACCGAAGGATCTGACGATAGGACGGATAGCACGGCGCACCGAGGCCAACTCGGTCGCCCGTATCAAAGAGCGCTGTGAACGCCAGCAGGAACGCGCCAGACGCCCCAGCGGTCACAACGATCCGCTCTGGGTTCATATCGAGGTCATACCAATCGCCGTAATGCTGCGCGATGCGCGCCCGCAACTCTGGCATCCCCAAGGCCACCGTATACCCCAGCGGACCCTCAGCCATATCACGTGCCAAACGATCCAGTGCCGCTTTGGGCGCACCCGTTCCGGGTTGCCCAACCTCCATATGGATTATGTGACGCCCCGAGGCTTCGGCCTTGCGGGCGGATTCCATCACGTCCATCACGATAAAGGGATCAACGGCCCCGCGTCTTGAAACACGCATGTCATGCCTCTTATGGTCTATCTGCTCTGCCCCTGTTTGCCTTTGCAGGGGCCGCGCGTCAATCGGACCCTTGGCACCACCGCCCAGATATGCACAACTCTGCCGGACTATAAATCGGAGAACTCTATGAAACGCCTCGCCCTCGCCCTGACCTTGGGTCTCGCCACCCAAGCCGCCGCCACCGATCTGGAGGCCATGAGCGACACCGAACGCAGCGCGTTTCGGGATGAAGTCCGCGCCTATCTGCTCGACAACCCCGAAGTGCTGATGGAAGCCATCGGGGTTCTCGAACAACGTCAGGCACTAGCGGAAACGATGGCCGACCAGCAGATGGCCCAGACCAATATGGACGCGATCCAGAACGATGGTTTCTCGTGGGTTGGCGGCAATCCTGACGGTGACATTACTGTGGTAGAGTTCATGGATTACCGCTGCGGCTACTGCAAACGCGCCTTCCCAGAGGTTGAGACGCTTTTGGAAACCGACGGTAATATCCGCTTTATCGTAAAGGAACTGCCGATCCTTGGTGATCAGTCGACCCTCGCGTCACAATTCGCGATTGCCGTGCAGCAGCTTCATGGCGATGACGCTTATAAATTTGTCCACGATACTCTGATGAATATGCGTGGTGACATCACCCAAGACAGCCTGTCGCAACTTGCATCGACCGTCGGTTTCGATGCGGCGCCAATCTTTGAGCGGATGGCATCACCAGAGGTTGCACGTGTGCTGCAGGCAAACATGGAGCTGGCGCAGCGTTTGCAGATCAGCGGCACACCGACGTTCGTCTTTGATGACCAATTGGTGCGAGGGTATGTGCCTCTCGACCAGATGGCGTCGATCGTCGAAGAGTTACGCGCCAACTGATACGACACAACAAAGGGGGCCTCGGCCCCCTTTTTCATGAGCTCGCCATCATTGTGCGCAGCCCCTTTGCAACGAGCAGCACAAACGGTGCGCCGTGCATAATCAAGTCAAAGAAATCAATCGGCTTCGCCAACTCGCCCGCAGCCAACATCTTTAGCTTTTCCCAGATATGCGGTTCAGGGAAAACCGGCGCGAGGCCCAGCGTCAGACAGGCCAAAATCACAAGGTTCCAAGGCAGGGTATCTAGAAACGCCATCGCGTCCTCCAATATATTTTAAAAACGTGATATATTAAAGCACGACAAATTGCCAAAGGCATTTTGCGTTTTCAAAACTGAAAAGGGAGGAAAGTGGCGCGGTTGACGGGGCTCGAACCCGCGACCCCCGGCGTGACAGGCCGGTACTCTAACCAACTGAGCTACAACCGCGCACTTGCGTCTGTGAGGTCTTGAAAAGAAGTGGCGCGGTTGACGGGGCTCGAACCCGCGACCCCCGGCGTGACAGGCCGGTACTCTAACCAACTGAGCTACAACCGCGTATCTTCTTTTCGGTATCTCACCGAACGTGTGGGGCTTCTAAGCGGTGCGTCGGGGCGCGTCAAGCGCCCTATGACAAAAAAATGAAACTCTTCGCGCAGACCACCAAAAAAACGAAAACGGGGCAGAAAAACTGCCCCGTTTCCAAGAAGTTATCGAAATTCGACCAGAGCCGAATGTGCCTGAAATTACAGACCCATCGCCGACTTGATCTGGTCAATCACGCCTTGAACCATCTCAGGGTTATTACCGGCAGCCTCAACCGCAGTAACGAGTTGGGTCTTAATGCCATCAGACAGCGACGACCCTTCAATCAGGGCGGTTACTTTGGCTGGGTCAAAGTTCTCGACCGAGAGAATGGCAGACGGGTCCAGCGCGCCAAGTGCACCTGTCGCGGTTTCCATCAAGCTACCTGCGCTCGTGGTCACATCAGTTGCAGCCTGAACTGCAGTCTCAGTCGCTGCATCAACGGCCTCAGTTGCGGCGTCCGCAGCCTCAGTTGCAGCGGTCGTTGCGGTGTCAGCAGCCTCAGTTGCGGCGGTGGTTGCCATATCAGCCGCAGCCGTTGCAGCCTCGGTCGCGCCTCCTACCGCATCCGTTGCAGCAGTCGCAGCGGCATCAACAGCTTCAGTCGCAGCGGTCGTCGCAGCGTCGGCAGCCTCAGTCGCGGCGGTTGCAGCTTCTTCAACAGCGGCAGCAGCGGCCTCTGCTGCTGCCTCAGCGGCTTCAGTAGCTGCAGTTGCGGCTTCAGTTGCAGCGTCAGTCGCAGCTTCTGCAGCCTCGGTCGCGGATTCAACTGCATCAGTGGCGGCCTCAGCGGCGGCGTCGGCTGCATCCGTTGCAGCACCAGCGGCATCATCAGCAACTTCGGCAGCAATACCGACCAGACCTTTTACGGCTTCAACAGGTGTCCGACCGTTGGCGGCAAATTCATAACCGAAAAAGCCGAGAATCGCGGCGACCACAATAATAACAAACGCTCTCATAATATCGTCCTTCCAAACTACAGATCGGCCCCAACTCAGGCCCCCATGCGTGTAATGGCACGACATCACGCAACTTTAAAGTCACATGTGGCGCTGAATTACTACGACCTTGTGGCAAACGCATTTGCGGGTTGCGGAAAATCGCAGCCAAGACTAGGTTGCGTGCCAAATTACAACCGCCGAAAGGACTAAGGCCATAGCCCGCAGACCTCATAACGCACCGCCGGTGCGTGACACTGGACCCCGTATCAATGAACGCATTCGGTGCCCCGAAATCCGCCTCATCGGCGCCGAAGGAGAGAACGTCGGCGTTGTAACGCCAGCGCAAGCGCTCCAAATGGCGGAAGAGGCTGGTTTAGACCTCGTAGAAATATCGCCTAACGCGACGCCGCCCGTGTGTAAGATCATGGACTTCGGCAAGTTCAAATATGAACAGCAGAAGAAAGAGGCTGAAGCGCGCAAGAAGCAGAAGATCATCGAGATCAAAGAGGTCAAGTTCCGCCCCGGTACAGACAAGCACGACTATGACGTTAAAATGCGTTCCGTGCTCAAGTTCCTTGGCAATGGCGACAAGGTCAAAGTGACCCTGCGATTCCGTGGCCGCGAAATGGCGCACCAAGATTTGGGCCGCCAACTGCTGGAACAGATCGCTGCGGACATCACCGAATTCGGCAAGATCGAGAACATGCCGAAAATGGAAGGCCGCCAGATGGTCATGATGATCGGGCCGCTTCCGAAGTAAGCTTCGGACAATCGAATGAGAAAGCCGCCTTTTCGGGCGGCTTTTTTCGTTTCAGCCTTCGCGTGGGCGAGGACGCGTCGGGATTTCCTTGAGCAATCCCCCTACCCCCATGGCCGAGATTTCGGCATCTCCGATGGGTACGCCACATATCACGCGTTCGAGCACCCAGTCCGCCCCATTCAGCGCAGGGGATCGCGCACACCCAGGAAGCCCAATGACAGGACGATTGCCGACTTTGCCAAGGAACAGCAGGTTTCCCGGATCCACTGGCATCCCAAAACGAGTCACCTTGCCACCAGCCAACCGCACAGCCGAGGGCGCAACATCCATCGGATCAGAGGTCGCAGAGGCTGTCAGGATCAGCACAACATCGCCCGAAGCCTCGGCAATCGCAGCCGTAATATCCTCCGTCCGATGAGGCACCACAACCCGTTCAGTCAGCGCCATATTGAGGCGGAACAGACGACCGTTAGTCGCACGCCGCCCCTTATCAGACGGGATTTCGTCGGTCGTGCGGGTCTCGATCAGCGTCGCCGTCTTATACTGTGGCGGACGGATGTGAATCGCGGAACGGGCGGCTTCGACCGCCGGGTTCAGCGCATCCTCGGGCACGCCGTAGGAAATGATCTTGACCGTCCCGATCATCGTATCGGGGTCGCATCGATGCCACGCAGGGACCGTGGCGAGGGTGATCATGGGGTGAACCGCGTTAAGTGCATTCACGGCATCCACATTGATCTCAGCGACACCCGCGCCCGTCGCAATGAGGTTCACACGACCCGTCGTTGCCTTAGACAGGCGCAGTCCTTGCGCCTCTGGGTTAGGAACCAAAGCCTGCGCGAGCCGTGTTGCTGCCTCGTCCTCGTGAATATCGTCTGCCTCGAGCCGCGCAACGATCACTTCGTCCATGCCCAGCGCCGCGAGCTGCGCAATGTCATCCTCAGTTAACCATCGCCCCTTAGCCAATTTGCCTTTGGGCAAAGCGATGGAATGGGCGAGGATCGTGCCGAGGGCGTCAGCTAAAGGAACAGGCCCGAATATCATCCTTTACGCAGCCTTTCGGTGATTTGGGCCATGATGCTGACCGCAATCTCTGCAGGCGATTTGGCCCCGATATTCAGTCCAACCGGCGCATGGATGCTGGCAATCTGGTCGTCCGTAAAACCGTCCGCCTTTAGCCGTTCGACCCGTTTCGCATGGGTGCGTGTGGACCCGAGACATCCGAGGTAGAACACATCAGAGCCCAGCGCTGCACGGATCGCAGGATCATCTAGCTTCGGATCATGGGTCAGTGTGACAACCGCCGTCCTCGGGTCGAGCCCGATCTTCTCCATCGCCTCATCTGGCCAATCATCGGAAATCACCTCATTCGGGAAGCGATCTTCGGAGCCAAAAACAGGACGCGGATCGACCAAGATCGGGTCATAACCACAGGCGCGGGCCATTTGCACAAGAGGTTGGGCGATATGCACGGCACCGACCACAATCATCCGAAGCGGCGGGTTGTGGATGGCAATAAAGGTCTGGCCGTCCTCCTCAACGCCCGACTTATCGCCACGGAACCGATCTTCACGTTGGGCAAAGCCATCCAGCCGCCGCGCCCCCGTTTCCAGATCCGCGACATAGGCCACGGCCTCGCGCCGCGCGCGGCGGGCAACAAGATCGGCCAAGAGGTCCTCGTGTAACGTTTCACCACCGACAGGTTCGACCAGTACACGAATGCGCCCACCACAGGCCAATCCCACGGCAAAGGCCGTGTCATCGCTGACGCCAAAATCCAGCAATCGGGCCTTACCATCTTCGATCGCGTCGAAACTCTCGGTGATCACCGCGCCTTCGACACACCCGCCCGAGACAGAGCCTTCCATCGCGCCGTCACGGTCAACGACCAGTTGTGACCCGATTGGACGCGGCGCGGAGCCCCAAGTTTCCACCACCGTTGCCAATACAGCGCCACGGCCAGACCGATGCCAGTCGAGCGCCAAGGCGGGAATGTCTGTCTTATCGGTCACCGCTACCTCCCCATCATCGCCATGAGGCGATCCTTTTCCCCAGTATCATCGCCGCGCGCGATGGCATCCGCCAGCCCCTGAAGCGAGGCTATGTTATGCCCAGCGCGGAAACTGGTAACATGGGGCAACATTTCCATAATTCCACGGGCCTTGGGGGCGAATCCCTCCCAACGGAGCAAGGGATTGAGCCAAATAAGTTGCCGCGAAGACAAATGCAGTCGCTCCATCGCCTTGCCCAAGCCGCCTTCAGGGTCGCGGTCCAGACCGTCGGTGATTAACAGCACCACAGCGCCCTGCCCTAGAACGCGCCGCGACCAGTCGCGGTTGAAACGGTCGATACACTCACCGATCCGCGTGCCACCTTCCCAGTCCTGCGCTTCGGACCCCGCTGCCGCCAATGCCGCATCCACATCGCGATGTTTCAGGTGGCGCGTGATGTTGGTGAGGCGCGTGCCAAAGGTGAATGCATGCACCTTGGCCCAGCCTTGGCCTTTGGCGTTCGATACGGCGTGAAGGAAATGCAAAACGGCCCGCGAATATTGCGACATGGACCCGGAAATATCGCAGATCACCACGAGGTTCGGATAACGCTCACGTTTCTTGCGCGTCTCAAAAGAGGTGATTTCCCCGCCTTGCCGCATGGCCCGCCGCATCGTGGCCCGCCAATCGGCGATATCGCCATAGCCCGCGACGGTCCTGCGTGATTTAATCGGGCGCACAGGTAATGTCATGCGGGCAAGGATGCGCTTCGCCTCTGCCATTTCCTCTGTGCTCATCTGCTCAAAATCGAGGGACTGTAGCTTTTCCTCGGTCGAAATCGTTTTCGAAGCATCAACGTCGATCAAGGCCTCTTCGTTCGGCTCTTCGTCCTCTTCCTTCGGCATTGGGATATTTTGATCATCCAGTAATGCCTCCGCCGCGCGCTTTTCCCCTGCTTTGGCTTTGCGTTCTTCTTGAACGCCACGCACAGAGGGCAGCATCATCGACATCATATGTTCGAGGTATCGCGGATCACGCCAATAGAGGCGGAACACCTGACCAAAGACCACACGATGTTCGGGGCGTGAACAGAAGCATGCCTCTAGCGTCCAGTAGAAATCGTTCTTTTCCGTAAAGCCCGCAGCCTCAACCGCCCGAATGGCGTCAATCACTCGCCCAGGGCCGACAGGCAGCCCAGCCTTGCGCAGAGCACGGGCAAAGTGCGTGATATTCTGCGCGAGCTTCCCATCTTCGGGGATAGAGAGCGGGATATATTCAGCCATGAACGACCATCACGCCGGAGCGAGTTCGGCACGTGCGTCTTTGAGGATACGCTGCGCCTCTGACCCTTCTATGCGGGCAATGTCGTCCTGATATTTCAGGATGGCCCCCAGCGTATCGGCAATCACCTCTGGCGACAGGTCGATCACATCCAAGGCGAGCAAACATTTCGCCCAATCAATGGTCTCTGCCACGCCGGGTTTTTTGAACAGATCTTCGGTGCGCAGCTTTTGAACAAAGGCGACGACCTCACGGCTCAGGGTCTCTTGGGCTTCTGGCGCACGGGCATTGAGGATTTCCAACTCTCGATCAAAGGTCGGATAATCGACCCAGTGGTAGAGGCAGCGCCGCTTCAATGCGTCGTGAACCTCGCGCGTGCGGTTCGAGGTCAGGATCACAATGGGCGGTTCGGGGGCTTTAATCGTGCCGAGTTCGGGCACCGTCACCTGAAAATCAGAGAGCGCCTCTAGTAGAAACGCCTCGAACGGTTCATCTGTGCGGTCGATTTCGTCGATCAATAGAACAGGCGCGCCGCCCTCTTGGGGACGCATCGCTTGCAAGAGCGGACGTTCAATCAGGTATTCCTCGGTAAAGAGTTCGGATTTCAGTTCCGACCGATCGGCCCCGCCTGTCGCTTCTGCCGTGCGGATCGCGATCATCTGTTCGGCAAAGTTCCATTCATACACCGCAGAGGCCGCGTCCAGACCTTCGTAGCATTGAAGACGGATCAATTTACGGCCAAGAGACGCAGCGATCGCTTTAGCGATTTCGGTTTTACCCGTGCCTGCCTCACCTTCGAGAAAGAGCGGACGGCCGAGTTTCAGGGATAAGAACACCACCGTCGCTAAGGCGCGGCCGCATACGTAGTCCTGACCGGCCAGAATCGTCTGGACGTCGTCGATACTGTCGATCTGCATAGTTTCCTCCGTTTGGGGTATGCTGCACCGCTGACACGAGGCGTCAAGTCATGCCTTGGTCGCAGAGGCATTTTTCGGCCCGAAAAGCCTTTATCCCCCTATGGCGCGGTGCGGGACAAAGGTGTAAAGACAGCCCATGACCGATACAGCCCTCACCCGCCTGACCATCCGCCGCCCCGATGACTGGCACCTTCACCTTCGTGACGGTGCGATGCTTGAGGGCGTTCTCCCGCATACCGCTGCGCATTTCGGCCGCGCGATTGTGATGCCGAACCTCGTGCCTCCTGTTGTGACTGGTGCGCAGGCCGCAGCCTACCGCGAGCGGATCATGGCGGCATTGCCTGAGGGCATGTCGTTCCAGCCTCTGATGGTTCTCTACCTCACCGAAGAAACCGATCCAGAGGATGTTGCAGCAGCACATGCCGCTGGCATCGCAACCTCGGTCAAGCTCTACCCTGCGGGTGCGACGACCAACTCCGCCTCGGGTGTGCGCGACTTTGATAAGGTCCGTCCCGTGCTCGAAAAGATGGCAGAGATCGGTATGCCGCTCTGCGTTCATGGCGAAGTCACCGACAGCGACATCGACATTTTCGACCGCGAAGCTGTGTTCATTGATCGCGTTCTGCACCCCATCCGCAAGAAAGTGCCCGATCTGCGCGTCGTAATGGAACACGTCACCACCCAAGACGCGGTGGACTATGTCCGGGACCACCATAAGAACCTCGGCGCGACGATCACCACGCACCACCTGATTATCAACCGCAACCACATCCTCGCGGGCGGGATCAAACCGCATTACTACTGCCTTCCCGTGGCAAAGCGTGAACAACACCGCATTGCACTGGTTGAGGCTGCGACCTCTGGCGATGAACGGTTCTTCCTCGGAACGGATTCGGCACCGCACACGGACCCCGCAAAACTACAGGCCTGTGGTTGCGCTGGTTGCTTTACCGCACCGAACACCATGTCTTGTCTGGCAGAAGTGTTTGAGGCCGCGGGCAAGCTGAAAAACCTAGAGGCCTTCGCGTCCAAGAACGGACCGAAATTCTATGGCCTCCCTGTGAACGAAGAGACCATTACCCTCGTCAAAGGGGAACCGGTCGCCTATCCGGACCGCATTGAGACAGGCGCCGGTCCAGTCACCGTATTTGATGCCGGCTTCCCGCTACACTGGCGTGTTGAGGCCTAAAAACCGGACCTCCGGTAAAACCTACAAAACCAATAAGGACGTGCGATGATCCCCTCTTCCTATCCGACCAAAGCCGAAATGGCGAAACTCAGCGCTGGAATGCTGCTGGAAATCGGCGCAATCCACTTTAACGCAGAAGAGCCGTTCACCCACGCTTCTGGCAAGAAGGCCCCGACTTATATCGACTGCCGCAAGCTGATCTCTTTCCCACGCATCCGTTCGACTTTGATGGATTTCCTCTCTGTTTCGATCATGCGCGAAGCGGGCTTTGAAGCCTTCGACAACATTGCTGGCGGTGAAACCGCAGGTATCCCCTTTGCAGCGCTGGTGGCTGAACGTCTGGCACTGCCGATGACCTACGTTCGCAAAAAGCCCAAAGGTTATGGCCGCAATGCCCGCATCGAAGGTGCGATGACCGAAGGCCAGCGCGTTCTCTTGGTTGAAGACCTGACTACTGACGGCGGCTCTAAACTGTCGTTCGTTGATGCGATCCGTGACACAGGTGCGACCTGTTCCGCGACTGCCGTCATTTTCTACTACGGCATCTTTGAAGGTGTTGAGAAAACGCTCGGCGATCACGGCGTTCAACTGATCCACCTCTGCACATGGTGGGACGTCCTCGAAGTGGCGAAAGAACGCGGTGCGTTTGACGCAAACACCCTCTCCGAGGTCGAGTCGTATCTGCGCGATCCAGCGGGCTGGGCTGCGGCACGCGCCTAATTATTTAGAGGGCGGCAGGAAACTGCCGCCCTTTTGCTATCCAGATATGGGTGTCGCTATTTTCGCCCCAACCAGATAGAGTATCCACCAAGGATACCCACAGGCCATCCACAGGGTTATACATTTTGCCCTTCACGGCCGAATTGGCTATCACACTTGGACCAGGTTTCAGGGCAGTTTGGGTGCAATAAAAATGAACGAACTTACAGCATTCAACGCAACAGGGGTCGAAGCGGCAGCAGAAGACCCAATCCCGCATTCGATTGAGGCTGAGCAACAGCTTCTCGGCGCGATCCTGACGAACAACGAAATCTTTGACAAAATCGCAGCCGTGATCACCGAAGATCACTTCTACGATCCAGTGCACCGCCGCATCTTCGAAACCGCAAAAGCGCGGATTTCGATGAACGCGCTCGCCTCGCCTGTTACGCTGAAAACCTACCTCAAGGACGATGCTGGTCTGCAGGAACTGGGCGGCCCTGCCTACCTCGTCAAACTTGCGGGCTCTGCGATCTCGGCCTTTGCGGCACGGGACTATGCGCAGTTGATCCATGACCTCGCCGTGCGCCGCGAGTTGATCAAGGTCGGCAAAGACATCGCGGACCGCGCGACGAAGGTTGAAGTCGGCACAGAGGCCAACGAACAAATCGTGATGGCAGAACAGGCGCTCTATTCCTTGGCGGAAAAGGGCAACTCCGAGGGCGGCTTTACCTCTTTCGTAAAGGCCGTGACCGAAGCCCTGAACACCGCGAACGCAGCTTATCAGCGTGATGGTGGTCTGTCGGGCATTTCGACGGGTCTGATTGATCTGGACAAAAAACTCGGCGGTCTGCACCCATCCGACCTTTTGATCCTCGCGGGTCGTCCGTCGATGGGTAAAACCTCGCTCGCGACCAACGTCGCGTTCAACATCGCAAAGGCCTACAAAAAAGGTCGCAAACCTGACGGGTCAGAGGGCGCGATTGAAGGCGGAGTTGTGGGTTTCTTTAGTCTCGAGATGAGTGCAGAACAGCTCGCTGCGCGTATTTTGTCCGAGGCGTCCGAGGTTCCATCCGAACAAATCCGTCGCGGTGACATGACCGAACAGGAATTTCGTCGATTTGTTGAGGCTGCAAAAGCGCTGGAAAGCTGCCCACTGTTCATCGACGACACCCCTGCTCTGCCGATTTCACAGGTCGCTGCGCGGGCGCGTCGCCTGAAACGCCAGCATGGCCTCGACGTTCTGATCGTCGACTACCTTCAGCTTCTGCGCGGCACAGGTCGTGGCGACAACCGCGTTCAAGAAATCGGTGAGATTTCGATGGGCCTCAAGGCGATTGCGAAAGAACTGCAAATCCCCGTGGTCGCCCTGTCCCAGCTCAGCCGTACCGTCGAGAGCCGCGACGATAAACGCCCACAGCTGTCCGACCTTCGTGAATCGGGGTCGATCGAGCAGGACGCCGACGTTGTTATGTTCGTATTCCGCGAAGAATATTACGTCGAACGTGAAAAACCGTCCGAGGATAGCCCGAACTTTGCCGAATGGCAGGATCGGATGAACCGTCTGCACGGCAAAGCCGAGGTCATCATCGGCAAACAGCGTCACGGTCCGATTGGTACCGTTGACCTGTCGTTCGAAGGTCGCTTCACCCGCTTTGGCAACCTCGTCAAACCTTGGCAGCAAGGCGCAGAGGACGGTTACTGATTTTTCCCTTGCCCTGCGGGCAACGGCGCAGCACAAGACGCCCATGGCTACTGGTTTTCTACATATTGATCTGAATGCGCTGGTTTCGAACTGGCGTGCCTTGGCAGCGATGTCTGACGCCGAAGCGGGCGCAGTCGTCAAAGCAGACGGCTACGGGCTTTCGTCCGACCGCGTTGCCGCCGCGCTCAAGGCTGCAGGTGCAAATCGGTTCTTTGTCGCCTCTGTCGAAGAAGGCGCAAAGGTCCGTCAGGCCGTTGGCCTCGATGCGCTGATCCACGTGTTCGGCGGGCATATGGCCGGCGACACCGACGCGATCCTTCAGCTTGATCTGATCCCGATGATCAACTCGCTCGACCAATTGACACGCCAGTTTGAATCTCTCCCAGGTAAGGCCTTTGGCGTCCAGCTCGACACGGGCATGAACCGTCTGGGGATGGAGTGGTCGGAATGGTCTGCCGTAGCATCTATCGTGATGGCGCAATCCCCTGCCCTGATCATGAGCCATCTGGCCTGCGCCGATGAACCAGATCACCCAATGAACGCCTACCAGCTGGAAACCTTCCGCAAGATGACGGACGGCGTGAATGTGCCGCGCTCACTCTCGGCTACGGGCGGTATTCTGCTGGGCAAGGACTATCATTTTGACGTCACGCGCCCAGGGATCGGGATGTATGGCGGCCTACCGTTCACCGATGCGTCCCCCGTGGTCAAACTCGACCTGCCTGTTATCCAGATCCGCGACCTGACCGAAGGCGAAGTCGTCGGTTACGGCAATTCTTGGCAAGCCGCCCGTGACAGCAAAATCGCAACTGTGTCAGGTGGTTATGCTGATGGCATCCTGCGGTCGCTGTCGAATAAGAACACAAAGCTATGGGCGGGTTCGATCCCGTGTCCCATCGTCGGGCGCGTGTCGATGGACCTGATCACCGTCGATGTCACGGACCTTGATGAGACACCAGAGGCGCTTAGCCTCCTGTGCCCGCAACAGACCGTCGATGACCTTGCCGATATTGCGGGCACCATCGGGTATGAAATCTTGACCTCGCTGGGGGGCCGTTACAAGCGGACCTATCTATCGTGAAAAATCCGATTGCCGCCCTCGGTCGTGCTGTTCTAGGGGCTTTGGCCTTTGTCGGTCGGCTGGCTTTGTTCGCGGGGGAAACGATCAGCCACCTCGTACGGCCACCGTTCTATCCGCGTGAATTGGCTACGGCCCTGATCCAGATCGGGTTCTATTCCCTTCCCGTTGTGGGCCTGACCGCCCTATTCACAGGCGGCGCCCTCGCGCTCCAGATTTACGCAGGTGGAGCACGGTTCAGCGCCGAAGCCGTCGTGCCCCAGATCGTTGCCATCGGGATGGTCCGCGAATTGGGTCCGGTGTTGGTTGGTCTGATGATCGCCGCGCGGGTCACATCGTCCGTTGCCGCTGAAATCGCAACAATGCGGGTGACCGAACAGATCGACGCGCTGGTTACGCTCTCGACGAACCCGATGAAGTATTTGACCCTGCCGCGCGTTCTGGCTGCGACACTCGTCATGCCTGTTCTGGTGGGGATCGGCGATACTATCGGCATTCTTGGGGGCTATCTGGTCGCCACCGAAACGCTGGGGTTCAACGCCTCGACATATATCAAGAACACCGCCGACTTCCTTGAATTCATGGACATTTTCTCATCCTTGATCAAAGGTGGCGTGTTCGGTTTCATTGCCGCTTTGATGGGCTGCTACTACGGTATGAACTCTGGTCGCGGCGCCCAAGGCGTGGGCAGCGCCACGAAAACCTCTGTTGTTGCGGCGGCGATTTTGATCCTCGCTGCGAACTTCCTTCTCACACAGGCCTTCTTTTCCGCATGATCCGGCTCACTGACGTTCATAAATCTTTTGGCAGCAACGACGTCCTGCGTGGCGTTGATCTGCACGTGCCCAAGGGTCAATCGATGGTCGTCATCGGCGGATCGGGCACGGGGAAGTCCGTCCTGATCAAATCCGTTCTTGGCCTTGTGACACCAGACAGCGGCATGATCGAAGTCGACGGCGTCGATGTCACCCGCCAACCGCGTGATGCATTTCTCGCACGGTTCGGGATGTTGTTTCAGGGCGGCGCGTTGTTCGACAGCCTCCCCGTCTGGCAAAACGTTGCTTTCCGCCTGATGCGCGGCGCGTTGAAACGCCCCAAGTCCGAGGCCCGCGAGATTGCCATCGAAAAACTTCGCCGCGTGGGGCTCGGCCCTGATGTTGCGGATCGCTTGCCTGCGGAACTATCGGGCGGGATGCAAAAACGGGTCAGCCTTGCGCGGGCGATTGCTGCCTCGCCAGAGATCATCTTTTTCGACGAACCAACCACGGGCCTCGATCCGATTATGTCGGGCGTAATCAATGATTTGATCCGCGAAATTGTCGTCGAGATGGGCGCGACAGCGATCACCATCACCCACGACATGACCAGCGTTCGGGCAATTTCGGATCGGGTCGCGATGCTACATCGGGGTAAAATCCGCTGGGAAGGTCCGATTGCCGATCTTGATCACAGCAACGATCCTTATGTCGATCAGTTCATCCACGGTCGCGCGACAGGTCCCATCGAAACCCTGCGCTGATCGAATCGGACGCCAGATGATCGGTCTGTTTGGAAACAGCTTCTCGCTGAATTGAATAGTGTTTCGCGGCTATGCTGCAAACTATGCGAGAAACGGAAACAATCACGCAACCATAACGTGATTATCCAGCAATCCAATCGATTTTGCCCATTTCTCGACAAAATCCTTCGCCCACATGGGTGAATTAACCTATCCTTTAAGGTATAGAGCAACGAGGTTTTTGGGGAAGCCGAGTTATGAATTTTACGGCTGCGTCGGGCTTATTTGTCCGCACATTTCATGCGTTTTCATTTCTGTTTTTGGTTCTAATGTCCGCTTTCGTGGTCGGCTACACAGTGATGTGCGCTTTCGACCTTGCGCCTTGGCTCAGCGCGTCCGTGGCGTTCGGCGATATTCAGGTCGAAAACGCTGGCATGTATATCCAGCTGGCCGTCACGATGTTCTTCTTTTCGATGATGTTCTTTGCCCCCGCCAATGGCCGCATCATGGCGCTGGAGAAGTCGCACCGGAATTTTCGGATCAATATGGACGACGTTGCACGCGCCTATCACCGCTGCCATTCCGCCGACCGTGAGGGCGTATTTACCCTGTCGTCAGAATTTGATGCCGTGCGCGAACGTATCCAATTCATGCGCGACCACCCTGACCTTTCTGATCTGGAGAGCGATATTTTGACTGTCGCCGCACAAATGAGCGAGAGGTCCAGAGGTCTGGCTGATATCTATTCCGACGAAAAAGTCGCCCATGCACGGACCTTCCTGCGCCAGCGTCAGGAAGAAGTTGAACGACAACAACGCCAGATCATCGAGGCCCTGCACACCTGTCAGGAAATCGAAAAATGGGCACAGCAACTCGATACCGAAGAGAGTGTGATTGCCAACCAGTTGGCCCGTCTCGACGATAAACTTCAGGCCGTGCTGCCGACCCTCGGTTATGGGTTCGAGCAGGAAGAAATTGAAGAACCTGAAACCAATGTCGTCCCAATAACGGCCAAGCCCGCGGCAGAATAACGCTTGCCAAATTGGGGCGCTCTGGCCACTTCATCGGATATGACAGTTTTTCGCTCCAGTTTTCTCATCAAATTCGCCAACCTGTGCCTGTTGGTTCTATTCCCGCTGGCGTGGTTTGCGCCTTTGATGCGGGCTGGCCTTTTGCCGCTGTTTGGAACGCATGAAATCTCGGTCGTGTCGGGTCTACAAAGCCTCTGGGAAACAGATGTCTATCTGGCGCTATTAGTGACCGTCCTCGCCATTTTCGCCCCATATCTAAAAACCATTGGAATGGCGCTGGTGCACTTCGGTTTGCTCGACTCCCGCGTCAAACCTGTCCTGATGTGGCTCGGCAAACTGGCCATGGCAGACGTTTTTCTGCTGGCGCTTTACGTGGTGATCGTCAAAGGCGTGGGCGTCGGGCGATTGGAAACCGCTTGGGGGCTCTATCTGTTTTCGGGCTGTGTGATCGCCTCAGTTTTGATCGCCCTCGCCCCGCACAAAGACTGACTTTTCCGTTGCTGTGACGGGTCGAATAAGGGACAAGGCGAGCATGGCAAAAGAACCCAACTTCATCTGTTCCGATTGCGGCGCGAGTTCCACAAAATGGTCTGGCCGTTGTGACGCATGCGGTGCGTGGAACACGATCAGCGAACAGAAACCACTGGCCACCAGCCACGGGAGCAAGAGCCTCTCTGGCCGTCGTGGTCAAACCATTGCCCTCACCGATCTTGCCGCCCAAGAGGCCGAACCGCCCCGCACTGAGGCAGGCGTGGCAGAGTTGGACCGTGTGCTTGGGGGCGGTTTGGTTAAGGCATCGGCGATTTTGGTTGGCGGTGATCCGGGGATCGGGAAATCGACTCTGCTCCTTCAAGCCGCCGCACGTTTTGCCCGTAATGGCTTAAAGGTCGTATATATCTCGGGCGAGGAATCTGCCGCTCAGGTCCAGATGCGCGCACGGCGTTTGGGACTAGAGAAAAGCCCTGTCAAACTCGCGTCCGAGACAAACCTGCGCGATATCCTCACCACGCTTGAGGCCGAACAGCCCGATCTGGTGATCATCGACTCGATCCAAACCATGTGGGCCGATACCGTCGACAGCGCACCGGGGTCGGTCAGTCAGGTGCGGGCCTCGGCGCATGAAATTGTGACCTTCTCGAAAAAGAGCGGGATCGCGACGATCCTCGTGGGGCACGTCACCAAGGAAGGTGCTCTCGCGGGTCCGCGTGTTGTCGAACATATGGTCGATACGGTCCTCTATTTCGAAGGCGAGCGCGGCCATCAGTTCCGTATCTTGCGGGCTGTGAAAAACCGCTTCGGTCCCGCGTCCGAGATTGGCGTTTTCGAAATGACCGGAAAAGGACTGGTTGAGGTGAAGAACCCCAGCGCTTTGTTCCTCTCCGAGCGTGGCAAACCTACCCCTGGGTCGGTTGTTTTCGCGGGCGTTGAGGGGTCGCGCCCCATGCTCTGCGAGATCCAAGCGCTCGTTGCGCCCTCGCCCACACCGCAACCCCGTCGGTCGGTCGTCGGCTGGGATGGGGGACGTTTGGGCATGATCCTCGCGGTATTGGAATCGCGGTGCGGGATCGCTTTTGCGGGGCTCGATGTCTATCTGAACGTCGCGGGCGGAATGCGGATCACAGAACCAGCCGCCGATCTCGCGGTCGCGGCAGCCCTCATTTCAGCCCGAGAAGATGCCGCGCTGCCGTCAGACTGTGTCATCTTTGGCGAGATTAGCCTCTCTGGTAGCATCAGACAGGTGGTTCAGGCCGAAAATCGGTTGAAAGAAGCGCAAAAACTTGGTTTCACGTCGGCAATTCTGCCGCACCTATCCAAAAGAGCAGCGGCACCAGAGATGGACCTGAAACAGATGCAGGACCTCGCTGGCTTCGTGAACGACATTTTCGGCCCGCGAGACGGGACGGTATAGGGGACAAAATGGACGGTTTCACCATTATCGACGGCATTGTTGCCATCGTCATCGTAGTTTCGGCCCTCTTGGCCTATAGCCGTGGCATCGTCCGCGAAGCGCTGTCGATCCTCGGCTGGATTGCCGCTGCGATTGTTGCTTTCAACTTTGCCTCGCCCGCTGGTGTCTTTGTCGGCAACCTTCCGGTGATCGGCGGCCTGATCGATAGCAGCTGTGAATTGCAACTCATCGTCGGATTTGCCGTCGTTTTTGCGATCGCTCTGGCGATTTTCTCGATCTTCACGCCGCTCTTGTCGTCGCTGGTGCGCAACACCGCTTTGGACGCGTTTGATCAGGCGGGCGGGTTCCTCTTTGGCGTGGTCCGCGGGATCATCCTGATTGCAGTCGCGTTCTTTCTGTACAACACGATCCTTGCCTCGCAGGGCATGGCGATTGTGGATGACAGCCGTTCGGCCAAAATCTTTAACAACCTGACGGGTCAGATCGAAGATCAAGACCCCGAAGCAGCCTTGGGTTGGCTGACCAGCCACTACAACGACCTTCTCGGAACCTGCGAATAAATTATCGTCGCATAAAGTGTATGATAGTTTCGTGACACTGGCCCCCTGAACGCTTATCAGGGGGCGAACCCTTCCCATATCGGATTCGGAGCAAACACTCGTGTCCAGAACGATGCCCCTCGCCCACCCCTTTGACGATGACAAGCTAAAGGAGGAGTGCGGGATTTTCGGCGTTGTCGGCGTTGCCGATGCGGCCAACTTTGTCGCCCTTGGCCTCCACGCCCTGCAACACCGCGGCCAAGAGGCTGGCGGGATCGTGGTGCACGATGCAGAGCACGGTTTTAACTCTGCACGTCGTATGGGCTATGTCCGCGATAACTTTACCAGCGCAGAGCTGCTTCAGACGCTGCCAGGCAATATCGGTATCGGTCACGTCCGTTATTCGACCGCTGGCAACAAAGGTCAGACCGCGATCCGCGACGTTCAGCCGTTCTTTGGCGAATTCTCGATGGGCGGTGCTGCGATTGCGCACAACGGCAACCTGACCAACGCGGCAGCACTTCGCCGCGACTTGATTGATCGCGGTGCGATCTTCCAATCGTCGTCGGACTCAGAATGCATCATCCACCTGATGGCGCGTTCGATGGGCCGCAACATTCCTGACCGCATGGAAGAAGCGCTTCGCAAAGCTGAAGGCGCGTTTTCAGTCGTCGCAATGACCCGCACCAAACTGATGGGCGTTCGTGACCCGCTGGGCGTGCGTCCGCTGGTCTTGGGCAAAATCGGTGATGGCTGGGCGCTGTCGTCTGAAACCTGTGCGCTCGACATCATCGGCGCCGAATTCGTCCGTGAAATCGAACCGGGTGAGATGGTCGTCATTTCGGCAAAAGACGGCGTGCAGAGCCACTTTCCCTTCCGTCGTCAAGAACCGCGCTTCTGTATCTTTGAACAGGTGTACTTCTCACGTCCTGACTCGATCCTCTCCGGTCGTTCGGTCTATGAGACCCGCCGCCAGATCGGTGTCGAACTTGCCCGTGAAGCACCTGTAGATGCAGACCTCGTTTGCCCAGTGCCAGATTCGGGCACCCCTGCCGCGATTGGTTTCAGCCACGAAAGCGGCATTCCCTACGGCATGGGCATCATCCGTAACCAATACATGGGCCGCACCTTTATTGAGCCCACCGATGCGATCCGTAACATGGGTGTGCGTCTCAAACTGAACGTGAACCGTGCGCTGATTGCTGGCAAACGGATCATCCTTGTGGACGACTCGGTTGTGCGCGGCACCACGACCCGCAAGATCAAGGATATGCTCCTCGATGCTGGCGCGGCAGAGGTGCACTTCCGCATCGCTTCCCCGCCCACCGCCTGGCCGTGCTTCTACGGTGTGGACACCCCGCAGCGTGAAAAACTGATCGCGGCGACCATGACCGAAGACGAAATGCGTGACCACCTCGGTGTCGACAGTCTGCGGTTTATCTCGCTCGACGGTCTTTACCGCGCAGCGGGTCACGTAGAGGGCCGCAACAACGCCTGCCCGCAGTTCTGCGACGCGTGTTTCTCGGGCGAATATCCGATCAAACCGACCGATATGATCGCCAAGGGATTCGAACTGAAGTCCTAAGCTGACTTAACCGTTCGGAAATCACCTTGCACGGTCGTGCAAGTTCAGGGTCGCCCAATGTGGCGGCCCTTATTTCTTTTGAATATATCGAAATCAAGGAACTGGCAGTTCCCCGCCTATGGCTCCTATCCTTCCGTGCAAGGAGGGGTTTTTTTACTGTTTTCCACATGCCACCTCGGTCCTACCACTCACGGGTAATGGACCGAAAATGACGAGCATGACCAACAACGTTGTCGCGCAGGCGGCAACGGTCGTCGATGTGCTGCCACTCGATCAAATGGCACTCATTGGCACGATTGTGAAACCTGATGGCACCCAAGCGATCCTGCGAAACGGGATCGGCTATGTCCGCCTTGTTTCGGTGGGCGACACGACGCTGTCGGGCCGCATTACTGCGATTGATGAACAGTCGGTGATCCTCACCGGAATGGACGGGCAGCTTGTCCTGCAGATGATGAACTGACTCGACCAAAGCGCCGCATCACAGCCCACTTGCACCAAACGCAACAAGGTGCGAAATGGAGCCTATGACGCAAGATACACGCCCCACCGCTTTGATCACCGGCGCTTCGCGCGGACTTGGCTCTGCCTTGGCCGAACAGCTTGCCGAAACGCACCACATTATCGCCGTGGGTAAAACCACTGGCGCACTTGAGGAACTGGATGATCGCATTCAGGCCAAGGGTGGTGAAGCGTCGCTTGCACCGATGGACATCACAGTTGAGGCCGCGATGCAGCAGCTCTGTCGTTCGGTCTATGATCGCTGGGGCAAACTGGACCTCTGGGTCCATTCCGCGATCTTCTCCCCGCCTCTGTCACCTGCGCCCGACATGCCGGAAAAAGACTACGACAAGGCATTCCTCACCAACGTCAAAGCAACCCAGCGCTTGATCAGCTATGTGGCGCCTCTTTTGGGCACGACGGGCCGCGCAGTGTTCTTTGATGACCCGCGCGCCGGCGAGGCATTCTTTGGCGCCTATGGCGCATCCAAGGCCGCACAGATCGCAATGGCGCGCAGCTGGCAGACTGAAACCGCGAAAATCGGCCCGATGGTCAAGATTTTGACCCCGCGCCCGATGCCGACAGCCGTCCGCGCACGCTTCTTCCCGGGTGAAGACCGCGCGCCCCTGACCGACATCCGCGAAGAGGCCGCGCGTCTCCTGCCAGAAATCCTATCGTAAAACAGGTCTGACAATGCTTGCCGCTTTGCCTTCAACTGCTTAGGAAAGTCAGCAAAAGAGGTGAGCATGCGCATTCTTATTACCAACGATGACGGGATCAACGCACCGGGCCTAAAGGTGCTCCACGCAATCGCACAAGAGGTTGCTGGCCCCGATGGTGAGGTCTGGACCGTCGCGCCCGCCTTTGAACAGTCTGGCGTGGGGCATTGCATCAGCTACACGCACCCGACGATGATTGCGCAACTCGGTGATCGCCGTTTCGCCGCCGAAGGATCGCCTGCGGACTGTGTTCTGGCGGGGCTCTACGACGTTATGGCAGACAACAAACCTGATCTCGTGCTCTCTGGTGTGAACCGTGGCAACAACGCCGGCGAAAACGTCATGTATTCGGGCACCATCGGCGCCACGATTGAGGCCTCACTTCAGGGGGTCCCTGCCATCGCAATGTCGCAGTTCTTTGGCCCTGCTAATGCCGACCTCGATCAACCGTTCGAGGCCGCAGCCCAGCACGCTGCCGACGTTGTGCGGCGTTTGCTGAAAAACGGTCTCTGGGGTGAAGAAGATTATCGCCTGTTCTACAACGTGAACTTCCCTCCCGTCGCCGCTGCCGACGTTCAAGGGATCAGGGTTGGCGCACAGGGCTTCCGCCGTGGCACCACCTTTACCGTCGAGCCGCATCAATCGCCTTCGGGCCGCAAGTTCCTTTGGGTCAAAGGGGGCGATCAACGGGTTCGCACCCTGCCCGACACGGACGTGACCCTGAACCTTGATGGCTACATCAGCGTGACGCCGATGCGCGCGGACCTCACAGATCACGCGACCCTCGCCCAACTGCGGGATGCGCTAGAGTGACCTTTGACGCCGAAGCCAAGATGCAGTTCCTCTACGCCCTACGATCAAAGGGCGTGACGGACGCACGTGTGCTCACGGCGATGGAACGGGTCGACCGTGCGATGTTCGTCAAAGGCATCTTTGCTGACCGCGCCTATGAGGACATGCCGCTGCCGATCGCGTCGGGTCAAACGATCAGCCAGCCGTCGGTTGTTGGCATCATGACGCAGGCGCTCAATGTCACCAACCGCGATAAGGTTTTAGAGGTCGGCACAGGCTCTGGGTATCAAGCCGCGATCCTCAGCCACCTCGCCCGCCGCGTCTATACCATCGACCGTTATCGTCGCCTTGTGACGGACGCGAAGGCGATTTTTGAACGGCTCGACCTGACAAATGTGATCCCTTTTGTGGGGGATGGCAGCTTTGGTTTGCCCGATCAGGCCCCGTTTGATCGCATTCTCGTGACCGCAGCCGCCGAAGACCCGCCCGGTCCGCTCTTGGCGCAATTGCGTGTTGGCGGTATTATGGTATTGCCAGTGGGGCAATCCGATGCGGTTCAGAGCCTGATCCGTGTCACCCGCACTGAGGACGGATTTGACTACGACGAATTGCGCCCTGTCCGCTTTGTCCCTCTGGTAGAGGGGTTGGGCGACTGACCTAAACAGCTCTGATCAACAGAGCGAGAGAGACGAGGATCGAGTGATGATCAAGGCAAATTCCCTGCGCGCTGCGCTGTTCACAGGTGCCGCCCTGACGCTATTGGCGGGCTGCGCAGACACCTTTGAGAATTTCGATTTGGACATGCGGGACTTGGGCGGCAACACGCTCGATACCACGAATGCCGCACGCAACCTGCCGCCGCGTCCAGAGCCCGATAATCGCGGTGTGATTTCGTACCCGAACTATCAGGTTGTCGTGGCAATTCGCGGCGATACCGTCACAACCGTGGCCCAACGTCTGGACATCAACGCGGCAGAGCTGGCACGTGCCAACGCGCTCAGCGTTGATACCTCATTGAACCAAGGTGCTGTTCTGCTCCTGCCGAACCGCGTGGCTGAACCGTCGGCTGCCACCGGCGCTGTTGTTTCTGGTCCGATCCAGCCGACCGAGGTTGATGTGACAACTCTTGCCGCCGCCGCGATTGACCGCGCAGGTCCGCAAGCCACCTCGACCGCGCCAGCCGCTGCCGCGCCTCAAACCGCAACCATCATGGACGGCGTTGAACCGCTGCGCCACACCGTGCGCCCGAATGAGACCGCCTACTCTATCGCACGTCTCTATAACCTGCCCGTGCGGACCTTGGCCGAATGGAACGGTCTAGGCTCTGACCTCTCGGTTCGCGAAGGTCAGTCGCTCTTGATCCCACAAAGCGGCGTGACGCTCATCACGGAACCAGAAAGCGCACCGGGCGAAGGCACACAGACGCCAGTTCCGCCGTCGGCTGCAACGCCGCTCCCGACCGAGACAACAACACCCGCAGCGACTGCAACTGTGGCCCCTGTGGCTGCGCCAGACCTCGGCACACCAGCGCCAGCAGCGAACCCGAATGCTCCGCTGATCTACCCAGTGCGCGGTAATATCGTGCGTGCCTACTCAGCTGGCAGCAACGAAGGCATCGACATCGCAGCGAGCGCGGGCGACGAAGTGGTCGCTGCTGCCGCTGGCACCGTGGCCGCCATCACCCGTGATACCAACGGTGTTGCGATTGTGGTGATCCGTCACGCGACCGATCTGTTGACCGTTTACACCAACCTCGACGGTTTGACCGTGGCTGAGGGCGCAAGCGTCCGTCAGGGCCAGAAAATCGGTGTGGTTAAGGCTACGAACCCTGCGGTCGTCCACTTTGAGGTGCGCCTGTCGGGGATGAAATCGGCAAACCCCGAAGATTACCTGCCCTAGTCAGGTCACAACATCAGAATACAAAACGGGCGGGGAATTCCCCGCCCGTTTTCGTCAAAGTGTCACGCCCTTGCGCCCAGCAAGGTCCGTGAAATACTGCCACGCTACGCGGCCAGACCGGCTCCCTCGGGTCGCTTGCCATTCGATGGCTTCGGCCCAGAGCGTCTCTTCGTCGATCTCAACGCCATAAGACGCGCAATATCCACGGATCATATTTAGGTAGTCGTCCTGCGAACACGGATGGAACCCGAGCCACAGACCAAATCGATCCGAGAGCGAAACTTTCTCTTCGACCGCTTCCGCAGGGTTGATCGCGGTGGAGCGTTCGTTTTCGATCATATCGCGCGGCATAAGGTGGCGACGGTTCGACGTAGCATAGAGGACCACGTTGTCGGGACGCCCCTCAATCCCGCCATCCAACACCGCCTTAAGCGATTTGTAATGCGCGTCATCATTGCTGAACGATAGGTCGTCACAGAACAGCACAAAGCGTTCGGGACGGCCACGTAGCAAGTTCAGGCACCGCGTGATCGACGGAAGGTCCTCGCGCTGGATCTCGATCAGTTTGAGGTCGGGATAGGTTTCCCCCAGCTTGCCATGTACGGCCTTAACCAGACTGGATTTCCCCATGCCCCGCGCACCCCACAAAAGGGCGTTGTTTGCGGGCATCCCACGGGCAAACTGTTCGGTATTAGCCATCAACGTGTCACGCGATCTGTTCACCCCAACGAGGAGCGAAACATCAACCCGCGACACCTTGGTCACTGGTTCGAGCCGATCTGGGCTGGTGTGCCAAACGAACCCTTGTGCAGCGGCAAAGTCGGGAGCGGCCAAAGGCGCTGGAGCGATCCGCTCTAGCGCCTCTGCGATACGCGTTAAGGTCGCGTCATTCATGCCTTGCCCTCGTCGTCGGCCTCGTCCTCATCGTCCTCGAAATACAGACCTTCGGCTTTGAGGCGTTCGATACGGGCCTTTTCAACGCGGGCAACCAATTGGATCGAAACTTCATACAGACCATAGACGACCGAGAAGAGGATGATCTGGCTTACCACGTCGGGCGGTGTCGCGATCGCAGCGAGGATCAGAATGCCGACCACCGCATATTTGCGAACCGACCGCAGACCTTCAGCCGAGACCAACCCCGCCTTGCCCATAAGGGTCAGCAAAACGGGCAACTGGAAACAGAGGCCAAAGGCGATGATGAACTTCATCGTCAGCGACAGATAGGACTGCGCCGAACCGAGGTAGTTGATACCAGCCGATGTTGCCTCAGTCCCAGCGGTCGCCCCTGCCTGTTGGAAGTTCAAGAAGAACGTGAAGGCCATCGGCGTGATAACGTAGAACGCAAAGGCAGCACCGAGGATGAACATGATCGGCGAGGCCAAAAGGAACGGCAAGAATGCGTTCTTTTCCGATTTATAGAGACCAGGTGCCACGAACCGCCACAGCTGGTAGCTGATCACGGGGAACGACAGGACCAAGCCGCCAAGCATTGAGATCGAGACCGCGACAAAGAAACCCTCTTGGAGGGCGATCATCACCAGACCACAATCCTGCTGACCGTTTTCCGCCAGAGCATCACAGAGCGGCTGCGTCAGGAAATCGAAAATCGGGTTCCAAACGGTAAAGCAGATGACCATCGCAACGACGAAAGCGCCGAGCGATTTGATCAGCCGCGACCGCAGTTCTGTCAGGTGTTCTATCAACGGGGCAGAGGTATCTTCGATTTCGTCTGCGTTGCTCATTCTTGTGCCTCGGTCTTGGGGCTTGGGTCACGCAGCGCGGCCAAGTCTGCTTCGGCCTCGTCGAGAGCGGCCTCTGCGGCAGCTGCCTCGCGGGCTTTGCGCTCTTCGGCGGCCTCCGCCATAGCTGCGTCCATCTTTTCCTTGGTCTCTGCCCGCTCAGGTGTGAGCGAAGAGGTATCCAAGGTCGATTTGATCGCATCCTTGCCGAACTGCGTCGGGTTCGACGCGGCCTTCAGGGTCTTGTTGATGTCCTTCATCCCCGACTGATCCGCCGCCTGATCCATCGCGCGGCTGAATTCGCGGGCCATCCCTTTGGCTTTACCGACGTATTGCCCGACGCTGCGAAACAATCCCGGTAATTCCTGCGGTCCAACCACAATCAGCGCGACGATGCCGATGAGGACCATCTCGCTCCAGCCCATGCCAAACATAGCGGCGTTCCTTCGCGTTGATTAGGCTTTGTCTTTGTCAGACTCGGGGGTGACGTCTTTTGCAGCTTCAGCTTTTGCAGCTTCCAGCTCTTTTTCGCCTTCGCTGATGCCCTTTTTGAACGAGGTGATGCCTTTGCCCACTTCGCCCATGATGCCCGAGATTTTGCCGCGGCCAAACATGACCAGAACAACAACTGCAATCAGGATGAGGCCCATCGGGCCGATATTGTTGAGCATGATAGTCTCCCTATGTGCGGGTCGGCCTCTGCCGCCCGAAAATTCTGTGACCCCGACTGTTGCCAGTTTCCCAAGCGGTGAAAAGCGCGAAATCGCTTTTGGCGCGAGGTTTCTCAAAAGTTTGTCGAAATTTGTGACAAAAACTTGTCAGTAGTGAATTCTGCTGCGACAAAGACGTATGAAACGAACGGATAGATTGCGGCAGTTGATACGGATTTTGCGGGACGGTGATGTGCACCGTGCCGTTGATATTGCTGAGAAAACGGGCGTCACCGTGCGCACGGTTTACCGCGACATGGAGACGTTGATGGCCTCTGGCGTGCCTATGGTTGGGTCTCGCGGAACGGGTTATCGGGTCACCGCGCCGATCACACTGCCCGCCATGAACCTCTCAATGGCAGAGCTTGAGGCGCTGCACCTCGGCCTTATGGCGGTCGCCCAATCGGGTGAGGCTGACTTGACTGAGGCCGCGCAGACCTTAGCCGACAAACTCGACGCTGCCCTGCCCGAGGACGTGGATCATACGACAACGGATGGGCTTGCCATTTATCCCTTCACAGGGCGCACGCAGGGCGTCGTTCACCTGCCCGCCCTACGGCAAGCGATCCGTGCGCGGCAGAAACTACTAGTGACACTCAACGGTCAGGATCGCACGGTGCGGCCCCTGCGGCTCGATTATTGGGGGCGGGTTTGGACCTGCACTGTGTGGTGCGAAACGATCCGTGGGTTTGACGATCTGCCGATTGAAGAGATCACCGCGCTACGCAAACTCCCGTCGCTCTTTGTGAACGAAGCAGGGAAGACGCTGGCCGATTATAGGACGGCGCGAACTATTTCTTAACGGGGTAAACGAAACAGCGATCGCGCCGCATCATCAGCCACAGCGCAGTTCCAGGTTTCGGCAGGAACACATTCGGCACCTGCGCCTTCAGCACGGAGCCGTCGAAATCCATCTTGAACTCAACGAGGCTCTCCGCTCCCATGAACCGTGAACGGATCACGATACCCCGCGCTGGCGCACCATCAGCAACGGTCGGGTTCGGGCCACGGCCATCGCGGTCAAAGTCGATCCGCAGGTGTTGGGGTCGAATAACGATATCCACATCGGTGCCATCAGGCTGCCCCGGCGCAAAGAACTGACCAAAGGCCGTTTCAACCAACGCCCCTTGAACTTTTCCATGTATCACATTGATATCGCTGAAAAATGCGGCAGCAGACTTATCAACGGGGGCGTTATAAACGTTATAGGGCGCACCCTGCTGAACGATCTTACCACGGCGCATGAGCGCGATCTCATCCGCCATGCGCATGGCTTCAGCGGGTTCGTGCGTCACCAGCAAAACTGCCGCGCCTTCGTCCTTGAGCACCTCAAGCGTCTGATCGCGGATGCCGTCGCGCAGGCGGTTATCGAGGCCCGAAAACGGTTCATCCATCAGCATGATCCGAGGCCGCGGCGCTAAGGCCCGCGCCAGTGCGACACGTTGCTGTTCCCCACCCGACAGTTCGTGCGGGTAGCTGTCGATATGGCGGAGCATGTCGACCTTATCGAGCAACTCCTCAACCCGTCTGCGTTGATCCTGCTTGTCCCCAATGAGGCCAAAGGCAACATTGCCCGCGACGCTGAGGTGCGGGAACAGAGCGAAGTCCTGAAACATCAAACCGATGGAACGGCCCTCAGGCGGGACACGATAGACTGTGTCGCACACCAATTGGCCGTCGACATAAATCTCACCGCTGTCCTGCATATCGACGCCCGCGATGATCCGCAGCGTCGTCGATTTCCCGCAACCTGACGGGCCCAAGAGACACGTCACCTGTCCCGGCATCACCGAGAGCGATACGTCGTCCACAACAGGCAGTCCGTCGAACGAACGACGTATGTTGCGGATTTCAAGGCGGGGTGGGTTCGGCACGATGGTTCCTATTTCCGACAGCTTCAATCGGGTATAGGCCCGTCCTATCAACCTCGCCCGCCTTGGGCAAGTCTATGGATCACATGGTCATATTCGCCGCACCGCCGTCGAGCATGATATTCTGCCCCACGATAAAGCCCGCCTTGTCCGAACAAAGGAACGCACACATCGCCCCGAATTCGGTCGTCGTGCCATAGCGCTGCGCTGGTATCGTGGCCTCGCGTTTTGCCCGTGCATCAGCAATGCTTATCCCTTCGGCATTGGACACCCCAGTATCGAGCGAAAGCGCGCGATCCGTGTCATGCAAACCAGGCAGCATATTGTTAATCGTCACCCCATAAGGCGCGACTTGACGCGATGTCCCAGCTACAAACCCCGTCAGCCCCGCCCGAGCGGAGTTCGACAATCCCAATTGCGGGATCGGCGCCTTAACCGACTGAGAGGTGATGTTCACCACGCGGCCCCAACCCTTAGCGATCATCGCAGGCATCAGTGCGGTCATCAGTGCAACGGGCGTCAGCATGTTTGCATCCAGCGCCTTGATGAAATCGTCGCGGTTCCAATCCGTCCACATCCCCGGAGGCGGGCCACCCGCATTGGTGACAAGGATATCGACACCTTGCGCCGCATCAATCACCCGCTTTTGGCCCTCTGGCGTGGTGACGTCACAAGCAACTGTGTCTACCGACACGCCATATTTCGCACGAATTTCGGCAGCCGTCTGCTCGAGCGTCTCAGCGTTCCGCGCGTTGATCAGCAGATTCACCCCTGCTTCGGCCAAGGCCTCTGCACAGCCGCGCCCCAAACCTTTGGACGCGCCACAGACCAATGCTCGTTTACCAGATATCCCTAGATCCACGTTTCAATCTCCCTGATACGCATGTTGGGTTGCTTTATGTTTCCCATCCGTTGACGAATATATAGATTATTCACTAGTTACCCGTTTCAATAGCATCACGAGTTTTAAGGTTGGTTTATGTCTCATTTGGAAAACGCGCACACGTCCCAAACCCTGCCCGTTCATCGGAGCCGTGATTTTGTTGTGACCAATGGCGTTGCCGAAGGGGACCCGATCAGTTTTGCCGACGAACTGCTGATGGATGATATCTATCAGATCACTGAAACAGCGCAGCGTTTACCCTTGTCAGTGGCGATGGACCCTGACACTGGCGCGCTGACTGTCGCGATGCAATCCGCAATCGGAACGGCGGGCAATGCGATCTACCTCGATTCCTGCCTGACGTTTATGATGTCCGACAGCACCACTTGCGAGGTCATCGTTCTGGTCGAAGTCGAAGATGGCGGCGTCGAAGAGGTCTATATCCTCCCTCTCGCCCCAATGCCCGCTCGCAAGGATTTCCGTCTCGTCGGCGTTGATCGCGATGCCGCACTAAGCCGTTTTGCCGAAATGGCCTGCGTGTCGTTCGCCCGCGGCACCCATATTACGCTGGCCTCTGGCGAGCAGCGCAAGATCGAGGACCTGAGGGTCGGCGACCGCGTCCTAACCCGCGATGATGGTGCGCAATCTGTGCGCTGGATTGGTCAAACGACGCTCCGCGCTGTGGGCGAATTTGCACCTGTCGTCATCCGCAAGGGCACGCTGCACAACGAAAATGATCTGATGTTGTCGCCCGATCACCGCGTGTTCATCTACCAGCGCGAGGATCATCTGGGCGCTGGTCGTGCCGAGGTCTTGGTGCGGGTTCGCCACCTGATCAACGGCGACACCGTGTACCAACAGGACGGTGGTTATGTGGATTACTTCCAAGTTCTCTTTGACGAACACCAAATCATCTATGCCGAAGGGATCGCTGCGGAATCCCTTCTCATCGACCCGCGCACCCGATCCGCTATTCCGGCAACGGTCGACGCGCAGCGTCACACCTATCGCCACCACCACGATTTCGAAGTGACCGAAACCTTGCTGCCTTCGCAAAATGCAGCTGAGGTTTTGCGCAAGGCGTCGAGTAGCTGATGAAAATTCAATTTATTTGAATAAAATCCTACATTTTCTCGAGCAAACGCCGTTCCCACGGTCAAGTATGTATATTGCACCGAGGACGTCACCGTTGGAAACGAGCTCGCTCGACATTGCCGAAATGCGCAAACGGCTTTTGAACCATGGCTTGAACGACGCTCGTTTGGGCCTCATTCGTCAAAACCGCCACACCATTCAAAAGGCCATTCCGCTTGCCTTGGATAGCCTCTTGAAATTCATTGATGATCTGCAGCCATTCGGCGCGATGCTCAGCGAAAAAAAGCGTCTTGAACGTGTTGGTGCAAACTTCATTAAACACTGGACGTTCATTGCGAACGCGGACTTTGGCGAAGAATACCTCGCATCTGTAAAGCAAATCGCAGCGGTTCATACTCGCATCAATCTTGCGCCCTCACTTCAAATTGCGGGCTACACACACATGCGGGTTGGCCTGATTGAACACGCTGGGCACCGTGGATTTTTCCGCAAGCGCAACAACGCCTTGGTCGATGCGATCAGCCGTGCTGTGACGTTTGACATGGATTTGTCACTGAGCAGCTACCTGACGACGTCGGCGGAACGTTCAGCCTCTCTCAAACACGAGATGAGCCGCGATTTCTCAGACTCGTTAGGCAAGATCGTTGAAACCCTCGCGGGCGCGGCAGAGCAGACCTCGGCCAGTGTGAAACAAGCCTCGATGTCGGCAGCAGATCTGTCCAATTCCGCGAGCGACATTCGTGGTGAGATGGAAAAGGCAACGATGTTATCGACCACCGCCGCGCAATACGCCCAAACTGCGACCGATCAGGTGGAACGTCTGTCCCAGAAGGTTGAAAACATCTCCAAGGCGGTTCAGATGATCAATGACATCGCGAACCAGAGCAACCTCTTGGCTTTGAACGCCTCTATCGAAGCCGCGCGCGCTGGCGCTGTTGGCCGCGGGTTTAACGTGGTTGCGGGCGAGGTGAAGAATCTTGCGGCTCAGACCACCAAAGTAACCGAAGACATCAATAACCTGATCGAGGCCGTGCGGATCGAAACGAACTCCGCGGTGAAAAGCGTTGGCGCGATCTCTGAACAGGTTTCGCAGGTGAACACAGCCTCGGTGTCGGTTCAAGACGCACTCCGCGTTCAGGGTGAAGTTCTGGGCAACGTCATCATGTCGACCGTCGCTCAGTCGCGTATCGGGTCCGAACACGTGGCGGAACAGGCGCACACATTGCGCACCACTGCCGACGATTACCTGCGCCGCATGGAAAGTCTCGACACCAACTGACGCAGATTAACTTGTCAGGGCATGCCCGTCACCGTATAGGCACGAGCATGCTCGATACCGCTTCAAATCGCCCCGCCCTGCCCGCTGAAATCGCACGTCGCCGCACGTTCGCGATCATTTCGCACCCTGACGCCGGTAAGACCACTCTTACCGAAAAGTTCCTGTTGTTCGGTGGTGCGATCCAGATGGCTGGTCAGGTCCGCGCAAAGGGCGAAGCGCGACGCACACGGTCCGACTTTATGCAGATGGAAAAGGATCGCGGGATTTCCGTATCCGCATCTGCAATGTCGTTCGACTTTAAGAACTTTCGGTTTAACCTCGTTGACACCCCTGGCCACTCGGACTTCTCCGAAGATACCTACCGCACGCTGACGGCTGTGGATGCCGCCGTGATGGTGATCGACGGTGCAAAGGGTGTGGAAAGCCAAACCCAAAAGCTGTTCGAAGTCTGCCGCCTACGCGACCTTCCAATCCTCACCTTCTGTAACAAGATGGACCGCGAAAGCCGCGATGTGTTCGACATTATCGACGAAATTCAGGAAAACCTAGCGATCGACGTGACGCCTGCGTCTTGGCCCATTGGGATGGGTAAAGAATTCATGGGCTGCTACGACCTGTTGAACGACCGTCTTGAACTGATGGATCGTGCGGACCGTAACCGCGTCGCTGAGAGCATCGAGATTAAAGGCCTCGCCGATCCCGCGCTGAAGGAACATATCCCCGCGCATCTTCTGGAGAAATTCCTCGAAGAGATCGAAATGGCACGCGAATTGCTGCCCGAATTGAACCATCAGGCGGTCCTTGAGGGCCACATGACCCCGATCTGGTTCGGCTCTGCGATCAACTCTTTCGGCGTCAAAGAACTGATGGACGGCATCGGCAAATACGGTCCTGAACCGCAGCCACAGTCCGCTGACCCGCGTCAGGTTATGCCCGAGGAAAACAAGGTCGCTGGCTTTGTGTTCAAGGTTCAGGCGAACATGGACCCGAAACACCGTGACCGCGTGGCCTTTGTGCGTTTGGCCTCGGGGCACTTCCATCGCGGCATGAAGCTGACACATGTTCGTTCTAAAAAGCCGATGGCGATTTCGAACCCTGTTCTGTTCCTCGCCTCGGACCGCGAACTGGCCGAAGAGGCTTGGGCTGGCGATATCATCGGTATTCCGAACCACGGGCAATTGCGCATCGGCGACACCCTGACCGAAGGCGAAAACCTCAAGGTCACGGGCATCCCGTCTTTCGCGCCAGAGCTTTTGCAGAACTGCCGCGCGGGCGACCCGATGAAGGCCAAACACCTTGAGAAAGCTCTCATGCAGTTCGCCGAAGAAGGCGCTGCAAAGGTGTTCAAACCCGCGTTCGGCTCTGGCTTTATCGTCGGCGTTGTCGGCCAGCTTCAGTTCGAAGTGCTCGCTAGCCGGATCGAGCTTGAATACGGCCTGCCCGTGCGCTTTGAACCGTCGCAGTTCACCTCTGCCCGTTGGGTTCAAGGGGATAAAGCCGCGGTCGATAAATTCATCGCAGCCAACAAACAGCACATCAGCCACGACAACGACGGCGATGTTGTGTTCCTGACCCGCTTGCAGTGGGACATCGACCGCGTGGAGCGCGATTACCCCGATGTCAAACTGACCGCGACCAAGGAAATGATGGTTTAAGGGGCAAATGCCGCTCCGATTGACCTGAAGGCGGTTTTCGGTATAGAAGGCCGCAGCCCGCTTGCGGGAACTATTGACGCGGGGCGCGTTGGCATGTTGCGTCCCATAACCTTCGGCCCCCGACGGGCCGCGACTATGGACGTATATGACAAAATTCTCTGATCTGAACCTTGATGCAAAGGTTCTCAAGGCGATTGCCGAAGCCGGCTACGAAACCCCAACCCCTATTCAGGCTGGCGCTATTCCCGCTGCCCTCGAAGGCCGCGATGTTCTAGGCATTGCGCAAACGGGCACAGGGAAAACCGCATCTTTCACGCTGCCAATGATCACCCTTCTGGGCCGTGGTCGCGCACGTGCACGTATGCCGCGGTCGCTCGTTCTTTGCCCGACCCGCGAATTGGCGGCTCAGGTGGCTGAGAACTTTGACGTTTACGCAAAGCATACAAAACTGACAAAGGCCCTGCTGATCGGCGGCGTGTCGTTCAAAGACCAAGACGCGGCAATCGACCGTGGTGTTGACGTTCTGATCGCCACCCCCGGCCGACTGCTTGACCATTTTGAGCGTGGTAAACTGCTGCTTACGGGCGTGCAGATCATGGTTGTCGACGAAGCTGACCGTATGCTCGACATGGGCTTTATCCCTGACATTGAACGCATCTTTAACCTGACGCCGTTCACCCGTCAGACGTTGTTCTTCTCGGCCACTATGGCGCCCGAGATTGAGCGCATCACAAACACCTTCCTGCACACCCCCGCCAAGGTCGAGGTGGCCCGTCAGGCGACCGCATCCGAGCGTATTGAACAGCACGTTGTGCATTTCAAAGGCTCCCGTCGTGACCGCGCAGCGAGCGAGAAACGTCAGCTTCTCCGTGCCCTGATCGATGCCGAAGGCGACAAGCTGCAGAACGGTGTGATCTTCTGTAACCGCAAGTCGGACGTTGATATCTGCCACAAATCGCTGAGCAAATACGGCTATGACTCTGCCCCGATCCATGGCGATCTGGACCAGAGCCAGCGGAACTCTACGCTCGAATCTTTCCGCGAAGGCAAGATTAAGATCTTGGTGGCCTCTGATGTGGCTGCCCGTGGTCTGGACGTGCCTTCTGTGACCCACGTCTTTAACTTTGACGTGCCGGGCCACCCAGAAGACTACGTGCACCGCATTGGCCGCACAGGTCGTGCTGGCCGCGATGGTAAGGCGATCATGATCTGCGAACCGCGCGACGAAAAGAACTTCGACGCCGTTCAAAAGCTCTTGGGCAAGGACATTCCTGTTCTAGAAAACCCGCTCGGCCAGGTTGAAGCGTCCGAAGATAAGCCTGAGGCGTCTGACGACAAGCCAAAGCGCAGCCGCAACCGCCGTGGTGGATCGCGCAAGAAAGACGAGGACGCAAAACCGCAGGAACAGGCCGTTGAGGCCCCTACCCCTGAGGTGGTCGAAGAAGTCGCTGCCGTTGAAAAGCCAATGGAGCGCGAACAGCGTCCGCAGCGCGACAACAACCGCGACAACAATCGTGATCGTGGCCAACGTCGTGACCGCCGCCGTGATCGCGACGATCACGTGATCGGGATGGGCGATGATGCACCCGCGTTTATCCGGCTCAGTTTTGACGAGCGCCGCAAAGCCTAAACAAAAAAGCCCGCGAAGATCACTCTTCGCGGGCTTTTTTAATCTCTCGCCGATCAGTTCAATCGGCTGATGATGATCGTCACTTCCGGCTTCTTGCCAATCTCGTTCTGGCATGAATTCCGAATGATACGGCGCAGCTGCGTTTCCAATTCATCATCATCCAACAGCGTTTTGTCATTGGCGCGGTTGATGTACTGGCTCAGGTCTTCTTCGAGAACATCAACGAGCGGCGCGTTGTTGCGGCCCATTTCAGGAAGCCCCATCAGTTCGCACCACGGATCACCCAGCGGTTCATCATGTTCGTCGATGATCAGTGTCGCAGTCACATGACCGTTCAGCGCCATGCGGATACGGTCGCGCACGATGCCATCCAGCGCACCAATCTGCACCGAACCATCCAAGTAGGTGCGGCCCGTTTCGACATAACCACACACCTCTGGGCGATTGGCTGACAGGTTCACCATCGTACCATTTACCGCGATCACACCTGTGATCCCGCTCTCTGCACCCAGTTTTACATGTTCGCGCAGGTGGCGATGTTCGCCATGCATTGGGATCAGCATTTGTGGCTGCATGATCTGATGCAGTTTTTTCAGGTCAGGACGGTTCGCGTGACCAGACACGTGGTAGAGGCCACCACGGTCATCAATCACCTCAACACCCTTTTCCGACAGCGCGTTCATGATGCGGATCACACCACGTTCGTTGCCAGGAATGGTCTTGGACGAAAAGATGAACGTATCGCCCTCTTTGAGCGACAGGCCGAGGTATTTACCTTGGGACAATTGGGCAGAGGCCGCGCGGCGTTCACCTTGGGACCCTGTGACGAGCAGCATGACGTTTTCACGCGGGATGCTCGCCGCATCTTCGGGCGAAATGACCGATGGGAAGTCCGACAGAATACCCGTCTCGATCCCGGCCTCGACCATCCGACGCATCGCACGGCCCAAGAGACAGATCGAACGACCCGCATTCTGCGCGGCAACGGCTAGCGTTTTCAAACGTGCGATGTTCGACGCAAAGGTAGTCGCGATGACCATGCCTTTTTGTTCTTCGATCAGCGCTTGCAGCGGTTTAGCGAGTTCCGCCTCGCTCCGCCCTGCGTGTTCGGAAAAGACATTGGTGGAATCGCACACGAGCGCTTTGATCCCGCCCTTCGCGATCTCAGACAGCATGTCCTCATCAAAGGGTTCACCAACGACTGGCGTTTTGTCGATCTTAAAGTCGCCCGAGTGGAACACACGCTCGGTCGGGGTTTCTATCAACAGACCACCGCTCTCTGGGATGGAGTGGCTCATAGGCACGACCGACACGGTAAACGGGCCGCATTTCGTGACCGCAGGATAGGCGCCAACGGTGCGCACGATGCCTTCGGGCAGGTGTTTCTCGGACAGCTTGCGGGTCGCGATATTCGCAGTGAAGGTCCGCGCATAGATCGGCGCTCCGAGGCGTTCCCACAAGAGGCCAACAGCCCCCACGTGGTCCTCGTGCGCGTGGGTGATAAAGATCCCTTCGATCTGATCCTTACGCTCTTCGAGCCACGTGATATCAGGGAAAATCAGGTCGACACCGGGGCTCCCGTCCATATCGGGGAAGGTCACACCGAGATCAACAACGATCAGACGTTCCTTATCTGGTGCGCCATATCCATAGACATAGGCGTTCATGCCGATCTCGCCCGCGCCGCCGAGCGGCAGGTAAATCAGTCGTTCACTGCTCATGTAGTTTCCTTATTGTAATCATTGATCACGGTCAGACCGTGCATGGTCAGGTCATCCTCGATCACATCGAAGAGGTTATCGACCTGTTCAAAAAGACGAGCGAGCCCGCCTGTCCCGATGATTTTCATCGGCGCATCATATTCATCGCGGATGCGCGCGCAGATTTCTTTGATGAGGCCAACATAGCCCCAGAACACGCCCGATTGCATACAAGCAACGGTATTGGTGCCGATCACCGTTTGAGGACGGCTGATATCGACGTGAGGCAAGGCCGCAGCTGCACGGTGCAGCGCCTCTAGGCTGAGGTTCACACCGGGGGCGATGACGCCACCCACATAGGCGCCATCATCTGCCACAACGTCAAAGGTGGTCGCGGTGCCAAAATCGACGACAATCAGGTTGCCACCGTGCCGCGAAAACGCACCTGCAGAGTTCACCAGACGGTCGGGCCCGACGGTGGTGCCCGCATCCACACGCGGTTGCTGCGGGAGAGCGCACTCAGGTTTGCCAACAACGAGCGGGCGACAGTTGAAATAACGATCCGCCAGAACGCGCAGGTTAAACACCACACGTGGCACCGTGGAAGAAATGATAACTTCGTCGATTTCAACGTTGATCTTCTGGTGCGCCATCAGCGTCGAGAGCCAGACGAAATACTGGTCAGCCGTGCGCTGGTGTTCGGTCGAGGTCCGCCACGTCGCGATAAAGTCCTGCCCATCCCAGACAGAAAACACGGTGTTTGTGTTGCCACAGTCGATGCACAAAAGCATGGCCTGCCCCCTTTAGAAATGCACGTCGGCGGCGCTGATCGTAACAGGGCCGCGCCCTGTGATCAGAACCAAATTGCCGTCGCGGTCGATGGTATCAAAGATACCTGTCAAAGTCTCTTGGGCGGTGCGGGCTGTGATCGTTTCCCCCAGCCGCGCCGCATTGCGGAGCCAATCCGCACGAATGCGTTCGAACCCGAAATAAGTCAGTTTGTTTTCTTGGGTGATGAAATTCGTCGCGAGGAGGCTCAGGAAATCCTTTGGCCTGATCACATGGCCTGCCACGGACGAAACGCTCATGGGTGGGAATGCTGCTCCTTCAACCCCTTGAGGGACCGTAGCGAGGTTCACACCTACGCCAATCGACAACCAATTCACACTCTCCGCCGTCCCGCTGCTTTCAAGCAAAATACCCGCCACCTTGCCCCCGTCGAGCAAAACATCGTTCGGCCATTTCAGAGAAAGCCGTTCACGGGGCACCCAGAAGGCCAGCGTTTCGAACAAGGCAACAGCGGCGAGGAACGACCGAAGCGCTGCATCCTGTGGTGAGGCTTGGGGTTTATAAACCAGCGTCGCAGCGAGGTTCCCGCGTGGATCGACCCATTGCTTCCCACGCCGTCCCCGCCCTGCGGTTTGGCGTTTGGCCATAATCCATGTCGGAACACGGATCGAGGCCGCCCTTAAGGCAGCCTCGGTCATTGTGCTATCAACCTCGTCCAAGACGACAAGGTCAACGCCCGTGGGCCAACGTGGCCCTGCGTTTAGATCAGTTGACAAGCGCCTGCGCCGCCTCAGCTGCCATCGGCACGATACCAAAGAGGTTCACGATACCAACCAGCATGATCACAGCGGACGCCACCAGCATGCCCCATGCGACAGGAGACATCGTACCATCGAGAGCATCAGAGTCTTCGCCGAAGTACATGTAGTAAACGACGCGCAGGTAGTAGAACGCACCGATCACCGACGCGATACCAGCGGCCACAGCGAGCCATACTAGGTCAGCCTCAAGCGCTGCACGGAATACAGCCAGCTTACCCATGAAACCGAGCATCGGCGGAACGCCAGCGAGCGAGAACATAAGGACCAGCAGCGCCAGCGCCTTGAGCGGCTCTTTTTTCGAATACATCGACAGAGCTTTGATCTCGGTGACTGGTTTACCGTCTTTTTCCATCGACAGGATAAAGGCGAATGTACCGATGTTCATGGTCACGTAGATCGACATATAGACCAGCATGGCTTCAACACCCATCGCGGTGCCAGCAGCCAGACCCATCAGGGCAAAGCCCATGTGAGCGATCGACGAGTACGCCATCAGACGCTTGATGTTGGTCTGACCGATTGCGGCGATTGCGCCAACGAACATCGACAGGATCGAGAGCATCATCACAATCTGCTGCCAGTCGCCAACAACACCACCGAAGGCGTCATAGACAACACGAGCGAAGAGGCCCATCGCAGCGACCTTGGGGGCGGTCGCAAAGAACGCGGTCACTGGGGTTGGCGAACCTTCGTAAACGTCAGGGGTCCACATGTGGAACGGTGCTGCCGAAACCTTGAACGCGAAGCCCGACATCATGAAGACCATGCCGAACAGCAAGCCGATGGAGACGTCGTGACCAACAGCGGTCAGGATGCCCGAGAACAGTGTGGTGCCAGCAAAGCCGTAGGTCAGCGATGCACCGTAGAGCAGCAGACCAGAGGACAGAGCGCCGAGAACAAAGTACTTCAGACCAGCTTCGGTCGATTTCGCGCTGTCACGACGCAGCGAAGCCACAACGTAGAGAGCGAGCGATTGCAGTTCGAGGCCCATATAGAGAGCCATCAGGTCGCCAGCCGAAACCATGACCATCATACCCACAGTCGCGAGGGCAACGAGGATCGGATATTCAAAACGCAGAAGATCGCGTTTCGCCATGTAGTCGATGCTGACGATCAGAACCGCAGCCGCCGAGAACAGGATCACAACCTTGGCAAAGCGCGAGAAGCTGTCGTCGATGAACATTCCACCAAACGCTTCTTGTGTGCCCTGCCCGTTCAGACCGATCCATGCGCCGAGCACAAGGAACACACCAGCGGTGAGCCATGTCAGGAAAGACGCGGTTTTATCTTTGCCAGTGTAGACTGCACCGAGCAGCGCACCCATCGCAAAAAGCGCGAGTATGATTTCCGGAAGGACGATTTGGATATCGCTCGAGATCATTTGTCCGGCTCCTTAGTGTGCAGCGACTTCGGCCACAGCGGCGACGGTCAGGTCGCTCGCCTCGATGGCGGTGTGGACGTGGTGAACCAGTGCTTCAACGCTCGGCCCGATAAGGTCGGTCACGAGGCTCGGGTAGATACCCAAGAGCAAGGTCATGATGACGAGCGGTGCAAAGATCATCTTTTCACGGCCAGTCATGTCGGTGATGGATTTGAGGCTTTCCTTGATCAGCTCACCCATAACGACGCGGCGGTAGAGCCACAGCGCATAAGCTGCCGAGAAGATCACGCCGAGCGCCGCAACAGCAGCCACCCAAGTGTTCACCTGGAAGATACCCATGAGCGTCAGGAATTCGCCGACAAAGCCCGAGGTACCCGGCAGACCAACGTTCGCCATCGTGAAGAACATGAACAACAGCGCGTAAGCCGGCATACGGTTTACGAGGCCACCGTATGCGTCGATGTCACGAGTGTGCATGCGGTCGTAGATCACGCCAACACAGAGGAAGAGCGCGCCAGAGATAAAGCCGTGGCTGATCATCTGGAAGATCGCACCGTCGATACCCTGCTGGTTCATCGCGAAGATACCCATTGTCACGTAGCCCATGTGTGCAACCGACGAATAAGCGATCAGCTTTTTCATGTCCTCTTGGACCAGCGCGACGAGCGAGGTGTAAACGATCGCAATAGCCGACATCCAAAGTACCAGATCACCCATCACAGCAGAGCCAACTGGGAACATCGGGAGCGAGAAGCGCAGGAAGCCGTAGCCGCCCATCTTCAACAGGATCGCTGCCAGAACAACCGAACCAGCGGTCGGTGCTTGAACGTGTGCGTCAGGCAACCAAGTGTGAACAGGCCACATCGGCATTTTCACCGCGAAAGATGCAAAGAACGCGAGGAAGAGCATGGTCTGCAGACCGCCAACCACCTGAATACCGAGCACCGAGAAGCCAGCGGTCGAGAATTCGTGGGTCATCAAGGTCGGGATATCCATGGTGCCCGCGTCTGCATACATCGCAACCATCGCCACCAGCATAAGCACCGAGCCGAGGAAGGTGTAGAGGAAGAATTTGAACGACGCGTAGATGCGGTTCTTACCACCCCAGATACCGATGATGAGGAACATCGGGATCAGGCCTGCTTCGAAGAATACGTAGAACAGGACCAGATCCAGCGCCATGAACACGCCGAGCATCAGCGTTTCCAACATCAGGAACGCAATCATGTATTCTTTGGTGCGGTGCGTCACGTCCCATGCCGACCAGATCACCAACGGCATGAGGAAGGTCGAGAGCATCACAAACAGAAGCGAAATGCCGTCTACGCCCATCTTATAGTGCAGACCAAAGAGCCACTCGCGGTCTTCGACGAACTGCATTCCAGTGTTCGACGGATCGAAACCAGCCAGAATGAACAGCGACACGAGGAAGGTCGCAACGGTCGCAATCATTGCCACCCATTTGGCGTTCTTACGGGCGCCTTCATCGTCACCACGCAGGAACAGGGCCAAAATGGCCGCGGCCAAGAGCGGGATGAAGGTTACGATCGAAAGAAGATTTTCCATTAGTGCGATCCCCCGGTGAGCGTCACCCAGGTCAGAATGACCGCGATGCCCAGAACCATCGCGAAGGCGTAAGTAAAGACGTAACCGGACTGGGCGCGGCCCGCGAGTTTGGTCAGGAAGGGCACGATACCCATCGCCAGACCGTTGATCCCGCCGTCGATTGTTTGCTCGTCACCGCGTTTCCAGAAGAAGCGACCGATGGCCTTAGCAGGCTGGACAAAGACGAAGTCATACAGCTCGTCGAAGTACCATTTGTTGAGCAAGAAGTTGTAGAGCGGAGCCTGGTTCGCTGCCAGCTGTGCCGGCAGGTGCGGCTTGCGGATATACATCACCCAAGCGGTGAAGAAACCGATTAGCATCGCGATGAACGGGCTAACCTTGACCCAGACTGGCGAGTGGTGCGCAGCGTCGAGAACTTCGTTCGAAGCGTCCGACATGTAGATCGCGCCACGCTCTGCACCGTGATGCTCTGCCGCCATTGCAGCGTGAGACGCATCTGCAGCCACTTCACCGTGGGCCGCGTCAGTCGCGGCATGTTCCTCAGCGGGTGCAGCGTGATCGGCAGCAGCGCCCTCTTCGGTAGCAGCAACATGGTGTGGCATACCGAAGAATTCGGTCATTTTGTCGTGATCGCCGAAGAACGGCTTCAGCCAGATCATACCCGCAAAGATCGCGCCCATAGCAAGTACACCAAGCGGCACCAGCATAACCAGCGGGCTTTCGTGTGCGTGTTCATGAGCGTGATGATCGCCACGTTCTTTACCGTAGAAGGTCATGAACATGAGGCGCCACGAGTAGAACGAGGTGAACAGAGCCGCGATGACAAGTGCCCAGAAGGCAAAACCGTTACCCGAAGCATAAGCACTCTCGATGATCGCATCTTTGGACAGGAAGCCAGCGAAACCGTAGTAGGTCAGCGGGATACCAACACCGGTAATAGCCAGCGTACCAATCATCATCGCCCAGAAGGTGAACGGGATTTTTTTACGCAGGTTACCGTAGTTCCGCATGTCCTGTTCGTGGTGCATCGCGTGGATGACCGAACCAGCGCCGAGGAACAACATCGCTTTAAAGAAAGCGTGTGTGAACAGGTGGAACATCGCAGCGCCGTAGATACCCGCGCCAGCCGCAACGAACATGTAGCCCAGCTGCGAACAGGTCGAGTATGCGATCACGCGTTTGATGTCGTTCTGAACGAGGCCAACAGTTGCCGCAAAGAATGCGGTCGCAGCGCCCAAGTACATGATGAACGATTTGGTTTCCGGTGCATATTCGAACAGCGGCGACATGCGGCAGACGAGGAATACGCCTGCGGTCACCATGGTTGCGGCGTGGATCAGAGCCGACACAGGTGTCGGGCCTTCCATCGCGTCAGGCAGCCATGTGTGCAGGATCAGCTGAGCCGATTTACCCATCGCACCAACAAAGAGCAGGAAGGCCAGCAGGTTCGCCGCGTTCCAATCGCTCCACAGGAAGTGAAGCTGGGTTTCAGCCAGATGCGGCGCATTATCAAAGATGACGTCGAACTGGATGCTGTCGGTCAGCATGTAGAGACCGAAGATACCGAGTGCGAAACCAAAGTCACCAACGCGGTTCACAACGAAAGCTTTCATCGCAGCAGCGTTTGCCGACGGTTTTTTGTAGTAGAAACCGATCAGCAAGTAGGATGCGACGCCCACGCCTTCCCAGCCAAAGAACATCTGAACGAGGTTGTCAGAGGTAACCAGCATGAGCATGGCGAAGGTAAAGAACGACAGATAGGCAAAGAAACGTGCCTTATAGTGTTCGTGATGACCCCAGTTTTCGTCATGCGCCATGTAGCCCATGGAATAGAGGTGCACGAGTGACGACACGGTGTTCACCACGATGAGCATGATCACGGTCAGACGGTCGATACGGATCGCCCAATCGGTGTTCAGCGTACCAGAGTTGATCCAGTCCAGCAGGTGGATCGTGTAGGCTTGGCCGTCAAAATTCAGGAACAGAACCCAGCTCAGCGCAGCACAGAGGAACAGGATGCCAGTGGTCAGCCACTGAGCGCCCTTTTCACCGATAAAGCGCCAGCCGAAACCCGCGATAAGCGACCCGACAAAGGGGGCAAGAAGGATAAACTTTTCCATGTCGGATCAGCCTTTCATCACGTTGACGTCTTCAACGTCGATGGTCCCGCGGTTGCGGAAGAAACAGACGAGGATCGCGAGGCCAATCGCCGCTTCAGCAGCAGCAACCGTCAGCACGAAGAGAGTGAACACCTGGCCAACCAGATCGTTCAGGAAGGACGAGAAAGCGACGAAGTTAATATTGACCGACAAAAGGATCAATTCGATCGACATCAGCAGGATGATGATGTTCTTGCGGTTCAAGAACAGCCCGAAAATCCCGATGACGAACAGTGCCGCAGCAACTGTGAGATAGTGTTCAATTCCGATCATTTCTTCCGTCCCTCGCTTTTGTTTTTCGCGAATTTTGGCATTACAGCCCCTGCCCCGGTTTGATGTCTTTCAGCTCCATCGCTTTGGCCGGATCACGGTAAAGCTGGGCAAGAACGTCTTGACGTTTGATGTTTTGGCGGTGGCGCAGGGTCAGCACGATGGCCCCGATCATCGCGACCAGCAGGATCAGACCTGCCAGTTGGAAAAGCATGATATATTTGTCGTAAACCAAAAGACCCAGCGCGGCGGTGTTTTGCATATCGCCCTGCGGTGCGGCCAGACGGGTTTCGAAACCGTCCGAATACGCCCACGACCCGTAAGCCATCGCAAGCTGCAGGAGGATGATCACACCGATGAGAAGCGCGAGCGGCATGTATTTCGCCATCTCAGCCTTCAACTCAGCAAAGTCGATGTCGAGCATCATGACCACAAAGAGGAACAGAACCGCGACCGCGCCGACGTAAACGATCATCAAGAGCATTGCAATGAATTCCGCGCCCAGCAGAACAAAGAGCCCCGCCGAAGAGAGGAACGACAAGATCAGCCAGAGAACCGAATGGACGGGGTTCCGGCTCACGACTGTGAACAGGCCGCCCGCAACGGTGGTCAGCGCAAAACAATAAAAGGCGATAGCGGCTACACTCATTCGTCCCGGTCCTTTTTAGCGTCCTCTTCCATGACCTCATTCGCGAGTGTCATGGCTTTGGTCATTGCGGGAACGCCTCCGAACATTGCGGATTGTGCAATGGTCTCGGCGATCTCCTGTTTGGTGGCCCCTGCCTCGCGCGCGTGGCGGACAGTCAGGCGGATCTGTGCGTCGGCTTGAGCGCCCATGATCGTCAATCCGGTCAGGGTCAAAAGCAGACGGGTTTTGGCATCCAGACCTTCAGGATTAAAGGTCTTGCCCATAGTTGCTTCCATCATGTCTGCGGACATGGTGGGCCACATGGTTTCAAACCCTTTGGGCATGAACGATTCCAGCGCGGGATTGAGCGATTTTGCCCAATCCTGCCCAGCCTTCATCATGGCTTCAAAAGGGTTAGATCCAGAGGTCATCGGTACGGCGCATCCATTTCGAGGTTACGCGCAATCTCAGCTTCCCAACGGTCGCCGTTCGACAGGAGTTTTGCCTTGTCATAGAACAGCTCTTCGCGGGTTTCAGTCGAGAATTCAAAGTTCGGACCTTCGACGATTGCGTCAACTGGGCAGGCCTCTTGGCAGAAGCCGCAGTAGATGCATTTGGTCATGTCGATGTCGTAGCGCGTTGTGCGGCGCGAGCCATCTTCGCGGGGTTCCGCATCAATGGTGATCGCCTGAGCCGGGCAAATCGCTTCGCAGAGTTTACATGCGATGCAACGCTCTTCGCCGTTGGGATAACGACGCAGCGCGTGTTCACCACGGAAACGCGGGGACAGCGGGCCTTTTTCGTGCGGGTAGTTCAACGTCGCCTTGGGCGCGAAGAAGTATTTGAACCCGAGACGGAAGCCTTTGATGAAGTCAGCGAGCAGGAAATATTTGGCCGCGCGGCCGTAATCGATCTGCGTCATGGATTAGCCTCCAATCACCCAGCGGGCCCAGAACCCACCGAGGACTTCGAATTTAGCGAGGAACGACACCAGAACGACCCAAGCCAGAGACATCGGCAGGAACACTTTCCAGCCCAAACGCATCAGTTGGTCGTAACGGTAACGAGGGGTGATGGCCTTAACCATCGCGAAAATGAAGAAGCAGAACACCATTTTAGCGACCATCCAGAGGATGCCATCGGGCAGGAATTCTACCGGCGACAACCAGCCGCCAAGGAACAACAGCGACACCAGCGCACACATCAGCACGACCGCGGTCAATTCACCGATCATGAACAGAAGGAACGGGGTCGAAGAGTATTCAACTTGATAACCAGCAACCAGTTCCGATTCAGCCTCAGGAAGGTCGAACGGCGGACGGTTGGTTTCAGCCAATGCCGAGATAAAGAAGAGGAACAGCATCGGGAAGTGTGGGATGAAGTACCACGACAGGATGCCGTAGCCGTCTTGGGCACGAACGATGTCGCCAAAGTTCATCGAACCGGTCGAGATAATCACACCGATGATGATCAGGCCGATCGACACCTCATAAGAGATCATCTGCGCGGCAGAGCGAAGCGAACCGAGGAACGGGTATTTGGAGTTCGATGCCCAACCGCCCATGATCACGCCGTAAACTTCGAGCGACGAGATCGCAAAGACGTAGAGGATCGCGACGTTGATGTCAGCGAGGACCCAACCGTCGTTGAACGGGATAACCGCCCACGCGATCACGGCCATCACGAACGAAATCAGTGGCGCGAGGAAGAAGACGAATTTGTCAGCGCCAGCAGGCACGACAATTTCCTTCACGATATATTTGATAAAGTCCGCAAAGGATTGCAGCAGACCAAACACACCTACGATGTTCGGGCCCTTACGCATCTGCACCGCAGCCCAGACCTTACGGTCGGCATACATCAGGAAGGCCAAAGCCACCAGAAGCGGTACCAGAACCAAAAGGCACTGACCCACTGTCAGCAGAAGGATCCCAAGGTTGGTCGTGGTGAAAAATTCAACCATATTCGTCCCCTTACACCGTCGGTATGCCCGATGCGCCGCAATCGGCCACCGTAACTTCGGCGTCTATTGTTCTTAACCCGCGCGGTAGCGCCGGCGAGATGGTGTAAACAGCATCCGCGACCCAAGTTCCAGCCTCTTCATCGACTAGAGTGCGAACGTGTCGTGCAAACCCGTATCCACGGATCAGCGTGTATTGTGCGGCGGCGCATCGAGCGTAGCGTTCTACGTCCTCTGGCCCCCTTGCCCCTGTCATTGCAACCTTAAAACCAACAAGGTCGCCATCTAAGAGCCGTGTTTCTACACCTTTGTAAGTTGGGACCAATGGTCCCTGCCCTGCTCCGGTGTCGTGGGATGCGGTGCACCCCATCAGAGCCAACGCCGATATGACGATGGCTCTCATGTTTTTTTACTCCGCCGCGACCTTGGTCGATTCGGCGCGTGCCTTGGCCGCTGCCGAGAGTTCAGCCATCAGTGCAGACGACCGAGCAATCGGGTTGGTCAGGTAGAAATCTTTGACCGCGTTGCGGAAGGTTGCTTTGCCCAGCTTAGTTACAGGCAGCGCAGTCCAAGTGTTCTCGGCAACAACGTCGATGTCAGCCAGATGCGGAACCGCAGCGACCAGCGCCTGACGCAGTTGAGCCAGCGAATCCCACGGAAGGGTTGCGCCCAGCTCTGCGGACAGCGCACGCAGGATCGCCCAGTTTTCTTTTGCTTCACCTGGTGCAAACGCTGCGCGCATTGCGAGCTGCGGACGACCTTCGGTGTTCACAAAGAGACCGTTTTCTTCTGTGTAAGCTGCACCCGGCAGGATGATGTCGGCGCGGTGTGCACCACGGTCGCCATGCGAACCTTGGTAGATCACGAATGCACCGTCACCGATCTCAACTTCGTCGGCGCCAAGGTTGTAAACAACTTCCGCACCATCAAGAGCAGCCTCAAGGCCACCTTCGGTAACAGCGTTTACGTCCAGCGCACCAACACGAGCCGCAGCAGTGTGCAGAACGAGAAGTTTAGCACCGCCCTTTTCAGCAAGCGATTGTGCGGCAGCCAGAACAGCCTCGCCGTCAGCTTCGTTCAATGCGCCCTGACCAACGATGATGACACCATTGGTGCCTTGTTTGTCAGAGTGATCCATCGCCAACAGCTGCTCAAGCGCTGCGCGGTCGGTGCCAACGTGGGTGTAATCATAGGTCAGATCGACAGCTTCACCGACCAGACCAACAGTTGCACCACGCAGCCACGCTTTGCGGATACGAGAGTTCAGAACTGGCGCTTCAACACGCGGGTTGGTGCCGATCATGAAAATGTTGTCAGCATGATCGATGTCTTCGATCAGCGCGGTGCCAACATAAGCGGAACGGTTACCAGCAGGCAGACGCGCCTTGTCGGTACGCGCCTCAACCTTGCCGCCCAGACCTTCGATCAGGGTTTTGAGGCTGAATGCGGATTCGACGTTCGCAAGATCACCAATCAGACCAGCGACTTTCTTGCCCTTCATCGCTGCAGCAACAGCGGTCAGAGCTTCGTCCCAGACCGCTTTGCGCAACTTGCCGTTTTCACGGATATAAGGAGTATCGAGACGCTGGCGGCTCAGGCCGTCCCAAACGTAACGCGACTTATCCGAAATCCACTCTTCGTTCACGCCGTCATGGTTGCGCGGCAGGATACGCATGACCTTGCGGCCTTTAGTATCAACGCGGATGTTCGAACCAAGCGCATCCATCACGTCGATGGTTTCGGTCTTGGTCAGTTCCCACGGACGCGCGGTGAACGAGTAAGGTTTGGAAACCAGAGCACCAACTGGGCAGAGGTCAACGATGTTGCCCTGCATGTTCGAATCGAGTGTCTGGTTCAGGTAAGATGTAATCTCTGCATCTTCGCCACGGCCAGTTTGGCCCATCTGGGTGATGCCAGCGACCTCAGTCGTAAAGCGCACACAGCGGGTGCACGAAATACAACGGGTCATGTGGGTTTCAACGAGCGGGCCGAGGTTCAGGTCGTCCGACGCACGTTTCGGTTCGCGGTAGCGCGAGAAGTCGACGCCGTAAGCCATTGCCTGATCCTGAAGGTCGCATTCGCCACCTTGGTCACAGATCGGGCAATCCAGCGGGTGGTTGATCAGGAGAAACTCCATCACGCCTTCACGCGCCTTTTTAACCATTGGGCTGTTGGTTTTCACAACAGGCGGCTGACCCTCAGGGCCAGGGCGCAAGTCTTTGACCTGCATCGCACAGGAGGCCGCAGGTTTCGGCGGGCCGCCGACCACCTCAACGAGGCACATGCGGCAGTTGCCCGCGATGGACAAACGCTCGTGATAGCAGAAACGCGGAACTTCAACCCCAGCCTCTTCACAGGCTTGAATCAGGGTCATGGCACCGGGCACTTCTACCTCAATCCCGTCGATGATGATTTTCTTAAGATCGGACATGGCCAGCCTTTTGGTTCTTGTCGCTACGACCCAAAGCTCCGCATGGCACGCACGCAGATGCATACAGTCGCGGCGGTTCTAACGCGGCTTGCCGCGCTATGCCAGCGCGAACGTCACCAAAACTGAGGTAAATTTCAGGTTTTGCCGATTTCTTTTAGATCAGCAGCATCGCGGCAAAGATCGGCACCGCGGCAAAAATTGCGATCAAAACAACGAAAACCGCTATGAAAAAGGGGGCTGGGGCCTGTGCGGTGCTTCTTACTGCACAAACGGGGCAATCCACGTCGGTTTTATAGAGGGGTACGCCGCAGTCCCCGCAGCACTCTGATTTGAACATAGAATCAACGCAACAGTCGGCCAACGGCGGTTTGCGCTTCCATTTCGGACCGCCCAACGGTGCAGTACGTGTCCCCCTGCCCTGTCACTGCACCCAGATCCGCCAGTTGCGCCCGTGCGATCCCTTCGAGCCGCGCCTTCTCGACCCTATCATCGACATAGGCATCAATTTCGGCCCGCGAATACCCAAGGTCCTCGGCTCGCGACTTTAGGCTGTTGAGAAAGAGCGCCCCGCGCAACATGCGAACAGAAATGCTGTCGCATTTATCGCCGATCTCAATCGCCATGCCTGCTGCGATAATCCCGTCACGAATTTCCGCAACATCCTTGAGTGGGGGCAAAGCCGAGGCTTGGGTCGCCATTAGCATAAAGGTGAACGGCAAGAGGTAACGCATCTAATATCCAATCTTCCGGTGCAGATCAGTCGGGATCATGGTCGGATACAAAAGACTTACGCCGCTGCTATTCAATAGCAACGGCGCGTTATTAGGTTTTTCGGTCAGTTTTCGCCGTTAACCACGAGCGTGAAGGAAATTCAGTCGCACTGATTAAATCCCACCTTCAACAGGTGGAGGAGCTGCGACCGTCGAAATTGGGGCACGGGTTTCTACACACCCCGCCAAGATCAAAACTGTTAACGATCCTGCCGCAATAAAAACTCTCATAACATTCTCCAACTAAATCTATGGAGGTTTAATCGAATTTTATTTCACCTATAGCAAGTATGGAATCTCTTCTTCGGAACGAAAAAGGCCACCCCGAAGGGTGGCCTCATGAAACTCTGTTAGTCTCGATTATTCTGCAGCGATCGCACGGCCCTTGAGACGCTCTTCGATCTCTGGGCGGAAGTTGCGGATCAGACCTTGGATCGGCCAAGCGGCCGCGTCGCCGAGCGCACAGATGGTGTGACCTTCAACCTGTTTGGTCACGTCCCAAAGCATGTCGATCTCTTCAACCGATGCATTGCCCTGAACCAGACGTTCCATCACGCGCATCATCCAACCGGTGCCTTCACGGCACGGGGTGCACTGACCGCAGGATTCGTGCTTGTAGAACTTGGACAGACGCCAGATCGCTTTCACGATGTCGACCGACTTATCCATTACGATCACCGCAGCAGTACCGAGGCCAGAGCCCAGTTCACCGCGCAGGTAATCGAAGTCCATGATCGCGTCTTTCATCTTTTCGCCGCGAACGCAGGGAACAGACGAACCACCCGGAATTACAGCAAGCAGGTTATCCCAGCCGCCACGGATGCCACCGCAGTGCTTTTCGATCAATTCTTCAAACGTGATGCCCATCTCTTCTTCAACAACACATGGATTGTTTACGTGACCAGAGATCGCGAACAGTTTGGTGCCGACGTTGTTCGGGCGACCCATGCCAGAGAACCACGACGCACCACGACGCAGGATGGTCGGGCAAACAGCAATCGATTCGACGTTGTTCACGGTGGTCGGGCAACCGTAGAGACCTGCACCAGCAGGGAACGGCGGCTTCATACGCGGCATGCCTTTTTTGCCTTCAAGGCTTTCGAGCAGCGCGGTTTCTTCACCACAGATATACGCGCCTGCACCGTGGTGCAGATAAAGATCGAAGTCCCAGCCAGAGCCAGCAGCGTTCTTACCCAGAAGGCCAGCGTCATAAGCTTCGTCGATCGCAGCCTGCAGAGCTTCACGTTCACGGATATATTCGCCACGGATGTAGATGTAGCAGGCATGTGCATTCATTGCGAAAGACGCGATCAGGCAGCCTTCGATCAGCGTGTGCGGATCGTGGCGCATGATTTCGCGGTCTTTACAGGTGCCCGGCTCTGATTCGTCCGCGTTCACGACGAGGTAGCTGGGGCGACCGTCTGATTCTTTAGGCATGAAGGACCACTTCAAACCGGTCGGGAAGCCCGCACCACCACGGCCACGCAGACCGGAGGCTTTCATTTCATCAATGATCCAGTCGCGGCCTTTTTTAATAATATCCGCAGTACCATCCCAATGCCCGCGCGCCTTCGCACCAGCGAGGGTGCGGTCGTGCATACCGTAGAGGTTGGTGAAAATCCGGTCCTGATCCTTGAGCATGGCTCACCTTTCATCACTTCTGGCGTGACCGCCAGATGCCATAAGTCATCCATAAAGCCCAGCCGAATCCGACGAGGGCGATAATATCAAAAAGGGCACGGGTCCGATTGGATAGCCCAAATTGACCTCCGGCCCATGTCGCCACAATCCAAAACACACCAACACCAGCGAGGAACAACGCAGAACGTTGGCCATTTTGAGGTGTCGGTTGTTTCGGATCGTGGGTCATGGTGCGTCAGTTAGTAATCGTTGGTCTTGGCACGTTCAAGGAACGCTTCGATGCCTTCTTCAACAATAATTTTAGCCTGTGCCACCCATTTGTCACGGGTCACACGCCCTTTAAAGCGCGGCATGTTGCCGTCCATCCAAGCAACCTCTTCCGCGCCCCAAGCCGCGATCTGGTCGTAGTGGTACACGCCGTAGCTGTTCACCAATTCTTCCAGTTTCGGGCCGATGCCTTCGATAACCTTGAGGTCGTCCGCTTTGCCACCACGCGGTCCGCTCAGCGCCGCAGGTTTACCGCCCTCGGCAGCAGGAGTTGGTGCCTTAGTGGCAGCGGCCTTCGCCTTGGTCGTTTTTGCAGCAGGCTTTGCAGCTTTTTCAGTTTTCGGCGCAGCTTTGGCAGCTGGTTTTGCCGCCGCTTTCTTAGCTGGTTTTGCAGGTTCCGCAGCAGGAGCTTCGTATTTCCAATCGCCCTTCTGCGAGGCGAGTTCTTCTTCGCCAGCGAGAGCCTTGGACGGTTTGATCACTGCAGCGGGTGTAGCTGGAGCAGCCGATGCCGCAACCGCTGGCGCAGCGGATGCCGAAGCCGCAGGTGCCGCAGTCGGTGCGGCTTCAGCAGGTGCCGCAGCAACCGGAGCGGGAGCCTCTTCGGCCGCAGGTGTCGATGATGTAGATGCGCTGCTGGCAGGCGCTGCCGCCTCGCCGCAGAAGAAATATGTCAGGATGAGGCCCGCAATAACGGCCACAACGATCCCTGCCAAAATAGCGAAGAACCATCCCCAGTGTGCAGCAACGCCAAGAATGATGGCTGCAACAACACCAATAATCGCGGCCGCGAGCCAGCTAATCTGCCGGCAACCCCAACCTGTATTCGAATTAGTCATAGTCTAAACTCCTTCAACGTCCCATGAGCCTCTCATTTGCTGGAGGCTTCTGTGCCCTTCTAAAGGAAGACTACTCAAATTTGTAAAATTTGATAGCAAATCCACCTCAGATCGCGCCTAAAGTGCAATATTTACACAGTCTAGGCGCGACTCGAGGCGATATTCTTACGATTCAGAGGCGAGTTTCGCGGCCTGAGCCATCCAATCGTCACGCTCAATACGACCTTTGAACTTGAGACGGGCATCAACCCATGCAACCTCTTGGGCAGTCCATTTCGCGATCTGGTCGTAGTGATAGAAACCAAGCTCGTTCAACAGAGCTTCGAGCTTCGGACCAACGCCAGAGATCTTCTTGAGATCGTCTTTGCCCGATGCGCGCGGTGCGGTCAGAACTTCCGGCTGCTTTTCGTCAACCGCAGCAACCTCTGCCGCTTTCGCTGGTGCTGCAGCCTTCTCTACCAGAGCTTTCTTTGCGGCAGGTTTCGCTGCGGCAGGCTTCGCGGCTGCTTTCTTGGCAGGTGCTTTGGCAGCGGTTGCGCCCGATTTGATCCACGGTGTCAAAAGCGGGACTTCGGTGCCGTCGATGCGCTTTACGGTATCACCGATATCAACAGCCAGCTGAGCCGACGCGTTATACTGGTGTTTGCCGCTTTCGTGATCCGTCAGCGAGGTCAGACCCGACAGAGGCTCTGCTGCGTAACGACCATTCTGCGGGCCCGGTGTCGGAACCTTACCAGCAGCAAGATCGTCGAGCAGTTTGCGCAGACCATCAGCGGTGAGGTCTTCGTAGTAGTCTTTACCGATCTGAGCCATCGGCGCGTTGGTGCAAGCACCCAGACATTCCACTTCTTCCCAAGTGAATTTGCCATCCGCAGACAGAGTGTACGGTGCTTCGTTGATCTTTTCTTTGCAGACTCCGATCAGGTCTTCGGCACCACAGATCATGCAGGACAAGGTACCGCAAATCTGGATGTGCGCGACCGATCCAGTCGGCTGCAGCTGGAACATAAAGTAGAACGAAGCCACTTCGAGCGCACGAATATAGGCCATGCCGAGCATGTCAGCGACCGTTTCGATTGCTGGACGGGTCAGCCAACCTTCTTGCTCTTGGGCGCGCCAAAGAAGCGGGATGATTGCCGATGCCTGACGGCCTTCGGGGTACTTTTGAATTTGACCTTCAGCCCATGCAAGGTTCGCAGGGGTAAAAGCAAAGGACGAGGGCTGTTCGTGGTGCAAACGGCGAAGCATCGGCGTCAGGCTCCGGTCTTTTCGGCGGCGCGATATGCACCAACCTTGGTTTCAATTTCTGCGCGGCGGCTCACTTGCACGCCTCAGTCTGGAGCGACATGCTCCCGTCGGGTTGAAGAACCGCCTGCCCCGACCCATAGAGCGCGGCTACGGCAGCAAATACTTGCTCTTCGGTCAGACCAGAGGCCTGAAAAATCTCGTCGCCATTCTCGGCGGTAACCACACAGCCTGCAGCCTCAATGGCTTTGGACAGCGCGGCTTTATCAGCCGCAACATCGGCAAACACACTACCGGGCATACAGGCTAACACAACCAACCCAAATCGCTTCATCAGCGGTCAATCTCCCCGAACACAACGTCCATGGTGCCGATGATGGCAGCCACGTCCGCGAGCTGGTGACCAGACGCGATGTGGTCCATCGCCTGCAGGTGCAGATAGCCCGGTGCGCGCAGTTTTGCACGGTATGGTTTGTTCGAACCGTCTGCTTTCAGGTAGACGCCGAATTCACCTTTCGGTGCTTCAACCGCCGCGTAAACCTCGCCCTCAGGCACGTGGAAACCTTCGGTGTAGAGTTTGAAGTGGTGGATCAGCGATTCCATGTTGGTTTTCATGTCGCCACGTTTCGGCGGTGTGATCTTACCACGGGCCAGAACGTCGCCACCTTCAACACGCAATTTCGCAATCGCTTGCTTGATGATCGAAGTCGACTGACGCATCTCTTCCATGCGGACGAGGTAGCGGTCAAAACAGTCACCGTTTTTACCAACGGGGATCTGGAACTCGAACTCGTCGTAGCATTCGTAGGGCTGCGCACGACGCAGGTCCCAAGCGAGGCCAGAGCCACGCACCATCACGCCCGAGAAACCCCATTTCTGGATGTCTTCTTCGGTCACAACGCCGATATCAACGTTACGCTGCTTAAAGATACGGTTTTCGGTCAGCAGGCCGTCGATGTCATCGAGAACGTTCGGGAAGTGGTTCGCCCACTCTTCGATATCGTCGAGAAGCGCGTCAGGCAGGTCTTGGTGGACGCCACCGGGACGGAAATATGCCGCGTGCAAACGTGCGCCACAGGCACGTTCGTAGAAAATCATCAGCTTTTCACGCTCTTCAAAGCCCCAGAGCGGCGGTGTCAGCGCACCAACGTCCATAGCCTGCGTGGTGACGTTCAGAAGGTGGTTCAGAACGCGGCCGATTTCGGAATAAAGAACGCGGATCAGCGATGCACGACGCGGAACTTCGGTGCCCGTCAGGCGTTCGATAGCCAAGCACCAAGCGTGTTCTTGGTTCATCGGCGCCACGTAGTCGAGACGGTCGAAATACGGAAGGTTCTGCAGATAGGTGCGGCTTTCCATCAGCTTTTCGGTGCCACGGTGCAGCAGACCGATATGCGGGTCGCAGCGTTCAACAATCTCGCCGTCCAGTTCCAGAACCAGACGCAACACGCCGTGAGCCGCAGGGTGCTGCGGGCCGAAGTTGATGTTGAAGTTACGGATCTTCTGTTCGCCCGTCTGAGCGTCCTCGAAGCCTTTGCCACCATCCATCATGCGTATGCCCTCGCAAGGTTATTCTGCCAGTTCTGTGGCAGCGGGCCGACGTTATCGGCGACCCAGTCGTATTGATCTTTGAGGAACCGAACAGCATCCGCTGCCAGCCCTGCGTCCATGCGGGCTTTGGCGCCTTCATGGACTTTGCGTTCTTTGTCCGCCGCGATGTGGGTCAGGCCCAGAAACGCGCAAACACGCGCCCAGCCATCCGCCGTCATCAGGCGTTCGGAAAATTCTACAAGTAGCCGCGATGCCGGAACAACGCGGCGCAGTTTTTCGATGGTCGAACGATAGTCACCGCGTTCAGCGACATCCGCGTGCTTTTGCCCCGCGATCACCTTCGCCATCGCAACATTGGCGCGCGCCTCTAGATCGGCATCACCATGCTGGCGCGAGACCACCATGCGAATATGGCTCCACAGACGGTCAAGCGGGTCGCGGATCAGATAGACAAACTTTGTCATCGGACGCAGCGCCGCCATACGGGTCAGCATCGCCTCATCCAAGAGACCATACGCAGGGGTCATTTCTGCCACCACGCGTTTGCCCTCGCTCCCGGTCGACAACCATGCCCAATACCGAGCATCATCCTCACGCGGGCTTTCCAGCACGTCGACCAAACCAACCATATCGTCGATCTGACGGGTCAGGTTCGCCTCACGATGCTTATTACCATTGCGGCGTACCATTTCGCGGGTTTCGAGCATCTTCGAATGATTAGCTGCAAAGGCCGACAACTGGCCCGCACAGCGTTTCGCGTCAAAGGTATCCCAGTAGTGGGCTTCTTTCACGTCGCGCACCAGACACTCCGGATGACCATGCAGCATGCGATAAAGCCAGGACGTGCCTGCCTTCGTCGCACCTACACAGTAAAGGAGGGTCTGATCGGTCATTTGATTACTTCGCCGCTGCTTTGTCGTCACCCGGAAGGATGTATTCAGCACCTTCCCACGGCGACATAAAGTCGAACTGACGGTATTCCTGAACCAGTTTCACGGGCTCATAGACAACGCGTTTTTGCGCTTCGTCGTAACGAACCTCGGTGTAACCAGTGGTCGGGAAGTCCTTGCGCAGCGGGTAACCACGGAAACCGTAGTCGGTCAGAATGCGGCGCAGGTCTGGGTGACCCGAGAACAGGATACCGAACATGTCAAAGACTTCACGCTCGAACCAGTTGGCCGAGGGGTGAACTTCGATGATCGACGGAACCATTTCTTCTTCGCGGATCGACACACGCAGACGAATGCGGTGGTTCTGATACATCGACAGGAAGTGGTAAACGACGTCGAACCGTTTTGCGCGGCCCGGATAGTCAACCGAGGTGATATCGACGAGGGACGAGAACTGGCAGGACTGGTCAGTTTTCAAAAACTCGACAAAAGCCACCAATTGCGACGGCGCAACATCGACGTTCAGCTCACCATACGTGACATCCCAACCGAGAACGGCATCGGATTTCTTCAGCTCGAGAAGAGCGCCAAGTTCCTTAAGTGCTTCGGACATGACAACCCCCTCTTAGCGAACGATAGTGCCGGTGCGGCGGATTTTGCGCTGAAGCTGCAGGATACCGTAGAGCAGAGCTTCTGCTGTCGGAGGGCAGCCCGGAACGTAAACGTCGACCGGAACAATGCGGTCACAGCCACGAACGACCGAATAGGAATAGTGGTAATAACCACCACCGTTCGCACAGGACCCCATCGAGATCACATAGCGCGGCTCTGGCATCTGGTCGTAAACCTTACGAAGCGCAGGTGCCATTTTGTTGGTCAGCGTGCCCGCAACGATCATCAGGTCCGACTGGCGCGGAGAAGCGCGCGGTGCGGTACCAAAGCGTTCGAGGTCGTAACGCGGCATCGAGGTGTGCATCATTTCAACCGCACAGCAGGCCAGACCAAAGGTCATCCAGTGCAGCGAACCTGTACGCGCCCAGTTGATGATGTCAGCAGTGGACGTGACAAGGAAACCCTTGTCCTGAAGCTCGCGGTTGATCTCCTGCGTGACAACTTCTTTGTCTACGCCGGCGGTGTTGACGCCAGTCATCACTCCCATTCCAGAGCTCCCTTTTTCCACTCATAGGCAAAGCCGATCGTCAGAACGGCGAGGAATACCATCATCGACCAGAAGCCAACCATGCTCAGGTCCTTGAATGCGACGGCCCATGGGAAGAGGAACGCGACTTCGAGGTCGAAGATGATGAAGAGGATCGACACAAGGTAGAACCGAACATCAAATTTCATCCGCGCATCGTCAAAGGCGTTAAAGCCACATTCGTAGGCCGACACTTTTTCTGGGTCAGGGTTCCGCACGGCAACCACCACAGCGGCCAGAACCAGAATCAGGCCGATAGCGATGGCAAGGCCAAGGAACACGATAATGGGGAGGTATTCGCGAAGCATCTCTTCCACGACAGGTCCTTTCCTGCAGGACGGACCTATCACGGTCCGTTCGTTCGACATGGCTTTACCCCTGCCGCGTCAGAGGGTCAACCAAGCGCCGCTATAGTTGACGCTGTTTTTCTCACGCAAATTTCAGGGCCAAATGACAACGAACTCTTAACACTTTCGAACTAGGGTCGCCCAATCGCCCTTTATTATAGGTATATTGTGTTAAGGCTCCTCGTTTTCTTTATGTCCCCTCGGTCTGTTCGCCGTGCAATTTTCAACTTGGTTGTTTTACTCGTTCCGCTGAATCTATTGGCGATTGTGGTTCAGTTCTTTGTTCTTGGGTTCGATGCGATTCCGTTGGCGGATATCGTTCTTTTGACGTCAATCGTCGGGACGCCGTTCATGCTGGGCGGGCAATTCATTGGCGCTCGGCAGGTTGCGACCAAGGATCGATTGGTTGAAATGGCGACCACCGATATGCTCACCCGCCTCCCCAATCGTCGCGCCTTTATGGAGCGGGCGCGGTCAGCACTGTCACGCCACAAAGGGGTGATGCTGTTGCTCGACGCGGATCACTTTAAGGACATCAATGACAACTATGGTCATGCGACGGGCGATCATTGCCTGCAGGTTATGGCCGATCATCTACAAGGGCTGCTGCGGTCGAATGATGTGATTGGCCGCGTCGGAGGCGAGGAATTCGCAATCTTCCTCCCCGATGTCACAATGGAAACCGCACGCCTAATCGGGCAGCGGATCAGCATGGGCCTGTTGGTCGAAACAGGCACGGGTGCGTCATTACAAGTCACCGTTTCAGTCGGAGCGGCGACCGTTGGTCCGCATATGACATTGGACGAGGCCCTGCGGGACGCAGACATCGCCCTCTATCGGGCGAAAACGGCAGGCCGTGCGCGAATAGAAATCGCGGCCTAGCTCTGCCACTGCGGTTTACGTTTGTCGAAAAAGGCACTGATGCCTTCAACAGCTTCTGGGCTTTCCCAACGCTGCGCGAGGGCTGCAATGGTGTCGTCAATGACTTGATCATTGATCGGCGGCCCCAAACGACGGGCCAGCGCCTTGGCCTCGGCCACCGCACCTGGGGCGCAGGATAGATATGGGACCACTTCTGCCTCAACAGCAGCATCCAGATCATCAGCGGCGACCGACTTTGCAACGATCCCGAGCGTGACAGCCTCATCCGCACCAAACCGACGCGACGACATGAACACGCGGCGTGCCATAGCCTCCCCCATCCGAGCGATGACATAAGGCCCGATGGTCGCAGGGATCAGACCTAGCCGCGTTTCCGTCAAACCAAACAATGCCGTATCCGCAGCAATCGCGATATCGCAAACACAGGCCATGCCGACCCCGCCACCAAAGGCATTCCCATGAACGCGCCCAATCACTGGCTTTGGCATTTCGTTCAACGCCCTGAGCATATTAGCAAGGCGGCGTGCCTCTACCTCGCGCCCTGCCGCATCGGTATCAAACTGCGCTCGCATCCAACCGAGGTCACCGCCCGCACAGAAACTCGCCCCCTCAGCGGCGAGGATCACAACACGCACGACAGGATCCGCGCCCAAGGTCCGCACAGCCTCGGTCAATTCATCCATCATCAGCGCGGATAATGCGTTGTGCTTATCCGAGCGGGCCATGGTCAGCGTCGCGACCCCACGGTCATCAATATCAATGCGGATCGTTTCCATCGCCCTACCCTCGTAACTTTCGCGCCATGACCCCAGCACGTGCCAAGGCCGCATGATCCAACCCAGTCGAATAACCGAGCGTCTCAACCCGTTCGACCACCGCTTCGGTCGCGACATTCCCTGGCGCACCGGGCGCATAGGGACATCCGCCCAAACCACCGACAGCCGCATCAAACACCCGAACACCGAGTTCAAGCGACGCCTGCACATTGTCCAAAGCCCGTCCGCCTGTGTCATGGAAGTGACCTGCGACATCCGCAATCGGCATCACCTCCGCCACTGCTTTAATCACGCGGGTCACGGTCTCTGGCGTCCCTGCCCCGATGGTGTCGCCCAAAGAAACAGGCATCGGCGCAAGACGGCGTAAACCCTCAACGGCGCGAACAACGGCTTCTGGCGGGGTAGGTCCGTCGAACGGACAGTCGGTCATGCAGGACACATAGCCCCGCACGGGAACGCCCGCGTTTTGCGCAGCTTCCACCACGGGGGCGAGGCGCGACAAGCTATCCTCGACCGTGCAATTGAGGTTGGCCTTAGAGAACCCTTCGGAAGCCGCGATGAAGACAGCTATCTCGCCCGCGTTGCGCGGCAGATTGGCAGAGGCCTGAACGAACCCCTCCCATCCCTTAGCGTTCGGAACCAAGGTCGCGTAGTTCACATCGTTCGCATAATCCAGAGCGGCCATCACGCGGTCGGTATCCGCCATCTGTGGCACCCATTTGGGCGACACGAACGACCCGACCTCGATGTCCATAAGGCCCGCATCGACCAAGGCTTTGATCAGCGCGACCTTATCGTCGACCGCGATGACTGCCTTTTCGTTCTGCAAACCATCACGCGGGCCGACCTCGTATATGCGGACGTGGCTCATGAAACCTCCGACGGGATCGGTTCAAAGAACGACTGGTTATAGAGACGCGGCTCGCCGTCCAACGGGAGCGAAGCGCGGAACGCGGGGCGTTCAGTCATCCGCGCCATCCATGCCGCCACACGCGGGAACGGGTCGAGCCTAATAAAGCGCTGCGCCATATAGATCGCCTGCCCCACGCAGATATCCGCCGCGCTGAAATCAGACAGCAGAAAATCGCCCGCCATCCGCTCTTCGATAAAGCCTATGGTTTTGGCGAGCCGCTTAGGCTCCAACTGCGTCAGGATCGGGGACCGCATGTGATCCTCATAGAGCATCACATGCTGCTGGGTGAGGATCGCGCAGTGCTGGCTGATCGTCTCTGCAAAATGGATAAGCTGGAGGAACATATTGCGTTCAGGATCGCCAATCGGACGACCCAATCCAGCCTCAGGGAACTTCTCGCAGAGGATTTCCGCAATCGCGCCCGTCTCAATCAGCACCTCGCCATCGATTTCCAACGCAGGGACACGGCTGACGGGGTTAATCGCTTTGAACTCGTCCGAACGAAGAGCCTTGCCAAACTCATAGCGCTGGATTTCAAACTCACAGCCGATTTCGTTGAGCTGCCAGAGCGTCCGCATCGAACGGGTTTCAGCACAGTGGTGTAGACGGATCATGCGACTTCCTCCTCTAGCGCGATAAGAAGCGTGCCTGCTTCGACTTGTGACCCTGCGGTGGCACCGACCGTTGCAATCACACCATCACGGGGCGCACGCAGGATATGTTCCATTTTCATGGCCTCTAGCACGGCTAGGCGGTCGCCAGCCTTCACCGTTTGACCCGCAGTGACCTCCATCGCGCGTAGGAGCCCCGGCATCGGGGACAAAATCGCATCGCTTGCCGCTTCTGCGCCGCCTCGGTCCAGCGGATCAGGGATCGTGATCTCGACAACGGGGTCAGCAAAGATCGTGATGCGGTTGCCATGCTTTACATAGTTCGGCGCGGCCTGATCGTTCAGGCGCAAACCGCCGCTCGACCGTCGAACCGCCACGGTTATGTCGCCTACGGCAACCTCGAAACGGTCAGCCGAGAATGTCGTGACATTTACCTCGATCTCTTCGCCCTCGACCAACAGCGTGATGGTCTGCGGTACTGGTGCCCAAAGGGTAAATCCCGTTTGTGGCGCGGGGTTCGCATCCAGCCTCATTGCGATCAAGGCGGACAGGGCAATCGCCTCAGCCGTCGGTGCCGCACGATGGGTCAGTGCATCGAGGTCACGCTCGATCAGACCCGTATCGACCTCACCCGCCGCAAAACCTTCGTGCCGTGCCAGCGCCCCCAAGAACCCGAGGTTGGTGACGGTGCCTGCCACTTCGGTCTCGGCACATGCGCGGGCAAGTTGGCGCAGCGCGGTGTCACGATCAGGGCCGTGCACGATCAGTTTGGCGATCATCGGATCGTACCAAGGGGTGATGGTATCGCCCGCTCGCACGCCACTGTCGGCGCGCACACCCTCTGCGAACTGCAGATGGGCGATACGACCCGTGGCGGGGAGGAAACCCGCGGGAACATCTTCGGCGTAGAGGCGGGCTTCGAACGCGTGCCCCGTGATCGTAAGGTCGGATTGCGCCATCGGCAGAGGTTCGCCAGAGGCTACACGCAATTGCCATTCCACCAGATCGACGCCCGTGATCGCTTCGGTCACAGGGTGTTCGACCTGAAGGCGGGTGTTCATCTCCATGAACCAGAAGTCCATCGTCGTACCATCGACAATGAATTCGACCGTGCCCGCACCGGAATAGCTAATAGATTCTGCCGCCTTAACCGCAGCGGCCCCCATCCGGTCGCGCAAGTCAGGCGTCATGCCCGGTGCGGGCGCCTCTTCGATGACTTTCTGGTGACGACGCTGGAGCGAACAATCCCGCTCGAACAGATGCACGGCAGAGGTGCCATCACCGAAAACCTGCACCTCAATGTGGCGCGGGCTAAGAATGTATTTCTCGATCAGGACATCCGCATTGCCAAAAGCTGTCCGCGCCTCGGCCTGCGCAGAGGCTAATGCTTCGGCAAAGTGGGTGGCATCGTCAACGTGACGCATCCCCTTACCGCCGCCGCCAGCGACGGCTTTGATCAGGACGGGATAGCCGATCTCTGCGGCTTGCTGGGCGAGGAAATCTGGTGACTGATCAGCCCCGTGATAGCCGGGAACAACAGGCACGTTCGCCTTTTCCATCAGTGCCTTAGCCGCGTCTTTTAAGCCCATCGCCCGAATAGAGGTGGCCGAAGAGCCAATAAACGTTAGACCCGCCTTTTCGACGGCCTCAACGAAATCAGGGTTCTCGGACAGGAACCCATATCCAGGATGGATCCCTTGGGCACCCGTTCTCAAAGCGGCCTCAATAATCAGGTCGCCACGCAGATAACTATTGGCGACAGGCGCTGGCCCCAGACGCACGGCCTCGTCCGCCATGGCGACATGCATCGCATTGGCGTCGGCATCCGAATAAACCGCAACGGTTTTCACACCCAGCGCTCGCGCCGTGCGGATCACACGGCACGCAATTTCGCCCCGATTGGCAATCAGAATTTTTCCGAACATACCAGCGGGGCCTCCCTACCCCTCGTGTTAGTCCTTAGCGCCGCGAAAACTGCGGAAGCGGTGGCGGTAGATCAGATTGGGGCGGTCGCCCTCAAACAGATAGAACAGCGCCAATCCGCAAAAGATCAGATAGGCCAGCACGACGAACCCGCCTGTCTCCCCCAGCTCGGACATGTTTTTCAGCATTCCGCCCGTGACGGCCCCAAAGACCGAAAGCAAAAGCTGCGCGCCCGCCAACATCAGCGAAATCGGCGCCCGCATCACTAACATGATCGCGGTGAGCAGTTGCAGAACGGCTTTGAACAGGGCCAGCCAGTCACCGAACTGAGCGAACTCGACCAGTTGCAAAAGACCGAAAGCCGCAAAAACACCAGTGATCAGCCAGAGCGGGAGGTTGAGTTTCCCCTGCGGATGCGCCCGCGCCATTTCTGGCGTGACATGCACCCATTGAGCGCCCGTCTGTTTGTCCATCTTGCCGTATTCGAAACGGCCTTCTTCCGGCATTTTTGCCATGATCGCCCTCACATCCTGAACACGCCGAATGTCGTGTCTTCAATGGAGGCGTTCAACGATGCTGACAGCGAAAGTGCAAGTACATCGCGCGTTTTACGAGGATCAATGACGCCATCATCCCAGAGCCGTGCCGAGGCATAGAGCGGGTGCGATTGTTCTTCAAACATGTCCAGCGTGGGCTTTTTAAAGGCCGCTTCTTCGTCTGCCGACCACGTGCCGCCAGCCCGTTCGATTGCATCACGTTTCACGGTGGCCAACACGCCAGCGGCCTGTTCGCCCCCCATCACAGCGGTGCGCGAATTGGGCCAAGACCACAAGAAGTTCGGACTGTAAGCCCTTCCAGACATGCCATAATTGCCAGCACCGAACGATCCACCGACCAGCACAGTGATCTTTGGAACCTTGGTCGTTGCAACGGCTGTCACCATCTTTGCACCGTGGCGGGCAATGCCTTCGTTTTCGTATTTCCGACCCACCATAAAGCCCGTGATATTCTGCAAGAAGATCAGCGGGATTTTCCGTTGGGAACACAGTTCGACAAAGTGCGCGCCTTTTTGCGCCGCCTCAGAGAACAAAACTCCGTTGTTGGCGACGATGCCGACGGGCCAGCCGTCGATGTGGGCAAAGCCCGTGACCAGCGTTTCGCCAAACCGCGCCTTGAATTCATCGAACCGAGAGCCGTCCGCGATACGCGCGATCACGGCGCGAATATCGTAGGGCGTCTTTAGATCTGGCGGCACGATGTCCAGCAGTTCCTCGGGATCACAAGCGGGCAGTTCAGGTGTTTCGCGTTTCACCGTCATTGGGGTCTGACGCGAGGTTGAGGCCACCGCCTGACGGACGAGAGACAGCGCATGAGCATCATCCTCGGCCAGATAATCCGCAACACCGGAAAGGCGCGTGTGAACATCGCCGCCGCCAAGGTCCTCGGAACTGACGACCTCACCCGTTGCGGCTTTGACCAGTGGCGGACCAGCGAGGAAGATCGTCCCCTGATCTTTCACGATCACCGACACATCGGACATGGCGGGCACATAAGCCCCACCCGCCGTGCAGGACCCCATGACAGCCGCGATCTGGGGAATACCCGCCGCTGACATATTCGCTTGATTAAAGAAAATCCGGCCAAAGTGGTCACGGTCGGGGAACACTTCGTCTTGGTTCGGGAGGTTCGCACCACCACTGTCCACGAGGTAAACGCAGGGCAGATTGCACTGGGCTGCGATCTCTTGGGCGCGGAGGTGCTTTTTCACTGTCATCGGGTAATAGGTACCGCCTTTGACGGTAGCATCATTACAGACGATCATACATTCAATGCCGTTCACACGGCCAATCCCAGCGATCACTCCAGCGCAAGGTGCCGCACCATCATAGAGCCCATGTGCCGCCGTCGCGCCAATTTCCAGAAACGGAGATCCTGCATCCAAAACATTGGCGACACGCTCACGCGGCAGCATTTTTCCGCGTGACACATGACGTTCTCGTGCCTTTTCCCCTCCGCCTGCCGCAGCCTTTTCAGCAGCGTCGGCGATCAGTGCGATCATCTCTAGGTGACGCGCACGACCTTCGGGGTTGGGAATGAATGTGGTCGAGAGTTTCACATCGACCCCATCAGTTCGCGACCGATCAGCATACGACGGATTTCCGAGGTGCCCGCGCCGATCTCCATCAGTTTGGCGTCACGGAACAGACGGCTGACCGCACTGTCATTCATAAAGCCCGCACCGCCCATCGCTTGAACGGCCTGATGCGCCTGAACCATCGCCTGCTCGGACGAATAGAGCACGCAGGCAGCGGCGTCCTGACGGGTCACTTGACCACGGTCACAGGCTTTGGCCACTTCGTAAACATAAGCTCGCGCGGTATTCAGCGCGGTATACATGTCCGCGATTTTACCCTGCATCAGCTGGAAGTTCCCGATGGGCTGTCCAAACTGTTTGCGGGTCGCGAGGTAGGGCATAATCTCGTCCATACAGGCCGCCATGATGCCCGTGCCGATCCCGGCGAGAACAACGCGTTCGTAGTCGAGACCAGACATGAGAACGCGAACGCCTTTGCCCTCTTCGCCCAGAACGTTTTCGAACGGGACCTCGACATCGTCGAACACCAGTTCAGCCGTGTTCGATCCGCGCATCCCCATTTTGTCAAAGTGCTTGGACGTGCTGAACCCCTTCATCGACTTCTCGACGATAAAGGCGGTGATGCCTTTGGGACCAGCGGCAGGGTCGGTCTTGGCATAAACGACCAGCGTATCGGCGTCAGGGCCGTTGGTGATCCAGTATTTGTTGCCGTTCAGACGGTAGTGATCGTTCCGCTTTTCCGCGCGGAGCGACATGGACACCACGTCCGACCCAGCGCCCGCTTCGGACATCGCCAGCGCACCGACATGATCACCAGAGATCAGACCAGGCAGGTATTTCTGTTTCTGTTCGTGCGTGCCGTTCAGTTTGATCTGGTTCACGCAGAGGTTCGAATGTGCACCGTAGGACAGCGATACCGATGCCGACGCCCGTGCGATTTCTTCGACCACGATGGTGTGGGCCAGATAAGACAGCCCAGCGCCGCCGTATTCCTCGGGCACGGTGATACCCAAAAGGCCAAGGTCGCCCATTTCCTTCCACAGCTCTGCGGGAAATTCGTTGGACTGATCCACATGGGTCGCCATCGGCTTGACCCGATCCTGCGCCCACGAATGGACGGTATCGCGAATGGCCTCGACCTCTTCTCCCAGATCGAATCTCATCGACGCGGTGAACATATGCATTCCTCCCTGCGCTTTATTGAACGCTTGTTCATTTCTAGGCGCAGAATTCGAGTCGCGTCAATCCACCGTTTTCACATGACGGTTAGTTCAGGCCGAATTCAGAAAGGTCGAGCACCCGCGCATCACGGCGTTCATTGGCCGTAAGCGGATATTTTCGCAGGATCATTTCGTAATTGAGCTTCACCCGCGTGCCCCATCCAGACTGGAGCGATTTCATCAAACGAACATGCCCTTCCATCCACGTTTGACGCGAATAGTCATCCAAACCGACCCCAAAATCGCCACGCGCCCGTAGCCGAGTCCATAGGTTGGCGCGTTTGGTCTGACGGGTCTTTTTCTCGGCTTCGCGGGCAAAGCGCGCGGTCAGAATTTCCATGCAGAGGAATACGACCTCGTGTCCATCAACAACGCGGCGGTCCCGTTCGACACCGCGTTCGGTGATCACCCACGTAAATATAGGGCCATCCCCCAAAACAGCAGGCCAGCCGTCGCCTGTGGGTTCTGTCGCCAAAGAAAATTCAGGCATTGGCCGTTTCAACTGCGCCAAAAATCCGCGAATTTCCTCTTCGACGTCGACCCGTTTCACGGTGTTTTCGCTTCTTGCTGCCAAACGGCATTCACCTCGGCACGAATGATCCGAGCGATCTGCGCACAATCCTCAAGCGAGAAGGTCAGCGGCAAACGCATGTCCATGATCCCCGCGAGGATACGATCGGTCTGAGGCATCGGTTTGCAATCTGCATAGCGCCAACTGCTGTATTTCGACGTAAACCCAACGGGTTCTTCATTACCGAACCATTTCAGTTCAACCCCACGCGCCGCACATCGTCCAATGACATCGCGGATTTTGTCGGGCGCCCAGTCCAACAACAGAAACTGGAACGAGGACGCGACAAAGCCCTCTTCTTCAGGGCGATCAATGAGCGTCAGACCCTTAGTGCCGCGCAATCCCGCCTCGACGACGCGGTACCGCGCGTTCCATTTCCCACATTGTTCGTTCAGCCGCCGCAACTGCGGACGCAAGATCGCAGCCCGCAAATTATCCATGCGGCCCGAGATGTTCGGGGTCTCATACTTGATCTGCGCGAAAATCTCTGGCTTGGGCGCAGCACGGTGCCGATCAAAAAGCATATAGCTCCCCGACAGCATGATCGCACGTGCCATGGCTTGGGCGTCATCGCTGATCAATAGACCGCCTTCGCCCGAATTCATGTGCTTATAAGTCTGCGTCGAATAGCAGCCGAAGGTGCCGAACCGACCCGAAGGGATTGTGTGCCACGTGGCCCCCATCGTATGGGCGCAATCCTCGATCACGGTAACGCCTGCCGCGCCACAAATGCGCATCAGTTCGTCCATATCGCAGATGTGCCCACGCATATGGGACAAGAGCAGCACCTTAGCCTGCCCGATCTTTGCACGCAGGTCATTAAGGTCGATCACCAACCCCTCATCCACATCGACATAGATCGGCTTTGCCCCGACGGCTGCAATCGCACCGGGAACTGGGGCGAGCGTGAAGGCATTGGTTAACACAGGATCACCCTGTTTCACCCCAACCGCCCTTAGGGCAGTTGTCATCGCATACCCGCCCGAGGCAACGGCGAGACAATATTTCGCCCCCATGGCTTCGGCGAATTCTTCCTCAAGAAGAGCAGTTTCCGCAATTTCGTCACCCACCGTGTTGTAACGGTGCAAACGCCCCGTTTGCATGACACGAACGGCGGCCTCGATCGCCTCTTCGGGGATCGGTTCCTGCTGGGTGAAAGAGCCTGTGAATACTTCAGTCATACCAATACGGTGGCTGATCGCCCTCAAAGGGTCAATGGGTTACGACAGGAGTTCTGCTGCGACAGCAGGCAGTTCGCTATAGTGATAGATCAGCGCATCGGGGTTTAGGTCGGCGACCGCCATTCCAGCAGGACCAAAGGTGACCATCACACTCGGGACATTCATCGCCCGCGATGTATCGAGGTCTGTGATACTGTCACCAACCAAAAGCGACCGCATCGGATCACCCCCTGCCCGTTCAACCGCTGCCCGCAATGGCGCAGGGTCTGGTTTGCGAACGGGCAGCGTGTCTGCGCCGATCAGCGATCCAAACGCGCTCCGCACGCCCAGCGCGTCGAGCACCGCAATCGCGAGGCCTTCGGGTTTGTTGGTGCAAACACCCACAGCGAACCCATCGGATTTCAACTGCTCTACCGCCTCCATCGCGCCATCATAAAGGGTCGTATGAGTGGCAACATCCTGAGCGTAGGCCTGCAACAAGACAGGATACTGACGATCTATCTCTGCTGGGTCGATGTCTCCAGCGCGCTTGAACCCTTCGGTCAGCATCATTCTGCCACCACGGACGGCAATCGCTGCGTCCTGCGTTGGATCAAGCAAATCACCCAGCCCAAGCCCACGAAAACAGGTGTTTGCGGCATTGATGAGGTCGACACTGGTATCCGCCAAGGTCCCGTCCAAGTCGAAAATAACAGTGCGCATAGCCATCCCCATTTCAGTTTTGCCACAGGTGTAACGAAGCGAAAGGTGATGTGAAGCCCCAAATCTTGCGGTAAGCCCCAAGGAACGCCATACAGGGGCAAATTTTAAGAGGCGAATATGAGTAATTCTTTAATCGTTTTGGCTGCGGGTATGGGGACACGGATGAACTCCGACCTGCCCAAGGTTCTGCATAAAATCGCGGGTGCCCCGCTCGTCGTTCATGCGATGAAATCTGGCGAGGCTTTGGGGCTTGACCACACGGTTGTTGTCGTGGGTCATGGTGGCGAGGCGGTTGAGGCTGCGGTCAAAGACTGGAACCCCGATGCGGTCGTTGTCACCCAAGAAGAACAGCTCGGTACGGGGCACGCAGCGCTACAAGCGCGTGAGGCGCTGGCTGGGATCGAAGGCAACGCTTTCGTGGCTTTTGGCGACACGCCGTTCATTCGCCCTGAAACTCTGCAATCCATGCTCGACGCTCGCGCAACACATGACGTCATCGTTCTCGGGTTCGAGGTTTACGATCCGACCGTCCGTTATGGCCGCCTGATCACCGATGGCGATAACCTGACGGGGATTGTGGAATTCAAAGACGCGACAGAGGCACAACGCGAAATTCCGCTCTGCAATTCGGGCGTGATCTGCGTTGATACGCAGCTGTTGTTCTCTCTCCTTGATGAAGTCGGCAACGACAATGCCTCGGGCGAATATTACCTGCCCGATATTGTTGGCATCGCCCGCAACCGTGGTCTGTCCGCGACCGTTGTGCGCTGTGACGAGGCTGAAACGCTTGGCATCAACACGCGCGCAGAACTCGCCCGCGCTGAACAAATGTTCCAAAACGCGATGCGGGCAGAGGCGATGGAAAACGGCGTGACCTTGCACGCCCCAGAAACCGTTATCTTTGCGCACGACACCGTCATTGGCCGCGATGCAATCATTGAGCCGAACGTTGTCTTTGGCCCCCGCGTGACCGTAGAATCCAACGCAACCATCCGTGCCTTTTCACACCTCGAAGGGTGCCACGTCAGCCGTGGTTCCACCGTTGGCCCCTTTGCGCGTCTCCGCCCCGGTGCGGAACTCAACGAAGACGTCCATATTGGCAACTTTGTTGAGATCAAAAACGCGACGATTGATGAGGGCGCGAAGGTCAACCACCTCACCTACATCGGCGATGCCTTCATCGGCAAAAAGACCAACGTCGGCGCGGGCACGATCACCTGCAACTACGACGGCGTGTTCAAACATAAGACCACCATCGGCGCGAACAGCTTTATCGGTTCTGCAACGATGCTGGTTGCCCCTGTCACGGTCGGCAATAACGCCATGACCGCCACGGGCACTGTTGTGACCAAAGATATTCCAGATGGCGCAATGGCCATCGCGCGGACCAAGCAGGAGAATAAGGCTGGGTTCGCTGTTAAATTATTTGAAATGCTCAAAGCCAAAAAGGCAAAGGGGTCCTAATTATGTGTGGGATTGTAGGAGTTCTCGGCAATCACGAAGCCGCGCCAATTTTGGTGGAAGCGTTGAAACGTCTCGAATACCGCGGGTATGACTCTGCGGGTATTGCAACCGTGAACAATGGCGTCCTAGATCGCCGTCGGGCAGTTGGTAAATTGGTGAACCTGTCCGACCGTCTGGTGCATGAACCGCTTGCTGGTAAGGCAGGTATTGGTCACACCCGTTGGGCCACCCACGGCGCAGCCACCGAGGTCAACGCGCACCCGCACCGTTCGGGCAAAGTCGCCGTTGTCCACAACGGCATCATCGAGAACTTCCGCGAACTGCGCGAATTCCTCGCGGAACATGGCATCGCCCATGAAACCGATACCGATACGGAAACGGTTGCCCTCCTCGCGCAGCATTTTGTGGCGCAGGGGCAAAGCCCCCGTGAGGCCGCACAGAACACCATCGCCCGCCTCGAAGGGGCCTATGCGCTCTGTCTGTTGTTTGAAGGCGAAGAAGATCTGTTGATCGCGGCACGCAAGGGCAGCCCCCTCGCCATCGGTCACGGCACTGGTGAGATGTTCGTTGGGTCTGACGCGATTGCGCTCGCGCCGCTGACCGACACCATCACCTACCTCGACGAAGGCGACTGGGCGGTGATCACGCGCACCTCGCTCGAAATTCGGGATGCGGATGGCGAGCAGGTCAATCGCGAAGTGCGCAAGGTCAACATCGACGCGGCCCGCATCGACAAAGGTGGCTACAAACACTTCATGGCCAAAGAGATCGCCGAACAGCCGGTCGTCATGTCCGAAGTGCTGAACCGCTATCTCAAAGGCGATACCGTCACTCTGCCTGATGGCGGCCTAGATTTCACGCGGATCAATCGTCTGACGTTGGTCGCTTGTGGCACCGCATTCTACGCCTGTAACGTCGCCAAATACTGGTTCGAACAGATCGCTGGCCTGCCCGTCGAAATCGACGTGGCATCCGAATTCCGCTACCGCGAGCCGCCGATCACCGAAGGCACTGTTGCGCTCTTTGTCAGCCAGTCTGGCGAAACCGCTGATACCCTCGCCGCCCTACGCTATTGCGCGGGCAAAGCGGACAAGATAGTCGCCGTGGTCAACGTACCAGAAAGCTCCATTGCACGGGAAAGCGATCTGGTCCTGCCGATCCTTGCTGGCGTTGAAGTTGGCGTTGCCTCTACCAAGGCCTTCACCAACCAACTTATGACCCTCGCTATGCTGGTCCTCAGTGCCGCCCGTCAGCGCGGGCGTTTGACCGATGCAGAACTGGCGGAAAAGATCACTGCCCTGCGTGCCCTACCTGGGATCGTCAACACCGCACTGACCATCGAAGCCCGTTGTGAAACGCTTTCGCATAAGCTGGCAGAGGCACGTGACATCCTGTTCTTGGGTCGTGGCCAGATGTACCCGCTCGCGCTTGAGGGTGCACTGAAACTCAAAGAAATCAGCTACATCCACGCTGAGGCTTATGCATCGGGCGAATTGAAACACGGGCCCATCGCCCTTGTGGACCAGCACGTTCCAGTGATTGTCATGGCGCCCCGTGATGCACTATTCGACAAGACCGTGAGCAATATGCAAGAGGTCATGGCCCGTGGTGGTCAGGTCCTCTTGGTCACGGATAAGAAAGGCGCGGATGAGGCTGGCGAAGGCGTCTGGCAGACCTTGATCATGCCAGAGGTCGACGACTTCCTTGCCCCGATCCTCTATGCGGTCCCTGCGCAAATGTTGGCCTATTACACAGCCGTTGCCAAAGGCACCGACGTGGACCAGCCGCGTAACCTCGCGAAGTCGGTGACGGTCGAATAATGGCGAAACAGTTTCCGTCCTTTGATGACAACACTCGCGGATTTGCCGAAGCGCAGCACATCTACTTTGTTGCGACCGCAGCGGCGGATGGTCGGGTCAATCTGTCACCCAAGGGCGGGGACAGCCTGCGCATTCTGGGGCCTAATCGTCTGATCTGGCGGAACCTGACGGGGTCCGGCAATGAAACTGCAGGGCATCTTCGCGAAAACACCCGCATGACGGTTATGTGGTGCGGTTTCGAAAAACGCCCCCTGATCCTGCGCGCCTATGGCACCGCACGCGCGGTTCATGTTGGGGACGCGGATTGGGCCGAGCTGAACAGCCATTTTGACGCTCATGTGGGTGCACGGCAAATCTACGACCTGAACGTCGACCTCGTACAAACCTCGTGTGGCTATGCCGTCCCCTATTTCGATCACCAAGGTCATCGTGAGACCTTGGACACGTGGTCGGACGGCAAAGGCGAGGCAGGCATTCACGACTATTGGAACGAGAAGAACCGCGTCACGATTGACGGCAAACCCACTGGAATTGAGGATTATATCTGATGTGGCCCGCACCTATTACGCTTTCGGACACCGCCGTCACGCTGGCTCCACTAAGCCAAGACCACGCAGCCGATCTGATTGAGGCCGCCGCTGATGGTGAGTTGTGGAAGCTCTGGTACACGACGATCCCTGCCCCCGATGGGGTTGAGGCAGAAATTGATCGTCGTTTGGGTCTAATGGACGAGGGATCGATGCTGCCCTTCGCGATCCTCACCCCCGAGGGCAATGCCGTCGGCATGACGACTTATATGAACATCGACGCTGATAATAAGCGTCTGGAAATCGGGTCCACGTGGTATCGCAAGTCGGTCCAGCGCGGCCCGATGAACACCCAAGTCAAACGGCTGATGCTCACTCACGCGTTCGAGGCGTTGGGCTGCAACGCTGTCGAACTCCGCACCCATTTCATGAACCATCAAAGCCGCGCTGCAATTGAACGGCTTGGCGCGAAACTCGATGGCGTACTTCGGTCGCATTTGGTGATGGCTGATGGATCGCTCCGCGATACCTGCGTCTATTCGATCCTTGCGCACGAATGGCCTACGGTGAAAACGCACCTCACTTGGCAACTCGAAAAGCCACGGGACTGATATGACCATCGACGATATCCTCGCCCAACTCGACGCGCTGGCAAATCCCGCTGACGCGATTGAGATGGCGAAATACCACAAGACCACGCGCCGCGTTTTGGGGATCAAAGTGCCCGTTCTCACGGACCTGTCCAAAGAGATCCGCGAGGCTGTGACGCTGGACGAACGCCTCGCGCTCTGTGCCGACCTCTGGGCCACTGATGTTCATGAAACGCGCATCCTCGCCGCTAAACTTCTGGAACAAGCCCGCATCCGCCCCGACGACACAGCGGCGTGGGACTTGATCGCATCATGGGTGCCCGATTTTGACGGCTGGGCCATCGCTGATCACGTTTGCAAATCGGGTGAAAAACGCCTGATCGCTGATCCTTCGCGGATTGATCAGGTCGAAAACTGGACCGTCTCACCCCATATGTGGACCCGCCGCGCGGCCCTCGTCATCACCTTACCGTGGACGAAAATGACCTTCCCCAAAGAGGCCGGCCTCGCGATCCGTGAACGCATTCTCGATTGGGCTGGCAGTTATGTGCGCGACCACGATTGGTTCATTCAAAAGGCCATCGGCTGGTGGCTGCGCGATCTGTCGAAACGTGATCCTGATCGGGTGCGCAGCTTTATCGACGCCCATGGCGCCGCGATGAAGCCCTTCGCCCGCAAAGAAGCTCTCCGTTTGATAAAAGACTAGAGCGCGACTTTGGTCGGATAGATAAAAATCATCTATCGCTTGCCCCTTGCAGGAGCGCATGCACCGCCCTACCTTCGCGGTCATGGAAAAGCAGCTCATCGATCCCTTCGCACGCGCGATTAAATACCTTAGGGTGTCCGTTACAGACCGTTGCGATTTCCGCTGCGTCTATTGCATGTCCGAGAATATGGAGTTTCTCCCCAAAAAGGACCTCCTGACGCTCGAAGAGTTGGATCGGCTGTGCAGCGCCTTTATCGGTCTTGGCGTCGAAAAGTTGCGGATTACGGGCGGCGAACCGCTCGTTCGGCGCGGGATCATAACATTTTTCAACGCTATGACGCGCCACCTCGACAGTGGCGCGCTCAAGGAACTGACGCTAACCACAAACGGCAGCCAGTTGGCGAAATACGCGGACGACCTCTATGCGGCAGGCGTCCGGCGCGTGAACGTATCGCTCGACACTCTCGACGATCAGAAATTCGCCGATATCACCCGCTGGGGCCGCCTGCCCCAAGTGATCAAAGGGATTGATGCCGCGCAAAAAGCAGGGCTGCGCGTTAAAATCAACGCAGTTGCGCTGAAGGGCTTCAACGAGGACGAACTCTTTACTTTGCAGAGCTGGTGCGCCGAACGTGACATGGACCTTACCTTTATTGAGGTGATGCCGATGGGCGATATTGGGAACGAGGATCGTCTGGGCCAATATTGGTCGCTCAATGATCTACGCAAGCAACTGGCCGAACGGTTTACGCTCACAGATCTGGCGGAACGATCAGGCGGGCCTGCGCGGTATATCCGCATCGAAGAAACAGGCCAAAAGATCGGCCTCATCACGCCGATGTCGCATAACTTCTGCGAAAGCTGTAACCGCGTACGGATCACTTGCACGGGCGAGATTTACACCTGTCTGGGGCAAGAAGGTCATTCCGACCTGCGCGAACCGCTCCGCGCGTCAAATGACGACGCTGTGCTAGAGGCCGCCATTCACCGCGCGATCGGTCTGAAACCCAAAGGCCACGACTTCGATTATTCGCGTCAGACGGTCGATGGCCGCGTCAGCCGCCATATGAGCCACACAGGCGGTTAACGCGCCGTAAATTCGCGGTTCAGCGCGTCCTGATCGTAAACGGTCGTTACCCATTCGCGCAGGCCGATGCCCGTCGCGTCATGCGCTTTGCGATAGTTTTCGAAAAACAGGTCCAGCACGCCCGTTTTCGACCATTTGAAATGCAAATACTTGCTGCTTAGGTGTGCGCTGGCATCCTCGACCGACACGCCCAGCATCTCGGTCAGGTAAATCACAGCGGCAAGCCCCGTGCGGTCAGCACCCGATTTACAGTGGATCAGAACCGGCTTTTCCGCCGTTTCCATGACATCCATGAATCTAACGATCTGATCGGGGTTCGGGGCGCTACGAGCGGACATGCCGATCGTGATGACCTTCATCCCATATTTTTCAGCCGCCTCAGCCGATAGAAGCGATGTTGGGATATTCGCGCCGCCTCGAAGGTTAATCACCGTCTTAATACCCATATCCGCCATTTCGGCCATACGTTCAGGGCTAGGATGGTTAGACCGATAAACCCCTTCGGCGATCTGGTCGAAATTTGTCCAGCGCACGCGTAAGAACCCATGGTCAATCCACTTTGCATAATAGTGCGCGCGCTCGCGGTCTTCTGCGGTCACGATGGGCTTTTCATAGGATTTATTGCGGGCTTTTTCCCAAGCCTTCGCCTTATTCCAGAGGTTCTTTAGCATACCCTGCCCTTTATCGATCGCTGGCATCATTTGGGCTATGGGGCCTCAGAATGCAACCTTTCATCCCCAGATTGCCGATTGCAGGGCGCCCCGTTCCCGATTAGGTCTAGAACAAATTCGTTTTGGAGTTACACATGGAAATCGCTGGCCGCAAAATCGGACCTGACTACCCCCCTCTCGTCATCGCTGAAATCGGTATCAACCACGGCGGCGACCTGAACGTGGCCAAGGAAATGGTGCGCCTCGCTGCTTTGTCTGGCTGTGAGATGATCAAGCACCAGACCCATATCATCGAAGATGAGATGACCGATGAGGCAAAGTCGATCTTCCCCCCGAACGCGGACGTGTCGATCTGGCACGTGATGGAACGTTGCGCCCTGTCCAAAGACGAAGAGGCAGAGCTGAAACGCTATTCTGAAGAACTGGGGATGATCTGGATTTCGACCCCGTTCAGCCGCGCTGCTGCCGACTTCCTAGAAGAACTCGACGTTGCCGCCTATAAGATTGGCTCTGGTGAGGCGGATAACCTCCCCCTCATTCGCCATATCGCGAAGAAGGGCAAACCTGTGATCATGTCGACAGGGATGCAAACCATCGACACGATCCGCGCCTCGGTTCAAATCCTCGAAGATGCGGGCGTTGAGTACGCTCTTCTCGAATGCACAAACCTCTACCCGTCGCCTGCCGAAATCGTTTCGCTGCGTGGCGTTACCGACCTGAAAAACGCATTCCCGAATGCAGTCGTCGGTTTCTCTGACCACTCGATCGGGCCGGAAATGGCGCTGGCGTCGGTGGCTTTGGGTGCTAGCATCCTAGAACGCCACTACACCGATACGCGCTATCGCAAAGGTCCAGATATCATCAACTCGATGGACCCGTCCGAACTGCGCCACATCATCGACCGCTCCAAAGAGATTTGGATCGCAGCGAACAACCCGAAGCAACGCACCGAAGCCGAAGAGCCTGTTTATGCCTTCGCACGTGCCTCGGTCGTGGCAGATAAGGACCTTCCCGAAGGTCACGTCATCTCCGAAGCCGACATCTGGGCGCGTCGCCCTGGTTCCGGTGAAATCGCTGGCTACGAGTTTGATAAGGTCGTCGGCAAAACGCTGACTCGTGCAGTGACACGGAACACCCAGCTAAAGTGGAGCGATTTGCGTTAGCATTTCGCTAACCCTTTGCGCTAAAAGAGCAGTCATGACCCGTTCCATTCTCTTCGTCACTGGCACTCGTGCCGATTTTGGCAAGCTAGAGCCACTTGCGATTGCGTGCCGCGACGCGGGCTTTGATGTGTCGTTTTTTGTGACGGGCATGCATATGCTCGAACAATACGGCATGACAAAGATTGAGGTTCATCGTGTCCCCGGCGTTCAGGTGCACGAGTTCCTGAACCAACGGGCGGGCGATCCGCAGGATATGATCCTTGCGAAAACTGTGATCGGGTTTTCTGACTTCTGTATGGAGCACAAACCCGACCTCGTCGTGATCCACGGCGATCGGATCGAAGCGCTCGCTTGTGCGCTGGTCTGCGCCACCAACTACATCCGTTCGGCGCATATCGAGGGCGGTGAAGTGTCGGGCACGATTGACGAGGTGTTCCGTCACTGTAACTCCAAACTCGCGAGCCACCATTTCGTGTCCTCGCAGGATGCAGGCCGCCGAGTTATGGCGCTGGGTGAACCCGAAGGGGCGATCCATGTGATCGGCTCACCTGAGTTGGATTTCCATTCCCAACCGTCGGGCGTGACGATTGACGACGTGAAAGCGCGCTATGCCATCCCGTTTGACGACTTTGGCATCGTGGTTTTCCATCCCGTCACCTCTGAGGCTGAGACGATGGGCGATCAGGCCGCGTCGCTGTATGCGGAACTGGTAGCCTCTGGGAAATCCTACGTCGTGATCGCACCGAACAACGATCCCGGAACGGATGGTATTCTGGCTGCAATGGACACCCTGCCAAAGGATCGGTTCCGCATTCTGCCCTCCATGCGCTTTGCCCATTTCTCGGAACTGATGCGCAATGCCTCGGCGATGATCGGCAACAGCAGCGCGGGCGTGCGCGAGGCTCCGTTTATCGGGATCCCGTCTTTGGACGTCGGCACCCGACAAACGAACCGCGCACAGGCCAAAAGCATCCGCCACGTCTCTGCCTATGACCGCGCCGCGATTGCAGAGTTCCTCGCCTCGAACTGGGGCAATCGCTATGACCGCCATGCGGCCTTTGGCGAAGGCAGCGCGGCAGAGCGTTTCATGACGATCCTCGGGAAAGAGAGTTTCTGGTCAGGGTCCTTGCAAAAAGCGTTTACGGACAGTGAGTAAGCCGCCGTTTTCCCTGCGTCTTTTGATGATTGCGACGGGGGTGATCGAACCCATTGCGCCGATCATCCTCAAACGCAGGCTCAAACGCGGCAAAGAACACCCGACGCGCTGGCGTGAAAAGCTCGGCTACCCAAGCGCCCACCGCCCCAACGGGCCACTCATTTGGATGCACGGCGTTGGCGTGGGCGAGGTTATGGCCCTGCGCGGGTTGATCCTCATGATGCGCGAGATGCGGTCAGACCTGCAGTTTTTGGTGACCTCGACCGCGCTCAATTCGGCCACAGCATGGGATCGCAACTCGATTGACGGCGCGGTCCATCAGTTTCTCCCCATTGATCTACCTAATGCTATGGATCGGTTCCTCGACCACTGGAAACCTGACCTTGCGATCTGGGCCGAACAAGACCTCTGGCCTGCGATGGTCTGGCGGGTGGCGGAACGTGGGATTGGGCAAGCCATCGTCAACGCTCGTCTTAACAACGATGCGTTTGAGAAAAGGGCCAAGGCCGCTGAGGTTTACGGCGCGGCGCTCTCTCGGATCGCGATCATCGATGCCCAAGATGATGAAACTGCCACGAACTTGACCAAACTTGGCGGTCGCGATGTGACGGTTTCGGGATCGCTCAAACCGATTGCCCCGCCTTTATCTGATTGGCCTGTAAAACGCGCTGCGATTGAACGAGGCCTGAACGGGCGGTCACTATGGCTCTGCGCGTCGAGCCACCCTGCGGACGAAGCGATTGCGCTCGATGCTCAAACCCAACGAACGGGTAGCCTCTTGGTGATTGCCCCGCGTCGCCCAAAGCGCACCGACGACATCGTCGCGGCGGCGACAGAACGCGGGCTAAAGGTGGCCATAGGCGCGGATAGCGCATCACTGCGGGATGCAGATGTCATCATCGACAACAGCTTTGGACAAATGGGGCTCTGGTATCGGATGGCAGAGTTCGCGCTGATCGGTGGCACCTTCTGCGACATTGAGGGCCATAACCCGTGGGAAGCCGTCAACCTGAATTGCCCCGTTCTGCACGGTCCACGCACCGCGAATTTCGCATTTGACTACAGAATGCTCGACGGTGTCGGTGGCGCCCTAGCCATCAACGGGTCGACAGATATCGTCGCCTTGGACCCCGCAACACTCTCTGCGCAAACACGTGCCGCAACGACATTGATTGCCGCAGAGCGGGATCGAAAACTTGATCTGGCGGCCCGTCTCGTTTCGTTGATAAACTAACGCAATGATTGCACAGTTCCCCACTCCACGATTACGCCGCTGGCTTTCGCTCTACAAGGCGGCTTGGATTATCGGATTTCCGCTGATCCTGATTTACCTGTGGCGTCGCGGACAGAAGGATGCACTTTATTTGCAGCACCTTAAGGAACGCTTTGGAACGCACAAACCGATGCCGAAATCGGTCTGGATCCATGCGGTTTCACTGGGCGAAATGCGCAGCGCGGTTCCTCTGGTTCGGGCGTTTCTCGACCGTGGAGAAACGGTTGTCACCACCCACTTCACCCCCACAGGGCGCCGTGAGGCCGAGCGTGTCTTTGCCGATGAGATCGCCGCTGGGCGACTTCGCGCGGTTTGGGTGCCGTTCGAATTCCGCTGGACCTATGCCAAGTTCTTTCGCGCTTTCACCCCGAAATACGGGCTGGTGATGGAGGTCGAGATTTGGCCCGCGATGATCACCGAATGTCGTCGCAAAGGCGTGCCGCTCTTTATGTGCAACGCGCAATACCCGTCCAAGAGCTATGAGCGCGATCAAACCAAAACCCCTGCCCGCGCCGACCTGATGCGCGGCTTTGCGGGTGCTCTGGTGAAATCCGCCCTTCAACGGGATCGTTTCGCGAGCGTTGGCGTCACCAACATCGCCATCACGGGGGAAACACGGTTCGAACAACCGATCCCTGCTGAGCTGCCCGTCGCTGGTGTCGCAGCGCGCGCATGGATGGCTCCTGATCGCCCCGTGATCACCATCGCTAGCGCCGTCGAGGGCGAAGACGAGGTGTATATCGACGCGATTAAGGCGACACGCGGCGAGAATGCTCCGCTCTTTGTCTACGTGCCGCGCAAGCCTGAACGCTTTGCCGAAGTCGCAACGATGCTCCGTGATGCGGGACTTTACGTGGTGAACCGCACGGCCTGTTTCGACGCGTTTCTGCAAGGCCGGGGCAACGCGCCACAGGTCGATGTCCTCTTGGGCGACAGCATTGGCGAGATGTATTTCTACCTCGCCATGGCGGATAAGGTCATTGTTGGCGGTGGCTTTACCCCTTACGGCGCACATAACGTCATCGAACCGCTGGCGATGAAGAAACCAGTGATTGTCGGGCCAGATATCCACACCATCGAATACCCCGCTGTTGAGGCAATTACCGCAGGCGTTTGCACCCACGTTCAGTCAACAGCCGAGTTGATAAACGCAATCGGGGCCGACCCGCAGGCCGACCCCGATCAGATTGACGCGTTCTTTACCGAACACACGGGCGCCGTTCAAAAAACGCTCGCAGCGATTGACGTGTTTACCACGCGCTAAAGCCACCATCGACGTTGACCAACTGGCCTGTCATGTAGCCCGACTGCGGGCTGGCAAGGAACAACATCACGTCCGCGATTTCATCGGGCTCGCACATGCGGCCCGCCATGATCAATTCGCCCACGCGGCGTTGGAATTCTTCGGAGTGGTTGTTGAACACAGCCCCCGGCGCAATGGTGTTCACCGTCGCCTTGCGCGGTGCCCAGTAGCCAGCCAGCCAAACGGTCAGGCCGTGAATACCCGCTTTGGTCACGCCATAGGCCGAGAAGTTCTTGAACGGCATGCCGTCATAAATCGGGTGGTGTGCGCCGTTCAGCGCATACATCGACGCAACGTTGATCAGCGTGCAGTGCCATTTGCCGACAATGTCGCGATCCATCTGACGCGCAATCATAAACGCGCCCGTTAGGTTCGTGCGCAGGGTGCGTTCGAAATCTTCGACACTGGTGTCCGCGAAGTCAGGGAACGGTTTGCCCGCGCCCATCAACAACTCGCCCGTGATCGCCGCGTTGTTCAGAACGACGTTCGGTTCCCAGCCATCGGCCAGAATGCGTTTGAAAATCTCGGAACAGCCATCCTCATCGCCAACGTCTAGGTCATAGAAACGGAAGTTCTCGTTCGAGCCGTGCTTTTCAACCAGCGCATCCGCGCGGTGGCCTTTGAGGTCAGAGGCGATGACACGCGCGCCTTCATCAAGCATCCGCCGCACATAGGTCGAGCCCAGAACACCGCCAGAGCCTGTAATGAAAACCGTGCGGCCTTTGAGTTGATCAGCCATTGGATGCCTCTTTCAGTCGGTCATTAAGTAGGAATTCTACGAGTTTGAAATCAAACGGACTATCGATGTCGACGCAACGATCTGCATCCATCAAATAGGGAATAACGCGCCCCTCGTAGAGCGATTTCGTAGTCTTTAGGTAATCTGGTTTGACCACATATGTGCTTGCCGCGTGTTCATAGACGGTCGGCGCCGCCTGACGCGCTACGACACCACCGGGGAGAGGTTTCGACACATGCAGTGCACCCGTTTCATCGGGTTCCACAAGGTTGAAATAGGGGTTCTTGCGTGCCTCACAGCAGGACATGACCATATCGGGGTGCTCTGCATGATAGAGCGCCAGCGCGTCTGTGATGTCCGACGGCAACCGCAAAGGCGAGGTCGCATCGAGATCCAGAAACGCATCGACCTTGCCGATCAGTGCCTCGGACGCCTCAAGCGCATGCTGCCACACGCCCCATTTACCAGCCGCATCCGTGGCGAGGTGATCAGGACGCAACCCAATCGCCAGTGTGCCCTTGGCAACGGCGTGTTCGTAAATCTCTTCATCATCGGTCGAGACAACAACTGCATCGACCTGCGGATGTTCGAGCAATTGTTCCAGCGACCAGTCGATCAGGGGCTTACCGCAGATCGGTTTGAAGTTCTTACGCGGAACCCCCTTAGAGCCCTTGCGGACGCCGATATGACCCAAAATCATGGGATCTCCTTTGTGATGTGCCCAATGAACTGCCGTGCTTCCCAAGCGGCGGCGGTGAGCGCTGTACTGGCGGTCACGCGGTCAATGCGTGGCAGCAGTCGGTTTGTGGTTTCGCGCCCCTCAAGGAGCGCAATCCAGTCGCGTGTGATCCCCACGAACATCTCGTTCCGTTCGAGCGGCAGATCAATTAGGCGGGCACCGGTGGCGTCTTTGACTTCGTAGCGTTGAGCCGCAAAATCGAAATCGTAGATCGCATCGACGCCATAGACGATCGTTCGACGGTGAAGCTGGGGGGTCAGATAATCCATCCCAATCGACCCTTCGGCCCCCGCCCGCGTTTGCACGGTCAGTCGCGATGAAAAATCAACGCCATCGTAATTTGGATGACCAACGGATGTGACCGATTTGAGCGTAAGGTCGGGGAACAGAACCGAGGCCATGTCGATCTCGTGGCAGAGGTCCAGCAGCACACCGCCGCCGTCAGCCTTCGCCGCATAGCTTTCCGAGAATTTCCAGTTTTGCCGCCATTGCGTGACGTCATGCCCGATATCGAGGCTAAAACGCACCGCGCTCGACATATCCAGATCAGCCAAAGCGCGGAACGCAGGGTGATAACGCATCATCAAACCGAGCATGGTGCGATCTGCGACTTTTGCCGTCAGGCGATCAATCTCTGCCAAGTCAGCCGCCCGAAAGGCGAGCGGTTTTTCGATATACATCGGAAGGTCGCGATCCGCCGCATCCGCAATCGGACCCGTACGAACGTCCGTCGCGGTCGCAATCACAGCAGCGTCGCAGCCATCCAAAACGTCAGGGCGATAGCTGCGATATGGCACCTGAACAGCGTCGATGCCGAGAGAAACAAGGTTATCAAAATGGCGCCGACCAATTGAACCAGCGCCGATCACCGCAATCCGCATGTGACCTCCCAATACTTTGTTCTGGAATGGCACATGCGGCGCGTTTCTGCAACGGGATCAGGCGGCTGGCATCCGTCGTTCAACGATTTCCGCCCACCAGCTACAGCCCGCAGGAATGGCTTCGTCGTTAAAGTTATATTCGGGGTGGTGCACCATCGCGGTATCCCCGTTCCCAACGAGGATATAGGCCCCTGGCCGTTCCTCTAGCATATAGGCAAAGTCCTCACCGCCCATAACGAGAGGCGCCTCAGCACAGGACCCCGACACGGATGTCGCTACCTCAGCCGCAAAGGCGGTCTGTTCTTCGTGGTTCACCATCACAGGATAGCCGCGATAGTAATTCACCTCGGCCTTCGCCCCCATTGCGGCCGCGGTGAGGTCTGCGATTTTGCTAAGTCGATCCTCGGCCAGATCGCGGTTGTGACGTGACATGGTGCGCACGGTGCCCTTGAGCGTCACGCGCTGCGGGATCACGTTGAACGCTGTAGAGCTGCTCTCAACAGATGTGACCGACACAACGATCTGTTCGACGGGATCAGCATTACGGCTCGCGATGGATTGGAGCGCGGTGATGATCTGCGCCGATGTGACAACGGGATCAATCGTCTCATGCGGTTTCGCCGCATGACCGCCCCGCCCTTCAACGACGATCTTGAACTGGTCGGTCGCAGCAAAGAACGGACCCGGACGAATGGCAAAGGTTCCAGCAGGAACACCGGGCCAGTTGTGCATGCCGTAGACCTCTTGGATATTCCAACGATCCATCATGCCATCCGCGCACATTTCGCGACCACCGCCGCCGCCTTCTTCGGCGGGCTGGAAGATCACGACGACCGTGCCGTCAAAATTCCGCGTCTCCGCAAGGTACTTCGCAGCGCCCAAGAGCATCGCGGTATGACCATCGTGACCACAAGCATGCATCGCGCCCTCGGTTTTCGACGCATAGGGCAGACCAGTTGCCTCAAGTATGGGCAGCGCATCCATGTCCGCGCGCAGTCCGACCACCATGCCTTTGGTGTCGGTCTTGCCTTTGATCACGCCAACAACGCCCGTGCGACCGATGCCCGTGACGATCTCATCACAACCAAAGCTCTCTAGTTTTTCAGCAACAACAGCAGCGGTGCGATGGGTTTCAAACAGAATTTCGGGGTGTTCGTGCAGATCACGTCGCCATTCGGTGATCTCATGATGCAGTTCAGCTAGGCGGTTTTTGACGGGCATCTGCCCCTCCATTCTTTTGATCATTTATTCAAAACTGGTGCAAAGCACGCAGCGGTTCAAGGGGTCAGACACTTGGTCCGAGATCGATAGGGCTCCCATCAGTGAAACGTCCAAAGCGGAAACGGCTCAGATCATGCGACGGGGTTTGCCCGTTCACCAATTGCGCCGTCACCCGCCCGATCCCTGGCCCGATGCCGAACCCATGGCCCGACATGCCTGTGGCTAGCGTGAGCCCCTGCAGGGTCGGCACATGGTCCACAATCGGTACCACATCGGGCATTGTATCAATCATCCCCGCCCAAGCGGTCGCGATTTTCACTTCACCCAATTGCGGGAAGGCTTCGGCGAATTTTTGGCGGATATCTTCGACGATACGCAGGTTAGGTGCGGGGTTCAGGATGCGCATCGCCTCGAACGGGGACGGTTCATCGTCAGCCCACTTTCGCGGGGTCGTCCACGCATCGGGATAGCCCTTAGGCGCGCAGAGTTTGTAGCGCGTGCCAAACGGGTCCTCGGCCAATTGTTTCAGAAACTTCGGCAGCGCCCGAAACGCGTCTGGTCCGATAAACAACTCATGGAACCCACCCGATGCTAGGGAATACCCCCCGTCGGCGCGGTGACGGAATGCAATCTGATCGTCGACACCACCGCCCGCAAAGACCTCTGGCAACGGCGTCGTCGCGGCAACGGTCGCCCGCACGGACAGTTGTGGGATCGAAATACCGTGGCGGCGCAGAAACAAGGACGACCACGCGCCCCCCGATAGGACAACCCGATCTGCCGCGATACGCCCAGATTCGGTCACGACGCCAACCACACGACCTGCCGCGATGTCCAACCCACGCACGGCGCAATTTTCGCGGATCACAATGCCCGCCCGCGCAGCGGCACGCGCCATCGCAGGAACGGCCAACCACGGCTCTGCCTTCATGTCAGAGGCCGTATACATCGCCCCCGCCCACTTCTGTGAGGGCATCAGATCAGCCGTCTCAGCCCGCGTCAGCATGCGAGTATCGAGCCCCGCATCGCGGGCATATGGCATCCACGCTTCGAAATCGGCCAAGTCCTTTTCACGTCGCGCAAGGTAGGCCACTCCGCTTGTCCGTAGACCAATATCTTCGCCAGCTTCTGCCGCCATATCACGCCACATCTGCCGCGCTTCGATAACGATCGGCAGCTCCGCAGGGTCACGCCCCTGGGCCCGTATCCAGCCCCAATTACGTGACGACTGCTCACAAGCCACGCGCCCCTTTTCCAAGAGAACGACCTTTTGCCCCTGACGCGCCAGTTCCCACGCGGTCATCACACCGACGACACCTGCACCAATAACCACGACGTCAGCCGCATCGGGCAGAGGCGCATCGTGTTCAACTGGAGATGAGTCGAGAATCGGGAATTTGATCATTTTTACCTCTCATCCCAAAGCTGACCCGCCAATTTCACCTTCGCAAGCCTTTAGCGTGGGGCAACGTAAATTTTTGACCAAACGCTTAAATCTTTAGCAACAAAGGGTTTCAGCGATCACACCTCATGGTTTCGTAAGGTCAGTCTGCAACTGTCACAAATTCGTCTTGCGAGTCAGCTTTTTCATGCTACCGTTTGGTCAAATTCTACGTTTTACAGATCAAGGTTCGGACGTTTTCTACTTTGATTTGAACCACTTGCGGAGGGTCGCCTCGTGCCAGACACTGTTAAGCCCATCCTCAGCGTGGAGGGGCTTCAGACCGTTTTCAATACCCGCAAGGGTGAAATCCATGCGGTCAATCACGTCGATTTTGACCTCCGCGCGGGGGAGCTATTGGGCGTGGTCGGTGAGAGCGGATCAGGCAAATCGGTGACGATGATGTCGCTGCTAAAGCTGCTGCCGATGCCGCCTGCAGAGGTCCGAAATGGCCGCGCGATGTTTGACGGGCGGGACCTTTTACAACTATCGGATGATGATTTGCGCACTGTCCGTGGCGGTGAAATTGGGTTTGTGTTTCAGGACCCGATGACGTCCTTGAACCCCGTATTCACCGTTGGCTTCCAAATTATGGAGCCACTGCGGACCCACATGGGTCTGTCCAAACGGGATGCAAAGAAGCGTGCGCAAGAGTTGTTAGAACTGGTTGGTATTCCTGATGCCGCGCGACGGCTAGACGATTACCCTCACCAATTCTCGGGCGGGATGCGTCAGCGCGTGATGATTGCCATCGCGTTAGCCTGTGATCCTAAGGTTCTGATCGCGGACGAACCGACAACGGCACTTGACGTGACCATTCAGGCGCAGATCCTTGAACTGATGAAGGACTTGCGGGACCGTTTGGGAATGGCTGTGATCTGGATCACCCATGACCTTGGCGTGATTGCGGGCATCGCGGATCGGGTGATGGTCATGTATGGCGGGCAAATCGTTGAACATGCGCCTGTTAAGGAATTGTTCCGCAATCCGCAGCATCCCTACACAAAGGCCCTGCTGAAAACGGTGCCGTCCCTGTCGGGCGAGCGTGCGAAACGGTTGACAGTAATCGAAGGGCAACCGCCGATTTTGTCCTCAGCGCCGTGCGCCTGTTCCTTCCGCGATCGTTGTCCGCAAGCGATGCCGCGCTGTGGCACCGAAAATCCCGCACGATACGGGATTGGCAACGGCCATGATGCGGCGTGTTTCCTCGTAGAACCAGAGGTCGCCCATGTTTGACGCTCCCACCCCGCTGGTTCGCGTTCGCGACCTTAAAATGCATTTCCCGATCTATTCGGGCCTGTTCCGCAAACGCACGGGCGAAGTTAAAGCCGTCGATGGCGTGTCCTTTGATGTGTTCGAGGGCGAAACGCTCGGCCTCGTTGGTGAATCGGGCTGCGGGAAATCGACCTGCGGACGTGCCGTTCTGCGGCTTTATGATATTACTGAAGGCGAGATCACGATTGATGGCGCAGAGATTGGCACCAAGGATCAATCCGACCTGCGATCAATGCGCCCGGTCATGCAGATGGTGTTTCAAGACCCGCAAGCCTCGCTCAACCCGCGTATGACGGTTGAGGCGATCATTCGTGAACCTCTCGACGAACACACAACACTGTCTGCTGCGGAGAAACGCGAAAAGGTTCTGGAACTAATGGACGCGGTGGGTTTGAACCGCGCCTTTGCAGGCCGTTATCCCCATGCATTTTCGGGCGGACAACGGCAGCGGATAGGGATTGCGCGTGCGCTGGCTCTGAACCCAAAGTTCATCGTTTGTGACGAACCGATCGCCGCGCTGGATGTGTCCATTCAGGCGCAAGTCGTGAACCTGCTTGAGGACCTGCAAGAGCAGTTCGGCCTGACCTATCTGTTTATCAGCCATGACCTATCGATGGTCCGCCACATCGCGGACCGCGTGGCCGTCATGTATCTGGGCAAAATCGTAGAGATCGCACCGTCGGACGTTCTCTACACCGCGCCCAAACACCCCTACACGCAGGCGCTGTTGTCTGCGGTTCCAGAACCCGACCCTTCGGCTGATGCACGTGGGGAACGGATTGTGTTGCAGGGCGATGTTCCGTCCCCGTCCAACCCGCCCAAAGGCTGCAACTTCTGCACGCGCTGCCCAAAGGTCATGGACATCTGCAAAGAGGTCGAACCAGCGTCGGTGGAGCTAGCCCCCGGACACGTTACGGCCTGCCACCTTTATCAAAACTGAAGAGCGGGATCACACCCGTCCCTAACGGCCTATCGGCCATCACAATAGGAGAGGAAAATGAAACTTAAGACGATCCTAATGGGCGCTGTTGTCGGCCTTGCCGCCGCACCCGCCTTTGCCGAGCGCGGAAGCGACGGCCATGTGAACATCATCTATTGGCAAGCGCCGTCCACCATGAACCCGTATCTGTCGGGCGGCACAAAGGACATCGAGGCAGCATCCCTGACCCTCGAACCGCTTGCACGCTATGACCAAGACGGCGCGATGGTCCCCTACCTCGCCGAGAGCGTACCGACCGTTGAAAACGGTGGCGTGACCGAAGACCTCACCCAGATCACTTGGGTCATCAAAGAGGGTCTGCTGTGGTCCGATGGCAGCCCAGTGACCGCGAACGACGTGGTCTTTACCTATGAATATTGCACCGCCGAAGGTGGTGGCTGTGCGCAGGGCGCTAAATTCGTTGGTATCGAAAGCGTAACGGCTGCAGATGACCGCACCGTGGTCGTCAAATTCGAATACCCGATGCCGAACCCTTACCAGCCCTTTGTTGGTCACGAGAGCCCGATCATTCAGGCCGCTCAGTTTGCTAACTGCCTCGGCGCGAATGCTCCGACCTGCACCGACGCAAACTTTATGCCCGTTGGCACTGGTCCGTTCGTTGTCACCGACTTCCGTGTGAACGACGTGATCCAGTTCGTTGCCAACGCGAACTATCGTGATCCCGCAAAGCCTGCCTTTGCGACAGCAACTCTCAAGGGTGGCGGTGATGCGATGGCAGCGGGTCGCGCTGTTATGGAAACTGGCGAATTTGACTACGCATGGAACCTCCAGCTCGCACCTGACGTGATCGAAGAACTGGCCGCTGGCGGCAAAGGCGAACCGATCTCTGGCTTCGGCACGCTGGTTGAACGCATCGAAATCAACCTCACCAACCCATCGCCGGACCTGCCCGAGGGCGAGCGTTCGACCGTTGCGCATCCGCACCCCTACCTCTCTGACCCAGCCGTCCGCGAAGCGATGTCCATCGCAATCGACCGCGATCTGTTGGTTGAGGTTGGCTACGGTCAGGCGGGTCGTGCGACCTGTAACCTCGTCCCTGCGCCTGCACTTTACGCATCGGACAACACCGCATGTCTGACCCAAGATCTGGACCGTGCAAAAGCACTTCTGGATGCTGGCGGCTATGTAGACACCAACGGCGACGGCGTGCGTGAGACACCCGATGGTCAGCCAATGACGATCCTCTACCAGACCTCGACCAACGCTGTGCGTCAGGACTTCCAAGCCCTGATCAAAGAATGGTGGGAAGAAATCGGTCTGTCGGTTGAACTTCGCAACATTGATGCGTCGGTCTACTTTGGCGGTGACCCAGGTTCGCCGGACACCTTCCAGCGTTTCTATGCTGACGTAGAGATGTATGCGAACAACTTCCCAGGCACTGACCCGCAGGCTTATCTGTCCGCTTACAAATGCGACCAGATCCCGAGCCCAGACACTCAGTGGCAAGGTGAGAACATCAACCGCGTTTGTGATCCAGCCTATGACGCTATGATCACTGAACTGGGTCAAACAGGTGAGTTGGAAGCTCGCGGTGCGCTGGCACGTGCGATGAACGACTACCTGACCAAAGACAGCAACATCATCATCCCGCTTGTGGACCGTGGCCGTGTGTCCGCGAAATCTAACACGCTGGGCGGTGTTGTCCTGAACACTTGGGACTCTGAACTGTGGAACGCTGCTGACTGGTTCCGTAGCGAATAATCCTAACGGGCGCGGCGGGTTACCTGCCGCGCCTAAACTATCCTGACCGCAGCGGATTACCCCACTCATGCTGACTTACACGATCCGACGGCTTCTGCTGGCCATCCCGACGCTTCTCTTTATTGCGTTGGTGATTTTCTTGCTTCTTGAGCTTTCCCCCGGCGATCCGATGGCACAAATGCCAATGTCGATCCCGCCCGAAGTCAAAGAACGCATGCGCGAAGCTTTGGGCCTCGATCAGCCTTGGTGGGTGCGGTTTTATCTCTGGCTCTATCAGTTCTTTGTGGTCGAGCCGCAGTATTGGATTGATGGCCTCTTTGGCACCGACTTTGCCGAAGGTGCGCAGCGGATCATTTCGTTCCAATCGAAAAGCCCCGTCTTTGACATTATTGCCGAACGGATCCCCCAGACCCTCTGGGTGGTGGGTATGTCCTATGTGGTTGGCGTCTTGATTGCGCTGCCCATTGGGATCGCGTCGGCTTACTATCAGTATTCATGGTTCGACCAGATCGGCACGTTTATTTCGATGGTTGGGTTCTCTGTCCCGACCTTCTTTACAGGCGTCCTTCTGATCGTGATCTTTTCCGTGAACCTCGGCTGGTTCCCGTCGATCTACGACACGACCTTGGTCGTCGATAGCTGGGCCACGCTCGGCCAGCAAATCAAACAGATGGCGATGCCTGTGTTTGTGCTCGCGCTTTATAACGCGGCCCAAATCAGCCGCTTCATGCGGGCTTCTATGCTCGACAACTTGGGCCAAGATTACGTCCGCACCGCCCGCGCCAAAGGAATGCACGAAAAGGTCGTCGTCCTGCGTCACGTGCTGCGCAATTCGATGATCCCCGTGGTGACCGTTATCGCACTCGGTGTCCCCCAAGTCTTTGGCGGTGCGATTATCACCGAACAAGTGTTCAAGGTGAATGGGCTGGGGCAACTTTTGATCCTCGCCGTTCAAGGCAACGACATTCCGATGGTCATGACCCTGACCTTTATCTTTGCCGTGTTGATCGTTCTCTTTAACTTGATTGCAGATGTCCTCTACGGCCTGCTCGACCCGAGGATCCGCTATGACTGACGCAACCCTCGTGAAAACACCATCGCAGGCACGGGAAATCTGGGACCAGTTCCGCCAACACCGCGGAGCGATGATTGGCCTCGGCTTTCTGATTTTCATCACGCTCTTTGTTATTGTCGGCCCCTACCTTTGGGATCTCGACCCGACCAAGTCTGACATTCGAAACAAGAACATGCGCCCCTTCTACATCGGCATGTTGTTCGGCGAAAAATGGGGATGGAACCACCCGCTGGGGTCCGACAACCTTGGCCGCGATGTGCTGGCAAACCTGATGTATGGCGGGCGGATCTCGCTTGCGGTGGGTTGGACGGCGATGTTGCTGTCGCTGATCATCGGCACCTTGGTTGGCGTTCTTGCTGGCTATTTCAAACGGCTGGACGGCCCGCTGATGCGCTTTACCGATCTGGTTCTGTCGTTGCCGCTCCTCCCACTCCTCCTCGTCATGATGCTCTTGTTCCGCGACGCCTTGCGGGCAGCCTTTGGGCCTGAGTTGGGTATCTTCCTGCTGATCGTAACGGGGATCGGGATCACATCATGGATGAACACCGCGCGGATCGTGCGTGGCGATGTGCTGACGATCAAGGAACGGGAATATGTGCTGGCGGCACGATCCATCGGTGCACCGTCGCGCAGGATCATCACGCGCCACCTGCTGCCCAACGTACTGTCACCGATCATGGTCTCGGCTACGCTCGGCCTCGCCACTGCGATCATCACCGAAAGCGCGCTGTCGTTCCTCGGCCTTGGCTTCCCGTCGGATTTCCCGACATGGGGCAAACTGCTCTTTGACAGCGTAGACCGGATGGAGAGCTTCCCCGAACGCGTCATCTGGCCGGGCCTCGCGATTTCGCTGACCGTTCTGGCGGTGAACTACATCGGGGACGGCCTGCGCGACGCGCTCGACCCACGGATCAGGGGGCGCTAAGCCCCCCGCCCTTAGTGGTGCATGGATTTCTGGATACGGCGAAGGATCAGCCAAACCGCAATCACAACCGTCGGCGTCACTGTCGCGTAGAGCCAGTATTTCTCAATGTGGAACAGTTTTTCGACTGGCGCCAAAACATAGAGAACAAGGTTCAGCGCGTAGTAGCTGATCGCCACGACAGACAGACCTTCGACCGTGCGCTGAAGCCTGAGTTGCAGGTCAGAGCGTTGATCCATGCTGGTGAGCAGCGCTTGGTTCTGGGCGGACCGTTCCACATCGACCCGCGTCCGCAATAGATCGCCCGCGCGGATTGCCCGTTCGGACAGATCATTCAGGCGCTTTTCAGTCGATTTCACCGTGCGCATCGCGGGATCAAAGCGGCGCATCATGAACTCACCAAAGGTCTGACGCCCACCAAAGCGTTCCTCGCGCATGATGCTAATCCGCTGGTTCACGATGGTCTCATAGGCCCCTGTCGCACCAAAGCGGAACGAGGTTTGCGCGATCAACTGCTCTAGCCCTGCCGATACATCTAAGAGCGATTGTAGCGTGTCCGCGGCATCAACCTCTGGATTGCTCATCCCCGTAACAAGCGCGGTGAGCTTTTGTTCTAGTTTACCCAATTCAGGTCCGATGGACCGCGCCCTCGCGAGGCCTAGCATGGACATGGTTTTATAGGTCTCAACCTCGCAGAGGCGCTGAACGACACGACCAATCCGACGCTCCCCGCACGCCTCGGCCGCGAAGATGGCAAAGCGCATATGACCCGCGGAATCGATCCTGAAATCACCCGCAACAATCAGCTCACCATCCAACATACGACTGACAGCGAGGCTCTCTGGCACGAACCAATCGTCGATACGTTTGATGATATCCTCATCCGACGGCATCGGCTCAATACGGATCAGGGCAGAGGTCATACGCGTCCCCGGTGCGGATTCGAGCCAATCCGTTGGGAACAGCCCAAAGGTCGCCGCGTCATAGGGACGGTCCGCCACCCCATCGCCAAGAATGGTGTAAGTCACAAACTCTGTATGGCTTTCCCATTTGAGCCAGTGCCGCCCGATCTGCCCGAAATAATGGGTCGCATCCGGTTGCGGATGAGAGGCCCCAAATCGGTCAAGGAGCGCGATCAGGTGGGCACGGTCCGCCTCGCGGTCACGGCCAACGGCGTTCTGTGCAGGCTTGAGCGCCAAATACGCAGCCCGCCCCGGCGCCTTAATCACAGGGAAAGGACGCGCATGGAGTTCATTTGCCAATGCGTAGCGGAGGGGGTGATCTTCGAATGTCGCGGTCATAATCTGCATAGCCTTAGAGTATAAGCGCGCAGCCTAGCCAGCAATCATCACATATCAAGTAAAAAAATACTTAAATACAAATACTTAGCGGCACACATTGGTATACTGTGTGCCGCTAAGTCAATTTTATGGTTAGATGCAAACCACTTCGAGCGGAGGGAAGCCGTTAAAGCAGACCGACGAATAGGTCGAAGTGTAGGCCCCTGTATTGCGGATCAGAACGCGATCACCAGCCCGCAGGGTCATCGGCAGCGGCATCGGACGCTTTTCATAGAGCACGTCAGCAGAGTCGCAAGACGGACCAGCCATGATGCACGGCCCCATCGGATCGTCGTCACGTGCGGTTTCAAAGCGGTAGCGGATCGCTTCGCCTTCGGTTTCAGCAAGACCCGAGAAACGGCCAATCGACAGGTAGACCCAGCGGTGCACGTCACGGTCGGATTTGCGGCTCACCAGCAGGGCTTCAGCGACAATCACGCCAGCCTCAGCCACCATACCACGACCAGGCTCTGCCATGATGGTTTCAACGTGACCGAATTTCTCTTCGACCATAGCCATAACAGCCGCAGCATAGTCGGTCGGGGCTTGGATCGGTTCGTTGTAGAACGCAGGGAAGCCACCACCGATGTTGAGAAGGGTCAGGTCGTGGCCTGCGTCTTTTGCAGCGTGCCAGATCTGCGCAAGCGCATCGAGGGAAGGCCCCCACATCGCAGCTTCGCGGGTTTGAGACCCCACGTGGAACGAGAACCCAACAGGGTTCAGGCCCAGCGATTTCGCATAGTCCAAAAGACGCACAGCCGTATCGCCGTCGCAGCCGAATTTACGGGTCAGCGGCCAGTCGGCCTGAGACACTTCAACGATCAGGCGGATATAGACGTTCGAGTTCGGAGCAAACTCTGCGATCTTTTCCAGCTCTTCCTCTGCGTCTGCCGCAAAGAGGGTGATGCCCGATTCAAATGCCCACGCGATGTCCGACGGACGTTTGATGGTGTTGCCAAACGAAATCGTTTCGGGGCGTGCACCTTGGGACAGGCAGATTTCGATCTCTGCACGCGATGCCGCGTCAAAATGCGAGCCCTTTTGGACCAGACGGTGGATAACATCCAGCGCAGGGTTTGCTTTGACGGCATAGTGAATGTCAGCGCGGCCAAGGCCAGCTTTGAGAGCGTTATACTGCTCTTCAACGCGATCAACGTCGATCACGAGAGTCGGGCGATCAAAATCATTCGCAGCGACATAAGCATCAAGGCGGGAAGGATCAAAAACACGGGTGGCGTCAGCCGCCCCGGCAAATTGTGCAGTCATCGGTCATCTCTCCAAAAGACCCGGTCCCAGAATGGTCCCGACCAGTTTTCCAGTGAGACGTTACCGTCGCTGCATAACACTCGGGTATGTGCCCGAGGCCAGAGGCGCGTGCGTTGGCGTCTGTGTGAGCGGGCATGTGATGCAAACGCAGAGTCGTTTCAAGAGAAAATTTGCATGAGGGCAAAATAATTTTTGCATCGGCGGTCTTTTGATCAAATCCCTTATTTTCAAGGGCTTCATCGGGGTGGATTTGATCAAATCAATGAATGGCGCTGATAGGGATTCAAGGGTAAGACAACAGCATGGCTAGACTGATCCTCTTTAACAAACCCTTTGACGTTCTGACCCAGTTCACGGACGCAAAGAACCCCACCCCGCGCCGCACCTTGTCAGAGTTCGGATTACCCTCTGGCGTCTACCCTGCAGGGCGTCTGGATCGGGATAGCGAGGGGCTGCTATTGTTGACCGACAACGGCCCGCTGCAAGCCGCAATCAGCAATCCAATGTATAAAGAGCCGAAAACCTACCTCGCGCTCGTCGAGGGGGCCGCGACCGACGCGGACCTTCAGCCACTGCGTGATGGCGTGACGCTCAACGACGGCCCCTGTCGTCCAGCCAAGGCGCGTGTGATCGACGCCCCTGCCCTGTGGGAACGTGACCCACCCGTGCGGTTCCGCAAGACGGTGCCTGATACATGGATAGAAATTACCATCACCGAAGGGCGTAACCGTCAGGTACGCCGTATGACTGCGGCAGTTGGGTTCCCAACCCTGCGGCTGGTTCGGTGGCAAATTGCAGACTGGACCGTCGAGGGGCTGGGTCTGGGCGAATGGCGCGAAATCGACGTTCCCGCCCCCGCGCCCAAAGTCATCCGCCGTCCGTTCAAACGCCGTTTCTAATCACCAAACGTCAGGATCGATCCCCTGCTCTGCAAGGGCTGCGAATTTGTCCTGAAGGTATCGCTGGAACGGCTGGACCTCATACTGTCCTTCGGCAACATATTCGAGGGCAGAGAGATGGTGGAACGGTTTGAAATAGCCCGGAAGCCGGAACGCTTCGGCACTGCGTAGATCCGTTGCCCCGACACGCGCGGCAGGGAAAAACACCTGAGTGGGCGTGAAATTTACACCCCATTTTTGCGCAAGCTCACGCTCTTCGATTTCTTCGCCGTCAAAGTCCAGAACGGCACGCGACCCCCACATATCCAACTGAACCACATCAAAGTTCTGGCTCATGTAGTCGGTGATTTCAGGACGTTGAAAATTCACCGCATGCAATTCGCGGCAATACGGGCAGCCCCTTTGTTCAAAGATGACCAATAACCCACGCCCGTTCGCAGCGGCCTCTTCATGGTCATAGGCGAGCTCTAAAAAACTATCGAGAAAGAACGGCTGATCGTGCAGCCCATCATCCCTCAGCACCAATTCAGCCAACGCAGGGGCCGCAGCAAAAGATGCCGCTACGCTGGCCACAAAAGTTCTGCGGTCCATTGGTTTCCTCCCTGTTCGCACAAGTACCATACCACAAGGCGGAACGAAAAAAGCCCCGCATTTCTGCGAGGCTTTCTGTGCGTAACTGTGAAAGTTACTGGATTTTGGTGAGCAGTTCGTCGAGCGACTTTTTCGCGTCGCCGTAGAACATGCGGGTGTTCTCTTTGTAGAACAGCGGGTTTTCGATGCCCGAGTAGCCAGTACCTTGACCACGCTTGGATACGAACACCTGTTTCGCTTTCCAGCATTCCAGAACCGGCATACCCGCGATTGGGCTGTTCGGGTCTTCTTGGGCGGCTGGGTTCACGATGTCGTTCGAGCCGATAACGATCGCAACGTCGGTCTCAGGGAAGTCCTCGTTGATCTCGTCCATTTCGAGAACGATGTCATAAGGCACCTTCGCTTCAGCCAAGAGAACGTTCATGTGACCCGGCAGACGGCCTGCAACAGGGTGGATCGCAAAGCGAACGTTCTTACCACGTGCGCGCAGACGCTTGGTCAGTTCAGAGACCGACTGCTGTGCCTGTGCAACGGCCATACCGTAGCCCGGAATGATGATGATGTTGTCAGCTTCTTCCAAAGCCGTCGCCACGCCATCAACGTCGATCGCAACCTGTTCGCCTTCGATTTCCATCGCTGGGCCAGCAGTGCCGCCGAACCCGCCAAGGATTACGCTGACGAACGAACGGTTCATCGCTTTACACATGATGTAGGACAGGATTGCGCCCGACGAACCAACCAGCGCACCCACAACGATCAGAAGGTCGTTGCCGAGCGAGAAGCCGATCGCAGCCGCAGCCCAACCCGAGTAGGAGTTCAGCATCGACACAACGACGGGCATGTCAGCGCCACCGATACCCATGATCAGGTGATAGCCGATGAACAGCGCCGCGAGGGTCATGATTGCCAGCGGCAGCATACCACCCGTGTTGAAGTACCAAACAAGGCAGAGCGCCGAGATGATCGCTGCGCCAGCGTTCAGCATGTGACCGCCCGGAAGCTTGGTCGCAGCCGAGGACACTTTGCCAGCCAGCTTGCCATAGGCGATGACCGAACCAGTAAAGGTCACAGCACCGATGAAGATACCGAGAAACAGTTCAACACGCAGGATGCTCTGTTCAACAGGTGTTTTATGCGCCAGCAGTTCAGCGAATGCACCGAGGTGCATTTCATGTAGCATTGTCTGCTTGCCTGCTTCGGACAGGGTCGGCGACAGGCCACCCATGATCTCCATGACGTTCGAAAGTTCGAAGTGTGCGATAAAGCCAACGAACACAGCCGCCAGACCAACGAGAGAGTGCATCGCAGCAACCAGCTGCGGCATCTCTGTCATCTGAACCTTCATCGCGACGTAGTAGCCGATCAGACCACCGCCGATGATGAGCAGGACCGACAGCAACCACAGACCAGCGCCAGGGCCGACGAGGGTTGCTGCTACCGCCAGCGCCATGCCGACGATGCCATACCATACTGCGCGTTTTGCGCTTTCCTGACCCGACAGACCGCCAAGCGACAGGATGAAGAGGACAGCCGCGACCACATAGGCCGCTGTAGTAAATCCGAATTCCATGATCCCCTACTCCTTACGATTTCTGGAACATGGCGAGCATGCGCCGTGTCACGAGGAAGCCGCCGAAGATGTTGATGCCGGCCATAAAGACCGAGAGCGCGGCGAGGATAATCACCAACCACGATCCGGACCCGATTTGCATCAGAGCGCCCAGAATGATGATCGACGAAATTGCGTTTGTCACAGCCATCAGCGGTGTGTGGAGCGAGTGGCTCACGTTCCAAATCACTTGGAAACCGATGAAGACAGAGAGAACGAACACGATGAAGTGCTGCATGAACGACGCTGGAGCAACCAGACCGATCGCCAGAAGGATCGCACCACCGATAGCCAGCAGAGTAACCTGCTGTTTGGTCTGTGCTTTGAACGCGGCGACTTCTGCAGCGCGTTTTTCTTCGGGTGTCAGCTCTTTCGGTTTTTCCTGCGATTTCGCAGCAATCGCCTGAATCTTGAGCGGCGGCGGCGGGAATGTAATCTCGCCTTCGTGAGTGACGGTCGACGAACGGATTACGTCGTCTTCCATGTTGTGAACCACGACACCGTCTTTGTTCGGGGTCAGGTCGGTCATCATGTGACGAATGTTCGTCGCATAAAGGGTCGATGCCTGAGCCGCCATACGCGACGGGAAGTCAGTGTAGCCGATGATGGTCACACCGTTCGGGGTCACGATCTTTTCGTCTTTGACGGTCAGTTTGCAGTTGCCGCCTTTTTCAGCAGCAAGGTCAACAATGACCGAACCCGGTTTCATGGCCTGAACCATGTCCTCGGTCCAAAGCTCTGGCGCTTCGCGGTTCGGGATCAGCGCGGTGGTGATCACGATGTCGACTTCCGGTGCCAGCTCGCGGAATTTCTTCAGTTGAGCTTCACGGAATTCAGGCGAAGAAACCGATGCGTAACCGCCTGTTGCGGCGCCGTCTTGCTGTTCTTCTTCGAAATCGAGGTACACAAACTCTGCGCCCATCGATTCAACCTGCTCGGCCACTTCGGGACGAACGTCGAATGCGTAGGTGATTGCACCCAGAGAGGTCGAGGTACCGATTGCAGCCAGACCAGCCACACCAGCGCCAACAACCAGAACTTTCGCAGGGGGAACTTTACCAGCAGCGGTGATCTGACCCGTAAAGAAACGACCGAAGTTGTTACCCGCTTCGATAACCGCACGGTAGCCCGCGATGTTCGCCATCGACGACAGCGCGTCCATCTTCTGAGCGCGCGAAATACGCGGAACCATTTCCATCGCAATAACGCTAGCGCCTTTCGAAGCAGCCAGTTTCAGGCCCTCTTCGTTTGCACCAGGGTTAAAGAAGGTGATCATGGTCTGGCCTTTGGACAGACGCTTGATCTCTGCGTCGGTCGGAATGCGGACCTTTGCAACGATGTCGACAGCTTTGAACAGCGCCGCAGCGGTTTTCACCACTTCAACGCCAGCCTCTTTGTACATCTCGTCGGAAAAGCCAGCATTTGCGCCAGCACCGGATTCGATTACGCACTCGTAACCTAGCTTCTGTAGATCCTTAGCCGAAGCAGGAGTCATAGCGACCCTGTTTTCGCCCTCGAGTATCTCTTTAGGTGCGCCGATTTTCACGGACAATCCCCCTTAAAATTTCCTCATCCAGAACCGCATACCCAAAGCAATTTTATTTCACAAGCGATGGTTATAAAGTATACAAATGCATACTGAACAAGGCGTTAGAGTGTTAACGCTCACAACCAGCGTCGGGTTTTTAGGCAGTACCGCGCAAAGTCCGCGCGAAACGTTTTTCGCATCCGATTTTCCTCTGGGATGATGAAATGTTTTTCGATCCACCAGACGAAAATTGGCAATAATGGCAATGCGATAGGCGCATCGAGCCAGAGGATCGCCCCAGCCAGCACCAGCGCATCGCCCAGATAAATCGGATTTCGGGTCCGTTTAAAGATGCCCGACTGCACCAAATGGGTCGGAACGCGATGTGGTACGAAGGTCGTGCGCCATTTCCGCATCTCAACGACCGCAAGAAGCATCAAAATCACACCGCCACCGATCAAAACGCCCGACAGCAACTGCGTCAAAGGGTGTTCCAACGACAGATCAAAGGGATCATTCATACCCAGCCACCACGCGAGCGCGATGCACAGGGCCAACCAGACGGGGGGAATATCAATCATTTTCATGCGCCAACCCTGACTCTACGCGGATGAACTGTCACGCCCGATTTCGCGTCACGTCATGCGACAGGTGGGCGCGGTAGGGCTTGCCAAATCGTGCGGCACTATATTTCCATCGTGCCATGACTGATTTCTCAAAAACCCGCGATATGTTCGATCTGCCCGAGAGCGTGATCTATTTGGATGGAAACTCCCTCGGCCCGCTGCCGCGCTCGGCTTCGGCTCGTGTTGCCGCGCGAATGGCCGTTGAATGGGGTGCCATGCTGATCACCGCTTGGAATAAGGCGGGCTGGATGGATGACCCGCGTCGGATCGGGGATCGCGTTGGACGCCTCGTCGGTGCGGCGGCAGGAACAATCGTGATGGGCGATACCCTGTCGATCAAAGTGCATCAGGCTTTGGCATCTGCGTTAGACCTTCGTCCCGACCGTCGGGTGATCCTCTCGGACACGGGGAATTTCCCGTCTGACCTCTACATGGCGCAGGGGCTCGTTGGGACCATTGGCAAAGGTCACAGCCTGAAAACCGTTGCACCTGAGGCGGTGATTGACGCGATTACGGATGAGGTCGCCGTCGTTATGGTGACAGAGGTCGACTACCGCACGGGCCGCAAACACGACATGGCCGCGATCATCGCCAAGGCCCACGCGGTCGGCGCATTGGTCATCTGGGATCTCGCGCATTCCGCAGGCGCTTTGCCCGTCGCCCTGACCGAGAGTGGCGTCGATTTCGCTGTGGGCTGCACCTATAAATTCCTCAACGGCGGACCGGGTGCGCCTGCATTCATCTATGTCCACCCCGACCTCGCCCCGAACTGCCGCCCTGCCCTCTCTGGTTGGCTCGGCCACGAGGCACCCTTTGCCTTTGATCCCGACTACCGCGCTGGCGGTGGCATTGATCGGATGCGCTGCGGCACGCCACCCGTTTTGGCGCTGGCTGCTTTGGACGCAGCGCTGGATGTGTGGGACGAGGTGGACATGGACGACCTTCGGGCACGCTCCATCGAGCTATCAGAACGGTTCATCAAAGGGGTCGAGGCCGCCTGCCCGATGCTCACGCTTGTCAGTCCGCGTGACCCTGCCCAGCGCGGATCGCAGGTTTCTTTCGCCTTTGAAAACGGCTATGCCGCTATGCAAGCCGTGATCGCTCGAGGCGTCATTGGTGATTTCCGTGCGCCGAACATCATGCGTTTTGGTATCACACCGCTTTATCTCTCTGAGGACGACATTGATCGCGCCGTAGAGATCATCGCGGACGTCATGACCAACCGCCTTTGGGACGATCATCAATACAAAAAACACGCCGCCGTCACGTAAGCTGACCTTTCAGCGGAAAAAGTAAGTCCTATATCCTTCGTATCAATCAGGAGGCGATGATGGCACGGACACTGACGATCAATGGGACCGCCCATGCGGTGGACTTGCCCGATAATGTGCCCTTGCTCTGGGTGCTGCGGGACGCGCTCCACCTGACGGGCACGAAATATGGATGCGGCGTTGCGGCCTGCGGTGCCTGCACTGTGCACATCGATGGGGAGGCTGTTCGGTCCTGTCAGGTCGCGCTCGGCGATGTATGGGGTGCTGTCACCACCATCGAAGGGATCGGCACGCCAGGTTCCGTTGCCGTGGTCCAACAGGCGTGGATCGATCATCAGGTCGCGCAATGTGGCTACTGTCAGTCAGGCCAGATCATGCAAGCCGCCGCCCTCCTCGCGCAGAACACAGCCCCCACCGACGACGATATTGACGAGGCGATGAACGGCAACCTCTGCCGTTGTGGCACCTACCCCCGTATCCGCGCCGCGATCCATGACGCCGCCAAAAAACTGCAGGAGGCGTGATCATGTCCCGCATCGGTAAAATCGCTCGCCGCACGTTTCTCTTTGGCGCTGTTGCTGTCACAGGCGGCGCGGCGTTCGGCTATTACAAAATGGTCGAAACGCCACCGAACCCGCTGACGCCTGACACAGGTGCCGCGCTAAATGCCTATGTGATGATCGACGCCTCGGGCATCACGATTGTCGCCCCCCGCGCCGAAATGGGCCAAGGCGTTCAGACCACACTAGCAGCCCTTGTCGCAGAAGAACTGGATGTCACGCTCGATCAGATCACAGTGATCCATGGTCCCCCCGCGAAGGCGTATTTCAACCAAGCGCTGTTGGGCAACGCGATCCCTGTGATCGACTACCAACGCAAACCTTGGGTGCACGATGCAGCCGAATTCGTTGGGAATGCTGCGAAATTCCTGAACCTTCAGGTGACGGGCGGTTCAACCTCAACCCGCGACGCCTATGTGAAAATGCGCGATGCAGGTGCGCAGGCACGGCAAATGTTGATCGAGGCGGCCGCCAAACGGCTGAACGTCGCGGCGACAGACCTGCGGACCGAAACGGGCATGGTCATCGCGCCTGATGGCACTTCCATTCCTTACACCGACCTCGCGACCGACGCCGCTGCCTTGCCTGCGCGAAACGTTACCCTACGCGATCCGAGCGACTGGAAAATCCTCGGTACCTCGCAGCCCCGCACCGACATGGTCGCGAAATCGACGGGCACCGCGACTTATGGCGTCGATGTGCGTTTGCCCGACATGAGGTTCGCGACGGTCAAGATGAACCCCAAACGCTCTGGCATGCGTGGGTTTGATGCCTCTGAGGCGCTCCTGATGGATGGCGTTGAAAAGATCATCGATCTTGGTGATGGTGTCGCGGTGGTGGCGACAAATACGTGGCTCGCCATGCAGGCGGCTGAAGCAATCGTTTTTGACTGGGAGGACGCGACCTACCCTGCCGACACTGCCGCCCAGTTTGCTGTCATCGAACAGGCATTTGACGGCGCCCCGAACAGCACCGCCCGCGATGAAGGCGATGTTGAGAGCGTTCCAGCCGAGATCACTGCCGAATACCGCGTCCCCTTCCTCGCCCATGCCACGATGGAGCCGATGACGACCACCGCGCTCTACACGGGCACAGCACTAGAGCTTTGGTCCCCGAACCAAGGTCCGATCCTCGTGCGCGATTGGTGCGCAAAGGCCGTTGGTTTAGAGCCCGAGCAAGTCACTGTTCACACGACCCTTATGGGCGGCGGTTTTGGACGACGTGGGGAATATGACTTTGCCGTCCTCGCCGCGCGTGTAGCCCGCGAAATGCCCGACACGCCCGTTCAGGTCACATGGTCCCGCGAAGAGGACATGCGCCACGATTTCTACCGCCCTGCCGCAATTGCCCGCCTGTCAGGCACTGTGCAGGACGGCAAAGCGGTGATGCTCTCTGCCGATGTCGCAGCGCCATCGTGTTCGCATCAAGCGATGGAACGCTGGCTCGGTCGTGCGATGGGTGGGCCTGACAATGAACTGGTCGCAGGCGTATACGACCAGCCCTATGCCATTCCGAACTATCGGGTCCGTGGATACAAAGCCGACCTCGACGTCCCCGTTGGGTTCTGGCGGTCTGTGGGCGCGAGCTACGGCGGCTTCTTCTTTGACAGTTTTATCGACGAAATGGCCCATGCTGCGGGACGCGATCCGATTGAGTTTCGTCTGGAACTCATTACCCCAGAACACGCGCCCAGCGCCAAAGTCCTCGAAACAGTTCGCGACATGTCGAACTGGAATAGTCCGCTCCCCGCGGGCGTCGGGCGCGGCGTGGCGTTTACCTATTCGTTCGGCACCCCCGTGGCCCAAGTCACCGAAGTGCGCGACACGGGCCGAGGCATCAAAATCGAAAACGTCTGGATTGCATGTGATCCGGGCGTCGCCCTCGACCCGAACAATATCAAGGCCCAGATGATGGGCGGCTGCATCTACGGCCTAACCGCGGCCATCCACGGTGAGATCACACACACAAACGGCGAAGTCGATCAGTTCAACTTCCCCGACTACGACGGCCTCCGCATGGCGAGTTGCCCGCAAATTGAAGTAAATGTTCTGGAAAATGCACCTCACATCAGTGGCGTAGGAGAGCCAGGAACGCCCCCAGCGGCGCCTGCATTGGCCAATGCATTGTTCAGCCTGACGAAACAAAGGCCTCGGAGCCTTCCTCTGTGGCGCGATTATAGCTTCGTCTAGAAAGGCACTGTTTCCAAATGGAGCAAATTTTCTAACCTTTTGGACATAATGATGCCCCAATTCGCCACGGACTCACCACGATAGGCCCCAATTAACGCCCCAGTAGCTACCCATACCTATTCTCAAGGAAATGCCCGCAGTCCGATTCGATTGCGCTGAATAGTGTGGAAGTACGATGCCTACTGGTTATCTCGTTAGTTTGAACGGAACGTCCCTGGACACCAATGATACGGTGTCCACGACCGCGACTTCGTTCACGGCCGCATAGACAATCGGCACGGGCTCTCTCGAGTATAACTACAACACGTTCCTCATTATCGTGAACACCACGACGGTGAGCGGCACCTACTACCTCGCCACCAACGGATCGGTCTATTTCGTACCGAGCGGGTCATTTCAGTCGGGCGCTTACAATTTCAACGTCGCTTCCCACCCCAATTTCAGCATCATCATGGGCACGACCAATAGTGATGCGAATATCGTCGGCACTAACAGTTCAGACCTGATCTACGACACGAACACCACCACAGCGACAACGGGCACGGGCAACGACACGATCTACGCCAACGGCGGCGACGACACAGTTATCGCGAACGACGGCAACGACGTCATCTATGGCGGCACGGGCAATGACTCTATCCAAGCTGGTGCTGGCACGGACATCGTTTATGGCGAAGATGGGAATGACACCATCAATGCGGGCACTGGTGCTGATACGGTTTACGGTGGCGCGGGCGCTGACAGCATCCTTGGCGGCGACGGCAACGACCAAATCTTTGGTGGCACTGGCAACGACAGGATTGATGGCGGCGCGAATGACGACACGATCGAAGGCGGCGTTGGCGATGACTCTATCCTTGGTGGATTGGGCAACGACACCATCTACGGCGAAGGCGCCAGCGCGACGCTAACATCGAACACAGAGCACCTGAGCTGGACCAACAACGGCGCTTGGGGCAACAACACCAACTTGTCTGGCGGCTTCACCCAATCCACTGGGTCGATGAATGTTACGTTCAGCCAAAACAACGATGGCGCGCTTCAGTCGACAACGACCAGCACTGATGAGGCCATGTATGTCGGCAGCGGCGAACCGTTTGACGGCGTCTCCAGCCTTGAAATCAACGGCAACGGTGGCGCCAACGTCAGCACCAGCACCCTGACGTTTAACGCCCAAGCGGGCTCTGGCTACTCTAACGCCGTCGAAAACGTCACCTTCCGCATCAACGACATCGACACCAACGGGTGGCAAGACCGCGTTATCCTGCGCGCCTATGACATCAACAATAATCCTGTCACTGTATCCATCACGGCCAGCGGCAACGATACCGTAAGCGGTCAAACCGTCACGGCAAACCCTGTTGCGGTCAACGAAACCCCTGGCCAAGACCTCGGTTCGATCCTCGTGAATATTGCGGGGCCTGTGTCCCGAATTGAGATCGAATTCGACAACATCGGCACGAACGTCTCGAACCGTATCAACGTCACTGACGTTTACTTTGACACCATCCCTGACACGACGGGCGGCAACGACAACATCGACGCGGGCGATGGTAACGACATCGTCTACGGCGGCATCGGTGTGGACACCATCGTCGGCGGCGCGGGCAACGACCAAGTTTACGGCGACGAAGGAAACGACTACCTCTACGGTGGTGACGGCGACGACACCATGTTTGGTGGTGACGGCAACGACACGATTTTCTACGGCGAAGGCGCTGACACCGTTTACGGCGGCGCTGGCGACGACGTTATCGACGATATAGGCGGCACGGCTTACCTGACGGGCTCGACCATTTACGGCGGTGACGGCAATGACCTTGCATACGGCTCCGCTGGCGATGACCTCTTGGTCGGCGACGCGGGCAACGACCTTTTGTATGGCGAAGTTGGGGATGACACGCTGCGCGGTGGTGCGGGCGATGACACCCTCTCGGGCGCGGAAGACCAAGATACGTTCCTATTGGACGACAACAACGGTCTGGACGTGATCTACGGTGGCGAAACGGGCACCGATTATGACACCATCGACGCCTCAAACATCGCGACATCTGGCGTTTCCATAAACGTAACAGGCTTTGAATCTGGTCAAGTTTCGGCAGGCGCAAGCGGCACCATCGCCAACTTTGTCGAGATCGAGAACTTTGTCCTGACGGGCCAAGACGACCAGTTCACCAGCGGCGAAGGTATCCTTTCGGCTGAGACAGTGGATGCAGGCGCGGGCGCGGATAGCATCTCGACTGGCGCGGGCGATGACGTTGTCTTTGCAGGGACAGGCGCGGATACCGTCGACGGCGGCACAGGCAACGACACCATTCACCTTGGTGCGGACACAGATGCTGACCTCATCATCCTCAATGATGGCGATGGGAATGACTACGTTTACGATTTCGCGCAGCCGACCCCGAATGGCGATGGCACATTCACAGGCATCGACCAACTCGACGTCAGCGGCCTCACCGATGGCCAAGGCAATCCGGTCAACGTTCATGACATCACCGTCACTAACAACGGCGGCTCTGCGCAACTGAACTTCCCTGACGGGACATCGATCACGCTAAACGGCGTTGATCCGACCGTCATGACCAATCCGCTCGCACTCGCTGCGATTGGTGTTCCGCTCTCTGACGGCACCATCTCTGGCACCGCGGGCGATGACGCTATCGACACGAACTATAGCGGCGACCCCGATGGCGACCGCGTTGACGATGCCGACAACGTTTTGGCTAACAAAGGCGCGAACGACGACATCATCGAAGCTGGCGCGGGCAATGACTCGATCCTCGCAGGTATCGGCGACGACACCATCTATGGCGAAGCTGGCCTCGACCGGATCGACGCGGGCGCAGGCAATGACGTTATCTACGGCGGCGATGCAAGCGATACACTGGTTCTGACCGACGGCTTTGGCAACGATACCTTTGACGCTGGCAGCACTGGCGAAACAGGCTATGGCGACGTTGTGGATGCAACGGCCCTCACGGGCGATGCGACCGTCAACCTATCGACCCCAGAATCTGGCACCCTGACTGACGGCACCAACACCCTATCGTTCACCGAGGTCGAAGGCCTCTCGCTGGGCCAAGGCGACGACACCGTTATCGGCTCTGCTGGCAACGATCTGTTCTCGACAGGTGCGGGCGCGGATGTGATTGATGCAGGTGCAGGTGATGACACCTACACTATTGGCCAGCCTGCCTCGACCACACCTGATGCCGAAGTTGACACGGTCATCTTCTCGGATGGCGACGGCAGCGACACGGTCTACGGTTTCCAAGGCCCGACCGACAACGGCGACGGCACCTTCTCTGGCAACGACCAGATCGACGTGTCCGACCTGCATGACGCCAATGGCGACCCTGTCAACATCTGGGACGTCGTTGTCCAAGACAACGGTGGCAGCGCGCAACTGCTGTTCCCGAACGGCGAAACCATCACGCTTTATGGTGTGTCCCCGACCCTCCTGTCGAACCCGCTCGCACTGGGTGCGATTGGTGTGCCGCTGTCTGACGGCACGGTTTCGGGCACCGCTGGCGATGACATCATTGATACCTCCTACAACGGCGATCCTGACGGTGATCACGTTGATGCGAATGACAATATCCTGCCGACCTTTTCTGGCGACGGTGACGTTATCGAAGCTGGCACAGGCAACGACACGATCTATGCTGGCGCAGGTAACGACCTAGCCTCGGGTGGTGATGGCAATGACACGCTCTATGGCGGCGCTGGCAATGACGCGCTCCGCGGTGAAGCGGGTGACGACACCTTCGTCTTTGAAGTTGGCGGCGGCTCTGACTCTGCCGTGGGTGGCGAGACGGGCGAAATCAACGGCGACGTGATCGATGCCTCTAGCCTGACCACAGACGCCACCGTTGTCTTTGACGCGGCTGAGAATGGCTCTGTCACCTCTGGCACCGATCAAATCAATTTCTTTGAGATCGAACAGGTTATCACGGGCAGCGGTAACGACACCGTCACTGGTGCGGCTGGGTCTCAGTCCGTTGATACGGGCGCAGGCGACGACACCATTTCGATGGGTGACGGCGACGATACTGTTGTGGCTGGCGAAGGTAACCACACCATTATCGGCGGCGCAGGTGCTGACGTTCTATATGGCGGCGCTGGCAACGATACGATCACCTTTGCCGAAGGCGATAACGTCTTGGGTGGTGACGGGGATGACCTCTTTATCCTCGACGACTACCTCGAAACGGGTAACGGCACGATCACCATCGACGGTGGCATCACGGGCGAAGGCGCTGGCGACACGCTGCAACTGGGCATGTTGGCCGACCGTTCGACGCTCGTCGCGACCGATGATGGCACGGGCAGCTTCTCTGGCTCGGTCACACTCGATGACGGCACGCTGCTGAACTTCACCGATATCGAGAACATCATTTGCTTCACGCCGGGCACGCGCATTGCGACCCCACGTGGTGCTCGTCCGATCGAAACCCTGCGTCCTGGTGACCTTGTCGTAACCCGCGACCACGGTCTGCAGCCGATCCGCTGGATTCAATCGCGCACGGTTCCTGCAATTGATCGCTTTGCGCCTATTCGCATTCGCCCGAACGTTCTGACGGGTCTCGAATCCGATCTGCTGGTGTCCCCACAGCACCGCATGCTGTTCCAAGGCTACAGCGCTGAATTGCTCTTTGGCGAAACCGAGGTTCTCGTATCCGCGCGTCACCTCATCGACAACAAGGCTGTCACCCGCGAAGAAGGTGGCATGGTCACCTACATCCACATGATGTTCGACCAGCACGAGATCGTCTTTGCCGAAGGTGCCGCGACCGAGAGCTTCCATCCCGGTGATGTTGGTCTATCCGCGATTAAAGACGAAGCCCGCGAAGAGCTCTTTGCGATTTTCCCTGAACTTCGTGCGATGCCAAACAGCTATGGCAATACGGCCCGCCGCTGCCTGAAAAAGCACGAGGCGCATCTCATCCGTCTGTGATTAAGCGCTAACCCGTAGGGCGGTCTGACCGCCCGCGGCCCACGCCCGCGCGGCATCGCCAAAAGCGGTGAACAAAGGGCGCGATACAGGATCATTCGCGGCATTCCATTCGGGGTGCCACTGAACGGATAAGGTAAACCCGGGCGCATCTTTGATATAGATCGCTTCGGGCGTGCCATCGGGCGCGTGACCTTCGATCACAACGCGGGCGCCCGCGTCCTTGATCCCCTGCCCGTGCAGCGTGTTCGTCATGACTTCGGTCGTGCCGAAAAGCTGATGGAACACACCGCCCTCTTTGAGCGTGACCACATGGCGCAGCGCGAATTTCTCTTCGAGCGAGCCGTCAGGTGGCATGCGGTGATTGGTGCGCCCCGGAAGATCACGGATCTCTGGATAGAGCGTGCCGCCCATCGCGACGTTCACCTCTTGGAACCCGCGACAAATCCCTAGAACAGGTTGCCCCCGTTCCACGCAAGCCCGCACCAGCGGCAAGGTGATCGCATCGCGACGGCGGTCGAAATCACCATGGGCTGCGGTTTCCTCTTCACCATATTCGCTAGGGTGCACATTGGGCCGCCCACCCGTGAGCAGGAACCCGTCACAGACCTCTAAGAGTTCATTCACGGTCACATAGTCAGGATCAGCGGGAATAATGAGGGGGATACAGCCCGCCACATTCGACACCGCACAAGAGTTCATCGTGCCACCAGCGTGCGTTGGATAGCTGTCGTTCAAAAGTGCGGAGTTGCCAATAATTCCAATGACGGGACGCGTCATGATTGCCTGCCCTTACTGCGTTGCCCGCCACGTTAGCCGCTGATGAAAGTCATGAAAAGGCTCAGCGTAGGAGACTGTTGTCTGCAAATTTGCAGGGCTGAAACAACGCGCAGTTTGCTCATTTTATAGTTGCTTGGAAATCTCGGTGGGCGGATAGTCGGCGCGACATCTCGCCAAAGGACTTTCTGACATGACCGACCTCACCGAAACTGATTTGTCCTTTAGCCGAGTTTTGCCCGCCACGCGATCAGCGGTCTGGGCTTGCTGGACGACGCCGGAACATCTGGTGCATTGGTTCGTGCCCGCGCCCCACCGTGTTGCCAAATGCGACATTGATCTACGGGTTGGCGGTCACTGCAATATGACCTTTGATGTCGAAGGCAACATGATGGACAACAACGGGGTCTATCTTGAACTTGTAGAAGGTGAAAAACTCGTCTTTACAGACACCTACACCGCAGGCTGGAAGCCAAATCCAGAGCCGTTCATGACCGCGATCATCACGTTTGAGGACACAGAGGACGGGCAGACGCTTTATACCGCGACAGCGCGCCATCGCAGTGTTGAAGCGGCCCAGCAGCACAAAGATATGGGGTTCTTTGATGGCTGGGGCATCGTCGCTGACCAGCTGGGGGCCTATGCCGCGAAACTAGCTGTTTAAGAGGCCGAGGCCTTGCGCTTGTCCGACCGGCAACGGTCGGAACAATAGCGCACCTCATCCCAAACTTTTTCCCATTTTTTCCGCCAGACAAAGGGCCGCCCACATGTGGCGCAAACCTTTGACGGGAAATCAGATTTTTTACGTATTTTTGACATTGTATCGTTTTGCTCAAGGCCTAATCTGCACCGCGAAAAGCCGACCGTTGAAGCCTCGCGGGTTCCGCAATAGGTAAGTAGAACGTTGCCCGCAAAACGCCAGTGTTTTGCAGCCCACACGCAGGAGACGCAGATGACGAACGCCGCCCCTCAGACCATTTACCTCAAGGATTACACGCCGTTCGGGTATCTGGTCGACACCGTGCATCTGACGTTTCGTCTGGCTGATACCGCAACGCGGGTTTTGTCGCGGATCGAATTTTCACCGAACCCTGATAGCCCCAATCGTCGTTTCTTCCTGCATGGCGAGAACTTGAAATTGATCTCTGCTACCATCGACGGCGCCCCTGTCGTTGTGCGCGATGTTGACGGCGGGATCGAAGTAGACGCGCCTGATGCGGCCTTTGTTTGGGAAGCTGAGGTTGAGATCAGCCCGATCACCAATACCGCTCTCGAAGGGCTCTATATGTCGAACGGCATGTATTGCACTCAATGCGAGGCCGAAGGGTTCCGCAAAATCACCTACTACCCCGACCGTCCAGACGTCATGGCCCCGTTCACCGTTCGGATCGAAAGCGATCTGCCCGTGCTGCTGTCGAACGGCAACCCTATGGGCGCGGGCGATGGATGGGCGGAATGGTCGGACCCTTGGCCAAAGCCGGCTTACCTCTTTGCCTTGGTCGCGGGCGATTTGTTAAACCACCGCGGGGATTTCACCACGAAATCAGGCCGCCATGTCGACCTGAACATCTGGGTGCGCCCCTCTGATATCGGCAAATGCGCCTTTGGCATGGGCGCGCTGCAACGGTCGATGAAATGGGACGAAGAGGTTTATGGCCGTGAATACGACCTCGACGTGTTCAACATCGTCGCCGTGGATGATTTCAACATGGGCGCGATGGAGAACAAAGGGTTGAACATCTTCAACTCGTCCTGTGTCCTCGCCTCGCCCGAGACCTCAACCGACGCGAACTTTGAACGGATTGAGGCGATCATCGCCCACGAATATTTCCACAACTGGACGGGCAACCGTATCACCTGCCGCGATTGGTTCCAGCTCTGCCTCAAGGAAGGACTGACCGTTTTCCGCGACCAGCAGTTCACGGGCGATATGCGGTCCCATGCAGTCAAACGGATCGACGATGTGATCACTCTGCGCGCCCGCCAGTTCCGCGAGGACGCAGGTCCCCTCGCCCATCCCGTCCGTCCAGAGAGCTTTGTTGAGATCAACAACTTCTACACCGTCACCGTCTATGAAAAAGGCGCCGAGGTGATCGGGATGCTGAAACGGTTGGTCGGCGATGCGGCGTATAAATCCGCGCTCGACCTCTATTTTGATCGCCACGACGGTCAGGCCGCCACGATTGAGGACTGGATTAAAGTGTTCGAGGACACGACAGGACGCGACCTGAGCCAGTTCAAACTGTGGTATTCGCAGGCAGGCACACCGCACGTCTATGTCAGCGATGATTTCACCGATGGCACCTATAGCCTTCGCCTTCGCCAAGATATCGCCGCCACCCCAGGCCAGTCGGAAAAACAGCCGATGGTTCTGCCGATCGCTGTGGGTCTCCTGAGCCAAAACGGCGATGAAATCGTCCCGACGACCGTTCTGGAAATGACCCAAAGCGAACAGGTGTTCACTTTTGAAGGGCTCGCCGCACGGCCTGTTCCGTCGATCCTGCGCGGATTCTCTGCGCCCGTTATTCTGCATCACAATCAAAGTATTGAGGACCGTCAGTTTCTCCTCACCCACGACACGGACCCGTTCAACAAATGGGAAGCCGCGCGCAGCCTTGCACGGGACCTGTTGGTCCTGATGGTGATCGAGAATGCTGAGGTAGATGGCGCATTCCTGACCGCGCTGAACGCTGCGATCTCGGATGAGGCGCTGGACCCTGCGTTCCGCGCCCTCCTCCTCGCACTGCCGAGCGTGGATGACATCGCGCAGGCGCTCTCTGCGGGGGGCTACACGCCTGATCCGTGGGAGATTTACGCCGAACGCGAACGTTTGAAACGGGCGATTGCGGACCATGCGGGGCCGACCTTGGCGAACCTTTACCTGCTCCATCAGGTCACGGGCGATTTCAGCCCCAAAGCCGAGGATGCGGGCAAACGTGCGCTCACCAATGCGGCCTTGTCCTACATCACGCTGACAGACGCAGGCGCAACCGCCCAGCGCCAGTTCGCGGCGGCCAACAACATGACCCAAGAGCTCGCAGCACTTTCGGCACTCGTGTCTATTGGGGTGGGCGACGATGAACTGAACGACTTCCAGCGTCGCTGGCATGGGGATCGTCTGGTCATGGACAAATGGTTCAGCCTGCAGGCTGGGCTTGCCGAACCAGAGGACGCCTCCGCGACCGCGAAACGACTGGCGGCACATGATGCGTTTGACTGGCGCAACCCGAACCGGTTCCGCGCTCTGTTCTCATCGCTCGCAGGGAACACGGCTGGGTTCCATAACCCAGACGGAAGCGCCTATCGTCTGCTCGCGGATTGGCTGATCAAACTGGACGCGGCGAACCCGCAAACGGCGGCGCGGGTCTCAACGGCGTTCGATACGTGGAAACGTTATGACGAGGACCGTCAGGCCTTGATCCGCGCGGAACTAGAACGGATGCTCGCCACGGATGGACTGAGCCGCGATATGACGGAAATGGTCACGCGGATGTTGGGGGCTTAGCCCTCCATCATTGCGATCCGCGCCTCTAGGTCAGCGGGTCGCGCCACGGGTCGGTGAGAGCTAAGCGGGACGCAATAGCTCTGCCTGCGGGTCCAAGCCGACATTTCCGCGATTTTCACGGGGTCTGTCATCGGCCCCCAATCGGCAGCCACCCCGCGCCAGCGACCATCACGGATGGCAATCGCGTTATCGCGACGAACGGTCGTCGCCATGATCCGTGCAGCACATCCCAGATTGGCAACGGGGTCTTTGAGCGCCTCACCATCTCGCGCAAGGCACCCGTAATGCCGCGCTGTAGGTGGCGAAATCTGCAGAAGGCCAAACCACTGTCCGCCCCCGCCAACGGCTTCGGGGCGGTATGTGCTTTCGTGTTTGGCCAGCGCCGACATCATGCCGACCCAAAAGGCACGACGCAGGTGCGGCGGGTTTTCCGCATAGGCAGGACACCAATCGTCAATGTCACGCGGTGTCGTGTTGGCAAGCCCCGACGCCGACCCCGCAAGCGCCCCCATCAACGCCAAAGACCATCGCTGCGTGCCTGCCCGATGATCCCACCGCGCCCGAGGGATATAGAATGACCGTCGGGTTGGTCGTGGGGCGTCGGTGATCGGGCCGCTGATGTAAATCGGCGCGGGAGGTGGCACGTAGAGTGTCGCAGGCCGTACGACAGGCGGCGGCGCATCGGCGAGCGATTGCGCAGCAACGGGCAGTGCCCCAAGAAACGTCAGAACTATGGCAGCGGTTCGGATCATCCGGCGCAGTATGGCTGCGAACGGGTCCAGTTGACCATATCCGATCGCTTGCGTTCGCTATGGAACGGTCCCCAATCTGCCGCCAACCCTTCGGACCCTGTGCCGACATATCCATCGCGCGGAACCGTATGGGCTGCAATCCGAACGGCGCAAGACAGGTTCGCAGCACCGTCTTTCAACTCTTCAGCGGATTGCGCGTTGCATCCATAACCCTTGGCCGTGCGCGGATCGATCTGGACCAAACCGATCCAAGCCCCTCCTCCGCCAGCGGCACGCGGGTTCCATGTGCTTTCATGTTTGGCGAGGACCGAAAACATGCCCGTCCAAAACGCGGCGCGATCTTCGGTATCGGCCTCAATGTAACCGGGGCACCATTCGTCGATATCTTTAGGCACCAAAGACAACAAAACCTCGCCATGCGCGTTGATCGCTTCGAGCGTTGCTTCCGTCCACTCAGGGCCTTCGGGTTGGATATCCCAGCCCATCAACGGCAAAGCCTGTGGTTCGGGCTCTGGCGTGGACGGGAGAAAAGGAACCTGCAAACAGCCCGACAGGGCAACGGCGGCAATCATTAAAAAGGGACGCATGTTCAGGCAGCAATTGTTTCAATCGCCGCATAGTTGCGCGATCAATCGCCCTTAGGTCGAGTCATTTTGTAAAATGGGGTGCTTTTTAGGCCGAAGTCCGCCGCCCCGCCCCTTGCCGCGCCCGCCCCAAAACCCTAAGAGAGAGCCGTTGCGGAAAAGGGACAAAACGATGCTCGACCTCACTTATGAAGCTCCGAAACCCAAAGTGATCGCAGGGGCGACCGGCGATTGGGAACTCGTGATCGGCCTTGAGGTGCACGCGCAGGTCGCGACCAAGGCAAAACTGTTCTCTGGGGCTTCGACGGAATTCGGCGCAGAGCCGAACTCTAACGTGGCATTCGTGGACGCTGGCATGCCCGGTATGCTGCCCGTCATCAACGAAGGTTGCGTGGCACAAGCCGTTCGCACTGGTCTGGGCCTGAAGGCAGAGATCAACCTTTGGTCCGCGTTTGACCGCAAAAACTATTTCTACCCTGACCTTCCGCAGGGCTACCAGATTTCCCAGCTTTACCATCCCATCGTGGGCGAAGGTGAAGTGTTGGTCGAAATGGGCAACGGCACCGCACGTAAGGTCCGCATCGAACGTATCCACCTCGAACAGGATGCGGGTAAATCGATCCACGACATGGACCCGAATATGTCCTTCGTCGACCTCAATCGCACAGGCGTTGCACTGATGGAAATCGTGTCCCGCCCTGACATTCGCGGCCCCGAAGAAGCTGCGGCCTATGTCGGCAAACTGCGTCAGATCATGCGCTACCTCGGCACATGTGACGGCAACATGCAGAACGGCAACCTGCGCGCTGACGTGAACGTTTCCGTCTGCCGTCCCGGTGCCTACGAGAAATTCATGGAAACGGGCGACTTCGGTCACCTCGGCACGCGCTGCGAATTGAAGAACATGAACTCCATGCGCTTCATCCAGATGGCAATCGACTTTGAGGCCCGCCGTCAAATCGCGATCCTCGAGGACGGAGGCGAAATCGTTCAGGAAACCCGTCTCTATGACGCGGACAAGAACGAAACTCGTTCGATGCGGTCCAAAGAAGAAGCGCACGATTACCGCTACTTCCCTGATCCCGACCTCCTCCCGCTGGAGATTGAACAGGCTTGGGTTGACGACATCGCAGCAACCCTGCCCGAACTTCCTGACGAAAAGAAAGCTCGTTTTATCAACGACTTTGGTCTGTCGGACTATGACGCCTCGGTGCTGACCGCCGAAGTGCCGAACGCGATCTATTTTGAAGAGGTTGCAGAAGGCCGCGACGGCAAACTCGCTGCGAACTGGGTGATCAACGAACTCTTTGGTCGTCTAAAGAAAGACGAAAAAGACATCACCGAAAGTCCGATTTCGGCGGCGCGTCTGGGTCAGATCGTTGGCCTAATCAAATCTGAAAAGATCAGCGGCAAGATCGCGAAAGACGTGTTCGAAATCGCCTATACCCAAGACCGCGATCCAGAAGAGATCGTTGCGACTGAAGGTATGGAACAGGTAACCGACACCGGCGCTATTGAGGCTGCCGTTGACGAAATCATCGCAGCGAACCCCGCTCAGGTCGAAAAGGCGCAAGCCAACCCGAAACTGGCAGGCTGGTTCGTGGGCCAAGTCATGAAGGCGACAGGCGGCAAGGCAAACCCTGCTGCAGTGAACGCTTTGGTCATGAAAAAACTGGGTCTTTGATCCAACCCGATCTATGATGAACGGCGACCCCATGGGCCGCCGTTTTCATTTGGACGCCCCATGCGCACGACAGCCGACCGTATCCGCCACGCCCTTAGTTTCGAAGTGATCGCGCTCTGTGTTGCGACACCTGTCGGCGCGTGGCTCTTTCATCAGCCGATGCACTGCATGGGCGTTGTGACCGTTGTCAGTGCCACAATCGCGATGGTGTTCAACTACCTTTATAACTGGGGCTTTGACCACGCGATGCTGCGGTTTCGCGGAACGGTGCATAAGACAGTGGTGATCCGTATCCTTCACGCCATCCTGCTCGAACTAGGTCTGCTCGCCCTGCTCACACCCTTTATCGCGGTCTATCTGGGTGTCAGCTTTTGGACCGCGCTGATGATGGATATCTCGCTCGGCCTGTTTTACCTTAGCTACGCGTTTGTCTTTAACTGGCTCTACGACACGATCTTTCCGATCCCAGAGAGCCAGTAATCACCCAAATATCGCGTCACGGTGATCGGCGAGGTAGATCCGCAACCACGGGGTAAAGGCCTCGGGCGTTGCGGCAAGGGCCGCGTCGAGCGCCTCGAGCGTCATCCATTTGGTTTCCCAGACCTCATCAGGGTTGATCGTCACCTCAGGGGTGCCGTGGCCGACGTAGACCTCAACCACCTCATGTTCGATCAAACCGTTGCCGACATCCGCGCGGTATTCCACCTGCTCCCGCCACGTGAGATCGACACCCGTGATGCCGAGCTCCTCGTCGATGCGGCGGAGCGCACAATCGGCGGGGGCTTCGTTCCAGTGGGGGTGGGTGCAGCAGGTGTTCGCCCATAGACCCGGCGTATGATATTTCGCCGCCGCGCGACGTTGCAGCAGAATGCCCTCTGGCCCCGTGATAAAGACGCTGATCGCAGGATGACGCAGCCCGCGCTGATGCACCTCGAGTTTATCGAGGGGCTGCAATTCGCCATCAATCCAAGCTGCAATACGCGTGTCCATGACGCGCCATGTGCCAAAAACCTGCACAAAATGCCAGCCCTGTCTCTCCCACCAAAGTAGGCGCGACCGATTGGCGCAAGGGGCTTTGCCCCAGGTTGAAAAGAGACTAACTTCGCTCCAGATCAAAGAAGCACAATGTTTGCTTCGAAACCTATGGGAGTTACTCCATGAAGACCCTTAAGCTCGCTACTGCCTTTGCTGTTCTCGCCGCTCCTGTTCTCGCCGAAGGCGACGCAGCCGCTGGTGAACAGGCTTTCAACCGTCAGTGCGTATCCTGCCACGTTGTTCAGAACGCAGCAGGCGAAGTTCTCGCTGGCCGCAATGCGAAAACTGGTCCGAACCTGTTCGGCGTGATCGGTCGCGCACCGGGTTCCGTAGACGGCTTTAGCTATGGTGACGATATCGTTGCTGCCCAAGAATTCGTGGCTGCTTGGGACGAAGAGCAGTTGGCTGCTTACATGCAGGACCCGACCGCTTGGCTGCGCAGCACCACCGGTTCGAACTCTGCTCGTTCGAAAATGTCCTTCAAAGTGCGCCAAGAGGCTGACGCTGAAAACATCGCGGCGTTCCTTGCGACCTTCGCTGAATAATCTTTCCCATCTGGGACGGATCAAAGGGCGCCTTCGGGGCGCCCTTTTTTGTGATGTGGACCCGTCTTTCCCGCCTTGGACCTGTTACGCAAAGCCGCTATAGTCCTGCGGTCGAATTAGGGGGCCTATGAAATGATCTACGAATACAAGGTGGTGCCAGCACCCAAACGCGCCGAAAAGGTCAAAGGGCTAAAGACAACCGAAGACCGCTATGCCCACGCGCTCCAAGAGTTGATGAACCAACAGGGTCGTGACGGCTGGGAATACCAGCGCGCAGAAACGCTGCCCGTTGAGGAACGCAGCGGGTTTCGGTCCAAAGGCATGGTCGAACAACACATGCTGGTGTTTCGCCGCGAAAAGAAAGCGGTCGATGCGGCAGTGACGCCGAGCCAGACCGCCGTTCCAGCGCAACCCGTATTGACCACCGCGCCAAAAACGCCTGCCCCGACCGAACCTACTGTCGCTGCGCAGTAATCAGTCGATCTCGAGGGCGAGCGCGTGAATACGACCCATAATATCGGCGCCAATGGCGTCATGGACCGCACGATGGCGGGCCAAACGAGTCATCGCGCCGAATGCGGGGGCTTTGATCCGCACGCGCCAGTGGCTTTCGCCGCCCTCTTGATATCCGCTATGGCCACGGTGGCCTTCGCTTTCATCAATAACTTCAACCACTTCTGGGGAAAAAGCCGTTACCAGACGGGATTCGATCTCTTTTGCAAGGGACATATTTTTCTCCTTCCCCCTTCAATCTCACGTCCTACGGCTTAAACTCACCCGTCCGAGTCGGAAAGATAAGGCTGCACATGTCCAAGACTGATCCGTTTGGGTTCGACATTTCGGTGTCTGCCTCCAAAAAGAAAAACCCCCGTGGCCGTCGTGGCATGTCGGGCGCGATCGAAACATCAACACGGGTCTGCGACCACGAAGGTTGCGAAGAATCCGGCAAATACCGCGCGCCCAAATCGCCCGATATCCTCGATGAATTCCTGTGGTTCTGTAAGGATCACGTTCGGGAATATAACCTGAAATGGAACTTCTTCGAGACGGCGACTGAGGCCGAACTGAACGCCCAGATGACCAAAGATAAGGTCTGGGAGCGCGAAACCAAGCCGTTCAAGAAAACGGTGGAAGAACGCGCTTGGGCACGTCTCGGCATTGAAGACGCGCATCAGGTTCTGGGCGAAAACGCGACCCGCAATCCAGGTAAGACCAGCGGTGCGACCCGTCGCCTACCGCCGACCGAACGCCGCGCGACCGAGATCCTCGATGTGAAGGACACCATGACCAAGGCGGAAATCCGCAAGGTCTATAAATCGCTGATTAAGGTTCTTCACCCTGACATGAACGGCGGCGATCGTTCCCAAGAGGAGCAGCTGACCGAAGTCGTTTGGGCTTGGGATCAGATTAAAGCGAGCCGTAACTTTAAAGACAAATAATCACGCAAGGCGGGCGAACAGGCGATCCTGTTCCGTCCGCCAGTTGCGAATCAAGAGGTGGGAGGCCAGCAAATTGGCAAACCACAGCAGCGCCAGCATCGGCGAACTCACCAACATAATTGCCAAAGTGAACGGCCCGAACATCGTGCCGTAAAACGGCAGCGCAAGCGTTCCCGCAATCACGGCGCCGACCACGCTGACCCAAATCACGCCGAGCATCCCACGGGCAAACCCGTTCGGCCCAGATTGCCCCATACGGTCCCCCGCGAGCCTCAGCGCAAGGCCACAGCCCAACGCACCACAAAGCACGATCCAACGATGATAGAGCGTCAATCCGCCTTCTAGGATGGAGCCGTGGGACATATGCGTCACCGTCATCAGCCCCAAGCCCGCGCCAAAGGCACAGGTCATCACATAGGCCGTGACAAGCTGCTGCTCGCCTTCGGTCAATGACCAAAAGCCTCGCACAGTGTGCGGCAGGTCCTGCAGGTGGTGATAAACAGCGCGCATCATGCGCATCTTATGGCAGAAAACGCCGATTGGGACGACTGTTATGGTCGAAACGGACTGTTTCGAAACGCGGCCCACCGGCACCTTCGGAGGAAATACGTCACGACCCCCTTTTCCTCGCCGTCTGGACGGTTATGTTGCGGTCGGTAAACGATAGACGCAAGGAAGGTTCGACATGCTCGACCAGAACGCAAAGCCCACCGAAGAAATCGACGTTCGCGAAGTTTTCGGTATCGACAGCAATATGAAGATCAAAGGCTTTGCCGAACGCACGTCTCGTGTGCCAGAGATCGACTCGACCTACAAATTCGACCCGGACACCACTTTGGCCGTTCTGGCAGGCTTTGGGTATAACCGCCGCGTGATGGTCCAAGGCTACCACGGCACGGGTAAATCGACCCACATCGAGCAAATCGCGGCCCGCCTGAACTGGCCGACCGTTCGTGTGAACCTCGACAGCCACATTTCCCGTATCGACCTGATCGGTAAAGACGCGATCAAACTGAAAGACGGCAAACAGGTCACTGAATTCCACGAAGGCATTCTGCCGTGGGCACTTCGCAACCCGACTGCGATTGTATTCGACGAATACGATGCGGGCCGTGCGGACGTGATGTTCGTGATCCAGCGCGTTCTCGAACATGATGGTAAACTGACCCTCTTGGATCAGAACGAAATCATCACCCCGAACCCGTATTTCCGCCTCTTCGCAACTGCGAACACTGTGGGCCTTGGTGATACCACTGGCCTCTACCACGGCACCCAGCAGATCAACCAAGCCCAGATGGACCGTTGGTCGCTCGTCGCGACGCTGAACTACCTCAGCCACGACGCCGAAGCGGCGATCATTCTGTCGAAGGCACCGCACTACAATAACGAAAAGGGCCGCAAGATCATCAGCCAGATGGTGACCGTTGCTGACCTGACCCGCACTGCGTTCATGAACGGCGACCTGTCGACCGTTATGTCGCCGCGGACCGTGATTGCTTGGGCTGCGAATGCAGAGATCTTCCGTGATGTTGGTTATGCGTTCCGCCTGACCTTCCTCAACAAATGTGACGAGTTGGAACGCCAGACCGTGGCAGAGTTCTATCAGCGCTGCTTTGACGAGGAACTGCCGGAATCGGCTGCGTCCATCGCACTCTGATCTATCTGAAAAGATTGAACAAATTGTCAGGGGCTTGCACGAAAGTGCGGGCCCCTGCGCCTTTTCGCGCCCTAGGTGCATTGGGATAGTTTCCAAACTGCACAGTTGATTGACATAAATTTGTCATAAAAGATCAAATCATGAGCGGTTTGAAAACTCTCCTTGCGGTGTTTTTCATGCTGGTCGGGGCCCTGCCCGCGCCAGCGCTCAACAATGCGGCCAACGAAGACCTTCGGATTTTTGCGATCTGCGCTGGCCGTTTTTCAGCGCAAATGGAACATTCGTGGCTCTTTGGAAAAAACGATGCGGGCGACTTTGAACAGGACCGCGAAATGATGCTCATGCTCATTGATGCGATAATGCCTGACACGGATCGTATTCGCGTGATGGACTGGCGGATTAACGCGAAACAAGCCCATGCGATGCTTTTGACACGCGCCGCATATACCATCGACGGGGCCGACGCGGTCTGGGCTGAAACCCGCGCCGAGGCAGCCATCGCAGAATGCCGCGATTTGCTGTGATTCAACTGATCCCGACCACTGGTCATTGCCCAATCGTCGGTCTAGGTTAGTCGCAACGATGACCCGAAGGCTGCCCGCATGAAACCCTCCGATAACCCCGCCGATCCATTCAAAAAGGCATTGGCCGAAGCGACCAAGGTTATGGCCGATGACGCCGATCTGTCGGTGACTTATTCGGTGGACCCTCCGGGTCTGACCAAGGATTCTGTGCGCCTCCCTCAAGTCAGCCGTCGCATGACCCGCGACGAGGTTTTGCTCGCACGCGGAACGGCGGATGCGCTGGCGCTGCGTCACAAATTCCACGACGCCGCCGTTGCAGCACGCTACGCCCCCCAAGGGCAGTTGGCGAAAGAGATTTACGACGCGATGGAGTCCGCTCGGGTCGAGGCCGTCGGTGCCCGCTACATGCCCGGCACGGCGTCGAACATCGACGCAAAGATCGCGACCGAGGCCACCCGCAAGGGCTATGACCAGATCAGTTCCTCCACCTATGCGCCATTGTCCGTGGCCGCTGGCTACCTGATCCGCCACCTCGCCACGGGTCGTCCCCTGCCCAAGGGTGCGAACAACGTGATGGAACTGTGGCGTGGGTTCATCGAGGATCAGGCAGGTGGGACGCTTGAATCGCTAGAAGATACGCTCAGCGATCAACGCGCATTTGCAAAATTTGCACGTAAGATCATTGAGGATCTCGGCTACGGCGATCAGCTCGGCGACGATCCCGATGTTGAGGACGATCAGAACGACGAAACCGCCGAACAGGAGGAGGTTGAGGACAACCCTGAATCCGATGGCCAAGACGATGGTCAAGAGGACGAGGCCGAAGCCAGCCCTGAACAGTCCCAAGACCAGCAGCAGGACCAGCAACAGGCGCAAGTCAGCGCCGACGACATGGCTGATGCCGAATTCGACGAAGAGACCGAGATGCCAGAGGGCGAGGCCCCGCTCGATCCTCCGCCGCCCGCGCCGATCTCGGACGCTGATCCGAACTACACCGTCTACAAAACCGAATTCGACGAAGAAATCGGTGCTGAGGAATTGGCTGAACCCGCTGAGCTTGAACGCCTCCGCGCTTACCTCGACCAGCAGCTAGAGCCGCTCAAGGGCGCTGTGTCGCGCCTTGCGAACAAACTGCAACGTCGTCTTCAGGCGCAGCAGAACCGGTCATGGGAGTTCGACAAAGAGGAAGGCATCCTCGACGCAGGCCGCCTTGCCCGTGTGGTCGCAAACCCAACCACGCCTCTGTCGTTCAAATGGGAAAAAGACACCGATTTTCGCGATACCGTTGTGACGCTTTTGCTGGATAACTCTGGCTCGATGCGCGGTCGCCCGATCTCTATCGCGGCGATCTGTGCGGACGTTCTGGCCCGTACGCTGGAACGCTGCGCGGTCAAGGTCGAGGTTCTGGGCTTTACCACCAAAGCGTGGAAAGGCGGGCAGAGCCGCGAAAAATGGCTGGCCGAGGGTCGCCCCTTGCAGCCGGGTCGCCTGAACGATCTGCGCCACATCGTCTATAAATCCGCGGACGCCCCGATGCGTCGGACCCGTGCGAACCTTGGTCTGATGATGAAAGAGGGTCTATTGAAAGAGAACATCGACGGGGAGGCGCTGGAATGGGCGCACCGCCGTATGATGGCCCGTCGTGAGCAGCGCAAAATCCTCATGGTGATTTCCGATGGCGCGCCCGTTGATGACAGCACATTGTCGGTGAACCCTGCCAACTACCTCGAAAAACACCTGCGTGACGTGATCGCCATGATCGAAAAGCGCAAGGCGGTCGAACTGATGGCAATCGGGATCGGCCACGATGTGACGCGGTATTACGACCGCGCTGTGACCATCACCGATGCGGATCAGTTGGCGGGTGCGATGACCGAACAATTGGCGAGCCTGTTTGACTCTGACCCTCGGGCACGCGCACGGTTCGCAGGCATCCGCAAGGCGGGCTAACCACCTGTATTAAAATGAAAAGGGGCGGCAATGTTCCAGACCTTTGAGACTGCGTTTTCAGGGAAAGCGGGGCCCGAGAGGCTATCGAAACTGCGTGTCCAAATGGCGGCCGCAGGGGTGGACGGGTTCCTCGTCCCCCGCGCCGATGCGCATCAAGGCGAATACGTTGCAGCCTGTGACGAACGTCTAGCGTGGCTGACAGGCTTTACAGGATCGGCAGGGTTCTGCGCCGTGTTGGCGGATCAAGCCGGCCTCTTTGTCGATGGCCGTTACCGCCTGCAGGTGCGCGAACAGGCTGCGGATGTGTTCACGCCCGTTGATTGGCCCGAGGTTAGATTTGGTGACTGGCTGGAAGACCACGCAGAGGGTCGGACCATCGGCTTTGATCCGTGGTTACATACGATCAGCGAGATTAAAGGGCTGCGTGAACAGGCAAATATGGTCGCCTGCGCCAATCTGGTCGATCAAATTTGGACCGACCGCCCTGCCCCGCCTGCAGCACCGTTCTTTGTACAGCCCGATTCCCTCGCAGGGGAAAGCCACGGCGACAAACGGGCCCGCCTTGCCAAAGGCCTTCGGGACAATGGACAAGCTACGGCAGTCCTGACCCTGCCCGACTCTATCGCGTGGCTTTTGAACATTCGTGGCGCCGATATCCCGCGCAATCCCGTGCCGCAGTGCTTTGCCATTCTCTATGCGGACGGTCGCGTGGACCTCTTTGCCCGCGATGGCAAAACTGATGCAATCATGGATCACCTAGGGGCCGAGGTGACGGTTCACGGCGAAGAGGCCTTTGTCCCAGCCCTGCAGTCGCTCGACGGCGCGGTTCTGATTGATCCCAACACCTGCCCGCAGATCATCGGCGAAACCCTCGCCAACCCTGTTGAGGGGCGCGATCCCTGCGTTCTGCCCAAGGCCTGCAAAAACCCGACCGAGATCGCGGGGGCCCGAACAGCGCACCTGCGTGATGCGGTCGCTATGTGCCGCTTCCTGCATTGGCTGGAGGAGGCTGGGCATGTCACCGAAATCGATGTGGTCACTCAGCTGGAACAGTTCAGGGCAGAGACTGGCGCGCTGCGGGATATCTCTTTTGATACCATTGCGGGCAGCGGTCCGAACGGCGCCGTCATCCACTACCGCGTGACCCATGACACCAACCGCCAGCTTCAGGACGGTGATCTGCTCGTGCTCGATTCGGGTGGGCAGTATCAGGACGGCACGACCGACATCACCCGCACCATCGCGATTGGAACTGTCGGCGCAGAGGAACGCGCCTGCTATACCCGCGTCCTCCAAGGCATGATCGCGATCAGCCGCGCGCGGTTCCCGAACGGTGTCACGGGTGCGCATCTCGATTCCCTCGCGCGGTTCCCGCTGTGGACAGCGGGCTTAGATTTCGACCACGGCACGGGTCACGGCGTCGGATCATACCTCTGCGTTCACGAAGGGCCGCAACGTCTTAGCCGTGTTTCGGACATTCCTTTGCGCCCCGGGATGGTATTGTCGAATGAACCCGGCTACTACCGTGCCAAGGCCTTTGGCATTCGGATTGAAAACCTGATCGTTGTTCAACCCGCACCGCCAATTGCCGGAGGAGACGCGCACCGCAATCATCTCTCGTTTGAGACGCTGACATGGGTGCCCCTTGATCGTCGGCTTATAGACCCCACCTTGCTGTCCCGCGACGAAGTGTCGTGGATCGACAGTTACCATGCGACCGTGCTGGACAAGGTGGGGGCAAATCTGGATGCTGCGGCCAAACACTGGCTCGAGCAGGCGTGTGCGCCGCTCTGACGCCAAATCGTAACATGCGGCCTGTATCAACAGGCAACTGAAAGACACACAAGGGAGGGGCCACAATGGCCGACCACATCACTATTCGTCCCGCTGGAGGCACTTGGGTCGTTCGCGCTGGCGGTGCTGTTCTGGGCGAAAGCTCTGACGCGCTGGAGCTGATCGAAGGCGATATGGCGCCCGTGATCTATTTCCCGCGTTCGGACATCGCGATGGCGTTTTTGGATGAATCCGACACGACCTCGCATTGCCCACGCAAAGGCGACGCACGCTATTTCACCATCGTCGCCAAAAGCGGCCCAATCAAAGACGCAGTTTGGTCCTATGAAAACCCGTCCGACGCGGTGTCGCAGATCAAAGATTACCTTGCCTTCTACACCAGCAAAGTCGCTGTTGAGCAGGTTTAACCTAGGCGTGCTCTTCGGCTGAGACAGCGGCAAGGGCACGGTTAAACGCACGCAAGGCATCGACATGGAACAAGGCGCCCCGCACCTCTGCTGGGGCGTCTTTCTTTTGTCGAACCACTGGAACAAAGGATTCCCCGCTGTTTTCAAACAGGGGCATCGCACGGTCGAGCGTGGCATCATGCGCCACATAGATCCCGCGTTGAATGAGCGCCTCGCAGTCCTCAAGCGACGCGCCGCGCGGGTGATCCATCGACCGCATCACTGTCGCCACATCAAAGGTGGACAACAGATATGCCTGTGGGCCAGCTGCGATCCGCACGCCCCGACGCTCCAACTGGGTGAGAAAGAACGACCCTGCGATAAACCGCGACGAAACGGCCGTCGACATAGACACAGCGACCATGACGGCCAGCCCCGTTTGCCAGTCGCCCGTTAGTTCAAACACGATCAACGTGGTTGAGATCGGCGCGCCCAAGACCGCCGCCGCAACAGCGCCCATCCCTGCAAGCGCATAAAGCGCCGCCGTTCCCGAATAGTCAGGCAAAAGCCCCGTTGCCACCATCCCAAATGCCAACCCTGCAAGCGATCCGACAACCAACGCGGGTGAAAAGACGCCGCCGCCCATTCGTCCGCCCATTGTAATGGCGACCGCAATGACTTTGACCGCGGCAAAGACGACGGCTTGCCAAAACAGCAACCGCCCCGACAGCGCGTCTGACGTGATCCCGTAACCAACACCGATAATATGTGGGAACCAAAGCGCAATGACCCCGAGCAGCCCACCCGCGATCGCAGGGCGAAGAGCACGTGGGATACGCAGCTTTGTTTGAACCGCTGTTCCGATGGTATCCGCCCAAAAGATCGACCGCATCAGAACAATGGCAAGAACGCCGCTGAGAAGGCCCAAGAGGATAAACGCGGGCAATTCTACGTAGAACCGAAGGGCCGTTGTGGTCGGCAGGAAATACTCCGTCACATCGCCGTGGATCATCCGACTAACCACCGTGCCCGCGACAGAAGCAATCACAATCGGCGCAAAAGCACGCATCGCGAAATGGCGTAGGACCACTTCGAGCGCAAAGAGCGCCCCCGCAATCGGCGCATTAAAGCTCGCAGAGACGCCCGCAGCCACGGCGCAGCCCAATAGGTCACGACCTGTCACGCCGTCCGCCTTGATCAACCCGCTCACATATGTCGCCAAAACACCCACGAGGTGGACAACAGGCCCCTCACGCCCAGACGAACCACCCGTCGCCAAGGTCACAAAACTCGCCGCTGCAGAGGCCAGACCTTCGCGTTTTTCAACTCGTCCGTCCCGCAGTGCAGCCCCTTCGATCACGTCAGCCACAGCCCGCACGCGCCCATCGGGGGTAAACCGATCAAGGATCAGGCCAACAATCAGGCCACCACACACGGGGATCAAAACGATCCAATACCAGTCGAGCATTGCCGCAGACCGATGCAGTCGCGCCACCTGATTGGTTTGGTAAACAAAGGACTGAAGGCTCTCGATCCCCAGCCGGAACCCCATCGCAATAAGGCCACCGCCAATCCCGATCATCAAAGCGATGAACCAGAACTGAATCTCGCTCGGCCCTTTGGTGCGAATGGTGCGCAAGGTGTCGGCCAAGGCTTTGGCAACTGCGCCGCTGGCGGATTTCACGTGCTGAGTCGTCTTCGTCGACATCGCTAGCCCACTGGTTCGTTTGATTTCTGTGTAGGACAGTTCGTCAAATGGACCAAGCATCGTCGCGTCATTTCAGGGATTTAGCCCCGTAATTCCCAAAGTTTCCGCTACGTCATCGTTAAATTAGCACGTTCGTTCCAGAAAGGGGTTAACAAAGCGTCACAATTCAACTATACGTTAGGCATAGTTTTTATACCTAAGAATATGCCTTCGGGCGCTAAGTTTTTGAACCGGATGTCTGTGAGTGGCTGACGGGTTTTCTATAGAACGGTCGCGGGTCACCTTCGGGTGGCCCGTTTTTTTACGCGGTGAGCAACGCGCGTGCCGCGGCGCGGGCTTCCTCGGTGATGCGGTCGCCAGAGATCATCCGCGCGATTTCATCCACGCGTTCGTCTGCATCCAGCGGCACCACCGTCGACAGCGTCTGCGTCTCTGTTTGACGTTTCTCAACCCGCCAATGGTGCCCGCCCAGTGCTGCCACTTGCGGCGAATGGGTCACGACCAGCACCTGCCCCGCCGAGGCGAGCCCTGCCAATCGACGACCAACCGCATCGGCGGTCGCACCGCCAACACCACGGTCAATTTCGTCAAAGATCATCGTGATGCCCGTCGTCCCTGCCGACAAACAAACCTTCAGCGCCAACAGGAAGCGGCTCAATTCACCGCCCGACGCGATTTTGTTGAGCGGGCCAGAGGGCGCACCAGGGTTCGTCGCCACGGTAAAAGCCACGTCATCGCGCCCTTCGGGGCCTTCTTCGCCAGCCACGACATCGGTTTTGAAAACCGCGCGTTCCATTTTCAACGGGGCGAGTTCCGCCGCCATCGCCGCGTCAAGGCGAGAAGCCGCCTCAACCCGCGCTGCGGTCAATGCGCTGGCTGCCGCATCATAGGTTTGCTCTGCCGCCTTCACTGCGACCTGCAGCGCCGCGAGGTCGCGTTCCCCACCGTCCAGCAAGTCCAGCTTTGCCCGCAGACCATCTGCGTGTGCAGACAGATCATCTGGCAGGACCGCATATTTCCGCGCCAAACCACGGATCGCGAACAAACGCTCTTCGGTCAGTTCAAGATCGGCAGGGTTAAAGTCGAGCGAGTCGAGGCATTCTTCGATCCCGCGCTGCGCTTCACCCAATTCATCCATCGCCCGCGATAGGGCCGACAACGGGGCGTCCAGACGGCCCTCAGCCTTATCCGCCGCATCGCCAAGCCACCGTGCCGCGTTCGACATCAGCCCCTCAGCGCCTTCATAGGACAGCGCGTTAAAGGCCTGAGAAATATCGTTGCGGATCTTTTCTGCTGCCTGCATCAGACGGCGTTTGCCGTCCAAGGTCGCCTCTTCACCGGGTTGCGGGTCGAGTTTATCCAACTCCCCAACCGCATGGCGCAAAAACTCTTCTTCGGCGCGGGTCTCTGCGATCTTGGCCTCTGCCGCGACCAGCGCCTTGCGCGATTGCGCCAAACCACGCCATGCCGCGCGGGTCGCGTCGATCAGATCGGATACCTGCGCAAAATCGTCCAAGAGCAACCGATGCCCACGCGGGTTCAACAATCCACGGTCATCGTGCTGGCCGTGCAATTCGATCAGCGTGTCGGAGAGTTGGCGCAGGACCTCGCCGCTCACCCGACGATCATTGACCCATGCGGTCTTGCGCCCGTCAGCGGTGTTGATGCGACGCAGGATCAGTTCCCCATCCGCCTCGATCCCAGCTTCTTGCAGAACCGCCTCAGCCGCATGGCCCGACGGAACGTCGAACACCGCAACAACCTCGCCCTGCTCTGCCCCCTGACGCACGAGGTCGGCGCGGCCGCGCCAACCCAGCACAAAACCGAGGGAATCCAGTAGGATCGATTTACCCGCGCCTGTTTCACCCGTGAGCACGTTAAGACCCGGTTGGAACTCTAGCTCCAACCGATCAATAATCAGCATATCTCGGATATCTAAACCGCGCAGCATTGTGTCAGCGTCCAGCAGGGTTTCCCCCGCCTCCCCTTAGAGCCATTCGCCACGGATCATCTGGCTATAGACCGCCGCCAGCCAGCTATCCCCAATCAAGGACGGCTCAAGCCCGCCTTCGGTCAACAACTTGTAGCTATCCGCATACCATTCGGTCGATTGGAAATTATGACCAAGGATGGCCCCTGCGGTCTGCGCTTCTTCAACAAGGCCGAGCGACAGGTAACATTCCACCAAACGGTGCAGCGCTTCTGGTGTGTGGCTGGTGGTCTGGAACGACTCGACCACGACGCGGAAACGGTTCGCAGCGGCCTGATAGTGGCCCCGCTTCAGATAGAAGCGCCCGATTTCCATTTCCTTGGCCGCGAGGTGATCAAAGGCCAAATCAAACTTCAAAATCGCCGACCGCGCATATTCGCTGTCAGGATAGTTTTCGATCACCGCCCGAAGTGCTTGGAGCGCTTGGAACGTCAGGCCCTGATCGCGACCCACTTCGTCGATCTGATCGTAGTAGGACAAGGCCAGCAGATACTGCGCATAGGCCGCGTCACCGTCCGCCGGGTAGAAGTTCAAGAACCGCTGTGCCGCAGCACGGCTGTTTTCGTAATCTTTGTCACGATGATAGGCAAAGGCCTGCATGATCAGCGCACGTTTGGCCCATTCGGAATAGGGATAAAGGCGTTCGATCTCACCGAAATAGAACGCGGCATCAGACTCGCGACCGCGTTCGAGTTCGTATTCACCGCGCTGATAAATTTCTTCGGCAGAAAATTGCTCAAGCGCCCCTTCGACTTTGGGGTCAAAGGAATTACAGGCCGTCAACGTGGCGACGGACAGGAACGCGACAGACAGGATGGTTCGTGCTTTTGTGGCCCGACTACGGCTTAACATGAACGCCCCCAATTTTCATTGCTCGATCAGTCGATCGACGGGCTGCGTCGATCGTGTTTCGTCTTGGTCTAGCATAGAAAAATGCAGGGCAAAATGCCTTTTGCCACTTGTCGCAGTCTCACTCAGGCGACCCGGCTCAGATCAGCGATATTTACACCCACACCTGGCAGACGAGCGGCGATAGAGGCATCGCAGGTGACCCAGCGCCAAGCATCGGGACGTTCAAACATTGCACGCAACAGTTTGTTGGTCAGGGCGTGGCCCGCACGGTGGCCCGAATACCGACCAAGGATCGGTGCACCTGCCGTATACAAATCACCCAACGCATCCAGCATCTTGTGACGCACAGCTTCGTCTTTGTGACGCAGACCACCAGGGCTAAGGATATCGTTTCCTTCAACCACTACAGCGTTTTCCAGCGTGCCACCCAGCGCAAGACCTGCCGCGTGCATCGCATCGACGTCACGCATACGGCAGAAGGTGCGGCTGTCGCACAACTCACGCACAAAGGCACCATTGGCCATGTTCAGCGTCTTTTGCTGTTGGCCAATTGCCGCATCGGGGAATTCAATTTCGAAATCCATCTGGAGCGATGTCGCAGGCGACAGACGCGCAATCGCGTCGCCGTTTTGCACTTCGATCATGTCCAGAACTTCAATAGCGCGGAGCGGAGCACCCAAACGGTGCAGGCCAGCCGTCACAATCGCACGCACAAACTGTGCCGCGCTCCCGTCGAGGATCGGAACCTCGGGACCGTCGATTTCACACAGAACGTTGTGAACGCCCGTGCCCGACAGGGCCGCCATAAGATGTTCGATGGTCGAAACGCTGGTGCCTGCGTCATTGGTCAGACGGGTGTTCAGCGGCTCTTGGATCACGTGATCCCAAAGGGCGGGCATGTCACGATCAGACGCGAGGTCCACACGGCGAAACACGATACCATGGCCCGCAGGAGCAGGACGCAAGACAAGCCGTGCTGGTTTGCCCGAATGCAATCCAACGCCATCAAATGTCAGGTCAATGTTCAGTGTGGTCTGCACGTAAATGCGCCTTTTTGTTACTGACACTCATTTAAGACGGGTACCGAGAACCCTCAACTCACTCTTTGCAACGGACTGAAACATATGAAACAGTTTTGTTAAACCATTGTTAAACAAGCAAAAAGGCCGCCCAATCGACGGCCTTTTCACTGAATTATGTCAGTTTGTTAGTTCGCTTGACGGCGCAGGAACGCAGGAATCTCGATCCGTTCTTGCTCTGGATCGGCTGCTTTCGCCTCTTCGCGGACCGCGTGCACCTGCGGCTGAGCGCGGGACGGAGCGGGCTGTGCAGGCTCTGCGTCCGAGTGGCCGGTCATGCGGTTGATCAGGTTGTTGATCCCGAACCCACGACGCGGAGCCTCTGCTTCGGCAGCAGGTGCCGGAGCGGCAGGCGCTGCAGGGGCGGAAGGCTTACGAACGGCTGCTTCGAGACGTGCAAGTGCCTCTGGCGACGGTGTGCCCGGCGCAGGTGCGCGCGGCGCAACGAATGCCTCAGCCGGAGCGAACTGGGTTTCCGGACGCGGCTGGTAAGCCGGCGGCGGAAGGTCGTCTTCGACTTGCGGTTCAAAACCGTCGAAACCGTCGTCTTGTGCGGTATCTGCTTCGAACGCATCGTCAAACAGAGTGCGGTCGTCAGCAGCGGTCTCTGCAACAGGTGCAGGAGCTGGTTCAGCCGCAGGCATTTCAGCCGATACGGTCTGGGTCAGCGGAGCCGACATGCTGCGGCGCGGAAGCGGTGCTTCAACTTGGCCGACCGATGCGTCGATGCCTGTCGCAACCACGGACACGCGCATTGCGCCGTCCATGTTCGGGTCGAGGGTCGAACCGACGATGATGTTTGCGTCGGGATCGACTTTCTCGCGGATTTTGTTCGCAGCTTCGTCGAGTTCGAAGAGGGTCAGGTCGTAGCCACCAGTGATGTTGATCAGAACACCACGTGCGCCTTCGAGGCTGATTTCGTCGAGAAGCGGGTTCGCAATCGCCTGCTCTGCCGCATCGATGGCGCGGTTTTCGCCAGTTGCTTCACCAGTGCCCATCATCGCTTTGCCCATTTCGTCCATCACAGAACGAACGTCAGCAAAGTCGAGGTTGATCAGGCCCGGACGAACCATCAGGTCGGTCACGCCTTTAACGCCCTGATACAGCACGTCGTCAGCCATTGCGAAGGCTTCGGTAAAGGTGGTTTTTTCGGTCGCCAGACGGAACAGGTTCTGGTTCGGAATGATGATCAGCGTATCAACAACCTTCTGCAGAGCTTCGACGCCCGCTTCCGCTTGTTTCATGCGCTTGCCGCCTTCGAACTGGAACGGCTTGGTCACAACGCCAACGGTCAGAACGCCCAGCTCGCGAGCTGCCTGCGCGATGATCGGTGCCGCGCCCGTGCCCGTTCCACCGCCCATACCAGCGGTGATAAAGCACATGTGCGCGCCAGCCAGATGGTCAACGATCTGCTCGATGCTTTCTTCAGCCGCAGCAGAGCCAACCGACGGACGAGCGCCAGCGCCCAGACCTTCGGTGACTTTCAGACCCATCTGGATCTTCGACGCCGATTTCGACTGTTGCAGAGCTTGCGCGTCGGTGTTCGCAACAACGAACTCCACACCCTCAAGTTCTTTTTCGATCATATTATTGACCGCATTGCCGCCTGCACCGCCAACGCCAAATACGGTAATCCGGGGCTTGAGCTCTTCTTGCCCGGGCATGGAAAGGTTCAATGCCATACTCTGTCCGCCTGTATGTTTTGGGGCCCGTCCCAAACCGGGCACTCTTCAACTGATTAATCCACAGTCTAGCGTGTCAGAATCGCAACGTCACGGGAAAAACGCAGAAAACCCGCAAAATATTGCGGGTTTAGTGGGCAAAATCGCTTGATTTGGATGAATCGGCGAAATCTTGCGTATTACCAGTTGTCCTTGAACCATTTCACCGCGCGTTTGAGCGAACGAGACGGGTAGCTCTCGGTCGGAACCTCGAAATCCCACCATTCATCTTGCGGGTGAGCCGCGAACAACGTCAGGCCAACTGCCGCCGCAAATGCTGGGCCTGTTGCGGCCTGCGGAAGCCCCTGAACACGGAGCGGACGACCAAGGCGCACTTGTTGACCGAGGATACGGCTGGCCAGCCCGTCCAGACCTGGAATTTGGCTCGCGCCACCTGTCAGGACGATCTGCTGGCTCGGCAGATATTCGAACCCAGCCGCATCAAGGCGCGCACGGGCTTCTTCGAGGATTTCCTCAACACGCGGGCGCATGATGCCGATCAACTCAGCGCGGCTAACGGTGCGACGATCACGCTCCCAATCGCCAGTATCGCCACCGATTTCGATCTGCTCGCGGTCGTCCATGCCTGTGGCCACAACGCCGCCATAGAACGTCTTAATCCGTTCAGCGATCGCGTGAGGAACCTGCAGGCCCATAGAGATATCTTGGGTCACGTGATCCCCGCCCATGCGGACGCTGTCAGCATAGATCATGTGTTTCTTCATAAAGATCGACACGCCCGTCGATCCGCCGCCCATATCAATACAGGCGGCACCGAGTTCTTGTTCGTCCTCAACCAGCGACGAAATCCCCGACACATAGGCCGACGACGCAATACCAGCGAGTTCGAGGTCACAGCGGCGGATGCACTGGAACAGGTTCTGCATCGCTGCGGCATCGACCGACAGCAGGTGCATATCGGTGGACAGCACGTTACCCGCATGACCACGCGGATCGGACATGCCAGTGCGGTGATCGAGGTTAAAGTTGATCGGCTGCGCGTGAAGCACCTCGCGCCCTTCGCCCAGATCAGGCATATCGCAGGCCGCCAGGACGCGACCGATATCTTCGCCCGAAACGACCTCGCCGTTCACATTCACGTCGCCCGCAAGGCCATAGGACCGTGGACGCGCACCCGACAGACAAGCGATCACGTGGTCCACACGGACGCCAGCCATCTTTTGCGCGGCCTGAACAGCCGTGCGAATGGCGCGTTCGGTTTCCTGCATCGCGTCCACTTCACCAAAGCGAACGCCGCGCGAACGGGTGGTCGCGGCGCCGATCACTCGGAACGACGACTGACCAGCGAGAGAACCCACACCGTCTTCACCACGGCTACGTTCTGGACCATCGAACCGCAGAACGAGACACGCCACCTTGGAGGTGCCGACGTCAAGAATAGCGATCAATCCCCGTTGGAGAGCGGCCTTACGCATGTTGCGCATTGCACGTTGGGTTTCATAAAGCTGCTTCATTAGTTACCGGCCCCTGATACGTCTGCATTTATTCGGCGCATTTCAGCAGCGCCGCTTTCTCCCAACCGCAAGGTCGGTCGGTCTTTGTTCCGCATGTCGACAACAGCGACATCGCGTTCGAGTAGATCTTGGGTTTGGCTCATCACAACGACCCGCTCAAAGGATGTCACGGCATCAGTTTCGGGCAGCAAAATGCGCTGATCCCGATCCAAAACCACATCCCAGCGGCGTTCGCCCATCCGCACCAAACCACGCACCCGCGGGGCCACAGGGCCAGCGGCTGCAAATATCGACATCGCCTCGGTCAGGGCATCTTTTGCCCCATCGCCAGCGATCAACGGCAACTCAGCGCGATCCCCACGCGATTGCACATCAGCAATCACGCGCCCGCTCGCGTCCACGAGGTGCAGCGCCTCACCCTGACGCCAAATGGCTACAGGCACACGCGGCGTGACGAGCACTTGAAGAATTCCGCCTGGTTTGATCCGCAGGGTCGCGCGTTCTACTACAGCGACCTCTTCAACGCGACGACGCCCCTCTTCGAGGTCGAGGTCAAACGAGGACACAGGGAAATTGTAGTTCAGCACGCTGCGGATCGCAGTCGCAGTCTCGGTGTCCACGCCATCAACCGCCATGGCCGAGAGCATGAACTCGGGCCGCTGCTGAAAACTGCGCACCATGTCGTTGTAACCGTCCGAGATCGCCTGACGACGATCCCCGTCCATCACGTAAATCCCGACCAGAGCTGAAACCATCAGCACAGGCAGGCCCGTGCGGATCAGACGCCGATAGATCGGCGTCAGCATCCAACGTTCATAGCGATACTGCCACTTGGACGGTGACGGATCGTGGCGCATGCCGTGGGGTTCGCGTTGGCCGATTAGCGGTCGCATGTTGCGTCCTCCACCAGCCATTTGCAGAGCGACGGGAAATCAACGCCAGCATGCGCAGCCTGTTCAGGCGCAAGCGACGTAGGCGTCATCCCCGGTTGGGTATTCGTCTCAAGAAGGATCAGACCGTCCAGACCACGTGCCTCATCCCAACGGAAATCCGTGCGCGACAACCCACGACAGCCAAGCGCCTGATGCGCCCGAACAGCGTAATCGAGGCAGGCCTCGTAAATCTCTGCAGGGATATCGGCGGGGATCACATGGCGCGATCCGCCCGTCGTATATTTCGCGGTGTAATCATACCAGCCGTCAGTAATAATGTCGGTCACGCCGAGCGCCCGATCCCCCATCACTGCCGTTGTCAATTCACGACCGGGAACAAAGGCTTCGACCATCAGAACGTCAGGCATATCGTCGGACAGGTCAGGCGGCGTGTTCGCACCCTCTTGGACGATATAAACCCCGACAGAGGAGCCTTCGTTATAGGGTTTCACGACATAAGGCGCAGGCATCACATGGCGCGACGCCACCTCAGCCTTGGTCGCGAGGATACTTTCCACAACAGGCAAACCAGCCGCACGATAAGCCGCCTTGGTCTTCTCTTTGTCCATCGCGAGGGCCGACGCCAACACGCCAGAATGGGTGTAAGGGATACGCAGCCATTCGAGCAGACCTTGGACGCAACCGTCCTCGCCCCAACGGCCATGCAGAGCATTGAACACAACATCAGGACGTTCCGCATCAAGGCGTGCCGCCAAATCGGCGCCCGCATCAATCGCGATTGTCTGGAACCCAGCAGCCTGTAGCGCGGCGACACACTCCTTGCCGGACGAGAGGGACACCTCACGTTCCGCCGACGGTCCACCCATCAACACAGCCACTTTTGGGTTTGTCCTGCCCGACATTCCCTCTGCCTCACCTGCGTGTCTTTGCGACACGTCTGTTTTCAAAATGTCCGCCCCGTTTTCGGGTGTCGAACTGCCTGTAATTTAGTCTTGGAAATCAGAGGCCGGCTCTCCGACCCTCATGATTTCCCATTCTAGCGTTATTCCACTGGAATCGTAAACCTTTTTCCGCACGTCCTCGCCCAATCCTTCGAGATCGGCAGCCGTCGCCCCGCCCGCGTTGGTCAAGAAATTGGAATGTTTGACGTTCATGATCGCGCCACCACGGGTCGCACCACGCATTCCCGCGTCGTCAATCACCTTCCACGCCTTCAGATCGTGGCTGTCATCCGCCTGCCCTGTTGAAGAATAACCGACAGGATTTCGAAAGGTCGACCCAGCGGTTCTGTCCTTTGTGGGTTGGGTTTCGTCGCGTTTTTGCAGCTGCGCGTCCATCTTTGCGGCCAGCGCATCTGGATCACCCGCAACGCCGTCAAACACCGCACCAACGATCACCGCACCCTCGGCCAGATCGGACTGACGGTAGCGCAGGTTCAGCGCCTCAGCAGGGAGCGTTTCGCGACGACCGTTCCGATGGATCACGTCCACGCTGCGCAAATAATCGCTCACGTACTCGCCGTAACAGCCCGCATTCATCCGAACAGCGCCACCGATGGACCCCGGAATGGTGCGCAAGAAGGTCAGGTTAACCCCGTTTTCCGCCGCCCGACGCGCCACATGCGCATCAAGAGCCGCGGCACCCGCGCGGACCTCTGTCCCGTCAACCTCAATCCCGTTGAATCCACGACCCAAACGGATCACAACGCCCCGAATACCGCCGTCGCGCACGATCAGGTTCGATCCGACACCCATCGCAAAGACAGGCACCACTGGGTCAAGAGCCGCTAAAAACTCGGCCAGATCATCAGCATCGGCAGGCTGGAACAACACATCCGCGGGACCGCCCACGCGCATCCACGTCAGCTCTGCCAACGAACGGTTTTCGGTCAATGTGCCGCGCACAGGGGGGAGATCAAAATCAAGCGTCATACGCGCGGTTTACCTATTCAACACACGACTGCCAAGCCGCAGGACCCAGCGCCAAGCATAATACAATGGCCAACGCAGCACCGATCCAGAGGCCGCCAGCGCGACCAAACCAATCAGCACCCCGTTTTCGAAAAAGACCCAAACCAAAATGGGGGCACCAGTCGCGATCAGGAAATAGGCCCGCGACCAGTGGTTATCTTTGCTCGGCAAAAGCGCCGCGAGATTGGCCGCAAATAGCCAAACGCAAATCGCTATGACCGACGCGCTGAGCGTCACGCCTTCATCCGCTCGGGCAGGTTATTCGCCCAAGTGCTGATCGTCCCTGCCCCGAGGCAGACAACCATATCACCGGGACGCGCCTGTTCGCGAACCAGACGCTCCAGATCTTCTTCAGAGATCAGGGCGCGCGCGTGACGGTGACCGTGGCGGATCAAACCAGCGACGAGGTCATCACGACTCGCGCCTTCAATCGGTTGCTCGCCCGCCGCATAAACCTCAGCGATGGCGACGACATCGGCCTCGTTAAAGCAGGAACAGAAATCTTCGAACAGCGAGGACAAGCGGCTGTAACGGTGTGGCTGGTGCACGGCAATCACGCGGCCATCACAAGCCTGACGCGCGGCCTTGAGCACGGCGGCGATTTCGACGGGGTGGTGACCGTAGTCGTCAATGATGGTCACGCCACCGAGGACTTCACCCACCTTGGTAAAGCGACGATTTACGCCGCCAAACTTGGCCAGTGCCTCGCGGATTTCGTCCTTTTTCATGCCGAGGTGACGTGCAACCGCGACCGCAGACAGCGCGTTCGATACGTTGTGATCCCCCGGCATCGGCAAGGTGCAACCTTCGATGACGTCGTCCTCGACCTGAAGCGCCACGTCAAAATGCGCGACACCCGCTTTGTAATGCAGGTTGATCGCACGGACATCGGCCTGCGTGTTGAACCCATAGGTGATCACGCGGCGGTCAGTGATTTTACCGACGAGCGACTGAACCTCGGGGTGATCGGTGCAGCACACAGCCACGCCATAAAACGGGATGTTCGAGACGAAATCGTAAAACCCTTTGCGCAGGTTTTCGATGCTACCCCAGTGCTCCATATGCTCTGGGTCGATGTTGGTCACAATCGCGATGGTCGCAGGCAGGCGGTTAAAGGTGCCGTCAGATTCATCCGCCTCGACCACCATCCATTCGCCTTCGCCCACACGAGCGTTCGACCCGTATGCGTGAATGATCCCGCCATTCACGACAGTCGGGTCAAAGTTACCGTGATCCAACAGCGCAGACACCATCGTGGTGGTCGTCGTTTTTCCGTGCGTACCCGCAACAGCGACGTTCGATTTCAGACGCATCAACTCTGCCAGCATCTCCGCGCGGCGCACAATCGGCAGGCCACGACGGCGGGCTTCGTCCAATTCAGGGTTACCCGGTTTGATCGCCGAGGAGATCACAACGACCTGCGCGTCTTTGAGGTTTTCGGCGGCCTGACCTTCGAAAATGGTCGCGCCCATGCCTGCCAAACGATCTGTGATCTTTGACGTTTTTGCGTCCGACCCCTGCACCGTGTAGCCAAAGTTCACCAAAACTTCGGCGATGCCAGACATACCGATGCCGCCAATCCCGACAAAATGGATGGCACCGACATCAATGGGCAGTTTGGTTGCAGAGTTCATATCGTTCGTCTTTCTTATTATTTAACCGCCAGTTCTTCGACCAGCGTCACCAAGCGCTCTGTCGCATCCGGCAAGCCGCATGACAAGGCCGCCGCCGCCATTTGCGCGGCACCTTGCGCATTCGACAGAATGAGTTCGATCTGAGCCGAGAGGCTCTCTTCCGAGACCTGAGATTCAGGCATCAGGATCGCCGCACCAGCATCAGACAGACCCCGTGCGTTTGCTGTCTGGTGATCCGCTGTCGCCGCCGCAAAGGGGATCAGGATCGCAGGGCGTCCGATGACGGAAATATCCGCGACAGAGGACGCACCAGAACGGCTGATAACCAGCTGCGCTTCGGCCATCCGTTCGGGAATATCGGTAAAGAATGGCTGCACGTCGGCCTTGATCCCAGATTGGGCATAGGCTGACTGAACGCGCTCCATATCTTCGGGACGGGCCTGATGGGACACACGTACGAAACGGCGGATGGCATCGGGGAGCGCTGCAATCGCTGCAGGCACCGCATCAGACAGAATGCGAGCGCCCTGACTGCCACCGATCACAAGAATGGACATCGGGTAATCGCCTGGCGCGATGTATCCCGCCCCTGCCCGCGCAAGGACCGCACCGCGCACGGGGTTCCCCGTGTGTTCTCCATCCACCCCTTCGGGCAAAGTGGTCGGCCATGTGCCACACGCGATCTTAGTCACACGTTTTGCAAAGACTGTGTTCACACGCCCCAACACACCGTTTTGTTCGTGGATCATCCGAGGACGGCGCAAGATCATCGCAGCCGCCATCGCAGGGATCGACGGATAGCCGCCAAAGCCAACAACCATCGCAGGTCTATCCCGCAACATACGCAACAGAGCCGACAGAACACCGCCCGCGATTTTGAACGGCACCAGCGCCTTAGCCGCAGCACCGCCACGCGCGAAGGTCGCACTGCCCAGTTCGATCACCTCGACCGCATCAGGGAAACCGCCAGCATAACGCGCACCACGCGCATCGGTCGTCAGTTGAACACGCCAGCCTTTGGCCAGCATCGCTTCGGCGAGGGCTTGGGCTGGGAACATATGCCCCCCAGTCCCCCCCGCAGCGATTACGAGTAAAGGTTTAGCCATTATCGCCCCCGACGGCTAAAGATATCACCAATTTGGCCCTGCGGTCGCGACCGCGTGAAGGCCAAAAGCATCCCCATCACAATGCCCGATGCAATCACCGACGACCCGCCATAGGACACGAACGGAAGCGTCATCCCCTTGGCTGGGAGCAGACGCACCGCAACACCCATGTTGATCATCGCCTGAACCGAGAACATGCAGGCAAGGCCCGTGCCCGCCAAACGAATGAACGGATCACGTTCTTTGGACAGACGGTGCAGCGAACGGATCACCACAGCCGCGTAAAGTGCTACCACCAGCAGAACCAGCACAAGACCGTATTCTTCGGCGGCAACCGCGATGATAAAATCGGTATGCGCGTCAGGCAGGCTCATCTTGACCTGACCTTCGCCGACACCGACGCCGAACAGGCCGCCTTCACGGATCGCGTTGGTCGCGTAACCCAGCTGCGTTCGCGGATCGACCTCGGGGTTCAGGAACCCGTCGATACGACGCGCAAAGTGTTCAGAATTCATATAGGCAAAGGACCCCGCAAGGGTCGTCATCCCAGCCACGCCCACCAGCAACAGCATCGGCGCACCAGCCACGAAATAGATCACGCACCAGCCAAAGAGCACCAACGACGCCTGACCAAAGTCAGGCTGCAGCGCGAGGATCAAAACGATCGCTGCGGTGAGAATAAAGGAATAGAGTTTACCCGGAGGGCCACCGATATCTTGGCTCGCAGACATCAGCCAAGCCGCAACCACAATAAACCCAGGCTTGAGGAACTCGGACGGCTGCACCGACAGGCCACCCAGCGACAACCAGCGTACAGCGCCCTTGCCAAAATCGGTCCCGATAAACGGCAGCGCCAGCACAGCAACGAACGCCGCGATAAAGCCCAAAGTCGCCAGACGGCGCACCACTTTCGGCGTCATCATCGAGGTAACGAACATCACGATCATCGCAAGGCCGCCGAATTGGGCCTGCTTGATCACGTAATAGAACGGCTCTTTATCGTTGCGTTCAGCAAGCGGAGGAGAGGCCGCAAGCCCTAGCAACAGCCCAATGGCAAACAAGGCCAGAACGCAGGACAGCGTCCATTTATCAATCGCACGCCACCACCGTGGGAGGATGGGATCGCCGGTTTGCACCGGAATCGATCCATAGACCATCTCTGTCATGGAACTCTTACCGCTATCTGCCTCTACATCGTCCGTTTGCCGGATCTGACGTTGATACTAATCAGAGCCCTCTAAAAAGGCCAGCAAAATAAGCTGAATCGGCGGATTCCTTCTGACCACTTGCACGATCAGTCAAAAGCCGTCAGGGAAGGCACATGAAGGTTCGTACACTCATCCTTGGCGCCGGTGCTGCCGGCCTGTTCTGCGCTGCCCATGCGGGTCGTGATGTATTGGTTGTCGACCACGCGAAACGTGCGGGCGAAAAGATCCGCATTTCTGGCGGTGGACGCTGCAATTTCACGAATATGGAGGTGTCGGCTAAGAACTTCCTCAGCCAGAACCCCCACTTCAGCAAATCCGCCCTCGCCCGTTACACGCCTTGGGACTTCATCGGGTTGGTCAGCGCCTATGGCATCGGCTGGCATGAAAAGACGCTCGGCCAATTGTTCTGCGATAATTCCGCCAAGGACATCGTGAATATGCTGGTCACTGAGGCAGAAAAGGCGGGCGCGAAACTTTGGCTTGAAACCGAAATCGTCGAGGTGCGCCGCACCGACCGCTTTATCGTATCGCTGCGTCGCCATGGCAAAGACATCACGGTAGAGGCCGACCATCTCGTTGTAGCTACGGGCGGTAAATCGATCCCCAAAATGGGCGCGACGGGCCTCGCTTATCAAATTGCAGAGCAGTTTGGCCTCGCGGTCACAGACACACGCGCTGGCCTCGTGCCCTTTACCTTTTCCGACAGCCGCTTTGCCGAGGTGTCAGGCATCGCCCTCCCCGTTCTGGCCCGCGCCGCCACTGGCCCCGCCTTTGCCGAAGCACTCCTATGCACGCACCGTGGCCTCTCTGGGCCTGCCATGTTGCAAGTCTCAAGCTACTGGACCAGCGGTGAAGCGGTCGACATCGATCTGATCCCCGCGACTGACCTCACCGAAACACTCCGCAAGGCGCGCAGCACCGATCCCCGCAAATCGGTGACAACCATCCTCGCCCGCGTTCTTCCCTCGCGCCTTGTCGATCACCTGACCGCTGAATTCGACCTCTCGGGCAATTGCGCGGAATGGTCGGACGGACGGATTGAAAACCTGCGTCTCGCTCTATCCCATTGGCAAGTCAAACCCACAGGGACCGAAGGCTACCGCACCGCCGAAGTCACCCTTGGCGGCGTCGATACGGACGGCCTATCCTCCACAACGATGGAAGCAAAAACCGTCGACGGCCTCTACTTCATCGGGGAATCTGTGGATGTCACAGGCTGGCTCGGCGGATATAACTTCCAATGGGCGTGGGCCTCCGCCCATGCCGCAGGCACGGCCATCGCAAACCGCGCCTGAACTGCCTTTGTGCCCGAAATATCCCGGGGTGAATTGGCCGTCAGGCCAAGAGGGGCAGCGCCCCTCCCCTTACCCGATGATCGCCCGCACTTGCGCCGCGAAATCACCGCCGCGCTTTTCGAAGTTGTCATATTGATCGAAACTCGCACAGGCAGGCGCTAGCAGGACCGTATCGCCCGCCTCTGCCTCGGCACTTGCACGAGCAACCGCCACTTCCATCGTGGTGCAGACCTCAGCCTCAATCCCACCGAGCTGCATCGCGAATTGCGCCGCTTCACGGCCAATCACATAGGCCTTCACCACGGCACCTAGATGCGGCAACAAACCGTCCAAGCCGCCTTCCTTCTGCAGACCGCCACAAATCCAGCGAATACGCGGAAACGCCTGCAGCGCCTTCGCCGCGCTATCGACGTTCGTGGCCTTGCTGTCATTCACATAGCGCACGCCGTCTTTTTCGCCGATCAACTGGCTGCGGTGCGGCAGACCGGGGTAGGTCTTCATCGCTTCTTCGATCGTTTTCGGGCCGATCCCCAAGGTTCGACAGGCCGCATAGGCGGCACAAGCGTTCTGGTGGTTATGCGCCCCCGGAAGGCCAAGGATACCGCGCATATCAATCGACGCCACCTGACGCCCCTTACGCCATTCGGCGAGGAACCCTTTGCGCGCAAAAACGGTCCAGCCTTCGCCGTCCAATTTCCGAGCCGAGGAAATACGGATCACACGATCATCTGCCTGCCCTTCGGACAGTTGGTTGGCGAGGTAACGCCCCTCAACCTCGTCCACGCCAATTACACAGCGATCAGGACCACCTTCGGCGAACAGGCGGCGCTTGGCCGCGAAATAGCCGCCCAGTCCCGCATGCCGATCTAAATGATCGGGCGACAGGTTGGTGAACACACCCACATCGGGCGTCATCGCACGGGCAAGATCGGTTTGGTAGGATGACAGTTCCAGCACCACGACCTCACCATCGCGGGCAGGATCAATGTCCAAAACGCCACGACCGATGTTACCCGCCAATTGGGTCGGGCGGCCTGCCTCTTTCAGGATGTGGTGGATCAAGGCAGAGGTCGTCGATTTCCCGTTGGACCCAGTGACCGCGATCACCTTGGGCTGTTGGTCGAAGTCGTCCCATGCGTAGGTCGCAAAGGATCGGAAAAAGAGGCCGATGTCATTATCGACTGCTACGCCCGCATCCCAAGCCGCTGCGATCACAGGGTTCGGCGCAGGATAGAGATGCGGAATACCGGGCGACACGACCAGACAAGACACTCCATCAAAGGCCCCCTGCCGCGTCATGTCGCGCAATTCGATCCCTTCGGTTTCTGCCGCATCACGGGCCGCAGGGTTATCATCCCATGCCACCGCACGTGCCCCGCCCGCATTGAGCGCAGCCGCCGTTGCCCGCCCCGACCGACCAAGGCCAAGGACAGCAACGGTCTGATCTTCGAAACCGAGAACAGGGATCATGAGAACCTCAGTATGATATAGGAATTAGCGGACCTTGAGCGTCGCCAGACCGATCATCGCAAGGATGAGCGAGATAATCCAGAAGCGGATCACGATCTGCGGCTCTGACCAGCCCTTCTTTTCGTAGTGGTGGTGGATCGGCGCCATCAGGAACACACGTTTGCCCGTGCGCTTGAAGTACGCGACCTGAATGATGACCGACAGGGTCTCCATCACAAAGAGGCCGCCGACGATCGACAAAACGATCTCGTGCTTTGTCGCAACTGCAATCGCCCCCAAGGCACCACCCAGCGCGAGCGAACCCGTGTCGCCCATAAACACAGCGGCGGGCGGTGCGTTATACCACAGGAACCCAAGACCGCCGCCGATGAGGGCCGCACAGAAAATGGTGATCTCACCTGCTTCGGGGACGTAATGCACCTCAAGGTATTCGGTAAAGTCGACGCGACCGACCGCATAAGCGATGATCCCAAAGGTCGCCGCCGCAATCATCACGGGCATCACAGCCAGACCGTCCAAGCCATCGGTAAAGTTCACAGCGTTCGCAGCACCCACGATGACGAGCATCGCAAAGGGCACAAAGAGGAAGCCCAAATCGACCAGTAGGTTTTTGAAGATCGGGAAGGCCAGTTCGTTGGACAACGCCTCGGGGTGGAAATAGGACGCCCAGAACCCAGCCAGTGCCGCGACGACGAACCCAAGGACAAGACGAACCTTACCCGACACGCCATCGGTGCTTTGCTTGCTGACCTTTGCGTAGTCGTCCGCAAAACCGATCATCGCGTAGGACAGAGTGACAAACAGCACCATCAGCACAAACGGGTTGTCCATCCGCGCCCAGAGGATTGTCGAAAACGCCAAGGCCCCAACGATCAACAGACCGCCCATCGTCGGCGTACCTGCTTTGACAAAGTGGCCCTCAGGTCCGTCAGAACGAATTGGCTGCCCCTTACCTTGCTTGCGACGCAGAACGTTGATCAGCGGTTTCCCGAACATGAAACCAAAGATCAGCGCCGTGAGGAATGCCCCACCCGCGCGGAAAGAGATGTAGCGGAAAAGGTTAAAGAAATCGCCGCCATCAGACAGGTTTGTTAACAAATACAGCATAAAAATCAGGCCTCTTGTTCGGACTTGGCTCTGCGTTGCCCCAATTTACGGAGCGCGTCAACGACTAGGCTGACTTTGCTGCCTTTGGACCCTTTAACCAAAACAACGTCACCGCTGTCTACTAAACGGTTAATATCAGGGATGAGATCTTGGGCGGTTTCTTCCCAGTGGCCGCGTTTCCCTTCGGGGAGCGCTTCCCACATGTGGCGCATACGATTGCCAACGCAGTGGACCACCTGAATGTCAGCAATCGACCGATCATTCACCATGCCAGCGTGCAACGCGATCTCATCGGGACCCAGCTCAAGCATATCGCCAAGGATCGCAACACGGCGACCTTTGGCATAGCGGCCAAAGCCATTGCGGGGCTTACGTGCAGCCAGAACTTCGAGGCTCGCAGAGAGCGATGTGGGGTTCGCGTTGAACGCATCGTCGATCAGATCAAAGTAGTGACCATCGCGGGCGGGATCGGTGACGATCTGTTCTGAGAGGCCGCGCCCAGCAGGCGGCGACCATTGCCCGAGGTCGAGCATCGCCTTTGTCCGATCTGCGCCGAGCGCCTGCACCACAGCCACCACACCCAAGGCGTTCATGGCAAAGTGACGGCCTTCGGTCGCGACCTTGAGCAAGACAGGCGTGCGCCATGCACGGGCCTGCGCCACCGTTGCACCTTCGCAAATCCGAAGGTCGAGCATCCGGTGGTGACATCCTTTGGACTGACCAAAGGTGATGACCTTCGCGCCTTTGGCATGGGCGGCATCGATTAGGATTTGCGAATTCGACAGATCGCCGTTCAGAACAGCGATGCCTTTGGGCTCTAGCCCCTCGCAAATCGCGGCCTTCTCGCGGGCGATCCCGTCGATATTCTCAAACGCCTCAAGGTGCGCTGCTGCCACGGTTGTGATCATGACCACATGTGGACGCGCCATTTTGGCGAGCGGCGCGATTTCACCTGGGTGGTTCATCCCGATTTCGATTACCGCGTATTTCGTGTCCGCAGGCATCCGTGCCAAAGTCAGCGGAACGCCCCAATGGTTGTTGTAAGACGCCTCAGCCGCGTGAGTTTTCCCTTGGGTGCCCAAGACATCGCGCAGCATTTCCTTGGTCGATGTTTTGCCGACCGACCCCGTCACAGCAACAACGCGGGCCTTTGTCCGTGCCCGTGCGGCGCGGCCCAAATCCTCTAACGCGGTCAGAACATCATCGACGATCAGCAGCGGCGCATCTTCTGCGACACCTTCGGGACAGTGCGTGACGAGTGCCGCCCCTGCCCCAGACGCCAGCGCCTGAGCGACAAAATCGTGCCCATCCCGTGCGGCTTTGAGCGCGACAAAGAGGTCGCCCTCTTGCAGGGTTCGGGTATCAATCGACACGCCAGTGACCGACCAGTCACAAGTCGCCGTGCCGCCCGTTGCGGCCACAGCATCACGCGAAGTCCAAAGCGGCGTTGTCATCAGATTTTCCCATCAAGCGCGAGGACCGCTTGGGACGCGACCTCTACATCATCGAAATGCAGCACGTCGGTGCCAACAATTTGGCCCGTCTCATGCCCCTTACCCGCGACAAGCAGAGCATCGCCTGGCTGCAGCATGTCAGCAGCGCGTAAGATCGCTTCGGCACGATCACCGACCTCGTAAACATCTTTGGTCCGAACGCGGTGCGCACCTTCAATCACGGCAGCGCGGATCAAAGCGGGATCCTCGGACCGCGGGTTATCGTCGGTCACAATCACCACATCCGCATTCTCAGCAGCCGCAGCGCCCATCAACGGGCGTTTTGTGGTGTCACGGTCGCCACCTGCCCCAACAATCGCAATAATGCGCCCCATCACATGCGGGCGGATGGCTTGCAGCGCGGTTTCGATAGCATCAGGCGTGTGCGCATAATCCACATAGACCGCCGCGCCGTTGTCGCGTGTGGCGGCCAATTGCATGCGACCCCGCACCGTCGTCAGTTGCGGCAGCGTGTCAAAGACGTCTTGCGGGTCGGCGCCCGCGCCAATCACCAGCCCAGCCGCAAGGAGCACGTTTTCTGCCTGAAATCCGCCGATGAGGTTCAGACGGGTCAGGTGAATTTCACCCTGCCAGTCAAACCGCAAATCCTGCCCCGTCGCATCAAACCGCTGTGACAAGAGCCGCAAACGTGCGAGATCAGAGCGCCCAACGCCAAGCACTTCATGGCCACGTTGTTCGGCAATGCGTAGAACGTCGATCCCTTTGGGATCATCGAGGTTGATCACCGCCGTGCCTTCGGGTGGCAACACACGGTCAAAGAGGCCCATCTTTGCGTCGAAATAAGCCTCAAACGTCTTATGATAGTCGAGGTGATCTTGGGTAAAATTCGTAAACCCAGCCGCCGCCAACATCACGCCATCCAAACGCCGCTGATCGAGCCCGTGCGAAGACGCCTCCATCGCGACATGGGTCACGCCTTCGGTCGCGGCCGAGGCCAAAACCCGCTGCAATGTGATCGGATCGGGTGTCGTGTGGCGAAGAGGATAGGTCCACGCCCCTTCAACACCCGTGGTGCCGAGGTTTACTGCCTCGAAGCCAAGTTCCGTCCAGATCTGACGGCAGAAGGTCGAGACAGAGGTTTTCCCATTGGTCCCCGTCACCGCAACGGCGACCTCTGGCTGCGCACCAAAGTACAGCGCCGCTGTTTGCGCCAAGGTCTGACGTGGGTCTTCGGAAATAATCAAACAGGCGCTGCTATCGGCCAAAACGTCAGCGGCCATTTCAGCCCCTGCACGGTCCGTCAAAATCGCAACCGCACCGTTTTCAAGCGCTGTGCCGATATAGGCCGCGCCATGGACGTTGCTGCCGGGCATTGCACCAAAAAGGGCACCTGGCATGACTTCGCGACTGTCGATGGTGATCGCGTTGACCCGCGCATCGCAGGCCCCCTGTGCCGTCAGTCCTAGGTCTGACAATGTGACCGTCTTTTGCGCAGCGCCTGCCATATGAAATGCCCCTCTTATTCTGAAGCGAGCGATACACCCGTCATGAGGGGAGTTTCAATATTCGGTCGCAACCCAAGCAAGGGTGCAACGCGGCGGATCATCTCTGCCGCGACAGGCACGGCAGTCCAACCCGCTGTGCGGCGCGGCTCTGATCCTGTGGTGTCATTCGGTTCATCCAAAGTCACAACGAGGACGTATTTCGGGTCCGATGCAGGAAAGACCGACGCGAAGGTCGCGATGACTTTATCGTCGTAGTAGCCGCCCGTCGGGCGCACCTTGTCGGCGGTACCTGTTTTACCAGCAACCTCATAGCCTGCGACTTCACCAAAGGACGCGGTGCCGCGGGTCACTACCTGACGCAACATGTCTACCGACTGACGTGCAGTTGTTTCGCTGATCACCCGTTCGCCCACCGTGTTAGAGGCATCATGGATCAACGTTGGCGTCACTAAACGGCCACCATTCGCAAGCGTAGCGTAGGCCGATGCGAGGTGGAGCGGCGATGCCGCCACGCCGTGACCGTAGGAAATGGTCATCGTGTTAATCGGCGTCCAATCGCGGGGATATTGCGGACGGCCTGCGCGGGCCTCGCTCAATTCAACGGGAGATACGTCGAGGATGCCCAAAGACCGCAGGAATTCCTGCTGGCGTTCGCCGCCGATCATTTCCGCGATATGCGCGGTGCCAATGTTCGACGATTTCGCAATCACGTCCGTGACGCTGTTTTCGCGGCCATAGCTGTGGAAGTCGTTGATCGCAAAGCCGCCGATGCGGATCGCAGGTTGGGTTTGGATCATGGTGTCAGGGTTGACCAAGCCAAGCTCTAGCGCCTGTGCAACGGCCAAAATCTTGAACGTAGAGCCCAATTCGTAAACGCCCTGCACCGCGCGGTTAAACAGCGGGCTATCGGACTGGTCGCCTTGGGTCAGAACGGTGGGACGATTGTTCGGGTCAAAGTCAGGCAGCGACGCCATCGAGATAATCTCGCCCGTGTGCACGTCCATCAAAACAGCGGCAGCGCCTTTGGCGTTCATCAGCATCATACCGCCCGCAAGAACGCGTTCGGTCGCGGCCTGAATGGTCAGGTCAATCGACAGCTGGAGCGGAGCACCGCCATTCGCAGGATCACGCAGGTAGTCGTCGAATTGGCGCTCAACCCCTGCAATACCCACGATTTCAGCAGAATCAACACTTTCGCGGCCAAAGTTCGATCCACCAAGGATATGGCTTGCAACTGGACCGTTAGGATAAAGGCGCATTTCGCGCGGCCCGAACAGCAATCCCGGTTCACCGATGTCAAAGACTTCTTGCATCTGTTCAGGGCTGATCTGACGGCGGATCCAGACAAAACTACGGTTGCCTGTGAAATCCTTGAGCAGGCGCTCCTCGTCCAATTCTGGGAAAATCCGCGCCAGTTCAGAGGCAGCCACCTCTGGATCGATCATGTCGCGCGGGTGCGCGTATACTGCGTAAGTGTCAAAGTTGGTCGCCAGAACGCGACCCTCGCGGTCGACGATATCGGACCGCATCGACAGGATCGGATCACCGCTCCGCGATACTTGAGGTTCTTCGGGTAAGGTCGTTGCAATCACACCCATTTTCAGGATGATCGCTGTGAACGCGAAAAAGAAACAACCGCCCAAAATATACAGGCGGCTTTCGGCACGCACACGGTCCGTGTCGCGCATCGCTTCATGACGAATGCGCTTATTCTCGGCCTCAATCGCGTCAGGGTTTTCCCCTGCTTGACGGGCGTTCAGGATACGGGCCAGTGGACGAAGCGGGGTGCGGATCATAGAGTGCCCTCCGCATCACCATCGCTCGACACTTCTACGATCCGGCCCGACACGGGCAACAAAGGCAGCGAGGGATAGATCACCTGATCCACACGACCAAAGCCATCGGGCATCAGCGGCAACAGCCCCAGACGGTCAAAATTCAGATCAACGAGGTCGCGCAGACGGTCAGGACGGTTCAGATAGGCCCACTCTGCCCGCAGCATCCGCAGGCTAGAGTTTGCCGCTGCAATTTCGCGGCTTAACTGACGGACATGTTTGATGGAATCTTGAGTGCGGTAGTTTTCCTGATAGGCCCAAAACGCCAATGCAATGACCCCAAGCGCGGACAAAACATACAACAGGCTACGCATTACCGCTCCCCTTTGCGCATAGGCATACCAAGCGCCTTGCGATCCATGTCTCCCGATGGCGCATCAGTGCGGCGCGCAACACGAAGCTTTGCCGACCGTGACCTCGGGTTTTCCGTCAATTCTTGCTGATCCGGTCCGATGGCCTTTTTCTCGACCATTTCGAACGCGGGCTTATCTTGCGCCAGTTCAGGCGCGTAACGGTTCGCGTTTGCGGTCCTGCCCGACCGCGATTGGAAGAACCGTTTTGTCATCCGATCTTCGACCGAATGGAACGTCACAACAGCCAAGAGACCACCCGGTTTCAATGCCCGTTCGGCAGCCATGAGGCCCTCAGCCAACTGGCCGTATTCATCATTCACCGCAATGCGCAGTGCTTGGAACGTGCGGGTCGCGGGATGGCTCTGCCCCGGTTTGGGTCGCGGCAGGCAGCTTTCCACGATTTTCGCAAGCTGCAGCGTGGTCGTCAGAGGACGCGCCTTAACGATGGCCTTTGCGATGCGACGGCTCGCGCGTTCTTCACCGTAAAGGTAGATGATATCGGCGAGCTCTTCTTCGTCCAGCTCATTGCAAAGGTCCGCTGCAGAGGTGCCCGACTGGCTCATCCGCATGTCGAGTGGGCCTTCTTTCATGAAAGAAAAGCCGCGCTCCGCAAGATCCAACTGCATCGACGACACGCCAAGATCGAGAACAACCCCATCAAGGTTCTGCGCATACTGATCCATATCCGAGAAGGTGCCTTGCACGAATTCAATCCGGTCGCCGAAGTCCCCGATCCATGGCTCTGCCATCTCAAACGCCAGCGGATCCCTGTCCACTCCGATAACCTTATCAGCACCCGCTTCTAGCAGTGCACGGGTATAGCCACCCGCGCCAAAGGTCCCATCAAGCCAGACACCTGAAACAGGCGAGACCGCCCGAATGAGCGGCCTGATGAGAACGGGAATATGCGGGTCGGTCGGAGAGGACATCAGCTGCCCCCCAACAATGACAACGGATCAAAGTCATCGTCCATGCCTTCCAGCCAGTCATCAATGTCTGCATTGACTGTGGACTGGAAGATATCGTTGCTCCACATCTCGAACGTGCCAACGAGACCGCGGAAATAAACGTCCCCCTCTTCGATCGACAGTTTATCGCGGATCGACTTTGGCAGGATCACGCGACCATCTTTATCGACATCGAGCGTGATCGACTGCGTCACATAGAGGTGCGCCAGACGTTTTTGATCAGCAGAGCGTTCGCGCGGCATCGCATAGATATCATCAATGACGCGCTGATATTCATTGATCGTATAGGCTTGCACGCAATTCTTCAGGTGCTGACCGTAGACGATTTTCAAACGGGGGTTACCGCGGGCTTCGGCTTCGGGATCACCAGAGAGCAGGACACGACGAAAATCGGCGGGGATCGACATGCGTCCCTTTTTATCCACCCGCTGGGTGTATTCGCCTTCAAACGCCTGAACCACTTGTGCGGTCCCTCTTACCTGCCCCCGATTTCACCAACCCCGAAAAGGGAACGGCGGATCGAACTGCTGCCACTGTTCGATCCGCCGCCACCGTCCCTTTCGGGAAGTCCAGCAACGCGCGCCACCTGGGGGGATGTCTGCTCGCTCGCGCGCCGGATCTATTATTCGGAAGAAGCGTGTGCCTGTATGAAACCTGCTATTTTCGCCTCTGGGCTCTTTTTAAGTTCGGCCCTTGGTATTTGTTATCACTCTGCTTCCGATGAGTTGAATATGCCGATTGGGACGGAGTCTGGCAACAACTTTCTGGAACCTCATGGAACTTAATGGGGATAGCTGGGCAATACCAATGATAACCAAGGGGTCACGTGAGCGTGAGGTGACGCAGGTTATGCCACGATCCGCAAGAAATGACACAACATATAGATTTCATAAACCATGACCCACAAGTTCCATGGGATTCACAAAAAATTCCATCCACTCCCAGTCGGGGTTATCTGGTGTGAAAATGTTCCGCATACGTTCCTAAAATTCACTCAAAATCACGCCGCAGTGATTCGGATTGAGTGCAACCGCAAGCCAGATTCAAATTGAGAACCCAGATCAGTTCCATAGGATTCCATATCTGCAACACAAAGGGCCGTCCGGTGAACAACCGAACGGCCTTGAGAACCAAAAGGTTCGAAAAGTATAATTAGACCAGTCCGCCCTCGATCAACTTCGAGGCGAGACTTGCATAGGCATCGGCCATCGCACCCCCACCAGCGGCCACAGGTGTCCCGGCGTCGCCAGCCAGTCGGGTATCAAGGTCAATCGGAAGCGACCCTAAGAACGGAACCGACAGCTCTTGGGACGCAGCAGCCACCCCACCATGACCAAAGATATGCGCCTCATGACCGCAATTCGGGCAATGGAAGGTCGACATGTTTTCTATCAGACCCAAGATCGGCGTCTTGAGCGTGTTGAACATGTCAATCGCCTTACGCGCATCGATCAGCGCCACGTCCTGCGGAGTCGATACGACTATAGCTCCCGTCATGTGGGTCTTTTGGCAGAGCGACAGTTGAATATCACCTGTCCCCGGTGGCAGGTCGATCAGCAGCACGTCCAGCTCGCCCCAGTTCACCTGACCGAGCATCTGTTGCAACGCACCCATCAGCATCGGCCCCCGCCAGATCACCGCTTTATCAGGATCAACGAGGAGACCAATAGACATGACCGTGACGCCATGCGCGTGGAGCGGCTCTATATGTTCACCATCAGGCGACGATGGTCGCCCCGTGATACCCATCATCCGTGGCTGACTGGGACCATATATATCGGCATCTAATAGACCGACCTTTTTACCTGCCTTCGCCAAAGCTACGGCGAGGTTGCTCGACACGGTGGATTTCCCAACGCCGCCCTTCCCCGAACCGATGGCGATGATCCGCTTGACGCCAGGCACACCCTGCGGACCAGCTTGGGGCGTCGGGTGACGACCAACCTTGAGGCTCGGCGCGGGCTGTGCGGGCTTCGACGGTCCGTGCGCCGTAATCACCGCTTGCACGTCCGTGACACCTTCAACTGCGCGCAAGGCCTCGACCGCCGCTAGACGGACAGGTTCCAGCGCGCGTGCTTCATCAGGTGTGGGCGCCTCAAGCACAAAGCGAATCTGCCCGCCATCAACCGTCAAGGCCCGAACAAGATCTTTGGACACAAGTGTCCCACCTGCGGGCAGCGCAATGCCGTTCAATATCTCAAGAACCGTATCTTTCCCTAAGGTCACCAGACCCTCCTGTTCAAACTCTGCCCAATTCAGCGGCAAAACATGTCACGGAATGGGCAAATCACAAGCCAAATCCCCTGCAATGTAACGCCTATGTGAAATAGGTCAGCACTTCGTATGCATTTGCTGCATGGCGGCATTGACGAAAGTCCCAATTGTGCATCCGCAGCATTAGCGCCAAGTTAGGTCCAACGGCAGCAAGATGCCACGGCGAACTACCATACGCCGAAAGATGAAACAGACCCGCCCGATGCGGGACACGATGAAAAGAGAATGACATGGCTTACGCAAACGACGTCCGCACTGGTTACACCCCCGCTTTCGGCGGCTTCTTCGCAAACCTCGCTGATCGCTTCGCCAAGTACAAAGTATACCGCGCGACAATCAACGAATTGTCGCAGCTCTCTGGCCGCGAACTTGCTGATCTGGGCATCTCCCGCTCGATGATCAAAAGCATCGCAATCGAAGCGGCCTACGGCGCCTAAGACATAGAATACGACGGTCCCTCTCCTCCTCCCTGGGACCTTCGACAACGATCTGCTCTCTCCTCCTCCCTGAGCGGATCGTGACTAAAGCGGCGGCCCCCTTCTCCTCCTCCCTAGGGGGCTGCCGCAAAAGAATAGAGTTTACGGACCCTCCTCCTCCTCCCTGAAGGTCCGTGAAATAGCGGCGGGATCTCTCCTCCTCCCTGATCCCGCCGCACCAAATTCAGATACGGGACCTTCTCTCCTCCTCCCTGAAGGTTCCGCATAGAAGCAGATGGTCTCTCCTCCTCCCTGACCGGACGCTTCGCCAAGCGAATGCTCTCTCCTCCTCCCTGAGCGTTCGCCGAATAGCACGGCGGCACCCCTCCTCCTCCCGGGTGCCGCCGTTTGCTTTTTCATCCCTCACGATTTCGATTGCAGCGACCTGAGACATTTGTCACAGCACGAGGCATGACCTACGAATTGATCGTCGCCCTTATCGGCTTTGCCTTTGTCAGTTCCATCACTCCGGGGCCGAACAACATGATGTTGATGGCCTCAGGAGCCAACTTTGGCATTCGACGCTCGATCCCACATATTCTGGGCGTTGGGCTCGGCCATTCGTTCATGATCGTTGTTCTGGGCGCAGGTCTGGTGCAGGTGTTCGACACCTTCCCGATCATGCTGGTCGTGATGAAATGGGGCTCAGTCGCCTATCTGCTGTATCTGTCGTGGAAGATCGCGAATGCCGCACCCAAATCGCCAGACGCACCAGAGGCCGAAGGCAAGCCACTGACATTCCTTCAGGCCGCAGCGTTTCAATGGGTCAATCCCAAGGGCTGGTTCATGGCGCTGACCGCGATCAGCGCTTACACGGCGGACCATTCCTTTGCGCAGGTTCTGCTGGTGGCGCTGACGTTCATGTGTACCAACCTTCCGTCGATCTTTTTCTGGAACGCATTGGGCCAACAGGCACGCCGTTTCCTGAACAATCATGGCCGACTTCGGGCGTTTAACATCACCATGGCTGTGTTGTTGGTGCTAACCCTGATCCCGATTATCCGCGGTCACTAAAACGCCGTTGCCGCACGACCAGCCGCAAAAACGGGCTTTAGCATGGCCAAGGGCATTCCCTGTCCTGCCAGTGCCGTAACCAAGGTCATCACCCCAACTGCCTGCCAAGCCGCACCCGCTGGGTCCTTATGGTGCCCCTTTAGCGACATCATGATCCCGCGCTGAATGGTGGATAGGTGTTCCGTATACATTTGCCGCGCCTTTTCATCGTGGCGCAGCTCACCCGCCGCGGACCGCAAGAGAAAACACCCTTGCCAGTCGGGGACAACCGCAGCCTCTAGCGCATCCCAAAACCGTGTCACTGCCGCAGGACCAGGCGTTTTGAAAATCTCGCATTGATCAATGAGCACGGATTTGCGGTAGCGATCCAAGGCGTCATGCACCAACCGCGTTTTGTCAGGCCACTGCTGATAGAGCGCCTTACGGCTCAGCCCTGTGACCTTAACCAACTCTGGATAAGGGGTCGCCTCAATACCGACGGCCCAAAACTGTTCCATCGCCTTTTGTAATGCGTAATCTGCCCGTTCGGCTGCCAAAGCCATACTCGTACCCCATAATTCACTCGGGTTTCCGAGCAAGCTACGCGATGCACGTTAAAGGCGAAACCCTAAAATGGAACGTCGTTTGCCTGCGCCGCAGAGACGATGAACTTTGCCACGACCTTCTTTGAACCCGCCTTATCGAATTCGATATCGAGCTTATCGCCTTCAATCTCCATCACTTCGCCATAGCCGAATTTCTGGTGGAAGACGCGGTCGCCGATGGTGAAAGACGACACAGCGGTCGCATCGATGGTCAAACCACGCACCTCTGACGGCTGAGCCATGCCACGGCTCTGGCTCCGTGCTTGCATCCGTTTCCAACCGGGGGAGTTGTAAACATCGGCCTTGCCAACGCGCTCTTCGATGGTGGATGCGGACTTCATCGCATAGGCAGGCGACGCGCTCGACGACATGCCAGCGGCGCCATAGCCCCCACCATATAGCCCCGGAGGTGTCAGAATCTCTACGTGATCGACAGGCAATTCGTCGATGAAACGGCTGGGAAGCTGGCTCTGCCACTGGCCATAGACCCGACGGTTCGCGGCAAAGGAGATCGTGCAGACCTCTTCGGCGCGAGTGATACCGACATAAGCAAGGCGGCGTTCCTCTTCCAACCCCTTCAGCCCGCTTTCATCCATGCTGCGTTGGGACGGGAACAAACCGTCCTCCCACCCTGGTAGGAACACGGCTGGGAATTCCAAACCCTTTGCCGCGTGCAGGGTCATGATGCTGACCTTTTCCTCAGCATCCTCGGAATCATTATCCATAATCAGCGCAATATGTTCGAGGAACCCTTGCAGATTATCGAAATTCTCGAGCGCTTTGACCAATTCCTTAAGGTTCTCTAGCCGCCCCGGAGCCTCGGGCGTTTTGTCGTTCATCCACATCGTGGTGTAGCCAGATTCATCGAGGATCATTTCGGCCACTTCAATATGCGTGTCCGCCTCATCCCGCAGCTGCTGATACCAACGGTCGAGCCCCTGAACCAATTCGCCCAGCGCCGCGCCACCTTTGCCTTTGATCGCGCCGGTGTCGACACAAAGCCGCGCCCCTTCGACGAGGTTGACGCCATTATCGCGCGCCATGCGCTGAATCGTCTGGATCGCCTTATCACCCAGCCCCCGTTTCGGCGTGTTCACAATCCGCTCGAACGCGAGGTCGTCGTCTTGTGAAACAGCGAGACGGAAATAGGCCATCGCATCGCGGATTTCCAAACGTTCGTAGAAACGCGGGCCGCCGATGACGCGATATGGCAGGCCGATGGTCAGGAAACGATCCTCAAACGCGCGCATCTGATGCGACGCCCGCACAAGTATCGCCATATCGTCAAGCGACCGAGGGTCCATTCCACGGGTGCCGCGCTGCATCGCCTCGATCTCTTCACCGATCCAGCGGGCTTCTTCTTCGCCGTCCCAATGACCGATCAGGCGAACGCGTTCACCTTCTTCGCGGTCCGTCCAGAGCGTTTTACCCAAACGCCCCTTATTCCCCGCAATCACCCCCGAAGCAGCGGCAAGGATATGCGGGGTGGAGCGGTAGTTTTGTTCGAGCCGAACGACCTTGGCCCCGGGGAAATCCTTTTCGAACTTGAGGATGTTGCCGACCTCAGCCCCGCGCCAGCCATAGATCGACTGGTCATCGTCGCCTACGCAGCAGATGTTTTTGTGACCGCCCGCAAGGAGGCGCAGCCAGAGATACTGCGCGACGTTCGTATCCTGATATTCGTCCACCATCACATAGCGGAACCAGCGCTGGTATTGATCCAGCACGTCCTGATGGGTCTGGAATATCGTGACCATGTGCAGCAAGAGGTCGCCAAAATCGACTGCATTCAGTTCCAACAATCGCCGCTGATACTGGTCGTAGAGGTCAATCGCTTTGCCATCAAAGGCAGCGGCCTCGCGGGTCGGAACCTTATCAGGCGTCCAAGCGCGGTTTTTCCAGCTATCAATGATCCCCGCCAGCATCCGTGGCGGCCAGCGTTTGGCATCGATGTTATTCGCCTCGATCAACTGCTTGAGCAGGCGGATCTGATCATCGGTATCGAGGATCGTGAAATTCGATTTCAGGTGCAGCGACGGGCGCCCTTCGATCAGGGCATTCCGGTCATCCATCCCGATCAGTTCGGCGTGACGGCGCAAGAGTTTCACACAGACAGAGTGGAAGGTGCCCATCCACGGCATGCCCTCAACCGCCTCGCCCAGCAAACGACCAACACGCTCTTTCATCTCGCGGGCGGCTTTGTTGGTGAACGTCACAGAAAGGATTTCATTCGGACGCGCCTTACCCGTGGCAAGCAGGTGAACGATCCGCGTGGTCAGCGCCTTTGTCTTGCCCGTTCCTGCGCCCGCTAGCATCAAAACCGGACCGCCTAATGCCTCAACCGCCTCTCTCTGTGCTGGATTGAGGTCATCCAGATAGGGCGTGGGCCGCGACGCCATCATAGCGCGCTGGGACAAGGACATTTCGGCCGCCTCAAAGGCGTCATCATCGGAATAGCTGCTCATGGCAGAATAAATAGCGCAACTCTGGACGCGAGGAAAGCGCCTGTTCGCATTATGTTCTAGTTAGTCTTGCCCATGCAAAACGCGGCGCATATCGCCGACATATCGCCCAAGGAGGCGGGAAAAGGCCGCGATATCATCGGCGTTCCAATCCCGATAAACCTCGATCACCTTGGCCCATTTCAGTTCTTTATAGGCCCGAAACAGCGCGATGGCCGCATCCGTCAGGACCAAGATCGACTTTCGCCCGTCGTCTTGGGCCGCTTCACGACGCACCAGACCTTTGGCGATCAGGTCACTGGCCACGCGGCTCGCACGCGAGGGATCGATATTCATTTCCTCAGCGAGGAGACCAATCGTTGCAGGCTCTGCAATGTCGCGCCCTACCCCTTCTTGGATACGGAAAATCGCGGTCATGGCGTAGAACTGACCGACTTCGACGCTAGAGCCCAACTCCGCCAGAATTTTCGCGGGCACTTCGCCTTTGGACGACGCCCGATGCCAAAGGAACATCGTCCCATCGAGATCCAGCAAGGCATCAATCATGTCAGGCCCGAAACCAGCGCCAGCCAGCAGTTCGGGCACATTGTCGTGAAATTTCTTTGGCATCTTCGTCATGGCATTCGTGTCTACTCACATATTCGCACAAGTCAATTACCTGCCAATGACAATTATGTGCTATTGACACATAAATTTCATTCCCGATAGATAAAGAGGAAATCGCGGGCAACGCACCCGTAGAAAACTGGAGCTCCAATGACCGCTGCACCTACTCCGACCCATACGGGGTCGACACGACTTATTATTGCATCCATCGGGGTGCTTTTGCTGCTTGCCGCACTTGACCAAACTATCGTTTCCACCGCCCTGCCGACCATCGTTGCCGACCTTGGCGGGCTAGAGCACCTCAGCTGGGTCGTAACGGCCTATATGCTGGCCTCGACCGTTGTTGCGCCGCTCTATGGCAAAATTGGTGACCTTTATGGACGCCGAAATACGGTGTTCGTCTCGGTTGGTCTGTTCCTCTTCGGCTCCGCGCTCTGCGGACTTGCCAATTCGATGACCTTCCTGATCCTCGCCCGTGCGCTTCAGGGCCTTGGCGGTGGCGGCCTTTTTGTCCTAGCCCTCTCTGTCATCGGCGATGTGATCCCGCCCCGCGACCGCGCAAAGGTGCAGGGCATCTTTGCCGCCGTGTTCTCTATGTCCTCTGTGATCGGGCCACTGATTGGTGGCTGGTTCGTCGAAGCCTTCACCTGGCACTGGATTTTCTACATCAACATCCCGTTCGGCGCTGCTGCGGTCGCTGGCTTTGCGATGGCGTTCAAACCGACCGGACGTCGGGTCAAGCACTCTATCGACTGGTGGGGGGCTGCAACCCTCTCGGTCGCGCTGGCATCGCTGACGCTGGCAACATCGCTGGGTGGCAACACAATCGCATGGAACAGCCCGACCTTTATCGGACTCATTGCCCTCTCGCTCATCAGCACCATCGCGTTTGTCTACATTGAATCCCGCGCAGCAGAGCCGATCCTGCCGTTGAAACTGTTCAAGCTGAACGTGTTTTCGACGACCTCTGCGATCAGCTTTATCATCGGCGCGGCGATGTTCGGCTCTGTCACCTTCCTGCCGATCTACCTGCAAATCGCAAAAGGCGTCTCCCCGACCGTATCGGGCCTTATGCTGATCCCAATGACCTTTGGCATCCTGCTCGGCTCGACCACCTCGGGCCGCTGGATGGGCAAAACAGGGAAATACCGCATCCTGCCGATCATTGGCGCGGTCTTTATCGTGCTCGGAATGATCGCCCTGTCGACCATCGACCAATACACCTCGACGCTTCGGTTCAGCCTGTCGCTCGCCACGTTTGGCCTCGGCATGGGGACAACATTCCCTGTTCTGACCACCGCCGTGCAAAACGCTGTGCCGCGTGAAACCTTGGGCACCGCAACGGCGGCAGGCCTGATGTTCCGTCAGGTCGGTGGGTCGCTCGCGGTCGCTGCATTCGGCGCCCTCTTTGCGGCACGTATGGCGGCAGGCCTCGGCACGACAGTCGAATTCAACGGTGAGATCGGCCCGCAAATGTTGCACGGGCTGCCCGAGGAAGCACGCGGTTTGGTCGCGGATAGCGTTGTGAACGCGATCCACCCGATCTTTTGGATTGCGGCCTCATTGGGTGTGATTGCCTTCGCGCTCTCCCTGCTGATGAAGGAAATCCCCCTCCACAACCGTCAGGCCCCAGTGTCAGAATAATCGATTATTTTACGCAAAAGATATGTTATCGCTAACATATCGTCAAAAAAGCTGTTTACGCAGCCGCAGAATCTTTCTACACCTTTGCTGCATCTGCAAAGGAGTGCCCGACTATGGCCGAGTTCAAAAAGATTCTGATCGCCAACCGTGGTGAAATCGCGATCCGCATTATGCGGGCCGCGAACGAGATGGGGAAAAAGACCGTTGCGGTCTACGCCGAAGAAGACAAACTCGGCCTTCACCGTTTTAAGGCTGACGAAGCCTACCGCATTGGCGAGGGACTGGGCCCAGTTGCCGCCTACCTCTCTATTGATGAGATGATCCGCGTCGCCAAAATGTCCGGCGCGGACGCCATCCACCCCGGCTACGGCCTTCTGTCGGAAAACCCCGATTTCGTTGATGCATGTGATCGCAACGGCATCACCTTTATTGGCCCCAAAGCGAAAACCATGCGCGAGTTGGGCGATAAGGCCAGCGCACGCAAGGTCGCGATGGAGGCAGGCGTTCCCGTCATTCCAGCGACCGAAGTTCTGGGCGAAAACATGGATATCATCCGTGTTCAGGCCGCCGAAGTTGGCTACCCGTTGATGCTCAAGGCATCGTGGGGTGGCGGCGGTCGCGGCATGCGCCCGATCATGAACGAAGCAGAGCTCGAGGAAAAAGTCCGCGAAGGTCGCCGCGAAGCCGAGGCCGCCTTTGGCAATGGCGAAGGCTATCTGGAAAAGATGATTCTGCGTGCCCGCCACGTCGAGGTGCAGATCCTCGGCGATAAAAAGGGCAACATTTATCACCTCTGGGAACGCGACTGTTCGGTTCAGCGCCGCAACCAAAAGGTCGTCGAACGCGCCCCTGCCCCGTATCTGTCGGCCACGCAGCGTGAACGCCTGTGTAACTTGGGCAAGAAAATCTGCGAACACGTGAACTACGAATGCGCAGGCACCGTCGAATTCCTGATGGATATGGATTCGGGCGAATTCTACTTCATCGAGGTGAACCCCCGCGTTCAGGTGGAACACACCGTCACCGAAGAAGTCACAGGTATCGACATCGTTCGTGCGCAAATCCTGATCGCCGAAGGGAAATCCATCGTCGACGCAACGGGCTGTGCTTCGCAATATGACGTGCAACTCGACGGCCACGCGCTCCAGTGCCGCGTCACGACCGAAGACCCGTCGAACAACTTTATCCCTGACTACGGTCGCATCCAGACCTACCGTTCGGCAACAGGTCCGGGCATCCGGCTGGACGGCGGCACCGCCTATTCGGGCGCGGTAATCACCCGATACTACGACTCGCTTCTGACGAAAATCACCGCACGCGCACCAACCCCCGAAATGGCGATTGCGCGGATGGACCGTGCCCTCCGCGAATTCCGTATCCGCGGCGTATCCACGAACATCGAGTTTGTGATCAACCTGCTAAAGCACCCGACGTTCCTGAACTACGAATACACGACAAAGTTCATCGACACGACGCCAGAGCTGTTCCAGTTCAACAAACGCCGCGACCGTGCGACCAAAATCCTGACCTATATCGCGGACATCACCGTGAACGGTCACCCTGAAACCGCTGGTCGCGCGAAACCACATGCAGAACTGAAAGCACCAAAGCCCCCTGTCCTGCCCGGCAAAGGTGAAGTTCAGAGCGGCACGCGCCAAATCCTCGACCAATTCGGTCCAGAGGCGATTGCCGACTGGATGCACCAGCAAAAGCAACTTCTGATCACCGACACGACCATGCGTGACGGCCACCAGTCCTTGCTGGCGACCCGTATGCGGTCGATCGACATGATCAAGGCAGCACCTGCCTATGCGCAAAACATGTCTGGCCTCTTCTCGGTCGAATGTTGGGGTGGTGCGACGTTCGACGTGGCCTACCGCTTCTTGCAGGAATGCCCATGGCAGCGTCTGCGCGATATCCGCGCTGCGATGCCGAACATCATGACCCAGATGCTGCTCCGTGCGTCAAACGGCGTTGGCTACACGAATTACCCTGACAACGTTGTGCAGGAATTCGTGCGTCAGGCTGCCATCTCTGGCGTCGATGTGTTCCGCGTGTTCGACAGCCTTAATTGGGTTGAAAACATGCGCGTTGCGATGGACGCGGTTATTGATGCTAAAAAGGTCTGCGAAGGCACGATTTGCTACACAGGTGACCTGCTCGATCCGAACCGTTCGAAGTATGACCTGAAATACTACGTCGGTATGGCCAAAGAGCTCGAAGCCGCTGGCGCGCATGTTCTTGGCCTCAAGGACATGGCGGGCTTGCTGAAACCATCCGCTGCAACCGCTCTGGTCACTGCACTGAAACAAGAGGTCGGTCTGCCGATCCACTTCCACACCCACGACACCTCGGGCGCATCGATCGCGACCGTTCTAGCGGCGTCGGCAGCGGGTGTCGACGTTGTGGACGCGGCAATGGACGCCTTCTCTGGCGGCACATCGCAGCCGACCTTGGGCTCTATCGTTGAGGCACTCAAAGGCTCTGACCGCGATACAGGCCTCGACATCGCGTCGATCCGTGAGTTGTCGAACTATTGGGAACAGGTGCGCGCGCAATACACCGCCTTCGAATCTGGCCTCCAATCGCCAGCCTCCGAAGTCTACCTGCACGAAATGCCGGGCGGTCAGTTCACCAACCTCAAGGCACAGGCACGCAGCCTCGGCCTAGAGGACCGTTGGCACGAGGTCGCGCAGGCCTATGCCGACGTGAACATGATGTTCGGCGACATCGTCAAAGTGACCCCATCCTCCAAAGTTGTCGGCGACATGGCCCTCATGATGGTGTCCCAAGGTCTGACCAAAGATCAGGTTCAGGACCCGACCACCGACGTGGTCTTCCCCGACTCGGTCGTCGACATGATGAAAGGCAGCCTCGGCCAACCTCCGGGTGGCTGGCCTGCCGCGATCCAGACCAAAGTGCTCAAGGGCGACACGCCGATCACCGACCGTCCGGGTAAACACCTTGCTCCGATTGACCTCGATGAAAAGCGGGCAGAGCTGACCGCTCTCTTGGATGGTAAAAAGATCGATGATGAGGATCTCAACGGCTACCTGATGTATCCCAAGGTCTTCCTTGATTACATGGGTCGCCACCGCACCTACGGCCCTGTTCGCACGCTGCCGACACGCACGTTCTTCTACGGTATGGACGCAGGCGAAGAGATCAGCGCAGAGATCGATCCGGGCAAAACGCTGGAAATCCGCCTGCAAGCCGTAGGCGACATGGATGAGAACGCCGAAGTGAAGGTGTTCTTTGAAATCAACGGCCAGCCGCGCACCATCCGCGTTCCAAACCGTGCTGTCACCGCGACGAAAGCAAGCCGCCCGAAAGCCGAGGCAGGCAACCCGAACCACATCGGCGCACCGATGCCGGGTGTGGTCGCGACTATCGCGGCCCAAGCTGGCAAAGAGGTCAAAGCGGGCGACCTCCTGCTCACCATCGAAGCGATGAAGATGGAGACAGGGATTCACGCCGACCGCGATGCCGTGGTCAAAGCGGTTCACGTCACGGCGGGCGGACAGATCGACGCCAAGGATCTGTTGATCGAGTTCGAATAAGAAAACGACGGGCGCCTTCGGGCGCCCGTTCTGTTTTCGGAAAAAGTTGGAAAAATTTCGTGGTGACCTTCATTTTCCTCTTGCAGCCCCCCGCGCCTTTTCATATCTCACGCCCACTGACACGGAAGCGGGCGTAGCTCAGGGGTAGAGCATAACCTTGCCAAGGTTAGGGTCGGGCGTTCGAATCGCCTCGCCCGCTCCAAGTCGGTCCATAACGGAAGCGGGCGTAGCTCAGGGGTAGAGCATAACCTTGCCAAGGTTAGGGTCGGGCGTTCGAATCGCCTCGCCCGCTCCAAAATGGACCACCAAACAGGACGCCCTCGGGCGTCCTTTTGTTTTTCAGTGCTTGGCCTACCCCCTGCCCCGCCGTATAAGGCCCTCGTAAGCGAACGGAGGCCCCATGCGCACCGCAAAGATCTCGAGAAAAACTGCCGAAACGTCGATTGAAGTCGAACTGAACCTCGACGGCAAAGGCACCTATGACAACCAAACTGGCGTTGGGTTCTTTGACCACATGCTCGACCAGTTGTCGCGTCACTCGCTGATCGACATGACCATCCGCGCCAAAGGCGACTACCACATCGACGATCACCACACCGTCGAGGACACAGGCATCGCTATCGGTCAGGCACTGGTTCAGGCACTGGGCGACAAAAAAGGCATCAACCGTTACGGCCACTTTGCGCTGGCGATGGATGACACGCAGGTGCGTGCCGCTCTCGATCTGTCGGGTCGGTCGTTCCTTGTCTGGAACTGCGATTTCCCGTCCCAGAAAATCGGCACCTTTGACACCGAACTCGTTCGCGAATTCTTTCAGGCGCTTGCGCTGCACGGTGGCATCACTCTGCACATTGACCTTGTGCACGGCGTGAACAGCCACCACATCGCAGAGTCTGCGTTCAAAGCGGTCGCAAAATCACTGCGCATGGCTGTAGAGACCGATCCGCGCATGGCAGGTAGCCTTCCGTCGACCAAAGGCGCCCTATGAGCCTGATCGCGCTTGTAGATTACGACAGCGGCAACCTTCACTCGGCTCACAAGGCCTTTGAACGGATGGCGCATGAAGCGGGGCGTGGCACGGTCGTTGTCACCTCCGAACCCGATGTTGTGGCCAAAGCGGATCGCATTGTCCTTCCGGGTGATGGTGCGTTCCCCGCTTGCCGCAAGGCGCTCAGCGATATGGGCGGTCTGGCCGAAGCGATTGTCGAAGCGGTGGAAAAGGACGGCAAACCCTTCCTTGGCATCTGCGTCGGCATGCAGATGCTCGCCACGATTGGTCACGAATACGAAGAAACCGCAGGGTTCGATTGGATCAGCGGCGAGATCGTTAAGATCACCCCAGCGGACGCCACGCTCAAGGTACCGCATATGGGATGGAATGATCTGGTGATCGACACCCCCCACCCCGTGCTCGACGGCATAAAAACGGGCGACCACGCTTATTTCGTGCACTCCTACCACATGAAAGTCAGCGACCCCGCCCAGCGGATCGCCCATGTGGATTACGCAGGCGACATCACCGCGATTGTGGGCCGCGACAACGTGGTCGGAACCCAGTTCCACCCAGAAAAGTCCCAAGCGACAGGGCTACGGCTCATCGCGAACTTCCTGAACTGGAAGCCATGAAAAAGGGCGCCTTGCGGCGCCCTTTCGTTTTTACTGACGCATCCACGTGCCGCCATTGCGGCAGATCATGAGAACGCATCCATTCACCTCAAGCGTATCTCCGCTCAGCACGAGTTTGGAGTTGTAGACCTTATCGCGGTCTGGGGACCAAACCTTACCAGAATAGGTGCCGTCACCGTTCGCAACGGTTTCATAGATGATCTGACGGCCGATGTTCTCGGATGCCATTTCAGCGCCCGCGCTATCAAACGACTTGATCAGGGTTCCGCAGAGTTGCTCACCGCAAGGTGCAACCGAAATCAGGCCAGAGTTGCCGTTATCATCCGCAACCGTGCGCCACGTTCCCTCGAGCGGATCGGCCAGAGCCGCGCCCGTAAATCCCAGTACAGCGATCGCCGCCAGTGCTAGTGTCTTCATGTCTTCCTCCCATGTTCTCGTTGCGATTAGCCTGCTCATCATGACCGATTCCAATCAAGTCTGACGTTGGGTTCGTTGCAATTCTGGCCTCTCCGTGGTTAAGGACAGGCAAACAGACAAACGGGTGCCCGCTATGATCCTCTATCCTGCTATCGACCTCAAAGACGGCAATGCCGTGCGCCTCTACAAAGGTGAAATGGATCAAGCCACGGTATTCAACGAAAACCCCGCTGCACAAGCGCTGGAGTTCGTGAACGCTGGCTGCGAATGGCTGCACCTCGTGGACCTGAACGGCGCCTTCGCGGGCGAACCCGTGAACGCGGCCCCCGTCGAAGAAATCCTCAAACAGTGCAAGGTCCCTGCCCAGCTCGGTGGTGGTATCCGCGATATGGCAACGATCGAACGCTGGTTGGACAAGGGCCTGACCCGAGTGATCCTCGGCACCGTTGCCGTCGAAAACCCTGATTTGGTGCGCGAAGCCTGCAAGGCCTTCCCCGGTCACGTGGCCGTCGGCATCGACGCCCGCAACGGCAAGGTCGCGACCAAAGGCTGGGCCGAAGAAACCAACGTCAATGTCATCGACCTCGCCCGTTCGTTCGAGGACGCAGGCGTGTCGGCTATCATCTACACCGACATCAACCGCGACGGCGCGATGCAAGGCCCGAACGTCGAAGCCACAGCCGAGCTTGCTAACGCTATGTCAATCCCAGTGATCGCCTCTGGCGGCGTGTCCTCGCTCGACGATTTGCGGAACCTAAAAAACTGCGGCGCAGCACTAAACGGCGCAATCTCTGGCCGCGCGCTCTATGACGGCGCGATTGATCTGGGCGAAGCGCTGAAGGTTCTTAAGGGGTGATTGGCACAGCCAACAAAGGCCGCGTCTAAATGCGGTGGCTCTACGGCATATGGATCGCTTTGATCGCCCTGTGCCTGAGCCCTATCGCCGTGCTGACTTGGGTTGGCTGGTTCGCTGACAAACACGGCTGCACCGTCACTGAAAACGCGACATTCCCGTGTATCGTGGACGGTTACGATTGGGGACCGACACTGGCGGGGTGGAGCCTGTCGGGCTGGATGCTGATCGTAACATTGCCGCTGGCCGCCCTACTCACCGCAGGCTTGGTCCTGACAGCGATCATCCACTTTATCCTGCGTAGACGGCGCGACGCAAAGCGCTGAGCGAGCCCACTACCCAAAGGTTGGATATGGGGGGCATTGCCCCCACGATCCCTTACTTCTTTTTGACGAATTGGGTCAGGATCACGATCCGCTGACCTTCAACGCGGCCTTCGATATGGCCTGCGTTATCAGGCACCAGCGAAATGTTCCGCACAGCCGTGCCACGTTTCGCGGTAAAGCCCGCACCTTTCACAGGAAGGTCCTTGATCAAGGTCACCGTGTCGCCGTTCGCCAGAACAGTGCCGTTGCTGTCTTTGTGCACAACGTCGCTGGCCTCAGCAATGCCAGCCTCGGCCCATGCTTGAACCTCAGGATCGAGGTAAACACCGTCGAGCACGTCATTCGCCCATGCCGCATCCAGTGCCTTGAGCACGCGGAAAGCCGCAACCTGCACCGCTGGGGTTTCAGACCAGATCGCGCCGTTCAGGCACTGCCAATGCGGGGCATCGGTCGGGGTGCCAGACAGACCTTCAGCGCAGGTCGCACAGAGCGCAATGGTGTCCTCACGCGGAGAAATTGTGATTTCGGTGGTGTCAGCGGCACCGCAAAACTCGCAAGTCATAATGACATCCTTTTTCTAAAACTTGCGCCGCTTATCTGCCCCTTGTCTGGTCAAGTCTACTATCTAGAACCCGCAAAAACGAAAATGGCAGCGCCGAAGGTTCGACACTGCCATTCTGTTCAATCAACACGTGTCGATCTTTACGCGGCCCACGCCCACGGACGGGTATGAGCACCAAGGCAGGTCGCGACCGCCTCGTCATCAACCTCGCCCGTTCGGGCCAGTTTAGCGACCAAGCCCAGCTTTTTATCCTCGACCACTTCGACCACTTCCGCGGCAAGACCCGCAGCCGCCAAAGCTTCGTTATAGACGCGGGTGATCGCACGTTTCCGCAGATCGGGTTTAAAGATCTTACCAACAGCCGTTTTCGGCAGTTCATCCAATATCTCGAGGTGTTTTGGATGCGCTGCACGTTCGTGGATTTTCTCTTTGGCAAAGGCCATGAGTTCCTCGACCGTCGCCTCTGCGCCGTCGATCAGTTCGACATAGGCGCAAGGCAGTTCGCCCGCGTAGCTGTCAGGCTGACCAATCGCGCCCGCAAAGGCGATTTTCGGGTGACCAGCCAGCGCCTCTTCGATCTCGGCGGGGTCGATGTTGTGACCCGAACGGATGATAAGGTCCTTGGCGCGGCCCGTGATCCACAGATAACCGTCCGCATCAATCCGACCCAAATCGCCCGTCCGCAGGTATTGGGTCGGCCCCAGATCACCTGGATAATAGAGGTCAGCGTTCTTTGCGGCCTCAGTATAGGTCGCACCCATGTTCACACCGGGGCTCGAGAGGCAAATCTCGCCAATCTGATCGGTACCGCACTCCTCATGCGTGACGTGGTCGAAAATCTTCACGTCCGTGTAGGGGAACGGGAAGCCGATAGACCCGATCTTCTTTTCGCCATCGGGCGGGTTGATCGACACGAGGCAGGTCGCCTCGGTCAGACCGTAACCTTCGCAGATGGTGACCTTGGCCGATTGTTCGAACCGTTTATACAGCTCCACTGGCAACGGCGCAGAGCCACAGAAGGCGAGCTGTAGCGACGAGATGTCTGCGTTCACAGGACGCTGCATAAGAGCCGCAATCGCCGTAGGCACGGTGATCATAAACGTGACCTTGTGGCGTTCGATCAGCTTCCAGAAGTTATCGAACACACCGTCGCCACGATAGCCAGCAGGGGTCGGCAGCACATAGTGCGCACCAGAGCCGAGCGACGCACCAAGCGACACAATCGTCGCGAACACGTGGAACAGTGGCAGCGGGCAGATCTGCACGTCTTCGGGTTTGAAGAGCAGTCGATCACCCAGCCACGCGTTGTAGATGATGCCCGAGTATTTGTGCTGCACGATCTTTGGCAGACCCGTCGTACCACCCGTATGGAAATAGGCCGCGACACGGTCACCTGTGCTGTCGGCAAAGGTCAGTTTGTCAGGCTGCTTGGCAACCGACTTGTTGAAATCGATGACTTTCGCGCTGTGCGACACGGGCACCTTCGGGCGGATCAGCGGGATGATCAGCTTTTTCAAGCCGGTCATATAGCGCAGCAAATCCACTTCAACGACGGTCTGCACGTTCGGCGCAAGCTTGACCGCTTCAGCCGCCTTTTGCGCGATGTCGGTCTTTGGGAAGGCCTTCAGCGTCACGAGAACCTTCGCCCCCGTTTCGCGCAGGATACCCCCGATATGTTCGGGATCGAGAAGCGGGTTGATCGGGTTCACGATGCCCGCAATCTGACCGCCCAAATAGGTCAGCACGGTTTCGGTGCTGTTGGGCATCAGATAGGCCACAACATCATTTTCACCGACGCCAAGGCTACGGAACAGGTTCGCCGTGCGGCAGGTTTGGTCATGCAATTCCGACCACGACAGCGTTTCCGCTGGCGCATCAGGATCAGAGAACATTTGGAACGTCACAGCAGGACGGCCACCATGTGCTGTGGTGGTCCGGTGCAACAATTCATACATTGTCTTTGGCTGATTGCGATCTTCCCACGGCTTTTCAGCCATGATCGCGGCACGGTCCGCTAGTGTGGCATAAGTCATGCCGTCTCCTCCCCTTGTGCGCATTGACGCGCGATTAACAGGAAAGATGGGGTATGCCCCCCCATGAACGCAAGTATGACGCTGCGAAAATGCGATTATTCCGCAGCGATACCGTCGGTAAACTGAAGTCGTGCAAGACGCGCGTAGAGCCCACCTTCGGCGACCAATGCGTCATGCGTGCCCACGGCGACGATCTGACCGTCCTCGAACACCACAATGCGGTCGGCCTTTTTCACAGTCGCCAAACGGTGCGCGATAATCAGCGTGGTGCGGGTGCTGGCCAGTTCATCGACCGCAGCCTGAACCAGACGTTCGCTTTCGGCATCTAGCGCCGATGTCGCCTCATCCAACAGAAGGATCGGCGCGTCACGCAGGATCGCGCGTGCAATCGCGATGCGCTGCTTTTGACCGCCAGACAGCATCACACCGCGTTCACCGACATAGGTGTCGTAGCCTTCAGGCAATGCAGTCAGGAAATCATGCGCAGCGGCAGCTTTGGCAGCGGCCTCAACTTCGGCATCTGTTGCCGACGGACGACCAAAGCGGATATTTTCGCGGGCTGTATCGGCAAAGATTACCGCGTCTTGCGGAACCAGAGCGATTTGCTGACGGAAGTCAGCACGGGTCATGTTCCGCAGGTCAACGCCATCCAATTTAATCGCGCCACTGTTCGGGTCATAGAACCGCAAGAGCAGTTGAATAATCGTCGACTTACCCGCCCCAGACGGACCAACCAATGCCACGGTTTCACCCGGCGCCACATCAAGGCTGATGGCATTAAGCGCAGGCGCATTTGGGCGGGACGGATAGAAGAACGTCACATCCTCGAACGAGATCTGGCCCTTCTCCATCTTCGGCGTGGCCACAGCCTGCGCTGGATCGGTCACGCTATCGTTCGCATTCAGAAGTTCGATCAAACGTTCGGTCGCACCGGCGGCACGCTGCAGTTCGCCCCAAATCTCGGTCAAGGCACCAACGGCACCTGCGACCATAACGGCGTAGATCACGAACTGAACCAGTTCGCCGACCGACATCTGGTCTGCACCAACGTCACGGGCCCCGATCCACAAGACGCCAACAACGCCCGAAAAGATCAGGAAAATAACGATCATCGTCATCATCGCACGGGTCAGAATACGGCGCTTTGCACTGGCAAAGCTCTGCTCTGTCACCTTGCGGAATTTCTCGCGGGTACGGTCCTCTTGGGTGAAGGCCTGAACGGTCTGCACCGACAACAGCGCCTCGGATGCGGAACCAGACGAATTGGCGATCCAGTCTTGGTTTTCACGACCCAACTGGCGCAACCGGCGGCCCAGAACAACGATCGGCACGATGACGGCGGGTACGATCAGCAACACCAAACCTGTAAGTTTTGCCGATGTCATCATCAACAAAACCATGCCACCAACGAATACAAACACGTTGCGCAGCGCGACAGATACCGACGACCCAATGACAGACAGGATCAAGGTGGTGTCCGTCGTGATGCGGCTCAGCACCTCACCCGTCATGATGTTTTCGTAGAACGACGGGCTCATGCCGACCATGCGGTCGAACACGGCTTCGCGGATGTCAGCCACCACACGTTCGCCCAAACGGGTCACGAGGTAATAGCGCACGGCGGTGCCCATCGCCAAAAGCGCAACGATGATTAGGGCCGCGCCGAAATATTGGTTCAACAGGGGCGATGTGCCCCCTTCAAAGTTGTCGACCACACGGCGCACAGCCAAAGGCAGGATCAGCGAAATCATCGCCGTGACCGACAGCGCCACAAAGGCCGCAAGGACCATCAGACGGTATGGCCGAATAAAAGGCCACAGCCCACCAAGAGCCGAAACACGTTTGGATCGGGCGCGGTCTTGTCCCGCGACGTCAATTGGTGCCTTTGCCATGAATCCTCGCCTTCAAAGTCGTTGTCGGGTTGATACTGACCACGACGCGCAATCACAAGCACAGGGTTGCCGCATACGACGATAAGGACCGAAACTGAGGGGATTTTGGAGCGGGTGACGGGAATCGAACCCGTGTCATCAGCTTGGAAGGCTGAGGTCTTACCATTACACAACACCCGCGTTCAGAACCATATAGTCCAGCCTTTAGGGGAAGTTCAAGACGCAGTTTTCAGCCTTTTTCGCGCCTTATTTCTGCCGAATTACCTACCTAATCGTATATGCGATGCTCCGAATGGGAGCGTATTTCATTTATGGAGGCGATGATGCTTCGCATTGCTATGCTCGCGTCTGTGGCGGTTCTCTCGACGGCTACGATGCTCAATGCCGATAGTGAACAAACCTATCAAACCGTGGTGATCACCGATTTCGGGTTCTTCCCGCTCACCACTTACGTTGATCCAGGCGAGATTGTTCAATTCAATAACCAAGCCGACAACGCCCGCGTGATCAGCGCGATCCCGTTTGAGGACAGCCAAATCGTTCAATGGACCAGCCCTTCGCTGGAAAAAGGTGAAACCTTCCTCATTCAAGTGAACGCAGACACCGTGCTCGAATTCACGTCGTCGCTTGCCGAAGAAGAACAGCACGGCGCGTTCAGCTTTGATGAACCCCCGATCGAAGAAGCACCGGACACCACCACGTCCAGCGGCAACAACTGATCATTCGTCCTCGATCAGTGGCTCGATCAGGTCTGGTCCTGTCGCACGATTCGAATTGACGGCTTTGGACACCCGCCGAAGGGAGAGGACCCCTTCTTTGGCGGGTGTCATCAATTTTGCGGCCCCATGTCCCGCTTCACCCAACCACAGCGCCCAGTCATCAGGCGGCAGGATCAATGGCAATCGGTGATGGATCGGCGCCATATCCGCATTGGCGTCGGTGGTGACAATCGCGCAGGTCGCCTGATCGCCCCACGTTTGCCAAATCCCCCCAAACACCATCGGCGCGCCATCAGTACGCGTCACCCAGTAAGGCAACGGCGTGTCACCATCGCGGTGCCATTCGTAAAACCCATCCGCCGCAATCAGGCAGCGCCTTTGACGGCAAGCTTCGCGAAACGCAGGCTTTTCCGCGATGGTTTCGGCACGGGCATTTATCAACAGCGGGCCGCCGTTCGGTTTGTCATACCACGACGGAATGAACCCCCAGCGCATTGGCCGCAAATGCCGAACGTTATCGTGGCTGGTCACAGCCGCGATGGTGGTTGTCGGACAAACGTTCCAGTTCGGTTCATCCGCTGGCAAAGTGTTGGACTTTGCCGCAGAGAACATCTGCGCCATCGCATCATGAGGCAGCGTGATCGCCATGCGCCCACACATCAGCGGGCAAAGGCCTTGCGCGACAGATCAATCCGCGCTTCTAGCATCGACATATCTTTGAGCAGTTGATGCCGCCGCGTGCGGTCCGACTCTTCAGCCAACTCTTCGCGAAGTTTTCGCAGCTCGCGGCCCAAGGTGACGAACTCTGGCACAGCGCCGTTTTCGCGGATCACCCGATTGATCAGCGCGTTTTCAGGATCATCACAGGGCGGCAACGGCTTTCCCGCGCCTTCGAGGTTATCAAAGGCACCGTCTTTTTCCGCTTCGGCAATGCGGGCGTTGATCAGGTCGAGCAAGGGATGATCCATACCAGCAGTGTGCCACCCTCCCCCGCAAACGAAAAGCCCCCACCGCATCCGGCAGGGGCCAAGTGTTTAGACAGTGGGGCCAGGATTATTCGCCAACAACTGTGATACGACCGTCAGTGTATGGGGTGAACGGCGATTGCGCGGCCAAGTATTCCGCCAGAACATCCGCAAGGTCAGGGCCAAAGTCATAGACGTTTGCCGCATTGACAAACATGCCATAGCCGTCGCCACCGTTGCGCACGTAGTTGTTCGACACAACGCCATAGGTCGCCGACACGTCAATCGGTGCGCCGCCAACCATGACGTCCGACACACGGTCGCCCGCCGGTTTCGACGGATCAACGGTAAAGCTCATGCCTGCAACCTGAGGGAAACGACCAGCACCTTCTTCCCACTGGCTCACCCCATTTTCCAACGCTGCAATCACAAAGTCGCCTGTGACTTGGAATGTCGAAAGCGTGTTCTGGAACGGCAGGACGGTCAGCACTTCGCCCATGGTGACAGGACCAGCATCGATCGAGGCACGAATACCGCCGCCGTTCTGGATCGCGATCTGAATGCCCTGATCCGCAACACGTGACAGCATCGCGTCCGCGATCAACGACCCCATCGCACATTCGCGGGCGCGGCAATCTTCACGCACGCCAACGATTTCCTCTGCAGTCTCGGCGACGACACGGTTGCGCACTTCTTCGAGCGGAGCCGCCAGTTCGCCGATACGCGCAACGACCGCTGCATCTTCTGCAACTTCGCCATTGATCAAGATCGGCTGACCCGAAGCCTCGGTCAGGTTGCCGTCGTCGTCAAAGGTGACGTTCAGCTCGCCAAGGAACTTGCCGTAAGCATAGGCCGACACAATCGCGGTGTTGTTCACCATGGTCGGATATGGACCTTCGGCTTTGTCCATGTCACCCAAAAGGGTGTTCGAGTGACCACCAACGATCACATCAACGCCTGTAGTTTCAGCCGCAACCCGTTGGTCCACCGAATAGCCAGAGTGGGACAGAACGATGATCTTGTTCACGCCCTCAGCGGTCAGTTTATCAACCTCGCCCTGAACCGCATCCACGGGATCGGTAAAGATCACGTTCGGACCGGGGCTTGCGAGTTCGTCCGTGTCATGCGGTGTCAAACCGATCAGGCCGATCTTTTCGCCACCACGTTCGATCACGGTCGACTTCAGCAGTTTGTCCGACAGCAGCGCCTCGCCCGAGAAATCGGCGTTCGACATCAGCACGGGGAATTCAACGCTATCCATAAATCCGCGCAGAACTTCGGGGCCGTCGTCGAATTCGTGGTTACCAACGGTCATACCGTCGTAGCCCAAGAGGTTCATGAACTCCGCCGCCATCGCACCCTTATAGAAGGTGTAGAACAGCGTGCCTTGGAACTGGTCGCCGCCATCAACAAGGATCGAGTTGTTCGACCGTGCGCGAGCCTCTGCCACCGCTGTGACTAGACGCGCGGTGCCGCCGAAACAATCACCCGCGGTGTTGTCCTCTGCAGAGCAGGTCGAATCGTATTTGCTGATCGGTTCAAAGCGAGCGTGGAAATCGTTCGTGTGCAAAATGGTCAGCGAATAATCCGCCATTGCTGCGCCGGCAGACAGCGCAAGAGCACAAGACGATGCTAGAATACGTGTAATCATTGGGATCCCCCTGGTTGATATTCGATCAGCTTGGGCAGAACTGACTATTGAGTCAAATATTGCCTGCATCCTTTCGACCTATTCCCGCCACGTAACAGGCTGGTGTCAGAGGCCTGCCCGAAATTGATGCACTCTTGACCAAATCGAGGGACAAAGGCATCACCGCGCCATGCTGATCTACAAAATCTTCCGCGCCCCAGAGTGGGCAGAGCTGCAGGCCAAGGGTGAAACCCTCGGTGCGCCGATCGACGTGATCGACGGCTATGTGCATTTTTCCACCGCTGAACAGGCCCAAGAAACCGCCGCGAAACACTTCGCTGGTGAGGATGGTCTGGTCCTCCTCGCGCTTGAGGCTGACAGCCTCGATCCGCTGGTCTGGGAACCCTCGCGCGGTGGTCAGTTGTTCCCGCATCTCTACCGCCCTCTGCGGATGACCGATATTTTGTGGGACAAGCCTTTGCCGATTGTTGACGGCGCACATCAGTTTCCGGAGCTCGCATGACCCTGCTTGAACAAATCGGGATGCGCGTCCTGCGCTCCACCGACCCCGAAGTGGCGCATGGCCTCGCTCTGAAATCGCTGAACCTCGGCCTCGGCCCCAAGGCTGGCCCGTTCACCACGCCGCGCCTTGCCACCACAGTTGCGGGCATGTCCCTGCCAAACCCTGTTGGTCTGGCCGCTGGTTTCGACAAAAACGCGACCGCGCTGCACGCTTTGGCGAAATGCGGGTTCGGCTTTGTTGAGGTCGGCGCGATCACGCCACGCCCACAGCCTGGCAACCCGAAACCGCGCCTCTTCCGCCTCACCGAGGATCAAGCCGCGATCAACCGCTTTGGTTTCAACAACGAAGGCATGGAGGCCGCTGCGACCCGCCTCGCTGCTCGTCCGCGTGGGGGCATCATTGGCCTCAACCTCGGCGCCAACAAAGACAGCGAAGACCGCGCGGCAGATTTCGCCCGCGTTCTGGCCCGCTGTGGTGCCCATCTCGATTTCGCAACGGTCAACGTATCCAGCCCGAACACCGAAAAGCTGCGTGATTTGCAAGGCAAGGACGCGCTCGCAGCACTCTTGGCTGGTGTGATTGAGACGAACGCTGGTCTGGCAAAACCGCTACCCATCTTCCTCAAGATCGCACCGGATCTGACCCACGAAGAACTCGACGACGTGGCCGAAGTTGCCAATGCCTCTGGCATCGCGGGGATCATCGCGACGAACACAACGCTATCGCGGGATGGTCTGCGCAGCGTTCACAAGGACGAAAAAGGTGGCCTTTCGGGGCAACCCGTCTTTGAAAAATCAACCCGCCTACTGGCGCGTCTGTCTGGACTGACCACCATTCCGATCATCGGTGTCGGTGGTGTCGGCAGCGCTGAACAAGCCTACCAGAAAATCCGCGCTGGCGCGTCTGCTGTGCAGCTTTACACCGCGCTCGTCTACGGCGGCATCAGCCTCGCGGATGACATCGCGCGTGGTCTGGACGCACTGCTGGCCCGCGACGGCTTTGCCAATGTTGCGGAGGCTGTTGGCACTGGACGGGGCGACTGGACATGATCACCATCTGGCACAATCCCCGCTGCAGCAAGAGCCGCGAGACGCTCGCTCTTTTGACCGACAAAGGGATCGCGCCAGAGGTTCGCCTCTACCTAGATGATGTGCCGACGGCGGATGAACTGCGGTCGGCCCTCGCCACCTTGGGCCTGACGGCGGGTGAATTGGTGCGGCGCAAAGAGGCGCTATTCAAGGACCTCGACCTCGCTAATGCCAGCGACGATCAACTGATCGATGCGATGGTTGCCAATCCCAAACTGATCGAACGCCCTATCGTGTTTGCCAATGGTCGTGCAGCACTTGGCCGTCCGCCTGAAAACGTGCTTGCAATCCTTTAGCGCGCTGCTCTTTCCAGCGCGGGGTAGCGGAGCGCAAGCGTCAGCCCACGAGCGCAATAGCTCACCATCATCGCCATCCAGAGCCCGTGATTGCCAAAAACGGGCATCAGCGTCAGTGCGGCGACCAGATAGAACCCGAGCGACAGGATACTCATGTTGCGCATGTCGCGGCTGCGAGTTGCCCCGATGAAAATCCCGTCGAACATGAACGCAGGCAGGCCAAGGATCGGCGCAACCGCCATATAGGGCAGGTAAATCCGCGCTTCCTCGCGTACATCAGGCGCGGTGGTCAAAATATCGATGATCGTGCCACCGCCCAACCAGAACCCTGCCGCCATCAGTACCGACGCCCCCAGCCCCCACGCTGAACTGCGCAACGCGGCCTGACGTAGCTCTGTCGGATCGCGCCGCCCAAAGGCCTTGCCCACCAACGTTTCCGCAGCAAAAGCGAACCCGTCCAAGGCAAACGCCGTGACGGAGGTGAACTGCAACAGCACTTGGTTCGCCGCCAATGGCACGTCGCCGAAACCAGCGCCCCAAAAGATGAACAACACAAAAACCGCGAGCAGTCCCAGCGAACGGATCAGAATATCGGTGTTCACCGCCGCCATATTCTTTAGCCGCGCGGGATCGAGGATCGCAGGCCAACCGACCTTTGTCCGCAGTGCATCACGGCAGAGCCATAAGCCCAGCGCCAACCCCAGCCATTCCGCGATAAAGGTCGCACCCGCAACGCCAGCCACACCCCAACCGAGGCCAAGCACAAACAGAACATCGAGCAGGATATTCGCCCCGTTCATCACGATCTGAAGGAGGAGAACCGCCCGCGTCCGCTCTGCCGCGATCAGCCAACCGTTCACCGCATAGAGCGCAATCGCCGCAGGGGCCGACCACACACGCACCGACATATAGTCATGAGCCAGCGCCTCTACGCCGACACTCCCCGGTGAAAGGTAGAGCGAAAGCGCGAAGATAGGCATTTGCAGCAGAATAATGAACGCCCCAAATCCACCACCCAGCAGTAGCCCGCGAAAGAGCAGCGCCGAAACCTCGCCGGTGTGCCCTGCCCCGATGGCTTGGCTCGTGAGGCCCGTGGTCCCCATCCGCAGAAACCCGAACACCCAGTAGATAGAGGTGAGGATCATCGCACCGATGGCCACGGCACCGATAGGCTCTGCCGCGCCCAATTGACCGACCACGCCCGTATCCACCAACCCCAGCAAAGGGACCGTCACATTGGCGAGGACGATAGGAACAGCGATCTTGAGGATGCGCCGATGGCTCAGGTCAGCCATTTCTGGACGGCATAAGGAAATGTCCTGTGGCCTGCGCAAAGAGACGCGACCGATTGTCCTGCCAGCCTTCGACATGAACGCTCGCATAGCGACGGCCCGACCTGTTGATCGTCGCCCGTGCATAGGCATCGCGCGGCAGACCAGATCGCAGGTAATCCACGGTGAAATCAATGGTCTTTGGCAAACGGATCGGCGCATCGCCCAGTTGGAAATCTGGGGCAGAGCCACTTTCCATCTCTTGCCACATCATCCCCCACGCCAATTCAATCAGCGCCGTGGTTTCGAGGAATGCAGCCGTCACGCCGCCGTGGATCGCGGGCAACATCGGGTTGCCGATCAGTTTGTCGTCAAACGGCAAAATGGCAGTCAATTCATCGCCACGACGGTCAAACTGGATGCCGAGGAACTGAATATAAGGCACGCCACTGACCAGCTTTTCCAAGGCCGCATCGCGGCGCTGTTTGATCACCTGAACGGGTTCTGGTTTGCGCATCACTTGCCCCCCTTACTGCCGTCGACCGTAAAGGCCCCTGTCGCCGTGGCCACAGGCCGCGCTGTGTCCTCATCCGTCGCGGTCGCGCGAACAAAGGCCACGCTGCGGGTCACGTGATAGCATTCCGCCGTGGCTGTGATCTTTTGACCGGGGGTGGCGGGGCGCATGTAATCAATCCGCAAATCCAAGGTCGCCGTCCCACCCGCACAGGAGGGATGGCTCATCACAGCCGCCCCGCCGCAGGTGTCCATCAGTGCGGACACCGCACCACCGTGGATCACGCCCGTTTCGGGGTCGCCAATGAACCGCGTGTCATAATCCATCTCAATCGTCGCCATCCCATCCCCGATAGCTGTCATCCGCATCCCCAGTGCCTTTGCGTGTGGCAGGGTCGCGATGAACTGGTCGGCAAGCCGTGCCTTGCGTTCTTGATGGTCTTGCGGTGCGTCAGTCATGAGCATTCCTTTCGGTTGCTCTATTGGTTCACGATCCAGAGCAAACGCGCAAGACTTGGTCTTAGATTTACCGTCGCGTCAGGAGCGGTTGCCCATCGTTTTTTTTCGCCCTAGTGTAGCCACGAGGGAGAGATAGATGCCGGATACACGTCTGACATTCAAAGAAATGTGCGCGAAGTTCGATGTGACGCCGCGGACCCTACGCTATTACGAGTATATCGAACTCATCTCCCCTGTTCGCGAAGGTCGGTCACGGTTCTACGGGGCCCGCGAAATCGCCCGAATGACGCTGATCCTACGTGGCCGCCGCTTTGGTTTTGCGCTCGAAGACATCCGTCAGTGGCTGTTGATCTACGAAAAAGAAGGCACTGACGCGCAGATGCGCCGCTGGGTCGAAATGGCGAATGGTCAGCTCGCTGAATTGGCAGAGCAAAAGATCCAGCTCGAACAGACCATCGCAGAGTTGGAATCACTCCGCGACGACACGCTGGCCTCGCTCGGCTAAGCCACCCCAAATTGAAAATTCGCGTTTCGCGTGTGGAAATTGATTTTCTGCACGCTCACATTATTTCGCCTTACGTAACGACAGCTTTAATGACCTTTCGTCATACTGAAAAATGACGCAGCGTTTCGTTTACGTTCTGGTAAACTTGGCTTGTATGGTGAAACTGTCTTTGCAGATTGCGCTACCATCACTTCAACGCATGAGTGAGACGAACATGAACGAAACGAACAACCAGACCATGACCATCCGCGAGATGTGCGACGCCTACGACGTAACACCTCGCACTTTGCGGTTCTACGAGGCCAAAGAGCTGTTGTTTCCGATCCGTGACGGGCAAAAGCGCCTGTTTACCAAACGCGATCGGGCTCGCTTGAAACTGATCCTGCGCGGTAAGCGCTTCGGTTTCTCGCTGGAAGAAATCCGGCAGCTCCTCGACCTCTACGAACTGGACGACCAGCAAGAAACCCAGCTGGTAAAGACCTACGAAGTGGCCAAACAACATCTGGCCGAGATGGAACAACAAAAGGCCGAGTTGGAAACCGCCATCGACGATCTCCGACAGCAGATCGAATGGGGTCGCCAACATCTGGCGAAATTACGCGCGGAACGGGCGGCTTAAGGCGCCCTTCCCACACCACCGGAGGAGAAGACCGCACAATGCCCAGCTACACCGCCCCCATCAAAGATATCCAATTCGTGCTGCACGACCTGTTGAAGGTTTCGGAACAAGATATCGCCGGATACGACGAGCTGGACCGCGATTTCACTTCTGCCGTGCTCGAAGAAGCTGGCAAAATCGCGTCGGAAGTTTTGGCCCCGCTGAACGCGGTTGGCGACACCGAAGGCTGCACCTATGAAAACGGTGTCGTCCGCACGCCGACTGGGTTCAAAGCGGCCTTTGACCAAATGAAAGAAGGCGGTTGGACCGCGCTCGACTGTGACCCCGAATACGGCGGTCAGGGTCTGCCTTACGTGTTCAACACCGCCGTGATGGAACCCTTCGTTTCGGCCAACATGGCCTTTAACATGTATCAGGGCCTCACCCACGGCGCATACTCTGCCATCCACGCTCACGCCTCGGACGACCTAAAGGCGAAATTCCTGCCCAAGATGGTCACCTGTGACTGGACTGGCACGATGAACCTGACCGAACCACATTGCGGCACCGATCTGGGCCTCATGCGGACCAAGGCAGAGCCGCAGGACGACGGCAGCTACAAAATTACTGGTCAAAAGATCTTTATCTCGGCAGGCGACCACGACCTGTCAGAGAACGTCATCCACCTCGTTCTGGCAAAAATCGTTGGCGGTCCCGAAGGCATCAAAGGCGTCTCGCTCTTTATCGTGCCGAAAATCATGGTGAATGATGATGGCTCGCTCGGCGACCGCAACGCGGTCTCGGTCGGTAAGATCGAAGAGAAAATGGGCATCCACGGCAACGCCACCTGCGTGATGAACTACGACGGCGCGACAGGCTATTTGGTGGGTGAGGCGCACAAAGGCATGCGCGCCATGTTCACCATGATGAACGAGGCACGTTTGGGTGTTGGCCTTCAGGGCTATGCCCAGTCCGAGGCCGCCTACCAAAACGCCGTCGCCTATGCCAAAGACCGCCTGCAGGGCCGCGCCGTCACGGGCGCCGAGAACCCCAACGGTCCAGCCGACCCGCTGATCGTGCACCCAGATATCCGCCGCAATCTGATGGACCAAAAGTCCTTTACCGAAGGCGCGCGGGCATTGACCTACTGGGGCGCAAACCTGATCGACCGTGCGCACCGCTCTGGTGATGCAGCGGCCGACGGCCTCGTGTCCCTGCTGACCCCTGTGATTAAGGGCTTCCAGACCGACAAAGGCTTTGAAATGGCCGTGCAGGCCCAACAGGTTTACGGCGGTCATGGCTATATCGAAGAATGGGGCATGTCCCAGTTCGCCCGCGATGCGCGGATTGCCATGATCTATGAGGGTGCGAACGGCATCCAAGCGCTCGACCTCGTTGGCCGCAAATTGGCCCAAGACGGCGGCAAACACGTCATGGCCTTCTTTGAGATGGTCAAGGCAGAGTGCAAGTCCCACACCGATGAGCGGATGCAACCCTTTGTCGAGGCCCTGAAAAACGCATCAAAACAGATGCAAGCGGCGGGCATGTATTTCATGCAAAACGGCATGAAAAACCCCAACAACGCGCTCTCTGGTTCCTATGACTTCATGCACCTCATGGGCCATGTCTGCCTCGGCCTGATGTGGACCCGTATGGCGGCAGCGTCTTACACCGCGCTCGACAACGGCGCCTCTGACACCGCGTTCTACGAAGGCAAAATCGCAACGGGCAAATACTACATGGCACGTCAACTGCCCGCCTGTGCGATGCACCTAGCCCGCATTGAAACGGGTGCAGAGACTGTCATGGATTTGTCAGCAGAGCAGTTCTAGAGTTTGGCATGTTACCGCCCTGCCCCGCGGTCGGGGCCTCCGGCGGGAGTTGTTACGGCAAGGTGAAACGAAAGTTCCACCCTGCCCGCGACATTCTCTCGGAGGACGCGGAACAGGGCTTCACCTTGCAGGGCCCTGGGTTCTCCAACCTGTACCTTGGGGTCTGAATAAGAGGGTGGCGTTAAAAAAGGATAAAGGTGGCCAGTTCACCTTGCTGCAACAACTCTCCGGGGGTCCGGGGGTGGAAAACCCCCGGCGCTCACGGCGACCTGAGGAGGATGAGACAGTGACCAAACAACTTTATTGTTTTGGGGAGAGCGGCCATTCGTACAAAGTGGCGCTGGCCCTGACCTTGGCCGAGGTCGATTGGGACCCCATTTTTGTTGATTTCTTCGCAGGTGGGTCGCGCAGCCCAGAGTTCCGCGCCGTGAACGAAATGGGCGAATGCCCCGTTTATGTGGATGACGATCTGGTGCTGACCCAATCGGGCGCGATTTTGGATCACCTCTCAAAAGTGACAGGCAAATTCGGTGGCGCGAACGACCGCGAGGCCTCTGAAATTCTGCGGTGGGTTTTGTGGGACAACCACAAATTCTCGTCCCAAGCGGGGATGCTGCGGTTCCTGATGAATTTCCTACCCGAGGACAAACGCCCGCAAGAGGTCATCGCTTTTGTCAGCGGTCGACTAAAGGCGGCTTTCGCAACGCTAGAGGCGCACCTTGAGGGACGTGATTGGATCGTGGGCGACACGATCACCAATGCTGATCTGTCCTGCTGTGCTTACCTTTATTACCCCGAACCCTTTGGGTTCGAGCGCAAGGATTATCCCAATATCGACCGTTGGCTCGACCGCATTGCGGCTCTGCCCGGTTGGAAACACCCATACGATTTGATGCGCCGCGCATTTCCTGCGGCCTGAGGAGGACTGAATGACCGAAGCCTATATTTACGACGCGATCCGAACTCCGCGGGGCAAGGGCCGCAAAGACGGCAGCCTGCACGAAGTGACCTCGGCCCGTTTGTCGGCAAATGTGTTGAACGCACTGAAATACCGCAATGGCCTTGATGGTCACGCGGTTGAAGACGTGATCTGGGGCAACGTGACCCAAGTTGGCGAACAGGGCGGCTGTTTGGCGCGCACTGCAGTTTTGGCCTCTGACCTTGACCAATCGATCCCCGGCCTTGCCATCAACCGGTTCTGCGCCTCTGGCATGGAAGCCGTGAACCTTGCTGCAAACCAGATCAAGGGCGGCGCGGGTATGGCCTATATCGCGGGCGGCGTTGAAATGATGGGCCGCGTTGCGATGGGCAGCGATGGTGCTGCGATTGCTGTTGATCCTTCGATCGCGATGGACACCTATTTCGTCCCCCAAGGCATTTCGGCAGACATCATCGCCACCGAATACGGGTTTAGCCGTGAAGACGCAGACGCGCTCGCTGTGGAATCTCAGCGCCGCGCAAAGGCTGCATGGGACGACAACCGCTTTGCCAAATCCGTGGTGCCTGTGATCGACCAAAACGGTCTCACCATCCTCGACCACGACGAATACATGCGCCCTGGCACGACCGCAGAGATGCTCGGCGCGCTGAAGGCGTCGTTCAAGGACATGGGCGAGGTGATGCCGGGCTTTGATAAAGTGGCCCTGATGAAATACCCGCATCTTGAGCGGATCAACCACATCCACCACGCAGGGAACTCATCAGGCATCGTGGACGGCTCGGCTGGTGTCCTGATCGGCAACAAAGAGTTCGGCGAAAAGTACGACCTGAAACCGCGTGCCCGCATCCGCGCCACCGCGAAAATCGGCACCGATCCGACGATCATGCTGACCGGTCCTGTTCCTGTGACCGAAAAGATCCTCGCTGACAGCGGCATGTCGATCTCTGACATTGATCTGTTCGAAGTGAACGAAGCCTTCGCTTCGGTCGTCCTGCGCTTCATGCAAGCGTTCAACGTTGATCCGTCGGTCGTGAACGTCAACGGCGGTTCGATTGCGATGGGTCACCCATTGGGCGCGACAGGCGCGATCATCATCGGCACCTTGCTCGATGAACTTGAACGTACGGGCAAGGGCACTGGCCTCGCCACCCTGTGCATCGCATCCGGCATGGGTGCAGCAACCATCATCGAACGCGTCTGAGGGAGGTAAGACCATGACCGATTTCACCATGACCACAGACGCCGATGGCGTTGCCGTAATCACGTGGGACGTTCCCAACAAATCCATGAACGTGCTGAGCCTCGAAGGGCTGGCGCATCTCTCTGATCTTATCGATCAGGCCCATGCCGACGAAGCCGTCAAAGGCATCGTAATCACCTCTGGCAAAGATACCTTTGCAGGCGGCATGGACCTCAACGTCATCGCCAAGATGAAAGAGAGCGCGGGCGATGATCCCGCCAAGGGCCTCTTTGAAGGCACCATGCAGATGCACGCGATCCTGCGCAAAATCGAACTCGCAGGGATGGATCCGAAAACCCAGAAGGGTGGCAAACCGACGGCAGCAGCCCTCCCCGGCACCGCTCTTGGCATTGGCCTCGAACTGCCACTGGCCACCCACCGTATTTTCGCGGCGGACAATCGAAAGGCCAAAATCGGCCTGCCTGAAATCCTCGTCGGTATTTTCCCGGGCGCTGGCGGCACCACACGCCTGTCGCGCAAGCTCGGCGCGATGGCAGCATCGCCGTTGTTGCTTGAGGGCAAACTGAACGATCCTAAGAAAGCCAAGGCCGCTGGCGTCATCGACGAAGTGGTGCCTGCTGAGGACCTCTTGTCCGCAGCCAAGGCATGGGTGCTAGAGGCCAAAGACGCTGATCTCGTGAAACCATGGGATCAGAAGGGCTTTAAAATTCCGGGCGGCACGCCCTACCACCCCGCAGGCTTCATGACTTACGTTGGTGCCTCTGCGATGGTGAATGGCAAGACCCAAGGCGTCTACCCTGCCGCCAAGGCCATGCTCTCTGCCGTCTATGAGGGCGCAATGGTGCCGTTTGACACCGCTCTGAAAATCGAGGCCCGTTGGTTCACCAACGTTCTGATGAACCCGTCGTCTGGCGCGATGATCCGCAGCCTCTTTATCAACAAAGAAGCGCTAGAAAAGGGCGCAAACCGTCCGAAGGTCGAGGACCAGAAGGTCAAAAAACTCGGCGTGATCGGCGCGGGCATGATGGGCGCAGGCATCACGCTCGTCTCTGCGCAGGCAGGCATGGAGGTTGTGCTCATCGACGCGACCCAAGAGGCCGCTGACCGTGGCAAGGCCTACACCGAGAAATACATGGACGCGGGCATCGCCAAACGCAAAGCCACGCCAGAGAAGAAAGAACAGGTTCTGTCGCTGATCACCGCGACCACCGACTATGCGGCGCTTGCTGGATGTGACCTGATTATTGAGGCTGTGTTCGAAGACCCGACCGTAAAGGCTGACGTGACGGCCAAGGTTGAGGCCGCCGTGGGCGAGGATTGCATCTTTGCCTCCAACACCTCGACCCTGCCAATCTCGATGCTGGCGAAGGCATCCAAGCGTCCAGAGCAGTTCATCGGCATCCACTTCTTCTCGCCCGTCGAGAAAATGATGCTCGTTGAGATCATCAAGGGCAAAGCAACAGGCGAACGCGCCGTGGCTAAGGCTCTCGATTACGTGCGCCAGATCCGTAAAACCCCGATCGTGGTCAATGACGCTCGGTTCTTCTACGCGAACCGCTGCATCATCCCCTACATCAACGAAGGCATCCGCATGGTTGCCGAAGGGGTTGAACCTGCACTGATCGAAAACGCCGCGAAACTGGTCGGTATGCCGCTCGGCCCGCTGCAGTTGGTGGATGAAACCTCCATCGACCTCGGCGTCAAAATCGCCAAAGCAACCAAAGCCGCAATGGGCGACGCCTACCCCGATGGCGCTGTGGACGCGGTTCTGTTCTGGATGGCCGACGAAGGCCGTCTGGGTCGCAAATCCGCGGCTGGTTTCTATGCCTACGACGAGAAAGGCAAACGTCAGGGCCTCTGGACGGGCCTCGCCGCGCAATACCCTGTGGCCGACGAACAGCCAGACCTACACACGGTTCAGCACCGCCTGCTCTTCGCTCAGGTCCTAGAAGCGGTCCGCGCGCTCGAAGAAGGCGTTCTCGAAGACATCCGCGAAGGTGACGTGGGCGCGATCCTCGGCTGGGGCTTTGCTCCGTGGTCTGGCGGTCCGTTCAGCTGGCTCGACATCATCGGCACGCCTTATGCGGCAGAGGTCTGTGATCAATTGACCGAAACCTACGGCGACCGCTTTGCCTGCCCCGCGTTGCTGCGTGAAATGGCGGATAAGGGCCAAGAGTTCTACAACCGCTTCGCTGCAGAGCAAGCAGCCTAAAACAACAAAGGGCGGGGAAATTCCCCGCCCTTTCTCTATCTGAAAACTTTCTGCTTATGCGTAAGCGAAGGTCAGCGCGGGAACGTCCGCCATGGTCAGACCTTTGAGGTAGACCATCGAATAAATCTCGCCGCTCCAGTCGTCGGTCACAGTGACCATCAGACCGTCGTCGTCCTCTTTGAAGCCAAGGAAGTCGTCGATGTTGTCTTCGGTGATGTGGGTCAGACCCAGATCAAAGACGAGAACGTCTTCTTCGGGATCAAAGTCCTCAATCGTAGCCTCAGTCGCGATGTCGCCCATCACGACCACATCCGCACCCGCGCCCAAGGTCAGGCTCTCAACGATCGAACCGTAGCCCAGTGTGACGCTATCGTCGCCCGCGCCGAGGTCGAGCTCATCCACATGCGACCCAAAATCGCCCTTAAGCACCACAGTGTCGTCGTCTGCGCCCGCATCGACGGTGTTGGTGCTGTCCAGACCGTCCTGCTCTGCCGCGCCGTCTAGGGTGATGTCGTCGTTGCCGTTGCCACCGCTAATGTCAAAGCTGTAGACCACGTCTTCGTTGGTGTAGTCATCTTCGTCGTCGTTGGTTTCAGCAACGATTGTATCGTCACCTTCGCCGCCATCAGCGCTGCCTTCGTTGGTCAGCGTGATCAGATCGTCAAAGAAGCTGGAAAGATCAGTAGTCGCCGCGAGGTCGTCGGTTTGCTCGTCAGCCGGTGCATTATCACCGTCTGTCTGCCCCAATAGCTCAGGGAGCACGAGACCACTTGCGGCCGCAGCACCCAACAGTAGAAACAGGAAACCCATTCGAAACTCCAGCGAAACAACATAGCATTATCTGCTGACCGCGTGGATATATCAAAATTACCTAAGGTTTAAGATACCCTATCCTTTTGAATGCAAATCTCGGTGAATTTGTCGATATTTTGACGAAATACACTCTAAAGGTGCGCGAATATTCAGATTAGCGCACCTTTAGAGTGAATATCAGCTGTGTCGGCGCCCTACAGCTTCGACTCAGGCCGCCAGATGGGCGCGCGTCGGAGCGACCGAACCATAGGTTTCGCTCTCGAGTTCAAGGAAGCTGACCAACAGATCGGCTTGCTCTTGCGACAGCACCGAATAGCACGGCTCACCCTTGTCAAAGAGATCCGACAGGATGTCAGTCGCTTTGGGGCAGTAGAACAATGCACCTGTGTTCGCGAATACGATCTCGTCGCCAGCAAAGTGCAGGGTAACGATTTCGATACGGTCGGCAGGGCGGGACGGTGTGATGCCACGGAAGCCTTCGAGAGACGCTACAGGGATCAGCGCAAAGGGATCACCGAACACGTCCTCGGCGGTATCGCTTTCGATCAGAACAGCCTGACGGGCGGGGATACGCATCTCTTCTCGGTTGCCCAGTGCACCAGCGGGAACCAACATCGGCCAGTCTTCAATAGCCGCTGCGGTTTCACCAGCAAAGATCACCTGACGGCGCACCGCCACAACGGTCTGCAAACCACCGTCAAAGGTCAGCACTTGATCGCCTTCGCAGATCGCCTCAACCCGACGCCAGCCCATCGCGGTCGCAACGCGGGTGCCAGCCAGCATCCCGTGATCTACATCGGAAAGGGTCGCATCATGGCCGAGAGCGGCATGGGCGTTTGTCCAGCTTTTGTCGTTCCAAGCATACATTTGCGTCTTCCTTCGCGGTCGGAGCACCTTCTGCACTCCCGTTAAAGAAGAATTCACCTATTCCCGCGTCAGAGTTTGGGACGGATCATGGTTTAATTGGGGCATTGTTCGGGGATATGCGAAAATACTGGGGGCGCACCCTAGGATTTCACCGAAATCCCTCAACAACCGAACCGATATCCAAAGCGTTCGATGTCCGCAGCGCAGAGCGATTCCACGACCGCTTTGGTTGATTCGTCGTAGTATCCGCGCCAATCTTTTTCGCGCTTTGACGTGTTCACCACGGGAATTTCTGGCACAAATTCAAGGTGATCTGACAAACCCGCCAAATCCTCCCCCAAATGTTCGATCCGGATGTAGGCGTTGCAATGCTCAACCCCTGCGGTATCCCGCATGTAGCTGTCAAAGGGCGATGATTTGAGGCTCGCATGGGTATGCGGATGGGCCATGAACCCCGTGAAATCCGTGGTCTTTGCCAGTGTCACAGCGGGATGCTCGAACTTCTGACCTTGCAACCAATGGTAATAACTCACCATCCGATCCCAAGGGTTACGCACCAGCGTAAAGGTGAAATACTCCGCCATCTGCTCGCGCGTGACCAATCCTTCGATATCGGCGAGGCGAGAATGCTTCCACAGACGCCCTGACACCTCTACCCCGCGCAACCGACGCCGCCGCTTGATCGCCTTGGGTGTATCGCCAATCAACACGTCATCCGCCATCGCCCGCGCCTCAAGCGCCAGCGCCATGGAGGTGCCCCCAGTTTTCGGGATATGGACAAAGATATAGCGACGACCGTGGGAAATTATCATTCCACGATGTTATCGGTTCTTGCCATCGGGGGCGAGTCTGTACGGATCGCGATGATCACCCCAGAGGTCGCAATCATGATCAGCCCCACAATCATCAGCGGTGTCGGAAATTCGCCCCAGAGGATCGACGCCCAGATCGTCGCAAAGACCAGAAGCGTGTTTTCAAACACCGATACGAATGTGGCGTCTGCGGCTTGATACGCCCGAATGGTCAGCCCCACGCCCAAGAGCGACCCAAAGCCATGCAAAACGATCAGGCCGAGGAACATCCCCACGGGCGCAACCCATCCACGGGTCACATAACCCGCAGGGCCACCCACATCCGGCACCGCCATCCACGTCACAATCATTAGCCCAACCGCGCCCCAGATCGTGATCATCACCGTGTAGCCCGTCAAAAGCGAAAGCGTCGTTTCGCCCTCGCACCAACGGCGCGTCGCCATATTCCCCATGGCATATGCCGCCCCCGCAAGGATCGGCAGCAGACTGACCAATGACAGCTCCCCTGCCCCGCCGCCCAAGGCCAAAACAGCACCGGTAAAGCCGATCACCACCGCAAAAATGCGCCGTGGCCCGACCTTTTCGCCAAAGAACACCACCGAAATCAGGATCACCCAGATCGGAGAGGTAAAGAGACCCGCAACGGCTTGGGCGATGGGCATGATGCCGAGGCAGGCAAAGTACAGAACCAGCGCCCCCGATGACACCACAGAGCGCGCATAGACATTCCGCCGCCGCTTGGGTTTGAGGCTATAGCCCGTCACCAACGAAATCGCGCCCAATCCCGCCAATGCGACCACACCGCGCAACAATTGGAACTGCCACAACCCTGCCTCTTCGGCGACCAAACGTACGAAGTTATCAATCAAACCGAACCACGCCATTGCGGACATGATCAGGAAGGCGGCCAATCCAGCGCGGTTGTGCGATGAGGCAGAGAGTGCAGTCATAAATATCCCTCAAACTGTTGCTAGGGTTATGCAAAACCTAAAACGACCTGACTTGTCCCCTAGCGACATATTTGATCAAATTTTGTCCGATTGTCCGCCCTATCCAATATCGCTGGGACAGGTTAAAGTGACGCAAAATAGAATAAGAGCAGATGACAGCACTTAAACAGTATACTCGGTTAGAAAGTTTGGGCCTTTGGCGGGCCGACGGACAGGCACAGCGCCGCGAGGTGGCTGTGTGCTTTGGCGATGCCACATTGATCATCCGCGATACGGCCAATCGGCCTCTGACCCACTGGTCCCTCCCCGCGATTGAACGGCTGAACCCTAACGAAGTGCCTGCCCTCTTTGCGCCCGACGACAGCGGTGATGAAACGCTGGAAATCGACGACGAACTGATGATCGAAGCGATTGAAAAGGTGCGCAAAGCGCTCTCCAAACGCCGTCCGAAACCGGGGCGTCTGCGCGGTGCGGGCCTGTCCTTTTCCATCGCTGCGGTGCTGGCCTTGGGCGTTCTGTGGCTGCCCTCCGCGCTGCGCACTCACACGCTCTCTGCGGTGTCTCAAGCTAGCCGCGCGTCGATTGGCGCGACGCTCTTGGGGCATGTGCAGCGACTGACGGGCTCCGTCTGCCGCAGCCCTCGTGGTATCCAAGCCCTCGAACGGCTCAAAGATCGCGCATTGGGCGCTGACAGTGATGTGCGTGTGCTCATTGTCCCCGAAGGCATCGCAACCACCCTCGCCCTGCCTGGCGGGATCATCCTGATGAACCGCGCCCTCGTCGAAGATTACGAGGACCCGGGCGTCCCCACAGGGTTCCTAATCGCCGCCGAATTGGCGCGTCAGTCCGACGACCCATTGGGGCACCTGATGAAAACCTCGGGCATTCAGGCGACTTTCCAACTGCTGACAACAGGCGACATGAGCAGCGCGACCCTGCGCGATTATGCCGAAATCGCCGTCACGGACAAAACCCCACCCATCTCGACCGATAGCCTGATCAAGGCCTTCGCTGACGCAGAGGTTTCCACGAAACCCTTCGCTTTTGCCTTGGACATCACAGGGGAACGCACGCTCGACCTAATCGAGGCCGATCCGGTGGACCCATCTCAAGCGCCACTGATCTTGTCAGATGGCGATTGGGTCGCGTTGCAAGGGATCTGTGGGAACTAATCCCTGCGGCTTAGTAGCTAGTCAAACCACGCTGCGGGTTCAAACGACCGTCCGTCCACGCGCCGATATACCCTTCGGGTGGAGAGTAAGGTCCAACGCTGCTCACGCCCACTGGGTTCGATGCGGGCACAACAGGCCCGAACAACCCGCTCCCCGTCACCATCGAAGTCGCACGTGTCGCGTCCACACCCACAGCGCTCGTCACATAACGGCTGGCCGATGGGGACTGTTGTTGCGGGGTGCAGCGGACGCCAGCGCCCCCTGCATATTGCGCACTCACGCTGTCAAAATTGCAGCCGCTCGACCGCACAGCGGGGGCGGGAACGGTCACGGTCGGGACCGAGACAACAGGCGCAGCCATGGCAGGCTGACGCGGCACATAGGTCGTTGTCGATACGCCGCTTGCCGCGGTGGTGTTGACCGCAATCGGATTGCTCGCTGGAACGCGGTTGCTGTAGCGCGAAATGGTTTGGGTCTGCGGACCACAGCGGACAGTCATGCCCGCGCCGCCCGTCAGATAGGCTTGTCCAATCGACGGACAGGCAGACGCTCCTACCGAAGGCACCATTGTCGGCGCGACAGTGGCAACCGCGACAGGACGCGCTGGACCGCAGTTGATCGGTTGACCGTTTGCTGCGTTCACATAGCCCGCCAAAATCCCACTCTGCCCCTGACAAATCTCAGCCAAGGTCACACGGCGCGGCTCTGGCCGTGTCACTTGCGGCGTCGCAACGACGGGCCCAGGTGCAGGCGCGACGACACGCGGGGACACGCCAATCGACGCAACAGTCTGGATCGGATCACGGGTCGCAGCAGGTGCCACAACAGCAGGCGCCGCAGCCGCAACAGTGGTCGTCGGTTCGCTCACACCGATGATCGGCACATCCGCAGGCAGCGGTGACGCAACGCGACCCCCAATCGACGGTTCAAACCCGCACAATTGCTTGCGATCACGGTTTACACGCGGCACCCAATTCACCGACCCCGCAAGGCCCGCACGAATGAACACACAGCCCTTGCTGTCGACGTATTGGTTACCCGTAAAGGACGCGGGTGGGATTTCCGCAGGAAGTGTATCGGCCAGTACGCCTTGCGATTGAACGGCAAGACCAACAACGACAGCTGCAATAAAACGAAAATCCGACATGAATGTCCCCATTAATTAACGGTGACAATGCCGCAGATCGGTGAACCTGTAAAGAGTCTGCACCCGCTTAACGCTAGTTTGCGCCCATTATTTTGTGCCAAACATGCGGTCACCCGCATCCCCTAGACCCGGAACAATATATCCATGGTCATTCAGACGCTCATCTACCGATGCTGTCACGATCGGAACGTCAGGATGCGCTTCCTTCATCCGCTCAACCCCTTCGGGTGCAGCGAGCAAGCAGAGGAACCGAATATCCTTAGCGCCCGCCTGTTTGATCAGGTCAATCGCCGCCGCCGAAGAGTTCCCCGTCGCCAACATCGGATCAACGACAATCACCGTGCGATCCTCTAGCTGGGTTGGCACTTTGAAGTAATACTGCACAGGCTGCAGCGTTTCCTCATCACGATAAAGCCCGACAAAGCCCACACGTGCCGCAGGGATCAGCTCTAGAATACCGTCCAGCAACCCGTTGCCCGCCCGCAGGATCGACACCAGCGCGAGCTTCTTACCCTCGATCTGCGGGGCCTCCATGCTGCACATCGGTGTTTCAATCGTCCGCGTGGTCATCGGCAGCCCGCGCGTCACCTCATAGGCCAGCAGCAGGGAAATTTCGCGCAGCAACTGACGGAACTGCGCCGTGGACGTGCGGGACTCGCGCATCAATGTCAGTTTGTGTTGAACCAGCGGGTGATCCACAACAGTCAGATGGTCGGTCATTGGGCAGTCTCCAATCGTTTGATGATGATGTCGCGGGTGGCTGCATCGCAGAACGCAGCCTCAATCGCGGTCTTGTTCAATTCGGCAAAGTCGTCGTCACCCCAGCCAAAAGTCTGGGCCAGCATGTCGTATTCTTTGGTCATAGTGGTGTGGAAAAACGGCGGGTCATCGGTGGACACGGTGACCTTAACGCCCGCATCGCGGAGCGGTTTGATCGGGTGATCCGCCCACTGGCCCGACGCGCCGAGGAACACGTTCGACCCTGGACAGACCTCCAGAACGATCCCCGCCTCAGCGATATCGTCCACCAATTTGCGGTCCTTGATCGCGTTGATGCCGTGGCCAATGCGTTCAACCTTTAGATCGCGGATGGTGTCAGCCACCATATCTGGCCCACCCCATTCGCCCGCATGACAGGTCAGCCGCAGCCCAGCCTCGCGGCCCATATCGAACGAATAAGCGAAATCACCAGGGCGGTGCATCATCTCTGCCCCACCCATGCCAAGCCCGACGATAAAGTCACCCTTCGTCTCAGCCGCACAGAGCGCCGCCTTTTTCGCCTGTTCAGGTCCGAAATGGCGGATCGGCGTCACGATCCCACGCAGCGTAATGCCCATGTCGCGGTCAGCCTTCGCCGCCGCTTCTTCAATCGCGTGCAAATATTCGCGCCACGCGCTCACATCCGCGCCACCGCAGAAATCGGGCGACAGGAACGTCTCGCAATAGACCACACCGTTTTCCGCGCTGCGTTCTAGCACCGCAGAGCAGAGCCGCGCAAAATGCTCTGGTGTTTTCAGAACCGAGGTCGCCGCCTCATAGACCTCAAGGAAATGGTCAAAGTCGCGGTATTTATAGCTGCAGTCCTCATTGAAAATCTTGGACAAATCGACCTTTTGTTCAAACGCCAATTGGCGAATGAAATCAGGTGGTGCAGCCCCTTCGAAATGGAGGTGAAGCTCGACCTTTGGGGTGGATTTATAGCTCATATCACTGATTTTCCTGTGCCTTGGGCGGGAACACCCAGATGGGCGGCAATCGTCGCGGCCACGTCGGAGAACCCGATGTGCCCCAGCGCGCGCGGCCCAAGTCCGTGGATCAAAACGGGCACTCGTTCACGGGTGTGATCGGTGCCTGTCCATGTCGGATCATTGCCGTGATCGGCGGTGACAACCAGCAGGTCGCCCTCACGCAGTCGCGGCAAAATCTCATTTAGTTTAACGCTAAACCATTCAAGGTGCGCCGCATATCCTGCCACATCCCGACGGTGCCCGTATTCGCTGTCGAACTCGACCAAATTGGCAAAGGTCAGCGATCCATCAACCGCCTCATCGACCAGATCGGACAGATGCCCCATCAGCACATCATCGCGGCCCTTTCGAACCTCATTGATGCCCCGCATAGAGAAAATATCTCCAATTTTACCAACGGCGTAGACATGCCGCCCAGCGCCCTGCACCCAATCGCAGAGTGTCGGCGCAGGCGGTTCAATCGCGAAATCCTTGCGGTTTGCGGTGCGGGCAAAGGCGCCGACCTTACCTACAAAAGGCCGCGCAATCACGCGCCCGATTTTCATCTCGTGCAGCATCGGCGCGATGCCTTTACAGAGGTCCAACAACCGCTCTAGACCAAACGCCTCTTCATGCGCTGCGATCTGAAACACGCTGTCAGCAGAGGTATAACAGATCGGATAGCCCGTCCGCAGATGCTCCGCCCCAAGGCGGGCGATGATTTCGGTGCCAGAGGCGTGGCAATTGCCCAAAATCCCATCAACGCCCGCAACCTTACAGACCTCGGCAATCACAGCCTCAGGGAACGAATTCTCGTGGTCTGTGAAATAGCCCCAGTCCCACGGCACAGGCACGCCCGCCAATTCCCAGTGACCTGACGGCGTATCTTTGCCCTTGGACACCTCGCTCGCTGCGGCCCACGCGCCCACGGGGTCAGCGCCTAGACCTTCGACCTCTAGTCCAGAGGCCAACCGCAACGCCGCGCCCAATCCCAGCGCATCCAAGGTCCCGACCTGCAACGGTTTCCCCGCCGCCGCCATCGCCTGCGCGATATGGCCAACGGTATTCGCGCCCGTATCAGGCCGCCCATCGTTGAAATAGCTGTCCGCATCGGGCGCGCCACCAATCCCGACAGAGTCGATCACGACCAGAAACGCACGGCTCATGGGTCGATCCTTTCATGCACCAAGGGGTGATCAGGGTCCGTCCCGCCAATCGATACCGCCGCTTGAACCTCGGCCACCGCACGCACCGCATCGTCGTCTCGCCGCGCGTGGACAAAGGCAATCGGATCGCCCTTTTGCACCTCACGACCCAGCGGGATCGCAGCCGACAGACCGACCGCAGGATCGACCTTATCCGTCTCAACCTGACGTCCGCCGCCCAATCCTACAACGGTGAGGCCAAGTGCCTGACCATTCCAGCCAGAGACCATTCCAGCCTCGGGCGCGGGCACAGGAACCACAATCGGCGCATTAGGCAAATGGGTGCGCCAGTCCTTATCCATGTCGGGCGGTCCGCCCATCTCGAACACCATCTGGGCAAAGCGATCCATCGCGGCACCGCTTTCGATCGAAGCGCGGATTTTCTCTTCGCCCTCACCTTCGGCCCCGCCAGCCAGCGCCAAAAGCCGCCCGCCCAGCGCGACCGTCAGATCAAAGAGCCGAGGTGCCGCGAGCCGATCACCGCCCATCACCTCCAAACACGTCGCAACCTCGAGAGCATTGCCCAATGTCGGCGCGAGCGGTTCGTTCATATCGGTGATCATCGCGGCCGTCGGGCACCCTGCCCCGTTCGCCGTATCCACCAACGACCGCGCCAAGGCCCGCGCCTCGTCTGGCGTTTTCATGAACGCACCCGTGCCGACTTTCACGTCGAGGATCAGCCCCTCTAGCCCTGCCGCCAATTTCTTGGACAGGATCGACGCGGTGATCAGGTCGACGCTTTCCACCGCCGCGCACACGTCCCGCACCGCATAGAGCCGCTTGTCCGCTGGCGCGATTGACCCCGTGGCACCTACGACCGCACAGCCGACCTTGGCCACGATGCGGCGCAACTCTGCCTCGGAAATCTGGGCCGTCACACCGGGGATGGCTTCCATTTTGTCCAATGTGCCGCCCGTATGCCCCAGCCCCCGACCAGAGATCATCGGAACCAACACACCACAGGCCGCCAGCGCTGGTGCGAGGATCAACGACACGCAATCCCCGACGCCGCCCGTCGAATGTTTGTCCATCACTGGACCATCCATCCGCCATTTCAGCACATCACCAGAATCGCGCATACCGAGCGTCAGAGCAATCCGCCCCTCTTCGCCCAGCCCATTCAACAGCGCCGCCATCGCAAAGGCCCCCGCCTGCGCGTCCGACACCGCGCCAGAGGCAAGCCCATTGGCAAACCACCGAAGCTCTTCGGTCGTAGGCGACTGGCGGTCGCGAACTTTGGCAATGATTGCGCGGGCGTCCATTTTAGGTATTGGCCATATGATCTGCGGTGAACACACCAGGCAGTAACTGCGCCACGGTCATATCCAGCTGCGCCCCACCCGTCGTATACATCCGCACGATCGTGTCAGGCTGCGCAAATTCTGCAATTTTCTGACGGCATCCGCCACAAGGCGTCACAGGGGTTGGGCTATCGGCGATCACCGCGACCTCAACAATCTTGCGGTCACCCGCCGCACACATGGCCGCAATAGCGCCCGCTTCGGCGCAGGTGCCTTCGGGGTAGGCGACATTTTCAACGTTGACGCCTGTATAGATCGTCCCGCTCGCTGTCTGGACCGCCGCGCCTACCTTAAAATTGGAATAGGGCGCATAGGCATTTTCGCGAACGGCTTTGGCATGATCGAGCAACGACATAGGACCCTCTTTGATCGTTTGGTAAAATGTGCAGCGCGAAGCGGACGGTTGCAAGCGCTATGACTTAAATACCGCCTATATCAGCCGATAAGGTTTGCAACGAGAGGTCAATCCCCTGTATGGAGGCCTTGGACCAACAGAAAATTTAGTTTAACGCTAAACTAAAAAGGAATGACCACATGACCGACAAGAGCAAGGACAACCTGCGTCAGGCAGCGCTGGACTACCACCAGTTCCCGAAACCGGGGAAACTGGAAATCCGCGCAACCAAACCTCTGGCAAACGGACGTGACCTTGCCCGCGCCTACAGCCCCGGCGTGGCCGAAGCCTGTCTGGAGATCAAGGCCGACGCGGAAACCGCGCGCGCTTATACCTCGCGCGGCAACCTTGTTGGTGTTGTGACAAACGGCACGGCAGTTCTGGGCCTTGGCAATATCGGTGCCTTGGCGTCCAAGCCCGTTATGGAAGGCAAGGCGGTTCTCTTTAAGAAGTTCGCGAACATCGACTGTTTCGACATCGAACTGAACGAACCCGATCCCTACAAACTGGCCGAGATTGTCTGTTCGCTCGAACCGACCTTTGGTGCGATCAACCTCGAAGACATCAAAGCGCCTGATTGCTTCATCGTCGAAAAGATCTGCCGCGAACGCATGAACATTCCTGTGTTCCACGACGACCAGCACGGCACCGCGATTGTTGTGGGTGCTGCTGCCACCAACGCGCTGCACGTCGCAGGCAAGAAATTCGAAGACATTAAGGTCGTCTCTACAGGCGGCGGCGCAGCAGGTATTGCCTGCCTTAACATGCTCCTGAAACTTGGCGTGAAGCGTGAAAACGTATGGCTCTGCGACATCGCGGGTCTGGTCTATCAGGGCCGCACTGAAGAAATGACCCCGCAGAAAGAAGCCTACGCTCAGGCCTCTGACCTGCGTACACTGGACGAGGTGATCGAAGGCGCGGACCTGTTCCTTGGCCTGTCTGGTCCGGGTGTCCTGAAACCCGAGATGGTCAAGAAAATGGCGACCCGCCCAATCGTCTTTGCACTGGCAAACCCGACACCAGAAATTCTGCCTGACCTCGCCCGCGAAGCCTCGCCTGATGCGATCATCGCGACAGGCCGTTCGGACTACCCGAACCAAGTCAATAACGTGCTCTGCTTCCCGTTCATCTTCCGCGGTGCCCTCGACGTGGGCGCGACAGAGATCAACGACGAAATGCAGATCGCCTGCGTTGAAGGCATCGCCGCCCTCGCCCGCGCAACCACCAGCGCCGAAGCCGCTGCTGCGTACCAAGGTGAAAAGCTCACCTTTGGCGCAGATTACCTGATCCCGAAACCGTTCGACCCGCGTCTTATGGGCGTTGTGGCCTCTGCCGTGGCAAAGGCGGCGATGGAAACTGGCGTTGCGAAAACCCCGCTCGACGATATGGCGGAGTATAAGAAACGCCTCGACGGGTCGGTCTTTAAATCCGCGCTCCTCATGCGCCCCGTCTTCGAAGCCGCCCGCACTGCGTCGCGCCGCATCGTATTCTCCGAGGGCGAAGACGAACGCGTTCTGCGCGCCGCTCAGGCCGTTCTCGAAGAAACCACAGAGACCCCGATCCTCATTGGTCGTCCCGAAGTCATCGAACGCCGGTGTGAACGCGCTGGCTTGAAAATCCGTCCGCAGGTCGATTTTGAGATCGTGAACCCCGAAAACGATCCGCGCTACTACGACTACTGGACCACCTACCACAGCCTAATGGAACGTCAGGGCGTCACGCCCGATCTGGCAAAGGCCATCATGCGCACCAACACCACCGCGATTGCGGCGATCATGGTGCAGCGTGGCGAGGCCGACAGCATGATCTGCGGCACCTTTGGTCAATACCTTTGGCACCTCAACTACGTGACCCAAGTTCTGGGCCGCGACGGACATGAACCGACCGCCGCTCTGTCGATGATGATCCTTGAGGACGGCCCGCTGTTCATCGCAGACACCCACCTGCACCCTGAACCGACCCCCGCGCAGATCGCAAAAACCGTGATCGGTGCTGCACGCCACGCAAAACGCTTTGGCATCACGCCGAACATCGCGCTCTGTTCTCATTCGCAGTTCGGTAGCCTCGACATTGACTCGGGTCGTCGGATGCGGGCCGCGATGGCGCTCTTGGACGCAGAGACACGTGATTTCTGCTATGAGGGCGAAATGCACATCGACGCAGCGCTCGATCCTGAACTGCGCGAACGCATCTTCCCGCAGAGCCGCATGAAGGGTTCGGCCAACGTGCTGATCTTTGCAAACTCTGACGCGGCCTCTGGTGTGCGCAATATTCTCAAAATGAAAGGCGGCGGTCTTGAGGTCGGCCCGATCCTGATGGGCATGGGCAACCGCGCCCACATCGTCACCCCGTCGATCACAGCACGCGGCCTGCTGAACATGTCGGCAATCGCGGGCACGCCAGTGTCGCACTACGGCTAAAATCGGGTTGTGGCGCTCTTGGCAACAGGGGCGCCACAGCTAGAATCTCTGCAAAGACAGATTTACAAAATCTGACACCAAACTTTGCAAACCTCGCCTATTTTTACCGAAATCCGTATATTTCTGTAAAGTTTGCAAAAATTTGCAACCCACAACACCCCTTTTCTGCAAATTTTTTGCGCCAAAGCGTCGCTCTGGACGCTAACATTGTTGCTTGCCTGATCCCCTCTCGCTTAGACCATTACCCAAGCAAGAGGAGGAGCTCTTATGACCTACAAAGACGTATACGACAGCTGGAAATCTGATCCCGAAGGGTTCTGGATGGAACAGGCCAAGGCAATCGACTGGGTCGAGGCTCCGACCAAGGCACTGTTTGATGACAACGCTCCGATTTACGAATGGTTCTCGGATGCAAAGGTCAACACCTGCTACAACGCCGTTGACCGCCACGTAGAGGCAGGTCGCGGCGAGCAGGCTGCGATCATCTATGACAGCCCGATCACTCACACCAAACGGTCGATCTCTTACGTCGAACTACGCAATCGTGTGGCATCGCTTGCTGGTGCGCTTCGTGCCAAAGGCATCGAAAAAGGCGACCGCGTCATCATCTACATGCCGATGATCCCCGAAGCTCTTGAGGCGATGCTGGCCTGCGCCCGTATTGGCGCGATCCACTCGGTCGTGTTCGGTGGTTTTGCGGCGCACGAACTGGCTGTTCGGATCGACGACGCGAAACCCAAAGCGATCATCGCGGCATCCTGTGGTTTGGAACCGAACCGCGTTGTGCACTACAAACCGCTCCTCGACGGTGCCATCGAACAAGCCACTCACAAGCCCGACTTCTGCGTTATTTTCCAGCGAGAACAAGAAGTCGCAGAACTGATCCCAGGTCGTGACTTTAACTGGCACGGCTTCCAATTCGGTGTTGAGCCTGCGGAATGTGTCCCTGTTGAGGGCAACCACCCCGCCTACATCCTCTACACCTCGGGCACCACAGGTCAGCCCAAAGGCGTCGTTCGTCCGACCGCAGGCCATCTGGTCGCGCTGAACTGGACGATGAAGAACATCTATAACGTCGATCCGGGTGATGTGTTCTGGGCTGCATCGGACGTGGGTTGGGTCGTAGGTCACTCTTACATCACCTACGGTCCGCTGGTGCACGGCAACACCACCATCGTCTTTGAAGGCAAACCTGTCGGCACCCCCGACGCTGGCACCTTCTGGCGCGTGATCCAAGAACACAACGTCCGTTCGTTCTTTACCGCACCGACCGCGTTCCGCGCGATCAAACGCGAAGATCCGAAGGGCGAGTTCATTAAGAAATACGACACCTCCTGCCTGCGTGCCCTCTACCTCGCTGGGGAACGCGCTGACCCTGACACCATCGTCTGGGCGCAAAATGTGCTGGGCGTGCCTGTCTATGACCACTGGTGGCAGACCGAAACCGGCTGGACCATCGCGGGCAACCCCGCGGGGATCGAAGCGCTCCCTGTTAAAATCGGCTCCCCGACCGTTCCTATGCCGGGCTATGATGTGCAGATCCTCGACGATGCTGGTCACCCTGTCCCAGACGGAGAGCTCGGCGCGATTGCGGTGAAACTCCCTCTGCCTCCGGGCACACTGCCGACCCTGTGGAACGCCGAAGAACGTTTCCGCAAGTCCTACCTGAACACCTTCCCCGGTTACTATGAAACGGGCGATGCAGGGATGAAGGACGAGGACGGCTACCTCTACATCATGGCCCGCACCGATGACGTGATCAACGTGGCAGGCCACCGCCTGTCGACTGGCGCGATGGAAGAAGTGCTCGCCTCGCACCCTGACGTGGCCGAATGCGCCGTGATCGGTGTTGGTGACGACCTCAAAGGTCAGTTACCAATGGGCTTCCTCTGCCTCAACTCGGGCTGCAACCGCCCGCACGATGAAATCATCAAAGAAGTCGTCAAACTCGTCCGTGACCAGATCGGCCCAGTGGCTGCGTTCAAACTCGCAACCGTGGTGGATCGCCTGCCGAAAACCCGTTCGGGCAAAATCCTGCGCGCGACGATGGTGAAAATCGCGGACGGCGATGAGTTCAAGATGCCCGCGACCATCGACGATCCTGCGATCTTGGATGAAATCCGCGCGGCTCTGATCCCGATGGGCTATGCGAAGTCGTAATCGACCGACAGACCAATAGACAAAGGCGGTAGGATCATCCTGCCGCCTTTTCTTACTCTATACGAACTGTTCTTGGATCAGACGTTCCTCTAATCCGTGGCCTGGGTCGAACATGATGCGGTGCACCACATCCGTCGCCGTCTTAATCCGGACCCGCGCAACATCCCGCACCGACCGCCCATCCGCGTCCGCCATCACGGGACGCTTTTTAGGGTCGATCACATCGAACTGAACCTCAGCCGATTTCGGCAACAACGCCCCGCGCCACCGCCGTGGACGGAACGCAGCCACAGCCGTCAAGGCCAGCACATCCGCACCAATCGGCAAAATCGGACCGTGGGCGGAATAGTTATAGGCCGTGGACCCCGCGGGCGTGGCAAGCAGCGCACCATCACAGACCAATTCGGCCATCCGCAGCTTTCCATCGACCGTGATCCGCAAACGCGCCGCCTGAGGCCCTTCGCGCAAGAGCGACACCTCGTTAATCGCCAGCGCATGATGAACTTTGCCATCATTGGTCTCTGCGGTCATGGAAAGCGGGTTGAACTGCTCTTCCTCCGCAGCGGCGAGACGGAACAACAGATCGTCCTCGTGGTATTCGTTCATCAAAAAGCCGACCGTGCCACGGTTCATCCCGTAAACAGGCAGGTCCAGATGTTCCGTCCCGTGCAAGGTCTGCAACATGAACCCATCCCCGCCCAAGGCGACGATGACCTCAGCCTCTTCGACGGGCACCGATTTATAACGCGCCAAAAGACGCTCCAGAGCATTCTGGGCGGTGGGTGCATCACTGGCAACAAAGGCAATTTTCGTCATTGTCCCCTCCGGTCAATGATCAATGGGTAGCAAAGGAACCGTCGCCCTGCACCGCCAAAGTTGCCTATGCGCGAAAATATCCCCGATCATGGCCCCCTTTCCCGCCTTTGCTTCGCTTTCATGATGATTATGACGTTTTCGCGACTTTCCCCGCGCCGCTAGAACCCCTAAACAACACTCAATCAAAACTCCTACTCTGAGGACGTGCGTATGACTGCCACCGACGCTGGTTTTTTCACCGAAAGCCTTGAAACCCGTGACCCCGATCTTTTTGCTGCGATCCGCTCTGAATTGGGCCGTCAGCGCCACGAGATCGAACTGATCGCTTCGGAAAACATCGTATCCAAAGCTGTGATGGAAGCCCAAGGCTCTGTCATGACCAACAAATACGCCGAAGGTTATGCTGGTAAGCGTTACTACGGCGGCTGCGAATACGTAGACATCGCTGAAACCCTCGCGATCGAACGCGCAAAACAGCTGTTCAACTGTGAATTCGCAAACGTTCAGCCGAACTCTGGTTCGCAAGCGAACCAAGGCGTGTTCCAAGCCCTCCTCCAGCCGGGTGACACCATCCTCGGCATGTCGCTCGACGCAGGCGGCCACCTGACCCATGGCGCAAAGCCGAACCAGTCGGGCAAATGGTTCAACGCGATCCAATACGGCGTTCGCCAGCAAGACAGCCAGATCGACTACGACCAGATCCAAGCTCTTGCCACCGAACACCAGCCGAAGATGATCATCGCAGGTGGCTCGGCTATCCCGCGCATCATCGACTTCGCTAAAATGCGCGAAATCGCAGACAGCGTTGGCGCATACCTCCTCGTCGACATGGCACACTTTGCGGGTCTCGTGGCTGCTGGCCTCTACCCGTCGCCGTTCCCGCATGCACACGTTGCTACCACAACTACCCACAAGACCCTCCGTGGTCCGCGCGGCGGCATGATCGTCACCAACGACGAAGCCATCGCAAAGAAACTGAACTCGGCGATCTTCCCGGGTATTCAGGGTGGCCCGCTGATGCACGTCATCGCAGGCAAAGCGGTTGCATTCGGTGAAGCACTGCGCCCCGAATTCAAAGAGTATCAGAAGCAGGTTGTTGCAAACGCTCAGGCGCTCGCAGACCAGCTGATGAAAGGTGGCCTCGACATCGTAACTGGCGGCACCGACAGCCACCTGATGCTCGTTGACCTGCGCCCCAAAGGCGTAAAAGGCAACGAAACCGAAGCCGCTCTGGGTCGCGCAAACATCACCTGCAACAAAAACGGCATCCCGTTTGACCCTGAAAAACCGACCGTAACCTCGGGCGTTCGTCTGGGTTCGCCAGCTGGCACCACCCGCGGCTTCAAAGAAGCAGAGTTCCGTCAGATCGCTGACTGGATCGTTGAGGTTGTCGACGGTCTGGCTGCAAACGGCGCCGACGGCAACGCAGAGGTCGAAGCTAAGGTCAAAGCCGAAGTCGAAGCCCTGTGCGAAAAGTTCCCGCTCTACCCGACCCTCTAAGGGCAACCAGAGCTACATGATCAAAGGGGTCGCGACAATGTCGCGGCCCTTTTTCTTTGCCCTATCGGTCGATATACCTGTGCCAAATTGGGGAAAGATTATGCTGAACACGATCCGCCACGGCGAACCGACCGACAAACCGAACCTCTTGATTGCACACGGACTTTTCGGGTCAGGCCGCAATTGGGGTGTGATCGCGAAACGTCTTTCAGATGAACGTGAGGTCGTGGCGGTCGATATGCGCAACCACGGCAGCAGCCCTTGGAACGACAGCCACACCTACCCCGAACTGGCCGATGACATCGCGGAAGTCATTGAAAAAAAATGGAATATCCTCGGTCACTCGATGGGTGGCAAATCGGCGATGATGGTGGCTTTGAATTACCCTGAAAAGGTTAACAGGCTGATTGTGGCAGATATAGCGCCGATTGCTTATAGCCATACGCAGACACAAAATATTGATGCGATGCGGGCTGTTGATCTAAATATTGTGGAAAAGCGGCAAGATGCGGTGGCTCAGCTGGCGCATTTAGACGAAGGGCTACAGGCGTTTTTCCTGCAATCCCTTGATTTAAAAGAGAAACGTTGGAAGCTCAATCTGGATGCGCTTGAGGTGAATATGCCTGCGATTTTGGGCTTTCCTGATGTCACGGGCAAGCGGTTTGAGGGCGAAACGCTGTTCCTGTCAGGCGCAAATTCGACCTATGTTTTGCCCGAATACCGAAACAAAATCAAAGAGTTATTCCCCAACGCGCATTTTGCCAAAATCCCTGGAACGGGGCATTGGTTGCATGCGGAAAAACCGCGGGAATTTGAACTGGCGGTCAGGACGTTCCTCAACCTAGATTATTGAGGACGAATAGACGGCGGCGACCGATAAAGCGCTGATAATAAGGAGATAAACTGTGGGCATTGGCGTCTCCTTTATAGGTAAACGCCGATGCCACTGATTTCCGTCGAGATTTATGCGTTCTGGATCGCTTTAGCGACCAGCCACGTCACGGGCAGAGCGGCGACAAAGCCCACGCCAGCCGCGATGAGGATGGGGTTCAGCGTGTCGTAACCCATTGTAAGTGCTGCAACAACGAGCGAACCCGCGAGGGTGGTGCCGATCAACGAATAGAGAATAGATGCAAGGCGAAGCATGGATGCCTCCTGTCAACAAATGCCAATATGTTGAGATTAACTTATATTAACGCCACTCCGCGTTGATCTGCGTCAATCCCTACATCTTGTGGCCTCACCCCCACCGCACGGTTGTGTAAGGGGACGTTAGGAGCGTTTTGGTAAACCTAATCGCACCTGTTTGAGGCAAATACAGGACGTATTAACCGTGCACCGTCACGGTCCGTTACTGGGCCAAAACCCCGTAAAGAGTCCGATTTTCCGCAAAACAGGACGTATTTTGAATTCCTTATGGAAGGTTTTGCCCCAAATGCACCTCGACCCGTTGCCTCAGTTCAAAAAAGTGTCGCTCACCACGTTCCGCACCCGCGCCAATGCCTATGTCGAATGGATCGACCGCATGGGCACCCACGTCTGGATCACCAAACACCGCCGCCTCGTCGCGGGGGTGGTGCCGTTCTACCAACTCCGCGCGATGGAGCGGCTGATGGGCAAAGACATCACCGACCACGAACGAGACATCGACGCCAAACGCCGCCGCGTGATGTGGGCGGCCTATGACCACCAGATCGAGATGCTCATGCGCGAGCAGGAGTTGCGGACGCGGAAGAAGTGATTGGCGGGCAGCAATCAGATCAACTCTCTTCTGGTGACGTTATAGGGCTAGAAGAAATTTTCGAAAAATTGGTGGAGGGGAGCAAAACGAAATCCTCCCCATCGAAAAACAATAGAAGATCGCTTTCTGCAGGACCTATAAATGACAACTCTAATAACTCTCCATTAGAATTTTCTATCAATAAATACTCCTTCAGTTCCCCGCTTAATTTCAACGCACCCGCAGCAACAAAAACAAGGACAGCCAGTGGATAGGTGATGACTGAACTTCGCCCCCCATTGTTCATTTTGTATATCTTCAATCTTAATTTATTTTTCTTGTTTGCACTTCGTGCAATCTTAAAAGAAAAATCAAAGAACCCTGAACGAACATCGTTAATGAATAATCTAATTTTTTGATATCTGAGTTTAACCGATAACACGCGCTCCCCGCGATCTAAGAGCTCCTTGTATCTCAAAAGTTCTCGATTTATCTCAAGATTCTTTCGCTTTCGTTTTTTCAAATTGTTATCTAAAATCAGCAAAAACCAATCTATGCATACCGTTTGAAATTCAATCATTTTGAATTCCATATCCCTTATAAGAATAGCAAACAAAATCACTAACCCAACTAACCCATAGGGATCAGCCGTATAAAACAATGGAAAGACTGACAGCGTTAATCCCATATTCAATTTAATAGGTGATTTAATAATCAACCTATGGAACCGTCTCCACCTAATTTTTCTATATTTCAATACGGTCGAAAAAGTGTCAAGAAAATGTAGGATAAGAACAAATACACCAGATATTACACCAGAATAAAAAATTGACTGAACTATTTCTGACTGCAGTGCGGCGTAGAACTGCAAGCCCAAAAACTCTCGAATTTCTGATGGTATATTTAAAAGATACCCAAAATAGACCGCATGAATGGAGACAAAAATAGAAGCCCCCCAGTATACAAGCGGATGTTTAAAATGCCCTGACAATTTCGCGATGTCTAAATACATCTTCCCCACCAATCAAAAAAGCCGCCCCGAACCGGAGCGGCTTTCATGTAACTACACCTTAGCGCGTTGATCAATCGTCCATTTTCAACGCAGAGATGAAGGCTTCCTGCGGGATTTCGACTTTGCCGAACTGACGCATCTTCTTCTTACCCGCCTTCTGTTTATCCAGAAGTTTGCGTTTACGGGTGGCGTCGCCGCCGTAACACTTGGCCGTCACGTCTTTGCGCATGGCGGAAAGGGTTTCGCGGGCGATCACCTTGGCGCCGATGGCCGCTTGGATCGGGATTTTGAACATGTGACGCGGGATCAGGTCCTTGAGCTTTTCACACATGGCGCGGCCACGGGTTTCGGCACGGTCACGGTGGACCAGCATGGAGAGCGCGTCCACGGGTTCTTCGTTCACGAGGATCGACATTTTGACGAGGTTATCCTCGCGGTAACCGACAAGGTGGTAGTCGAAGGAGGCATAGCCCTTGGTCACGGATTTCAGGCGGTCGTAGAAGTCAAAGACGACCTCGTTCAGGGGCAGGTCGTATTCGGTCATCGCGCGAGAACCTGCGTAGGTGAGGTTCAGCTGGATGCCGCGGCGGTCCTGACAGAGTTTGAGCACGTCACCGAGGTATTCATCGGGCACGAGGATGGTCGCTTTGATGCGGGGCTCTTCGATGTGGTCGATGAGGGTCTGATCGGGCATGTCAGCGGGGTTGTGCAGGTCGCGCACTTCGCCCGATTTCATGTGCAGGTGATAGACCACGGAGGGCGCGGTGGTGATCAGGTCGATATTATATTCGCGCTCAATGCGGTCACGGATCACTTCGAGGTGGAGAAGGCCGAGGAAGCCACAGCGGAAACCAAAGCCGAGGGCGGCAGAGGATTCCATCTCGTAGGAGAAGGAAGCGTCGTTGAGGGCGAGTTTTTCGATCGCGTCGCGCATGTCCTCGAATTCGGAGGAGTCGACGGGGAAGAGGCCGCAGAAGACCACAGGGATCGACGGCTTAAAGCCCGGAAGCGGTGTGTCGGCGCCCTTTTTGTCGTGGGTGATGGTGTCACCCACGCGGGTGTCGCGCACCTGTTTGATCGATGCGGTGAGGAAGCCGATCTCGCCCGGTCCAAGTTCATCAACGGCGAGCATGGCGGGTTTGAAAACGCCGATACGGTCCACGTGGTGGACGGTGCCGTTGGACATAAATTTGACTTTGTCGTTCTTGCGCAGAACGCCGTCGACGATACGGACGAGGACCACAACGCCGAGGTAGCTGTCGTACCACGAGTCCACGAGCATCGCCTTGAGCGGGGCATCGCGGTCGCCTTTGGGGGCGGGCAGACGGTGGACGATGGCTTCGAGCGTTTCTTTGATGCCGATACCAGATTTCGCAGAAACTTGGAGCGCCTCAGAGGCGTCGATGCCGATCACGTCTTCGATCTGTTCCGCCACGCGTTCGCAGTCTGCTGCGGGGAGGTCGATCTTGTTCAGGACTGGCACGATTTCATGGTTCGCGTCGATGGCCTGATAGACGTTGGCGAGGGTCTGTGCCTCAACGCCTTGGGTCGAGTCCACGACCAAGAGCGAGCCTTCAACCGCGCGCATTGAGCGGGAGACCTCATAGGCAAAGTCGACGTGTCCGGGAGTGTCGATCAGGTTGAGAACGTATTTCTCACCATTGTCAGCGAGGTAATCGATGCGGACGGTGTTCGCCTTAATGGTGATGCCGCGTTCGCGTTCGATGTCCATGCTGTCGAGAAGCTGCGCCTTCATATCGCGGTCAGCAACGGTTTGCGTCGACTGGATCAGACGGTCCGCAAGCGTGGATTTACCGTGGTCAATGTGAGCAACGATCGAGAAGTTCCGGATGTGGGACAGGTCGGTCATGGAAAAGGCAGCCTATGTGGGGTTCAGCGCCTGTCTATGTAGGGGAAAGGTCCGTTTTGCAAGGGGGGAGATACCGCCAACCGCATAGCCACGGGGCCTATGGGCGGAATGTCGTGCGAAAGCAGTGGATGGGTCGCCCTATCTGAAGGAATTTTCGGAAATCGCTGGCAATCGTGGCGGGCTGCGCCAGTTCCCTCAGGGAAATGATTGTGAACCGTTCAAACGGTCGCTAGCGTTTCCGAAAGACAGGGAGGAGGAGCCCGACGATGGATACAGTGATCAGGTTGGAGACAACTGGTGCACCCGAGGTTTTGCACGCCGTTCAAGTAGAACCAGTGGCCCCCGCAGCGGGAGAATTGCGGATCGAACATGAGGCGATTGGGATCAACTATCTCGACGTGATGCAGCGCAAGGGCACAGCGCCGTTTGCGGTTCCGAATGGGTTGGGGCTTGAGGGGGCTGGACGGGTTGTGGCGATTGGCGAAGGTGTCACGGGCTACAGCGTTGGCGATCGGATAGCCTATATTCTGGGACCTGTTGGGGCCTATGCCTCTGCCCGCAATATCCCTGCGGCGCGGGCCGTGAAAATCCCCGAGGCGCTGAGTTTTGAGGACGCGGCGGCGATTTTGTTCAAGGGGATCACGGCGGAATATCTGCTGACCGCCACAGGCGAAGTCAAAGCGGGCGATACGATCCTCGTTTTCGGGGCTGCGGGCGGCGTGGGTCAGATCCTGACCGCATTGGCCAAGGAAATCGGCGCGACGGTGATCGGCGTTGTGTCTTGTGCGCATAGTGTTGAATCGGCAAAGGCCGCGGGCTGTGATCTGGTGTTGATCTGGGGCACAGATAACATCGTTGAAGAGGTGAGCGCATTTACCAAGGGCGCGAAGGTTCAGGTGGTTTATGACGGCGTGGGGCGTGCAACGTTTGACACGTCCATCGACTGCCTCGCCCCGCGTGGGTTGATGGTGTCGATGGGGGCATCCTCTGGCGCGCCTGCTGCGGTCGAAATGTCGACGCTGAACACCAAGGGATCGCTGTTCATCACCCGCCCGACTATTGCCAACCATGCGGTCGACGAGGCCGAATATCGCATGCGGGCTAAGGCCGTCTTCGATGCGGCAGAGCGCGGTGTGATCAAGCCGAACGTCTGGCGTCGGTTCCCACTGGCGCAGGCCGCAGAGGCTCATGCCGCCATCGAAGCAGGCGGTGTAACGGGCGCAGTGTTGCTGACGGTGTAATGGGGGCTGACTTGGGCGATAACACGATGAAAACAATCATGATCACAGGGGCCGGGAGCGGCATCGGACGGGCCACGGCGCGTCATTTTCTGGAAAACGGCTGGCGGGTGGCTCTGGTCGGTCGCCGCGCGGAAACGCTGACCGAGACGGCACAGGGGCATGAGAACGCGCTCGTCCTGCCGTTCGACGTGACCGTGCCGAGCGAGGTCAATGCGGGCTTTGCCACGCTGCGCGACACCTGGGGGCGGCTCGATGTGTTGTTCAACAATGCAGGCGTCGGCGTTCCTGCGGCGCATATCGACGAGATCAAGGTCGAAGATTGGCTTAACCTGTCGAACATCAATATCACGGGCATGTTCCTCTGTGCCCGTGCGGCCTATGGGATGATGCGGCATCAGTCGCCGCAGGGCGGACGGATCATCAACAACGGGTCGATCTCTGCCCATGCTCCACGGGTGGGATCGGTGCCCTACACCATGTCGAAACACGCGGTGACGGGGCTGACAAAGACGCTGAGCCTCGATGGGCGGCAGTTCAACATTGCTTGCGGTCAGATCGACATCGGCAATGCGCTGACCGAAATGGCTGCACCGATGACCAAGGGCATTGCGCAGGCGGATGGGTCAATCAAGGTCGAACCGACGATGGACGTGGCTCAAGTCGCGACGAGCGTGATGTATATGGCGGGACTGCCGCTAGAGACGAACGTTCAGTTCATGACCATCATGGCGACCGCGATGCCGTTCATCGGACGCGGGTAAACGGGCAAAAAGGCCAGAGTAGTCCCCTACTCTGGCTTTGGTCCGCCGTAGGCCCAGTCGAGCAATTGAACCGTGTGGAACACGGGCACGTTTGCGCCTGACCCGATCTGGGTCATACAGCCAATGTTGCCTGCTACGATCACGTCGGGTTTGGTGTCGTTGATCGTTGCCAGCTTGCGGGCCTTGAGTTCATTCGCGATTTCCGGCTGCAAGAGGTTGTAGGTGCCTGCAGAACCACAGCAGAGGTGGGAATCCTTGGGCGTTGCCACGTCGAAACCTGCGCGGGTCAAGAGCGCCTTTGGCGCGTCTTTGACCTTTTGGCCGTGCTGGAGCGAACAGGCCGCGTGGTAGGTCACGCGCATGTTCTGTTTTGGCTGTTCGGGCAGGTCCAGCGTGGCGAGGAATTCGGTAATATCGCGGCAGATGCCTGACACTCGCGCGGCATCTTCGGCCAGATCGGTGTTGCGGAAAGTGTGGCCGTAGTCCTTGACCGTGGTGCCGCATCCCGACGTGTTGATGATGATCGCATCGAGCCCTTTGCCATCCATCTCACGCGCCCATGTCTGGATGTTCTGACGGGCAAAGCTGTGGCTCTCGGACTCGCGGCCCATGTGGTGGACGATGGCACCGCAGCAACCTTCGCCCTCTGGAATGACCACTTCGACGCCGAGGCGGGTCAGAAGGCGGATGGTGGCGGCGTTGATCTCTGAATCGAGCGCCTTTTGCGCACAGCCTGTCATCAGGGCCACGCGTTTCCGAGCCGCGCCTTGGGCCGCGTGGGTTTGCGGGCGGTCGTGGTCAGCGGGCGGCACGATACGGTCTGGGGCCAGCGCGAGCATGGCGCGTAGACGTGGGTCAGGCATAAGCGGGCCGAGGATGCGACCGATACGAGCCGCACGCAGTACGAGGCGGAACCGCGACGGGTATGGAATGATCCGCGCCAGCGTCCAACGCAGCACCCGATCAAAGAGCGGGCGCTTATAGGTCGCCTCAATATGGCTACGAGCATGGTCCAAGAGATGCGCGTAATGCACCCCCGACGGGCAAGTCGTCATGCAAGCCAGACAGCCGAGACAACGGTCGATGTGTTTGACCGTTTCCGCATCCGCAGGACGGTTGTTTTCCAGCATATCCTTGATCAGGTAGATGCGCCCACGGGGGCTATCCATTTCGTCGCCAAGGATTTGATAGGTCGGACAGGTCGCCGTGCAGAACCCGCAGTGGACGCAGGACCGCAGGATTTCGTTGGACCGCGCGATGGCGGGAATGGCGAGCTGTTCTGCTGTGAATTCAGTTTTCATGGATCACCCGTTGAACAACCCGCGTGGGTCGTAGGCTTTTTGCAATGCAGTGGTCAGTTGGGCAACGCCGTCAGCGGCGGGTTCGAGCGCGGGCGCATCCCCTGCCCCGCGCAGACGCGTGGCGTGTCCGTGTAGCCCGCCGAGGGCAGAACGCAGGTCAAAGCCGTTATCCGTGCTCGCCCAGAGGAGCGCACCGCCCCAATCCAAGGTCACATCTACGCCCATGCCCATCAGCCGCTCAGCCGCTTTCGCGCCGTTGCTGGCCCGCAGGGACACGCGCCAAATGTCGCGATCTGTGGTGGCCGCAAAACGCGCGTCGCGCAGATCGTCCCATGGGTTTTCATCGACGAGGGTCAGACCCGGTAGGAGGCCCGCGAGCTGGTCGGCGCGATAGCTGACGGAGTCGTTAAACCCTTCGACCCGAAGGAGAATACGGCCCTGATGCCATGCGGCACCGTTGACTTCGAACGGGGAACCGAGCGCTTTGGACAAGCCCGCAACCGCTGCGATGGGTGATGGTTCGGCCAGTGCCATAGTGGCGGTGCGTTCGGGCAGTGGCAGCACCTTGAGCGAGATTTCGGTCATCACGCCAAGTTTCCCACGCGCCCCGCAATGAAGGCGTGCAATGTCATAGCCCGTCACGTTTTTCATCACGCGGCCACCGTTTTTCACGATGCGTCCGCTGCCATCGACAAACCGCAGGCCCAAGAGCATATCGCGGGCCGATCCCGCCTGAACGCGGCGCGGACCGCAGTGGTTCAGCGCGATCATCCCGCCGAGTGTTGGTTCGCCTGTGGTGCCCAGAACCGCGCGGTGATCCATTGGCTCAAATGGCAGACGCTGGCCGTTATCCGCCAAGAGCGCGTTGATCTCTGCCATTGTGGTCCCTGCCCCAGCCACGAGGGTCAGCGCACCAGGTTCATAAAGGCGGACGCCCGATAGCCCAGCGGTCGAAAGACGCTGATGGCCCGCAGGCGTATGGCGCGTGCCGCCGCCGACGATGTCGAACGGCCCAATGGCAGACGCGATAATGTCGGACAGTTCGTCTTCGGTCGTCGGGGTGAATGTGGTTTGGGTCATGCGCGGCGGGCCTCTGACGCATCAAGCGGGAATACTTTGGCCGCGTTCAAGAGCCATTTCGGGTCGAACACATCCTTAACGATCATCTGCGCCTCTAGGTCTTGGGCGTTGAATTGCGCGTGCATGAGGTCGCGTTTTTCGATGCCAACGCCATGTTCGCCCGTGAGGCAGCCGCCGACCTCAATGCAGAGGCGGAGGATATCAGCCCCCATCGCTTCGCACCGTTCGAGATCACCAGGTTTATTCGCATCAAAGAGGATCAGCGGGTGCATATTGCCGTCGCCCGCGTGGAAAACGTTCGCAACGCCGAGGCCGTATTCCTTGGAAAGTTCGCCGATCCGTTCGAGGACGTAGGGCAGTTCAGACACAGGGATCGTGCCGTCGAGACACATGTAGTCATTGATCTGCCCCATCGCGCCAAAGGCCGATTTACGGCCTAACCAGATGCGGGCGGATTCATCGGCAGAACGGCTTTCGCGGATTTCGTCGGGGTTATGGCGTTCGGCAATCTCGCGGATCAGGGCAAGTTGGTGATCGATTTCGCGGTCAGAACCCTCTACCTCGATGATCAAAAGCGCCTCGCAATCGGGGTAGCCCGCTTTGGCGAAAGCTTCGCAGGCTTCAATGCATGGGCGGTCCATGAATTCGATGGCAACAGGGACGATGCCCGCCTGAATGGTGTCGGACACGCAAGCGCCCGCGACGGCGGAGGATCCGAAGGCCACCATGACAGGGCGTGCGCCTTCGGGTTTGGGCAGGATGCGCAGCGTGGCTTCGGTCACGATACCCAACTGGCCTTCGGCACCGCAGACCACGGGCAGAAGGTCGATATCGCCTGCATCCATATGAGCACCACCGAGGTCGATGATCGTGCCGTCCATCAGCACCATCCGCAGGCCCAAGAGGTTGTTAACCGTCACCCCGTATTTGAGGCAATGCGCCCCGCCAGAGTTCATACCGATGTTGCCAGAGATCGCACAGGCGAGCTGGGACGATGGATCGGGGGCGTAGAACCAGCCGTCCTCTTCGATTGCGGCGGTGACAGAGAGGTTCGTGCGGCCAGTTTGGATGCGCATGATGCGGTCGTCATAATCGACTTCGAGCACATCCGTCAGACGGGCAACGCCGACAACAACAGCGTCCGCCGTCGGCAGCGACCCACCCGCGAGTGAGGTGCCAGCGCCGCGTGGAACGACAGGGATGCCACGGTCATGGCAGAGTTTCAGGACGGCGGCGACCTCTTCGGTGTTGCAGGGCAGAACCACGGCGAGGGGCGTGCAGCGATAGGCAGTGAGTGCGTCACATTCGTAGGCACGCAGGCCAATCACGTCCTCAATCACGCGGTCCGCAGGCACCACGGATTTGAGCGCGGCTATATGATCTGCGCGGCGCGACAAAATCTCTGCGCTTGGAATTGGCATGTCCATCGGTTCGTCCTCCCTGACTTAACAATAGGCCGAAACGCGGAAAGACCAACGCAATTTTTCCAGTTTTTCCATCTAGTGGAAAAATGGACGATTAAGCGGTTCCGCGCAGCGATTCTGTCAATGATTGTGCCATATCGCGGATGCGAACGCCGACTTCGCTGATGCGATCAGGGGAAAGGCGCGAAGAGAGTGCAGAGACGGAAATCGCGCAGACTGCATCCTCTGCCCGCGACAAAACCACCGCCGCAACGCAGCGCAAACCAGCGGCGTGTTCTTCGTCATCGACGGCATATCCGACCTCGCGGATGTGGCGGATTTCGGTCATCAATGTGTCGAGGTTTCGGTGCGACCGAGGGGTCATTGGGTGGAACCCTGCCCGCTCTGCAAAGCGTTCGATTTGATTGTCTGACCACGTCGCCAAAATGGCCTTACCCATGCCCGAACAAAAGGCCGGAACGCGCCCGCCTGTGGGGGAAATGGCGCGGACGATTTCGCGGCTTTCTACTTGAGAAATCGTAACAATTTGCTCTCCGTCAAGCACGCCGAGGTTCGCGGTTTCGCGTGTCTCGTCCCGCAGTTTTCGCAGGTAGGGCAAGGCGGGGGTTACGAAGTTATATTTCTGCACATAGGCCGATCCGACAGAGTAGGCCTCGCGCCCGATGTGCCAGAGCGCACGCTCTGGATCGAAGTAGGCAAAGTTGTCGATTTCGAGTGTGGTCAACAGACGGTGGGTGGTGGACACAGCGAGGCCCGCACCCTTGGCAAGATCGCTGACGCGGTGACCTTCATCTGACGCCGCAAGGGCCTTGAGCAGGGTCATGGCCCGCTGCACCGATTGAACTGATCCGACTTTCTGTTTCATCGACATTTTCCGCATCGTGAAAAACTATTTCGTCGATGGTTAACACCCCGCCTGCCCTCGGTCTACATTTTTAAAAAATGGAGGCCGCTATGACTTATGTAAAACGCTCTGAACTTGAGGTGTCTGCTGATCTGGCGGCTCTCATTGAAAACGAAATCCTGCTTGGCATTGATGCTGATGCATTTTGGGATGGGTATTCCGCCCTTCTCAAGGACCTCGTGCCTGTGAACCGCGCGTTGATTGAAAAGCGTGAGGATCTGCAAGCGCAGATCGATGCGTGGTATAAGGCGCAGAAGGGCAAGGACTTTGACGTCGAAGAGGCGAACGCGTTCCTGCGCGAGATCGGCTATCTTCAGCCCGCGCCTGCCCCGTTCGAGATCAAGGTTGAAAACGTTGACCCAGAGATCGCAAGCATTGCGGGTCCGCAGCTGGTTGTGCCTGTGATGAATGCGCGCTTTGCGCTGAACGCGGCGAACGCACGTTGGGGGTCGCTCTACGATGCGCTCTACGGCACCGATGCGATCGAAGGAAAGCCTGCGGGCAAAGGCTATGACGCTGAGCGCGGCGCAAAGGTTGTTGCCTGGGCGCGTACGCATCTAGATGAGGTCGCACCGCTGGCCAATGGGTCGTGGGCGGATGTTGAGGCGCTGGACGCGGGTGAGGCTCTGTCGATCACCGTTGGTGGCGCTGCGACCACGCTGAAAGATGCGAGCCAATACGCGGGCTACCGTGCGAACGGCGATGTGATGCTGCGCGTCAACGGCCTGCTGATCGAGATTAAGATCGACCGCGAGAGCGCAATTGGCGCGACCGATCCTGCTGGCATTTCGGATATCCGTCTGGAAAGCGCACTGACCGCTATTCAGGACTGCGAGGACTCTGTCGCTGCAGTGGACGCTGAGGACAAATGCGTTGTCTATGCGAACTGGCTGGGCTTAATGAAAGGCACGCTGGAAGAGAGCTTTGACAAGGGCGGTAAGGTCATGACCCGTCGTCTGAACGATGACGTGACCTATACGGCGCCGAATGGTGAGGCCGTCACCCACCCTGGTCGTGCGCTGATGCTGGTGCGCAACGTGGGTCACCTGATGACCAACAACGCAGTTCTGATGAACGGCGAAGAAACCCCCGAGGGCATCATGGACGCGGTGATCACCGTGGCCTGCGCGATGCACGATCTGGCTAAAACCGACGGGATGCGGAACTCGCGCAGCGGGTCTGTTTACGTCGTGAAGCCAAAGATGCATGGCCCCGAAGAGGTTGCCTTTGCCAACACGCTCTATGGTCGGGTTGAGGACATGCTCGGCCTGCCGCGCGATACCGTAAAGCTCGGCATCATGGACGAAGAGCGCCGCACCTCGGCGAACCTCGCGGCCTGTATCAACGCGGTTAAGACGCGCTGCGTGTTCATCAACACCGGCTTCCTCGACCGTACGGGCGATGAGATCCACACGATGATGCAGGCGGGCCCTGTGATCCCGCGCGGTGAAATGGCGGGGAGCTCGTGGCTCGGTGCCTATGAGAACGGCAACGTGGACACAGGTCTGGCGGCTGGCCTCACAGGTCAAGCGCAGATCGGCAAAGGCATGTGGGCGCGTCCGGACGATATGGCGGATATGCTCAAGGCGAAAATCGGCCATCCGAAGGCGGGTGCAAACACCGCTTGGGTCCCCTCTCCCACCGCTGCGACCCTGCACGCGACGCATTACCACCATGTGAATGTGTCCGAGGTTCAAAACCAGCTGCGGTCGCGTGACCATGCCTCGCAGAACGCGCTGCTGACACCGCCTGTCATGATCGGCCGCAATGTGTCGGACGAGGATGTGACCCGCGAGTTGGACAACGCCTGCCAGTCCATTCTGGGCTATGTGGTGCGTTGGGTTGATCAGGGCATCGGCTGTTCCAAAGTGCCAGACATCGACGATGTGGCACTGATGGAAGACCGTGCGACACTGCGGATTTCGTCGCAATACCTCGCCAACTGGATCGAGCATGGCATCTGCACCGTCGATCAGGTCGAAGCGGCGTTCCGCCGTATGGCACCGAAGGTAGACGCGCAGAACGCAGGCGATCCGGCATACAAACCAATGGCACCGTCGTTCGATGGCGAGGCGTTCAATGCGGCGCGTGCGCTGGTGCTCGAAGGCATTTCGCAGCCATCGGGCTACACTGAGCCGCTGCTGTATAAGGCGCGCCTGCGCGTCAAAGCTGCTGCGAAGTGATCGGAGAACGTCATGCAAATCATTAAGCGACTAGACCTGAACGACGCGCGCATCCTCCTTGAGGGTGCGCGGGCCAAAGCGACTGAAATCGGCGTGCCGATGTGCATCGCGATCACAGACGAAGGCGGCAATCTGGTGGCTTTTGAACGGATGGACGGCGGCAAGGTCACGTCGATCACTATCGCCATCGACAAGAGCTTTACAGCGTCTGCGGCGAAAAAGGCGACGCATGATTACGGCGCGATCAGCCAACCCGGTGGTCCGACCTATGGCATCGACTCTGCAATCGGGGGTCGTTTGATGGTCGTCGGTGGCGGTCTGCCCGTCATCGTAGACGGGGACGTTGTGGGCGGCATTGGCGTGTCGTCAGGCACCCCAGCCCAAGACCGTGAGGTCGCACAGGCGGGCATTGATCACTTCCTCGCCACGCTCTGAGGTCAGATAGTTAAACGAAAACGGGCGGCTCTAGGGCCGCCCGTTTTTATCTGTGCTTAGCTCTTTTTGGCAAAGCAGGTGGTGTAGAGGTCCCAAAGGCCCAGTGCCACCGTGATTGCAATCACTGAGACCAAGTCAACGCGCGGGACATGGATCACAAGGATCGACAAGAAGGCGATGACCACCAAAAACGCAAATACAGCAATCGTATTGTTCATAGTCTCAGTTCCCTGTTTCGAGTGTTTCTATATGTGAGTTGAGCCATTTGGCTGTCCGCAAGAGCCGCGCATCATCATTGCGACGACCAACAAGCTGGACCCCCATTGGCATTCCGTTTTCCGCGACAAAGAGCGGGATCGTGACGCTGGGCATCCCTGCCAAGGTCCAAAGCCCGTTAAAGATCGGGTTACCTGTGTCCTCTAACCCTTCGGGCGCAGGGCCGAGGGCGGCAGGACAGATAATCGCGTCCGCGCGGTTAAAGATCGCCTCGAACCCAGCGTTCAACACCTCGCGCCAATCCAGCGCAGAGATGTAGTCGCGGGCCATGACGTCTTTGCCCTTGTCGATGGCGGTGCGGAGTTTGTCCGACAGTTGATCCCGCCCACGGGCCTCCAAGTGGTAGTAACATTTTGCCATTTCAGCGAAGTTGATCAGCTCGCGGGTTTTTGCGGCTTGGCTCAGTTCGGGCAGCGGGGCATCAATGCATTTGTCGCCCAAGAGGTCGACCAGTTCTTCGATGGCGGCGGTCATTTGCGGATCGGCCTGATCCCATCCGGGTATACGGGCCAAGGCAAAGTCAGGCAGCACGGGTGGTTTCGACATCGCCACGTCGAGCATCCGTGGCATTGGAACTGGGGATGTTGCGCGGTCGAGAGGGTCATGACCTGCGATGACCTCGGTCAAGAGAGCGCAATCTTCGACGGTGCGGGCAAAGACGCCGACTGTGTCGAGGTGTGGCGATTGCGGCAGGATACCTGTGCGCGGGATGAGGCCAAAGGTGGGTTTGAACCCAACGATCCCGCAGAACGATGCGGGCCGAATGACAGAGCCGCCCGTTTGCGTACCGATGGCAAAGGGCACCATGCCCGCCGCGACTGCAGCCGCAGAGCCAGAGGACGAGCCACCGGGGGTGTGATCGGGGTTATGCGGGTTCCGGGTTTTGCCCGCGTGCATGAACGCGGCCTCAGTCGTGACCGTTTTGCCCAAGATGATCGCACCCGCAGCCCGCAGGCGTGCGACGATCCAAGCATCCTCGGACGGGACACGACCCGCGTCGATGGGGGTTCCGTTTTCGGTCGGGATGCCTTTGGTGTCGATGATGTCTTTGAGACCAACAGGTAGCCCGTGAAGCGGACCCAAGGGACGTCCCATTTGCCGCCATTGATCCAGACGCTGCGCCTGTTGAATGGCGTGATCGCCATCGAGCCACGCCCAAGCACCAACCTGCGGTTCATATTCGGCAATGCGGTCAAGGTAGGCCTCGACCACATCGACGGCCGTGAATTCACCCGAAGCGAGGCGGTCGCGCAAAGCGACCGCCCCCAAACCGAGTATGGCCTGTGTCTTAGCGCTGCGGACCATAGACGGCATCCGGTAGGCTAAAGACAATCTGCGGGAAGGTGTACATGAGTAACATGGCTATCACGACCATACCGCAATACGGCAGCACGCCCTTGAAGATCTCGAGCAGTTTGACCTGCGGCGGTGCGATACCTTTGAGGTAGTACGCACTCATCGCCATTGGTGGGGTCAAGAAGCTGGTCTGAAGGTTCAGCGCCACGAGCACACCAAAGAACAGCGGATCAATCCCGAACATCGGCAGAAGCGGCAGGAAGATTGGCACGAAAATGATGATGATTTCGGACCATTCCAGCGGCCAGCCGAGAAGGAATATGATCAACTGAGCGATGATCAGGAACTGGATCGGTGTCAGATCGAGGTGGGTCACAAACTCTGCGATCACCTGTTCACCGCCCAAGTAGCTGAAGACAGCCGAGAACACATAAGAACCAACGAACAGCCAGCACACCATCGCGGTGGTGCGGACAGTCAGATAGACGCTTTCGCGCAGACGATCAAAGGTCATTGCACGGTAGGCAATCGCCAGAACCATACCACCCAGCGCACCGATAGAGGCTGCCTCGGTCGGGGTTGCCAGACCAAAGAGGATGGAACCAAGAACCGAGAGGATAAGGATCGCAAGCGGCAGGAAGCTGGTGGCCAGCATCCAGAGCATTTTGCCCGTCGGAACCTCGGGCAGTTCTTCTTTGGTCGGTTTCGGCGCGAGTTTCGGGTTCAGGATCGACCGCACAACGATGTAAGTGATGTAGAGGCCAACCAGCACGAGACCCGGCAGCAGAGCCGCAGCGTAGAGGCGTACGATCGAAACGCCCGACGATGCTGCGTAAACGATCAGCATGATCGACGGCGGGATCAGAATACCCAGCGTACCGCCCGCACAGATGATACCAGCCGCAAAGCTGTGATCGTAGCGCATCTTAAGCATCTGCGGCAGCGCCAAGAGGCCCATCAGGGTCACAACCGCGCCCACGATACCCGTTGCGGTCGCAAAGAGCGCACAAGTGATAAGAGCCGCCACGCCGAGCGAACCTGGGATGTTGCGCGATGCGAGTGCAAGCGTGCTGAACAGCTTATCAACGATGTTCGCACGTTCCACGATGTAGCCCATAAAGAGGAACAGCGGGATCGCCGTGAGAACTTCGTTTGATATGACTGAGTAGGTTTGGTTGATGAAGAGGTCGAAGATACGGTTGTTATAGAACCCCTCTAGCCACAGAGAGGTCGAGTCCCACCAACCAGCGTCTTCTGTCAGTCGGTTAAAGCTGCGCCACATGCGGGCAGCGTCAAAATAGGCGTAGTAGCCAAAGCCTAGGCCAATCGCCATGAGCGTATAGGCAATCGGGAAGCCCAAAAACACGCAGGCAATAAAGATGCCCAGCATGGTAAGAGCGATTTGCGGATCGGTCACGGTGTGAACTCCAGTAATAGGACGGCAGATGAGTAGGTCTCAGCCAGATGGGGACCTGATTATTTGCCCTCAGATGCCTGTTTCATAAGTAGGGTTTCGGTTTCCTCTACGTCCGACGCCATCGGGGGCCACTTGCCCTCTTTGATGCAGATGATGCAGCGGAACACTTGCGCGATACCTTGGATCAAGAGCAAAAGGCCTGCCGCAACGATCACAGTTTTGAACTGATAGATTGGAATGCCTGCGGGGCTGTTCACCGAAACCTCAGTGTAGCTCCACGACCGGCTTGCGTATTTCCAGCCCGAAAAGATGAGCGCGAGGATACCGGGGAAGAAGAACAGGATGTAGAGTGTCAGGTCGACAATCGCCTGAGTCCGTTCCCGCCACAGCCGGTAGAGGAAGTCGCCGCGCACGTGCCCGCCACGCGACAGGGTGTAGGCGCCGCCCATCATGAACAACGTCCCATACATGATAAAGCTGATGTCCAGCGACCACGGTGTGGGGCTGTTCAACAGATACCGAACGAAGACCTCGTAGCTCATGCCAAGGGTCATCAGGATGATCAGCCATCCAAAAGCCTTGCCGAACCACGCAGATACAGTATCGGCAAATCGGATATATTTTAGCATTCGTAACTCCAGTCCGGACCAATCCTAGGTGAAAAAGGCGCGGTCCCCCGCGCCTTTTTGCTGATGATCAGAGCTTCAGCTTACCCGGGAAATAGTGGTCATATGCGAGGCCGAGGTCAGGTGCGTTCATCAGTTCGTAGTACGCAACTTTTTCGGTCCAAGCACGCTGGCTTTCCATGACACGTGCGTTGAACTCATCCGTTTCCAGATCAGCAATCAGCGTGTCCCAAGCGGCCAACTGACCCGCGAGAATTTCTTTGGACGTACGGTGGACGGTGACGCCCTCGTCCGACTGAAGTTCTGCGAGGTCTTTCGAATATTCGCGCATCGCCAGAGCGGTGTTCGAGGTCGAAGACGCTTCAACTGCGTGCTTGAGGATCGCCTGCAGGTCTTCTGGCAGGTCTTCCATGAAGTCTTTGTTGAAGAGGAATTCGAACGATTCCGACGCCTGGTGATAGGACGACAGGTAGTAGTTCTTAGCAACGTCCTGTGCGCCGAAACGACGGTCCGACGACGGGTTGTTGAATTCGAACGCGTCGATCACGCCACGCTCCATTGCGGGAACGATTTCACCGCCCGGAAGCTGTGCAACAGACATACCCATGCTCTGCAGAAGGTCAGCCGCCAGACCCACAGTACGGTATTTAAAGCCGTTGAGGTCTTCGACGGTGTTCACTTCCTGTTTGAACCAGCCAAACGGCTGTGCAGGCATCGGCATACCCATCATACCGATGACGTTCAGGCCGAGGATATCTTGGGTCAGTTCGCGATACAGCTCTGCGCCGCCACCCTGATAGAACCAGGCCTGCATTGTTGTAGCAGAGCCACCGAAAACAGGGCCGGTGCCGAAGAACGACGCCGCTTTGGATTTGCCGTACCAGTACACAGGCACAGTGTGCGCAGCGTCGAGAACGCCGTCATGCACAGCGTCCATCACCTGGAACGCGGCAACAACTGCGCCTGCGGGCAGAAGGTCGATCTTAATGCGGCCACCGGACATAGCCTCAACGCGGTCAACGTATTCGCGCGCGAAATCCATCCAGATGTCCGACGCAGACCAAGATGTCTGCATTTTCATCACGATCGGAGATTGGGCCAATACCGGCGGAGCCGCCAGAACGGTTGCGGCAGCAGCCGAACCACCTAGGGCACCGGTACGAATAAAGGAACGGCGCGACAAACGCGCAGTGTCAGTTTTCTTAGTCATTGATGTCCTCCCAGACGATTTCGGACACATCATGTGTCGTTAATCTATCTCATACGGTAGAAGGCCTTTCATCAAAATCAAGCAAATAAATTTATCTTTTCCACCAGATGGAAATCAAAATGAAAAAGAAAAAATTATCCTTTATTTTTAATATTATGCCACGCGGTCATGGGGCTCTTCGCCCTTGAAATAAGCGTCCAGATTGTCGAGTGCACGATAGCCCATGGCATCCCGTGTCTCTTCGGTTGCCGAGCCAATATGCGGCAACATGAATATATTCTGCAAGGCAGCGAGCTTTGGGTTTCCGCCCGGCTCTGTTTGGAAAACATCCAACCCTGCCGCGAACAATTTACCTGACGTCAAAGCGTCAATGAGAGCGGTTTCATCAACCAATGCGCCCCGCGCCGTGTTCACCAGAATCGCCCGATCAGGCAAAAGCGCAAGGGTTTTGGCGTTGATGATTCCAGCGTTTTCGGCCGTGGATGGGCAATGGAGGCTCAACACATCCGAACAGGCGAGAAGGCCTTCGAGGGTGTCGTGATAGATCGCGCCTTTTTCAAGGTGTTCGGGCAAACGGCGACGGTTGTGGTAATGGATTTCCATTCCAAACCCGCGCGCCCGTTCAGCGGTGACTTGGCCGACCCGCCCCATGCCCAGAACGCCAAACCGTTTGGAGGTCACCTGACGCCCGACCATGAAGGCAGGCGACCAGAAATTCCATTGACCAGAGCGCACCATCGCGTCCCCTTCGGCCCCGCGCCGCGCAGCGCCGAGCATGCAGAGCATCGCGATTTCAGCAGTCGCATCCGACAGCACATCAGGGGTGTTTGTGACGACAATCCCCGCCGCTTTGGCAGCAGTAAGGTCAACGTGATCAGTGCCGACCGAATGGTTGGCGATGATCTTTAGCCCCGCGCCGATCTCAGCGATTACATCGGCGCTGAAAAGTTCGGAATGGCAGGGCAGTACGGCGTCAACAGTGCGGCAAGCCGCGATCAGTTCATCGCGGGTGAACAGACGGTCCGCGGGGTTAAAGGTCACGTCATAGTCACGCGCCGCGCGCGCCTCCACGTCGGGCCGTAGTTTACGCGTAATCAGCAATTTCGGCTTGGTCACGGTCGTCTCCTTCGTGGGGCGCGGCGGTTCGTTTCGTTACATGGGACGCGAGGGATTACCCCGCCGCACGAAGACGTTTGATGAGCGATGACGTATCCCAACGTCCGCCGCCCATCTTTTGAACGTCCTTATAAAATTGATCGACCAGCGCAGTGACAGGCAGGCTTGCCCCTGTTTCATCTGCGGTCGATAGACAAATACCCAGGTCCTTGCGCATCCAATCCACGGCAAAGCCATGTTCGAAATGGTCGTCGATCATAGTTTGATAGCGGTTCGACATTTGCCAGCTGCCCGCAGCGCCTTGGCTGATCACTTCGACCACGGATGCACCGTCGAGGCCTGCTTTTTCCGCGAAATGCAGCGCCTCTGACAGACCCTGAACGAGGCCCGCGATGGCGATCTGGTTGCACATCTTGGTCATTTGACCCGCTCCAGAGTCGCCGATGCGACGGCAGATGCGCGCGTAAGAGGCAATCACAGGTTCAGCTGTGTCATATTGCTCCTGAACACCGCCGCACATGACCGACAGCACGCCATTTTCGGCACCCGCCTGTCCACCCGAAACGGGCGCGTCCACAAACCCGAGACCGAGCGCCTCAGCCGCGGCGAACAGTTCGCGTGTCACAGCGGCAGACACGGTGGTGTGGTCGACAAAAATCGCGCCCTTTGACATGCCCGCAAAGGCACCGTCAGCGCCTGTGCAGACGCCGCGCAAATCGTCATCGTTTCCAACGCAGGCGAATACAATGTCCGCACCCTCAGCCGCTTCACGTGGGGTGGCTGCCATCGCGCCGCCGTGCTGGGCGACCCATTTTTCGGCCTTGGCCGCGGTGCGGTTATAGACGGTGACGTCATGCCCCTTGGCCTGCAAATGGCCCGCCATCGGGTAACCCATCACGCCAAGCCCTAAAAATGCTACCTTTGTCATCGACATCCTCCCTCATTCGAATTCTTGGAATTGGTGAATAGTTAGGTCTAATTTTGCAAGCACAAAACTTTTTGCATTTGCGGCGGTTCGGGCGTCATTTCTGATCGCCCTCCACCGCCGGATTTTCGGCCCCATCGTCACATCAAGGCCAGCCATAGCCCGAGGGGCAAAACGATCAGACTGCCGAAATGACCTGTGACGACCATCGAGGCGACCTTGTTCGGCTCTGCATCGTATTTGTCGGCGAGCATGTAGTTGAACACAGCGGACGGCAGACAGGCAAACAGGATCAGCGCGCCGCGTTCGATCCCTTCGAGCGGAATGAACAACAGTATGATGTAGCAAGCAAACATCCGCGCCAGCGTGGTCAGTGCGGTGCCGCGCACGCCTACACCGACATCGCTGATTGCACTGGTGGACAGCCGCGCACCGAGTGACAAAAGCATCGTCGGCACAAGGATATTCCCGATCATCGTCAGCGGTGTATCGACCCATTTCGGGAAGGTCAGGCCAAGCTGTGAAACGGCTATTCCCGCAACCGTCGCCCAGACCAGAGGATTGGTGAACACGATCCGCCAATGAGTTCGGCCACTCATCACGCCTGCGCCGAGTGTGAAATGGAGGATGTTCGATAGGACGAGCAAAACCACCGCAATCGGCAGTCCTTCAGGCCCAAAGGCGAGCACGATCAAAGGAATGCCAACGGGTCCGACATTGCCGAACATGACGCAGGGCAAAAGGGAACGCCAATTCGCACCCGAGAACCGAGCGAAGGGGTAGGCCAACAAACCACTGGCGAGGATGAGCAGCACAGAGGCCATTGCAAACATCGCCGCTGACAGCGGATCGAAGTCTTTATTCGAGAGCGACGTGAAAATTAAAACGGGTAGCGCGATATCGACGATCATGCGGTTAATGCCAGACAAATCGGGCTTTACCGCACGGCTGTAAACAAATCCGACCGAGATGATTATGAAGATGGGCAGGACTACTTCGAGAATTTGGAAAATCATGTGTCCCACATTTCTTTAGACCGCTCACTTTGGTTTCATAAGGCAGCGGACTTTCATTTGCAGTCAAGGCGCCAACTTGGCTGAACTAGAGCGGGCAAACGGTCGGGCAAGGATGCCCCGCCACGGTGGTCCCCGTTTTCGTTTGCGTAAAGGCGGACACTCTGCTAGAAGGCGTATGCAATCTGAATTTCGACACTGTTCCTTACCCGGCCCAGCTATTCGACGTTGAGCTGCCGGCGGCGTCGCGTTTTGCGGGCGCCTTAACATAAAGGAACTACACCATGGCTAATGGTACCGTAAAATGGTTTAACTCGACCAAAGGCTTCGGCTTCATTGAAGTTGAAGGCGCACGTAACGACGTTTTCGTTCACATCTCTGCTGTTGAGCGCGCTGGCCTGACCGGTCTGAAAGACGGTCAAGCGGTTACTTTCGACATCGAATCCGGCCGTGACGGTCGCGAGTCGGCTTCGAACCTCGCTCTGGCATAATCGCCGATCGAATATGTCCTTCGGGACCGGAACAGGGCGCAGTTTTGCGCCCTGTTTTCGTTTGAGCCTTATGCCGCGTGGACATTCGGCCCCCTCTCTGGCACTCTGCACCTGAGAGGCAAATCAGCCCAACAAAGCCCACGTTGATGGGTGGGGCGTTTAATCGGCAGAGGTTTTTATGGTCCGTTTTGTGATGGCCGGCATGGCTTGTTTGGCACTGATGTCCTGTGGTGGTGGACGATCGGGCGCGTCTGGCGATATTTCGAAGGCTTGTATGTCGAGCCACCGCACCGCTGCGAACCCTGCGCTCTGTTCCTGCATCCAGCGGGCGGCGAACCAGACCCTACGCGGGTCGGATCAGACCCGCGCGGCGGAACTCTTCGGCGATCCGCAAAAAGCTCAAGATACGCGCCAATCCGACAACCCCGCGACCGAGGCGTTTTGGCTGCGCTACAAGAACTTCGCTCAGACCGCCGAAACCATGTGCCGCGCGTGATCGATTAAATCGATCCCGCATCCACAACGTAGTTCGTCGCCGTGCACATCTTTGCGTCGTCAGAGGCAAGGAACAGCACCATGCGTGCAACGTAGATCGGATCGATCAGATCGGGCAGGCACTGGCGTTCTTTGTGTTTCGCGATGCCTTCGGGCGTGACCCAAAGCTGTTTCTGCCGTTCGGTCATAATCCAACCCGGAACCACGGTGTTCACACGGATGCGATGCGGGCCGAGGTCACGCGCCATGCCACGGGTCATACCGTGCACAGCGGCCTTTGCAGTGGTGTAAGAGGGCATACCGCCTGCGGCTTCCCACCAGCTGTTTGACCCCATGTTGATGATCGACCCGCCCCCTTTAGAGATCATGCCGTCGGCAACGGCTTGGATCGCAAAGAACATATGGCGCAGGTTGGTCGCTTGACGCTGGTCCCAGTATTCAGGCGTTACATCGCGCCAATCGTGACGGTCATCGCGGGCGGCGTTGTTGACCAGAACGTCCGCATAGCCGACCTCGTTCTCAAGCGCGGCAAAGGCCACGCGGAGGGCCTCGATATCCGTCAGGTCCGCAGCTGCAAAGGTCAGATCACCGTCGACTTCGTCCATCAGTTTAACGGCCGCGTCCTCATCGATGTCGATAAAGCCGACCTGCGCTCCTTGGGCTGCAAAAGCCCGCACAATATCCGCACCAATGCCTGACGCACCGCCTGTGACGAAAACGACTTTGTCTTTTAGGCTCGGGTAGTTTGCGAATGTCATTCGTATTCTCCTTATTTGTGCGGACCATTTCACACCACGGCGCAAACGACAACTTGCCCGTTGCGCCCTGCCCGCGTAAGGAAAGGTCATGCTAAAGACCCGTATCATTCCCTGCCTAGATGTCGCTGATGGCCGCGTGGTCAAGGGCGTCAATTTCGTTGACCTGATCGACGCCGGTGATCCCGTCGAAGCCGCAAAGGCCTATGACGCCGCAGGTGCGGACGAACTGTGTTTCCTCGATATTCATGCGACCCATGAAAACCGTGGCACGATGTTCGATCTGGTGACCCGCACAGCAGAGGCCTGTTTCATGCCCCTCACGGTGGGTGGCGGCGTTCGGACGCACAATGACGTTCGGGCGCTTTTGTTGGCCGGTGCGGATAAGGTGTCGTTCAATTCGGCGGCTGTTGCGGACCCTGATGTGCTGACGGACGCGGCGATGCGGTTCGGGTCGCAGTGCATCGTTTGTGCGATTGACGCGAAAACCGTTGAACCTGGCCGTTGGGAAATTTTCACCCACGGCGGACGTAAGCCCACGGGCATTGATGCGGTCGAGTTTGCAATCACCGCGATGGAGAAAGGCGCAGGGGAAATCCTGCTGACCTCAATGGATCGCGACGGGACCAAGGCGGGCTTTAACTTGCCCCTGACCAAAGCCATTTCGGACGCGGTGGATATTCCTGTGATCGCTTCGGGCGGTGTGGGGAACCTTGATCACCTTGTTGAGGGTGTGACCAAGGGTGGTGCGTCGGCTGTTCTCGCGGCGTCGATTTTCCACTTTGGCACCTACACAATCGGTGAGGCCAAAGAACACATGGCCGCTGCCGGCATTCCAGTGAGGCTCTGATGTCGCTCTACGATCTCGATAAAACCATCCAGTCACGCAAAGGCGCGGACCCAGAGAGCTCTTGGACGGCAAAGCTGTTCTCCAAAGGCCCTGAAAAATGCGCTGAAAAGTTTGGCGAAGAAGCCGTTGAGGCGATCATCGAAGCGGTCAAAGGCGACCGTGAAAAGCTGATCGGGGAAGCGGCAGATAGCCTCTATCACCTGCTGGTGATGTGTGCGGCCCGCGATGTGACGCTCGCTGATATTGAGGCAGAGCTGGACAAACGCACGTCGCAGTCTGGCATCGCCGAAAAGGCGTCACGCGGATAAAAAGTCGGGCAGGAGATCACTCTCCTGCCCGTTTACTTTTTACTGAAGCGCTGCGTCGGTGATCGCATGGGTCCATGCGCCCGACGGTTCAACGGTGATCACAGGATCAGAGCCGCCAGCCAGTAGGGTCGCAACGGTGCGTTCATAGTCCGCAACATCTAGTGCGCCATTCGAACCAGCGGTCAGTTTCGCAACTTCACCCATCATATAGATCTGGTGCTCTTCGGTCTGCGCGCCTGTCTCGTCGTTGTCGAGAACGATCATGGCTGCGTCTTCTGGGTTCTCTTCAGCCCATTTCCAGCCCTGCATCGATGCACGCACAAAGCGGACCATTTTGTCAGCGAAGGCCGGGTCATTGAGGTTCTCTTCGAGGACATAGAGACCATCCTCGAGGGTTGCGACGCCCACGTCTTCGTATTTGAAGGTGACGAGTTCGTCGGGAGAAACGCCAGCCTCAAGCACCTGACCGAATTCGTTGTAGGTCATGGTAGAGATACAGTCGGCCTGACGCTGCAAGAGCGGGTCAACGTTAAAGCCCTGCTTCAGGACCGTAACGCCACCTTCGCCGCCATCGGTGGAGATACCCTCTTGGCTCATCCACGACAGGAACGGATATTCATTGCCGTAGAACCAAACGCCGATGGTGTGACCAGGGAAGTCGGCGGGGCCCGTGATGCCGCTGTCTTTCCAGCAGGTCAGCATGAGGCCCGAGGATTTATAAGGTTGTGCGATGTTGACGATCGGCAGGCCTTTTTCGCGCGCAGCCAATGCCGACGGCAACCAGTCGATCATCACGTCAGCGCCGCCACCAGCGAGCACCTGACCCGGTGCGATGTCGGGGCCACCAGCGAGGATCGTCACGTCCAGCCCTTCGGCCTCGTAAAAGCCTTGGTCCAGCGCGACGTAGTAGCCTGCGAACTGGGCTTGGGTGACCCACTTCAACTGAAGCGTCACATCGTCTGCAAAGGCTGTGGTGGCGGTGCAAAGGGCGGCCACGGCGCCGATCATATAGGTCTTCATTGGGTTACTCCTTGTTGGTGGTGATCCGACTTTTGCGCCGGTTAGTGTTTTCGTTGCGATGGATGCCAGAAGGTCACCCATTGCTCGATCTTGGCGACCAGCCCGTAGAACAGGCTGCCCGCAATTGCCGCGACAACGATCTCTGCCCAGACCATATCAAGGGCCAACTGACCGACCGATGTCGAAATTCTAAACCCCATCCCCAAAACAGGTGAGCCGAAAAATTCGGCTACAATCGCGCCGATTAGCGCCAGCGATGTCGCAATTTTGAGCCCGTTGAAAACAAAAGGCATGGCGGCGGGGATGCGGAGTTTCAAAAGCGTTTGCGCGTAGGACGCGCCGTACGTGCGCATCAGGTCGCGCTGCATGGTAGAGGTATCGCGCAGACCCGCGACCGTGTTCACCAGCATAGGAAAGAACACCATAACAACGACGACCGCGGCCTTGGACTGCCAATCAAAGCCGAACCACATCACGAGGATCGGCGCGGTGCCCACAATCGGCAAGGCCGCGACAAAGTTCCCGACGGGCAAGAGGCCACGGCGCAGAAAATCGTAGCGATCCACGATAATCGCCACGAGGAAGGCCGCGCCACAGCCGATCACATAGCCGCTGAACGCACCTTTGACGAAAGTTTGGAAAAAGTCTGCCCAGAGGATCGCGAGGTTTGCGCCAAAGGCGGATGCGATGGCGGTGGGCGCTGGCAGGATCACGGCAGAGATGTTCAGGCCCGTGACCAAAAGCTCCCAGATGATCAACACGGTTGCGCCGAAAATCAGTGGCACACCAATTTGCGCGGCAGAGGTTTTGGCGGCGCGACCGTTGGCAATCACAGCGTTCAGGCCCCAGCCCATAGCCCAGATCAGAGCGGCAAAGAGGACGTAGATCATGCCTGCACTCCCATCCGTTTGAGGGTGCGGGCCTCAACCCAGCCGATCAACGCGACCAAGAGTGCTGCCATGCCAGCGGCAAAGAACAGTGCCGCCCAGATTTGTTCGGTCTGGCCGTAATACGACCCGCCCAGCATGCGCGCACCAAGCCCGCCGCGCTGCACAGGCAGTTCGCCAACGATAGCCCCGACGAGCGATGCCGCGATGCCGACCTTGAGCGAGGTAAAAAGATAAGGCACCGAGGACGGCAGGCGGAGTTTCCAGAAGGTAGCACCTTGGCCCGCGTTATAGGTGTGGAGGAGGTCCAACTGCATCGCATCGGGGCTACGCAGACCTTTGACCATGCCGACAACGACAGGGAAGAAGGACAGATAGGCGCTGATCACGGCCTTGGGGATCAGGCCTTGGATGCCAAAGGAATAAAGCACCACGATAATCATCGGCGCCAGTGCCACAATCGGGATCGTCTGGCTGACAATCGCCCAAGGCATGACCGACATATCCATGGTTTTGCTGTGCACGATGCCAACCGCGAGCAGCACGCCGAGGCCCGCACCGATGGCAAAACCAACGACGGTGGCCGAGAGTGTGACCCAGCCGTGATAAATCAGCGACTTATTCGACAGGCTGCCAGAGTTCACGATGCCACGGCGACCATAGACCTCTTCGGTCCATGTGCTGTCCCAAAGCTCTGCCACGATCTGATGTGGCGCGGGCAGACGGGCGCGTTCGACTGACCAGCTCCCAGCTAGGGTCTCGGTGTTTTGCAGCATGAGGGAAAACCGTCCGACCTCTGCGCGGGCGCGGGCGTTGTCGGGGGTCACTACGGCCCCTGCCCGTTCGGCAGCGGTGAGCGTTTCCTGCACGTTCATCGGGATACAGGCGACATACCAGAGCGCCATGATCGCGAGGACGACAGTCAGGATGGGGCCAACCTTAGTCATCAATATGCCCCGCACGCAGGCCTTCGCGGACGCGGTGGGCGATTTCGATGAACTCTGCGCTGTCCCGAATATCCAAGGGACGTTCGCGCGGCAGGGTGCTTTCGATCACATCGGTGATCCGACCCGGACGGGGCGACATCACGACGATCTTGGTCGAGAGATAGACAGCCTCTGGGATGGAGTGGGTCACGAAGCCGATGGTTTTCTCCGTGCGCGCCCAGAGTTTCAAAAGCTCTTCGTTCAGTTTGTCGCGGACGATTTCGTCGAGTGCGCCAAAGGGTTCGTCCATCAGCAAAATGTCGGCATCAAAAGCCAGAGCACGGGCAATCGACGCCCGCTGTTGCATCCCGCCAGAAAGCTGCCACGGGAATTTCTTTTCGAACCCTGTGAGGTCCACAAGATCGAGCGTCTTTTTCACCCGCTCGGATTGCTCCTCTTTGGAAAAGCCCATGATCTCTAGCGGCAGACGGATGTTGCCGCCGATTGTGCGCCACGGATACAGACCTGCCGCCTGAAACACGTAGCCATAGGCCCGCGCCTTGCGAGCCTCGTCGGGGGTCATGCCGTTGACCGAAAGCGTGCCGCCCGTGGGATGTTCCAGCCCCGCGATGCAGCGCAGGAACGTCGTTTTACCGCAGCCAGAAGGCCCGATGAATGAAACGAAATCGCCTTTCTCAATGGTGAGGTTGACGTCGCGAAGGGCATGAACGGGCCCGTCGTTGGTCTGAAAGGTAAGGTTGAGGCCTTGGGCTTCGATGACACTCATCAGGTCTTCTTCTTTCTTCTCTTAAACGCCCGTTGCCGGGATGCCGCTGCGTTCGACAGGACGCGGTGCGGTCAGTTCTTTCCACGTGGACAGGGCCTTGTTCACGGCGGTGTTTGGACCGCGTTTCACGAACTCGCCATGACCCTCTTGGGTGCGGATTTCACCATCATGGATGGCCACATGCCCGCGGGTCAAAGTGAAACGTGGGAGACCCTTAACCGTCTGTCCTTCGAACACGTTATAATCGATTGCCGACTGTTGCGAAGAGGCCGAGATGGTCTTTTCTTTCTCTGGATCCCAGACAACGAGGTCCGCATCGGCACCCACGAGAACCGCGCCTTTTTTCGGGTAGCAGTTCAGAATTTTCGCGATGTTGGTTGAGGTTACAGCGACAAATTCATTTGGCGTCAGGCGACCTGTATTGACACCGTGGGTCCAGAGCATCGGCATACGATCTTCGAGCCCCCCTGTGCCGTTCGGGATCTTGGTAAAGTCACCGACGCCATAGCGTTTCTGATCCGTGGTAAAGGCGCAGTGGTCCGTTGCCACGACCGAAAGCGACCCAGATTGCAGGCCTGCCCAGAGGCTGTCCTGATGTTTCTTATTGCGGAACGGCGGGGACATGACGCGGCGTGCGGCGTGGTCCCAATCGGGGTTAAAGTATTCGCTTTCGTCCAAGGTCAGGTGCTGGATCAGCGGTTCACCCCAGACCCGTTTGCCGTTCATGCGTGCACGGCGGATGGCCTCGTGGGCTTCTTCGCAGGAGGTGTGCACGACATAAAGAGGCACGCACGCCATATCGGCGATCATGATCGCGCGGTTGGTGGCTTCGCCTTCGACCTGAGACGGGCGGGAATAGGCGTGGGCCTCGGGGCCTGTGTTGCCTTCACGCAAAAGCTTGGCCGAGAGTTCGGCGACAACGTCCCCGTTTTCAGCGTGCACCATCGCGATGCCGCCCAGTTCGGCGAGACGCTGGAACGAGGCATACATTTCATCATCGTTCACCATCAACGCGCCCTTATAGGCCATGAAGTGTTTGAACGTGTTGATGCCGCGATCACGGATCACGGATTCCATTTCGTTAAAGACCTGTTCGCCCCACCATGTGACCGCCATGTGGAACGAATAGTCACAGTTCGCGCGGGTCGATTTGTTGTCCCACATTTGCAGGGCATCATGGAGACCCTGCCCCGGTGATGGCAGCGCAAAGTCGACGACCATCGTCGTGCCGCCCGCTAGCGCCGCACGCGTGCCGCTTTCGAAATCGTCCGAGGAATAGGTGCCCATGAACGGCATTTCGAGGTGGGTATGGGGGTCGATGCCACCCGGCATGACGTAGCACCCCGTAGCATCCAGTTCCTTATCGCCCTTGAGCCCTTGCCCGATTGCGGTGATGACGCCGCCCTCGATCTGGACGTCGGCCTTGTAGGTGAGGTCGGCGGTGACGATGGTGCCGTTTTTGATGACTGTGGTCATGGTCTGATCTCCCTCTTATTCGACGATGACCGCGCTTTCGAGCACGGCATGGAGGAGGACATCTGTGCCCGCCTTGGCCCACTCTGGGCTGATCTCTTCGGCCTCGTTGTGCGACAGGCCATCGACGCAAGGACACATGACCATGGTCGCAGGGGCCACACGCGCGGCCCAGCAGGCGTCATGCCCAGCGCCAGAGATGATGTTCATGTGGCTGTAGCCCAACCGCTCTGCCGCGTTGCGGACATTGGTGACGAGGTCGGGGGCAAAAGTGACGGGATCGAAATGGCCGACGGCCTCAACGGAACAGCCAACACCCAGTTCGGCAGCGATTTCAGCGCCGCGTGTTTCAATCTCTGCCCGCATCGCGTCGAGTTTGGCCTGATCGGGCGTGCGGATATCGACGGTAAAGACCACCTTACCCGGCAGCACGTTTCGCGAGTTCGGAGAGAACCGCATCTGCCCCACACCGCCCACGGCGTTGGGCTGGTTTTTCATCGCGACCTCTTGGACCATTTCCAGAATGCGCGACATGGCGAGGCCCGCGTTCACACGCAGCGGCATCGGGGTAGAGCCCGTGTGCGCCTCTTTGCCCGTGAGGGTGAATTCGAGCCACCATAGCCCCTGACAATGGGTGACGACACCGATGTCTTTGCCCTCTGCCTCTAGGATCGGGCCTTGTTCGATGTGCAATTCGTAATAGGCGTGCATCTTACGAGCGCCGACCTCTTCGTCGCCCTTCCAGCCGATCCGCGCGAGTTCATCGCCAAAGGATTTGCCGTCGAGGTCAGTCCGCGCATAGGCGTAGTCCTGCGTGTGCATCCCCGCGAAAACGCCAGAGGCGAGCATGGCGGGAGCGAAACGGGCGCCCTCTTCATTGGTCCAGTTCACCACGACAATCGGGTGTTTGGTTTTGATGCCAAGGTCATTCATCGTCCGAACGGCCTCTAGCGCGCCGAGCACGCCCAGAACGCCATCGTATTTCCCGCCCGTGGGCTGCGTGTCGAGGTGAGAACCCACATAGATCGGCAATGCGTCAGGGTCGGTGCCTTCGCGGGTCATGAACATATTGCCCATGGTATCGACGCCCATCGTCATTCCCGCCGCATCGCACCACGATTTGAACAGCGCGCGGCCTTCGGCGTCTTCGTCGGTCAAGGTCTGACGATTACATCCGCCGGCAATCCCTGGACCGATCTTGGCCATCTCCATCAAGCTGTCCCAAAGTCGATCCCCATTTACGGTCAGATTGCCGGTAAGTGCAGCCATTCCTGTCTCCTGATGTCCGAGTCTCTTTTGACCAAGCGGTAAAAGCATCCTCATGCTGACCGCTTTTTTGATCAAAACAAAGTGCTAAAATTTCGAGCGTAAGCCCAATTCTGAACCGTTGCGCGGCAGGTTTCTGGCAGCTTGCCCAAGAAACAGGCAGCCGCGCAACGATTTTTCCTTACTCCGCGGCCTGCGCCGAGGGGTTGTTCGGGTGGGTCGTCCAGTTGGCATAGTCACCGCGTTTGCGGCCTGTGCGTTCGTCCAGCTCGCCCTTGGGCAATTCGACCATGGTGATGCAGTCCTCAACGGGGCAGACATCTACGCAGAGGTTACAGGCGACGCATTCGCTGTCGTCCACTTCGAACACGCGGCCCTCTTTCATCAGGATCGCTTGGTGGCTGGTATCTTCGCAGGCGATGTAGCAGCGACCGCATTTGATGCAGGCATCTGGGTCGATCTTAGCCTTTGTGACGTAGTTCAGATCCAGGTACTGCCAATCGGTGACGTTCGGCGTGGCCATGCCGATAAAGTCGGCGGTCGAGGTATAGCCTTTGTCGTCCATCCATTCCGACAGGCCGCTGATCATCTCTTGAACAACCTTAAAGCCATAGGTCATCGCGGCGGTGCAGACCTGCACGTTGCCCGCGCCAAGCGCCATGAACTCTGCCGCGTCGCGCCATGTGGTCACGCCACCGATGCCCGAAATGGGCAGGCCAGCGGTCTGCGGGTCACGGGCGATTTCGGCCACCATGTTCATCGCGATCGGTTTCACCGCTGGGCCGCAATAGCCGCCGTGCGTGCCCTTGCCGCCGATGGTCGGCTGCGGGGCCATCAGGTCAAGGTCAACAGAGGTGATCGAGTTGATCGTGTTGATCAAAGACACCGCATCTGCACCGCCTGCCTTTGCGGCGCGGGCGGGGTTGCGGATGTCGGTGATGTTCGGCGTCAGCTTAACGATCACCGGTTTGGAGTAGTATTTCTTGCACCATTCCGTGACCATCTGGATGTATTCCGGCACCTGCCCCACGGCAGCGCCCATGCCACGTTCGGCCATGCCGTGCGGACAGCCAAAGTTCAGTTCAATCCCGTCGGCGCCTGTTTCCTCGACCATCGGGAGGATCGCTTTCCACGACTCCTCATCACAAGGCACCATCAGCGACACGATCAACGCGCGGTCTGGGTAGTCCTTTTTCACGCGGGTGATTTCTTCGAGGTTAGTTTGCAGCGGGCGGTCGGTGATCAGTTCGATGTTGTTCAACCCGAGGAGCCTGCGATCCGCACCCCAGATCGCGCCATAGCGCGGGCCAGAGACGTTCACGACGGGCGGGCCTTCGGAGCCGAGCGTTTTCCACACGACACCGCCCCAACCCGCCTCATAGGCGCGGCGAACGTTGTATTCCTTATCGGTCGGCGGCGCAGAGGCGAGCCAGAACGGGTTCGGGGAGGTAATACCTAAGAAGTTTGTCGTCAGATCGGCCATGTTACGCTCCCATCACTGCAGCGTGGATATCTTCGGCGGCGTCGCGTCCTTCGGCGACGGCCGTTACGGTGAGGTCTTCGCCACCCGTGGCACAGTCGCCACCCGCCCAAACCCCTGCGAGGCTCGTACGGCCTGTGGCATCAACGGCGATCTTACCGCCCTCAAGTTTGAGGCCAGCATCCGTGGTGAGGGTCTGACCGATGGCTTTGAACACTTGATCGGCGGGCAAGGTCACGGTTTCGCCCGAGCCAGAGAGTTTGCCATCCTTTGTCGCGGTGTATTCCAGCGTGATCGCCCCATCGGCAATCGCGGTCGGCATGACGTTGAACATCAGGCGCACACCTTTGGCGGCGGCGAGGTCTTGTTCAAATGGGCTTGCCGCCATTTCAGCGCGGCTGCGGCGGTAGGCGATTGTCACCGTATCCGCGCCCAGCAGTTTCGACTGAACAGCAGCATCGACGGCGGTCATGCCGCCGCCGATCACCACCACATTCCGACCCACGGGGAGTGTCGTCAGGTCGGTGGATTGACGAAGGTCTTCGATGAAATCAACGGCGGCGGTCGCGTGGTCTTCGCCTTCGATGCGCAGAGCGTTTACGCCACCCAAGCCAACGGCGAGGAACACCGCATCATGGTCGGCTTTCAGCCCATCAAGGGTGAGATCACGCCCAAGCATCTTGCCCGTCTCAACGGTGATGCCGCCGATTTCCAAGAGCCAAGCGACCTCGCGCGCGGCAAAGTCGTTGGTCGATTTATAGGAGGCGATCCCGTATTCGTTCAGACCGCCTGCCTTTGCGCGACCGTCATAGAGGGTGACATCGTGGCCTTTCATGGCAAGTCGGTGCGCACAGGACAGACCCGCAGGCCCTGCCCCTACAACAGCAATGGATTTGCCCGTGGGGGCGGCGCGGGTGAACGGATGCACCCCCTTGGCCATCAGCGTGTCAGTCGCATAGCGCTGAAGCTGACCGATGATGACGGGCTTACCTTCGGCCTCTTCGCGCACGCAGGCCTCTTCGCAGAGCGTCTCTGTCGGGCAGACACGGGCGCACATACCGCCAAGGATATTCTGCGACAGGATCGTTTTCGCAGCCGCCTCGGGCGTGCCCGTTTGGATCTGACGAATAAACAGCGGAATATCGATCGACGTCGGACAGGCCGTCATACACGGCGCATCGTGACAGAAATAACAGCGGTCGGCAGCAACGCGGGCCTCATGCGCATCGAGCGGCGCATGGAGATCTTCAAAGTTCCGCGAAAGCGCGTCGGCTGACAAACGGCCGGATTGGATACCGGGGGTCATCGGCGTGGTCATTTGTGGTCCCTGTTGTCATTGGTTTTGCCGAAAGACTGCCAAGGTTTTATTTTTTATCAATTGGTAAAATAATCCGACAAAAACGCATGGGATTTCAGGGGCGCGGTGCCTTCGCGCAATGCAGAAAAGCCGTGATCGTCCGCAGGGAAACTACGGAAACCGTTCCAAAACAGTGGATTGCAGGATGACCTTAGGGAAACGGCCAGACGAAAAAACCGCCGATTTCCTGCAATGCAGCACGAAATCGACGGTTTAAATTTTTTGCATGCTTGGTCAAAAACAGAGGCGTTTGCTCAGTTTTTACGCGGACCGCAAAGCGGTGACGCGTTGATCAGAGAGCCTTGGCTTGGTCCGCTTCGATCTCTGCGGCTTTCTTTTCGACCTGTTCGACGATGTGATCGATCATCTGATCGTTGCCGAGCTTATGGCTCTGCTTACCGGCCAGATAGACCATGCCCGATCCTGCCCCGCCGCCAGTGAACCCAACGTCGGTCATCAGCGCCTCACCAGGGCCGTTCACCACGCAGCCAATGATCGAGAGGCTCATCGGGGTTTTGATGTGGGACAGACGGTCCTCTAACGCTTCAACGGTTTTAATTACGTCAAAGCCCTGACGCGCACAGGACGGGCAGGAAATGATGTTCACACCGCGGTGGCGCAGACCGAGAGATTTCAGGATTTCATAGCCGACTTTGACTTCCTCAACGGGATCAGCAGAGAGGCTGACGCGGATCGTGTCGCCAATGCCCATCCACAAAAGGTTACCAAGGCCAATCGCCGATTTGATCGTGCCCGAGGTCAGGCCACCCGCCTCTGTGATGCCGAGGTGGATGGGGGCGTCGGTCGCCTCTGCCAGTTGCTGATAGGCCGCCGCTGCCATGAACACGTCAGAGGCTTTGCAGCTGATCTTGAACTCGTGAAAATCGTTGTCCTGAAGGATTTTGATGTGATCAAGGCCGCTCTCCACCATCGCGTCGGGGGTCGGTTCGCCGTATTTGTCCAAGAGGTGCTTTTCCAGCGAACCCGCGTTCACGCCGATGCGGATCGAACAGTTGTTATCACGGGCGGCTTTGATCACTTCTTTGACCCGCGCTTCATCCCCGATGTTACCCGGATTGATGCGCAGGCAGGCCGCGCCCGCGAGGGCGGATTCGATGCCGCGTTTGTAGTGGAAATGGATGTCAGCCACGATCGGCACGGGGCTTTCGCGGCAAATCTCTTTCATCGCGGCAGAGGATGCCTCGTCCGGCACAGAAACGCGCACGACGTCAGCGCCCGCCTCAGCCGCGCGGATGATCTGGTCGAGCGTCGCCTTTACGTCATGGGTCAAGGTATTCGTCATGGTCTGCACGGTGATCGGCGCATCGCCACCCACAGGCACATTGCCAACCATGATCTGGCGCGATTTACGACGGTCGATATTGCGCCACGGACGGATCGGGTTGTGCGACATGGGACACCTTTGAAATAAGCCTCGGCGCTTTACCTAAAGCGCGGCACCCCGACAGGCAACGGGTCAACGAAAAGATGTGATCGGAAAGGCGGATTACTGAGTGATTTCAGCCTGCGCGACATTCACCATCGCAGCCAGATCATCGTCAGCTGACAAATCAGCAACCGCAAAGGTCTGCGCCAGTTCATCAGCCGACAGCGCGAGGTTCGACGTCACCACGCCGCGTTCGCCCACCGGACCGTGGATCGTGCCGTTGATCTGGAAATAGACCGCGCCTGATTCACCCGTCCGCAGGACAGGGGGTTCGGCCATCGCGGGCACAGCCCATGTGTCGCCAGCGTTCATGATGCCTTCGAAGATGACGGCACCGTCGGCGGCACGCACACGCACCCACGACGGACGCACAGCAACCATCGCCAGTTCAGGCGCAGGGCCGTCGGTCACTTGAACAGTGCCCGTGATCGGTGTTGCAGCCTCTGTCGGTAGTGCGGTCGCCATGATGGTCGGGCCTTGCTCTACCTCGGGGGCGAGCGCACCAATCGACGACGGGTCAAGCGCAGAGATCGGGCCATCACGGGCGATCATCACAGGCACGTCGAGCGCCTGAGGACGATATACACGGTCGAGGCCATCAGCCGCAGGCGGTTCAAACGCAGCGGCATAGGCACCAGCGTCATCCGCAACAGTGCCAAGACCTGCCAGCGGGTCGAGGTCAGCCACAACAACGGGGGTGTTCTCAACAGGTGCGAAACGGACCTTCTGCACTTCTTTCAGAACAGTCCAGCCGCCGTAGCCCAAGCCCGCAACCAGAGCCACGAGAACAGCGAGCGAGCCAATCGCGCCCGGTTCGATCTTGGCAAAGAAGCCCTCGCCCGCAGGAACGAACGGGGTCGATGGGGTCGAGAACATATCCTTGGGTTTCGACTGCTGGGACGCAAGGTCGGTGGCCAAGGTGCGGTTGGTCTTTGTGCTGGAGGCCGCTTTGGACATACCATGCGCGGTCGCAAATCCGCTTTCGCGGCAAAATGTCGTGAAAGCCCAATCGGGGTCCATATTCAGGTAGCGCGCGTAAGAGCGCACGTAGCCCGCGATGAAGCCCGGAGTATCGAATGCAGAGGGGTCAGCGTTCTCGATCGCCGCGATATAGGCCGCTTTGATTTTGAGTTCGCGTTGAACGTCCAAAAGGCTCTTGCCCATGGTGGCACGCTCGCCACGCATGAGGTCACCAAGGCGCAGATCAAAGGCATCAAAGCCTTTGTTTTCTTCAGCCTCAGGTGCAGCTTTACGCCGGAAACCTTTAACGATCATTAGGGCCGTCCCACCGCCTCAAATTAGCGGCATCGCTTTACGATTCGTCCCAATCACGATGCCTTTGATTGCCCCTAGCATATACCAAAGAGCAGTGCACAGGCAGAAAAAAGTTAACCAGCCATTTCGGCACGATTCAGCGCACAATGGCTCCAGAGTTTGTCCATTGCGCTCACCAAAGCATCAATTTCCTTTGGTCCGTGCACAGGCGACGGGGTGAACCGCAGACGTTCTGTGCCGCGTGGAACGGTGGGGAAGTTGATCGGCTGAACGTAGATGCCGAACTGGCTCAGCAGCATGTCGGACAGCTTTTTGGTGTGGACGGGATCGCCGACGATCACAGGCACGATGTGGGACCCGTGGTCGATGATCGGCAGGCCCATGCCCTTGAGACGGAGTTTCAGAACCGCAGCGCGTTCCTGATGCAGATCGCGCAGCGCCTGATCGGTCTTCAGATGCGCGACAGAGGCCGCAGCGCCAGCAGCCACAACAGGCGGCAGCGAGGTCGTAAAGATGAAACCAGGCGCGTAAGAGCGCACCGCGTCACACATTTTGGCCGATGCCGCGATATAGCCGCCGTGGACGCCAAAGGCCTTGCCCAAGGTGCCGTTTACGATGTCGATACGGTCCAACAGACCGTCACGTTCGGCCACACCACCACCGCGCGGACCATACATGCCAACGGCGTGCACCTCATCAAGGTAGGTCAGCGCGCCGAATTCCTCGGCCAGATCGCAGAGTTCTTTGATCGGGCCAAAGTCACCGTCCATCGAATAAACGGATTCAAACGCGATCAGTTTCGGCGCAGCAGGATCGTCGGCCATCAGTTTGGCGCGCAGATCGGCCAGATCGTTGTGTTTGAACACGCGTTTCGCGCCACCATTGCGGCGGATGCCTTCGATCATCGACGCGTGGTTCAGTTCATCCGAGTAAATGATCAGACCGGGGAACAATTTCGGCAGCGTCGACAGCGTCGCATCGTTCGCGATGTAAGCGCTGGTAAAGAGAAGTGCCGCCTCTTTCTGGTGAAGGTCGGCCAGCTCTGCCTCGAGTCGTTTGTGATAAACGGTCGTGCCAGAAATATTCCGTGTCCCGCCGGAGCCAGCGCCCGTTGCGTCGAGCGCCTCATGCATAGCCGCCAGAACGACAGGGTGTTGACCCATGCCAAGATAGTCATTGCCGCACCACACTGTGATCGGCTGTTCGCTACCGTCCTCTTTGCGCCAAAGCGCGTGAGGGTAATGTCCCTTTTTGCGCTCGATATCGATGAAGGTCCGATACCGGCCTTCTTCGTGGAGTTTACCAAGTGCAGCGTCGAGGTGGGCGTTGTAGTCCAAATGTCTATCCTTCACGTCAGGCAGCGCGAATACGCTAACGGCAGGTTCGTGGGTCCATATAGCCTTAGACTGGTTCTAACAATACGCTACCTTTTGACACGCCAGCGACAAAAACGACCTTTTCGACCTCTGGACACCCTATCGGAACGGCGTAGTCTCCTATCGGAAACCACAGCCGGAGCGATCATGACCCTGTCCACCATCCTCACCCGTATCGACACTGATCTGGATAACGCCTTGGATCGTTTGATGGAATTGCTCCGCATTCCGTCGATCAGTACGGATCCTGCGTATAAGGCCGACTGTGCAAGGGCGGCGGATTGGCTGGTTGAGGACCTCAAGAGCATCGGATTTGACGCTGCGTCCCGCCCTACCCCCGGTCATCCGATGGTCGTGGCACATGGCGGCGAAGGCGGAACGCATGTTCTGTTCTATGGGCATTACGATGTGCAGCCCGTTGATCCGCTGAACCTCTGGAACCGCGATCCCTTTGATCCTGCGATTGAAGAGACTGACAAAGGCAAGGTCATTCGCGCCCGTGGTGCATCCGATGACAAGGGCCAGTTGATGACCTTTATCGAGGCATGCCGTGCCTATGTTGCGGAAACGGGCAAGCTGCCGTGCAAGATCACGATTTTCCTTGAGGGCGAGGAAGAAAGCGGTTCGCCTTCGCTCGTCCCATTCATGGAAGCGAACGCCAAGGACCTCACCGCCGATGTTGCGCTGATCTGTGACACCGACCTCTTTGACGCGAATACGCCTGCAATCACAACGATGCTGCGCGGTCTCTTGGGCGAAGAACTGGTCATCACGGGTCCGTCTAAAGATCTTCACTCTGGGTCTTATGGCGGCCCCGCGATCAACCCGATCCGCGTGCTGTCGAACATCATCGCCAATCTGCACGACGACACTGGCCGCATCACGGTGCCTGATTTCTATGACGGCGTGCCAGAGCTATCCGACGAATTGCGCAGCCAGTGGGAGGCTTTGGGCTTTGACGATAAGGCGTTCCTTGCCGACGTGGGCCTCAGCACCCCTGCGGGCGAAGCGGGTAAAACCGTCCTCGAACAGATTTGGGCGCGGCCAACGGCAGAGGTAAATGGGATCACGGGCGGTTACACGGGTGACGGGTTCAAGACCGTGCTGCCCTCTGTCGCCAAAGCAAAGATCAGCTTCCGCCTTGTCGGGACCCAAGATCCGCTGAAAATCCGCGATAACTTCCGTCAGCGGGTGCGCGATCAGCTTCCGCCCGATTGTTCGGTCGAATTCCATGACCATGGCGCGGGTCCAGCGAGCGTGATGGCGACAACCAACCCCGCCTTTGCCGCTGCACGTGCGGCCCTGACCGATGAATGGCCCAACCCTGCGGCATTTACAGGATCGGGCGGATCGATTCCCGTCGCTGGTTATTTCAAGACCATCCTCGACATGGATTCGATGCTGATCGGTTTCGCGATGGAGGATGATTCCATCCACTCGCCCAACGAAAAATACGACCTGCGGAGCTTCCACAAAGGCATCCGTAGCTGGGCTCGCATCTTGGATGCTCTGAGCAACTGAGGGGGTTGGCCCCCGTCAGAGCCCTAGGCGCGCAATCTCGATCTTTGGGCAGCGGTCTTGGATTACGGTGACGCCGCGCGTCTCTGCCATGGCTGCTGCTCCGTCGTGAACAACGCCCAACTGGGTCCAAACGACCTTGAGCGTGGGCCAGCGCAAAAGCGCCTCTTCGACGATGGCAGGCACCGCGTCGGATTGGCGGAAAATGTCGACCATATCGACCTCATCAGGGATCGAGGTCAGGTCAGGATAGACCAACTGACCCATCAATTCCTGCCCAGCGAGGCCCGGATTCACGGGGATCACGCGGTATCCGTTGGCCATGAGATAGGCCATCACCTGATAAGATGGGCGTTCAGGATTTGAAGACGCCCCGACCAGAGCAATGACTTTGGTTTGGCGTAGAACGGTTTCGATGATGTCGTCTTGGATCGTCATGGAGCGGATTACCCAGCATTTTCGCAGAAAAAAGGCGTTCGGGGGATTGGGACCCGAACGCCTAGTATGGAACGAGGGACAGTGAGATATTGCAAGCCTGTTCCGAGGCTCGCCTCATGAAAGAAAGATAGGCACTGATTTGCCTAAGAAAAGACTGTTCAGAAAAACGTGAACAGAGGCTTAACGGGACGCATAAAGCGACACCGCCGCAGCGTTCGACACGTTGAGCGATCCGAATCCGCCCGCAAAGTCGATCCGCACCAGCGCGTCACAAGTTTCGCGGGTTTTTTCCCGCAAACCTGGGCCTTCGGCGCCAAGAACGAGTGCGACAGGGCGATCCTTGCGACCCTCCAGTGCAGCTTCGATCGTTTGATCCGCCTCACCTGCGAGGCCCAGAATGATGAAGCCCAATTGTTTCAACTCTTCCATCGCATCCGCCAAATTGCGCACGCGGATATAGGGCTGACGCTCTAGCGCGCCGCTCGCGGTTTTCGCCAGCGCACCCGTTTCAGGGGCAGAGTGACGTTGCACACCGACCACAGCGCGGGCACCGAACACCTCGGCAGAGCGGAGAATCGCACCGACGTTATGCGGGTCGGTCACACGGTCGAGCAGGATAATCCGTGCAGGATCAATCCCCGGCCCCATGACCACATCCGTCAGAGTGCCCCACTCAAGAGCCTTCACCTCGAGCGCAGCACCTTGGTGGACCGAGTCGGGATCGATGGGGGCCGCAAATTTGCGTGGGTCCGAAATTTCGGGGACCATGCCGCTGGCCGCGATCGCATCCGCCAGCTTCGCCTCGGCATTTTTGGTCACAACCAGCCGCAAACGCTTGCGACGGGGGTTCATCAGCGCATCGCGCACCGCATGGAGACCAAACAGCCAGACGGTTTCTTGTGCGGCTGCACGTTTGGCCTGTTCTTTTTCGATGACCCACTTCGGTTTTTGCATGGCGAACCCCTTATATCCTAGCCCTCTCAATGGGCCAAACTGGCACTTTACACAAGTGTGTCGAAAAACGATCATTTTTCCTGTTGACGCCCTCGGCCAAGACCCATATTCAGCCCCCCACGAACGAGGCTTTGCCTAGGTTCGGGCGACGGGCTGCAAGGTGCGGCAGCGGACTGTAACTCCGCCGGGGAGACCCACGCCTGGTTCGATTCCAGGGTCGCCCACCACTTCCCCCACATGTCGATGCACCGCACACCGCGATTTCCGCGCATCCTTTGGCGTGTTCGGGTTTCGCAGGTCACGACTTCCCCCTATAGTGGTTGCAAAAGACCTGAGGCAGCTATGGCGCGAAAATCGAAAACCACTCCGCCGTTCAATATTATGATCGTCGGACAATCGGGACGGCTTCAGTATGAGGCCCTGCTGTTTGCGGCTTCGCTGCGGGCGAATTCCCCCGATTTCAAAGGTCGTCTGATTATTGCAGAGCCGCAAATGGGGCCGCTGTGGAAATCCGACCCAACGATGGACACTTCGGTCAAAGAAGCGCTGATCGAACTGGGCGCTGAGATCGTTCCGTTCGAAAGCAAACATTTCGGGCAGACCTACCCCTATGGCAACAAAATCGAAGGCCTCTGCACCCTGCCCGCTGGCGAGCCGTTCGTGTTTTTCGACACTGACACCTTGATCACGGGCGATATTTCCAAGGTCGCGTTCGATTTCGACCGTCCGTCGGCATCCATGCGGCGCGAGGGCACATGGCCCGAAGAAGAGCTCTATTGGCCCGGCTACACAGGCGTCTGGAAATCGCTCTACGACAAATTCGGGCTGGAGTTCGAAAGCACGCTCGACCTGAACGAACCCGATGAATACTGGAAACGGTATCTCTATTTTAACGCGGGCTGGTTTTTCTATCGCGATCCTGCGGAATTCGGAAAACGGTTCACCGAATGGGCGGTAGAGCTGCGCGACAATCGTCCTGATGAACTGGCGGTTCAGTCGCTCGACCCGTGGCTGGACCAAGCGATCCTACCGCTGGTTATCCATTCCTTTGGCGGCGGCAGACCTGGGCCAGAGTTGGACGGTCTGGATGGGGATGTCACCTGTCATTACCGCATGTTCCCGCTGCTCTACGCACGCGAAAGCGACCGTGTGGTTGAGGTGCTCGAAGAAGTCGCGACACCGAACAAGGTGAAAAAGATCCTCAAACTCTATGAGCCGATCAAACGGTTGGTCTATCAGGGGCGCGGGGCGAAAATTCGGGACCTGTTCGATCAGAACGACCTTCCGCGGAAAGAGCGCCAGATTCGCAATCGGATCAAAGCCAACGGATTCTGGATGCGCTGACGCGCTGGTCTTTGTCCGCCTCGCCCCTCATAACTTTACTTGGGGGACATTTAGGCAGGGAGAAGCCAGCGATGATGTTGGATGGCGTGCGGATTATCGAAATCGAAGGGCTTGGCCCCGGTCCCTTTGCCGCGATGCTCTTGGCCGATCTTGGCGCTGATGTGATCGTCATTCATCGCAAGGGCGGCGGCGTGACACCGGGGATGCCCGAACGCGCCGTTCTGGACCGTGGGAAACGGTCTATCGCTCTCGACCTCAAGTCCCCTGATGATGTGGCGAGCGCGCTTCAACTGGTGGCGAGCGCGGACGGCCTTATCGAAGGGTTCCGCCCCGGCGTGATGGAGAAACTCGGCCTTGGGCCAGATGTTTGCCATCAGGTGAACCCAGCGCTGGCGTTCGGGCGCATGACGGGCTGGGGCCAAGACGGGCCGCTGGCGCATACGGCGGGGCATGACCTGAACTACATCTCTTTGGCGGGCGGCGCGTGGTATGCGGGCGAAACAGGGGCGCAGCCGATGACGCCCCCGACCTTGGTTGGCGATATTGGCGGCGGTGCGATGTATCTGGCCGTCGGTATGCTGGCTGCCATCCTCAAGGCCCGCGCCACAGGGAAAGGCACCGTTGTCGATGCCGCGATTTATGACGGCACGGCGCATATGATGAACCTTCTGATGACATTGCGGCAGTCAGGCATGTTCCCAACGGCTCGTGGGCAGGGCCTCTTGGACGGGCCGCATTGGAGCCGAACCTATCGCTGTGCCGATGGTGGGTTTATTGGCGTTCAATGCCTAGAGCCAAAATTCTACGCGATCTTCCTCGACCTTCTTGGGTTGGGCGATGATCCCGCGTTTCAGGACCAATTCAATCGTGACGCGTGGCCCAATCTGACCGACCGACTGACAGGGATTTTCGCGACACGCAGCCGTGACGTCTGGGCCGATGTATTTGCGGGAACGGATGCCTGCGTGGCCCCTATCCTCAGCCCAGAAGAGGCGATGGCGCATCCCTTGAACGCCGCGCGGTCCGCGTGGCACGAGGTTGACGGAACCCTGCAAGCTGCCCCAGCGCCACGGTTTTCAGGCCAACCCGCATGGTCGCCCGCCGCCATTCCGCACCGTGGTGAGCACAGCGACGACATCCTTGCAGAGATTGCCGACCGCGCAAATGCGAGACCATCGGCACTGTAATCAATCGCTGGGGTTGACGTGGCATCGAACCAAGGCAGATTGGCCGTATGACCGCCCTACCCCAAGTTTTCGATGATTGGTTCGCCAGCCGTGGCTGGCAGATCCACCCGCATCAGCGCGACATGCTGGAGCGGGCGTCGGAAAAGGCGTTGCTGCTGATTGCCCCGACGGGCGGCGGTAAGACGCTGGCTGGGTTTTTGCCGAGCTTGGTGGAACTGGCGGATGGCGCGCACGAGGGCCTGCATACGCTCTATATCTCGCCGCTCAAGGCATTGGCGGCGGACATCGGGCGGAACCTGCGGCGGCCTGTTGAGGATATGGCATTACCGATCCGCATTGAGGATCGGACGGGCGACACCAGTGCCACGCTCAAGAAACGACAGCGGGTTGATCCGCCGCATATCCTGCTCACCACACCAGAAAGCCTTGCGCTGCTGACTTCGTATGAAGACGCGCATCGGATGTTTCGCGGCCTGAAACGTGTGATCGTCGATGAAATCCACGCCCTATCCGAGAGTAAGCGCGGCGATCAGTTAATGCTGGCCCTCTCGCGGCTAGAGGCGATGTGCCCTGATTTGCGGCGCGTGGGATTATCGGCGACCGTGGAGGACCCTCAGGCCCTCGCAAGGGAACTGTCCCCCACTGGCTGCGCGATCCTCAATGCGGACCCAGGTCCTGCGCCAGACATTGGGATGTTGGTCACAGACGCCCCGCCGCCTTGGGCTGGAGGGGGCGCGAGCTATGCAATCCCTGCGGTGTTGGAAGAAGTCAAACGCCACAAAACCACGCTGATTTTCCATAACACGCGGGCGCAGGCAGAGATCTTCTTTCACAACCTCTGGCTCGCCAATACGGACGATTTGCCGATTGGCATTCACCACGGGAGCCTCTCGCGCGATCAGCGTGATGCGGTTGAAGCGGCAATGGTGCGCGGGGATTTGCGGGCGGTGGTCTGCACGGGGAGCCTCGATCTCGGCATCGACTGGGGCAACGTCGATCTCGTCATTCAGGTCGGCGTACCCAAGAACGTGAAACGGTTGATCCAGCGGATCGGTCGGGCCAATCACCGTTACAACGCGCCGTCCAAGGCGCTCTTGGTGCCTGCGAATAGGTTCGAGGTGATCGAGTGTGTTGCCGCCCTTGCCGCCGCACGGGATCACGATCTGGATGGCGACCCCAAGGGCGACGGGCCGCGTGACGTTCTGTGCCAGCACATCCTGATCCGCGCCTGTGCAGGACCGTTTGATGCGACAGAGCTGTTTCACGAGATCAAATCCGTTGGTGCCTATGCGGGGCTTTCGCGAGCGGCGTTCGACGACTGTTTGGATTTCGTGGCGACGGGCGGCTATGCGCTGCGGGCCTACGACAAATGGCAACGGTTGATGGAGCGTAACGGGCTGTGGCAGCTTCGCGATCCACGGGCCGCGCAATCGATCCGCATGAACATCGGCACCATTCAGGACACCGAGACACTGAAGGTGAGGATGCGAGGTGCGGGCAAACCGCTGGGCGAGGTCGAAGAGAGCTTTGCCGCGACCCTAACCGCAGGGGATACGTTTCTGATCGGCGGGCAAATCGTCCGCTATCAAGGGATCAAAGAGATGGTGGTGGAGGTCACGCGCTCTGCCGCGCAGAACCCGCGTGTGGCGGTGTTCAACGGGACAAAGTTCGCCACATCGACCCAGCTTTCAGCCCGCGTTATGGCGATGTTCCAGCAGAGCGATTGGCCCGAGTTGCCCCGTCATACGGCGGAGTGGTTGCACCTTCAGCGGGAGGTCTCGCAGCTGCCCCGCGCGGATCGGCTACTGGTCGAGACATTTCCGCATGACGGGCGGCAGTTCATGTGCGTCTACGGCTTTGCGGGGCGCAATGCGCAGCAGACACTGGGCCTTATCCTGACGCAACGGATGGAGGAAGCGGGCCTCGCACCTTTGGGCTTTGTCGCGACGGATTATGCGACGCTTGTCTGGGGATTGGACCCTGTTGAGGATGTTGCGCCCCTCCTCACCGCAGACGGGCTACGCGAAGGACGTGATCGGTGGCTGCAATCGAACATGGTGATGAAGCGGACGTTCCGCACGGCGGCCACCATCGCCATGCTAATGATGCGGAACACGCCGCAGTCGAAAAAGACGGGGCGGCAGGCGACGGTGTCGTCCGATATCCTCTATGACACGCTGGCGAAATACGACCCCGACCACCTGATGCTGCGCATCACCCGCGAAGAGGCCATGCGCGGCTTGGTCGATTTTGGGCGGATTGAGGAAATGCTGACACGGACGAGCGGGCGGATTGATCATCTCGCGCTCGACCGTCTGCCGCCACTGGCCGCGCCGTTGTTGTTAGAGGTCGGTAAGATACCCGTCCAAGGGGTCGCCCGCGAACGGCTAGAGGCTGAACGCGCCGAAGCCCTGATGAAAGAGGCGGGATTGGGCTAAGTCCACTTGACGCATTTCCCCGCTGCGGCCAAAGACGCTGGCATGACGCATCACGTTTTTTCCCTCTGTGACACCCAACTGACCGCGCGTGCCGATGGCGCGCTGTGGTTGGCCGATCATAACACTCTGGTCGTGTCGGACCTGCACCTGTGCAAGTCCGAACGCTTTGCCCGCAAGGGGCGCGCCCTGCTGCCGCCCTTTGACACGCGCGATACGCTGACGCGGTTGGATGCTGTGCTGGATGAAGTGTCGCCCGCGCGGGTGATTTGTCTGGGCGATAGCTTCGACGATGTTGAGGCGATCGAACATATGCCCGACGCGGAGAAACTGTGGCTTGCGCGGATGCAGGCGGGGCGCGAATGGGTCTGGATCGCGGGGAACCACGATGCGGGGCCAGTCGAGTTGGGCGGCGAATATGTGGGCGAAGTGACCGCGGGATCGCTGACCTTCCGCCATATCGCGGAAAATGGGGCGCAAGCCGAAGTGTCGGGTCACTACCACCCGAAACACAGCCTCAGCGGACCTGCGCGGGCCTGTTTCGTCTATGATGAAAATCGGCTGATTATGCCTGCCTTCGGGACCTATACGGGTGGGATTCCTGCGGTCAAATCCCCGATCAGGGATCTCTTTGCGGCGCGGGCTTTTGCGGTGCTGACGGGACCGCGGGCATTAGTGGTGCCCCTGCCGTAGTCACGGCAAGGGCGATTGGTTTTAAGCAGTCAGGCCTTTGGGCTCTGGCAGACCGTTCGCGCGGCAACATGCGGTCACGGTGTTCGCCAGAAGGCACGCAATGGTCATCGGGCCAACGCCACCTGGAACGGGGGTGATCGCACCAGCAACCTCAGCGCAGCTGTCATAGTGGCAATCGCCAACCAGACGGGTTTTGCCTTCGCCTGCATCAATGCGGTTGATGCCCACGTCGATGACGGTCGCACCTGGTTTGATCCAGTCGCCTGTGACCATTTCAGGACGGCCAACCGCCGCGACAACGATATCGGCCTGACGGACGACAGCTTCGATGTCTTTGGTGCGGCTGTGCGCGATAGTGACGGTGCAGCTATCGCCCAGCAGCAGCTGCGCCATTGGTTTACCAACGATGTTCGAACGACCGATCACAACAGCGTTCAGACCCGACAGCGATCCGTGGTGATCGCGCAGCATCATCAGACAGCCGAGCGGCGTGCACGGAACCATCGATTTCTGACCAGTGCCCAAAAGACCGACGTTCGAGATGTGGAACCCGTCCACGTCCTTAGCCGGATCAATCGCGTTGATCACAAGGTCAGAGTTCATATGTGACGGCAACGGCAACTGAACCAAGATCCCGTGAACCTGCGGATCGTTGTTCAGTTTGTCGATGACGGCCAACAGTTCGTCTTCGGTCGTGGTATCAGGCAGTTTGTATTCAAACGACTTCATACCGACTTCGACGGTCTGTTTGCCTTTAGAGCGCACGTAGACTTGGCTCGCGGGATCTTCGCCAACCAAAACCACAGCAAGGCCCGGAACGATCCCTTGCTCTTCTTTCAGGCGGGCCACATGACCCGCCACTTTTTCGCGCACTGAGGCCGCAAAGGCCTTTCCGTCAATCACAGTTGCCGACATACGGCTCCCCTCTTTTTCAATTGGTGGCGTTGCTGACCCGTTACCCTGATCAGAACAGCCCCTCAACCTGCCCATTGTCACCAATGCGAATGTTTTCCGCACTCGGCACACGCGGGAGACCGGGCATGGTCATGATCTCACCGCAGATCACTACAACGAAACCAGCACCAGCGGACAGGCGCACTTCGCGGATCGGAACGCTATGTCCGGTCGGAGCGCCACGCAGGTTCGGGTCCGTTGAGAACGAATATTGTGTCTTTGCCATACAGACCGGCAGATTGCTGTAGCCTGCGTCTTCCCATTCGCGCAGTTGATCGCGGATTTTCTTGTCCGCGAGAACTTCGTCCGCGTGGTAGATGCGCTTTGCGATGGTTTCGACCTTTTGGAACAAAGGCATGTCGTCAGGATAGAGCGGCGCAAAGTGAGCAGCGCCAGAGTTCGCCAGTTGCACGACCTTATGTGCCAGTGCTTCTGCACCTTTGCCGCCGTCAGCCCAGTGGGTCGACAGGATGGCTTCGGCGCCTTGCTCGGCAACGTAGTCTTTGACCGCTTGGATTTCGGCTTCGGTGTCGGTGACGAAGTGGTTGATCGCAACGACAACAGGCACGCCGAAGGATTTCACGTTGGCAATGTGACGGCCAAGGTTCGGACAGCCCTTTTCGACCGCAGCAACGTTTTCCGCGCCGAGGTCAGCTTTCGCCACGCCGCCGTTCATTTTCATCGCGCGGACGGTTGCCACAACAACAACAACGTCAGGTGCGAGGCCAGCCTTGCGGCATTTGATGTTCATGAACTTTTCAGCGCCGAGGTCGGCACCGAAACCAGCCTCAGTCACAACGTAGTCTGCGAGTTTCAGCGCAGTGGTGGTTGCAACAACAGAGTTACAGCCGTGAGCGATGTTTGCGAACGGTCCGCCGTGCACGAAAGCAGGGTTGTTTTCGAGCGTTTGAACGAGGTTCGGCTGCATCGCGTCCTTGAGCAGAACGGTCATTGCGCCGTCCGCTTTGATGTCGCGGCAGTAGATCGGGGTGCGGTCGCGACGGTAGGCCACAATCATCGAACCCAGACGTTCCTGAAGATCGTCGATGTCGTTTGCGAGGCAGAGGATCGCCATAACTTCGGATGCCACAGTGATGTCAAAGCCCGTCTGACGCGGGAAGCCGTTCGACACACCACCGAGCGAGGTCACGGTGTCACGCAGAGCACGGTCGTTCATGTCCAGCACGCGGCGCCACGACACACGACGTTCGTCGATCTCGAGCTCGTTGCCCCAATAAATGTGGTTGTCGATCATCGCCGACAGAAGGTTGTGCGCCGAGGTGATCGCGTGGAAGTCGCCCGTGAAGTGGAGGTTCATGTCCTCCATCGGAACGATCTGCGCGTAACCGCCGCCAGCCGCGCCACCCTTCATCCCGAAGTTCGGCCCGAGGGACGCTTCGCGGATACAGATCGCAGCTTTCTGACCGATACGGTTCAGACCATCGCCCAGACCTACGGTGGTGGTAGTTTTACCTTCGCCTGCAGGGGTCGGGTTGATCGCGGTGACGAGGATCAGTTTACCGTTCTTGCGCGATTTAACTTCTTCGACAAAACGAGAAGAGACTTTTGCCTTATCGTGACCGTAAGGGATCAAATCCGCAGACTCGATACCAAGGATGGCACCGATCTCTTGGATCGGTTTCTTATTCGCCTCACGGGCAATCTGAATGTCAGTCTTGAAGGTCACGGGTCATTCCTCTTCCCTGTTATTTGCGGCAAGGCTATCGCGGGAGGAAGTGGGGGATGTATGCGTTTCCGACCTTTTCAGCCTTGAAATCGCCGCCAAGGGGAAAGCGCGGTTGCCGATCGGAAACCTAAGGGGCCCATGCGCGTTGATCTGGAACGTGCAGGCATAGCTGATCGCCGACTTGAATCTCTCCGATCCGTTCGACCCAAGCGGTCACACCACGTTTGCCGTTTGCAGCACTTTTGAAGGTTTTCCCATGTCCCGGCTCTGCCTCTTCGATGGTCTTAGCCACGACGTGACAGGGACGGTTTTGCATATCGACCGTCAGCGTAAGGCCCGTGCGTTCGCACTGTAGACGCGAGGACGGCGGAATGTGGGAAAAATCAGGAATACCTTCGATCACAATGGTCGCGCCGAGCCATAACGGGTCCAGCGCCTCTAGCCCGAGGTCGGCAGCAATCTCTGCCATCTCATTGGCGGAGAGGATCGAAACCTGACGGGTGTTTCGAATCTCGGTGCCTTTGGGATACTGCTGGGTCACACGGCTGCACGACGGGCGCGTTAGGCCGTAGTGGGCGTCCTTGTCATAGCCCCCGAAGTCCATCGCCATCTGATCGACAGCATGAGACGTGACCGTGCCATCCGACAGCGTCGGCATGTAGCCAAGATGAGTAATCGTTCCAATATATTTGGTCTTAATCAGAGCAGGCATTTACGTTTCCAAAACAAAAAAGATACGGCGGAACGGGAATAAAACGCCGCCGTTGGGTAACAGAGGATAGGCCACAGCTAACCCAGCCTCATAGGCCGCGAGGAAGCTCGCCTGTTCGTCCGCATCGAGTTTATCGAGGATCGGGCGCAGGTAAGTCGACTGGGTGAAATGGCGCACGGGGTGGCCATCGTCCACGGCAGCGAGTGGCTGGAGGTAGGTCGTCTCCCACGCGGTGACAGTGCCGAGGCGGGACAGGATGCGGTGGTAGGCCGCTGGGTCCAGAACATCCGTATTCCAGCCGCCGTTGGCAAGGCGGTCTGGGAACATCTCAACCGCGATTTCTCGGGCGAGCGCATGGGACGGGCCGTTGTGCTGTCCCGGCATTTGCACAGCGAGGATACCGCCCTCTGCCAGTTGCCCCGCAAGCCGCGGCATCAGCGTTTGATGATCGCCGATCCAATTCAGTGCCGCGTTGGAAAAGATCACCGCAGGTGGACGGGCGGGTTGCCAATGGTCGATTTGGGCATGAACGAGGTCGTCATAGGCGCGGGTTTCTGACGCCTGCACCAGCATCGCTTCTGAAGCATCGACGCCAATGATTTTGTGACCTGCGAAACGTTCCGCGAGCGGTTCGCCAACGGCGCCGTTCCCGCAACCAAGGTCGATGATGTCACCATCAACTTCGCCATTAATCTGTTGCAGCAGGTCAATCGCGGGGCGCAAACGCAAACCCCGAAACCTTGAATAGGTTTCGGGGTTCCAGTCGTTCTTTAGCTTTCCGCTCAAGCGGTAGGCTCCGGCTCTAGCCCGTCGTCTTTGGGCTTGCGAGCCTTGCCAGCCTTGGGCATCGCGACCACGGACGGCGCATTGCCTGCATCGTCGTCGCCGTTGCCTTGGGGCGGTTCGCCTTTCATGACGCGCTGGATTTCTTCGCCCGTGAGGGTTTCGTATTCCAGCAGGCCTTGGGCCAGACGTTCCCATTCCTCATTCTTTTCAGTCAGAATGCGGTAGGCGGTGTCATAGCCGTCCTGAATGAACTGACGAACTTCTTCTTCGATCGCTTCTTTGGTGTGCGCCGAGACAGAGAAACCAGCGGTGTTGCCCGTGTAGCCATCAGCGGCCTCGGAATAATCCACGTTACCGATCTTGTCCGACATACCCCAACGCAGAACCATCGCACGCGCCAGTTGGCTGGCTTGCTGGATGTCACCTGCAGGACCGTTCGACACGTTGTCGGCACCGTATTTGATGATCTCAGCCGCTTTACCCGCCATCGTCATCGCGAGTTTTTGCTGACATTCAGCCTTGTGCCAGTTCAGGCGGTCGATCTCTGGCAAAGACACAACCATGCCCAAGGCACCGCCACGCGGAATGATCGTCGCTTTATAGACCGGGTCACATTCAGGCAGCGACAGGCCAACAACAGCGTGGCCAGCCTCGTGATATGCGGTTTTTTCTTTTTGATCGGGGGTCAGAACCATCGAACGACGTTCTGCACCCATCATGACTTTGTCCTTGGCGTTTTCAAAGTCGATCATAGTGACAAAGCGGCGACCAACGCGGGCAGCGGTCAGGGCCGCCTCGTTCACGAGGTTGGCGAGGTCCGCACCAGAGAACCCTGGGGTGCCGCGTGCGATGATGCGCAGATCAACATCGGGGCCGAGCGGGGTTTTCTTAGCATGGACGCCGAGGATCTTCTCGCGGCCTTTGATGTCTGGGTTCGGCACGGTGACCTGACGGTCAAAACGGCCCGGACGCAACAGCGCAGGGTCGAGCACGTCACGGCGGTTGGTTGCCGCAACGATGATCACGCCCTCGTTCGCTTCAAAGCCGTCCATCTCAACGAGCAACTGGTTGAGCGTTTGTTCACGTTCGTCGTTACCGCCGCCCATGCCAACGCCACGCGCACGACCAACAGCGTCGATTTCGTCGATGAACACGATGCAGGGTGCGTTCTTTTTCGCCTGTTCGAACATGTCGCGGACGCGGGATGCACCCACACCAACGAACATTTCAACAAAGTCAGAACCAGAGATGGTGAAGAACGGAACGCCAGCCTCGCCCGCGATTGCGCGTGCCAGAAGCGTTTTACCAGTACCCGGAGGGCCAACGAGAAGCGCACCTTTGGGGATCTTACCACCGAGACGGCTGAATTTCTGCGGGTTGCGCAGGAACTCTACAATCTCTTGCAGTTCTTCTTTGGCCTCGTCGATGCCAGCCACGTCATCAAAGGTCACGCGGCCATGCTTTTCGGTGAGCAGTTTCGCCTTGGATTTGCCAAAGCCCATCGCACCACCACGGCCACCGCCCTGCATTCGGTTCATGAAATAAATCCAGACGCCGATCAGTAGAACAAAGGGCAGAAGGCTTAGCAGTACAGCTTGGAAGGTGGATTGTTCCTGCGCGTCTGCGGTCACCGGAATATCGCGTGCGATCAACATATCTGTGACCTGCGCATCGGTCGGACGGATCGCGACGTATTCGCGGTTGTCAGTTCCGGTGTAGAGGACACGCTCGCCATCCAGCGTTACCTTTTGGACGCTGCCGTCATTCACCGCTTGGATGAATTCGGAATAGCTCCGCTGAGTGGATTGCAGGCTCGACGAACCAGACGAGAAAACATTGAAGAGCGAGACGACCAGCAAAAACAGGACGACCCAAAATACGATATTGCGTGCGTTGCCCAAGGGGGACTCCTTTGACGTTCCCGACCTGCATTACGGCAAGTCAGATTTGTACCTTAAAATAGGGATCAAACGAGGAGGTTCAATGGACGTTCTTACCCATACTGAATGGCGCGACGATCTGCGCGGTCCATTCTGTGCCAAAACCTGCCAATGGCGCTGCTATTATGGTGTTTGAGCGCCAAACAGCGGGCGAAGAAATAATCGACGGACGTGGAAAACCAGAGGCTCTCCAGTCGGAACACTGGCGAATCCCCTCTTCGCCCACGGCGGAAATGTGCAGATCAGGCGCGTGAGGACCCGTCAGTTGCCAGCGTCCGTCCCAAGTTTCGGTGGTAGGGCAGCAGAGGTCACGCACAGCGTTCAGTTCACGGGTAAAGCGGATGTGGTCCCGTTTCACGAGGATCGCGCAGCCGTTTAGCGTCACGTCCCGCCCGTCGCGGATGCCGTGGGTGATCTGGGAAAGACCGCTTTGCCGTGGCGCATGATCTCCGCCGCCGATCCACATCACAGCCGCGAGCCAGAGCCTACGTTGGATGTCTTGCGGCACCATCAAACGGTCGAGGTTACGCGGCAGGATCACATCGCCGCCCTGAATGGTCAGGTGGGTATCGGCTTCCTTGGCGGCGTAATGATCCAGTGCCGCGCGAGCCATCTTTTGGTTAAAGGCGCTGGTGGCGATGGCATCGATGGTGAGGCCCAGATCAGCCAGTTGCGGCATCGCTGCGCGAATACGGCTACGAAGGTATTTCGGGTTTTCGTTGGTTGGATCGTCGATCCACTCGATCCCTTGACGGGTCAGGTAGTCGCGCAGTTCAGATCGCATGGATTGATGCAGCGGCCTGCCCCAGTGAATACCCAACCGATGCGGTCGCCAATCCATCGCCGACAACCCATCGACCCCTGCCCCACGGCCAAGCTGCATAAGAAACGTCTCTGCCTCGTCATCACGGGTGTGGCCCAGCATAACATGACCGATCCCGTTGGATTTGGCCCAGTCTGCAATCAAGTTATACCGCGCGTCACGGGCAGCGGCCATGAGGTTGCCTTGGGCTTCTGTACCGTTCCAGTTCAGGGTGGTGTGGGGAATGTTCAGCATTTGGCAAAACTGTGCGACAGTTGCGGCTTCGGCCGCCGACTCCGCCCTTAGCCCATGATCGACTGTCACAGCAGAGAGCGTTTGCCCCGTCTGCCCCGCAACGCGATAGGCCAAATGCAAAAGGGCGACGGAGTCCCCGCCGCCAGATACCGCCACCGCAATATGAGATGGATGATCAGAATAGGCCGAATGCACCTGATGCAACAGCATGGCGTCTTCGCCCTGCTGCATCAGCCATTCAGGGTTTAGGAACATCCGAAGTTGCGCATCGCGCTCTGCGCATCCAAGGCCGCTTCGCTATTGGGGAATTTGTTCCCAACCTGCTGAAGCGTCACGCAAGCGTCCTGCGTCTGCCCAATCGCGCCGAGCGAGAAGCCCAGTTTGAACAGCGCGTCCGCCGCACCTTCGCCCGTTTGATCCGCAGAAAACGCCGACAGGTAGGCGCGTGCAGCGTTGGTCATTTCGCCAAGGCTCTCATAGGATTCACCGCGCAGATAATGGGCCTGCTGACTTAGCGGGCTACCAGGGTATGCGGCGGTAAAGTTGTCAAACGCGATGGCAGCGCCAGCGAAATCGCCCTCTTCCATCATGGTTTGCGCGGCCTCAAAATCGGCCTGTTCACCGATAGCGAGCTGCGGTTCGATCGAGGTCGTTGGCGCAGGCTGCGGTGCGACAGGGGCCACATCCACGCCACCCAAGGTCGGTGTGTCGCCCAAGGCGCCAATATCGCAGCCTTCTTCCAATTCGCAGAGGCGGAACTCTAGGTCGCCAATGCGGTTCGTACCATCACGGACAACTTGCCCGATGCGGAACTCTAGTTCTTCGCTCTTGGAGGTCAGACGCTGAAGCTCTGCCTCAATCGCGTTCAGACGATCAAGGGGCGTGGCCCCCGCAACACCTGCCGTCATGCCGCCCGTGGCCGAAAGTTCAGCCCGCAGCGATTGCACGTCAACATACAACGCAGAAAGCTGTTGGCGCACATCAGCCAAGGTCTGCGCGTCCTGCGCCGCTACTGGAACGGCTGTCGCGCAGGCCAAAGCCACGGCAAGGAAAGTGTTGCGGATCATATCACGCCCCCAAAGTTCGTCGTCTTAGCCCAGTTGGCCGATGCTGATCACGGTCACAGCGCGGCGGTTCTGGCTGTAGCAGCTTTCCGATGCGCAGGTCGCCAGCGGGCGCTCTTTACCATAGGAAATGGTGCGGATGCGCGAGGCCGAAATGCCTTTGGAGATCAGATACTCGTAAACGGCGTTCGCACGACGTGCACCGAGCGCAAGGTTGTATTCGCGGGTACCCTGTTCGTCAGCGTGACCTTCGATCACAGCGAGGTAGTCGTTGTTGGTCATCAGCCACTGTGCCTGACCGTCCAGAACCGCACGGCCTTCGGCAGAGAGGGTCGATTGGTCGACAGCGAACAGAACACGGTCACCGACGTTTTGCTGGAAATAAGCTGGGCTTGTGGGGTCGTTCACATCGCCAAGGCCCGACATGCCGATGCCACCAGCACCGCCAGCAGCGTTAAGATCGACCGAGTTACCAGCGCCGAAACGGTCGGGGCGGGTACAGGCGGCGGTGGACAGGGCCAGAACGATAAGGGCCGCTTTGGTAAGGGTTTGCATGGATTTTCTATCCTGTTTTTGACTGCTCTTGGGTCATGTATAGCATGGACGGACCCCTATTGGGAATCCGTCCATAATATTAGCGTAGCAACGGGCCCCATGAGGGGTCAGATGCGAAACCGTTGGAGGGGACCTGACGCAGGTTCCGACCAGAAATATCTACCGAGTAGAGCGATGGACCACCGCCCGCGCCGAGCGCCTCGCGGAAGAACATGATCACACGGCCATTGGGCGCCCATGTCGGACCTTCATCAAGGAAGCCGCCAGAGGCAGAGGACAAGAGGCGCTCTTCGCTGCCATCGGTGCGCATAACGCCGATATGGAAGCGGCCCGCGTTCTGTTTGGTAAAGGCAACGAGGTCCCCACGTGGCGACCAAACCGGAGTGCCATAGCGCCCTTCGCCAAAGGAAATGCGGCGCGGTTCACCGCCAGACACTGGCATCACATAAAGCTGCTGGGTGCCTGAACGGTCGGATTCAAATACGATCTGGCTGCCATCGGGCGACAGCGACGGACCTGTTTCGATCGACGGCGCATTGGTCAGGCGGCTGTGCTGGCCTGTTGCGATGTCGGTCATCCAGATGTCGGTGTTTCCGCCCGTCTCTAGCGAATAAATCACGCGCTGACCGTCACGGCTAAAGCGCGGCGAAAACGCCATGTTACCCGGAGCGGTGGTGATCGGCTGCGCAACGGCAGAGGACACGTTCAGCATATAAATGCGCGGGCTGCCAGACTCGTAAGAGGTATACAGAACGCGATCACCCGTCGGCGAAAAACGAGGTGCAAGCACCAACGAGTTGCCTTGGGTTAGCGACTGCGTGTTCTGCCCATCGTAATCCATGATCGAAATGACCTTGCGGCGGTTATCCTTCGGACCACTTTCCGCGACATAGATGACGCGGCTGTCAAAGTAGCCAGACTCGCCCGTGATGCGGGAATAGACCTGATCGGCAACCTTGTGCGCCAGACGACGCCAGCCGTCGACACCAGCGACCAACTGCTGCCCCTCGCCCATCTCAGCCCCTGTGAACACGTCATAGAGACGGAACTTCACGACGACCTGACCGCCCTGCACCGCAACTGCACCTGTGATCAGGGCTTGGGTGTTGATGGCGCGCCAATCTGGATAGGCGGGCGTGGTGTCAAAGATGTGCTGGCTGATAAAAGCCGAGGACGGGATTTGACGGAACAGCCCCGTGCCAGAGAGGTCCTCTGCGATCACACGAGTGATATTCGCGGCCATATCCTCGGACCCCGCGATCTCAGCTTGGAATGTCGGGATCGCGTAGGGGAGCGGTTCGATGACACCATCGGTGATGGTCAGACGCAGGGGTTCCGCAACGACAGGTGCGCCCAGAAAAACCACCAGCAGAAGGGCCATAAACTTCTTAAACATTCGTATCCTCATGTGCCTGCATGTCGCAGCCTTGGGGTGTTAGCGCTGTCTTTACTAGATTTCCGTAACAAAGATCGGAAAAATACGCGGAAAGACGCCAATTCGTGAACAAACGTGAGCAGTGAAGCGCGCAAGCCATCAGCGGAGCCTCATTGTCGACGGGTCAAACGTCAGTTCGACGTCTTTCCAATGTTCGTATTTATCTGCCGGCAGCGGGTAGCCCGACGACTGGCAACGAAGGATCGCACGGCGGGCCGCCTCGAATGCGGCGCGCGCGGTGGCCTGATCGCCGCCAGTAAAGTTCAACAGTTCGACATCGCCTGCGACTTTACCCTCTTGGGTCATGCTAAAGCCGACGGTGACTGTGACGCTCGCCCATTGTGCGCCGTTGTCGACCACCCAACAGCTGCTGACGGCACGACGGAACCCGTCCTCTTCGCCGCCAGTGAGCGGCGGACCAGAGGTCGCTGGGCCTTGGTTCACCGCAGCGCCAGAAGCGGCAGCCAAGGCCGCCGCGATATTCGCTGCCTCGGTGTCGGTGGTGCTGGGCGCAGGCGTCTCTGCAGGTGCAGGGGTCTGCGCGGTTTGTGTCTCCGGCTCTGGCGTCTGCGTGGGTGCAGGTGTTGGCGGAACAAGCGCCGATGGACGCGACGGCGGACGCGGAGTCGATGTCGGCGCAGACGACGGCTTTTCATCTGGGGACACGATGCGGGTCGCGGTCTCTTCGGGCGCGGTCGGAGTTTGCTCTTCGATCACCGGATCGGTGGTCTCGGTCGGGGCATCCTCAACAACAGCCGTTTGCGCCTGAGGAGAGACTTCGGCCTCTGGCGGTGGGGGCGGCGTTGGGGTCGATGCAACACGGTCCGCGGGACGCTCAACAGGGCGATCGCTCACGGGCATATCGGGGGCACCAGCGGGCTGTTCAGGCGGTGTCGGTTCCACGACCGTATCCGCAGGCGGCGCAACGGGTTCAGGCCGCGCAGGTGGCGGCGGAGGCGGCGTGTCCTCAACAGGGGCTTCAGGCGCTGGGGTCGGCGCAGGTGTAACAGGCGCGACCTCTTCGACGACGGGCGCAGGTGTATCCACGGGAACGTCAGGCGTCACCATCTCGCCAATTGGTTCAGCGACAGGGTTCGGCGAGGTTGCAGCCACCATCGCCTCGTATTCCGCACCAGAAACGACAGAGACTTGCGTCACTTCGAAATCCATCGGCGTGTTGTTCATGCCCCAGCCAACAATCAGCCAGAGGATCAACCCTGTATGGCCGACCCCCGACACCCAAGTGCCGATGCTGTAGCGTTGTAGGTTCACGACCTTAACCGCCCGATCCCGGAGTTGCGATGTCGGTCACAAGACCGATGTTGGAAAATCCGCCCGCGTTCAGCAGTCCCATGACATGCGCCACGCGGTCCCAATTGTTGGCCCCATCTGCACGCAGATAGATACGGTCAGAGGTCCGCTCTGCCGCGATTGCCTGTAGTTTGGTGACCAGTTCCGCCTCATCAGTTTCGCTGTTCTGGATGGCGACGGCACCCTCTGCGGTGATTGTCACCGTCAGCGGTTCCTCGTCATCTGTCGGCAGCGCACTTGCTTGCGTTTTCGGAAGCTCAACAGGCACGCCCACCGTCATCAACGGGGCCGCGACCATAAAGATGATGAGAAGCACCAGCATCACGTCTACGAACGGCGTGATGTTGATTTCTGACATGGCAGCATTGCCGCCGCTCACGCGACGACGACGGCGTGACCCGCCGCCCCCGCCCTTTTTCATGACGCCCGCACCCATGGATCAGCTATCCAGCTGACGACCAAGGATGGTCGAGAATTCGTCGGCAAAGGCCTCGTAGCCTGCGATGACGTGGTCACTGTCGTTGGACAGTTTGTTATAAAAGATAACCGCAGGGATCGCGGCCAGAAGGCCCAGACCTGTCGCCAAAAGCGCCTCGGAAATACCAGGGGCCACAACAGCAAGGTTCGTTGTCTGCGCCTCAGCGATTTCGATGAAGGAGTTCATGATCCCCCAAACGGTCCCAAAGAGACCGACGAACGGCGCGGTAGACCCCACAGTTGCGAGAACCGGAAGCCCCTTTTGCAAGGCGGCGGCTTCTTTGGCGATGGCAACATCCATGGATCGGTCAATCCGCGCATGTGCGTTGGCGATGAACCCACCGTCCCCACGCAAGCTACGCTGCCATTCGAGCATACCCGCGACGAAAATGCGCTGGCTCGGGCCTTGGGGATTGGTGCCAATTTGGTCGAACAGATCGTTCAGCGGCTCACCCGACCAGAACGAACGGTCAAAGACGGCAGCCTCAGCGCGTGCTTTGCGATATTGGACGATTTTGTCCACGATCACCGCCCAACACCAGACCGATGCCATTATCAGCATGATCATGACGAGTTTAACAAGAATTGTCGCGCGGGCGAATAACGCCCACATCGTGTAGTCGGTTGCTGCTTCCATCTGCCTGCTCGTTTGCCGCCGCGGTTCGTTCCGCGATTTGCATAACTCTTTACAGCATATGCGGGTATTCTGCCAAGGGTCCGCCGATCACGGCTTTGTATCAGGCGGAAATACGCGGACGGCAGGGGTCAGCGATCACAACCCACGGAAAGATATGATTTAATGCAGCGGACGCCGCAGGATTGCGGGCAATCGCACTGCAGTTCCGTTCCGCCCAATCGCGACAAGTGTTACAAGTGCCGTGAACAATGGGGCGGCTTTGGGGTCGGTCGTTCGGGTCACAATCTGACGCAGAACCATGCTCGCCCCGCCCATATGTTCGACGGTGGTTTCGATGGTCAGTTCGTCGTCGAATTTCGCCGGATGCAAGTAATCAGCCTCAACGCGACGCACGGCAAAGACGATCCCATCCTCGTCTTTCATCCTCGCCTGATCGATGCCAAGCCCACGGACCCATTCGCTCCGCGCGCGTTCAATGAACCGCAGGTAGTTCGCGTAATAGACGATCCCCGCGAGGTCGGTGTCTTCGTAGTAAACGCGGCAGGTAAAACGGTGGGTCATGACAGCTCCGTTCTGGCGGCAAGGCGGTAGGCGTGGCTGGGATCACGGTCGCAGACAGGCAGGACCGGATGATAGGCGGCCGCGATCACCGCAGCGATGTCAGGGCGCAAAACGGTCACGCCATTGGCCAGCGCCAGCGGCGATTTCGTGGCAAAGGCCCCGTCACCCCATGTCAGCAGCATCTGCGCGGCCTGCGCCAGCGCGATATCCTCGGCAGGTAGTTTGGCCATTTGCGCGTCCATACGAATGAACACCACGCAGGCCGAAATCGCGCCCGTGCTATCGAATTTGAACGTGCGGAACTGGTTGGCGTTCGACGCCTCTAGGCGCGCAACAATCCCGTCCAGCCCATCGACCAACTTTTCAAGGTTCGGCACGCCCGAAATCTCTGCCCACTCACGGCAGAAAAAGATCATCAGGTTCGCGCCCAATTCTGGGTCCGTCTCGGCCATTTTGTGACCGGACATCGCGACAACGACCTCAATCGCGCCCTTCAGGACAGAGAGGGTTTCTTCTTCGACGCCGAAAATGACAGGCACAATCGGGCGCCCCCAACGGGCGCAGAGAAAGCTGCCATCGGCACGGGTGAAGAGCGGGATGATATCGTCTGGCGTCATGCCCCGTCGATAGCCTGAGCCGTCTTTGGGATCAATGGGCTAGGCCACCGCATCCCGCAAACTGATCCCGCCCTCGCGGATGATGAACTCTGCGATTTCCTCTGGTCCGATCCCGTTGCGCAATTCGGCAAAGAGGAACGGTTTACCCTTTCGGTGCTCGGTCGCGTCGCGGTTCATGCGATCGGTATCGGCGCCCACATAGGGCGCAAGGTCGCGTTTGTTGATCACGAGGAGGTCCGATTTCGTCAGCGCAGGCCCGCCCTTGCGCGGAATGTCATCACCCGCCGCCGTGTCGATCACATAGATCGTCAGATCGGCAAGCTCAGGACTGAACGTGGCCGAAAGGTTATCGCCGCCGCTCTCGATCAGGATTAGGTCGAGGTCAGGGAAGGCTTCGTTCAATTCAGCCACGGCGGCGAGGTTGATCGAGGCATCCTCGCGGATAGCAGTGTGCGGACAACCGCCCGTCTCAACCCCGCGAATACGGTCAAGGGGGAGAACCTGCGCCCGCATCAGCGCCTCTGCGTCCTCGCGGGTGTAGATGTCATTGGTGATCACCGCCATCGAACAGCGGTTTGCCAGCTGTTTGCACAACTCCTTGATCAGAGTGGTTTTTCCAGCGCCAACAGGTCCGCCGATACCAACGCGCAATGGGCCATGAGGAGAGGTCATGTACGGTAAATCCTTGTTCTTTGGGTTTCGTGGGCAATCGCTGCGAGGTCAGAGGCCATCGCAGCACTGCCGATGTCATCCTCGGTCGCAGTGAGCGCGTCGCGGGCGATGGCCTCTATGATTGGAGCGATGGAGCGCAGGACAGATTGCGCTTCGGTCTGGCCGATGGGGACGCAACGGGCCGCTATGGTGCAAAGGTTGCCCGCAAAGGATTGCAAGGCAAAGGTCAGGGTTTCAAACAACGGCAGGCCTTCGCGTTGGGCCGCAGCGCCAGCAACCACGGGTAAGGGCCATGCGGTTGCCGCCCCGCCCCAGACATCCGCCACGACCGCACCAAAGGCCCGTCCCTGCGCAGTGGTTTCCAGATGCCGTTCTGCGGTCGCACTCAGCGCCAGTGCCAGTTCCGCCACCTGCCCCGCCTCCCCGCGATAGGCCAAAGACAACAGGATCGCGTCTTGCCGCCCAGCACCGCGTTCCAACACGTCCCGCAGCCACGCGGCGAATGTTGTTGCGTCCGTGACCGCGCCGCTTTCCGCCATCGCCTCGAGCCCGTGGGAATAGGCGAATGCCCCTGTGGGGAAATTCGCGCCAAACCATTGCGAGAGGGTCAATAGGTCAGTGGGCGTGGCCATGCGTCCTCCCGTGACCATAGGCGCCGCCTTCGGGGGTGAAGGGTTCGGTGACGCGGCGGACGTTGGCCCCAAGGCGCATGAGCATATCGGCCATCACGTGGTCCTCGCGGATCAAAAGGCGACCCTCTGCGATCTGGCAGGGCGTATGACGATTGCCGATGTGCCATGCGATGCGGGTGAGGTCGTTGCCCGTCACTTCGATCAGCGCCTCGGGTGCTGCGAAAATCGCCACCCCGCGCCCATCTTCGAGCATCAGCATGTCCCCATGATCAAGCGAGGTCGTCTCTGCCAAATCCAACAGAACCGCCTGCCCCTGATCCGTGATCAGCCGTTTACGGCGGAGGAACCGATCCTCATAAGTCAGCGTGATGCTCAGACTTGCGGGCGGGTTCGGACCACGGCGGACCTCTCGGGCGGATAGGGTGAGTTCGGTCAGCATGGACACCTCAGAACAAGAAATAGCGCTGCGCCATCGGCAGTTCGCTCGCGGGTTCACAGGTCAGAAGTTCGCCGTTCGCGCGGACCTCATACGTCTCAGGATCAACCTCGACCTTTGGCATCAGCGCGTTGTGGACCATGTCGGCCTTGCCGATGTTGCGGCAATTCTCGACCGCGATCACCTCTTTACCGAGGCCATCGCCCACGCCTGCCTCATAAGCGGCCTTAGAGACAAAGGTCACGCTGCCAGCGGTCAGACCACCGCCAAAGCTGCCGAACATCGGGCGGGTGTAGACGGGCTGCGGTGTCGGGATCGACGCATTTGGGTCGCCCATTTGCGCAACCGCGATGGTGCCGCCCAGTAGAACCATCTCTGGCTTCACGCCAAAGAACGCAGGGCTCCAGAGCACGAGGTCTGCGCGTTTTCCGACCTCAATGCTGCCGATGTGACGGGACATGCCATGGGCAATCGCGGGGTTGATCGTGTATTTCGCAATGTAGCGTTTGACGCGGGTATTGTCGTTGTCGCCTGTTTCTTCGGCCAACCGCCCGCGCTGTTTGCGCATTTTGTCGGCGGTCTGCCATGTACGGATGAGAACCTCACCCACACGCCCCATCGCCTGACTGTCGGACGCGATGATCGAAAACGCGCCCATGTCGTGGAGGATATCCTCTGCCGCGATGGTTTCCTTACGGATGCGGCTTTCGGCAAAGGCAACGTCCTCTGGGATCGACTGGTCGAGGTGGTGACAAACCATCAGCATGTCGAGGTGCTCTTCGAGCGTGTTGACCGTATAGGGGCGCGTCGGGTTGGTGGAGGACGGGATCACGTTCGGTTCGCCACACACGCGGATGATATCAGGCGCGTGCCCGCCGCCTGCGCCCTCGGTGTGGAATGCGTGGATGGTCCGACCCTTCATCGCGGCAACGGTGTTTTCGACAAAGCCCGATTCATTGAGCGTATCGGTGTGGATCATCACCTGAACGTCCATCTCGTCCGCGACACTCAGGCAGCAGTCGATAGCGGCGGGTGTGGTGCCCCAATCCTCGTGCAGTTTTAGGCAGGACGCCCCTGCCCGCACCATTTCGCGTATCGGATCAGGGAGCGAGACGTTGCCTTTGCCCGCAATGCCCGTGTTCATCGCCAAGCCGTCAAAGCTCCGCATCATCTGGCCGATGTGCCATGTGCCCGTGCAAGTCGTCGCCAGTGTGCCATGCGCAGGACCAGAGCCGCCGCCGATCATCGTCGTGACGCCTGAATGCAGCGCATCGTCGAACTGTTGCGGCGCGATAAAGTGGATGTGGCTGTCAATCCCGCCAGCGGTGAGGATGCGCCCCTCGCCCGCAATGGCTTCGGTCGCGGGGCCGATGATGATATTCACGCCGGGCTGCGTGTCAGGGTTGCCCGCCTTACCGATCGCATGAATACGTCCGTTTTTCAGGCCGACGTCTGCCTTATAAATCCCCGAATGGTCCACGATCAGCGCGTTGGTAATGACGGTGTCAACGGCACCCTGATCGCGGGTGCGCTGGGATTGCCCCATACCATCGCGGATCACCTTACCGCCGCCGAATTTGACCTCTTCGCCATAGATGGTGTGATCGTGTTCGACCTCAATAATTAGGTCCGTATCAGCAAGCCGCACACGGTCCCCAACGGTCGGGCCAAACATATCAGCATAGGTCGCACGAGAGATTTTTGCAGGCATCAGAGGTCTCCCATCACGTGTTGGTTAAAGCCGTAGACCCGACGGTCGCCCGACAAGGGGATCAGGGACACTTCGCGTTCTTGACCCGGTTCAAACCGCACGGCGGTTCCTGCGGCAATGTCGAGACGCAGACCGCGTGCGGCCTCGCGGTCAAAGGACAGGGCGGGATTGGTTTCGGCAAAGTGGTAATGGCTGCCAACCTGCACAGGACGGTCGCCCGTGTTCGCCACCAAAAGCGTGGTCACAGGCGCACCTGCGTTCAGTTCGATATCGCCCGCTTTGGGCATGATTTCTCCGGGGATCATGGGCGCCTCTTATCGAATGGGGTGGTGAACGGTGACGAGCTTGGTCCCGTCGGGGAAGGTCGCTTCGACCTGAACGTCGTGGATCATCTCGGCGATGCCATCCATGCACATCTGGCGGGTGACGACATGAGCGCCCGCCTCCATCAGATCCGCGACCGAACGACCATCCCGTGCGCCTTCAACCACGAAATCGGTGATCAGGGCGATAGCCTCGGGGTGGTTCAGTTTGACGCCACGCTCCAGCCGCTTGCGGGCAACGATGGCAGCCATTGCGACCAGAAGTTTATCTTTTTCACGAGGGGTGAGGTTCATCGTGCCTCCTTACATTGTCCAAACGCGGGGCAGATCGCAGCCGCGGAAATTGCGTAGAAATTCGGTCAGTTGGCGGCGCATTGCGCGGGCGTCGTCATGCATCAACCGCACGACGAGTTTCCCACCCCAAGCCGTGGCGGGAACGTCCAGCGCGCGGGCCTCATCCAGACGGTCCATCGCATCGGGGCCAACATAGAGGATGGTCGCCGTGGTGCGGGCGCCGTTGAGGCAGCCAATCCCCTGATACTGTATGAAATCGCCAGTGATGCGGGTGGCCTCGGCGTGGATCAAACGACCATCAACGCGGATGCGCCACTGGTCGCTAAAGGACACGGTTTGCAGCGTTTCGCCCATCGCCTTACGGCCAAAGATCACGGGTTCGACGATCAACAAACGGCTATCCGCATCAAGATCAGCGGTGATCGTGCGGGCAATCGCGCTTTGGTCAAATAGGATGGTTTCTTGCGGCATCCAATGGACCGTCGCGCCCCCTTTGGCCTTCAGGTGGACATCCATCCGCGCCACCCCTTGGGAGGCTTTATAAACCCGCTCTGCCGTTTGCGTGGCGACCGTGGCAGAGGCACCGTCATGGGCGTGAATGTCGATGCGGTAGTCATCCCCGCCCGTCAAACCGCCCGCCGTATTGACCAAAACCACATCGGGCACGGGCGCATGATTGCGTGGCAGAAGCGCCTTTAGGCTACCAGATTGATGCAGATCGCGCAGACGATTGTCGGGGCCACAAAACCCCGCCACCACCCGCCCTTTGGCGCGTTGCAATTTGACCTGATGTGTTGCGTCCAGCATCCCGTTCCCCACTTGCTCGGGTAGCTAGACAGAGGCCCGCGACAGGGAAAAGACGACGCCGTGCGGGGCGCTTAATCCATGGGCATACAGTCCACGAATTGCCCGTTTCGGGGCGTTTCGGTGAAAAAATAGGCAGTTAGGAAATCAGTTCGAACTTATGAACATCGACCATACCGCGGTCGGTGATTTTCAATGCGGGGATCACAGGCAGAGCGAGGAAGGCCAGCTGCAAGAACGGCTCTTCGAGCGTGACGCCCAGTGAATGCGCAGCGGCCCGCAGAGGGATCAGCTGATCGCGGACCTCTTCGAAAGACAGAAGGCTCATGAGACCCGCAACAGGTAGCGCAAGCTCGGCGAGGATTTTGCCATCCTGAACCACCACGAAACCACCTTCGATCTGGCCCAAGCGGTTCGCGGCAAGCGCCATATCGTCGTAATCCGCGCCAACGACCGCGATGTTGTGGTGGTCGTGACAAACGGTCGATGCGATTGCTCCGGACTTCAGCCCGAACCCTTTGACAAAGCCAGTCGCAGAATTGCCGTTGACCCCGTGCCGTTCGATCACCGCGATGCGGATCAGATCGCGGGTGATGTCAGGGCGTTTATCGCCATCGGTGCTGGGAATGTCCTCGTGCAGGAATTCGGTGATGATCTTTCCCTCAAGGATACCAATGACGGGCGTCTCGGGGTTGTTGCCACCGTGACGGAAATGATCGGGCGTGACGGTCGGGGCCTTGACCGAATTGCGGCCTACGGGCGGGATGATATCCCGTGCAGCAAAGGCAGCGTCGTTCACGACCTTGCCACCACAAAGCACCAATTGCGCATCGCAAGCTGAGAGATCGCCAATCGCAACGATATCCGCCCGTTTCCCCGGCGCGATCTGACCACGGTCCTTGAGGCCAAAGGCCTCAGCCGCAGACAAAGACGCCGCGCGGTAAACAGCCGTGATCGGGCTACCCCGTGCGATCAGACTACGGATCATGTAATCGAGATGCCCGTATTCATCGATATCCAGAGGGTTTCGATCATCCGTGCAGAGGCACATATAAGCCGAAGTGATATCGGTCAGAACGGGTTGCAGCGCGATCATATCCTTAGACACCGACCCTTCGCGGATCAGCACGCGCATGCCTTTTTGCAGCTTCTCAATCGCCTCTTCGGCGGTGGTGGCCTCGTGTTCGGTGCGGATGCCTGCGGCAACATAAGCGTTGAGGTCCTTGCCCGACAGTTGCGGGCAATGGCCGTCGATATGGCCACCCTCGAACAGGCGGATTTTGTCCATGCAGTCAGGGTCACGGTAAATCACGCCGGGGTAATTCATGAACTCCGCCAGCCCAATGTTCGACGGATGCCCCATCACTTGCGCAATATCCTCGGCCAAGAGCCGCGCCCCTGCCGTTTCCATATGCGAGGACGGCACGCAGGACGACAGTTGGACTTTGATATCCATGACAGTGCGCTCTGACGCCGCCTGAAAATAACGGATGCCCTCTAGCCCGATGACATTGGCGATCTCATGGGGATCACAGATCGCGGTCGTCACCCCGCGCGGCGCAACACAGCGGTCGAATTCGAACGGCGTGACAAGGCTGCTTTCGATATGGAGGTGTGTATCAATGAACCCCGGCACCAAGGTGAGGCCAGACACGTCGATGACCTCTTTGCCCTCGTAATCCGCACCGATCCCAACGATGATATCGCCGCAAATCGCGACATCCCCAGAAATCCGTGCCCCTGTGACGACGCACAAAACCTCGCCCCCACGCAGGACGATATCGGCGGGTGCATCACCACGCCCTTGGGCAATACGGGTTTCTAGGTCGGCCATGTCTACGCTCCGGTCTTTTGGTCAGTAGACCGCAGAGACACCAAAGGGACAAGCGCCGATCAGAATTCGAACGCAACGGAGGGGAAATCGGGATCCTGCGCGACGCCAGTATCTGCGCTGATCGTGTATGGGTGTAGCACCTCTAAACCACTGCTCATGTTCGCGTCACTAGGAAGGAAAACAGAAACAAACGCGAGGGGGATTACGTAAAATGCGAACATGAGCAGGATTAGTTAAGAGGTAGGAACACTTTTGATATACACCCTTAACGTGATCACTCCATGCGTGCGCATGGGGTAGCGCTGCACGCAAATGCGGTATCAACCTACACGTTCGTGCAAGAAACTAGAGGGAGAACCCGACCTCGGGGGTTCGACCCGACTCAGGTGCGTTCGAGGTACATCGCCTTAATGCCGTTCGCCCGTGCAAAGTGCGTTCCCGCCTCCTTGCCCATCACCATTAACGCCGTCGCCCAAGCATCTGCAGCCATGCAGGTTTCATCCAAAACGGTGACAGAGGCAGGACCATCGGTCAGGGGGATGCCCTGACGAGGGTTGATAGTGTGCGACAGCCGTTTGTCCCCGACCGTAATCCAGTGCCGATAGTCGCCAGAGGTGGCAACGGCGACGTCGGTTACTTCGACAACGGAATGGATTGCGCGGCGGTCGTAGTCGGGGGCTTCAACCGCGATGGGCCAGAACCCACCGTCAGGTTTGGTGCCGATGGCGCGCAGGTCGCCGTCGATCCCCGCGCAGATGGATGTCACGCCCAAACGGCGGGCCGTGTCGATGAGGCAGTCGGTGCCGTATCCTTTGGCAATGCCGTTAAGGTCCAATTGCACGGGATGGTTTTTGCGCACCCGAAGGCCCTCTGCATCCAGTTCAACTGCGTCATGGGCCGTGATATGCGATGTGTCGCCGATCATCTGGGTCAAGTGGTCCGCATCGGTAGGTTTAGGGCCGAACCCCCACGCCTGGACCGCGCGACCAACGGCAATATCAAAGGCCCCGCCCGACAGCCGCCCGATGGTCAGCGCCTGATCCAGAACCGTAAAGAGCGCAGCGGGCACAGTCACCCATTCCCCAACAGCTGCGGCGTTCAGACGGCAAAGGTCGCTTTGCGGTTTCCAGAGGGACATCTGGGCATCCACGGTGTCCACCGCCTTTTGGAACGCTGATTGATAAGGGGATGGGTCCGCGCCCTCGGGCAGCCAGAATTGCGCATGCCAGCGGGCCGTGCCCATCGTTTCACCCGAGAGGTTGTGACAGCGCTCAGAACACATCAGCAGCATACCGTCCTTCGGCCTTGAGCGCATCAACACTGAGGCCCAGAGGGGTGAGGATATCGTCGAGCGCCACTTTGACGCCGTCACCCATATCCCGTCCACCACAGATCAAAATCTGCGCACCGGTATTGATCAGGTCAGCAATGCGCACAGCGTCATCCGCGACCGCGTTCTGCACGTAGCGGGGTTGGGCACCACGCGACAGCGCCAAGGTCAGAGAGGACAGCCGCCCGTCCGATTCCCATGCCGCAAAATCGTCGTCATAGGCATAGCCACCACGGCGGCTGCGGACACCGAAATACATATGAACAGGACGGTGGGACGCGTTCGCCCGAATAAAGCCCGCCAAAGCCCCGACACCAGCACCCGCACCGATCAGCACCAAGGGCGCGTCCCCTTTTGGCGCGTGGAAGGCCGCGTTGGTCGAGACATAAGCATTGACCGTCTCACACACCTCTAGCGCATAGAGTTGCCCAGAGCACAGACCACCCGGCGCCTTGCGGACACAGATTTCGACAAAGCCGTCCTTGGAGGCAGAGGCCAGCGAATAGGACCGTGGGCTTGGGTCGCCATGAGGCAGGATGTTCAACAGATCCCCCGCCTCGAACCCCGCAAAACCACGTCGCATTAGACGATCAAGGACAGACCGTTTCGGCAGGGCAAAGCGCAGGACGGCCATCGGGGCTTGGTCCTCTTCGCCGTAGGTGCGTTTAGAGATCAGCGTCAGATCGGTCGTCGGCTGCGGATCAACCATAGTGGCAAGGTCGGGTTCGGGCAGACCGAATGCCGCCGCATAATCACGGCCCCAAGCTGCGAAATCCTGAACCGATTGACGGTCAACGGTGTGAATGTCCGACGGCACAGACCAGCCACGCTCGCGCAGCGTTTGGGCAACTTTGCGGGCATAGCCGCAGAACTCTGGGTAAGACGAGTCCCCGAAACCAACGATGGAAATCGGGGTCAACAATGGGCGTGCCGTTGCGATAGCCTCGCAAAAATCGGATGCGGAATGGGGCGCGTCCCCTTCGCCATAGGTCGCAGCACAAAGGATGATCGATTTGGCCGCTGCGTATGTCTCGGGCGCGAAGTCGTTCATATCGGCGATATGCGTCGTTTGCCCCTGCCCTTGCAGCCAGAGCGCCGCCGCACGTGCAAACCGCCCAGTTGTGCCAGTCTCAGAGCCGATCAAAAGAACCACATCGGCATGAGCTGCGTCCGTGTTGTGCAGCTTTGGACCACGGCTCCGCCCTGCGATCCAGACCAAGAGGCCAGAACCCGTCAGAACAGGAACCGCCAAGGACATGAGGCCCAGCACCAACCCGAGGATCGACGCGCCCTGCCCTGTGTGCAGCAGGTGCATGACGTCCATAACTTTGGACCAGAGCGAGCGTTGATCCCATGTTAGCATCTCGCCCGTTGCGGGATCGACATAGCCCGCCCCCGCGTCTGTCTCGATCATATAGGCTTGGCCTGGAATACCTGCGCGGGGGATGGTGATTTGGCGGATGGTATCGCCGTCTATCGCGGTGAGGGCTGCCAGTTGATCGGCGGGCAGCGCGGCCTCTGTGCTGATCGCAGAGGGCCACTCAGGATAGGGCGAGGTTTCAGGGATCAGGCCGAGCGTCGAGGCCCCCATCCACACGCCAGAGATCGACGAGATCAGCAAACCGATCCCCGCGATCCGTGCGATTTTCAGGTGCAGACCGCCCGCCCCTTCGCCACGATCACGGGCAAAGAGTTTGCGCCAGCCGCCCATGCGACGGGCCGCGAGGAAGTAACCAGAGATCGACAGGATCACCATGGCAAGGGTGACGATCAGGACAACCACATGGCCTATGTCCGAGAGAAACAGCGCGCGGTGCAGGTTTTCGAACCAAAGCTCTAATTGGCTACTCTGCACTGCGCCCATTGCCGCGCCGGTCGCAGGGTCGATGAGGGTTTGCTCTAACCCGTTCGCCCCGAACGACACGGCGGACATGACACCGTTGTCATCAACGACAATTTGTTCCGCACCTGGAATGGCTTGCTGAACGGCGACGACCAAATCCCCTGCATTCAACCGCGCCACTGTGCGGTCAGCGGAGAACACAGGAAAGATCGACAGGATCGCGCCCGTCAGGGCCACAATCACCAGCAAGAGAGAGGCAGAGACACCTGCCCAACGGTGGAAAGCGCGGAACATGCGGTGACCTCACATATCAAAGGTGAAGGTGGCGATGTATCCGCGACCTGCAACGGTTTGACCTTTGTTCGCGTCATCCAGAGGCACAATGATTTCAGCGGGGCTGTTGGGCATATGCTCAACGGCCACATCGACGCGGATTTGATAGCCTGCGTTGATCAATGCGTCTTCGACATCGACCGTAATCTCGCGCGTCCGACCAGATCCGAGGCTTGCGCCCGACAGACCAGCGATTTCGCGGCTCGATCCACCTGTGCCTGCATACCAACCGCTCAGGTGATCCCACCACCGCGACTTGCCCGAGGCTATCCAGAGGTGACGCACATATTGGCCGCTCGCATCGGTGAGGTAATAGCCGAGGTAGGCATCTTCGCCGCCGTAGTTGCGCATATGTGTGGTCAATGTCACCTGCGCTGCAGAGGCAAATGACGGGGCAACAAGGGCGGTTGTCGCGACAAGAGCGGGGGTCAAAAATTTCATCTGTATTCTCCGTCAGAGTGGGCGCTTTGCCCAGTTATCGATTGCCTTATCGCCACCAAACCTGAAGCCAAACTGAAGGTTTCTGAAAACCGTCTTCAGCTTGTCTTCAGGTTCACAAGAGAGTGTAATCCCTAGACAATGAACGGAGTGCGACATGCGCGTTTTGCTGGTGGAGGATGATTTGGTGCTCGGCCCGGCGGTGGCCGATCAAATCATGGCCGATGGGCATAGCGTGGATCGCGTGACGACCTTGGACGAGGCGCAGTCGGCGGTTATGGCCTTCCCGTTCGACCTGATCCTGTTGGATTTGCTGCTGCCAGATGGGCGCGGCATTCCATTCCTGAAATCCCTGCGGTCCCGTGGCGATGCAACGCCCGTCATTATTATCACCGCCTTGGATCAGGTCTCTGACCGCATCGCGGGGCTACAGTCTGGTGCGGATGATTATCTGGTCAAACCCTTTGACCTCAGCGAACTCTCGGCCCGCATCGGATCTGTGTCGCGCCGCTATGCAGGCAACCCGAACCCACTCATCACCCATGGCGATCTGGACATCGATATCGCGGGGCGGACAGTTCTAAAATCGGGCGTCAAAGTTGCGCTCACCAACCGCGAATGGGCGATTTTTGAGGCGATCCTCCAGCGTCCGAACCAAGTTGTCGGCAAGGGCCAGATCGAAGAGGTTCTATCGAATTTCGACACCAGCGTTGGGCCGAATACTATTGAGGTCCACATCAGCCATCTGCGCAAAAAGATCGGCAAAGAGGTGATCCTGACCGAACGTGGTCTTGGCTACCGTTTGGGGCAACCATAATGATCAAACGTCCTCTTTCTCTTGTCGCGCGGATCGGCCTCTGGGTCAGCCTCATGGTCACCGTTTTATGGATCGGCGCGGCCATCGTGACCGTCCAGCAAATGTATCACGAGGTGAACGAGGGCTTTGACCGCGACCTGCGCACCGCAGCCGACCGCATTCTGCCCATCGTTTTGTATGAACATTTTGACGACCACGAAGACGACCGCCCCCGCGATCTAGGGCGACTGGATCATTCAGATGACGTGGAGTTTCAGATTATCCGCGGCCGCAGTGGCCTACTCCTGCGCTCTGAGGGTGCGAAGGCGATCGATTTTCCGACCCGCACAGGGTTTTCGGATGGGGACGGCTATCGGTTCTACGTGGCCCCCGAACGACGCGGCGCTGTGATTGCTGTGGCCCGTCCCTTGGATGCGCGCGAAGAAATCCTACACACTGCGATTACGGCGTTTTTGCTGCCGCTCCTCATTGTCGTGCCGCTCACGCTCGTGGCTATATATTATGCCGTTCGGCGCGGGCTCGTCCCGCTTGGCCTCTTGCGCAAAGAGATTGAGACGCGCGGCCCTGCAAACCTCACCCCCGTCGACATCGCCGATCTACCGCGTGAATTGAAACCGATGGTCGACGGCACGAACCGCATGATGGAGCGCCTCAACGCAGGCTTTGCCGCTGAACGTGACTTTGCCGCCAATGCCGCCCACGAATTGCGCACCCCTGTCGCGGGCGCCATTGCACAAGCGCAACGTCTGCAGGCGGAAAGCAAAGACACTGTCGCCGTCGCACGGGCCAAAGAGATTGAAACCACGCTTAAACGCCTGAACCGCTACGCCGAAAAGCTGATGCAAATGGCCCGCGCAGAAGGAGCAAAGCTCCGCGTTGAAGAGTCGATGGATGCGGCCCTCGTCATCGGCATGATCGTGGATGACTTCAAACGGACCGAGCCTGAACTGGCCGTTCAGGTCAGCCTGCCCGACACTGCGGTTTTGACCGACCTCGACCCTGATGCGCTGGGCATTGTGGTGCGGAACCTGATCGAAAACGCGCTGCGCTATCGGACAGAAGGCACCGAGATTTCCGTCACCCTCGACGCAGATCACCGCCTCACCGTCGCCAACGATTGCCCTGTCGTCGATGCCGAAAAACTTGCCCGCTTGTCACAACGGTTCATTCGTGGCGGCGGCGCAGGCGACGGCACCGGCCTCGGCCTCTCTATCGTCCACATCATCGCAGAACGCAGCACCGCAGAGTTTTCCATCACCTCGCCACGATCTGGATCGGACCAAGGCTGCGAAGCGACGTTTACATTCTGACGGATTGCGGCAGTGGACCACGTGTCAGGCGCAGAATAGTTGGACATTTGGGAAAGAAGTGGTGCCCCCACACGGTTAGACTTTGTGTTCTATTCCCGTTACAGGCACAACAAATCTGCTAACACTCTGATTTCATTACATAGGCTAATCCGTAGTTCATCACAATACGGCACATCT
>NZ_JALNPR010000004.1 GCF_023541015.1 Marivivens donghaensis
CCAAGATGTGCCGTATTGTGATGAACTACGGATTAGCCTATGTAATGAAATCAGAGTGTTAGCAGAGTTGTTGTGCCTGTAACGGGAATAGAACCCAACGTCTAACCCTTCAGCGGCACCAATAAAGCAGAACATGCCCAGCGCATTTTATGCTTAACTATCTGGAAACACTCAAAGATTTACTTCAGCCCTAGCATTGGGCTTGCCATGAGTGTTGACCATTCGAAAGTCAGACACCACTCAAGTCAAAACAACTGCCTTCATGTACTGCTGAAGCTGTTCGAGTTCATACCCACGTCCATAGCCCTGCCCCACGCTATCGTGCGACCATCCCCCAAGCTGATCCACCATCTCAGTCGGACAGCTAACGGCTCTCAGCCTGTCACGCATGGAGTGACGGAAGCTATGCATAGAACATCCTTCACCAACAAATGGCTTCAACCACTTATTCAGAGCGCTACTGGCTGAGTTCGCATTGGTTTGACCCTTCTTATTGTACCTCGGGAAAGCAGGTCCCTTTGCATCACCACAAGTCTCAACAATGCGCTGGGCAGCCCAGAGAGATGCACCAACGAGAGGCACAATACGCTTACTGCCCGATGTCTTCAGGCCACGGTAACTATTGGGTTCAATGATGATATGCGGAACAGGATGATCCAGCTTCAGATCAGACACCATTGCCCCTGCTGCTTCAGCTAAGCGTAGCCCAGTGTCACTCACCAAAGCCACCAACCAACGGGCTTCATCATCAAGCTCTTTGCACTTTGCTTGCACAACACGGATGTCCTGCACCGCAACAGGCTGACGTTCTGACACGCCAGCAGACCTATCATGGTACACACGAGTGAAAGGGTTCTTCAGGTCTAGTGCATGTTCAGAGTTCACAAAGTTGAACACAGCCACAACACTATTGAAGATACGAGTGATACTGGAGCCAGCTAAACCACGAGCAATCAGACTGTCACGGAAAGCCAGAGCATCACTACGAGTGTACTCATGCAGGTGCTTCAAGCCACAAGCATCAACAAGGTAGCCACAGGTACGATGTGCAGCAGTATGGAAGGTCTTGGGCTTACCAGCACCCTTAAGGGACAAGTACGTCTCAACGGCTTCCGTTAAGCACATGCTATGCATCACCTGAGATGCAGTACCACTCGGCACAAACGAAACGCTCTTCTGCTTTAGCAAATGCTTTCCGGGTAGCTCAGCATGGGCAAGCCTCATGTGAGACCAGTGTTCATCCAGTTTAGCTGCCAGCATCACAGCCCGTGTTCGAGCTATGGAGTACTGCTTTGTGTGAAGCGACTGAACGACTCGTGGATAGCTGTAATGATCAACTAAGTCGTTCGGTACACGTCTAGAGAAGTAGTAATACCCCTCACGGTTAAACGTATATGGGACACTTTTGGTCTGCATTCTGGTCAACACTCATGGCAAGCCCAATGCTAGGGCTGAAGTAAATCTTTGAGTGTTTCCAGATAGTTAAGCATAAAATGCGCTGGGCATGTTCTGCTTTATTGGTGCCGCTGAAGGGACTCGAACCCCCGACCCCATCATTACGAATGACGTGCTCTACCAGCTGAGCTACAGCGGCGCTGGGGCGGCTATTAGCACTGCTGTGCCGCCCCGAAAAGTGTTATTTTTGAACCTCGGCTGAGGAAATATCCTCAGCTTCGATTTCATCTTCCCCCACAGGCGACGGAGCGGCCCCCACGATGAGCGGTAGCATCTCAGTGCCAGCGGGCATTGCAAATTCGGCCTTGGCGGGTGCTTTCCACGAAAGGGTGTCGAACGATCCGCAGCTTTGGCAGACGGGTTCCCACTCGGCATGAATGCTCTGACATTTGTCGCAGATCCATTGCGGACCGCGTGGTGCCACGAGTGCTTTGGTCAGCCAACCGCGAACCACTTGATCCTCAGACCCAGACCCGCGTTCAATCGCCGCCATGAGCGTCAGGACGCGTGCGGTTGGTGCATCTTCGGGCAAGGAGCCCAACGCGCGACGGGCCGCTGGAAAATCCTCGGCTGCGATCTGCAACTCGGCCAAGAGCATTTGGGTTTCGGGATCGGTTGGGTTCACTTTTGTCAGCGCGTTAAAGCGTTTCAGGCGCTGGGCGGGTGTTTCGTTTGGCTCAATCTCGGCAAAAGCAGCGGCGAGATCAGGATGCGGTTTCGCGGTCCAAGCCTTTGTCAAAACACGCGCGGCGAGCTTTGGTTTGCCTTTGGCGATGTGCGCACGCGCGGCCATGACCGCTGCGGGGATTAGGTCGGGCGACTGTTTGTTGGCGGCAATTGCAGCCTCTTGAACATCGATCGACGAGTCTTCGCTGATCAGGTCTTTGGCCTCGGACAGGGCCAAGACCGCATCGCGACGACGGAGCACATCTTTGGGCAAGCCACCCGACTTCGCCTTAGCAGCCAAAGTCGCACGTGCGCCCGTCCAATCACCGCTATCGGCCTGAAGTTTCAGGAGAGTGTCCTGAGTGGCTTCGTGCTTGGGCTTCAGTTCAAAGGCTTTCTGCGCGAGCTTCAGCGCTGTTTCAGTATCGCCAGCGGCGAGTTTCTGCTGCATCAGCCCACGGATGCCGACAAATCGTGTACGGTCTTCTGTCAGGAGGAGCTTATATGCAGCTTCCGCCTTCTTCTGATCACCCGCGACCTCTGCGGCTTGGGCAATCAAGAGGGTCGTCAGTTCGGGCTTATCGAGTAGCTTTTCAGCCTTGGCGGCTTTGGCCAACGCAAGGTGTCCCTCGCCAGAGGCAACAGCCATCATCCCTTCGGTGAGAGCCTGATACCCTCGCTCTACGCGATTGCGGGTGAAGTAGCGCGATACAGCCGTTTCATCGCCGTTCAGGAACTTGAGAAACGCCACCAACATGCCAAACAGCTTGAACATGACCCAAGTGAGAACGACCATGCCGACGAGAGCGAAAGCGAGTTCAAGGGGGCCGAGCCGCATTTCCAAACCAGCAAAGGTGATCAGCACCTCACCCTGAATTTGGGACAATTCCATCGCACCGTAGGTCAGTGCAGTTACGCCCAACACGAAGGCAAGGATCTTAATTAGGGACCAAAGCATCATCGGGGCCTCACTGGTTCATCGTTACAACTAGGTCATCAAGCGCGGCAAAAGCGGCGAGCCGCGTCTCTGCCAGTTCGCGCCATGCAGCAGTTTGCACCGCTGCCTGTTCGGGTAGACCATCAAGTTCTGCAATTGCGTCCGCAACACGACCATCGCGGACGGCAGCTTCGGCACGGGAGAGGATAGCGTCCACGTCAGTGCCCTCACGCGGGGCCACGGAGCGCACGTTGAACAGGTTGCTCATGAACCCACCAACCGTGCCGCCCGTTTCACCTGCCACACCAGCACGACGAGCCGCGTCGAGTGCAGCACGGGCGGCGGCAGGGAAATCATCCTGCAATGTGACCAAGGTCGCGACGCCCTCTGCTGCAGGGGCAGCAAGCCCAGCTGGGATCGAGACACCATGCACCGATTCCAGATCAGGAAGCGCATCGGCAAAGGGTGTCCCTGCCTCTAACGCTGTTTGAACACGCGCAATTGCAACACGTTGCATCGCTGCTTTTTCGGCCTCCGCAGCTGCGGCCTCATCGGCGGCGGCGGCATCGCGGGCTTGTTGCAACTGATCCGCCGTAGCGGAGGCAATAGATTGGATCCGCGCCTCTTGCTCCGCCAATTCTGCACGCAGTGCGTCAGATTGGGCCTGCACAGATTGCGTAATCGACGCGACAGTGGCTTCACCGCCGAGCGGGAGCGACTCTACGGCAGCGATCCGCTTATCGATTGCATCCAATTTGGTTGCGATCTCAGCAATCGAGGCCGTCAAGTCACGCTGCACAGCATCCGTGCGAGCGCCAACCGTGCTGTCAATCAGCGCTTCTGGGTCAAACGCCTGCAGAGTCTCAATCGACTTCCGCAACTCAGCGATCTCTGCCGATTGGGCGTCGATTGCAGCGGGATCAACCTTGGGCAACGTATACCACGCCGCACCATAGCCGATGCCACCAGCGATCAAACCGCCAAGCACAACGCCAAAAAATCCACCCTTGCGGGGCTTTTCGGGCTGCGCGGCAACGGCTGGCGTTTCAGGTTTTTCTTCTTTGACGATGGCTTGATCGTCGCCTGACGGCTCTTCGGTTAGAGCTTCATTTTCTTCTGGCGCGTCGTCCTCGACGACTTCGGCATCTTCGATGTCATCGGTTTGTTCAGTCGCCTGCTCGTCGTCATCAAGTTTTTCACCACTCGTGGCTTCAACTTCTGGTTCGACTTTCGGCTTTTCTTCCTCTGACACTGACGAATCCTCGCAACCCATTAAAATTCAAGTCCAACCTATGCCCTGCCGCGTCGCGCCTCAAGCACGACCACGCCGCAAAAGGCTGTCCAGACGGCGACAGGTCGCCGCAAGCATGGCTTCGAAATTGGGGTTTTCAGCGATTGTAACAGTATCCGCGCCAAGATCGGCCACCTCAGCCGCAACGGCACTGCTCATGGCAATAACATGCACAAGGGCCTGTTGAACCGCTGGAATCAGCAATGCGCTACGCGGTGAAAATAACGGCAGAACGATTGGATCAGTCCCAGCGAGAGCCTGAAGCGCAGCCTCTGTGGGCGGAATATCGCGCTGATCGTAGGCTATCGCCTCTTTACACACGCGCCCCTGCGCAATGAGCCGTGCAGCGACCTGACCCCGCGAGTGGACCCCACGAATATGGCAGAGCGTTGCTGTGGGCTGGGACAGGATCAGTTCAACCAAGTCGTCCGCGTTGCCATCGGCCGAAATAGGCTCTAATCCGGCCTCAGACGCGAGTTTTGCTGTTCTTTGACCAACGCACCATGCCCGCGTTCCAGCTTTGACACCCAGCCGTTTCGCCTCTGCCACCCCATTCGCCGAAGTTAGGATAACCTCATCATAGGACGGCAGATCAACGGGTAGCGAAACCACCTCTATCACGGGGGAAATGACCGACTTCACAGGGCCAAACTCCGCCTCGACCGCAGCTAAAAACCGCTCAGAGTCGGCTTGGGGGCGAGTGAGAACAAGAGTGGTCATAGCGGCTCCGGCATTGTTCAGGCGCGTGCAGAGTGATACCTGCCATTAACACCTAACCAACAGGACCACATGACAAAAGCCCTGACTATACTTGGCATCGAAAGCAGCTGTGACGACACAGCCGCTGCCGTCGTGCGTCTGGACGATACCGCGACCGTCCTCGCGTCGGTCGTGAAGGGTCAAAACGACCTGCATGCGGACTTTGGCGGCGTGGTGCCTGAAATTGCGGCCCGCGCCCATGCGGAGCGCGTTGATATTTGCATCGAAGAGGCCTTGGCCGAAGCAGGTATGACCTTAGGCGACATCGACGGGATCGCTGTTACCTCTGGGCCTGGGCTGATCGGGGGCGTTCTCTCTGGCGTCATGTGCGCAAAAGGCATCGCAACTGCGACTGGTCTGCCGATTGTCAGTGTAAACCACCTTGCGGGCCACGCACTAACCCCGCGCCTGACGGATGCGGTGACATTTCCCTATTTGATGCTGCTGGTCTCGGGTGGGCATTGCCAGTTCCTGATTGCAGAAGGGCCTGAAACCTTCCGTCGGATCGGTGGAACAATCGACGATGCACCGGGGGAAGCGTTCGACAAAACGGCTCGTCTGTTGGGACTGCCACAACCGGGCGGTCCTCATGTGGAACGCGCGGCGCAGACTGGCGATGCAAAGGCGTTTACCCTTCCGCGCCCGCTATTAGATCGTGCTGGCTGCGATATGTCGTTCTCGGGGCTCAAGACCGCACTTCTGCGCGCACGAGATGCGGTAGTTACGGAAAAAGGTGGGTTAACGGAAAAAGACCGTTCCGATCTTGCTGCAGCGTTCCAACTGGCGGTTTCCGATATTTTGTTCGAGAAAACCCGTCGCGCGTTGACCGAGTATTTCGAGCTTCAGCCCAAAAAACGCGTTTTTGCGATTGCTGGCGGCGTCGCTGCGAATGGTCCGATCAGAGCGGCACTTATGGCGCTTTGCGCTGAATTAGAGACTGATTTTGTCGCGCCTCCATTGAACCTCTGCACCGATAACGCAGCCATGATCGCCTATGCAGGCGGTGTTCGACTGCTCGCAGGTCAGAGCGACGATATGACGTTTAAGGCCCGCCCAAGATGGCCACTAGACGACCGTGCCCCCGCCCTCTTAGGCTCTGGGAAAAAGGGAGCGAAAGCATGACCATCGCAGTGGCAGGCGCAGGCGCATTCGGCACAGCACTGGCGGTTTCCTTGGGCAAAAAAGCACCCGTCCACCTGTGGGCGCGCGACGCTGAGATGGTAGAAGCCATGCGGTCGACCCGCGCGACCCCCCGCCTGCCCAATGTGATCTTGCCAGAAAGTATCGACGTTTCCTCCGATTTAGAGACTGTTTTTGAGGCCGACACGATCTTGCTCGCTGTTCCTGCCCAGCAGATCGGGACGTTCCTGTCGGCCCACGCGGATCGCCTCGCTGGAAAAACCATCGTGTCCTGCGCCAAAGGGATCGATCTGACCACGCTCAAAGGCACTGCATCGTCGATCTCTGAACTGATCCCAACTGCGACCGCAGCAATCCTGACTGGACCGAGCTTTGCCGCGGACATTGCAAAAGGGTTGCCAACAGCGCTGACCTTGGCCTGCGCCGATGACGGCATCGGCACACAGCTTCAGGCCGACCTTTCGACCAAAACGTTGCGGCTCTATCGCACCACAGATGTGATCGGCGCCGAACTCGGCGGATCGCTGAAAAACGTGATGGCGATTGCCTGTGGCGCCTGCATCGGTGAAGGCATGGGGGACAGCGCCCGCGCGGCCCTCATGACGCGCGGCATGGCGGAAATGATGCGTCTTTCCATCGCGATGGGTGGCCAATCCGACACCCTGATGGGGCTGTCAGGCTTTGGGGATCTGGTTTTGACCTGCACATCGGAACAGTCCCGCAACTATCGCTACGGCCTCGCACTTGGCCGTATGGAAGGGTTCGATCCGACGGTCACCGTCGAAGGCGTCGCAACCACGCACGCTGTGGCAAAACTCGCTCGTGAAAAGGGCATAGAAATGCCAATCGTCACCATGTTGTCTGGATTGCTTGATGGGAAATCGAGCATCGCGGATGCTATTCAAGGGCTGTTGTCGCGCCCACTCAAGGAGGAATAAAATGCGTTTTGCAATCATCACCAAAGACAAAGACGGCGCGCTCCAAGTTCGTCTTAACAACCGCGAGGCACACCTTGCCTACATCAAGGAAACTGGCGTGGTCGAAATGGCTGGCCCGTTCTTGAACCAAGCGGGCGAGATGCACGGGTCGATGATCATCCTCGACGTGGCTGACTTTGCCGCGGCGCAGGCTTGGGCAGACAATGATCCGTACGCCAAAGCAGGACTGTTCGAAAAAGTCCGCATCGAAGAGTGGAAAAAGGTGATCGGCTAATGGCCTATTGGCTGTTCAAGTCTGAACCGGATGTTTTCGGCTGGGACCACCTCGTTGCCAAAGGGGACGCAGGTGAAGAATGGAACGGCGTTCGAAACTACCAAGCCCGCAATAACATGCGGGCCATGGCGGTTGGCGACAAAGGGTTCTTTTACCATTCGCGCCAAGGGTTAGAGATTGTCGGTATCCTAGAGGTCTGCGCCACATCACACCCTGACAGCACCACCGACGATCCCAAATGGGACTGCGTCGACGTGAAAGCGGTCACTCCATTTCCGCATCCAGTTACGCTCGACCAGATCAAGGCTACGGCGGAACTGGCGGACATGGTGCTGGTTAAGAACTCTCGTCTCTCTGTCCAACCCGTGACAGAGGAAGAATGGCAATTGATCTGCACGATGGGCGGCATTTAAACGGGATTGGGGTCCAGCCACACAAAGATGGCTAGACCCCTCTCTCACCCGCGCTCCCACACGCTGGAAAAGGTCTGCCGTTCTGGCTGGTTGTCTAACCCTACATGCAAAAAGGGCCTCTCCTCAAAGGAAAAGCCCTTCGCATTTTCGTCAATCCGTAAGGATTAACCGTAGACAGCTTCTTTGCCGAAGTGTTTTACCAGCATGTAGTAAACAACGGCGCGGTATTTGTTGCGCTCTGACTTGCCGTAGGTTTCGATCACAGCATTCAGACCTTCGCCCAGCTCAGGGCCGTCTTTCAGGCCGAGCTTTTTGATTAGGAAGTTCTTTTTTACGGTGTCCAGCTCGGACTCTTGCGAGGCCGCAACGGTGCTTGCGTCAGCGTCGTAAATCGACGGACCGCAGCCGATGGTAACCTTTTTCAGCAGGTCCATATCCGGTGTCATGCCACATTTGTTCTTAAGATCGTCGGCATATTTGGCGATCAATTCGTCCCGTTTACCCATTCTGGTGCCCCCTCGTTTGTTTTGCACGCGGGCCAAATTAATAAATACAGCCCTAGGATGAGCAAAGCCTATGCCCGCTGCCGTGTAACGGTAAAGCAAAATCCGCCCTTAAATCGCGATGCCTGCGAAAAATCGCATGTTTTGTGTTGCACTCTGACACCACCATAGCCGCAAACGAAAACCGCCGCCCCATTGGGACGGCGGTCGAATTCGCAAATCTACCGATGATTAGTAGCGGTAGTGCTCTGGCTTGAACGGGCCTTCGACGGTGACGCCGATGTAATCTGCCTGCTCTTTCGAGAGAGTCGTCAGCTTCACGCCAATACGGTCGAGGTGCAGACGTGCAACTTTCTCGTCGAGGTGTTTCGGCAGGATGTAGACGCCCGGCTGGTATTCGTCACCTTTGGTCCACAGCTCGATCTGAGCCAGAACTTGGTTGGTGAAGGATGCGGACATCACGAACGACGGGTGACCCGTTGCGTTGCCAAGGTTCAGCAGACGGCCTTCGGAAAGAAGGATGATCTTGTTGCCAGACGGCATCTCGATCATGTCGACCTGATCTTTAATGTTGGTCCACTTGTGGTTCCGTAGGCTAGCGACCTGAATTTCATTGTCGAAGTGGCCGATGTTGCCAACGATCGCCATGTTCTTCATCTCGCGCATGTGCTCGATGCGGATCACGTCTTTGTTGCCAGTGGTGGTGATGAAGATGTCAGCCGAGGACACCACATCTTCGAGCAGCACAACCTCAAAGCCATCCATCGCAGCTTGCAATGCGCAGATCGGGTCAGCTTCGGTCACTTTCACACGAGCGCCAGCGCCCGCGAGAGATGCAGCCGAACCTTTACCAACGTCGCCGTAGCCACAAACAACAGCCACTTTACCGGCCATCATCACGTCAGTTGCGCGGCGGATGCCGTCAACGAGCGATTCTTTACAGCCGTATTTGTTGTCGAACTTCGACTTGGTCACAGAATCGTTCACGTTGATCGCAGGGAACGGAAGCTGGCCTTTTTTGTGCAGGTCGTAGAGGCGGTGAACACCGGTGGTGGTCTCTTCCGATACGCCTTGGATCGCCTCTTTGGTCTTGGTGAACCAGCCTGGACTTGCCTTCATGCGCTTCTGGATCTGCGCTTTGATGACGGCTTCTTCTTCGGATTGCGGGACCGGAATGATGTCTTCGCCAGCTTCGGCGCGAGCGCCCAGAAGAACGTAGAGGGTCGCGTCGCCACCATCGTCGAGGATCATGTTCGCGCCTTCGGGGAACATGAAGGACTTGTCGAGATAATCCCAATGTTCTTCAAGGGTTTGACCCTTAACCGCAAAGACCGGAATGCCAGCCTCAGCGATCGCCGCAGCGGCGTGGTCTTGGGTCGAGAAGATGTTGCACGATGCCCAACGAACGTCTGCGCCCAACGCGACCAGCGTCTCGATCAGCACAGCGGTTTGGATAGTCATGTGGAGCGAGCCAACGATGCGCGCGCCCTTGAGCGGCTTCGATTCACCGAACTCAGCGCGGCAAGCCATCAGACCCGGCATTTCGGTTTCTGCAATGTTCAATTCTTTGCGGCCAAATGCTGCAAGCGAGATATCTTTAACGACGTAATCCATGGCTCTAGGCCCTTTCCAATCCAATTGTTGATGGGCAAATAGCACTGTAGACCTTTCGCGACAACTTCGACGGACTGGAAAATTCATGGCAGCGAAACAATCCCGCGCATGGCAGCGCATGTTGTCAGGTCGACGGCTCGATCTTTTGGACCCAACCCCAATGGATATTGAGGTCGAAGACATCGCCCACGGATTAGCTTTTGTTGCGCGCTGGAACGGCCAAACAATCGGCGACTACGCTTATTCCGTCGCTGAACATTCGCTTCTCGTCGAAGAGATTTTCAGCCGCGACAATCCAGGTATTGCGACCAAATGGAAGCTCGCAGCGTTGCTGCACGATGCGCCTGAATACGTGATCGGCGACATGATCAGCCCTGTTAAAGCGGCAGTTGGTCCGAACTACGGCGAACTCGACGAACGGCTGACTGCCGCCATTCACATTCGTTTTGGGCTACCTGCAAAATTGCCCACTGAGATTAAGAAGCGGATTAAGGAAGCAGACAAAGTCAGTGCGTGGTTGGAAGCGACCCAGATCGCGGGGTTTTCAACGAGCGAAGCCGACAAGCACTTTGGGAAACTCGACAAACAATTGGTCGCCAAATTAGGCATCCGTTTGCGGCCTCCCGTCGAAGTTCGCAAGGATTTCACCGCGCGTCACGCGGCCTTGCTTGCTGAAATGTAAATCCCTACTTCGGGCTGCGCTTTGCCAGAATACGTTGAAGCGTCCGACGGTGCATATTCAGACGACGCGCCGTTTCCGACACGTTGCGATCACACAGTTCGTAGACACGCTGGATATGCTCCCAGCGCACGCGGTCCGCACTCATCGGGTTTTCGGGCGGCGGCGGCAGTTCGTCGCCTTTTTGCAGCAAAGCGTTAACGATGTCGTTGGCGTCAGCTGGCTTGGACAGATAGTCCGTTGCGCCGATTTTCACTGCAGCCACGGCCGTCGCAATTGCACCGTATCCTGTCAGAACAACGATACGGCTATCAGGGCGGCGCTCGCGGAGCGTTTCAACAACGTCCAGACCGTTCCCATCTTCGAGCCGTAGATCGACGACCGCATAAGCGCTCGGTCGGGCGGTGGCGATTGCCTTACCAGCAACGACAGACCCCGCGGTTTCTACAGAAAACCCACGCTTCTCCATAGCCTTTGCGAGCCGTTTCAAAAACGGTTCGTCATCATCCACCAAGAGCAGCGTTCTGTCTTCGCCCAGATCAATGGGTTCATTATCCATTAGGTCCGCCTCATATGTCGCGCTCTCAACAGGTAGCGGGCAGAGCCCCCAAGGTCAATTCGCACCGACCATTTCGATCAAGCACTCCATCCTTTGCGCCACATTTTCAGGAGTGTCGTTGTGACCGAAAACGTCGATCACGCCATAGCCCGGGATGTTGAAATAGGACTGAACAGAGTGATCCACGAGGTAATACTCAGGATCACCATTCGCCTCTTTCTGGTAATAGGTCCGATAGGCTTTGGAGGCTGCATCGGTCTGTTCTGGCGTCCCGGTGAGGCCGATCATACGGTCGTGGAAGTTATAGGCAAATTCGCCCACGCGTTCTGGGGTGTCACGCTCTGGGTCGATGGAGATAAAGACTGGCGTGACAGAAATCCCTTTTTCATCAAGGATCTGAACCGCCCGAGAATTGCGCATGTTGTCGAGAGGGCAAACATCTGGACAGAAGGTGTAGCCGAAATACAAAACTGTCGGGCCTGTGATTACGTCAGCATCGGTGACTGTCACACCGTCTTTGTTCACCAGCTCAAACGGACCGCCGACAGAACTGCCAGCGACTGCAGTCGCACCACATTGGGCGAAATCCTGATCGGGCGCGTTCAATTTCACCACAGCAAGGGTGCCACCAATGAACAACGCCGCGACTGATACAGCAGCTAGAGCAATTTTCTTTTCCATCGAACTCTCCTTTGGTCGCGCATTGATTGCCGCTGCGGGTCCAAATAACAATAGTTCAGCATGACGCAGATTGGACGAAAATGATCCCTGACCGGCAAATCAAACATCACGATCGCGAGAGAAGCAGCTGGGTCCGCCTTCGGACCTTGGTCATTTTGCGGTGGATCGCCATTCTAGGTCAGATCATCGCGCTCGTTGTTTCGGTGCGCATTTTGGGCCTCGACCTCGAAGTTGGCCTTGCTGCGATGGCAATCGGTGCATCGATCATCGCCAACCTGTTTTCGACGTTCCTCTATCCAGAGACCAAGCGTCTGTCCGAACTCGAAGCGATGCTGATGCTTCTCTTCGATTTGCTGCAGTTGTGTCTGCTGTTGTATCTCACGGGCGGCTTAAACAACCCGTTTGCCCTGTTGGTTTTGGCGCCTGTTACCATCGCAGCAACTTTCTTGCGGCTCCGCGATACGGCGATCCTCGGGATCATCACGATCCTCATTCTGACCGCCCTCGCCGCGTGGCATATACCGCTGCGCTCAATGGCAGGTGACGTATTGCAAATGCCCGACCTCTTTCGGTTTGGATTCTGGGTCGCGCTTGTGATTGGCGTAGTTTTCCTTGGCGCTTATGCGCGTCTGATCACGTCTGAGATCCACGAAATGTCCGACGCGCTGCTGGCTACGCAAATGGCTCTCGCCCGTGAACAAAAGCTCACCGATTTGGGTGGTGTTGTCGCTGCTGCCGCGCATGAATTGGGAACGCCTCTCGCGACGATTAAGTTGGTCAGCGGTGAGTTATTGGATGAACTAGGCGATGATCCAGACCTCGCCGACGATGTGCGCCTGATCGGGGAACAAGCCAATCGCTGCACTGCGATCCTTCGGTCGATGGGCCGCGCAGGTAAAGACGACCTGCACATGCGCCGCGTTCCGTTGGGGGGTCTTTTGCGAGAGGCCGCTGAACCCCACCTGATGCGCGGCAAACGGTTGGTGTTCGTGATCTCTGACGAAACAGAAATGCCTGCACGCCAACCGATCATCGAACGTCGGCCAGAGATCGTGCATGGACTTCGCAACCTTGTTCAAAATGCAGTCGATTTTTCGTCGGATAAAGTCCTAATCGAGAGCACATGGACCGACAAATCCGTCAGTGTGCGCATTTCCGACGATGGACCAGGCTATCCGTCCGCCATTCTCGCTCGCATCGGTGATCCATTCATGCGGCGGCGAGAGGACACCAGTCGCCCAGGGTATGAAGGCATGGGTTTGGGCCTGTTTATCGCGAAAACGCTGCTGGAACGGTCAGGCGCGCGGCTCGATTTTGCGAACGGTGGGTCGCTCGGTGGAGCCTTGGTCGCCGTCACATGGAACCGCGACCAGATCGACCCGTCCAAGGGCGACCGCGCTGGCGGTTTGGGAGAAAACCTGCCCTTTGGCGATTAACGCGCAATTAACCCTGATCCGCAAAAGTTCCTTTGTTGCTAACAAGGGATTCGACCGATGTCGGGCATGTATCTTTTTGGGCTCTGCCTCATCTCTGTCGCGGCGGCCGGATTGATCGTTGCCGTTCTGGCGCAGTTCTTGGATCAAAAAAACCAAAGCGCACGCGCCATGATCCGCGAAGCCGAAGATGAGATCGTGTTTCTCTTTGACGAAACGCAGTTAATTGACGCAACACCGTCGGCTCGTGCCCTCTTGCGCCGAAGGGCAACAGAAAAAACGGATTGGGATCGCTTCCTCGGTTTCTTTGCGTCGAATTTTCCGCAACTCCGGACCACGATGTCGTCGATCCAATCAGGTGGGTCAAAGGTGCTGACATCCCCATCAGACCCAGATTTACGACTGGAGGTCGAACTATGTGACGCGATCATCCGCGTTACATTTCAAGAAGGGTTCCGACGCCGAACCGCCGTCGATATCGCGACACTCACTTCGATTGAGGACGAGCTTCATACCCTGCGGGGAATAGCAGAAAGCGCACCTCAGTTGATCTGGAAACAGGATGACACAGGGACAATCACTTGGGCCAACCGCAGCTACCTCGACATCGCCGCGCAGGTGGCCGGCTGTGCAGAGACAGATATCCCACCATGGCCACCTGCGGAATTGTTTTCTAACCTCGATGCCCAAGACGACCTTATTCCGACACGCCACAGCATTGATCTGGGCACTGGTCGGCCGCCAAAATGGTTTGAAGTCACCAAGGCACATCGCAACGCCGAAACAATCCACTTTGCCGTCGATGTTACAAAGGTGACGAAAGCCGAAGAAACCCAGCGAAGCTACGTGCAAACCTTGGTCAAAACCTTTGCCCAATTGTCCGTGGGTTTGGCCATTTTCAACAGCGACCGCGAATTGATCGTCTTCAACCCTGCCCTTCATGATCTGACAGAACTCCCTGCCGATTTCCTAGCTGCTCGGCCCAAACTGCACGCCTTTTTCGATAAGCTTCGGGACCAAAAGAACACCCATGTTGCAGCAGATAAGCGATCATGGCGCGATCAGATTGTCTCGCTCGAGAAGGAAGCCAAAGCAGGCCTGTATTCGGTGAATTGGGAACTGCCCAACGGCCAAGTGTACAGAATTGTCGGACGACCCCATCCTGACGGTGCATTGGCATTTCTCGTTGAAGACGTAACCTCTGAAATCTCGCTCACTCGACGATTTGAGGCGCAGATCGAAACGGGCCAGGCCGTAATAGATAGCCTCGACGACGCAATCGCTGTCTTTTCGGCGGCTGGAACTTTGGTCATGTCGAACCAAAGCTATCATCAGCTTTGGCACTACACAAAAACTGCGCCCTTTGTTGGGTCTACGCTACTTGATGAATCGCGAATTTGGCAGGATGCCACCGCCCCAACACCAATCTGGACGAGGTTGCGCGAAGATGGTGGCCCTAGCCGATCTTCTCAGGTCTGGAGCGATACCATTCGCCACAATGATGGTCGATTGCTTGAATGCAGCACCCGCCCTATGCCCAACGGTGCGACGCTCGTTCGGTTCCGTCATACGGGAGATAGCAAGTCTGGGCGCGAAGCCGTCATCGCACTTTGGGCGGCACAGGGTTGATTGCCTCTTGCGAGTGCACCACCAACCCTTAGTTTGGGGGTATGACATTTACCAAAGGCCCAGTTTTGCTACCGTCCGAAGAGGACACCGATGCGCTCGCACAGCGGATCGCACCGATTTTGCGAGCTGGCGATGTTTTACTCCTCGAAGGGGACATCGGCGCTGGCAAAACCGCTTTTTCACGTGCCCTTATCCGCGCCCGCCTTGGCTACGAAGAGGACGTACCGTCGCCAACCTTCACCTTGGTTCAAACCTACGAGGATGACGTCGATATCTGGCACTGTGACCTCTATCGACTTAGCCACCCCGATGAGGCGATCGAGCTTGGTCTGGACGAAGCATTCGAAACCGCGATTTGTCTGATCGAATGGCCGGATCGGTTGGCCGATCTTGCGCCAAAATCGGCTCTAACGTTGCGGTTTGTGGCCTCCGATCCGCACCATGTCACGTTTGTTGGCCCTGCTGATTGGCAAACACGTTTGGGCGCAATCGATGTCTGAGGTTTCTGCATTTCTCGACGGAACGATTTGGCAGGACTGGCACCAAACACCTGTCGCGGGCGATGCCTCTGCCCGTAGCTATCGACGTCTTACCAGTCCCGATGATGAAACCGTGATCCTGATGATCGCGCCGCCGGGAACTGGTGAAGACCTCGCGCCGTTTCTGCGCATCGCGACCCACCTCGCAGGCATTGGGCTATGTCCGCCAGAGATCCTGAAATGCGATGAAATGGCAGGCCTCGCGATCATTGACGATCTCGGCCCTCGTCACTATGCCGATTGGATTGCGGCGGGTGATGCCGATGAGCTGACCCTGTATCAAGCCGCTGCGGACTGTATCCAAAAAATCGGCGCGTCCCCTGCCCCAGCTGGGTTAAAAACCATGACCCCCGAGGTCGGCGCAGACATGGTTGGGCTTTATTCCGAATGGTTCGCGCCCAGCGCTGATGGATTGAAAATCGCCTTTGCAATGAAGGCCGCGTTAGAGCGTTTGGTCCCGCACCCTTACACCCTGTCGCTGCGGGACTTTCACGCTGAGAACCTGATTTGGCGTCCTGAAAAACAGGGAACCGATCGCGTCGGCCTCCTTGATTTTCAGGACGCATTTTTGGCGCACCCTTTATATGATCTCGTGTCGCTACTGCGCGATGCGCGGCGGGACGTGTCTGATCGCACGGTTGAAGCACTGACCAAAGACATCGATATGGCAGCATTTTCGACGATCGCTGTGCAGCGAAACCTCCGCATCCTCGGTATTTTCGCACGACTGGTGCAGCGTGATAAGAAGTTAAAATATCAGCCACTCATCCCGCGCGTGATCGGCCACCTGAGACGCGATTTAGCTCATCCAGACTTGCGCGACCTTTCCGAATTGATCCTTCCGGACCTGACCATATGACACCCAAATCCGCTTTGTTCTTTGCTGCTGGCCTTGGCACCCGAATGGCGCCGCTGACCAACGACAGGCCCAAGCCGATGGTGAATGTTGCGGGCAAGCCGCTCTTGTTTCATGCGCTCGATCTGGCGGAGGGGCTCACCTGCGTGGTGAACGTGCATTACAAGGCAGAACAAATCCGCGATTCAGTCCCAGCCGACGTTCACATCTCGGACGAAACCGATCTCTTGCGCGAAACGGGCGGCGGTTTGAAACATGCCTTGCCGTTGCTAGGCGATGGGCCTGTTTTCACGATGAACACCGATGCGGTTTGGCGCGGTGACAACCCCTTTGACACGCTGCGCCAACATTGGCGCGATGACATGGACGGTTTGCTTTTGCTCGTCAACAAAGACAACGCGCTCGGTCACACAGGTCAGGGTGATTTCCTGACTGATGAGGCAGGGCGGATTCGCCGTGGCGCTGGCGCGATCTATACGGGCTGCCAGATCATTCGGACTGCTGATCTGGATGAGGTCATGGAACAGTCGTTCTCTATGTGGAAACTCTGGAACCGAATGCTTGCTAGAGGAACGCTCTACGGCGTCGAATATAATGGTAAATGGTGTGACGTTGGTCGCCCCGAAAGCATCGCGGTGGCCGAAGGGATGTTGAGTGATGATGTTTGAACCAACCGATAAGCCTCGCATTTTTGGCCTGCCCCCCGGGGTGGATTTCGCGAACTCCCTGACCAAAGGCGTGATGGAGCGTCTGCGGGGGATGCCGCCCGAAGAGGTTGCCAAGGTTGAGATTTTCCTGAACACACGTCGCATGCAGCGTCGTATGCGCGAGGTGTTCGACAATGGTCCTGCGGGACTGTTGCCACGACTGCGGCTGGTCACTGATCTCGCCCGCGATCCTGTGGCAATAGACGTGCCGCCACCCGTTGCTAGCCTGCGTCGTCGGTTGGAGTTGGCACCGTTGGTCGGCGCTTTGTTGGACAGTCAGCCTGATTTGGCGCCTCGCTCGGTGCTCTATGCGCTCTCGGACAGCCTCGCCAAACTGATGGACGAAATGCACGGCGAAGGCGTTGATCCGCAGACAGTGCTAGACCTCGACGTGACTGATAGGTCGGGCCATTGGGCGCGTACCCAAGAGTTCATCGGCATCGTTCTAAGGTACTTCGATTTTGCCCAAGAACCACCCGACGTAGAAGCCCGCCAACGCATGGTGATCGAACGCCTCATTGCACGCTGGTCTGACAAGCCCCCGACGCACCCGATCATTATCGCGGGTTCGACAGGCTCGCGTGGCGCAACTGCGATGTTGATGGAGGCCGTATCACGCCTGCCCCAAGGCGCGGTGATCCTCCCCGGTGTGGATTACGATATGCCCCCCGCAATCTGGGACGCCATGACCGACCGGCGACGGTTTGAGGACCATCCCCAGTACCGCTTTAAACTGCTGATGGAGCGGCTAGACCTTTCGATTTCGGACATCCCCTGTTGGGACTCGACCGAAGTGTTTAGCGCAGCGCGTAATCGGGTGATTTCGCTATCGCTGCGCCCTGCCCCTGTGACCGATCAATGGCTGACTGACGGCAAAGAGTTGGGCGATCTGCCCAGCGCGATGGAAAACGTGACCTTGGTCGAGGCACCCTCCCCCAGATCAGAGGCCGAAACGATTGCCCTAAGGCTCCGCGCTGCGATGGACGAAGGGATCACAGCCGCACTGATCACACCCGACCGAATGCTCACCCGTCAGGTGGCTGCGGCATTGGATCGCTGGAACGTCGTTCCAGATGACTCTGCGGGTCAACCACTACACCTCTCTGCACCGGGGCGTTTGCTGCGTCAGGTCGCTGGTTTGCGGGTCGATCAGATCACGGGCGAAAGCCTCCTCGCGCTGTTGAAACATCCGCTGGTGTCATCGGGTGGGAACCGTGGTGATCACGTCCGTCTAACGAACGAACTAGAGCTCTCAATTCGGAAGAAAGGTCCAGCCTATCCAACCGGTGCCGACCTGCGCGGGTGGGCAGAAAAGGACGCTCAGAAAGACTGGGCCGAATGGATCGCAGGGTTGCTCGATCAAATCCATAGCGGGCCAAAGCCTGACGATGATCTGCCGCTACCCGACCACGTAGCGCAGCATCTCGCACTGACCGAAGCCTTTGCCACTGGCCCGATGGCTGGCGAAAGTGGTCTCTGGGACGAGGCTGCTGGTCGTTTGGCTAAGGCGGTGATGGCTGATCTTACACTGCACGCCGAACACGGTGGTGCGCTGTCGGCGCGTGACTATAGCGGGATCGTTGGGTCAATTTTGTCTGGCGCCGAAGTCCGCAATCCCGACATCAGCCACCCAAACATTCTGTTTTGGGGGACACTAGAAGCCCGTGTTCAAAGCGCCGACTTGGTGATTTTGGGCGGAATGAACGATGGTACATGGCCTGAAACGCCAACGCCTGATCCGTGGTTGAACAGGGATATGCGGCTGAAATCGGGTCTATTACTGCCTGAACGCCGCATTGGTCTGTCCGCGCACGACTATCAGCAAGCCATCGCAGCCAAGGAAGTCTGGATCACCCGTGCAGCGCGATCCGAGGAAGCCCAGACTGTGCCATCCCGCTGGGTGAACCGATTGACCAACCTGCTCGACGGTCTTACGGATCAGTCTGGACCCGAGGCGCTAAAGGCGATGCGAGAGCGCGGGTCGAAGTGGATCAAAACCGCCGAAGCCATCAGCGCGGCCGAGAAACCGCGCGGCACTCCTGCGCCCCGCCCATCGCCCTGCCCGCCTATCGAGGCTCGGCCCAAAGAACTGTCCGTCACGCAAATCCAAACGCTGATCCGCGATCCATATGCAATCTACGCGAAAAAGGTGCTTGGGCTTTATGCGCTGAACCCTCTGGTCCCGACGGCGGATGCCCCGTTGCGCGGTAACATCATCCACGACGTCCTGCAGAAGTTCATAAGCGAGGATCATGATCCCGCCACTCCTGCGGCGCGTGATCGTTTGATGCAACTCACCAAAGACGAACTAGAGGCGCAATGTCCTTGGCCCGCAACGCGGCGGCTCTGGTATGCGCGGATGGACAGCGCCGCGGATTGGTTCCTCTCGACCGAAGTTGACCGTCGGAAACGTGGTGCGCCAGCCAAGCTCGAAGCGTGGGGGGAAATCACCCTCCCTGACCTCGACTTCAAACTCAAAGGCAAGGCGGACCGTATTGATAAGACTGACGACGGTCGGGTCATCCTTTACGATTACAAGACGGGCACCCCGCCGAGCGAGAAACAGCAGCTCTACTTTGACAAGCAGCTTATCCTTGAGGCGGCCATGGTTGCGCTGGGCGCGTTCAATGACATTGGCCGCAAAGAGGCCTTGGATGCGGAATTCATCCCAATCAAAGCGGGCGCAAAATCGGTGCGTGCGCCCATTCTGACGGATGCCTCCCCGAAGAAGCGCAAAGATGCGATAGAGGATCTGTCCGTCGATGATGAATGGATGAAGTTCCAACTCCTGATCAAAGCCTGGACCGATCCGGCGCGGGGCTACACGGCGATGATGGCCGCCGAAACCTCGGCCTATGGCAGCGATTACGATCACCTCGCGCGATATGGTGAATGGAACCTGAGCCAAGCCCCCAAAGCGGAGGTTCTGAAATGAAGGATGACGCAACACTCCGCCAAATTGCCGCCGCCAATCCACGGGCATCGACTTGGGTTTCGGCAAACGCTGGGTCGGGCAAAACACGGGTTCTGACGGACCGCGTGGCGCGGCTGCTCCTCGACAAGGTCGATCCCTCGCATATTCTGTGTCTGACCTACACCAAGGCCGCTGCGGCTGAGATGCAGAACCGTCTGTTCAAGCGCCTCGGCGAATGGGCAATGATGCCCGACGACAAGCTGCGGCAGGACTTACTCGATATGGGTGTCGAAGGCGGCCTAACGACCGAAGAGCTCGCCGATGCTCGTCGTCTGTTTGCGACCGCGATCGAAGTTCCGGGTGGGCTCCGTATCCAGACAATTCACTCGTTTTGTTCGTCGATCCTGCGCCGCTTCCCGCTAGAGGCTTCCGTCTCTCCGCAGTTTGCTGAGATGGAAGATCGCGCGGCAGAGCTATTGCGCGCCGAGGTCCTCGATCAAATCGCAGAAGGCCCAGACGCCCATGTTATCGACGCCGTGGCCAAGCACGTATCCGACGATCAGCTGATGGCACTGGCCAAGGATGTGCTGCGGTTCAAGGACGACTTTCAACGTGATGTGACCCGTGATGATCTGGCGGTTGGGTTTGGCTTGCCTGCAGGCGCACAGCCATCTGACGCGATCTCAATCGCACTGATCGGAGGCGAAGATGCGCTTGCGGAAGAGATCGTTCAATGCGCGGCTTCAACGACCGATACCTACAAGAAATTCGCAGCGACGCTGAAGTCGCTCGATTACAAAAATCCTGATTTTGCCCTGCTTTCGACCCTGTTTTCTGAATTCCTATACACGGGAAAGAATACCTCAAAGTCGGTCAACTACCCACAATCAAATCACACAAAAGCGGTCGACGCTTTCGCCCCCGTGATCGACGATCTTCATGCGTGGATGGATCGAACGGCCGCTGCCTTCCAACACCTCAAGGCCTGTGCTGCGCTCGACCGCACCATGCTCCTCTACGATTTTGCGAAGGTATTCATTCCTGCCTATGAGAACCGCAAGGTTCAGCGTGGCTTGCTCGATTTCGACGATCTCATCCTGAAAACGCGTGACCTTTTGAAACGCTCGGAAGTGGCGGAATGGGTGTTGTTCAAACTGGACGGCGGGATTGACCACATTCTGGTGGACGAGGCCCAAGACACCAGCCCAGCGCAATGGGATGTGGTTAAGGCACTAGCGGGTGAATTTGCCGCTGGCGAAGGCGCGCGCGCCGATCAACAACGCACCATTTTCGTGGTTGGTGATAAAAAGCAGTCGATCTATTCGTTCCAAGGCGCGGACCCCGAGAAATTCGACGATATGCGCCTGTATTTTGATGCGGCACTCGAAAATACAGAAACGCCGCTGATCACGACAGAGCTTCAGTTTTCGTTCCGTTCCTCTCACGCGATCCTATCGTTCGTGGACCATGCATTCACTGGCGATTTGGCCGAAGGTCTTAGCGATGAGGTGATCCACAGCGCCTTTAAGTCCGAGATGCCGGGGCGCGTCGATCTCTGGCCGTTTATCGAGAAAACCGAGAAGCCTGAAAAGAACGATTGGCACGATCCGCATGACCTCGTCAGTGATGAAGAGGCCGATGTTCAGCTGTCTCAACGCATCGCACAGAATATTAAGGTGATGCTGGATACAGAGACTATTCCGGCGGAAAATGGAAAAACGGGCACCTATCATCGGCGCCCAGTGCGGCCTGGCGACATCCTGATCCTTGTCCAGCGGCGCAAGACTTTGTTCAACGAAATCATCCGTGCGTGTAAGGATCTGAACCTGCCAATTGCCGGCGCTGACCGATTGATCCTGAACGATCAGTTGGCGGTTAAGGATATCCTCGCGCTCCTGCGCTTTATCGCCTTGGCAGAGGACGATCTGTCCCTCGCCGCTGCCCTTAAATCGCCGCTGTTTGGGTGGTCTGAACAGGACCTCTTTACCCTCGCCTATGGTCGTAGCCGCGACCTATGGGCAGCGTTGCGCGACCAAACCGAACAGCACGGAAAAACGCTCGCCGTCCTGCATGATTTACGGAACCGCGCTGACTTTTTGCGGCCCTATGATCTGATCGAACGCATTCTAACCCGCCACGGCGGGCGCAAAGCGCTCGTTCGGCAATTAGGGGCCGAGGCTGAGGACGCCATCGACGCGCTCTTGTCTCAGGCGCTATCTTACGAACAAGGCACGGTGCCGAGCCTCACAGGGTTCCTGCATTGGATGGAAGCCGAAGACGTCACCTTGAAACGGCAAATGGACGGCGACAGCGACGAAATCCGCGTGATGACCGTTCACGGGTCCAAAGGCCTCGAAGCCCCGATTGTGATCCTGCCTGAAACGCAGACGCGAGACGTCAAAGCGCGTGGCAGTATTCTGAAATCTGAGGTTGGACCCATTTGGAGGCCGCTGAGCGAGGAAACGCCAGAGGCGATCGCTCCCCTGATCGACGACGCAAAAGCTGCCGAAATCCGTGAACGTCGACGGCTTCTCTATGTGGCGCTAACGCGGGCAGAAAAGTGGCTCATTCTTTGTGGCGCTGGTGATGTCAAAGACAACACAGAGGCATGGTATGACATCGTTGGTTCAGCGATGGAGCATATGGGCGCTGAGACGGTGCCATTCGGTGGAATGGATATTCTCCGCTATTCTGTTCACGATTGGAGCGGTTTGGAACTTAATTCTAAACCCGAGGAACCTAAAGCAACCATCACTATTCCTAATTTACCAGTCGTCGACGCACCCCCACAACGCGCCTCAACGATTTCTCCGTCTGATTTGGGCGGGGCGAAAGCGCTCGCAGGGGAAATCATAGACGGGGATAAAGAAGTGGCGCTTGCCCGCGGTCGCATGGTTCACATGCTGCTCGAACATCTGCCGAGCCACCCCGAATCTGAACGCCCTCGGATCGGTCAGGCGCTTATGTCAGGCGATGAGGACATTGGTTTAGTCGAGGATCGCGATAAACTTCTCAATGATGTGATTGCAATGTTGGGCAATCCCGATTTGGCCACCGTTTTTGCGTCCGATACGTTGGCTGAGGTTGAAATCACTGCTGACCTAGCTGAACTTGGCGGGCGGATTCATGGCGCAATCGACAGGCTGATCATTTCCAAAGAACGCGTAACCTGCGTGGATTTCAAAACAAATCGCATCGTGCCCGAACAGCCCGAGCAAACCCCCGAAGGTGTCCTGCGCCAAATGGGGGCCTATCACGCGGCTCTATCGCAGATTTATCCTGATCGTCAGATAGACTGCTCGATCCTATGGACGGCGACAGGAAAACTGATGAATTTGCCATCTGAAATTGTCATGGCGGCGTTGCGTCGCGCCGCTACGCCTTGACCATCTGTTGGGGTCTGCATACCTTCTGCCCCGACATCCTGTAGGAGAGACAAATGGCCACCGTAGCTGTCACCGATGCAACTTTTGACGCCGAAGTGCGTCAGTCCGATATTCCCGTCGTCGTAGACTTCTGGGCTGAATGGTGTGGCCCGTGCCGCATGATCGGCCCCGCTCTCGAAGAGCTGTCTGCTGAAATGGACGGTAAAGTTAAGATCGTCAAAGTGAACGTAGACGAAAACCCGAATTCCCCTGCTCAGCTGGGTGTGCGCGGTATTCCGGCTCTGTTCGTTTTCAAAGGCGGCGAAGTTGTCGCCAACAAAGCAGGCGCTGCACCGAAAGCAGCATTGCAGGCTTGGATCGAAGACTCGATCTAATCGGGCCACCCTATCCTTTCGAAAGGGCGCCCTAACCGGCGCCCTTTTGCGTTGCTCTTGTTCCGATGCGCCCTGCCCGCCATATAGGAACAAACGACAGGAGGCCCGATATGGCAGAGAGCGAATTCCCCGGATGGCACGGCACGACGATTATCGGTGTGCGCAAAGGCGGCGAGGTTGTCGTTGCGGGCGATGGTCAGGTCAGCCTCGGTCAAACCGTGATCAAAGGCACCGCGCGTAAAGTGCGCCGTTTGTCCCCCGGGGGTCAGGACGTTGTCTGTGGCTTTGCTGGATCAACAGCGGACGCGTTTACCCTGCTGGAACGGCTTGAGAAAAAACTAGAGGCGGCACCCGGTCAATTGATGCGCGCCAGCGTGGACCTCGCCAAAGATTGGCGGACGGACAAATACCTCCAGAAACTCGAAGCGATGCTGATTGTCACGGACGGTAAGGATTTGTTCGTGATCACGGGAGCAGGTGACGTTCTGGAACCAGAGCACAACGTTGCTGCGATTGGCTCTGGCGGGAACTTTGCCCTCGCTGCAGCACGCGCGATGATGGACACTGATAAGGATGCAGAGACTGTTGCACGAGATGCGATGGCGATTGCAGCAGACATTTGTGTTTATACCAACGGCAAACTGACCGTCGAAAAAATCAAAGCCTAATCAGCGTTTATGAGATTTCATATAGGCCCGCAGGACAGCGTTCATGCGGGTCTGATACCCTTTTCCCCCTGATTTAAAAAACTCCAACACGTCCCGATCGACACGCAGGGAAATGGCCTGTTTGGGTTCGGGAAGGTCGAGGGGGCTATCTTCCCAACTGGATACCTGCGGTGCGTTCTCTTCGGTTGCACGCGGACGCACTGGCGAGGTGACGCGCCGAACCATGATCTTTTTCTTCGGTAGGTTCTCGGTCATCTTTCGTCCTCCGATCACAGGTTATCACGTATATATACAAATCCAACACGACAGTGCGGGTTGGTTTTTGCCGCTCAGATGCCTAGATCGGAAGTGTTGAAAAGAGGACAGCATGACAGACCTTACCCCGCGCGAGATCGTATCCGAGCTTGATCGTTTTATTATCGGCCAGAATGAGGCCAAACGCGCCGTTGCCGTTGCGCTTCGCAACCGTTGGCGCCGCAAACAATTGGGCGATGATCTGCGCGATGAGGTCTACCCAAAGAACATCCTGATGATTGGACCGACTGGTGTTGGCAAAACGGAGATTAGCCGCCGTCTGGCAAAACTCGCCCGCGCCCCGTTCATTAAGGTCGAAGCCACAAAATTCACCGAAGTCGGTTATGTAGGCCGCGATGTGGAACAGATCATCCGCGATCTGGTTGATGTTGCGATCCTGCAAACCCGTGAATTCATGCGCGAGGACGTTCGGGCAAACGCGCAGCGCGCCGCCGAAGAGCGCGTGATCGACGCGATTGCAGGGACCGAGGCTCGCGATGGCACTCGCGAGGCGTTCCGCCGCAAGCTCCGCTCGGGCGAGTTGGATCAAACCGTTATTGAGTTGGAAATTCAGGACACATCAAACCCGATGGGTGGTTTTGAAATCCCTGGTCAGCCGCAGATGGGCGGAATGATGAACCTCGGTGATCTGTTCGGTAAGGCATTCCAACGATCGGTGAAGAAAAAGCTCACCGTGGCTGAGAGCTATGATGTTCTGGTTTCGGAAGAAGCGGACAAACTTCTCGACGACGAACTGGTTAAGAAGACCGCGATTGAAGCCGTTGAGCAAAGCGGCATCGTGTTCTTGGACGAAATCGATAAGGTGTGCGCCCGTGCAGACGCGCGTGGTGCTGATGTGAGCCGCGAAGGCGTGCAGCGCGACCTGCTTCCATTGATCGAAGGCACGACAGTGTCGACCAAGAACGGTCCCGTTAAGACCGACCACATCCTGTTCATCGCGTCGGGTGCGTTCCACGTCGCGAAACCGTCGGACCTACTGCCGGAATTGCAAGGCCGTTTGCCGATCCGCGTCGAATTGAATGACCTGACCGAAGGCGACTTCGTTCGTATTTTAACCGAAACGGACAATGCGCTGACGCTGCAGTACTCTGCTCTGATGGGCACCGAGGACGTCACTGTCGAATTCACCGAGGATGGGATCGCAGCGATCGCAAATATCGCAGCGACGGTCAACAAATCGGTTGAAAACATCGGTGCGCGGCGCCTCTACACCATCATTGAACGGGTATTCGAAGAACTGTCCTTCAACGCCCCAGATCGGTCGGGTGAATCCGTGAAAATCGATGCGGCCTATGTCGAAGCGAACGTCGGTGAGTTGTCACGCTCCACCGATATGAGCCGGTACGTGCTGTAACCTTAGCGCGTACGTCGCAGGTAAACGTAATACGCGCCATGCCCGCCGTGTTTGAGGTGGGCGGGCGTAGTCTGCAGAACCAACCGCCCCAACGGCGGCAGACGGAGCCACTGTGGTACTTGATGCCGCAGAACGCCCATGCGCGTCGGGATCGGACCGCCTTCGTCACGATCCTTGCCTTTCCCCGTGATGACCAAGACCAGTCGATGCCCTTTTTCATGCGATGACAGGATGAAATGGGTCAGCTCGCCATGCGCCTCATGCAAGGTCATGCCGTGCAAGTCGATCCGCGAATCTGGGGAAAGTTTGCCCTTGGTCATCTTGCGGTGGGTTTTGTGGTCCATCGAAACAGGCGCAGCGGCTAGCGCCTCGTGGATCGGGGCAGCGATGTTGTGTTTGGGTTTTATATCCACCTTTGCCCCAACTCGAAACCGAGGGATCGGCGCGGGTGCTGGAACAGGATGATGGGACGGAGCCCGAACAGGTTCATCGGGCGCAACTGTCGGGGCCTCAGATGCTAAACGCGTTGCAGTGCTAGCCACCTGATCCCAAAGAGCTTTTTCCTCAGCGGTTAGCTGACGGCGACGGCGGGCCATCAGATGACCTCAGGGACCAATGCATAGGCCATCTGGATCGGCAAAAGCATGATCATGCGACCCGTATCCTTTATTTCGCCCGCTTCCAGACCAGCCTCAACGCCCGTGCCGATAAAGATATCAGCCCGCTGTGCACCCTTGATCGCAGAGCCAGTGTCTTGGGCAATCATCAGACGGTTCATCGAGTTTGCGCCGTGACGTTCGATCCAAACAGGTGCGCCAAGCGTCGTGTAGGCTGGATCAACAGCGATAGAGCGCATGGCCGAAATGGACCTGTTCATCGCGCCAAGAGGTCCTTTTTCAGCGGGAACCTCGGTCACGTTGCGGAAGAACACGTAGCTTTCGTTGGTCCAAAGGAGAGCGCGGCCTTCGTCTGGGTTATTGCGGACCCAATTCCGAATGACCGTCGCGCTGACCTGATGTTCGCTATAGATGCCACGTCGGATCAGTTCCTGACCGATCGACGAATAGGGACGGCGATTGTTCCCTGCATATCCCACACGGATAACAGAACCGTCTTGGAGGCGAATACGACCTGACCCCTGAACCTGCAGAAAGAACCGATCAACGGGATCAGCGAGCCACGCAATCTCAAGCCCTTGGGACGCTAGAGCGCCGTTCTCTTCGATCTCTTGGCGGGTTAACCACGGACCAGTTGGGGGCAGGGCGCGGGGTAGGCGGTAAATCGGGTAACGAAAGGTCGCCGTTCGCTGAAGGCTGCCACGCAGTTCAGGCTCAAAATACCCCGTGAACAGCATAGGTTCGCCATCGGTGACCATAACGGGCTTAAAGAACAGCTCGAAAAATCCTCGGGCATCGGACACGTCGTTGGACAGATTACAGAGCGTCGTCCATTCGGGATCACTCATCAGGTCGCAGGTTTCTTTGAATGCAGTAAAGGCAGCGGAATGATCATCCTCTGCCCAACCGTTCAAGTCTGAGAAATTAAGAAGCGTGTAGGTCGTTTCGGCCATAGCCGCCCCCGAAAATAGGGTCAGACAGAACGCTATCGCGCGCCCGACCCGCCGCATCATTCACCTGTAGACACAAGGACCCAGTTCGGATCGTTGCTGCCCATAGCGCGTGCAAATGTCCAGACATCGCGCTGACGTTTGGTGCTGTTTGGCCCCCCTTCAACGATATCACCCGCTTTGTCGCGAACCGTATAGGTGTATTCGCCCGTAAAGCGGATTCCGACTTCGGCCTCTTTGGTGTCGTCGTTGAACTCAACGTCTTGCACTGCAATTTCGGAAATTCCGATAAATGTCGCTTCGACGGTCAGACCTTCTGCTTCACGCGATGCGATCACGTCAGAGAAGGCGTCGTAGATATCTTCAGAGATGAACGGGCGGATCGATGCCACATCGCCTTTTTCAAAGGCCATAAGGATCATTTCATACGCGCCACGTGCACCCTGCAGGAACTCGGAAACGGTGAAGTCTGGGTCAACACGCTTCATCGCAGCCAAAGCATCGGCAGCGGGGCTGGCTTCGGGAACGTTATCCACGATGTCACGGTCTGGGCCGCCCTCAATCACCTCGAAACTGGGACGACGATCAGGCGCCTCGTTTCGTGTGACGGCAGGTTTTTCAAATCCCTCACGGGTCCCAAGAACGCTGCGCAAGCGTAGGATCAGGAAAACAGCAACGCCAGCTAGGACCAGCAGCTGAATTAGGACTCCGTTCATAAGAAAAACCTCTTGTTCATTGGGTGGGCATTCAAAACGCTACCCACCCGACTTATGTATGGCAGAGGCCCGGTCAAGTCCACCACGGGTCAGAAAGGACTTATGATGTGGCTTTTGATACCTTTTGTTGCTGTTCCGATGATCGAGATCGCGCTTTTCATCTCTGTTGGCGGGGCAATCGGGCTTGCTTGGACGCTTCTCATCGTGCTGACGACCGCCGTCATCGGTGCGAATTTGGTGCGGAGCGAGGGCGCAAAGGAACTAGGTAAACTACGACAGAGCTTTAGCAGCCTGAGCGACCCGTCAGAGTCCTTAGCCAGTGGTGCAATGATCCTGTTCGCGGGGGCGCTGCTGCTGACACCTGGATTTTTCACAGACACCGTTGGGTTCTTACTGCTCATTCCGCAGGTGCGGAGCCGCGTTTTTCAGTATCTGCGAACCAAGGTGAACGTTCAGAAGTTCCAATTCGGTGAGCCGCCGCGCCAACAGCAACGGTATGACGATGTGATCGACGGCGACTTTGAACCTGTTGATCCAGACAAACATCCGACCCATCCATCGGGATGGACACGTCATTAACCAGCCCATGAGCATTGAGGGTCTTGGAAAGGCCTGATAGACAATCCCCGACCTTTTAAATGTGGAGTTGCCCGATGGCCGAGACCCAGACCCCCGAAGCGGCGCAGCAGCCGCAAATCAAGAACCGCATCATCGCACAATTCGTGCGTGACATGTCGTTCGAAAACATCCTCGCTCAGAAGGGCGTAAAGGGTGATCCACAGCCAGAAATGGGTGTGAAGGTTAGCCTTGATGCTCGTAAACGTGCAGACAACCAGTACGAAGTCATCACGAAACTCACCGTTTCGTCGAACACCAAAGCCGACAAAGAGCCGCTGTTCCTTCTCGAGCTGGAATATTCTGGTGTGTTCCACATCGAAGGCGTGCCAGAAGACCAAATGCACCCCTACCTGATGATCGAATGCCCGCGTCTGACCTTCCCATTTATTCGCCGCATCGTATCTGACGTCACCCGTGACGGTGGTTTCCCGCCAGTGAACCTCGACACGATCGATTTCGTTGCGATCTACCGTGGTGAAATTGCACGCCGCGTTCAGGCTCAGCAGGCCGAAGCGTCTGCACAGCCTAACTAAGCTTTTTCCAAAGCGCGCCGTCGCCCATCTTACCGATAAATTCGGCGTGGGCGGCGGCTTCCTCTTCGGTGATCCGCGAGGGCAGGGGCGTAGACCGCGGTTTTGGCCGCCAGTCGTCCACTTCCGCAACATTTGTTCTGCTCGACGATTGCGATGACGTTGCCAAAGCAAAGTCAGGCTGACGGCCCCCGATCAGTTCGAGATACACATCCGCCAAAATTTCAGAGTCGAGCAACGCGCCGTGGAGCGTGCGGTTCGAGTTGTCGATGCCAAACCGACGGCACAGCGCATCAAGCGAGGCGGGTGAGCCTGGGAATTTCTTGCGAGCAATCGCTAGCGTATCCAAAGCCTGATCGTTCGGGATCAACGGCAAGCCCATCCAGCCCAGCTCTGCGTTCAAGAATTTCATGTCAAAGCCGGCGTTATGAATGACCAGTTTTGAGTCCTGAATGAAGTCGAGGAACTTCTGGCCGATCTCGGCAAACAAGGGTTTGTCACGCAGCTTAACCTGCCCCGGCTGCGCCTCTTGCGGCGGTTCAAGAAGGTCAGGACCGATGCCGTGGATCTTGAACGCGTCCATAGGCATGGACCGTTCGGGATTGATGTAAACATGAAACGTTTTGCCTGTTGGCATGTGGTTCAACAGTTCGAGACACCCGATTTCAACAATGCGATCCCCACTGTGGGGTTCAAATCCTGTGGTCTCTGTATCGAGAACGATCTCACGCATGGGACTGCCTTGTTTTCAACTCTGCAATCAGGTTTCGCACGGCGGCACGGGTCGCGTCCAGCGTCAGCGTCTCAATGACGTGATCTGCGCGTGCGCGTTTTTCGGCGTCGGGCATTTGCCGCGATAGGATCATCTGGAACTGTTCAGGCGACATCGTTCCACGATCCAAAACGCGTTTGGCCTGAACCTCTGACGGGCAGGTCACGACCAACACGGAGTCGAGCCACGTATCAGCACCTGTTTCGAACAAAAGCGGGATGTCAAAAACGACGAGTTCAGCCTTATTAGTATCTAAAAACTCTGCTCTGTCCGCCGCAACGAGCGGATGAACAATGGCTTCAAGTTTCGGCAATACCCCCACATCATTCGCGATGATCTGCTTGAGTTGATCGCGATCAACAGCCCCATCCACGATGGCATCTGGGAACTCTTGTTCAATCGGCAGAACAGCTGCACTACCTTTCGCGTAGAGCTTATGAACCGTGGCGTCTGCGTCCCAAACGGGCACGCCTTCGTCGCGGAACATGGCGGCCGTCGTGGATTTGCCCATCCCGATTGATCCGGTCAGGCCAAGCTTCCACGTCATGCCAAAATCACACGTCGCGTTTCGTCGTCCACGTCAGGACGATGACCGAACCAGCGTTCAAATCCTGGAACCGCCTGATGAAGCAACATTCCGAGGCCATCGACGGTATGACAGCCAGCCTTTTCGGCCTCATTGAGGAGCGTGGTCCGCAGGGGAGTGTAAACAATGTCCGCGACAATTGTTTTTGGCTTCAGCCCATCAAGGTTCACTTTGAACTCTGGGCCGCCCGTCATGCCCAGCGACGTCGTATTCACCACGGTCGACGCCGAACCAAGGGTCGCAGCAACCTGCACCCACTCGATGACTTTAATCTTTGCCCCGAAATCGTTTTTCAACGCTTCGGCATTCGTCCGCGTGCGGTTCGCGAGTAGGATTTCAGGAACGCCACTGTCCAAAAGCGCAGTGATCACAGCGCGAGCAGCTCCACCGGCACCTAAAACAAGCGCAGGACCTGCATCAGGTTGCCAATCTGGGGCACCTTGCCAGATGGAAGCCGTGAAACCGTATCCATCTGTATTGTCGGCGTAGATCTTACCATCACGGAAGGTCAGCGTGTTTGCGGCGCCGATCATTGACGCACGATCAGTCACAACATCAGCAATCTCGATCGCGCGGATCTTATGCGGGATCGTTACGTTGCAGCCAACAAATCCGAGCTTGTGCATATTGCGAACAGCAACTTCGAAATCGGCAGCTTCGACGTGCATCGGAACATAATGACCCGCGATACCGTATTTTTTTAGCCAATACCCATGCAGGATTGGAGACCGCGAGTGCGAAATAGGGCAGCCGATAACACCAGCTAGGGGGATCTTAACGTCGCTCATGCGGGTAGTGCTCCTCGGACGGTCAAATAGTTTAGGAGCTCGATCATCGGGAGACCGAGCACGTTGAAATAATCACCTTCAATGCGCGACATCAATCGCACGCCTTCTTCTTCTAACTTATATCCACCGACTGACCAGCGGACGGACTCCCAATTGCGATCAACGTAATCGCGCAGAAAGTCGTCAGAAAACTCACGCATCGTTAAACGCACCACACCGACGTGCCGCCAAAGGGGTTCACCATCTTTATAGATGACCGCAGCGGAAAGCAGACGGTGCGTTTTGCCGCGTAGGGTGGTTAGTTGGTCAAGGCACTCGGACGGATCTGCAGGTTTTGACATCACCGAGCCATCTAAATCCAAGACCTGATCACAGCCAATCACCAATGCCCCGTTGGCCTTTAGGCTCACCTTTCGGGCTTTAGCTTCGGCAAGGAAATCTGCAATATCGCGAGGCGATGCTTCTTCTGCTTCTAACGAGGCGCGGATCATCTCTTCGTCGACACGGGGCTTTTCCGTTGTGAAAGGAACCCCTGCGTTGCGCAGCAGGGTTGCCCGAATTTCAGAGCTGGATGCGAGGATGATAGGGTCAGCCATGTGGATAAAACCGCGGATAAACCGATGAGAGTTTGGGTGTTCTTTGGGGAGTTCTTAGGGCTTGACGGCGCTGGGGGCAAATAGCCTGTCATTCATTCCCGATTCCAGCACAGTTCACCAAGATGGGGATAGGATAACTTTGCCATGTGAAACGCAGAGCAAGAATCGACAAAGGACTCCGTCAGCTCCAAGAGTCAATTTGGCGCATGATGCGTTAAACTCTTATTAAACATGGTTAATTTTTATATCCACAGATGAATTCAACCTTGTGGATGCCTGTGAGTATCTGGATAAACTTGGGGAAAATTGCGAATAGCTGTGTTATCCACAGTACAACAATCAAAATCCTTTCTTCTTTCTTTATTTATTTAAGTAAGAAGACCTAAGAGAGGCAAAGAATGATCGATTGGATTCAAGACGCTCTAAGCGCGTCCTATTTTTGGACAAAGAGCCTGCACATCGTTTCGGTCATGTCGTGGATGGCTGGGTTGTTCTATCTTCCACGTTTGTATGTCTATCACGTTGAGGGCCTGAAAAAGCAGGGCGTCGAAGCAGATAGCGATATGGACAAGCTATTCCAGCATCAGGAGCGGCTTTTGCTGAGAGCGATTATGAACCCTGCAATGATCGCCACATGGATTTTTGGTCTAATGTTAGTTTTCACGCCCGGAGTTGTGGGGTGGAACATGGTTTGGCCTTACACCAAAGGTGCATCGATCATTGCTATGACATGGTTCCATCACTGGCTTGGCTATCGTCGCAAGGACTTCATGAATGGAAAAAACACACTGACAGGGCGCCAGTATCGTTTGATGAACGAGGTTCCGACCGTTTTGATGTTGATCATCGTCTTTTCGGTCATCTTTAAATTCTAAATTTGACTCCAACGCGGTCCTGCGCGTAATAGAAGGGCCCTTTCGTCCGAAGGGGACTCTGTCTGTAAAATTTACCAATATGCCGGCCGGATGGCCGCGAAAGGGTTTGTCATGTCGCAAGACCGCCTGAACCTTGCCGATCTCAAGGCGAAAAGCCCCAAAGACCTGCTTTCTGTTGCTGAAGAGCTGGAAATCGAAAATGCATCGACCATGCGCAAGGGCGATATGATGTTCTCGATCCTGCGTGAACGCGCAGATGAGGGCTGGATCATCGGTGGCGATGGCGTGTTGGAAGTTTTGCAGGACGGTTTCGGGTTCTTGCGTTCGCCAGAGGCAAACTATCTGCCCGGTCCTGACGATATTTACGTCTCTCCTGACATGATCCGCCAGTTTTCGCTACGTACAGGCGATACCGTTGAGGGCGTGATCAAGGAGCCGAACGACAACGAACGCTATTTTGCGCTAACCAGCGTTGAAAAGATCAACTTTGAAGACCCTGAAAAGGCGCGTCACAAAGTTGCATTCGACAACCTGACCCCGCTTTATCCCGATGAACGCCTGAAAATGGAGATCGAAGATCCGACCGTTAAGGATCGTTCGGCCCGTATCATCGACCTCGTTGCGCCGATTGGTAAAGGTCAGCGTTCGCTAATCGTGGCTCCACCGCGTACTGGTAAGACGGTATTGCTGCAAAATATCGCCCACAGCATCGAAAAGAACCACCCTGAGTGCTATCTTATCGTACTGCTGATCGATGAACGCCCCGAAGAAGTTACCGATATGCAGCGCTCTGTGCGCGGCGAGGTGGTGTCGTCAACTTTCGACGAACCCGCATCCCGTCACGTTGCTGTGTCCGAGATGGTCATTGAGAAGGCGAAACGCCTCGTGGAACACAAACGTGACGTTGTGATCCTGCTAGACTCGATCACGCGTCTTGGCCGTGCGTTCAACACGACCGTTCCGTCGTCGGGTAAGGTTCTGACGGGTGGTGTGGACGCAAACGCACTGCAACGCCCGAAACGCTTCTTCGGTGCGGCTCGTAACATCGAAGAGGGTGGTTCGTTGACCATCATCGCGACCGCGCTGATCGATACAGGCTCGCGTATGGACGAGGTTATCTTTGAAGAATTCAAAGGTACGGGTAACTCTGAGATCGTTCTGGATCGTAAGGTTGCTGATAAGCGCGTCTTCCCAGCGATGGATATCCTCAAGTCTGGTACCCGTAAGGAAGATCTGCTCGTGGATAAGGTCGATCTGCAGAAAACTTATGTTCTGCGTCGTATCCTCAACCCGATGGGCACGACCGATGCGATTGAATTCCTGATCGGTAAGCTGAAACAAACCAAATCGAACGCTGACTTCTTCGATTCAATGAATAGCTAATCCCCACAAGGAGGATTTGGTTATGGACACGATCTATGCCCTGGCCACGGCGTCGGGCAAAGCAGGTGTTGCTGTCATCCGGATTTCGGGCGGTCTCGCGTTCGAAGCTGGACGGCGGTTGTGTCGTGATCTGCCTCGGGGTCGCGGCTTGCGTCGGATCGTGGACGGGCAGGGCGATCTGATCGACGAAGCCTTGGTTCTGACTTTCGATAAGGGCCGGAGTTTTACAGGCGAAGAGGTTGTTGAGCTCCAACTACACGGTTCACCTGCAATTATCGCTGCGGTTTTGTCCGAGTTGTCTGGTTTCGATGGTCTTCGGCTCGCTGAAGCGGGTGAATTCACACGGCGTGCACTTGAAAACGGGCGTCTTGACCTCGCGCAGGTTGAAGGCCTCGCTGATTTGATCGACGCAGAAACAGAAGCACAACGAAAACAAGCACTTCGTGTGTTTCAGGGAGCTTTGGGTGATAAGGTCATCGCTTGGCGAGAGCGTCTAGTTCGCGCGGCAGCGTTGGTTGAGGCAACGATTGATTTCGTCGATGAAGACGTACCCGTCGATGTGATGCCTGAAGTGACCGAGTTGTTGCGCGGCGTTCAAACAGAAATGCAAACCGAGGCTGAAGGTGTTCGGATCGCGGAACGTATTCGCGATGGATTTGAAGTCGCGATTGTTGGATCACCGAACGTTGGAAAGTCGACACTCCTGAACCGTCTGGCTGGGCGCGAGGCGGCGATTACTTCGGAAATCGCTGGAACGACACGCGATGTGATCGAGGTCCGTATGGATTTGGGCGGTCTTCCAGTCACCGTTCTGGATACGGCTGGCCTGCGTGAGACCGACGATGTCGTCGAAGGTCTGGGGATCGAGTTGGCGCGGAAACGTGCTGAAGCTGCTGATCTTGTTATCTACATGTTGGATATCGGTGAAGATATCTCACAGCATTTTGATAACGATACGCTGATTGTCCGGGCTAAGCAGGATCAGTTTAATGGCTCTGAAATCGGTGTCTCAGGCAAGACGGGCGCGGGTATTGATCGTCTCGTTGCTCTGATTGAAGAGCGACTGGTTGCCAAGACTGCTCGTGTTGGCGTTGCAATGCGGGAACGTCATCGAATTGCGCTCCTGCGTGGGTGTGAGGCGTTGGATACTGCGATTGCGCTCGTGGACAGCGAAACGGGAATGACCGATCTTATCGCAGAAGAGATTCGAACAGCAGCCCGGGCGACAGAATCGCTCACAGGCCGTGTGGATGTTGAAGATTTGCTGGACGTCATCTTTTCCAGCTTTTGCATCGGAAAATAGGAGTGTTTCACGTGAAACATTTGGACTTTGATGTTGTTGTGATCGGTGGTGGTCATGCTGGAACCGATGCAGCACATGCCTCGGCCCGCATGGGTGCGAAAACTGCACTAGTCACGTTGAGCTTTGATTCCATTGGTGTGATGTCGTGCAACCCCGCGATTGGTGGCCTTGGTAAAGGGCACCTCGTCCGCGAAGTTGACGCGCTCGATGGCGTCATGGGCGTTGCGGCGGACATTGCCGGCATTCAGTTTCGTCTGCTGAACCGCAAAAAGGGGCCGGCTGTTCAAGGACCTCGGGCGCAGGCGGACAGAGCTCGTTATAAGGCCGCAATGCAGCATTTGGTCCAGATTCAGCCAAATCTCTCGGTTGTTGAGGGTGAAGCGACCGATCTAATTATGGACGGAGCTCGCGTTGCTGGCGTGATCTTGGACGATGGATCAGAAATTAAAGCACGCGCTGTGGTTCTGACGACTGGGACATTCCTGCGCGGCGTTATTCATATTGGAGATGTCCGAAAATCGGGTGGTCGAATGGGTGATAAGCCTTCGATCAAGTTGGCGGAACGCCTTGATGGTTTTGGATTGCCGCTCGGTCGATTGAAAACTGGCACGCCTCCGCGACTAGATGGTCGAACGATTGACTGGACAGACCTTGAAAGCCAGCCAGGTGATGATGAGCCATCGCTCTTTTCGTTCCTATCCAAGTCCGTCACTGCGCCTCAAATTTCTTGCGGAATCACCCATACAAACGAAAAAACACACGAAATTATCCGCGATAACCTCTCTCGTTCCGCGATGTATGGTGGACACATTGAGGGGATTGGGCCTCGGTATTGCCCGTCGATTGAAGATAAAGTCGTGCGTTTTGCTGACAAATCCTCGCATCAGGTTTTCCTTGAACCAGAAGGTGTCGATGATCCGACGATTTACCCGAATGGCATTTCGACATCGCTCCCCGTCGATGTGCAGGAAGCTTATGTTCGATCAATGAAGGGTTTGGAGAATGTTACGATCCTCCAGCCTGGGTACGCGATTGAGTATGACTACGTTGACCCTCGAGCGCTGAAGCCGACGTTGGAGCTTCGAGATGTCGCAGGGCTATTCTTGGCAGGCCAAATCAATGGTACGACTGGATATGAGGAGGCGGCGGCGCAGGGGCTCGTCGCTGGTCTGAATGCTGCGCGGACTGCCCAAAGCGGCGATGCAATCACGTTCAGCCGTACGAGCAGCTACATTGGTGTGATGATCGATGATTTGATCACCCGCGGTGTGTCCGAACCTTATCGCATGTTTACGTCGCGAGCGGAGTTCCGCCTTTCGTTACGTGCAGACAACGCGGATCAGCGTTTGACCGAATTTGGTCGGGACGTAGGTTGTGTCGGTGATGATCGTTGGGAGACATTCAGCGAAAAAATGTCAGCGATTTCAAATGCACGAGACGTTCTCTCGGGTGTCGCTTTGAGTGCGCGTCAGATCTCGGATACTGGTGTTAAATTGAACCCAGATGGTCCTGGAAGAACTGCTCTAGATGCGCTGTCGCTCGCCGAATTTGAAGATGCCGAATTGCTCGCTCTGGTACCGGAAGCGTCTGAGATCACTACTGAGGTTCGTCAGCAAATCAAACGCGACGCGCTTTATGCTCACTACATTTCCCGTCAGGCAAAGGATATCGAAAGCCTGCGCCGAGACGAAGAAGTACAGATTCCAGAAGGGTTTGAATATACGGGTGTGTCGGGGCTATCGAATGAACTGGCATTGAAGTTAAACCGTGTTCGGCCAACGACCATTGGACAGGCCTCGCGTATTGAGGGGATGACGCCCGCAGCACTTGTTTTGCTGCTCGCGCGGATCAGGAAACACGAAAAGGCGAAGTCGGCATGATCGCAGGTGTAGATGTTTCACGTGAAACATTGGAGAGGTTAGGGGCGTTTGAAGATCTCGTTCGCAAATGGACGAAAAAGATCAACTTGATCGCTCGTAATGACGCCGAGCATATCTGGGATCGCCATATCGTAGATTCCGCGCAGGTTTGGGCGTCCGCGCCAGTCGAATGGAGCCACTGGGTTGATATCGGAAGTGGCGGTGGTTTTCCGGCCATTATCCTTGCGTCTATCGCCGTCGAGAAGAAGCCGGAGGCACGCTTTACTCTGATTGAGAGCGATCAACGCAAGGCGACGTTCCTGCGCACAGCGATCCGTGAACTTGGTTTGAATGCTACTGTCCTAGATGACCGCATCGAATTAGCGCCTTCCCAGAATGCTGATGTGATTTCAGCGCGCGCCTTGGCGTCGTTAACCATTCTACTCGGCTTTGCGGAGCGACATCTGGCTCCAACCGGTGTTGCTGTATTCCAAAAGGGGAAAACTGCAGACGACGAAATAATTGAGGCAAAGCAAACTTGGGCCTTTGATTACAATAAGGTGCCAAGTATCACCAATGGCGATGCTTGCGTGATTTCAATCAAAGGATTTTGCCGTGTCTGATTTGAGCCGGACAACTCAGCCAAAAATTATTGCGGTGGCGAACCAAAAAGGCGGAGTTGGTAAGACAACCACCTCGATCAATCTGGCAGCAGCCCTTGCCGAATTGGGCCGAAATGTTCTGCTTGTTGACCTCGACCCGCAGGGGAACGCCTCGACTGGCTTGGGTATCGAGCCAGATGAGCGGAATGTGACGACCTACGATTTGCTCGTCGGTGAGGAATCACTTTTTGATGCGATTCATAAGACGACTGTCGAGAATCTATTGGTCATTCCCGCGACGACGGACCTTAGCTCGGCTGATATTGAGCTTATTTCCAATGAAAAGCGGAGCTTCCTGCTCCATGACGCGCTGCGCCAGCCTGCAATTGATGCCTTTGCCCTCGATTATATCATCATCGACTGCCCTCCGTCTCTGAACCTTCTGACGATCAATGCGATGGTTGCTGCGGATTCGGTTATCGTGCCGCTGCAGAGCGAGTTTTATGCGCTCGAAGGTCTGTCACAGCTGATGTTGACCATCCGCGAGGTGCGTCTAACGGCGAATCCCGATCTCGCCATCGAAGGTGTTGTTTTGACGATGTATGATCGTCGGAATAACTTATCTCAACAGGTTGAAGATGACGCGCGCGAAAACCTACGTGATTTGGTCTTTAAAACGGTCATTCCGCGTAACGTTCGATTGAGCGAAGCGCCGTCTTTCGCGATGACCATTTTGGAATATGATCCGCAGTCACGTGGCAGTCAGGCTTATCGCGAATTGGCCGAAGAACTAATTGAACGAGAAAAGACATAGGGAGAGGCAGATGGCTGATAAACCGAACCGAAATCGTGGGCTTGGCCGTGGTCTTTCCGCGCTCATGTCGGACGTAACCGCACCTGTTGATCGCAGCACTGGAGCTCCAGCACCGCGCGCCCCTGATCTTATGGTCGCTATTGAACGCATTGAACCGAACCCCGATCAGCCGCGCCGCTATTTCAATGAAGACGCGCTCAATGAACTTGCCTCGTCGATCAAAGAAAAGGGCGTTATTCAGCCGCTGATCGTGCGCAAATCACCGCGAGATGAGGTTAAATACGAAATTGTTGCTGGGGAACGCCGTTGGCGTGCCTCGCAAATCGCTAAACTTCATGAACTGCCTGTCATTGTGCGGGATTTCACCGATACTGAAGTCCTCGAAGTTGCGATCATCGAAAACATCCAGCGCGCTGACCTGAACGCAATTGATGAGGCGGCAGGTTACAAACAGTTGATGGATCGTTTCGGGCATACGCAAGAACAACTGAGCCAAGCGCTGGGTAAGAGCCGTAGCCATATTGCTAACCTGATGCGTCTTCTGAACCTGCCGCAGGATGTTCAGACGCAGGTTATTGAGGGTAAGTTGAGTGCGGGTCACGCACGAGCTTTGGTCGGTAACGATCAAGCCTCTTCTATTGCGCAAAAGATCATTCAGCAGGGGCTGTCCGTCCGCGATACTGAGAAATTGGTTAAAGTGGATCCTGCGAAAGAAAAGGTGGCCCAGAACAATCGCGTTCGTGCTGCTGCAAAAGACCCTGATACAGCCCAACTCGAACAAGAATTGAGCGCGAACCTGAAAATGAAGGTATCGATCGATCATCCAGTTGGTAGCGAAGCTGGCAAGGTGACGATCAGCTATTCGAACCTTGATCAACTCGACGATCTGCTACGGATTTTGTCGGTCGGTTAATCGGCCAGAAGCTCTCGCAGAACACCATTTAGAACGGGCCGCCCAGTTGCAGAGACGCACAGGCGGCCCGCTTTCGTTTCGACAAAGCCCATTTCGGTCATACGGTTAATGTTGTTTGAGAACCGATCTCCGCCTAAAGCCTGTAGGCGATTTAGGTCAACGCCCTCAGTAAGGCGCATACCCATCAAGAGAAACTCCGTAACTGCATCTTCGGCGGTGAGCGCTTCAGATAGAGTTTCACCGCTACCCTTAGTTTCAACTGCATTGAGCCACATCTGGGGAGCAGTATGGGTTTCGGTCGCATGCCTGATGCCGTTGAGCGTTAGTCGCCCATGCGCGCCTGGGCCGATCCCGGCGTAATCGCCGTAGCGCCAATAGATCAGATTATGTTGGCTCTCTGCGCCTTCGGGGGCGTGGTTTGAGACCTCGTATACAGGGAACCCCATTTGATCGCAGATCTCTTGGGTTGCGTCATACATGTCTGCAGCCGCGTCGTCGTCGGGTAGACCACGTAGTTTGCCGACGGCGTAGCGATCACCAAATGCTGTGCCGTCTTCGATTGTGAGTTGATACAACGACAGGTGATCAATGGCCAAAGATAGAGCCTGTTTCAGCTCAATTCGCCAATTTTCAAGCGTTTGGTTTTGCCGCGCGTAGATAAGGTCGAAACTGACGCGATCAAACACATTCCGTGCGACATCGAAGGCTTTCATGGCGTCTTCGACGCTGTGCAATCGACCCAAAGCACGCAAATCGTCGTTATTTAGAGACTGAAATCCCATTGAAACACGGTTGACGCCTGCATCATGGTATCCGTGGAAACGGCTTGCTTCCACGGACGTTGGATTGGCCTCTAGAGTGATCTCGCAGGAGTTGGTCATCCGCCATGTCTTGCGGACTTTGTCGAGGATGGCGTGGACCAATTCTGGATCCATAAGGCTCGGTGTTCCGCCGCCAAAGAAAACTGATTTGAGGATGCGGCCTTGGGTCAATTGTCCGACGCGATCGATCTCGGACAAATAGGCTCGCGCCCAGCGATCTTGGTCGATGGACGCGACGACGTGACTGTTGAAGTCACAATATGGGCATTTCGACTGGCAAAACGGCCAGTGGATGTAGAGCCCAAAGCCCCCGTTTTCCCAATCCTCAGGCAAAGCAACCCTTTACCAGTTTGGCGAACGCGTCCGCACGGTGGCTGATCTTGTTCTTCTCCCAACGGTCCATTTCACCAAACGTGATGTCGTAGCCGTCGGGTTGGAAAATGGGGTCGTAGCCGTGGCCTTGGTCGCCGCGCATCGGCCAAACGATCTGTCCAGACATGATCCCGGGGAACACTTCATCGTGACCATCCGGCCAAGCGAGGACGAGGGTGCAGCAAAAACGAGCGGTCCGTGGGAAGGGGGCGTTAACCTCTTCCAGTTTGGCCCACGTTTTTTCCATCGCCATGACGAAGTCACGGCCGTTCGGCGTTTCGGCCCAGTCTGCGGTGTAGACACCCGGTGCGCCATCTAGTCCGTCGATCTCGATCCCTGAATCGTCAGAGAGAGCAGGCAAACCAGTCTCTTTTGCAGCGTAATGTGCCTTGATCCGAGCGTTTCCGACAAAGGTGGACTCGGTTTCTTCAGGCTCAGATAGGCCATGATCTGCAGCAGAGGTCAGCGTGATCCCGAACGGGCCGAGGAGATCGGCGATCTCCTCAAGCTTGCCTTTGTTGTGAGTGGCAACGACCAGTTCTTTCCCGTCAAACCGCCGTGTCATTTTACGGCCTGAAGCTGGGCTGCAACGAGTTCTGCAATCCCTTTGTCCGCGAGATCCATCAGCTTTGCCATTTGATCACGGGTAAAGGTTGCGCCTTCAGCGCTCATCTGGACTTCGACCAGACGGTCGCCCGCCATGACAAAGTTGCCGTCAACGCCTGCTTCGGAGTCTTCTGGGTAGTCGAGGTCCAGAACGGGCTGGCCCGCGTAGATGCCACAGGACACTGCCGCAACAGGGTTCACCAGCGGATCAGAGATCACGTCGCCAGTCTTCATCAGCTTGTTCACGGCGAGTTTCAATGCGACCCAACCGCCCGTGATCGATGCGCACCGGGTTCCGCCGTCGGCTTGGATTACGTCACAGTCGATTGTGATCTGGCGTTCACCCAGCGCAACACGGTCCACACCAGCGCGAAGCGAGCGACCGATCAGACGCTGGATTTCAACGGTGCGGCCACCTTGTTTGCCTTGCGTGGACTCGCGGCGCATCCGCGAACCCGTCGAACGCGGTAGCATGCCGTATTCAGCAGTCACCCAGCCAAGGCCCGAGCCTTTGATAAACGGAGGCACGCGGTCTTCGATCGTGGCAGTGCAAAGGACATGAGTGTCGCCCACTTTGATCAGGCAAGACCCTTCGGCATGTTTCGTGACACCGACTTCGATTGAAATCGGACGCATTTCATCTATCTGACGACCTGAGGGGCGCATTAAACTCTCCTTTATCTGTTGAGGGTGGGATACGCTGGACGGGTCCGAAAACCAAGCCCGATTGACGCGCCGATCCCCAGCGTTTTAATTGTCTCGCCCTAGGGAAACGCTGAAATGAACAATACGCCACTGTTAAGTGAAATGAATGACCGCTCACGCGAAGTCTTTCGCCGTGTTGTTGAGGGGTATCTGGACACTGGTGCGCCCGTCGGGTCGCGCACTTTGTCCCGCGAAATGTCTGAAAAGGTCAGCGCGGCGACGATCCGCAACGTGATGCAGGACCTCGAATACCTCGGCCTCGTCGGTAGTCCTCATGTGTCGGCTGGTCGTATTCCGACCCAAACGGGTCTTCGGATGTTTGTAGATGGTCTGCTTGAGGTTTCTCTCAGCGGGGATGACCGTGAAAAGATCGACCAAACGCTGGACGCGGCCAATGGCGATGTGAATGTGCTTTTGGATCGGGTTGGGTCTGCGCTCTCTGGTGTGACCCGTGGGGCATCTTTGGTTCTGACGCCGAAACACGAGGCCCCGATCAAGCATATTGAGTTCGTATCGCTCGGCCCCGATCGCGCACTGGTCGTTCTTGTGTTTGCGGATGGCCATGTGGAAAACCGCTTGTTCACGCCGCCGGCTGGTCAAACGCCGAGTTCACTTCGTGAGGCCGCGAACTTCGTCAATTCTTTTGCCGAGGGCCGTACGCTATCCGAGCTGTCTACGGTCATGACCCGCGAGATCAACGCAAGGCGTCAAGAAATTGACAGTCTTGCCGCGCAGCTGGTCGAAAGCGGTATCGCTGTCTGGGAAAACAAGGGCGAATCGACCGAGCGTTTGATCGTGCGTGGACGAGGCAATCTGCTTGCTGATCAAGAGAGCGGCATCGACCTCGAACGTATTCGGAGCCTGTTTGATGACCTTGAACGCAAGCAAGATATCTCTGAATTCCTAGAACTTGCCGAAGAAGGCGAGGGCGTTCGCATTTTTATTGGCTCAGAGAACAAGCTTTTTTCACTTTCGGGTTCCTCTTTGGTGGTTTCTCCATATATGAACGCCGACCGTAAGATCATTGGCGCTGTTGGCGTCATTGGGCCGACTCGTCTCAATTACGGACGGATCGTGCCAATCGTAGATTATACAGCGCAACTGGTCGGGCGTGTCCTGTCCGGACAAAGTTGAGGAATAGAAATGAGCGAAGAACCGAAAAGCCTTGATGAACTTGCCGCCGAGGCTGACGAGATTGAACTGGGTGCAGAAGATCAGGCCGAAGGCGAGGGCGAAGTTGATGTGGTTGCCCAACTGACCGCAGAGCGCGATGAGTTCAAAGACCGCTTCTTGCGTGCTGTGGCTGATGCCGAAAACTCGCGCCGCCGTGCAGAGCGTGATCGTCGCGAAGCCGAAAACTATGGTGGTTCGAAACTGGCGCGCGATTTGCTGCCTGTTTACGACAACATGCACCGTGCGATTGATGCGATCTCTGAAGATCAGCGCGAAGCTCAAGCCGCTCTGATCGAGGGCATCGAACTGACCATGCGCGAACTGCTGAACGTGTTCGCAAAGCATGGCATCACCAAGATTGAACCGGCTGTTGGCGACAAATTCGATCCGCAGCAGCATGAGGCGATGTTTGAGGCACCGCTCCCAGGCACGAAAGCGGGTGACATCATTCAGATTTCCGCGCTTGGCTTTATGCTCCACGACCGTCTGCTGCGCCCTGCGCAGGTCGGTGTGTCGTCGATGCCTGCGTCCTAATCGGACCACACACGATCAGTCAAAATTCGGAGCTGGCGTTATTTTTGCGCCAGCTCTTTTAGTTCGTAGAGCAGTGATAGCGCCTCTTTGGGCGATAGGTCGTCTGGGAAAATATCCTTGAGACGGTCTTCGACTTCGGACTGCGCCGGTTTTGCGGGCGTGGGTGCTGGGGCAACGGCGGCAAAGAGCGGCAGGTCGTCGATCAGCGCTTTCTGGGCCGTCCCGCCTTCGCGTTCGCCTTTTTCCAACGCCTCCAGAACAACCTTGGCTCGGTTCACAACCGCAGCAGGCAAACCAGCGAGGCGCGCGACCTGAACGCCGTAGCTGCGGTCCGCCGTGCCACGTTTGACCTCGTGGAGGAAGATCACATCGCCATCCCATTCCTTCACGGTGACAGTCGCGTTGTCGACACCGTCCAATTTGTCCGCAAGCTGGCACATTTCATGGTAATGCGTCGCGAACAGTGCGCGGCAACGGTTCACGTCATGCAGATGCTCTAGCGTTGCCCAAGCGATAGACAGGCCGTCGTATGTCGCCGTCCCGCGTCCAATTTCGTCCAAGATGACCAAGGCACGGTCGTCTGCTTGGTTCAGGATCGCTGCGGTTTCCACCATCTCGACCATGAATGTCGAACGACCACGGGCAAGGTCATCGGATGCACCCACGCGGCTAAAGATCTGGCTGACCAAACCAATATGTGCCGACTGCGCAGGCACCCAAGCACCCATCTGCGCCAGCACCGCGATCAGCGCGTTCTGACGAAGGTAGGTCGATTTACCAGCCATGTTCGGGCCAGTGAGGAGCCAGATGTTCGATTTGGACAGGTCGGTATCGTTCGCCACAAACGGGTCGCCCGATTTCTTCAACGATTGTTCCACGACAGGGTGGCGCCCTTTGGAAATGTTAAAGGCGCGGCTGGAATCGACGACCGGGCGGGTCCAATCCTCGGCCTTCGCGAGATCGGCGAGGGCTGCAGAAACGTCCAATTCGGAAAGCGCCCTAGCAAGCGCCGAAAGAGGGGCAGCCTTTGCAATAATCGCCTCTCTTAGGCTGGAATAGAGACGTTTTTCGATCTCCAGCGCACGACCACCTGCGTTCAGAATTTTCGTTTCAATCTCGCTCAATGGAACGGTGGTGAAACGCACCTGATTGGCGGTGGTTTGGCGGTGGATAAAGGTTTCGTTCAGCGGTGGCGTCATCATCTTTTCCGCGTGGGTCGCGGTGGTTTCGATGAAGTAGCCCAGAACGTTGTTGTGCTTGATCTTAAGGCTCGGAACCCCAGAGAGCTCTGAATACTCCGCCTGCATTGCTGCAATCACGCTGCGGCCTTCGTCCCGAAGGGTGCGCGCTTCGTCGAGTTCCTCGTCATAACCCGGCGCGATGAAGCCACCATCGCGGGTCAGTAGCGGCGGTTCTGCGATCAGTGCTTGATCCAAGAGGTCCAAGAGGTCGTCATGCCCGATCAGGTCGCCCGTCACTGACTGTAGATGGTCGGGCAAGCTGTCTGGCAAACTGGCCGCGATCTGCTCTGCCTGACCCAGAGTATTGCGGATTGCAGTCATGTCCCGCGGGCCCGCTCGATCGAGTGCAAGACGGGAAAGGGCGCGGTCAATGTCATGCACACCGCGGAGCCCATCGCGGATTGATTGGCGCAGTTTGGTCTGTTCGACAAAATAGCTCACCGCATCTTGTCGGGCCTGAATAGTGTCGATTGTGCGTGATGGAGAGGACAAGCGACGCTCTAGCAAGCGGGCGCCAGCGGCCGTAACCGTGCGGTCAATCGTAGCGAGGAGCGATCCAGCACGACCGCCCGCCATAGAGTGGGTCAATTCAAGCGACCGACGCGTCGCAGCGTCGATCTGCATATTGGCCGTTTCGCCTTCGGCAACGGGCGGACGCAGGAGGGGCAGATTCCCTTTTTGCGTAATCTCAAGATACTCAACGACCGCAGCCATGGCCGAAACTTGGGCGCGGGTGAACGCCCCGAACGCGTCGAGGGAGGCCACATCATAGAGACTGCAAAGGCGCTTTTCGCCCAAAGTGCTATCAAATGCTGCTTTACCGAGTTCCGACACGGCAGCGCCTGACTCTTCGACCGTTGCGCGGTGTGCGCTATCGTCGGACAGCAGTACTTCGCGCGGGGTGAGACGCGCCAGTTCAGGCCCAAGTCGAACCGCCGCGCAAGGAACCACGTGAAACGCGCCCGTTGAAATATCGACCCACGCCAACGCGCCCTCATCCCGCACTTCGGCAAAAGCGGCGAGGTAGTTGTGGCGGCGTGCATCCAAAAGGCTGTCTTCGGTCAGGGTGCCGGGCGTGACCAGTCGCACGACATCGCGTTTGACGACCGCTTTGTAGCCGCGCTTTTTTGCCTCGGCGGGGTTTTCCAACTGTTCGCAAACGGCAACGCGGAACCCTTTGCGGATTAGCGTCAGCAAATAGCCTTCGGCGGCATGAACGGGAACGCCGCACATGGGAATATCTTCGTCGTCATGCTTCCCGCGTTTGGTCAGCGCAATATCCAACGCCTCTGAGGCCGCGACGGCATCCTCAAAGAACATCTCGTAGAAATCGCCCATGCGATAGAACAACAATGCACCGGGGTGAGCGGCCTTGATTTCGAGATATTGCGCCATCATCGGCGTAACGTTGGACATAATTTTCCTCTTTTCGGTCGGGAATATACCTAACCAGCCAATGTTAGCGACGAAAGTGCAAAGATATCCCGTTGCGGCAATAGTGTAAGGAAAGGTAATGGGTTGTGGTGCTAACGGAGGAAGCAATGTCCAAATCTAAGGTCACACGCGAGGATGCACTGACGTTCCACATGGAACCAACCCCCGGTAAATGGGAGGTCTCAGCGACCGTACCCATGATGACCCAGCGGGATTTGTCGCTTGCTTATTCGCCTGGTGTTGCAGTCCCGTGTGAAGAAATCGCCGCCAGCCCTGAGACGGCATATGACTACACCAACAAGGGCAACCTTGTGGCTGTGATCTCGAACGGCACGGCTGTTCTGGGCCTTGGGAACCTCGGTGCGCTGGCGTCTAAGCCCGTGATGGAAGGCAAGTCCGTCCTGTTTAAACGGTTCGCAGATGTAAACTCTATCGACCTCGAAGTTGATACCGAAGACCCAGATGAATTCTGTCGCGCTGTTCGCCTGCTTGGACCGTCGTTCGGCGGCATCAACCTCGAAGATATCAAAGCGCCTGAGTGCTTCATCATTGAGCAACGCCTCAAAGAAGAGATGGATATTCCCGTCTTTCACGACGACCAGCACGGGACCGCTGTTATTTGTGCCGCTGGCCTGATCAACGCGCTGCACATCTCTGGCAAAAAGATCGAAGATTGTAAGATCGTTCTGAACGGCGCAGGGGCAGCAGGGATTGCATGCCTCGAACTGGTCAAAGCGATGGGCGCAAAGCATGACAACTGCATCATGTGCGACACCAAGGGCGTGATCTACAAAGGCCGCACCGAAGGTATGAACCAGTGGAAATCGGCTCATGCTGCAGCCACGGATGCCCGCACCCTCGCGGATGCGATGAATGGCGCTGACGTGTTTTTGGGCGTTTCGGCCAAAGGTGCCGTGACCACCGAGATGGTTGCCAGCATGGCGCCGAACCCCGTTATTTTCGCAATGGCGAACCCTGATCCAGAGATTACGCCCGAAGAGGCGCACTCTGTCCGTGAAGACGCCATCGTTGCGACGGGCCGTTCTGACTATCCGAACCAAGTGAATAACGTTCTGGGCTTCCCTTATCTGTTCCGTGGTGCACTGGACGTGAACGCTCGTGCGATCAACGACGAGATGAAGATCGCCTGTGCGAATGCGCTTGCTGAGCTGGCTCGTGAAGATGTGCCTGACGAAGTTGCTGTGGCCTACGGCAAAAAATTGACCTTTGGCCGCGATTACATCATCCCGACGCCGTTTGACCCGCGTTTGATCCACCGTATCCCGACCGCCGTTGCCAAAGCTGGCATGGACACAGGCGTTGCGCGTCGTCCGATCGTCGACATGGAAGCATACGAGCTGTCGCTCAAGTCACGCATGGATCCGACCGCCAGCATCCTGCAGAGCCTCAGCGCTCGTGCGCGTGCTGCTCAAGCGACTATCATCTTTGCAGAGGGCGACGATCCGCGTGTTCTGCGTGCAGCGGTTCAATACCAGCGCAGCGGCATGGGCCAAGCACTCGTTATCGGTCGCGAACAGGAAGTAGCTGATCTGCTGACCCAAGAAGGTCTGTCTGATGCGATTGACGAGGTTAAAGTCGTCAATGCGCGTAACACGCAGCACCTCGAGCAGTACAAAGAGTTCCTGTATCAGCGCCTTCAGCGCAAAGGCTTTGACCGCAGCGATATCAACCGTCTCGCATCCCGTGACCGCCACGTGTTCGGCGCGCTGATGTTGGCTCACGGTCACGGTGATGGCCTCGTCACTGGTGCGACCCGTAAATCTGCACACGTCCTCGAAGCGATCAACCATGTGTTCGACGCAAGCCCGAAATCGGGTGCGGCTGGCGTTTCTGCCATCCTGAACAAAGGCCGCATCGTTCTGATCGCTGATACTCTGGTTCACGAATGGCCGGATCAAGAAGACCTTGCCGACATTGCCGAGCGCGGCGCTGCTGTTGCCAAAGACCTCGGGCTTGATCCGCGCGTTGCGTTCGTTTCGTTCTCGACCTTCGGTTATCCGGTGTCTGAACGCGCTGAAAAGATGCACATCGCGCCGAAAGTTCTGGATAAACGCGGCGTCGACTTCGAATACGAAGGCGAAATGACCGTGGACGTGGCTCTGAACCCGAAATCGGCGGAACATTACCCGTTCAGCCGTCTCACAGGTCCAGCAAACGTTCTCGTTGTTCCTGCACGTCACTCGGCCTCGATCTCGGTCAAGTTGATGCAGGAAATGGGTGGCGCGACCGTAATTGGTCCGATCCTCGCTGGCGTGGACAAGCCAATCCAGATTTGTTCTACGGTGTCGACAGTGAACGATATTATGAACATGGCGGTTCTGGCTGCCTGCAACGTAGGATGATGACATGGCGGTATGGAATTTAGGGTCGATCAACACCGACATCGTTTATTCCATGCCGCATATTCCCGCCCCGGGGGAAACTCTCGCGTCACTCAGCCGACAGGTTTTTCTGGGTGGGAAGGGCGCGAATATGTCCGTCGCGGCAGCGCGGGCGGGATCGCACGTTCGGCATATTGGCGCGGTGACCGCCGACAGCCTTTGGACCCGTGATCGCTTGATGGAATACGGCGTTGATACGCGTTTCATCCAAGAGGTCGATGCCGATCCAGCCCAAGCCATCATCATGGTTGATGCCGAGGGCGAAAATGCGATCATCCTGCATCAAGGCGCGAACATCGCCATACCCGACGATCTGATCCGTGGCGCATTGTCCGAAGCTCAGGTTGGCGATTGGATCGTGACGCAGAACGAAACCAACGGTCAGGCGGATGCTCTGGCCCTTGGTCGCGAAATGGGGCTTCGGGTGGCATATGCTTCCGCACCGTTTTCTGCGGAAGCGGTTGAGGCCGTTTTGCCATACCTCGATTTCTTGATCCTGAACGAGATTGAAATGGCGCAGCTCCGCGATGCGCTGGGCAAGGATGCCGAAGACCTCGGTGTTGCGTCGGTCATCATCACGATGGGATCGAAAGGCGCGGTTTTGATCGAAGGTGGAGCCCGAACTGAATTCCCCGCGATCAAAGTTGAACCCGTCGATACCACGGGGGCAGGGGACACGTTCACGGGATATGTCCTCGCTGGGTTGGATCGTGGGATGCCGATGGCGCAGGCGATCCAGCAGGCGACGAAGGCGGGCGCACTAATGGTGACGCGCAAAGGCACCGCCGATGTGATCCCTGATCTGGCCGAAGTGCAGGCATTTCGCCCTTAAAATAGACCCTAATAAGGGGCTTTAGAGTCTATTTTTGTATTATGTTTACATTTGGATTCTCTCGTCCCGCTCGGCAACTTTGGTCGATGAATTCCACGCTGAGCTAAAGCCGATTTTTCGCTTTTCTACGCCCAATCTCGCGTCTAGCCTTTTGATCAAAAGGAGGATGCGATGACTCATGTGACCACGCACCAAGCGGAAGAAGACAGCCGAAACGAAACCATCCTCATTTACCTAAACGGTCGTATCGTCCCCAAAGCCGAAGCTTTGGTGTCGGTCTACGATTCTGGCTTCATGTTGGGTGATGGTGTGTGGGAGGGGCTTCGCCTTTATGACGGGCGCTGGGCGTTTCTAGACGATCACATGGATCGACTGTTCGAGGCGGCCAAGGCGATCGACCTCAATATTGGGATGACCCGTGCCGAGGTGATTGATGCGCTCGAACAAACGCGGGCGGCGAATGAGATGACAACAGATGCGCATGCGCGGTTGATGGTGACGCGCGGTGTCAAAAGTCGTCCGTTCCAACATCCGTCGCTGTCGCGTCAGGGACCGACGGTGACGATCATCATGGAACATTCGAAACCCTCCATTCCGCGTCCGATCCGTCTGGCCACAGTTCCGCATATCCGTGGGTTGCCGATGACCCAAGATCCGAAACTGAACAGCCACTCTAAACTGAATTGCATCCTCGCATGCATTGCCGCGGAAAAGGCTGGAGCGGACGAAGCCCTGATGCTCGACGTGCATGGGTTTGTGAACACGACCAACGCGTGCAACTTCTTTATCGTTCGAAAGGGCGAGGTTTGGACGAGCACGGGCGACTACTGCATGAACGGGATTACGCGGGCCAAAGTGATCGAAGTCTGTCGTCAGAACGGCATTCCAGTGTTCGAGAAAAACTATTCTCTTGTCGATACTTACGGCGCGGATGAGGCATTCCTTACGGGCACTTTCGGTGCGCAAACACCTGTGTCAGAAATCGATGGTCGGCAGGTCGGAACGGGCACAATGGGGCCTGTGACGCAGTGCATTCGGGACCTCTACAAAGCACTGATCGAAAGCGAGGCAAACTGATGCGGATCGCGATGTGGTCTGGGCCAAGGAACCTTTCGACAGCGATGATGTATTCTTTCGGGGCGCGAGAGGATTTCGCCGTTGTCGATGAGCCGTTTTACGCAGCCTATCTGGTGAAAACGGGATTGGATCACCCGATGCGAGATGAGGTGATCGCCTCGCAGAAAACGAACGCCGCGGCGGTCGTTGACGACCTTTTGGGGCCAATTCCAGAGGGGAAACCTCATTATTATCAAAAACACATGTGCCAACACATGCTGCCCCACATTCCGCGCGATTGGATTGCTGCGGTAGAGAATGTGTTTCTCTTGCGTCATCCGGCCCGGGTGATTGCGAGTTTTTCGAAGAAATATGCCGACCTGACTTTGGCCGATATTGGGTTCACCCAACAGAGCGAGTTGTTCGATCAACTTGTCGCGGATGGAAAACAGCCCATCGTGATTGATAGCTTTGACATACGCCAAAATCCTGAAGGTATGCTGCGCGCACTGTGTAATGCGTTGGGTCTGGATTGGGACCCAGCGATGTTGTCATGGCCAACTGGCGGGCATCCTGCTGACGGCGTCTGGGCCAAGGTTTGGTATGAGGCCGTTCATAATTCGACAGGATTTGCTGGCGCAGAGGGTCCATTGCCCGCTGTTCAGGCAGAGCATGAAGCTCTGCTCGAGCAGGCGATCCCGCATCATGAACGTCTCGAAAAACTGAAAATACGATGCTAGCCCAGTAACTTACCGAGTTTCATGGCGACAGCAGGATTACCAGAAATCTTTAGTTTGCCAGTCACCACACCCGTCATCGGGTTCAGCTTTCCAGCGAGCAGCTTGGCAAGGTTTTCGGTCGTTATTGCGATGGTGCAATCGGCATCTTGATCGACGGTGCCAACACCATTGGGGCCGAGCGTGACGACGCCATCTTGCCCGCAGTCGAACTTTAGAACGTCGCTCAAACGGCTCGGGTCTAGCCCTTTAGTTAGCCGTTCTACGATCTCTGAAAATAACATGGCCGCCCCCTGTATCTGCCGTTAGATACGGCTAGGGAGCGGCCATCAATTGCGCAATTGAAACGCTGCGTCAGCCTTTGACGCGGTTGTTGCGTGCAGCCAAAAGCTTCAGGCGCAGAGCGTTCAGCTGGATAAAGCCTGCAGCGTCTTTCTGATCGTATGCACCAGCATCGTCCTCGAACGTGACGTGTGCTTCGGAATAGAGGCTGTGATCCGACCAGCGGCCCACGGTGTTAACCGAACCCTTGTAGAGTTTCAGGCGAACGGTGCCAGTGACGTGCTCTTGGGATTTATCGATGGCAGCTTGCAGCATTTCGCGCTCAGGCGAGAACCAGAAGCCGTTGTAGATCAGCTCTGCATAACGCGGCATTAGGCTGTCTTTGAGGTGGCCAGCGCCGGAATCGAGGGTGATCTGTTCGATACCACGGTGTGCTTCGAGCAGGATGGTGCCGCCCGGAGTTTCGTAGATGCCGCGCGATTTCATACCAACAAAGCGGTTCTCAACAAAGTCGAGACGCCCAACGCCATGCTTGCGGCCGTATTCGTTCAGAGCGGTAAGGATCGTCGCGGGCGACATTGCCTCGCCATTGATCGCGACTGCGTCACCTTTTTCAAAGGTTACTTCGATGAACTCAGGCGTATCGGGTGCTTCTTCCGGCGAAACGGTGCGCTGGTAGACGTATTCCGGCGCTGCATCGGCTGGATTTTCCAGCGCTTTACCTTCGGACGAAGTGTGCAGAAGGTTCGCGTCGACAGAGAACGGTGCCTCACCGCGTTTGTCTTTTGCGATCGGAATCTGGTTCTTTTCAGCAAACTCGATCAGTTTGGTGCGCGAGGTTAGATCCCATTCGCGCCAAGGTGCGATCACTTTGATCGACGGGTCCAGAGCATATGCGGACAGTTCGAAACGAACCTGATCGTTGCCTTTGCCTGTTGCGCCGTGGGCCACAGCATCAGCACCGGTGGCGTGCGCGATCTCAACAAGACGTTTGGAGATCAGCGGACGCGCGATCGAGGTGCCGAGCAGGTAGAGACCTTCGTAAACGGCGTTGGCGCGGAACATCGGGAATACGAAGTCGCGAACGAATTCTTCACGAACGTCTTCGATGTAGATGTTTTCGGATTTAATGCCGAGCATTTCAGCCTTGGCACGTGCAGGTTCCAGTTCTTCGCCCTGACCAAGGTCAGCAGTGAAGGTAACAACTTCGCAGCCGTATTCGGTCTGCAACCATTTCAGAATGATCGACGTGTCGAGGCCGCCGGAATAGGCGAGGACCACTTTCTTGGGTGCAGACATCGGGCTCTCCTTTAATAAGATCGACAGGGCGATACCTTCTTTTCATGGCGCAAGCAAGGGAAGCCCATTGACGGAAGGGGGGTGATCGTGGCTCTTTCTGCGAAATATTTAAATAGGAGCTACGTTATGGCGTGGAAATTGATTTTACACTCTTTCAACATGATCTTCGGCAACCTCGCTGAAGCGCTTAAAGTGTCGGTCGGACCGATCCTGATCGGTCTATTGCTGATCGGTATCAGCTTTTTCGGGTTAGGCCTGAATTTCGATTTTATTTCTCAGATGGAACAAGGTCGCAGTTCTAATGCTGGCGCTGCTTTGATGTTCGTCCTACTTGCGATCGTCATCTTCACGGTCGTCTTCGCGTGGATCGCAGTTGCATGGCACCGCTTTGTCTTACTGGAACAATATCCGGGGATGTTGCCTGCGTTTAAAGGTCAGCCAATTGGCGCCTACATCGGAAAGACATTGGTTCTGTCGTTACTCGTTGCGTTGGCCGCGTTTGCTTTTGCCTTTGTTATCGGCTTTCTAACAGCGGTGACGGCTTCAATGGGGGTGGCGATCTTCCTCGGCGTCGCATTGGGTTTTGCGGTCTCATACCTTTGGCTGCGTATCGGTCTGGTTCTCCCTGCAACCGCACTGCGCGAACCGCTCAAAGTGTCCGAATCCATGGCTGCGACCAAGCCGATGTCTGGCACCATTTTCGGCGTATCTGTGATTTTGGCTGTCCTGAACTTCTTGATCAGCTTGATCATCGGTCAGGTCTATAACTTTGCGGGCATCATCGCGTTTGTTTTGGATGTGGCCGTGAACTGGGTATTCATCATGGTCGGAATCAGCATTCTGACCACGCTTTACGGTCACCTGATCGAAAAACGTCCGTTGATCGATTAAAGTGACGCGATAAAGGCGCGGTCGCCCTCGTTTGATAAGAGAACCTCGGCCGCGTCTTTGTCCATCCAAAGCGCCGTGTGACCTGCTTCGGTCGGGGCGCTGATGCGTGCGACAGGGCGCGCGAGATAGATGTGGCAGATTTTTTCGGCCCACATATCGTAATCAGGCATATAGCAGAATCGGCGATAAAACCCAATTTTACGGGGGGTTGCGATGTGCCAGCCTGTTTCCTCGAACACTTCGCGGTGAAGCGCGGCAATCGGGCTTTCGCCTGCGTCGATGCCACCACCGGGCAGTTGGTATTCGTCCTCTGGTTCTGCCTGATGGGTCAGCAAAAGCCGTCCACCGAGGGGCAAAATGGCATAAGCGCCGGGGCGCAATTTGTATTTCACGTCGCGCCGGATCGGCTCACCAAATCGAATACTCATGATAATACCCCTTGGACCTGCGCTTGATGCGCTTATATGGACGCGGTATGCCAAACCTCGCCTAACAAGGAAAGCCTATGACACTCGGCAGCCAGATCGCTTGGGACGACACTGTACTCCCGTTTCAACTCGATGCGTCGGACGTGCGTGGTCGTGTGGCCCGTTTGGACGGGGTGCTGAACCGCGTCTTGGAGCAGCATGATTACCCAGACCAGATCGAAGCCTTGGTCGCAGAGATGGCTCTGCTGACGGCTCTGATCGGTCAAACGCTGAAACTGCGTTGGAAACTGTCCCTTCAGGTTCGGGGTAGCGGGCCAGCGCGTCTGATCGCGACGGATTATTACGCGCCGCAATCCGAGGGCGAGATTGGTCGTATTCGTGGTTACGCGTCGTTCGACGAAACCCGCCTCGATCCGTCGAAGCCCCCGTTCGAGATGATCGGACAGGGTTATTTCGCGATCCTCATCGACCAAGGTCAGGGCACCACCCCATACCAAGGCATCACACCGATTGCGGGCGGATCGCTCTCGGCCTGCGCTGAAACTTATTTCGCACAGTCCGAACAGCTCCCGACACGGTTTGAGCTGTCGTTCGGCAAATCCACTCTTCCGGGCAAGGATGAAGCATGGCGCGCTGGTGGTGTGATGCTGCAGCACATGCCAAAGGCCTCTCCCTTTGCCAAAGGCGAGGAAGCGACTGGCGAAGAAGGCGTTCTGACGGCTGCTGATCTGTTGGATGATGACGAAGGTGAAAACTGGAACCGCGCGAACATCCTGCTAGACACGGTCGATTCTCTGGAATTGATCGGGCCTGTGGTCCCGCCGACCGACCTCTTGGTCCGTTTGTTCCACGAGGAACGCCCCCGTGTCTATGACGCCCAAGCCGTGAAATTCGGGTGCTCGTGTTCGTCGGACCGTGTTCGTCAAAGTCTGTCGATCTATTCGGCAAAAGATATCGCACACATGACCACTCCAGAGGGTATCGTAACCGCAGATTGCCAATTCTGTGGCGCGCATTACCAGTTTGACCCGAAAACGCTCGGGTTCGAAGCAACGGAAAAACCGGATGATTCAGAGGAATAAGGCAGAAGACCGCCTGATCGCCGCCTTGCATGCTCAGGGCGGCGAAACCTCTGATTTCGACCTGAACCCTGATACAAAGCTCCCTGAAAACCGCGTGCTCAAGCCAGCCGCAGTTTTGGTTGCGTTCCACGAGGACGGTCGGCTTTTGCTGACCAAGCGATCTGCGCGACTGAAACATCACCCAGGTCAGATCGCCTTTCCTGGTGGTAAGGTAGAGCAGGGCGAGACCTTGATCGACGCAGCTTTGCGTGAGGCGCAGGAGGAGGTCGGTTTGGACCCTGCTCAGGTCAGTGTCTTGGGAGCCTTGCCGTCACACGAAACCGTCACCAGCTACATCGCGACACCAGTTGTCGCGATGATCCGTGGCGACTGGACCCCCGTTCCTGAACTTGGCGAGGTTGAGGAGGTCTTTACCGTCCCCTTTGACCATATCGCTGATCGCACGAATTATCGGATTGAGGGGCGTCGTTGGCAGGGACGCCGACGGTATTATTTCACCGCGCCCTATGGGCCGTATTACATCTGGGGGGCCACTGCGCGGATGTTGCGCGGATTGGCGGAACGACTATGCGACTGACGGCAGAGTGGTTGACGCACCCCGCGTCGCAAGCTGTCTGCAAGGCGCTGACGGACGGCGGTTTTCAGGCCTATTTTGTCGGTGGGTGCGTGCGAAATGCCCTGCTCGGGAAACCCGTGTCGGATTTGGATATTTCGACCGATGCGCGGCCAGAACAGACTCTAAAGCGGGCAAAACAGGCCGGTTTGAAGGCGATCCCGACAGGCATTGATCACGGCACAATCACCGTGGTCGCTGATGGCATCCCGTTTGAGATCACAACCTTTCGCAGGGATGTGGACACCGATGGTCGTCACGCGGTCGTCGATTTTGCCGACACGATGGATGAGGACGCCCGCCGCCGAGATTTCACGATGAACGCGCTGTATGCCGCGCCGAATGGTGAGGTGTTTGACCCCGTGAATGGTTTGCCCGACCTCCGCGCTGGGCACCTTCGTTTTATCGGTGATGCGGATCAGCGTATTCGCGAAGACTACTTGCGCATCCTGCGGTTCTTCCGTTTTTCGGCATGGTATGGCGATCCTTCGTTGGGCATTGATGCCGATGGGTTGGCTGCCTGTGCTGAGAACCTCGACGGGTTGGCGCAATTGTCGGCGGAGCGTGTTGGTTCTGAAATGCGTAAACTACTGTCTGCTGCTGACCCTGCGCCCGCGATGGCTGCAATGGCGGCGAGCGGGGTTCTTTATTCGGTCCTCCCCGGTGCGCAGGCCCAAAGCCTAGCGATCCTTGTGCATTTAGAGGGCGACCGTAGCCCTGATCCGATCCGTCGTTTGGCAGTGATTGGGGGCGAGGATGTTCCTGAACGGTTGCGGTTGTCGAACGCGGACAAACGGCGGCTCGAGGCTATTCAGGCTGGCATCAGTATGGATTTGGGCGAACTAGGGTATCGGTGCAAAGATACTGCCGAAGACAGCTACCTCGTGCGGCAGGCATCAATGGGACAACCAATTGATCCCGACGAACTGGCGATCTTGCATCATGCCATGCAGCAATCGTTTCCCGTCAAGGCGGCTGATCTTATGCCAGCATTTACGGGGGCTGCATTGGGCGAACGGCTTCGTAAACTCGAAGCGGATTGGATTGCCTCTAGATTTACGTTGTCGCGAGATGCTCTGATCTCTAGCGCTGGATGAATTGCCCCGCTAAGGAAGCGCCATGAAAATTCAAAGCCTCACACACACTGGTTTAGGTCGCGCCGAGGATGGCACGATGGTTCCGCGCACGCTTCCCTTGGAAGAAGTTGAAGTGACAGATGACGGCGTTCGCATCGTCTCACCTTCGGCTGACCGCGTTAGCCCACCGTGCCGCCATTATAAATCCTGCGGCGGCTGCGCGATGCAGCATGCGTCTGACGCCTTTGTTGCGGCTTGGAAGGCATCGACTGTTGAACGCGCTCTGTCGGCGCAGGGGATTGAAGCGACCATCGCAGGAACGATCACAAGCCCGATCAAATCCCGTCGCCGTGCAAAACTGGCTGGTCGTCGCACGAAAAAGGGAACTCTGGTCGGGTTCCACGCGCGCGCCTCTGACACGCTGGTTGAGGTGCCCGATTGCCAGCTTTTGGCGCCAGAACTGATCGCAACACTTCCCGCGCTCAATGCACTAACCGCCCTCGCGGCGAGCCGTAAGGCTGAAGTCGCGATGACTGTTAGCCTGAGTGTCGATGGTCCCGATGTCCATATTCAGACGGAAAAAGAACTCACGACCGATCTGCGGGTCGATCTGGCGCAGTGGGCGAACCAATTCGGGATCGCCCGTTTGGTTTGGGTTGATGAACCCGTTGTGACCATCCACCCGCCGCGTCAGGATTTCGGTGGATCACTCGTCGTGCCACCCCCTGGGGCATTCCTACAAGCGACAAAGCATGGTGAGAAAGCCCTGCAAGATGCGGTGAGCGCGATTGTCGGCGACGCGGATAAGGTCGTGGACCTCTTTGCGGGGTCGGGCACGTTTACCCTGCCTTTGGCGCGGAAGGCCTCGGTTTATGCGGTTGAGGGCGTCCGAGAGATGATGGACGCATTGGACCGTGGTTGGCGCAGCACTGGCGGGTTGCACCGCGTTTCCGTTGAGACGCGTGACCTGTTCCGCCGTCCACTTTTGCCCGACGAACTTAATGAATTCGACGCTATCGTGATTGACCCGCCGCGTGCGGGTGCAGAGGCGCAAGTTGCTGAAATTGCTGAGTCCAAAGTTGCTACTGTGGCGATGGTGTCGTGCAATCCAGTGACGTTTGCTCGTGATGCGAGAACGTTGATTGATGCGGGCTTTACCCTTGGCCCCGTGACGGTTGTCGATCAGTTCCGCTGGTCACACCACACCGAAGTCGTTGCTGCATTTACGCGCAATTGATGTCAATTTGGGTAGCTAGGCGGCGGATTTAAATTCGTGTAAACGGTGCGCAACAAAAGCGAAAATCGCATCGAGGCAGTACCCAATGTTCACACGGATTTTATTGATCCTAACCATCGCGCTTGGCCTATCGTCATGCGGGCGCACGTCGAAATTTGTGTCCTATGACGGACCAGAGGTGACGTCGATTGTGGTGAACAAAGGTGCGCGTCGCATGTATCTTATGCACGATACCGATGTGATGCGGAGCTATGACATCCGTATGGGCTTTGCCCCCGAAGGTCATAAACAGTTCGAAGGTGACGGTAAGACGCCCGAAGGAACCTATGTGATCAACCGTCGGAATCCGAATTCGGCTTATCACCTGTCGCTCGGCATTTCATATCCGAACGCTCAGGACAGAGCCTATGCCGCCTCGCAAGGCCGCGCCCCCGGTGGTGAAATTTTCATCCACGGGACGCCATCTATCGCGGATAGCAGCATTGATTGGACGGCGGGCTGTATTGCTGTCTCGAACGCTGAAATCGAAGAGATCTACGCGATGGTCCCGAACGGAACGCCGATCTTTATCTACCCTTAAAGGGGCTTGCCCGTCACAAAGGTCCACCAGATTTTGCCGTTGGATTCTTGGAACCATGCAAAGCCCATTTCGCGGGCGTTGGGGTCAAGGATCACATCGCGCGTGTCTGCCTGTTCAAGCCAGGCAGCCAAGGTTTGCATCTCTGTCTCGAAGGTTTCAGAGATGTTTTCACCCAAGATCTGGCCCGAATAGCCAACGCGACGACCACGGTCGAGCGGCGAGGAGCCGTCCGATCCAAAGTGCCACGGACGGTTCTGGAGGGACATGTCACGCGAATGAGTCGCGGCAGCCGCGTTCAATTGGGCGTTCAGCGTAAGCGGTGTCAGGCCTCGTGCCTGACGCAGAACGTTCACACCGTCGAGCATCCGATACTCGATCGCGGCCTCGTCGCTTGGTTCGATGACATAGATAGACGGCAGAGGGAGCCCATCTGGACCAAGACGCGGCCCGTTACCCAACGTGCAGCCCGCAAGACCCAAAGCCGCGAACCCGAACATAACGTGACGACGATTCATGATGAACTCCTGTTAGACGCGAAACTCATATCCGTTGATTCGTGGCAATTCAAACCCAGTTGCGCAAGGTTTGGCCGATCTCCGCTATGTGTGAATTGAATGAAACAGCACAAAAGCGTATTTCATCATCAAACAACCGTGGCCCTTACCACGCCGGAGCGTACAGACATGACCGACCCGAAATTTAGCCGCCGTGCATTTGTGGCCGCTGCCGCCGCAACCATCGGCACCCGTAGCGTCGCGCAGACCGAAGGTTCGACAGAAATCGAAAGCGATATCTCGCATTCGGTTCAACGGAACATCTCGAGCTTCCGATCCTTGGATTGGCGCCCGTATTTCGACACCCTTCGCAACGGCGCGATATTGGTCGATACGCAGAGCCGTGCACTTCATTTCTGGTCCGAGGATCAGTCTGTTTACAAGCTCTTCCCGACCTCTGTGCCGTTGACGGCCGACCTTACCCGCTTGGGTAAAACAGAGATTGTGCGTCGCGTTATTGGGCCTGAATGGCGTCCTACACCGTCGATGCTAGAGCGGAACCCCGAATGGCCAGACTACATTGGGCCGGGGCCAGATAACCCACTTGGGACCCACGCCCTCTATCTGTCGTGGCAGTATTACCGAATTCACGGCACTCACGACACACGCAAAATCGGTCGTCGATCGTCGAACGGGTGTATCGGCCTGTACAATGAACACATCGCCGAGCTTTATGGATTGACCAAAGTAGGCACTCAGGTGTTGCTGATTTAACCACAATCACAAAATCTTTTGTGGCGAAAATAAGAAAACCTCTTGGCAGAACGCCTGATTATCTAGTTTACACTCGTACACGAGGTAAGTCTTGACTGTCGCGGACCGTCCTCAACACTTAGGTTCCTGCGACAAGAAAATTGGAGAATTGTTATGAAAAAAATCGCTCTCGCCGCTGCTTTCACCGGTTTCGCTTCTGCTGCTTTCGCAGGTGGCATGGCTCCGGTTGTAACTGTTGAGCCAGTAGTTGTTGAAGAAGCAGCGACTTCGTCGTCCGCTTCGGGCCTGATCATTCCGCTGATCCTGGTTGCTCTGATCGCTGCTGCAGCTTCGAACTAATTCGAAGTCTCAGTGACAAGATTGGGCCGGTTGCGATGCAACCGGCCCTTTTCTTTTACCCAATCCAGCCTTTGAGGTTCTGGATGATGACGCCAGTCAGCGCTTCGATATGCGCTGGGTCATCGTTGAGGCATGGAATGTAGCTGAAATGCTCGCCCCCCGCCTCTTCAAAGCTCTCTTTGATCTCTTCGTTGATTTCTTCCAGCGTTTCGATGCAATCGGCGCTGAAGGCAGGTGCGATCACTGCAATGTGTTTGTGCCCTTGTTCGGCAAGGCGCGCGACCTCTTCGACGGTGTAGGGCTGAAGCCATTCTTCTGGGCCAAATTTCGACTGGAAGGTCGTTTTGATCTGCGTGTCATCCCAACCAAGCCGTTCTTTCAAGAGGCGCGTGGTTTTGGCGCAATGGCAGTGATAGGGGTCGCCCGCTTTGGTCAGGTATCGTTTCGGCAAACCGTGGTATGAGCAAACCAACATCGATGGCTTTTCGTCCATCGCGTCGTAGGCGCGCTGAACTGATGCCGCTAGTGCGTCGATATAGGAGGGATCTTCGAAATAGGGTGGTACGATACGGGCGACGGGCTGGAATTTTTCTTTCATCAGCGCACGGAAGAACTGATCGTTCGCCGTGGCGGATGTCGCGCCCGCGTATTGCGGATAGAGAGGGAAAAACAGGATGCGGTCACAGCCCGCATCAACCATCTCGCGGACCTTCGATTCCGTTGATGGATTGCCGTAGCGCATGCAGAAATCGACAATCACTTGTTCACCGAACAACCCCTGCAAGCTTGCGCGGATCGCAGTGGTTTGGTCCCGCGTGATGGTCATCAACGGGCTTTCGTCTTTCTCGGTGTTCCAGATTGAGCGATAGGCAGCACCAGATTTTTGCGGACGGATCGACAGAATGATGCCCTGCAGGATTGGCTGCCATTTCCATGCGGGATAATCGATGACACGCTTGTCAGATAGAAATTCGCTCAGGTAGCGGCGCATCGACCAGTAATCGGTCGCATCAGGCGTACCTAGGTTTGCCAGCAAAATGCCGATACGGCGCGGTTTGATGGCGGGGTGGTCGGCTGGTGCGTGGACGGGGCATTTCGCCAATCCGCCAGTGTTCTTTACGTCTTTCATGTCAGTCCCGTTCCGTAGTTTGGGCCAGAGATATGTCAAAACCCCGATGGGTCAATCATCCGTCTGGGGCAGGTTGAGTTCTTTTGCACCAAGTGCGTCCGCCAGTCGCGCCGTGGCTGATCCTGGGCGGAGGGGCTTTTGTTGGCTCTCATCAGGAGCCCAGCCCGTTAAAAAGATCACTTCGAATGTTGCACGAATACGCCCGTCCGCATCGCTAAAGTGTTCTGCATATAGCTTTGCCGCCTCCGCAAAGACTGCGCGGCGGGTCGGCTTTCGTAGTCGTTGCGACAGCGCGTTGGCCTCACCCATCGCACGAAGGTCACGCATCAGCGCCCAAGCATCCTCGTAGGTCACATTCAGTGGCATCGCGTCCGCAACGGGCAACGCCATGCCTGACCGTTGCAACAACGCACCTAGGTCGCGGATCTCTGCCATTGGGGCGACGCGTGGCGATAGGCCGCCCGTCACGCGGCTTTCGGCTTCGGCTAAAACGCTCCGTAGTTCGTGGAGCGTTTGTCCCCCGAACATGGCGCCCAAAAACAGGCCATCGGGTTTGAGAGCGTGACGAGACTGGACGATTTGGCCGATGGGGTCGTTGGCCCAATGCATCGACATCGCATGGATCACGAGATCATGCCGACCTGCATCAAGGGCTAGTAAATCGGTGTCCGTCACTTGGACCGCATCAGGGAAGTGCGTCGCCCAATATTCAGGCTGACCAGAGACAATCGCGGGCGCGTTAAACGGCCTGTTAACCTCGATCAGTCTTTCCTGAATCTCGTCTGCCACAGCATCGAGCATGAATGTTGCAGTCATACGAGACCGGTTGCGGTCTAGCGATGCGCGGTCGGCGATATTTGGCGGGGTTCTCATGCCCTTTGTTTAGGGAATACCAACGATGTTGCATAGTGTTGTCCGCATGGTTCTGCCGCGTCAGTGTGGCCTATGTGATCAACTCACCGACGCTGACTTTGGCCTTTGTCCTGACTGTTGGGCCACCACGGATTTCGTGAATGGTTTGGTCTGCGATCATTGTGGTGTGCCGCTGATGGGCGAGGATGAAGCCGCGTTCTGCGACGAATGTCTGGCCGAGCCGCGACCTTGGGCAACTGGGCGGACCGTGTTTGGGTATTCGGGGGGAGGGCGAAAGCTGGTTCTTTCGCTCAAGCACGGGGACCGACAAGACCTTGTGCCAATGCTGTCGGCGATGCTGTCCCGCGCGGCACGTCCGTTGTTGAGCGGTGATACGGTGATTGTTCCGGTTCCGCTGCATTGGACGCGGTTGTTTCGGCGCAGGTTCAACCAATCGGCCCTTTTAGCCGTTGAAACAGGTCGTATTTTGGGTCGTCCCGTTGTCGTAGATGGTTTGGCAAAAGTGCACCGCACGCGGCCGACTGAAGGTATGTCGCGCGAGGCCCGGCTTGCTGTCCAGCAAGGTTCAATCCGACCACATCCTAAAAATGGCTGCCGTATGCGGGGGCGTTCCGTTCTGATCATCGACGATGTGATGACCACTGGCGCTACTCTTGCTGCGGCGACAGAAGGGGCGCGGTTGGCTGGCGCAAAGCAGGTTTGCGTTCTGACACTGGCGCGAGCGTATAAAGAAACCTAAATATACGGGTGAACACGAAAGGTCCGTTATGAAACCCGTAGAAATCTACTCCTCCCCGTTTTGTGGCTTTTGCCACCGCGCAAAGCACATGCTGACCTCCAAAGGTGTCGCCTTTACTGAGATCGACGTGATCGAACACCCAGATCGCCGCGCTGAAATGGTGGAGCGTGCGAATGGTGGCCGCACCGTGCCGCAGATTTTCATTGATGGCGCCCATGTTGGGGGCTGCGATGATCTGTTTGCCCTTGAGCGCGCGGGTAAGCTCGACCCGATGCTGGCGTGAGGGCCGCGCTTTTACAGATCAGTTCAAGTGACGATCCGCTGACGAACCTGTCGCGGGTCAAAGAGATGATTGCATCGGCCGTTGCTGGTGGTGCTGGGTTCGTCCTGACGCCCGAAGTGACGAACATCATTAGCCAAGATCGGCAGCATCAGAACGACGTTCTACACCTCGAATCAGATGATCCCGTTTTGGCAGGGCTGCGTGAAGCCGCCGCGATGCATGGAATTTGGCTCGCTATCGGGTCGCTCGCGATCAAAACGGGGGATGAAGATGGGCGTTTTGCCAATCGGTCCTTCGTGATCGCGCCCGATGGGTCGATCCGCGCCCGTTATGATAAAATCCATATGTTCGACGTTCAGGTTTCTGAGACCGAGACGTTTCGCGAATCCGCAGGGTTCCGACCAGGCGAAGAGGCGGTAACATGCGAAACGCCCTTTGGCACCTTGGGGCTGACGGTGTGTTACGATGTTCGGTTCCCGTATCTACATCGCGTTCTGTGTCAGGCGGGTGCGACGATCCTACTGGCCCCCGCTGCGTTTTCACCCGTCACGGGCGCCGCGCATTGGGAACCTCTCTTGCGGGCGCGAGCAATTGAAAATGGGGCTTATGTTCTGGCTGCAGCACAAACAGGCAATCACGCTGTGCGTTCGGGCAAACCACGTCAAACCTACGGTCATTCGATGGTAATCTCTCCTTGGGGAGAGGTTTTAGTCGATGCTGGAGTAGACGAAGGCATTGTTTTCATTGATTTGAACCCCGATGAGGTGGCACAAGCGCGGGCGCGCGTACCGTCTTTGTTGCATGATCGAGTTTTTAGGGGACCGGATGGACAAGAATTCAAATAACCTTGCCGTTTCGCTCTTTAGCGAGATCTTGACCGTTGATCAGTTGGCCCGCGCCAATGTGGTTCGCGTGCTGCCCAAGGGTATGGAACTGTCCCATTTTTCCGTCCTGAATCACCTTGCTCATGCTGGTGATGAACGCACGCCAGCGCAATTGGCAAAGACGTTTCACCTGACCCGAGGTGCGATGACGAATACCTTGGGGAAACTAGATTGGGCAGGTTGGGTGCATATTCGCCCTGACTGGGACGATGCACGACGCAAGTTGGTGGCTATCAGCCCTGCGGGTCTTGCCGCGCGTGATGCGGCGCTTGCGGCGATGACGCCAGTGATTGCGGGGCTCGTTGATAAGGTCGGCGCAGAAAAAGTCCGCGCCGTCCTGCCTGTGCTGCGTGAGCTGCGATTGCAGCTCAGCGAAAACGATTAACGTTTGATCGATGCGGTGACGTAGTTCACCGACAAGTCGCGATCACTGATCGACCATGTCCATAGCACTGGATTGAACACGAACCCTTTGCGATCAACGGGGTCGAGGCCACCCTTGCGGATCAGGTCATAGAGTTCGTCTGGCGTGATGAACTTTGACCATTCGTGCGTGCCTTTCGGCAGCCAGCGCATCACATACTCCGCACCCAAAATCGCAACGGCAAAGCTCTTGGGGTTGCGGTTGATAGTCGAACAGATGTGCAGCCCGCCTTGCTTCAAGAGTTGCTGGCAGGCGGTCAGGTAGGCCAGTGGATCAGCCACATGTTCCACTACTTCCATGTTGAGAACTACGTCAAACTGTTCACCCGCAGCAGCCATCGTTTCCGCGGTGGTCCAACGGTAATCGATGTCGAGGCCAGATTGACGGGCGTGGGCTTGGGCCACGGGAATGTTCCGTTCGGCCGCATCGACGCCAACAATCGTGGCACCCAAACGCGCCATGGGTTCGCACAACAGGCCGCCACCGCACCCGATATCCAGAATTCGCAGCCCCGCAAACGGTTTGTCGTCGTCCAGATCACGACCAAACTCCGCTGCGATTTGTTCGGTGATGTATTTCAGCCGGATCGGGTTCATCATGTGGAGCGGCTTGAACTTGCCCTCAAGATCCCACCATTCCGCTGCCATAGCTTCGAATTTGGCAACTTCTGCGGGATCAACGGTCGTCTGGGTCATCTTTGCCTCCAAAGGGGGAATGGTCTGGCGGTTTACCGTGCTATATAGAGGTGACATGGACAAAGTCTCAGGTCAAAGACGCGCGGTGCCGCACCTTTATCCCCCGATCGACCCATTTGACCAGCAGATGCTGGATGTGGGCGACGGGCACAGAGTGTATGTCGAACAGTGCGGCCGCCGCGACGGTGTGCCTGTCATCGTTGTTCACGGCGGACCGGGTGGCGGTTGTAGCCCTGCGATGCGGCGTTATTTCGACCCAGACGTGTATCGTATCGTTCTGTTCGATCAGCGTGGATGTGGTCGGTCCTTACCTCATGCGAGCATCGAGGCGAACACGACGTGGGACCTTGTCGCGGATATGGAGAAGATCCGTGAGACCCTGAATATCGGGCGCTGGTTTGCCTTTGGCGGAAGTTGGGGCGCGACGCTGGCCTTGATCTACGCGCAGACCCATCCTGAACGCGTGTTGGGTTTGATCCTGCGCGGCGTATTCCTGATGACCGATCCAGAGCTGGATTGGTTCTATGGTGGTGGTGCGGGTGCATTCTGGCCTGACCTTTGGGCCCGTTTCGAAAGCCTCATTCCTGAGGAAGAGCGGGACGATATGATCGGCGCCTATCACCGCCGTTTGTTCAGCGGAAACCTGATGGAGGAGACTCGCTTCGCGCGGGCTTGGGCCAATTGGGAGAACGCGCTGGCATCCATCGAGTCCAATGGTTTTGCAGGCGAAGCACCCGGTGAATACGCGCGGGCATTTTCGCGGCTAGAGAACCATTACTTTATCAACAAGGGGTTCCTGACCGAAGACACTGCGATCCTGAACAACCTCCACCGCCTGCGCGGTATCCCAGGCCATATTGTCCAAGGTCGCTACGACATGATCTGCCCGCCGACCTCGGCATACAAACTGCACAAAGGCTGGTTCGGCTCGCGGATGCGGATGATCCCTCAGGCGGGTCATGCGCTGTCTGAGCCGGGGATCACGCGGGAATTGGTGCGGATCATGGATGAGATCGCGGCGGAGTTTTAATAGCCATTCACCCATAAGGAGGCTGCGGGTAACCTGATGGCTCCCAACAAGTTCGTGGATGGCATGGACCCAAGCGATTTGCTTCGCTACGGTATTAAAGTTGAATCCAAACGGAGTCTGCACAGGTGCAGTCTTACAAACGAAGAAACCTGCTGAAATACGGTATCGCCGCTGCGGTTTTGACTGCTTCGGGCGTATCGGCGCGTGCGGGTTCTGTCGGTGGACGACTCACTGTTGGCCTGTCGGGGGCATCGCCGCTGGACAGTTGGGATGCTCGGACGTTTTCAGACAGTTTCATGATAGCCTGCGGGCAGGGCGCTGTTTTTGATTGTCTGACCGAAGTGACGGCGGATGGATCGTTGGTCGGTGAGCTCGCCGAAAGCTGGGAGTCATCGGCGGACGGTCGCATTTGGACGGTTGCGTTGCGGCGTGGCGTGAGTTTTCACAACGGCAAACCGTTTGTCGCGCAGGATGTGATCGACAGTTTTGATCTCCATCGTGGAACGGCATCAGGTGCGCGGGTTATTGTTGATGGCATTCAGGACATATCTCGTTTGTCGGACCATCAGGTGCGATTCACGCTGACTTCTGGGAACGCCGATTTTCCTTATTTGCTGTCCGATTATCACCTGATCATCTACCCCTCTGGTCAGATCGATGAAGCGATCGCCCACGGGATTGGCACTGGCCTCTACCGCGTTGAGAGCTTTGAGCCGGGGGTGCGGTTTGTTGGGCGTCGCGTGCAGAGCCATTACAAAGACGGATCGGCAGGTTGGTTCGACCGCGTTGAATACGTGGCGATGAATGATCGTGCGCGGCGGATGAATGCGCTTCTTACAGGTCAGGTGGATGCTGTTGATCGGGTGGACCCTGCTGCCGTATCGCGGCTTTCGACCCATCCTCGGATAAATATCGTTGAGACGACGGGGAATATGCACCTCGCGTTTGGAATGCGAACAGATACGGCTCCGTTTGACGATCTGAATGTTCGGCTTGCGCTCAAGCATGGCATCGATCGGCAGGCGATTGTTGATCAGGTGCTGCATGGTCATGGACGTGTTGCAGCGGATAGCCCGATTGGACCTGCGAACCAGTTCTATGCGGGGCTTGCGCCTCTGGCTCATGACCCTGAGCGTGCCGCATGGCATTTGCGTCGGGCTGGGCTGTCGAACGTCTCAGTTGATCTGTTCACGTCCGATGTCGCGATGAATTCGTCTGCGATCGACCTGTTCCGCACGGCTGCCGCGCCAGCGGGCATTGATATTCAGATCAAAGAGGCGGCATCTGTTGGGTATTGGGGCGACACCTTTGGGAGCCAGCCATTCGCAGCGACCTATTGGTCAGGTCGAGTGACCGAAGACTGGATGCTCTCGACGGCCTATCATGCAGGTAGCCCTTGGAACGATACGCGCTGGGCGGATGGACGGTTCGAACAGTTGCTTGTCGCAGCGCGGGCCGAATTTGACCCTGATCTGCGGTCAGAACTCTACTCTGAAATGCAGAAAATCCTACGCGATCAGGGCGGTGCAATTATTCCCGCGTTTGCAAATTGGATCGGTGCAACCTCGGATCGGGTCGCAATCCCCACGTCGATTGGCAACCTTTGGCCCATGGATAACGCGCGCATGGCAGAACGGTGGTGGGTGGCCTGACGGTTTCCCTTGCAGACTCAGCAGTATGGGCCTATATGGCCTCTCAACAGCGGCGCTGACGGTTCCGACCCGACGCTCCACCGGGAAAGATCGACGGGCCGCGAGCCCGTTTTTTTGTTTTTGGAGAACAGATGACTGATCTGATCGCCAAGGCGGCATTGGACCGCCGGATCGCAGAAATTATTACCCCTGTCATTGAGGACATGGGGTACGAAGTTGTGCGCGTCCGTTTGATGAAAAGCCTCAAGGAAACCACCTTGCAGGTTATGGCGCAGAAACCCGATGGCACCATCGAGGTTGACGACTGCGCTAAGATTTCGACCGCGCTTTCGGCAACGCTCGACGTCGAGGACCCGATCATTGAGGCCTACAGCCTCGAAGTATCGTCCCCCGGTATCGATCGTCCGCTGACACGTCTCAAGGATTTCGAGCAATGGGCCGGCAACGAGGCCAAGATCGAAACCAGCGAGATGATCGACGGTCGTCGGCGCTTTAAAGGCCAGCTTGCTGGCGTCGAAGGTGATGAAGTTCTGATCACGCTTGATGAGCAGGGCGAAGACATCACCATCGGTCTGAAATTCGACTGGCTGTCAGATGCCAAACTGGTTCTGACAGATGAATTGATCCGCGAAGTTCTGCGCGGTCGCAAAGACAAGGGCCAAATCGATGAGGCCCAGTATGATGAAGTTGAAACCATCATTGATGGCGACGAGGAGTAAGAGACATGGCAATTACCTCTGCCAACCAGCTTGAGCTGCTGCAAACAGCCGAAGCCGTAGCCCGCGAGAAAATGATCGACCCGAACCTGGTCGTCGAAGCGATGGAAGAGTCGCTCGCTCGTGCAGCGAAATCGCGTTACGGCTCGGAAATGGACATCCGCGTGTCGATCGACCGCAAAACTGGTAAAGCAACCTTTACCCGTGTCCGTACCGTTGTTGCTGACGAAGATCTTGAGAATTATCAGGCTGAGTTCACCGTCGATCAGGCGAAGCAATATATGGCTGACCCGCAAATTGGTGACGAATTCTCTGAGGAAGTTCCGCCTGTTGAACTGGGCCGTATTGCTGCTCAGTCCGCTAAACAGGTTATCCTTCAGAAAGTCCGCGAAGCTGAGCGCGACAAGCAGTACGAAGAATTCAAAGACCGCGCAGGCACCATCATCAACGGTTCCGTTAAGCGTGAAGAATACGGCAACGTCATCGTCGACGTAGGTGCTGGTGAAGCTGTTCTGCGTCGCAACGAGAAAATCGGCCGCGAAGCATACCGCCCAGGTGACCGTATTCGTGCATACGTTAAAGACGTTCGTCGTGAACCTCGTGGCCCGCAGATCTTCCTGTCGCGTACCGCTCCTGAGTTCATGGCTGAGCTCTTCAAAATGGAAGTGCCGGAAATCTACGAAGGCATCATCGAGATCAAAGCGGTTGCTCGTGACCCAGGTTCGCGCGCTAAGATCGCAGTTATCTCGTTCGACAACTCGATCGATCCGGTTGGCGCTTGCGTCGGTATGCGCGGTAGCCGTGTTCAGGCCGTTGTAAACGAGCTTCAGGGCGAGAAAATCGACATCATTCCGTGGAATGAAGATACACCAACCTTCCTCGTGAACGCACTGCAGCCGGCAGAAGTGTCGAAAGTGGTTCTGGACGAAGAGGCAGGCAAAATCGAAGTTGTTGTTCCTGAAGAGCAGCTGTCGCTTGCGATTGGTCGCCGTGGTCAGAACGTGCGTCTGGCGTCTCAGCTGACGGGTCTCGACATCGACATCATGACCGAGGAAGAAGAATCCAAGCGTCGTCAGGCCGAGTTCGAAGTGCGCACCAAGTTGTTCATGGAAAACCTCGATCTCGACGAATTCTTTGCTCAGTTGCTGGTTTCAGAAGGCTTCACCAACCTCGAAGAAGTTGCCTACGTTGACGTTGACGAACTGCTCGTGATCGACGGCGTTGATGACGACACTGCAAACGAATTGCAGGCACGCGCTCGCGACGTTCTGGAAGCCCAGAACCGCAAAGCGATGGAACGTGCACGTGAGTTGGGCGTCGAAGACAGCCTCGTTGAATTCGAAGGTCTGACACCGCAAATGATCGAAGCCCTTGCCGAAGACGGCGTGAAATCGCTCGAAGATTTCGCGACCTGCGCGGACTGGGAATTGGCTGGCGGCTGGACCACTGTGGACGGCGAACGCGTCAAGGACGATGGCGTCCTCGAGAAGTTCGACGTGAGCCTCGAAGAAGCTCAGGACATGATCATGACCGCTCGCGTCATGCTTGGCTGGGTTGACCCTGAAGAGCTCGAAGCGGACGCAGAAGATGAGATTGAAGAGGGGGCTGAGGAGTAATCCTCGGAGTTCTTGAGAATGACCCGTGGCGGACAACATAAAAATCGGGATATGGAAACTGAACGCAAGTGCATCGTCACTGGCGAAGTTCAGCCTGTGTCTGGGTTGATCCGCTTTGTGGTTGGTCCTGATAATCAGGTCTATCCTGATGTGATGGAGAAACTTCCCGGTCGGGGCATGTGGGTTTCAGCCACTCGCAGTGCTCTGGAACAGGCTGGAAAGGGTCATTTTTCGCGATCTGCAAAGGCTCCGGTGACGGTGCCTGAAGGGCTCGCCGATGACGTAGAGCGTCAACTTGTGCGCCGTGTGACTGATTTGATCGCACTGGCTCGAAAGGGCGGCTATGCCATCGGGGGCTTTGAGAAAGTTAAGGACTGGTTGGCAGGCGGGGAACGTGTTCGCGTTCTCTTGCAGGCCAGCGATGGATCCGCGCGCGGAAAAACCAAACTCTGGACGCCGGAAGGCGCCCGATATTTCGACTGCCTCACGGCTGATGAATTGGGTTTGGCTTTCGGGCGTCAAAGTGTGATACATGGCGCGCTCGCTTATGGCGGACTCAGCGACCGTGTTGTAGAGGAAGCCGCAAAGCTGAAAAGCATGCGTATAACTGACGGCGGCAATTCGGCCACCGGAAAGGAAAAAGTAGCTAGATGAGCGATAACGACGGAAAAAAACCTCTTGGTCTGCGTGGCGGTTCGGGAAATGTGAAGCAGAGCTTCAGCCACGGACGCACCAAGAACGTCGTGGTTGAGACCAAGCGCAAACGCGTTGTGGTTCCCAAGCCAGGTGCAGCCAAACCAGGCGGCACTACACGACCAACTGTAGGTGACCCCTCCAAGCGTCCAGCCGGTATTTCTGATGCCGAACTGGAACGCCGTATGAAGGCACTCGCGGTAGCGAAAGCCCGCGAAGCCGAAGATGCCGCAAGGCGTGAGGCCGAAGACAAAGCACGCGAAGAAGAGCGTGATCGTCGTCGTGCCGAAATCGAAGCAAAAGAACGCGAAGAGCGCGAGCGCGAAGAAGCTCTCCGTGCGAAAGCGGAAGAAGAAGAGCGCAAAAAGCGTGAAGCTGAAGAAGCCGCGCGTGCTGCTGAAGTAAAGAAAGCTGCCGCTGCTGCGCCGGCACCTGCTGCCGCTGCTGCGCCTGCAGGTGGTGAGGATGACCGCTCTGGTCGTTCCGTGGGCGCTGGCCCGCGCAAGGTTGATCGTCAACGTGACGACGCCCGTGATGACGCGAAAAACGCGAAAGCCAAAGTAGCGTCGCGTGATGGCGGCCGCCGCTCTGGTAAGTTGTCGCTGAATGATGCGCTGGCAGGTGGTGACGGTCGTCACCGCTCGATGGCAGCTATGAAGCGTAAGCAAGAGAAAGCCCGTCAAAAAGCGATGGGTGGACAAATGCAGCGCGAGAAAATCGTGCGTGACGTCCAACTTCCTGAAGCGATCACCGTTGCAGAACTTGCGAACCGTATGGCCGAACGCGTGGCTGATGTTGTGAAAGCTCTGATGCAGAATGGCATCATGGCGACACAGAACCAGACGATCGACGCCGATACCGCAGAACTGATCATTGAAGAGTTCGGCCACCGTGTACAACGTGTGTCGGATGCTGACGTTGAACAAGCGATTGAGCAGGTTCAGGACAAAGCTGAAGATCTGAAACCGCGTCCGCCGGTCATCACCATCATGGGCCACGTTGACCACGGTAAGACTTCGCTTCTCGACGCGATCCGCAAGGCGAACGTTGTATCTGGCGAAGCTGGCGGCATCACCCAGCACATCGGTGCGTATCAGGTAACCACCGACTCTGGCGCTGTTCTGTCGTTCCTCGACACTCCGGGCCACGCTGCGTTTACGTCAATGCGTGCTCGTGGTGCGCAGGTAACGGACATTGTTGTTCTCGTTGTTGCGGCTGACGACGCCGTGATGCCGCAGACCATCGAAGCAATCGCTCACGCAAAAGCGGCGAAAGTTCCGATGATCGTTGCGATCAACAAGTGCGATAAACCATCAGCGAACCCTGATAAGGTCCGTACAGATCTCTTGATGCACGAAATCGTGGTCGAGAAGATGTCTGGTGACGTTCAGGACGTTGAAGTTTCGGCCAAAACTGGCATGGGTCTCGACAGCCTCCTCGAAGCAATTGCGCTTCAGGCGGAAATCCTCGAACTCAAAGCGAACCCGAACCGCGCTGCTCAGGGCGCTGTGATCGAAGCTCAGCTCGATGTGGGTCGTGGTCCGGTTGCAACTGTTCTGGTTCAGAACGGTACTCTGAAACGCGGCGATATCTTCGTTGTGGGTGAGCAGTGGGGTAAAGTCCGCGCGCTGATCAACGACCAAGGTGAGCGTGTTGACGAGGCTGGTCCGTCTGTTCCTGTTGAGGTTCTTGGCCTCAACGGCACTCCGGAAGCAGGTGACGTTCTGAACGTGACCGAAACCGAAGCGCAGGCGCGTGAGATTGCTGAATACCGTGCTCATGCTGCGAAAGAAAAACGCGCAGCGGCGGGTGCAGCGACCACCCTCGAACAGCTGATGGCGAAAGCGAAGGAAGACGAGAACGTTTCTGAGCTGCCAGTTGTTGTTAAAGCTGACGTTCAGGGTTCCGCCGAAGCAATCGTTCAGGCGCTGGAAAAAGTCGGCAACGACGAAGTCCGCGTTCGCGTTATTCACTACGGCGTTGGTGCGATCACCGAGACTGACGTTGGTCTTGCAGAAGCATCGGGCACCCCGGTTATCGGCTTTAACGTCCGTGCGAACGCGCCGGCACGTAACTCCGCGAACCAGAAGGGCGTTGAAATTCGTTACTACTCGGTCATCTATGACCTCGTGGACGACATCAAAGCTGCTGCATCTGGCCTTCTGTCCGCAGAAATCCGCGAGAACTTTATCGGTTACGCGAACATCAAAGAGGTGTTCAAGGTTTCCAACGTCGGCAAAGTTGCTGGCTGTCTGGTCACCGAAGGCGTGGCCCGTCGTTCGGCTGGTGTGCGTCTGCTACGTGATAACGTTGTTATTCACGAAGGTACGCTCAAGACCCTCAAGCGCTTCAAAGATGAAGTGGCCGAGGTTCAGTCCGGTCAGGAATGCGGTATGGCGTTCGAGAACTACGACGATATCCGTCCAGGTGACGTTATCGAGATCTTTGAACGTGAAGAAATCGAGCGCAGCCTGTAATCAGGCCGCGTTTCGCACAAAAGAAAAGGGACGGTCCAAAGCGGACCGTCCCTTTTTCTTTGTCATGTCGGAACAGGTTCCGATCTTAGGCCGCAACGTTTGCTGGACGCCCAACGTAAGTGCGCTTGCCGACGCTGATTACAACTTTGCCGTTATCCGCGTCGCGCAGAAACTTGCCCTGCAAGGACACACTGCTGCCGATAATAATTGTACGGTACATATCTAACACCTCAGGTTGTCGCCTAGAGGTAAAGCTACCTGATGGGTGGCTGTTAAAAATAGCTATCCCAAAGGATGATTTTAGAGCCAGTCGCGTAGAATTGGGATGAGCGGAATGTCGGCAGGAGGCATCGGGTAATCGTTCAGATGTTCCTTGCGGACCCAAGCCAGCTTTTGGCCCTCTTTGGGCTGTGGTGTGCCATTCCAGCGCCGGCACGCAAACAAAGGCATCAGAAGGTGGAAATCGTCGTAGCTGTACGAGGCAAACGTCAGCGGCGCGAGGCAGGAATTCCACGTTTCGATACCGAGTTCTTCGTGGAGTTCGCGGACCAGTGCGGCCTCGGGCGTTTCGCCTGTTTCGACTTTACCACCTGGGAATTCCCATAGGCCCGCTAGGGACTTTCCCTCGGGCCGTTGAGCGAGCAGAACGCGCCCATCGACATCGATGAGCGCGACTGCGGAAACGAGGATGATTTTCTTCGTCACGAGCGATAGTCCGCGTTGATCCGGATGTATTCGTAGGTCAGGTCACAGGTCCAAACCGTTGACGCGCCAATCCCGATGCCGAGATCAACACCGATGATCAGTTCAGCGTTTTTCATGTAAGCGCTTGCGTCCGCTTCGGAATAATTTGGCGCGCGCCATCCGTTTTCGGCTACGGTGATGTCGCCAAACCGAATGGAGAGACGATCACGGTCGGCTTCGGCACCAGATTTACCGACAGCGGCAACGATACGACCCCAGTTGGCATCTTCGCCAGCAATCGCGGTTTTAACCAACGGAGAGTTCGCGACTGAAAGGCCGACGCGTTTTGCGTCTGCGTCGTTGGCTGCGCCTGTAACTTGGATCTCAACGAACTTGGTTGCGCCTTCGCCGTCGCGGATCACTTGATGAGATAGGTCGAGCATCACCTTGTGAAGCGCGGCCTCAAAGTCAGCATTGCCGGTGACATCCACGCCAGATGCGCCTGTTGCACCGATGAGGAGCGTGTCAGAAGTCGATGTATCGCTGTCGACGGTGATGCAGTTAAAGGTCTTATCGGTGAGTTTCGACAGGACACCCTGCAGCGCTTCGTAGCCAATTTTCGCATCTGTAAAGATGTAGACGAGCATGGTGGCCATGTCGGGCGCGATCATGCCTGAACCTTTGGCGATGCCTGCAATCTTGACCGTCTGACCGTTCACGGTGATTTCAGCCGCGGACCCCTTCGGGAAGGTATCGGTGGTCATGATTGCCTTTGCAGCGCCTTCGATGCCGCCCGCGTTGAGGTTTGCGGATAGCTCGCCAATTTTCGCGGTGATACGGTCGTAGGGTAGGGGTTCGCCAATTACGCCAGTTGACGAGGTAAAGATGCGATCAGCGTCGATACCAGTCTGTTCCGCAACGCCAGCGCATAGAGCGGTCACAGCTTCAACACCACGAGCGCCTGTAAAGGCGTTCGAGTTGCCCGAGTTCACGATGATGGCGGCCCGTCCCGCCTGTGTTTTCCCGTTTTTGGCCTGACAGTCCAAAACGTTCGCCGACCGTGTGGCCGACCGTGTGAAAACGCCTGCAACGGTGCTGCCTTCGACCAATTCGGCCAGCATCACATCGGTGCGGTTGTTGTATTTCACACCAGCCATAGCCGATGCAAAACGGACGCCATCAATGACCGGAAGGTCGGGGAATGCCGTAGGGGCAAGAGGCGAGACGGGCATAGTTTTACTGCTCCAACAGGTCGAGGTTGGTGAGAGCGGCTGGATCGATCGAGCCAGCTTCGATGCGTGTAATGTCAGAATCAGAGGTGATCTGAGCCAGATAGGTGGTGATCATTTCCTCTTGGATCTTAGCGGCGAGTTCGTCGCGCATATCGTCGAGGGTCGGGTTTGCCTGATCACGAGTCTCATTCAGTTTGATGATGTGCCAGCCGAATTGAGTCTCAACGGGTTCAGATACAGTGCCGACTTCCATAGCGACGACGGCTTGTTCGAACGGTTCGACCATCATGCCTGGACCGAACCAACCGAGCTGGCCACCGTTCGGGCCAGATGGACCTGTCGACAGTTCGGTAGCAACGGTTGCGAAGTCTTCGCCTGCATCAATGCGTGCTTTCGCGGCGAGCGCTTCTTCTTGGGTGGCCAAGAGGATGTGCGATGCATTGTATTCAGGTGTCGGCTCTGCGTCAGCGAATTGCGCGTCATAGGCAGCCTGTAGAGCCTCTTCGGTGACTGCAGCTTCGGACAAAACAGAGATGCGCTCGCCCGCTTTGATCGAACGGGTTTCGTTTTCGATCGCGTATTGAGCGCGCGCAGGCAGATCAGTCATTTCATCGGCGAGCAACTGTTGTTGGATCAGTTGTTCGAGGATACCGTCCCAGAGAACTTCGGGCGGGAGTTGCTGATATTGGGCGGGCAGTTGCGCCATTGTGATGATCATGTGCGACAGTGTGATATCGGTGCCGTTTACAGTCGCGACGACGGTATTTCCGGTCGCTTCCTCAGCCTGTGCAGTGGCCGCAAAGAGGGCGAGGGCACTTGCTGCTGCGAATGTAGCGAATTTCTTCATCAAATCTTTCCCAATTCGGCTGCGAAAGCCCCGCAGCGTTGACACTTTATGGCCCTCCCCTTACATCCCGAAGAGGCATTGAGGGACCGTCTTGTCACCTGTTTAGGCGTTGCTGCTGTAAGCGACAAGCAACCTCCTCATCATAACGACGTCATTAGGCCCCAAATTGAGGGCGCGGAGAGAACATGCTGGGATTCGGAACGCTGGCCAAAAAGGTGTTTGGCACCGCGAACGACCGCAAGATCAAGGCAACCAAGCCGATCATCGCAAAGATCAACGCGCTGGAGCCCAAATTCGAGAAGCTGACAGATGAACAGCTGATCGAGAAGTCCAACGAATTTAAGGGACGCATCGAGGGTGGTGAATCACTCGACTCGCTGCTGCCCGAGGCCTTTGCGAACTGTCGCGAAGCCGCCAAGCGTGCATTGGGTCTGCGGGCCTTTGATGTGCAGTTGATGGGCGGGATTTTCCTGCACCAAGGTAACATTTCCGAGATGAAGACCGGTGAAGGTAAAACGCTCATGGCGACCTTCGCGGCCTATCTGAATGCGCTCACGGGCAAAGGCGTTCACGTTGTGACGGTGAACGACTACCTCGCACGTCGTGACGCGGAATGGATGAGCAAAGTTTACGGTGCTTTGGGTCTGACCACGGGCGTTGTGGTTCCTCAGCAGCCCGAAGACGAAAAGCGCGCGGCTTATGCCTGCGACATCACCTACACGACCAACAATGAACTCGGTTTCGATTACCTTCGTGACAACATGAAGTCAGAGCTGAGCCAGATGATGCAGCGTCAGCACTACTACGCGATTGTGGACGAGGTCGACTCGATCCTTATCGACGAAGCGCGGACCCCGCTGATCATTTCTGGTCCAGCGCAAGACCGTTCGGAGCTGTACAAAGCCATCGACGCGTTGATCCCAGAGCTGGCTGAATCGCACTACACCATCGATGAAAAGTCCCGTCAGGTGACCTTTACCGATGAGGGTAACGAATTCCTCGAAGAGCGTCTGCGGACCGCAGGTATCCTGCCTGCCGACCAGTCGCTCTACGATCCGGAAAGCACCACCATTGTTCACCACGTGAACCAAGGCCTCCGTGCTCACAAGCTGTTCACCAAGGACAAAGACTACATCGTTCGTGACGGCAACGTTGTGCTGATCGACGAATTTACGGGCCGTATGATGGCGGGTCGTCGTTTGTCCGACGGTCTGCATCAAGCGATCGAAGCCAAAGAGAACTGCGCGATCCAGCCCGAGAACGTGACACTCGCGTCGGTGACATTCCAGAACTACTTCCGCCTGTATGAAAAACTGGGTGGCATGACGGGTACGGCGATGACCGAAGCCGACGAGTTCATGGAAATCTACCGTCTTGGCGTTGTCGAAGTTCCGACCAACCGTCCGATTGCGCGCAAAGATGAACATGATCAGGTTTACCGTTCGGCACAGGAAAAATTTGATGCCATCGTCAAAGAAATCGGTATCGCCCATGAAAAAGGCCAGCCGATCCTTGTCGGTACGACCTCGATTGAGAAATCGGAATTCCTGTCCCAGCTTCTGACCGCTGCAAAAATCCCGCACAACGTTCTGAACGCGCGTCAGCACGAGCAAGAGGCGCAGATCGTTGCAGAGGCTGGTAAGCTCGACGCTGTGACGATTGCGACGAACATGGCGGGCCGTGGCACTGACATTAAGCTCGGCGGTAACGTTGAGCATAAAGTTCTCGAGGCGATTGCCGCGAACCCTGAGGCCGACCCCGAAGCCATCCGTGCGCAGATCGAAGAAGCGCACAAGGGTGACGAAGAGGCGGTTAAACAGGCCGGTGGTCTGTTTGTTCTGGCTACGGAACGTCACGAATCCCGTCGTATCGACAACCAGCTGCGCGGCCGTTCGGGCCGCCAGGGTGACCCTGGTCGTTCTGTGTTCTTCCTGTCGCTTGACGATGACCTGATGCGTATCTTTGGGTCCGAGCGTCTAGAGAAAGTCCTCTCTGGCCTCGGTATGAAAGAGGGCGAAGCGATCATTCACCCGTGGGTGAACAAATCGCTCGAACGTGCGCAGGCTAAGGTCGAAGGCCGCAACTTTGACATTCGTAAGCAGCTGTTGAAGTTCGATGACGTGATGAACGATCAGCGTAAGGTGATCTTTAAGCAGCGCCGCGAAATCATGGAAGCGGCGGACCTGTCCGAGATTGTTGGTGATATGCGTCAGGACGTTGTCGACGATCTGGTCGACCAGTTCATTCCTGCGCGCTCCTATGCGGATCAGTGGGATGCTGAGGGGCTGAAGGCTGCATGTCTCGATAAGCTGGGCGTTGACGTGCCTGTCGTTGAATGGGCGTCTGAAGAGGGCGTGGACGACAGCGATATCCGCGACCGTCTCTATGAGGCGACCGATGCGCTTATGGCAGAAAAAGCCGAAGCCTTTGGTGCCGAGACTATGCGCCAGATCGAAAAGCAGATCCTGCTTCAAACCATCGACGGTAAATGGCGCGAGCATTTGTTGACGCTCGAACACCTTCGGTCGGTTGTTGGTTTCCGTGGTTATGCGCAGCGTGACCCGCTCAACGAATACAAAACCGAAGCCTTCCAGTTGTTCGAAAGCCTCTTGGATGGTTTGCGTGAGGACGTGACCCAGAAACTTTCGCGCATTCAGCCGATGTCCAAAGAGCAGCAAGAACAGATGCTGCGTCAAATGGTGGAACAGCAGCGTCAGGCGCAGGCAGCTGCTGCAGCGGCAGAACAGCCAAAGCATCCAGCAGCGAACGCAAAACCTGGGTTCGATGAAAATGATCAGACGACTTGGGGTGATCCGTCGCGCAACGATCCGTGCCCCTGTGGTTCGGGCGAGAAGTTCAAATACTGCCACGGCAAGTTCTGAGCTTTAGTGGCAGGTGAAATTAGGGGCCGGTGTCAGCAATGACGCCGGCCTTTTTCTATCCAATGACCAATTACGCCCCAATTCAGCCCAGAACTTTCCCCAGTCAGGTCCAGCTAACACCATCTTACACCCTTAGGTTGAAAACTGAATTTAAGTGTTGGTGGAGGGTGAATTGTCCCGCTCTAGAAAAATGATGACTGCTGGCGTCACGTTTTCGGCTGCTCTTGCCGTTGGTTTTGTTATGCAAAACGGCAACGCGTTTGCTGAACGTTCGACTGATGTTGAGGCGATGCCAGCACCCGTCCAAAGCAGCGTTTTAGTTGAGCCATCTGTGGCGCTGCGCGATGTTGCCCTGCCCGAAGACGCTGGCCCATTCATGGTCGCGCCTGAGGTTCAGGTCACAGAATTGAAGGTGCCCGCCAGCATTGATCCTGTCGTGACGGACATTGTGCCGATCCTTGTCGCTGCGACGGTTCCAGACGAGCCAATTTCCGACCCCGCCGATGAAATTGCGTTGAACGTCGACTGTGTGCCCGAAATGGCAGCGGAGGCGAGCGCATCTGGCATGGTGAATCTGACGGTTGACGCGTCGTGCTATCCACAGGCGCGGTTCACTGTGCACCATCAGGGCATGATGTTCTCTGTCGCAACCGATGAGGACGGCCAGTTTGCGGCCGAAGTTCCAGCTCTTACTGATAACGCCGTATTTATTGCGGCTTTTGACGACGGGATGGGTGCGGTAGCGAGCGTGATTGTTCCTGATGTCGCGGACTTGGATCGCGCTGTTCTGCAATGGCAAGGCAACTCAGCGGTCGGTATCCACGCCTTTGAATTCGGTGCGGAGTTTGGGTCGGACGGTCACGTCTGGGCGGATGCGCCACGGTCGCCGAGCGCTGCCGCGAATGGGCAGGGTTTCCTTGTTCGGCTCGGCAATGATGATTTGCCTGAACCCCTGATCGCCGAGGTCTATACCTACCCAACGGCTCATTCCGCGTCCGGCGGAGCGATCGAACTTAGTGTTGAAGCGTCTATCACGATCCGCAACTGTGGGCGGGAAGTTGCAGCCCAAAGTATCCAGATTGGGCCAGAGCACGACGCCGAAGCTGTTGACCTACAAGTCACTATGCCAGACTGCGATGCAGTTGGAGACTTTCTTGTGTTGAAAAATATGTTCACGGACTTAACACTCGCCGCGAAATGACGCGGATAAGTTGTAAAATCCTGAATTTAAAACGCATTGGCGCGGCTGCTTTGGCCGCACTCTTTGCGTGTGACATTGCCACTGCTGAACCCGTTAATCTGCGGACAGAGGGCGGGCTCGCGATTATTGGCGATGTACTAAGCTTTGATGGCGACTACATGCGCCTGCGGACCGAATACGGCGTTGTGACGGTCGCCTATGCTGGTGTGATTTGCGAGGGATTGCGGTGCCCTGCTCCCAACGGAGCGGCCGAACTTCGGTTCGCAGGATCGCCCCGCATTGGCGAGGTCCTTCTTCCCGCGTTGGTCGAGGCATATGGACGGCAACGGAACCTGAATATCTCGGCGCTTGAAGGCGAAAGTGCACTACAATATCAGATCGGGCCTCTCGGTGCGCCCGAACTGCAGGTCTATTTTGCGTTGAACGAGAGTTCGGTTGGTTTTGAAATGCAGCGCAAAGGAACAGCCGATGTGGTCATGTCTGCGCGTCCCGCGACGGCAGCAGAAAACGCGGCATCAATGGCTGCGGGTTTAGGGGCGCTTAACGCGAATGGTCGGGGACGCATATTGGCGCTCGATGCTTTGGTGCCCGTTGTATCCCCGCTCCAACCCGTCAAATCTATTTCTCTGGATGCTCTGTCGTCTGTGTTTAGTGGCGACGTTACAAACTGGTCCGACCTCAAGGGGGAAGATGGGGTAGTCCACCCTGTCTTGGCCGCCGAAAACTCCGATCAAGCGCATGGGTTCCAATCCATGGTTTTGGGTGACTCTGCTGCGGTCGAGGATGCTGTTCGGATTGAGGTCGGGCCCGAAATGACCAACCTCGTGGCCGAAGACCCACTGGCTATCGGTGTTGTGCCGATGGGGGCTTTTGGCAAAGCGGCGCCGATGATTTTGCAGGATGTCTGTGGGTTGAGATCCATCCCTCGTAGGACCTCGTTGAAGACGGGTGATTATCCACTTACGATGCCGCTTTATCTTTATCTACCTGAATACCGGATCGCACCGCAGGCTGCGGATTTTCTGGCTTGGCTGCGTAGCAACGAGGCTCAAGCCGTCATTCGGAGAGCTGGTTTTGTGGACCAAGGTGTAGTGCCGATTGGCTGGGATGAGCAAGGCGAGCGGCTTGCAAACGCTATTTTGCAGGCGGGTAGTGAAGTTTCATTGACCGAGCTTCAAGAAATGTTGCGCACGTTGGATGGGCAAGCCCGATTGTCGACAACCTTCCGATTTGCAGAGGGCGCGACCACTCTGACACCTGTTTCTGAATCGTATCTACTGTTCCTCGCCCAAGCGATACGCGATGGTCAGTTTGACGGTCGCCGTCTGGCCCTTGCGGGTTTTAGCGATGGAACTGGGGCCGCGAGCATCAACAAGAACCTCTCTCAGACTAGGGCCGATGCGGTGTTGGCAGAACTTACAGCAGCACTGGGTGGCGACGTTCCTGATGGGGTGCGCATTTCGGCGAACGGATTCGGTGAGGCCCTGCCGATGGGCTGCGATGAAACAGAGTGGGGTCGCCGCATGAATCGCCGCGTAGAACTCTGGGTCGGTGACTAGATCAGACCCTCGGCGCGGAAACTGAGTTCCCGAGATTTTCCAATGATCAGATGATCATGCAGCGTGATCCCCATGACGGTTAACGCCTGCTCGATTTGATGCGTGATGGTTATGTCAGCTTCTGACGGGGTCGGATCGCCAGACGGATGATTATGAACGAGGATCAAAGCGGAGGCGTTCAATTCAAGGGACCGTTTGACGACTTCTCTTGGATAAACGGGCACATGATCGACCGTGCCTTTGGACTGCTCTTCATCTGCAATCAGGACGTTCTTACGGTCGAGAAACAGGATGCGGAATTGTTCGGTTTCCCGATGCGCCATGACCGTGTGGCAGTAGTCGAGAACTTCACTCCAACTGCTGATCACCTGACGTTGCATGATTTTGGATCGTGCGAGCCGTTGCGCGGCTGCCTCGATGATCTTGAGTTCAACGACGACCGCATCACCGACGCCTTTGATCCCTTTAAGAGTCGCAGTTGGCGCGGTGACGACACGACCGAAATCCCCGAATTTATCCAAAAGCGCATGCGCCAGTGGTTTCACATCCTGACGCGGAATGGCGCGAAAAAGCACGAGTTCTAGCATTTCGTAGTCGGGGAGGGCTGCTGCGCCACCCGTCATGAATCGTTCCCGTAGGCGGGTGCGGTGATCTTTGATGTAGGATGGCTGCCCTTTTGCCTGAATAGGCAAAACAACCTCATCATTGAGGTCGAAAAACGGGAGTGGCGCTTCGGCCATGTGCGGGGACTGGGTCATACTGCGAGCATTGCCGATGACAGATTAAGGCCGAGTAAACGAAAAAGGGCGACCGTGATGGCCGCCCTTTGATCGTTGGGATGATGGCTGGATTAGCCTTTCATCGAGTCCCAGAACCCTTTGACCGCCGAAAAGAATTTCGACGAATGCGGGTTGTTTTCGGTGCTGAGCTCTTGGAACTCGTGGAGGAGTTCCTTTTGCTTGGACGTCAATTTCACAGGTGTCTCGACAACCAGCTCAATCAGCATATCGCCAGTTGAGCCACCACGCAGAGCGGGCATACCTTTACCGCGAAGACGCATCTGGCGACCAGATTGGCTGCCTTCAGGGATCTTCACGCGGCTACGGCCACCTTCGATTGTTGGCACCTCAACTTCGCCGCCCAGTGCTGCATCAACCATCGATACTGGAACGCGGCAGAACAAGGATGTTCCTTCGCGTTCAAAGAGCTCGTGCTCTGCCACTTCGATAAAGATATACAGGTCGCCCGATGGGCCACCGCGTAGACCGGCTTCGCCTTCGCCAGCGAGGCGGATGCGAGTGCCAGTTTCGACGCCTGCCGGGATGTTGACCGACAGTGCTTTTTCTTTTTCGACGCGGCCTGCACCGTGGCAGGATTTGCACGGGTTCTTGATCGTCTGACCCATGCCGTTACAGGTCGGACAGGTCCGTTCGACGGTAAAGAAGCCCTGTTGAGCGCGCACTTTACCCATGCCCGAGCAGGTTGGACAGGTGATGGGTTCGCTGCCGCCTTCGGCGCCCGTTCCGTTACACGAACCACACTGGCTCGATGCTGGAATGTTGATGGTCTTTTGCAGACCGCCAAAGGCTTCTTCGAGCGTGATGCGCAGGTTGTAGCGCAGGTCGTTGCCGCGTTGCGCGCGCGAACGGCCACCGCCTTGACGGCCACCACCCATGAAGTCGCCAAACAGATCGTCGAAAACATCAGAGAAGGCAGAGGCAAAGTCGCCGTGCCCTTGACCACCACGTGGTCCGCCACCCATGCCACCATCAAACGCAGCATGGCCATAACGGTCATAGGCTGCCTTTTTGTTGGCGTCTTTCAGGACGTCATAGGCCTCGTTCACTTCTTTGAACTGGGATTCTGCGTCCGGATTGTCAGAGTTACGGTCTGGGTGCAGTTCTTTGGCTTTCGTGCGGTAGGCCTTTTTCAGCTCTTCCGCGGTCGCGCCTTTGGATACACCTAAAACTTCGTAATAATCGCGTTTTGACATGCGTTCCCCCTTTGGGAAAGGAACAAACCGGCCCAGTCAGTCTGGGCCGGCCTATTCACAGCAGGGCTATGATTAGCCGCGCTTGTCTTCGCCAAGGTCCTCGAAGTCAGCGTCGAGGATGTCGTCATCTGCACCATCGTTGTCAGCAGCGTCAGAGTCGCCACCTTCTTGGGATGCTTTGTAGATGGCTTCACCAAGGCGCATGGATGCTTCGGTTACGTTCTGGATGCCCGACTTGATCTTGCCAGCATCGTCACCTTCAAGTTCGTCCTTGAGGGCAGCGACTGCCAGTTCGATTGCTTCGATGGTCGACGGGTCAACCTTGTCGCCGTGCTCTTCGATCGATTTCTCGGTTGCGTGAACGAGGCTTTCAGCCTGGTTTTTCGCTTCGACCAACTCTTTACGCTTCTTATCGGCTTCTGCGTTTTCTTCTGCGTCCTTGACCATCTTTTCGATGTCTTCGTCCGACAGACCGCCAGAGGCCTGAATCGTAATCTGCTGTTCTTTACCTGTGCCTTTGTCTTTCGCGCCAACGGATACGATACCGTTTGCGTCGATGTCGAAGGTCACTTCGATCTGTGGCATGCCGCGCGGTGCTGGCGGGATGTTTTCGAGGTTGAACTGACCGAGCATTTTGTTGTCGGCAGCCATCTCGCGTTCACCCTGGAACACACGAATGGTCACAGCGTTCTGGTTGTCTTCTGCGGTTGAGAAGACTTGGGATTTTTTGGTCGGGATCGTGGTGTTGCGGTCGATCAGACGGGTGAACACGCCACCCAACGTTTCGATGCCCAGCGACAGCGGGGTTACGTCCAGAAGAACGAGGTCCTTCAGGTCGCCCTGCAAAACGCCTGCCTGAATAGCAGCGCCCATTGCAACAACTTCGTCCGGGTTCACACCCTTGTGCGGCTCTTTACCGAAGAATTTGGTTACTTCTTCGATAACTTTAGGCATGCGGGTCATACCACCGACCAGAACGACTTCGTCGATGTCGGAAGTGGTGAGACCAGCGTCCTTCAGAGCAGCCTGACACGGTTTGATCGAGTTCTTGATCAGGTCAGCAACGAGGCTTTCCAGCTTTGCACGGGTCAGTTTCATGACCATGTGCAACGGCTGACCGTTCGAACCCATCGAGATGAACGGCTGGTTGATTTCGGTCTGCTGCGACGAGGACAGTTCGATTTTGGCTTTTTCAGCGGCTTCTTTCAGACGCTGCAGAGCCATTTTGTCAGAGGTCAGGTCAACGCCGTGCTCTTTCTTGAACTCGTCAGCGAGGTAGTTGACGATGCGCATGTCAAAGTCTTCACCGCCGAGGAAGGTGTCGCCGTTGGTCGATTTTACTTCGAATAGACCATCGTCGATTTCGAGGATGGTAACGTCGAATGTACCGCCGCCAAGGTCATAAACAGCGATGGTTTTGGTTTCATCTTTGTCCAGACCGTAGGCGAGTGCCGCAGCGGTCGGTTCGTTGATGATACGCAGAACTTCGAGGCCAGCGATTTTGCCAGCGTCTTTGGTTGCCTGACGCTGAGCGTCGTTAAAGTATGCCGGAACGGTGATAACCGCTTGGGTCACGTCTTCGCCAAGGTAAGATTCAGCGGTTTCTTTCATCTTTTGCAGAATGAAAGCCGAAACTTGGCTCGGAGAGTATTTCTCGCCACGGATCTCAACCCATGCGTCGCCGTTGCCGCCGTCTACAATTGCGTAGGGGACGAGCTTCTTGTCTTTTTCGACTTCAGCGTCGGTGGTGCGACGACCGATAAGACGCTTAACAGCGAATACGGTGTTATCAGGGTTGGTGACGGCCTGGCGTTTTGCCGGCTGACCAACAAGGCGCTCGTCTTCGGTGAAACCGACGATCGACGGAGTGGTACGTGCGCCTTCAGCGTTTTCGATGACGCGCGGTTTGGAACCATCAAGGATGGCTACGCAGGAGTTCGTGGTACCAAGGTCAATACCAATGACTTTTCCCATTTTTCAAATCCCTCTTCTTAGGCGGTTTGAGCTGCCCAGGCCCGGTGAACGGCACCTGAACCATCTGGAGTTAAATCTGGCTCGGAAAGTGGTCCGAACCGTGGATCAACGGGTATATAAGGTTGACAATTGCTGCCTGCAACGGGGGCAGGGCCGCAAAGATGGTAAAAAACAACTTGGGCAACAAAGATATGCAGGATCAACCAGAGCCAACCCTGACTGTTCGCGGCGTCAACGTGTTCAAGGGGCTATTATCGAAAGCCGAGCAGTCTGCGATGGTTGATGATTTGCGCGTGGTTGCCCAAGTGGCTCCGTTCTTTACGCCGAAAACGGCAAGCGGGCAGTCGATGAGCGTTAAGATGACATCCGCAGGTCGATTCGGTTGGGTGTCTGATGCAAATGGTTATCGCTACGAACAGCAGCACCCCTCAGGTGTCGCTTGGCCTGAGATTCCTCAATCAGTTCTTGCCGTTTGGAATGCGGTCTCTCGGTCAGAGCGAAGTCCTGAAAGTTGTCTGATCAACTACTATTCCTCGACAGCGAAAATGGGTTTGCATCAGGATCGGGATGAAAAGGATTTCAGCGCGCCTGTGGTTTCGATTTCTTTGGGAGACTCTGCATTGTTCCGCATTGGAAACGAAACACGCGGTGGTTCGACCGAGAGTATCTGGTTGGAAAGCGGCGATGTCTGTGTCCTCGGAGGGCCTTCGCGCCTTCTGTTTCACGGCATTGACCGAGTGAAGCCGAACACATCAACGCTGCTGACCAATGGTGGTAGGATCAACGTCACATTGCGGGTGGTGACGTGATTACCGAGCGGCGCTCCAGCTTTCGGATGCATATTTGCGGGTAAAGAATTCGGCCATGAGGCCGATTGTGATGCAAATGACACTGACGACGATTGGGTAAGTGTAATTGCTGTGGTGCGGGTAGTAGTTCACGAAAACAAATCCGCGCTCCTGATCGATACAATGGAACAGTGGGTTCCAGTCAAACATGGCGAGAATGTAGCTCGGCGTTGCGTTGGCGACGAACATCTTGCCCGATGCGATCATGTTCATGCGTGCATAGATCTGTTGTGCAATGCCTGTGAACTCGGGGAGCCATGGTTTCACCGACAGAAAAATCACGCCGATTGCCACGCCCGAGAACCAAGCGAGCAACAACATTGCCATCGCGCCAACGGGATTATCGATCGAGATCGGGTTCCCGATCACGTGGTAGAGATACAGGATAGTCAGAAGCGAGAGCACCTGTGTGTAGAGCGAGCCTAGTGCCGCAGATGAGATCAGTATTAATGAGTTCAGTGGTGCGTGTTTGAGCATGGCTGAGGTCGATCCGCCAGACCCAAAAACGGCGCCCATCGCCTTGGTATGGGTGAGAAAGAGAAACACGCCTGACATAATGTAGAGGAGGAAATCGCCACGGATCTGGCTCCGTCGCATGCCAAGAAGTTGGAACATCGCATAGAACGCACCAACAAAAACGAGCGCCTGCACCATGTTCATCAACAGGCCGACGATTGCGTTGCGGTGGCTCTTGCGAATTTCGCGCACAGTCGAGTGGAAGATGAGTTCCAGCATGGACCCGAGGGACCCCAGCATTGTGCGCGGTTGCTTGACTTGGAACATCTTAAACTTGCCTGTGACTGGCCGGGTCTTACGCCCGAATATCAACGAATTTCTTGCCGTTCTCTTAAGCCTCTACCATAAGAGGCACGACTTTGCCGATCAATTTTATGGTAAATACGGGCAGTCCGTCAGGAGAATTTAATGAATTTAGAAAAACTCGTCACCGTGATGCGTCAACTCTCGCTCGAAGCGGGGGACAAGATCATGGAAGTTTACAACAGTCCTGACTTTGAAATTAAGACCAAAAGCGACGAGAGCCCAGTGACCGAGGCCGATGAAGCTGCTGATGCGATCATCGCCGCTGGTCTCCGCGCGGCGTTCCCCGATGTGGCCCTTGTCACCGAAGAGCAAGCGGACAGCCATGGCCAAGATGTTTCAACGTTTTTGATCGTTGATCCGCTCGATGGCACCAAAGAATTCATCAACCGCCGCGGCGACTTCACAGTGAACATTGCTTATGTTCTGGATGGTTCGCCTGTGCGCGGTATTGTCTATGCGCCAGCAAAAGAACGCTTGTTCTACACCGATGCCGGCGGTAACGCGGTCGAAGAAGTCGGTCCGTTCGACAAAGAAACCGTTGGCGAATTGAAGCCTATTCGTGTGTCGAAACCCGACAATGAGGCGCTGTTCGTCGTCGCTTCGAAATCGCACCGTGATCAGGCAACAGATGACTATTTGGCGAAGTATAAAGCCAAAGATTTAAAGTCCGCAGGTTCGTCGCTGAAGTTTTGTCTTGTTGCCACGGGTGAAGCCGACCTCTATCCGCGCGTTGGCCGCACGATGGAGTGGGATACGGCTGCAGGTCATGCTGTCTTGGTCGGCGCAGGTGGCGACGTTGTGCGTTTCGATAACCATCAGCCGCTTCGCTATGGCAAAGAGGGCTTCGCGAACCCGTTCTTTATCGCCTATGCGCCGGGCGTTGATCTCAAGGAGGCTTAAGTGTCCACACTCATCGTAATCCCAGCACGGTTTGCGTCCACCCGCTATCCGGGGAAGCCTCTTGTTAAGCTAAAAGGCGCAACGGGTGAAGCGAAAAGCCTGATCAAGCGCAGCTGGGAAGCCGCGATGATGGTTCAAGGCGTGGACAAGGTTGTCGTTGCAACTGACGACGACCGCATTCGCGAGGCTGCGGAAGCGTTCGGTGCCGAGGTCGTTATGACCTCTGAGTCCTGCCAGAACGGCACAGAGCGTTGCGCCGAAGCGTTTGATAAACTGGGCGGCGGTTACGATGTTGTTGTGAACCTTCAAGGTGACGCACCACTGACCCCGCATTGGTTCGTAGAAGAGCTGATCAAGGGCCTCAAGGCGAGCCCCGTTGCCGAAGTTGCGACACCTGTTCTGCGGACCGAAGGTGAAGCTCTCAACGGGTTCCTTGAAGATCGCCGCGCTGGGCGTGTTGGTGGCACGACCGCTGTGTTCGGCATCGACTATAACGCACTCTATTTCAGCAAAGAGGTCATTCCCTACACTGGCAAGACTTACGCTGATGACGAAGAAACACCCGTTTTCCACCACGTCGGTGTCTATGCCTATCGTCCTTCGGCTTTGGCTGCTTACCCGCGCTGGGCTGCTGGCCCGTTGGAAAAACTGGAAGGGCTTGAGCAGCTACGTTTCCTTGAACGTGGCGTGCATGTTCTCTGCGTTGAGGTCGAAGCCCGTGGTCGCCAATTCTGGGAATTGAATAACCCCGAAGACGTGCCGCGCATCGAAGCGATGCTCAAGAAAATGGGAGCGGCGTGAGCGCGGCTCCTGTCAGCGTAATTGTCGTCAGCCGCGACCGCCCGCAGCATTTGCGGCGGTGCGTGAAGGGGCTGATGCAGCTATTGCACCCGAATTTCGAAATCGTTGTGGTCGCGGATCAACGCGGCTGCGAAGAGATGGCAGCGGGTGGATTTGCGAAAAGCATCAAGTTGATCCCGTTCGATGAGGCCAACATTGCTGCAGCGCGCAATGCAGGGCTTGAGGTGGCGGCAGGGACCATCGTCGCGTTTATCGATGACGATGCGATCCTAGAGCCGACGTGGCTCGACCACCTCGTCGGACCAATAGCGAGCCGTCAGGCCGTTGCTGCTGGGGGCTATGTGCGCGGTCGCAATGGAATTTCTTTTCAATGGAAAGCCCGCGACGTGCGTCCGAACGGGTGGTCAGAGGAACTGCTTCTCGACAGTGATGATCCGATTTGTGTTGAAGGTTCAGCACAGCAAGGAATCAAAACCGAAGGCACGAATATGGCCTTTGATCGCGATGTACTCTGCAAGCTAGGTGGCTTTGATCCTGCGTTTCAGTTCTATTTGGACGAAACAGACCTGAACATGCGTCTGGCAGGATTGGAAATGACAACAGCGATTGTGCCTCGTGCTCAGGTTCATCATGGTTTCGCAGCCAGTGATAAGCGCCGTGAGGACCGTGCGCCGACAACGCTTTTTCCAATCGGTCGGAGCCTGAAGGTTTTCCTGCGCAAGCACTTGCCCGAGGCGAAGCACGGTCCGGTCATCTACTCCGAAGTCAAAGCGCAACGCCGCCGACTGATTGAACATATGATCGCAGGCCGGATTGAGCCGAAGGATGTGTCAGTGCTCATGGCGACGATGACCCAAGGTCTGCTTGAGGGTGAAACCGCGAATATCGCTCCACTAGCGCCTATTTCGCCGTCAAAAGAGCCGTTCTTGAAGTTTGAAAAAGACGTCGGCGATGCAGGGCACATGGCGTTGGTCGGGCGTTGGTATTCCTGGTCTCGGGTCAAGGCAGCTGCGCGAATGGCTCGCGAAGAAGGCTACCGCGTGACTGTGTTCCGCTACAGCCTAACGGCTCTGTTCCATCACGTTCGGTTCCAAGAAGACGGTATCTGGTTACAACGCGGTGGATTGTTTGGTCGCTCTGATCGGTCAGATCCTATGTTCCGTCTGTGGACAAAAAAGTCACGAACCGCACATGAAATGAGCCGATTGGCTGGGATCAGAGACAAATTTCCGTAGCAATGGGCTGAAACGTGCCGAGCGTGTCGATACTGTTACTTATTGTGAATAAGGCGATGTGAACGGCATTTTTGTTGTGATAGGCGGCAGCTGTTAAAAAATTTAGCCAAGTTAATTGGAGTACGACATGAGCAGAAAAGTAACCAAAGCGATTTTCCCGGTTGCTGGTCTCGGAACGCGGTTTTTGCCCGCAACCAAATCGGTCCCGAAAGAGATTATGACTCTCGTGGATCGTCCATTGATCCAATACGCGATCGATGAGGCCCGCGAGGCAGGTATTACCGATTTCATCTTCGTTACGTCCAAAGGGAAATCTGCGCTCGAAGATTATTTTGACCGCTCGGTCGAGCTGGAAACTGATCTTGAAGCGAAGGGCAAACATGAACTGCTCGACGTTTTGAAGAGCACCTACATGGAAAGCGGCGCGATTGCGTATATTCGTCAGCACCGTGCTTTGGGTCTGGGTCACGCGGTCTGGTGTGCCCGTCGTTTGATTGGCGATGAACCCTTTGCTGTAATGCTGCCTGACGACGTGATCGCGGCTGATAAACCCTGCCTGAAGCAAATGGTTGAAGCCTACGAAGAAACGGGCGGCTGCATGGTTGCCGCGATGGAAGTCCCGCAGGAGAAGGCGTCGTCCTACGGTCTTTTGGATGTCAAAGCTGATATGGGTTCGGTTGTTTCGGTCAAGAACATGGTTGAAAAGCCAAAGCCGGAGGATGCGCCATCCAACCTCGCCGTTATTGGCCGTTATATTCTGACCCCCGACGTGATGCGGAACCTTGAGACCATCGATCGTGGCGCGGGTGGTGAATTGCAGCTAACCGATGCGATCGCCGAAGAGCTACGTCAGAACCGCAATGTGTTTGGCTATCGTTTCGAAGGCCAACGCTTTGACTGCGGTTCTAAGGCAGGCTTCTTGCAGGCAACTGTTGCGTTTGGTCTTGCTCGGTCGGACCTTCGCGGTGAATTCGAAACGTATCTTGATGATCTCTACGCGGTTCGTCAGGCCCAACTTTAAGGGCGAAGTTTATGACAACTGTTCTGGTAACGGGTGGAGCGGGCTATATCGGCTCGCACGCGTGTAAGGCGCTCAAGGCGGCGGGTTATACGCCCGTCACCTTTGATAACTTGATCACGGGTTGGGAAGACGCCGTAAAATTCGGTCCATTTGAACGCGGTGATTTGCTTGATCGCACGCGTTTGGACGAGGTTTTTGCAAAGCATAAACCCGTTGCCGTGATGCATTTCGCTGCGCTGAGCCAAGTTGGCGATAGCATGAAAGACCCGGGTAGCTATTGGCGCAACAACGTTAGCGGGTCTCTGAACCTGATTGAGGCCGCTGTCGATGCGGGTTGTATGCAGTTCGTATTTTCGTCGACCTGTGCCACCTATGGCGAACAGGATGGTGTGACGCTCGACGAAACCTGTGTTCAGCAGCCGATCAACGCCTATGGCGCATCGAAGCGCGCCATTGAGGATATGTTGGTCAATTTTGGTCAGAGCCATGGCCTGCGGTCAGTGATTTTCCGATATTTCAACGTCGCGGGCGCCGATCCTGAAGCTGAGGTTGGCGAATTCCACCAGCCAGAGACGCACCTCATTCCGCTCATGTTGGACGCGATTGACGGTAAGCGCGCGGCGTTGACGATCTTTGGCACCGATTACGATACGCCTGATGGCACCTGCATTCGTGACTATGTTCACGTTTGCGATCTCGTTGATGCGCATGTGTTGGGCGTTAAGTGGCTCGAAGATGGCAAAGATGGTCGGGTGTTCAATTTAGGCACCGGCAGCGGCTTTTCCGTCCGCGAGGTCGTGGCGCATTCTGCCGAGGTCACGAACAAAGAGGTCCCGATGATCGAAGGGGATCGTCGACCCGGTGATGCAACGAAATTGGTATCAGGTAGCACGCGTGCAATTGAGGAGTTGGGTTGGGCGCCGTCTCGGTCTACACTTCGTCAAATGATTACAGACGCGTGGCGTTGGCACCAAAGTGGACACTATAATAAATAACGCTTCAGGCAGGGTTCTGGACATCACACGTCTGGTTGGGCGTGCGGGTCGAGTCCTGACGGGTGTTGATCGTGTCGAACTAGCGTATCTGCGCCGTTTCCTAGCGGATGATGTCCCCTGCTATTTCATCGCCCGAACGTCCTATGGATATGTTTTGCTGGATCGTTCTGGTGGGCAATCCATTCTTCGGGCGACGTTGAAAGGTGAGTGGGGGCAATCAGACCTTCTTTCGCGTCTTAGGTTCAAGATGCCAAAGCGTGTTCAGGCAGCTCAAAGCTTTGTTCGCAAGCATCGTGTGGCCCGTTGTGGACGAAGCCGATTGGCGTTGATGTTATCAGAGCATCTGCCCAAAGGTGTCGATCTCTACATTGTTGGGCATACGAATTTGGAGTTCGAATTCGTTTCTGCGTTCAAGTTAAGCGTCGATGCGCGTGTCCACGTGATGATCCACGATACGATCCCGTTGGATTATCCAGAGGTTCAGCGTCCGCAAACCGTCACCGACTTCAATCGGCAACTGCGTGTCGTGTCCGAAGAAGCCGACCGTGTGATCGCAGTGTCCAAGGTCACGAACGATAGCCTCACACCACATTTGCAGCGGCACGGGCGTGTTCCGCCGATCATTGTGGCGCATCCAGGTATTGACCCCGTGATGCCGCGGTATGCTGAAATTCCGCCAGATCTTGATCTGTCTCGGCCGTATTTCGTGACAGTCGGCACCATTGAACCACGGAAGTATCATTCTCTCTTGCTTGAGGTTTGGGAGTCTTTGGATACCGAAGAGCGACCTCTTTTGCTGATCTGTGGCAACCGTGGTTGGCTGAACCAAACGGTCTTTGAGGCTTTGGATCGTGGTGTGCCCGATGTGATCGAAGTGCCCGATCTAAGCGATTCTGCTCTCGCGGCGGTCGTGCATGGTTCTAAGGGGATGCTCTTTCCGTCGATTGCAGAAGGTTTCGGGATGCCCCCAATTGAAGCTGCCGCGCTGGGCACGCCTGTCGTTTGCGCAGATTTACCCGTTTACCGCGAAACCTTGGGTGATCGGATTGTTTACCTAGACCCACAAGATAACTATTCTTGGCGGGAAACCGTTAACGAATTAAAGACAAACGAAGACGGGGAGCGGGTTGCCTACGTATCATTGCCAAAGTGGGACGATCACTTTGCGGCTGTGTTGGGAGTAGCGACAGCTTCGCTTGAAAGCTGACTAGGTAAGGGGCCGTTTTGGGGCTTTGGAGATCATACAGGCTAAGGGTTCAGCGTCGCCGCTGGCTCGTTCGTGCGCTGCGCAAGCGTCACGAACTTACGCCTATCGCAGATCGCACCTCTCAAATCCGCAAAAGCGACATCCTGCTTGTCTCGACGCTGCGCAACGAAGACGTGCGGTTGCCGTATTTCCTGCAGTATTACCGTGACCTCGGCGTTAACCACTTTCTGATGATCGACAACGATAGCGATGATGGTGGGCGAGAGTATCTTGCGGATCAGTCGGACGTTTCGATTTGGTCGACGGGTAAAAGCTATAAGCGGTCCCGCTTTGGCATCGACTGGGTGAACTGGCTGTTGATGCGCTACGGCCACGGGCATTGGACTTTGGTCGTCGATCCAGACGAACTGTTTGTTTTCCCGTTCTGCGATACGCGACCTATTCGCGCTTTGACCGATTGGCTAGACGCGTCATCGATCAAATCGTTCTCGGCCATGTTGTTGGATATGTACCCGAAGGGGCCTATTTCGGCGATCCCATACCGCCGCGGTGATGACCCCCTAGAGATCGCAAACTGGTTTGATAGCGGAAATTACGCCATCCAGCGGAACCCGTCATTCGGCAACCTTTGGATCCAAGGTGGTCCACGGGCGCGGGCGTTTTTCCAAGATAACCCAGAGCGTGCACCCGCGTTGAATAAAGTTCCACTGGTCAAATGGGATCGTCGTTACGCCTATGTCAGCAGCACTCACATGCTGCTCCCGCGTGGCCTGAACCTCGTTTACGATGAATGGGGTGGCGAAAAGGCATCGGGCATTCTGCTCCATACAAAGTTCCTCGATACGCTGACCGTGAAAGCCCACGAGGAACTCGCGCGTAAACAACATTACGCGGCGAGCCACGAATATAAGGCCTACGTCGCAGGGCTACAGGACAACACCGATTTGTGGTGCAAGTGGTCCGAAAAATACATCAACTGGCGTCAGCTCGAAATTCTGGGCCTTATGTCCAAGGGGAACTGGGCATGACGCAGGTTGGGGTAGTTATGCTGGTTCACACCGCGCTGCATCGTGCAGAGCAGGTGATCCGCAATTGGGTGAAAAGCGGTTGCCCTGTCGTTGTCCATGTCGACGCCAAGGTGAATAAGGCGCGCTACGACAAATTCGTAAGTGCCGTGTCGGACATGCCAGAAGTGACTTTCTCGCCCCGTCACAAATGTGAATGGGGAACGTGGGGCATCGTTGCCGCGACCCAAGAGGCCAGCGAAAAAATCCTGCGGGACCATCCGTCGGTTACGCATGTCTATTTGGCATCTGGCTCGTGCTTGCCTTTGCGGCCCGTTGATGAACTGCACGACTATCTGACCGAACGTCCACGCGTTGATTTTATCGAGAGCGCGACAACGGCTGACGTGCCTTGGACAGTCGGCGGGCTTGATCACGAACGTTTCACGCTGCGGTTTCCGTTTTCGTGGAAGACCCAGCGGCAGTTGTTCGATTTCTACGTGGACCTGCAGCGCCGCGTGAAATTCAAACGTAAAATCCCCAAGGGCATCGTCCCGCATATGGGGTCGCAATGGTGGTGCCTGACGCGTCAGACGTTGTCTGCGATCCTCGAAGACCCAGATCGACCTACTTATGATCTGTATTTCAAGAAGGTTTGGATCCCCGACGAGAGCTATTTCCAAACGCTGTCTCGTTTGTATTCACCAAACGTTGAGAGCCGTTCGCTGACCCTGTCGAAATTCGATTTCCAAGGGAAGCCGCACATTTTCTACGACGACCACCTGCAGCTTTTGCGGCGGTCTGATTGTTTTGTGGCGCGTAAGATTTGGCCTCATGCGAACCGTTTGTATGACGCCTTCCTTGGACCGTCGGCGGGCCTAAAGGCGGCTGAACCGAACCCCGGTAAAATCGATCGAATTTTTGCCCGAGCGGTTGATCGTCGAACCCGTGGTCGCGCGGGTCTTTACATGCAGAGCCGTTTTCCGAACCAAGACTGGGAAAATGGCGTAACCTGCGGTCCCTATTCGATGTTCGAAGGCTTTACTGAGTTGTTCGAGGATTTCGAACCTTGGTTGGCGAAGGCGACAGGTGCGCGGGTACACGGTCACTTGTTTGCACCGGAACGGGTTGAGTTCGAGGGGCGTCAGGCGACTTTTGTTGGTGCATTGTCGGACTGTCCGAAGTTGCGGGACTACAACACGCGAAGCTTCTTGCGGAGCCTTGTTTGGAATACCCGCGGCGAACGTCAGTGTTTTCAATTCGGCCCACATGACACCCAAGATATCAGCTGGGACGTTGCGCGTGATCCTAACGCACAGGTCAGTGTTATTTCTGGTGCATGGGCCGTGCCTTTGTTCCAATCGAACCGCAACTTTGCAGACCTCCGCGAAGAGGCCGCACGGCTGCAGAGGATCGAAAGCGAACACCTGCTTGCGCTGCGTGCGATTTATACAAAGGCGCGCGTCCGTATTTGGACCATGGCCGAGTTCATTGAATCGCCGATGGAAGCGCTGCAAACTGTTGTGGACGAAATCACCGGCAAGAACGTCCGTCGTCTGACCGAAGCCCCCCGGATGGTTGATCTAACAGGCTTTGGGCAGTTCCTACAAAATTTGAAGAATCAGGGGATGCACCCCTACCTCATGGGCGATTTTCCAGTCGATTCCGTGGCCACGAATGAACCGCGCAGTGCGCGAAAACCCTATTTGGTTCGGTAGTTTATGTCGAAATTCGATTACTTTATTGTTTTTGCCGAAATGCGAACGGGGTCGAATTTCCTCGAAGCGAATTTGAACGCTTTTGAGGGCATTGAATGCCACGGTGAGGCGTTCAACCCGCACTTCATCGGCTACCCGAACAAAGACAATATCTTGGGGGTGTCGCAAGCTCAGCGAGACGCAAATGCGAACCATCTGATTGATACGATCAAAGCGCTTTCCGACGGGCTAGGTGGCTTTCGCTATTTCCACGACCACGATCCGCGCGTTTTGGACATTGCTTTGTCTGATCCGCGTTGTGCAAAGATCGTCCTGACTCGAAATCCTGTCGATAGCTATGTGAGTTGGAAAATCGCGCAGGCGACGGGGCAGTGGAAGCTTACGAATGTTAAGAACGCTCGATCTGAAACTGTCGCCTTCAATGCCGAAGAGTTCGAAAACCACCTGACGGCGTTACAGGAGTTTCAAATCTACCTCCTCAACAGCCTGCAAAAGACGGGTCAAACAGCGTTCTATGTGGCCTACGAGGACCTGCAAGACGTCGATGTGATGAACGGCCTCGCAGCATTCCTTGGCACTGATGCACGGCTTGAGGCTCTTGACAAGACGCTCAAGAAACAGAACCCAGAGCCGATATCTGAGAAGGTGAGTAACTTCGATGCGATGGAGCGGGCGCTCACGCGTTTGGATCGGTTCAATCTGTCTCGCACGCCGAACTTTGAACCGCGCCGTGGGGCCATGATCCCGCAATATATCGCGGCGGCCGAGACGCCATTGATGTATATGCCGATCAAAGGTGGGCCAGAGGCTGCTGTGGCAGAATGGTTAACCTGTTTGGATGGTGCTCCTGTGATAGAGGGCTTTACCCAGAAAACGGTGCGTCAGTGGAAACGGTCTAATCCTGGCCACAGAGCGTTTACGGTAGTGCGTCATCCCTTGGCACGCGCCCACGCTGCGTTCTGCACACATATCCTCGGGCTGGATGACGGGCCTGTTTATGGTGAAATTCGCAAGACCCTGCGCCAGATGTTCAAGGTGCCGATTCCAAAAGACACCCCTCCGAGCGAGGCTTACGACGACTATGCACATCGGGCGGCCTTTTTGTCGTTCCTGAGTTTCCTCAAGGCAAACGTGCAGGCGCAGACGGCGATCAGGGTCGATAACTCATGGGCCTCTCAATGGGCCGTTGTTCAGGGGTTTTCGAATTTCGCGACGCCAAACATTATCATCCGCGAAGACCAACTTCCCTTGGATTTGGCATACCTAGCTGCGTCTGTTGGACGTACGGACGCCCCTGATTTTGCATCCCTGACCGACCCTTTCGCGGATCGTTTGGCACGCATCTATGACGCAGAATTGGAAAAGGCATCTAACGATGCCTATTCACGCGATTACATGAGTTTTGGTTTTGACGCGTGGCGCGCTTAGGCGGCCTGTGTCGACTGCACTTCCGTCAAGATAGCGTGCAGGGTCGCAGGATCGCTATTCGCCCGTAGCTTTGCGCAGATTGCAGGGTCCCGCATTGTGCGCGAGACGAGAGCGAGTGCTTTAAGGTGCTCAACACCAGCAGTGTCAGGTGCCAAGAGTGCAAACACGAGGTCCACAGGCTGGCGATCAACGGAATCAAAGTCGAGCGGCTTCTCGAGACGCAGAAATATGCCGCGCACGGCGGTCGCATCTTTCAAGCGGGCATGGGGCAAGGCAATGCCGTGTCCCACGCCAGTAGGCCCAAGGTTTTCGCGATCCAACAACGCATCGACAACGTCGGACGCATTAAAGCCGTAGCAATTCTGCGCCAAGTCGGCGAGGTCATGGAACAACCGTTTCTTGCTGGTCGAAGACGTGATTGTCTTGACCGCATCGGTCTTCAGAATATCCGAAAGTTGCATTAAATCGCCTTGGGCCTTTCGACGGCATAAGTCGATTACTTCGGATCGACCCAGCCTATGTTTCCGTCTTCCCGGCGGTAAACTACGTTCAGTCCGCCGTGTTTTTCGTTTCTAAAGACCTGGACCGTGCTATGGGCCAACTCCATCTGCATCACCGCCTCACCAACTGAAATGGATGGAATTTTGGTTTCCATCTCAGCGATGATCATCGGCGCGACAGCTGCTTCGCTCTCGTCTTCCGACTCCTCGGTTGCGGCGAGGATATAAGAGGAACTGGCCATAAGTTCAACCGGAGTTGTCCTTTCGGAGTGGTGATCCTTCAACCGACGTTTGTAGCGGCGGAGTTGTTTGTCCATTTTTTCGCAGCAGCTGTCAAAAGCTGCATAGATTTCATGGGCATGCGACTTTGCTTGGGCCGTGAGGCCAGTCGATAGGTGGACAACGGTTTCGCAAACAAATTCGGGACCGGACTTGGAGAAGATAACAACCGCATCGGTTGGTCGACCTGCGTATTTGCCTAACGTCTCACCGAGTTCGGTTTTGACGTGGCTCTGCAGGGCTTCGCCGATATCAATTTGTTTTCCGCTGATTTGGTAACGCATGGTATCTCCTCTTCACTTGCTTACACGACCATAGAAAAGCATTCGCGAGTCAACGCGGCTGGTATGACGGTGTGTGGGATAAGATGACAGTTGGTCTGAGCGCGTCCGTCAGGCTGGTGAGCCTGCGAAGGAACGCGAAGGGGAACAAATTGTGTCATCGCCTTCATGACACGACCGATCCGAAGTTTTGTCAATGACCCACTTCGGCTAGCGGCGAAAATCGGTCAGTTCACGCGGAACGTATTGCCCAGATAAACGCGGCGCACGTTTTCGTCGCGCACCACGTCTTCAGTGGTGCCAGACATGAGGACTTTGCCATCGTGAAGGATGTATGCGCGGTCCACAATTTCCAATGTTTCCCGAACGTTATGATCAGTGATCAGAACGCCGATACCTCGGTTTTTCAGATCAGATACGAGATGCCGAATTTCACCTACGGCGATCGGGTCAACGCCTGCAAAGGGTTCGTCGAACAGCACATATTTCGGACCCGCAGCAAGGCAGCGGGCGATTTCAACGCGACGACGTTCCCCGCCTGACAGCGCGAGGGCGGGCGCACGGCGGAGGTGTTCGATGCTGAATTCGCTGAGTAGGCTTTCGAGTCGTTCACGGCGGCTCTTTGGGTCACTCTCGCAAATTTCGAGGATCGACATGATGTTGTCTTCGACGTTGAGGCCGCGGAAGATCGACATCTCTTGGGGGAGATAGCCGATGCCAAGACGGGCTCTGCGATACATGGGTAGGGCAGTCACGTCGCGGCCATCCACGATCACTTTGCCGCCTTCGGGGGAAACGAGGCCCGCAATCGAGTAGAAGGTCGTTGTCTTACCACATCCGTTCGGACCGAGCAGGGCGACCACTTCACCACGATTGAGACGCAGCGTTACGTCCCGAATGACGGTCCGCTTTTTGTAGCTTTTCCGCAGATTGACGATTTGCAGACCAACATCGCCTTCGGTGACAGAGAGGTCAGTCATCAATTGTTGTCCTGTTGCGTGAGCGTCGTCCGCACCCGACCATCAAGCTGCGCTTCGCCTGTGTCGAGGTTCACAGTCATCCGTTCTGAGGCAATCGAGCTGGCGCCTTGGGTCAACATAACGTTGCCTGTCATGATGAGACGGCGGTCGGTGAGGTTGTATTCAGCACGATCGGACTGGGCAGCATCGTTTTCGGTGACAAAGATCACATGACCTTCGGCCAAAAGGCGGGAAATGTCGCCGCTGGCTTCGAGGTAGATCACCTCAACGCTATCAGCGGATAGGCGCAAGGTCCCTTGGGCAATCACGACATCGCCCGTGAAAACAGCCGATCCAGTGTCCCGATTCACGGTAAGAGATTCGGACGCGATTTCGACGGGCGCAGTCGCATCGGCGGAAAATCCGTCCAGCGCAATATTCGTTTGCGCGATGGCTGGCGATGCCAGCAAAAGCGACAGGGCAAACAAATATCCGCGTTTCAAAGACATATGATTATTCCTCGGGTTGGGGCTGATATATCAGCCTGACCCCATTGTTGAAAACAATTAGCTGCGGTTCGTCTGAATCTGGCGTGATCGTCAATCGGCCAGCGGTCAGGCTTCCATACGGAGCGCGGACCTCAAGCGGATCGGTCGTTTCTAGACTACCATCAGTGAGGGATGTGACGAGGCCTCTGGTCTCCATCAGATATCCATCGGATGTGGTCACCCGAGCGAGGTTATCGAGCGTGACAACCCTTGCATCGGAATCGAGTTTCCCAATTCCCGCAGACACGGTGGTCTCAATCCCGTCGATGGAGGTCATGTTGACCACAATGGCTTCGGCAATGAGCCCATTATCTGTGTCGGGGTCCTGTCGCGCGACATCTGCTTCAATTGTGTAGGTCCCGCCTGTCTCGCTCATGCCAACCATTTTGGGCGCGGAGAGCCGTGGCTGTCGCGCGATTTCCTCGATATCGGCATATGGAATCTGGCTTGTGTCACCCACATTTCGGGCAATCAAGAAAAGCGTCGACAACAGCACAATTGCGCTCAGGGGGAGAACCACCTTTGCCCAAGAGACGAACTGGCTGTAGGCGTCGTTTTGCACCCGTTACACCACACCTGCACGTAGGCAGTCGTGGATGTGGAGGATGCCTACGACCCGACCCGACTGCACAGGATCTTCGACGAATAGACAGGTGATCTTCTTTTCGTTCATCACGGCAACGGCTTCTTCAGCGAGGGCGTCGGGGCCAATGGTACGGGGTGATTTGGTCATCACTTCACCCGCGGTATGATCCAGTAGACCGTCCATATGTCGGCGCAAGTCGCCGTCGGTTACGATGCCACAGAGATAACCATCGGAGTTGAGAACGCCAACGACGCCGAACCCTTTTTGACTGATGGTGAGCAAAGCATCGCCCATCGCTGCGTTTTCCTCGATGAGTGGGATGGTATCGTCTTTATGCATCAGATCGCGCACTTTGGAGAGGCGCGCGCCCAGCTTGCCACCTGGGTGGAATTGGCGGAAATGTTCCGCGCCAAATTCGCGGTGTTCCATCAGTGCAACGGCCAGCGCATCCCCGAGCGCGAGCGTCATCGTGGTCGAGATGGTTGGAACAACGCCGTGACCGCAGGCTTCGCCCAACTGCGGGAGCAGCAACTGAACGTCCGCCTGTTGCATAAGGGAACTCTCTGCGCGAGACGCGATGCCGATCATCGTGATCCCAAATCGGCGCGTATGAGCGATGAGATCGGCCAGTTCAGGTGTTTCGCCAGAGTTCGACAGAATCAGAACGACATCGCCTTTGGTAATCATGCCCAGATCGCCATGCGATGCTTCGGCGGGGTGTACGAAATGCGCTGGCGTTCCAGTGGAGGCCAAAGTCGCGGTGATCTTTTTCCCGATGTGACCCGACTTGCCCATGCCCGACACGATCACGCGGCCCGGCGCGTTGAGGATCATTTCTGCGGCTTGGGCGAGATTGTCACCAATCGTCTCGGCCAGAACGGTTAGCGCACGCGATTCGTCTTCGATCACGCGGCGGGCGGTGTTGATGAGCTTTTCTCTATCCATGTCAGTGCGAAAAAATGTCCATATCGGGCCAGCCTGCAATGTCGAGCTGTGCACGGGTTGGTAGGAAATCAAAACAGGACTGGGCAATCTCTGTGCGGCCTTCGCGGGCGAGCTTTTTATCCAGTTCAGTTTTCAAACGATGAAGATACAGTACGTCCGACGCGGCATAGTCTAACTGCGCGTTGGTAAGTGTTTCCGCGCCCCAATCGCTCTGTTGTTGCTGCTTGGAAATATCGACGCTCAGGAGTTCTTGCAGAAGACTTTTGAGACCATGGCGGTCCGTAAACGTGCGGATCAGTTTTGACGCGATCTTTGTGCAATAGACTGGAGCTGTGAGCGCACCAAAGGTTTTGTACATCGCTGCGATATCAAAACGGCCGAAATGGAAGAGTTTCAGGACGTTTGGATCGGTCAGCATTTTGCACAGATTTGGCGCTTCGGTCTGACCAAAGGCGACCTGAACGATGTGGCAGTTCCCATCGCCGCCCGACATCTGAATAAGACAAAGACGGTCACGATGCGGGTTCAGACCCATCGTTTCACAATCAATCGCGACGATGTTCCCGAGGTCTAGTCCGTCGGGGAGGTCATTCTGATACAGGAGGTTCGCCATAAATATCGTTCCAGAGTCTTTGGCCTAAGGCTTTGGAACGGGTCTAGTCCTGCTGTCGCTATCGCGCAACCTCGGGATGGAGCGCAGATGTCTGCGAAAACGGCGGAAACACGCCGTACTAGGCGTAGTTTGTTCCATAAAACATGAGATGGGGAGTTTTATGGTGCCCAGAAGAGGACTCGAACCTCCACGACCTTGCGGTCACTGGCACCTGAAGCCAGCGCGTCTACCAATTCCGCCATCTGGGCACAGATGGTGGCGGGCTTCTACGAGTGGCGCGTGGCACTGTCAATGCTATTTCATGAAGAAAATGCAAAACCCCGATTGCGCCTTGTCTGCCAAGGGCCCGAGGGGTAAACCAAGCCAAGTTTTCGAAAGAGGCGCTCCATGTCCAAGCTTGTCACAATCTACGGCGGATCGGGTTTCGTCGGTCGTTATATTGCACGTCGTATGGCTCAGCAGGGGTGGCGCGTGCGCGTCGCAACTCGCGATCCCAATGAGGCGCTGTTCGTTAAACCGTATGGCGCTGTTGGTCAGGTCGAGCCGGTTTTCTGCAATATTCGCGATGATGCGAGCGTTGCGGCGGTCATGGATGGCGCGGATGCCGTTGTGAACTGCGTCGGTATCTTGGCTGAGTCGGGTCGCAACACATTCCAATCGATCCAGGCAGAAGGCGCGGCTCGCGTTGCACGTCTGGCTGCCGAAAATGGCGTTGCACGGTTGGTTCAGATCTCTGCGATCGGCGCTGATGCGGATGCGGACAGCGAATATGCTCAGACCAAAGCGGCTGGTGAAGCTGCGGTTCTAGCAGCATTCCCTTCGGCAATCATTCTGCGTCCGTCGATCATTTTCGGTTCTGAAGACGAGTTCTTTAACCGCTTCGCGGGCATGACCCGTTTCGGTCCGATCCTGCCTGTCGTTGGCGCGGACACAAAATTCCAGCCGGTATGGGTGGATGATGTGGCTCAGGCTGCAGTCAAAGCTGTCGTCGGTGATGTGGCGTCGGGCACCTATGAACTGGGTGGTCCTGTCGTCGCGACGTTCCGCGAGCTGATGGAAACGATGCTGACAATCGTTCATCGTCGCCGTTTGGTTCTCAACATTCCGTTTGGAATCGCAAAATTGATCGCGACCTTCGGTGGCATTGGGCAAGCGCTGTCGCTCGGCATCGTCAAAGCACCGATCACTAGTGATCAGGTGAAAAACCTACGTGTCGACAACGTTGTGAGCGAAGGTGCTCAGGGCTTTGAGGCGCTGGGCATTGTTCCGACAAACATGGAAGCGGTGCTGCCTGACTACCTGTGGCGCTTCCGTCCGTCGGGTCAGTATGACGCGATCAAGGACTCAGCGAAAAACCTGAAACACAGCTAAGCATTTCAGGTTTTGTGGATATTCAAAGGGGCGCGCCATTGGTGCGCCTTTTTACATATAGGCGATTGCGATGAGGATGACGCCAAGGATCACGCGATAGATTACGTAAGGCGTAAAGCTGATCGTGTTCAGCAGTTTCATCATCAGCGACAGGGCAAGCATAGCGGCGCCAAAGGCAAATACAGCACCAATCCCTGCCAGTTTCAGCAGTTCCCAATCTGCTTGACCGATCACATCTGCGCCAAGAAGAACACCTGACGCGATGATGGTCGGGATCGACATCAGCATAGAAATTCGAGCGCCGTCTTTGCGGTTGTAGCCCATTTTCCGGGCCCCAGTGATCGTGATGCCAGAGCGCGAGGTGCCTGGGATCAGTGCTACGGCTTGCCAAAGGCCGAGTTTGATCGCTTCACCCAAGGTCCAGTCCTGAATGGTTTTCTCTTCAGTACCGATCTGGTCGTAATAATAGAGCACGACGCCAAACAGCAGCATTGACCAACCAATCACGGTGATGGACCGCATTTGATCAGCAAGTCCTGTCACTTTGAGGATCAAGCCAATGATGACGACCGGGATCGTGGCGACCATCAAAAGGAACGCCAGTTTCGAACCATCGGTATCGATTCGCCCTGTGAGCATACGAGGAACGCCCAAAATCGCACTTTTCACATCCTGCCAGAAGAAAAGTATGACAGCGCCCAAAGTGCCGACATGAACGGCGACATCAATTGCAGGGCCTTGGTCTTGGGTTCCGACAAGATGCGGAAGAAGAACGAGGTGGCCTGAGGAAGATACTGGCAGAAATTCTGTAAGTCCTTGAATTACAGCAACTAAAAGCAGGTAGTAGAGACTCATGATTTCCGACCTTGAGCGATTTTGATGTCTACGAGGATTGTCATGATCTATTTCGGGTGACTTTAAAAGGTCAGTATAAGTTACCTAAATTTTGATCAATTGTCTGACTTACAGAGTGTTCGGAGGTTGATGATTGAAAAATAGGTCAGCACTTTTGACTTTTCTTTTCTTTTGAGAGGAATTAATCAGCAAATCCGAGAAGACTGCGGAGGGATGCCTGTGGCTACTGAAAAGATGCTAAAGTTCGTGACGGTTGGCCGTGACATGCCCGAAAAGCGTGGCGCGGAAGTTCGTCGTGAGGACTTCAACGAAATTTATTCCGAGTTCGCTGCTGCGAAAGCAGAAGAGCAAGCGAGCCGCTGTAGCCAGTGTGGTGTGCCTTATTGTCAGGCGCATTGCCCGCTGCACAACAACATCCCTGATTGGCTCCGCATGACTGCCTCTGGCCGTCTGCAAGAAGCATATGAGATCAGCCAAGCGACAAACACCTTCCCAGAAATCTGTGGCCGCATTTGCCCGCAAGACCGTCTGTGCGAAGGTAACTGCGTTATTGAACAGTCCGGTCACGGCACTGTCACCATTGGCTCGGTTGAGAAGTACATCACTGACACCGCGTGGGAACAAGGTTGGGTTAAACCGATCGTTCCTGCCGCAGAGCGTAGCGAATCTGTTGGCATCATAGGCGCTGGTCCTGCGGGCCTCGCTGCGGCTGACGTTCTTCGTCGCCAAGGCGTTCAGGTCACAGTGTATGACCGTTACGACCGCGCTGGCGGTCTGCTGACCTACGGCATCCCTGGCTTTAAGCTGGAAAAAGACGTCGTGATGCGTCGCATCGCTCAGTTGGAAGAAGCAGGTGTTGAGTTCGTCATGAACTGTAACGTTGGCGAAGATCTGACTTTTGATGCGATCCGTGGAAAACATGACGCGATCCTCATTTCGACAGGTGTTTACAAAACCCGCGATCTGGTTGCTCCGGGCTCTGACGCATCTGGTATTGTTCGTGCGATCGATTACCTCACCGCGTCGAACCGCAAGAACTTTGGCGATGATGTTCCTGAATACGATTCGGGTGAATTGAACGCTGAAGGCAAAAACGTCGTTGTCATTGGCGGCGGTGACACCGCGATGGACTGTGTTCGGACGGCAATCCGTCAGGGCGCGACCTCGGTGAAGTGTCTCTATCGTCGTGACCGTGCAAACATGCCGGGTTCGCAGCGCGAAACTCAAAACGCAGAGGAAGAAGGCGTCGAATTCGTCTGGCTCGCTGCGCCGAAAGGTTTCGAGGGCGATGCTGCGGTTACTGGCGTTGAAGTTCAGAAAATGCGTCTGGGTGCACCAGATGCGTCTGGCCGTCAGATGCCTGAAGTGATCGAAGGTGCTGACTATGTCGAGCCCGCAGACCTCGTGATCAAAGCGCTGGGCTTTGAACCCGAAGACCTGCCGAAACTCTGGGGCGTTGATGGTCTGGACGTGACCCGTTGGGGCACTGTGAAAGCAGACTTTGGCACAGGCCAAACGAGCCTGGACGGTGTTTATGCAGCGGGCGACATCGTTCGTGGTGCATCGCTTGTTGTTTGGGCTATCCGTGACGGTCGCGACTGCGCTCAGTCCATCCTGTCCTACCTGAACCAATCGGCAACGGTAGCAGCGGAATAAGGCTTGCGATGATCGGTTTGCGCTCCCTCTCCTTGGTTTTGACAGCGGTTTGTGCCGCTGGCTCTGCCGTGGGTGCGCAGCAGGTTGCTTTGCCCGAAGGTTGTGAGGCTTACGTCAGCATGCAGAAACGCAGCTGCACTGTGTCTCACATCTTTCATTGTGCAAATGATCCCGAAGGCTATCAGCGGCGTGTCGATTTCAATCAGGAAGGCATGACCTATCTGGGTATCATCGACGCCGAAGCACAATGGATCGAGAGTTTTTCACCTGCCCGTGGTGAAACAACGCGGCTGATGGCGGGGGCTCTCGACCCTGCGTCCTTGACCGAGTTGTTGGCAACAGGCGGCGACACGTTCGAGTTTTTCACGAACGGTGATGTAAACGGGGCGACCCAATACATTGGTGAAGACCAGCTGACCGGCGAAACCGAAACTATCGATGGTGTTGATGTTCTGGTCACCAGCTTTGTGGTGCAGATCGAACGCTCCAACGGTGACATCGAAACTGTTCAAGGCAACGAATACGTCCATCCCGAATGGCGCACGTTCCTATCTGGTGTGCGTACATTCACGACCGCCAGCGGCGAAAAGATCACCCAAGATCACCGCCCTGTCGACTTTATCTTTCCGGGCGAGGGCGGGTTTCTGTCCATGACCCCGATCTATGACTGTGGCGCTACGCTGTCCAAGGCGGTGCGTTCATGAACCTGATTACTAATCATGACTGCGGTTGCGCGACGGTTGCGCCCGACAATGTCCTGAATTCCAAGGAGATGCCTCATGACCATCTATGATGAAAACTGGGTCGCAGCCGAAGAGGCAAAGCGCGAGTGGATGTCGAAGAACAGCCTCTACCGTACCGACGACGAACATTCGTCCTGCGGTGTTGGGCTTGTTGTTGCGCTGGATGGTAAACCGTCCCGCAAAGTGGTCGATAACGGGATCAACGCGCTCAAGGCGATTTGGCACCGTGGCGCTGTCGACGCTGACGGCAAAACGGGTGACGGCGCGGGTATCCACGTTCAGATTCCTGTGACCTTCTTCTACGACCAAATCCGTCGCACCGGTCACGAGCCAGACATGAACAAACTGATCGCAGTTGGTCAGGTGTTCCTGCCGCGCACCGATTTCGGCGCTCAAGAGCGTTGCCGCACGATCGTTGAGTCCGAAGTGCTCCGTATGGGTCACTACATCTACGGCTGGCGCCACGTTCCGGTGAAAACTGATTGCCTTGGTGAGAAAGCGAACGCGACCCGCCCTGAGATCGAACAGATCCTGATCCGTTGTGAAAAGGACATCGACGAAGAGCAGTTCGAGCGCGAACTCTACATCATCCGTCGTCGGATCGAGAAAGCAGCTCTCGCAGCACAGATCCCGTCGCTGTATTTCTGTTCGTTGTCCTGCCGTTCGATCATCTACAAAGGCATGATGCTGGCAGAGCAGGTTGCGGAATTCTATCCAGACCTGATGGACGCACGTTTTGAATCGGCCTTCGCGATTTATCACCAGCGTTATTCGACCAACACCTTCCCTGAGTGGCGCTTGGCTCAGCCGTTCCGCATGCTTGCGCACAACGGTGAGATCAACACCATCAAAGGCAACATCAACTGGATGAAGAGCCACGAGATTCGCATGGCTTCTTCGACCTTTGGTGACATGGCTGAAGACATCAAACCGATTATCCCTGCTGGCACCTCCGACTCGGGTGCTCTGGATACTGTGTTTGAGGTTCTCGTTCGTGCTGGTCGCAACGCTCCGATGGCGAAGACGATGCTTGTCCCCGAAGCATGGTCGAAGCAGGGCGAAGACATGCCGCAGGCGTGGCAGGACATGTATTCCTATTGCAACGCTGTGATGGAGCCTTGGGATGGTCCGGCTGCTCTCGCCATGACCGATGGTCGTTGGGTTTGCGGTGGTCTGGACCGTAACGGCCTACGTCCGCTGCGTTATGTTGTTACTGGCGACGGCCAGCTGATCGCTGGTTCCGAAGTTGGCATGGTGCCGACCGATGAGGCGACCGTTGTTGAAAAAGGTGCGCTCGGTCCGGGTCAGTTGATTGCTGTCGATATGAAAGAGGGCAAGCTCTACCACGACGTCGAGATGAAGAACAAACTCGCATCTGCGCAGCCGTTCGGTGACTGGATCGAGAAAGTCGTCGATCTGACCGATCTGATGGGCAATGTCGAAGAAAAGACCCTGTTCTCTGGCGACGCACTGCGTAAACGTCAGGTTGCTGCTGGCTATTCACTAGAAGAGCTTGAGCAGGTTCTGGCAACGATGGCCGAGGACGGCAAGGAACTCATCGCGTCGATGGGTGACGATACGCCGTCTGCGGTTCTGTCGAAACAGTACCGTCCGCTGTCGCACTTCTTCCGTCAGAATTTCTCTCAGGTCACCAACCCGCCGATCGACTCGCTGCGTGAAACACGCGTGATGTCGTTGAAGACGCGGTTCGGTAACCTCAAGAACGTGCTCGACGAAGACAGCTCGCAGACCGAAATTCTGGTTCTGGAAAGCCCGTTTGTTGGCAATGCTGAATTCGACAAAATGGTCGAACAATTCGGCGATAGCGTTGCGTTCATTGATTGTACGTTCGAAGCTGGATCGGATCAGGAAGCCCTGCGTCAGGGCCTGGCTCGCGTTCGTTCCGAGGCAGAAGATGCGGTGCGTTCGGGCGCTGGTCACATCGTTCTGACCGACGAACATCAGAACGAAAACAAAGTTCCGATGCCGATGATCCTCGCGACGTCGGCGGTCCATTCGTGGCTGACCCGCAAAGGTCTGCGGACGTTCACATCGATCAACGTGCGTTCGGCTGAATGTATCGACCCACATTACTTTGCGGTTCTGATCGGCTGTGGCGCGACCACCGTGAACGCTTATCTGGCACAAGACTCGCTCGCGGATCGTATTGAACGTGGCTTGATCGATTTGTCGCTGACAGACGCAGTTGAAAACTACCGCGCTGCTGTCGACGCTGGTCTGCTGAAGATCATGTCGAAGATGGGTATCTCGGTTCTCGCGTCCTATCGCGGTGGTCTGAACTTTGAAGCCGTTGGTCTGTCGCGTGCAATGGTTGCGGAATATTTCCCAGGTATGCACAGCCGCATTTCGGGCATTGGTCTGCACGGTATCCAGCACAAGCTGGAAGAAGTGCATGCAAAAGGCTGGAAGTCGGGCGCAAACGTGCTGCCGATCGGTGGTATCTACAAATCGCGTCGTTCGGGCGAAAAGCACGCTTGGGAAGCGTCGACTATGCACCTGTTGCAGTCGGCCTGTGACCGCGCTTCCTATGAGCTGTGGAAACAATATTCGACCGTTATGCAGTCGAACCCGCCGATCCACCTGCGCGACCTCTTGGCGATCAAGCCGATGGGCAAGCCAGTTCCGATCGAAGAAGTTGAATCGATCACTTCGATCCGTAAACGTTTCGTAACGCCTGGTATGTCGCTTGGTGCACTGTCGCCTGAGGCACACAAGTTGCTGAACGTTGCGATGAACCGCATCGGCGCGAAGTCCGACTCTGGTGAGGGTGGTGAGGATCCAGCACACTTTGTTCCTGAGCCCAACGGTGACAACCCTTCGGCAAAGATCAAACAGGTAGCTTCGGGTCGCTTCGGTGTAACAGCCGAATACCTGAACCACTGTGAAGAGCTTGAGATCAAAGTCGCGCAGGGTGCGAAACCGGGTGAAGGTGGTCAGCTGCCTGGCATGAAAGTGACCGACCTGATCGCACGTCTGCGTCACTCGACCAAGGGCGTGACGCTGATTTCACCGCCGCCGCACCACGACATCTACTCGATCGAAGACCTTGCTCAGCTGATCTATGACCTGAAACAGATCAACCCGACTGTTAAGGTTACGGTGAAACTGGTTGCGTCCTCGGGCGTTGGTACGATTGCGGCTGGTGTTGCGAAGGCGAAAGCCGACACCATCCTGATCTCGGGTCACAACGGTGGTACAGGTGCTTCGCCTGCGACCTCGATCAAATACGCGGGTCTGCCGTGGGAAATGGGTCTGACCGAAGCGCATCAAGTGCTCGCGATGAACAACCTACGTGACCGCGTTACCCTGCGGACCGATGGTGGTCTGCGGACAGGTCGTGACATCGTCATGGCAGCAATGATGGGTGCCGAAGAGTTCGGTATCGGTACGGCTGCTCTGATCGCGATGGGCTGTATCATGGTGCGTCAGTGCCAGTCGAACACCTGCCCAGTTGGCGTTTGTACCCAGAACCCTGAACTGCGCGCCAAATTCACCGGCACCGCAGAGAAGGTCGTGAACCTGATCACTTTCTACGCAACCGAAGTTCGCGAAATCCTCGCGTCGATCGGTGCGCGTAGCTTGAACGAGGTTATGGGCCGTGCAGATCTGCTGACACAGGTATCCCGTGGTTCTGCTCACCTCGACGATCTTGATCTTAACCCGCTGTTGATCACGGTCGATGGCGCGGAAAAGATCAAATACGACCTGAACAAACCGCGGAACGTTGTTCCAGACACACTGGACGCTGAGATCGTTAAGGACGCCGAGCGCTTCCTGCGCGATGGTGAGAAGATGCAGCTGGAATACGCTGTTCAGAACACCCTGCGGACCATCGGTACGCGCACGTCGAGCCACATCGTTAAGAACTTCGGTATGCGCAACTCGCTGCAGCCCGATCACCTGACGGTGAAACTCAAAGGTTCTGCGGGTCAGTCTCTCGGCGCGTTTGGCGCACCGGGTCTGAAGATCGAAGTCTCTGGCGACGCGAACGACTATGTCGGTAAGGGTCTATCGGGCGCGACAATTGTTGTACGTCCTCCGATGAACTCGCCGCTGGTTGCATCTGAGAACACCATTATCGGTAACACCGTTCTGTATGGTGCGACTGACGGCTACCTCTTTGCGGCAGGCCGCGCGGGCGAGCGTTTCGCTGTCCGTAACTCTGGTGCGAAAGTGGTTGTCGAAGGCTGTGGTTCCAACGGTTGTGAATACATGACTGGCGGCGTTGCGGTTATCCTCGGCTCGATCGGCCCGAACTTCGGTGCTGGTATGACTGGCGGTATGGCCTACCTCTATGATCCTGAAGGCGCGAATGAGCCTCTCATGAACATGGAAACCTTGGTCACCTGCCCAGTCACCGTTGATTACTGGGAAGCTCAGCTGAAAGATCTGGTTGAGCGCCACGCGAAGGAAACTGGTAGCCGCAAGGCCGCTGAAATCCTTCAGCACTGGGAGACGGAGAAAGCGAACTTTGTTCAGGTTTGCCCGAAAGAGATGCTCGTTCACCTCAAGGCACCTCTGACGAACGAAGTTGCGGCTATGCCAGCTGAGTAAGTCAGCCAAAAATAATCTATGCAGAAAACGCCGGCAGCACACTGCCGGCGTTTTTTTTAATAGATCTAATTTTTTTAATATATAAAACGAGCTAGACAACTGCCGTTGAGGACCCAAAGGGGTTCTCGGCACTCACGAACGACCCCCTTTTTTGTTTTTTAATTAGGGAGAAGGTCGGCATGTCCACTATTCCATCAGCAAAGCTAAAAGCTCTGCTAACCAGCAACAGTGACCTTTCAAAGGCATCGCTGGGCACTCGCATCATGCTTACGCGGATGCGCCTTGAAGTTCAAAACAACCCAGCGTCAATTGATGCCGTTGTGACTGAACTTCAGCAAACCACTGATACCAAACCGCAATTGGCGGCTGATTTGGCAAACATCTAAGGTAACAAAGGTTATAATTATGAAAAACGAACTCTTGAGTGTTGCCGAGGCCGCTGAACGTATCCAGTCGGGTGATGTTCTGGTCGTAGCTGGTAGCAGCAATCTTATGGCCCAATTGCCGACTGGTAAGTGGATCGGTGGCTCGACCGCATACTTTGTTACTGAGAATGGCGGTGCTGTAGTTCAGGATAAACTGTTCTGCACCACCATTGATGACGCAACTGATGCGACTGTTCGCGTTGTGTCTCCTGACGAAGTTGCGACCATCTCGAAGGGCTACAAAGCTGGTGGTTTCACGGTCATCCTCGTTCCCGCAATGACCGATGCGCACATTCGCTTTGCTCTTGATAGTGCCAATGACGCAGACCTCTTTGACCAGCCGCTGGTAGGTTGGGTGACGGGCGTGCATCTCGACAAACTTGGCAGCGAAGCCTCTGTCGTCGTAGATGGCAGCACAGGTGCGAAGCTAGAGAACGCCGCCGTGCTGTTGCATGTTGAACTGCCTGCTGGGTCGTCCGTTGATTTCGACATTGTGAACATCTTCACCCAAGGCGAAGAGATGTCGGTCGTCTTTTCCGAGACAGGCTTCACCGCGCGATCTGCAAAAGTGAACGGCGTTGAAGTGAACCTCGCGCAGTATCTGACTGACAATGCGATCGACACGCGTCTGCCGCTTGTGGCGAACTACGCTGGTTCGATGGTTAACGTGTCTGTTCAAGCCGTTGATGTTGCGGATGGCCGCGTCGATTTCTATGCGCCGATCGTTGCTGGTATGGAATACAAGCTCGCTGCACCGCAGCCAGACTATGCGGCAGCTTTCGCCAACAGCATCGGTGAAGCTGGTGTCGGTCAGTATTCCTGTAACTGCATCCTGAACTACCTCTACGGCGACCTCGAAGGCAAAAAGACTGGTGGATTCACTGGTCCTGTGACCTTTGGTGAGATTGCGTACATCTTGTTGAACCAAACTTTGGTCAAACTCGACGTCAAAGCCGCCTAAGTTCCCTAGAATGGCGCGGTCTTTTGGTCGCGCCATTTTTTTGCCCTGAATTTACCTTTGGTTGATCAAAATATCCTTAGGTTGTTTCAAATTATCGACCAATTCTGCTCTCATATTCTTAATTGTTTCGATTGATGAATATTGAGAGGGCAGCATGAGACAGTCCCACCTACAGATTGCAAATACCGCCTCCATCCCTGCATTGCGGGCAGTTGATGTTGTAGTGGAAAAACCCTCTGCAAAGCTGACTTTGCAGTTGGGTGACATCCAACTATACCTGTGGCTATGTCCAAAGCCACGCGTCGCAAATCGCCCGTCCAATCGCAATCACTTGCGGCTCGTTTACGCTCAGGCGTGAGGCGTTGGGCGTTTCGGGCGCTTTGGGCTGTTCTTGGTTTTGGCCTTTTTGTCATTGTCCTGTTCTCGATCGTGAACCCGCCGATTACGCCCTATATGCAATCTGAAAGCTGGCGGTTGGGATCGGTTGATTACGAATGGGTCGCGATGGAGGACATTGCGCCAGTTATGGCTCGTAGTGTTGTTGCCGCTGAAGATGCGGATTTCTGTTTGCATTGGGGGTTGGATGTTTCCGCTATTCAGCTCGCAATGGCGCAGGGTGGCGCTCGTGGGGGCTCCACCATCTCCCAGCAGGTCGTAAAAAACGTTTATCTTTGGCAGGATCGGAGTTGGTTTCGAAAACTCCTAGAGGCGCTTATGACGCCTGTGGTCGAACTGGTTTGGTCCAAAAACCGCATCCTTGAAGTCTATCTGAATATTGCTGAATTTGACGAAGGTGTTTTCGGAGTGGGTGCCGCAGCCCAACACTATTTTGGTGTTGATGCCGCGCAATTGACCGCGACACAGGCTGCACGGCTGGCAGCGGTTTTGCCGTCGCCAAAGACCCGAAGTGCATCACGTCCAGATCGAGCGTTGATCAACCGTGCATCTAGCATCGCGGATGGTGCTGCAACAATTCTGAACGATGGGCGCGCAGCCTGTTTCACGGCGACTTCCGGCTAGTTCGTTGACTCCTTCGGGGTCCTCCCTTGATCCTTTCGCGGGAGGCTGGCATGGAGAGAACAATACCTTTCGGAGCTAGTGATGAACGTACTGTATCATTTTCCCCTGTCCCCATTTTCCCGCAAAGTGCGACTCTGCCTTGGTGAAAAGAAGGTAGAGGTTAAACTGGTTGAAGAACGGTATTGGGAGCAAGATCCTGAATTCCGTCGCCGCAACCCCGCAGGCAAGGTGCCCGTTTTGAAGATGGGCAACAAAATGCTGACCGAGAGCATGGCGATTTGCGAGTACCTCGAAGACACGTTTCCTGATCCAGCACTCATGCCGCGCACCGCGGACGGCAAATACGAAGTGCGCCGTATCGTGTCGTGGTTCGATGACAAGTTCTATCACGAAGTCACATCCAAGCTGATGGGCGAACGTGTGTTCCGCAAACTGATGGGCACGGGTTATCCCGATAGTTCAAACGTCAAAGCGGGCGCCAAAGCGATCAAGTATCATTTGGACTACATGACATGGTTGCTGGAAAAACGCCGCTGGTTGGCTGGGAACGAATTGTCCTTGGCCGATTTCGCGGCTGCGTCGCACCTGTCCTGCCTCGACTATGTGTCTGATGTGGATTGGAACCGTTCTGAGGTGGTGAAAGACTGGTACGCAAAGATCAAATCGCGCCCAGCGTTCCGATCGATCCTCGCGGACAATATCCCTGGTTTCCCGCAGTCACCGCAGTATGCAAACCTTGATTTCTAAGGACCAGCTAAAGGCCTACGCCATTGATGCCGGTTTTTCGGCAATGGGTGTGTGTCGGCCTGATGCAGTTCCTGAAATTGCGGATCGTCTGCAGGTTTTTGTGGACGAAGGGCGTCATGGCCAAATGGCGTGGATGGCCGAACGTATGAATTGGCGTGGCAATCCATCGGCGCTTTGGCCCGAGGCAAAGTCGGTCATTATGCTGGCCGAAGCTTATACGCCGAACCATGACCCGATGACGGTCGTGGGGCAGCCCGATAAGGCTGCGATTAGCGTTTATGCCCAGAACCGAGACTACCATGACGTCGTCAAAAAGCGCCTAAAGGCCGTCGGTCGCTGGTTGCTATCGCACTACCCTGACGAACAGATCAAAGTTTTCGTCGATACGGCACCTGTGATGGAAAAGCCGCTCGGTCAGGCGGCGGGTCTTGGGTGGCAAGGCAAACACACTAACCTGCTGGGTCGCGAGCTGGGGAGTTGGTTCTTCATCGGCGCGATTTTCACGACGATTGAGTTCGAGCCTGATGCTGCAGAGCAAAGCCACTGTGGGTCATGCACTGCTTGCCTTTTGGCCTGCCCGACTGATGCGTTTCCCGCGCCGTATCAACTCGATGCGCGGCGGTGCATTTCATATCTAACCATTGAACACAGTGGGCCGGTTGACCTCGACCTCAGGGAAAAGCTCGGCAATCGGATTTACGGCTGCGATGATTGTCTTGCCGCCTGTCCATGGAACAAATTCGCGGTAGAGGCGCGGGAGGTCAAATATGCAGCTCGTGAGGACTTGATCGCGCCTGATCTGGCCGAACTGGTTTTGCTGGACGACGCTGCGTTTCGGGCAAAGTTCTCGGGCAGTCCAATCAAACGCATTGGGCGAAACAGATTTGTGCGTAACGTGTTGTATGCGATCGGAAATACGAGGGATGCTGCCTACATTCCGTTCGTTACGTCATTGTGTTCAGACCCCGACGCCACTGTTTCGGACGCCGCTCAATGGGCTATGGATCGCATTTCGCGCTAAAATATGGTATGGCTTGATCCCGATAGGAGGAGAATGCCATGCAACGACATATCACCGATCATCCCAAAACCCGTTTGGAATCGCCGCGTGTTCGGGCCTACTTGGCCATCGATCGTCAGACCAAACGCCATCGCGTCTATGATGTTTTGCATCGCCAACACAAAGCATCAGGTTCGGAAACGGCCGTCGTGAAATTCTGCGAGATTGACCGCGGATACGACGCTTAATTCCTCGACCCAGCCGTTTCGAGAAACAGGTGAAGCGAGATCGGATCGATCGGTTTGTTCAAAACCTCAACGCCGATATTCGCGCTTAAGGCTTGAACATCGATGTTTCGATTTGCCGTGATCAGGCGTGTTGGAACGCGCCCGATAAGGCTGCGCAACCGCTTGATCACGTCGGTTCCCAATTCGCCATTATCCAACTGGAAGTCGATGAGCATCGCATCGGGCGCGAGGTCGATTTCGGTGATCAATCGGGCGGCTTCTTCGCCCGATGATACGTCGAGGACTTCAACGTTCCACTTTTCCAGCAGCAGCGTTAACGCGCGGCGCATGTCCAAATCGTTCTCGACGAGCAAAACAACAAGCCCGTCGTGCCGCCATGCCGTTTGAGCGGGCACGGAGAGCCGTGATGGCGGAATATGTGTTGTGTCGTCAGCAAGCGGGACTGTGACCTTAAAGGCAGTGCCTTTGCCCTCAGTCGACTCGACTGTCAGCGGATGTCGCAACAATGCGCATGCGCGGTCTACGATGGCCAGGCCAAGACCGAGGCCCTCGGATGCAGAGGATCGCGCGTTGAGGCGGTGGAATTCCTTGAAAATCGTTTCGTGTTCAGAGGCTGGAATCCCCGGCCCAGTATCCCACACCTCGACCCGCACCGAACGACGTGTTCTGCGGGTGCCGACCAGAACTGTGCCTTCGTTGGTGTAGCGAACTGCGTTGGAAATCAGGTTTTGAAGAATGCGTCGGATGTAGGTCGCATCTGATTTGACCCTTAGATCAGAGGGCAGGACCTTGAGCCGTAGTCCTTTTTTCGCAGCAATTGGTTCGAACTCGTCTCTCAGCTGGCGAAGTAGTGCACCCAGATCGATCTGGTGAATATCAACCGCAGCACGTCCTGATTCTAGTTTGGAAATGTCCAAGAGGGCTTCGATGATGTCTTGGACAGAGGTCAGCGCATTCTGCGCTTTGCTCACGACTTCACTGTGGCGTGGATCCGTGAGTTCCTCGCCGATTGACGACAAATAGAGCGTTGCAGCGGACAGTGGTTGCAGAAGGTCATGCGATGCCGCCGCCACAAAGCGTGAGCGTGATGCAATCGCCCGTTCCGCTACCGCCAGCGCATCTTCGAGTTCGAGGGTGCGTTCCGTCACGCGCTGTTCGAGCGATTCATTGGCGAGCGACAGCGCGCGCGCCGCATCTTTTTCAGCGGTGATATCGGTGATCGAAATCACGAAGCCCTTGTCGGGCATCTCTTCCGCGAAGAGGTCAAACCACCGGGTTTCACCGCGTTTAAATTCGAATCTGAGCGGCGGGCGCGGATCGGTCCGCGTGACCCAGCGCATCAAGCCACCACCCGTCACATCACCTTCGATTGTGATATCGTTCTCGATGAGTTTGAGAATGATTTCGAAATCCAGTCCGATCCGAATTTGGGTCAGGGGGATGGACATGAGGTGCGCAAGCCGTTGGTTAAACCCCACGAGCCGCTGATTGTGGTCAAAAATTCCGACGCCTTGGTTTATGTGTTCGAGCGTTGCGCGGATCAGTTTCGCCTGATCATCCATCAGACGACCACGCTCCATCCGCTCCATCCGAATGATGTCGGAAATGTCGGTCTGCATGACCACGGTCTGCCCACCAGCCATGCGGTGTTCGCTCACCTGAACCCAGCGATCCCAGATCATGCGGACGTTGAACATCACATGTTCTTCGCCGTGGCGCAGCATCCGTTGCGCCACCCATGCCTCGGCGGATGAACCGTCGGGCAAGTGGAGGTATCGGCTACGGCTCACCATCCCGACATAGTCGTTAAAGCTAAGCCCAGGGCGCAACTGACTGCGAATGTCGGGCATGTGCATGCCGAAACGGCTGTTGCACATAATGAGTGTCCCGTCCGAGTCAAAAAGACCAAAGCCCTCTTGGATCGTTTCAATCGCGTTCGCGAGGTCAGAGCGGGCGCGTTCGGTTTCGAGGTTCGCCGTTGCGAGGCGCGCGTTGGATTCGTTCAAAAGGTCGAGCGCATGTTCGAGGTCGCGGGTGCGTTCGCGGACCTGCTCTTCCAAAAGGACTGCACGCTGGAACTGGGTATATGCCGCGCTGCGGTCGTCGTGATTCTGTTCGACACGCTGCATCAGCGCATCACAGATTTTCAGTAGCTTATCTCGCTGCCGTTCAATAGGTTCAGATAGGTCGATCAGAGTGAGCGAATTGGGTGTCATTCACCATCCGGCGCAAAAATCGCCACCCCTGTCATCGTTTGGTTCACATGCATACTGTTGATCTGTTCGCCGTAGGTGGAGAACCCAACGACGCGATTGTTCGCCATAATCTGGGACAAAGCCGTCGTCGCCTGTTTTTCCTGCGCTTCTACCCGTCGTAAGATACAATCGCAGGCAAAAATCGCATCAGGTTTACGGCCTTTTCCGATGGCATTGAGTTCCCGTTCCAAATGGGTGGCCATGTCCTCTGGTTCGGCAAGCGCGAGGACCAGCCCTTCGTCGATGGCTGAGAAGAACACCAAATCCCCATTGTCCAAGACACGCTGGATGGCGCGAACATGATGCGTGCCGCCAAAGCGCACGACCACGGGGTGGGCTGCAAAGGTAAAGGCGGATAGTTGTTCAGGGTCTTTGCCGAGCAACCGCGCATATTCGCGCGCGGCGGGCTCTGCATTGATCTTACGGACGATGCGGCGTTTCGGGTCGGCCTCTGTCACGACCATGCGAATTTCGGTTGGTTTCAGGTGATCGAGGCTAAACACATGGACAGGACAAATCGTGCGGACGAAACACAAAACAGCCGCGTGGGCATGGACTTGACCATCCAGTGACACAAGCGTGGCACCAAAACGGTCGCCGTCACCCGCCGAGCCTCCAAACAAAGGGACAGGACCTAGTCCGCTTGAAATTGCAGAAACGACTTCGTCCTCTTTGACCGATAGACCATCCACGGCGAGGAATGCGAATTCATGCTGCCATTCTGGTGCTTGCGAGGTGAGGATGGTCCGCGTACGGATCATTTGTCCGACGATTTCCTGTTGATCGAGGTCCTCAAGGTCGGGGATCAACATCGGTGCAGCCGCGAAATGGGATGCGGGAAGACCCATCGCTACAATCGTCTTTTCGTCATAACCACCTCGGCCAAGCTCACCCGCGGTAGTGCACCCGATGACATGCTCAGTTGGTAACGCTTGCGTTGCTTCGGCAACGACGGATTTAAAGTCCGAACAGGGGCTCGCAAACAGAATGACTAGCGCAAAAGGACCATCGCCCAATGCGTCGCTGAGTGCGGCAATAGGATCTTTAGCGTCACAAGGTACCTGTGCCGACTTCACTATTCCTGTCAGATGAGTCGCTGCATCTAGTAACGACTTCCCGCTTCCTCCCATAGCCCCCCTCCTTGGCTAATCGACCCACGCGGGTGGCGAGTCGAAGGGATCGTATGCCTGTCAGGACATGTCGTGCAAGACAGATGCAAAGCTGGCCTCCTGTGCCATCAAAACCGCTTGTGTGCGGCTTTGGACACCCAGTTTGCGCATGATCGCCGTAACGTGTGCTTTTACCGTAGTTTCGGCAATTGTTAGATCATAAGCGATCTGTTTGTTAAGTTTTCCTTCGCAGATCAGCTGAAGAATACGGGCCTGTTGGCGTGTCAGTCGAGACAAGCGGGCAATGGCCTCTTCGTGGTCAGTCAGCGGTGTGTTTGGGTCTGTGTCGAGCGGAACACCTTCGGGGACGTAGCGTTCGCCACGTGCGATTTTGTCGAATGCCATGCGGAACACATCCCGCTGACTATGTTTGGGGACAAACCCTGTAGCACCCGCACGAATGCATGACCCAATCATTCGGTGGTCCGCCATGGATGACACAACGATAATCGGGGTTATGGGTACGGCTGTGCGCAGGCGGATCAGGCCATCGAGGCCGCTCACGTCCGGCAAGTTCAGATCCAAGACAATGACGTCAGGCGTAGCGCCGTTCGCTATTTTCCGAAGGCCAGTTTCGAGATTCTCTGCCGTATCAATCTGCTGAATGGCAGCAACGGTCCGCAGGGTCATGGACAACGCATCGCAAAAGAGCGGGTGGTCGTCGATGATCAGGGCGGTTGCGAAAGTGTTTGTCATGGGCATTGCGCGTAAAGGATACATGGTCAGAGTCCGGAGTTATCGGAACCCTAGGCTAACAGGGTAGCGGCCATCCTCCTACGACACAAAGGTCTTATGTCAAAAACAAAGAAACGCGCCCGAAGGCGCGTTCCAAAAGTTCATATTGGCTAGATTAAGAGCCAGCGAGTTTGAATGTCCAAACCATGCCACCTTGGTTCAGGTAGTTTACACGGTTTGCAACTTCGCCACCCCAGAGCGGAACAGCGCCACCCCAGCCAGATACGACCGACACATACTGCGCGCCGTCCATTTCCCAAGTGACAGGCTGACCAACGATGCCCGAACCAGTCTGGAAGGACCAAACTTCTTCGCCAGTTTCGTCGTTCAGTGCGATGAACTTGCCTTCAGGAGTGCCGAAGAACACCAGACCGCCAGCCGTGGTCATAACGCCACCCCAGAGCGGAGCTTCGTTGCGGTATTCCCACTTGATATCGCCCGAATCTGGGTCGATCGCTTTAAGCGAACCGATGTAGTCTTCGAACAGTGGTTTGATGGTGAAGCCCGAGCCGAGGTAGGCAGCGCCTTCGCGGTAGGTCACAGGCTCGTTCCAGATATCCATGCCCCATTCGTTCGACGGAACGTAGAAGTTACCGGTACGCTGAGAATAGGCCATCGGCATCCAGTTCTTACCACCGAGGAACGATGGAACAGCAAAGACCATTTCGCCTTTGTCGCCATCAGATGCCGCAGTCGGATCGCCAGGACGGTTGTCTTCGTTGTAGATCGGACGACCGTTTTCATCGATGCCCGAAGCCCACGAAATGTCACGCACGAACGGCGTTGCATGTACGAACGCACCGTCTTCGCGGTTCAGAACGTAGAAGAAGCCGTTACGGTCAGCCGTTGCAAAGCGGTCGTTGCCGTCGCGGTCGGTGTAGGCAACCACTTCGTTCACACCGTCAAAGTCCCAGCCTTCGCGCGGGGTCGTTTGGAAGTGCCATTTGATCTCGCCAGTTGCGGGATCGATACCAAGGCGGGATGCTGCGTAGAGGTTGTCGCCTGCGTTACCTTCGACAGGTGTGCCCGCGTTGCGGAGGTGCGAGTTCCAAGGCGCAGGGTTACCAGCACCAAAGACGAGCGTGTCAGTCTCGATGTCATACGAACCACCGAGCCACGTTGCGCCGCCGCCAGTTTTCCACATGTCGCCCGGCCAGGTCGCGTTGAGCGTGCCAGTCATGGTCGATTCTTCGCCATTCAGGGTGCCCATGTGACCTTCGATCACCGGACGGGTCCAGACGAGCTCACCCGTTTCTGTGTCGCGTGCTTGGACTTCGCCAACGATACCGAATTCACCGCCCGAGTTACCGGTGATGATAAGGCCGTTCACGATGAGCGGTGCGGCTGTGTAGGAATAGCCAGCGCGGTAATCTGCAATTTTCTTGTTCCAAACAACGTCGCCAGTTTTCAGGTCCAATGCGACCAGGCGAGCGTCGAGAGTACCGAAGAAGATCTTGTCGCCGTAGATCGCAGCGCCACGGTTGATCACGTCACAGCAAGGCAAAATACCTTCGGGGAGACGAGCGTCGTATTGCCAAATTTCTTCGCCAGTGTGGACGTCAATCGCGTAGAGGCGCGAGTACGAACCAGTGACATACATAATGCCATCGTAAACAAGCGGCTGGGTTTCCTGACCACGCTGTTTTTCACCGCCAAGCGAGAACGCCCATGCAGGCACAAGGTTCTGAACTGAGTCAGTGTTGATCTGATCCAACGGGCTGTAACGCTGAAGGTTACGACCCATACCGTTGGTCACGATTTGATCTGTAATGGTTTGGTCATTGGCCACTTCTTCTTCGGTGACCTGTGCGGTTGCCTGCGTTGATGCCAGTGCCATAAGGCTGACCGACGCGGCCATGATGAAACGCTTCATCTGTTCCTCCCGTTCTCGAATTCGAGGGTCTTAAGAAGGACGGATGGACTCCGCACTTCCTCCCCGCCGCAAGTATTGGGAGCGTTTAATCCAAGGGGAATTACACCATGGTCGTAGCTATGGTCGTAGATGCAACTGCAGCAATTGCGCCTATGGTCGTATTTCCGCAAAGCTGTGCGCTGATAGTGTTCCTTCAACTAGGGAGGAATAAATGACTTTACTCAAGACGCTGGGTTCAGCGGCTGTTTGTGCCGTGATTGCAGCCTCTTCGGCCTTTGCCGAAACCCCAGTTTTGCGTGCTGCGGTCATGGAATCGGGCACAGTGAACTGGGAGCTGGACACGATCACCCATTACGGATTCGATGCGGATCACGGCTTTGACCTTGAAGTGACGGGCATGGGCGGTGGCAACGCGTCCCAGATCGCGTTCTTAGGCGGTGAAGCGGATGTAATCGTGTCGGATTGGCTCTGGGTTGCGCGTCAAAAAGCAGCCGGCGTTGATCTGGTTTTTATTCCATACTCTAAAGCGGTAGGTGGTCTGTTGGTGAAAGACGACAGCCCAGCACAGACCTTGGCCGACCTGAACGGCGCAAAAATCGGGATTGCTGGCGGGCCTCTTGATAAAAGCTGGCTGATCCTGCGTGCCTATGCGCAGCAAGAGTACGGCATGGACCTCGTTGCGCAGACTGAACAGGTTTTTGGCGCTCCGCCTCTGATTGCCGAAACGGCCCTTTCAGGTGAAACTCAAGGCGCGATCAATTTCTGGCATTGGGCCGCGAAAATGGAAGCGGGCGGGATGCACAGTCTGATCGATGTTTCGACGGCCGCAGAGGCTTTGGGGTTAGATCCTGAAACACCGTTGTTGGGCTATGTTTTGCACGGTGAGACTTTCGCCGAAAATCCTGATCTAGTTTACGCGCTGGCCGATGCGTCTGCCGATGCCAAGGCGTTGCTTGCGACTGATTCCTCTGCATGGGATCGTTTACGGGACCGTATGAACGCAAGGTCGGATGAGCAGTTCGAAGCTCTCAAGGCGGGCTTTATTGCGGGTATTCCTGCTGCTGGATCAGTTGATGAAGAAGCCGCGGCGCGGATGATGGCGCTTATGATTGAACTTGGTGGTGCAGAGTTGGTGGGTGACATGACTGAAATGCCTTCGGGCATATTCCTTCAGCCACGGAACTAAGAAGTGGCGTCCACTCTCAGAAAAACAACAGAGCCCGCTTTGGCGGGCTCGGCCGTTTTGTCGGTCGAATTGGACGGTTTCGCTATTAGGGGAACGCCAATTCTCGGCGCACTCGCTCTTGAGGTGGCGCGAGGTGAAACCGTTGCTCTGACGGGGCCATCTGGGATCGGTAAGACGACATTGCTGCGGATCATCGCGGGGCTTGAGTCTGGCTATCACGGAAAAGTCCGATTGCGCGGTGTCCCTGCCGTCGTGTTCCAAGAGCCAACATTACTGCGTTGGCGAACCTTGGCGCAGAACCTATGCCTCGCCACGCGCATTTCCGAACGCGATGCCTTGGATCATTTGGCCAGAGTGGGATTGGCGGACAAAGCTGACCTTTTCCCCGATCAACTCAGCCTCGGGCAGCAGCGAAGGCTATCACTCGCGCGGGCCTTCGCCTTGCGTCCTGATATCCTGCTGATGGACGAGCCTTTCGTGTCGCTTGATCCGTCCTTGGCCGAAGAGATGATGACGCTCTTTGAAAAGCTCAGGGCGGATGATCAGCCCGCAACACTTCTGATCACACATGAAGAGCGCGAAGCTGAACGATTGGCGGACCGCATCGTTCGGCTGGATGGCCGCCCTGCAATGGTCGTTTAGAACAACGGTGAGAATTTCCAGTTGTCCGCGTCAGGTGTAATTTCATTCAAATCATAGTCTGCGCCACGCAGACGCTGGGCAATTTCGACGCCTTGCGATGCGGCTTGATCAACAAATGTTTTGCCTGCCTCGCTGTCCTGTTCGACGCCCCAGCCGCGCATTAAATCGATGCCATGGTTAAACATGCCGACTGGATCGCCAGCTTCGGCGGCTTGACGGTTCCATTCTGCGGCGGCCTCGGGGTCGATGTAGCCGTCGCCACCAAACCCGTTATCCTCCATGTAGGCCATCCAAGACATCGCGGCGGAGTAGCCAGCATCAGCGCAGGTCTCAAAAGTAAGGCGGGCGCTGTCATGGTTGCCACCTTTGGTCATGAAATACCCCGCAGCGCAGCCTGTCATCGAAGTCTCGCCGCGGCTCATATCCTCAAGGATTCGATCCATGGTTAGCTCTTCTCGGTTAAGGTCTCCGTAGAGCGATAGATCATCTTCTTCGGCCAAGACGGGTGTCGCGAGAATTGCGATGATGAAAGCAAACTTAAACATATGCGTCGTCCTCCCTATCCGTTGAGACTAGCGAAAACCCCAAGAAAAGTCGCCCTTCCTATGGTCGTAGATCGGCGTCAGCCCTTTTTGCGGATCATACCTCGGGCAGGGTCGTATCCCCAGATAGCCAGTGCGAGAAATGCACCGGTCGCAAGGAGGCTCCATCCAAGAGCGGGCAAATTGAATTGCGCATAGAGAGCAAATCGGACCAATTCGACGGCTTGGGTAAAGGGATTCACAGCGCAAATGTCGTGCAACAATCGGCCCGCCTCGGCCATTTTCCAGAGTGGGTAGAGCGCCGAGGACAGAAAGAACATCGGGAAGATTACGAAGTTCATCACACCTGCAAAGTTCTCTAGCTGCTTCACGAACGATGAGAGCGCGAGGCCTAAGGCTCCTAGCATCAACCCGCCTACCAGCAGGGCGGGGAATGCGGTGACGTAGCCAATCGTGGGCATCCGAATGCCGTAAATCCTCGCAATTAGTAGGAAGGTGTAGCACTGCAGGATGCTGATGATCGCACCTGCGACCAGCTTGCAGAATAGCAACCACCAACGGGGCAGAGGGGCCGTCAAAAGCACCTTCATCGATCCCATTTCACGATCGTAGACCAGCGATAGTGACGACTGCATCCCGTTGAACAGCAGGATCATGCCGCACAGTCCGGGGATGATGTAAATCTCGTAGGTGATGTAGGTCAGGTAAGGCGGCGTGATCGAGAGGCCGAGCGCCGCGCGGAATCCTGCTGCAAAGACCAAAAGCCAGACCAATGGACGGACCAAGGCCGCAACAAAGCGTTCGCGTTGACCGATGTAGCGTAGCGCCTCGCGTTGAATAATGGCGATGAGGGCGGTGAAGTAGATCATGCTGTCTCACCGACCATTTCGAGGAAGGCAGTCTGCAGGGGGTCGTCACCAGCGATGCGATGGGCCGTGTCGGATGCCAAAACCTCGCCTTTATGAAGGATAACTAACTCGTCTGTCAGGCGGACTTCGTCGGTTAAATGTGTCGCCCATAGAACCGTCATTTGTGTGTCGTCGCAGAGATCATGAACGTGGTTTGTGATCGCGGCTCTGGCTGGGGCGTCGAGGCCAACCGTTGGCTCGTCCAGAAGCATAACGGCGGGTCGATGAAGTAGCGCTCGTGCGATCTCTGTCCGCCGTCTGTGGCCGCCGTTCAGGGCGCGGACTTTCTCGGATGCACGTTCCCGCATGCCCAAACGATCAAGGGCTTCATCAATACGCTTTGCTGCCGTTTGACCTGACAACCCATGCAGCGCCGCAAAATACCGCAAGCTCTGCGCGACCGTCAGATCAAGGTCGAGTGTGGTTTGTTGAAAGACTACTCCCATCCGAGCGAGTGCGGCTCTCGGCTGGGTTCTTATGTCATGACCTGCAATCGCGATTCCACCTTGCCGAGCTGCCAATAATCCCGTCAGCAGGGAAAAAAGCGTGGATTTCCCTGCTCCGTTCGGTCCGAGGAGGGCACAAAACTGGCCCTCATCTATGCTAAAGCTGACGCCATTTAGCGCCACCTTCGAGCCGTATCGGTAGTGCAGATCACTGACGCGGAGAGCGCTCACTTAGTCGTCCTTTACTCAGTCGGTCGAAATGCTGCGCCCCAAGGGAACCGACCGACTTTGATTGTGCGGATCGGTGTGCGGCTTGCAACATCAATCACCGTGACGTCCCCAGAGACGCCGTTGGTGGTGTAAAGCTCTGTGTTGTCGTCGTTGAATGCCATGTGCCAAACGCGGCGGCCCACGAGGATGTAGTCTTCGACTTCAAACGTCTTCGCGTTGATCGTCGCGACATGGTTAGACGGACCCAAGGTTACGAATACCGTTTTACCGTCTTCGGTAAATTCAAATCCGACAGGTTGGATATTATCAGGGTGAACCCCTGTGATCTCGAACCTGATTTTCGCGATCTCCGATTGGTCGGCCACGTTAAACACAGTCACGGTGCCGCCGATTTCCGAGCTTACCCAAAGCTGGCTTCCATCATGGGTGAATTCTGCGTGACGAGGACGACTATCGACCAAAGTGTTCGCGAACAGTTCGTGCGTTTCCGTGTTGATCCAATGCGCCATATTGGTCGTTTCAGAGGTCGTAATGGCAATCAAACCGTCAGGTGAAATTGCCATGCCTTCTGGTTCAATGCCTACGTCAATTTGGGCGACGACTTTACGGGTTTCAACATCGACAACGGTGGCAATCGCATCGTCTTCGTTGGCGATGTAGAGGTGCCGATTGTCGGGGTGCAGCGCGAATTGTTCGGGGTCTTCGCCAGAGGGCAGATCGTGTAGGATTTCACCTGTATTAGGGTCGACAACCTGAACTGTGTCGCTGTCAGATGCGCAGATATAAACGACCGAATAATCCTTGGAGAATGTGATCCCGCGAGGGCGTTCGCCGACCTCGATCGTGCGTTTGACTTCGTAGGTTTCCGTATCGATAACGCTGACGGTGTCGTCGTGTTCATTGGTGACCCAAATCTCACCAGACAGTGCAGGGCTTGCCGCCAATAAGGCGGGGATCAAAATCTTTTTCATAAATTACTCCGTAAACGCTGAGCATCGGGACTCGGGTTTATCAATCCCGAGTGTGTCTAGCTCGTTAACTGGGTGTAAAAAGCCGTCCATCGGGGGCACTGCGATCACCGCATGCGCATGGACGACAGGGATTGGTTGACGCATTTGGCCGTTCCAATCCCGAAACGAAAGCGGGCGGCCCTTGAATGCGCCGAGTTCAAATTCGGGCGACAAGATGTAGTCGCGCAAAACAGAGGCATCATCTGATGCTGTGCGCGTGACAGCTTCGCCGATGGTGCGGATGGCGGCGAAAGCAGCGTAGTCGACCGAACGCATCGAGCGGCCTGCGTACTCTTCGAACCTGTTCTGAAGCTGAACACCGCCCCATTGCTCCATCACGGGGGACCATGCGACGGGTTGTGCACCTTCGGACCCGGCCAAAAGCACGGGCTCCCAGGTATTGAACGGTAGATACCGCGCGAAGTCGCCCGTTTCATCGGCGACGAGCATCGCGTCGTGGTTGGGAAAATCTTGGGTGAACAAAGGCACTTCGGCACTGGCGGCGCGGCGCATATTCGCGTCGAAAACCCATTCCTTTTCATCTCTGATCCGCAGGCCGAATTTGGTCGCTGATCGCCGCAAAGCGTTTGCGAACGCGATGTCTGGCTCATGGGTGCCTGACACCATCACGAGGTCGGTCCACCGCCGTGATTGTAGGAGTTGCATAAGAGCGTCCGACCGCATTGCGTAACTTGGTAACGTGTGCAGCAGGTTTGCTCGGCAATGATCGTCCCGTAGCGCGTCGTCGTAGTTCGAGACGTTAAAGAACAAGGTATCCTTAGCTGCCTCCAGATCAACGATTTGGGTCATATCTGCGCTGGGCGCATCAATCAAAATGAGGTCGGTGGATACCAGAATTTCATTAGCGGTCGCCACAAGATCACCGCCCACAGGAACGCTGCGAATATCCAGCGTGAAAGTCTGGCCGAGGAATTTCCCCGTGGTGATGTTGTCCGCTAGCCCGACAAAAGCACCCGCGATTCCTTCGTCTTCGGGGACGGCATCGAGGTTCGATAAAACAGGTGGCCTGTCAATTTCTTGACGCAGGTAGGCAATATTCACAACGGTTTCGGCGACGACAGGCGCTGCCAAGCAAAGCGCAAAAAGCCCGCAAAATGTGCGCGTTACGGTCTTCATAGCGATCCTCCCTCACCGCAGCCTAGGGCCTCAGAGAAGTGAGGCGAATACGACTATCGTCGTGGCTCCCCTTAAACCAAGGTCGCATAGATTAGTGGGACGAGAGCATGGCAATCAGATCGCCAAACATGCGTTCGAGGAGGAACACTCATGAAAACGTCACGCAAGACGTCGATTTTCGCAGCGGGCTTCATCGCAGTTGCGGCACTGGCACATGCTCATGGCGACGTGGCGCCCCAGCCAATTAATACCGATGCTTTGCCAGATGTGGGTGACGAATGGTTGAGTGAGAACCCGTACCGCGCTGAAGCTGCGGGTGACGAGGTATGGCTCAAGGCTGTTGAGATCGGCTCGTCGGGGTACAACCAGAACTGCGCACGTTGCCACGGCCTCGGCGTGATTTCTGGTGGTCTTGCTCCGGACCTCCGTTTCCTTGAAGCTGAAGAATACGGCGATGAGTGGTTCGTTGAGCGCTTCCAACACGGGTACACCCAAAACGGTACGACAAAGATGCCTGCGTTCGGTGAAATCCTTGGTCAGAAAGCGGGCTGGGCGATCCGCACCTATATCGAAACTCGTCCTGATGACGTGATGGTCACAGATCAGGCGCCCCGCCTGATGGAGCTGCGTGACCTGCTCATGTCGATGTCAACGGGTGGTGACGGCGATGCGGCCGCTATTCAAACCGAACTCAATGAGATTGCGTCGAGCATCGAAACCCTGTCTGGCGCACCTGTGGCTGTTTCCATCGCATGGGAAGCAGCGCGTTCCATCAGCGATACGCCTGAGAGCTACAAACACGCAGGCGAAATCCTAACCGTTGGTCTTTCGGCGGCGCACTGATGATTAAAAGCCGATCCGCTCTCGCGCGTTCCATCCTAGCGATTGCATTCGCAATCGGGTCGGCCAATTTTGTGAATGCTCGGTGCGAAGACTACGCGCCGAGCGCACGCCCTCAAAATACGGCTCGCGACTATGTTGGTGCAGATCTAGACACGATTGTTGAGCGTGGATGGATCGAGTTCGCCGTTTACGAAGACCTTCCTCCTTATAGCTGGAAAGACGGTGCCGAAGATCGTGGTGTAGACGTCGAGATCGCCCGTCTGATTGCCGAAGCGCTGGGCGTCGAGCCGCGTTTTAAATACGTGACCTCGGGCGAAAACGTCGAAGCTGATCTGCGCAACTGGATCTGGAAAGGTCCCGTAGTTGGCGGCGCAGTTGCGAATGTGATGATGCACATTCCGTACAACAGCGATCTTGGGTGTCGGGTCGAACAGGTGACGTTTACGGGGCAGGTCTACGCTGACACGATCGGAATCGCATATGATCCAGCGTTTTACGAGGACAGTCAGCCAACGCCGCCCTATTTCCGCTTTGACCCAGTTGGGGTGGAAAATGACACCATCGCTGATTTCTACCTAACCAATTTGTTGGGAATGGCTGCGGCTCCGAATATCCATCGTTACCCTGATGTAGGCGATGCAGTGCAAGCGATTGACGCGGGTGACGTACGCGCGGCCATGGGGCCTTTGGCGCGTTTGGAACACTGGGCGAGTCATGAGACAGAAGTATACGCTCCGCCTTTACCAAATTTCGCCGTCGGTAAATGGACTGTTGGTGTTGCGGTTCACATGTCGTACCGTCCTCTCAGTTACGCAGTGGATGACGCCATCGTCGCTGCTTTGGACGACGGTCGGATTGAGCAGATTTTTGAAAACTACGGGCTGACCTTTTTGGCCCCAGAACGTTAGGGTCTAGCCCTTTAGTCTTATATGAATGTTAGCGCCCATCGGCTTAGCTTGGGTGCATAAAGATGGAGGAAACCTTGGAACTTTCTGATTCCCGCGTGATCAATGCACCCAAAAATGAGGTTTGGACCGCATTGCTGAATCCCGAAGTTCTGAAAGATTGCATCCCAGGCTGTCAGGAAATGGCGGGATCAGTTGAAGAAGGTTTCGAGGCGACAGTTGTCCAAAAAATCGGTCCGGTGAAGGCGACCTTTAAGGGCGCGGTTCAGTTGACCGATATCGTCGAAGGCGAAAGCTGTACCATTAGTGGTGAAGGCAAAGGTGGTCCCGCTGGCTTTGCTAAAGGTGGCGCAAAGGTGCGTCTTGCCGAAGTCGAAGGCGGCACAGAGCTGTCCTATGATGTCGAGGCCAAGATCGGCGGTAAGATTGCCCAGCTTGGCAGTCGGATCATTGATGGTGTTGCCCGCAAATTGGCAGACGAATTTTTTACGAAATTCCAATCGGTCGTCGAAGGCCCTGCTGAGGAGAGCGGAGCCGTCGAAGAAGGAGCGACCGAGACAGAAGTGAAGAAAGGCTGGCTTAAACGCACTTTTGGCGGCTGAGCCCAATCGTTTCAGGGAGGAGAAACATGACCAAAGTCACAATGACCGTGAACGGCAAGTCCGTAAGCGGCGAAGTTGAAGGTCGGACGCTACTCGTAGATTTTCTACGTGATGCACAACGACTGACAGGAACCCACGTTGGTTGCGATACCTCGCAGTGTGGTGCGTGTACCGTGCATGTTGACGGGCTTCAGGTGAAGTCCTGCACCATGTTCGCGCTCGAAGCTGACGGCGCGACGGTTACCACCATCGAAGGTATGGGCAACGCAGACGGCACAATGTCGGCCCTGCAGGCATCCTTCCAAGAACATCACGGCCTACAGTGCGGTTTCTGCACTCCGGGTATGATCATGGCTGCGTCGTCGCTTTTGAAGGTGAACCCGAAGCCCACCGAGGCTGAGATCCGTCATCACCTTGAAGGCAATATCTGCCGCTGCACAGGCTACCATAACATCGTCAAGGCGATCATGGCAGCCAGCGGGCAGGACGTAAGCGCAATCGCTGCTGAATAAGCGGCGTCGACAACAGTCTAGGGAGGAATAAATGCCTAAAGATCATGGTATCGGCGCCAGCCCAAAGCGGCGCGAAGACGTAAGATTTCTGACCGGTAAAGGTCAGTACACAGACGACATAAACCTGCATGGCCAAACATACGTGCATTTCCTGCGGTCCGATGTTGCACACGGCATCATCAAATCGATCGACACTTCTGACGCTGAAAACATGCCTGGCGTTGTTCGTATCTTCACAGGTGCGGATTTCGAAGGCGTCGGCGGTCTTCCGTGCGGATGGCAGGTCACTGACCGTCACGGCCAACCGATGCAGGAACCGGGTCACCCCGTTCTGGCACGTGGTAAGGTCCGTCACGTGGGCGATCCGATTGCAGCGATTGTCGCTGAAACCAAGGAGCAAGCGCGCGACGCTGCCGAAGCAATCGGCCTCGACATCGAAGAGCTTCCTGCTGTTGTGGACATGGTGTCTGCGCTCGCTCCTGATGCGCCAAAAGTTCACGACGAACTGACATCGAACCTCTGCTACGACTGGGGTTTTGTTGAAGAAAACAAAGCGGCAGTTGACGAAGCGTTTGAAAAAGCGGCGCACGTCACCACGCTTGAGCTGATCAACAACCGTTTGGTCGCGAACCCGATGGAGCCGCGTGTTGCTGTTGGTGACTATAACCAAGCGAACGATGAATCGACGCTCTACACGACCTCGCAAAACCCGCACGTTATTCGTCTTTTGATGGGCGCGTTTGTTCTGGGTATCCCAGAGCACAAACTGCGTGTTGTTGCTCCTGACGTTGGCGGTGGCTTCGGCACAAAAATCTTCCATTATGCGGAAGAGGCTTTTGTTACCTTCGCATCGCGTCAAATCCGTCGTCCGGTGAAATGGACCTCGACCCGTTCCGAAGCATTCATGTCGGATGCTCATGGTCGCGACCACAAGACCAAGATCGAACTGGCGCTGGATGCTGACAACAACTTCATGGCGATCCGCACGGACACCTACGCAAACATGGGCGCATATCTGTCCACCTTTGCACCGTCGGTTCCGACATGGCTTCATGGCACACTGATGGCGGGTAACTACAAGACCCCGTTGATCTATGTGAACGTTAAGGCAGTCTTTACCAACACCGTTCCAGTCGACGCATACCGCGGCGCTGGTCGTCCTGAAGCTACGTTCCAGCTGGAGCGTCTGGTCGATAAGGCGGCTCGTGAACTCGGCGTTGATCCGATTGCTCTGCGTCGTCAGAACTTCATCACACAGTTCCCATATGCAACTCCAGTTGCTGTGGAATACGATACTGGCGACTACATCGCGACGATGGACCGTATGGAAGAGATCATGGATATCTCTGGGTTTGAAGCTCGCCGCAAAGCGTCCGAAGCCAAAGGCAAATGGCGCGGTCTGGGCGTGAACTGCTACATCGAGGCATGCGGTATCGCGCCGTCCAACCTCGTTGGTCAGTTGGGTGCGCGCGCAGGTCTCTATGACGCGGCAACAGTTCGTGTGAACGCAACGGGTTCGATTTCGGTCATGGTCGGTGCGCATAGCCACGGTCAGGGTCACGAAACCACCTTCCCGCAGGTTATCGCAGAGATGATCGGTATCGACGAAAGCCAAGTGGACATCGTTCACGGTGACTCGTCCAAGATCCCGTTCGGTATGGGCACCTATGGTTCCCGTTCGCTCGCTGTGTGTGGTTCTGCGATGGTGCGTGCTGCTGAAAAGGTCATTCGCAAGGCGAAAAAGATCGCGGCACACCTTCTGGAAGCATCCGAGGCAGACATCGAACTGAAGGACGGTAAATTCAGCGTGGCTGGTACGGACAAAGAGTGCGCATGGGGTGACGTTACCCTCGCAGCCTATGTCCCGCACAACTACCCGCTGGAAGATATCGAACCAGGTCTCGAAGAAACCGCGTTCTACGATCCAGCCAACTTTACCTACCCATCGGGCGCTTATGCCTGTGAGGTCGAAGTTGATCCCGAAACCGGCAAAGTCACGATCGAGAAGTTCGCCGCGGCGGATGACTTCGGCAACGTGGTCAACCCGATGATCGTGGAAGGTCAGGTCCATGGCGGTATCGCTCAAGGTATCGGTCAGGCCCTTCTCGAAGCGGCGGTTTATGATGAAAACGGTCAGCTGCAATCGGCGTCCTATATGGACTACGCAATGCCGCGCGCAGATGACGTGCCGTTCTACATCGTAGACCATTCCTGCTGCACACCGTGCACTCACAACCCGCTGGGTGTGAAAGGCTGTGGTGAGGCTGGTGCCATCGGTTCCCCGCCTGCAGTTGTGAACGCCGTCATCGACGCTCTTGCCTCTGGTGGTAAGAACGTTCCGCACATCGACATGCCCCTGACGCCTCACCGCGTCTGGAAAGCAATCAACCAGTAAGAGGAGGACGTATCATGTATGCATTTGACGTAACCCGTCCCAAAACCGTGGCCGAAGCCGTCGCCGCCCTTGCTGGTGATGAGGCTCAGGCATTGGGTGGGGGCCAGACCCTCATCCCAACACTCAAGCAACGTTTGGCGTCACCCGCCACGCTGGTCAGCCTTACGGCGATCGACGAAATGAAAGGGGTTTGCGCCGATGGCGGAACCCTGACCATTGGCGGCGGGACAACCCACGCCACCGTCGCAGCCGAGGCATCGGCCTATCCAGCACTTGCTGCTCTTGCAGCAAACATCGGTGACCCAGCGGTTCGTAGCCGTGGCACAATCGGTGGTTCGTTGGCCAACAACGACCCGTCGGCGTGCTACCCCTCTGCGGCGCTTGCTTCGGGTGCGACCATCGTCACCAACAACCGCGAGATCGCTGCGGATGATTACTTCCAAGGTCTGTTCACCACAGCTCTGAACGAAGGCGAAATCATTACAGCGGTGAAGTTCCCGGTACCGGAAAAAGCGAACTACCAGAAGTTCGTTCAGCCCGCATCGCGCTTCAGCCTCGTCGGTGTGTTCGTTGCCAAATACGCGGACGGTGTTCGTGTTGCTGTGACAGGCGCATCTGAAAACGGTGTATTCCGCTGGACGGAGGCCGAGGCTGCACTGTCTGCGAACTTCTCTGCGGATGCGGTCGAAGGTCTGACAGCGTCGGCTGATGGCTTAATCAATGACCTGCATGGTGATGCAGAGTATCGCGCTCACCTGATCAAGGTGATGACCAAGCGCGCGGTTGCCGCGGCAAAGTAAGACCCAACTACCTCTGGGTAAGATTGGCCTCCGGAAACGGGGGCCTTTCTGTTTTAAAGGGTGCGAAGGTTGCCAGACAGATCGATGAGGCGGATCGTGAGGGGCACGTCGAGACGTGCTGCGATCAGGGGCATTTCGACCGCCGTTGCATGGCAAAGCGCCGTCGATAGCCCATCGGCAATTGCTGCACTGGGTGCGCACACAGAAACCGTTGACCACTGTGGAATGTCGCTGGCCCCCGTCGGATCAATGATATGGGCTGTGCCGTCGGGAAGCCTCATCGCGGCGGGGCTTGAGGTCGCGGTCGCACGATCTGTGAGCGTGAATTGGCCGAGTTGCCCAAACGCTGGATCAGAAAGCCCGAGCTGCCAAGGGCCAGATAGGGCGCTGTATTCCCCGATATTGACCAGCGCATGCGTAAGCCCGTGGCCTTTGAGGACCTTAGTCACACGGTCAGTGGCATAGCCCTGCGCGATGCCGTTCAGCGTGAGGGATTGCCCGTCTGCGATCCTGACCACATCATCTGCAACCTCTACTCTGTGCCACCCCGTTTTGCCACGCGCGGCGGCAACGTCGCCCCCGTAAGCATGAGCCAGCCAAACGGGTTGAACGGTGGGGTCGAACCTACCGCCTGTCGCGTGATGGAGCGTGTCGCAAAGATTCAGCAATTCAACGAACTCGGGCGCAGGATTGCGGAGCACTCCATCACGGTTCAGCCGAGTCAAATCGGACTCTTTGTAGAGGCTAAACAGGACTTCTATGCGATCAATTTCAGCCCAAGCTGCAGCGCGAGCGGCGGTGGTGATTTCATCTGGCCCGCGTAAATTCATCGAAACATCAGCGCCCAGCGCATAGCGTCGATCCTGTGCGAAGGATGCGGTGGGCACGGTTGCGGCGGCAGCAAAAATCTTGAGAGCACGGCGGCGGGTGATCATGGCTTTGCTCCTTTGCGATCAGCGAGGATCAGTGGAACGCATTGTTTGCGATCGTCAAAAATCTGAACGCAGTCCAAGCATTGGAAACATTCCGAGTATGCAATCGCGCCGTCCTTTTTGATCGCATTGTAATTGCAGCGGACCTTGCACAATTGACATGGTGATCCGCAGGCCTCACGGCGTTCGATCCAGTTGCGACCGCGTAGCAGGCCGCCAATGGCCATGAAGGCGCCGAGCGGACAGACATAACGGCAGAACCCTTTAAAGATCACCATCCCGAGCAACAGCCAGAACACAGCGTAGGCTACGTAATACCAGTTGCGGACGAAAAAGACTGAGATTGCGGTTTTGAATGGCTCAACTTCTGCGGCTTTCACACTGTAGCTAGGTGCAAAGAGGGCAACGCCGATCAAAGTTCCGAGTACTAAGAATTTCACCCATTTGAGCCGACTGTCCCAACGATCTGGCACCTTGACCTGAGGGAGCCTTAGCAATCGCCCCAGGTGGTGTGCGAATTCTTGTAGGGCGCCAAATGGACACATCCAGCCGCAAAACAGCCCTCGACCCCAAAGGACAAATCCAACGATTGCGGCACCCCAAATGAGCAGGGAAAACGGATCGTAGAGAAGAAATTCCATCGACTGATCTTTGACGAGCGCTTGTAGCACGCCTGTGACTGTCACGATCGACAGCTGACCTTGTCCCCACCAACCGACGAACACGGTAACAAATGCGAGGATCGAAAGTCGGACTGGTGTGAGGCGCGCCTTTTTTGCGATCCAGCTTTGCCCAAAGCCTAAGACGACTAGCAGAACCGTGACGAAAATTGCTCCGACAATCAGGTCGGTCTGTCGGTTGCGAAGGGCTTCTTTCAGAGGTGACGTTTCAATCGGCTGACCCGTGTTGCTGATAAAGAACCGAGGCGCAGCGATGTATTCCGCGTCCAATGTGATGCGACCAATCTCGGGCTGGAAAACGCCGCGTTCTCGAAGGGCGTCAATGTGGAGAACCCAATCGCGTGAGGGGTCGAACCCGAGGCGACGATCCGTTCGTAGGATCATCGCAAAACCATCGGGACCGCCACTGGTGAGATCGACCGAGACATCCGCATCACGTAATTGAATAGGTAAACCATCTTGCGTTGCAGATACCCAATCAGGCGAAGTGTTGCGGACAAAATCAGGCCCGACCAATCCGTGCCGTCCGTTCTCGATCAAGAGGATCATCTCGGAAGACGGCACTAGGCGTTGTAGGACATCTAGTTGATCGATGGTGTCTTGGCCCAATGCTGCTCGGGCAATTGTCGGCGGTCCTATGTCCAACATCCAAAGGTCCAGATACGCACCATCTGGATCGGACAGAGCTTCGACGTCAGTGCGGGCAAAGGGGGTGCCTTCAAATGCCGCTTCTACTTCCGCGTTGGTCACTCGGATGTTCTGTGCCAATCCTTCTTCGATAAGGCGCGGCCAGTCTAGGTCCTCATGATAGGTCATGTTTGGTGTGGCGGGCGGGACCGAGGCAACGCCTTGCATCTTTTCCTGCGCAACTGTGCGCGTGGCGGCCAATATCGACTCATGTGCAATGCGGACGCTGGCCGTCGCTTTGGTCACGCCGTCCAAATATACCAGAGCCGATCCGTCCGACGCATTGCCATAGGGTGTGCCGACCACGATGGGCTGAGAGATCGATAGCCCCCTATATTGTTCCAAAAACGCGCGGAGTGGCGCCTCGCCTAGACCCGACACAAAAATGGGTTCGTGGTGAGAGATAAGACGTACATCAATGAACCGCCCTTCGAGGTCGATGGCGACGAACATGTTAATCGGTTCGCCGGCAAAGCCCGGCAGCGGGGCAAGCATTCCAGTTTCGAATACGTAGCCAACGTGCGCTCCACCAGAGTTCAGCAACTCCCAAACACCGCGATCATTCACGGGGTCGCCCAGCGCCATTGGAGCACTGACGTATTCTGACATCTGTTCTCGGGTCATGGTTTCGGCGTGCGTGATCTGCGTGCTGAAGAGGCTCAACAGCAGCACAACCAAAAGCGACCTAAGGGCATTCAACATCAAGCGCATGGCGAAACATTATGCATGCGCCGAGGTTTGACCCATACGACCTAAGTCTCGACCTGCGCTTGGCTTTGTTGACTTGGGCCCCACTGCCGCGAAATGGTGAGCCGTAGGGAGGGCTGTGATGCCTCAAATGACGGGACTTTTCTCACGCATGGCCGTGCTCGCTGGATCGCTGGCGGGAATGATCGCGCTATGGTGGGTGGTCAGCATGATCTACGCTACGCCGAGGATTTTTCCCGATCCGATCGTTGTCTTCAAACTTATCGTATCCGAGATCGACTCGGGGCGTTTGCCCTATCATCTCTGGCAAACGCTCAAACGTGTTGCTGCTGCCTTTGTGGTTGCGATGGTTTTGGGTTCGATCATTGGGGTGATGCTCGGCACGCTGCCGCGGTTGAACAGATGGGCAGAGCCATGGGTTATCCTCGCGCAGAACCTCCCGGCCTTGGTCGTGATCGTTCTGTGTTACCTGTGGTTCGGTTTGAACGACCTTTCCGCGATCATCGCGGTCGCTTTTAACAAAACGGCACTAGTGATCGTGACCCTGCGCGAAGGTGCGCGGGCGATGGATCGAAAAGTCGCCGAAATGGCGAAGGTGTTTGGAATGTCCCCGATGCAGCGGCTACGCCATGTGGTGCTTCCTCAGTTGGCCCCGTTCATGGCGGCGAGTGCGCGAAACGGGCTGGCCATCATTTGGAAACTGGTGCTCGTAGTCGAATTCTTGGGTCGATCAAATGGGATAGGGTTTCAAATCCACCTCTATTTCCAGATGTTCGATGTGGCGCGCGTGTTGGCCTATTCTGGTGCGTTTATCGTGATCATGCTGTTGATCGAATATCTTCTGATTCAGCCGATTGAAGCGAAAGCTACGCGGTGGCGCCAACTTCAGGGTAAAATCACCGTTTAAAATGAGTGGTATTCGACTTTAGTTTATCAACTTAAGGTCTAATACCCGCCGGACAGGCTTCTCTCTACCGTTTCGCTTGCCCCCAGAGGAGAGGGGTAAACAGGGAAGGAGAAACTATGAACTTGATTAACGCATTAGCGATTTCAATCGGTGTATTGGCGGCCGTGGCAACATGGGTCTGCCTTGGGAATGGAGCAGGCTTGCAGGTTTGGGCGCTCTTTATCGGTTGGGGCGCATTCTACCACACGGGCGGAAAATTTGAGGCCCTGACTAAGAATAGCATTAACCACATCTGGGGCGTGGCCGTTGCTGCCGTGACACTTTTCGTTGTTGGATCGGTCGCTGGTTCCGTCGCTGTCACATCTATCATCGTGGGTCTGTCGGTGGTTGTTCTGGTGCTGGGCGCGCATCTGCCAGCCCTCGCCACCATTCCAGCGGGCGTCTACGGCTATGCATCAACAGCAGCGGGCACGCTTCTGACGGGTGTTGCGCTGACCGACACTGCCGCACTTGGTAAAGCGGCGATGATGATCGCGGTCTCGCTGATTGTCGGCAACGTCTTTGGCATCGTGTCTGAAAAGGTCGCGGGTGCCATGGTTGCAAAAGCTGAGTGATCAGCACGGCGGCGCGTTTTCAGGACGCGCCGCTTAGCTATTAGAATACCCATTGGCGCGCGCCCATTGAGTGCTACAAGGTCCCTAGAACAAGGGCGACCTATGCAGTTTTTCCGAGCCATCATTTTCAAAGTATTGTCGGTGCTTCTCTTTGTCGTCATGGCGGGGATCATCAAATCTGTCTCCGGCCATGTGCCACCAGGGCAATCGGTCTTCTTTCGATCCCTCTTTGCCATTCCAGTGATCGTTGTTTGGCTCGCGATGCGCAAAGAGTTGCGGATCGGTTTTAAGACACAAAACCCAATGAACCATGTTTGGCGCGGCGTGATCGGCACGTCTGCTATGGCCATGACTTTTGGGGCGCTGGGCCTTTTGCCGCTGCCTGAAATGACCGCAATTGGTTATGCGATGCCGATCTTCGTCGTCGTTTTCGCAGCGATGTTTTTAAATGAAACGGTTCGCCTGTTTCGATTGATGACAGTCGCTGTCGGCCTCGTCGGAGTTATGATCATCATGGCCCCACGGTTATCGGTCGATGTGATCGACGTGTCAGAGACGCTTGGCGCGGTTTTGGCGTTGGGGTCTGCTGTCACAGCGGCCTTGGCGCAGGTCTTTATTCGGAAACTGACGAAGACTGAGACGACCTCATCGATTGTTTTCTGGTTCTCCGTCACTGCCACTGGACTGTCGTTGCTGACGATTTACTGGGGCTGGGTCGTACCCACGCCCAAAGAGGCCGCACTTCTGGTGCTTGCGGGTATAATTGGTGGCGTCGGTCAGATCCTTCTCACCTCAAGCTATCGGCTTGCGGATGCGTCGTTCGTGGCGCCATTCGAATATTCGTCGATGCTGTTCTCGATCGCTATTGGCTTTGCATTTTTTGATGAGGTGCCGACGGGCACCACGTTGATTGGTGCGTCGGTGGTGATCTTTGCAGGCATATTGATCATATGGCGCGAACGCCAACTTGGGCTCGAACGAACCAAGACCCGTAAAGCAATGTCGCCGCAGGGCTAACCTACGGCGACATAATGTTCATCAGAACCTACGATTAGGCGCGAACGAGTGCTTCATAGTCCTCTGCGATTGAGCGGGTGATATCACCAACTTCAAAAGTGTAGTCACCGATCTGACCAACGGGAGTAACCTCAGCCGCAGTGCCTGTCAGCCAGCACTGTTCAAAGTCAGCCAACTCTTCCAGCTGAATGCGGCGCTCAATGACGTTGATGCCTTTGTCGCGCAGCATGCCGATGACGGTTTGACGGGTGATGCCATTCAGGATCGCGTCTGGGATCGGGGTGTGCACTTCGCCGTCTTTGACGAAGAAGATGTTCGCGCCAGTCGCCTCAGCCACGTAGCCACGATAGTCGAGGAACAGTGCGTCAGAGCAGCCTTTGGCTTCTGCGGCGTGTTTGGACATCGTGCAGATCATATAGAGACCAGCGGCCTTTGCAGCGGTCGGGATAGTTTCGGGCGACGGGCGCTTCCATTTCGCGATGTCCAGCTTTGCGCCTTTCATCTTTGCGTCGCCGTAGTAGGCACCCCAAGTCCAAGCGGCCACAGCCATGCGAACAGGGTTGCGCGCGGATGCAACACCCATGTCTTCGCCCGCGCCACGCCATGCAACAACGCGGATGTATGCGTCGGTCAGGCCGTTCGCATCCAAAACAGCTTTCTTCGCAGCTTCGATTTCTTCAACGGTGTAGGGGATCGGCATGTCGAGCATTTCGCCCGATTTCAGCAAACGCTCAGAGTGCTCGACGGATTTGAAGATTTTGCCGTTGTAAGCGCGCTCGCCTTCGAAAACGGACGATGCGTAGTGCAGCGCATGGGTCAGAATATGGACGTTTGCGTCACGCCAATCGACCAACTGGCCGTCCATCCAGATTTTACCGTCACGATCATCATAGCCAGCCATAGTGCACCCTCTGCTTTTCATTTATTTCTCAACGCACTACGATTTCTATCGTAAAATTGCGCGAATTCATGAGATTCGCTAACAGTGAAGGCTTGGAATGTCAACAAGGCTGACGTATTCTGTCCGTGAACGAAAGAAGGGTTTCGGCCATGAATGACGTGCCAAGCGGACAGTCCTTGCTGTTTTTGACGGATGAACAGCTACGGCAGGGGATTGAGGCGATGTATTTTGCCTACCGCGGTTTCACGGCAGACCCTGATCGCATCCTTGAAGAAAAAGGCTACGGACGGGCGCATCACCGTGCTGTCCACTTTATCAACCGAAGCCACGGTACGACGGTGAATAATCTCTTGTCTATTCTTGGTGTTACAAAGCAGTCCCTTAATCGTGTGTTGCGCGCTTTGATCGATGACGGTTTGGTAGAGAGCAGGGTCGGCCAAGAGGACAAGCGTGAACGTCACCTTTTCCTCACCGAAGCTGGCCAGCGTCTGGAGCGCGAGCTGTCCGATGCGCAGCGGGATCGAATGCGGGCAGCGTTTCGCGCCGCAGGTCCAGCTGCCGTTGGTGGGTTCCGCCAAGTTCTAGAGGCGATGATGGATACGGACATGCGTCGTCAATACGAGGCGCTGAGGGATAGAACGACATGAGCGCCGATGACGCCCATATTTTAATTGTTGATGACGACGAACGGATCAGGGGACTTCTACAGAAGTTCCTTATGCGGAATGGTTTTTTGGTGAGCACCGCACGCGATGCGGCTCATGCGCGTCGTATCCTGTCTGGTCTCGAATTCGATTTGATCGTTTTGGATGTCATGATGCCTGGTGAAGACGGCATGTCGTTGTGCCGCGATCTGCGGGCACGGTTGGGCACGCCCGTTATGTTGCTGACGGCAAAGGGTGAGACCTCTGATCGAATTGCTGGTTTGGAAGCGGGCGCTGACGATTACCTAGCAAAGCCGTTCGAGCCCAAAGAACTGCTGTTGCGGATCAATGCAATCCTGCGCCGTGTTCCGCAGGCGGTTCCTGCTGTCGTGGTGCCGAAGTCGCTTAATATGGGTCCGTTTCGCTACGATGTGGATCGGGGGGAGTTGTGGAGGGGTGATGATCTGATCCGCCTGACCGCGACCGAGAGCCAGTTGATGAAGATTTTCAGCGCTAAGCCCAGTGAACCCGTATCGCGGGGTACCTTGGTCGAGGAGCTTAGCCGTTCTGGTGGGCAAACGCAGGAACGCGCGGTCGATGTTCAGATTACCCGTCTACGCCGCAAGATCGAGGTCGATCCGAAGCAGCCTCGTTATCTCCAGACGGTTCGCGGTTCGGGCTACATGCTGCAGCCTGATTGACGGACGGATGGGATTGGGGTTCCTTGCGGTATGACCACAGCCTTAATCACACACCCCGCCTGCCTGAACCATGTGACGCCCGACGGACATCCTGAACAAGTTGCCCGTCTTCAAGTCGTTTTGGACGCCTTGTCTGATATTCCGTTGGAGCGGTTTACAGCCCCAATGGCGGCGGACGACGATTTAAAACGGTGCCATCCGCAGTCTTACATCGACCGACTACGTTCGGCATTGCCCACATCTGGCTCGCGGCAGTTGGATGCCGACACGCATATGTCGCCCGGATCGCTTGAGGCGGCGTATCGTGCTGCAGGCGCTGTCATGCTCGCAGTCGACAAAGTGCTAAACGGCGATGTGAAGAACGCCTTTGCCGCCATTCGCCCCCCCGGTCATCACGCCGAACAAGAAATCCCGATGGGCTTTTGTTTGTTCGGTAATGTCGCCATCGCGGCGAAGTATGCGCTTGATCATCATGGACTGCGCCGTGTCGCTATCGTTGATTTCGATGTTCATCACGGCAATGGCACTCAGGCGTTGTGCGAAGATGATCCTCGTATCCTTACGATCACATCGCAACAGATGCCGCTTTGGCCGGGGACGGGTGATCCTGTTGATACGGGTGAGTTTGATAACGTTCTAAATATCGCCTTGCCGCCCGCAAGCGGCTCTGACGTTTTTCGCAAAGTATACGAAGACCAAGTGTTCCCCCGTCTTGCGGCTTTCGCACCCGAGCTATTGATTATTTCTGCTGGCTTCGATGCGCATCGTGATGATCCGCTCGCCCAGTTGGAATTCGAGACCGAAGACTTTGCCTGGGTGACACACCGCCTGTGTGATATTGTCGAGTCCTCTTGCAACGGGCGCGTGGTATCTGCATTGGAAGGTGGCTATAACCTTGACGCGTTGGCAGCCTCCGCTGCCGCCCTTGTAAGTGTTCTGGAGGAAAGAGGCCGATGACTGACACGCCCGTTGATGAAATGAGCTTTGAGCAGGCGATGAAAGAGCTGGAGTCGGTTGTGAACCGTCTTGAGCATGGTGATGTGGCGCTCGACGATTCCATCGCGCTTTATGAACGTGGCGCTGCGCTAAAGGCCCGTTGCGAGGCCAAGCTGAAAGAAGCTGAAGAAAAAGTGGCCAAGATCACTTTGGGCGCTGATGGCGCACCGACTGGAACGGCACCGCTGGACGCTGGCTAATGTCATTGAACGCCGCACTAACCCGCGCTCGCGATCTGGCCGAGGCTGAGATCGCGCAGGCGCTGTCGGGCATTGATATGCCTGTCGCTGATGCGATGGGATATGCAGTGCGCGGCGGAAAAGGGTTGCGCGGTTTTTTGGTTCTCGAAGGTGCGGCGCTCCACGGTATTGCGAACGCTACCAAGGTCGCGGCGGCGATCGAATGTTTGCACGCCTATTCTCTGGTGCATGATGATCTGCCCTGCATGGACGATGATGATGTGCGCCGTGGGCAGCCGACCGTTCATCGCAAATGGGACGAAGCGACCGCCGTCCTTGCAGGTGATGCGCTTCAATCGTTAGCATTTGAATTCTTGGCTTCCGCTGATTGTGCCGCTGAACGGCGCATAGACCTGATCCGTTCCTTTGCCGAGGCGTCGGGTGTGCGTGGGATGGTCGGTGGTCAGGCGTTGGACATCGCGGCAGAGACCGCTTTGGCTCCGCTCACACTCGATCAGATCACCACATTGCAGGCAGGTAAAACGGGTGCGCTCATCACGTGGTCCGCGACGGCGGGGCCTCGAATGGCGGGCGCGGACATTGGACCGTTGAAACGCTATGGCGATGCCTTGGGGCTGGCTTTCCAAATCTGGGACGATGTTCTGGACGTGACGGGCGATGCTGAAACGGTCGGCAAAGCCGTGGGTAAAGACGCTGATGCTGGCAAAGCGACATTCGTGTCCCTCTTGGGTTTGGACGGGGCGAAACGCCGCGCAGCCGATTTGGTGACCGAGGCTTGCGATGCCCTATCTATCTATGGTGAAACCGCGCAAACCCTGCGCGACGCGGCACGTTTTGTGATCGCCCGCGACAAGTGAGACAGCCATGACTGACACACCGATGACACCACACCTCGACCGCGTTCACACACCTGCGGACCTTAAGGGTATGTCGGATTCTGAACTGCGCCATGTAGCCGATGAACTGCGTGCCGAGACGATCAGTGCGGTATCGGTGACAGGCGGGCATTTGGGCGCTGGATTGGGCGTCGTGGAACTGACGGTCGCGCTTCATGCGGTGTTCGATACGCCCAAAGATAAGATCATCTGGGACGTTTCGCACCAGTGCTACCCGCATAAGATTTTGACGGGTCGTCGTGATCGTATTCGGACCCTCCGTCAAAAAGACGGCCTGTCTGGTTTCGCCAAGCGTAGCGAGAGCCCGTATGACGCGTTTGGCGCTGGTCACTCGTCGACGTCGATCTCTGCGGCACTCGGCTTTGCCGTGGCACGCGATTTGGGCGGCGTCACCGAAGAGGGCGTCGGCGACGCGATTGCGGTGATCGGTGATGGGTCCATGTCTGCGGGCATGGCGTTCGAGGCGATGAACAATGCGGGCCACTTGGGCAAGCGGATGATCGTAGTTCTGAACGACAACGAGATGTCGATTGCAGAGCCCGTTGGCGCGTTGTCGTCTTATCTATCGCGTCTTTATGCAGGCGCTCCGTTCCAAGAGCTGAAAGCGGCTGCCAAAGGCGCGGTAAGCCTTCTCCCCCCGCCATTCCGCGAAGGCGCTAAGCGGGCGAAGGATATGCTCAAGCATATGACCGTCGGTGGGACCATGTTCGAAGAGCTTGGGTTCTCTTACATCGGGCCGATTGATGGCCACGACATGGAGCAGCTTTTGGCCGTCTTGCGCACGGTCAAGGCGCGCGCAACTTGTCCGATCCTGATCCATGCGATTACGAAAAAAGGCAAGGGTTACGCCCCTGCTGAGGCGGCACGCGACAAAGGTCACGCGACGGCCAAATTCGACGTTCCGAGCGGGAAGCAGCACAAGGCGCCGTCCAACGCACCAAGCTACACGAATGTTTTTGCTGAAACCTTGCTCGATTTGGCGGCAAAGGATCAAAAAATCTGCGCGATCACGGCTGCGATGCCGGATGGCACGGGTCTGTCGAAATTTATGGAACGTTATGCATCACGTTGTTTCGACGTGGGTATCGCCGAACAGCATGCGGTGACCTTTGCTGCGGGGCTGGCTGCGGGTGGAATGAAACCATTCTGCGCGCTCTATTCGACGTTCTTGCAGCGTGGTTACGATCAAGTCGTTCACGATGTTGCTATCCAACGTCTGCCCGTTCGTTTTGCAATCGACCGTGCTGGTCTCGTTGGTGCTGATGGCGCGACACATGCAGGTAGCTTTGATGTGGCGTTTCTGGCGAATTTGCCGGGCATGGTTGTCATGGCTGCGGCGGATGAGGCCGAACTGGTGCGGATGGTTGTGACGGCTGCGGCGCATGACGAAGGGCCGATCGCATTCCGCTTCCCTCGTGGTGAAGGTGTTGGCGTCGAAATTCCAACCGATGCGGAGCCTCTCGAAATCGGCAAGGGCCGCATGATTGTTGAGGGTAAGAAGGTTGCAATCCTCTCGTTCGGGACTCGACTTCAAGAGGTGATGCAAGCCGTCGAAAGTCTGAACGCTAAAGGCATCTCGCCGACCGTCGCAGATGCGCGTTTCGCAAAACCGCTCGACCGTGAATTGATCCTGAAACTTGCCGCAGATCATGACGCCTTGATCACTATCGAAGAAGGCGCGGTTGGCGGTTTCGGCAGTCACGTTGCGCAATTGCTGTCTGACGAGGGTGTATTCGATGCGGGTCTGAAATTCCGTTCGATGGTCCTGCCTGATACGTTCATCGATCACGCCAACCCGCGCGATATGTATGCGACGGCTGGATTGAACGCCGACGACATCGAAGCAAAAGTGCTCGAGGTTCTGGGCGTGGCGACGATCGGCAAGACTGCTTAATCGGTTCCAGCGGCGAGAAGGGCGTCCAGACCGCTGCGGTAGTCTGGATATTTCAAAATCACACCCAATTCGTCCTTAATCCGGTCGTTTTTCACCTTTTTACTCTCGGCATAGAACGACCGCGCCATAGGCGTCATTTCGGCTGTCTCGAAATCCTCGGCTGGCGGGATCGGAAGATCCAGCAGTTTCGCGGCATAGGCAATGACGTCTTCGGGCGGGGCAGGGTCGTCGTCGCAGACGTTATACGCGGCCCCCGGATTGGGACGGTTGATTGAGGCCCAAAGCACCTGCGCGATGTCTTCGACATGGGTACGGCTGAACACCTGACCCTGTTTAATGATCCGCCGCGCCGTCCCATTACGCACTTTCGCAAACGGTCCACGACCGGGTCCATATATTCCCGCGAGCCTAAAGATATGGAGCGGCAGGCCCATAGTCCGCCATTCGGCCTCTGCCTTAACTCGCAGTTGCCCACGTTTTGTGGCGGGGGTCAGGGGAGCATCTTCATCCACCCAATCGCCGCTGTGATCGCCATAGACGCCCGTCGTGGACAGATATCCGACCCATTCAAAGGTATCGGCTCGCGATAGAATTTCATCGCGCAGATGCTGAAGCACTGGGTCGCCATCTTCGTTCGGCGCAGCGGAAACCAGAAGGTGCGTCGCACAGTCCAGTGCAGGCCGCAAGTCTGCGCCGGGCCAAACGCGGGGATCAACGCCTTCGGAGAGCAATCTTGTGGCCTTGTCGGCGGACCGAGTGGTCCCGATCACCGTCCAGTCGTCGGGCAATAGTTGTGTAAGGGCTTGGGCGGAATAGCCGTGACCGAATGAGAGAAGCGTTTTCATGTTTCGCAATGTGACGTGACCTCAGGCATGGTCAAGTGGTCAGTCCCACCAGAACTGCCAAGTGGCGGCATTCAAGAGCGCCCCAGCAAGCGCATCCAGCGTTTCGAACCCTTGATCAACGACATCTGGGCAATAGGCATAGTGCTCTTCCGCAAGCGTCAGCGCTTCGGCGAGTGTGTGAGGCGGGCGCAGAACGTGGAAGGTTAGCGTGTCGTGGCTGTGACCAATTAGCCGTGCGCCGAACCGATCACGCCAGCGGCGCATGAGACCCATATGGACTTCGGTTTCTGGAAAGGCATTCCATCCACCGCAGTCGAGGTATGCAGGAACTTCGGTCGGGTCTGCGGTGGGGAAAAGCGCGATGTAGATCGTCTGCAACGCCGCGCCGCGTGCAGGATCCCAGACGGCGCTGTCAATCGCATCGGCGTGGTTGGTGTGCGTATCCGATGGCCCGCGTGGCGGCACTGGCTGTTTGGCGGTATTTGATCGAGTGGCCCAGTCGAGCTTTGCCTGATCCATCCATGCAGGGAAATCGAATTTGGCAGCCCGTAACGCGATGTCTGTGATGGGTCGCGGCGTGGCATCGTTCAGCAATTCGACCGATCGGATCGAGCCGATGATGATGGGGGTATGATCCCGATTTTGGGCTTCTTTTGCGATCACGGCCTGAGCGAGATCGCTGTGACAGCGGATCAGTGGAAAGCGAGTTACTGTGGTTTCGACCAATGAACCAGCGTCGTAGATCAGAGCCTGATCATCATCTGGGCCAAATAACTTTTTCAAAATACTCATGCTTGCCCCCAAGCGGTTTGACGCCATTTGCCATCATCGCTCTGCCAGCGGCAAGTGCCATTGCGTCTTGAAGACGTTGCATAACTGGTGTCAGATTTGAGGATGGACCGATCAGGCATCATAACCGGACACTCCGACCCCGTAATCGGGGCGCATGCCGACGTCCAAAACAATTCCAAAAAGGTAGAAGAATGAACCAAATCATTACGGCCGACACATTGGCGGCGGAGAGCTTTGATAACGCAGATCAGGCCGTTGAACGCTTGATCGAATTGTATGACGCCGCCGTTCAATTCCTCGGTAAAGAGTTTTCGCGCGCTGTGACCGAAGGCAAGCCAGAAGCCCGCTATCGCGCGTTTTATCCCGAAATCCGAATTGAAACCAAAAGCTATGCCCAGACCGATAGCCGCTTGTCGTTTGGCCATGTGGCGACGCCCGGTGTCTATTCGACGACCGTGACGCAGCCCCGTTTGTTTGCGAATTACTTGCGGCAGCAGATTGGTCAGCTGATCGAAAATCACGGTATCGCAGTCGAAATCGGGCCCTCTACGACGCCGATTCCTGTCCACTTTGCCGTCGTGAACGATGCGGCGGTTACGATCCCCCAAGAAGGCGCGATGAATTTCACCTTGCGGGATGTGTTCGACGTGCCTGATCTGTCGATCACGCACGATGATATCGTGAATGGCACGGGGTTTACGTATCCCGATGGCTCGCATCCGCTCGCTCCGTTCACGGCGCAGCGGGTGGACTATTCGCTGGCGCGGTTGTCGCACTACACGGCCACATCGCCTGATCATTTCCAGAACCACGTTCTGTTTACGAACTACCAGTTCTACGTCGAAGAATTCGAATCCTACGCCCGTCAAATGTTGGCTGATCCCGATAGCGGCTACATCGAATTCGTCGGGCCAGGGAACATCGTGATCACGGGCGCTGCGGAGCCGTTGCTCATTCCTGCAAAACTCCCGCAGATGCCGACATACCACCTCAAACGCTCTGACGGCTCGGGTATTACGTTGGTCAATATCGGCGTCGGTCCGTCGAACGCGAAGACGGCAACAGACCACATTGCTGTGCTTCGTCCGCACGCTTGGCTGATGGTTGGACACTGTGCTGGTTTGAGGAATAGCCAACGCTTGGGCGATTTCGTTTTGGCCCATGCGTACCTGCGCGAAGACCACGTTCTGGACGATGATCTGCCTGTTTGGGTTCCGATCCCAGCCCTTGCCGAGATCCAGATCGCGCTCGAGAATGCTGTGGCAGAGGTCACAGAGGTCTCTGGCTATGATCTTAAGCGCATCATGCGCACAGGCACCGTTGCGACCATTGATAACCGCAATTGGGAACTAAGGGACCACTCTGGCCCTGTGCAGCGTTTGAGCCAATCAAGGGCCGTAGCGCTCGATATGGAGAGCGCGACCATCGCCGCCAACGGTTTCCGCTTCAGAGTGCCCTACGGCACGCTCCTGTGCGTCTCTGATAAGCCGCTGCATGGCGAGTTGAAATTACCCGGAATGGCGTCAGATTTCTATAAAACACAGGTCGCACGGCACCTCATGATTGGTGTTCGTGCTATGGAACATCTGCGAGAAATGCCTCTTGAACGCATTCATAGTCGGAAATTGCGCAGCTTTGAGGAAACAGCCTTCCTGTGATTTCGCCTTTTTGGTCGAAAATAGGGCTTTTTTGCTTGCATCGATCCACTTTTCATAGTGGTGATCTACTATATACCGTTATTATACGGGACATGAGGCCCAATATCGGGCGGAACTAGGGAGACCATAAAAATGGCAAAGCCGATGACTAAGGCGCAACTCGTCGCCGCACTCGCTGAAAAAGCAGGCACAGACAAAAAGACCGCAACCGCTGGTCTCGAAGCTCTGATCGATATCATCACCTCCGAAGTTTCGGGCGGTGGCGCTGTGACCCTTCCGGGCGTAGGCAAGATCTACTGCCGCGAGCGCCCCGAGCGTATGGTTCGCAACCCTGCAACCGGCGAAACCATGTCGAAGCCGGCAGACAAGGTTGTGAAAATGACCATCGCGAAAGCACTTAAAGACAGCGTTAACGCATAAGTCGTTCTGCAGGTCTTGCACCTGACGCATTCTTAAGAAAGGGTCGCTGGCATCAGCGGCCCTTTTTTCATTCTCGGGGACATTATGGATTTACGTGCTATTTTGATGGGGCTGTCTTTTGCCCTTATGTGGTCTTCAGCTTTCACCTCAGCACGAATTATCGTCCAATATGCCCCGCCAATGGCCTCTCTATCGCTTAGGTTTTTGGTCTCGGGTCTTCTGGGGATCGCGATTGCTTATGCGATGGGGCAGCGGGCCAAACTTACGCGAGAGCAATGGAAGGCTACGCTGATTTTTGGCGTTTGCCAGAACGCGCTTTACCTCGGCCTGTTCTTTGTGGCGATGCAAACGATTGAAGCGTCGCTGGCTGCAATCATTGCAGCGACGATGCCGTTGATCGTAGCTCTTTTCGGGTGGGTGATGGGCGATCGGCCAAAGCCGTTAGGCATGCTCGGGCTTGTTGCAGGGATCATCGGCGTGACTGTGATCATGGGTGCACGCCTGTCGGGGACCATCGATGTGATGGGCCTCGTTCTATGCGCCATTGGTGTGACGGCACTGGCAGTTGCAACGCTGTCCGTGCGCGGTGCGTCCTCGGGCGGCAACGTTTTGATGATTGTTGGTTTGCAAATGCTGGTTGGCTCGGCTGTGCTGTCCGTGCCTGCGACGCTGCTCGAGAGCTGGGACATTATTTGGAGCTGGCAGCTGATTGTGGCGTTCTTCTACACCACTTTGGTTCCCGGTCTTTTGGCGACCCTTGTCTGGTTCCTGCTCGTTCAGAGGATTGGCGCGATCAAAGCGGCGACGTTCCACTTTTTGAACCCGTTCTTTGGCGTAACCATTGCGTGGGCTCTGATTGGTGAAGAACTGACACACTGGGACGTGATCGGGGTTGCGATTATTGCAGCGGGAATTTTGGCCGTCCAATTGTCCAAGCAGGGCGCAAAATTATAACGGCGCCTCTCGGGCGCCGCTTAGTATCTTGAGCATCAACAGTGTTAGCCGATCTGACCTCGGACGCCGCCAGTGTGGGCGCGGTCGAGCAGGATATGATCGAGGATGACACACGCCGCCATTGCTTCACCAACGGGGACCGCGCGGATGCCGACGCAGGGGTCGTGGCGGCCTTTGGTGACGACTTCTGTCGGAGTGCCGTCCATGCGAATAGAACGGCGTGGAGACAGGATAGACGAGGTCGGCTTTACAGCAAAGCGCACGACGACATCTTGGCCAGTCGAAATGCCACCAAGGATACCGCCAGCGTGGTTTGACCCGTAACGCACCTGACCGTCGTCAAAGAAAATCTCGTCGGCGTTGTCGCGTCCCGTCAGGGCTGCTGCTGCCATGCCTTCGCCGATTTCAACGCCTTTGACGGCGTTGATCGACATCATCGCTGCTGCGAGATCGGTATCCAGCTTTGCATAGATCGGAGCGCCGATCCCCGCAGGGACATTACGCGCTACAACTTCGATCACTGCGCCAACGCTGTTGTGGTCATCCTTGCGGAGCCACTGAAGGTACTCTTCCCACTCAAGCGCCATTTGCGCGTCAGGGCACCAGAAATCGTTCTGGTCGATGGCGTTCCAATCAAACCGATTACGGTCGATCTTTTTATCGCCCATCTGGACCATGTAACCTTTGATCTCAATCGCGGGTGCGAGGGTCTTCAACACTTCGCGCGCAACACCACCAGAGGCAACGCGCGCCGCAGTTTCGCGTGCAGAGGAACGACCCCCACCGCGATAATCGCGCAGGCCATATTTTTGGTGATATGCGAGGTCAGCGTGACCGGGGCGGAAGGTCTGGGCGATGTCGCCGTAGTCCTTGGACCGCTGGTCTGTGTTTTCGATCATCAGCTGGATTGAGGTGCCAGTGGTCACGCCTTCAAACACACCCGACAGGATTTTCACTGCATCGGGTTCATTGCGCTGGGTCGTATTTTTGTTCTGACCTGGTTTGCGCTTGTCGAGCCAGACTTGAATCATCTCTGGTGTCAGCGCCACGCCCGGAGGGCAGCCGTCGACCGTTGCGCCCAAAGCTGGACCATGGCTCTCGCCCCACGTGGTGGTGCGGTAGATGTGACCGAAGGTATTATACGACATGGGCGCCTCCTTTGTTGTTTCCTCTATCGCGGACAGGGCGAGGGGCCAAGGTCTTTTGCGAATTCCTCTTGAACATCGTTTTTGCGCGTCTATGTTCGCCGTTACCTCGGGGTGCTCTGGCAACAGGGCTGAGATGCGAAAGCGAACCCGTTGAACCTGAACCGGTTAAGACCGGCGGAGGGAAGGTGCAGAGTTGATCCTCTTGACCCCCGTCCGTTCGGCGCATGAAGAGGAAAGACCATTATGAAAACCACCCTCACGCATGTCGCAGGACTATGTTTCGTTGCCACTGGCGCAATCGCTGAAACATCGACCCTGACGATTTACACCTACGACGGCTTTAACAGCGAATGGGGCCCAGGTCCGCAGATCGAGGCGAACTTTGAGGCCGAATGCGCCTGTGATCTGGAGTTTGTCGCCGCTGGTGACGGCGCTGCCGTACTGTCGCGCCTGAAACTCGAAGGCGCAAATACGGATGCAGATATCGTGCTCGGCCTCGATACGAACCTGACGGCGGATGCAGCGGCGACCGGCCTTTTTGCGGCATCGGGCGTGACTGCAGCCTATGATTTGCCAATCGAATGGTCCGACGACACATTTGTTCCGTTCGATTGGGGCTATTTTGCTTTCGTTGCTGGGAAGGACGTCGAAGCACCGACCAATTTCCGTGAACTCGCTGCAAGCGACCTGAAAATCGTAATCCAAGACCCGCGGTCGTCGACACCAGGTCTGGGCCTCGTCCTCTGGATTGAAGCGGCCTATGGTGACGAAGCTGGCAGCATTTGGGCTGATCTGGCAGACAACATCGTCACCGTAACCCCCGGATGGTCCGAAGCCTACGGTCTATTCCTCGAAGGCGAAGCAGACGCTGTATTGTCCTACACAACCTCGCCTGCCTATCACCTGATCGCGGAAGGCGACGACAGCAAGACATCGTGGGCCTTTGAAGAGGGTCATTACATGCAGGTCGAAGTTGCAGCAAAGGTCGCATCGACCGATGTGCCAGAGCTTGCGGATGCCTTCCTCGCGTTCATGACGACCGAAGGGTTCCAGTCTGTGATTCCGACAACCAACTGGATGTATCCTGCGGTGACACCTGCGGTTGGTCTGCCCGAAGGGTTTGAGACCCTTGTCACACCCTCGACCGCTTTGTTGCTCAGCTCTGAGGATGCGGCTGCAAAGTCGGGTCCGGCGATTGACGCATGGCGCGCAGCACTCGCTCAATAAACTATCCACGCTGGCCGGGGGCGATGGTGATCGCCCTCGTGCTAGTGTTGACGCTGGGAACGCTGTTGGCTGTTCTTTGGCGCGCCGAAGGCGTGGGTGGGCTAGGTCGGGCTGAATGGGCCGCCATTCGGTTTACCGTGCTTCAGGCCATACTATCTGCGGCGGCCAGTGTTGTGCTGGCGATCCCAGTTGCGCGGGCGCTATCTCGACGCAGGTTTCGGGGACGCTCGGTCCTTATAACGCTCCTCGGCGCTCCATTCATTTTGCCAGTCATTGTCGCGGTTATGGGGCTGTTGGCTGTCTTTGGCCGCAATGGTCTTTTGAATGATGCGATCTCTATGGCGGGCGGGGATCGGATCTCAATCTATGGGCTGGGCGGCGTTGTGTTGGCTCATGTCTTCTTCAACCTTCCGCTTGCGGTGCGGATGATACTGCAAGGCTGGATCGCTATACCCGCCGAGAGATTTCGGTTGGTCGTGAGCCTTGGTGCCTCGGTGAGCGCAATGCTAGAGCGACCGATGTTACGAGCCGTTTTGCCGGGTGCGTTTATGGCCATTTTCCTGATTTGCTTGACGAGTTTTGCTGTCGCACTCGTTCTGGGCGGTGGCCCAAAGGCAACCACGGTTGAATTGGCAATCTATCAGGCTGTGAGATTTGACTTCGACCTCGGGCGGGCCGCGCTTTTGGCTGCTGTCCAATTCGGTTTGTCCATTATCGCCGCGCTGGCTGCGTGGTTCATCACTGTTCCTGAAGGCTTTGGGGCGGGGTTGGACCGTGTTCTGCCGCGCTGGGATGGAGCCAGCCTATGGGAGCGGTCATGCGATGCCCTCGCTATCGCATTGGCCGCTGCATTTCTGATTCTGCCGCTATCGATGGTGGTCATCAAAGGCATGATTGGCTTGTCCGATCTGCCAGCGTCCGTTTGGCCCGCAATTGCGCGTTCGGTTTCAGTCGCTGCGGTTTCTACTGCTTTGACCATCACTGCCGCAGTCCTCTTATCGATGCGTGGCGGACGCGCCGTTGGGGTGGCCTCAGCCTTGCCGTTGGCTGCGTCTTCATTGGTGGTCGGGACGGGGCTCTTTGTTGTTGTTCAACCTATGTTCAATCCCGGGAAATTAGCGCTGCTGGTCACGGCTTTGATGAATGCGCTTATGGCGCTTCCTTTTGCGCTACGGGTCATCGCGCCTGCGTTTGAACGTGTTGAGGCGGACTACGGACGCCTTGCCGATTCGATCGGGCTGAAAGGTTGGGCGCGGGTTAGAATTTCAGTCCTGCCTCGTATTCGAAAGCCGCTCGGCTTTGCTGCAGGATTGGCGGCAGCACTTTCGATGGGTGATCTTGGTGTGATCGCTCTCTTTGCGACCTCGGACCAGCAGACTTTGCCGTTGTTGATGTATCAATTGATGGGAAGTTACCGCACGGATGCCGCGTCTGGCGCGGCACTTGTGTTGTTGAGTCTGAGCCTTTGTGCCTTTTGGATTTTCGACAGGGGAGGACGCGCCGATGCTGATGCTTGAAAACCTGAATGTGCGTCAGGGTGATTTCCACCTAACGGCAAATGTAGGCTTTGCGGCGGGCCAGATTACAGCTCTCATCGGCCCGTCTGGTGCTGGCAAATCCACGATCCTTTCTGTGATCGCGGGTTTCTATCAAGCCGAAGGGCAGGTGTTGTGGCGCGGTGAGCCGATAACCGATTTGCGACCTGATCAGAGACCAGTTTCGATCCTGTTCCAAGACAACAACCTCTTTCCTCATTTGACTGTTTCACAGAATGTCGGCCTCGCGCTGCGAGCATCGCTTCGGCTGACGCGCGATGAACCGCGCCGCGTTGATGAAATGCTCGCCAGCGTCGGGCTATCGGGAATGGGAGCCAGAAAACCTGCGGCTCTCTCGGGCGGGCAACAGAGCCGCGCAGCGCTGGCGCGGCTTTTGCTGCAGGATCGTCCTGTGATCCTCTTGGACGAACCCTTTGCCGCTTTGGGACCCGGTCTCAAGCAAGAGATGCTTACCCTCGTGCGGGAGCGCGCGCTTACCGACAATCGTGTCGTTTTGATGGTGACTCATGACCCGCAGGATGCGCTGGTCGCTGCTGATCAAATTGCCCTGGTCGATGAAGGGCAGTTATTCGCACCTTTGCCGGCACGAGAGGTGATGGATAACCCGCCTGATGTGCTGCAGCGGTATTTAGGAACCTCCTCCTAGAAATGAAAAAGGCCCGCCAATTTGGCGGGCCTTTTCCTATTCAGAGCGCGTCAGATTACTCTTCGTCGCGCTTTTTACCTTTGTGCGGTGCCCACAGACGTTTGTTGGTCATGTAGAGCAGAACCGACAGAACGATCAGGAAGATCACGCCGGTCAGGCCAGCTTCTTTACGAGCGTTCAGTTTCGGCTCAGCAGCCCACATCAGGAATGCAGCAACGTCCTGAGCTTCGTGGTGCAGGTCGTTGGAGTGACCGTCATCGAATTCAGTGTCTTCACCGTAGAGCGGCTGTGCCATCGCGATCCAGCTGCCCGGATAGAGGTGGTTGCCGTGCTCGTCTTTACATTCGTTCGGGTAGCCACCTGCAGTAAAGACGGTGTTGTAGTTACCGTCAAAACCTTCAGGCGCACATTCAGGTGCCTCTTCGTAGCCGGACAGAAGCGACGCGATGTACTCGGGGCCGCCCATGCCTTTGACGATCTGGTTGATACCGAGGCCGTAGGGGCCGTGGAAACCAGCGCGTGCTTTGGCCATCAGGGACAAGTCAGGTGCGTTTGACAGCGACGAACCAGGGAATTTGTCAGCCGGAGTGGCGGCGCGGAAGTCGCCTTCACCGTCCGCAAGTTCAGGATCCCAAACTTCGAACTGACCAGCGTAGTCCCAGACTTCGTCGATGCCGTAGTGCGGTCCGCCCTCATCAGCGAGGGTGCCGATGCGAACGTGCTCGAGGCCGTGACATGCCGAACAAACTTCGGTGTAGATTTTCAGACCGCGCTGAAGCTGCATCTGGTCGTAAGAGCCGAACGGGCCTTCGAACGAGAATGCGAAATCTTCGACGTGACTGGTGCCACCCGATGCCAGAGCAGCACCGGAGGACAGGCCAAGAGCGATCGCGGCGGAAAGGGTAAGTTTACGGAACATAGTTCTTGTTTCCTTTCTCACTCGGCCGGGTTGCCGTAGTGGGCATTGAAATCTTCCTCGATGGTCGCAGGCTGTGCCAGCGGCTTTTCGATTACACCCAGCAGCGGCAGGATGACGAGGAAGTACGAGAACCAGTAGGTCGCAGCGATGAGCGAGATCCAGTCATACGGGAAGGTTGTTGCCTGTGCGCCAACCCACATCAGTACGAAGAAATCGACGACCAGCAGAGCGAACCACCATTTGAACATCGGACGGTAACGACCCGAACGTACTTTGGATGTGTCCAGCCAAGGTGCCAGAGCCATTACAGCGATCGCACCGAACATCGCGAGAACGCCAAAGAACTTTGCGTCGACGATGCCAGCAGTGATGAAGCTTGCGAACTGAACGGCCCAAACGTCAGCGGTGAACGCACGCAGGATCGCGTAGAACGGCAGGAAGTACCATTCAGGAACGATGTGCGCCGGAGTCGCCAGCGGGTTTGCCGGAATGTAGTTGTCCGGGTGGCCGAGGTAGTTCGGCATGAAGCCTACGATAGCAACGAAGACCACGAGGATCACAGCGAGTGCGAAGAGGTCTTTGATGACGAAGTAGGGCCAGAACGGCAGAGTGTCTTTCTGTGCTTCTTCTTTCGAGCCACGACGAACTTCAACACCAGTTGGGTTGTTGTTGCCTGTCGAGTGGAATGCCCAGATGTGCACCAATGTCAGGCCGGCCAGAACGAACGGCAGCAGGTAGTGCAGCGAGAAGAAACGGTTCAGAGCTGGTTGACCAACAGCGGACGCACCGAGCAGCCAAGTCTGGATCGATTCACCGATGAACGGGATCGCACCAAATAGACCGGTGATAACAGCGGTACCGTGGAACGACATCTGGCCCCAAGGCAGAACGTAGCCCATGAACGCGGTGCCCATCATGATCAGGTACATAAGCATACCGATGATCCATGTGACTTCGCGCGGTGCTTTGTACGAACCGTAGTAAAGGCCGCGGAAGATGTGTGCGTAAACAGCCACGAAGAACAGCGATGCGCCGTTCATGTGGAAGTAACGGATCATGTGACCGCCGTTTACGTCGCGCATGATGTGTTCGATCGAAGCGAACGCCATGTCAACGTGCGGGGTGTAGTGCATGACGAGCACAACACCAGTTGCAATCTGAAGACCCAGTGTGAAGGCCAAGACAATGCCCCAGATCCACATCCAGTTAAGGTTCTTCGGAGTTGGGATCATGAGGGTGTCATAGAGAAGACCGATGACGGGCAGGCGGCTGTGGAGCCATTTTTCTGCGCCAGTCTTCGGCTCGTAATGATCGTGCGGGATACCGGACATTCGTGCCTCTCCTTAGCCGAGCTGGATTGTGGTTTCGTCGATAAAGGCAGCGACGGGGATATCGAGGTTGCGCGGTGCCGGACCTTTGCGGATGCGGCCTGCGGTGTCGTAGTGCGAACCGTGGCACGGGCAGTACCAGCCACCGAAATCGCCCGACTCACCGAGCGGCACGCAGCCAAGGTGGGTACAAACGCCCATCTGAACGAGCCATACGCCGTCTTCCGACAGTGCGCGGTTTTCGTCCGAAGCATCTGCATCGGCAGCCAAGTTTGCGTTTTCAGCATTCTGGTCAGGCAGCGCATTCAGTTCAACTGCGCGAGCTGCGTCGATTTCTTCCTGCGTACGTGCGCGGATGAAAACAGGCTTGCCCTGCCACAGAACAGTCAACTGGGTGCCAGCGGCAACCGAGCTAACGTCTACACGCTTCGAGGCTTGCGCCTGAACGTCTGCGGACGGGTTCATCTGATTAACGAGAGGCCAGACAGCGGCGCCGGTCACCACTGCGCCCGCACCTGCGGTAGCGTAGTAGATGAAATCGCGGCGTGTGCCCTGGTGTTCTTCTTGATGTGACACGGGGTGCATCTCCGATTTTTCCGGGCCTCGGCCCATACGAATAGGACAGACGGCAGAAAACCGCCGTCCGTTCGGGCGCTGTTTAGCTATCAAAACCTGTCGCGTCTAGCGGACAATCGGGCGCAGGCATTGGGAATAAGGTCGTAGGGTGGGGAAAGATGGCGCAAAAACCACAATTTGCCCCGTAATCTGGTGGTAATTTCGATATTTGCGAGATTCCGTAGCGATTTTTTTGTGCGGGAGGCAAAATGACGCGAAGCCGCCGCGACGCTTGATAGCTTAGGGCTCGAGGCGTAGGACGGGAACAAATATCAATTTTGGGATGTTATCATGACAAAAGCCAAACTTCTTACGGCCATCGCATTTGTCGCCCTGCCGACCTTCGCCGCGGCAGAATTCGAAATTAGTGGCTACACGGGTACACAGGGCGCACCTCATTCTCCGGTCACGATGGATGACGATGAGAATGGTGGCGTGACTAGTTATACATTTGGTTGGGAAGGTAAGCCTTTCGCGATGCCCCCCTACTATGGCTTCCGAGGAACGTGGTGGCGCACCGACAACCTCGGCTTTGGTGTCGAGTACACGCACTCCAAGGTTTATGCTGACGCAGATTCACTAGCAGCCGCAAATTATGAGCGTTTCGAACTGACGGACGGTATCAACGTACTGACCGCAAACGCGACATACCGCTGGAATGACAAATGGGCTTCCGGCGCTGTGACACCTTACGTTGGCGGTGGTCTTGGTTTCACGTTCCCGCACGTCGATATTCAAGCAGATGGTGGCGCAACCCACACTTGGGAATACCAGATTACTGGCGCTGCGGCCCGCCTTTACGCAGGTGCGAAGTATGATCTCAGCGATACTTGGGCCGTGTTCGGTGAATACCAGTTCACATACAGCAAACAGGACATCGATTTGGACAATGGCGGCAACGTCCAGTTCAACTTGATTACAAATGCGCTGAACGTTGGCCTTAGCTACACGTTCTAACCCTTATTCCGGTACGGTGTCCGTCATGGATTTCCGTGCCGCGAATTCGGCGTGCCATTTTGCCAGTTCAGGCCGTGTGGCGCGCCAATTCCGATCTCCCAAACGAAAATCGACGTAGGACAGCGCGACGCCAATCGCAATCTGACCCATGTCGAGCGGCCCCAGAAGATTGCTGATCCAGCGTTCTTCGACGGCAGTGAGAGCACGGTCAATCTTTGCCCACTGAGCCTCAACCCATTCGGGATACTGACATTCGGCGGGACGCATACGGGCTTCGTAGACAATTGCCACAGCGGCTTCGAGAATCGCATCCGCGGTCGCTTCGAGCGTCAGAACATCCCACTGGCGATCAGCCGGATAAAGGCCGAGGTCCCAATGCGTATCGAGGTAGCGCGTGATGACGCGGCTATCGTAAATTGCGGGGCCTGACTCGCGGATCAGGGCGGGGATTTTTCCCAGCGGGTTCGCCGCAATAACCGACGAATCGGTGGCCAAGGGCGTGGTGGCGACCATCACCTCTTCGACCTCGTCCGTTTTGCCAGCTTCGCGGATCAAAACGCGGACTTTTCGAACGAATGGGGATGTGATCGAGGCGATTAGTTTCATTGTCGTATCCTACGTTGAGTTGCCCAAGGTTAATCAGTGAGAGTCGCCCGCATCAAGGCTCCAATCGTAGACGGCTCTAGACCAAACCCATGTTTGTCTACCTCGTTCGATGCGGCCAACCGTGCTTCGGCGGTCTTATTCTGGGCGAGCTTCCATGTGCCATCGACAGAGGTGATGGTCAGTCGAACAGGAACGATCTGCCGCATCATTCGCTCAATGACCTCGCTGGGCATTTTCTCCGTTCTCCAAGGCTTCTTTGGCAGAAGGCGCGATTCGAAAAACGCCGATTGGCGGTCGAGCATGTCGCGCATTGTGTCATCAGGCAGCTTTTCGAGGGTTCCGCGCAGATGTGCCGCCACGTAGTTCCAAGTCGGCACTTGATCGTCGAGGCCATACCAATCGGGCGATATGTAACTATCGGCCCCGTTCACGGCCAAAAGACACTTTTGAGGCTCTGATAGGGCACGGACGATCGGGTTGGACCGAACGAGGTGAACATCGGCGGTCTTGCCATCCTCGGAGAGCAGAAACGGCACATGAGAGGCCAGCGGCCCTTCATCACCGTTGACGGTCAGGGTTCCAAACGCACGATTCCGAGCGAATTCGGTAGCTTGGTCGGGTGGCGTCTGTCTGTAGATCGGATTCGGGTGCATGGGGCGCTTTCGTTTGGCGTGTCGTATCGACAGCCAACGATCAGGCGCGAAGCTGTTGTCCGTCAACACCCAGAATTGTAGCGGTCACAATTTCCGATTCGGGCTGGTCTGTTTCGAACATCACTTCGGTGAATTGTTCGGTCCGACCCATACGCGCGTTTTCCATCAAAATCTGATGCGTCCGGCCGATTTGTTGCGCCAGATGGGCGGCGACTCGTTCGTCCCCTTTTGCGCGAAGACGGGCGGCGCGATCTTTGATGAGTTTTCCGTTCACTTGCGGCATTCGTGCGGCTGGTGTGCCCTGACGGATCGAATAGGGAAACACATGAAGCCACGTCAGATGGCATTCATCGACCAGACGTAGTGAGTTTTGGAAATGCTCTTCGGTCTCGGTCGGGAAGCCCGCGATAATGTCTGCACCGAACGTCATGTCGGGGCGCAGCTTAATCGCGTCTTCGGCAAAGCGGATCGCATCATCACGGAGGTGGCGGCGCTTCATCCGTTTGAGGATCAAATCATCACCATGCTGTAGCGACAAATGCAGGTGAGGCATGAGCCGAGGTTCAGTAGCGATGGCCTGCATGAGGTTTTCGTCAACTTCGATAGAATCGATGGAACTGATCCGAAGGCGACGAAGGTCTGGCACCAGTTTCAAGATTCGCATGACCAGATCGCCGAGTTTCGGCGTGGCGGGGAGGTCGGCGCCCCACGAGGTCAGGTCCACACCGGTGAGGACGACTTCGTTATATCCCTTATCGACCAAGCGTTTGATCTGATCGACCACGACACCAGCAGGGACCGAGCGAGAGTTGCCGCGGCCAAACGGGATAATGCAAAACGTGCAGCGGTGATCGCAGCCGTTCTGGACCTGAACATAAGCGCGCGAACGTGTCCCAAATCCGTCGATCAAATGACCAGCGGTTTCAGTGACCGACATGATGTCGTCGACGCGCACAGCCTCGGTTTGACCAATGAGGTCGGGGGCCATGGATGCCCAAGTATCCGCCTGCATCTTTTCGGTGTTGCCGATGACGCGAGTTACTTCGGGCATCGCCGCAAATGTTTCTGGTTCGACCTGAGCGGCACAGCCCGTCACGATCAGAACTGCATCAGGGTTTTCACGACGAAGTTTGCGAATCTCTTGTTTGGCTTTGCGCACGGCCTCGGATGTCACCGCACAGGTATTCACGACCACAGCGTTTTCGACCCCTGCTTTCGCAGCAAGATCTTTCATCGCTTCGGTCTCGTAGGCGTTCAGGCGGCAGCCCAAGGTCGAAAAGACAGGTGCGCTCATCGCCAGATACCATCAAACACATGCGCCGTTGGCCCAGTCATCCAGACGCCATCCTCGCGCCAGTCGATGTGGAGGGTGCCGCCATCCAGATCAATCCGTACCATGCGCCCTGTGAGCCCCCTGCGGGCCGCTGCGACAGCTGTCGCACATGAAGATGACCCAGATGCCAGCGTTAGGCCAGCGCCACGTTCCCAAACCCGCATACGAATGTGATCAGGTCCAACAACCGTGGCGACCTGCACATTCGTGCGCTGGGGGTAGAGCGGGTGATGTTCGATTGTGGGTCCAAAGGTGGTCAGATCGACAGCCTCGGCATCGTCGACAAAGAACGTGCAGTGTGGGTTGCCCATCCCAGTTGCCGTGGGGGAGCCGTCCATCGGCAGTGACAGCGTATCCATTTCACGAGCGAGCGGGATTTCGTCCCAGTTCAGCTGAGGTGGCCCCATATTCACCGAGGTCAGGCCATTGCCTGCATCTTCGGCGAATAGGGTGCCGCGATCTGTGGTGATCGTGAGGGCGGATTTGCCCGTGCGATCCATTTCCCAGCGGGCAATACAGCGAGTCGCGTTTCCACAGGCGGCGGATTGCGATCCGTCAGAGTTCCAAAAGACCAGATGAAGGTCCGAATTTCGGCCTTCGTGAATGGTCGCCAGTTGATCGAACCCGATTCCCATGTGGCGATCGGCCATGGCAATAGCCAAGGTTTCGTCCACGACAGTGCCGAGGACGCGTTCATCAATGACTACGAAATCATTGCCCAAACCGTGCATTTTCATGAACGGCAGGCCAGTATTTTGTTCTGCGCGCATGGTGGTCGTATACGCCTCGATAAAAATTAAATCCAGAGATCGCGATTTTCGGGTTGACCCTACCCAGCGACCTTTCTAGAAGCCGCACCACAGTGGGCCGTTAGCTCAGTTGGTAGAGCAACTGACTTTTAATCAGTGGGTCGCAGGTTCGAATCCTGCACGGCTCACCACTTTCTCTAAAGAGAACGAAAAAAGGCGCCTTTCGGGCGCCTTTTTTGTTTCTCAGGCTTAATTTTACAGGTTTTTCTGGGTTTCCGAGCTTTTCACGCCATTCGGCGTTCGATTCGAAACACGAATACCAAAATCACCATCAGGAAGAATTGACCGGAAATATCGCCGATCAAATAACCAATCCCCTGAATCACGTCGGTCCCATAGACCAAACAATTGAGAATCGAATTGGCCAATGATGCGATTCCTCCTGCGATGAGGAGCAATTTCCACTGGGACATTGATTTGAGGGAGGTAATTTTCGTGCCGCTTACGGCCTCGACGGCGAGTATCCCTCCGATTCCGACGACTGATCCGACGAGCGTTGTCAAAACAGAGGATTCTGTGATCGACCCGATTCCTTGGGACGAAATGTGCGACAGCAAAGCGCCTGGAAAAATGTAGAGGATCGACTTTTCGCGATAGAGCCATGCCGTCAGTAGGCGGACGCCGTGCGGTAAAAATAGCAGGCTCAAGTAGTTGGGAAGATTACCCAGAAAATAGGTCTGGATCGGGCCCAGAACAAAAATCGAAATCCAAAAGGCAATCAGGAAGCAGGCGGAAACGACGACCGTTCTCAGGACCTCATTTCTCATACGTCTTATCGCTTCCGATATAATCCGACTCGGAGAGTCACTATTTGAGTTCTGGGTTCAAACGATACCAGCCTTTTCCGAGGTCAGCATCGGACACCAAATAGCCCTTCATGTCCAACACGCGGAGCGCACGGAAAAAAGACGCGCGGGGGACTGACGACGTCAGCTTGTGAGCCATAAGGTCTGCGGTTTTTAGGGTCCCTGTGGACATCGAAACTTCGGCCGCTGCAGAGAGCAAGTCACGCTCAACGTCAGTGAGTTCGCTTAGCCCGAGTGAGCGTTCCATATCCCGAAGAAGAACGCGCAGTTGCGAGATTGCTTTGAGACTAGACATGGCCGATTAGGTACCTTCGATATTGCGTCTGGTGCTGATACCGCAAACGCGCAGTGTTTTACGCGTGCTCAGAAGACGTAGATGGTGGTTAATATGGGTAATCACCGTAAATTTCTAGACGCGTTTGTGGCATCGTAACACACATCTGAGTATTTCGCTCCATCAAACGATAAAAAATATCAAAGTGAGATTTCAGGAAGGCTGTCGAATGCAGCTTTTAGGGCATCGCCCCAGCCGTCTGTGATTGATCTAAAAGACGGATCTTCTGCTGTGATCCGCTTCGAAAGGCCCCGCTGATAGCTATCGGTTGTATAGATCTGGAGATCGAGCGGGAGACCCACTGAAAGGTTCGCTTTGATGGTCGAGTCAAAACTGACAAGCAGCAGCTTGACAGCGGCTTCCCAGCTCATGTCGGGATCGTAAGCCCGAACAAGGATCGGTCGGCCATATTTCGTCTCGCCAATCTGGAAAAACGGTGTCTCATCGCTCGCTTCGATAAAGTTGCCTTCGGGGTAGATCAAGAACATCCGCGGTGGGCTGCCTTTGATCTGTCCGCCGACCAATACCGTGGCATTGAAGGTCGAGTCTGCGCGTTGCCCCGCGTCGGCATTGCGCGCGATCACTTCGCGCAATGTGTCCCCGATCAAACGGGCGACTTGAAACATCGAAGGCGCTTCGAGGATGGAGGGCGACCGATTGTCAGGCGCCTTCGTTCGCTCTTCGAGCATTGAGATCACGGCTTGAGTGGTGGCGAGGTTTCCGGCCGTCATCAAGGTGATGCAACGTTCCCCAGGAACTTCGAAGGTGAACATTTTGCGGAAGGTCGAAATGTTGTCGACACCCGCATTGGTTCGCGTGTCCGACATGAAAATCAGACCGTTGTTCAACTGCATCCCGACACAATAGGTCATCTTACTCGTCCGTTACTGCTGCACTTGCAACTGGACCGCCATGCTTTCGGAAGCGGTTCCAAATCGCGTTCCCGATACAGGGGCAGCGTCTGCATAGTCCAGCCCTGACGCGACACGAACATACCGACTATCAGGCGAAATACCATTCGAGATGTCGAAACCAACCCATCCGAGGTCTTTGACATAGGCCTCGGCCCAAGCATGTGTCGCGTCCTGATGCGTGCGATCGTCCATCATCAGATAGCCCGAGATGTAGCGGCTCGGCAGGTTCATAGCGCGGCAACAGGCAATAAAGATATGCGAGTGGTCTTGGCACACGCCGTGCCCTGCTTGGGCTGCATCCTCTGCGGAATAACCAACATTGGATGCACCGATTTCGTAGGCAACCTTGGCGCGGATTACGTTTGATAAATCGTGCAGCCACGCCAACGTGCCCACTTCGCCCGAAACTTGCCCGAGAATTTTCCGACAGGCTGATCCTGCTTTGGTGAGGGGTGTTTGCTGTTCAAAGAGCCACAGAGGCGCGAAGCCCTGATGCTGACCCGTAATACCATTCGTTTCTCTGATATCGACCTGACCGCTGCTGGTAACTTTGACCTCGGTCACATCCGCGTCGAAGCTGATCAAGGTCACGTGGTTGCAATTCTGATCATCGTATTCGACCTCGATCTTTCCGCCTTCGACATCGACAACCCAATTGCGCACGGTCTGCCCGTGGTGATCTTTAGGACGCAACCGAAGCTGGAGCAGCGCGTAAGGCACTGGCTCATCGTAGTGATAGGTCGTTGTGTGCTGGATGGAGAGCGTTTGGGTCATTGTGTGAAACGATAATCAACTTCGATTTGCTGGCCGAGGAGGGCGTTATCCTTGAGGAAAAGTTGGATGTATTCGTGCAGGCCAGTGTCGAAAATCTCATCAATGCTGGACTGCATGGTTTGGAGTGCGAGCTTTTCGGCCAGATCATGACAGGGCAATCGCGTCTGATAGTCCGACATCAGGTAGCCAAGGTTCGCCCGTATTTTCTCTATGCAAAACGCGAGGCTTCGGGGCATCCGACGGTCTAGGATGAGGAATTGCGCGATTTCGCGAGGACGCGGGTCTTGGCCATAGGCCATCTGAAAACCGCCTTCGGCAGAAACAGATCGCAGGATTGTTTGCCATTGGACGTTATCGAGCGACGACCCAACGGCCATCGCGGATGGCAACAGAACGTAGTATTTCACATCGAGGATGCGCGCCGTGTTGTCCGCCCGCTCTGAAAACGTGCCGATGCGGGCGAAGTTGTAGATATCGTTCCGCAGCATCGTTCCATGAAGCGCACCGCGCACATAGGCGCTGCGTTGGCGGATCAACTGAAGGACATGCGGCAGGTCACGTTCCGCGACTTTGCGAGCGAGTGCGGATTTGAGCGACATCCAGCATTCATTCACGGCCTCCCAAACTTCACGGGTCAGGGCTGTGCGAACGGTTTTCGCGTTGTTGCGTGCGTATTCGACTGCGTTCAGGACACTAGACGGGTTGTCGCGGTCGCGAAGCATCCAGTCGATAACCTGATCACGGGTGACGACACCGTCGTAAGCCACATTGTAACCATCAAGTACGGCAGCCGTCTGCATGACGCTGATCCATTCTTCGTCCGTCGATCCGCTGCGGGTGAGGGCGATGCGTAGTCCCGCTTCGATCAGGCGTGCCGTGTTTTCAGATCGTTCGAGATAGCGGAACATCCAGAAGAGGCCGCCGGCAGTTTTTCCCAGCATTTTTTACTCCTCCAGAACCCAAGTATCTTTGGTGCCGCCACCTTGCGATGAGTTCACGACCAGGCTTCCTTTCTTGAGGGCGACGCGAGTTAGTCCCCCTGGTGTGATGTCGATCCTGTCAGGGCTGACCAAAACAAACGGCCGAAGATCGACGTGACGTGGTGCGAGGCCAGAGCGCGTAAAAATGGGCACGGTTGAGAGCGATAGAGTCGGCTGAGCGATATAGTTCGATGGCCGCGCCTTGAGCTTACGGCGGAACGTCTCGATGTCCTTTTTCGTCGCGGTCGGTCCAATGAGCATCCCGTAGCCGCCAGAGCCGTGAACTTCTTTGACGACCAATTCGGACAGGTTGTCGAGGACATAGGCGAGGCTATCAGGCTCGCTACAGCGCCATGTCGGGACGTTCTGAAGGATTGCCTTTTCGCCAGTGTAGAATTCGACGATGTCAGGCATGTAGCTATAAATTGCCTTGTCGTCGGCGATCCCTGTTCCAGGTGCGTTGGCGATTGTTATGCCGCCTGCCTTGTAGACATCCATGATACCTGGAACGCCGAGCTGGCTGTCAGGGTTGAAATTTAGTGGATCGAGGTAGTCATCATCCACGCGTCTATACAGAACATCGATCGCTTTGTACCCTTCGGTCGTTCGCATCGCCACGCGACCATCGACGACTCGCAGGTCGTGGCCTTCAACCAACTCAACGCCCATTTTGTCGGCGAGGAAGCTGTGTTCGTAGTAGGCCGAATTGTAGATGCCCGGTGTCAGAACAGCGACCGTCGGTTTATCGGAGGTCGCGGCTGGTGCGCAAGCGGCTAGGGAGCGGCGCAACATCTTTGGGTAATTCGAGACAGGCAAAACCCGATTGCGTGCAAACAACTCAGGGAACATCTGCAGCATAGTTTCGCGGTTTTCGAGCATGTAGCTCACGCCAGACGGTGTCCGTGCGTTGTCTTCGAGGACGTAGAATTCGTCAGGCCCCGTGCGGACAAGGTCGATGCCAACAATATGCGTGTAAACACCACCTGCGGGACTGACGCCCATCATCTGCGGCAAGAAGGCCGCGTTCTTTGCGATCATTTCCGCAGGTAGACGTCCAGCACGCACGATTTCTTGGCGATGGTAGATGTCGTAAAGAAAGGCGTTGATTGCACGAACGCGTTGTTCGATCCCGCGCGATAGTCGGGCCCACTCGCGTCCCGAAATAACGCGCGGAACGATATCGAACGGGATCAGTCGTTCTGATGCGGCAGCGCGCCCATAGACGTTGAAGGTGATGCCAGTCAGGCGAAAGAGGTCTTCCGCCTCCCTCTGCTTTTTACGCAATCGGGCTGGATCTTCGCCGTCGAACCATGCGTTGAAATCCGTGTATGGGGCGCGAATGTCGTCCCCGTTTACACCTGTCATTTCGTCAAAAATATTGCGCTTTTCCATAGGCTCGATCTTAGAAGCGAGCATGGGGCGCACAATTGGAACCATGATTGGTTGCGCATGCGAAATGGACTTTTGTTTAAAAAATAGGCAGCCCCAACCCCGTGAGTGCACTGTCTGGGGCTGAAAAAGAAATCAGCGCAAAAATTTTGCGCTGATTCTCTTTGCAATCGATCAAATTACGAGCGGTTGAGCGTGTCGCCAGGCTGCAGCTTTGGCGTTAGCTCAACGACGAGCCCTTCGTCGGCGTCTGGGTTGGTCACGCGGTCGGCGAGGATTTGCGCCGCACGGCGGCCAATCTCGCGGCGACAGGCGTCCATGGATGCCAATTTGCGCGGCAAACCATCCAACAGCTCAACGCCGTTAAAGCCAGCAATGCCGATGCGACCCGGAATGTCATAGCCTTGCTCGATGAGGTAGAGCAGACCACCAGCACCGATCATGTCGTTAGAAAAATACATGAAGTCGAGGTCAGGGCTGCGCTTGAGCATCTTTTCAGTCAGTTCGCGCCCTTTAGCCAGCGCCGATCCGCCCGAATAGAACTCCTGATCCGAGATTTCTATCCCAGCCTTGGCGAGCGTCTGGGTAAAGCCTTCGAACCGCTTACGAGCTCGGTGGTCGAGCGGCATCTTCGTCCCGATAAAGCCGATCTTGCGATAGCCGTTCTGGAGGATCGACTCCGCCATTTTCCGACCGGCGCGGCGATGGGAAATGCCGACGCAGGCATCAACAGGGTGGCCGTCGACATCCATGATCTCTACCACTGGGCAGCCAGCCTGACGGAGCATTGCGCGCGACGCATCAGAATGCTCAAGGCCTGCGATGATCACGCCCGATGGACGCCACGACAGCATCTCAAACAGGACCTTCTCTTCTTTTTCGGGAAGGTAGTCCGTCACGCCCACAACAGGTTGAAGGTCGGTGTCGGCCAAAATCTCTGAAACGCCAGACAGCACTTCGGGGAAAACCATGTTCCCAAGGCTGGGGATGATTACCGCCACTAGGTTCACACGTTGCGACGCCAGTGCGCCTGCGATTTTGTTCGGAACGTACCCGAGAGACTTTGCAGCATCCTGTACCCGTTTGCGGGTCGCATCGCTCACGTCCCCCTTATTGCGTAAAACGCGGCTGACGGTCATTTCGCTGACGCCAGATGCCTCGGACACGTCGCGAAGTGTAAGGGGGCGTTTGCTAGGAGCTTTCACGGCATTCGTCCTGTAACAGATTTATTACTCTGCATTTATCCACACATTCATCGCTAGTCCAAGCCCGAACGATTGACGCCCGAAACAAAGGGAGGCATTCAAGGCAGCGATGGCCCCGTGGCTCAACTGGATAGAGCAGCCCCCTCCTAAGGGGCAGGTTACAGGTTCAAGTCCTGTCGGGGTCACCAATTTTATCATTATATATCAATAATTTATGTCTTTTTGACTTTCTGTATTTTGACCCAAAGTAGTCAAAATAGCCATAGTCAAAACATATACAAAAATCAGTGTAAAATCGACCATCTTTTTGATATCATGTCACAAATTCAGTGTGTGATGTGAGGTGCAGAAATGGCTATCGATCGGGACTATGAGGACCTCAGGGGTGATGGTCGGATCGTCTTGTTTCTGCGGGAAGGCAAGAAGCCGAAGTATCACGTTCGACTCAAAGTCCCCAATGCTTCAGGCTACAAGTTTGTTTCGACCAAGACTTCAGATCGGAATGAAGCCGTCAGATTGGCGATGAACTTCTACGATGAGCTGTATCACCACATCAAAGTCGGTGGCTCGATCAAATCCAACACCTTCGCTGATGTGTTTAAGGAGTGGAAAAACTCTCGCCGCAACGCTTATCAGAAGGTTGAGACCAAGGATCGGTCTGTCGAGTATGTTGCGACTTATGCTCTCGATTACTTTGGCAAGATGAGAATCGATCAGCTCACAGCCAAGGATTTCCATGCCTATTGGGATTGGCGAAAGCTCAACTTCAAACGCAAGAAGCCGACTGACGACACGTTGAACCGTGAGCGGAATGCGATCCAAAGCTTGATGAAGTTCGCTTTACAGAGAGGTCACGTCACCAAGCCTTTCAAGATCCCCAAGATTGAGACGAAAGGTATCAATCGACGTCCTACCTTTACCCTTGCCGAATGGAAGAAGATCACGATTGGAATGAGAGCCTGGGTCGAGGAAGGTCGTTCCAACGGTCATTGGCGAGAGCGGTTCGTCCTTCAGCAGTATGTGCTGCTCTTAAGTAACAGCGGCATCCGAATCGGTGAGATGAGGACTGTCACTTGGGATGATGTCTCAACGATTGAGGTTGAGGCTGGGCGCCTCGTGATCATCAAGGTGAATGGCAAGACTGGCTTAAGAGAAGTTGTCTGCAATCCAGGATGTGAGGTCTTCCTCAGGCGTATGTATGACCTGCGCCGCTCTGATCTCGATGGCGGTGATCCACCCCTCAACGAGCCGGTATTCATCAATCACAACTCAGGAAAGCCGATTGGGTCGTTCAAGGTCGGGTTCAATTCGATGCTTAATTACTGCGAAGTGCCGATTACTAAAGACGGGATGAACAGGACGCCTTATTCCCTGCGCCACTTCTATGGGACGCAACGGCTTCGTGGAAACATCAATCCATATATCTTGGCAAAGAATATGGGCACGTCAGTCGAGATGATTGAAAAATTCTACGGGCACATTTTGACGCCGGACATAGTGTCTTCAATCAAGAAAACCACCAATCAAAATACGACCACCAAAGCCAATAACAAATATCCCTTTTAGGCGATTCAGTGTATGACCTTTAATGCAAGTAAAGGTTTTACATGGCGATCTTATAGTCGAAACGACCATGAGGAAGCTTTAAGTGCTCTCTTCTTTGCGCCATACGGCAACATGTATGAAGATTACCAAAAGCGATAGGTGACTGAAAATCTTCAACCCTGTCGAGCACGCTCGGTCGCAAGTCGATCAGATCGAACGGTTCTACGCACGGATCTTACGTCTCTTGAGGGTGTTGGCGAAGAACCTACAAACCTGTGTATTATAGAGGGAATTTATACACTATGCATCTGCAAAGAGCTATTGAAATTGCTGTCGAAGCCCATCGTGGAATGACTGATAAAGGGGGAAATCCCTATATCTTGCATCCATTGAGGGTAATGCTTTCTCTATGTAGTGAAGAAGAAAGGATTGTGGGCGTACTTCACGATGTAGTTGAAGATTGTGATGGCTGGAATATTGAAAGATTAAGAGCTGAGGGATTTTCAGAAAAAATTTTGAAAGCCCTGCAATCTGTAACAAAATCAGATGAAGATCAAAATTACGAAGACTTTATAGAACGTGCCGCTCAAAATCAGTTAGGGAGACAAGTTAAGATAGCAGATATTCTGGATAATCTTGATGTGACGAGGATAAAAAATATCACGATGGAGGATGTCAAAAGATTGAACAAATATAAAGACGCTTTGTCCATGCTTAGAAAATATTAAGAACTATGGGCGATATCGAAAAATGTTAAAGCAAGAAGAAGCCTTTGAAGTCTTTTCTAATTCTTGGGAAATTGACGGAAGCGTTCACACGAGATCTGTCAGAATTTACTACACGAAGGAATGGGATATTCAAATCGAGGAATATTTAACTGGTGATAATCTTGAACAAATTTACGGTGATTGGGATCATGAAGAATTTGTTATAATTAAAAGAATTGATGCGCCTATGCTGATGATTTTACTTTTTAAACACGCATTCAATCAAAGTGAGCCCTTAAGTTTGTCAAGCTTGAAAGTGTTGTTCCGAGAAAATGGATTGAATTTTGATAATCAAATGTGGAGCTAAAATTCATTTATTCGGTTTTTATAAAAAAATTTAAATATGCGATCATGGCTCCGCCGAAAAAATGGCGAATGGTTTACAAAGATTTGGTGATCAATTTATAATCACAACGTCATTTGTATATTTGACTCATTTCGGACCCGAAATGGATTGAGCTAAGTGTAAAACTTTTGTTTACAGGTGCTTAGCCTATGATATCTTATTTTTGAGGTCATTTACCTCAGATATTTATTAATAAAAATGGAGAATAAAATGAAAGTCGATATAAACGGAAAGATAAAGGATTGCCTATCAACTCTAGATAAGGAATTTGGCGTCAATATCAATTGTACATACAAAAGGGAAAAAAATAAAAGAGTGACCTATGGTACGCTTGAAACTATGTTAAAAGTGGAAAAAATAGAAGAAATATGCGAAAGGTTTTCGGGGATGCAAGTATTTCCAACTTGCCTTCCCTATAATATTCATGAAATTATACTAACCTGTCCTGAGGGTGATATTATTCAGCGATTACAGTTTTTCCCTGAACCAAACGAGGAGAGGATCAAGTTTTCAGGATACAAAGGCGAATGCGAACTTATAATTGCTATCCTTCAAGATCAAGTTGCCCCAGATATTTGCAGCACCCAAGAAGCACTTTATTATGATCTTCTTTGTGAAAATATATAAAATATCTTCACCCGTATAGATTATCTCATATAAATAAACATGTCCAACCGGACAATAACATATTGGATGTCAAACCTCGTGGGGAAACCCTGATGAGTAACGGCGGTACTTGATTGGAACGTCGGTGCAGATTGAGTTAGGACCCGCCAAGATTTATCTTGGTTTCAAGGCAGCAAAGGCGAATGGGCTGAATAAAAATTATCGTCACGATGAAGGCTCTGCCACACTGCAACCTTCGATGACCGATCAAAGTCGTTCCGTTGGCTGATCGGTTATGCCGCTGGTTTGAAGCGGAGCATAAAAGGAGACCGGCTAACCGCCCTTACCCATAGCATGATGGGTTGCTCTAACGGAATGTGGACAGAGGCGAAGACACAAGCCCTTGGACATACCTCACCTCTCGGAAGGTGAAGTGTGTTCAAAACAAATCCACAATAATAAATTAAAATAAAATATCTAAAGTCAATGACCCGAAGGGTCATTGATCCCGAAGGGATAGATTAAAGAAAACATAAATATTTACATGATTTATTAATCAAGGAGATCAATATGAAACAAGAAATATTTCTTATGAACTTTAGGATCCCATCAGGGCTCAAGATGCAATTTGAAGAAACTTGTTATCAGCTTAGGACCAATATGACGGCTGAAATGAATAGGATGATACGAGACTTCGTTAAGAACTCACGAGAAGACCTATATGAGCCGGTAAACTGGTTTTATAGTGCAAAGGATTTTTATGATGATGAATGATCAAGCCACCATCAAGACCAAACATGAGCTCATTAGAAGCCTTTACAAACAACGAGTAACCCAGATCGAAGTTATTGAGCCTTATGACCAATCAAGGGCTGACGATGTTACAAAGATGGCGAAGGCTATGTCTTATCGATCAGGTCGGGTGACAGTAATCCTGTTGAGGACGACATGAAGGGCTTCAAGGCATTTCTTGCAGAGCAACAGGCTCTGGAAGAAGGAGTCGTCAAGAAGGGGGCTGTTGCGGCTTATGCCTTGCAAGGTAGGAACCATGGCAACAATGCTGTTCGATCTTATAATAAAGCCAAGCAAACCTTGAGGACTGCCACCAATGCAAAGAGCTCCGACGCCAAGGTCGATGCTCTTACTCGGGCGTTTATTGATCTGCTTGACGGTTTAGTTTCCCAAAGGTATCAGGTCGGCTCTGTTTCAGCACAAATTACTACAGCTATTGCTTTATCGAAGAATTAGTCTTGATATGTAATTCTCTTAATACTTTTGTCGTAAGATTTGTTGTTATGCGTGCCAGTTCTGCTCCAGTGATGGCGGTATTCTTTAGATGCTCTAATCTGTGATCCAGATCTTCGTTTAGGTTTTTACGTGTGATTGTCACAAAACCATGGGCTGCAATGTTTCTCTCAGGTACCCATTCATTCAATTTTTTTCTGAGGCTTTTGAATTCGTCACCTAGATCAATACTTCTGCTTTTCATTTCAACTTGTAAAAGTTCAAGCGCAAGTCCGATACTAGTATGCACGTAATGCTCGGGTTCTTCCCTTCGTAGAAACTGAACCAACGCCTGAATACGATCTGTTATTAGACTATCAGCAATGGCGATGACTTCAAAAAAGCTCTCACTTTTAATACCATCTTCAATTCGATCAAATGCCACCTTGTAAAGTTTGAAACGTAATGAATTTTGCGGACTTCCTGCCTCACCTCGTGCACGGACTTTCGGGCTTTCTATGCCTTTAAGAAGGTCTTGGTATTTATCTTTGTCAGTCATTTTTTCTTATCCCATTTCTGATCCGAAATATCCTCACTTGATTTTCTCTCGGCGCATTTTGAACTGATCGGTTTCATATTTATTTTTTGATGCGTTATAGTCTTTTACGTATATTGGTGTGTTATCTCGGAAAGGTCGGTAGTCTACTTCATGATGCCACCGCCCATATTTCCAGACGGTTCTTGCTACATCAGGATGAGCCATCTCAAGCATCTTGGACTTATTGTAAGTCCCCTCTGAAGAATAGAACTCTGCTGTGTTACCACCACCTAGCTTCTGGGTAGGCGATTTTCCTTGAAGCAGATTGTAAAATTGCATTGTGCAGTAACCATCCTTCAGAACATCCAAACTTAAAATGGTGTCTTCGTTATAACGTCCTCTCCATCGATGCGGGCAGGAATTCTCAATTAGTAAAGACGAATAAATCCGGGTGTTGAGGATGAATGGTGGAAACGCTCCCTTTTCAGGTGCGAAAAAGTCGTACACCAGTCCAGAGATAGGAACGTTTTCAAAGCGATCAACAAACTCTTCAATAACTCGGAACATCCCTCCATCAGCGATAGGTAGCCGACGATGTCGGTGCAGTCGACTAAACTCAACTATATTGTCGTCGAATACCCAATGCCTTTTGAAGCCATGTTCTACAGAATGATCCCAGCACCAGTTTCTTGCTCGACCTGGACCATCACCATGGTTAGAAAATGGTAGAACAAGGATTTTCTTTTCGTCTATGACACAAGCATACTCATCATAATCCTGTGGTTCGATAGCGATGAAGTATGGGATACTGGTTCTCTCAAAAAAACGAGCAGTAAGGCGACTGTCACCTCGACCCTTTGAAATGATATACATTGGATACTTTGGGTTCTTGTTGCCCCATTCTGAAACCCAGTGGTATTTGTAAACCTTTGGCTTTGTCGGCGGATAGGTCATAAATGCCTGACCGACACTCAATCTTTGCTTAACCCGTCGACAAAATTCTAGGAAGTCATGTTCGGTGTTAAATGTGACTTTGAAAGATATGTAATGGATCCAACCATCTTGCATAAACTCAAGTGTGTTGGTCCAGAGCTTTGATTCGATACGATTCTTATGAGTTGCTCGCTTTTTAAAGGGATCAGACCGTCTCTCTGTGTAAATCCCTGACCTTGAGGTGTTTGGTGTTGCAACAAAGGTGAATGCTCTGACATCACTGCACAGGTCCATCCCAATTGCCTCAGCAAACTTCTCAGTGCCGCCAAGGGTCCAAGTGTTGACCTTCATGGTGAAAGGGTAGTCGGGAAGCTTTGTGCTTGGCTTATCGGGTTTTGAGCCATCTACCGTTGATGGCATTAGTCCAGCCAAAGATTGGTAGGTATGAGACTCCTGAACTTCTGGCTTCTTAACCATAGTTAAACGTACCGTCCCGATGTATCCTTGCGACCTTTCACGGCGTTTCGAGTGACATCGTAGTATTCCTTACGCTTGAAGTACATTTTCGTAAGGTCATCCATTTTACTCTCAAACCGGAACTGAGCACTATTGCCTTCGCCAAAGTGCGCTGAAACCAATTGAAGGAACTGTTCAACTTGCTCCAAGTCTAGGCAGCCAATCTTGTCACCCGTCTTGCGATCAAAGTCGAGTAGTTCACCGGAACAGTAAATTGTCAGTAGAGGTAACGTCCTCTTATCAGTGCGTTTTGCCTTCGGAGGAGGAGGGTTTTCCCATTTTTGGCGCCAAGTCCGCACTGTCTGTTCGGTCACTCTTGGACCGATCAGTGCTGGTTTCTTTGTTTTCCAGTCGAACTTTGGTTCATCGATTGTTTTCCTCGATGCCGTAAATTGCAGGCAGAGTTTGAATGTTTCTTCACTTGCTTTCAAGATCATCGATATTTCGTAGAGAGCGCCCACCGATACAGGCAATTGGTTGAGATACTTTTCGGGGTCACTCGTTTCGGATGCAACATAACTGATCACATCCCCAGCTGATGCATATTTGGTGAAATTTGCGATTGAGCCAAACAGCTTCTTCATTCCTGCCTTGTCGTACCACTTTAGGAATTCGTCGGTATATTTCTGCGCATTTTCATCAAGATATTTGCGCCTAATGCCGCTGCTGAGAACATAAAGCCTAAAGCGATTTCGGCGGTCGGTATGGAAATGACTTTTGAGTTCAGCTTCCAGCTTTGATGAGATGGTGACCTGATTGTCACCCGGAATTGAAAAGTCCGAAAGGTTGAACGTCATCTTTGAAACCTCCACTGGGTTGGACTGTACGGTTTTTTTGACAGACCCAAATTTATTGGTCGCAGCTTTTAATGGTACTTGTGATTGCTTGAACGCTTTCGACCAATACGTTCTAACCTTGCCATAGTTTCGGAAGCCACCCGGTACCCTGTTACCTTCGGCATCCAGAAGTACTTTGAAAAAATCGGGGAGAAGTTCTTGAATTCGTTGATGGTCTCGCCAAACTTCATCATGGGTCGCACTGTCCCATAAGCTCTGCTGCAAATCCTTGCCGAGGCTTTTGTTTTCGAAACAGAATTCTTGACTGACCCGATTACCAAAACCTCGTGTAAGCAAGCTAAGAAAGAACAGAGTATCTTCGCCGTACTTTACTTCAGTAAGTGGTAAATCGTCGAGAACATCTGAAAAATCAGATCCGTTTACCCATATAGCACTACTCAGAGATGCGTTGTTTCGGTATGCTTGGGTTGCGGGAATATTTTGGACTTGGCTTGCTCCGCAAAGGGTTACGTTTTTTTCATCAAGCCACTGCGAAAATAGCTCAAACATCTCTGTGAGGTCGTCGTCTGTTGCTTGTCGAGACGATGTTGCCATATTGCTATTGCCGGTGAAGCGCTTTGAATTTCGTCGCTTGAATACTATGTCGTCGTCAAGAACAGCATATTTTTCATTTCGTGCTGTTCGGTAGATATGTGCTCGTGTTTTTGCCAGACAAAGACGATCGCCAAGATTGATTTCAGACGGTAGGACCAAATAGTCGCAATCATAATTGTAGTTATTTTGTTCCCATTCTTGAACTACAAGAGTCACCCGTTTTTGAAGGTGCGGCGGTAGATGCTCGTAAGTAATTTGCTGTTTCGGGCGGTTAACTGTGGGGATGAATATCCGTTCCATTCTTTACGACCCTCTTGGCTTGTAAGTTACTTTGCCTCGGCGCTCGATGTTCTGACAACCCTGTCATTTACCGTGGTAAAGTTCGCTCAGAGGTCTCCAGACACTGATGCACTAAGATCCATTTGATAACCAGTTGGCTTAAGCCGTTGCTCTGCCACAAAACTTTTTAAGCACTTCTCCGTGTTCGATTTAGACTGATTTTATTATTATGAATCAGTGACATAACATCATCAGAGGTGCGTGATGGCTTTAGGAAAACAAGCAAAAACTCTTACCAAGGGTCAGGTAGACTCTTTAACAGCTTTTCTTCTGACACGACGGCACGGGCTTCGGGATCAAACGGTTTTTCTGCTTTCGGTTCGTGCAGGGCTGAGGGCAAAGGAGATCGCCAACCTCAGGTGGGCGATGGTTCTTGGGGCTGACGGGGAGGTGGGAGACTCGATCCATCTGACGGACGAGGCATCGAAGGGGAAATCAGGTCGGATTGTACCTTTGAACAAGCAACTTCGTGGAAACCTCATCCAAATGTTGGATGTCGCCAGACAACAAAGGCATTTCGGATCCGAAACGGCTTATGTGGTGACAACCGAGCGATCGAAGCACACGTCACCGCAGGCTGTCGTGAATATGTTTAAGCGCTGGTATAATGATATTGGGCTACTGGGTTGCTCATCACATTCCGGTCGCCGTACATTCATCACAAATTCTGCTCGAAAAATCAGCACAGTAGGTGGATCATTGCGGGATGTTCAGATGCTGGCTGGGCACTCGTCTTTGGCTGTTACACAGCGGTATATTGAAGGTGATAGCGATGCGAGGCGGAAGATCGTGGACTTAATATGATATATAGGTTTGGTCGACTGGCGACTTGATGTCGGCCAATCAATTAAAAATTGTATTAATAACGAATTGAGTAGCCGGTCTTGTATATTAATTCCTTTGATGCAACAATATTTAGATGGCGTCAGAGGAACCAAAATTACAGAAACGTGCAGGTAAAGCTGCGTATTCTGGGCGGCGTCGTCCGTCGACGAGAATGTCTGGTTTTAAGAGCCATTCAGAAGCTACTGGGGGAAGTCTTCGAAGGCTGCCATCAAAGGTTTATCGAGCTTCACCACAATCTCCTCTGAACATAGATTTCATTCTCCCTGAGATTGCATCTGGTCACTTTTCGGGCTTTGGATTTTATTATCGATCCGATGTAACCGTTTCTCTGCAAAGCAACAGGGAGTGGTTCAGTTCACGCTTCCACACTAATTACGAAGATCCATTATCCGTTAATAAATGTGGGTTCATATGGCAGGCAGAAGAACCTAATGACTTCCGCATAACGCTTACGCCAAGTAGGGCTACGGATATTGAAATATTTAATGCTGAGTGTGGTGAGGTTTGGCACGATTTTTTCGAAGGAGCTCGAGACAACGTATTAAAGAACATTCATACCTTTGCTCCCGAAGCTAATTTCTACACAAGGTTTGGTGAAGTGGTAATTGGCGCCACTGCACATGAAAAACCTTTCTCAGTAGTCGTGAAAGAATGTAATCGCTGCGCTCGATTCCTCCCAATCAACTTACCTGCCGAACGACATACATTATCGTTCTCAAATCACTGTGTTGCGAAGCGGCCTTGTCGCCACAAGGGCTTTGGAATTGTTAATGATTTAGACAAGGGGGTATTTGTGGAGCTTGAATATGGCTTCCAACTTGAGTGCCGATTTTGTAAGAAATTTGTAGTAAATGCCGCCTTAAATCCTCAACGTTCTGCTGATCAAATGAAAGAGGATAGCCAGAGACGCCGCTACTTTGAGCTCATGATTGCGGAAATGTCTGGGGTGTCAGAGCAGTTAGCATTTCGGCACAAGACTGGAGTCGAACTTGCATCATTCATTTGGGAGAAATTCGGGAAGAAATGTTTCAAATGTGGTGACCGTTTGAGAACAGCAAGAGAGATGCACCTAGATCACACACGGCCACTGGCATTGCTTTGGCCACTCGATGAAACGGCGACAGCACTTTGCGGTAGTTGCAATTCTACCAAACGAGATCGTCAACCTAAAGATTTTTATAGTCAAACAGAGCTTGTTGAGCTGAGTAAATTCACTGGGATTCCACTTCCAGAGCTGCTCAAGCCGTTACCCAACATCAACGTGCTGAAGGCACTAATTGAACGTTGTGATTGGCTCGTCGATGACTTCTTAAACCAAGATTTCCTCAAGAAGGAAAAAGATGGAAAAACTTCTGCTGAACTCATTTGCAAGTCGCTTGATAGGGTACTCAAGATTTCTGAGTTGGACTTTGGTGATTTTAGTTTCTCTAAGAAATGGAACGATCATTTCTTGGCGTAAACCAGGTATTGATGCTCCACCGTACCACCTTTGTCCTTGATCCCATGCTTTTCGGAAGATCCCACACACTCTGAGAATACATCAACCATTTCAAAATCATTAAATTTCAATAGTTGTAGCTTTTCTGACATGTCTACCGCCTTGTTCTTACCGACATGCAAAACAACGGGACCACCGCTTTTTAAGACACGCCCAAAACTTTTAAAGATGTCCTCGTAAACGATCAATGATTTGTCCTTATTCCCCTCAATGAATTGAGCGCTTGCATTGTCAAAGTCTGTTAGTGACCAGCCACAAAACCAAAAACGCATCCAATTGGTCATGTAGAACCGTGTCGATGAAGCAAACGGTGGAGAAGTAATGATGACATCGATAGAGCCATCGGCCAATTGAGACAGATCTCGAACGTCAGATTGGATAGATATGCTTTGCGGCGTCAGTGGTAAGCTCTCTTTTGCCGCAAGAGCAGAGTGCACTTTTGTTCTTAAGTGTGTTGAAACATTCTTGTAAACATAGTCTCCTGTTGGAGCGTAAGGGGTCAAGGGATGACTATTGCGGGATAAGGCGTATGGCCTATTCCCATGCAAGATATGAAGCATAGCTGAAAATACCAAACACCAATTGGGATCACCGAGATCTTTGGTTTTTGCAAAAAAGTCACGGGCCTTCAAAACCTCTTGAAAGGTGTTCGGTTCAAAATACTCTGCAATTGTCTTATTGAAACGAATATTTGCAGTATCTTCAATTGTCTTTGGCTCAACTGATCGAGTTGACACCCACACAATTAGAGCATCAATCAATGAGTCACACGCCATTCTATTTGTATTGCCGATTTTCGCATTTGACATGGCTACTGCCATGTCGCTCAAGTCATTGGAAACTGCACATCTGCCAGATATGGCTGCCTCTAAAGGCACAGTGCCTGATCCTGAAAATGGATCAAAGACGGTCTGCCCTCGCTTAGAGAATACCTGTACCAATTGATGGGCCAAGGCAGGTTTTAGTTTACCCTGATACGAGCACAGTGAATGAAGGGGTGTCCCCCAGTTTCGCTTAGAGAAAGCTCCCTTTTTATGCGGTAGCTCTTTCTTAAATTGGCTCCAAAGCTTTTGATCCATCCTACTTCCTGAATATCAGCAGTCGCTGGCTTAGCGCTGCGCCACGATTAGAGTGACGCTTCCTTAATATAACTTCATCTTCAAGCGTCAGCCCCACATTCCCAAAAACAGCGCTGAGAATTTCGTGTGTAGGGACATGGATCCCGCCATACACGCTGTCCCCAATGTCGATGCACACAGGTGCCCCATCTTGAACTTGTGCAAAAATGCCTTCAGCGACGAGCTTCATATGCTCAAAGTAGCCTGCAATCATCCTGGGGATGCGGGCATCATAGCAACTGTTAGAGACAGCATCGACAATCTCTTTAGCTTCGTCGACGATGAGCAAGCCAGATGTCTTGGAAACATCGTTGATCGCCGAAGTTACAACTGCTTTCCGAAATTCGCCTAGGTCAGACTTTTTTGATAAGTAGCCTAAGTACCACAGTTCTAGTTTCATGTTACGGATATAGTTCGTTCCATTTAGATAGGGTGGGCTGGTAATCACACCGTCATATTTGGCAGCGTTACCCAAGACTAGATTCTTAGCGTTGCTTCCTAAGAGCTTAATCTCAGGAGCTTTCAGTTGGGCTACTGAGTTAAGGTCATTTTCAAATAAGGAAAGTTTATCAATTACAAGATCCGATATACTCCGAATTGGTTTTTGAAGCTCTTTCTCGGTTTTAAACCGAACGTCACCTGCCCTACGAAGTAAGGATGCTTCAAGCAGGCTACATGCGACAGCCATGCGAAAGAATGAATTTAAGAGGGTGTCTGATACTATACTGCTTTCTATCGATTTAAGTGATAATACTTCGTCGAATGCGTCGCTTCGAAAATATTGTGCAGTCCCAAAGACAGCTAAATAACTTACTCTTAGCGCTTCATGAGTCCGCTCTCTTTCCCCCACCGAAACCCGCATTTTTAGATTTCTTAGACCTTTGATTGCTTCATCACGTTGGGCTGGTGACATCTTTAGGCAAGCAGCTTTCAAAGTGACTAATTCAACTAGAAAAGGATTAACCTCAGTATATCCGCACGAAATACCGAGCTGAGCCAATGCAATAGGGGTCGTCCCGACGCCACAAAATGGTTCGAGAAGTGATTTTGGATTATTAAACTTGGCTTCAAGGATCTGTTTAACAAATTGCGAAGAATAGCCTTCAAGATACGGGAACCAGTCATGGAAAGGCTCGCCCCGTCCTCCTGAATGGGTAACATCTTTAGCCTGCACCTGTTTTAACCGGAAGCTGATTTCGTTGCGGTTCTGTGGGTCAATTTCACTCGACAAAGTCATCTCCTCTTTTGGCATTCTGCCAGGTGTCTTTGCTTCCATAGGCAGTCTAACATGGCGAACTTTTCAGCTATTAGAGGGGTTTTGACTAACCTTCCAGAATTCAAACCAAACATTGAGGCAAAATCATAGATGTCACATCTACATGTATTACTTTTTGGTTTATTTTATGGCTAAACTAGTAGGTAAGTACACAGCAACCTGTGCGTTGATGGGGGTCACTTGGATGCAGTAACGATACTTTCAGAATAGCTAACAATGACTGCAGACGATCAGTATCCAGATGACTTTCTATACAATACATATACATATTCCAAGACCAATTATAAAATATTGATATTAAAGAAAATTATCTGAAGGCTTTTTCCTCCTAAGGGGCAGGTTACAGGTTCAAGTCCTGTCGGGGTCACCAAATTCCCATTTTTCACACAACCTAAGCGATACAAATGTGTACGGGTGCTTTGGTGATTTTGCTCCACTATGAAGCAGCAAAGTCTCTGTATTTTAGGAATTAATCAAAATATTAACAAATGCAGGACATTCGCGGAAAGATTGAATAGAGTCGTCGCGTGGGGCAAATTTTGACGAGGACACGGGGCAATGACGAGAGCGGCGCCACTAGATGAAATGATTGAATTTGCGATGGAGGAACTCCTGTCGGGGAACGAGGATCGCAAACGTGCCATGGTGCGCAAAATGGCCGAACGTTGGCCAGATCAACCCGCTTTGGCGCTTGTATATGCGGTCACCTCTGCAACTGAAGCGATTGAAGATAGTTTTGGCGAGGCGGCTGCCTCTGATCCTGTGATCCCATTGGGCTATCGTCTATCCGCTTTGATTTCGGCGGATGTACATGCCGTCCAGTCGATGGGGCAGATCCCTTCTGTTGCCGAGGACCTTTTGCATTTCTGGCGTCGGGTTGATCCGAATTTCCTGCGGATACAGTAAGTTTCTGAATTGTAACTAGTTGATTGAGCTGAGAATCGTTAAGAAATGGTAAAGCCTTGGGGGCTAGGTGGGTATGAACGGTTCAGAGTTAGATCATATGATTGAGTTCGCCATCGGCGAATTGGCGGCTGGTGATCCAGAGCGGATCAGGGGCGTCGTGCGGCACATTTCGCAACGGTGGCCCGAGCAAAAAGCGCTGATGATATGTTTTGCCCTCACCTCGGCCGCTGCACAAATCGAAGACGTGTTTAAGGATGGCCGCGCTGCACGCGGCCCTCAGATTGCCTACAAAATGGCGGCATTAGTCGCGGGCGACGTTCTGGCAGCAGAGGCCATGGGCATATCGCCCGTGAAAGGGCGTGACCTGATGCATTACTGGCGCCGTGCCGATCCCTACTTCTTGAGCTGACGATCACACCATCCGTATGACGTCTTTATCGATGGCGAGCATATAGCCGCGCCGCGCGATGTTTTTGACCAGTAGTTCACTGACCATCTGGTTGCCCAAGGTGTCGCGCAGGCGTTTGATGCGGGTCGCGCCTGCCGCCTCGTCACAGTCTGCGGCGTTTCGGCCAGAAATAACGGCCTCGATTTCTGCGCCCGAAAGCACATCGTCGTCCATGCGTGCTTCGGCAAGCACAGAGAGCGTTTCGATCGCAGCTTCAGTGAGTTTGAATTCAAAGTTATTCAGATAGACGGTATTTTGATCGCGGCTGATCAGCAACGAATTCACTTCGATCCCCTTGCGTTCAATCTGTCCCATGCGTCGATTGAACTGAACAAGCATGACCAGGAAAGTGATCGCTGCGATCAGCAGGGCGGTCGCAAAAACCAGCAGAACGTAAATCAGCACCTGATAGGATGCGATTGTATCGGAAAATGCCGTGCCCGACTGGGCAAGGATTTCCAGAAGTTTCAATTCGGCCTGTGAAGTGAAACTGTCATTCTCAACAAAGATCTGTTCGACCCGTGCGTTGAACGCATTTGCGTCGGGCAGGTTCGCGAACATCACCGCTGCGGTGATCAATAGGATCAGCACCACAGCGGCGATGCCGCCGAGAACGAATTTGTTGCCTGTCGCGCGTGTCTCAGAAGCGGAGATAGAATTCACCTGCACTGTCCCGTCGTTGTTCGAGCCCGGTTTCGTCAAATACATCCATGACGTTCAATAATACCCAGCCCGCAGTTTCAAGACGGGGTGAGAGTTCTGCCTCGGCTTGCGCGGCAGTGCATGGCCCGTCGATGCGAGCGACCCCGTATTGCAGACGCAATGGGGAATCCTGTTTGGCCTTATAGTCTGCGTAGCAGTCCGCCTGCGCAGCCGACGCCATCAGGAAAAGAATGAAGGATATCGCGTGTTTCATGATGTGATCAGAACACCAGAAGGTGCGGCGCTATTCAATAACCGAATGAGTGTGAGGGTGTGTTATCGAATGGCTCAGCACTGATATTGAGCAACACACGGTGACGAACCCATCGTCCTTTCATCACGGCGCACCATCGCGTCAGACGAAGAAAGGACACACTATGTTCAAGACAGTAACCGCGGGATTGACCGCACTTTCTCTGGCGCTTTCGGTGCCCACCACAGCCCAAGCTGGCAATGACGATGTCGCTAAGGCGCTCGCAGGATTGGCCTTGATCGCCATTGTCGGTGCGGCTCTTTCTGACAACAATGGACGAGCGCAAGTTCAGGTCACGCCGCCGCAAACCTACCCAAATCGCAGGGAAGGTGTTCGAGGTCACGATGATCATCGTCGTGACAATTGGGGTCATAATGCCCGCCGTGTCGCGCCCCTGCCCGAAGCATGCAGCATCGAACTGAGCCGCCATGGCGAAACACGAGAGTTGTATAACAGCCGCTGTCTGCGCCGGACCTACGCCAACTTCGACGCGCTCCCGAGCGATTGTCAGACGACTTATCGTCAGAATGGGCACACGCGAAATGGCTTCAATGCGTCGTGTCTCCGCCAATACGGTTTCCGAACAGAGCGCCGCTAAAAGGGTCGAGCAGCAGGCACCAAAGGTGCTGAGGGCGGGGCGAGGGTTGGACAATTACCCTCGCCCCGTTTTAGGTGGAGCAATGACAAAGATTGCTCCTGATTTCTCATTTGAACGCGCCGCGATGGATCGTGGTTATCTTCGTGTCGCGGGTGTGGACGAGGTAGGTCGCGGGCCTTTGTGTGGTCCTGTGACAGCCTGTGCTGTCGTGCTTGATCCCGCACAGGTGCCCGACGGTCTGAATGATTCTAAACAACTGACCCCGAAAAAACGCGCCATGTTGCTAGAGGCGCTCTTGGACGTGGCGGATGTTTCGATCGCACATGCATCAGTGGAAGAGGTGGATAGTCTCAACATATATCACGCCACGCATTTGGCGATGTGTCGTGCTCTCGATGGACTGTCTGTTCCTGCTGACTACGCGTTGATCGACGGCAATAAGATTCCCCAAAATATCCAGATTCCAGCCGAAGCTATCGTGAAGGGAGATGCCCGTTCCGTCTCGATCGCTGCCGCCTCAATTGCGGCAAAAATGTGTCGAGACCAAATTATGGTGGACTTAGCGCAACAGTTTCCGGGCTACGGATGGGAGCGAAATGCGGGCTATGGGACGAAAGAACACCTCGAAGCACTCGTAAAAAAAGGGGTTACACCACATCATAGGCGATCGTTTAAACCCGTGCACAACATCTTGTATCAAGAATAAAACTTAAAGGCTTGATTCAAAAAACTTTTTGACACCGCCCCCCCTCTGACTCATCTTAAGGCCAACCATAGAGCGGAAAAATCCGCCGGTTATACGAGGCAGTAAAATGATCAGAGCAGAAGAGAAGGGCGCGGCAGCGCTCCCTCTGAATAGTATTCTTGCGGGCGATTGCATTGAAATAATGAACTCGCTTCCCGCAAACAGCGTGGACCTCATTTTTGCGGACCCGCCCTACAATCTCCAACTTCGTGGCGATCTTCATCGCCCCGATAACTCCAAAGTCGATGCCGTTGATGATCACTGGGACCAGTTTTCGTCCTTCGCGGCCTATGACCAGTTCACACGTGATTGGTTGGCAGCGGCGCGCCGTTTGCTGAAGCCGAACGGTGCGATCTGGGTGATCGGCAGTTACCATAACGTGTTCCGGATGGGTGCCGAACTTCAGAACCAAGGGTTCTGGATTTTGAATGATGTGGTTTGGCGCAAGTCGAACCCCATGCCCAACTTCCGCGGCAAACGTCTGACCAACGCACATGAGACCCTGATTTGGGCATCCAAAGAAGAGGCCAGCAAATATACCTTCAACTACGAGGCCCTAAAGGCCTTGAATGAAGGTGTGCAGATGCGCTCTGACTGGGTGCTTCCGATCTGCACGGGTCATGAGCGTCTCAAAGATGATGCAGGCGATAAGGCGCATCCGACACAGAAACCGGAATCGCTCCTCCATCGTGTTCTGCTCGGCACGACAAACCCGGGGGATGTGATTCTGGACCCTTTCTTTGGCACAGGCACCACGGGTGCAGTTGCCAAGATGCTGGGTCGCGAATTTATCGGCATTGAGCGCGAAGAAGCGTACCGTTTGGTTGCGAAGAAACGCATCGAAGCCGTGCGCAAATTCGACAAAGAAGCGCTTGAGGTTTCGCAGTCCAAACGGGCCGAGCCGCGCGTTGCCTTCGGCGTTCTGGTTGAACGTGGTTTGCTGCGTCCAGGCGAAGAGCTGTTCAGCATCAACGGTCGTCACACGGCCAAGGTTCGTGCGGACGGGTCAATTGTCGGTCGGGACATGAAGGGGTCGATCCATCAGGTCGGTGCCCATCTCGAAGGCGCGCCGTCGTGCAATGGCTGGACCTACTGGCACTTTAAACGGGACGGTCAGACTGTTCCGATTGATCTCCTGCGCCAGCAGATCCGCTCGGAAATGTCAGCCTAAGCTGATCAAGAGTTACCGCCAGAGCCACCAGCCCTGCTCGGCTGTTGTAGGCTCATACCTCCCCGCCGTTTGTTCGGCGGGGCTTTTTGCTATCGAGGCATTGGATTGCTGGCAGTTTTATAGGCTGACCAATCGGTTATGTCGGGGTAGTACTGCCGACGCCAAGCGCGAACCTTGGGATTCATCCAGCGCCGCCAAACTGGGGGCACTAAGGCAGCCATTGCCATTAGCGGATATCCGAACGGCAACTGTGGCGCTTCGTTCTCATCATAGGTTTGCAAGAGTGGGAACCGTCGGTCGGGTTTATAGTGGTGATCCGAATGGCGCTGAAGGTTGATCAGCAGCCAGTTCGTGCCCGTATGAGACGCATTCCACGAATGATGTGGTTTGACATGTTCGTATTTCCCATCACCCAAATGTCTACGCGTTAGTCCGTAATGTTCAACATAATTGGTCAGTTCGAGGGCAAGGACGGCCATGAAGGCTTGGACAACAAAGAGGCCAAGGCCAGCGATCCCGCCAATCGCAAACGAAATCGAAAGCATGATCAACTGCAGGGCGGCATAGCGCCAAAACGGATTGCTCCGATGCCACCACGCGAGGTTCCGACGGGCAAGCATTTTGCGTTCCGCGTCAAACGCTGAGGGCGGACATGTCACGAGAACTCGGGCGAAATAACGGTGGAACCCTTCGTTGTAGCGAGCCGTCACCGCATCCTTCGGCGTGCCGACGTAGATATGGTGAACCAGCAAGTGTTCGGTTCGGAAATGCGAATAGAGAACCATGGACAGAAGAATGTCTCCAAGCCACCGTTCGAACGTGTTTTTCTGGTGCAGTAACTCATGCGCGTACACGATCCCAATCGTGCCCGACAGAATACCAACATCGAGCATCACTGCGATTTTTTCGCCGAAGCGCAGATGGGTTGTCGAGGTGACGTAAGCCAGAAGGCCGAAAATCATCACGAACTGCACTGGCGGCCAAATCATGGTGATCAGCCGATACCAAAACAGGTCTTTCGTTGGGGTTTCGGTGTCGGGGTTTTCTTCGTTTAGACCAGCGACGGCATCGACGATGGTAAAGATATGCCAAGCGAGTAGCGGCGTCAGTGCCAAGGTCCAACCGCCATAAATTGCACCAATAACAGGCAGCGGGACGAGAGCCATTGAAAGCCAAAACGGCAGAGCTTTTGTGAATGATCAAACCGATTGTGCGGGCGTCATGTGATCGATCCTCTACCTTTGGCTGAATGTTACGCCTATCGGTTTAGGGTTTCAATCAGTGCCGAAAGCACCCACTGCGAGGTCGTAAACCTTACGCATGACAGTTGGCAGCGCACTTGGGTCCAATGTCATGAATACCCCATTCTTTGCCTCGGCCTCGGCAGGAACACGCGCGATTTCGATTCTGAGGCGCAGATGGAAATGGGTGAACGTATGCAGCGCTTCGACATTGAGTGTTTGCCAATCAGCTTCCATGGGAGGCGCCGCTTTTGGCGCATCGTTCCAGTCCGATCCGGGCCAGCCGAGCATCCCGCCCAAAAGCCCTTTGTCTGGCCGTGTCTCCAAAAGGAACGTGCCGTCAGGTTTACGGGCAACATAAGCAATGCCAAATCGGACCGGTTTCGGCTGTTTAGGAGTCTTTTTTGGCAGTTCTGCTGCAGTCCCTTCGACGTGAGCCTGACACGGATCGCGCCACGGACAGATCCTGCAGGCTGGGCTTTTTGGTGTGCAAATGGTTGCGCCGAGGTCCATGACGGCCTGAGCGTAGTCTCCTGCGCGATCCTTTGGTGTCAGGTCACGTGCGAGTTCCGTAAGTTCAGGTTTAGCAGAAGGTAGCGGGGTGTGGACGTTATAGAGCCGAGACATCACACGTTCGACGTTGCCATCCACGACGACCTCAGACCTGTTGAACGCAATCGAAGAAATTGCACCTGCGGTGTATGGGCCAATGCCAGGGAGGGTCAGCAGACCCTCGCGCGTGTCAGGGAACGTTCCTCCATGATCCGACACCACCGCGCGGGCGCATTTCAGCAAATTCCGTGCGCGGGCGTAGTAGCCGAGACCTGCCCATTCAGCCATTACATCGGCGTCGGCGGCATTGGCCAAATCAACAACCGTAGGCCAGCGTTCAGTGAAGCGGCGGAAGTAGTCTTTGACGGCCGCAACTGTCGTTTGTTGCAGCATCACCTCTGACAGCCACACACGATAGGGATCAGGCATAACGCCCGCCTTGCGGTCCGCGGGCGATGTGCGCCATGGCATGACGCGGGCATGTTGGTCATACCAATCCAAAAGCATATCACTTAGGCCGTCACGCAATCTTTAGCTCCTGTAACAGTGGTTTCGCTGGCAACTGCCGCCTCGGTCGGTAACATAGGTCACTAAGATGAAACAGCCACGCTCCAATGGAACCACTCGCGGTTTTTCCCGCGCTGTAAGCCTGATGCAGACCCGCATCCGTGAGGCGAGCGAATCGCGTGGCTTTGCCGTTTCGCGTCTTTTGACCCATTGGGAAGAGATCGTGGGGCAACAGACAGCGTCGATGGCGCGACCTGTAAACGTGTCTTACGGGCGGAACGGTATGGGCGCGACGCTCACGCTTTTGACCACGGGATCGATGGCGCCGATCCTTGAGATGCAGAAAGAACAAATCCTGCAAAAAGTGAACGGATGCTATGGCTACCGTGCCATTGCGCGAGTGAAAGTCACGCAGACCGCACCAACAGGATTTAGCGATGGGCAGGTGGCATTTAGTCATGCACCCAAAGCCGAGAAACCCGCACCCGCGCCTGAAGTGGTCGAACAGGCCCGCGATATCGGGCAGGGTGTCGGTGACGATGGATTGCGCCAAGCGTTAGAGCTTTTGGCGACCAATGTGTTAAGCAAACGGAAAACCTGACAGAGGCAGTAATGAAACGACGTCTTTTCCTCACCACCGCCGGTGCAGCCATGATGGCTGGCGGTATGACCTTCCCTGCATTTGCCCAAGAGGCAGAGGCCGCCGCTGGTATTCCTGATATGGTGTTAGGCAATCCGGATGCGCCAGTTGAGATCGTAGAATATGCGTCCTTCACCTGCCCGCATTGTGCGAACTTCCACGCCAACCAGTTCCAGCAGATCAAAGCAAACTACATCGATACTGGCAAAGTGCGCTTTGTCTTCCGTGAGGTCTTTTTCGACCGCTACGGCCTATGGGGTTCGATGATTGCGCGCTGTGGTGGCGAAATGCGCTTCCACGGGATCGTGTCGATGATGTTCGAACGCCAACGTGATTGGGCACAGGGCGAACCAGCGCAGATCGCTGCAAACCTACGCAATATTGGTAAGGTCGCAGGCCTTTATGATACGACGCTGGATGCTTGTATGCAGGATGCCGATACCGCGCAGGCTTTGGTCGCTTGGTACGAAGAGAACCGCGTTCGTGACAACATCGAAGGCACGCCGTCGTTCCTGATCCAAGGTCAGAAGTATTCGAACATGAGCTATGAAGAGTTTGCAGCAATCCTCGACGAAAAGCTGACTGAGGCTGGCTATACAGAATAAATCTGGAACATGGTTTCAGTCCAAAGGGCGGCCAGTGGCTGCCCTTCATTTTTTGGTGATGCCGATCGCGGATAGGGCGCTGTCGATTGGTCCCCAATCCTCTAGCTCTAGCCGAACTGGAACTGTCAGCACTTTTGAGCGGAACGAGTCTGGCAGACGAACCGCGTCTTTTTCGGTCGTGACCAACTGTGCTCCACGCAACTGCGCCTCTGCCTCTAAGCGGAGCATGAGGGCAGGTGTCAGCGGTTGGTGGTCTTGCAGGGGTTCACCGTGAATGACATTCGCACCTAGTTCGCGGAGGGTGGCAAAGAACTTGTCTGGATTGCCGATCCCTGCGAAAGCGAGAACAGGCATTCCTGCCCACGGCATTCCCGTCTGTAACGGTGCCAGTCGACCATTGACGAGCGGAACAGGTAGGTCGCCCAATGGCACACCGTTTGTTCCAATCGACAGGACGATTTGTGCGCGCTTTAGACCTGCATCAACCGTTTCACGTAAGGGACCAGCGGGCATGACGCGCCGATTGCCAAAGCCACGCGCCGCATCGACGACGACGATACTGAGGTCTTTAGTGACCGACGGGTTCTGAAACCCATCGTCGAGCAAAATAACGTCCGCACCTGCAGCTTCTGCGGCCTTGACGCCCGCCGCGCGATCCTGTGCGACCCATGTGGGGGTAAATGCTGCGAGCAAAAGGGGTTCGTCACCTACATGCTCGGCGTTGTGATCTCGTTCTCGTACTTGGGTCGGGCCAATGGTTTTGCCGCCGTAGCCACGCGACACAACATGGGGGTAATAGCCGAGGGCAATAAGCCGTTGGACAAGTGCGATGGTCGTCGGTGTTTTTCCAGTCCCGCCAACGTTGATGTTGCCGACACAGATCACGGGGACAGAGGCCCTATATCCCGACTTAGCCACACGACGCGCTGTGACAAACCCATAGAGCGCCCCAACAGGCGACAGTATCCGCGCCATGAGCGCAGGTTTGTCAGCGGGGGTGAACCAATAGTTGGGCGCGCGCATCCTATCCTTCGGCCTTGTCTAGGATTGTGCTAATCAGAGCGGCAATCCGGTTTGTTACCTCTGCTCCGCGCGATGTGACATCCCAAGCGGCATGGGCAATCTGCGCGGTAAGGTCAGGGGATAGCAGGTCTTCGATCGTTTTGGCCAGTGCTGCGCCGTTTGCAATTGGTGCCGCGCCACCCGCGTTGTCGAGCTGCATATAGAAGCGAGCATAGGGTGCCGTTGTAGGTCCGTGCACAACAACAGAGCCAAGTGCCGCGGCCTCAAACGGATGGCGACTTCCTCTGGTCAACGTGCCGCCCATGTAAGTAATCGGCGAAATCCGATACCACATGCCTAATTCACCATCGAGATCGGCGACCAGCGCTCGGGTCGTCTCGGTCGGGTCGCCTTCAGACCGAAGAACGGTTTCAAATCCAGCATCGATGAGTTTCGCGGCGAGTTCGGGTGCCTGGCGCGTATCCTGAGGAACGACGATCAAAAGCAGCCGATGTGATCTGCGGCATGCGCTGCGGTGCGCCTCGATGATCAAATTTATCTCAGCGGGAATCGCATTTGCGACGAGCCAGATCGGGCGCGTATCGATGGTTCTTGCGAAATCGGCACGTTCTGCATCGTTGCATGACAGAACGGGCGCTTGATCATCGAAATGTCCGATGACTTCGACGTGGTCTGAGGCGACACCCCAACGGCGAAACCGTTCGGCACTGGATTTATCAGCGGCGAGGACGTCGTCGAAAACCGAAAGAAGATAGCGACGCATCCCAAAGAACCACTTTCGTCCTTCAGGGATAAAGTCGTTTGCGTCCGCAGCGATCAGGTATTTCGGAAACGAATATCGGTCGGCTGCGGTTATGATCGCGGGATCAATTTGTCCCCCAATCCACACCAGTCCGATGGGTTTCCAGTGTTCAATGAACCGTGAAATATCACGCAGGTTTCGACCTGGTCCTTTTGATACCGTGATCATCCCGTCTGGAGAGGTGTCAGTGTCTAGCGACGATCCGGTCACGACAAATGCGACCTGTTCGAGGTCGTCCTGCATTTGTCGCATGACCCGTCGAATGTGATCTGCATCTGCCGTGTTTCGACAGTGCACCCAAATGACGGGCTGGGAAGGGGGGGTAGGTTCGTTTGCGCCTATGACCTCGCCTGACCCGCAGGTGCGGGCCAAGAGGTAGAGGTTTAGGAACAATGACGATGCCATTTAGGGATTACAGCCCCAGCTCTTCGGTCGGGGAAGCCGCAAGGCCTTCGTCCCGCAGCCTGTGAATGTGAGCGATGAAATAGCGTGTATGAGCGTCATCAACGGTGCGCTGGGCCGCCGCTTTCCATGCGTCATGGGCGGACTGATAGTCGGGGAACATGCCGACGATATCGATATTGTTGACGTCTTTGAAAGTCGTGGTGCTGGGATCAACAAGTTCGCCACCAAAGACGAGATGCAGACGATTGGCCATGGGGAAACTCCGCTGTGTTGGATGTGCGCCACCCTAAGCATTGGAGGCAAAGGGTCAAGAGAACCACCGTCATGGTTTCGATACAGATGTGCCCTAACCTTATGCAACTCAAGGATTTGCTGCGGTGCAGAAATTTTTACTTGCCTTCTGGTCGTTGATGGCCAACCCTGTAGGTGAAGAAAAGAGGACCGTATTGCCCTGCATCGCCGTGTTCACCGATCTGGATGGAACTCTTCTGGATCATGAAACTTACTCTTGGGCGCCAGCCGCGCCTGCACTGAATCGATTGAGAACGCGGAATATTCCGCTGATCTTAGCGAGTTCAAAGACTGCCGCCGAAATTGAACAGCTTCGGGATGCAATTGGGTTCGGCCATATGCCTGCAATCGTCGAAAATGGCGCTGGCTTTCTTGAGGGTGGAGCGACCGCTGGATCTGATCGTGGCGATCATGACAGGATTATGCGGGTCCTCGCGCAGATACCTGATGCTCTGCGCCGTGATTTTGAAGGGTTCACCGATTGGGGTGTAGAGGGCATTTCGCGTGAAACTGGGTTGTCCATATCTGGGGCTCGACTGGCTCATGCTCGTCAGTTTTCTGAACCTGGGTTGTGGCGCGGAAGTGAGCGAGCCGAAGCGGAGTTTATAGCGGTTTTGGCTGAGCATGGAGTGCACGCACGGCGTGGCGGGCGGTTCCTGACACTTTCGTTCGGTGCGACCAAGGCGGATCGGATGAGAGAGCTTTCGGCGCGATTTGCACCTTGTCGAACGATCGCGCTGGGTGATGCGCCTAATGATGTTGAAATGTTGCAGGCAGCGTCATTGGGCGTGGTGGTGAACAACCCGCATGCAGCGCCGCTACCGCCGCTCGTAGGAGAGGCGGATGGGCGCATTATTCGCACGAAACTCGTTGGGCCTGCGGGCTGGAACGAAGCGGTTCTGAAATATGTTGAGATTTGGAATCCGGAGCTGAACAGAAAACAACAGGAGGTTTGACCCTTGGCCGATTTTCACCAGAGCGGAAGCATCGCGACCCTGCACAATTTGCGGAGCGCATCCACCGAAGCGATGACGAATGAGCTGTCTACGTTCGGGATGAACCGCAAAATCAACCTTATCCTCCCGTCGCTGTTTTCGGAACTCGAAGGCGAGGCTCTGCCCGCAATCATTGATGAACTGAATAAGGTGCCATACCTCAATAAAATCGTCATTGGCCTCGATCGTGCAACCGAAGCAGAATACCGATACGCACGGCAGTTCTTTTCGCGTCTCAAGGTGAACCACGACATTCTTTGGAACGATGGCCCGCGTTTGCAGGCGATTGATGAGCGTTTGAAAAAGCTAGCCTTGTCACCGAACGAACCAGGGAAGGGGCGGAATGTTTGGTTCTGCATTGGTTACACTTTGGCCCAAGCGGAGGCTGCAGTCGTTGCGGTCCATGACTGTGATGTCGTGACCTATTCGGCAGATATGTTGGCGCGGCTTGTGTATCCCGTCGCCAACCCTGCATTTCCCTATCAAATGTCCAAAGGATTCTATCCGCGAGTGGCGGATCGAAAGTTAAATGGACGGGTCAGTCGTTTGCTCGTGACACCTCTTTTGCAGGCGCTCAAGAAGGTCTTGGGACAGCGAGATTATCTCGATTTCCTATCGTCGTTTCGTTACCCGCTGGCAGGAGAGTTCGCGATGCGGACCGCGATCTTGCCAGACATGCGTATTCCATCGGACTGGGGTTTAGAGATCGGCCTCTTGTCCGAAGCTTGGCGGAACCTATCGCCGCAGGCCGTTTGTCAGGTCGAGATCAGCGATCGATATGACCATAAACATCAGGACCTTTCTCTTGATGATGCAAACAAAGGGCTCAGCCGAATGTCGGTCGACATTTGCAAAGCCCTATACCGAAAGCTTGCTGCCGACGGCACGGTGCTGAGTGAGGAGGTGTTCCGGTCGATCAAAGCGACCTATTACCGAATGGCGCTCGACCTCATCGATACCTACTACAACGACGCGAGAATGAACGGTCTCGACCTTGATCGGCACGCCGAAGAAACAGCTGTTGAGCTGTTCGCTGCGAATATCATGCAGGCGGGTAGCGTGTTCCTCGATAACCCGATGGAAACGCCGTTTATCCCGAACTGGAGCCGTGTGAACGCTGCCGATCCTGCGATCCTGACGGACATGCTAAAGGCAGTCGCAGACGACAACGCGGAATTTGGTTAGAGCAGTTGATCTGCGAGGGTTTGATGGAAGGTCGGCACTGCGCCGATCACTCCGTTCACCTGCGGATGGGGATTGTTAAATCGCAGCGGGATACCTTTTTTGTCGGTCACGGTGCCGCCTGCCTCGGTCAGGATCAAAGCCCCCGCAGCGATGTCCCATTCCCAGCTTGGGCGGAGGGTAATCATTCCGTCGAAACGACCCTCGGCGACAAGGCACATGCGGTAGGCAAGTGATGATCTGAAATGGCGGTCAACCTTGGGGGGCTGCGCGTCTTTCCAATTGGTCACATCCATCGTCGGCGTGTTCGTGAGGATCGTTGGCGGCGTTGCGGTTTCACCGGCATGCAGGGTTTCACCGTTCAGCGTTGCGCCCTCGCCACGCCCCGCAGCAAACATCTGGTCTTTCATCGGTAGATAAACGACGCCGGTTAAAACCAGTCCGTTTTCGACAATAGCGAGCGAATGGGCCCAGTCCTTGGAGCCGTCGATAAACGCGCGGGTTCCGTCGATTGGATCGACGATGAACTGGCGGGTTGTTGATAGGCGATCCGAGGTGTCATCGGTCTCTTCGGACAGCCAACCATAGTCGGGCCGCGCTGCGGTCAACGATTCCCGCAGCATGGTATCGACGGCTAGGTCCGCTTCGGTCACGGGGCCTTGGCCAGCGGGTTTGTCCCATACCTTTGGAGCCGACTGAAAAAAGTCCGCTGCGATTTCCCCTGCTTTGCGGGCCGCGTCTATCAGAAGGTCGAGATCAGTCACCGGCAAGCGTCAGCCCTTCGACCAAGAGCGATGGCACAACACGGCTTAGGTGTTGGCGAGCATCATTGGCGGGGGTGATCCGTTTGAGCATATCGATCAGGTTGCCCGCAATTGTGATCTCATTGACGGGGTAGGTGATTTCACCGTTCTCAATCCAGAAACCAGCGGCACCTCGGGAATAGTCGCCCGTGTTCGGGTTGATCGTTGAGCCAATAAAAGACGTCACCAGCAGTCCAGTGCCCATATCGCGGATGAGGTCGGCGCGAGACTTGTCGCCTTGGGTCAAGGCAACGTTCGTCACAGAGGGGCTGGGCGTTGAGGATGTGCCGCGTGCCGCATGTGCGTTGCTGGCCAGTCCGAGTTGCCGCGCTGTGGCGAGGTCGAGCGTCCATTCGGTTAGGATACCATTCTCTACAATCGCACGACGGGCTGTCGGCAGTCCTTCGGCGTCGAAGAGACGCGAGGCGCTCGCACGCGGGCGGTGCGGGTCCTCGATCAGCGACAGACCTTCGGGGAGGACTTGTGTCCCTTTCAATCCACGTGCCCATGATGAACCACGTGCAATCATGCTGCCGTTTACCGCCTGCAAGAGGTGGGTGATCAGTGATGAAGAGATGCGTTCGTCCAATAGGATTGGATAGCTGCCTGTTTTGGGGCGGCGTGGGTTGAGGCGCTCAATCGCGCGTTCCCCTGCGGTGCGGCCAATGTCCGCCGCGTCGCGCATATCGGACTGGAAAATGCGGCTGTCATGATCGTAATCACGTTCCATCCCGCTGCCAGTTCCAGCGAGTGCGCCACAGGAAATGCCACGGTCTGAACGCTCATATCCTGCCGCGAAGCCGTTCGTTGCAGCGATGTGAACGCGGCGATGGCTGTAGCCTGCGGATGCGCCGATCACTTGCTCTACGCCGCTGACGGCCAGTGCTGCCGCTTCGGCGCGGGCTGCATCGTCCTGTAGCATGGCGGGATCAGGCTCAGGCGTTGGGTCGAACAGCTCTAGTCTGCTGCTATCGATATCCGTGGCAAGTTGATCGACATCGGCCAACCCTGCATATCGATCTTCGGGGGCTACGCGGGCCATCGCAACTGCGCGCTCTGCCAATTCGCGAAGCGCATCGGGGCGTGTGTCAGAGGTCGATACGCAGGCCTGCCGTTGGCCGACCAACACGCGCAAACCAACATCGACGCCTTCGGATCTTTCGGCGGACTCTAGGGCACCACCGCGAACATCGATGTGAACCGAAGTTCCATCAACGGCCAACGCATCGGCGCTATCGGCACCGCTTTTACGGGCGAGATCGAGAAGTAGGCTGGTCAGGTCAGAAAGCGATTTTGTCATGGGCACACCTTTGGTCACCCATGACCTAGACCGCAGGGCCTGTCCCTGCAAGTCCGGCATGGTGTGCCCGCCCCAAAGTCACTGGGACGGGCTGTTGATTTACTTGATACGTTGACCGTTCAGCATCACGTTGCCTTGGGCATTCATATCGATGGTTGTTTCGATCTGATCGTCGCCAGTGGACTGGGTGAACATGCCCAACATCATCCGTGCGGTCATGATCTGATCACCGACGGGCAGACCCATTTGTTCGACCTTATCCAAGAGCCCATTGATGCCTTTGCCGACCAAAGACAGACTGCCTTCGGGGCGTGGGAAGCCGTCATAGGTTTGCAGATCGGTGTTATCAAAGGTGAAATCACCCGTCCCTGTAATCTCTGCGCCAGCAATGGCGAGTTTCAGGTTCTGAAGGGTCAGAGCGTGTAGTTCGCCAGGAACATCGGTTTGCTCAAGCGCGGCGGCTTGTTTCGGGTCCATTACGTCAAAGAATAGCTTTGCCGCGCCTGTCACAGCGACTTGGAAGGTGATCGGGTCGTGGGGCAGGATGCCCTGCGGGTCTGCCATCATCCAAAGCATGTCGTTGAGGCCAAGGTCCGTAAGGGTGATCCCTGCCGCAAACGGAGCAGGTTCTTCGGTCTTAGCCAGAGGCATTTCAAAGCTCACACCGTACTCTTCCGCGGTGATATCTAGCGGCAGCGGAACCTGCCCACCCATGGCTTGGAAGTTCAAACCTGTTGAGAGCGCAGCGAACGACATCGCGTCCTTATCCAAACCAAAGCTGAGGTGGCCAGACTCGGTCGCGCTTGCCATGTTGAGCGTGCCAGAACCATCCGTGACGCTGATGATGTATGTCGACGGGCCTGCGGTGTAATCGAACGACATCTCTGCACCGTCGATAAACATTGTCTCAGGCGATTTCTGGTCAAAATCAGTTGGCACGATCATGCTCGACGCAAGTGACATGCCCGTTGTTCGGCCGGACACGTTCATTTTCTCGAACTCTTCGTTCAGGTCGAAATACACGTCCATAGAGGACGCCGACACATCATAGCCGACAGTCTGTAGATCGCCGGTGAGGACGGAATAGACGCCCGACAATCCGTTGAGCTTGAGGCTTGCCTCAACCGGCACTGGTTTTCCGCCGTCGAACGCTTCTACCAGCTCAAGCAAATACGAATCCGCCGAGACATCGTAATTGATCGCGTCCGCGGTTCCGCTGGCGACCATATCAAAGTTGGCAACAGTGATGGAAATGGTCCCGTGGTTTTCGGCGAAGTTTTCCGAGTTGCCCATCGACATCTGGTATTGTTCAGGAATCATGACCGAAACAGTGCCATCGCCGTTTTCGGTCAGGCTAATCGGCCCCATCTCCGCTTTGATCGTAATGCCGTCCTGATCAGCATCGTATGTGGTGCTTTCGATCGTCAGTGTGTTGCCCGACATCGTTTCCGCACCGAATGTGATCATATCGGTGCCGTACATCGCCATTTGGGACTTCCAATTGTCCCAAACCTCTTGGGCGGTAACATCTGCAAAAGCTGCGGGAGCGGTGAACAGTGTGGCAAGGCAAACGCTTGCGCCAAATTTTCTAGTATTCATGGTGGGTATCCTTTCCCAGACAACTCTTGAAAAATGTTTTGCCATTAAAGTGTCATGGCAGTGATCACTTATGTCTAAAAGTAACCATTCAGTCGGCTGCGATAAAGATGACGGAGAAAGAAAACATGAAGATGACAGGCAAAACGGTCGTTATTACAGGTGCCAGCCGAGGCATTGGTGAGGCTGCAGCACGAGAATTTGCGGAAAAAGGCGCGAATGTTGTTCTCTTGGCGCGCGATGCGGATCGGATTGCAGCAATCGCCACAGAGATCGGGGAGACTGCGTTGGCCATTCCTTGCGATGTTACGTCATTCGAGGCCGTGAAGTCTGCCATTGATCGCACGCTTTCGCAGTTCGGCAGCATCGACGTTCTTGTCAATAATGCGGGCGTCATTGCGCCAATGGCACCGCTTGCCGAGGCCGACGTGGATCAGTGGGGCCTTGCCGTCGATGTGAACCTCAAAGGCGTGTTTCATGGTGCACGCGCCGTATTGCCCAGCATGATTGCAAAAGGGTGCGGGACCATTTTGAACATCTCTTCGGGCGCTGCGCATAACCCGTACGAAGTTTGGTCAGCCTACTGTGCGTCTAAGGCCGGAGCCTACATGTTGACCCGCCACATCGACCTTGAATATCGGGCCGCAGGTATCCGCGCGTTGGGCTTGTCTCCTGGTACAGTGGCGACCCAAATGCAGCGTGATATCAAATCGTCTGGTCTGGGTCCTGTAGCGGAACTCGAATGGTCTGATCACATTCCACCCGAATGGCCGGCCAAGGCTTTGGTTTGGATGTGCGGCGAAGAGGCCGATGTTTATCTAGGGCAGGATGTGAAACTAAGAGATCCTGAAATACGCAAGGCTATAGGTGTGGCATGATCCGTTTTGACCAAGAGGGCGATCTTTGGATCGCCACGATTGACCGCCAAGAGAAAGCGAATTCTCTGACCGAGGAGATGCTGACCCAACTGGCGGAATTTGCGGAATCTGCGACCGCTGCCAAGGTGTTCGTTATCACGGGCGCAGGCAAGGTATTCAGCGCAGGTGCCGACTTGGATGAGGCCCGCGCAGGATTGGCCACTAGTCCTGTTTGGGAACGCCTTTCAGGTGCGATTGCCGCACTGCCGTGCATGACGATTGCCGCGCTCAACGGCACTTTGGCTGGCGGTGCCTTTGGGATGGCTCTGGCATGTGATCTGCGGATTTCGGTTCCGACGGCAAAGTTCTTTTATCCTGTCATGAAGCTTGGTTTTTTGCCGCAGCCGTCTGACCCGAAACGGATGGCTGCACTACTCGGCCCAAGCCGCGCGAAACTGATCCTAATGGGCGGTCAAAAGATCACTGCTGATGAGGCGTTGTCCTTTGGTCTGGTCGATCGATTGGTCGAGGTTGATAACTTGATGTCCATGGTCCGCGAGATCGCTACAGATGCGTTGGAAGCAAAGCCAAGCCATATTGCGGGCATCAAAGGTCTTGTCGGTTAATCACCAGTAGTTGGAACCTGACCTGCCCCATGTTACCCGTCGGTTAAGTGTTTTCGGACGGAGCAGACATTTGGCAAAGGCATTGGTAATCGGTGCGGGTCCTGCGGGCCTGATGGCGGCGGATGTTCTGTCGGCTGATGGGCATTCCGTGTTGATCGCCGATGCGATGCCGTCTCCCGCGCGCAAATTTCTGATGGCGGGTAAATCAGGTTTGAACTTGACCAAAGTTGGGGCTGGGTTCCTAGAAGCCTACGGTGACATTCCGGCCTCGATGGTTGCAGCTTTGTCTGCGTTCGGCCCTGACCAAGTGATTGAGTGGGCAAATGGGCTTGGCCAAGAGGTATTCATAGGCTCGACTGGGCGTGTGTTCCCCGTGGTGATGAAGGCGTCACCGTTGCTGCGGGCGTGGCTAAAGCGATTGGATGCGCAGCAGGTTAAGTTGCAAACACGGTGGCGATGGACAGGTTGGGACGGTGACGATTGGCTATTCGAGACGCCCGATGGCTCTCAGTCGGTTTCGGCAGACATCGTGATCCTCGCCCTCGGTGGTGCGAGTTGGGCGCGGCTTGGGTCTGATGGGCTATGGGCTGAACAATTCCCTGACAATATCGCGCCGTTCAAACCCGCCAACATGGGGTTTATCGTTTCATGGTCGGACCACATGACGGCCCATTTCGGGGCGCCTGTTAAGGGGTGCACGCTTATAGCAGGTGACCACAGAACCAGCGGAGAATTCGTGATCTCGTCTCGTGGGATCGAAGGCGGTGGGATTTATACGATCTCGGCTGCAGTACGTGATGGCGCACCATTGATTATCGACTTGTTACCATCGCTAACCGTTGAGGACATCCGGCAAAAGCTCTCTCGGAAAGGCAAAGAGTCACTCTCGAATGTCCTCCGTAAAACGTTTCGCCTTGATCCAGTGAAAATTGCCCTCTTGAATGAATTTGGTCGTCCATTCCCTGATGATCTGGCGACTTTGATTAAAAACCTCCCCATTCGGCACGATGGTCCTCGTCCAATGGATGAGGCAATTTCTGTCGCGGGTGGGCTGAGGTTCGACGCTCTGGACAATGGTTTGATGATGCGGGACCGCGCGGGCGTGTTTTGTGTTGGCGAAATGCTCGATTGGGAAGCACCCACGGGCGGGTATTTGATCACAGGATGTCTGGCAACGGGGAGACATGCTGCGCTGGCGGCGATTGATTATGCGGCGCAGCTCGACGTGGGCGGGCACTAGCCGACCTGTTTGAGGTGGCTTGGGACCAGCAATTTTCGTTCACGAGAAAAGCCCAAGATGGATGCAGTTTCGCAACCCTAAGAGATTACTCGCATCAAGACTTCATGCGATGTTTGTATTTTAGGTTTCGAAAGGTAGAAGAACTCTGAATTTAGGAGAGTTTTAATGACTGTTTTGCGCGGATTGCTCGCACTGACGGCCTCGGTTGTTGGGTCAACCACAGTAATGGCGCAGGATTGGCGTCCTGAGTATTCGATGTATGGGACGATCGGCATCATTGAAATGCCATCCGCTTTGTCCGCGCAGGATGCAGATCTATCGAGCCAGATATCGGCCTTCGAAGATCAAACCCGCGTGTCTATCACTTTTCAGATTTTGCCGAGGTTGTCGGGGACTTTCCGCTATTCGATCATCCCTGAATACACTGGCGTGGATACAGCTTCGACCTACGATCGCAGCTTTGACCTGCAATATCGTTTGAGAGATGAATCCGAATGGCTCCCCGCTGTTGCTGTCGGGCTGCGCGACTTTATGGGAACAGGGCTACTTACTTCTGAGTACGTCGTCGGAACAAAAACAATTGGCACCAATTTGCGGGCGACAGCTGGTATCAGTTGGGGCCGAATGGGGAGCTATAACGGCTTTACCAACCCGCTCGGCGCGATTGCGAGCGCAATGGAGACGCGTCCGTCGCGCAGCAGTATATATGGCAGAGGTGGTGTTCCTGCATATGACCTCTATTTTCGTGGTGACGCCGCATTGTTCGGTGGGGTCGAATGGCAGATTAACCCTTCGCTGACTTTCGCGGCTGAGTATTCTTCAGATGCCTACGAGCGCGAAGTAGCCAACGGGACGTTCGACCATAAGTCGCCGCTCAACTTTGGTCTCAAATATCACCCGAACGAAAACTATGAACTTGGCATTTACGCGCTCTAAGGTAGCGAAATCGGTGTCACGGCTACTTCGGTTTTGAACCCAAACCGCCGTCCTGCGGTTGGCGGTTACGATACCGCACCGATGCCAGTCGTCGTTCGGCCAGAGGATTTGCGAGCTGCACGGACATGGGATCGGTCAGTGTTGCCAGATGAGTCCATTCAGACCGCTCTTGTTGAGGCACTGGGGCAAGACGGGATTGTTGTTCAAGGCATTGAACTCACTGATACTTCGATCCGACTTCGATATGAGAACACGCAATACCGATCCGAGGCACAGGCCGTCGGGCGTATTTCGCGCGTTTTCACCTATGCGCTCCCTCCGTCGATTGAAACTTTCATCTTCGAGCCAACCCGATTGGGCGTTCCGACTTCTACGACGACGATCACACGGAGTGATTTGGAGAGCCTTGAAAACCAAATCGGGTCTGCCGAAGCAATTTATGCTCGGGCTGATGTGACAGAGGCGATGGTTGGAGATGATTCCGATCTTGTTCCGACCCAAACGAGTAACTTTAAGTGGGGCATCATGCCGTACGGAGAGTTGACGCTTTTCGACAGCCGGAACCCTGCAACCGTCGAAGTCGGTATTGAAGCGGCGATGCGTTACGAAATTCGGCCCAACATTGTCGTTGCGGGTTCAATTCGTAAATCGGTCTACGACAACCGGATCGACAATCCCTCGATTTCGGCTTCGACGATCGAACCCGTTCGTCGTTATGCGCCCTATTATGCTGACCAGGGTGATGGTGGGATCGATTACCTCACGTTTGCTTGGTATGGGCGTCCCGCCTCGGAACTCTATTCACGGGTAACCTTCGGTTATCTCGAGCCTATGTTCGGCGGTATTTCGACAGAGCTACTCTGGAGGCCAGTCGATAGCGACCTCGCATTTGGGGTTGAGTTGAACTACACCGCGCAGCGCGATTTTGATCAGGGCCTCGGGTTCCAAGACTACAATGTCATCACGGGTCATCTGTCTGCCTATTGGGCAATGCAAAATGACTTCCACCTTCAAGTTGATGCTGGTCGGTATTTGGCCGGAGATTGGGGTGCAACCGTTTCCGTGGATCGTGAGTTCCAAAACGGCTGGCGGATCGGGGCCTATGCAACCTTTACCGATGTTCCGTTTGAAGACTTTGGTGAGGGATCGTTCGACAAAGGTATTCGTCTGACCATTCCGATGGATTGGGCAACGGGTATGCCGTCAACGCAGTTGGTTGATACTCGATTGAGCTCGCTTACACGTGACGGCGGCGCGCGGCTTGATGTCGATGGGCGACTTTACGATGCAATTCGGTCTGGCGACATTTCAGACTTTGGTGATTCTTGGGGACGGTTCTGGCGATGAGAAATCTACTTAAATTTGTCGCATTTTCAGCGCTCGTTGCCTGCGGGCCTTTGGCCCAAGGAAACACGGCTTCGAAAGTTTCGGCAGCGGTTAAGTCACGCTTTAACCAACCTGATGTAGAGGCCATTCCAACCTACACTTTCGCCGATCTAACTGCCTCGGAAACACCTGTTATCTTGGCTGCCGTTCCGTCGTTGGAGGTTGCAGACATCTTTCAAAAGATCGGGTCCAACGGAAATCAAGAGACATGGATTTCGTCTATTGGGATGACTATCACGCTTGAGAACGGTATTGTCGTAGCGACGCGTGGATTTGGCGAAGACATCTACGCAGCTGATACTCGCGGACTTTCGGCGGCTTTGCGCCGTGGTGTAGGAACTTATTCCCGCCGTATCGAACAACTCGATTCTTCGGATGAAGTTATCCGAATAGAATTCTCATGTGAGCTTGAAACGGTCGGACAGGATCAAGTCACGATCCTTGACCGTAGCTTTGGGGCAACAAAATTGCAGGAGACCTGCCGAAGCGAAGACGTCGCATTCGCCAATTATTATTGGGTGAATGGGTACCGCGACGTTGTTCAATCACAGCAATGGCTTGGCAAAAGCGTCGGACATGCCACAACACAGCAATTTTAAGAACAATTCAAAGTTGAAAGTTGATTGTGAGGTTTTTTCGAGGTATTCAAAGCGTAGTTTGGTATTCAATTGGAGCATATCTAATTCGTAAAGTATTTCTCGCAGCGGCTGTTGCCGTAGTTGCAGCAACCTCTGCTCACGCTGGTGGCATGAACGCTGTTGTTCAACAGCCAGTTAACACTGGTGTTGTTGCCGTGGCACCGAAGCCAGGCCTGTCGAAGTTTGTACTTCCACTGCTGGCACTTGGCGCAATTGCTGCAGTTGCTGGTTCGTCTTCTTCTTCGGGCACCTAATCGGTCCGAATAGAGTTACGAAAGGGGCGGGCCAATGGTCCGCCCTTTTTATTTTACCGCTTCCCCATCATCGCGAGGCGGACCAAAGCACGCTCCATCAAGGCTTGCTGTGGGGCCTTTGAAGATGAACGCAGTGTCAGGTCAGTCGTCAGCAGCTCGCTCAAAGCGCGTTCTAGTCGATCACGACCCCATGTGCTGGCTTGTCGAAGGATTGCGTCACGACGAGGGCCGAACACTGGTGGTCTAAGTCGCCCAATCCCCGATGACGGTCCCCCAGGGTCCGATGCGACTGTGTGCAGAGCGCGAAAATGACGGTTCGCGTTGATGCACAAGCCTGTCGGATTGACGCCCTGCGCATAAAGCCTGCGCAGCAATGGCGCTATCAATTGTGGCTGCCCATCGGCCACCACTTTGAGCAAATCATCGACGCCAGCCTCTGCAGATTGTGGTCGACAGGCATCGACATCGTCGACGTTTAACTCGCTGCTATCGTTGAGTTTGTAGAGGCCCAGCTTCTCAATGGTCTGCCGAAAATCACCGGGATCAAGAGTACGCGACAACGCGACGATAGCGTCCATCGCGTCGCGTCCAATCGCCTTAAGTCCTGCTGCGGCAAGGCTGGCTTCGATTTCGTCGCGGGCAGGTGGATCGTCATAGATCCCGATCGCGAAGGCGTTCGGGTGGGCTTCGAAATATTTACGTAACGACGACTTTGCCGTGAGCGAACCCGCTGTCACGATCACTTGCGCATCGCCATCCCTCCAATCCGACATTGCGACGCGGATCGTTTCTGCCAGACCGTCGGCGGCGTCTTCAACTAAAACCGCGCGTTGTCCTGGGAAGAAACCTTGGGATTTGATTGCATCGTTCAGAAGGGCGCCGTCTTTACGTAAATCGGCAGCGGCTATGCGAGTGAAACGCATTTCTGCTTCGCCTTGTGGTCCGACGAGGGCATCGACGACTTCTTTGCGGCGGAGAGCCACGCGCATGCCGTCGGTGCCATAAATCAGTAGGCCAGCCTTGCCGGGGTCTGGTTTCCGGAAGTAGCCAGACGCTTCGCGCGCACCTAATTTCATGGCTTATCAGCGACTTGAGCCGCAAGAATATGGGCTACAATAAGGTCGGCTAGCGCGATGGACAGGCGTTCATGTGCATCTTGTTCAGCCGAACGAGTCGACACAACGTTGCCCGTTGTCGAGTAGCCGCTGAATGTTTCGACCGTGCCGTTTGAGATGACGGCGCCCGCGCTATCAACCAAAGAGAAGGTTGCCGTTCCCGTCAATGTCGCGCGCAGAACTGTAGAGTCTTCTGCAATACCAACCGAACTGCTGCTGAGGGTCGTTCGGACGGACAGCTGATATTCAGCCGTTTCCGTCTGCCCTAAACGTCGTTGGAGACGTTCGCGCAGATGGTAGCCGTCCAACGTGTCGGGAGTGTCATAAGCGACTTTGCCCCGAAGATTGGATGCGGAACCATTTTCACCGTAGATTGGCGTAAACCCACACCCCGCCAACGTCGCCACGCCCCCCACTAAGAGGGCGCGACGGGTGTAGCGGGTAATGGATTTAGACGACGACATTGACGATACGACCTGGAACCACGATCAGTTTTTTCGGCTGGCCACCGTCCAGCGCTTTGACCACAGCTTCGTTCTCAAGGACGAGCTTTTCAACCTCTTCCTTCGACATATCTGCAGGCACGCTGATTTCCGCGCGGCGTTTGCCGTTGATCTGGATCGGCAGGGTGACCGTGTCTTCGACCAGCATAGCTTCGTCGACGACGGGCCACGCGGCTGTGGTCACAAGTCCCTCACCGCCCAAGAGCGACCAGAGTTCTTCGGACAGGTGCGGCGTCATCGGCGACATCAACTGGGCCAGAATGCGCGCTGCCTCTTTCTTTGCCTTACCGCCAGCGGATGATTTCTGCAGGAGGTTGGTAAAGGCGTAGAGTTTCGCGATCGCGGCGTTAAAGCCAAACGATTCAAAGCCTTGGGTCACGTCAAAGATCGCTTTGTGCGTTGCTTTGAGGAGCTCCAGATCGCTCTCGGTCGAGGCGTCGTCCATCTCTGCGATATCGGCGCAGATGCGGAACACGCGAGCGAGGTGCTTAGCCGTCGCTTCGGCGCCAGCGGCAGTCCATTCAACGTCACGCTCTGGCGGGCTGTCAGACAGAACGAACCAGCGGGCGGTATCAGCGCCAAACGACGAAATGATGTTCAACGGGTCGACCACGTTGTTCTTCGATTTCGACATTTTGGCAGATGGAATGATCTGTGCTTCTTCGCCGGTCGCAATAACGAATGCTTTACCATCACGCAGCTCAATCGCTTCGGGGTAGTGATAGATCGGGCGACCGTTTTCAGGGTTGGTCGTCTGATAGATCGCATGTGTCACCATGCCTTGGGTGAAGAGCGCATTGAACGGCTCGCGCGCGCTATCGGGCAAGTGACCTGTCACGTTCATCGCACGTGCGAAGAAGCGTGAATAAAGCAGGTGAAGGATCGCGTGCTCAATACCGCCGATATATTGGTCAACGTTCATCCAGTAGTCGGCATCAGCCTGAACGGTCGGAGTGTCAGCACGTGGCGAGGTGAAGCGTGCGTAATACCACGACGAATCCACGAAAGTATCCATGGTGTCCGTCTCGCGGCGGGCTGGCTTGCCACACGACGGGCAAGCGCAATCGCGCCACGTCGGGTGACGGTCCAGCGGGTTACCTGGCACGTCAAAGGTGACATCGTCTGGCAACTGAACAGGTAAGTTTTCTTTTTTCTCAGGAACTACGCCGCAGTCTTCGCAGTGAACGACTGGGATCGGGCAACCCCAATAGCGCTGGCGCGAAAGACCCCAATCACGCAGGCGGAATTTGGTCACGCCTGTGCCCCAACCTTCGGCTTCTGCTTTGTCGATTGCGCTATTCACGCCGTCTTCACCAGTTTGAAGCTCTTGGCCAGCGAAGCCGCGGATATAGCGGACCTTCTCCGACTTCAGCGGAGTGTAGGCTTCGGTCAGGGTCTCTTCTTCGGCGCCATCCGCAACAAAGATCGGAGTGATATCGAGACCATATTTCGTCGCGAAGTCAAAGTCGCGTTGGTCATGCGCAGGGCAACCGAAAATCGCACCCGTGCCGTAGTCCATCAGAATGAAGTTTGCGATCCAAACAGAAAGCTCTTTGGACGGGTCCAGCGGATGTTTGACTTTAATACCGGTATCAAGGCCCTTCTTTTCAGCCTTTTCCAGCGCCTCTTCGGTCGTGCCACCCTTGCGGCAATCAGCGACAAACGCCGCGGTTTCTGGATTGTTGGCTTCGAGCTCTTTCGCAATCGGGTGATCGGGCGAAATACCAACGAAGGATGCACCCATCAGAGTGTCGGGGCGCGTGGTGTAAACCTCAATCGCGTCACCAGCGTCCGTGCGCTCGAACGAGAACTGCAGGCCGCGGGATTTGCCGATCCAGTTGGCTTGCATCAGCTTCACCTTGGCAGGCCAATCATCGAGGTTATCGATGCTGTCCAGCAGATCGCCAGCCATATCCGAGATCTTAAAGAACCACTGTGTCAGCTCGCGGCGTTCAACATCGGCGCCAGAGCGCCAGCCTTTGCCGTCAATCACCTGTTCGTTTGCCAGAACGGTCATGTCGACGGGGTCCCAGTTAACCACGGCGTTCTTGCGGTAGACCAGACCCTTGTCCAGCATATCAATGAACAGAGCCTGCTGCTGGCCGTAATACTCTGGATCGCAGGTCGCGAATTCACGGCTCCAGTCGATCGACAGGCCAAGAGGTTTCATCTGGCCGCGCATGTCGGCGATGTTCTTGTATGTCCAATCCTTGGGGTGGCCGCCCGATGCCATCGCAGCATTTTCAGCGGGCATACCGAACGCGTCCCAGCCCATTGGGTGCAAAACGTTGTGACCCGTCGACATTTTGAAACGAGCTACCACGTCGCCCATGGTGTAGTTCCGCACGTGACCCATGTGGATGCGGCCCGACGGGTAGGGGAACATCTCGAGCACGTAGTATTTCGGCTTTGTCTCATCGCGTTTTGCGGTGAATACGCCAGCCTGTTCCCAGGCGGCTTGCCATTTTTGTTCGATATCAGCGGCGGTATAGCGGGACATGGATCGGTCCTTTGGGACATGGAAACGCCGGGCAACAGGGCCCGGCGCGGTATTAAAAGGTTTTCGCGGCAGTTTCTATAGGCCGCGGTCTTGAATACGGATCTGACGCGCACGGGCGAGGATTGCGTCCTCAACAGCGCGCTGTGTTTCAAGGCTGACCGCGCCATTGCGCGATTGCAGCGCGACATTGAGCGAACGAGCATCAAGCGCAGGATCAGAGATATGCACAGTCGCACGGTATGCGCGGCCACCACCCGGCGGGGTGCCGTAGCCAAAGACGATCACGCCAGTGAAAGGGTCGACACTCTCGACGGGGAGGAACGACAGAACATCGATCGAAGCGGCCCAGAGGTAGCGGTTGACCGCCACAGACTCCGCCCCAGCGGTCCGCGTTGCCTGACGTACAGCGCCAGCATCGTTTGATTTGCCACCGAATAAGCCGCTGAACGGCGAACTAAAGCCGCCCGAACAAGCAGACAGGCCCAAGGCCATTGCGGTCACCAGCATCACGCGGGTCGTTTTTTGGAAAGCGGTCACTGTATTGCCCTCATGTCCATGACCCCGCTTTGGGGCCGACGTCGCAAAATGTGTAACGTGGGGCAGAGCCTGTCACAAGGCTTAAGGGGTAAACCTGTGGTCACAAAAGAAAAGAGCGGCCCCGAAGGACCGCTCTCTCATTCAAACTGACTAGGTCAGATTAGAATGCGAAGGACAGTTCGAGAGTGGTGCCGTCGTTGAGTTCGTAGCCACCGAAGGTGTCGACGTCGGTCGAACCTACGCCACCAGCTTTACCGTCAACGAACGAAGCCAGAACCGATGCGCCGCCACCGAGGTCGTATTCAGCAACGAGGTAGTTTGCGAAGTCGTCATCAGCAACGTCGTCGCCATCGATCAGGCCTGCAGTTACAACCAGACCGTTGCCGAGGTCATATTGACCCTGCAGACGGTACTCTTCTTCAAGTACAGTAGCGTTCCATACGTTCTCGTAGAAGCCCTGTACGGAGAGTGCGCCAGCAGAGTAGTCAACTGTAACGCCATAGCCGTCGTCGCCGAGCGATTCTGCAACGTAGAATGCGGTGACTTTAACGTCGCCCATAGCGTAGCCAACTTTTGCGCCGATCGAATCTTCGTCGCCAGTTTTAGCGTATGCAACGGTGAGGTCTGCACCACCGAGAGTGGTTGCCGCGCTCAGACCAAGGATTTCGTCAGCTGTGCCGATAGCTTCCTGGTAAGCAACAACTACAGTTGCAGCGCCGAGATCAGCGGTGACGCCGATATCTGCACCTTGAAGGTCGTTACCAGCAGTTACGAGGTACGAAACAGAAGCCTCAACCGAACCAAACGAAACGTTGCCTTTGAGTACGGTTTCGTCGGCGCCGATTTCACGGAAGCCGTCACGCAGCATCGAACCAGCGGATTTCCATGCGGAAACAGCTGCGAATTCAGTGTCACCGAATACGAGGCCAGCGGTTGCCGAGGTCAGGGACAGAACGAAGTCGTCACCAACAGTAACTGGATCGCCACCAACGTTGTCGTTGTCAGTGATGTTGAAGTGGAACGAAGCTGCAGCGGTCAGGCCGTTGTCCAGCTCTTGGGAAGCGGATACGTTGAGGTCTGCGTTCCAGTACATGCCGTTGTTAGCAACGGTGTTGCCATCGATGTAACCGATTGCGGCGTCGCCGCCGAACGAAACTTCAGCAGCAGCTGCGCCAGCGAAAGCGGTCAGTGCGACGGAAGCGAGAAGGATAGCGGAATGGTAGTCGGAGTATTTTTCACTACCTAAATCAAGAACTTGGTCGTCCTTGTGTGCAGCTGACATTAGCGTTGTAGCAAGGAGATATTCGATATGCGACCGATTTCGAAGTTATTCGGCAAGGACAAGAAGAGCGTCGCTGTGAGCGAAGCTGCAGAGCCAGCTGTAACGCTCGCAGACTTCTTTGATGCAAAGTACTATGCGTTTGCAAAGGCTACCAAGCGTCGTAGTCAGCTGGACTACTATGTGTTCAACAAGCACATCCGCTCATCACTGGGTCAAAAGCCGTTGAGGGAGATTACCAGTGAGGACTTGGATAGCTGGGTGCTGCATCAGATTGATGCGGGCTACAAACCCGCAACAGTAAACAAGCACTCATCGATGCTGAACCGTATCCTAAACATCGCCGTACATTGGGGATACTTGGACAAGAACGTGTTCAAGGGCGCAGCGATTAGAAAGTTGCCCGTTGGAGACTACGTGCAGCGGTTCCTAACTGAAGCTGAGATACGACGCTTGCTCAGTGCCTGTAAGCGCAGCAGTCATCCGTATCTGCATCTATTCGTAAAGCTGCTGTTGTTGACGGGTGCGCGGAAGAGCGAACTTAGACTTGCTCGGTGGACTGATATTGATGAGCGCAAGAAGGAACTGTTTGTTGCGGTCAGTAAAAGTGGGCGCAGCAGAACAGTTATGTTGAGTGACAAGGCGCTGTCAGTGCTGCAGCAAGTCAAAGCGCGATCAGAAGTTTTGGGTGTGCCGACAACACGTGACAGTTGGATCTTTGCCAATCCCCGTACTCGAGCCCCATATACAAGCCTGCATAATGCCTTTGTAGAAGCAAGAGAAAGTGCTGCTTTGCCGTCAGTGCGTATGCATGATCTTCGACATACATATGCAAGCCTACTGATCAACAATGGCGCCAGTATCTACGAAGTGCAGCGACTGTTGGGGCATTATCATATTTCGATGACGGAACGGTATGCTCAGCTGTTCCCTAATACCTTGCAGGATCGCGTAGATATTATTGCAGGCGCTATCGACTTGGATCGTATTTGATCCCTGCATCACTATGCCAGTCAGCCCCAACAGCAAGCAGATATTGAACAGCTATAAATCGCAACAAATACGCCAAAATCGCACAGATGATCCTGTGTTCTGTTGCTGAGTAAACGCCTCAGTCCAGCCCCTTGCGTAAGAACATGAGTAGCTCTGCATTGGGATTGGATGATGCAGATACAGACTGTGTCGTCTCATAGTCAGCGGGATCATATTCTTCAGTCCAGCGATCAATGCGACGTATGCTCTCATAAGGCTGTGCCATTAGAGCTTCATGATCAACGTCATAGGTGCCAGCGATTATGCCATCACGCCAGCCAGTCAACGCCATGCGTTCATGCTCTGTCAGCTCACCCAAACGCTCAGCGATTTGCTCACCTAACTTCTCAAGCCGTCTATCCAGCTTGCCACGTGTACTGGCTCTTGCAGTTGCCATGCGTGCCGCAACGGATCTGTAGGTGCTCAACAACTGGACCGCTTGGTCATACAGCGGCCCAGTGTCAACTTGCTCATACATTCGTACAACACGCCGTATTACTTTTTTCTGCGGCGCTCTTCTTCTTCAGCCCAAGTCTCATCGGTGCTGTCTTTGATGATAGCGTGGAAGTTCTGCAGTGCACCACGCACACCTTCGAGACTATTGTCGGCATAGGTAATAAAGCCCTCTACCACTTTGCCGCCGTAGCGAGCACTTAGACGGCGCTTGCCATCAACGCTTTGTGGCGCCCACCAGTACTGCGTTGTGTCGCCATTTAGCTCACTTACATCCTTGTAAGTATCAATCGTGGATAACATACGTTCTACTTGCACCAGTAGCTTCGAGCGTGGCCCAGCACTTGGGCTTTGCATTGGTGTTACATTATGTTTCTTCATCAGTTCTGCGAGTGTCGGCATTGTATCCTCCATTTAGTGCCATAATGATACTTATAGCCGCACTGAAGTTGGGCAAGTTTATTTCTCTGTAGCGATTTCTGGTTCAGTAAATGGGCGAGGAGTAGGCTTTGGCGGATTGGGGCTTTGTGGCGAAGGAGCGGCTGGCTTAGGCACGGGCATAGTGGGCGGCTTGGGAGCGCGAGGACGAGGCTGTGCTTTGGGTTTGTCAGTGTCGCGCAGCTTCGTCAGCACATCTCCCATCGCATCATGCATAAGAGCCAATGCAGACAGCTTGGTGCTATAAGCCTCTTCGTTTGCTATGCGTCGCACCACGTTCAACGCACGTTGTATATCTGAAAGCGCACTCACAGCTTGCGCCTTGCTGGGGCTGCTAAATCACCACCCCAAATCGCTAAGTACTCCACCAGCAGATTTTGCAGCACTGCTCTCATTGATGCAGTACCCCATTTCGGCTGCGCCACTTGCGCTCTGCTTGGGTTTCAATCGCTTCGATGCACTGGGTGTGCAGTTTACCAAACACCCCAGCCCAATGCACATGATGACTTTGTGTGCTCTGAGACAAATGTCCTTCATGCCACTTGAGCTTGCTGGCACAGACACTGAGTGCATCGGCACTGGGCGCTGTACCCGTAAATCGTAATGTACGCATATAACACGCACTCTTGCCCAGCCATTGCTCGCAGAACTCGCGTTCACTGCTTACAGCATTACAGCTCTTCAACTGATCACGTATCTGTTCCAGTAATCCAACAGTCATCCATACCACCTCCTTGTTGATGTATTTATCACTCAACAGTTTGTGGCAGTTGTGACTGCTCAGCTGTTTCAACACATCCGCTGTAGCGTCTGTGTATCACCTTCACACACCGCGCTTCGTATGCACTTCGCTTGCTGTGCTTGGTGATCATTTAGACATCTATTGATGATCTATTATCTAAATCCCTTTCGCCGAGCAGTTAGATCAACGCCCCTTTGGGCATCAATCTAAACACGCACGCCTTTTGCGTCGCTATGTCAGGCTGTATCGCTGAACCATTACAGGAAGAGCAGGTTTTGCTATCATCTCTATTACCAGCGCATCATACGCACACATGAGACCCATACAGCTGAGCTATCTCATGTGATAACGGGTCTCTCATCGAGGCTGTCATCCGTTTCACTTGCTGACTGTGCTGCACATACATGAGCACACATCATTCACCACACTATTACGACAATCAAAGCTGCTGGCTGGCTGAACATTTATGCCTTTGCAACTTTAAGCATCCCACCGACAAGGATGGGGTAGTTGATTGAAGCGTACAACGAGCAGTACGTTTACTCACCGTCTCACATCAGAACGGATTTGCGGCACTATTACAGTCGGCGTGCTAACCTTTATCTCGTTTGTAGTTGTGCCTGTAGTGCTGCCTGCCAAATCTATATCAGTGCCTACCCTTATTTGTGCGCCTATGTGTTGCCTTACATAGTTATTTATCAACTTCGCCAACCAACCGATTTTTTCTGGTTCAACACTGCTGTTCAGTTTTGCGGCATTTGTTGACACCCAACCTCTCATAAAATCGTGTTTTGCTGAGAGAACAGGCTAAGTGTTTGAAGTTATTGAGCCCTGCAGTGGAGCCATCTTCGGTCGTCCAACCAGGCTCTCAGAGCTTATGCTGTGTGTACTGCCAGAGATGAGAGAATGGAGCAGAAGATGGCGCAAGCACGTACACTGAGCGAAGACGAGATCAAGATGGTATTGAACTACTGTCGAGCACGGAGACACTGCGTACGTGATCGCACGATCTTACAGCTGAGCTTTCTTGCAGGGCTGCGTGTAATCGAGATTGCAGGGCTCAAGATAGCAGATGTGTACGAGGACACAGGCAAAGTACGCGACAGCTTCGTACTCGCAGCAGAGCAAACCAAGGGCGGATTTGAGCGCAGAGTGTTTGTAGGGCGCAAGCTCAACAAGGCGCTCGCTGACTATTACCCAGTCATTCGCAAGCGCAAACCAGAAACGCCGCTGTTTCAAACACAGATAGGCGGTGCTTTCTCAGCCAACACCATGTGTCAGCTGTTTCTAAACATCTACAGTGCAGCTGGGCTAAAAGGGGCAAGCAGTCACAGCGGGCGCAGGACATTCATCACCAAACTGGCAAACAGCGGAGTAAATGTGCGTGTGTTGGCTGCTTTGGCTGGGCATCGCAGCATCGTAACAACGCAGCGATACATCGACGTAAACGAAGTGCAGTTGGCACGAGCAGTGGAGCTGGTTTAGTTCAGCATCCCGCCCAAGCTACGCACATCAGTTGCCATGCCTTCAAGCACACTGCCAGTGCCATCTAGGAAGCCTTTGGCTGTGCCACAGCTGCTGAGCAGTAGCACTGCAGTCAAGAGTAGGGCGATCTTATGCATCATAGCCTCGTCGAAGTATTGGTTGGAGCAAAGTTAGAACCAGCTTTGCCAAAAGAAAAGAGCGACGCCGAAGCGCCGCTCTCTCATTCAAACTGACAGTGTCAGATTAGAATGCGAACTTCAGCTGAACAGTAGTGCCAGCTTTCAGCTCGTATCCACCGAGAGTAGTATCGATGTCCGAAGAGTTCAGAGCTGCATCATTGTTTGCATCAGCATACGATACGAGGAACGATGCGCCGCCGCCGAGGCTGTAGTCAGCTACGAAGTAGTTGTACTGGTCATCATCGGTGCCACGGCCAGCGACAGCGTCGCTACCGTCGATGATACCAGCGTTGAGTACGAGGCCGTTACCCATATCGTAGCCAACAGCAACCGACCATTCGTCAGCGTTCTTAACGCCGCCACGGTTGTCGGTGTAGTACGCTTTAGCCGAAAGCGGGCCAGACGCATAAGCTACCGATACCTGAGAGATGGTTTCAGTAGTGCCGCCGAGGTCAGCTGCATATGCGCCAAGAGTGTAATCACCCATAGCATAGCTCAGCGAGATGCCCGACCGGTCAACGTTGTTAACTTCACCAGCGTTCACAACTACGTCCACGCCAGCAAGCGAACCGCCAATGGATACGAGCGTTGCGTCAACAACTGCTGCGCTGTTAGTTGCGAGTGCACCTGCAGCTTCTTTAGAAACCGACAGGATTCCTACGTTGATACCGCCGAAAGAGCCAGCAGCTGCAACTTGAGTCGCACCATCCATACCAGAACCGCCGACTGCACCAGTACCACCAGTACCTACGATAGTTGAAGCTGCGATCGAGAAGTCACCGTAGGTGTACTTAGCCAACAGACCACCCTCAGCAGCTTGCGTACCAGTGTTGGTGGTGTCCATGTCGTAGTCTTCGGTGTGGTCGTTGATCGAACCATCCATGTCGCCAGTAAATGCGAAAGTGGAAGCTGCAGTAGCAACGTCACCAAAAGCGAGCGAGCCATCAGCGTTGGAGATGGTAAGAACCCAGTCAGAAGACGAAGTGCTTGCTTGAGACAGCGCTGTGTCAGCTGCGTCAACCAGATCGATATCCAAAGTTGCAGCTACGGTGAGGCCGTTGTCGAGGTCTTGCGACAGTTTTGCGGTCAGACCAGCTTCCCAGTAGAAGCCATTTTCGAGCACTTTGTTATCGTTGTAGCCGAGTTTAGCGTCGCCGCCGAACGAAACTTCAGCAGCAGCTGCGCCAGCGAAAGCGGTCAGTGCGACGGAAGCGAGAAGGATCTTTTTCATGGTTTACCCTCGTGTTTTTGCATTCACATGAATGCCAGTGAACCTAGCATTGGCAGGATATGTGCGCCCAAAGCCCCCACCACTCAAGTCATTTGCCCCGTTCATTCGGTGCCTTGATCAAAAATGATGCACGAAGGACACACCCGTCTATCACTGAAATGGCGGGTGACAGGGGGGCTTGATCGTCCTATGTCCTGCTGAGCCGCCTTAAAACAAAAGACGATCAGGAGCGCGTTATGGGTTTGTCGGACATCAAAGACCGCATTGCAAAAGCTGAGGCCGAAGGTGGTCGCGCAGAGGGAAGCGTCACTTTGATCGCTGTCTCAAAAGTACAGCCCAATACCAAAGTGGAGTCTGTTTTGCGCGAAGGGCAGCGAGTCTTTGGCGAAAATAAGGTTCAAGAGGCGCAGGGAAAGTGGCCAGCGTTCCGCGAACAGTTCGAAGGAATCGATTTGCACCTGATTGGGCCGCTACAAACCAATAAGACTCGGGCGGCGATGGAGTTGGTGAATGCGATTCACTCGGTTGATCGTCCGAAACTGGCACATGCGATTGCACGTATTGCCCAAGAGATCGGGTCCTGTCCTGATTTGTTCATCCAAGTGAATACGGGTGAAGAGCCGCAGAAAGCTGGAATTTTACCTGCAGATGTCGACTCTTTTGTTGCTGAATGTCGTGCGCTCGATCTGCCGATTATGGGTTTGATGTGTATTCCACCAGCTGACGAGGAAGCGTCGATGCACTTTGCGCTGTTGCGTAAGTTTGCGGAACGGAACGGCCTTGAGGGGCTTTCGATGGGGATGAGTTCTGATTTTGAAAAGGCGATTGCCTTTGGTGCGACCCATGTTCGCGTCGGTTCGGCGATCTTTGGTGAGCGCGACTACGGCTAAGGGCTATAGTATATATACTCGGCTTTGGTAGTTGATGCGGGGTGCGATCCAATGCAGGTCGCGCCGCGACAGAGCCACGCAGCCATCGGTCGGATAAACGGGGCGGCGCCATTGATGGATGAAAATGGCAGAGCCGCGTCCTTTGACGGCGTAGGGCCAGTTCCAATCTAGAATCAGAACGAGGTCGTAGAGCGGATCAGCGCGCCGTAGTTTTTCGTGGCTATGTGGGTAGGGTGCGCGAACCATGAGGTTGTAGTCCTCATGGTTGGGATCGTCGGACCAGAGATCAGTGTGGCCTATCGGCACGGCCCAGTCAGTCGGTTTTGCGATCCGATCCGGGCGATAGAGCATGCCGACAATGCGGTGTTGCCCACGTGGGGTCGCGCCATCACCTTCGCGTTTGTTGTCAGTGACACCGCCGCGCCCAATGTTACAGGCGAAATGGCGGTTCATGAAACGCAACCCAGTTGGGCCGACGACCAGATCGAGCGGTGTCACAGGAGGTGTCCTGATTTCGATGCCTTCGTCGCAAGGTAGTGGTGGTTATGGCGGTTCTCGCCGACCTTGAGGGCGACGCGTTCTGCGACTTCAATCCCGCTATCGTTCATGCGTGCAACTTTCGCAGGGTTGTTGGTTAGCAATCGAACCGAACTGAACCCCATGCGGCGCAAAATCTCTGCTCCGATGCGAAAATCACGTTCGTCGTCTTCGAACCCTAAGCGGTGATTTGCTTCGACGGTGTCAAAGCCCTGATCTTGAAGTGAATAGGCACGCATTTTGTTAGCGAGGCCAATGCCGCGCCCTTCTTGATTGAGATACAAGAGCACGCCCGCGCCTTCTTGACCCATCTGAGACAACGCGCCACGCAATTGCGGACCGCAATCGCATTTTAGGCTGCCGAGAACGTCGCCCGTAAAACAAGCGGAATGAAGGCGCGCCAAAACGGGCTTGTCCCGTGGAGGCTGGCCGATCTCTACGGCATAGTGTTCTTCGGCGCCGTCGTGAGGGCGGAAGATGTGCAAACGACCTGCTTCTGAAACATCGAGCGGCATACGGGCAGCGATAATTGGGTCGAGTGGCGACAAATCGGTGGCGAGTGCTGCAGAATCGGGAACGACAGTAAGGTTGTGGGCCTGCGCAAAGCTCGTTGGATTGGGGAGGTCCACCATGACCGCCGCTGGCAACAAGCGAGCGGCTTTGGTCAGGGCAATAGCAGCACGGGCGGGTTCTGCAGAACCTTCACGACGTGCGTGGAGCGGGCCTTTCATGGGGTGCCGTAGATCATCAGCTGGATCCGCGATGCCACGAACCCAGGTCAGCGCAGCATCAACAGGCAACGCGATACGTGTCAGATCGCCGTCGTAGGCCGCGACCTTGAGTGTCGAAGCGCGGTGAGATGTGACCGCAATACTGGCTGCACCCATTGCCCTTACCTCGGCCAAACGGGCGGCGTTTAATGTTTCTGCCGCTAGAACCAGAGCGCCACTTTCCAGCACAACAGGAACGCCCATCCGCAAGTCGGCACGGGCACGCGCTAGCCGTTCTGTAATATCGGGTGCAAATCCCATCGTCGAAACCTTTGCTTTGTCTGACTTAACTAGGGTGATTTGAAGGGAATTGAAACATTTCCCTTCTCTACGACACGACCGCGTGAATTTTTGTCGGAAACCTTGCCCTAAAGCGTACCAAGTCACAGATGTTCAATCAGACGTGAATGGAGGCCAAAAACGCTATGGCACAACTCAAACGCATTTTGCTTGTCGATGACGATGATGACCTGCGCGAAGCGCTGGGCGAACAATTGATTATGACCGAAGACTTTGACGTCTTTGAGGCTGGCAATGGCCACGACGCAATCGGCCGTGTCAAAGAAGGGATCTACGATCTCGTGATTCTGGACGTAGGTTTGCCTGACACCGATGGGCGCGAGCTTTGCAAGGTGATGCGCAAGCAAGGTGTCAAATGTCCGATCCTTATGTTGACTGGGCATGACACCGACAGCGACACCATTTTGGGTTTGGACGCTGGGGCGAACGACTACATCACTAAGCCGTTCAAATTCCCAGTGCTGCTGGCTCGTATCCGTGCGCAGCTTCGCACCCATGAACAGTCCGAAGACGCTATGTTCCAAATCGGGCCATATACGTTCAAGCCAGCGCAGAAACTGCTGCTGACCGAGGACGACAAAAAGGTCCGCCTTACGGAAAAAGAAACCAACATCCTCAAGTATCTTTATCGATCGACTGATGGCGTCGTGCCGCGCGATGTGCTGCTTCACGAGGTTTGGGGGTATAACGCGGGTGTCACGACCCACACGCTTGAGACGCACATCTATCGTCTGCGTCAAAAGATTGAGCCCGATCCCTCCAATGCTCGCCTTTTGGTCACAGAAAGCGGTGGATATCGGTTGGTCGCCTGATTTGAGTATAAAATACGACCAAAATGTCGTATAGGTTGAATCGTTCCCTTGATGGCAGGGTTACGCCATCATCCTCCCTGTTGGACTTGCCCCCGCATTTCGCGGGGGCTTTTTTCTGCGTGATACTGGTGGTCGTGGGCGCGTGATCGCGCTACACATCTGTCTGAAATATGGAGACGGATATGACTTTTTCGCTGGCCACTTGGAACATCAACTCTGTTCGCTTGCGCGAAGCTCTCGTGTCTCGGCTCATGACTGAAGATATGCCAGATGTGCTCTGCCTGCAGGAATGCAAAAGCCCTGTCGAGAAAATCCCGTTCGAAGCGTTTCAGGCACTTGGCTACAACTACATGATCGCACGTGGCCAGAAGGGCTATAACGGCGTGGCGATCTTGTCAAAGATGCCCATCGTCGAAACCGATGCCCAAGATTTTGCATCGCTCAATCATGCGCGTCACATTGCAGGTCGGCTTGAGAATGGCGTGACGATCCAGAACTTCTACATACCTGCGGGCGGCGACGAACCTGATCGTGAAAAGAACGAAAAGTTTGGTCAGAAACTCGATTATCTAACCGAGATGCGGGATTACTTTCACAAGACCAAACCAGAAAAGACTGTGATCGTTGGTGATTTCAACATTGCCCCGCGCGAAGATGACGTTTGGGATCACAAGAAGCTGTTGAAGATCGTCAGCCACACTCCGATCGAGGTTGAACACCTTGCTCAAGTGCAAGATTCAGCGAGTTGGGTCGATATCACACGGCAGGATATTCCAGAGGGGCTGCTTTATAGCTGGTGGTCCTATCGTGCGAAGGATTGGGACGAAGCCGACAAAGGTCGCCGTTTGGATCATATCTGGGCGACGCCCGATATTTCGAATGCGGCGCATTCCAGCCGGATCAGGCGTGATGTGCGCGGATGGGAACAGCCCAGTGACCACGCGCCAGTTTTTGCGACCTTCGACATTTAAAACATTTCAATAACGGGATGTAACTTGTCTTCCCGTTACAGGCTGCTCATATAAGGGCAAATAGAATTCTAGGAGGGCATGATGCTCGAACTTGGCGGACAAAAAACGACTGGCGATCTGGTCATTGATACAACCGACGCAACCTTTGTGCAGGATGTTATTGAAGCGTCCAAAGAGGTTCCGGTCATCGTAGACTTCTGGGCGCCTTGGTGCGGCCCTTGTAAGACGCTTGGACCCGCTCTTGAGGCCGCGGTGAACAAGGCTGGCGGCGCTGTGAAAATGGTCAAGGTCAACGTAGACGAAAACCAAGGTTACGCTGGCCAGTTGCGCGTTCAGTCCATCCCGACCGTTTATGCGTTTTTCCAAGGGCAACCTGTTGATGGGTTCCAAGGTGCAATCCCGCCAAGCCAGATCGAAGAGTTCGTTTCGAAACTAGCTTCTTTGGGCGGTGCAGAGGGCCTAGAGGCTGCGCTGGAAGAAGCTGAAAATATGCTCACCGAAGGCAACGCTGCCGACGCGGCTGAAGTGTTCGTTGCGATTATTGGTGAAGAAGCTGAAAACGCAGCGGCTTTTGGTGGTCTGGCGCGGTGCTATGTTGCGATGGGCGACCTTGATCAGGCTGAGGCCGTGTTGAACGGCGTTCCTGTGTCCATTTCGAAATCAGCCCCAATCGAGGCTGCCTTTGCACAAATTGCATTGGCCCGTCAGGCGGAAAAGGCAGGTCCTGTAGATGATCTGCGTGCTGCAGTTGCTGCAGACCCTGATAATATGCAGCTTCGCTTGGACCTCGCGCAGGCATTGCATGCGGCAGGACAAGTTGCCGAAGCAGTCGATGAACTCTTGGAAATGTTCCGTCGTGATCGGGAATGGAATGACGGCGCTGCCAAAGCCCAGATGTTCCAAATCTTTGATGCTCTCAAGCCCAATGACCCGATCGTTCTGAACGGTCGCCGCCGTTTGTCTTCGATGATATTTGCCTGACGGACGGAGCGTCCTACCTTGCGGGTTATGAGGACATCATCCGATCTGCCGCTTTCTATTCCGGTATTCCCGCTTCCGGGAGCTTTGTTGCTGCCACGCGCAAAGCTCCCGTTGCACATTTTTGAACCTCGATATCTTGCGATGATCGAGGATGTGATGAAGACGCCTGAGCGGTTGTTGGGAATGATCCAGCCAAATGGCGGGCGTGGGTTGCATCGCATCGGTTGCGCTGGGCGTCTAACCGCGTTCTCCGAAACCGAAGATGGTCGCTATATGATCACCCTCACGGGCATTTCGCGGTTTCGTTTGGCAGACGAGGTTGATGGGTTTACGCCGTACCGTAAGTTCAATGTCTCTTGGGATGGTTTTGGTAGGGATCTCGGTCCCGTAGAACACGACCCAGACATGGACCGAGACGTGTTGTTGTCGTTGCTGGAGCGCTTTTTCGATGACAAAGGTTTGTCGACCGATTGGGACGGAATTCGAGACGCCGAAGACGAACTCTTGATCAACTCGCTTTCGATGTTATGCCCCTTTGAGCCCGAGGATCGACAAGCGTTGTTAGAAGCGCCAGAGTTGGCACAACGGCGGGAAACGTTGATCACCTTGATCAGCTACGCTTTGCATGGCGGTGGTGAAGAGAGGCTACAATGAGCGAAATGACTTTTGATCCGAAGATGATCGAAGCCTTGGTCTGTCCTCAAACGCAAACCCGTTTGGACTATGATGCGGCGCGTCAGGAACTGATTTCGGTCGCTGTGAAGTTGGCCTATCCGATCCGAAACGGCATTCCTGTGATGCTGGTTGATGAAGCTCGCGTGATCGACTGAGGCGTAAGGGGCCCTGCCCCTCTTGGCCTTTGGCCAATTCACCCCGGGATATTTCAAGCACAAAGGCAGGGTGGGGTTGCTCTGACTGGGGGCTTGTGATTCTTTAGGCAAAACGAGCAGCCAGAAATTGATCTTATGACCGCAGCCACGCTTTTGCGCGACGTATTCGGATTCGACGGGTTCCGTCTGGGTCAAGAAGAGATCGTTGAGGCGGTGTCTCTGGGGCAAAACACGCTTGCCATTATGCCGACAGGCGGCGGTAAGTCGTTGTGTTTCCAACTTCCAGCCTTGGTGCGCGAGGGTGTGACCGTCGTTATTTCGCCACTCATTGCCTTGATGCGTGATCAGGTGCGAGGGCTACGTGAAGCTGGGGTTGAGGCTGGCGCGCTGACCTCTGGCAATACTCAAGAAGAAACCGATGCCGTTTGGCAGGCGCTGGAAGAGGGGCGTCTCAAGCTCTTGTATATGGCGCCAGAGCGGTTGGCCGCGGGCGGCGTACCGCAAATGTTGCGTCGCATCGGAGTGAGCATGATTGCGGTCGATGAAGCGCATTGCGTTAGCCAGTGGGGCCACGATTTTCGCCCAGATTATTTGCGGATTGGCGAGTTGCGGCGGGCGTTGGGCGTGCCACTTGCGGCCTTTACCGCGACGGCTGATGCAGAAACTCAAGCGGAAATAGTTGAAAAGCTGTTTGATGGCGTTCCCCCCGTTACGTTCCTGCGCGGATTTGACCGTCCGAATATCCACCTCGCCTTTGCCGTGAAGGATCAGCCGCGCCAGCAGATATTGTCGTTCGCGGCCGCGCGAAAAGGGCAGTCTGGGATTGTCTATTGCGGCACGCGAGCCAAAACGGAAACCATCGCTCAAGCGTTGCGAGAGGCGGGACATGCGGCTTGTCATTATCACGGCGGGATGGAGGCGGAAGACCGTCGCGTTGTTGAGGGACGTTTTCAGCAAGAGGACGGACTGATCGTGGTTGCGACCGTTGCCTTTGGTATGGGTATCGACAAGCCAGACATCCGTTGGGTTGCCCATGCAGACCTGCCGAAATCGATTGAGTCTTACTACCAAGAGATTGGTCGCGCAGGTCGTGACGGAGCACCCGCTGAGACACTCACGCTCTTTGGACCCGATGACATTCGTTACCGTCGTCAGCAAATTGATGAGGGTCTTGCGCCGCCGGAACGTCGTATGGCTGATCACGCGCGTCTCAATGCGCTTTTGGGGCTGTGCGAGGCGCTAGAATGCCGTCGCAAAACCCTGCTCGGCTATTTTGGCGAAGAGGCGACGGCCTGCGGTCATTGCGATCTTTGCGACAAGCCTGCCGATGTGTTCGATGGAACAACGCCTGTGCGGATGGCGCTGTCTGCGGCTTTGCGGACAGGGGAAAGCTATGGGTCCGGGCATCTGATCGAGATCTTGTTGGGCTCTGATCTGGATAAGATCAAACAGCGTGGACACGATCAGTTGCCGACCTACGGCGTTGGCAAAGAGTATAGTCGCCGTGAATGGCAGGCGATTTTTCGACAGATGATGGGACATGATTTGTTGCGCCCTGATCCTGAACGGCATGGTGGTTTGCGCATGACCGAAAAAGCGCGACCCATTCTACGTGGTGAGGATACGATCCAGCTGCGGCGCGATACGATTAAGGCCGCGAAGACTGGCAATAAGATCAAAATGCTGGTGAGCGAGGACGATGCGCCATTGTTGTCAGCGCTTAAGGCGAAGCGCCGTGCATTGGCGGAGGCGGCGGGTGTGCCCGCGTATATCATCTACAACGATAGCACTCTGATCGAGATGGCGCAGAAGCGCCCGATGAGCTTAGACGAGATGGCAAAGATCAGCGGTGTAGGCGCGAAGAAACTGCAGAGCTACGGTGATGCGTTTCTTTCGGTGATTGCAGGTGAGGTGGCACAACTTCACCCCGCGCGTCGCAAGATGGCGGGGCGCAGTGAAGGTTCGGTTTATGATCGACTGCTCGAAGTGCAGGCCGACCTCAGTCGAGGCGAAGATGGCACTGGTAAACCGATGACATGTTCGGCATCGTTGTTGGCGAAAGTCGCGCAAATGCGTCCTCGGGACATGGCGACGATGGAGCGTGTGCTCGGCGCGAAATATGCCGAACGGTTCGGGGATGCATTCTTGGGCGTTTTGTCAGAAGCTTCCTAACAATCATGTGTATTTGAGCAGGGGATTAACTGCGTTTGGCCCCTTTAGTTTTGAGGGGTGAGTGCTAGGTTCCCCTCTGCAAGAAGGAGCCATAAATGCTGATCGTCGTTTCCCCCGCAAAATCTTTGGATATGTCACCTGTTTCGGCCGAAATGACTGACCTGATGTTCCCTGATGATGCGATGCGATTGGCCAAGGCTGCGCGGAACCTGACCCTGTCAGACCTGAAAGGTCTGATGTCGATTTCGGATAATCTAGCGAAATTGAACCGCGATCGGTTCAAGGCTTATAGCGCCGATCCAGAGCCCGAGAATGTAAAGCCAGCGGTTTTTGCGTTCGATGGGGACACCTACAAAGGGTTGGAAGCAAAGACCCTTGATCCAGATGCGTTGCGCTGGGCGCAGGATCACTTGCGGATACTCTCGGGGATGTATGGGTTGCTGCGTCCGTTGGATGGCATGCAGCCTTATCGGTTAGAGATGGGGAGCAAGCTCAAGACCCGTCGCGGCGAGGATTTGTATGACTACTGGGGCACACAAATTTCCAAGCGCCTAAACGCAGAGGCGGAGGCCATTGGGACGGATATCTTGGTCAATTGTGCCTCACAGGAATATTTCCATGCGGCGGACAATAAGGCCCTGAAACTTCGTGTGGTGACGCCACAGTTCTATGAGGTCAAAGGCGGCAAGCCAAAGATCGTTAGCTTTTTCGCGAAACGGGCGCGGGGTGCAATGGCGCGGTATATCATCGAAAACCGCATCACAGAGGTGGAGGATCTTAAGGGGTTCCACACGGGTGGATATGCCTTTGATCCAGAGATGTCGCAGGACAACACCTTGGTGTTCTCCCGCGACTATCCTGAGGAATGATCAGAGGCGCTCAATCGCCAGCGCGATGCCTTGGCCACCACCGATACACATGGTGATGAGGCCATAGCGGCCGCCGATGCGGTCGAGTTCATACATGGTCTTGACGGTCAGAATGGCACCCGTCGCGCCGACAGGGTGGCCAAGAGCAATTGCGCCGCCATTCGGGTTCACCTTGGCCGCATCAAATCCAAGCTCACGAGCCACCGCGATGGCTTGGGCCGCGAAGGCTTCGTTCGATTCAATCACGTCAAAGTCCGCGATTGAAAGGCCAGTGCGTTCGCACAAGGATCGAACGGCTGGGATCGGGCCAATACCCATGACCTCTGGTGCGACGCCAGAATGCGCATAGCCGGCGATGTGGAATTTCGGTGTGAGGCCTGCTTTTTCTGCCGCATCAGCACGGGCAAGGATGACAGCCGCAGCACCGTCGTTGATGCCACTTGCGTTGCCAGCGGTGACAGAGCCGTCTTTTTGGAACACGGGGCGTAGGCCAGCGAGGGCTTCTACGGTGGTCGGTTTGCCGTGTTCATCGCGGGTAAAGGCGACCATCTCTCGTTTTACCTTCACCTCAACGGGCACGATTTGGCTGTCGAAATACCCTGCCTCCATCGCGGCCAATGCGCGGCGTTGGCTTTCTGCTGCAAAAGCGTCTTGGTCCTCGCGGCTGATGTTATAATCCCGCGCAACGTTTTCAGCGGTGACGCCCATGTGACCTGTGCCGAATGGGCAGGTCAGTGCGCCGACCATCATGTCGAGGCCGCGAATGTCTCCCATTTTTGCACCCCACCGTGCATCGGGGAGGATGTAGGGCGAGCGGCTCATGCAGTCCGCGCCACCAGCCAATGCGAAATCCGCATCGCCGAGCATCAACGACTGCGTGGCCGATACAATCGCCTGAACGCCCGACCCACACAGGCGGTTCACGTTCATGGCGGGAGTTGTCTCAGGAACGCCAGCCTGCATCGCAGCAACGCGTGACAGATACATATCACGCGGTTCGGTGTTGATGATGTGGCCAAAGACCGTCGTGCCGATCTGATCTCCAGTGACGCCCGAACGCTCCAAAGCTGCTTTGGCCGCGATTGCGCCAAGGTCGATTGGAGCCGTGCCTGCGAGGCTACCGCCGAATGTGCCAATTGCGGTCCGTGCGCCGCCCAAAATTACGATGTCAGTCATTGTGGTCCTCCCGTTGGGCGAAGGTTACTCATGGTAATGTGGGAAAACAGTGAAACGTTCCGTCATTTCGGGAAATCAATGATGGTGGTGCGGTGGGATGTCCGGTTGCCAGTTGAGAGGCCAAATGTCAGTCTCGGTGGATCGGTAATCGAACTGCGAACGAGTCACCCATCATGCACGATCAAATCCCTCTGACCCGCGACCTCGTTTTGATCGGCGGTGGGCATACGCACGCTCTCGTTTTGCGGATGTGGGGCATGAACCCATTGCCTGGCGTTCGATTGACAGTGATTAACCCTGCGCCCACGGCTCCATACTCTGGAATGCTGCCAGGGTTTGTGGCGGGACACTATTCCAAAGATGAACTCGATATTGATCTGATTAAACTGGCGCGATTTGCGGGTGCTCGGGTCATCGTGGACAAAGCCACTGGGATTGATTTGCGTAGACGGACCATCAGCCTCAAGGGGCGTGGACCGATACCATATGACATCGCGTCTATTGATATCGGGATCACATCCGAGATGCCTGATCTGCCGGGATTTGCTGAACATGGTATTCCTGCAAAACCTCTCGATACATTTGCGGCGCGTTGGGATGCCTATCGCAAAGAGGCCAAGAAGCCTCGTGTTGCGGTTTTGGGTGGCGGCGTTGCGGGTGCTGAACTTTCTATGGCGATGGCACATGCGCTGCGAGGCAAATCGGCCGAGGTTCGTTTGATTGATCGCGGCACAGCGCTGTCCGAATTTAGCGATACGGCTCGGTCTCAATTGCTGAAATCGCTAAAAGAGGCGCGTGTCGAGCTGATCGAGAACACGGATGTCGTTGAGGTGACGGCGGATTCTGTGGTCCTAAAGGATGGCACGCGTATTCCGTCTACTTTTACCAATGGTGCGACAGGCGCACGCCCGCATGGTTGGATCGCTGAGACGGGATTGAACCTTTACCAAGGTTTTATCAGCGTCGGACCAACCTTGCAGTCGAGCGATAGTCACGTTTTCGCGGCGGGCGATTGTGCCTATCTCACCCATGCGCCACGTCCAAAGGCGGGTGTTTTTGCTGTTCGTGAAGCGCCGGTTCTGTTCCATAACCTTCGGGCCGCTCTGTCGGGGGGAACCTTCAAAGGATACCAACCGCAGAAAGATTACCTCAAGCTCGTCTCACTCGGTCAGAAATCCGCACTAGCAGAAAAGCTTGGAACGGCTGTTCGGGGGCCGCTGTTGTGGTTGTGGAAAAACCGCATCGATACGACGTTCATGGAGAAATTCCATAACTTGCCCGCAATGGCGCAGCCAAAGTTGCCTGCACTGGTCGCTGACGGTGTCCGCGCGGTCTTGGGCGATGTCCCGATGTGTGCAGGATGCGGGTCCAAGGTAGGACGAAGTGCATTGCGTGCAGCCCTTGCCGACTTGCCCAGCAGTGACCGCGATGACGTTCGCTATGTGAAAGGTGATGATGCAGCAGTGATTGAGGTCGGCGGTGAGACCCTCGTTATGACCACCGATCATCTCAGAGCCTTTACCCATGATCCCGATCTCATGACGCGCATCGCTGCGACCCATGCGCTGGGCGATATTTGGGCGATGGGGGCGGAACCTCAGGCTGCTACGTTGTCTGTGATCTTGCCGCGCATGTCGTCAGAGCTTCAGCAACGCACAATGGTAGAGATTACCTCGGCTGCGGCGGATGTTATGGGGCGGGTAGGCGCGGTCATCGCGGGGGGACATACCTCAGTCGGATCAGAATTCACCATCGGCTTTACCATCACGGGCCGCACTACAGGTGACGTGCGCACGATTGAGGGTGCAAAAGAGGGCGACGTTCTCATCTTAACAAAGCCACTGGGTACAGGTGTTCTCTTGGCCGCCGAAATGCGGGGGCTCGCAAAGGGGCGCGATGTATTGGCGGTCTATCAGCGTATGGCTGAACCACAGGCTGTCGCGAGCCGTATCCTAGCGTCCGAAGCACGAGCGATGACGGATGTCACAGGCTTTGGTCTGGCAGGGCATTTGTCTGGTATTTGCGAAGCATCAGGCGTTGGCGCAGAAATCACCTTGGCGAACCTGCCAGTGTTGCGTGGCGCCGAAGAGCTGATCGCCGCAGGTGTGAAATCCACGCTTTGGGACGAAAATCGCGAGGGGGCTGGCGGCGTCTTTGGGGCGCAAGGGCCGCGGTTCGATCTATTGTTCGATCCGCAAACCTCGGGCGGTTTGCTGGCTGCTGTGCGTGCCGATCTTGCTGACGAAATGGTGCGGAAATTGAAGCTCTGTGGTTATGGCGCTGCGGCTATTGGCCGGATCACCGACACACCAGCAATCAAAGTGATTTGACGATATCGGCCACGCGCTCTGCCAAGTTGGCCTGTCCGATGTCGTCTAGGGTGTCGCTGTGAAGCGAGCTAAGAACGGTCGGTGCATGCACTGATCGGGATTTCGCGTAGGACGGATCGTAGTGATCGACGATCAAAGCGCGTGCGAGAGCGGTAAAGTCACCGCCCCGTAGCAGGGTTTCCCAGTGATCGACGGTCGCATGGCTGCGATGTTGTCGAAGCGGCTGCAATAGAGCGGTCAAGCGGTCGGTGTCTGCGATGACATCGGCGTAGGCGCCCTGTAAATACCGCGCCCGTTCTTCAACTGGGGCTTCGATATCAATACGAGGTGCATCGCACATCGCGGCCCATACGGTCGGCGGCACATTCAAGCGTCCGATTTTGCTGCTTTCGGCTTCGACGACGACTGGGTGGTTTGGGTCCAGTGTCGATAGTTTGCAAGCCAATCGGGACTCAAAGGTTTTCTGATCAGGTTGGCCACCCGCAACACCGCCCAACATAGAGCCGCGATGCTGCGCCATCCCCTCGAGGTCGAGTGTCTGGATGCCGTGCGCAGATAAACGGTTAAGAATATCGGTCTTTGCTGTCCCTGTATTCCCATCTAACAGCACAAAGCGGTGCGGGACTTGGGTCTCATACATGTCGTTGTATACGAAGCGACGGTAGGTCTTGTACCCACCCGCGATGGTATCCGCCCGCCATCCGATCTGTTTGAGGATGATGGCTACGGACCCTGAACGTTGTCCGCCGCGCCAGCAGTAGACCAACGGCTTCCATCCGCCATCCTTGTCAGAAAGTGCGGTTTCAAGGTGGTGCGCAACATTGCGGGCAACGATTGCCGCGCCGATTTTGCGGGCTTTGAATGGGCTTTCTTGTTTGTAGATCGTCCCGACGGTTGCTCGTTCTTCGTTCGACATGGCTGGCAGACTGATCGCGCCCGCGATGTGGTCCTCGGCGTATTCGGCAGGGGAACGCACGTCGATCACGGTGTCAAAACCGTGTGCCATTAGGTCAGTAAGGGACGAAAATTCAACGGGCATTTAAGGTCTTTCAAACCGACGGTAGTAGCGGAACGCGCCCCTGATCGGTCAAAGTAAAACAGGTGGTTCCATCAAATACCGCAGGAACGAGCGGACGGCCATAGCCAGCGCCGCCATCGAGATCGACCCGATTGCCAAGATGAGTTGGCGTATCCAGTGCGGTGTGACCATGAACGATCAGTTTCTCGAATGGGCCTTCGTGATCCAAGAAACCAATGCGGATCCAGATCAGGTCGTCCTCAATCTGGTCCTCCATCGCAATGTTGGGACGAATGCCTGCGTGAACAAAGATCAACTCGTCCGTTTCGAACCAGAGCGGGCGACTTTCCAAGAATGCGAGGTGTTCGGGGGGAACGGCGGCTTGGGCACGTTTGAGTGTGTCGGTGCCGCCAACGTCGACTCCATAAGACCGTAGGGTTTCTGTCCCGCCGAGGGCAGGATCGAACCAACCTTTGCCAGACTTAATCTGGGAGTCGTGCTCGGTGCCATCCGCGAGATAACGACAGAACATCCGGTCGTGATTGCCGCGCAGAACAGTCCAGTTCCGACCTTCGGCAACGCCATTCAGCAGTCGCTCTACCACAGCGCGGCTATTGGGACCACGGTCCGTATAATCCCCGAGAAAGACGATATGAGCGTCTGCACCACCATCGACTTCTATAAGGCGAAGTGCGTTTTCGAGTTGGTCGATTTGGCCGTGAATATCGCCAATAGCGTAAATCATGATGTGTCCCGAACGTGTGGTAAGCCCTCGTCATAGTTGGCCTGTGTAACGGCAGGGCTTCAAATGGAAAAAGGGGCGGAAACCCGCCCCCTTTTAGTGAATGTAGCGTGGATTAAGCCACGTCAAAGACCAGCGGTTTGACCTGCTTGAATTTACCGGTTTCTGACAGGGCTTTTAGTGTCTCAGCATTGAGCGCTTCGTCTACATAGAGAAGCGCAATTGCTTCGCCACCTGCGCCAGCGCGACCAAGGGTAAAGTTCGCGATGTTGACGCCATTGTTGCCAAGGGTCGAGCCCAGCGTACCGATGATGCCCGGAACGTCTTCGTTGGTGGTATAGAGCATGTGCTGACCAACTTCGGCGTCGACGTTGATGCCTTTGATTTGGATAAAGCGCGGCTTGCCATCAGAGAACACCGTGCCAGCAACCGAACGCTCGTAACCATCGGTGACAACGGTCACTTTGATGTAGCCTTCGAACGCGCCTGACTGATCCTGAGTGGTGGTCGAGAGTTTGATACCGCGTTCTTTTGCGATCACAGGTGCGGACACCATGTTCACGTCAGGGTTCGCTTTCTTCATGATGCCTGCAATCACGCCACAATCGAGCGCTTTGAGGTTCATGTCGGAAACGACGCCGTCATACATCACGTTGATCGCTTTGATCGGTTCGTCGGTCATCTGGCCGATGAAGTTACCGAGGTGACCAGCCAGCTTGATCCACGGGCCCATGACTTTTGCTTCTTCGGCGGTCACGGACGGCATGTTGAGTGCGTTGGTAACAGCGCCAGTCAGCAGGTAGTCAGAGATTTGTTCTGCAACCTGAAGCGCCACGTTTTCCTGCGCTTCCGAAGTAGCTGCGCCCAAGTGCGGGGTGCAGACAACGTTCGGCAGATTGAACAGCGGGTTTTCTTTCGCAGGCTCGACCGAGAACACGTCGAACGCAGCGCCAGCAACATGGCCCGATTTCAGCATGTCAGCGAGAGCTTCCTCGTCAACCAGACCACCGCGAGCACAGTTCACAATGCGAACGCCTGGTTTGGTTTTCGCGAGGTTTTCGCGCGACAGGATGTTGCGGGTCGAGTCGGTCAGCGGAACGTGCAGGGTGATGAAGTCAGCACGTGCGAGCAGCTCGTCGAGCTCCAGTTTCTCAACGCCGATTTTCGCAGCGCGTTCTTCGGACAGGAACGGATCGTATGCGACGACCTTCATTTTCAGGCCCTGAGCGCGATCGATCACGATCGAACCAATGTTACCTGCGCCAATAACGCCAAGTGTTTTGCCAGTCAGCTCAACACCCATGAATTTCGACTTTTCCCATTTGCCAGCATGGGTGGATGCAGACGCTTCGGGGATTTGACGTGCGACAGCGAACATCATTGCGATAGCGTGCTCAGCCGTGGTGATCATGTTGCCGAACGGCGTGTTCATCACGATGATACCTTTTTTCGAGGCAGTCGGGATGTCCACGTTATCGACGCCGATACCAGCGCGAGCGACGACTTTGAGATTGGTCGCAGCGGCGATGATTTTCTCGGTCACTTTGGTCGCAGAGCGGATCGCGAGACCATCGTAGTTGCCGATGATCGCTTCGAGCGCTTCTTTGTCTTTGCCTAGCTGAGGCTGGAAGTCGACTTCAAGACCGCGATCTTTGAAGATCTGAACGGCTGCGGGGGAGAGTTCGTCCGAAATAAGAACTTTGGGGGCCATGATGGGGCTCCTTTATTTGTGGGCATCTGCCCGAAAATGGGGGGTAAGGGCGCGGTTAATCGCGCCCCGCAAGATCACGCTTGTGCTTCGATTTCTGCTTCGAATGCCCACTCGAGCCACGGAAGCATTGCTTCGATGTCCGAGGTTTCGACGGTTGCACCACACCAGATACGCAGACCAGCAGGCGCGTCACGGTAGGCACCCACATCCAGCGCAACACCTTCTTTTTCGAGACGTTTTGCTACGGCCTTGGCAAATGCAGCGCCGTCTTGGATGCGGTCGTCGGTGAACTTCAGGCAAACCGAAGTGTTCGAACGAATGTCGTCGGAAACAGCAAGGTTAGCGATCCAGTCGCGAGTTGCGCAAAAGTCCCAGATGGCCTGAGCGTTGGCGGTCGAACGTGCGATCAGTGCATTCAGGCCACCGAGGTTTTGCGCCCATTTCAGCGCAACAAGGTAGTCCTCAACAGCCAGCATTGACGGCGTGTTGATCGTTTCACCAACAAAGATACCTTCGATCAGCTTGCCGCCTTTGGTCATGCGGAAGATCTTTGGCAGCGGCCATGCAGGAACGTAAGTTTCGAGGCGTTCAACAGCGCGTGGGCTGAGGATCAGGATGCCGTGGGCACCTTCGCCGCCCATAACCTTCTGCCAAGAGAAGGTCACAACGTCGAGTTTGTCCCAAGCGAGGTCCATCGCGAAAGCAGCGGAGGTCGCATCACAAATGGTCAGGCCAGCGCGGTCCGCAGGGATCGCATCGCCAGACGGCAGGCGAACGCCCGAAGTGGTGCCGTTCCAAGTAAAGACAACGTCGTTGTCAAAGTTCACTTTGGTGAAATCGACGATTTCGCCATAAGCAGCTTTGTGAACGTTTGCGTCTAGTTTCAGCTGTTTCACCACGTCGGTGACCCAGCCTTCGCCGAAGGATTCCCAAGCGACCATGTCGACGCCACGAGCGCCGAGCATCGACCACATGGCCATCTCAACAGCGCCAGTATCAGACGCCGGAACGATGCCGATGCGGTAGTCGGCGGGAACGCCGAGAATTTCACGGGTGAGGTCGATTGCCTCTTTCAGCTTTGCTTTACCAACAGCAGCGCGGTGAGAGCGACCCATCGGGGCGTCGGCGAGCATATTGAGTTCGAAGGCTGGAATCTTGGCGCAGGGGCCGGAAGAAAAACGCGCATTTGCCGGACGCGTTGCCGGAGTCTCTTTGACCATTTCTGGTACCCTTTCAGATAAGCGCCTCTCGTTGGGGAGAGGTGTCCCGCTGCTGGACATATGCGGCAGTGCAGAAAGCTGCAATGGGGAAAATGACGCTTGTTTTCGGCAAAAGGTCGCAATTGAACCATCAGCGACTACTATCGGAAACTTCGGACCTGCTTGGCAGCGGCTTAGGGATATGCGAAACGCTAGCGAAACCAGTCGTAACCGGAGTTGTCCGATGTTCACCGTCACCCTTCTTTGTGCGCCATCCGAGCGGAAAATCGAAACGCCATTGGTGGAATCGCTCCGTAATGCGTGGGGCGGTGGCGACGCGATCTGGTTGTCGGTTGATGAGGTAGCGGAGTTCGAAGTGCCCGTAGAGCCGTCGAATTTTTGGGATGTTTGGTCCGATCTGCAGTCGAATGGGATCGATTTGGTGATCCAGCCGACCGAAGGACGTCGCAAAAAGATGCTCCTTGCCGATATGGATTCGACGATGATCCGTCAGGAATGCATCGATGAACTGGCCGCCGAAGCTGGCGTAGGTGAACGGGTCGCAGACATCACAAAGCGTGCGATGAATGGCGAGTTGGATTTCAACGGCGCTTTGGAAGAGCGTGTTGGCCTTTTGGCAGGGTTGGATGAGGCTGTTATCGGACACGTTCTGAATACCCGCATCACCCATATGCCAGGCGGTTATGAACTGGTGCAGACAATGAAAGCACAGGGCGGTTACGCGGCCTTGGTGTCTGGCGGATTTACCGCGTTCACATCACGCATCGCTGCAGCGTTGGGGTTTGATGAAAACCGTGCGAATACCCTGATTGCCGAAGGCGGCAAGCTGACGGGTAAAGTCGGCTACCCGATCCTTGGTCGCGAAGCGAAGGTTCAGGCGCTGGAAGAGATCACAGCGCGTCTGGGTATCTCAGAGGCCGATGTGATTGCCGTTGGTGATGGCGCGAACGACCTCGGTATGCTCGGTCGTGCGGGCACTGGCGTGGCGCTTCACGCGAAGCCAAGTGTGCAGGCAGAGTGCAACGTTCGTATTAACCACGGCGATTTGACCGCGCTCCTCTATCTGCAGGGGTATAAACGCAGCGAGTTTGTATCCTAAGTGCTAGAACATTCTGTCGAACTTCTCGTTCTTCTTACCGGCGCTGCGTTTGTGGCGGGCTTTATCGACTCGATCGCGGGCGGTGGTGGATTGATTACCATTCCTGCGCTGCTGATAGCTGGTCTGAACCCGATTACGGCACTCGCAACGAATAAGGTCCAAGGGTTGTTTGGCGCAGGCATGGCTGCGATCAACTATGCGCGGGCTGGGCATGTGAACCTGTTAGCCCAAATGCCCTCAGCGTTGATGTCATTTGCAGCATCGATCGCAGGTGCGTTGCTCGCCTCGTTCCTGCCCACAGATGTGATCCGCTTGGGCTTGCCCGTTTTGCTGATCGCAGTCGCGCTCTTCTTTGCATTTAAACCCGGTTTGGATGATCTGGATCGAGTGCAACGCATCAGCCCAGCTCTGTTCATGATCGCGTTCGTGCCCGTAATCGGGTTCTATGACGGCCTCCTCGGGCCAGGCACGGGGGCGTTTTTCATGCTCGGTTTCGTCGCCTTGGGTGGCTATGGCGTGCTGAAAGCGACGGCACATACAAAACTACTGAACTTTGCATCCAACGTGGGTGCGACGCTTGCCTTTGCGTTGGTTGCTAAACCGCTCTGGGTGACGGGGCTATGTATGGGCGCGGGGCAGATGGCAGGGGCTTATCTGGGCTCTAAATTGGCGATGAAAGTCGGCTCGCGCGTTATCAAACCCGTTCTAGTGATCGCCTCTACAGCGATGGCGATTAAGCTGATTTGGGATGCAATGGCCTGAGTTCAGGGCGTTCAGGCGGGAATCCGCACAATTTCGTGCGCCAATAGGACTTTCCCATAGGCCTCTTTTCTTGGTAAAGATACAACATCGAGAGAATAGATCCGCTGGCGGAACGGTGACGGTAGAGCATCGGGTGAGTGGAAGAAGAGGCAAAAACAGCTTGGAGGCTGTCTAATGATTTCTGGAATGATGCGTGCGGCAGTTGTCGCTCTTGCGCTCGGTACGGCTAGTGTTGCTGTCGCGCAGGACTCTGACAATCGCGTAGCCGCCAACACCGACTGGAGTGTCTTTGAAGGCAATGATCCGCGCGAATGCTGGATCGTTTCGGCACCCAAAGAGACAGTGAACACACGCGATGGCAACGTGGTTGCGGTGCGCCGTGGTGATATCCTGCTCTACGTTTTCTTTAAGCCCTCTGCTGGTCTGAATGGCCAAGTGGTGTTCACGGGTGGGTATCCGTTCGCAGGTGAATCAACTGTGAAGATGGAAATCGGTGGACGCGAGTATGATCTCTACGTTCAGGGCGAAAACGCTTGGCCTGCTAATGCCGAAGCCGATGCACAGATTGTTGCGGCGATGCGTGCTGGCTCTGAAGCGGTCCTGACAGCGCGTTCCGCACGCGGCACCGTGACCAAAGATAGCTTCTCGCTTTTGGGTTTCACGGCATCGTTGGAAGAGGCTCAGCGCCGCTGCGCTGGTTAATTTCGACCCGCTGCACCATTATTTGACTTATATTGGGGCGGAATTCTTTTGAATTCTGCCCCGAATCCTATATGAGCGCCCATCTACCCGCACCCGAGGCTGCTATGACCGCGACTGCTCCGATTACCCAAGACGTCCTGACAATCCCCCGCAAACTGCCGGAGGGAGCCAAAAACCTTGCTGGCATGACCCGCGAACAAATGCGTGAGGCATTGATCGAAGCAGGTACGCCCGAGAAGCAGGCCAAGATGCGCCTCAATCAGGTGTGGCAGTGGGTCTACCACTGGGGCGTGACCGATTTCGACGTCATGACCAACCTGTCCAAAGACTATCGCAAGATGCTCTCCGAGAATTTCGTGATTGAGCGTCCTGAGTTGGTGACAAAGCTCGTGTCCGAGGATGGCACCCGCAAATACCTCGTTCGTATTGCGGGCGGCCACGAGGTCGAGATTGTCTACATTCCTGAGGAAGGCCGCGGAACGCTGTGCGTGTCTTCCCAAGTTGGCTGCACGCTGACCTGTTCGTTCTGCCATACGGGCACGCAGAAATTGGTGCGCAACCTCACGGCCTCTGAGATCGTTGGTCAGATCATGCTGGCGCGCGATGATTTGGATGAATGGCCCGAGCCAGGCACTGGCACTGGTGATGATGGCCCACGTTTGCTGTCTAACATCGTTCTGATGGGCATGGGCGAGCCGCTCTATAATTTCGAAAACGTCCGTGATGCGATGAAGATCACCATGGATGGTGAAGGCATCGCACTGGGCCGTCGCCGCATCACGCTGTCGACCTCTGGTGTTGTTCCCGAAATCGCACGGACTGCCGAGGAAATTGGCTGCCTTCTCGCGGTATCGTTCCACGCAACGACCGATGAAGTGCGCGATAAGCTCGTTCCGGTAAACAAAAAATGGAACATTGAGGCCCTTTTGGACGCACTTCGCGAATATCCGAAGGCGACGAACAGCGAACGTATCACGTTTGAATATGTGATGCTCGACGGTGTGAACGACACGTTCGAGGACGCCCATCGTTTAGTCAAACTGCTCGACGGTATTCCAGCCAAAGTGAACCTGATCCCGTTCAACGAATGGCCGGGGGCTCCGTATAAACGGTCGTCGAACAACCGTATCCACGCGTTTGCGCGGATCCTGATGGAAGCAGGCTATGCGTCACCAATCCGCACGCCGCGCGGTGAGGACATCATGGCCGCTTGTGGTCAGTTGAAATCCGCAACCGAACGGGCACGTAAATCGCGCGCTCAGATCGAAGCAGAAGCGGGGCTCTAAAGCCCCGCACATTCGGTCAACGTCCCGGGATAGACCCGCGCTTTTGACCCACGTTTTCCCAGTTTGCGAGCGCGTCCATCGCTTCTTCTGCTGTTTCAACATAGCGGAAGAGCGCCAAGTCTTGATCCGAGATGGTGCCCGCGTCAGCGAGTGCATCCCAGTTTATGATCTTTTCCCAGAATTTCTTACCGAAGAGTAAGAATGGAATTTGCTCCATCCGACCTGTCTGAATCAGGGTCAAACTCTCGAACATTTCGTCCAAGGTACCGAAACCACCTGGGAACACGCAAACCGCTTTCGCGCGCATCAGGAAATGCATCTTCCGAATGGCGAAGTAGTGGAAGTTGAAACACAGTTCTGGCGTCACGTATTGGTTTGGCGCTTGCTCGTGCGGAAGGACGATGTTCAAGCCGATTGATTTACCGCCTGCCTCTGCTGCGCCTCGGTTACCAGCTTCCATCACTCCAGGACCGCCGCCCGTGACGATGACGTTCTCTTGGCCCCCATTTTTCAGCGAAAGCTCGGTCATCATGCGGGCAAAGCGTCGTGCTTCTTCGTAGTATTTCGACAGATCAGAGAGCGTCTGTGTTCGCGCCGTGGCTTTGTTTTCGGGTGCTGGAATCCGTGCACCACCGAACAGAACGATCGTTGATTCGATCTGAGCTTCGTCCATCGCCAACTCTGTTTTCAGGAGTTCGAGTTGCAGACGAACAGGGCGGAGATCTTCGCGACACATGAAATCCGTGTCCGAAAACGCCAGTTTATAGGTCGGCGACCGCGTCTGCGGAGTGTCAGGGATGTGTTTGGCGGCCTGACGGTCTTCTCCTGAGTGGCGAAGGGGGTGGCGTCGGTTGTCGTCTCTCATGGGTCGTGCCTTTTATTGCTCTTTGGGGGTGAAACGGTCTATAGCCCCTCGGAAGGTTCAAACCACATCTAACACCGAGAGGCCACATGTCGAACGTCCAGCTCGAAGCTGCCATCGAAGCCGCGTGGGAAGCCCGCGATACGATCACCCCTGCGACCACGGGCGAAACCCGTGAAGCGATTGAAGATACGCTCAACGCGCTTGATAGCGGTGCACTGCGTGTTGCCGAACGTCAGCATGACGGTCAATGGCATGTAAACCAGTGGGCGAAAAAGGCCGTGCTCTTGGGTTTCCGTATCAAGGATATGGAGCTTCAGTCTGGTGGTCCGCAGGGTCACAGCTGGTGGGACAAGGTCGACAGCAAGTTCAAAGGTTGGGGCGCTGAAGACTTCCAAGCGGCTGGCTTCCGTGCTGTTCCGAACGCAGTTGTTCGTAAGTCTGCGTACATTGCCAAAGGCGTCGTTCTGATGCCGTCCTTCGTGAACCTCGGTGCGCACGTAGGTGAAGGCACTATGGTTGACACATGGGCGACCGTTGGGTCGTGCGCACAAATCGGTAAACATGTTCACCTGTCGGGTGGCGTAGGTATCGGTGGCGTTCTTGAACCGATGCAGGCTGGCCCGACCATCATCGAAGACAACTGCTTTATCGGTGCTCGCTCTGAGGTTGTTGAGGGCTGCATCATCCGCGAAGGTTCGGTGCTGGGCATGGGCGTTTACATCGGCCAGTCGACCAAAATCGTTGACCGCGAAACGGGCGAAGTTTTCTTCGGTGAAGTGCCGCCGTATTCGGTCGTCGTCTCGGGCTCGATGCCGTCGAAAAACGGTATCAACTTGTACTGCGCCGTTATTGTTAAGCGTGTAGATGAACGCACGCGTTCGAAGACAGGCATCAACGAACTTCTGCGCGATTAATTATCTTTCTCATATTGAGTTTAGGGCGCGTCCATTTTGGGCGCGCCTTTGCTTTTGTCGCGGCCATAAAAAAGCCCCGCGAGCGGTAGCTTGCGGGGCAAAGTCGTGACGTGGGCGTGACGGAGAGTCACCCGCGTCTCTGAAAGACTGAAGCGACACCACATGCGAATGAGGTGTCTCGACGTTCACATTAGGGGCCAAATAGGTGAACAGGTCTATTCACCTAAGGGTTATTTTCGGGGATCATTTGAGTAGGTTTTGCCGATTTTCGCGGTGCAAAAGTATAATGCGGTTTGCGTCGCCACTTGAAAATCATCGCGTTCACAGTCAAACGGTCTCAACCGTTAATCATGCGCCGAACAAGGCAAGAGGGGGCCGAAATGGTCAAAAAAGACACCAAACAACAGGTCTACACCCTTTTGGTACAGGTCGGTCGCAAGGAAGGTGACGGTCTGCCAGATGGCAGCACTGGCGCCGCGCTGATGTGCTATTCCAGCGGTGTTGATGAAGCTGAAGCCGTCCGCGAAACGGTTGCGATCCTAAAGCAGGCCGACTTAAATCCGCTGGACGTGACGGGTTATGGCACTTTGGATGAACGTCTTGCCGAAGGTCACGATATCGACGAAGACGAACAGGAACTGATGCAGCGCGCACTTGAAGAAAACAGCGTGATCGTCGCGCAGATGACCCCGTTCTTTGACGATAATGACGCCTGATCTAGCGGTTCGGGATCAATACAGCTTCGAAATTTCTGAGATGCTGCAGGTCAATTGATGGGCCTGTCGGTAGCAATTCCTGTGGCACGTCGCGCAGGATGCCGTGCTGACGCATTGCAGCGTTTTGGCGGAATGGTGCAGGGTCAAGGCTGGTCAATCGAACACCTGTAAGTTCGAGGACGTCATGGCGGTCGAGCATGACATGGTAATACGTCACAAGATCGCTCTGACTGGTGGCCAGAACCTCGCGTCCGTCTGTCAGGTGGCCAACCTCAGTCAGCACATATTCCGTCAAGAACAGGTATTCGATTTTTGATCCGCCGAGTTCGACATGCTGGCGTGGACCGATGATCAAATCGGTTCTCGCTCCGTAATAGGGTGCACGAATGATATGTGGTGTGAACATACCGCGGGCAGGAAGCGTTTGCGTGGCGATTGATCGGATCTGAGCCGTTTCTCCATCTGCAGTGACAACCGTTGCCCCTGGTTTCAGCGTTTCAAGACGGACGTGGCCGTTGGGTGTTTCGATGATCGATTGGCCCGAGAGGGTTGCGGGCGGCCCGACAGGTTCGATGCTATCGGCAATCGCAACGAATGTCGTTGCAGAGTCCATCTGGGTTGCTTGGGGATGTGTGCAAATGCGGTCTGCGTCCCGAAAGCACAGCGGGATCGGGGCAAAGAGATCACAGCAATAGAACTCATTGGTCGAGGTTAGGACGGCCAACAGACCCTTGCGGGCTGGTGCGTCCCATGTGAACCAGATTGCGGCGGTGCCTTTGTGGGTATGTAGGTCGGTTTTCAACGCAAAATCTGCGGTGACCTGCCCCTGCCCCATCAGCAACCGTAAGGTCCCATCTGGGTCCAAAGTCAGCCTTAGGGCGCTGTGCCACGGGGTATTTGCCGCGAACCGTAGCAAATTACGCCTGACCTTATCGGGGTCATGGATGGTTTCGATAAGCAGCGTGCCCTTGGCGATCAGGGCATCGGCCGAAACCCGTTTCACCTTGGTTTGATCACCGATTAACCCACTGGGGTGAAACCGCTGGGTACCGTTGTGATCGCGCAGGCCGATCCAACTCATGCAGCAGCCTCGGCAAGGAGGCGAGCCTCGTATGATTTCAGCGAAAGTCGCGCGGCAGGGCCGTGGTTCATTCCAGTCTCTGGCGTCAATTCTGGGAACAGCGTGCAAATTTCTTCGAGCACTTCTGGGTCGAATTGATTTGTTGCCTGTGGGCCGGGGTGGAAGCTCTCTGTCGGGAGGCCTTCGGAATAGACGACTTGATGGCGGTCAAACAGGATGTGGTGGTAGGTGACCGTTCCGCCTTCGACGTGGCGAATGGTTGATCCGTTCACCAAATCTCGCGCTTTGACTAACACCTCTTCTTCGCCAAAGAGCAGTGCGGCCAGCGGGTCCCGCATAAGAACACGGTGCTGTGGGGATACCATCAACGCGTCGTGTTCACCGATTGCATTCGCTTCGATCAGGACAGGAGCCATTTTCCCTGTGGCTTCGACTTCGCGATTGCCGATCCAGCGTAAAGGCTGCGGGCCTTCGTCCATGGTGAGGACCATGTCACCAATTGAAAGGTCTTCGACCGGCACCATGCCGCGCGTTGTGGAAATCAACGTGCCAGAGACAAAACAGGGAATGACGTCGAGGTTGACTATACCCGTCGACGTTCCGACGACAGTCGAACCGTCCAAGGCGTCAACTTGGTAGGTAAAGTTGACCGCTTCTCCGTCGCTATCGGCAACAACCGTGATTGTGCCGTTAGCGTTTACAGTGATCGTTTGGCCTGTTGTCAGTGTGAGTGTGCTGCCTGCCGTAACCGGAACACCGTTGATTTCTGTGATCTGAAGGGTGCCTGAGGTGGCGTTCGTATCGTTGCCAAGCAGGTCAAACGTTTTGGTTCCGTTGGCATACATCGACACATCATCAGTCACGGCGATCAAAGTTGTTTGACCTGAATCCGCAGCGATCAGGATGTTTGAGTCGTAGCTGCTGTCCCCAACGTCCGCGATCCCGATCTTAATCGTGTTCAAGATGTTGGGATCGACGGGGATGTTCAGGGTCATGGTGACGGTAAAGCCATCCATTTCCGTGTTGTATTGGTCTTGGGTGTTGTCGACGTAAAGGTTGGAACCCGTCGGTCCACCTACGTTGTTCACAGAGGTCGTGCCGTCCCCGATCGATAGGGGAACGTGGACACCATTGACCCATACGCCCACGGCGTCGTTGAACGATGATGTGGTGTATTCTGGAAATTCTTCCGACGCGAAAACAAAGCTCAGGGTTAGTGTGTCGCCTGTCGGGATAAAGCTTACATCGAGCCAAGCCGCATCATAGGTCGAACCGCCGCTAATCGCGTTGAAGTCGGCGTCATTGTTGACGCCAGACGTGTTCGTTGTGGTGCTGGTGGATGTGTTCGATTGCCATCGGTTCGACGTGGTAAAGCTGGAGGCTTGACCCGTAGATAGGATGACACCCGTGTCTGACGGCGCAACACCGCCAGTGAGATCACCGTTTGTGTAAATCGCAGATGACCTGTTGTCGCCCGTATAGGAGGCGGACACAACTGTGACGCCATCGCCGAAAATTGTTTCGGCCATCTGCATGGCGCTCGCACCGGTGTTGTAACCGATTTCGACTCCACTAACCATCTTTGCCTCAGCTCTCTGCCAAGGTCAGCGCATGCTTCAAGACGGACACAAAATCCGAACTCTATAAATGTGGCTTTACTGCTCGCCACTGACCATCTTGGGGTCTGCCCTGCCTCGGGTCTCTATTTTGAGACAACCATAACCTGTGCAAAGATTTTTTGTTAACACTTTTGTATAGTTAAATTTACCCATGTGGAATTTTTGTGTTCCAGTCGCCACATTCGCCTGATTGCATCGGCTTTGGGGCTTGGGTAGGGCTGGTGCAAAGGAGACGCTTATGACCGCACCTATCGATCCCGTTGATCTTACCGCTCAACTTGTCCGCTGTCCCTCTGTGACGCCCGCCGAAGGTGGCGCTTTGGTACTGCTCGAAGAGCTATTGAGTGCATCTGGATTTGACTGCACGCGCGTGGACCGTGGCGGAATTTCGAACTTATACGCGCGATGGGGCCGTAAAGGGGCGAACCGCACGTTCGGGTTCAATGGTCATACGGATGTCGTACCATTGGGAAACCGGGACGACTGGACCGTTGATCCGTTTGGCGCAGAGATCAAAGACGGGTTCATGTATGGTCGCGGTACGACGGATATGAAGTCTGGCGTTGCGGCATTCGTCGCGGCCGCTATTGATTTTGTGAAACAAACGCCGCCCGATGGCGCGATTGCGATCGCCATCACAGGTGACGAAGAGGGTGATGCCGATGATGGCACGGTCGCTCTTTTGGATTGGATGGATCAGCAGGGTGAATCCATGTCGGTCTGTCTGGTTGGTGAGCCGACCTGTCCGAATGAAATGGGCGAAATGATGAAGATCGGGCGCCGCGGTTCGTTGACGGCGTGGTTTACTGTGACGGGTGTTCAGGGACACTCGGCCTATCCGCATCGTGCGAATAACCCTATTCCTGCGCTGGCGCGGTTGGTTGACCGTATGTCGTCGCATGAGTTGGACAGTGGCACCGACCACTTTGATCCATCGACGCTGGCTTTCGTCACAGTCGACACGGGCAACCCCGCGACGAACGTGATCCCTGCGCAGACCCGCGCGGCCGTGAATATCCGCTATAACGACCTTCATACAGGTGAAAGTCTGACCGCGTGGATGCAGGGCGAAGCCGATAAGATCGCCGAAGAGTTCGGCGTCAAAGTCGATATGCGCGTGAAAATTTCGGGTGAGAGCTTTGTCACGCCTCCGGGTGAGTTGTCGGATCTGGTGTCAAAATCTGTTCAGGCTGTGACGGGCAAAACACCCGAGCTATCGACTTCGGGTGGCACGTCGGATGCACGGTTTGTCAAAAACCACTGTCCTGTGGTCGAATTTGGGCTTGTCGGGAAAACTATGCATCAGGTGGATGAACGTGTCGCGGTTGACCAGATCGGTCAGTTGAAATCCATCTACACCCGAATTCTGAACGATTATTTCGGCTGATCCCTGACTTTCGCAAGACGTTGGATCGGGACCAGAGTATGGTTTCATCAAAGAAGGCGGGTGCGCTGTGCCCCGTCTGGTGTTAGGGCTGTCGCATGACACGTATTCCTTCAAAAGAGGAAATCCTCGAATGGATTTCCACGAACCCGACCCTCACCGCTAAGCGCGATATCGCTAAGGCCTTTGGCATCAAAGGCTCTGCGCGGATCGATCTCAAACGCATCTTGCGAGAGTTGGAAGATGAAGGTGCGCTGACCAAGCGTCGGTCGTCGTATCGCGACGCTGAAAAACTACCGCCCGTTGCGGTGCTGCAAGTGATCGACCCTGATCACAACGGTGACCTGTGGGCGCGTCCACTGGAATGGCGTGGTGATGGTGCGATGCCGCGCATTCTTATGATCCAGCGCGATACGGATCCCGCTTTGGCACCTGGCGACCGAATTTTGGGTCGGATGACCGAGGTTAAAGGCGAGGACTACGATTACACTGCGCGCATGATCCGTCGCGTCGGGTCAAACCCGTTGCGGATTGTCGGTGTATTTCGGCAGAGCCACGAGGGTGGCCGTATAGTCCCCATCGATAAAAAAGCCGACAAACAATGGATCGTTCCAGAGGGCGCGACCGCAGGGGCCAAGGACGGCGAATTGGTCGAAGCAGAGCAGAGCGGCCCAAAAGGGCGGCTTGGCCTGCCTAAAGCGCGCATTATTGATCGACTTGGTGACCCATCCGCACCCAAAGCGGTCAGCCTAATTGCGATCCACCAACACGGCATTCCCGACGCATTTCCTGACGATGTGATCGCGGAAGCGGACAGCGTTAAGCCAGCGGAACTCAAGGACCGCACCGATCTGCGTCATCTGCCGCTTGTCACTATTGACCCAGCCGATGCTCGCGACAGGGATGACGCGGTCCTAGCAATTCCAGATAGTGATCCCGACAACGAAGGAGGTTTCTATCTCTGGGTCGCGATTGCCGACGTCGCTTATTACGTGCGCCCGAACTCCGCCTTGGATCGTGAGGCGCGTAAGCGCGGAAACTCGTCTTATTTCCCTGATCGTGTTGTCCCGATGCTGCCTGACCGTCTGTCGGGTGATCTATGTTCGCTGCACGAAGCTGTTGATCGCGCTTGTATGGCCGTCGAGATGCGGATCGATGCTGAGGGGCGCAAAATCAGCCATCGGTTCGTGCGCGGATTGATGCGGTCGGCGGCCTCTTTGGCCTATGAGGAGGCACAAGCCGCCATCGACGGCATGCCGAATGAGAAAACAGGTCCGCTCCTCGAACCCGTTTTGAAGCCGCTCTACGCCGCCTATGAAGCGTTGAAAAAGGCGCGTGCGGTGCGCCAGCCTCTCGAATTGGATCTGCCAGAACGTCAGATCGTGTTGAATGACGCGGGCGAGGTCACGTCGATCGCGTTCAAAGAACGGTTCGATGCGCACAAATTGATCGAAGAATTCATGGTGCTGGCGAACGTTGCCGCCGCTGAAGAACTGATCAAACACCGCACGCCGTTGTTGTTCCGCGTGCACGAAGAACCAAGCCCCGAAAAGCTGGACAGCCTACGTGAAGTCGCGCAAGCAAGCGGTCTGGTGCTGGCCAAAGGTCAGGTTTTGCAGACCCGCCACCTCAACCAACTTCTCCGTCAGGCTGAAGGCACGCCGCAGGATGAGTTGATCAACATGTCGACCCTACGGTCGATGACGCAGGCTTATTACGGGCCGAATAACTTTGGTCACTTTGGCTTGGCACTGCGCAACTATGCGCATTTCACCTCGCCGATCCGTCGATATTCCGACCTCATCGTGCACCGTGCTCTGATCAAGACGCATAAATGGGGCAATGATGGTCTCAGCGATTGGGATATCGAAATGCTCGAAGCGACGGGGCAGCAAATCAGCGATACCGAACGCCGTTCGATGATCGCCGAGCGAGATACGACTGACCGTTATCTCGCGGCATTCATGAAAGATCGCGTTGGGACGGAGCTACCTGGCCGTATTAGTGGCATTCAAAAGTTTGGCGTTTTTGTGAAGCTGGATGAAACGGGCGCAGACGTCCTGGTGCCTGTGCGTTCACTCGGGAGCGAATTTTTCCACTATGATGCCGAAGCCCAACAGCTCTTTGGGTCGCAGTCGGGCATGGTCATCGGCCTTGGCCAACGGGTCACTCTGAAATTGACCGAAGCCGCGCCGATTTCCGGTGGTCTTGTCGGCGAAATTATCTCGATCGATGACTTCATCATGCCGAAGGGCCCAATGCGCGGTGGCCGTGGCCGACCTGTGCGACGCAAAGCGAACGCTGCCAAGAAGAAAGCCGATAAGGTGCGCCGTAAGGTGAAACGAACGCGTAAGTAGATCGGCGTAATCTCGCAGGTCTCTGAGGCTTTTGTTGTAAGTTTTCAGGAGTGATCTACCTTGAAGCTAGGTTTCAAGGTGTGAGTAGTCCTATGGTTTTGTCCCGTCGCGCGATGGTTTTGGGTGCTTTGTCTGTGCCGAGTTTGGCCTATGCGCAAAGCGGTTTTGACGGCTGGGTGGCTAGCTTCAAATCACGAGCGCGTTCGCGGGGTATATCCCAACGAACCATCGACGCGGCCTTTGCAAACGTTCGCTATAACGCCGAAGTGGTCGAGCGGGATCGCAATCAGGCGGAGTTTCGGCGCGAGATTTGGGACTACCTCGACCTCGTCGTGTCGGAGAGCCGCGTCACTAATGGACGCAGGGCGTTCCGCGACAATCGCCGTCTGTTAGCCGAAATTGAGGACCGCTACGGGGTTCCCGCTGCGATCGTTTGTGCGATTTGGGGGATGGAAAGCGCATATGGCGCCCGTCGCGGTGACATTCCAGTGATCGAAGCACTGGCCACTCTTGCTTATGACGGACGGCGCGGTCGGTTCTTTGAGCAACAGCTGATGGCAGCGCTGCGCATCCTTGAGGCTGGCCATGTTCGGCAACGAGATTTCGTGGGCAGCTGGGCCGGCGCGATGGGTCATACTCAATTCATCCCGACAAGCTTTGAGGCTTATGGCGTCGATTTTCGCGGTGATGGATGGCGGGATATTTGGTCCGATGATCCGACTGACGCTCTAGCATCGACGGCAGCTTACTTGGCGCGCTTCAATTGGCGAAGAGGAATGCCTTGGGGCGTCGAGGTGCGTTTGCCATCCACTTTCAATTTTGCACAAGCGGGACGCAGCACCATGCGAATGCCGTCAGAATGGGCGCAGCAAGGTGTTGTTGGTGTCGATGGGCGAGCGGTTCCTGATTACGGGTCGGCAGGGTTGCTTTTGCCAGCAGGCGCGCGCGGCGTCGCGCTGATGACATTCGCGAATTTCCGAACGATTGAGCGCTACAACGCATCCGAAGCCTATGTGATCGGCGTCGGGCATTTGGCAGACCGTATTGCAGGGGGCGGTCCGTTTGTTGCGTCGTGGCCCCGCGGCGATCGTGGTTTGACTTCTGCTGAGGCTGCAGAATTGCAGCGGCGCCTGAATGCTGCGGGATTTAACGCTGGGTCTGTAGACGGCAGGCCGGGGCCGCAGACTCGGTCAGCCCTTAGGGCATGGCAGAGCAGTGTGGGGTTATCTGCGGATGGGCGCCCAACGCTCCATATGCTCGAACGGCTTCGCTAGATTTTGGGGCCGAGTTCCGCAAGCACCTGTTCATAAACGGCACGTTTGAACGGGACGATGGAGGCCACAACGTCGGCGGGATCGATCCATTTCCATTGGGTGAATTCAGGATGCTCAGTTGCGATGTTGACTTGCTCATCTGACCCTTTGAAGCGCAGCAGGAACCATTTCTGTTCTTGCCCTTTGTAACGGCCTTTCCAAATGTTCGGGACCACATCATGCGGCAAATCATAGGCAACCCAGCCTTCGGTTTCGGCATCGACGGTCACGAGGTCAGATGTAACGCCCGTTTCCTCCCACAGCTCGCGCAGGGCGGCGTCACGTGGGTCTTCGCCTTTGTCGATGCCGCCTTGTGGCATTTGCCACGCATCTTGATCGCGGTCGTTGCGTTGACCGACAAAAATCCGCCCCTCTTGATTGACAAGCATAACGCCCACGCAAGGACGGTAGGGGAGTGCAGCAATCTGTTCAGGGGTCATCGTAGGAGCCTTTCAACGGTTTGGCAAAGTCTATCGCGCGACCACCATAAGGCCAAGCAGACAAACGAAAAAGGGCAGCACGATTAGGTGCTGCCCTTGGGTTTAGAAGCGCGCGAAATTACTCGCGATTGCCCAGTGCGCTCAATCCACGAAGGATGTCGATTGCATAGGCCAACTGGTAATCCTCTTCGCGAAGGGCTGCCGTTGCTTCGGCGCGAGCTGCGTCTTCTTCGATTTGGCGGATTTCGTCTTCGGTCAGGCTATCGTTGTTCAGCGCGCCGCGCAGGTCTGCTTCGGACCGCATGTTTGGTGTATCCTCGGTCACCTCAACCGCAGGGCGCGGGCGTGGCTGTTGAACGATGATGTCTGGTTGGATGCCGAGCGATTGGATCGAACGGCCCGACGGCGTGTAGTAACGTGCTGTTGTCAAACGCATCGCGCCATCATCGCGCAGCGGCATGACGGTTTGTACCGAACCTTTGCCAAACGATTTGGTGCCGACCACGATCGCGCGGCGGTGATCTTGGAGCGCACCTGATACGATTTCCGATGCAGATGCAGACCCGCCGTTGATCAGAACAACGATGGGCATGCCGTCAGTGATGTCACCTGGCGTCGCATTGTAGCGGTCGCCGTCAGCCGCGTTGCGGCCGCGGGTCGATACGATTTCACCAGCATCAAGGAACGCGTCAGACACATAGATCGCCTGGTCAAGCAAGCCGCCAGGGTTGTTACGCAGATCAAGGATAACGCCGCTGACGTTTTCCTTGCCGCCAGCTTCTTCGATCTGAGCCTCAAAGCCAGAGATCAGGTCGTCGTAGGTCTGACCGCTAAAGGTCGCGATGCGGAGGACGACAGCATCGCCTTCGGTCCGTGCGCGAACGGCTGTGAGTTTGATTGTGTCGCGGATGATCGAAACTTCAAAGGGTTCTGTTTCACCTTCCCGCACGACGGTCAGGATGATCTCGGACCCGACAGGGCCGCGCATCAGGTCAACCGCTTGATCCAGTGTGAGGCCCAAAAGGCTCTCGCCATCGACTTGGGTGATAAAGTCGCCCGAGAGAATGCCCGCAGCATCCGCTGGCGTTCCATCCATCGGGGAGACGACTTTGATCCAGCCTTCTTCTTGGGTCACTTCGATCCCCAAGCCGCCAAATTCACCCAAGGTTTGAATGCGCATATCTGCGGCAGCATCGGGGGATAGGTAGCTGGAGTGCGGGTCGAGGGATGTGAGCATCCCGTTGATCGCCGCCTCGATCAGCGCGGTTTCATCGACTTCTTCGACGTACTGCGCGCGGATGCGTTCGAAAATATCGCCAAACAGATCAAGCTGTTCATAGACCGTTGAATTGCGGTCGGCCTCTTGAGCGATCAAGGGGCCAGCGATCTGCGTTGTAGCCAGAAGACCAAGAATGGTGCCCGACGCTGCCGCAATGGCGAATTTCTTCATAGTATACCTCACTCCATCGCGAACCAGATCGCGGGGTCTACCGGAGATTGCCCTTCTCGTACCTCAAGATAAAGGGTTTCCGTGGCCCGAATGCCTGATCCGTTCTCTAAATCGGTCAAAATCTCGTCAACTAGGGGTGAATCTCCACCCATCATGCCCACCGGTGATCCAGCGGGCAGAACTTCACCTACTTGGCCAAACGTTTCAGCGAGGCCCGCGTAAACAAAAAGGATGTCTGCGGCGGGCTCAGTGATCACCACGTTTCCATAATCGAGCAGCGGTCCTTTGAACCGCAACGTGGCTGCGACAGGTGTCGTGACGAGGACGCGGGGCTGCGTCGCCAAAAGGACCCCAGGGCGGCTAATCCCTGCGAGGTCTTCTTCGTTGAAGCCACGGAGGATGCGCCCTTGGACAGGAAGGGGAATGTTGCCCCGCATCGACAGTGCGTCGGGCGATGGAATGTCCATTTCCTCACCAATGGTGTCATTCAGACCGCTCGCAAACGCATCGAGCGTTTCGGCAGAGGAAATGAGGAGCGCGGTTTGAATAGCGTCTTCGGTGAAACGCTGCGGTAGGTCGGTGCGGTCGGATATTGCTGCGCTTAATGAGGCGCGAGCGGTCTGAGCTCCGTCCAGCCCTTGGCGCAATTTATCGGCTGCGTTGTCCTGCAGATCGCGCAACAGTGCGACTTCTTCGAGTTGAGAGCGCAGTTTGGTGACGTCTTGTTGCAGGGCAGGGGTCACATCTGCGAGGATCATGCCAGACCGCGCTGTTCCCGTTGGCCCGCTTGGGTGCAGCAACAGCACGGGCGCAGGTGCACGGCCCATTGAAAGCAGAACGCCGAGCAATTGCGCGACTTCATCCGATTTTGCGTCCAGTTCGGTCTCAAGCGCTTCTTGCCGAATGGCGGCTTGGCGAAGCCCCGCGCGAAGAGCGACGAGGCCGTCCTCGTAGGCTTTGACCGTTTCAGTCAGAGCGGACACCCTGTCGCGTGCAGTGTCTGCCTCTTGGAGCATGACACTCGCGCCCTCGATCCGTGCCGCAGCAGCAAGGGCTGCTTGGCCCGGATCTGCCTCAGCAAAGGCGGTTCCAGTCCAAAGCGATAGGACGAGAGTGGTCGTGCGGATCATCGGATGAGCAGGCTCTGTCCAGTCATTTCGTCGGGCTGCGGAAGCTCCATCAGGTCCAGCAGGGTTGGTGCGAGGTCAGCCAAACGTCCGTTGCGTAGCGTCACGCCTTTGGGCCCACCAAAGACTGCCACTGGAACTGGGTTGAGCGTGTGCGCGGTATGTGCGCCGCCTGTTTCTGGATCGATCATCATTTCGCAGTTGCCATGGTCCGCGGTGATGACCATTGCTCCACCAGCTTTTTCCAAGGCTTCGACAACTTTAGCCAAACCTTGATCGACGGCTTCGCAGGCTTTCATCGCGGCTTGCAGGTCGCCAGTGTGTCCGACCATGTCAGGGTTTGCATAGTTGGTGACGATCAGGTCGTAGCCTTGTTCGATCGCTTCCACGAATTTCGCAGTCACTTCGGGCGCTGACATCTCTGGCTGAAGATCATAGGTCGCAACCTTCGGCGACAACGGCATAAAGCGGTCTTCGCCGACTTCAGGCGTTTCCTTGCCGCCGTTAAGGAAGAACGTGACGTGCGGATATTTCTCGGTTTCTGCCAGTCGGAACTGGGTCAGACCTTGCTTTGCAACCCATTCGCCCAAGGTGTTCACGATCTTGCGCTTAGGAAAAACGGTTTCGAACCATGCGTTGTGATCGACGGAATATTCGACCATGCCCAGTCGCGCTGCAAACGGCGGCAGCGCGCCGCGATCAAACCCAGAAAAGTCTGGCTGTGCCATGGCCGCAAGGATTTCGCGGGCGCGGTCGGCGCGGAAATTCAAACAGAACAAACCGTCGCCAGATTGAACACCAGTATATCCTTCGATCACGGTTGCTTGGATGAATTCGTCGGTTTCGCCGCGGGCAAAGGCGTTTGCAACAGCGGTTGCCGCGTCCGGCGCGGTGAACGCGCCTTTGGCGTCGATCATCGCGTGGTATGCGGTCGACACACGTTCCCAACGGTTGTCGCGGTCCATGGCAAAGTAGCGACCAGTGACCGACGCAACGGTGCAGCCTTCGGGCAGTCGCGCCAAGAGATCAGCCATGAAAACGTCTGCCGATTTCGGTGCAACATCGCGCCCGTCAGTGATCGCATGGAGGGCGACCGGAAGGCCCGCGTCGGTCAAAACTTTTGCGGCTGCGATGATGTGTTCGATGTGGCCGTGAACACCGCCGTCCGAGACGACACCCATCAAATGAGCCTGCCCGCCTGTTTCTTTCAACTTGGTAATGAAGGCCAAGATGCCCTCGGTTTTGCCAAAGGAACCGTCCTCAATCGAAAGGTCGATCTGGCCTAGGTCCATAGCAACGACACGGCCTGCGCCAATATTTGTGTGACCGACTTCAGAGTTACCCATTTGCCCGCTGGGGAGGCCGACATCGGGACCGTGGGTGATCAACTCTGCCGTAGGGCAGGTTGCTATGATGCGGTCAAAGGTGGGTGTGTCCGCGAGTGCAGGTGCGTTAGCAGTCGCGTCAGGGCGATTGCCCCAGCCATCCAGAATACACAGAACAACGGGTTTGGGTCGGGTCATGGTTTGCTCCTCTGGGTTCGGCTCCGTCTTAACGTCCCCTAAAGTCAAGGAACAGCCCTCGCCGCTATGATCGACAAAATTCGGCGTGATCTATCCCGCGCCGATCAAAGCACCTGCTGCAAACACGAGCGCACCGCCAAGGACCACTTGGAATGCGGCGCGCAAAAACGGCGTGTCCATGTAGCGGTTCTGAATCCAAACGATGGCCCACAGTTCAACAAAGACTACGGCGAAGGCGATCATAGTCGCGGTCCAAAAATGCGGGATCAAATAGGGTAGCGCGTGTCCAAGACCGCCCAATGTGGTCATCACGCCTGCCGCGATGCCGCGCTTCACTGGGGAACCTCGGCCGGAGATTTGGCCGTCATCCGATGCGGCCTCGGTAAAGCCCATCGAGATACCAGCGCCGATTGACGCCGCGAGGCCAACGAGGAAAGTCGTATGCGTGTTTTGTGTCGCAAAAGCCGTCGCAAAAATCGGCGCGAGGGTGGAAACCGAGCCGTCCATGAGACCCGCAAGGCCAGGCTGGACCCAAGTGAGAACGAACTGGCGGTGGGCTTCGTCTGCTTCTTCGTCGCGCGTCGTTTCCGTCAGGTGAGTTTGTTCGAGCGTGACCGCCGACTCTCCGTGATTGGCCTCGGCCGCGGCGAGGTCACCCAGCAATTTACGTGTGCCCACATCCGAGGTGCGCTTGGCCGCCGCGAGGTAAAACCGTTCAGCTTGCTTCTCCATTGCAGCTGCTTCTGACCGCATGGTTTCGAGGCCGAGGTTTTCAACCAGCCAAATTGGGCGACGCGCGTAATAGCCGGAAACGTGCTCACGACGGATGAGCGGGATCACACCGCCAAACCGACGTTCATGTTCGTCGATCAATCGGCGACGGTGCTCATCTTCTTCTGCGGCCATGCCATCAAAGATCGCTGCAGAGGCAGGAAAATCCGCCCGAAGCCGTTCAGCATACATGCGATAAATTTGCGCATCATCCTCTTCCGAGGAAATGGCGAGGGCCAGAATTTCTTGCTCTGTAAGGTCGGAAAAGCGGCGTCGGCTCGAGAAACCGGGGATCATTGAGCGCTCCATTCTCTGATTGAGGCCACCCTAGACCTTTCTGAGGCAGGTGCAACGGAGACCAGTTGCCGCACGAACTGAACTGATCGGTTCATTTTTGTATTTACAAAACCAAACAGTTTAGTTTAGAAATCGACTCATCCCAGTTATGAGGTCTGATATGAAACTCCTTCCTGCCCTTACCGCTGCCACACTGATGTTCGTCTCTTCGCCTGTCTTAGCGATGGGTGGACCGATGCAATTCCCGAACCTGACGTGGCCGCAGAACCCTGCGCCTGAGACGACGCAAGGTTGTTTCGATGCCACGTCGCTACAAGCTGGCGTTTGCGCTCAAGAATAAGGCGATGCCTTGTTTGATCTGAACCGAGCGGTTTATAATGTGGCTCGGTTCAGACGGAGGCATCATGCCCGACGACAGTCAGGAAATTAAACGAGGACGTAAGTTCGAGCAGGTCCTTGAAGGTGCCCGCGAGATATTCCTCAAAGACGGCTTTGACGGGGCGAGCGTGGATGACATCTCGAAAGCCGCAGGCGTATCCAAGGCAACGCTTTACAGCTATTTCCCTGACAAACGCCTCTTGTTTATGGAGGTTGCGCGGAACGAATGTGCGGTTCAAGCGGATACGGCGACGGCCAAAGTGAACGTTTCTCTGCCTGCGCGCGACGTTCTGCGCTTTGCTGGGTATGAGATGATCAACATCATGTCTCAGACGTTCAACACGCGTATGTACCGGATGTGCATGGCTGAATCCGAGCGGTTTCCCGAAGTGGGTCGCCAGTTTTACGATTGTGGCCCAGCGCTAGTTCGTTCCCGCATTGTTTATTTTCTAAAGCAGTACGTTGAACGTGGTGAACTAAAGATCCAAGATTTTGAGCTCGCCGCCGATCAGTTTCAGGCCCTATGCAAAGTCGATCTGATGGATCGCGTGATGTTTCTACACGACGTTCCTGTCGCTGAGGCTGACAAGGCGCGTGTTGTCGATGGCGCTGTTGAGATGTTCATGGCTCGCTACGGGGCCTAGATCGCCAACTGAACAAATGAAAAGCCCCGCTAGAAGCGGGGCTTTTGCGTTTTAGAAGATCACGACCGAACGGATCGATTCACCCGCATGCATCAGGTCGAAGCCTTTGTTGATGTCTTCGAGAGGCATCGTGTGGGTGATCATCGGATCGATCTCGATCTTACCGTCCATGTACCAATCGACGATTTTCGGCACGTCAGTGCGACCGCGAGCGCCACCAAATGCGGTGCCGCGCCAGCTGCGACCAGTGACAAGCTGGAACGGACGTGTGCTGATTTCTGCACCAGCAGGTGCCACACCGATGATGATCGATTCACCCCAGCCTTTGTGCGCGGATTCCAGAGCGGTGCGCATGACGTTTACGTTGCCTGTTGCGTCAAACGTGTAGTCCGCGCCACCTTTGGTCAGCGCAACGAGGTAGGCCACCAGATCACCGTCAACCTCAGCTGGGTTCACGAAGTCGGTCATGCCAAAGCGGGTTGCCATGGGTACTTTGTCAGGGTTCAGATCAACGCCGACGATCTGGTCTGCGCCTGCAAGACGGAGGCCCTGAATTACGTTGAGGCCGATGCCACCAAGACCAAAGACGATTGCGCGGCTGCCGATTTCGACTTTTGCGGTGTTGATAACCGCGCCGATACCCGTCGTGACGCCACAGCCGATGTAGCAAATCTTGTCGAACGGCGCATCAGGGCGCACCTTCGCCAGTGCGATTTCAGGCAGAACTGTGTGGTTCGAGAAGGTCGAGCAACCCATGTAATGCAGGATCGGGGTGCCATCGAGCATCGAGAACCGCGATGTGCCGTCGGGCATAAGGCCCTGACCTTGGGTCGAACGGATCGACTGGCATAGGTTGGTCTTTGGATTGAGGCAGTATTCGCACTCGCGACATTCTGGCGTGTAGAGCGGAATAACGTGATCGCCTGGTTTGAGGCTGGTCACGCCCGGACCAACTTCGAGAACGACACCAGCGCCCTCGTGGCCGAGAATGGCAGGGAAGAGCCCCTCTGGGTCCGCGCCAGAAAGCGTGAATTCGTCGGTGTGACAAATGCCCGTAGCTTTGACTTCGATCAGGACCTCGCCCGCTTTCGGGCCTTCGAGGTTCACTTCCATAATCTCTAGTGGTTTGCCGGCTTCTACGGCAACTGCTGCACGGGTGCGCATGCGAAACCTCCCTTTTTGCAATTTCCGCAAAGGTGAACGATGCTAAAGTCCTATTCAACGGTATTTTTTCGGTTCGAATGTGGATGTGGATGATTGAAGTGAACTAGATGATGAAAATGACAAAAATGACCCGATTGGTTTTTTCTATTATTGTGTCCTCAATGTTTCTTTCGGCTTGTCAGGACGTTGGCACATCTAAACTGCCAGCCCTCCCAGATGTGACCCAAGATACCTGTGGTGGTGCTCAGTATGGCGGTCTGATCGGACGCGATGCGACGGTGCTTGAGGGTGTATTGATCCTGCGGCAGGTCCGCGTGTTGCGTCCAAATTCCATGATGACCATGGACTATCGTGCCGAGCGTCTGAATTTCCAAGTCGGCGAGGACGGCACGCTGGCACGGATTTTCTGCGGGTAGGCTTTGTGAAGAAACAGGAAACCCCGCATCTTGGGGATGCGGGGTCCTATTCTTCGCAAGGTGTCCGACGCGGCGAACTGGGTGGGGGCTAAACATCGCCGCGCCGTAGCACTTTGCATAAGTTGGTTATGCGCAATGATTGCGGCGCGACTTTTGCCGGTCGAGGACCTTTGCGGGGTAATTTCTGGGCAACATCAAGGCATGCTTGATTTGTAACGAAATTGCAGCAAATCTCACCGTTATGACGATACAAATACCTACGTCTTTTGCCGCGCAGCCGGAACAGGTTGCCTTCCACCGCACAGAGCTTGCGCCGATCCTCGGGTTATATGGTCGGTTCGTGGCAGCCGGTGAATGGCGGGACTATGGGCTGTCGTGCCTGCGTGAGGTCGCAATTTTCTCTGTTTTTCGGCGCACGGCAGAGCATCCACTGTATCGTATCGAAAAGCGACCAAAGCTACGTTTGAAGCAGGGCCAATACGCTGTCATTGGAGCCGAGGGGCAAGTGCTGAAACGCGGAAACGACCTAAAAGCCGTTTTGTCCGTGCTCGAACGGAAGTTGATACGAGCGGTTGATTGACTACAGTCGTTTATGCGCGGTCACAGGTCCGATCCGTTCTAGCGCATCTTGGATCGGTTCATAGGCAACGGCCATGTGATGGGCGTTTGCGTGAATGATCCGTTGAGAGTCCGCGACTAGTGCCACGTGGCCCGGCCAGAAAAAGAGGTCGCCTTGTTGCGGGGCGTCATCGACCGAGTTTCCCATTGCGGCCTGTTGCTGGTCACTATCGGCAGGGCAGGGCAGCCCGCACAGCCGATGAGCCATTTGAACGAGGCCCGAACAATCAATGCCGTCCGCAGAGTTGCCACCCCATAGATAAGGTGTTCCGAGCAATCGCGTTGCAACGGCGACGGTGTCAGTTTCGTATTCGTCGCGGGGTCGCAAATGCGAAGCAGGGATATAACCGAAAGGGGTATGGGCAAACTCACCCACGAAGGTTTCAACTGGGACTTCCGCGCCCAAAGATAGACGGTGGAGATCCGTCGATTTCATATTTGCGTCACGATAGGCGTGAGTTGATCTCGTCACGATGCGATGTGTCGGTCGCCAAGTTTGGTTTAGCGCAGAGCTAAGGACGTAGCCGACGTAGCCGTCGAGGTCAGACCGAACGAACGACCAGCCGTGCAAATCCTCATATACTGTGACCTTGGTGCCAGCCAAAAGTTGTCGATCCCGCTTGCCCCCTGGAATGTCCAAAAGGTCAACAACGGGACGCTGGACATAAGTGGTTTCACCATCGACGAACTCTGGCGCTTGGACAGTGCCAAGCAAATGGGACGCTGCCACGCGCTCATTCACGGCAGTCGTGCGGCGGTCTGACATGTTAGAGGTCCAGAATATCGTTCAACGCATGTAGCAACGCCCGCGCGCCTTGGCCTGCGCCGCCTTTGGGCCGTCCAGGGGCTGCGATTGGTTGCCATCCATAGATGTCGAAATGCATGTAGGCTGGACTTGCAAAACGACGAAGGAACAATGCCGCTGTGATCGATCCGGCCATGCCGCCCGAGGGGGCGTTGTCCAAATCTGCGATCGCTGGCTCAATTAGCGCCTCATATGGCGCATGGAATGGCATCCGCCAGACGGGATCAAACAGTGCCTTACCACCACGCGTTAGCGCGTCCGCCGCAGCATCGTCATCGGTGTAGAACGGTGCCAAGTCTGGACCAACAGCGACCCGAGCGGCACCAGTGAGTGTGGCCATGGACACAAGGAAATCGGGTTCATCTTCTGCCGCAAATGCGAGCGCATCGGCCAAGACCAATCGACCTTCAGCGTCGGTGTTGTTTATCTCAACGCTAAGCCCTTTGCGGCTTGGCAAGACGTCTTGTGGGCGGAATGCATTGCCGGCGACCGAGTTCTCAACGGCGGGGATCAGGACCCGTAGCTGCAGCGGCAAATTGAGCGACATGATCATATACGCGAGGCCCAGCACGGTTGCCGCGCCGCCCATATCCTTTTTCATCAATCCCATGGATGCAGAGGGTTTGATGTCGAGGCCGCCCGTGTCAAAGCAGACCCCTTTACCGACGAGAGTTAAACGGGGTCCTTTTGTGCCCCAATTCATCTCGATCAACCGTGGTGCACGAGGCGAGGCTCGTCCAACGGCATGGATCAGTGGGAAATTCTCGGTCAGTAGATCGTCTCCGACGACGGACTGGACGCGCGCGCCGAATTTCTGAGCGAGATCGCGTGTGGCTTGCTCCAATTCCTCTGGGCCCATGTCACTCGCTGGCGTGTTGATGAGGTCGCGGGTGAGGTATTCAGCGTTCACAAACGCGGCTAGTTTTTCGCCATTAATCGCTTCATTGGGGGCGAGAAGCGCCGGCATTTCGGATTGGGTCCGGTAGCGGCTGAACCTGTAAGCCTCGAGTTCCCACGCTAGTGCGGCTTCAAAAAGATCGTCTCCTTCGAGGCCTTCTAGTTTGTAAGTGCCTTTGGGGAGTTTGGCCGCAGCGGCGCCGACGATGAAACGCTGTCTGATCTTCGCTTTTTCATCGCCCGCGCCGAGGAGTGCGAGGCTGACTTCACCGTGTTCGTTCGGGACGATGACGGCTTGACCAGCGCCTCCATTGAACCCGTGCTGAGTTGCCCAGCTGAGGGCGACTGGCGACAGGTTGGCAGAAAAACTTGCCCAACTTTCTGGCGATACCACCCATGTGGGAATTGGGTGAGCGTCATTTCGCGAGGTGGTCAAGATGCATCTCCTAAAATTTTAGATGACATTATCTGAGTCCGTTGCGGTATCAAGGCTGCTTTGGTCCCATGACCTCTCCAAATATGCTGTGTGCTGCAAATTGGACAGCTCGTTCCAGCCGCGCGATGACGGCGCTGAGTGCTATTAAATCTGGCCGACGTGCGCATTCTGCAATGTGACCTGCGATCAAAGCGGCGTCCCCAAGTCCGATTTCTGTGAGACTTTTAGCTAAAACGTTTGCTAGGTCCGGCAAGGCCGCAAAGGCACCCGCCCTATGAAATTTTTCAATGGAAACAAGGAGCCGATCCAGATGCTCAAAGGTTTCGATCAACTTGGCTTCGGCTTCTTCATCGTCGCAATCCTGCAAGATGCGATCGAGGGTTAAGCTAACAGAGAAACATTGGTGTCGTGGCACAAGACGGACAACGCGCTGTGACCTCGGCATGGCATCAAGCCTATATGAAAACGGATCTTGCATGGGTTGGGTTTACCCAGAGGCGATTGGCAACTGGTTTACAGCAGAATGAAAAATGTCTCGAAATTCGGGAAAATGCCGCCTATTTGTGAAACCGTTCAGAAAGGGAGAAAAGATGGAATTCGTTCGACCACTGCCGGATTACTTGGTGCGCCGCTACCAAGGTTGGAAAGCGACCTCGTATACCGAAAACCGTGCGTGGTATCGGCGACTGGCTGATGAAGGGCAACGCCCGAGAGCCATGGTCATCTCGTGCTGTGACAGCCGCGTTCATGTGACGTCGATCTTTGGTGCAGATTCGGGCGAGTTCTTTATCCACCGCAACATCGCAAACCTTGTCCCGCCGTATAATCCCGATGGCGATCACCACGGCACGTCTGCCGCGGTCGAATATGCTGTGACAACGCTAAAAGTCGCGCATGTGATCGTTTTGGGTCACTCTCAATGCGGTGGCGTGGCTGGATGCGAGGCGATGTGCATGGGGCATGCGCCAGAGCTTGAAGACAAAACCTCCTTCGTGGGTACATGGCTCAACCTGTTGCGCCCTGGCTTTGAGCGTGTTCGCGAACTGCCAGACGAAGATCGTACGACCGCACTGGAGAAAGAGGCCGTTCTGGTCAGTTTGGAAAACCTCGCGACCTTCCCGTTTGTGAAAAAGGCTCTCGATGACGATATGCTGACGTTGCACGGACTTTGGAACAATATCGGCGACGGCACGTTGGATGCCTACGACCCCGTGTCGAAGAAATTCGTAGCTGTTTAATGAAAAAGGCGACCCTAGGGTCGCCTTTTCTACGTCAGGGGAAATTCCCTTAAATAGCGGTAACGCCCCGCAGTACGACAGGCCGTGACGCAATCAATTTGCGGTATCTGGCAAGCAATGCCGCACGGCGACGTTGGCGAGCTTTCATCACAAGTGACATTGTTTTCATCCTGTGTTGTGGATCAGTGATCCGTTGTGAGTGGTGGCTGCGGCCCGAGTAGGGCTTTGGCGGGGTGCTTCACATCCGGCAACAAGCGAGGATTGGGACACGCTTGCCACCGGACAGAAGAAGGTTCGTCTTGACTGAGGCGGTCATTGGTTGGGACATGCTCGCCTCAGGGTTAATCTACCTCAGGATGTTTAATAAATTCATCTGCGCGTAGGGGTGGCTGAGTGAGGGACGTGGGTAGGGCCACCCTATTCAATTGTAGGGGGTGTTTGCCGGATCGGGGCAGAGAACGTTCGTTCTTATTCTGTCCGAGAGATCAGGGTCTTAGCTGACGGCACATCCGATTCGATCTGAAACGAAAAAAGGCCGACCCAAGGGGCCGGCCTCTCTTTTTGATATAGCGTGGCGCTTAGCCTTTTTTCAGGCATCGCTGACCTAGGACTTCTGCGATCTGAACAGCGTTCAGCGCGGCACCTTTGCGAAGGTTGTCCGAGACGCACCAGAAGTTGATGCCGTTCTCAACGGTAACGTCCTGACGGATGCGGGAAATGAAGGTCGCATAGTCGCCAACGCATTCGATCGGAGTGACATAGCCGCCAGCTTCACGCTTATCGACAACCATGATGCCCGGAGCTTCGCGCAGGATGTCAGTCGCTTCTTCCCAATCGAGGAATTCTTCGAACTCAACGTTGATCGATTCCGAGTGACCGACAAACACAGGAACGCGCACGCAGGTCGCAGTCAGTTTGATGTTTTTGTCGAGGATCTTTTTGGTCTCGGTGACCATTTTCCACTCTTCTTTCGTGTCACCCGAGTCGAGGAACACGTCGATGTGTGGGATCACGTTGAACGCGATTTGCTTCGGGTAAACCGACGGAGCGACCTCTTGACCCGGGACATACATGCCCTTGGTCTGGTCCCAAAGCTCGTCAATTGCCTCTTTGCCTGTGCCCGATACCGACTGGTATGTCGAAACAACAACGCGTTTGATCTTAGCGCGGTCGTGCAGTGGCTTCAGAGCGACAACCATCTGCGCGGTAGAGCAGTTCGGGTTCGCAATGATGTTTTTCTTTGTGTAGCCAACGACATCGTCAGCGTTCACTTCGGGAACGATCAACGGAACGTCCGGATCGTAGCGGTAAAGCGAGGAGTTATCGATGACAACGCAACCCGATGCTGCCGCTTTGGGGGCATAGATTTTGGTCGCGTCAGAACCGATTGCAAACAGTGCAATGTCCCAACCTGCGAAATCAAATGTGTCGAGGTCTTGGGTCTTAAGGGTCTTGTCGCCAAAGCTCACTTCGGTGCCCAGCGAACGACGGCTGGCCAGAGCGGCGATTTCATCAACTGGAAACTCGCGTTCAGCGAGGATATTGAGCATTTCGCGACCCACGTTGCCCGTGGCGCCAACGACGACGACTTTATAGCCCATTGGCTTCTCCTTGGTTTAACCAGTGGGGCGTATAGCTGCAAAGGGGGCTAAGTGGAAGAGGCCGATAAAGCCGCACTAGTCCTTTGTGTCTTTTGACCAGAGATAAACGATCAAACCTGCTGCCAAAAGGGCGGCGAAAAAGGCGAAAAGCCTGCTGTAGGATTCGGCGGCTGTCACCGTGCCGCTCCAAAGTGCGGCGGTGAGTGGCTTTGCCGAGGTTTGAATGAGGCCGACCGCGCCGATAGAGCACAGGTTCATAAGCGTTACCCCGCGGCCAACGAGGTGCGGGGGAAGGAACCCGCGTCCATGCGCCATGATCATTGGGTAAGACGCGCCAAAGAAGCCAATTGTCGACAAAAGGATGGTAGCGCTGAGTAGACCTTGGTCAGGCCATATAGCGAGGGCGACACAGGCCAGCATCCCCATAAAGTTCCCGACCCAAACAATCCATTTCCGTGTGCCAAATACGCGATCCAATGGACCGTAGGCAAAGCTACCCACGATCATTGCGATGGCCATAAAGAAGGTCACGTTTCCTATGACTCCTCCGTCGACGTTGAAAACCGATTGCAGATAGGGGCCGGACCATAGGCCGCGCAACGCCGCAGATGGCACATAGATCACCATCAGGAACAATAAGATCGGCCAGAGTGCTGGGATTTTCAGAACATCCATCACGCTTCCTTTTTGGCTGTGCGTGACGCGTTCTGGGTTTTCGACAACTACGACGATCAGGCCCGCGATGGAGAGCGTCAGTGCCGCTAGCCCCAGTACCGTAGGCCGCCAGCCGAATGCCTCAATAGCCCAAGCAAGTGGCGCTGAGCTCATGATATTCCCGAGCGATCCTAGCCCCACCATCATCGCGGCAAGTGAGGCGAACGCGGCGGGCGAATAGGTGCGGGCAAAGATATAGTATGAGGCCATCAGGACTGGAGCGCAGCCGATCCCGATGAGGCCCATCGCAACCGTGATGTGCCACGGCGCGGTCGCCATTGAAAACAACGCGGCGCCCCCAGCACCTCCAACTGCAAACACGACAGCGGCAGTCAGTTTTGGTCCAATACGGTCGAGAGCTTCGCCGATTGGGATCTGCATTGCTGCAAATGTCAGAAACCAAACACCAGACGCTGTGGCGAGCTGCTCGACGGTTGCGCCAGTTTCGGCGGTTAAGGTCGGCGCCAGAACGGCCATGAAAGCTCTGAAGAACTGGCTCATTCCGTAGGCCAAAATCAGGACGATGATGCCGAGACGCATTTTTAGCTGTTTCCCGACGGCAAAGCCGCGTTCCAGTCAGCCTGTGAGACTGTGTAGCATTTCCATGGTTGAACAGCGCCGCCACCCAAAGAGAGGTCAGCATCATAACGCCACTTCGCACCGATTTTCACGCTCGCTTTTTGGGAGCGGATATTTGACGGAGCGATATGCAACCAAACTTCGTCGAAGGTTTCGAAAGCATATTCCAGCATCAGCCGCTTGAACGCCCGATTGGTTGCGCCACCCCAATATTTGCAGTCGATAAAGGTATAGCCGATGGAAATGCTGCTAGGCACATCGGGGGCGGGATAGTAACGAGAACAGCCAATGACCTCCCCTTCTTCTGTGCGGAGACTGACCGTTTCCTTGCTCGCCAGAAGGCTATCGAAATACGGATCAAAGACCTCGCGCTTGTAGCGGTCGCTGGCGGGGTGCCCTGCCCAAGTCACAGGATCCGACGCAGCATGGTAGAGGGCATTGCGATCAGCTTCGGTCATCGGGGAAATAGAATAACCGTAGCCAGAACGGATAGGTTGTGGATCAAATGCCATGATGTCCTCAATTTGATCAAATCAAGGACATCATTAGCTGGCAAAATCGAACAGGTCAAAGGGCGCGACTGTGCCGCCCTTCTGGCATTTGATACGCGTCGATCTTTTGAGCGCACAGGCGCGCGATCAGGCGCGCATGTTCGTTCAGGCGGATAACGTTGTTTTTGACGATCATTTGGTCGTGGAACTGATCGATCATCGGCTGGACCATCTTTTGAATGGTTGAAAGCGGCAGGCCATGTTCCGCGGCAATTTCAGCGAGATCGAGTTCAAAGCTGCACATCAACTTTTCAATCATATCGCTGCGCAAAGTGTCATCGTCGCTCATGGTGTGACCACGCGCTGTTGCCAGTTGCCCACTTTCAATCGCCACAGCGTATTTCGAAGAGGTCGAAATGTTCTGTGCGAACCCTTGAGGATATTTCGAAATTGCCGACGCGCCCAAGCCGATCAAGACCTTTGCGGTATCGTCCGTGTAGCCTTGGAAGTTGCGATGCATCGTCCCTGCTTTGTCTGCCGTTGCAAGGCTATCTTCGGGGCGGGCGTAGTGGTCGATGCCGATCTCTTGGTAGCCGTCCCACATGAACAAATCGCGGGCGATGTCGAACAGGTCGAGACGTGTTTCCGCGTCCGGGAGAGCCTCTGCGGGGATCATAACTTGACGCTTAGCCATCCACGGAACGTGGGCGTAACCGTAGAGCGCAACTCGATCTGGCGACAGCGATAGAACGCGCTGAACAGAATCCGCCATACGTTCGCGGGTTTGGTGCGGAAGGCCATATAGGATGTCCATATTCACGGATTTAATGCCCGCATCACGAAGCATCGTGACCACATCACGCGTTTGATCAAATGTTTGCTGACGGCCTATCGCGTCTTGGACAGCTGGATCAAAATCTTGAACGCCAATTGACGCACGTGTCATGCCGATTTTTACCAGAGCGTCGATGCGGGCTTGGTCGACCTCAGTGGGATCAATCTCTACCGAAAATTGCAAGTCGTCGGCCATTGGGCGGAAGGAGTTTACTGCTTCGCCGAGTTCGAGGATCAAATCAGGAGGGAGCAACGTCGGTGTGCCGCCGCCTAAGTGGATTTGACTGATCAGCACATCCTTTGGCAGGTGTGCATCAATCAAAGCCAGTTCTTTTTTCAACAATTTCAAGTAGGGAACCAACGGACGGTCGGTACTTGTTCCTTGTGTGCGGCATGCGCAGAACCAACACAGGCGTCGGCAGTACGGGATGTGTAAATACAACGAAACCCGTTCGCCCGAAGGAACGGCCTGCAACCATTGCGCGGTCGTGTCGGGAGAGACATTCCCGTTAAAGTGATTGGCAGGCGGGTAGCTCGTATATCGTGGCGCGCGAGCGTCAAAGAGTCCCAATTCCCGCAATCTGCTACGGGTTTCCATTGTGTATCCCTCCAAAAAATGGGTTATAGTCGTTCCTTAATAACTGCGCGAACCAGGATTGTTTTTGCGATGAGTCAAATCTCGCTCGATATTCAGTGCCAAGAATGTCCAATTCGTCATCGGGCCGTATGTGCCAAATGCGATTCAGACGAACTCGAAGCACTGGAGTTGATCAAATACTATCGGAACTACGAGGCCGGTCAGTCGATCGCGTGGGCCGGTGATGAACTGACGTTTGTGGCGTCGGTCGTGCGGGGCGTGGCGAGTCTGAGCCAGACACTTGAGGATGGTCGGACCCAGATGGTTGGACTTTTGTTGCCGTCCGATTTTATCGGTCGCCCGGGTCGTGCACATTCGCCCTATGACGTCATCGCAGTGAGCGATGTGACGCTTTGTTGTTTTCGCCGCAAACCGTTCGAACAGCTCTTGATGACGACGCCGCACGTTGCGGAACGCCTTCTAGATATGACGCTGGACGAATTGGACGCAGCGCGTGAATGGATGCTGATCTTGGGTCGCAAGACTGCACGCGAGAAAATCGCGAGCCTTTTGGCAATCATTGCACGGCGTGAATCTGTGATTGGAATGTCTTCATTGTCAGGTCAGATTAATATCAATCTGCCGCTCACGCGGGAGGCGATGGCGGACTATTTGGGTCTAACACTCGAAACTGTGAGCCGTCAGATTTCCGCGCTGAAACGCGAAGGTATTATTCATCTCGATGGAAAACGGCGCATTCGTGTCGACGATTTTCAAGCCTTGTTGCTCGAAACGGGCGACGACATGGATGGCGGGATGATCCCATAAAAGAGGCGGCCACGGGCCGCCTTTTTCATCTTTAATGTGACATCAAAAGTGGGATTTCCGTCCGCTCAAGGAGGTCGCGCGTTGCTCCTCCCAAGATTGATTCGCGGAAACGGGAGTGGCCATAGGCGCCCATCACGATCAAATCGCAGCCATGTTCGGTCGCGAACCGCATCATGACATCAGAAACACGCGGCATTGTGCGGGCGAGGATGGATACTTCAGCCCGAATTCCGTGACGCGACAGCATCATGCAGATTGCACCCCCCGGATCGGACCGCTCAGGAGAATGGCTCGGCGGATCGATCATTACGATATCGACCTGATCAGCCGCAGCGAGAATCGGAATGGCGGCGCGGATCGCAGCAAAACTTTCGCTGCTTTCGTTCCACGCAATAGCAACGCGTTTAAAAGGTTCAACGCCTACAGGACCCGTTTCGGGCACCACGAGAACAGGTGCGCCAGTACCAAAGAGTTCGGCTTCGAGGACATTGACCTGAAGTGGGCCGCGGTTTTTGCCGTAGGGCTTCGAGGCAACGATAAGATCAGAGTAGCGGGCAAGACGCGCAACCAGTGTGTCCAGACCCATCTGAGGAATAACGACCGCTTGCGTTGAAAGCGCGCCCTTTTCGCCAGGTAGATGCTCAAGCGCCCATTTTTCAAGGCTTTCAGCGCGGGCGCGGGCTTCGGCGAGGCCGGTTTCGACCATGATGGCAGAGGTGCCGCCAGGCATTGGGTCGTAGCGTGCGGGGTCAATGCCAACACAATGTACATCTAGATGCGCGTCTAACCGGCTCGCGATTGTATGAGCTGTCACCAGCGCGTCTAAGTCAGCCGCGCTATCAGTTATAACGACCGAAATGGTCTTGTAAGGCATTTCATACTCCCGTGATGGTCATGCTCTATCGGCACGTTTGGACCTGTATTGGGTAGCAAAAGAAGGCTCACGATAACTTGACATGGATCAAGGCAGTTGAGCCGGATGGGTGGGAAACCCCAACCAGAGCAAAAGTCCTGCGAAACGAATCCACGCAGGCAGAAGAAGGGAACGTTTGATATGTGGGATTGGATTAAAATAGTGGTGTTGGGGGTTGTCGCCCTTGCCGCCGCAGTTGCCGCGAACTTCGCGCGCGACCTGGCTTATCAGGTCCATGCGTTGATCGTGATGGCCGTCGCTGCCGGCCTCTTTATTTGGTCGGTGCGTCGCGCCGGCGAACCAAAATCTGCGCCCGAGACCGGCTACATGGACGGCGTCGTGCGGTATGGGGTCATCGCGACCACCTTCTGGGGCCTTGCTGGCTTCTTGGTGGGGACGTTTATTGCGTTCCAGCTTGCGTTCCCTGCGCTTAACTTTGAATTTTTACAGGGCTTCGGCAACTTCGGTCGCCTGCGTCCGCTGCACACCTCCGCAGTGATTTTTGCATTTGGTGGTAATGCGCTGATCGCGACATCGTTCTACATCGTTCAGCGCACTTCGGCTGCTCGTCTTTGGGGCGGCAACCTCGCGTGGTTCGTGTTCTGGGGTTACAACCTGTTCATCGTTCTGGCCGCAACAGGCTACCTGATGGGCGCAACCCAGTCGAAAGAATATGCAGAGCCGGAATGGTACGTTGACCTTTGGTTGACTGTCGTTTGGGTCGCATACCTGTTGGTCTTCCTCGGAACGATCATCAAACGTAAAGAGCCGCACATCTACGTTGCGAACTGGTTCTTCCTGTCCTTCATCGTCACCATCGCGATGCTTCACATCGTAAACAACCTCGTTGTTCCAGTGTCGATCTTCGGTTCGCGTTCGGTTCAAGTGATGTCTGGCGTCCAAGACGCGATGACACAGTGGTGGTATGGCCACAACGCTGTGGGCTTCTTCCTGACCGCTGGCTTCCTCGGCATGATGTACTACTTCGTACCAAAACAGGCTGAACGTCCCGTTTATTCCTATAAACTGTCGATCATCCACTTCTGGGCGCTTATCTTCCTGTACATCTGGGCCGGTCCGCACCACCTGCACTACACCGCTCTGCCTGACTGGGCTTCGACCCTCGGTATGGTGTTCTCGATCGTGCTGTGGATGCCGTCGTGGGGTGGTATGATCAACGGTCTGATGACCCTGTCTGGTGCATGGGATAAACTGCGCACTGACCCGATCATCCGCATGATGGTTATCTCGATCGGCTTCTACGGTATGTCGACTTTCGAAGGCCCGATGATGTCGATCCGCGCAGTGAACGCACTGTCGCACTACACTGACTGGACCATCGGTCACGTTCACTCTGGCGCTCTTGGCTGGAACGGCATGATCACATTTGGTGCTCTGTACTTCCTGACACCGCGTCTGTGGGGCCGTGCATCGCTCTATAGCCTCCGCATGGTGAGCTGGCACTTCTGGCTCGCAACGATCGGCATCGTTCTCTACGCCGCTTCGATGTGGGTAACTGGCATTATGGAAGGCCTGATGTGGCGCGAAGTTGATGCGAACGGCTTCCTTGTGAACTCCTTCGCTGACACCGTTGCTGCGAAATTCCCGATGTATGTGCTGCGTGGCACAGGTGGCATTCTCTACCTCGCTGGCGCACTCATCATGGCCTACAACCTGTGGATGACAGCATTTAGCAAGCGCGTGCCTGCTGCCGCTGCTGTCGCCGCTGCAGAATAAGGAGATCGGGAAATGGGTATCCTTGATAAACACAAGGTTCTGGAAAAGAACGCCACCCTGCTTCTGGTCGGTGCACTTGGTGTAGTTACCATCGGCGGGATCGTAGAAATCGCTCCGCTCTTCTATCTGGAGAACACCATCGAGGACGTAGAGGGCATGCGCCCCTACTCCCCGCTGGAGTTGGCGGGTCGTGAAATCTACATCCGTGAAGGCTGCTATGTCTGCCACTCGCAGATGATCCGCCCGATGCGCGATGAGGTCGAACGTTACGGCCACTACTCGCTGGCAGCGGAATCGCAGTATGACCACCCGTTCCAGTGGGGCTCCAAACGTACAGGTCCTGACCTTGCACGTGTTGGCGGTCGTTACTCGAACGAATGGCATGTGGATCACCTGCGTAACCCGCAATCGGTTGTGCCTGAATCGGTTATGCCGAAATACAGCTTCCTGCTGAATCGTGAGCTGGAGCCGACCTATATCGCTGACCTCATGTCCACCCACGCGGTTGTTGGTGTTCCTTACACCGAAGAAATGATCGCAAGCGCTACCGCTGACTTTGAAGTTCAAGTCAATCCGGATGGCGATTGGGATGGTCTGGTAGAGCGCTATCCGGGTGCAGTCGTCGCAAACTTCGACGGCCAACCCGAGCTGACCGAGATGGACGCATTGATCGCCTATCTCCAGATGCTTGGCACTCTGGTTGATTTCTCCACCTTTGAACCTGATGCGAGCCGCTAAGGAGACTGTGAGATGAACTATCACATTTTCCGCGAAATCGCAGACAGCTGGGTGCTATTGGCGATGTTTGTCTTCTTTGTGGGTGCGATTGTTTTCGCTTTCCGTCCGGGTAGCCGGACGGTCCACAACGAAGCGGCAAGCGTGCTGTTTCGGCACGAAGATGCCCCTGCACCTGACACAAACGTTGATCTGGAGGCTCGGACATGAGCACGCGTAATGATAAAAAAGAGGTCGAAACGACCGGCCATTCCTGGGATGGCATTGAAGAGTACAACAACCCGCTTCCGCGTTGGTGGGTCTGGGTGTTCTATGCAACGATCGCATGGGGTATCTGGTACACCGTCGCTTACCCTGCTTGGCCGGGTCTAAAAGAAGCAACTGCCGGTTACCTCGGTTTCTCGACCCGCGCACGGGTTGCGAACGAGATGGCAGCGGTTGATGCAGCAAACGCTGATATGGTCGCCGCGCTGGAGACTGTTGATCTGGCCGCTCTAAAAGACGACGAAAACCTGCACGGCTTTGCTGTGAACATGGGTTCGGCTGTCTTCAAAGCGAACTGCTCTCAGTGTCACGGTTCGGGTGCAGCTGGTGCCAAGGGCTACCCAGCTCTCATCGACGACGACTGGATCTGGGGTGGCCGTATTGACGAGATCGCATACACTGTGACCAACGGTATCCGTAACGAACAGTCGTTCTCGGCTCGCGGTTACGGCGGTGTGATGCCGTCCTTTGCAGACGTTTTCTCTGGCGAAGAAACCAGTGCGGTTGTTGCATACGTTCGCGGTATCTCGGGCCAAGAGCACGACGCAGCTTTGGCTGCTGAAGGCGAAACCCTGTTCCTCGACAACTGTGCATCGTGCCACGGTGACGCAGGTATGGGCAGCCTTGCCGCTACTCGTGAATATGAAGATCCGACCGCACTTTACCCTGATGGTGAAATGACCGGTGCTCTGAACCTGACCGATGCCATTTGGCTCTACGGCGGTGATGAAGCAGCGATCACTGAAACCCTTGTCAAAGGTCGCGCAGGTGTCATGCCTGCGTGGTCCGAAGAGTTCCGTCCTGGTTCTGGCCTGTCGGCTGCTGAAATCAATGCAGTTGCCGCCTACGTTCACCAGCTTGGTGGCGGTCAGTAAAAGAATTTTCGACGCGGTGTTGCAGCCGCCGCGTCGAAATCCATCGGTCTAGCCCCCTGTTCGCGCATGACGCCTGACCGATGACTTCCCTCTGGCGAGAGGGCCACACCCTCGGCTGGTTTCACCGCCGAGGGTGTTTTCTTTTGCGAATTACGAAAAATTTAATCCTGAATCGCTCGTGTGACAATTACTGTTGATCTGAGTCAAAGCGACTTGAATGCTCTCGTTCCAAAAGGGGACAATGCGAACAGCCATATTAGGATTTAATTATGTCTTCTCCTGAGGCCCCAGAACAACTTTACGCCGCCCGCGAACCTGTATTTCCGCGTCGTGTTAAGGGGAAATTCCGTAATCTTAAGTGGCTGATCATGATCGTAACCTTGGGGATCTATTACCTGACCCCATGGATTCGCTGGGACCGTGGACCGGAACTGCCAGATCAGGCGGTTCTCGTTGACCTTGCCAGCCGTCGCTTCTTCTTCTTCTGGATCGAAATTTGGCCGCACGAGTTTTATTTCGTGGCTGGCTTGCTGATTATGGCAGGCCTTGGCTTGTTTCTTTTTACCTCAGCGTTGGGGCGGGTTTGGTGTGGATATGCTTGCCCGCAAACCGTCTGGACCGACCTGTTCATCCTTGTTGAACGTTGGGTTGAGGGCGACCGCAACGCGCGTGTCCGTCTTTGGAATGCAAAATGGAGCGTGAACAAAGCGCGCCTCCGTCTGACTAAGTGGGTGCTTTGGGCGTTGATTGCTCTGGCAACTGGCGGCGCGTGGGTCTTCTATTTCACCGATGCGCCGACGCTTCTTGTTAATCTGGTGAACGGTTCCGCGCACCCGATTGCCTATACCACTGTGTTCATTTTGACCGCGACGACCTTCTTCTTTGGCGGCATCGCGCGTGAACAAGTTTGTATCTACGCTTGCCCGTGGCCTCGTATCCAAGCTGCAATGATGGACGAAGATACCATCACCATCGGTTATCGTCATTGGCGTGGCGAGCCTCGCGGCAAACTTAAAAAACAGGCTGTAGATGCTAATCAGGGTGATTGCATTGATTGTATGGCTTGCGTGAACGTGTGTCCGATGGGGATCGACATTCGCAACGGTCAGCAGATGGAGTGTATCACCTGTGGTCTGTGTATCGACGCCTGCGACGAGATGATGGACAAGATCGGTAAGCCGCGTGGTCTGGTCGACTATCTCGCTCTCAAGGACGAAGAGTCCGAGACGCAGGGCAAACCAACTATCCCGGTGCTGAAGCATATCCTGCGTCCACGCACGATCCTCTACACCGCGCTGTGGTCGATCGTTGGCTTTGCACTTGTATTCGCGCTGTTCATTCGTTCGGACATCGATATGACGGTATCGCCTGTGCGTAACCCGACCTTTATCGTGAAGTCTGATGGCACCATCCGTAACGTTTATGAGGTTCGCCTCCGCAACAAACACGGTGAAGCACGCCCATTTGGGTTGGCTCTGAATAATGGCTCCGAACTTAACTTGGATGTTGAGGGCTCTGAGGGCACCATCATCACCGTGAATGCTGATGAAATGAAAAACGTTCGTGTCTATGTTGAAGCTCCAGCAGGCAGCGAGGCCGCCTCGTCCGAGCGTGTGCCGTTCACGTTCTGGGTCACCGATCTGACCAATCAGGAACGTGCGTCTGTCGATACAATCTTTAACGGAAGGAACAACTGATGCTCGGTTTCTTTAAGGCCCCAATCACAGGCCCAAAGTTCTTTGCAATCTTTGCGTCATTCTTTGTGGTGATTATTGCTGTGAACTTGGTCATGGCTTTCAGCGCAATTCGGACGTTCCCCGGTCTTGAAGTGAAAAACTCATACGTCGCGAGCCAAGAGTTCGACCGCGAACGGGCAGAGCAGATCGCATTGGGTTGGACGGCTGAGGCGCGGGTTGAGGGTGATGAGTTGATCCTTGAGCTAGTTGGCGCTGATGGACAACCTGTCGGCGACGCGCAAATCGGCGGCATCTTTGGCCGCCCGACCAACGTGCGTGATGATCAAACGCCCGAGTTTGCTTTCGATGGTCGTGTTTATCGTGCACCGATTCACACTGCGCCGGGGAATTGGGACTTCCGTCTCAAAGCCGTCGCCGCTGATGGCACCAATTTTCATCAAAGGCTTCAGGTGAAGTTCGGAAGTTAATCATGAGCACCGCTGAATATCCCGGAGTTGCTGCTTGTCCCGCCTGTGTGGCAACTCCAATTGCCATTCGTCGTGCCGCAAAGGACGCGACCGAAGGTAGCCGCGAATTGCATCTGTCCCTCCCGACGATCCACTGCGCGGCCTGTATTCAGACGGTTGAACGCGGTCTTCTCGCTCGGGAAGAGATCGAGGACGCGCGGGTAAACTTGACCCGCAAACGGGCAACCGTGCGGGTGCCCGCGACCACAAGCGACGAAGACGTCGTCGCGTTCATCGCAAGCCTTGGGTACGAGGCAACTCCGCTGGACAGCGCGACGCTCTCAGTGGGCGAGGCGGACCGTTCGGCGCGTGATCTGGCCATGCGATTGGGCGTGGCTGGTTTCTCGATGATGAACGTGATGTTGCTGTCGGTCGCCGTGTGGTCGGGGGCAACGGACGCAACACGCGATTTGTTCCATTGGTTGTCGGCCTTGATCGCGCTGCCGACCATCGTCTTTTCGGCTCGTCCGTTTTACACCAGCGCATGGCGTGCGCTTAAGGTCGCTCACCTGAATATGGACGTTCCAATCACGTTGGCGATTTTGCTCGCGGCTGGCATGTCATTGTTTGAAACGATCAGCCATGGCGACCATGCGTACTTCGATGCGGCTTTGTCGTTGACGTTCTTCTTGTTGGCTGGTCGCTATCTAGATCAAAAAATGCGAAGCGTTGCGCGATCCGCCGCAACCGAGCTCGCCGCAATGGAAGCACCGACCGCCCTACGGATTGGTGAGAACGGCGCGGAAACCGTATCCCTCAAAGCCGTTTCTGTAGGCGACCTTCTGCTCGTTCAGCCGGGGGGGCGTGTGCCTGTCGATGGTGAAGTGGTCGGCGGTGCATCGGAACTAGACCGCGCATTCCTCACGGGTGAAACGGATCCCGTTGCGGTCAGTGTCGGAACCGAAGTGAAAGCGGGCGAGGTCAACTTGACAGGCGCACTGCAAATTCGGGCCACAGCTGTTGGTGAGAACACGTTGCTGCATGCGCTGGCTGACCTTGTGTCGATGGCAGAGCAGGCGAAGTCTAAATACAATTCCTTGGCTGACCGTGCGGCCCGTATTTACGCGCCACTCGTCCATATTCTTGCGTTCGCGGCCTTCGTTTTCTGGCTCTGGATGACGGGCGGGGATGTGCGGCATGCGATGAATATCGCGGTCGCGGTTCTGATCATCACTTGCCCTTGTGCGTTGGGTCTAGCGGTTCCTGCCGTCTCGACTGTGGCATCGGGACGTTTGTTCAAAGCGGGGCTTTTGGTCAAACACGCGACCGCGCTCGAACGCCTCGCTGAGATTGACGAGGTGGTGTTCGACAAGACAGGGACGCTGACAAAAGGGACACCTCAGCTCATCACCAAACTGGACCCTCAAGTGCATGCGATCGCGTCTGCCTTGGCTCAAGGGTCGGGTCACCCGCGGTCCAAGGCGATTGTTGCTGCGGGGCGGGACCTTGATCTGCCTTCCGTGACGGTGACCGATATAACTGAACAGCCAGGTATGGGGGTTCAGGGTCTACTCGATGGTCGGGCGGTGCGTTTGGGACGCGCCGAATGGATTGGGGTTGAGGGGGAGAGCACTACAATCCTCGATATCGACGGACAAATCTTTGCACTTCAATTCGAAGACGCGCTGCGTGATGGGGCAGCGGAGTTGATTGCGGGTCTCAAGGCGATGGGAATGCCAGTGACCTTGTTGTCGGGCGACACGACCGCTGCCGTGTCCAAGCTCGCAGATGAACTGTTGATCACCGATTGGCAGGCGGGCGTATTGCCGCAAGACAAGGCCGAGGTTCTGCGTGAGAAAGCGGCGCAGGGTAAACGGGTCCTGATGGTTGGTGACGGTTTGAACGACGTTGGCGCGCTGGCTCTTGCTCATGTGTCGATCGCACCAGCTTCGGCGTTAGAGGCCACTCGGGTCGCCGCAGATATGGTTCTGGTGAGCGGGAACCTCTCTCGGATCATAGATGGCATCAGAACCGCTAAATCGGCTCGATCTCGAATCCTTGAGAACTTTGCCGTTGCGGCGGTCTATAATATGATCGCAGTGCCGATTGCCTTTATGGGCTTTGCAACACCTCTTGCGGCGGCAATTGCGATGTCGTCCTCGTCGATTATCGTTTCAGTCAACGCACTACGGACCAAGTAATATGGAAGTTCTGTCACTCCTCATTCCTGTATCGCTGTGCTTGGGCGCCGTCGGTCTATTTGGGTTTTTCTGGACGATGCGGTCCAAACAATACGAAGATCCCGACGGTGATGCAGCCCGGATTTTGCGGACTGATTACGACGATCATCCGGCAGATTGATTGAGCTGAAGAACAGACAACAAAAAAGGCGCCCAAGCGGCGCCTTCTTCGTAATTGGTCGGAGCGAGAGGATTCGAACCTCCGACCCCCTGCTCCCGAAGCAGGTGCGCTACCAGGCTGCGCTACGCTCCGACCGTGGAGTGCGGGTTACAGTTTCCATAGGGGATTTGCAAGGCCCTTGGAGCCCAATTCGCTTAGGAATTTCCGCCCTGTTTGACCTGGAGAATACGCATCAAAACGGAGACCCGAGGGGAGGTAACAGTTTCGCTCCGAAGGCGGGTTTGGGACACTGGTTTGGTGTTCGATGCGCCACGAGTTTCGCGTAAGACGATGTATATACCAGAGGCGATGATGATCGATGCACCGATGACCGTAGGCGCATCTAGTTTCTCACCGAACAGAAAGTATCCGTAAACTGTCGCCCAAATGATCTGACTATATTGCATCGGTGCGACGATCGCAGCCTCACCAGAGCGATAGGCCTGAATAAAGAGGAACGATGCGACCAGACCGAAGAGCGCGATAATGCCGGTCATGCCCAGATGCTCGATCTCCATCGGTTGGTAGACAAACGGCATAGCAATCGCCATCGCCGCGAAGTTGCCCAGCATCGGATACATCAACATGACGACAGAGCGTTCTTCTGCCCCAATCTTGCGCGAGATAATCGCAACAACGGCGTTGGTCACCGCAGCAAACATCGCCGCAAAATGACCTAGTGAAAGTTCAGAACTGCCAGGGCGGAGTACGATGATGACCCCGATCAAACCGACGATAACGGCCAGCCAACGATGAATGCCTACCTTTTCGCCCAGCAGCGGGATCGCCAGAATGGTGATTAACAACGGTGAGGCAAAGAGGATTGCGTAGGTCTGCGCCAATTCGAGCACGGTGAAGGCGTAGAAGGCGCAAACGCCCGTATTCACCATGCACGCCATCCGCAGTGCCATCCAGTATGGGTGACGCGGGATGAGGTTATCAGCCTCAGTGTCGCGCATCAGGATGATCGTGACCAATGGGAAGCTCAACAAGGCCGCAAAGAAAATGATCTGGAACGCGCCAAAGCCCGCTTCGCCCAGATACTTCACAACGACGTCGTGGGTTGCGTAGATACCCATCGCGCCCAAGGCATAAAAGGCCCCTTTTACGTTGCTCTTTGCGTATTCCGCCATGGTGCCTCCGTTTGCGCTAACCCAGCTATGGAGCGGGTTTTGGCGTGGTGCAAGTGATAAACTCCTGACTTCAGGCAAAAGAAAACGGGCGCTCAAATGAACGCCCGCTTCCTAAAATTTAGATCGCGATTAGAGCGATGCGTCGAGTGCCGCGATGATCTTGTCACCCATTTCCGAAGTGGAAACAGGAACGCCACCTTCAGGGCCGAGCAGGTCTGCAGTACGAACGCCGTCCGCCAGAACCTTCTCAACAGCCTGTTCCAGACGGTCAGCTTCGGCGCCTTGGTCGAAGGAGTAGCGCAGAGCCATTGCGAACGACAGGATACAGGCGATCGGGTTTGCTTTGCCCTGGCCAGCGATGTCGGGCGCAGAACCGTGTACCGGTTCGTAGAGTGCTTTCGGACGGCCATTCGCCATCGGAGCGCCGAGCGATGCGGACGGCAGCATGCCGAGCGAACCGGTTAGCATAGCAGCCGCATCCGACAGAAGGTCGCCGAACAGGTTGTCGGTTACGATCACGTCGAACTGTTTGGGCCAGCGGCAGAGCTGCATTGCGCCAGCGTCTGCATACATGTGGGACAGTTCGACGTCTGGATATTCAGCATCGTGAACTTCGGTCACAACCTGACGCCACAGGATGCCCGATTCCATAACGTTGGCCTTCTCCATCGAGCAGACCTTGTTGCCGCGTTTACGTGCCAGTTCGAATGCCGAACGTGCAACGCGTGCGATTTCGGATTCGGTGTAACGCTGGGTGTTGATGCCAACACGCTCGTTGCCTTCTTCGATGATGCCGCGCGGCTCACCGAAATAGATGCCCGAGGTCAGTTCGCGTACGATCATGATGTCGAGGCCAGCAACGACGTCTTTTTTCAGCGACGAGAAATCTGCAAGCGCGTCAAAGCACTGGGCCGGACGCAGGTTCGAGAACAGGTCCATTTCTTTGCGAAGGCGCAGAAGGCCGCGCTCTGGCTTCACCGAGAAGTCGAGGTTGTCGTACTGAGGACCGCCAACAGCGCCGAGCAGCACAGCGTCAACGTCTTGCGCTTTGGCCATTGTATCGTCGTGCAGCGGGGTGCCGTATTTGTCATAGGCGCAGCCACCGACGAGGTCTTCGCTCACGTCAAAAGCGAGGTCGCGCTTATCGCCGTACCAAGTGATGATCTTCTTAACTTCGCCCATTACTTCAGGGCCAATACCGTCGCCGGCGAGGATCAGGATCGAGGGGTTAGACATCTCGTACTTCCTTGTCTGAAAAGGTCTGGGATGGCCTATCTGTTTGCTGCCCAAGGGTCAAGAAACCAAGGGGTTTATGGCGCTGATAAAACATCTACCCAAACGGGGCGATGTGGTCCGATAGGTGTGTCCTCGATTCCTGCGTTTTGAATTGTCAGAGTGGCGGACGGCAGGACGTAATCGACGCGTAACGCGCCGATTGGATCGGGCCAATACGCTGTGGGCTGGTTGGGTAGTGGGTCTTGGATCTGTGGGTCGTTCAACAAACTAATTAAGGCCTCACGTCGTCCTTCCCCTCGGTCGGGGTCAAGGTTGGCGATGCCTAATATGACGAAGTCGTCGGGCGGAGGACCAAAGTCGCCGTCCAGAACGTTCCGCCAAAAGCGAATTTCATCCGCGTTTCGCCGCCCATTTCGATCTTCAGGCCCATCGAAAACGGGCGGAGTGGCTGAAAACGCTAGGAGTGTGAGGGGGCGGTTGGGCGTCAAAATCTGAACCTGCCAGTGTCCTACGCTCGATAGCTGCTGGACGCCTCGAAGGGGATCATCTTTGGCCATGAGCGTCTGCGGAAGGTCCGCCCAAAGCGCATCGCTGTAGTCGGTGACAGTTCCTATGGGGAAGTCCGATAGAATAGCCATTCCCCCGTCACCACTGAACAGCCCATAGCCCATGGCATCACGTGCCCCACCGAGCCGTCCATTTTGATCGACATCGAAGCCCGTTTGCATGCCGCTGTTAGGTCTCAGTGCAAAAATATGAGGGTAGGGGGCTGTCAGGCGATCATTGAATGCGTTCAGCGCGCGTAGGTCGCGGTCATAATCGATATCAGTCAGCAGAAGGACATCGGCGGCCAACGCTCCGATTCGCTCGGAAACCTGCACGATCTCAGGTGTTTCATTCAGGATGTCGGCAAGCAAAAGCCCCGGTCCATTTCTGGACAGGGGCGCTGCATAGGTTGCGATACGAATGGTGTCCGCCCAAACGGGCGATACACCCATGGAAATCAGGCAAGCTGCAAGGAATCGTCGGACAAGGTGCGACGACGTTTGTCTTCGATCAGTTGTGCCACGCGCCCCATCGCGATCCCGCGCATTAGGAGTGACGCAGGTAAGAACGCCCATGCCGAAACCGTCCAAATCAACGTGTGCGGCTCTGCTAAGCTGATCGGGTCAATAAAGTCCGAGGCCAGCTTTACGAAGGCCGGAAGGACAAATGGCAGGAGAAATCCAAAGATAATGTTAACTTGGCCATCGCGTTGAAGGCGTTCCACAATGTCCCCACCTGCCGTCGGGTCGAACGTCGGCATGTTGGTCCATACGTTGAAGCCACTTGTGCGCGACGGCCATTGGTTCATGCGCAGAGCGAGAACAAAGCTCGCCAAGGACACGATGGAAACAAGGTAGGAGATGCCCGCAGCGGTGCGTAGCGACTGGATTAGGTCCAAATCGGCGTCTTGGGGTAGCATCAGAACCATCAAGCGGACAGGGGAATACGGGAAGTCGATCATCTCGGACAGGCGATGCCCGACGGCCGAAATAAACAGTGTCAGCGTGGTTTGTTCGAACTTCCCGCGTACGATCAACGTGATGAAGAACACACTGAGGAACAATGCGATGAAACGGATGCGATTGAATGGCGGTGCATCGCGGAATTCGACCAAGCTCGGATAGTCCGAGTTGTATTCCACGAACGTAAAGACAGCCGCGATCAGCGCCACAAGGGCGACGATTTGGGTGGTGTCTGAATGGGTGCCCGGTAACAGCATTGACGGAGTCGCAACAAGCAACACCACAAACGCTGCACGCAGAACTGCCCCTGCAATTCGCGAAAACACTTCTCTTTTTTCCTCAATCCGGCCGGACCCGATGCTTTGCCGTGTCCTGTTTCCAGTTTGACCTCGTGCGATATGCACGATCTGCCTCATCTTTGACATAATGTTGCCCATTTTCGGACCCCGCTGCAACTAACGGGTTAATATGACGAAATCTATTGGGCGGTTTTGCGGCATGAGTGGTGCGAGAATGCAACCATTTCAAAGCGGTGCTTTGGCGGGCGAAACTGTGGCACGAAATGTGGCAGACTACATTTGTCCTGTATCCAAATGTATAGCGGGGACCGCCTTTTGGACGATCCCCGCTAAAGTAACGCTATATCTTGTGGCTTAGAGCCACGGACGCTCTGCGTTGGACTTTGCTTCGAACGCGTCAATCGCCGAAACATGCTCCATGGTTAGGCCGATATCGTCCAAACCGTTCATCAGGCAGTGTTTTTTGAACGCGTCGACTTCGAAGGCGAACTCTTGGCCGTCCGAAGTGGTGACAACCTGATTCTCAAGATCAACGGTCATACGAGCGTTAGAGCCCTTTTCCGCGTCTTTCATCAGAACATCGACAACATCCTGCGGGAAGACGATTGGCAGGATGCCGTTCTTGAAGCAGTTGTTAAAGAAGATGTCTGCGAACGAGGTCGAGATCACGCATTTGATGCCAAAGTCAGCAATAGCCCACGGCGCGTGTTCGCGCGACGAACCACAGCCGAAGTTGTCGCCGGCGACAAGAATCTGTGCGTCGCGATACTGCGGTTTGTTCAGGACGAAATCAGCGATTTCGTTGCCCTGACGGTCGTAACGCATTTCGTCGAACAGGTTTACACCCAGACCCGAACGTTTGATCGTCTTAAGGAAGATCTTTGGGATGATCATATCGGTGTCGATGTTCACCAACGGCATCGGTGCTGCGATACCCTGAAGTGTTTCAAACTTTTCCATTACATCATCTCCCGAACGTCGGTGAGTTTACCGGTGATTGCAGCAGCTGCAGCCATTGCCGGCGAAACGAGGTGGGTGCGGCCCTTGTAGCCCTGACGGCCTTCAAAGTTGCGGTTGGAGGTGGATGCGCAACGCTCGCCCTCGGCCAATTGGTCGGGGTTCATCGCGAGACACATGGAGCAACCTGCCATACGCCATTCAAAGCCAGCATCGATAAAGATCTGCGCGATGCCTTCTTCTTCGGCCTGAGCACGGACGAGGCCCGAACCAGGAACGACCATAGCACGCATGCCGTCTTTGACTTTTTTGCCCTTCAGGATTTCTGCAGCGGCGCGAAGGTCTTCGATACGGCCGTTGGTGCAGGACCCGATGAACACGGTGTCGATTTTGATATCGGTCAGTTTCTGACCAGAGGTCAGACCCATGTATTCGATCGCGCGTTTCGCAGCTTCGACTTTACCGCCTTTGAAGTCTTCCGGCGACGGAACGACAGCAGAGATCGGCAGAACGTCTTCGGGCGAGGTGCCCCAAGTTACAACGGGTTCGATCTCTTCACCTTTGAGGGTCACAACTTTATCGAAGTGTGCGCCTTCGTCGGTGAACAGGGTTTTCCAGTATTCAACAGCCGCATCGTAGTCAGCGCCTTTCGGAGCATGCGGACGGCCTTTAACGTAGTCGAAGGTTTTCTGATCAGGAGCGATCAAACCAGCGCGTGCGCCGCCTTCGATTGCCATGTTACAGACGGTCATGCGGCCTTCCATCGACAGATCGCGGATCGCTTCGCCGCAGTATTCGATGACATAACCAGTACCGCCAGCGGTGCCAGTTGCGCCGATCACAGCCAGAGTGATGTCTTTCGCGGTCACACCCGGCATCAGTTTGCCAGTGATTTCCACTTTCATGTTCTTCGACTTCTTCTGGATGAGCGTCTGGGTCGCCAGAACGTGCTCAACCTCGGACGTACCGATGCCATGTGCCAGTGCACCAAATGCGCCGTGAGTTGCGGTGTGGCTGTCGCCACACACGACGGTCATGCCCGGAAGGGTCCAACCCTGCTCTGGGCCGACGATGTGCACGATGCCCTGACGAACGTCGGACACTGGGTAGTAGTTGATACCGAACTCTTTGGCGTTCTTGTCGAGCGCAGCAACCTGAATGCGGCTGTCTTCGGTCATGGTCGCTGGGTCCGCACGGTCCAGAGTGGTCGGAACGTTGTGATCCGGAACAGCGATGGTTTTTTCCGGAGCGCGCACTTTGCGGCCAGCCATACGCAGACCTTCGAATGCCTGCGGCGAGGTCACTTCGTGAACGAGGTGGCGGTCGATGTACAGCAAGCAGGTGCCGTCTTCGGATTGTTGGACGACGTGTGCGTCCCAGATTTTGTCATAGAGCGTCTTGGGCGACATGGCTCTTACCTTTGGAAATGTTGAAAGTCAGATCGTGAGGACAGGCGCAACGGTGCTGCGCCTCGCGCAACATTACAGTCGGGCGAGGATCGAACGGCTTTCGCCGTAAAACCGTTCACGCAAACGCGCGCGGTCATCCATGTCGAAAATTTGGATCATGGGCGGTCACATAGTTATTTTTGGTGAGTCTCGCAAGGAAACTCTGCGTGGGTGGAATGTCACATATGTGAATCTATACGTTGTTTGCTGTTGCGGTCCTGTTCTGTTGAAAATAAAGCGATGCGCTGCTACCTTTAGCACAGGCCCAGCGTCGGGGTTTGGACGACGCGCAACCCCGGAGGACAATGACCTGTCTTTCAATACCTCGGCAGATGCGACTGCCCACATGGAGCCAGCGATGACCGTGGCTTCTAATAACGTAACGAGCGATGACATTCTCGCCGCTGTCGTTGCGTCTCTCGAAGACGACAAAGCCGAAGATATCGTGCAGATCCCTCTGCGCGGTAAAACTGAAATGGCTGACTTCATGGTGATTGCATCTGGCCGTTCGACCCGTCAGGTCGCTGCGGTTTCGGAAAAGCTCACCGAACGTATGAAGCAAGCGTTCGGCATTATTTGTAAAGTCGAGGGCGCAGAGATTGGCGACTGGGTTCTGGTCGACTGTGGCGACGTAATCGTCCACGTCTTCCGTCCCGAAGTGCGCGAATTCTATCAGCTGGAAAAAATGTGGCTCCCGACAGGGGCTGCTGAAGCCTGAACTGATGCGCGTTCATATAGTTGCGGTCGGTCGCCTTCGGGCGGGGCCGGAACGTAACCTTATCGACGATTATCTAACACGGTTTGACCGAACAGGACGAGCGCTTGCGCTCGGTCCTGCGAACGTCATTGAGGTGGAGGATAAAAAGAACGCGGGTATGGGGGCTGAGGCCGCCCTGCTTGAAAAAGCGATCCCGAATGGCGCTCTCATTTGCATCATGGATGAGCGTGGAAAGGTCATGACCTCTCCCGACTTTGCCGACCAACTTGGGGGCTGGCGCGATCAAGGGCGTCAGGACATCGCCTTCGTCATCGGTGGCGCGGATGGTCTGGACCCTGCCTTTCGTGCCAAAGCGGATGCTGCGTTGTCCTTTGGCAAGATGGTTTGGCCCCACATGCTGGTGCGCGTGATGCTGAGTGAACAGCTCTACCGTGCCGCGTCGATCCTGTCTGGTTCACCCTATCACCGCGCCTAATCTGGCTTAGCAAAGAAGGCGGGTTCCGTTCCTTCACATGCCATGCTAGCCGTTTTGCATGTGGGCAATTCTTCTTCAAACACTCCCGTTCTTTATGTTGATCGCGCTGGGCTATGGGTCAGGGCGAACGGGCTTCTTTTCGTCCGAAGCGACCTCGTATCTCACCAAGTTCGTATTCTATTTTGCCCTATCGGCGATGCTGATCCGGTTCTCGGCAAACCTGTCGTTTGACCAGTTGATCGATTGGCCGTTCATGGGGGCATATTTGGTTGGATCGATGGCGGTCTATTTGCTGGTCACCACGGTCGCCATAGTCCGAAAGCTTGGCACCGCTGAGGCCGCGGTAGAGGCACAGGTTGGTGTGATCGGGAATACGGGCTTTCTCGGTATTCCGATGTTGTCCATGCTCCTCGGCGAAGAAGCCATCGGCCCGATTATGATGGTACTGGTTGTCGATCTGATCGTCTTTTCGTCGCTCATCGTGATCTTGATCTACGGTAGCCGCCACGGACGTTTGTCGTGGAGCGTTTTTGGCACAGTTGGAATGGGTCTTCTGAAGAACCCGATGATCGTTTCTATCGTGGTAGGCATGTTGATCTCGGCATCTGGCTGGTCGATCCCTCGTCCGATCAATGATTTCCTGACCATTCTTGGCGCTGCTGCCACTCCAGGTGCTTTGTTCGCGATTGGTGCGTCGCTTGCGAGCAAATCTGCGGAACGGTTAGTCGTCGCGGGTTGGCTCAGCTTTGCCAAATTGGTGCTGCATCCTGCATCTGTCGCATTCGCCGCGTTTGTCCTGTTCCGAGTTGATCCCTTCCCGGCCTCGGTTATGGTTGCGGCGGCATCGCTGCCCGTTGCGGGCAACGTTTATATTCTCGCGCAGCACTACGGGGTCGCCCCTGCGCGCGTGTCAGCGTCGATCCTCGTTTCGACGGCGCTTAGCATTTTAACGGTCTCGGCTGTGATCGCCTGGGTCCAAGTCTAATTGGAGGTCATCAATGGAAACGATTTCGCAAAGCAAATGCTACGGCGGTGTTCAAGGTGTGTATCGGCACGCATCAGAAGCGACTGGCACCGATATGACCTTTGGTCTGTTCTTGCCCGAAGAGGCTGAACATGCGCCCGTTCCCGTCCTTTGGTTCCTCGCGGGTCTGACCTGCACCCATGAGAACGCGATGATCAAAGCGGGTGCGCAGGTTTGGGCCGCAGAGCACGGCATCGCGCTGGCGTTTCCTGACACTTCGCCGCGTGGCGAAGGTGTGGCGAATGATGATGCCTATGACATGGGGCAGGGCGCTGGGTTCTATGTGAACGCAACCGAAGCGCCGTGGGCACCGCACTTCCGTATGTTCGACTACGTCACGGAAGAACTGCCGCGCATCATCGCTGCGAATTTCGCGGTCGATGAGGACCGCCAGTCGATCACTGGACACTCAATGGGTGGTCATGGTGCGCTGACAATTGCGATGAACGTGCCGCGCTATCGCTCGGTCTCCGCGTTTTCGCCGATCTGTAACCCTACCGCTGGCGACTGGGGCCGCCCGCAGTTCACGGCCTACTTGGGCACCGATGAAAGCAAATGGGCCAAACATGACGCGACGCTTCTGATGCGCGACGTTGGCCTCAATATCCCGCTGTTGGTCGATACGGGCGCGAATGACCAATACGCCGACTATCTGATGACCGAGAAGTTCTGGGCCGCAACCGCAGAGCGCCGTATCCCAGCAACCCTCCGTCTGCAGCCGGGATACGACCACAGCTACTTCTTTGTGACATCGTTCCTCGAAGATCACATCGCATTCCACGCAGAGGCTCTCTACGCGTGATCTACGTTGATGCCGATGCCTGCCCGGTTAAGGCCGAGGTAGAGCGGGTCGGAACCCGTCATCAGACACGCATGTTTATCGTGTCGAATGGCGGGCTTCGTCCGTCGCAAAACCCTCTGGTCGAAACGGTGATCGTTCCTGAGGGACCTGACATCGCCGATATGTGGATCGCTGATCGTGCAACCAAGGGCGATGTGGTTGTTACAGGCGATATCCCACTGGCGGCCAAATGCGTTGCTGCCGGTGCGCGGGTCCTTAAACACAACGGCGAAGCTCTAACCGAGGCCAATATTGGCAACGTCCTCGCGACACGGGATTTGATGGCGGATCTACGGTCGGCTGATCCCTTCCGTCAGGGTGGGGGTAAACCATTTTCCAAGGCAGACCGTTCACGGTTCCTCGACGCCCTAGAGCGCGAGTTGCAACGTATAAAAAGAGGCTAATCATGGGTATCGAAGCCGTCGTTTTTGACATTGGCAACGTGCTGATCGAATGGAATCCCGAACGTGTTTATGACCGTGTGATTGGGGTGGAGCGTCGCAAGGCGATGTTCGAAGCCGTCGACCTGCACGGCATGAATGATCAGGTGGATCGCGGTCAGAATTGGTATGATGCTGTGTCGGAATGCGCAGCGCAGAACCCTGAATGGCATGATGAAATCATGATGTGGCACGAGCGTTGGCTCGAAATGGCGTCACCAGCAATCGACCACTCGGTGCGTTTGTTGCGAGCCCTTCGATCCAAAGGTGTTCCCGTGTTTGCGCTGTCGAATTTCGGCATTCAGACTTTTGAAATCGGCGAGCGAGAATATCCGTTCTTGGAAGAGTTCGACCGTCGCTACATCTCTGGGCACATGGGAGAAGTGAAACCAGAGCCCGAGATTTATCGCATGCTAGAAGACGATTGCGGTGTTGCGCCAACGGCGCTTTTATTCGCCGACGATCGGGCTGATAATATTGCTGCGGCCGCTGCGCGTGGGTGGAACACGCATCTCTTTACTGATCCGCAGGGATTTGCAGATCGCCTTGTTGCCGAAGGGCTGTTGAGCGAGGAGGACGCGATATGATCGACATCGTTCCTTTCGACGAAGGTCAGGCGTTGCTTGACTGGATTGGACTAACGGACGCAATCGCCGAGGGTCATACTCTGCCCAAGGCAGAGATCGCCGATACGTTTCTCTATCGCGGTGATGATACGCTCCTCACTCGTAGCGCATGGATTGATGGTCTTGGGATTGCGGTCAAAGCCGCCACGATCTTCCCAAAGAACAACGAAAAGGGGCTACGCAACGTAAACGGCGCAATGAACCTTATGTCGGATGTGACTGGCGACCTAGAAGCGGTTATTGATTTCGGCCTTGTGACAAAATGGAAAACGGCAGGAGATAGCTTGCTGGCGGCTCGACGTTTGGCGCGACCAGAGAGCGAGAACATCGTGATTATTGGCGCAGGAACGGTCGCTGCATCGTTGCGCGAGGCATATGGCGCGTTATTTCCGAACGCTCATTTTATTATCGCAGGGCGTCGGTTAGATACCGCATCGGCCCTTGCTGCACAGTATCCCGCGACTGAGGCCACTACGGATGTTGAGGCCGCCGTTCGTGCCGCCGATATCATCACCTGTGCGACACCAGCCAAACAGATTGTGCTCAAAGGCGAATGGCTCCACGCGGGCCAACACGTTGACCTGATCGGCGCATTCCGACCTGACCTGCGTGAGGCAGACACCGAGGCGCTTCTGCGGTCACGTGTGTTCATGGATAGCCGTGACACCGTGCTCCACGATATTGGCGAACTGCGCATCCCTATTGAGTCAGGGGAGTATGATCCTGCGAACGTCGTTGCGGACTACTACACATTGGATGCTTTTACCCGCGCTCCCGATGACATCACCCTGTTCAAGAACGGTGGTGGTGCTCACCTCGATCTTATGACGGCGCGGTACATCTTGGATCGGTGGCGCGCGCGTTAAGCCGCGAGCACCGTTCGCTTTTCTTTGATTGGAAGGTGGACCAAGGCCGAGAACGCACCGACGCCGACACCAACCCACCACACGTAAGTGTAGGTGCCATAGATGTCGTAGAGTTTGCCGCCGAGCCATACGCCCAAGAAGCTTCCCAACTGGTGGGAAAAGAACACGATCCCGTAAAGCGTACCCATGTAGCGCAGCCCATAGAGGTGCGCGACCAGACCCGAGGTGAGCGGAACAGTAGCTAGCCAGAGGCTGCCCATCACGATCGAGAAGACAATAACGGTGAGGGGTGTCATCGGCGTGAGGATGAACCAAGCGGCGACGATTGTTCGTGCGGCGTAAATGCTCGCCAGCAGATATTTCTTTGAATACCGTTTGCCAAGGTAACCCGCTAACAGCGTCCCCATGATATTCGCCAAACCGATCAGAGAGATCGCAGCAGCACCGAGGGCAGAGGTCGAGTTGATGCCCATCCCTGCCAAGAACGTGCCCCCTGCAATCGGTCCGCAGCTTTCCGCAACGAAAGCGGGAAAGTGGGCGGTGACAAAGGCGAGCTGATATCCGCAAGAAAAGAATCCAAGGAAAATCATTGTGTAGGACGGATCGCGGAATGCACGGCCCAAAATGGTGCCCATGCTTTCTTGAAGTTCAGCCTTTGATGCGACCTGCGGTGCGCGCATGAACGGCAAAAGGAAAAGCGTGGCGAGGATTGCAGCGGCAAACCACAGGAACACGTTTTGCCATGACATGGACTGCAAAAGGAACTCTGCAACTGGGGCGCCGAACACTTGGCCCGCAGATCCTGCAGCCGTTGCAATCGCGAGGCTCATGGAGCGGTTCTCATCCGAGCTGGCACGACCAACAACGGCGAGAATGACGCCGAACCCAGTGCCTGCGATGCCAAAGCCCACGAGAACTTCATACAGCTGATGCTGAATCGGGAGCGTCGCACCCGCTGACAGGATCAAACCAGCAGCATAGGCCAATGCACCCAGAATAATGGCCTTACGATCGCCGACCTTTTCGGCAACAGCGCCGAAGATCGGTTGCCCAATCCCCCATGCGAGGTTCTGGATTGCGATTGCGAGGCTGAAATCAGACCGCAACCAATTGAATTCCGTAGCGATGGGAATCTGAAACACCCCAAACGACGCACGAATAGAGAAGCCGATCATTACGATGATGCAGCCGGTGATCAGGACGGGTGTAAAGAGGGGTGCGCTTTTGTTCATGGCGCGACAGTGTCGGGCCGTTTGATCGCCGTCAATTGGCTGCTTTAGATTTTCGATGACATTTTGTGCGGCCCCACATCGCCGTTTGAAATGCGGCGCGGCTTTTCTTTGGCCATGCTGCGGGCTATGTGCGGTTTATGACTGGTATCATTGATGCATATCGTACGGGCGTTGCCGAAGGCCGCCTGAAACCCGACCCCGCTCAAGAAGCGGTTTTGGACGCGCTCGAACGTGTTCAAACTGAACTAGCGCAGCCGCCAGTTAAAAAGGGCTTCTTCCGCAAGGCCGCTCATACACCTGTTCGCGGACTTTATCTCTGGGGCGGCGTCGGGCGCGGAAAATCCATGCTCATGGACCTGCTCTATTCCTTGGTCGATGTACCGAAACGGCGTGAGCACTTTCATGCGTTTATGCAATGGGTCCATTCTGAAATGGCAAAGGCACGTGCGCAGGGCGTGGATGATGCCATCGTTCCTGTTGCCGATGCCTTGGTCAAAGATGTTCGGCTCCTCGCGTTCGACGAAATGCAGATCAGCGATATTACAGACGCGATGATCGTTGGGCGTTTGTTTGAAAAACTCTTCGAGGCGGGTGTTACGGTTGTGACCACCTCGAACCGCGTTCCAGATGACCTCTATAAAAATGGTCTGAATCGCCAACTTTTCCTGCCCTTCATTGATCTGATTAAGGATCAATTAGAGGTGCGCGAGTTAGTCAGCGAGACGGACCACCGTCAGGGTCGCTTGCATGACGAGAAACGGTATTTCACGCCGATTACGCCAGACGCACGAGCATCAATTCGGGCGATTTGGACCGATTTTGCTGGGGATAGTGCGCACCCTCTCGTTCTTAAAGTTAAAGGTCGCGATGTAACGCTGCCTGGTTTCTGCAACGGTGTGGCGCGGGCGTCGTTCTTTGACTTGTGCGGGCGGATGTTGGGGCCAGCAGATTACCTTGCTGTTGCAGACGCCGTTCGGGTTCTGATCCTCGAAGATATTCCTGCGCTCAGCCGCAATAACTTTAACGAAGCGAAACGGTTCGTCACATTGATCGACGCGCTCTACGAGGCCAAGGTTGAACTGATTTGTTCCGCGGCATCGGAACCAGAAACGCTCTACCTCGAAGGGGAGGGGGTCTTCGAATTCGAACGCACCGCCAGTCGCCTGCGTGAAATGCAGGACAGGACTTGGGGTAAGCCAGTCGATGAATGAAGGAAGGGCGGGGATTTCCCCGCCCTTATTCTTTTAGCCCAGCTCTGGGATAACCAACCGCTGGCCCGTTTGGATGCGATCAGGGCTGGACAAGATTGTGCGGTTCGCTTCGAAAATGCGGGGGTAGTATTCAACCGACCCGTAGAATTTCACCGAGATCGACCCCAAGCTGTCGCCCGAACCAACGGTGTAGAACCGGAATTGTTCGGTTTCACCCGCGCGCTGAACCACGCGAACCTCAACGCCATCCGACGGCCCCAACGGTGTGGTTGGAACGGCTGCGCGTTGGCCTGTCGTGGCGGCGGTGGCCTCTTGAACAATCGACGCAAGGAGGGTGGCGGTATCCACACGACCGTCGGACGTCACAAGCATGTTTGGAACGGTGATCTGACCAGCCGATGCGGCCTCGTTCAAAAGCGCATCGATATAGGAATCCGACTGACCTTCTTTCAGCGCCCACGCGACCAGAGTTTGCAGATCGTTTTGTTGAGGTGCTGCGGCGGCGGGTTGTCCTGTTGCGCCGCGGATGCCCGACAGAACACTCGCGGTCATGTTCATCATTTCATCCCCGCCTAACTCTGCGGGAGTTGGCGCAGGTGCCGCGCCTGTTGCCAGACCGAGTGCCGCCAGAACGCCAGCGGTCGTGTCACCGATAGAACTCGTGTCGGTTTGGATCTTTAGCTCTGGTTCTTGTCCCGCGCGGGACGCCGCCAATATGCGGGCCGCTGCCTGACCTGCGACACCAGGGGCTGGGGCGATGGCTTCGGCGACGCCAGGTGCCAAAGTGCCCGTTGACCCAATCGGCGCAGCCACGGGCGCAGTCACGTTGCCAGTTTCATTGCGTGTTACGTCAATCGTGGCAGGTTCGACGTCTGACGAGAACGGTGCCAGAATAATCACGATACAGATCGTCAAAGCCGCGATGAAAAAACCTAATACGGTGCGGATCATAATACTCTTCTCCTAAGCGGCTTAGCCGTCATTCGACGGCGTAACAGTTGTCAGGCCAAGCATGACCCAATCCTGCACACCACCACGGTAATAAAACAGTTTCTCGGCGGGGTATCCCGCCTCTAGTAGACCTCGGATCGCGCGGGGCGATTGATCACACCATGGGCCGTTGCAATAGAGCATGAGGTTGAGGGCGTTTGTGAAATCCAAACCACCGCCAACCTCAACTGCGCCGAGCGCTTTGATGATGTCAGTGCGATAGGGGTTCGAGGCTTCCAGTGTTGTGAACGGCACATTGATGGCACCGGGAATTGCGCCGCGAACGAAAAAGTCAGGGACGCGGCTGTCGATCAGCAAACCACTGCCAGCGGCGACTTTGGTGGACAGGAAGTCGATGACCTCAAGTTCGCCAACAGTCTCCACACCATCCGCAATGGTCATCGGGTGAATGCAAAACGGTGGGCAGGGGCGAGACGTTTTCGCGAAATCGCCCGTCAAAAGGTTCTCGGTATCTTGAATACGGCTGATCGTGACTGTCGTACCGTTCAGGTCAATGACCGCCTCGGGCAAATTGTCGGTGATCTTCACGTCTTGCGCCTGCGCGGCGCCAAAGCACGCGCAGAGTCCGATCGCTATACTGCTAAACAGTCGCAACATCTTCTGTCCCCCAATCTTCGAAACACATCTTGTTGTTATGCGCTGGCAGGCGCTGTGTGTTTCGTCGCTTTGACCGCATTTTGGAGAATCAGGTGGCGCAAGTCAAACGTGCGAATCGCCTCAACGGGTTCATCCATAAAGAGATTCACAAAAATGATTCGGTATCAGTGTGTTACAAACAGAAAGACGAGCCAAAATAGCCCGCCTCCCCGCCCTGCCTGGCCGGTATGCTGTCGCGCGTTAGCGTCTAACAGCGAATTCTACCATGAATCTAGCGGTCTAGGTGATTCGCGGTCAAGGGGAGCGATTCGAATCGAACGTATATTTTGACGCTGATTTTCGCGCCATCCGAGTAGGGGCAGCCGCCCTTACCCGTTGCTGCGCAGAATGTGACCCGCTAAATAGAGCGAGCCGCAAATCAGAATACGAGCGGCAGGATCTGCTTTGACGATCTCCACGATTGCGTCGGCTGTCGAATTTGCGGTCTTCACTTTGGCGAAACCTGCCTCACGCGCTGCATTCGCTGTGGTGTCCGCTGGAAGAGTATTGATCTCATCGGGGATCGAAATTGCGGTGAGACTTTGCGCGACATCAGCCAGCGGGCGCATGTAGCCCGTTACGTCCTTAGTGTTCAGCATGCCGCAAATCAGATGGGTCGGGCGCTGCGGTAGGCGGGACAGTGTTTTGGCAACAGCTTCGCCACCCGCTGGGTTATGCCCGCCGTCCAGCCAGAGCTCACAATTGCCAGCCAAATCGATAAGCGGCCCCGCTTTCAGACGCTGCATCCGTGCGGGCCATTCGGCTTTGGTTACAGCGGCCTCAGTCGCAACGCTCGACATGCCAAGCATTCGCAAAGCTGCAATCGCGGCGCCAGCGTTCTGGATCTGGTGCGGGCCAGGCAGGTTGGGGAGCGGTAGATCGCAGAGGCCCTGTTCGTCCTGATAGACCATGCGGCCATGCTCTTCGCTAATGTGCCACTGCTGCCCGCAGGCAGAGATCGGCGCGCCGAGGCGGCCAGCCGTTGTTTCGATCACGTCCATGGATTCATCTTGCTGCGGGCCCACGATGACAGGCACGCCGCGTTTAATGATGCCTGCCTTTTCGCCGGCAATCGCAGTCAGGGTCGAACCAAGGAACTGTTCGTGGTCAATCGAAATTGGTGTCAGGATCGAGAGAGCGGGTTTCTCCACAACGTTCGTTGCGTCCAGACGACCACCTAAGCCGACCTCTAGCAGAGTGTAGTCCGCAGGTGTGCGTGCCATCGCTAGGATCGCGGCGCAGGTGGTGATTTCGAAATAGGTAATCGGCTCACCGCCATTGGCGGCGTAGCATTCGTCCAGAACTTCGGTGAGGTAACTTTCCGAGATCAGCTCACCCGCCAACCGAATGCGCTCGTGGAACCGTGCGAGGTGCGGCGAGGTATAGGCGTGAACCTTTTTACCTTCCGCCTCTAAGCCAGCGCGGATCATGGCCTGCGTCGACCCTTTGCCGTTCGTTCCAGCAAGGTGGATGACGGGCGGCAAATCATTCTGCGGATTGCCAAGAGCATCCAGCAAACGCCAAACGCGGTCCAAAACAAGGTCGATGACCTTGGGGTGCAAGGCCATCATCCGTTCGAGAATCAAATCCGAAGTCGGAGCAGTCATTTGATTTGGTTATTCCGCTTTTGCAGGTTGTTCAGCAGGCGCAGGAAGGTCAGCCGCGACAACAGCATCCATGCCCATAAGCATTCGGATGATTTGCGCCAGTTCTTCCTTTTGCTTGCCACGCGGTGTCACGCGATCGAGCATGCCGTGGTCCAGCAGGTACTCAGCGCGTTGGAACCCTTCGGGCAGTTTTTCGCGAATGGTCTGTTCGATCACGCGCGGGCCTGCGAAACAGATCAACGCGTTGGGTTCTGCGATATGGACATCGCCGAGCATCGCGTAAGATGCGGTGACGCCACCAGTGGTTGGGTGTGTCAGAACCACGATGTAGGGCAGGCCTGCTTCTTTGAGCATATCAACCGCGATAGTCGTGCGGGGCATTTGCATCAGCGAGAGGATACCCTCTTGCATGCGTGCGCCACCAGCAGCGGAGAATAGAACAAGCGGACGGCCAAGTTCGACAGCGCGTTCAGCAGCAGCGATGATCGCGTTGCCGACATACATCGACATCGAACCACCCATGAAGCTGAAGTCCTGAGCCGCTGCCACGATCGGCGTTCGGAAAATCTCGCCCTCGGCAACCAGCATGGCTTCTTTTTCGCCAGTGGATTTTTGCGAGGCTTTCATCCGGTCCACGTATTTCTTTTGGTCACGGAATTTGAGCGGGTCGTCGATTGGGGTCGGAACCTTCACCTCTGTAAAGATGCCGCTATCAAAGAGAGCGGTGAAACGGTCGCGCGGTGTAATCGCCATGTGGTGATTACAGTTTGTGCAGACGTTCTGATTGTCAGCCAATTCACGGTGAAACAGCATGGTTCCACATTCGCCGCACTTCGTCCAAAGGTTCTCTGGAACCTCACGACGAGAAAAGAGCGAGTTGATCGTCGGGCGGACGTAATTCGAAATCCAGTTCATCGCGCTTGCCTTTGTTCGCTATTGGTGACCGAAATAAGCCGCGCCGCCCTGAATTGCAATCAACGCTTCTACTGGTTGATGCCAAAGGTATCGTCGCCTAAACCGCAATGGGCCACGACCCGGAGGCGATTATGAATTTGAAGATGCGCGCAATGGCTGCGTTTTGGGGCGCTTCGCTACTGGTGTCTGCATGCACTTTGGACGACGGTTTGGCTTATGGGCCCAAGTCTATTGATGTTTTGGGCGGCGAAATCGCCGTTGTTGCACCTGAAGGCTACTGTTTCGATCGAAGAGCAAGTCGTCTGGCAGAAGGCTTCACGGTGGCAACTCCCTGTGGCGCCTCTCGCCTTGCTTTGATCACGGCACAAATCGGTGAAGCGGATAGCGCCGCCGTCTTTGGGGCAGAAAACGCGCTATCGCAGTTGATTCAGCATCCTGATGGTCGAGCTTTGCTGAGTGGGGCAGGCGATCCTTCGACGATATTTGTGCATCATGTTCAAGTTCACGATCACCGCGTTGAGGTGTTCTTTAGCGATACCTCGTCGTCCTTGTCGGATGGCTTTCAGCCGACGCAGTGGCGCGCCTTCTTTGATTATCAGGGCAGGATGGCCACGATCTCTGTGCGGTGGTGGGATCAATCGCCTCTTGATCAAGCACAGGGGCTGGCAGTTTTGCGGGCTGCAGCGACTGCTCTGTTAGGCGATTGATGTTTCAACAAAAGTGCCGACTGTGGCTTGACGGCATGACCCAACTCGGGGGATTGTCGGCATGGTTGTGCCAAGACAAAAGGGACATTCGGGCAGGATGAACCTGATCGACAAATTCATGATGCGCCGCCTGATGCGCTATTTGGCGCAGATGGTCAAAGACGCGAAGACCAGCAAACTGGACTTGGTGCGGCGGCGGCTGTTCTCGGCTCTCGAAGTGCGCGCACAGATGGATGAGTTCATCTATGTCGCGAACGAACGTCTTGCTTTGCCGATGATCGGAGCAAACCGGTTTCCGACCCCTCGTGGCACGGATTGGGCGTGGCGCCCGCAATTGTGGCGTGGTCCTTTGGGCGTCAAAGGCATGGCCTCGGCACCGTCTAAGACGATGATTGGCGAAGAGGTCACGCTCTATCACGATTGCCAAATTAGCGAACTGACGCTCCGCCAATTGCGCAATACTCGCGAAGCCGATCTTGCCCCTTACGGTTTGCGTATGGATGTTTTCAAATTTGACGGCACCTATCTGAGCCTCGCCATCGATTTTCCAGATGAGGCCTGCCACGGCCTCACGATGAAGCATCTTGTCCGCTGTGACCCGATTATCGAGACGGAAAAGCCGCTCGAGATTTTTGCGCGATTGAACATCAAGCACGGCCCCAACGTTGAACAGATTGTCCGCGAACTGCCGTTGGGGACGAGCAGCCAAATGGTCGAGTTTGATCTTGGGTATTCAAAGCTCAATGAGAAGCGGATCGAGAAAGTTTGGATGGACCTCATTTTCGAAGGCCCGTCTATGAATCAGGTAACGGTACGTGACCTCACGCTCTGCCGTTATCCTCGTGCTGAATTCTAATCAAAGGGACCGCGATGAGAACTCCAGCCCTGACAAAAACCCGCTTGTTCGAAGGCGTCTGGGAAGGCGTCTTAACTGTCTCGACACAAACAGCGCCGTCCATTGTTGTTACGCATCTGGCGCGTGAGATTTCTGGCGTTGACGTGACTGGTGCCGAAGGCGGCTGGGTCGTCCGCGTTCCTGTGCCTGCGGATGTGCTGAGCGATGGCGTGCAGACCTTTATCATCGCAGACAGAGATAGCGGTGAAACCCTCGCTACCTTTTTCATTATCTGCGGCGAACCCGTTGCTGAAGATATTCGTGCAGAGTTGGACCTCTTGCGGGCCGAGCTCGACCTTTTGAAAAAAGCGTTCCGTCGTCATTGCGTAGAAACGATGTAATTCGGTGACGCCGCGTTGTAGGTGACGCGCTGGGAAAGTCGCTGCATTGTGCCCCCGAATAGGGAGGCCACTATGACGAAATATCCGCACCTGCTTGCTCCACTTGATCTGGGATTTGTGACCCTAAAGAACCGCGTTCTGATGGGGTCGATGCATACGGGTCTGGAGGAGACCAAGGATTGGAACCGCGTTGCCGAGTTTTACGCAACACGGGCGCGGGGCGGTGTGGCTCTGATGGTCACAGGTGGCATGGCCCCAAACAAAGAGGGCGGTGTTTTCCCCGGTGCGGCGGGCCTATTCACTGACCAAGACATCGCAAACCATCGTATCGTGACGGACCGTGTGCACGAGGCAGATGGCAAAATCGCAATGCAGATCCTTCATGCGGGGCGTTATGCCTATGGACCAGACTGTGTGTCTGCTTCTGCGATCAAATCTCCTATTTCGCCTTTTCCTCCTAAAGAGATTGATGAGGAAGGGATCGAAAAACAGATCGCCGATTTCGTAACCGCCGCGACCCGCGCCAAAGAAGCGGGCTATGATGGGGTCGAGGTGATGGGGTCAGAGGGGTACTTCATCAACCAGTTCCTCGTCTTGCATACCAATAAGCGCACGGATCGCTGGGGCGGGGACTATGAGAACCGTATGCGGCTACCCGTTGAGATCGTGCGCCGCATCCGCGAGGCCGTTGGGCCTGAGTTCATCATCATCTATCGACTGTCGATGATCGACTTGATCCCGAACGGATCATCCTTTGATGAGGTGATCCAACTCGCCAAGGCGATTGAGGTAGCCGGGGCAACGATCATCAACACTGGGATCGGTTGGCACGAGGCTCGTATTCCGACGATCGCAACGAGCGTACCGCGCCGTGCTTTCTCTTGGGTCACGAAAAAGCTGATGGGTCATGTGAGCATCCCTGTCATCACATCGAACCGTATTAATACGCCCGACGTTGCAGAAGAAGTCTTGGCCGATGGGTGCGCGGATATGGTGAGTATGGCGCGTCCGTTCCTCGCTGATCCGAATTTCGTTGCCAAAGCGGCGGCGGATCGGGCCGATACAATTGCGCCCTGTATTGCCTGCAATCAGGCCTGTTTGGATCATACCTTTGGCGGCAAGTTGAGCAGTTGCTTGGTGAACCCGCGTGCTTGTTTCGAGACAGAGTTGGTGGTTGCGACTGCAAGTGAGGCGAAAACGATCGCTGTGGTCGGCGCTGGTCCTGCAGGACTATCAACTGCTTTGACGGCCGCCGAACGTGGGCACAAGGTCACTATTTTTGATCGCAGTGACCGTTTGGGCGGGCAGCTCAATCTCGCAAAACAGGTTCCCGGTAAAGAAGAGTTTCATGGCCTCGTCGATTGGTTTGGTACTGCGGTTGCCGAAGCGGGCATTGAACTACGTTTGAATGAAACGGCTACCGTCGATACGCTGCGGTCATTTGATGAGGTCGTCATTGCAACGGGCGTTGTCCCGCGTGATCCAGAAATTGAAGGTCAGGATTTGCCGCATGTTTTGTCTTACATCGACGTCCTTCGGGGGGCCGAAGTAGGTAAAAAGGTTGTTGTCATCGGTGCAGGTGGCATCGGTTTTGATGTCTCGGAATTCCTTGTCACTGGTGAAAGTCCGACCGTAGACCTGCCAGAATGGTTGCGCGAATGGGGCGTGACGGACCCGTCGGAACAGCGGGGCGGTCTCGCCCCCGAAGGCCCGCAGCCTGATGCCGCAATCCGCGACGTGACCCTTCTGCAGCGTAAGGCCGAAAAGCCAGGGCGCCGTTTGGGTAAAACGACGGGTTGGATCCATCGTGCCACGCTCCAGATGAAAGGCGTCACGATGAAGGGCGGTGTAAACTACGAACGCATCACGCACGAGGGTATCTGGGTGTCGACGGGTGAAGCTCGTCAAAACCCAACACTGATCCCATGTGACAACGTTGTCTTGTGCGCTGGGCAGGTGTCCGAAAGGTCTCTGGCGGATGCGTTGGAAGCCGAAGGGATTCCCTGCCATGTTATTGGTGGCGCGGATGTTGCGGCGGAATTGGACGCAAAACGGGCAATTGACCAAGGCACGAGATTGGCTGCAACCCTCTGATTTCACAAAGTATGATCTACCCGATCGGCCCCGCGGACTATTCCTATGCATTAGGAATTGTCCGCGAAAATCCCCGATATTGTCCGCTCATGGCCCAGATTGTGCCCGATTTGGCGACGATACCATGAGCCTAGGAATTAGTATCAAAGGGTCGAGTAATGGATCGCCTTACCGAAATGGAAGCCTTCGCCACTGTCGTGGATCAGGGCGGTTTTACGGATGCCGCCAAAAAGATGGGGATTTCGAAATCCGCTGTCTCGAAGCACGTATCCGCACTCGAAGCTCGCCTTGGCGCGCGCCTTCTGAACCGAACGACGCGTCGTGTTAGTCCGACTGAGATTGGTCTAGCCTATTACGACCGCGCCCGCCGCGTTCTCAACGATGCTGGCGAAGCGGATTCACTCGTCACCTCGATGCAATCTGCGCCGTCAGGTCTGTTGCGGATATCTGTGGCTACCGATTTCGGTGTGAACCACCTGTCGCCAATCTTAGGTGAGTTCCTGCAGGAATTCCCTGACATCACCGTCAATATGGTGCTGAACAACCGTTATGTAGAGCTGATCTCCGAAGGCTTTGACATGGCGATCCGTATTGGTGAGCTAGAAGACAGTACACTTCGGGCACGCAAGCTGACGGAAACCAACCGTCGCATGATCGCATCACCGCATTACTTCCAGAAATACGGTCGTCCGCAAAAGATTGATGATCTGAACGATCACAAACTGCTTCACTATTCGAACCAAGCAAACAGCGCGGTTTGGAAGATCACAGCGCCAAGCGGTGAGAAGCGTCAGGTTCGGACTGCGGGTTGGCTCACTGTGAATGATGGCCAATCGCTTTTGAACGCTTGTGTGTCGGGCCTTGGCATCGCGTACCTGCCGTCGTTCCTTTATGCAGATGCGATGAAGCAGGGCCTCGTTGAAGAAGCCATTCCCGATCTGCCTGTCGAAACCCAAGGCATTTACGCCGTCTACCCGCCAGGCCGTTTTACCCAACCGAAGGTGCGCGCGTTCATTGATTTCCTCGTGCACGCCTATGCGGAAAAAGGGCCAGATAGCTGGTAATTTGCTATACAAGTTGATCCATTCAGCGGCGTCAGGGGCAAACCTCTGGCGCCGTTTCCAATTCCAGTGTCACAATTTCGATCCCATGAACCTCATGAAGCGTCGTGCGGATGTTCTGCCTGATCCAAGCGACATTCCCCCATGCACTTTGTGCGATAACGATATGGGCGGTGAGTGCGGTTTCGTGTTCTTGGGCGGACCAGAGCTTCAGGTGATGGAGGTCGCTCACGCCCTCTACCGCCATGATCGTTGTCTTCACGTTTTGGGGTGACAGATGCTCTGGCGTGCCGAGCATTAGGATGCGGATCACGCCTCCCATTTCGCCCGATGCCATCCACAGAATATACGCCGCGATGAGCAACGTGATCGCAGGGTCAATCCACACCCAGTCGAAAACGAGAATGGCTATTCCCGCAACGATGACGGCAACGGACCCCAATGCATCGGCGACGTTATGCAGGAACGCAGCACGGATATTCACGCTGTCTTTTGCCATGTGAAACGTCAGCCGAGCGGTCACGAGGTCAATCACAAGCGCAAGGCTGGCTAAACCTACAACCAACCAGCCATCAACGTGCTGGGGATCCAGAAATCGCATGACCGCCTCAAAAGCCAGCCACAGCCCGACGAGGATCAGCGAGGTGTAATTTATCAACGCGGCTACGACTTCAGCGCGTCCGTAGCCAAAGGTCATGATGTCATCGGCGGGCCGACGGGCGATCTTGCGTGCGAAGAACGCAATGAACAGCGAAAGTGCGTCTGATAGGTTATGAAGGGCATCTGCGATAAGGGCGAGGCTGCCCGATAGAATGCCGCCAATGATCTGAGCCACCGTGAGCAATATGTTCACACCGACGGCCAGCGCCATACGGCCATCACCGGATTTGGGATCAATGTGATGGTGATGATGGTGGTGAGAATGGGCCATTTTATACCTTGAAATACTTGTCTCCTTCCATCCTAATTCCTCTAGTCACTAGAGGTTCAAGGGTAAAATGTACTCCATCGGCGAATTATCAAAACGCACGTCCGTAAAGGTCCCAACCATCCGATATTATGAGGAAATCGGCCTGATAGAACCGTTCGATAGGACGTCAGGAAATCAGCGGCGCTACGATGCTGAAGGTGTGCGTCGGTTGACGTTTATCAAACACGCGCGGGATTTGGGGCTGCCTCTAGATGCCGTGCGCGACTTGATCGCGATGGAGGATACGCCGGGGCGGCCCTGCGCAGAGGCCCATGCGATTGCGCGAACACATCTGGATCATATCCGTGAACGCATTGCCCGCCTACAGCGGCTAGAAGCGGAACTAGCGCGGATCGCGATGACCCATGATCATGGGACTAGTGAGACTTGTGGGGTGCTAGAAGCTCTCGGCGACCATCACGGTTGCTCGACGGATCACGGTTTACTCGGTAGAGAGTAGTACAGCCTCAACGCGCCGATTGGCTTCGCGTCCCTCGGCAGTCAGGTTGGATGCGATCGGGGCCAAATACCCCGTTCCATCCGCTTCGAGTTGGGTCGCGGGCACGCCATAAGCTTCGATAAGGCGAGTCTGGACCGAGGTTGCACGCTGTCGGGACAGGGCAATGTTCCCCTCAAGTGAACCAGAGCTGTCGGTGTGGCCAACCAAAGCAATCCTTCGATCTGGGTTTTGGAGCAGATAGTCCGACAGGGTCGCGAGGCTTTCAAACGGCCCCGGCCCGAGGGTCGATGACCCGCTTTCAAACCGAAGATCAGCGAGCGCCACATGCCCTGTATTTTCCAAAATTGCTGCCAAACCCTCTTCGGTTGGGGCCGCTAATTCAGGTAAAACCGATTGAATCGTTTCTGTTGTCGCATCAGCCAATGGTGCTTCACCAGCCCCAACGCGTGTGATCTGCACAAACCCTGCTGCTGCTGTTTTGCTGATAACAAGAGCGACCGTGTCCGAAGGGCCTGTGGCGGCGATATATCGAAAATCACCCAAATCGACGCGCATATCGGGCGGAGCCGCGACATCGATAGCAAAGCGGAAATCGAAGCCGCCGCAATCTTCGGTGCGGCATTCATAAATCACGTCATAGCCTTCGGCGTCCAACTGCTGCCTGAAGGGTGACAGGATTTGGAGCGTTGTTAGCCCAGCGGCATCAATCGTCCACACCTCTGTCGTGACGGTGCCATCAATGATCTGCATTGGCACGGATTGACCATCCCAGGGACCCGTTGCGATGTTAAAGCTCTGAAGTGGGGTGTCCACCAGAGCGGTCCGCGACGCATTCGCAGGCATATCTATCGTCAACGCCAAACCGAACGTCGGACTACACAACAGAACGAAAGATAAGAAACGGATCATCGGGCCTGCGAATGGTATTCGTCGTTAGGACGCATGTCGGTGGCCGAAGCGATCCGGTTGGTCATGTTAAAGAAGCCAGCGACCGACGCGATGTCCCAGATGTCACGGTCTGTAAAGCCAGTATCGCGAAGGGCTTGGCGATCGCGCTCGGTTACCTTGGCGCTGGAAACGGTGATGAGTTCGGCAAATTCCAGCATCGCGGTTTGCCGCGCATCCAAATCTGCCGCACGCCAGTTCATGACGAGCATTTCGCCCAAGATTGGATTGCCTGACAATTCGCGAACGGCAGCACCATGTGCAGTTAGGCAGTAGAAACATTTATTCACCGATGACACGACAACCGCGATCATCTCACGCTCTAACTTGCTGAGGCCAGAGGCGGCGAGCATGATGTCGTTATACATGCCGGTAAACGCATTTAGCTTATCAATATCAAATGCATAGGCTTGCAGGACGTTAGGGATCATACCCAGTTTTTCCTGACAAATATCGAAATATTTCTGAGTTGCCTCGGGCAGCGGATTGACCATTGGCAGGTCGAGCGCGGTCGGTTTTTTTGTCACGGTATACTCCGGCAGAATTCTGTAGTGGTAGTGTCCCACAACGTCGAACCCGAGGGAAGCATAGAGCGCGTTTGCCCCCACATTTGCCTCGGTCACGACCAAGGCAAAATGGGTCGCACCGTTTTCGCGAGCCCAGAACGCCATCGCGCGGATCATGTGGGCGGCTAATCCCTGACGGCGGAACCGCTGCGCAACTTCGAGCGCATGGAACATTGCGATGCCGTTGCAGATCCCGACATAGGCCGTGCCTGCCGGAGTATCGTCTAGACGCCCGAGGATAGTAGTCTTCTGGCAATCGGCTCGTTCCATCACGGCAAGGCGGGCCGGCCCAATTCCACCCTCTGCCCAGATGTCAGCTTGGATCGCTAAGGCAGGCCAAACTTCAAAGGTTGTGACAGGGGGCGGACGATGCGTGGCGATCCGATCAATCGGCGCGGCGTAGAGCGTCACTGGATCCTTGATCCGATACCCTTTGCCCGCCAGAATCGTGTCAAAATCAGCCTCCCCGTCGCGTATCATGAACTGGCATGGTTGCCCCAGTGCGCGCATCGCATCTTCAGCAAGGGGTAGGTCTGCTTCGCCAGCAGGCCCCGTTGCGGCAGAAACACGGCTCCCGCCACCTTGGCCTTCGCGAATTATAAAAGGGCCGACGGTGGTGCGATTGGCAGAGGGCCACGTATTTTCAATGACGTCATAGAGTTCGGCGGCTGTAGGGTTGCTCATGCTTGAAACAGTCCTGCGAGTTTGACGATTGCCTGATCGACGCGTGCACCGTCCGAGCCACGTATCACGATATTTGACCCGTGAACGCCATCGATGATGAACGGATAAGAGCCGATGGAAAGGTCAGAGAATTCGGCGGCCAATTCCGAGAGCGGCCCCGCAATGGTCCCTTCACCCTGATTGATCCGGTAGGTTTGGGATAGCAATGGCGCACCGCCAGTCAGTGATGGCAGGACGGAGGCCACCATGGCTTGAAAGACTGAGGGAACCCCTGCCATGACGTGCACGTTCCCGAGGCTGAACCCAGGCGCCGTTGAGACAGGGTTTTCGATAAGGCAGGCCGTGTCAGGAATGCGAGCCATGCGTTGGCGGGCTGCGTTAAATTCTTGCCCGCGCGCATCGTAGTGCGCTTTGAGCAGGTCATAGGCATCCTGACGAATGTCGATCCCGACGCCAAACGCTGCTGCAATACAGTCGGCCGTGATGTCATCATGCGTTGGCCCGATGCCGCCAGAGGTAAAGACGGATCCATATGTTTCACGCAATGCATTGACCGCAGAGATGATCGCCTCGCGGTCGTCAGAGACAACGCGGACTTCTTTTAGGTCGATGCCGACTTCGGTCAGCCGCCCAGCCAGATAGTGCATATTGCTGTCGCGGGTGCGCCCTGACAGGATTTCATCTCCAATGATAAGAATGGCGGCAGTTGGGTTTGGCATCGGCTTCTCCATATCCTTCAGAATGGGTATAGAACTGGACTATGCAGTTTTCCACACCATTGATCCCCGCTCGCCTCATCCGCCGCTATAAACGGTTCCTCGCGGACTGTCGTTTGGAGGATGGGCGTGAGGTCGTGGCACATTGCGCCAACCCCGGTAGCATGATGGGCCTTGCGAATGAGGGGAGCAAGATATGGCTCGAACCCAATGACGACCCCAAAAAGAAGCTGAAATATGGTTGGCGTCTCGTGGACCACGAGAACGGACATTTCGCGGGCGTTGATACTTCGGTTCCGAACCGTGCGTTGAAAGAGGCGCTCGAAAAGCGCGAGATTGCGGCGCTTTCGGGTTACACGGTGGTCAGGCCTGAAGTGAAATACGACGAAAATAGCCGGATCGATTTTCTATTGTCTGGCGATGGCGTGAGAGACGCTTGGGTTGAGGTCAAATCGGTTACGCTGTCCCGACAGACGGGACTAGCCGAGTTTCCCGATAGCGTGACTGCGCGCGGGGCAAAGCATATGGGGGAGCTGGCTAAAATGGCAGAGGCAGGAGACCGCGCCATTGTTTTGTTTCTCGTTCAGAGAACAGATTGCGACCGCATGGTGCCAGCTGCCGATATCGACCCCAAATACACAAACGCGCTGAGCGATGCGGTAGCAGCTGGCGTCGAGGTCATCGCGCTTTCGACCCGCATTTCACCAAAAGGTGTCGAGATCGCGGGCGAGATCCCGTTTTCGCTGTCAGTCTGAGGTCTGGCCCTTTTCGGGGAAGGCTAATAAAGAGGTCAGCAGAAACAAGGAGACTGACTGTGACCGAAGATCTGCGTGGACGACTGACCAAAGACGGAATTCGCATTTATGAAGATGCCGATTTTGCTGGTATGCATGCGGCGGGCAAGGTTGCAGCACAGATCCTTGATGACATCATTCCTTTCATCCAGCCGGGTGTGACGACCGCCGAGCTCGACGCAAAGATTACCGAAATGGTGAACGACAGCGGCTCGACCTCGGCTACGATTGGTTACAAAGGCTACCAGCACGCCAGCTGTATCAGCATGAACCACGTTGTTTGCCACGGTATCCCGAGCGAGAAGAAACTCAAAGACGGTGATATCCTGAACATCGACGTGACCGTGATCGTTGATGGTTGGTTTGGCGATACGAGCCGCATGTATGTTGCGGGTTCGATGTCGCGTAAGGCAGAGCGTCTGATCCAAGTCACTCACGACGCGCTGATGTTAGGCATTGAGGCAGCGAAACCGGGTAATCGCTTTGGCGACATCGGTCACGCGATCCAGAGCTATGTTGAGAGCCACCGTATGTCCGTTGTGCGCGACTTCTGTGGTCATGGCTTGGGACGTGTTTTCCATGCTGCGCCGAACGTGCTGCACTACGGTCGTCCGGGAACTGGGCCGCTTCTCGAGGAAGGCATGTTCTTTACCATCGAGCCGATGGTGAACCTTGGTCGTCCTGAGACCAAAGTGCTCGCTGATGATTGGACTGCTGTGACCCGTGATAAATCGCTGTCTGCGCAGTTCGAACATTCGGTCGGTATCCGCGCAGATGGTGCAGAAATTTTCACGCTCTCACCCTCGGGGAAATTCCACCCAACTTACCTCTGATCGGTAGGGGGGGTGCCTCTGCTTTTCAATCGTTTGGTAAAATAAAACTTGCGGACGGTTGCGCTAAACCATTTGCATCACCTTGCAATTTTAAGGTGCAAGGCATAGGTGAAGGGTGTCGCTAGCGGCGGCATCCCCCTGACATTCATCATCTTAGGAGGTCTGAAATGACCCTAAAGAGTGCTGCGTTTGCAGCTGTGATGGGCTGTGCGGTGACGCCTGCTGTAGCCCAAGAATACACCCTACATTTTCAACACTTCGTGTCGCCGCTTTCGGCGAACCCGACCTATTTCATGGAGCCGTGGGCAAAAGCGATCGAAGAACAATCGGGCGGTCGCCTCAAGATCGTCTTGCACCCGTTCATGGAATTGGGTGGTGCCGCGCCAGAAATGTACGACATGATTGCTGATGGCATCGTGGATGGCGGCTGGGTGATCCCCGGATATGAGGCTGGCCGTTTCCCCGAAGCTGAGGCGCTCGAATTACCTTTCATGACGACCAAATCGGCGGAAGAAGCCTCTGCCGCTGCGTGGGAGTATACGCAAGAGTTCCTGTTGGACGACTTTGCAGATGTTCATCTGATCGCCGCGCACATGCATGGGCCAGGGCTGGTGCACAAACGTGGCCCGCTGATTGAAACGGTTGAAGACTTCAACGGCCTGACGCTCCGCGGGCCGACCCGCACGGCGACGATGCTGTTGGAAAAATTGGGTGCAACAGCGGTTGGTATGCCCGTGCCTGCGTTCCCTGAGGCGCTTGCGAAGGGCGTCGTTGATGGCGGTGCGATCACGTGGGAGCAATCCCCGTCGCTAAAGCTTGATGAATTGACGGACAGTCATTCGGATGTCGCTGGCGATCACGCGCTCTACAACCTCTACTTCTTGTGGGCGATGAACCAGGACGTCTACGATAGCCTGCCTGCTGACCTTCAGGCGATCATCGACGCCAACTCTGGTCTCTATGCGAGCCGTTGGGCGGGTTACGCGCACGACACAGGTGATGCGCTGGGCCGCGAGATTATGGCTGCCGCAAACGACATTGGCGAAATCAGCGAGACGGAAACCGCACGTATGATTTCACTGGGTGACGAGGTCGTTGTGGAATGGATCGCAGAAATGGATGCCAAGGGCTTTGATGGCGCGGCATTGGTCGAGGCAGCACGGTCCGATGTTGCTGCAGCGGCAGGAACCAAAGGCGCTTTTGTTCAGAACTGACTGCGTCTGTAATTGACGAAAGGGGCCGCGCTTGCGGCCCTTTTTATTTGACCAGCCGTGCGTGAAGGTCTGCCATCGAATAGGCGATATCGACCCCAAGAGGTTCGAGCTTATCTGCTCCCCCATGTTCAGAATAGCCGATAAACTGGGTTCCTGCCGCGACGGCTGCGCCTGCCCCAGCGGTGCTGTCGTCGATCATGAAGGTACGCACTGGCGATGCGTTCGCTTGCTTCATCGCTGCGACCAACATACCCGCTTTGGGCTTCGGTTCTTGAACGTGGCCTGAATACATACGGTCTTTGAGGCGATCGAAAAGCCCGTATGGCGAGAGGGTCACGCGCATTTTGTCGATGGCTCCGTTAGACGCGATGGCGATGCGGGTGCCTTGTGCTTCGAGCGCGTCAAAGAGATCAATCACACCGTCCGAAAGCGGAACACCTTGGCCCAAGACTTCGAACATTTCGGCATAGAGATCGCTGACCCAATTGTCAGGCAGTGTCAGCCCACGTTCACGTCCTGCCCGATGAATGTCATGCAGCGTCTGCCCCACAAACAGTTCATGAACTCCAGCTTTGTCCAATGGAAACCCAAAGCCAGTGAGGTTCTTCGCGATTGCGTCACAGGTCGGACCTTCACTGTCGACGATCACACCGTCGCAATCGAAAATAACCAAATCAGGTATCATAACTGTCTTTCGAGAATAGAAATATACGTGTCGCCATACCGTCTTTGATCTAAAAGCGCAAAGTCAGCAGGTGTGACCTGCGGTGCGTTTTCTTCCCAAACGATGATGGCATCATCGGCGATCCAACCGCCGTTCAAGGCCGCGTCGAGGGCTTTCTGGCCCATCGCCTTTCCATAGGGCGGGTCGAGAAAAACAAGTTGAGCGGGCTCGCCAACATTGGGGCCCAGCTTTGTCGCATCGCGTCCGATGAGCGTGCAATCAGACGAACGTTTTAGCTTGGCGATATTCTCGCGGATGAGCTTTTGTGCGACGCGGCCATCATCGACAAAGGTAACATGGGCTGCGCCGCGTGACAGGGCCTCAAGCCCCAATGCGCCGGTGCCCGCAAACAGATCTAGGACACGTGCGTCCTCAATTGGATCTCCAAATTTTCCGCCAAGTAGGACGTTGAACAAGCTTTCGCGAACGCGATCCGTCGTCGGCCTAAGGTGCGCGCCTGCGTCCCCTTTGCCGACAGCGGCGAGGGCGTGACCTCTATGCGCTCCGCCAATGATCCTCACTTCAACAGTGCCTTCAGGTCGGTCGTTTCATCGACCATGACCTCGGGCGCGGGTGATTTTCCGGCTTCGATGAGGCGTTTGCCGACCATGTAGTCTCGGCCTGCGTTGATGGCGTCGACGGCGATGAGGGTGTCGCCTTGGTAGTACCAGTGGACGCGGGCGTCGGGGGTGTCGGCGTAGGTTTTGACGTGGACGGCATCGTAGCCGATGTTGAGGCCCGCGATCTGCAGTTTCACGTCGTATTGGTCCGACCAGAACCACGGTTTAGGAATGTAGTCGACCGATCCGCCCATCATGTTTTTGGCGACGACCTCGGCTTGATCGATGGCGTTGCCGACGCTTTCGATGCGCAGGCGCTGGCCTTTGAAGGTCAGGTTCGCGCAGTCGCCTGCGGCCCAGATATGCGGAACGGTCGTGCGGCCATGGGCGTCGGTGTCGATGCCGTTCGAACAGGCAGCGCCCGCGGCCTCGGCGAGGATGGTTGCGGGCATAATCCCGACGCCAACAATCGCAAAATCAACGTCGAGTTTGGTGCCATCCGAGAGAACCGCACCCGTCACGCGGTCGGTGCCCACCAGATGATCGAGGCCGACGCTTTCGACGATGTTCACGCCACGTTGGGTGTGGAGATCGCGGAAGTAATCAGAGGTCTCAGGACAGGCCACGCGCTGCAAAATGCGCGGCGCCATTTCAACGAGGGTGACCTCGCAGCCCTTTTTTGCGGCAACGGCGGCGGCTTCGAGGCCGATATACCCGCCCCCAATGACCAAGAGCTTGCGGCCCGCCGTGAACTCTGGCGCCATGGTGTCCGCGTCCTTGAGGTCACGAACCGTGTAAACACCGTCCAAATTTCCACCAATCGCCGAAGGCAGCGTGCGCGGGTGTGACCCCGTGCAGATCGCCAATTCGTCATATGCCATCTCGACCTCACCCTGCAGGGTGATGGTCTTAGCCTCAGCGTTCACACCCACAACGCGGGTGTCGAGCATCAGGTCGATGTTGTTCTCCGCATACCACTCAGGCGCACGAAGCAAGAGGCGGGAGAGCTCCATTTCACCAAGCATATAAGCCTTGGACAGAGGCGGACGCTGATAGGGATGGACAGGCTCTGCCCCGATCAAGGTGATCTTTCCCTCAAACCCATCGGCCCGCAAACGCGCAACAAGCGTTGCACCCGCTTGGCCTGCGCCAATCACGACAAAATGTTGCATCGCTGCCTCCGATTTCTATGGTCTCTTTTTAAGCGGAGCCTATATCTTAGCGCGTGCTGCATGCAATTCAGAACAGGGGAAATAACATGTCGATTTCGGTAGGGGATAAGCTTCCTGAGGCAACTTTGTTGCGTATGGGCGAAAACGGGCCAGAGCAGGTTGCTCTGTCGGGGCTTACTGCTGGCAAAAAAGTTGTAATTTTCGGTTTGCCGGGTGCCTACACAGGCACATGTTCGACCGCCCACGTGCCGAGCTTTGTTCGCAACAAGGCGGCGCTGGACGAAAAGGGCGTCGATGCCGTGATTTGTGTGTCCGTGAACGATCCATTCGTGATGAAAGCATGGGGCGAAGCGACGGGTGCGACGGCAGCAGGTTTGCATTTCTTGGGTGACGCGTCGGCTGAGTTTACCAAAGCGATCGGGCTTGACTTCACGGCCCCACCGGCAGGTTTCTACGATCGCTCCAAACGGTACACGCTATTGGCTGAAGATGGTGTTGTGAAAATCCTCAACCTCGAAGAAAGCCCGGGGGTTTGCGAGTTGTCGGCGGCTGAAACGCTTCTCGACCAGCTGTGAAATGACAAAACGGCGGGGATTTCCCCGCCGTTTTCATTTAAGCCTGATTGTTCAGAACTGTTCGTGTCGGGAATGGAATGTCGATGCCAGCTTTGTCCAGCGCTTCCTTCACCTGACGCTTCATGTCGGCCTGATATTGGAAGTAGTCGCTCGATTTCACCCAAACTCGGCAGAGGAAATCGACTGAAAAATCGCCCAAATTATTGACCTGAAGGAACGGTACAGGGTCAGCCAGTGATCGTGGGTCGGCTAGAATGGTATCGCGGATCACCTGTTCAGCCAGTTTCAGATCAGCCCCATAGCCGACACCGAAAATCCACTCTGCGCGACGTGTTTGGTTAACCGAGAAGTTGGTGATCGTGTTTCCCCAAACTTGCGCGTTGGGCACGATGACCTGAACGTTTCCAGCGTCGGCAAGCTCTGTGTAGTTCAAGGAAATGTCTTTGACGGTGCCAGACACGCCGCTCACTTGGACAAAATCGCCGATCTTAATCGGGCGGAATAGGATGATCATTACGCCCGCGGCTACGTTCGATAGCGTTCCCTGAAGGGCCAAGCCAATTGCCAAACCTGCCGCACCGATTAGAGCAACGAGCGATGTTGTCTGGATGCCGAATGTGTTCAGGACAAAGAGGGACGCAAATGCGAGGATCAAGTAACGCACGATGTTGCCCAAGAAGTTGAACAACGTGACATCAAGATGTTTGTTTCGGCCACCGATCGCAACGATACGCCGCCGTACCCAGCCCGACAGCACAAACCCCAACACGATGATCAGTACGACTGAGAGGATATCCCCAGCGAGGCCCGCGACGAATTCGAGTGTTAGGTAGTCAGCAATGGTTTTGCCGTTGTAGATTTCGGTTTGCAGCAGGTCTTGCATCATCGTCCTTCAAGTTCTTCCATTTTTTCGGCCAGCTTGATGTCCTTCTCCGTCAGACCGCCAGCATCGTGTGTGGTGAGTTTCACAACCACCGTTTTGTAAGAGTTAGACCATTCGGGGTGATGATTCCACTTTTCCGCCCAAAAAGCGGCGCGGGTCATGAAACCAAAGGCGTCGACAAAGTTGCGAAACACGAATGTTTTTTGGATCGCAGTGCCATCATCGGTCTTCGTCCAGCCTTTGGCGGCAAGGGTGGTGATGTCCATTAATCTTGCTCCTCGATTGTCGTGGATTTGAATGGTCCGTAATCCGTCAGGATCTCTATTTCTTCGTCGATAAGCTGACGTTCATGATCTAGAAAATCTGACACGGCGGCGCGAAACGATGGATTTGCGATCCAGTGAAGGGAATGTGTCGGGTTCGGTAAATACCCGCGCGCCAGTTTGTGTTCACCCTGCGCCCCTGCTTCGACTCTCAGACCGTGGGCGATCGCGTAGTCGATGGCTTGATAGTAGCAGAGTTCGAAATGAAGGCAGAGGTGATGTTCGGTGCAACCCCAGTAGCGGCCAAAGAGGGTGTCGCGACCGATGAAGTTCAGTGCACCAGCGACAGGGCGGTCATCGGATAGAGCAAGTACCAGCAGTATTTCGTCCCTGAGTGTATTATGGGCGATGTCGAAAAACGCGCGAGTCAGATAGGGCGATCCCCATTTGCGACTGCCTGTGTCTTGGTAAAACCGCCAGAAATAGTCCCAGTGTTCGGCCTGTATCTCATCGCCCGTGAAGCTTTTGATCTCACCACCGAACCTTTGCGCCTGTTCGCGTTCTTTGCGGATCGCTTTGCGTTTGCGGCTGGAGAGGTCGTTCAGAAAATCGTCAAAGCTGTCATACCCGCGATTTTCCCAATGGAACTGCTGTCCAACACGGTGGAGCAATCCCATTGATTGACCCGCGATGGCCTCGTCCTCAGTGCAAAACGTGACGTGCATGGATGACAGACCATTGTCGGAAGCCAATTGAACCGTGCCTTGTATCAAAGCCGAGAGTGCCTCTGCCTCATAGCCCGCTCTTGTTAGGAACCGCCGACCTGTGGCGGGGGTAAACGGCACCGCGATTTGGAGCTTTGGATAATACTGACCGCCCGCCCGTTGCAGCGCATCGGCCCAGCTGTGGTCAAAGACATATTCCCCTTGAGAGTGACTTTTGACGTAGAGCGGTGCGACGCCGATGATCTGGTCTGCTTTGGTCGCGACAAGGTATCGTGGGTCCCATCCTGTCCCGCGCCCAACCGAACCGCTCAGTTCTAAGGCTGACAGAAACCGATGCGTTGTGAATGGATCAATAGGGCGGCCACCAGACGGATTTGCGCAGGCATCCCAGTCCTCTGCTGGGATGTCGGCGATGGCGCTTCTCATTGATATTTCAATCACGTCGGTCATGGCTACAAAACTGTGCGGCCTGTTCGCGTGGTCAAGCGAGATACCCTTCGAAAGTGATGTTATCCGCGATTTGGCGAGCGTTTTTTTCCTCTTCGGTGGAACGGATCGTCCAGCACACGATTTTTGCCCCCATTTCGGCCAACTCCGCTACGCGCTTGGCGTCCAATTCGTCGTGCTGATGACTAATGAAACAAGCGCCTGCCGTTTCATAATCGGGGATCAACGCAAGCCGCTCTCGTGTGACCTTGGGGATCGTTGGCCAATCTTCGGAAACATAATTGCAAGTGGTTAGGCCGCGAGGAATATCGGGCAAGACAGTCGCCATATGGGCCACGGAATGTGGGTTGAACGACATGACCGCCACGGGGCCTTTGTAGTCCTTCAACAACGCCGCAGTGGCGTCTTCCAACGGGCCGACTTTGGGGCCAAGCGCGCCATCCTGATCCTTAATCTCGATCAACAGGGGCACACGGCCAGACACCTGCTCAAGAACCTCTTCAAGGGTCGGAATAGTGTCGGTGCCACCTGCCAGGGTGATCTGTGATAGCTCGGCTGAGGTTCGTTGGGCGACTGCACCCGTTTCATTTGTCAGGCGGTTCAGCGCGTAGTCGTGAAAAACCATCGGCACGCCATCTTTGGACAGTTGGAGGTCGATCTCGATCCCGTAGCCCTTGTCGATGGCGGCCTGAATGGCGCTGGGGCTGTTTTCTACCCGACCGGCGGCTTTGTCGTGCAAGGCGCGATGAGCAATTGGGCGGGTCAGAAAATCAGCAGGCAGCATTATGCGATCTCGAATACAGCGTCGATTTCGACGGCGACGCCCAAGGGCAGCGCAGCAACGCCCACGGCCGAACGTGCGTGGCGGCCAATGTCACCCAGAGCTTCAACGAGGAAGTCAGAGGCGCCGTTCACGACCTTGGGCTGGTCATGGAAATCGGGGGCCGATGCGACGAAGGCGTTCAGTTTTACAACGCGCACCAGACGATCAATGTCACCACCGCAAGCTGCTTTTAGCTGAGCGAGGAGCGCAATCGCGCAGGTCTTCGCAGCCTTCGCGCCATCCTCGACCGACATGGTGTCACCCAGACGACCTTTGATCAGCCCATCAGGGCCGTTCGAGATTTGGCCAGACACATGGACGAGATTGCCCGACTGAACAAACGGGACATAGTTCGCAGCAGGAGCTGGTGCGTCGGGTAGGGTCACACCCAGTTCAGCGAGTTTGGTTTCGATGGTGCTCATGGTTCACTCCGGTCATCTGATTTGGCGTGACGCTAGCTTTGGTCGGGGCGGGGTGCAATCGCTCCGATGCGATAAGGCGCGTAAAACTGCCATTCTTTGGCTGACATGTTCACGTTACAGGATTGGTATGATAGTAAGGGTTATTGTCTCCTTTGGGTCACGGTTAGAGCGTAGTTTCTAGTGGGCTGTTGGATTGTTTAGATTGGCGCTATTTGGTGCCGTAAAGACGTGAAATCAGAATCGATAAGCCATTGACCAAGTTATTGACGATCACTGCCGTTTCGGCCTCGCTTTTCCTTGTTGCTTGTTCGCAAGCACCCGAAGGTGTTGCGATCCATGACCCCTACGAAGCAACGAACCGTAAGGTGCATGAATTCAACGTTGGACTGGACCGTGCCATTTTGCGACCCGCGTCCCGTGTGACCGCTGCGATGCCGATGGAGATCACTGGTCCCGTTACGAACTTTGCCGAAAATGTCGCTTTGCCTGGGATGATGGTAAACGGCGTTTTGCAAGGCGATATCAAAGGGTTCGGTACGAACTCGATGCGGTTTGTCGTGAACACGATCTTTGGCATCGGTGGTTTGTTTGATCCTGCGGATGCGATTGGCCTTTACGAAGAAAAGACGGACTTTGGCGAAACGCTGTCGGTCTGGGGTGTGCCTGAAGGCGCTTATGTTGAACTGCCCGCGCTCGGCCCATCGACTGAACGTGATGCTGTCGGTGAGTTGGTAGATTTCTTCATTAACCCACTGGGCAATTGGGTCCACGACGATGTGAAACCTTATCTCCCTGCTGCGCGTGCTGCGGATGTTGTGATCGCGCGGGGGCAGTTAGGGTCTACGATCGATTCCGTGTTGTATGAAAGCGCGGATAGTTACGCTCAGACACGGATTATTTACCTCGACAACCGTCGGTATGAGCTCGGAACTGTGGTACAAGACGCTTATATCGACCCATACGCCGACCCCTATTTCGATCCATATGAGGACCAGTAATGGCCACGCTTGTTACCCGTCGTTCCCTGTTTGCCGTTGCAGCCGCCGCAGCTGTTTTCCCTCATGCCGCATTCGCGTTAAGCACAGCGCAGGCGACCACATTGGTCGATGCACTGGTTGGCGATATCAATAAGGTCATCGGCTCTGGTAAATCCGAGGCAGCGATGATCTCGGATTTTGAGACGATTTTTGACACCTATGCAGATGTGCCGATCATCGCGCGGACAGCATTGGGTGCGGATTGGCGTCGCGCTACCGATAGCCAGCGCACGCGGTTTGTCACTGCATTCCGCAGCTACGTCGCATCGAAATATGGTCGCAGGTTCCGTGAGTTTATCGGTGGGCGTATCGAAGTGCGTGAAGCTGCCACCGTTCCGAACGGCGTTGAAGTACGCGCAATGGCAATCCTGCAAGGGCAATCGCCGTTCGAAGTGAGCTTTGTGATTTCTGACGGTTCTGGCCGTCCGAAATTCATCAACCTCTTTATCGAGGGGATCAACATGATCACCTCAGAGCGCACCGAGATCGGTTCGATGCTCGACCGCCGTCGCGGTGACATTGATGGTCTGATTTCGGATCTGGAGGCACTCTGATGCGGTGCGGCCTCATCGCCGCACTGATCATGTTGCCGATGGTAGCTGCGGCTAATCCTTTCGATGGCGTTTACCGTCAATTTGCGAATGCAGACTGTGGATTGGTCGGCGTCGACGGTGGTGCGCTTAGGATCGCGGACAACATCTTTTACGGCGTCGATATGGAGTGCCGCATGACCCATCCGGTTAATGTGGTTGACATGGATGCGACGTTGTTCACCATGCAATGTTCGGGCGAAGCAGACATTTGGACCGAACGCGCCATGATCATGGATGCCAAGGACACCAATGGTATCATCATGGTCTGGAACGGTTACGCGTTTAAATACGAGCGCTGCCCCGAATAGGGCAACGCCAGCCTCCTTTTAGAGATGTTCGTCGAAGGTCGCTTTTGCGCGGCCCCATACATCGTGGTCGATCTGGTCCAAGGTCGCGAGGTGAGCGAACAGCTGTCCCGCGTAATCCTCTGAACTTTCACGAGGCAGCAACGACGGAAGGTTGTCGATAGCCATAACGTCTAGCGGTGGATTGTTATGCACGCGGATGGTTGGCGCGTCCCAAGTGGTCGTGCGATCGTAGACCTTGATCGGTGAAAAATCACTGTCAGGATCACAAGCAATATCGCCAATCGCGCGGAGTTTGCGGGGATCGGTCGGTGTGCTGGCGGGCACAAAAACGGGCGTCCCCGGTCGTGCTAAAATGCAGTTAAAGAACAGATCGTGGTCGAGAATTTCGGGGAACGGGCCGCCGCTTGCTGTTTCAGCCATATCCCATTTTGTGACGCTAATGCCCGCAGCCTCGCAGAGTGCTGCAGCACCAGACCCAACGCGACCCAACGCGCCAATGATCAACGCTGTCGTTGGGCGTCCATTCAGTGCATCGCGCACCGTATTCGCCATGTTTGTCGCACTCGAAAATGTGGTGACGGGCGCACACTCAGCAGGTTGCGCAGCGAGGGCAAGAGCAGTGACAGCTGCCCCTGCGTAGCCAGCCCAATAGCCAAATGCCGCCACACGACGACCATCCTCGAAAGTGAGGTATTCTAGGTCATAGAGCGTGCCGCCGCCTGCATTAAAACGATCCAGTAGAACACGCCCAGAAGGCTGACCCTTGTAGGCGTGTCCGAACATGATGTGGCGATGCCGTAGCGGCGTGCCCGTTTCGGGTAACTCTTTTAGCCCAAAAATGATCGCATCGCTCGGGGCGGTTTCCCACGACCCTTCGGGCGCGATGTCGCAGCCAGTGTCGCGGTAATCCGAAATTGGAATGACCCGCTGAGTGCTTTCCTCGACCGTGACTTTGAACCCTTTGGCCAAGAGTTCAGCAACCCCATTTGGGGTAATGCCAACTCGTTCTTCGTTCTGGCGCTGCTCGGCGCGGACCCAAAGATGGACGTTAGAAATGAGTTCGGGCGTGGGCACGAGACGAGGCCTCCAAATGGGGAATAGAATTAAACCCTGCTAGGATAGGCCCGACCGGCGAGACATGCACGCGGTGAATTGACGTATTGAAGATCGGAAGCGTCATGTAGGCCATTCGCCGTGGATCGAGGTCGAGAAGGTGCCGCATGATCATCGCAATCACTCCGCCCGATGTGACGCAGAGCACGTTACGACCTGGCTGGAGCGCTTCATCCAGAATGCCGCTGACCCGATCTTCGAACGATTTAAAGGTTTCGTTGCCCATGATTTCCGCGCGATGCCACGCCTCCATCACTTGTGGGACATGTTCAGCGAACCCATCACCGTCGGGCATCGGGACGCCGTGAACGTCTTCCATGGCACGACCGAGGTTGAAATAATCCATCTCGTTCAGTCGGGGATCAATCAGCGGATCAGCAAACCCCATACCCGCAGCGGTTTCTTTGTGACGGCGAAGGCTCCCCGCGATGACCTGATCAAAGGCTTCACCTTGAGCGCTGAACCAATCACCTAGCCATTCGGCTTGCTGATGGCCAAGTTCCGATAGTCGGTCATAGTCTTCTTCTGTTTTCGCGTGCGAATTGGCCTGTCCGTGGCGAATAAAGGTGATCGTGCCCATAAAAATCTCCGTACTCTGAAACGGAGGGGTAGGGGGCAGGCCTGCGAATGGCAAGTAAAGCTTCGGTAACAGTGGAATGTGGTAAACCGATTTACCGCAACGTAAATAATTCAAATAACCATGTAAAATAGGGCTATTACGATGAATTGGAAATTAAATGAACGCATGTTCAAAAAAACTAATTGACGGAACCGACCTCTCCGTTTCAGTATCCTAACAAGACTCGGCCAAAGTGTCGGGCACGCTGGAGGGAGACCAGCGAAGGGAGGATAATCTGTGACGAAATCATCTGCGCCTAGCGGGGCGCCGATCAATGTCCCGCAACTACTTGCACGGAACGTGGCTCGGTTCCCGAACAAAGCCGCCTACCGTGAAAAAGAATTCGGGATCTGGCAAAGCTGGACTTGGGCACAAGCTGCCGAAGAAATTGAAGCAATTGCGATGGGCCTATTGGCTCTTGGCCTGAACAAGGGCGACTATGTTGCTCTTATCGGTCGAAATCGCCCCGCGTTCTATTGGTCTATGGTCGCAATCCAGAAGTGTGGGGCGGTTCCCGTTCCGCTCTATCAGGATGCTGTGGCCGAAGAGATGGCCTATGTTCTCGAGCACTGCGGTGCACGTTTTGTGATCGTTGGCGATCAGGAACAGGTCGACAAGGTTCTTGAAGTTCAAGAAACCGTCCACGGGATCGATGAGGTTATCTACCTCGATAAACGTGGGATGCGTAAGTATGACCATACCCACATGAACGCGTTGGATGACGTTGCCGCCGAAGGGCGCGCGGGTCACCACCGTTTCGAAGCCATTTTGAAAGAGCGTGAAGCAGAGCTGGATTATGACAGCACCTGCGTGATGCTTTACACTTCGGGCACCACGGGTAAGCCGAAGGGTGTGGTTCTGTCGAACCGCAACATTATCGAAACATCCAAAAACAGCGCTGATTTCGACCATCTAAAAGCAGACGATGAAGTGCTCGCTTACCTGCCGATGGCTTGGGTTGGTGACTTCATCTTCTCGATCGGTCAGGCCATGTGGACAGGGTTCTGCGTGAACTGCCCAGAGAGCGCTGAAACCATGATGACCGACATGCGTGAAATCGGGCCGAGCTACTTCTTCGCTCCGCCGCGCGTGTTCGAAACTCAGCTAACGAACGTTATGATCCGCATGGAAGATGCGGGCGCCCTGAAGCGTAACATGTTCAAGCGCTACATGGACGTTGCGCGTCGCGTCGGTCCTGCGATCTTGGATGGCAAGCCTGTTAGCATTGGCGATCGTTTGGCCTATGCGCTGGGCAATATCTTTGTCTATGGCCCGCTGAAAAACACGCTCGGCTTTAGCCGCGTTCGTGTTGGCTACACCGCAGGTGAAGCGATCGGTCCAGAGATTTTCGATTTCTACCGCTCGCTCGGCATCAACCTGAAACAGCTCTACGGTCAGACCGAAGCGTCGGTGTTCATCACGCAGCAGCCCGATGGCGAGGTTCGTTCCGACACTGTTGGTGTTCCGTCTCCAGGTGTTGAGATCAAAATCGCTGACAATGGTGAAGTGTTCTACCGTTCACCGGGTGTCTTCGTAGAATACTATAAGAACGCAGACAGCACCGCAGACACCAAGGATGCGGAAGGCTGGGTCGCAACTGGCGATGCAGGCTTCTTTGAAGATGGCTCTGGTCACTTGCGTATCATCGACCGCGCGAAAGACGTTGGTAAGATGGCTGACGGGTCTATGTTCGCGCCAAAGTTTGTTGAGAACAAACTGAAGTTCTACCCGAACATCCTTGAGGCCGTTGTCTTTGGTAACAACCGTGATCGCTGCGTTGCCTTTATCAACATCGACCTCACGGCTGTTGGTAACTGGGCTGAACGCAACAACATCGCTTATTCGTCCTATCAGGAATTGTCGCAGCACCCGAAAGTGCTTGAGATGATCCGCGAGCACGTCGAAGAAGCGAACGCGAGCGTTGCGCAAGACCCGATGCTGGGTGGCTGTCAGATCCACCGCTTCCTTGTTCTGCATAAAGAACTGGACGCAGATGATGGTGAACTGACCCGCACACGTAAGGTGCGCCGTCGGATCATCGAAGAGAAGTTCGATGACCTGATCACGGCTCTCTACGACAACAAAGACAGCATCTATACCGAAACCGAAGTCACCTACGAAGACGGCCGCAAAGGCAAGATCAAGGCAACGCTCGATTTGCGCGATGCTAAGGTCCAGCCGGTCGCTCGTGCGATGGCAGCAGAATAAGAGGGAGGAGAGATCATGTTGGATGATACGGAATCCTATGTAACCGCTGACGGCCGCACGATTGGTGGTGTTGTTCTTGACCTCAAGAGCATCACCCTGCGTTTCGGTGGTGTTGAAGCGATCAAAAACATCAGCTTTGACATTCGCGAAGGCGAGATCCGCGCGATCATCGGCCCGAACGGCGCTGGTAAGTCGTCCATGCTGAACGTCATCTCGGGCTTCTATGTCCCGCAAGAGGGCGAAGTCTGGTTCCGCGGCGAGCGTCGCCCCCAGATGAAACCTTATCAGGTTGCACAGCAGGGCATCGCACGTACCTTCCAGAACATCGCTTTGTTCGAAGGTATGTCGGTTCTCGACAACGTTATGACTGGTCGTCTGAACAAGATGAAAACGGGTCTTTGGTCTCAAGCTCTCTGGAAGGGCAAGGCCGAGCGTGAAGAGAATGAGAACCGCGAAGCTGTCGAAAAGATCATCGACTTCCTCGAAATTCAGTCGATCCGTAAGACACCGGTTGGTCGTCTGCCCTACGGTCTGAAGAAACGAGTGGAGCTTGCTCGCGCATTGGCCGCTGAGCCAACCATTCTTCTACTCGACGAACCGATGGCAGGTATGAACGTCGAAGAAAAAGAGGACATGTGCCGCTTTATTCTCGATGTGAATGATGAATTCGGCACCACAATCGCGCTGATCGAACATGATATGGGCGTGGTTATGGACCTCTCTGACCGCGTCGTCGTGATGGATTACGGCCGTAAGATCGGTGACGGAACCCCCGATGAAGTTCGCAACAACCAAGATGTGATCGACGCCTACCTCGGCGTTTCGCATGACTAAGGAGACACGTCATGGGTGCTGATTTTTACTACACGATAGAAGTTATCCTGAACGGCCTGATGGCTGGCGTTCTCTACGCTCTGGTTGCATTGGGCTTTGTTCTGATCTTCAAAGCGTCGGGTATCTTCAACTACGCTCAGGGTGTGATGGCGCTGTTCGCGGCGCTAACCCTCGTGGGCATCATGGAAGGGCAAGTTCCTTTCTCACACCTGATCAACGCGGTCTTTGGAACGCAAATCCACGACTTCGGTTGGCACATTCCAGCATTGCTGGCGATCATTCTGACGATGGTTGTGATGGTTGGTTTTGCGTGGCTCGTTCAGAAATACATCTTCCGCCACCTTGTTGGTCAGGAACCGATCATTCTGTTCATGGCGACCATCGGTCTTGCTTACTTCCTTGAAGGCGTGGGCGACCTGATGTGGGGTTCCGATATCAAAACTCTTGATGTTGGCCTGCCACAGGGTGCGAGCCTCTGGATCGAAGAAAACACCGCGTTCCTTGGGGGTGATGACTTCTACGGCTTCTTCATTGACCAGCTCGACGTTGTCGCTGCAATCGTCGCGGCGATCCTTGTGGCTGTTCTCGTTATCTTTAGCCAATACACCAAACAGGGACGTGCGATGCGCGCTGTGGCCGACGATCACCAAGCAGCTCTGTCTGTTGGTATCTCTCTCAACTTCATCTGGGTTCTGGTCTGGTCGCTCGCTGGTTTCGTAGCTCTTGTGGCTGGGATCATGTGGGGTGCGAAGTCTGGCGTTCAGTTCTCGCTGTCACTCATCGCGCTGAAGGCTCTGCCCGTTCTGATGCTCGGTGGCTTCACCTCGATCCCTGGTGCGATCGTCGGTGGTCTAATCATCGGTGTGGGTGAGAAACTGTTCGAATACTCCGTCGGCCCAATGATTGGCGGCGCGACCGAGAACTGGTTCGCTTATGTTCTGGCGCTGCTTTTCCTCGTCTTCCGTCCGCAAGGTCTGTTTGGCGAGAAGATCATCGAAAGGGTCTGATCATGCAGAAACTCGTCGCAATCGTGAACGTAGTTGCATGGTCTGGGTTCTGGGCATTCGGCTACCTCGCTCTGTCCGCAGACATTACGAACGGCGGACAAATGGTAACCGCGGCTATCCTTGCCTTTGTTGGGGCAGCAATTGGGGTCGTCGCATACTTCTGGCTGGTGCGTCATTCGGAAATGACCGGCTATTCAAAATGCAGCAATCAAGTGCCGCGTGAGCACCATCGTGAAGGAGGAATTGTCTGATGTTCTACCGTGAAGCAGGCGACTTTAAGACAAGCTACGGTGCGGATAACCAAACCTTCCCGATCAAGTTTGACCGCTATCGCTACTACGCTGTTCTGGCGATTGCCTATCTGGTGATCCCGTTCATCATCAACGACTACTGGGCAAACGCGCTGTTTGTTCCGTTCCTGATCTACGCGATTGCTGCAATCGGCCTCAATATTCTGGTCGGTTACGGTGGTCAGGTATCGCTCGGCACGGGTGGTTTTATGGCTGTTGGCGCTTATGCAGCCTACAAGCTGATGACCGCATTCCCTGACGTGAGCATCATGATCCACGTGATCCTTGCGGGTGGTATCACCGCAATTGTGGGCGTTCTATTCGGTCTGCCGTCGCTGCGGATCAAAGGGTTCTACCTCGCTGTGGCAACCCTCGCGGCGCAGTTCTTCCTCGTTTGGCTCTTTAACAAGGTGCCGTGGTTCTACAACTACTCGGCTTCTGGTCAGATCAACGCACCAGAACGCACTGTATTTGGCGTGCTCGTCACTGGTCCGAACACCGAAGCATGGGCAAAATACCTGATCTGTCTCGTCTTCGTAACGGCTGCTGGCATCATCGCACGCAACCTGACTCGCGGTTCGGTTGGTCGTAAGTGGATGGCGATCCGCGACATGGACATCGCGGCAGAGATCATCGGTGTGAACCCGCTGACTGCAAAACTCTCGGCTTTTGCTGTGTCGTCCTTCTTTATCGGCGTATCGGGCGCACTGTTCTTTGCAGTTTACCTCGGCGCGGTCGAAGTGGGCGAAGCCTTTGGCATCAACAAATCGTTCCTTGTCCTGTTCATGGTCATCATCGGTGGTCTGGGCAGCATCTTTGGGTCGTTCGCTGGCGCAGCCTTCCTTGTGCTGCTTCCTGTTGCGCTCAAGATCGTTGGCGTGGACGTGCTGGGTTGGCCGACAGACATCGTGTCTCACTTGCAGCTCGTAATCGTGGGTGCCTTGATCGTGATCTTCTTGATCGCGGAACCGCACGGTCTCGCGCAGCTCTGGCGCGTTGCAAAAGAAAAACTGAGATTGTGGCCGTTCCCGTACTAGGATGACCACATGCGGTGACGGGGGAAGGAGGAGCCCCCGCGCCCACTAAACGACCCGATAAATCGGGCACACTTAATCGGTAACCAACTTGGGAGGAAATAACCGATGAAAATGAAGAAAATTGCAGCACTGGCATTGACCAGCGCACTGGTTGCCGGCCCCGCGATGGCGGACCTCGTGTTCCCGTCGCTGTCGTACCGGACCGGCCCCTACGCTGCGAACGGTATTCCGTTTGCGGATGGCTACATGGACTACTTCACCATGCTCAACGAGCGTGACGGTGGTATCGGCGGTGTTCGCATCGACGTTCCAGAGTGTGAAACTGGCTACAACACCGAAAAAGGCGTTGAGTGCTATGAATCGACCAAAGACATCGGCGCTGGCGCTCTTATCTATCAACCGCTGTCAACTGGTATTACCTACCAGCTGATCCCCAAAGTTTCGGCAGACGGTATTCCGCTCCACACCATGGGCTATGGCCGTACGTCGGCAATGGACGGCGCGACCTTCCCTTGGGTATTCAACTACCCTGCTAACTACTGGGATGGTGCATCCATCGCGATCAACCACATCACTGACCTCGAAGGCGGCAGCCTCGAAGGTAAGTCGATCGCTCTGGTCTACCACAACTCTGCATATGGTAAGGAACCGATCCGCACCCTGCAGGACCTGTCGGCTCAGATGGGCTTTAAACTGACCGAGATCCCTGTTGACCACCCAGGTCAGGAACAGAAATCCCAGTGGCTGCAAATCCGCCGCGAACGTCCGGACTACGTTCTGATGTGGGGCTGGGGTGTTATGAACCAGGTCGCAATTCAGGAAGCATCGAACATCAACTTCCCGATGGATCACTTCATCGGCGTATGGTGGTCGGGTTCTGAAAACGACGTAGTGCCAGCTGGCGCAGGTGCAGACGGCTACAAAGCTCTGAACATGCACGCAATCGGCACCGATTTCCCGGTCTATGCTGACATCCAAGCCCACGTTGTAGACAAGGGTCTGGCTGCTGGCGCTGGCGACCAAATCGGCTCCGTTCTCTACTCGCGCGGTATGTATGCCGCGATGCTCGCTGCTGAAGCTGCACGCACAGCACAAGAGATCGCAGGTCATGGCGATATCACCGCTGCTGAAATGCGCGCAGGTATGGAAGCACTGTCCATCACCGACGCTCGCATGGAAGAGCTGGGCATGGCAGGCTTCGGTCCGGCATTCGACGTATCGTGCCAGAACCACGGTGGTCCGGGTCTCGCTTACATCCAGCAGTGGGATGCAGACACCCAGACTTGGAGCCTCGTAACCGACCTGATCGCATCTGATCGTGAACTGATCGGTAAATTGGTGGAAGAAGACGCAGCCGCATACGCTGCTGAAAACAACATCACACCGGCCTGTAACTAAGCCAATACGGCGCGGGCGGGCCAATCCGCCCGCGCCATTCTGACCGAACGGAGTGCACATAAATGTTGGATGCAGGCAAAACCGAAACACTGCTTGAGGTGAACAACATCGAGGTGATCTACAATCACGTGATCCTCGTTCTCAAAGGTGTGTCGCTCACGGTTCCAAAAGGGGGTATCACAGCCCTTCTCGGCGGAAACGGTGCTGGCAAAACCACAACGCTCAAGGCGATTTCGAACCTTTTGCATTCCGAACGTGGCGAAGTCACTAAGGGAAGCGTCCAGTATCGCGGCGAAGCTGTGCATCAACTGTCGCCCGAAGATTTGGTGAAAAAGGGCGTAATTCAGGTGATGGAAGGCCGTCACTGTTTTGAACACCTGACCATCGAAGAGAACCTTTTGACGGGTGCTTATACCCGTCGTGACGGCGGCTCTAAGGTCGCTGACGATCTTGAGATGGTTTATAACTATTTCCCGCGCCTCAAAACGCGTCGCAAATCACAGGCTGGCTACACCTCGGGTGGTGAACAGCAGATGTGTGCCATTGGACGTGCGCTCATGAGCCGCCCCGAAACGATTCTGTTGGACGAACCGTCAATGGGTCTCGCGCCGCAGCTCGTTGAAGAAATCTTTGAGATCGTGAAAGACCTTAACGAACGTGAAGGCGTGTCCTTCTTGCTGGCGGAACAGAACACCAACGTGGCGCTTCGTTATGCGCACCACGGCTATATTCTGGAATCTGGCCGCGTCGTGATGGAAGGCCCTGCCGCAGAATTGCGCGAGAACCCAGATGTGAAGGAATTCTATCTGGGCGTCTCTGAAGAAGGCCGTAAATCCTTCCGCGACGTGCGGTCCTATCGCCGCCGCAAACGCTGGCTCTAAGCGTTTTGCGCGGCCTCGGCCTGCATTTCGGCCAAACGCGCAAGGGCTTCGTCCCGCGTGTTGCGAATGTTGGGCCGTGTGCCGCGGCTTTCGTGCCGCAGTCGGATGTCGGTTTCGGTTTCGCTGCCCACAGCAAACCGAACCGCACCCAAGGCGCAGGTTTCGCGAAACTGCCGCGCGCGCGCGTCGTATTGCACCCAAGCCGCCGACTGGATCCGCGTATCGTTGTAGTTCCACAGAACCCACCACGGCTGACGGGTTTGGCGGATCAACTCTTCGATCCAGTTGAAGATGTCGTTTACATCTCGCGAGTGTTCAAAGCTGATCCCATGCAGATCGATTTCGCAAATCTGCTGAGCGCGGTCGAAATGAACACGTTTGACGATCTCGGGCTTTTGGTAGTTGGGCGACCGAAAGATGCGCTCGCGACGTTTGGACGGCAAGGACTTCAAGTAGGTAACTGCGTCGTCACGCGTGGTAAAATTGGTCGGATCGTGCTGGTCGGTGCCTTTGGTCTTTGCAACATGTTTGATGTTAAAATCGGACATGTCGTAGTGGGCGAGACCCATGGCGTGATACTCTTTCATATCAGTGCCGCGCTTCGTGAACGCAAACCACGCGTCGCCATCAATTCGGTAGTCGGTCGAGTTTACCAAGAAGAACCAGAGAGGTTCGCCCGTTTCCGCAAGCCGTTCTTCGACCCGATCAAAAAAGGCGTTCGCGTCAGCCGACGTATGAAAATACAGTCCTTCGTAGACCAATTCGCAGATCATCAGCGCTTCGTGCAAGATGATACGGGTATCCAGTTTGTCCCCCATGAAATCGGGGCTGATGGGCGGGAAGGTCTGCTTCATAACTCGTCCTGTCGTTTTGGCGATCATAACCGCATCACGAACGGCAGGAAATGGCCCAGTTTGAGGCGCCGTAATCGGCGCTATTGATAATCAACCCGCAGTTGGCCCAGCATGAGGACAGCTGCACCGATCAGGAGATGCAGAGATGAGCAGGTATTTTAGTGATTTGGAAACGCGGTCCGATGCAGATCGTGCCGCAGCGATTGCCAAAGAGCTTCCTGAACAAATCCGCCGTGCACAGGCGTTGCCAGCCTATGCGACGACTTTGGCTGATGTGTCAGCTGACGCGATTAAATCGGTCGATGACCTCGCTGCTCTTCCTATGACACGCAAATCAGCCCTTGTTGAGGCGCAAAAACAGAATGCTCCGCTCGGTGGTTTCACGGGGCCGATTACTGGTTTCGCGCATGTGTTCCAATCGCCGGGCCCGATCTATGAGCCTGGGAATACCAGCCACGACTGGTGGCGTATTGGCCGCTTCTTGTCTGCCGTTGGTATTGGTGAGGGTGATATCGTTCAGAACTGTTTCGGCTATCACCTGACACCTGCGGGTATGATTTTTGAAAACGGTGCGCGTGCGGTCGGTGCGACCGTATTGCCTGCGGGCGTTGGTCAAACGGAACTGCAAGTGCGTGCGGCTGCTGATATCGGCACGACGGCTTATGCGGGCACGCCTGATTTTCTTAAGGTGATCCTCGAGAAAGCCGACGAAATGGGCGAGACGCTGAAGATCACAAAAGCCGCAGTTTCTGGCGGCGCGTTGTTCCCGTCCTTGCGCCAGTACTACCATGATCGCGGCATCAAGTGTCTGCAGTGCTACGCGACGGCGGACCTTGGAAACGTGGCATATGAAGCGATCGAGAACGATGGCCTGATTATTGATGAAGGCGTCATTGTTGAGATCGTCACCCCAGGGACGGGTGATCCTGTCGCTGTCGGCGAAGTGGGCGAGGTGGTGGTGACCTCGTTGAACCCTGACTACCCATTGATCCGTTTTGCGACAGGCGACCTAAGCGCGATGATGCCGGGGCAGAGCGCGTGTGGCCGCACCAATACTCGTATCAAAGGCTGGATGGGTCGTGCCGACCAGACGACCAAGGTCAAAGGCATGTTTGTGCGTCCGGAACAGGTCGCGGCCCTAGTGGCAAAGCATCCTGATGTGGCCCGTGCACGTGTCGTTGTGGACCGCGAAGGCGAGACGGACGTCCTCCATGTCTTGGTGGAAACGCTGGCTGGTAACGTGAACGAGATTTCACAATCGGTTCATGAAACGCTCAAACTAAAAGGGCGGGTTGAGATCTGCGCGATGGGGAGCCTTCCCCGTGATGGCATCGTGATCGAGGACCGCCGTAAATACGACTGATGAGGATTATATGCGCCGTTATCTACTGACCTCCGCCGCTCTTGCCGTCATGGCAGGGGCTACATGGGCCGATGATGCGGCGCTCCTCTTGGGGAACGATAGTTACGAGCGACTGGGATCGGTTCCGCGCGCGGCTGACGTGTTGGATGCTGCGAACGGGCTAGAGGCCTTGGGCTTTAGCGTCACGACGCTCCGCAATGGTCGGGTTGATACAACAGCAACATCGTTAGAAGAGTTCGCCACCGCGACCGCAGAGGCCGATCGCATCGTTGTTGCGTTGTCTGGTCGTTTTGTGACTGACGGCCAGAGGACGTGGCTTCTGACCGCCGACGCGGCAGAGCCGTCGTTCCTAACGCTGGGATCGACGGCGGTCTCTGTCGATAGCCTGTTGACGGTCATGGCTGGTGCGGCGGGCGAGGCCATTTTGCTGCTCGGTGTTGATGCAGAAGCTGCGCAATACGATCCGTGGATTTCCGTAGGTGTCGGAGCCTTGTCCATTCCGCAGGGCGTTACCGTGGTGTCGGGCTCAGTCCGCGACGTCGCATCCTTCGCAGAAACGGTGCTGACCCAACCTCAAGAAGACATCGTTCCTTACTTCGAAGATTACGGCCTCACGGTCAAAGGATACACACCACGCAGTCACGTGATCATGCCGATGCGTCCGTCTGTAGTGCCCGTGCCGCAAACTTCACAGGCGTCCGACACTGGGGCTGATGATGCCCTTTGGGAAGGGGCGCAGGCGCTGGATTCTGCGGATGCCTATCGCAATTACATTCGCCGTTTTCCGAACGGCAAACACATCGCGGATGCTGAACGGCTGATCAACGAGATCATGACCGAACCAAACCGTCAGGATCGTTTGATCGAAGAAGCCTTGGGCCTAAGCCGCGATGCGCGGCGCGAAATTCAGCGTGACCTGTCCCTGCTCGACTACAACACGCGCGGGATCGACGGGATTTTCGGGGCAGGGACACGGCAAGCCATCACGAATTGGCAGCAAGAGAATGGGTATTCTCAGTCCTCCTATCTGACCCAAGATCAAATTGCGCGTCTCGATGCGCAAGCCGCCCGACGGTCCGCCGAGCTGGAGGCAGAAGCCGAACGCCGCCGTCGCGAGGCAGAGCTATTGGATCGAACGTATTGGGATGAAACGGGGGCGGTTGGTGACGAACCTGGGCTGAGAGCCTATCTGGATCGCTACCCTGACGGTGTCTTTGCTGAACTGGCCACCGATCGGCTTGCGGCAATCCAAGATGGCAAACGTCGTGCGGCAGAGGCGGCAGAAACGGCCGCGTGGGATAGGGCGTCGGGCGTCGATGCTATTGGTGCGTATCAGGAATACCTCTCGGTCTACCCTGAAGGTGAATTTGTCGGCGAAGCTCAGGCACGGATCGCCGCCCTGACCGAGGAACAAGAGATCGCGCCAGAGTTGGAGGCCGCACAGGCAGCAGAAGCTGCGTTAGAGTTGAACGCGCTGACCCGTCGTTTGGTCGAACTACGCCTCGGGCAAATGGGGCTATCGCCAGGTGTGATCGACGGTACATTTGACGACGATACGCGCCGTGCCATTCGCAGGTATCAAACCAATTCCGAAGTCGACGGGATCGGCTATCTGAATGAGGCAACGCTGGTGCGGCTGCTTGCCGATGCGGTTGGAAACCTCGGGCGATAAAAAAGCCCCCTGAAAAGGGGGCTTTTTAGAATTACCGTGCTGGGACGTAGCGTTCGATCACCATTCGTACTGGTGATCCAGCGCCGTCGCCATATTCCCCAACAGCCAGCAAATAAGTGCCTGTGGTGATCCGTGCCGTCACAAGCGGGTCCAAACCGTTGGTGTCATCGTTGTAAGCAATCTGCCGCCCTAGGTCATCGAACAGCACTAGATATGGATCGCCCTCTCCATTGACCGAGATCGCTTCGGCCAGCACGAGGCCACCGTCATAAACGTCGAGACTATACCACGTGGCTGTCGCGCTGTTTTGCAGGTCCACACGCTGGCGGGTTTTCAGTTCCCCGAGCGCGGTCACTGGATAGCTTCCGTCGAGTGGCGGAGCGGCTTCGGCGCGGTCATATGAGCCACGCATTGCGGCTTCAACATCCAGTTCCTCTACGGTTAATGTGATCGGCAATGTGCTGTCCGACAGAGCCGTGAGCGCGATACAGTAGCTGCCAGCTTCGAGCGGGTTCATCAGTTCCAGACGGGAGTTCAGGCCATCCCAGTCATCGTTCTCGTCAATATAGCCACCGTCGTTGCTGTAGAGGGTGATGTAGGGGTCAGCGTCGCTGTTCTCGGCGGTGATGACGACAGGCATCGCGGTATCAAGTGTGAAACGCCAGTGTGGGGCGTCGTTGGCTGAGCCCGTCATTGGGGTGCCAAATGGCAGTTGGTTCGCGAGGGTAGAAGAGTCGCAGTAAGTTGACCCGCTATCACCATAGCCGCCATCCGACATGCCAGTGGTGAGAGCTTCGTGTTCATAGCGGCCGACGCGGACAAAACCCGTCATCGGGGCGGCGTCGAAACTCCGCATTGCAACGCAATAGGTGCCTGCATCCAGTGTCAGTTCCGCGCGGGATGCGCCGTCGCCACCGGAATCGTCATCCGATACCACCACTGCGCCAGTAGCATCATAAACGTCGATCACAGGGTCGCCGCCCCCGCGACCTTGGGCTTCGATGCGGACATCGGTCGGTGCGCTGAGAGTAAACAAGGACACATAGTTATTACCGCCGAGCACCAGCGCCATCTGTTCTTGGAACTCAGTTGTTGTCGAAATGTCCGAGGCGGTTTCATCGCCGCCGATCCATTGGCCGTTCGACCCGATGCCGCCGCAGAAATCTTGGGCAAAGGCCGCGCCAGTCGAAACGACAGCCAAGCCTGCTCCCACTAAGAGAGGTCTAAAGAAAGGTGTCATCGAATTACCCCGCACTGAAATGGATTTGACCAAATGGTAACGGGCGAGGTGGCGTCTGGCTACCACTTAACTCTGCTACAGGTGGTTTTCCCGACCTCGCGCGGGGCAAAGAAAAAGGCCGCGTTCCTTTCGGAACACGGCCTCTAATCCGGTGTTGCTTCGATTAGCCCTGACGAGCTTTGAAGCGACGCTGCGTCTTGTTAATAACGTAGACGCGGCCCTTACGGCGCACGATGCGGCAATCGCGGTGGCGCTGCTTGAGCGAGCGGAGGGAGTTGCGAACTTTCATGGTTCATCTCCTAGTCGCGGCGCGGCGATTGCGCCTGTGTTTCGTTTAAGCCCGAAGGCCAGTGATTCCATGGTGGGCGGTACTGGGATCGAACCAGTGGCCACTACGATGTCAACGTAGTGCTCTACCGCTGAGCTAACCGCCCATGACCCTTGCATTTCTCATACGTCTTGAAAAAACAAGACGCGGAAATCCGCGTCGGGTGAGCGGCTCTATAAAAGGAGTCGGAGGGGGGATCAAGGGCTTTCGGTAAAACAGATTCATGCTCTATTCTATTTTTATAAGCCGGAGTGATGATGACCCTTACGCCCTTTGTCCTGAATGAGCCAGTAACGCGCACAACAAGCGTTGTTTTTGCGTCTCCGCACAGCGGAAAGGCGGATTTGGCGTTGTTCGGTGGGCAGGCGGTTTTGGACCATCAAACGATTCGGTCATCTGAGGATGCCCACGTCGATCGCCTGTTTTCTAAGGTGATTGACTATGGTGCCCCGTTTTTGGTGGCGCAGGTGCCACGGGCATTTGTGGATTTGAATAGGGCTGCGGATGAACTTGATCCTGCATTGATCGAAGGTGTGCGTCGAAACGTTCACAATCCGCGCGTCGGATCGGGGCTGGGTGTGATTCCTCGTGTCGTCGCAGGGGGGAGGTCAATTTATCGCGGGAAACTGACGTTAGAAGAGGCGTATTCGCGGCTTCAAACCTATTGGTATCCGTATCACGATAAACTGACGGCCCTCTTGGATCAGAGTTTTAGGCTGTTCGGAGAATCAATCTTGATCGATTGCCATTCGATGCCGAGAGAGGCGCTGGATGCCGCGCGAAAGTCAGGCGAACGGCCTCATGTCGTGATCGGGGATCGGTTTGGGGCGGCGGCTTCGGCGCGGTTGGTGGATCAAATTGCAGCCGCGTTTGAGGGGCAGGGGCTTCGGGTTGCTCGGAACGCCCCGTTCGCGGGCGCCTACAGCACGGTTGCCTATGGTCGCCCCGTTCGATCCCAGCACGCGGTGCAGGTAGAGATTGATCGTTCTCTTTATATGAATGAGGCGACGCTTGAGATTTTGCCAGAGTTTGACGAATTGCAGTCGAAACTTATGGCTGCGGCGTCTGAGATTGCCGCGCTGGGATCGCGTAAGGTTCCATTAGCTGCCGAGTAGTCAGCGCAGGGCACGTCCCTTTTTGATCGCGTCAGTCCCGAACTTTGCGCGGATTTTATCGGTTGCGCGTTCCGCGTTGGCCCGACGGCATGCATCTGGGTCCAAAAGGTCCCCTTCGCGGTCGGCATCTTGGGCTGCGGTTAGGTCGCTTATGCCGACGCCAATCAGTCGAAACGGTCCTGTGTTGCCAGCCGCGTCATATAGTGACCTCGCCACGCGATAAATCGTGTCCGCCATTTGTGTGGGCTGGTGAAGGCTTTGCCGTTTGGTGATGGTCTTGAACGCTTTGGTCTTGAGCTTCAGCGTGACAACGCGGCCTGCCTTGTCTTTTGCCTTGGCGCGTGCACTGACTTGTTCAGAGAGTCGCCAAAGGTGGCCGTCTAGGACATCGGGGTCAGAAGTATCCTCAAAAAACGTGGTTTCTTTTGAGATACTCTTCACAGGTGCGTTTGGAGAAATCCGTCTGAAATCTTCGCCGCGTGCTAAATGAAAGAGCCGTTCGCCTGTTTGCCCGAACCGTTCCGTAAGCTGATCTTTTTCCCAGCGATGCAGGTCGCCGATGGTATGGATGCCTGCCTTGTCGAGTGAGGCTTGAGTGGCTGGGCCGATCCCCCAGATCAATCGAACAGGTTTGGGTTTTAGGAAGTCTACGGTCTCCGCCTTACCGATCACCGAAAACCCACGGGGTTTGTCGAGGTCGGACGCCACTTTGGCGAGGAATTTGTTGTGGGAAAGGCCGATTGACCCGCTGAGGCCCAATTCTTCCTTCATCCGTTTAACAAGACGGGCCAGCATAATCGCTGGCGGCGCGCCATGTAATCGGGCGGTCCCCGTCAGGTCCAAGAACGCTTCGTCCAACGACAATGGTTCAATCTGGGGTGTGAGTTCATCCATCAGAGCGCGGACCGCACGGGAGGCTTCGGCGTAAGCGTCCATCCGTGGGCGGACCACCACTGCGTCAGGACAAAGCTTGAGGGCCTGAAACATTGGCATCGCCGAACGAACGCCTCGTATGCGGGCGATATAGCAAGCCGTGGAGACGACGCCGCGTTTGCCACCTCCGATGATGACGGGTTTGTCCTGCAGCTCTGGATTATCCCGCTTTTCAACACTGGCATAAAAGGCATCGCAGTCCATATGTGCGATCGACAAATCCCACAGTTCATCATGCATCACGACGCGCGGACTGCGGCATGATGGGCAGCGCGAGCCGCTGTCGAATTGAGTCAGGCAATCTTTACAAAGGGCTGGCATCTGGATGCTTCATGGCTATCTTTGCAGTATAGCCTTTCACCGATCCGAAGGGCCAGCGGGGCGGTTATGTTTGACGATAGTTTTGATGGCGCAAAGGTTGCGATCCTCAGGGGCAACGATGTGCTCGTTATTCGTCGAGACGATAAACCCAACATTCCGTGGCCAGATTGCTGGGACTTCCCGGGGGGTGGTCGTGAAAACGATGAAACGCCGTTTGAAACCGCTCAACGTGAAACGCGCGAAGAGGTCGGTTTGTCCCTCTCAGAGCATCGCGTGTTCTACCATAGCCAACAACCCGGACCCACAGGTGATACCGTGCATTTCTTTGCGGTTCTTTGGGGAGACCTGACTGAGGCCGATGTGACATTTGGCCGAGAGGGGCAGGAATGGCGGTTTATGCCAGTTCAAGATTTCCTTGATTTGCCAGATGCTATCCCGTCGTTGCAGATCAGACTTCGGATGGCGCTGACGACTTTATACTAGTCCCTTCTGGCTGTGGGGTTGCCAGAAGGGACCAGTGCGCCGCTGGGAAGCGGGGATCACGCTTGCGGCACTGGTCCTGATACGAAAGTCGTCAAAATTTCCGGCGCGGGTTTGTGCCAAAAAGTATCGGACATTCCCAATGCCTGACGCACCAGCCCCATTTGGACCTGATCACGTTCTAGGTCGCGTGGGCCTTTGAAGAGGCAGGGATAGCGATATGTGCCTTGATCGCGTTGCACGTCGACGCGGGCCTCGTAGGCTCCAATGGCGTCATTATAGTAAATTTCACCTAGAGTGATGGTCTGCATCACACGTCTCCGTAAACACAACTCAAACGATACTCGTCTTTCGCATAACGGTATCAGAATGGACTGATTGGACGAAGCTACCCAGTGGAGCAAACCGCCTGTCGCGGTTGGTGATGCAACTTATACGTTAGGTTAGGGGTGCGGCGACCTCAGGGGTGAAACCGCCGCGTTGTCAGTGCACTACGGTCACGCTTTGAGCGCGGCGGCGATCTCTGCGTTGACGGCGTCTGCTGCTGCGCGAGGGTTTTCGGCTGTCCAGATCGGGCGGCCAACAACTACATGGTCCGAACCATTCGCAATGGCTTCGCCCGGGGTCATAACGCGTTTTTGGTCGCCTAATGCGGCGCCAGCGGGACGGACGCCTGGGGTGACGATGAGTTTGCCAGCTGCCTCGGGCAAGGCACGGATCAACGCCGCCTCATGCGGAGAAGCGATCACACCGTCAGCGCCAGCTTCCATTGCACGCGCTGCGCGTTCCGTCACAATGTCGGCAACTGTGCCGTCTTTGTAGCAAGAGGCATCAAGGTCAGCGCGATCAAGAGACGTTAGGACAGTTACAGCGAGGATTTTGAGGTCTTTGCCAGCGGCACCTTCTTTTGCGGCGCGAACGACATGTGGGTCGCCGTGGACGGTCAGAAAATCCAAACCGAACTGAGCAATGCCGCGAACGGCAGCTTCGACCGTTGCGCCGATGTCAAAGAACTTCATGTCGAGGAAAACTCGTTTGCCGTATTCCTGTTTCAGCTCGTTCGCGAGGGCCAAGCCGCCGCCAGTGAGCATCCCAAGGCCGATCTTGTAGAAAGAAACGGCGTCGCCCAATTCTTTGGCAAGCTCGAGACCTTGAATGACGTTCGGGACATCGAGGGCAACAATCAGGCGGTCGTTCGACATGGGAAAGCTCCTTGAGGATGGGTTGGCCTCTCTTGGGGCTCTGCTTTCTCTATGTCAAGGAATGGGCTTATGGCTTGGCCTGCTTGGGCATGTCTTTTGGCTTTGTTTTCGCGGGGACCTCGGCCAAGTCGGCAAGAGTTTTGTCATAGGCCGCGATAATCAGGCGGCCTTTTGGCTGATGTGATCAACTTGGCCCGTAGTACGCTCCTACCTTTGCGATACCTTGTCAATAACGGCAGACAGAAGGGGTAGTCTTAGCTAGAAACCCACCGATTTTTAAGCACTGGAATCTTGCAAGATGCGCCGTTGCTCCCCATCTTATTAACGAAGGCCCGATACGATCCGTGCCGCTCAGTGGGCGGATCAAATTGGCGGGTGCTTAGAGAAGGAGAACTGCGATGAACTTAGAGAAGTTCACGGAGCGGTCGCGCGGCTTCATCCAAGCAGCGCAAACGATCGCAATGAGAGAGAGCCATCAGCGGCTCGCCCCCGAACATGTGTTGAAAGCTTTGCTGGACGACGATCAGGGTCTGTCCGCGAACCTCATTACGGCTGCTGGCGGTAATGTGGCGGCTGTCGTTGAGGCGAATGAGCTGTCGCTGACAAAGATGCCAAAGGTGTCGGGTGATGCTGGTCAGGTGTATCTGGACAGCGCGACAGGCAAAGTTCTGTCCGAAGCCGAGACGCTCGCGCAGAAGGCGGGCGATAGCTTTGTCCCCGTGGAGCGCATTCTGACTGCGTTGGCGATTGTGAAATCTGCCGCTGCGGATGCGCTGAAAGCTGGGAAAGTGACGGCGCAGGGCCTGAACGCAGCTATTAATACCGTGCGCAAAGGTCGGACTGCCGACAGTGCGTCTGCCGAAGAAGGCTACGACGCACTCAAGAAATATGCCCGTGATCTAACCGAAGCTGCAGAGCAGGGGAAAATCGATCCGATCATTGGTCGGGACGAAGAAATTCGCCGCTCGATGCAGGTTCTGTCCCGTCGGACCAAGAACAACCCAGTTCTCATTGGTGAGCCGGGTGTTGGTAAAACCGCGATTGCTGAAGGACTCGCCCTTCGGATCGTGAATGGTGACGTGCCTGAATCCCTGCGTAACAAAAAGCTACTCGCGCTCGACATGGGTGCGCTGATTGCTGGTGCGAAATACCGCGGTGAATTCGAAGAGCGTCTTAAGTCGATTTTGAAAGAAATCGAAGCTGCCGCCGGAGAGATCATTCTCTTCATCGACGAGATGCATACGCTCGTTGGGGCAGGGAAGTCGGACGGCGCGATGGATGCGGCCAACCTGATCAAACCCGCGCTTGCGCGTGGTGAATTGCACTGTGTTGGTGCGACGACCCTCGATGAATATCGCAAGTATGTAGAGAAAGACGCTGCTTTGGCGCGGCGGTTCCAACCTATTCAGGTTGAGGAGCCGACGGTCGAAGACACGATTTCGATCCTGCGCGGTATTAAAGAGAAGTACGAGCTGCACCACGGCGTTCGTATCTCGGACTCCGCTCTGGTCGCTGCGGCAACGCTGTCGCACCGTTATATCACGGATCGTTTCCTGCCGGATAAGGCCATCGACCTCGTGGACGAGGCCGCAAGTCGTCTGCGTATGGAAGTAGACAGCAAGCCCGAAGAGCTCGACGCGCTGGATCGTCAGATACTGCAAATGCAGATCGAGGCGGTTGCTCTCGAGAAAGAGGATGACGACGCGTCGAAGACACGTTTGGACAAGTTGCGTCAGGAACTGTCGGACTTGCAGGAAAAAGCGGACGCCATGACTGCCAAATGGCAGGCAGAGCGGGACAAGCTGGAAGGTGCGCGTGCGCTCAAAGAAAAGCTCGACAAAGCGCGGGCTGATCTGGAAATCGCGAAACGCGAAGGTAACCTCGCGAAGGCGGGTGAGCTGTCCTATGGCGTCATCCCGCAGTTGGAACGTGACTTGTCCCAAGCTGAGGCGCTGGAAGGCGAGCAAATGGTCGAAGAGGCCGTTCGCCCTGAACAGATTGCCGAAGTCGTTGAGCGTTGGACGGGTATCCCGACCAGCAAGATGCTGGAAGGTGAGCGTGAAAAGCTGCTCCGCATGGAAGACGGCCTGCACAAACGGGTCATCGGACAGAAAGCCGCCGTTCGTGCTGTTGCGAATGCTGTCCGCCGTGCCCGTGCGGGTCTAAACGATGAAAATCGCCCGCTTGGGTCGTTCCTGTTCCTCGGGCCGACGGGCGTGGGTAAAACCGAACTGACCAAAGCAGTGGCTGAGTTCCTCTTTGACGATGACAATGCGATGGTCCGCATCGATATGTCCGAGTTCATGGAGAAGCACGCGGTTTCCCGTTTGATCGGCGCCCCTCCGGGGTATGTCGGATATGACGAGGGCGGTGTGTTGACTGAAGCGGTTCGTCGACGTCCCTATCAGGTTGTCCTCTTTGATGAGGTCGAAAAGGCGCACCCTGATGTGTTCAACGTACTGTTACAGGTTCTCGACGATGGCGTTTTGACGGATGGTCAGGGCCGCACTGTGGACTTTAAACAGACGTTGATCATTCTGACCTCGAACCTTGGCGCGCAAGCTCTGAGCCAGTTGCCCGATGGTGCAGATGCGGGGCAGGCGAAACGCGATGTGATGGACGCAGTGCGGGCGCACTTCCGCCCCGAGTTCCTGAACCGTCTGGATGAGACGATTATCTTTGACCGTCTGGGCCGTGCGGATATGGGTGGCATTGTCGATATCCAACTGGCGCGTCTGCAGAAACGTCTTGATGGTCGCACGATCTCGCTCAACCTTGATGAGGGCGCACGCAAGTGGCTGGCGGATGAGGGCTATGATCCCGTCTTTGGGGCTCGACCACTGAAACGCGTCATTCAACGCGCCTTGCAAGACCCGCTGGCAGAACTTCTGCTGGCTGGTGATGTGAAGGACGGTGACACGATAGCTGTGTCTGCTGGCGCAGAAGGGTTGATCATAGGCGATCGGATTGGCGGAAGTAATCGCCCGAAACCAGACGACGCGGTCGTTCATTAAAAAACCAGACGGCGGGGAATTCCCCGCCGTTTTTGTTCTGAGGTCTGGGTACTGGTTTGTTGACACAACACACTGCATCGTCAAAGCTACTCCCGTATTTGGGGTGTTGGTGATGTCGATTGAGTTTTTCCTAACTTCGCTCGTGGTTGTTCTGCTGCCAGGAACAGGAGTGATCTACACATTAGCGATTGGTTTGGAACGTGGTTCGATGGTTAGCGTCGCGGCTGCTTTTGGCTGTACCTTAGGAATCGTACCTGCGGCATTTGCTAGTATCGTGGGGCTGTCAGCTCTCTTGCATACCAGCGCCTTAGCCTTTCAGGTGATTAAATTTCTAGGTGTGCTTTATCTTTTCTACATGGCTTGGACCATTGTCAGGGACGAAAGCAAAATCGACCTCGGCGCCTCAAAGCCTGTCCGAAGCTATCGCTTGATTGCGTTGACAGGCACTTTGATCAATGTGCTGAATCCAAAACTTTCACTCTTCTTTTTGGCTTTCCTGCCTCAGTTCACCACCCCGAACGTGACGAATGTTACGGGCGAACTCGTTGGACTAGCGGCGGTGTTCATGGTGATGACCTTTGTGGTGTTCATCGCATACGGCGCTTTTGCGTCGCTCGCGCGTGAATATGTCATCGCAAGACCTAGAGTAATGACATGGATTAAGCGGGCTTTTGCTGGCTCTTTTGGCCTATTGGGTATCAAACTTGCGGTCAGTGACTGACCCGCGCACTAGGCCGTAGCTGTTCGTTACAAATCCCCAACGGCATCGTGACGCGCCGAAACACCGAAATGGACTATATGTATCCAAAGCAAAACATGCGGAGGAACACATGGCCTTTCGTTGGAAAAACGACCTGACTGAAAAAGACATCACGCCCAAACAGCTTTGGCTTAATCGCCGCCAGATCATCGCGGCAGCGGGAGCGTCCTTTGTCGGGATGCCAGCTTTGGCGCAGTCGCTAGAGCCGAATACCCTCTCGGATATTCGCAGCTACAATAACTACTACGAGTTCGGCACGGGCAAAGAAGACCCCGCGCAGAACGCCCATAAGCTCGATGCGTCGAATTGGACGATCAAGGTCGATGGTCTGGTCGATAATCCAGGTGACTATAGTCTGGACGACCTCTTGGGTGGTTTGACCGTTGAAGAGCGCATCTATCGGTTCCGCTGTGTCGAAGCGTGGTCGATGGTCGTCCCGTGGAATGGCGTTGAGTTGGCGGATGTGCTGGATCGCGTTGGCGTGAAATCCTCGGCCAAGTATGTGGCCTTTGAAACGGTCGTGCAGCCTGACAACATGATTGGCGTCCAGCGCCGTGTTATTCCATTCCCCTATGTCGAAGGGCTCCGCCTTGATGAAGCGCGCCATCCGCTGGCGCTGCTCGCAACAGGCATCTACGGAGAGCCGATGGCGAACCAGAACGGTGCGCCGATCCGTTTGGTGGTGCCGTGGAAGTATGGGTTTAAGTCGATCAAATCGATTGTTCGGATCACGCTGACTGATAAACAGCCACCTGCGACGTGGAACCTGATTAATGCGCGGGAATATGGCTTCTATAGTAATGTGAATCCAAATGTGTCGCATCCGCGCTGGTCTCAAGCCTCGGAACGTCGGATCGGCGGAGGTCTCTTTGCAAGCCGTCAGGATACTCTGATGTTCAACGGCTACGACGAAGTCGCCAGCCTCTATGATGGTATGAACTTGGCTGAAAACTTCTGATGGTCGTCGATCGTATCAATCGGGCCACGCGCAAAATCCCCGCGTGGCCGATATATATAGTGGGGAGCTTATGGGCGGGCTGGCTGTTCTGGCTCGGCCTAACGGGTGGGTTGGGTCCAGAGCCGATCGACGCTTTAGAACGTGAGTATGGCTCGACGGCTCTGCAGCTTCTCGTGGCAGGGCTCTGTATTACCCCCCTTCGTCGATACGCCGGATTGAACCTTATCAAGTATCGCCGTGCTTTAGGTGTAACGGCCTTCTTCTTTGTGCTGGCCCATTTGACAGTCTGGATGGTTCTAGATGTCCAATCGCTGTCCCGTGTATGGGAAGACATTCTGAAGCGTCCTTATGTGACGATCGGAATGGCGAGCTTCGTGCTGTTGGTCCCCTTGGCGATCACATCTAACAATATCAGTGTCCGTCGCATGGGGGCTCAATGGCGGTCCCTCCACAAGCTGACATATCCAGCGGTTTTGCTGGGCTCTATTCATTTTATTTGGCTGGTCAAAGGCTGGCCGATCGAACCCTTCGTGTATTTCGGCGCGATTGTTTTGCTGTTCGCGGTACGACTCGATGTGCTTCAGCGAATGAGTCGGGGGTGATTCAGGGCGCTAACGCCGCCAATAGTATGGGCCGCTGTGGATAACTCTATATCTGGATGGGGTGAATTACTGCGGCGCAGCAATTATCGGTCGTGCGACCTTGGGTTCCGTGAAATGAAATTGCTCAAACCTATGAAAACACACAAAAAATCGGGTGATGTGTAAGTTTTTTGAACTTTTTGCAAAAAGGCTCTTGCGGGTAGTTTGAGATAACCTTAGAACCCCCTTCACCGGCGGCGCTGAGGCGCGGTTGGGGCGGACGGAACGGTCGGAAGGCTGGGAAGTTTGGAAAAAATTAGAGGTATTTCGGGCGAGGCGCGCCGTTCAAG
>NZ_JALNPR010000005.1 GCF_023541015.1 Marivivens donghaensis
GAGCAGCCCGGTAGCTCGTCAGGCTCATAACCTGAAGGTCGTAGGTTCAAATCCTACCCCCGCAACCAAAACAAATTCTTCAATACATTCAGTGCCTAGTAACCCCAAAAAAGGGGCTGTCGGCGTTTGGCAATAGCCTAAACGCCCCAAACAATCTGGCCGTCAACAATCGTGGTTCGTGCTTTGGCTTGATCGAGCACGTCGATTGGTAAATCTTCAAGATTGCTGCCCATAATCACGAGATCAGCAAGCATCCCAGCCTTCAGCATCCCTAGTCGATCCTCGTCGAAACCAGCATACGCGCCTCCTGCCGTATAGGCATGGAAGGCTTCGTGGAGCGTGCAGGTATTGTCGGGGCAATCATCTGACAGCTTTGGGCGCGTCATGGCCGCTTTTACGCTGCGCATAGGGTTAATATCGGTGATTGGCCAATCTGAGGAGAAGGCGATTGGTACGTTCGCTTCACGCAGGGCCTTGTCTGGGAAAGCATGTTTCAAGCGAGCTTCACCTACCATTGCTGCCCACGGGTCGCGTGGAAAGTCCATCGCTAGGGGGGGATGTGAAGGTTGGACCGATGCGATCACGCCAAGTTCGGCAAAACGGTGAAGATCGTCAGGATGCATCACTTCGATATGCTCTACACGGTGGCGACTATCGCGCGGGCCGTTGGCTTTTCGAGCAGCTTCATACCCATCAAGCGTTCGCCTAACAGCGGCATCACCGATGGCGTGTACTGAAATTTGTAGGCCGTGTTTGTCCGCTTCAATACAAATTTCGTTAAACCTCTCAGCAGTGTGCAGCGGTTCGCATGTGCTACCGTCACTGAACGGTTCAAACATGAAGGCAGTGCCACTATCTATCACGCCATCCATAAACATTTTGATGCGTCCCGAACGGAGGCGGTCCGTGGAATATCGTTCGCGCATCTCGAGCGCGTCGATAATCGATGAAACCGGTTTTTCAGGGGTGAGGTGAAATGGGACTTCGGTGCGGCAGATGAGTTCCCCGCGCCTCTCCAATTCCCTTAGCAATTCTAATTGATAGAAGTTCCCGTCCATATTGTGGAGCGAGGTAAAGCCAAACGAGGCGCAGTATTCGAGGCCTCTGCGTAGGGTGTCGAGGTCTTCCTCTCTTTCTTCCGCAGTCGGCGGTGTGGAGGGTTCTAAGCCCGCGAAGCCCAAATCCTCGCGTCCGCCAGAGGTTCGCAAGGCTAGGACGGGTGCATATGCGAATTGTTCTCGCAACTCGCCGCTTGCGGTGCCATCGTCGGCCATGACGACTTCACATCCGACTGGCATTTTGGCGCCATATAGGATCCCAGCTTTTTCCAATGCGATTGTGTTTGCCCAAGCCGTATGATGATCGCTGGATAGTAGAATAACGGGTCGGTCGGAGAGAGCCGCGTCCAAATCCTGTCGCGTAGTATGTTTCCCGTCACCGAACAGGTTGTAGTCCGCAGCCTTGCAGATCAGTAGACCTTCAGTCGGGTTAGCATCTGCATAGGCTCGCAGCCGAGGGGCTAGCTGATCCAGCCCCTTAACGCCCGTCAGTTGGAGGAGTTTCAAGCCATATCCGCCCCAAAAAAGGTGCATGTGTGCCTCAACCAGTCCAGGCAGAACAGTGCAACCTTGTGCGTCGATCCGCTTGGTTGTGTGGTCCGCCAATGGCGCAATCGACGTGGCGTTGCCGACGGCGATGATACGATTGCCTTGAACTGCCAGTGCCTCTGCTCGGGGATTTTCTGGATCCATTGTGAGAATGGATGCGTTTTCGATAATCAAATCTGCAATCGGCATTTGGAAACCTGTTGCTAAGGGGTCGATCAAACACTCAGTGAGACGTGGTTTCCTGTCAATACGGCTAGAGCGAAGTGAATTGGGCGCCCTACTTTTCGGCATCGTAATTAATCAGATTTGAACCAAATCGATATTTGATTGGGCCAAGCCAGTCCAATCGCGGAGTGCTCTATGCACGTTTCGAAATTCCCCAATAACCTTCTAAGTCCGCTTTCTCTTTCTTGGCGTGCATTCGCTGTCGTTGGGCTTTTTAGTGCGGTCATCAATCTCTTGATGCTCACGGGCCCGCTGTTCATGCTTCAGGTCTATGACCGAGTATTGATCAGTCGATCGACGGCGACCTTGGGCGTTTTGTTTGCAATTGTCGTGTATTGCTATGTGCTGATGGGGCTGCTGGATATCTATCGTGGTCGCGTGCTCGCCCGCATTGGGGCGAAATTTCAGGCTTCTTTGGATCGCCGTGTTTACGATGCGGTGTTGATGCAGAACCAACCGAGCGAAGAGCTCCGTTCTGTGACGGTCGTCCGTGCGGCATTGGCCTCAGCCGGAACGGGTGCAATTTTTGACTTGCCTTGGGTGCCGATCTTTATCGGCGTCTTGTTCGTGTTCCACCCTGTGATGGGCGGCTTCGCTATATTTGGGGTTGGCGTTGTGTTCGCTTTTGCGCTGGTTAACCACAGCCTGACCGCCTCTCCCCAATCTCGAGAGGCTGCTGAGACGTCGCGCGCTGACGCTCATGCCTTCGCAATTAGCGCGCATAATGAGACCGTTCGTGGGTTGGGGATGGCGTCAGTGTCGGGCGATATCTGGCAGGATTTACGGATGCGGGCGCTTGGTGCCTCGCTGAAGGTTTCGGACGCTGGCGGTGTGGTCACCTCGCTCAGTCGTTCAGCGCGCATGATGATGCAGTCTGGTATGCTTGGCCTCGGGGCCCTTCTGGTCATTCAGGGCCATATTTCAGGTGGGGTGATGGTTGCGGGTTCTATCCTGCTTGGTCGAGCTCTTTCGCCTGTAGAGCAGGTTGTCGCTCATTGGCCCCACATGCAGCGCGCTATTTCAGCGTGGAAATCTTTGGATCAGACGTTGTCGATGACCACGCAGCGCACAATGAGATTGCCTTTGCCCCGCCCAGCAGCACAGCTCGAAGTGACCAATCTGGCGGTTGTCGTAGGACGCCAGAAACGGCCAACGCTCCAAGGTATATCGTTTAAGGCCAACGCTGGAGATGCGATCGCAGTGATTGGCCCATCAGCCGCAGGGAAATCAACCTTTGCCAAGGCCATCGTGGGGATATTGCCTATCGCAATCGGTGATGTTCGACTGGGAGGTGTTGCCTTGAGCCAGTATGATCCAGACCAATTGGGGCGCTATTTCGGTTACCTTCCCCAAGACGCCGCACTTTTCAACGGCACCATCGCACAGAACATCGCGCGATTTACGCCGGATGCCGACCCACAAGCGATCATAGATGCGGCCATGGCAGCGTCGGCGCACGATGTGATCCTTGGGCTGCCCGATGGCTATGACACGGTCGTCGACCACGGCGCGACTGTGCTCTCTGGTGGACAAAAACAGCGGATTGGCCTCGCCCGAGCGCTCTTTGGTGATCCAGTTGCGCTTGTTTTAGACGAACCGAATGCACATCTGGACGATGTTGGAGTTCAGGCTTTGAACGATGCAATTTCGAATGCGCGGAACGCGGGAAAGGTTGTGGTCGTCATGGCGCATCGCCCCTCTGCCTTAGTTGAATGTAATAAGGTGATGATTTTGCGTGACGGTCAAATGCGCGCCTTTGGGCCACGTGATGCGGTGCTTCAGAAATTCGTCCAGCCGCAGGGTATTCCCGCATGACTTTGACTGCTGATTTCTCTTCTGACAGGTCGACGAAACGCGGCATTCAGGTCATCCTGGTTGGGCTAGTTGGCTTTTTAGTCTGGGCAGTTTCTGTCGAAATCGACGGCGCAGTGATTGCATCTGGCCATGTGGAGTACTCCCTTGGGCGGCAGGTCGTGCAGCATCCTGATGGGGGTGTTGTTTCTCAAATCCACGTGCAAGATGGATTGGAAGTGCGCGCGGGCGATTCGATTGTGACACTCGATGGCATTGAACTAGTCGCCCAACGTTCTGTCATTCAGGCGCAATTGGCGACATTGCTGGCCCAAGCGGCACGATTGCGGGCAGAGGCAGTGGGGGCGGCTGCAGTTGATTTTGACGGTCTTCCAGTCGATGCCGGCCAAGACGCAATTTTTGCGGCGGGGCGAGCGGCTCAAGCGCAGGCACACTTGCAGCTCGCGCAACAGCAAGCGAAAGCAAATGCAATTGCGGCGGGGCGGGAGAGGCAGTTGACGGCGGTGCGTACTCAGATCGCGCTCGTTCAGGATGAACTTGTTGCTCAGGCCGCCTTGCTGAATGTTGGGCTGACACAAGCCAATCGGGTCTCCGCTTTGCAACGTGAAGAGGCGCGGCTCGAAGCGCAAATTGCCGAAATCGAAATAGCGATAACCGAAGCGCGAGGTGCCGCCGACGGCTATGTTGCCGAAGGGCTTCGTTTGGAAGCCGCGACCAGAGATGCAGCACGGGCTGAATTAGCGACGACCTTGTCGCGGGTTGAGGAACTACAAGAGCGCTTAGCGTTGATCGAGGCGCTCGTGGATCGCCTCGTTGTTCGGGCGCCCATCGACGGTATTGTCACTGCCCTACAAATCGAAACAATCGGCGGAGTAATTCCATCAGGTGCGGAAATCGCGACGATTTCTCCAATGGGCCAACCGCGCATAATCGCGGCGGAGGTTGATCCAACCCAAATTGATAGCGTTCAATTGGGCCAATCGGTACGAATTCGGTTTCCGACAGTTGATGCAGTCGCCACGCCAGAGGTCAGTGGCGTAGTTCGCTTAGTCTCTCCTGATACCGTCACCGACCAAATGACAGGAAGGGTGGCCTACCGCTTGGAGGTGGCGATAGACGACGACTTGTTCCCGCTTCCTGCAGGAGTGCCAGCCCAAGTGTTTCTGTCGACTGGGCCCCGCACTTTGGCGTCCTATTTGGTTAAACCAATTGCCGACTATTGGGCGCTCGCTGTGCGAGAACGATAGCCTTCTAAAGGTTCGCGATTTCGACTGTTTTCCCAGTCGCGGCGGACCTTTTGATAGCCGTGATCACTTCAACAGCCGCCAGCCCGTCGGCGCCGCTAACCACGGGTTCTGCGGTACCTGCGATAACCTCAGAAAAATGGGAAACTTGCAGAACTAGCGGGTCATCAAATTCGAAGATCGGTTTCGACGCCGAAATGGGGGACCACCAGCCGTTCGGCCCGTCGTGCGTCCAAACAGCGAGGTTCGGAAGGGCAAGCGACCCTTTAGTTCCACCGAGCCAATAGCAGTTTTCACTAGTCGCGGGATAATGCGCATTCTCTCGTGCGGTGAGTTCCCAACTCCACGGTGCCGATGCCGTGTCGCTCACGTTGACAGTGCCTAAAACGCCACTTTCAAATTTCAGCAGAACGACAGCGGTTTCTTCGACCTCGTTCCCACGAACCGCATTGGATTCCATCGCATGGACAGAGGTAATCGGACCGCATAGGGCGTTAAGCAGATCAATGTCGTGGATCAGGTTCAGGTAAACTGGGCCAGCGCCCGCCTTGCGGCGCCAATCGACGTCGAAATAGTGATCAGGTTTGAGGAAGCACGTTTGCGCTTGAACGGTGGTGATGTGACCAAGTTTGCCACTTCGAACGATTTCAACAGCCTTTCGTATCAACGGGTTATAGCGCCGATGATGGCCTGTCAAAAGCGGAAGGCCCGCGGCTTTGGCGGCGGCAAGCACCCTGCGTCCTTCAACTAAATCCGTTGTGAAGGGCTTTTCGACAATAGCGGGAATGCCTGCCTCAACGCATTGCATTGCAGTGACGCCATGAACGGTGTTCGGAACGGCTAGCACAACTCCATCAACCTCGCCCGCTGCAAAAAGAGCCGCAAGATCGGGATGCCACCTGACGCCCAAGCTACTGGCGAATGCTTTGCCTTCGTCTGTTGGGTCCACAATTGCGCAGAGTGTGGCAGCGGGGGACAGCTGCACTGCTTCCGCATGGCGACGTCCGATCAAACCTGCGCCGATACTGCAATTCTTTTGGTCGCGGTGGCCTTCAACTTACTCAAATGACAATGAAAACGCGGCGCTGGATTACCTCTAGCGCCGCGTTTTTAGTTTTAGATCAGTGTTGCAACATGGCTGGTTGCAAGTGTGTAGCCGTTGATCCCGAAGCCAGCCATCACAGCGTCAGCGCGCATGCTGACATACGAATGGTGGCGGAAGGACTCACGTTTGTGCACTTGGCTAATGTGGACCTCGATAACGGGACCTTCGAATGTGTTCAGCGCGTCGAGAACCGCAATGGAGTAGTGGGTCAGCGCACCTGGGTTGATGATGATTGCGGCCGCTTGTTCGCGGGCTTCGTGGATCCAGTCGACGATCTGACCTTCGTAGTTAGATTGCAGTAGCTTCACGGCAAAGCCAGCAGCAGTCGCCACTGCAGAGCAGTTTGCTTCGACATCGTCCAAGGTGTCGCGACCGTAAATTTCCGGCTGCCGTTTGCCCAATAGGTTTAGGTTCGGACCGTTCAGAATGTAGACGGTTTTGGACATGGTGTTCTCCTCACTTGAAATCTTTGGCGCGTTTTTCGAATAGAGCGCTTAGGTCGTTGCCCGTGCGTTCGATATGTCGGGCGAGCAGGGTTGGGCCGAGTTCCGCATCTCGGGCGAGAGCCGCGTCAGCAATCGCGGCGTGTTCGCCAGCCATGTCCCGTCCTGCTCCATCATAGTTCAGGATATTGGCGTATCGTTTGTGGAGATTGCCAAGCATGACGCACAAATCGCGTAGCATCGGCATCGCACATCCACGAATCAGACTTGTGTGGAACAGGTCGTGTGCGGCCGTCTGATTGGTCCCCGTGGTATTATTCATGTGGTGGATCGCAGCTGGAATTTTGCTTTCCCACTCAAGCGTTCCTATCGCTATCGCGTGTTTAAGAGCGAGAGCTTCGAGGTCCGCACGTAGACGAGTGATCTCCAGCAAGTTTGCCATGCCAAGAGGGACGATCCTGAACCCCTTTTTGTCTTCAAATTCAACGAGCCGATCAGCAACCAATCTGGAAATCGCTTCTCGGATCGGTGACAGCGATACGCCGTATTCTTCGCGGAGGTGATCAAGGTTCACCTTCGCTCCGGGCCTCATTTTGCCCGCAATAATAGCGTCGCGTATCTCGTTTGAGACGCGGCTTGCACGGGTTAGTTTGGACGGGTCTTGAAGCGTATCGTGGAGCATTTTTTTGCCTTTAGTTAGACCTGACCATCGGAATATAATCGATTTAGGTCAAGTCTGTTGCACTTCCCAATTACCTGTTTATCCTCCGCTCGTCTGAGGGAAGGCGTAGAGTTAGAGATTTTCATGAGCAAACTTGGGGACGATATTTACCGCGTAATGCGTCACGACATCGTTTTTGGTCGCTTGGATGCTAATTCGAAAATTCGGCTTTCTCACCTCAAGGCAACCTATGGCGCGTCGATCCCGACGCTACGCGAGATCCTGAACCGTCTCGTCTCTGAAGGCTTTGTTGTCGCCGAAGGAAAGCGCGGTCACATTGTGGCGCCCATTTCCAAGGAAGGCCTCAAGGAAATCGCGGACCTTCGCATTCTATTGGAGTGCTACGCTCTTCGGCAGTCACTGGCGGAAGGGACAACGGATTGGGAGGCGCATGTTATTTCGGCGCATTACAAGCTGTCCCAGATGGAAAAGCGTATGCAGTCAGGTGATGACAGCGCACGTGAAGCATGGAAGCAATATGACTGGGAGTTCCATCAGGCGCTGATTTCCGCCTGTGGTTCGACCGAACTGTTGCAAGTCCACGGCATCGTTTTCGACAAATACCTCCGCTACCAAATGCGCCTTCTGACATACCGTGGCGATGTCGCGAGTGCTGAACATAAGGCCCTGCTTGATGCCGCGCTGAATAGAGATGCCGACACGGCAGAATCCGTCTTGCGTGCTCATATCGACGGCGGTGTGGCGCATAGCCTCCAAATTTTCGCAAAGTGAGCCGATGGTCACAGTGCGGCGCTTGAGATGTTATAATCGATTATTTTCGCAAAATAAGATTTATAACGAATTTACATACAAAGTGAATATCGCCTGTTGATTTAGATTTTTTATTTGTCAGCATCCCTCCTGATGCTTCATCTGCCTACATAGAAGCACTGGCATATAAACGGAGGAAAATTTATGCTCCTTACCCTCGCATAAGTCAAAGTTCGGATGCGTCTTTCGACTGTTATGTCCGTCGCCGACCAGCGCGCCGTCGCTGACACTTCTGATCTTTGAAAACTATTTCGCCGATCAGAATGCACGTGGGTCTCTAAACGCAGAAGAAATTGCTCTCTTGAAGGCCGTGAACATCCTCTATGACGAGGATAAAAAGGGGCCTACTATCAGCTTTATAGCCCCCCATACGGCAATGGCTTCTTCTTCGAAATTATCCAGCGCAAAGTTGAGTATGCGGGCTATGGCGCACCAAACGCATCCTACCGGACTGCCGCGTTGAAACGGCTCGCCCGCGATATCCACATCCCCAAAGTGTGAGGCGGATTAGAGGCCGATTGTCTTTTCGGCCTCTGCCACCGCTATGGCAGCCATTTTCTGAATGGCCTCATAACTGTTGGCCACGGCGATAAAGCGTGCGTTGTGGCAGAACTTCGCGCCTTTGACACCTGACGCGAGTTCGAGCGCTTCATCAGTCAATCCAGCCCAAGCGGCGGGTAGATCGGCGCGTTGGTCAAAGGTGTCAGCCGACATTTTGATTCCGTTAATCGCCCAATCGTCATCGCGTGGATGGATCACAAAGAGCAAGTGATCCGCGCCGGCTTTCTCGACGGCTGATCGATATGGCATGCCCATTGGCAGTTCGAGCACCTTTGAAGTCCCCGCTTTTTCTATCGCGTCACGGACCATCGCTTCGGCTCGGTATTTTGCGACGACGTTCTGGATGCGGGCTTCGACGAAGGCGCGTGCGATGGGAAGGGCCGAGCGGAATGCATCATCGTCTGCTGTTGGGGAACGGTCGTCGAATATGGGCTTCAAGCTTTCGAGGAGCACAGGAAGCGTAAGGCCCGAGAGCGGTCCTGCAACCGAAGGCGCGACGGCACCATTGTCCAAAAGATCGATGGGCAGGACGAAACTCTTATCAAAGCTGGCGAACACCTCCTCGATCATCGTGTCGGGAACATCCATTGCCGCGAGGTAGTCGCGCCCATACTGTGCCCAAATCAGACCGAATGAGCTGTAAGGCTGACCGTCGTCGCGCAATGGGTTCGGGCGCTGATGGTGGTCAAAAATCTGCGCGACAGCGTCATAGTCGCGGCCCACATCGTAGATGATTTTCGACGGGGCAGGGGTGATCCACGTTTCATCACGGCTCCGCACCAGTTCGGCTTGTGGGTACAAGCGGGTCAGGATGACAGACGACAGAAGTTCGTCGGCATGAAAGCCGCCAGAGTGCGTAACGAGGTGGGTGATGGTCATGGATATGGGCTCTTGCAAAGGAACCCTCGGATACACCGAAAAACGACGTCACTTCCATGGTCTATTTTCTGTGACGGCGTTCGAAGCAAAAAACATCCGAGCCAAACGCCGATGAACTGTCGGTCAATCGAGGGGATTTAGCCACAGAAGGTGCAGCCGCTGTCCTGCCAATATCGCTATAGTAAGGGGCAGTTCTGCTCGAGGGCATTTGGGTAGCGCTCTCCCTCCAGTGTTGGCTGAACAAGTTCATTTGGGAAAGTCAGTTTACATACGGATCAGCGTATGTTCTGTTTGCGACATGCGTGGTCGTATTTTTGCATCTGCAGCATTTCGACTTCGTCTCAAGAGGGGCCGTAACGGCGACCCTTCAAAATGAAATATGACCAGGGAGACTGGACCGTTGAAATTCAAGACACTTAGCACAATCGCTGCCATCGGACTCACCGCGGGCTTTGCAAATGCGGCAATGGCCGAAGAATGTGGCTCGCTGACTATGGCAGAAATGGACTGGGCTTCGGCCGAGTTCATGGCAAACGTCGATAAAATCGTTCTCGAAGCGGGCTACGGCTGTGATGTCGAACTTATCCCGGGTGCAACGACGACTACTTTTGCATCTATGAATGAAAAGGGTCAGCCTGACGTAGCTGGCGAACTCTGGATCAATGCTGTTCGGGATCCGCTGGCCGCTGCAATGGCCGAAGGGCGTCTGCATTCCGTCAATGGCGGCCCGATTGATGGGCTCGGCGAAGGTTGGTGGGTCGATCCTAAATTCGCAGCTGATCACCCTGAAATTACTACTGTCGAGCAACTCCTCGAACACCCAGAGTTCTTCCCTTACGCCGAAGATGAATCGCTCGGTGCGTTCATGGGTTGCCCTGCGGGTTGGGGTTGCCAGCTGTCGAACGCCAGCCTGTTCCGTGCCTTTGACATGGAAGAAAAAGGCTGGACATTGGTTGATCCGGGTTCCGCAGCTGGCCTTGACGGGTCCATCGCCAAAGCGGTTGAGCGCGGCGAATATTGGTTTGGCTACTACTGGGCGCCGACTGCGGTGATCGGCAAATACCAGCTCCAGATGTTGGACTGGGAAACCCCGTGGGGTGGTTCTGAAAACTGGGACGGCTGTATCGTGAAGCCCGAACAGGAATGCCTCGATCCGCAGCCGACGTCCTACACCGAGTCCGAAGTGCACTCGGTCATCACCGATCGCCTGATGAAAGAGGGCGGCTTGGCTGTTGATTACCTCGGCACACGTGTGTTCCCGGGTGAGGTCATGAACGCCATGCTCGTTTACATGACCGAAAATCAGGCCACTGGCGAAGATGCTGCTTACTACTTCTTCGAAGAGTACGAAGACCTGTGGAGCGGTTGGGTCAGCGCCGAAGCTGCCGAAGGCATCAAGTCTGAACTTTGATCACTGAATAGACGAAAACATGCGGGGGGCCTGTGCCCCCCGTTTCCCATTCATGGGTATAATTTGGGACTAAGGACACAGAATGGAATTCTTGCTGGAATTTCCCGCACTTGGCCGCCGCACATTGAGCGGCATGAAACAGGCGGTTGATGAGACGTTCAAAGCGTTCTCTCGCGCGTATGGCGAAGCACTCGAAAACTTTTTCGACCCGCTTCTGCAATTTCTAATTTGGCTGGAAAAGCTGCTCTTGGCGGCACCGTGGCCGATCATTCTGTTGATCGTCGGTGGCCTGTCGTGGCTGGGTTCACGGTCGTGGAAGGTGACGATCGGAGCCGTCGCGGCCTTTGTTGTGATCGGCATTTTCGACATGTGGGAAGACACGATGGCCACGCTCGCGATCATCTCGGTCGCGACACTGGTGTGCATCGTGGTTGGGATTCCGCTGGGCGTCCTAATGTCCCGATCTGACCGCACACAAGGCATCATCACGCCCATCCTTGATGTGATGCAGACCATCCCGTCATTCGTTTATCTGATCCCTGTCGTGATGCTCTTGGGCATCGGCAAGGTTCCCGGCCTTTTGGCCGTCTGCATCTACGCGCTTCCGCCAATCGTTCGCCTGACAAATCTCGGAATTCGTTTGGTGGACAAAGACGTGCTCGAAGCGGCCGATGCGTTCGGCGCGTCACCGCGGCAGAAACTGCTGGGGGTTCAGGTGCCGCTGGCCCTGCCAAATATTTTTGCTGGCATCAACCAGACCATCATGATGGCACTGTCGATGGTTGTGATTGCCTCGATGATTGGTGTCAAAGGCCTCGGTGTGCCTGTGCTGCGCGCAATCTCGAACCAATACCTCGCGCTGGGCCTGATGAACGGCCTCGCCATCGTTGCATTGGCTATCATCTTTGACCGCGTCACGCAGAGCTACGGTAAACGTCTACAGGCATATCGACAGGGGCACGGCAATGACTGAGACCAAAGTCAGCATTAAAAATCTCTACAAAATCTTCGGCAAATCGCCCGAAAAAATGTTGCCGCTGGTCCAAAAAGGATTGTCCAAATCGGACCTTCTAGACCAGCATAACCACGTTCTTGGGATCGACAACGTGTCGCTCGAAATCCCTGAAAAGCAAATTCAGGTGGTGATGGGGCTTTCGGGATCTGGGAAATCCACCCTGATCCGACACATCAATCGATTGATCGAACCCACGGGCGGGGAAATCCTGATCGACGGCGAAGACGTTTTGGCGATGTCCGAAACCCAACTGCGCGACCTACGTCGGAAAAAGACGTCGATGGTGTTCCAGAAATTCGGTCTTCTGCCGCACCGTCGAATTGGCGAAAACGTCGCCTATGGCCTGAACATCCAAGGCGTCCCCGAAGACGAAGCGACCAAACGTGCACGTCACTGGATCGATCGGGTTGGATTGACTGGCTACGAGGACCATTACCCAGGGCAGCTATCGGGCGGTATGCAACAGCGTGTCGGTCTGGCCCGAGCATTGGCGACGGACGCAGAAATCCTCCTGATGGACGAAGCCTTCAGCGCGCTCGATCCGTTGATCCGTTTTGATATGCAGTCGATCCTTCTCGAACTTCAGGAAGAACTGCATAAGACGATCATCTTCATCACTCACGATCTGGATGAGGCACTCCGCCTTGGTGAAAACATCGCCATCCTTCGGGACGGATCAATGATCCAGCAGGGTGACGCGCAGGAAATTGTGCTCAAACCTGCGGACGACTACATCGCCGACTTCACCAAGGATATTAACCGCGCAAAGGTCATCCAACTGCGTGCCTTGGCGAAACCAGTGGCGAGCTTTGATGGGCCAACCTTGCGTGGCGCGACGGTTTTGGACGAAGCGCTATCCCCCCTTGCGCAAGCACCAGATCAAACGGTTGGCGTGGTGAACAGGGCTGGTGAATTGCTCGGCGCCGTCACACTGACTGACGCAATTGAGGCGCTGCACGGTTAATTCAGTGGCCCTAAGGGGTCCCATCAGCGGTCCGATAAAGCGCTAATCCCCAGATTGCATTGATATTTATCAGATAATCTGGGGGTGCTATCTGTCGCTACATGGCAACCAGCCCTTCGCTAGGTTGGGCGGACTGTGGGGTCACTTCTCCAGAGCGGGTCAGTAGAGCGGGCAGTTTCTTCTGGTCACTTTCTAATACTAATGCCCGCTCAGGAAAAGACGACACCGGCCGACGACATCCGCATTTCAGAAACGTCAGTTGGTCCAACCGCGAGAGTTCCATGCTTAATGACGGTGACGTCATAGCCTCTGTGTCTGGCGGCCAGCGCTGTCTTTTGCACACAATAGTTTAAATCCAGACCAACGAGACGCAGCGAGCCGACGTTAAGACGCTCTAAAAGAGCATCAAGCTCGCCTGTTTCAAATGCATCCTGCAAACGCTTTACAATCACATGTTCAGGACACGACGCGAATGGCCTCGCGAGTTCTGTCCCTTCACTGCCTTCTAGCGCCTGGCCTTTCATCGTGAGCTTCGCCAAGAATTTTGTTGAAGGGATCGACCATTCCTGACGGACCGCAATAACAGGATGGTTCTGTGCCCGAGCCGCTGCGACCTCCTCAAGAATGACGTCGGCAGCAGATTGCTTTGAAGTGTCCGAATAGGGGCCGCGATCCCAGAAAACGGATTGAAGATCAATCAGCAGGAGGGCTGATCCGCTACGTCGCCCTATGGGTTCCCCGACACTGACTGAGCCAATGCGTCTTATGCCATTGCCGAGCCAAAGTATGAGGAGAAGGACCGCAGCACCAATAATATACCCTGCTGTCATTTTCGTTCTCCGGTCCGTTTTTGCAAACCGTCCACCACAGAAAGTATAACCTTAAGTGCGGTTGCAATATCTTCCGTGCTGAGGTCTTCGCTCATTTCCTGCATGATCTGCATCTCTTTAGAAAGGATATCTTCGATGAGCGCGCTGCCCTGATTGGTCAACGTCAGGATAGGCGAACGCTTATGGCGGGGATTTGGACGTTGCTCAATGAAACCTGAGGTCAGCGTTTCGTTGCACATGATTTGGACGTATTGCCGCTGGATATCGAGCCTTGCCGCAAGTTCCGGCACGGTCTGCTCTCCGTACTTGTGCAGTATTTCGAGAACGGCGCGCATACGGACGGTAAGGTTGGTGCCAGTCAAGCCATTTTCAACGCAGCCTTCCGCAGCTTGCATCAAGGGGCGTGACATCCAAATCAGTTGGTGGAGTTGTTCTGCTTTCATATTGACATTATGCATGTCATTTTGACAAGTGCAATGTCAAAATCGGGCAGGACTGACGTGGTGTATCGTATTGTATCGAATAACGTAGGCACAGTGCGGTCATGCGGCGGCCTTTGTGACGATCAAACGAAGGTTGGCTTTGATCAATTATTGGTTTTTTGAACCAATCGTCGCCACTGACCCGGTGAAATCCCAAAGCCTGCTTTGAATTGCCGTGTCATGTGCGCTTGATCAGAAAATCCTGCACGAAGAGCCGCTTGGATCAGAGGTACACCAGCTGCAATGTCGCCACGCGCCTGATCTAGTCGGCGCATTGTCAGATACCGATACGGACTTGTTCCATAGGCTCTCCGAAACTGGCGCGACAGCGCATACCTGTCCAAACCAGTGATTTTTTCTAGCTCCTCCGATTGAACAGCCTCGCTAAGGTTACTTTCCAAGTATTCTTTGGCGCGACGGGTGGCATTAAAGTCGATCAAAGACCGGGTCGTTCGACGAGCGGATGCATCATTCGCAATCAACCCATCCGCCAGCAACACTGTCAATTCATCCATCGCGACCGTTTCAAGAGACCTGTCCATATCGGTAAACGCGGCATGGATAGCTCGCATCAACAGTGGATCAGTTAGAACAGCGTCACGCAGAAACGGAAGTGCACTTGCGCGCTCCGCCAGAGCGTCGCGCACCAACGAAGGTTCGACGTATAGCATTCGGTAGTGAAAGCCAGCTTCTGTCCCCGCCTCGCCCGTATGAATTTCGTCGGGATGAAGAACAATCACTTGGCCTGCGACACTGTCACTACGAGCACCACGATAGTCAAAGCTTTGGACGCCCTTAATTGTGTAGCCAATCGAATAGGTATCATGGCGATGCGGGGCGTAGGCCTCGCCAGAGAAATAAGCCTCGATCCTCTGGATGCCAGTTTGCCAAGGAGCGGTCACGACCCAATCCGTCGCGCACGATCGTTCAAGACCCGGCGTCAAGTCTTGTGATGTTATATCCTTGGATCGTCGTTCGTTTTGGATGGAAAGTCCCTCACCAGCTTCGAAAGTATATTGGAACACCAATTAGAAGGAAATCGTCAATGAATTCAGTAAATCTCGCAGAGAAATTATCTCAATTCTCAACGCATTGGGACCCGCATGTTGTCGCTGACTACAACGAAAACGAGATCATGGTGGTAAAGCTCATGGGTGAGTATCCATTCCACAAACACGACAACACCGATGACTTTTTCTATGTTCTGGAAGGTGAGATGCAGATGGATATCGAAGGGGAACCGTCGCGCACTGTAAAGGCGGGTGAATTGTTTGTTGTGCCCAAAGGCGTGGTTCATCGACCGAGGGCAGAATCCGAGGTGAAGGTACTTCTGATCGAACCGAAAGGGGAACCTAATTCAGGCGATTCAGATCGTGAAGCTGCGCCAAAAACTCGCATCTAAAACGTTGCGGCGGGATGGCCGGTGTTCGTTCCCGCCGCAGCTTACTGTAAATGCGGTCAGGTGAGAAACCTGACCGCAATTCACAAGGTGTAGGTTAAGTGCCCATGATTTCGGTCAGTGAAACAGTTCGATGTTCACGCATAGAGATTTGTGCCGCCATTCCCATCAAGATAGCCATTTTCCCGTCGTTCAAACTCACCTCCGGAGCGTTCCGTTCGCCACGGACGAGTTCAAGGAATTTCTGATGTTGGTAGAAGGTCGATCCGTTATGATCTCCAGCTTCTAGCAACGTCGGATCGACAGGTATTTCGCGCAATTCAGGACCCTTTGGTGCACGAGGACTGACGATCAGTTGGGGGATCGGCGGCTCGCCCAAATGCTCGGGCCAGAACCGTCCCGGTCCCGGCACCAGCGCCTCTACTTTGCCAGCGGGTCCGACGGCGGAAATTTCTTCCTGATATCGCGACCCTTCGGCGAACATGCAGAGTTCCAGCATTGCGCGCACGCCGTTAGCGAAATCGACAATCACATAGCCATTGTCGAGGATATCAGGCGTTTCACCTGCATAGGATTCTTCGAGGTGGTTGGCATCCTGACCACCTGACGCCATCACGCGGATCGGTTCAGACTGTATCGCGAGGCGCATCAGGTCAAAGAAGTGGCAGCATTTCTCGACGAAGGTGCCGCCTGTGTAGCGATTAAAGCGGTTCCAATCCCCCACCTTTTCCAAGAACGGAAAACGGTGTTCACGAATGGTTAGCATTTTTACTCCGCCAGTCGCGTCGTCCAAGCACTCCAGAAGTGCAGCGACTGGTGGCATGTAGCGATATTCCATCGCGACCCAAACTGGTGCGGGATATGTTTCGATAAACGTGTTTAGACGCGCAAGGTGGTCTGGGTCGGTGAAGAGCGGCTTTTCCACGAGAATTGGTACAGGCCGCTTTGCGCCAATCATCTCGAGCTGCTCGATATGACGGAAGTTTGGGCTTGCAATCAGAATACAATCGAGGTGCTCGGCCTCCAAAAGCGCGTCGATACTATCGACAAATTTGGCATCGGGTGCGAATTTCGCGGCCTCTGCTTGCATGCCTGTGTCAGGCTCAAAGATTACGGACACCTTCGTATCGGGCAAGAGCGCGATATTACGGAGGTGTTCCTGACCCATCATGCCGCAGCCGATGATGCCGTAGTGCGTGGTGGTGGACATGTCCTCTCCCTATTTCAGGCGCTGCACGTAGCGCGCCGTTGTGTGGTCAAACCAAGTGCGTGAGAATTCGACGGTGCCGACCTGTTCGGAGTGGCTAAACCGTTCGATAAATCCGATGGGGGTGCCGATGGGCTTGGGAAATTCGTTCGGAGACCAATCGGGGACCGAATCCACACCGACCGAGTCTTCCGCTCTCGAAATCCAAAACCCTAGCTGCATCTTGTAGTAGCGGTAGAGTGAATCAGAGAGTTCAGTGGCCTTGATTCGACCCGCCGAGCCGTCCAGCCAAATCTCTTCGACAGCGATTGGTACACGATTGAGATACCTCAGTCGCCGAATGCGATTGGCACGGTCTGACTGGCCGAATTCTGGTAAATCGTTCGGTTTCCTAAGGTCATCTACGGATAAAATCCGCGCAGTAGGAAGACCACCACCTGTCCGCAATTCGAGCCGGAACATAGAGTAGACGCTATCGACATTCTGGCTCGATCGGACATAGTTTCCCGAACCTTGGATTCGCTCGATAAGCCCCTTATTTTCTAATATATCCAATGCCTTGCGGAGTGTTCGGACGGTGGTGAAATGCTCTTTGGCGAGCTCGCGTTCGGGTGGCAAACGGGTGCCGTCAATCAGGCGTCCGGACGCAATTTCGCGGATCAGCACTTCGCTGATCTGGACATAAATTGGCAGCCCGCTGGAGGCCTCGCTCTTTGAGTAGATGGTCTGCGGCATTGTGTCCGATAAAAAATTGATACACCATTGATCCAGATCAAAGACACTGTTAGCGATAAAGAAAGTCAAGCGGTTTCTGAGGAGAGGGGCAGCATGACTGGAGCGCCAAAACAGGGGAGTTGGTCATGGGTGTTGTTCCCGTTACATCCGAAGATCTGGATGCAGTCGAAGTGTCGTGGTTCGCGGCGCTGTGTTCGGATGATTATCAATTCCTTGGCGTTCCGGATGGATCGCTGCGGTCTTCGTGGGCGCATTGTTCTGAAATCGTAAAAACCGCCGAAGAGCAGGGGTTCCGTAACATCCTGTGTCCGTCCTCCTATCAAGTCGGACAGGACACGCTGAGCTTTGTTGCGGGCTGTGCTCCGATCACGTCCAAGATCAATATGCTGGCCGCTGTGCGATGCGGGGAAATGCAACCGATCATGCTCGCTCGCACGATTGCGACGCTTGATCACATGCTCGAAGGTCGTTTGACGGTAAACATCATTTCGTCGGACTTTCCTGGCGAAGTTGCGGATAGCAGCTATCGTTATCAGCGGTCCCGCGAAGTCGTTGAAATTCTCAAACAGGCTTGGACCCAAGACGAAATCAATCACGCGGGCAACGTTTACAATTTCACGGGCATGACGACCGATCCGGTACGTCCTTATCAAACCGGTGGCCCGCTTTTGTACTTCGGGGGCTACTCGCCTGATGCGCTCGAGCTATGTGGACAACATTGTGATGTGTATCTGATGTGGCCCGAAAAAATGGAAGAAATCGAAGGACGTATGAAAGCCGTTCACGCCGTGGCTGACCGCTATGGACGGACGCTGGACTACGGTCTGCGCGTGCATGTCATCGTGCGAGACACCGAAGCCGAGGCTCGCGAGTATGCTGATTACATCGTGTCAAAGCTGGATGACGACAAGGGCACAGCCATTCGCAATCGTGCGCAGGACGCGAAATCTCTAGGTGTGAGCCATCAGGCCAAAAACCGTGAAATCGCAGACGATCATGGCTACATCGAACAGAACCTCTGGACGGGTGTTGGTCGTGCCCGCTCAGGCTGCGGGGCAGCGATTGTCGGATCGACCGATCAGGTGCTGAGCAAGCTAGAAGCTTATCAAAAGATGGGCATCCGCGCGTTTGTTCTGTCGGGTTATCCGCATTTGGACGAAGCCAAACACTTCGGCTCGCGTGTTCTACCGCAGATGAAAACCTGTTCCCTTCCTCACGCCTATGGCCGCGTTCCAGCGTCAACCCCAGCAACCCCACTCGGAATTGGAGAGCGCCGCTGATGATGCCGCGTGTTGATATCGCCCCTGACCTTACGTTTAGCCGCCTGATTTATGGCATGTGGCGTTTGGCTGATGATGCCGATACGTCGGTGAGCCACGTCGAGGCCAAGATCCAGTCGTGCTTAGAGCAAGGGATCACCACGTTTGATCAGGCCGACATCTACGGTGGCTACACAACCGAAGACGTCTTGGGCGCAGCCTTGCGCGCTAATCATTCGCTACGTGATCAGATGGAGATTGTCACCAAATGCGATATCGTGGCGCCCGTTGGTCGCTACGAGAATGCTCCGGTTAAGTACTACGATACGTCGCGTGCTCACATTCTGAAATCGGTTGATCTTTCGCTAAAAGCGATGGGGATCGATCATATCGACCTCTTGCTGATCCATCGTCCTGATCCTCTGATGGATCACCACGAAACCGGCATGGCGCTGGATGAAGTCGTCAAGAGCGGAAAGGTCCGCGCAGTTGGCGTGTCGAATTTCCGCCCTTGGGATTGGCAGTTACTGCAATCGGGCATGAAGACCCAGTTGGTGACGAACCAGATCGAGGTGTCTCTGTCTGCAGTCTCGCCCTTTACGAACGGCGATGTAGCGTTCCACCAACAGCACGGTCAGCCGATCATGGCGTGGTCGCCTCTGGGTGGCGGGGCTTTGATGTCAGATGGTGGTCTTTTGGGGCAGCGTCTCGATGCGATCGCTTCTGCACAGGGTGTCGATCGCGCGGCGGTCGCCATCGCGTTCCTGTTGCGTCATCCCGCTAACATTTTGCCAGTCCTTGGCACGAATAGTCTGGGACGGATTGCTACGATTTCAGAAGCCCTGAGGGTTGAGTTGGATCGCCCGACTTGGTTCTCTCTCTACGAGGCGGCGTTGGGGCAGGAGGTTCCATGACCGAACTTTTGCCGACCAAAACAATCCAGCATTTCGTTCCAAGTGAGCAAACACAGCGTTCGTTGCGCGATGCCTTTGGGCGGTTCGCAACGGGTGTGACTGTCGTGACAGTCGGCACGGATGAGGGACCAATCGCGATCACAGCGAACAGTTTCGCTTCGGTCTCAATGGAGCCGCCATTGGTGCTGTGGTCTCCACAAAAGTCGTCGAAACGCTCGCAGTACTTTTTGAATGCAAAGTATTTCGCGATCCACATTCTGGCCGCGGATCAGGACGATCTGTGCTGGCGCGTCGCTAAAGATATGAATGCGCTGTCTGGACTTGATTTGGTCGAAAACTCCGAAGGTGTGCCTTTGATCGATGGCTGTCTTGCTCGGTTCGAGTGCAGTCAATACGCGGTTCATGACGGAGGAGATCATGACATAATTGTTGGAAGAGTGCTGCGCGCGGCCTTTGTGGAGGAAGGCGACGGGCTGGGCTTTTTCAAAGGGAAGATGAACCGGATTGTGACCCAATAGCCCGAGGAGGGGCGGGTATCCGGACAAAAGAGTGATGGGCGCGCAGTGTCCAGAGCAACCAAACGGGAGGAAACTATGAAAAAACTGACAGCTTCGACGGCTATGTCGATTGCTCTTTTTGCTGGCGCATCTGTTGCGTGGGCAGATGAGATTACTTTTCTATGCTACCAAGACGCCAACGAATGTGACGTGATTGCAGGCATGCTGCCTGCGTTTACCGAACAGACCGGCCACACCGTGAAATTGGAAACGGTTGGTTACGATGTCATCCGTGACCAATTGGAAAACCAGCTTCAAACAGATGCGGCGCCTGACGTTGCACGGGTTACAAACCTTGGCGGTTTGAACCAGTACTACCTTGATCTCGCACCCTATGTAGATGGCGCGGCATGGGAAGCATCCTATGGCGCAACACTGCCGTGGTTCCGTCAACCCGGTGGTGCCGATCAGGGCATTTACGGCTGGATGACGCAGCTCACCGTGACTGGTCCGTTCGTGAACGTATCCCTCTTTGAGGATGCGGGCGTCGACATGCCGGGTGACGGCGCGACCTGGGATGACTGGGCGGCTGCTCTGTTGGAGGTCAAAGAGGCAACTGGCATCACTGCAGGTCTTGCAATGGACCGCACGGCACACCGCTGGGCTGGTCCAGCGTTCAGCTATGGCGCAAAGTTCTTTGATGATAGCGGCAACCCGATCCTCGTTGACGACGGCTTCCGCAAATACGCAGAGGTCTTTGTAGGCTGGCACCAGAGTGGTCTTATGCCCGCAGAGGGTTGGCCGGCAGGCGAGGGCACTCAGTATCGCAACGCGGCTCCGCTGTTCCAGTCGGGTGACGTTGCTATGCATATGTCGGGTTCGTGGATGATCAACAGCTATGCTGAGAACATCTCTGATTTCGACTGGAAAGCTGTCCCTGCGCCGTGTGGTGATGGTGGCTGTGGCGCAATGCCCGGTGGTGCTGCTGTTGTAGCGTTCAAATCGACCAAGTCGCCTGAGGCTTCTGCTGCATTGATCGACTTCCTTGCTGCCGAAGAAAACGCAGCGGCATTTGCTGCGCAGACAAAGAACATCACTGCGCATCAGGGCCTTCAGGAATCTGGTATTGATTATGCGGATGCGTCTCCTGCAGTCGCTGCGGCTTTGTCGGTCTTTGCGGCAAACGCAGGTAAGGCGGCTCAGACCACACCGCAGGCCTATACCTTCCAAGGCTACGCTAAGAACTTTGTCATCTATGGTGTGATCCCTGATTACATCACCAAAGCCATCACAGGCGAGATGACCTTGGACGAAGCACTGGCTGCCATCGACGCGGATGTTGCCGCGAAGATCGCAGAATAACCCAGCGGAGGCATTCGTATGACAGAGGCGCTTCACGCCGCGTTTGCGGGTGCCCCATGGCCACTTTATCTGCTGGTCTATTTACTCATCGGTTGGGCGCTCTTGCGCCCAACTGGCCCCTTGTGGGACCGTGCAGTCAGCGTGATTGGCTGGCCGATTGAGATGACACAGAAGCTGGCAGGCGCAACGGGGCTCCCATACTTGTTTCTCTTGCCTAATATGTTGATCTTTGGGGCATTTACCTTTGCGCCCATGTTTATCAACTTCGGCTTCTCGGTCACCGAAGGCCAGTCAATCTTGTTTTCAGAACGCGATTGGGCGGGGCTAGATAACTTGCGTCGTTTGCTGTCTGAGACACAGATCGATACGGGCGCACCCAACCTCGAAGACGATAAATTCCTTGGTGCCGTCTACGCGACAGCCACATTTGTCGTGTTCCAAGTGCCAATCATGATCGCGGTTGCTTTGATTTCTGCCTTGGCGCTGAACCGCAAAATTGTAGCCCGCGGGTTCTGGCGAGCAGTCTTTTTCTACCCAGTAATGCTGTCGCCAGTGGTTGTCGGCTTCTTGTGGTCTCTGATCCTGAAACGGCAAGGTGTGCTGTCGCAAACCTTAATGATGTGGGGCTGGATTGATGAACCGATCCAATGGCTGACGGACCCATCTTGGACAATGTTCTGGTCCGTTTTTGTCTACACATGGGCGCACCTTGGATTTTATATGTTGATCCTCCTCGCTGGACTGCAGGCAATCCCCCGTGATGTCTATGAGGCGGCCGAGATGGACGGAACGTCGGCGTGGCGCCAGTTGACGCGGATCACCATTCCGCTCCTTGCGCCGACCCTACTGGTCGTGACGGTTCTTTCACTGATTAAAGCCTTCCAAGCCTTTGAAGAGCTTTACGCCATGTCGGTTCGGTGGACCTCTCTCGTGGGTTACATCTTCGAAGCATCAGGCCTTCGCGGACAACCAACAGCCAACGGATTGGGGATTGCGGCGATGGCATCGCTCTTGGTCGCGATTGTCTTGATCTTCCTCTCCCTTCTCCAAGTTTACCTTTCGTCGAAATCGAGCAAAGCATGAACGCAGTAACCACTTTTCTAACGCGTAAAGCGGGCGGACAGCGGGCGAATTGGCTCGATTATCTGACCTATGCATATCTGCTGTCTGGGGTGTTGCTGATCCTCTTGCCGGTGGCGTGGCTGGCGCTCAATTCGTTGAAGTCCTCGTCGCAGCTGGAAAAACAGGATCTGTCGCTTCTGCCGACGTCGTTCGAAACCGTTGCACGGGCAACGGTGTCTTACCCAGACGGAAACCAGATCTTCTTCATCCCAGATTTGCCGCAGTGGGTATTGAATTGGGGTGACCTGTCCGACGACGAACGCGCTGCGCGGGATGTCTCAGAATTCCTGAGCGGTTTTGAAGGTCGTGACCTCTATGCGCTGCGGTCGCACCTAGGTCAGGTTCCGTCGCTCGTTCGGGATCTGATCGAAGCGAAGAATTTGCCGGAATGGATCGTTCGCTATCCGTCGATGTCAGCCAGCGCGCGCGGCGAATACGATCTGGATGGTGTGTTGACGTCTCTCAACACCGAAGACGTCCGCCTCTTGTCCGAATATCTGAACCTCGAACCATACGAACCAGCGCGGCTTGCGTTGCAGGTTTTGGTCACGGCACCTGACCCAGTGACGGGCGTGGAAACGGAGTTCGGCATTTCCAACTTCAAAGCAACCCGAGACTTCACGCCTGCGCGATATGTCAACAACCGCAATGATGATGTTGTGCGTTTGGATACGGCGTCCATCACCATGCGGCGAACCCTCGATCCGAGTTGGGAAAACTTCACAGATCCGGTTATAGGGCGCGCGTTTGGTGTGAACGTCAACTTTGCCACCTGTTTCACCAATTCCGTCTTAGTCACTGTGATTGCGACTGTTCTAACGTTGTTGATCAACTCGATGGCTGCCTTTGCATTGGCAAAGTATAAATTCCGCGGTCAGGTCGCGTTCTTTATCGTGATCTTGGCAACCCTTATGGTGCCACCGACCATCACGCTCGTTGGGGTGTTCAAGGCTGTCTACGCGACAGGGTTGTCGGGATCAATTTGGGGCGTGATCATTCCGGGGGCTGCAACACCAACCGGTGTGTTCCTGTTGCGCCAATACATGCTGTCGATCCCTGATGAGCTGATTGAGGCAGCGCGTATGGATGCAGCATCCGAGTGGAAGGTCTATTGGCGTATTATTCTGCCTCTAGCACTCCCTGCGATTGCTGCTCTCGCGATCCTGTCCGTCATTTGGCGGTGGAACGACCTTATTCTTCCTCTTGTGGCTATCGCCACCACCAAAGAGGCTTACACCATCCAACTCTGCCTGCTGGAGTTTCGTGGTGAACACCTGAGCCAAGAGCATTATCGACTTGCCATGACCATGGTTAGCCTCGTGCCTTCCACGCTCGTTTTCGTGTTCCTCCAGAAATACATCACCACAGGCATCGCCAATACGGGGCTGAAATAATGACTGATCTCGTCCTTTCCAAAGTTGTGAAACACTACGGTGCGGTTGAGGTCATTCATGGCATCGACATGGAAATCGCCTCGGGGGAGTTTTGCGTCTTCGTCGGGCCTTCGGGTTGCGGGAAGTCTACGCTCTTGCGCATGATTTCTGGACTCGAGAGCATCACGGACGGCGAAGTTCGAATTGATGGGGAAGTAGTGAACCATGTGCCCGCGTCGCAGCGTGGGCTGGCAATGGTATTCCAATCCTATGCTCTCTATCCTCATATGTCGGTGAGAAAGAACCTGAGTTTTGGCCTCGAAAACCTGCATACGCCGAAAGCCGAGATCGCAAAGCGGGTAGAGGACGCAGCACGTATGCTGCAGATCGAAGACTACCTAGATCGTCGACCCGGCCAGCTTTCTGGAGGGCAGCGTCAGCGCGTTGCAATCGGGCGCGCGGTGGTTCGAGAACCCAAAGTATTCTTGTTTGACGAGCCTCTCTCGAACCTCGATGCAGAACTGCGTGTGAACATGCGACGCGAGATTGCCAATCTGCACCGCCGGTTGGGGAACACGATGATTTACGTCACCCATGATCAGGTCGAAGCTATGACTATGGCCGACAAGATTGCGGTGCTTCGTGCAGGTAAGGTTGAACAATTCGGAACGCCGCTTGAGCTGTTCAATGCGCCAAAGAACCGATTTGTCGCGGGCTTCATCGGATCTCCGTCAATGAACTTTGTGACTGCGACGATTGCGGACGGTGGCGTAAAACTCAGCGACGGAACCCATCTGAACATCGATCGCACCCGGGCCGGTGTTGCCACTGGTGACGCTGTCGAAGTGGGATTTAGGCCCCGTGATCTGGCGATTGACGATACTGGACCGCTCGCACTGACCGTCACCGAAGTCGAACAATTGGGATCGGAAAGCTATGTCTTCGGCGAACTGGCAACGGGCCAAACAGTGACGGTTCATCAATCTGGACAGACATCAGTCAAGATTGGAGCTGTTGTTAAACTGTCTGTATCACCCTCGGCCCTTTACATATTCCGACAAGACACTGGTCTCGCATGTTACTAACAGCCGCTCGCGCCAAAGGCGTCGCGCCGGGTTTGTTCATGGCCTTATTGGTCGCGATGGCGGCGCAATTCTTGTCGGACCATTACGGCGCGCCTGTCATGTTGATGGCGATCCTTTTGGGGATACCGTTCCAGTTTCTGTCAAACGACCCTCGTATGGGCGAGGGTATCAATTTCGCGGCTAAATCTATTCTACGGATCGGGGTAGCCCTCTTGGGGCTCAGAGTAAGTGTTGAACTGCTTTGGCAAATCGGACCGACCTTTGCTGTGTTGATTGCATTCGGTGTTGTGCTGACAATCGCCATTGGCATCTTAACAGCCAGTATCTTTGGCAAAGACTACGCGTTCGGATTTCTGGCGGGAGGATCGGTTGCCATTTGTGGCGCATCTGCAGCCCTCGCATTGGCGAGCCTTCTGCCTAAACATGAAAAAAGCGAAACCAACCTGACGTTCACTGTGGTTTCAGTGACCGTCGCATCGACTGTTGCGATGATCGTCTATCCTATCTCGGCATCCTTGGTTGGTTTTGACGATAGATTGGCTGGAATATTCTTGGGCGGCACGATCCACGATGTTGCTCAGGTCGTCGGCGCCGGATTTTCGATGTCTGATGAAACTGGCGAAGTTGCGACACTGATCAAGCTGTTCCGCGTGACGATGTTGGCGCCTGTCGTCTTTGTCGGGGCACTCGTCTTGCGGAAAAATGCGCCCGCTGAAACTGCTCCCCCGATCGTACCGATGTTCGTACTCGTGTTTATTGCGCTGGCGGGGCTGAATTCCCTCCACGTTTTCCCTATAGCTTTGATTGAATATTCCAATCAGCTGTCACGTGCTTGTTTGATTACGGCTGTAGCTGCGGTCGGGATGAAGACATCGCTTCAGGATTTGCAGAAGGTTGGCGGTGGGGCCGTTGGTTTGGTCGCGTCACTGACAGCGTTCTTAGCAATATTCGTGATGCTGGGGGTGTTGGCGTTCGGCTGACGTTTGGGGGCAAGGATGACTGATCAGATGCATGACCTGTTTATCATTGGCGGCGGGATCAATGGCTGCGGGATTGCCCGTGATGCCGCGGGTCGTGGTCTGTCGGTTGTTCTGGCAGAGCAGGGGGATCTGGCATCGGCCACGTCCTCTGCATCGACCAAGCTATTCCACGGTGGTCTGCGGTATCTTGAGTATTTTGAGTTCCGTTTGGTTCGCGAGGCCCTGATTGAACGCGAGACGCTCTTGCAGGCGATGCCGCACATTTCATGGCCGATGCGGTTTGTGTTGCCGTATCACGCCTCGATGCGGTTCGAGGGTGCGACACCGACCTCACGGTTGTTGAATGTCGTAATGCCGTGGATGAAGGGACGAAGGCCCGCGTGGCTCATTCGGTTGGGACTTTTCCTCTATGATCATCTGGGCGGACGTAAGATTTTGCCGCCCACGCAGGTGGTTGATTTAACGACCGCTGTGGAAGGGAAGCCGCTCCACTCCAAATTCGAAACGGCTTACGAATATTCCGATTGCTGGGTCGAGGACGCGCGGCTTGTTGCGTTAAATGCACGCGATGCGGTGAACCGTGGGGCGCGCATTTTGACCCGCACAAAGGTGATCGCGGCTGATCGACTGAAGGATCATTGGGTCATCACGTTAGAGGACGTAGAGACGGGGGAACACCGCACCGAACGGGCGCGGATGCTGATCAATGCGGCGGGGCCGTGGGTTGGCAATGTGATCGCAAATACCCTGCGCCTCAACTCTCGCGATGGGGTGCGTTTGGTGCGCGGCAGCCATATCGTGACCAAGCGTCTCTATGATCACGATAAATGCTATTTCTTCCAAGGGACCGATGGGCGGATCATTTTTGCCATTCCCTATGAGACGGACTTTACCCTGATCGGGACCACGGACGCGGAACACCACGATGTTTCAGAAAAGCCGCGCTGCACGGAAGAAGAACGCGATTATCTGATCCGTTTTGCCAACGGCTATTTCAAACGCCAGCTTACAGCCGACGATGTTGTCTGGACCTACTCGGGCGTTCGGCCGCTCTACGATGATGGGTCCAGTTCTGCGACGGCCGCGACGCGGGATTACACGCTGAAGGTCGATGATACGGGCGGGGCTCCGATCCTCAATATTTTCGGGGGTAAGATCACGACCTATAGGCGCCTAGCTGAGGCCGCTATGGCGAAGGTCAAAGGCTATGTCCCAGACCTAAAACCTGATTGGACAGCTGGCGTTCCGCTGCCGGGTGGCGATTTCCCTGTCGATGGGGTGGACCATTTGATCGTCGAGGCAAAGATACAGTTTCCGTTCCTCGATGACCGTTTGATTAGACGATTGGTGCGTGGATATGGCACCGACCTCTGGGCGATCCTTGGGCAGGCTAGATCGATTGAAGAGCTCGGTCAGCACTTCGGAGCGACGCTCTATGAGGCCGAAGTGAACTGGTTGATGGAGCACGAATTCGCGCGAGAGGCCGAGGATGTCCTTTGGCGCCGGACCAAGCTTGGCCTAAGGTTCGAGGACGCAGAGGTGGAAGCGCTCGATGCGTGGATGCGGGATAAGAGGAGGTACTGAGGATGCCGTCAAAACAGTATATTCTGGCGATTGACCAAGGAACGACCTCATCGCGGGCCATCCTCTTTGATGCGGATATGACCATCGCGGCGAGCGCCCAAGAAGAATTCCCACAACACTTCCCTCAGTCGGGATGGGTCGAACATGATCCGAGCGACCTCTGGACAACGGTTGTCGACACGGCGCGTGGGGCGTTGGAACAGGCCAGTGCGTCAGCAGACCAAGTGGCTGCAATCGGCATCACCAATCAGCGCGAAACGACCTTGGTTTGGGACCGCACCACAGGCGAACCCGTCTACAATGCGATTGTTTGGCAGGATCGTCGCACGGCAGAGTTTTGCCGCGACCTGACCGCTGCGGGCCACGCAGAGATGATCACGGATCGGACGGGTCTGCTCGTTGATCCGTATTTTTCTGCGACCAAGGTGAAGTGGATTTTGGATCACGTCGATGGTGCGCGGGACAAGGCGCGGCGCGGTGATCTGCTCTTTGGCACCGTGGATAGCTACCTGATCTGGAAGCTGACCGGCGGCGCGTCCCATGTGACTGATGCGACCAATGCGGCGCGCACGATGCTCTACGATATTCATAAAGGACGGTGGAGCCAGACGATCTGCGATCTCTTTGATATTCCGATGGCAATGCTGCCCGAGGTCAAAGACTGCGCTGCTGAGTTTGGGACAACGCAGGCCGATCTGTTCGGCGCGCCCATCCCGATCACGGGCGTTGCGGGAGATCAGCAGGCGGCGACGGTCGGCCAAGCGTGCTTTGAACCCGGTATGATGAAATCGACCTATGGTACGGGCTGCTTTGCGCTGTTGAACACCGGCGACGTGCCCGTGCGGTCGAACAATCGCCTGCTCACAACGATTGCGTATCAATTGAATGGCAAGCCGACCTATGCCCTCGAAGGATCGATTTTTATCGCAGGTGCGGTGGTGCAATGGTTGAGGGATGGTCTACAAATCATCGACAACGCGTCAGAAACGCAATCCCTCGCTCAGAGTGCAGACGAAGGCCAAGACGTCATCCTCGTGCCCGCTTTCACAGGGTTGGGTGCGCCCTATTGGAACCCCGATTGCAGGGGCGCGATCTTTGGCCTGACACGCAATTCCGGTCCTGCGGAACTATCAAAGGCGGCACTCGAAAGTGTTGGGTTCCAGACGCGCGACCTCTTGGAGGCGATGAAAGCGGATTGGAGCACGGATGAGGCCACAGCCACCCTGCGGGTCGATGGCGGGATGACGGCCTCTGATTGGACGATGCAATTCCTCGCCGACATCATTGGTGCCCCCGTCGATCGGCCTGAAGTCCTTGAAACCACCGCGCTCGGGGCGGCGTGGTTGGCTGGCCAATTCGTCGGCTTCTATCCTGAACAGGTTACCTTCGCGCGCCGCTGGAAGGTCGACACACGTTTTGAACCCGCAATGGAGGACACGGTCAGAGACCGACGTTACGCAGCATGGAAACGCGCGGTCGCCGCGACGATGACTGCTGTATCATCCAGCCAATAGAGAACATGTCTTACGTTGCAGCGAATGACTGCAATTCGCCCAAGGTACCGTAACCTCTCAGTGGTAGGGGAGCTTTAGACCGTTCTCATAATTTTATTGGTCGTGAAATGTGTCTGAATTCGGAGTGTTGGGTTAGTCGTGCGCTGATCAGTAGCCGTTCAATGCGTTGCGCGGAGAACGAGTTCAGCATCGAGCCACTTGGTTTCGCCTGCGCGATCAGGTTCGGCCTCGCGCGCCATAAGGAGGTCTATCGTCCCTTTCACCAACGGCTCGATTGGATTGCGTAGGGTGGTAAGTGCCATGTTCGGCCACTCCGCCATTGAGATATCGTCGAACCCTGTCACCGCGATCTCTTCGGGCACAGAAGTGCCTTTTTCCTTAAGGTACATCAAAGCGCCCAGCGCCATTGCATCGTTAGCGCACACCAATGCATCAATGTCCGCCAGATCGGTACATGCCTGCATGGCGTTAAACCCACCCATAACGGAGTAATCGCCATAAAGCCGTGAAACAGGTTCTAGGTGATGCGCTTTCAGTGTCTCTTCAAACCCGCCGTAGCGTTCACCCGTGGACCAAAATGCGTCTGGTCCTGAAAGATAAGCAAATTTCCGGCGACCTTGCTTAATAAGGTGTTCTGTCATCACCGCCATGGCCTCGCGATTTCGGACGCAGATGTTATCGACGTTTGGCCCATCCACGATGCGGCCTGATGAAATCACTGGAATGCCGAGCTTTAGGCAGGATGACACGACATCCGCACCGAGGCTCCCTGACCGGAGGATCATCGCTTCGAGCGGATAGCGAAGGACGTTCTGAATGGCGGCTTTTGCCGCATCGCCAGACCCGCCGACAACGATGGGCCATTTGCCCGCAGCGTTGAGACCGTTGATCAACGCGGTCGCGACTTCTTTGTCGTAGTGGTTTGGCATTTCGCCGACAAAGATCGCGACGAGGTTTGACCCTGCCCCCTGCAAACTGGCCGCAAGGGCATTTGGACGATACCCCAATTCATCGGCAGCTTTTAGGATGCGGGTTTTCTTGTCAGCATCCAGATATGCGCCCTCGGTAAAGGCGCGGGACACAGCGGATCGAGACACATCCGCGAGCTTTGCCACATCAGCCGCGGTGACCCGACGTTTTTGACCAGTCATGAAAAAATGCTCTCCGCGTCACTTTGGCGTTACACAGCATCGGTATATGAACACGTGTGCAGATGGTGTGCAAGCGGAATCAATGCGCTGCGGCTGTCTGGCAAAACTCTGACCCGCGCTGGGTCCGAACCTGCCATCGCGTCCACATTTGAGGGCGTTGTCTAACCCAAGGCCATGACGGCTTTGATTGGAGAATGAGAATGAAACACCTGTCTTTTGTTTCGGCTGCCGCCCTCGCGCTGGTTGCCAATACTGCTTTTGCTGAAACTGAAATTACTTGGTGGCACGCAATGGGCGGCAAACTGGGTGACACCGTCAACCAGATCGCTGCTGACTTTAACGCGAGCCAAGACGAATACACCATCACGCCAGTGTTCAAAGGTTCTTACGAAGAGACCCTCACCGCTGGTATCGCGGCGTTCCGCGCGGGTGAACAGCCGAACATCATGCAGGTGTTTGACGCTGGCGCTGCAACCGTGATCGGCGCAAAAGGCGCAACTGTTCCGGTTCAGGACCTTCTCGAAGCAAACGGCGTTGAGTTTGACATCAACGACTACATCTCTGGCGTTCGTTACTTCTACGCTGACGCAGATGGCAAAATGATCGGCATGCCGTTCAACTCGTCCTCGCCGATCATGTACTTCAACGTCGACGCTCTGGCAGCTGCTGGTGTTGAAGCGCCGAAAACTTGGGAAGAGTTTGAAACTGTAACCGCACCTGCACTGGTTGCTGCTGGGTACATCCCGCTCGCAGAATCCCACTCCCCGTGGATTTTTGTTGAGAATTTCATGTCCCGCCACAACCTGCCGTTCGCAACGAACGACAACGGTTACACTGGCGTTGACACCCAGATCCTCGTCAACTCTGACGAACTGAAAATGCATTGGACCAACGTTAAAGAATGGCTCGATGAGGGCTACTTTGGCTGGTACGGCGCTTCGTGGGACGACAACCAAGCACCGTTTGAAGAAGGCAAAGTTGCACTGTGGATGGGCTCTTCGGGTTCGTTCGGTGGCCTGATGCAGAAAGACCTGCCGTTTGAATTTTCGGCAACCTACCTGCCGTATTGGGAATCGATCACCACGGAGCCGACCCAGACCTTTATCGGTGGCGCATCGCTCTTTGCTATGGCTGGTCAGTCTGACGAAGAAAACGCAGCAACTGCAGCGTTCTTTGACTACCTGACTTCGCCAGAAGTCCAGTACATGTGGCACCGTGAAACCGGCTATGTGCCGATCACCACTGCGGCCTACGAAATGGCAAAAGCTGACGGTCACTACGATCGCTTTCCTGCTGCCGAAGTTGGCATCCAGCAGCTTTCGCTCGCTTCTGGTGAGAACACCAAAGGCTACCGCCTGGGCTTCTACGTTCAGATCCGCGACGTGATGAACCGTGAATTCGGCCGCATCCTGACGGGTGAGACCTCGGTTGATGACGCATTCGCAACCATTGAAACCGAAGCAAACGAGCTCCTGTCGCGCTTTGCGATGACCCAAGGTTAATCGCTTAGCTCAGACACCGCTGGCGGCTGCAGAAATGCGGCCGCCAGTCCATATTTTAGGGGGTTTCATGAAACGCGCAGGATTTTCGACACGGTGGTTGCCGATCCTATTACTGCTTCCGCAGCTATCCATCATTCTCATCTTCTTTTACTGGCCAGCCGCCCACGCGGTTAAGTCGTCCTTTTATCTTCAGGACCCGTTTGGCTTTGGCGAAACCTTCGTCGGGATGAAGAACTATACCTCGCTGTTGAAATCTTCCGCCTATCTGCGATCTGCGCAATTCACTGTCATCTTTACCCTACTCGTGACGATCCTTTCCCTGTCTCTCGCCCTTCTCTTGGCGGTGAAGGCCGACAAAGTGATCAAAGGGGCCAAAGCCTACCGCACCCTTTTGATGTGGGTCTACGCTGTCGCTCCACCCGTCGCGGGCGTCATTGGCCTTGTTCTGTTTGACCAAACATGGGGACCGCTCAAGGACTTCTTTGGCCTCTTCGGCTGGGATTTCCGACTGGGCGTGAATTACTTCGATACCGCCTTTGCGATGGTTGTTGTCTCTGTCTGGAAACAGCTACCCGTGAATTTCATCTTCTTCCTGTCGGGCCTGCAGTCCATTCCCAAATCCGTCCGCGAGGCAGCGCTGATCGACAACCGTTCAGCATCGGGACGGTTCTGGGACGTGACCTTCCCTCTTCTCGCTCCGACCGCGTTTTTCCTGCTGATCATCAACATCACTTACGCGCTCTTTGACACTTTCGGCATCATCGACACGGTGGTCAAAGGGGAGCCCAGCAACAACCCCATGACGCTCGTCTACCGCGTTTATGTGGACGGTTTCCGTGGCAATGACCTTGGCGGATCGTCGGCGCAATCGGTCGTTCTGATGGTGCTCGTGCTTGCGCTGACCGTTTTCCAGTTCCGCATGGTGGAACGCCGCATCCATTACACCTGAGGATCACGATGAAACGTATTAAGTTTGAAACCATTGTGGACCATTCGATCCTGATCCTCGGATCGCTGATTATGATCCTTCCCGTGGTGATGTTGCTGCAAATGGCCTCCACCACGGACCTAGAGACCATGCGTAATGGTCCTGGTTTGGTGTTCGGGGATCAAATCCCGATCAACTTTGAAAAAGCCATGTTCGAAGCCTCTGGATTCAGCGGCGAAAATACAGGCCTGAGTATGCTCTATAACTCGCTGATCCTGGGGTTTGGCTTTGCCATTGGTAAGATCGTCATCGGTATGATGGCCGCCTACGCCATCGTCTATTTCCGTCTGAAGTTCGCGACAATGGCGTTCTGGATTATCTTCACGACGCTGTTGTTGCCGCTCGAGGTGCGCATCCTGCCGTCCTATGAAATCGTCCAGAAACTCGGCATGCTGAACACCTATCAGGGCCTGATTATCCCCCTGATCGCCTCGGCCACCGCCACGTTCTTTTTCCGACAGTTTTTCCGTTCGGTCCCTGAAGAGCTGATCGAAGCCGCCCGCATTGATGGCGCAGGCCCGATCAAGTTCTTCATCGACATTCTGGTGCCGCTCTCACGTACCATGATCGCCGCGATGTTCATCATCATGTTCGTCTACGGGTGGAACCAATACCTCTGGCCCACCATGATCACGACAGATGAGGGGATGTTCACCCTCGTTCGCGGTATCAAACAGATCACCCAAACCCTCGAAGGCACGAACCTGCCCGAATACGGCAAGTCGAACATCCTTCAGATCATTGCGATCCTTCCGCCCGTCCTCATCGTCATTTTCTTCCAGAGCTGGTTCGTAAAGGGCCTGACGGAATCCGATAAGTAAGGAATTTACCATGGCTCAGGTTACTCTGAACGCTCTCCGCAAGGTTTACCCCAACGGTTTCGAAGCCGTGAAGCCTGCGAGTTTCACCATTGAAGAAGGCGAGTTCGTCGTGCTCGTCGGACCGTCTGGATGTGGCAAGTCTACGATGCTGCGCATGATCGCAGGGCTTGAGGAAATCACTGAAGGCGACCTCCATATCGGCGACCGTGTTGTAAATACCGTCGACCCCGCCGACCGTGACATCGCGATGGTTTTCCAGAACTACGCTCTCTACCCGCATATGACCGTTCGTAAAAACATCGGATACGGGCTGAAAAACCGTAAAATCGCTAAAGATGTGATCAACCAAAAGGTCGAAGAGGCCGCGAACCTTCTGAACCTCAACGACTACCTTGATCGCAAACCCTCGCAATTGTCGGGCGGCCAGCGTCAGCGCGTTGCGATGGGCCGTGCGATTGTCCGCGATCCATCACTTTTCTTGTTCGACGAGCCTCTCTCGAATCTTGATGCAAAACTGCGCAATCAGATGCGGATCGAGATTAAGGCCCTTCAACGCCGACTTGGCGTGACCTCCGTCTACGTGACCCATGATCAGGTCGAAGCTATGACCATGGCCGACCGTATCATCGTGATGAATGGCGGAGAGATTGAACAGATCGGCACCCCGTCCGAGGTGTATCATTCGCCCGCATCGACATTTGTTGCGTCCTTTATGGGCGCGCCACCGATGAACCTTTTGGATGTCTCGCGCGAGAACGGCGCGGTGATGGTCGGTGGGCAACAGGTTGCCGAATTCACTGGCAGCGGTTCTGTGACGTTGGGCGTCCGTCCCGAGGATATTCTGCCTGATGCGAACGGTTCCTTCGAAATCAATGTCACCCTTATCGAGGAACTCGGTGCGCACCGAATTCTGCACGCGGTCTGGGCAGGACAGCCGATCATGATCAGCGTTACCAAAGACGTCGCCGCTGAAACGGGTCCGCTGCGCGTCGCTATCAAGCCTGATGCGCTTAAGTATTTTGACCCTCAGACAGGTCGCCGCCTATGATCACCGAAACTCTGAACGAACTGCCCCTCGTATCGGCAGAGCTAAGGGCCAAAATCCTTTCTGCCCCACGCACCACAGAGGCGCACCGCGATCTGTTTGAACAAACAGACGCGATGCATTTTGTGCAGACAGGAGGCGAGGCAACCTCCGAGGCTCTACCGAGCCCACTGACGATCGCCGCATGGAATGTTGAACGCTGTCTGTTCCCCAAAGAAACTGCCGATAAACTACGAGCCGAAGGTGCTGATATTGTTTTGCTGTCCGAAGTCGACCACGGCATGGCCCGCACAGGCCAACGTCACACGACCGAAGAGGTCGCAGCGCACCTCGGCATGGCCTACATTTACGGCGTCGAGTTTTTCGAGCTTGGCCTTGGCAGTCCCACCGAGCGTGAATTCTGCGAGGACACCCAAAATGCTCGTGGCTGGCACGGCAACGCGATCCTGTCTGCGGTGCCGTTCAATCGTGTCGCGCTCGTGCGGCTCGACGATCACGGACATTGGTTCTCGACCGAGTTTGGCGCCGATCCAGGTCAGCCACGCATCGGGGGCCGGATGGCTCTCCTCGCGGAGGCCGAAACCGAAAATGGTCCGATTTGTGTCGTATCGACCCATCTTGAGAGCAATTCAAACGAAGCCCACCGTGCGGCCCAGTTTTATATCCTGATGGATGCCATCGACGATTTCGCCCCCGACCTACCTGCGGTGATCGGAGGAGACTTGAACACAGGCAACCACATGCCTCCTGATTTCGATTGGCAGTCCGAGACCCTGTTCGAGAACGCGCGGAACCGTGGCTATCATTGGGATGGCACTGCCGAGGGTATGACCACCCGCCCCAGCCTAATCACCCGTCACCCCGACCGCACGATGAAACTCGATTGGTTTGCTTGCAGAGGTCTGACCGCACAGGCGCCGCGTATCGTGTCTTCGATGAATGGCGAGGTCCCGCTTTCAGATCATGATCTGATCGTAATGGAGTGTGTCAGCGAGTAATTTGGACGAACCTTGCGTTCAACCTCTATGCGGCGGGCATCGCTTTGGGCACAACAGACGTTCGATGGCCGACTGCTTGATTTAGAGCCATAACCGCCTAGCTCGATGAGGATGACGAAACGAGAAATTATCCCCGAAGACCATCTGAGCGAGATTGTCGAAATGGCGCTGTCTGATGATATCCAATTCGCGGACATTGAGCGCCAGTATGGGCTGTCCGAGAAGGCTGTCAAAGCGCTTATGCGAGACACCCTTAAACCCGGGAGCTACAGATCCTGGAGAAAGCGCGTGCGTGTTTTTTCGGACCGCCGCGAACACTATAAATAGTCAATAGGCCCCCGTCAGAGCAGGTTTCAGTTCACGGGACAAAGGATCATTTGTCAGCGGTTGCACAATATCTGCAATCGTTGTTTGGTGTGCTATGGTAGTTAAATGCCTTAAGACGCCGTTCCCAAATACTTTTTCCGAGGGCAACACATTGAAAACAGCAACGGTATGAAACGTCATTTTACAACTCGTGCATTCATAACGGCTCTGCTCTTTGGGGCGCTCTATTCGCTGGTTATTGGAATTATTGGAGAGGTGGCTGTTGAGTATTGGGGCCGTCCCAGAGGTGTCGCCTATGGCATCTTCGGCTACTATTACTGGGTCTTTCTCAGCATCAATGGGCTTGCAATGGGCTTTGTTTTTCGGACGACACCAATTCGGTATGCGCTGCCAATGTTCGTGACCATCATTACCGTGCCGACATTTCTGTTTTTGCCAGATCAGGGCGAGCGTCCGATCCTTGCCGTGTATGCTGGTGCCATCTCAATGTGTCTGGCCTTGGCTGCGTTGGAATACTATCGCAGGAAGCGACCCAAACGGCAGTCTGATGCTAGTATGAAGGACTTACGAAGCTGATACTGCTCACGCGTTTATCCTGTCCGAATTCAATCAAGATACCCCATTCGTCCTCCGCATCGGGTACGTCGGAGCAGACGTGGGTATAATACCGATCTGAGGTGGCTGAATATCCGCTTGGCACACGCCCCAAAATACGGATCACTTCGCCGCGGGTCAGGCCAACCCTTAGCCCTGAGGGCGTGTGCCAACCCGGTGATGTGGTGGACATTCCATAGACCTTGTCCTGAAAAATATCGATATTCGCGCCAACAAGGACCATCCGATCTATCAACTCACCGCTCCCGAAAGGGTCTGCGACCGTTTCGGGTGATCCAAGTTTGCCGAGCGTATCCAGCGGACTGCCCATGCTGACGCCATTCAGGCTGAACTCGGATACGGGCAGGCAATCTTCGACGGTCTGATACAGATGGCTTTCCAACAGAAGCGGCGTGATCGGCGGTACAATACTGTCCGATACCCATGTAAAGGAGGATGGGTCCCACGACTGCCCAGCTGCTACCTTGATGTCAAGAATGCCGCCGCCAAAACCGTAGCTCACCGTTTCGGGGATGCATTCGAGACGTGCGGCTATTTCACCGCTCTGGGTCACCTCTACCCAGCCAAAGCGCCTGATTGGCTTTTGCATCTCTTTTTCAGAAAATGGACGGTCAAAGCCGCCGCCAACGTCATAGGCAAAGTCTCCGTTGTAAAAGGTAACGCTTTCGCTGATCGCTTTCCCCAGACCCGACCATGGTTCATAGTCAACACGCTCAACAGGTTCTGACAGGAACAGATCAGGTGTGCCGCCGACAGGCCCATAGCTGTAGGTTGCGACCTGATCGTCGAAACAGACAAATACCTCTGTGTTGCGTCCCTCGATCTGGCACGATGTAAAGGGTTCTTGTCCTGCCGGACAACCAGCCTGCGTCATGTTACCGATAAGTGCGCAGCAAGAGGCGAGATACGGGACAAGGTTCTGTTTCATGCCCTCGAGCCTAATCCATTTCGCCTCTTCCAATCAAACCGAGTTTCAATGCAGACTCCCGCATCGCTTCGACGGCTCGCATTGGCGGGTTTGCAGCACATGTGCCCGAAATTTCGTAGTAGAAATCGGAATAGAGCAAAGGCCAAGGCGTTGACTGCGTAACCACTTTGCTTTCACTGATGTTGTTATCGCGCATAAATCCCATCATCAGAACAGCAAATGGCAGAACGTCTTCGGATGGGAGCCCTAGGTCCGCATGAAACGCGGCGGTCCGCCCGTAATGGACAATCTCTGCGTCATGGTAGGCATCGATGACTTCAGTGTGGCGTTCACTAAGCTCCTCACACGTCAATTCTGACAGGTCATCGAAGGTGTAATGCCTGATAGGGGCCGGACCTGACCAGACGAAAGCAGCCAGAGCAGCTACCGAGACACATAACATAAGAGCAACTGCAACATACACCTTCATGATGCCAACTTGGATATGTGCAAGTGGATTGTCAAAACGCAATGAACTGCTCGGAGGCTGGGAGGGGGTTTTGGACGAAAGGCCCACGACCACATTCTTTTTACGTTGATTAGACATCATCATATTTTACTCGAGTAAAACAGCTGAGGCCAGATCAGCGCATCCGGCCCAAAGCTGCCATTTGCCAATGGCGCAGTGAACGTCAGGTAAGGCTCCATTTGTCTTAACGACACGTTTGAGCCTGGACGATTGGCCGAGTCGAGGAACGATCCTCAAAGGTGCTACATTCTTCCTAAAACTATGCTGAAATCGGAAGGCATATCGTGAACTGAGCTCCTTTGGAGACTAGATCTACTGTTAACCTGCCGTTCGATTGCTGGACGATCTCATTTGCAATCGCGAGGCCCAATCCGCTGCCTGTATTCGGTTCAAGCTGTGTGAAGCGTCCAAAAATTTTTGTGGCGTTGTCAGGATGCAGATCCTTTCCGTCGTCCCAGATAGACACTTTCGCGTGGTTGTCTTCCGCGTAGCAGTTGACGATTATTGTGCTCAATAACGGGCCGCCATGCGTCAGGGCATTGTCCAGTATGTTCTTGATCGCCTCTTTCAATAAAACTTCTGTACCATGAACTTTTAGCGCACCGTCAGATGAGTTGAATTCAAAGTGGATGTCTTGCTTGAGTACGAGGTAGGCGAAATCGGTGCAAACATCTGAGACGACAGAGTTCAGGTTGATCTCATGTGTTTCTCTCTGGTCGCGGCCATATGTCAGCCGTTCTAGGGACAAGAGTTGCTCGGTGACATGGGCTGAGTGTTTGGCAGCATAGAGAAGCTTTTCGATCCGTTGTTCGCGATCCTCGTTTGTTTTCGCAGATTTGACGGCCTCTGCCATTGCCAAGATGCCAGCTGCAGGATTTCGAAGTTGATGGGCCGCGTCAGATATAAAGGCCTGTTGAGCCGAGATGCTGTCGGAAACTTGCCCGAACAGACGGTTTAACGTTCTCACAATCCCTTTTACTTCGCCTGGAACAGCCCGTTTGATCGGGCTTAGATCGTTCTGAGATCGCTTATCGATTGCGTCTTGAAGGTCGTTGAGGGGGCGCAGACCCAACTGCACACCAAACCAAACGACAAGAGCAAGAGTCACCAGAAGTGCGCCCATCAATGCAGCAGCCTTAAGTGCGAGATCTCGTGCAAATTCGTTTCGGTCTGACATGCGTTGCCAAACTCGAATTATCGTTTGACCCGTTATGCCTCCGACTTGAGTGTTTTCGGTGAGCTTTAAGACACGGACCGGCTCATCACGGTATATGGCTTCAAAATAGGACGTCGTTTGAGGTTCAGCGCCGAGCGTTGCTGGTTCGACGGGTGGATACGCATATCCGGTGACGTAATATCCACCAGGTCCTGTCGCGTGATAGAAGACTTCGCCGCCAGACGCGTCGGTGAGTAAATCGCGGGTTGAAGGCGAAAGTGCGTCGCCCTCAGAGCTCGCTACGTCGCGTGAAATTGCTAAGGCTGTAGACAGCAAACCCCTATCAAAAAGCTCGTTTGCAGTCTGTTGGGCAACCGAAAATCGCCAATAGCCAAGAAATAAGCTCACAATCAAAAGTGGTGTAAGGATCAGAACGAATAGGCGAAATCGAAGTGTATGCGGGTCGGTTTTCATCCTTCGACCTCGAGTAGATATCCGAGGCCGCGGGCGGTCTTGATTTGAACCCCACATTGCGCCAATCGGCGGCGAAGGCGCGAAATATGAGGTTCAATTGCCGTGTCATCCACATCAGCACCGATACCGTAAACGTGGTCAATAATTTGGGACTTGGATACCAATCTCCCCTTGCGTTCGATGAGGCATTCTAAAGTCGCCAGTTCTTTGCGTGGTAAATCGAGGGGAAGGCCGTCAACAGTCACTTGGCGAGTCGAGCGATCAAAAATAAGTCGACCGAGGGTCTCTTTCGGGCTGTATTCGAGGTTTTTACGTCGTGAAAGAGCTCTGATCCGTGCTTCGAGTTCGTCCATTTCAAAGGGTTTCACCAGATAATCATCAGCGCCGCGATCCAGTCCTAAAACACGGTCGCTGGTTTCAATGCGGGCCGTGAGCAAGATCACGGGTGTATGCCCTCCGCGTTGTCGCAGCGCGTGCAACACGTCCAAGCCACTCATACTTGGCAGATTGATATCAAGCACGATGAGGTCTGCGCCTTCATTGCGAAGGTAAGTGTCGGCTTCTAATCCATCATGCAGAACGTCAACAGCATGGCCGCGGTCCCTCAATCTATAGGCGATCGCGTTGGAGAGTGTGACGTTGTCTTCGATGATGACGATACGAATTTTTCGACTCCGCAAGTTTGCCGCAAGGTTCGCACACAAAGTTCAACGCGTTGGAGGGGGGAATCAATCCCCAAAAAATAAATCGGATTAAAGTGGAGTTTTGACTGCCGCTGTGATCCCATCGGTCATTAAGGGAGGAAACCAATGACCTTACTAAAGCTTTCACGCCGTGCGGCGCTTGCCCTTACCGCAGCTGCTGGCTTGGCTGCGCCCGCAATGGCTGACGTTGATTTTTCCGGTAAAACGATTGAGTGGGTGATCCCATTCTCTGAAACTGGTGGGTCGGCGAAATGGGCGAACTTCTTTGCACCTCTTCTGTCCGAAGAGCTACCAGGTAACCCAACCGTTGTCGTTAAATTCATGCCAGGCGCTGGCTCCACTAAGGGCGCAAACTGGTTCCAAGAACAAACTGAAGGCGACGGCACGCTTCTGTTCGGTTCGTCCGGTTCTACTCAGTTCCCGTTCCTGCTGGATGACCCGCGCGTGATGTATGAATACGCGGATTGGAACGCAGTTATGGCAACAGGCACTGGCGGTGTTGCCTATCTCAACGCTGAAGATGGCGCGTTGTTCGATGGCTCGGCCAACCAACTGAAAGATATCCCGTTCATTTTCGGTTCGCAGGGCGCGACTGGTCTCGATCTTGTGCCTCTCTTGGCTTGGGAAATGCTGGGCATGAACGTCGAACCCGTCTTTGGCATCAAAGGCCGTGGCGATGGTCGTCTGATGTTTGAACGTGGTGAAGCAACGATCGATTACCAAACGTCGTCTGGCTACATCAGCGGTTCTATGGACCTCGTGAACGCAGGTACTGCGGTTCCAATGATGTCGTGGGGCGCTCTGGACGAAAACGGTATGATCGTGCGCGATCCAACGTTCCCTGATCTTCCGAGCTTTAAGGAAGTTTGTGAAGCGACTGACGGTTGTGAAACCTCTGGCCCAGCATGGGATGCTTGGAAAGCGTTCTTTATCGCAGGCTACCCGTCCCAGAAGATCGCGTTCCTGCCAGCTGGAACTCCTCAGGACGTGATCGACACCTACACTGCAGCTTTTGAAGCAGTGCGGGCACGCCCAGATTTCAAAGAAATCGCATCCCAGCAGGTTGGCGAATACCCGATGTTCGTAGGTGCAGGTGCTCAAAAGGCAACCGACGAAGCGACAACTGTTTCGGACGAGGCAAAACAATTCGTCCTGACATGGCTTAAAGACGCATATGGCGTCGAACTGAACTAAGCCAGTTCAAAGCGCCCTCTCGAATACGAGGGGGCGCACCTCATCAAAAAATCCAAATTAACAGAAAGCGACTCCGATGGAGATTTTCGCCAACGCACTTCCTGCGCTCGGTGACGCATGGGCATTGATACTCCAGCCTATTGTGCTGGGCTATCTAATCCTTGGTGTCACCATGGGCCTCGCGGTTGGGGTTTTCCCTGGCCTTGGTGGTATCGCCGGCTTGTCCCTCCTGCTCCCCTTCATGTTCGGCATGGAACCCGTTTACGGTTTGGCCTTGATGGTGGGGATGGTGGCGGTTGTGCCAACGTCAGACACCTTTGCTTCGGTCCTAATGGGGATACCTGGGTCATCGGCATCTCAGGCAACTGTGCTTGATGGTTTCCCGATGGCGAAGAAAGGCGAGGCCGCGCGTGCGCTTTCTGCGGCATTCGCATCTTCTCTGTTTGGCGGCTTAGTTGGGGCTCTCTTCCTGACTGCGTTTATCTTGGTCGCGCGTCCTATTGTTTTGGCATTCGGGTTACCCGAAATGCTGATGATAACGGTCCTAGGACTTTCGATGGTGGCTGTGCTTGCAGGGCGCGTTCCGTTGAAAGGACTGGCCGCTGCTGGCCTCGGCATGATGGTCGGGACTATCGGGATCGCCGACGCTGGCGGTTCGCTTCGTATGGCCAGCTATGACATCCCATACCTGACCGATGGCCTTCAGTTGGTGATTGTCGGCCTTGGTATCTTTGCGATTCCAGAAATTGTGTCTCTGCTTCGTCAAGACCGCTCCATCTCTGAGAATAGCAATTTGGGCGCTGGTTGGCTGAGCGGGGTAAAGGACTGGTTTGACAATATCTGGCTGTCCGTCCGCTGCTCGTTGATCGGTGTCCTTGTCGGCATCATTCCTGGCCTTGGTGGATCCGTTGTTGACTGGATCGCTTATGGCCACACGGTTCAGACCACCAAAGATAAATCGGGCTTTGGCAAAGGTAATGTGCGCGGTGTCATTGGGCCTGAAAGCTCGAACAACGCGAAAGAAGGCGGTGGCCTCGTTCCGACCTTGCTCTTTGGTATCCCGGGTTCGGGATCAATGGCGATCTTCATCGGCGCTATTGCTCTTCTGGGCTCTGGTGACATCGAAGTCGGGCCTAAGATGCTCAAGGACAACCTCGACATCACTTATTCGATCGTCTGGTTGCTCGCGCTCGCAAACGTGTTTGGCACGCTGATGTGTATCGCGTTGTCGGGCGGGATCGCACGGTTGACGACGATCCGCTTCACATACCTTGCACCATTCCTGTTCATGCTGATCAGCTTTGCGGCATTCCAATCTGGTCAGAGCTTTGAAGACCTCCTTGCTCTCTTTGCGATCGGGTTGGTCGGTATTTTCCTGCGGCGCTTTGATTGGTCACGACCCGCATTCCTGATTGGGTTTGTTTTGTCGAACCCCGTGGAAAAGTTTTCCAACCAAGCGTTTCAGATTGCGAGCTTCAAGTTCCGTCGCGGCTTTGAGACGGGCATGGAATATCTGTTCAGCCCAATCGTCATTGTATTGATCATCGTTACCCTGATTTCGGTTGTCTTTGGCATCCGTCAGGCCAAAGCGATCATGGCGGAAGGCGATGTTCAGTCTGGTAGCAAGCGGGCACCCGTTACGTTCTTGCTGATCATCACAGCCTATCTCGTTGTTGCGCTGTTGAACGCCAATGCGATCCCAGACTTCAACATGACCGATAAAATCGTGCCGCTCGTTGTTGGTGGGATTTCGCTGGCCTGTTGCTTGATTGTGTTGGTGCAGATGATGCGTAGCCCCGAAGGCGATGTGGTCTTTGCCGACAAAGAAGTGGCCGGTGAAGATGCGGACGCGCCTTACGGCCTTTGGTCGACGTTGGCGTGGTTTGCGGGATTGATCGCGGCCACGTGGGTCGTTGGTTTCATCATCGCTTTGGTTGGTTTCTTGATCACGTTCCTTCGGGTTCGCGCTCAGGCTGGTTGGTTCAAAACTCTTATCCTCACGGCATGTGGCCTAGGGTTCATCTGTTTGATGGCCGGCGCATTGAACCGTGATTTCCCCCCAGGACTTTTGCAGGGAGCGGTTGATATGCCGTGGCCGTTGAAATGACACAACATCCTATTCCGTACGTTTTTATGCGTGGTGGTACATCTCGTGGTCCGTATTTTAGCCGCGCAGATCTTCCAGAAGATCTCGATCATTTGGCCGAGGTATTGTTGGCTGTGATCGGGTCTGGACACAAACTTAATATCGACGGCATTGGTGGCGGAGCCGCAGTCACAACCAAGGTCGCGATGTTGAGCCGGTCGACTGACAGCTGGGCTGATGTGGACTACTTTTTTGCACAGGTTTCGGTCGAAGATCGTCTCGTTGATTTCAAGCCAACTTGTGGGAATATCCTTTCCGGCGTTGGTCCAGCTGCTCTCGAAATGGGGTTGGTAGAACCCTTGGGGGATGTCACTGAAATCAAGATCAACGCGGTGAATACAGGAGCACAGGTTGTTGCAAAGGTCCAAACGCCCGGCGGAAAATTGGACTATACCGGGCAGGCAGAAATTGCGGGAGTTCCAGGGACGTCTGCGCCTGTTGCTCTCAATTTTATGGGCGTCGTCGGGTCGTCGACTGGGGCGTTTTTGCCGACCGGAAATCTAACTGATGTTATTGGCGGGATCGAGGTCACGTGCATGGACGTCGCCATGCCATTGGTTATAGCTCGTGCATCTGATTTTGGACTTACGGGATATGAGTCCGCTGAAGAACTGGACGCCAATCGCGACTTCTTTGCGCGAATGGAGGCGATCCGGATCGAAGCGGGCGCGGCCATGGGTATGGGGGATGTTTCGAAATCCGTCACACCCAAATTCGGATTGCTAGCGCCGGCTAAGAACGGCGGGACGATCGCGACACGATACTTTATGCCGTGGAATACGCACCCGACAATGGCGGTAACAGGGGCGCAGTGCCTTGCGTCTTGTGCTCTAACCCCTGGGACTGTTTCTGATGGATTGCTGGATCGACCATCAACGGGACCAGCCGAAGTCATCCTAGAACACGCCTCTGGTAACATCGATGTGCTGGTCGATTTTTCTAATGAAGACGGTTTCAACCTCAAATCAGCAGGGCTGGTCCGGACCGCTCGAAAATTGGCGGATGGGCATGTCTACGTCCCAGCTGATGTATGGAAGAAATAGGAGGCACAGATGCCAGTTCTGAATATTTTGGTGGCCTTTAATGGTTCGGCCTCTTCTGTTTCTGCTCTTAAATATGCGGCGATGCTCGCAGATAAGGACGAAGCATATGTGACCGCTATTTTGGCTCATACGACACACGATGTCATAGATCGCAAGCATCGTTGGATACCAGCGCAAGCTGCAGCACTGATCGCCAATGCTAACGATGAAGTCATCAATAAAATTGAGGCAAAATTTATCGAGTTGTCGACCGAACTCGATATGGGAGACCGTCTGACATTCCGTCGGACCTCGGGACGCGTTGATGATCTATTAGCGCGCACTGCAAGATCATTCGACCTTTTGATCGTCGGTCAGCACTTAGACAATGACGATGAACACATCACCCTGCATCCCGATCGCATAGCTCTTATTAGCGGTCGACCTGTCATCGTTGTTCCAGCTGACTTCAGCCTGTCTGGTACCCACAGCCATGTGGCGGTTGCTTGGGATGGTGGGCGTGCGGCTGCAAGAGTCGTGTCCGATAGCCTGAGAATTCTCGAGGATGAAGGGAAGGTCAGCCTCTTGACCGTGCGAGGGACGGATAATCCACCCGTTGACGATTTGCTTCAACATCTCAGCCGTCACGGTACGGATGCTATCCATCACGACTTGCCTCGTGTCACATCGATTGGGGATGCGTTGGTCAATTTCTGCAAACGCCAAGACGCAACGCTTCTTGTTATGGGAGCCTACGAACATTCCAAGTTCCGCGAAGACTTCATTGGCGGCGTGACGGCGACTGTTCTGCGGGACACAAAGATACCTGTGTTGCTTTCTCACTAAAGCGACTTAGCTTCGGCGCATTCGGACTGACGCGGTCAAACCTTTTGGCTGCGGGCATGTTAGGGGGACACACTATGAAAATTCATATCCTAGATGACTGGTTTAACACGCTCAGTGGTTTGCCATGCTTTGAAAAGCTCGATCAGCACGATGTTACTGTCTGGACAGATCATGTTGCGGATATTGATCAGCTCGTTGACCGTTTGAGTGACGCAGACGGTGTTGTCCTCTTCCGCGAAAGAACGAAAGTGACGCGTGATCTTGTTGCGCGACTCCCGAACCTCAGATTAATCAGCCAACGTGGCGTCTATCCCCACATCGATGTGCAAGCCTGTACCGATCACGGCATTCTCGTTTGTTCTAAGACCAGCGGTGAGGCGCCTGCGCATGCCGCTGCCGAATTGACCTTTGCGCTGATTTTGTCTGCAATGCGCCAACTGCCACAGCAGATGGCTTCGGCAAAAGCGGGGACTTGGCAGGTCGGCGTGGGAAAAACTCTACATGGCAGCACGCTAGGCCTTTATGGATATGGACGCATTGCCAAGGCCGTTGCGGGTTATGCCAAGGCGTTTGGACTTAATGTCATCTGGTGGGGGTCTGAAGAAGGTCGTCGTCGGGCTATTGCAGATGGCAATACCGTCCCTTCGTCGCGGGAAGAGTTCTTTGGCTCATGCGATATTGTGTCAGTACACGTGCGGATGCTGCCTCAGACTAAGGGGCTGATCACCGCGACTGACTTGGCATCGATGCGAGAAGGTTCGGTATTCGTTAACACCTCCCGAGCAGGATTGATCGAGGCGGGCGCGCTTTTGGAAGGCCTCAATCGGGGCAGACCCGAATATGCGGCTATTGATGTCTTTGACGTTGAACCTCTGCTCGATCCCACGGATCCACTGCTAAGTCATCCAAATCTAATCGCAACGCCTCATATTGGTTTCGTGACCGAAGATGAGTTTGATTTTCAATTCTCAGATATCTTTGATCAAGTGAACGCCTTTGCGAATGGTTCACCCATTCATATGATCAATCCCGAAGCTTGGAACGTTTGATCAGCCCCGCAATCAAAGGCGCTCCGGTAATCACGAGAATGATCCGGACTAGATGATGGGTTACGACATAACCCAGATCAGCGCCTGCGATGATGGCCAGAACAGTCATCTCTGCTTGGCCGCCGGGAGCGAAGGCCAAAAAAGCTTCGACTTTCCCGCCCAGGCCAAAATAGAAGACGATCTGGCTAAAGAACTCGGCGAGCACGGCGAGAAGAGCAACGTAAGCGATACCTGCTGCAACGAAGCGCCGAAGTTCCTTTAGCGTAACGCCGACAAAATGCACCCCGATGCCGACCCCAATGAAGAATTGGGCGAAAAGGATTGCTTCGCGAGGGGGGCGGACGTGAATGAGATCGCCGAGCGACAGCGCAGCGGTCGCTATCATAGGGCCAAGGATAGACGCCCCAAACAATCCAACGCGGGTCCCAATTTTCCAACCACCAATGGCTGCAATCGCCATAAGGACGAGTTCCATCAAAGGAACGTCCGCTACTGGGGTGCCGATCGGATTATTGAGGGAAGCGTCATAAAGAGTGGTTAGGACGAAAGGTGCGATAGTGACAATAATCAGGACTCTCGTCGCGTGAATGAGCGACAGCGCGCGTGGGTCTCCACCTGCCTCTGTTCCAAAGATGACCATGTCCTGCAACCCACCTGGCATCGCCGCGTAGTACGACGTGGTAGGGTCTAGTTTCCAAATGCGTCTGAAAAACGGGACCCCAACGGCCCCAATCGCGAAAATGAACACAGGTATCATAGCGATAGAGACCAGCATCGTCGGGAGCTGATGGAACAGTGCAGGTGTAATACTTGCGCCAACCGCGACGCCCAGAATAGTGCGCGCACCAACCGAAATGTCACCAAACCCTTTGAGAGGAAGGCCTGTGAGGGCCGCCAATAGGCAGGCAAACATGGGGCCGAACAGGAATGGCAGGGGCAGGTCGAGGGCCAAGAAAACGCCGACACCTATCAGAGCCAAGGCAAAGGTGACTGCTCTCATGGAGCCATTTGAAAGTTGGGGCTTTGCCATTGGATTATCTAACATTTGACTTGCTTTGAATCCGAATGTATACACTTGGATACAATATGCAAGGTAGTTGTTATGGCAAAGCACGACGACAACATTTCCGCCGATGGGCCGCAGGGCAATCAGGCTTATCTTCAATTGTTGTCTGATATCCGTGAAGGACGTCTGGCGGCTGGTGATCGCTTGCGTGAAACCGATTTGGCAGAGCGGTTTGGAATTAGCCGAACGCCGATCCGTGAAGCTATCCGGCTCCTCGAAGCAGATGGTTTAGTTTCTCATCAGCCGCGACAAGGGGCCACCATAAGGAGCCTCGACTATGCGGAGGTGATGGAGCTGTATGAAATGCGGTCAGTCTTAGAAGGGACTGCTGCGCGCCTTGCTGCCCGTTCCGCATCGGACATTGAGATTGAAGAATTGATCGCTTTGAACGACGACCTGGCTGCGGCGGGCAATTCGCCTGAGGCGTTTAGGTTGAACCGCCAATTCCACCACGCTTTGCTTCATTCGACGAAAAACCGCTTTCTGGCGAAATCAATGGATAGCCTGCAGAAGTCTTTGATGATTTTGGGGCCGACCACTTTGACTCAGCCCGACCGAGCAGAACGCGCGATTGAGGAACACAATGATGTTCTTACAGCAATTCGTTCGCGTGATGGCGATACCGCTGAAAAGGCGATGCGCGCTCATATCCAAGCCGCCCAAAGAGTGCGAATTCGCGCCCTGAGGCAATTGCCAGTTACGGAGGACTAACACTCTATCTGGCTGGTTCCTCCCTCCAACAAGCGATGAAACCAGAAACCGTGAATTGCGGTGCAGATAAAAGCAATACAGAGATGAACAGACAGTCAACAGCGAACGATCCCAACTGGGATGTAGTCGTGGTTGGAGGAGGGAACGCCGCCCTTTGCGCAGCAATGACTGCTGCCGAAGAAGGTGCGCGCGTCCTGATCCTCGAAACCGCTCCAAAACCCTATCGAGGTGGTAATTCTCGGCACACCCGTAACTTCCGGTGCATGCATCATGGACCACTTGGGCCATTGATCGAAAGCTACACCGAGGACGAGTATTTCAGTGACCTTATGAAAGTTACTGGTGGCAAGACACATGAGGGTCTGGCCCGTCTGGCCATACGCGCGTCCGAAGAGTGTCTGCCTTGGATGGAGGAACACGGCGTTCGGTTCCAGCCGTCATTGTCGGGAACGCTCTCGCTGGCGCGCACGAACGCGTTTTTCTTGGGCGGGGGTAAAAGTCTCGTTAATGCGTATTACCGAACCGCCGAAAAACTCGGCGTGACTGTGATGTACGAAGCGGCGGTGACCCACATCGAATTGGATGATGATCGGGTGAGCTATCTTGACTACACGCTGGCCGATGAAACGCATCGAGTCTATCCAAAGTCTGTCGTGGTCGCTTCGGGTGGTTTTCAAGCCGACACCGACTGGCTTGCCCGTGCTTGGGGGCCAGCCGCGAAAAACTTCCTCATCCGCGGCACACCTTTCAACAGAGGTGTCGTTCTCGCAGACCTTCTCAATCAGGGCGTTGAGCAGGTTGGAGATCCCACACAGTGCCACGCGGTTGCCATTGATGGGCGTGCTCCAAAATTTGACGGTGGCATTGTCACCCGATTGGACTGCGTGCCGTTCTCAATCGTCGTGAATAAGAACTGCGAGCGGTTCTATGACGAAGGCGAAGATGTCTGGCCAAAGCGCTATGCGATCTGGGGTCGCTTGGTTGCGGCACAACCAGATCAGGTCGGGTACGTCATCATTGATGCAAAGTCTCTGAATCTATTCATGCCATCTGTATTTCCGCCAATCAAAGCTGACAGCATTGAAGAGTTGGCCGAAAAGATGGGTCTTTCGCCAAGCGCACTGAAAAATACGGTTGAGGAATTCAATAGGTCTTGTGGTGATACCTCCAATTTTCACCCGACCGAACTAGACGGTGTAAGAACCACCGGACTTAACCCCGCGAAAACCAACTGGGCACGACCAATCACAGAAGCGCCGTTCTACGGCTACAGCCTCAGAACCGGCGTCACATTCACCTATCTCGGTCTAAAAGTGGATGAAAAAGCGCAATGTTCTGTGGGGAACCGCCCAATAACCAACCTATGGGCGGCTGGCGAAACAATGGCTGGTTCAATCTTGGGGCAGGGATACTTGGCCGGTTTTGGCATGACGATCGGAACAGTCTTTGGACGCATCGCAGGCAAGGAGGCCGCTGCCCATGCAAATTGATTTTCTAAATGAAGCGCGCCGACAGGCAGAGATCTGTAACGCTTGCCGTTACTGCGAGGGATATTGTTCAGTGTTTCCAGCGCTCCACGCCGAGCGCGCCTTTTCTGATGGAAATTTGACCCAGCTTGCCAATCTTTGCCACAATTGCAGAGGCTGCTACTACGCATGTCAGTACACAGCGCCGCATGAGTTTGACCTCAACCTGCCGCAGGCGTTGGCCAATGTGCGTCAGCAAAGCTGGGAAGAGTTTGCCTATCCAAAATCCGCAGCCAAAGCCTTTCAGAAGAATGGTGCATTGATCGCCCTGATGGCGACAGTAGGGTTTGCATTCTTCTTTTGGTTAGCAAGGCAGGTGGCAACGATCGGTGGCGAAGGCTTCTACTCAATCCTGTCTCATAACATGATGGTCGCCATTTTCATGCCGGCTTTCGTATTTCCGTTGGTGAGCATAGCGATGAGTCTTCGCAGGTATTGGCGTTCTGTTGATGGTGACCCTGTAAAGTTGGCTCACCTCAAAAAAGCATTTGCCGCAGCTGCCGTAATGAAGAACCTAAAAGGCGGTCATGGTGATGGGTGTAATTTCGAGGAAACTGATCGGTTTTCCCAAGGCCGACGCCACGCGCACCAGGCAGTGATGTATGGATTTTTGCTATGCTTCGCCGCGACGAGTTCTGCAACATTTATGCATTACCTCTTCGACATGCCCGCACCTTATCCGTTGTGGTCGTTGCCAAAACTCTTGGGCGTCGTAGGAGGAGTCATGCTTTCGCTCGGCTGCCTTCAAATGATCCGGCTCAAACTGAAGGCAGACAAGGCACTTTCTGCAAACAACGCATTCTCCGGAGAAATCGGGTTCATCGGTCTCCTGGGTTTCGTGGCATTCAGCGGACTGCTTCTCTATTTGCTCGGAAATACCGAGCTGATGCCGGTGACCCTGTTTCTTCACTTGGGCGCGGTATTGGCGTTTTTCACGCTGACACCATTCACTAAGATGGTCCACGGATTTTACCGTCTAGCTGCCCTAACACGTGATGCTCAACGGACGAAATAAGCTTGATGAGGCAAGATCGAGCTGTGTTCTTGCCTCATCGTTTTCTTGGTTCAGCGAATGACCGCTAACCGCCCAAAATGTAAAAGACGCATTCTGATCCATCGCATATTTCAAGCGATTTCCAAATTAATGCCTATCGATCTGACGAGGTGATGGCATCAAATCGGTCATTTCTCATCCATAATCAACATATAGAAAAGGCGCCCAGTAGGCGCCTACATTTTGTGCTGGAAAAGTCATCGCGAAATCTTTGCCCCGAAACCGAGACAACTTTGCCCCGTTTTACACCTCAGTGGGTCCAGACGGTGCGGCGGTTGGTGGCGAAGTTGTCGCCGTAGCCGCCGGGACGCACGTTGGGTTTGCGGGTCTTGGGGTCTTGGACGACGGCGTCGATGCCATGCGCCTGAGCGTAGTCCATTGCCGCTTCTTTGGAGTCGAACTTCAGTTTGACTTGCGCTTGCGTGTCACCCGACGAGGTCCAGCCCATCAGCGGGTCAACTTCGCGTGCCGAGGCCGGAGCGTATTCCAAAACCCATTGCTTCATCTTTGCGGTGCCAGACGACATTGCAGTTTTTGCTGGGCGGTAGATTCGTGCGCGCATCGGTATGCCTCCAAATTCCTTGGTTCCTTATCGTGAAAAACGCAGACAGTTTCAAGCTATGTCAGCAGATGATTGCTCCCCCCTTGAAGGTGAACAAAAAGAGGACATTATAAGGGCCGACAAAGGAGCTCAGATGCACAACAACAACCCCCAAGACATGCCAATGCTGCACCGCGCGCCTCAACAGCGCGAAAAGCTGGAAGGCGGCAAACGGTTTGTCATGAGCACAGAGTTCGAACCCGCAGGCGATCAGCCCACGGCGATTGCGGAACTATCGACGGGGGTTTTGCAGGGTGAGCGCGATCAGGTGCTGTTGGGGGCAACGGGCACGGGTAAGACATTCACTATGGCCAAGGTGATCGAGGAAACGCAGCGCCCCGCCATTATCCTCGCCCCGAACAAGACGCTCGCGGCGCAGCTTTATGGGGAGTTCAAAGGTTTCTTCCCCGACAACGCCGTCGAATATTTCGTGTCCTACTACGATTACTACCAGCCTGAAGCCTATGTGCCGCGGTCGGACACCTACATCGAAAAAGAGAGCCAGATTAACGAACAGATCGACCGTATGCGCCACTCGGCCACGCGGGCACTGTTAGAGCGGGACGATGTGATCATCGTGGCGTCGGTTTCGTGTATCTACGGTATCGGTTCGGTCGAAACCTATTCGGCCATGACGCAGGACCTGTTCGCGGGCAAAATGTATGACCAGCGTCAGGTGATGGCGGATCTCGTGGCGCAGCAATATCGGCGCAATGATGCGGCGTTCCAACGGGGATGTTTCCGTGTGCGTGGCGATAGCCTTGAGATTTGGCCTGCCCACTTGGATGATCGGGCATGGCGGTTGTCGTTCTTTGGCGAAGAGCTTGAGGTTATTCACGAATTTGACCCGCTGACGGGCGAGAAGACCGATACTTTCGATAAGGTAAGAATTTACGCGAACAGCCACTACGTGACCCCGCGCCCAACGATGCAGCAGGCGATCAAGGGCATCAAAGAAGAACTCCAAGTCCGTCTGAAGCAATTGCAGGACGAAGGGAAATTGCTGGAGGCGCAGCGTCTTGAGCAGCGAACGAACTTTGATCTCGAGATGCTCGAGGCGACAGGCGTCTGTAACGGCATCGAAAACTATTCGCGGTATTTGACGGGCCGCGCCCCGGGCGAGCCACCGCCAACGTTGTTCGAATTTATCCCTGATAATGCGATCGTTTTTGCCGACGAAAGCCACGTGTCCGTGCCGCAGATCGGCGGCATGTATAAGGGCGACTACCGTCGTAAATTCACGCTGGCAGAGCACGGGTTCCGTCTGCCGTCCTGTATGGATAACCGCCCGCTCAAGTTTGAAGAATGGGACGCCATGCGTCCGCAGTCGATCTATGTATCGGCAACGCCTGCCTCATGGGAGTTGGAACAAACGGGCGGTGTCTTTACCGAACAGATCATTCGTCCGACGGGCCTCCTTGACCCTGTCGTCGAAATTCGTCCTGTTGAGATGCAGGTCGATGACCTTTTGGACGAAGTGCGCAAGGTCGCGGCCCAAGGTTATCGGACGCTCTGCACCACGCTGACCAAACGCATGGCCGAAGACCTGACCGAATACATGCACGAACAGGGCATTCGCGTGCGCTACATGCACTCGGACATTGATACGATTGAGCGGATCGAAATCCTGCGTGACCTGCGTTTGGGGGCCTTTGACGTGCTGATCGGTATCAACCTCTTGCGCGAGGGTCTCGATATTCCTGAATGCGGATTGGTTGCGATCCTCGATGCGGACAAAGAGGGCTTCTTGCGTTCTGAAACCTCGCTCATCCAGACTATCGGTCGTGCGGCGCGAAACGCCGAAGGCCGCGTGATCATGTATGCGGATCGGATCACAGGGTCGATGGAACGGGCGCTGGGCGAAACAGAACGCCGCCGTGCCCGCCAGATGGCCTATAACGAAGAACACGGGATCACCCCGCAGACGGTCAAAAAGAACGTCGAGGATATCCTTGCAGGCCTCTACAAAGGTGACACCGATCAATCACGCGTCACGGCTACGGTCGACAAACCGCTCCACGGCGGGAACCTTGAGGCGGTACTGGAAGGGCTCCGCAATGATATGCGCAAGGCCGCTGAAAACCTCGAATTCGAGGAAGCCGCCCGTCTGCGCGATGAAGTCAAACGGCTAGAGACGGTCGATCTGGTGATTTCAGACGATCCATTGGCCCGACAGTCCGCCGTCGACGATGCGGTCGAGGAAAGCCGCAAGGCATCAGGTCGGTCATCCGCTGGCCGCGCGGGGCAGCGCGGTGGCAACAAACGCAGTCGTAAGTCGCGTTAGATAAACGGCACCAACGGCACGCCACCACATGCGGTGAGAAGTGTCAGGGTGATCAGTGCAAGTGTGATGCGCATTGTGTGTCTCCTACTGTGTGTTCAGAGAACACGAAGTTTGGCCACGAGGAAACCCGTGGCCAAATGTTTTTCAATGATCAGCGCATGACGTGCACAGCGCATTGCGCATGACGCACAACCCGCGCTGCGGTCGAGCCGATCAGATAATCGCCCAGACCCGGATGGTGCGAGGCCATGACGATAAGGTCGACGCCGTGCTCTTCGGCCCAGTCGAGGATGGTGCGGCCAGCGTGACCATCAACCACCCAAACTTCGGCATTGGGGATGTCTGCGGCTCTTTCCTGTAGGTCATTGCGTATGGCTTCGCGGCTTTCTGCGCGGAAGTCATCGGGCATGTAGGAAATCGCGTAGCTGGGCACTTCTTCGAGGACGTGGATCAGGCTGATCCGCGCATCTGGTTCAGCGAGCGCCTTTGCGATCGGAAAGGGATCGAGGTGATCATAACCCGCGTCAAATGAGACCGGCACAAGGATGTGTTTGTACATATCAGACTCCTGTTTCTGACCCCTACCAACCACGCCCGCAGAGTCGCCGCATTGATTCAGATCACCCTTTGATCAAAGGGGTTTGTCCATGCGGGCCTTTACCCAGACCTTGCCTTTGACCGCCGAGGGCCAGACCAGTCGGACTTGGCTCTGCGCGGTGCCATATGATGCGTCGATCCAAGGGGTTACGAACTGCGTTGCGTTCGAGGCGTTGGTGATCGCGCCGTTGGGTGCGCAGCTTTCCACGGTGCGGGACCGTCCGCCGAACGGCAGGAGAGGGGCCGTATCGACGACCCAAGCAGAGCTTGCCGTATCTTGGCTATGTTCGATCATTGCGGGGTTTTCGACCTCCTCTTGGACGCCATTAAACGTGTTGCCTTGGAACAGGACATTCCGCATCCGCCCGTAGTCGAGATCGGCAAAGGTGGTGTCGACTTTCTCGATCCGCTGGATACTGCCATTGAGCACGCGGAAGGTGTTCCCCGTCACCGAAATGCCGTGGATGTAGTGATTTGGGCCGTAGGGTTTGATGACGATGTAGTTGAACCAATCGGCCACATCGTTGGCGGTAAAAATATTCCCCGTGATCGTCAGGCCCCCAAACGAATATTGTTGTCCCAAGGCGGGCGTTTCGTCGTGTTCGTTGGTCCATTCGATAAAGTTGTTGTCGATGTAATTACCCGTGATCACCGACTTTGCGTTCGGCGTGGTAAAGATGATCCCGCCCTTGCGCACACCATCCGTTTCGCCATCCCCGTGGAACCAGTGGTTGCCGACGATCAGGTTACCAGTCCCGCCCAAAAGGCAGAAGTGTTTGAACCGCACAACGCGGCAATCGCGGATTTTCACGTCGTTGGCGTTTGCGTTGAACCCGATTGTGGTGCGGTTGCTGACGGGTTGATCCATTTCGTTCGATAGGAACTGGCAACGGTCGATGGTCAGACCCTGACAAGCCCCACCGACAGAGGTGATCCCGCGGTCTTTGGGTTTGGTCATGCGGCAGTCGCGGAGTTGGAAAATGCTGCCCTCAATAGCCAGCATCACTCCACTAGCGTTGCCCTGACAGTTAAAATCCACCCCGTCGATGATGAAGTTCGAAATGCTCTCGAACCCCGAAAAATCGAGCAGATATTGGAACCGCCTGAAGGTAAAGACCTGCGTCCCCTCCGCATCATAGAGCGGCTGGTTGAGTGTGATGGTTTGCGCGGCGATATTGCGGTCTTTGACATAGATTTCGCGGCCGACCCCGTTGCCCGTGATGTGCGATCCGATGGGGATGTTAGCGATGTTCACCACATTCGTCAGTTGCCGCGAATTGGCCGCCGAATAGGTCGCTTGCGATGTGACCGTGACATCGTCCCAATTGGCAGAGCTATTCGCTTGAAGCTGACCATTTCGGACTGCGCGTCGGCTGGCGTAGGTGGTTTTGGTGCCCTCGGCGGCCTGCATATCTACGGGGCCGTTCAATTGAATCCGCCGTCCGCAAAGGTCGAGCGAGTCATGATCCGCGTTGTTCAAAAGCGCCTGAAATGCCTTGCGAAAGGCGACCTCTTCGTCGGGGAAGGCATCGTTATAGGTCGCAAAGTCAAAGTTCTTTTGCAGGACGAGCCGTTTGTCGTCGGGCATCACAACCGAGCCCGAGAAATGGATCTGGTTCTCGATGGTCACATGGTTGGCGAGGTAAAATACGCCATCAGAGACGAGCACCTCACGTCCCCGCGCATCGGCATCGGCGGCTTCAAACGCGGCACTGTCGTCGGTGACGCCATCCCCCACAGCGCCGTAATCGCGCACATCGACAAAGCCGATCATGTCGCGGATGTAGACGTTGGTGATATCCTCAATCACGATGTCATCGACGCGGACCACGCCGCCCGTGCCGTTCACGATGTCGATGCCAAAGTGACCGTAAATCGCGTTCGGCCAGATCATATCGACGCCACCGCGCGGACCTGTGCCGACAATCGCGCTGATCTCTGTCACCTCGCCATAGGCGCTCAGCGTAACCTCTGGCCCTGTCTCGGTGAGGCCCGCTACGTGATTGCCACCCGCGCCACCAGCCCAGCCCGCAATGCGCACAGTGGGCAGCGGACCAGAGATCGCCTTAACCCGTGCGGTGACGCGCAGATAACAGCCCGGCAGGATCGTCGTTTGCCCCATGTATCGCAGCTTTTGCAGGGCGGCGGTCGATAGAATTTCAATACAGCCGTCAAAATGCTGATCGGCGGGCACATAGACGCCCTGTCCTGATCCGTCGTAGGTGTCCGATCCTGGGGTGCCTTCCCCGCTCGACCATACAGAAAGACCGAGCGCGAATTCAGGCGGCATAAAGACCAGACCGTCGGTAATAGCTTTGTTCATGATGACCTCTTTCATTCCAGCTTTGCGCTAGAAATATCAGGTCAGTTTGAACATCTGCTTAGACCACCGTGACGGTGCCCCCTGCGCCTAGAACAGAAACCGAAACGCGCGTTTCAGTTCGGCCACGCCGTCACGCTGATACCAATGCCCGTGGGCAAGGATCACCTGTTCAGGTCCCCACGATATCATCTGTTCGACCGCTGTCCGCAGTTGGTCACGATGGCCGTTAAAAGTCTGGCGCATATCAATCGGCATTTGCCCGTCAGGATGCTGAATGCGAGCGAATTTGGTAAGGATACGCATCCACCACGGCAGGGTGCGACGTTCAAAATTCTCGATCAGATCAGTGAGGATCAGCGTTTTCGACGCTGCGTGATAAAACACGGCCTCGTGGTGGATTTTGCTGCCGCGCACGATCATTTGGTCTAACTGATCCGCCCACGCATCGGGCGCCGTGTCGATAAGGTGTTCATCGACGGTCAGCGGCACATTATGTTTTGCGGCGCGTGCTTCAACCCCTGGCGCCACCCAAACCAGCGCCGCGGGATAGCGCGTTTTCCAATCGTGGAGCGAGGCGTAGTGAATCCAGTTCGGCCCGATCAAATGCCGAACAGGGCCGATTTTGTTGATCTGCGCGATGAGTTTGTCATCGGGTTTGATTGGGGAATGTATCCACAGACCGCCATCGGCCAATCGCACGACCGTCATTCGGGTCGGGAAGGGGAGGCCATAAAACGAGATATGCGGACCATCTGCAATCCAGATGTCCGGTCCAATCGTCTTGAGCGTGTTGAGGGGTTCGTAACCTGTCGTCATGGGCGAATGATGCGCCCATGACGTAACAGGTTCAAGACGTTAGCCGAGTTTACCGGCTAAACCGTCTTCGATCAGCTTGATGCTTTCTTCAACGCCGTAGAGCGCGATGAAACCACCGAAACGCGGACCTTGGGATGCGCCCAAGAGCACCTCGTAGAGGGCCTTGAACCAATCGCGGAGGTTCTCGAACTCGTGGTCCTTACCAACGGCAAAGACCATCGACTGCAGTTCTTCGGCATCCAGACCGCCGTCCCAAGCCTTGAGGCGTGTGACCATGTCCTGCATTGCGGCGCGTTCTTGATCGTTTGGCGCGCGGTAGGTTTTCTCAGGCTTCACGAAGTCCTGATAGTAGCGCACGGCAAAGCCTGCGGCCTGATCCAGATCGGGGTGCGACTCTGGGCCCGCGTCGGGTGCGTAGCGCTGGATAAAGCCCCACATTGCGCCCTTGTCCTCTGCGCCCGAAACAGACGCGAGGTTGAGAAGCATGGAGAACGGCACGACCATGTTGGACTGCGGAACGTTACCGTTGTGAATGTGGTAGACGGGGCTCGCCAGCTGACCTTTGGCATCCTGACCGTGGTAGGCGTTCAGCTGCTGGTGATATTCGTCCATCATCTTTGGGATCACATCAAAGTGCAGGCGCTTTGCGGTCTTGGGCTTCAGGAACATGAAGTAGGACAGCGATTCCGTCGAGGCATAGGTCAGCCATTCGTCGATGGAGATACCGTTGCCTTTGGACTTCGAAATCTTTTCACCGTTCGCGTCGAGGAATAGCTCATACACCATGTGGTTCGGCTTTTTCGCGCCGAGGATTTCCGAGATGCGGTCGTAGATGTTGGTGTTGGTGGAGTGGTCCTTGCCATACATCTCAAAATCGACGCCAAGCGCAGCCCAGCGTGCGCCAAAGTCCGGCTTCCACTGGAGTTTCACGTTGCCACCCGTGACGGGCAGTGTCCATTCTTTGCCTGTCTCGTCGTCAAAGGTGATCGTGTAGTTTTCGCGGTTCACTTCCTTCATCGGCACGTACAAAACGCGGCCCGTTTCAGGGTGGATCGGAAGGAAGATCGAATAGGTCGCCTGACGTTCGTCGCGCAGCGAGGCCAGCATCACTTTCATGATGTCGTCGTATTTATCGACAGCGCGTTTCAGGACTTCGTCGAACTGGCCCGACTTGTAGAACTCAGTTGCCGAATAGAACTCGTACTCGAACCCAAAGGTATCGAGGAAACGGCGCAGCATCGCGTTGTTGTGGTGGCCGAAGGATTCGAATTCACCGAACGGATCGGGCACAGAGGTCAGCGGCTTTTGCTCATGGTCTTTGAGCATGTCCTGATTGGGGACGTTGGTCGGAACCTTGCGCATCCCGTCAAGGTCGTCCGAGAAACAGATCAGACGGGTCGGGATGTCCGAAATTTGGTGGAATGCATTGCGGATCATCGTGGTCCGCAGAACTTCGCCAAAAGTGCCGATATGCGGCAGACCCGACGGCCCGTATCCTGTCTCAAACAGAACGTATCCCTTTTCCGGCGGCGCCTTTTCATAGCGTTTGAGTAGGGCGCGGGCTTCTTCAAAGGGCCATGCCTTGCTCTCCATCGCTACTGCGCGCACGTCGGTCATTGTGATACTCTCAGATTTATGGCCCGCCCCCATGGCAGGTCTCAAGCGCACTCCCTATTGCGACAGCGCCATGTCGTCAATAAATGAAGGGGTGTAACACGATGGAGACGACAATGATCGAAGACGCCCCAATGACCGCTCAGGACGCACTTGTTGCCCTGATGATTGCCGTTTCCGCAAGCGACGCCGACATCCGCACCGCGGAATTGGTGCGGATCAACAATATGATCAACCATTTGCCAGTATTCGCGGAATTCGATGAAATCCGCCTGCCGCGCCTGTCTCAGACCGTTTTCGATCTGTTGGAGCAAGAAGATGGATTGGACGCCTTGTTCGGCCTGATCCGTGATGCATTGCCTGAAAAACTATTTGAAACGGCCTATGCGTTGTCCTGCGATGTTGCGGCAGCAGATGGTCGGATCGAAGGCGCCGAAGCACGTATGTTGGAAGAAATCCGCCACGAGTTGGATATCGACCGCCTGCATGCCGCGGCAATCGAACGTGGTGCGCGTGCGCGTCATATGACGATCTAATAGCGGCCCCAGCGTTTCAGCAGCTCTTGTTGCAGCGCCTTGGCGCGGTGGTTCCATCCGACCGCGCCCGCTGGCACATCGTCTAGGCTACCTTCGGCGGCTATGCGTTCCCCGAGGTTGGCCGAGAAAATCGCGAATGCCAGTTCGCGACCCGTCTCCGTGTGGATGTATCCCGCAAGCGTAGAGACAAAGTTCAACGTGCCCGTTTTCGCCTCGACTTTGATCGGGGTTTCCATCGGGCGACCGTTTTCATCCTTAATCGGAATGGACTTCAGTAACGGTCGAAGTTGCGCCTCGACCCCATCGGTCGTCAGGAATTTCACCATCTGCGCCGGGCTCACCTTCGAATCGCTTCCAAGGCCAGAGTGATCTTCGACGGCGACCCGTGCCCCCGTGCGCTGGGCGATCCAATCGCACATGTGTTGGGCGGATCTGTGCTGGTCCTCAACGTCTCCAGAAAGGCGGGCGCTTGCAGCTAGGCCAATCGCCTCAGCCGTGAGGTTGGTCGAGTATTTGAGGCAATCGCGCACAACAGTGGTCAGCGGTTCGCTGCTATGGGTCACCAGTATTGCGCCACGCGGAGCACGGCTACGTTTCGTCGGCGCGGGCAGGGTGATGCCGTGGCTGCTGGCAAAACTGCGGAACACATCACCCGCGTAGAGCGCGGGTTGCCGAACGGGGAGCCAACGAGAACCGTCGTTCCCCAAGGCACGCCGCGCAACCGTCCAGTCATCGACCTCGCCATCGGCATCGTAGGTGTAAACAGGCAGATCACGATCAACGACTCGCATTCGTGCCATATGCACTTCGGGGCGGTAAAGTTCGCTTCGGGCGTCTAGGCTGACGCGATAGTCCCCCGCCGTCCGCGCCCATTCAAAATACACGCGGTTAAAGTTCAGGTTCAGCCCCGACACCGCAGGGTTATAGCCCAGATGGTCGAGCTGGTCTGGGTCGATTTCATTGATGTAGGGCAGGGCGCCGTTCCAGACCTCGAACCCGCCGCGCACTTCGCGCAGACCCGTCGCGGCAAGCCCCTCTGCCATCGCAGCGAGGTCATCCGTGACCAAGGTCGGATCGCCGCCACCCGCCAAGATAAGCGTGCCATCCAGCACCCCATCGGTGATCGTGCCCTCAGCGCGAAGGGTGGTCCTGAATTGGTAATGCGGCCCGAGAGCCTCTAGCCCGTAAACCGATGTCAGGGTTTTCGTCACGCTCGCTGGAGGGAGTGGCACATGCGCCGATCCACGTTCGATGACTTCGCCCGTTTGGGCGTCCGCAATGACAAAGCCCGTAGTTCCGCCCAATCGGGCCTCGGCGATCAGGTCTTCGACCTCTGGACGGGTCACGGGGCGCGGGGCGGGTGGCCAAAAAGCTGGTCGTTCGGTCGGACGGGGTGACTGCGTAGGTGCGCCAGCCAACGCGATGGACGCGCTAGACGACAAGAGGCCGATCATGGCGGCGCGGCGTGTCAGTCGAACCGTCATGCGCCTGCCTTGCCGTGATCCCATTCGCCCTTATCGCGGATCGCGGTGCTCGATGCATGCGAGAGCGGGTGGTTCACATAGCACCACGCGGGCGCGTCGTGGGAGCCAAGCACATTAGACGCGCGGGGATCCAATTGCGCGCCCCTAAACATCCGCGCCATTTTCGAGGTCCGCGCCTGAACGCCATACCCCGGACGGGCGACGACACCGATAGGCACCGAATTGGCGATCTGTTTCCAGCTCTGCCAGCGATCAAACTGTGACAGGTTATCGGCCCCCATCAACCAAACAAACCGCACGCCGCGATAGCGTTGTTGCAGGGCAGCGATGGTTTCAGCGGTGTAGCGCGTACCGAGCCGTGCTTCGATGCCCGTGACGATAACACGCGGGTCATTGATGACCTTGCGGGCACGTTCAATGCGCAGGTCCAACGGTGCTGGGCCGTGCTCTTTTAACGGGTTCCCCGGAGAGACGAGCCACCACACGCGGTCCAGTCCGAAACGGCGCAAGGCCACGCGGGTGATATGGGCATGGCCTTCGTGGGCGGGGTCGAATGACCCGCCCAAAAGGCCGATCACCTGACCGGCTTGCGCGACTGGAAACCTCTGATCCATGGCTGACCAGAAACCGTGTGGCGGCTGAAAAGTAAAGCCGCTGTTTGTTATTCCAGCTCTGACGACCGCGCCCAGAGGTTGATCTGTTCCTCATTTGCATAGGTGTCGATCAGAGCCAGTTCATCGGCGGTGAAATCGAGGTTCCCGATCGCGCCACAGCAATCCACGACCTGCGAGGCCTTGGACGCACCAATCAACGCCGTCGTCACCCGACCACCGCGCAGCACCCATGCAATCGCCATTTGGGCGAGTGTTTGACCACGGCCCTCTGCGATTTCGTTGAGCTTGCGGATATTGTTCAGAACACGTTCGTCCAGAACATTCGGATCGAGGCTCTTGCCTTGAACTGCGCGGCCTTCGGTGACACCGCCGAGGTATTTGTTCGTCAGCATACCTTGGGCCAGCGGCGTAAAGGCAATCGACCCAACGCCAAGGTCATCCAATGTATCCAGCAGACCGTCATGTTCGACCCAGCGGTTCAGCATGTTGTAGCTGGGCTGATGGATCAACAGCGGCACGCCCATATCCTTTAGGATCGCGGCGGCTTCGCGGCTGCGTTGCGAATTGTAGGACGAGATGCCGATATAGAGCGCCTTGCCCGACCGCCAGATATGCTCCAGCGCGCCCATTGTCTCTTCGAGCGGGGTTTCGGGGTCAAAGCGGTGCGAATAGAAGATATCGACGTAGTCCAGACCCATCCGTTTCAGCGATTGATCACAAGATGCGATCAGATATTTGCGGCTTCCCCATTCGCCGTAGGGTCCAGGCCACATGTCATAGCCCGCCTTGGAAGAAATGATCAATTCATCACGATAGCCTGCGAAGTCGGTCTTTAGGATTTCGCCAAAGGCTTCTTCTGCAGAGCCTGCGGGTGGGCCGTAGTTGTTCGCCAAATCGAAATGCGTGATGCCTAGGTCAAAGGCCGTCTGGCAGATGTCGCGCTTTGTTTGATGCGGTGTGTCATGTCCAAAATTGTGCCAAAGGCCGAGCGAGATCGCGGGCAGTTTCAGGCCAGAATTTCCGCACTTGCGGTAGACCATTTTCGAATAACGGTCCTCGGCTGGTGTGTATGTCATGTCATCCTCTCTCATGTTGGCGCTAACTTGATCGGAAAGATGGTATTGAGCAAGCGGATTGCAAGCCACGCCGCATTGCCCCTCGTCGCCATGATCGCTATCTAGGGCCAAACCAGATTCAGAGGATCACCCAATGGCCAGCTACCAGTTTGTCTATTTCATGGACGGCGTGTCCAAGACCTACCCAGGCGGGAAGAAGGTCTTTGAGAACATCCGTCTCAACTTCCTTCCCGGCGTTAAAATCGGTGTTGTCGGTGTCAACGGCGCCGGTAAATCGTCGCTTCTTAAAATCATGGCTGGCTGGGACAAGGATTTCTCGGGCGAGGCATGGGCCGCAGAAGGCGCAAAGGTCGGCTACCTGCCGCAGGAACCGCAACTCGATGAAACGCTGTCTGTGCGTGACAACGTGATGTTGGGTGTGGCTGAGAAAAAGGCCATTCTGGACCGCTACAACGAACTCGCGATGAACTACTCGGACGAGACCGCCGACGAAATGGCGCGTCTTCAGGACGAGATCGACAGCCAGAACCTCTGGGACCTCGACAGCCAAGTGGACGTGTCGATGGAAGCACTGCGCTGTCCGCCAGATGATGCGATGCCTGCGAACCTCTCGGGCGGTGAACGTCGCCGTGTGGCGCTGTGTAAACTCCTGCTCGAAGCACCTGATATGCTTCTGCTCGACGAACCGACCAACCACCTCGACGCTGAAACCATTGCGTGGCTCCAGAAGCACTTGATCGAATACAAAGGCACGATCCTCTGCGTTACCCACGACCGTTACTTCCTCGACGATATCACGGGTTGGATTCTCGAACTCGACCGTGGTCAGGGCATCCCCTACGAAGGCAACTACTCCAGCTGGCTCGAACAGAAAGCCAAACGTCTGGAGCAGGAAGCCCGCGAAGACAAATCCAAGCAGAAAACGCTGGAACGCGAACTTGAGTGGATGCGTCAGGGTCAGAAAGCCCGTCAGGCAAAACAGAAGGCGCGTATCAACGCCTATAACGAACTGGCTGAACAGTCAGAGCGTGAAAAGGTCGGTCGCGCACAGATCGTTATCCCGAACGGCCCCCGTCTGGGTGGCAAGGTGATCGAGGTCAACGGCTTGAAAAAGGCGATGGGCGATAAGCTCTTGATCGAAGACCTGTCGTTCGACCTGCCGCCGGGTGGTATCGTGGGCGTCATCGGTCCGAACGGCGCTGGTAAATCGACCCTGTTCAAAATGCTCACAGGTCAGGAACAGCCGGACGAGGGATCTATCACCCTCGGTGATACTGTGAAACTGTCCTACGTTGACCAGTCGCGTGACGACCTCGATCCGAATGCGACCGTTTGGGAAGCAATCTCGGGCGGTGCAGAACTGATCGCGCTGGGCGATGCCGAAGTGAACTCGCGCGCGTATTGTTCGTCGTTCAACTTCAAAGGCGGCGACCAACAGAAGAAAGTCGGACTGCTGTCGGGCGGTGAACGCAACCGTGTTCACATGGCGCGTCTGCTCAAAGAAGGCGGCAACGTTCTTCTCCTCGACGAACCGACCAACGACCTTGACGTTGAAACCCTCCGTGCTCTCGAAGACGCGCTGACAGATTTCGCGGGCTGCGCCGTTGTCATCTCGCACGACCGTTTCTTCCTCGACCGTATTTGTACCCACATCCTCGCCTTCGAGGGTGAGGCACATGTCGAATGGTTCCAAGGTAACTTTGAGGACTACGAAGAAGATAAGAAACGTCGTCTCGGGGCCGATGCACTAGAACCGAAGCGCCTGAAGTACAAAAAGTTCTCGCGCTAATACGATCCAGACAAAGCCGCAGCCCCGCGCTGCGGCTTTTTCATTCTCAAGGAACAAAGCCTTGGCTGCAGCACTCATCTTCTTTTTCTCGACCTTTGGCGCAGTCAGCGCGGCCCTGTCGGTCTGGCTCTTTGGCGCGGGTATTGGCGTGGCTGCATTGCTCTACGCAGCCATTGGATTAGGCATTCCAGCGGCCATTGTGATCATTCGCCATTCAGGTGAGGATTGCGGGCCTGACGATCAGTGATCCGATTTGGTAGTGACAAAGATCACAACGCATCCCGCAACCAATACCGCTGACAACACAAACGGTGCACCTGGGAGGTAACCCCAGCCACCCGACGTGAAAGCCCAGAAAATCCAAGTCATGATCAGTGGCGAAATCGCCATGCCGACCGCGTTTATGGATTGGACGACGCCTTGCAATTCGCCTTGCTGGTTGTCGGGGGTCGCGCGGGACATGATGCCTTGGATCGTCGGTCCAGAGATAGAGCCGAGGGCCATCACAGGCGTCAGCGCGAGAACCATCCAGCCGTTGTCGACAAAGACCACGAGCAGCATCCCGACAATATCGACGATAAAGCCTGCGAGCACCGTTTTGCGGTCCCCAAGTATGCGGAGGATCGGGCGGATCAGGACGGCTTGAACCACAGCCATCGAAATACCGAAGGCGGCGAGCGATAGGCCGATCATCGTCGGGTCCCAGCCGAATTTCTCTTTGCCGAAATAGGCCCAAATTGCAGGGTAGACGAAATGCGCGACGCTAAAGACAAAGATGATCAAGAGCATCGGCGATTGGCCAGGAAGTGACCCAATCGCACGGAACGCTGACAAGGGGTTCGCGCGCTTGATATCAAAGCTGCGGCGGTTTTCTTTTGAAACAGTCTCTGGCAGCACAAAAAAACCAAAGACAAAGTTTGCCGCGGCAAAGATCGCCGCAGCATAGAACGGCGCACGCGTGCCGAGGTCAGCGAGGAACCCGCCAATCATAGGCCCCACGACAAAGCCCACGCCAAAGGCAGCACCGATTAGGCCAAAGTTCGCAGCCTTTTCTTCGGGTTTTGAAATGTCGGCCATATAGGCGCCTGCGGTGGTGTGGGTCGCACCCGTGATACCGCCGATAATCCGTCCAACCAGCAGCAACCAAATGGTGCCCGCCACGGCCATCAGCATGTAGTCCATCGCCATGATCACAAGCGCGATCAGCAAGACGGGCCGACGGCCAAAGCTGTCAGAGATATTGCCGATCAGTGGTCCAAAGAGGAACTGCATCGCGGCAAAGACGGCGGTCAGGATGCCGCCCCAAAACGCTGCGTTGCCAACATCGCCGCCATGGATCTCTTGGATCAGGTCGGGCATGACGGGCATGATGATGCCGATACCCATCGCATCAAGCAGGACTGTGATCAGGATGAAAACGATAGGTAAGCGCATGTCAGGCTCCAATTAGCCTGACAGGAGTTAAACCATCGGGTTCACTTTGCAAGTGTGTTTAACCTACCTAGCGCAAGCGCCATTTGTGGGAGGCACATGCGACGGGTCAGTCGCTCTGCGTCTGTGTCGCGTGCGGATTGGAGGCTGTGGTTCAGGCCGGTGATCAGGGCAACCAGTGCAGAAGCGAGTGGCGATGTGGCGGCTGACTGTTGAGCGGTCGTAACCATCCAGTCCGCGAAATTGGCAAAGGTCGTGTCGGCATCGTCCCCAACGAGGCCAAGGTTCAGGCCCTTTGCCAAATCGGCGTCCGCAATGTGGCTGACCTTTAGCCGCGCAGCGAGCGGCGCAAGGGTGTCGTGCGCACCCATACGTTCTGACATGATCGTCAGGAACTGACGAAGGCGGAGCGCTTGGGCCGTGTCCTCTATCTGCGCCATGGTCGCACCTTCGCCAACGTGCGGCGCGAATTCAGGTGCCTGCATCAATTCGCGGAAATACTGGATGACAGGGGCAACGGGATCGCCGTCAACGGCGACAACCTTGGCCAGACCCGACGGGTCGATCTGCAGTTCGAGCGAGGCACGGTGGATCGCCTTTGCCGCGATATCAGGAACCTCACCCCGTTCACCGCGAACCTTTGCCAAGGTGCCCAGCACGATCATGATCGCACGCACTTCGGCCGTATCAGTAAAGAGCGCAGCCGTTTCGCGATCGAAGAGGGCGTCGCGCCAGATTGCGCTGTCAAAGGGGGATGCGGTCATCAGATATGGCCCGTGTCTTTCATGAATTGCGTCAGGAGTGCGGTATACTCTTCCGGCTTTTCAACACAAGGCAGGTGACCTGCTTTGCGGATGATCTCGAATTTTGAGCCGGGGATCACGTCGATGGTTTCGCGTACCAGATCGGCAGGGGTCGACCCGTCATCAGACCCCGCGATGCCCAGCGTGGGGCAACGAAGCCCGCTGGTGGGCGTATAGAAATCCGTGCCCGAAATCGCGGCGCAGCACCCGCAATATCCCTCGACCGAGGTTGCACAGACCATATCGCGCCACGGTGTCACGGCAGGCGAATTGCGAAAATCGCGGGTGAACCATTTCTGCATGATCCCATCGACCAAGGCCTCTAGACCTTTGGTGCGGACTGTATCAATGCGGTCTTGCCAAAGTTTCGGCATGCCGATCTTTGCGGCGGTATTTGAAAGAACAAGCGTGCGGATAATGTCGAACCGTTTGACTGCCAAGCCTTGGGCAATCATGCCGCCAATCGACAGACCAACGAACATCGCATCGCGCACGTTCAACGCGTCACAGACGGCCTCTGTATCGGAAATCAGCGCACCCATTGTATAGGGCGCCTCAGGGGCCGAGGATTTCCCGTGCCCACGTTTGTCCATCCTCACGATCCGCAAGCCTTCGGGCAAGAGCGGGAGAACGGCGTCCCACAGATGAAGGTTGGTGCCGAGAGAGTTGGCCAACACAACGGTCGGTGCAGCGGGATCATCGACCCCGTCAACGCGTGCGTAGAGGGTCACATCGCCCCGTTGGATGAAATGTTCGGACATGGTCGCCTCCTCAGTTTCCCCGATACATGAGGCGGGTTCCGTCGAAAGGCAACCTTTAGACCTAGATCAGAGGCTAGGCTTGGGCGTCCTTCACAGCTGAGAGCCAAACCCGCAGGGCCTCAATGGCTTCTGGTTCGTCCAAAAACGGCACGTGTCCGCGATCTGGCACCTCGGCAGGGATCATGTCGGGGCGGCGTTTTGACATTTCGTCGGCTGTTTCGACCGAGAGCAAATCGCTGTTCATCCCACGGATCAGCGCAATCGGCAGTCCGTCGAGCGCGTCGAAAAACGGCCAAAGCGATGGGGCGTTGTTGTCTGCCGCGTTGAAGGTATCGCGTAGCTTTGGGTCATAACGAATGACGAGCCCATCGGCGGTCTGTTCGTAGTGGGCACGAACCTCGGCCAACCAACGTTCCATCGGGACGTTCTTAAAGTGCACCCAGTTGCGGTCGCGGAATTGGGCGGCTTCTTCATAAGTTTTTTGTGCGGGATTGCGGCCAATGTAGGCGCTGATGATGTCCAGCCCTTGGGTGTCGATCACCGGACCAATGTCATTGAGCGCAACGCCCAGCAGTCGGTCCTTGGCGGTTGCAGCGAGAACCATTCCAATAATCCCACCGCGCGACGTGCCGATGATCGCGGCCTTTTCCAGCCCCAGATGATCCATGAGCGCCAGAATGTCCTGTGCCTCATGCGGCACAGTATAGGTATCCGACGTGGCCCAGTCCGATTTGCCCCGACCGCGATAATCAGGCCGAATGAGCCTGATCCCGTCTAGGAGAGGTGCGATGTGGTCAAAGTCAGCCGCGTTGCGCGTTAGGCCTGCCAGCGCGAGGACGGGCAGCCCTTCGCCTTCGTCAAGGTAATGCAGTCGGGTTCCGTCGGGGGCGCTGTAATAAGGCATTAGATCAGGTCCGGGATCGTGCTGAGGTCAGTGAGTACCAATTCAGGCGCGGCATAGAGCCGATCCATCGGGTCGCCATTACGGTTCACCCAAGCGGTGCGATAGCCAAATTTGGAAGCACCCGCCGCATCCCAGCCGTTCGACGAGACAAAGAGGACTTCGTTCCGTTCGCAGACAAAACGGCTCTCGACCATTTCGTAAACGAGGTCGTGGGGTTTATAGACACCCACCGTTTCGACCGACAAAACATCATCGAGAAGCTCGGACAGGCCCGCCGATTTCACCGCCGCATCCAGCATCGCAGGCGAACCGTTCGAGAGGATCGCCGTGTTCATCCCGCGCTCTTTCAACGTGGCGAGCATTTTGGGCACTTCGGGATAGGCGCTCAGTTCCCAATAGAGCGCCAAAAGACGTTCGCGGAGGGCGGCATCGTCGAGGCCAGAAGCCTCCATCGCCCAATCGAGGCCGTCACCCGTCACCTGCCAGAAATCAACGTGTTGGCGGGCCACAGCCCGGAGCCATGAATATTCCAACTGCTTGCGGCGCCAATTTGCAGCCAGTGCTGGCCAGACTTGCGCCAGTGCCTCTTGTCCGGGTTCTGCTGCAGCTTCCCGTGCTGCGGCAGCGACGTCGAACAATGTGCCATAGGCATCAAAAATACAGGTGTTGATCAATGTGGGTCCTCCATCCTGTCGCGCAGAGTGACCAACTCTGAGCGGAAGAACAAGGGCGCCATTTGCAATCCAGCCATGCATTCCATAGGGTGTCCCCCGAATCCCAGAGCACCCGCAGAGTGCGGCCTCTTTCATTCTTTCCCTGACAGACCGGAGATTTTTATGACCCAAGTAAAATCGGGTGACACCGTTCGTATTCATTACACTGGCACCCTGACCACTGGCGAAACCTTTGACAGCAGCGAAGGTCGTGAGCCGCTGGAGTTCATCGTTGGCTCGGGTCAGATCATTCCTGGTCTGGATAAGGCTCTGCCTGGCATGACCGTCGGCGATAAGAAAACCGTCGAAGTCCCCTGTGCCGAAGCCTACGGCGAAGCCAGTGCTGACGCGATCCAAGCGATCCCGCGTTCCGAAATTCCTGATCACATCCCAACCGAGATCGGTACCCAGCTTCAGATGCAAGCACCGACGGGTCAGGTTGTTCCTGTGACCGTTGTCGACGCGAACGAAGAGCAGGTTGTTCTGGATGCGAACCACATGCTCGCTGGCAAAGACCTGATCTTTGCGATCGAACTGGTCGAGATCAAAGCGGCCTAAAGGCCCAAGGCGAGAACAATGAGCGGCCAGCCGAACCGATACAGGCTGGCCGTGACCACAAGATAGGCCCCGATCAATAGCCATGCGGCGTCTTTGGGCATCGGGGATTGATGCGGCGTCGGGTGTTCAAGGGCCATGAGGCCACGAATGCCGATAAAGGCGATAGCGCCAAGCGTGAATGACGTAAAGCCAGCGGCCAATGTCAGGATCACAGCGAGGGCGGCACCCCCCAATACAAACGGCAGCATTGGCCAGAACGTCTCTGACACCGCGCGAATGATCCGCCCTCCTGCCAGCGGCCAGAACGGTAACAGCGTGAAAGCGCCATAGGTGGCCGAGACGGCTGCAAACCCCGCGAGGTAATTCCCCAGCAGCGGTGAGCTGTTCAGCAACATCGCTGCAATCGCGAGGCACAGAAATACAGCGGGCACAGTGAAGGCAGGGCCCATCAGCGCGACATAGGCTTCTTTGCCTTGGTCCAGTTTGTGCAAATCCCACTTGGGCGGGTTCGCAAAGACGGGGATGGCGCGGATTTTCGCGTTCACGCCGAAAGAGCGAAGCGTGACGACGTGGCCGAGTTCTTGGAAATAGAAGGTTGCGATCAGGCAGGGGCCAAAGAACGGGCCGAAAAAGTAGAAGATCGCTGCGGCGGCGAGTGCGCCAAAGGCCCAGAACTTGCGGTCAGGCCACTCAATGGAAAGTCCAGCCCAGCCCCCGCGTGTTGCCAGCCAAAAGGCGGAGCAAAACCCGAGGGCAAGGGCCAGTAATCCCATGGATCAGAGGTGGTCTTGCTGTGGCATCCCGAGAACGTGGAAGCCGCCGTCAACGCGGATGATTTCGCCTGTTGTGTAAGCGCCAGCATCGGATGCGAGGTAAACCGCGGTGCCGCCAACAGCCTCGAGCGTTGCGTTCGACCGCAGCGGTGCGTTCTGTTCCGTGTGGCGGAAGGTTGCGCGTGCGCCACCGATGGCTGCGCCAGCCAGCGTTTTCATCGGGCCGGGGGAGACCGCGTTCACGCGAATACCCTGCGGGCCGAGGTCGTTCGCCAGATAGCGGACCGAAGATTCCAGTGCCGCCTTTGCAACGCCCATGACGTTGTAGTTCGGCGTCACGCGGTTGGAACCGCCGTAGGTCAGCGTCAGCAGCGTGCCGCCGTTCGGCATCAGTTCCGATGCGCGCTTGGACACTTCGATGAACGAATAGCAGCTGATAACCATCGAATTGCAGAAGTTATCGCGGCTGGTGTTGATGAAACGACCTGTGAGTTCGTTTTTGTCCGAATAGGCAATCGCGTGGACCACGAAATCAATGGTGCCCCATTTGTCTTTCAGTGTCTGAAAGGCGAGGTCCATGCTTTCGTCGTTGGTCACATCTACGTCGATGAGGGTGTCAGAACCTACCGACGCGGCCAGAGGTTCAACGCGTTTGCCAAAGGCTTCGCCTTGATAAGAGAACGCGAGTTCTGCGCCTGCGTCCGCCATTGCCTTAGCGATACCCCATGCGATGGAGCGTTCGTTGGCAACGCCCATGATCAAGCCACGTTTACCCTGCATCGAAATAGTCATGTGAAAAAGTCCTTAGTCTCGAAACTTGGAGAGCAGCATCGACCCGTTCGTGCCACCAAACCCAAAGCTGTTGGTCATGATGGTATCTAGCCCAGCATTTTCAACCAGAGAAGTCGCTATTTCTGCGGGATTCAACTCTGGGTCGAGTGTTTCGACGTTGATCGAGGGTGCAATGAAGTCACCCTGCAGCATCAGGAGGCAGTAAATCGCCTCGGATGCGCCAGTCGCGCCTTGGCTGTGGCCCGTCATCGATTTGGTCGACGAGATCGGCGGTGTGGTGCCTTCGCCAAAGACGCGGCGCACAGCCTGAACCTCGCCCACGTCACCGACGGGTGTCGATGTGCCGTGTGCGTTGATGTAGCTAATTTTGCGGCCTTCGGGCAGGGTTTCCAGAGCGAGGCGCATCGCGCGTTCGCCGCCTTCACCCGACGGGGCAACCATGTCGTGACCGTCCGAAGTCGCGGCAAAGCCTGTGACCTCAGCGTAGATTTTCGCGCCGCGTGCTTTCGCGTGCTCCAGTTCTTCGAGGACAACGATACCGCCGCCGCCTGCAATGACGAAACCGTCACGGCCAGCGTCGAATGCGCGGGACGCTTTGGTCGGTGTGTCGTTGTATTTCGAAGACATCGCACCCATCGCGTCGAACAAGCAGGACAGCGTCCAGTCGAGTTCTTCTGCGCCACCTGCAAACATTACGTCCTGTTTGCCCATCATGATCTGTTCTGCTGCGTTGCCGATGCAGTGCAAAGAGGTCGAGCAAGCCGAGGTGATCGAGTAGTTGATGCCCTTGATCTTGAACTGGGTCGAAAGGTTGGCAGAGATGGTCGAGGACATGCACTTCGGCACAGCGAAGGGCCCGATCCGTTTGGGCGAACCGTTGTTGTCGACGATCTGGTGCGCGGCGTACATCGCGCTGGTGGACGGGCCACCCGAGCCAGCGATCAGACCTGTGCGGGTGTTGGATACTTGATCCTCGGATAGGCCAGAATCCTCGATCGCTTGCTTCATCGATATGTAAGCATAAGCCGCGCCCGGACCCATGAAACGCAGAGCACGTTTATCAACGTGTTCTGTGACATCGATTTTGACGGTGCCTGCGATCTGGCTGCGGAAGCCGCGTTCTGCCATTTCGGGGCTGGCTTCGATGCCCGATTTACCCGCACGAAGAGAGGCCTCTACCTCGGCAGCATTGTTCCCGATCGGTGAAACGATCCCGAGACCAGTTACGACAACACGGCGCATAGGCACCCTCCCTTGTAGTCTTTGATGTTCTGTCGGTCTTAGGACGCGGACAGAGCCACTTTCATGTCTTTAACGACGTAGATCACTTCACCGTCAGCTTCGACGATACCGTCCGCCACACCCATGGTTAGGCGACGGGTTTGCACGGCTTTGGTGAAATCGACCTTGTAGGTCAGCATTTTGCGTTCTGGACGCACCATGCCAGTCAGCTTCACTTCGCCAACGCCGAGCGCGTAACCGCGACCTTCCCAACCACGCCAACCGAGGTTGAAGCCTGTCAGCTGCCACAGACCATCAAGTCCAAGGCAGCCCGGCATGATCGGGTTGCCGGGGAAGTGGCAGTCGAAGAACCAGAGGTCTGGTTTGATGTCGAATTCAGCTACAACATGGCCTTTGCCATGCAGACCACCATCCTCGGAAATCTCGGTGATGCGGTCCATCATAAGCATCGGCGGTTCCGGCAGCTGCGCGTTACCGGGGCCGAAAAGTTCGCCACGGGCACATTTTAACAGATCGTCGCGGTCAAAGCTGCTCGGGTATTGGGCCATGCGTATGTGTCCCCCTTGTTGGGATAGTGATGCGTTATTAACGTTCGTCTATCACCCAGAGGTTAACAAGAGCAAGTGTAGCGGCGACGCGGGGCAATTTGACTTTGCGATTGAAAAAAGTCGCTGCCGCGCTGTATTGTACCCTTCAACATAAGGATGACCTTCATGCTGGATGACCGGATCAATCGCGGAACAGAATGGCTCGCTCAGGCGGGGCTGCGTCCGACACGGCAACGTGTGGCGCTGGCGGCTGTTTTGGTGGGTGACGGTATGGATCGGCATGTGACCGCTGAGTGGCTCTATGAGGCCGCGACCAAAGCGGACGCCGACGTATCGCTCGCGACGGTTTATAACACCCTGCGTGCGTTCAGCGAGGCAGGGTTGGTCCGTGAGATCACCGTTGATGGGTCGCGCAGCTACTTCGACACCAATATGTCCGACCACCCGCATTTCTACTGGGAAGACGACGGTCGTCTGACCGATGCGCCTGCGGACCAACTGCGTATCGAAGGACTGCCAGACGCCCCTGATGGCGCGCGCATCTCTGCGGTGGATGTTGTGATCCGCCTGCGTCGGTCCTAAAGAATCAGAACCACTGACCCGGTTCGATTAGCCCGAAATCCAACAATTGACGTGAGTGCCAATCAAACGGCACAGAATTTCGCCATTCAAAGGTGTTGATCGCAAAGGTCGACCCCGGGTTTCGTTTCAGCGCCTTTGCAGTGCGAAACGAACAGATTGCCGCCGTGAGGTTATGGTGCCACGGACATGCGTAGGTGTTGTATTCTTCGACGTTAAACGTGTGATCGTCATTGAGACGCAGCCCTTTTTGGGCGCGGAAGATTGCGATCCTGTCGATCCGACGCTTGGCAGCGGGGATGAACTCTTCATACCGCCAGCGCAGACCGCCGTAGAAATCCAACTGTCGTTCTTTGGGGTGGTTGTGGTTCGCTGGATCGTTGCGGGCCAGCGCATAGTAGCCCGTTTTGTCCAGCATGGCTTCGTCGACCGAGACTGCCGACGGGTATTTTCCCAAGTCGCCCGCATAAAGATCAACGACGTAGGTCAGCATCGCATCGCGACGCTCTTCTGTGTGGAAAGCGAGCATTTCGCCGATCGTGCGCGTCTCGCAAAACGGGTAGAACAGGTACTCTGCGTTGTAGCAGTAATACATCCAGACGTTCGGCGCGGCCTCAATGCAAGCGTTCACAGCCGTCGTCAGCGCATGTTCACCCCGCATATCGAGATCGACGCGAATGGTCTTTGTCTCGACCTTCGGGGACACTTCGATATCGGGATCGGCAAAGAGGACGACCTTTTTGAACCCAAGGTCGAGATGGTGCCGCACGGTGCTGTCCACTTCGACCTCGTCCTCGACCATGATCAGGGCAATCGGACCTTTGGCGAGCGCGGACGGGGCGTCGGATAGAAAATCTTTGAGTGAAGAATACCGCATGGGCCTGTCTTAAATTGTTCGCCTGTAAGGTCTGTCAAATCCGTCGGCATTGCAAGACAGAGGGCGAGGCGTTAGGTAACGCCGACTTTCCCCACCGCTGTAAAACGGGATGCCGCCCATGACCGAGCCGAAGAAGCTGTTTATCAAAACCTATGGCTGTCAGATGAACGTCTACGACAGTGAACGCATGGTCGAAGCACTGGGCGGAAACGGCTACACGCAGGTGGACTCGGCGGATAAGGCGGACATGATCCTCCTCAACACCTGCCACATCCGCGAAAAGGCGGCGGAAAAGGTGTATTCCGAACTGGGCCGTCTAAAAGAATTGAAGGATGTGAACCCTGATTTGAAAATCGGCGTTGCTGGCTGTGTCGCGCAGGCCGAAGGCAAAGAGATCATGGCGCGTGCACCTGTTGTGGACCTGATCGTCGGGCCGCAGTCCTACCATCGCCTCCCGCAGATGGAAAAAGCCGTGCAGCGCGGTGAACGTGCGGTCGATACGGATTTTCCCGAAGAAGACAAATTCGACACCTTGAACAAACGCCCTCGCGCCACCCGTGGCCCGACCGCTTTCCTGACGGTTCAGGAAGGATGCGATAAATTCTGCGCCTTCTGCGTGGTGCCCTATACGCGCGGGGCCGAGGTTTCGCGTCCCAAAGAACGCATCCTGCGCGAGGCGGCTGATTTGGTCGCTGCGGGTGTTCGTGAAATTACGCTGCTCGGCCAGAACGTGAATGCCTATCACGGCCATGACGAAGGTCTGGCTGGTTTGATCTGGGAACTCGCTGACATTGATGGGCTAGAGCGCATCCGCTTCACCACCTCGCATCCGAACGACATGGATGACGAGTTGATCAACGCCCATGCGACCTGTGAAAAGCTGATGCCCTATTTGCACCTCCCCGTGCAGTCGGGCAGCGATAAAATCCTCAAGGCGATGAACCGCAAACACACGCGGGATGATTATTTCCGTCTGATCGACCGTATCCGTGGCGCACGTCCTGACTTGCTGCTGTCTGGCGACTTTATCGTCGGCTTCCCCGGTGAAACCGATCAGGATTTTGAGGATACGCTCGATCTGATCCGTCAGGTGAACTACGGGCAGGCCTATTCGTTCAAATATTCGACCCGTCCGGGTACACCCGCGGCTGAGAAACCGCAGTTGCCCGATGACCTGATGGATGACCGTCTGCAGGAGCTTCAGGCGCTTTTGACCCAGCAGCAACGCGCTGCCCAGGACGGAATGGTCGGGCGCGAGGTCAAAGTTCTGTTTGAAAAGGCAGGGCGCATGCCGGGGCAGATGATCGGGAAATCCGACTACCTCCACGCGGTCTATGTCGAAGCACCTACTGACGTAAAAGGGCAGGTTCGGACCGTTCGGATCGTCGAAAGCAGCCGAAATTCCTTGGGCGGCGTCCTCGTCTGAGTCGGGTTTGTTGCCGATTTCGATCTAAAATTACATGAATTGCACCGATTGTTGTGGTTATAGCCACAGCATTCTACTAAATTTGCTTTTTTTTGCTAAAACATCAGTTAAGGTAGTCGTTATATACGATAGCGTAGCGTATGAGGTTGTCTGCTCGACCTCAGAGCAAGTACGAAAAGGGCATTAGCTGTGAAAATGAAATTGGGATCGATTGCGGTCAAGGCGTTCGGGGGCGCTTCGATTGCTGCACTAGGGCTCGCGGCAGTCGCGACCACTTCTTTTGCGGAAACCGCTCAAGTGATTGAGCTTCCGACCCGTGTGATTGAAGGCGAACAATACATTCCAACGATCTGGATTGACCCAGATGGTTGTGAGCACTGGGTCATGGATGATGGCGCCGAAGGTTATATGGATGCGAACCGTCGTCCCGATGGGTCCGCTGTATGTCACCGTAGCGAGATTTGTGGTGTCGTTCCGACAGACCAGCTTTTCGCGACGGATCGTTACGCGATCAGCAGCGCGGGTCGTTCGTCGTTGCAGCAGTTCTTTAGCCAGTCGATGCAGAACGGCGTATTTGGCTTCTTGATCTACGGTCACACCGACAGTCGCGCGTCTGACGAATACAACATGCGCCTATCGAACAACCGCGCGAATGCTGTTGCTCGCGTTGGTGCTGAAACAGGTGCTCGCATCGTTGATGTTCGTGGCTTTGGTGAGCGCAGCCCGCGTGCGGACAACTCGACCGCAGCTGGTATGCAGCAAAACCGCCGCGTCGAAATTTACTGCCTGCGCTAAGGAGAGATGGACATGAAACTCGTTAAACTAACGTTCGCTCTCGCTGCTGCAGCTTCGCTTTCGGCTTGTATCGGTGCCGAAGGGTTCGAAGGCTCTGGCTTTATGGGTCGTGGTGGCATTGGCGCTGACAAAAGCATCGACTACGGCGTGAACAAACACCACCTGTCGGACATGGTTGCTGGCATCTGGGTTGACCCGCATGGCTGTGACCACTGGATCATCGATGACGGTGTCGAAGGGTATCTGTCGCCGCGTCTGACCCCTGATGGTCTTCCTGTGTGTTCGGGCGTTGCCCCGCCGAACTACGCGGTTGGTCCGTTCAAAGATGGTTCGCCGATTGCAGACCCTCTCTAACTGTTTATAGAATGTGCAGAATGAACAGGCCGCGGTGAGATCCGCGGCCTTTTTCGTCTTTCAGCTGTCACATACGCATGAGACGCTTGCCACAGGTCCAAGTTCTTGCCACCATGAAAGTACACAACCTGTTGTAAGGAGTCGTGATTGCCAGTCGATATCTTGACCCCCGCTAGCGAATTCGTCATCGAATTTCCGGATAACTTTCTGCTCATCGACCTGTGTGGAGAGCACGACAGAAATCTGGCCAAGATTGAGGAACGACTGGGAATACAGATTGCGCGACGTGGTAACCACCTGATCTTAATCGGTGAGGAAGCCTCGCAGAAACAGGGCGCAGAGGTTCTGCAATCTCTTTACTCTCGTCTGGAATCTGGACGCGGCATCGAAGCGGGCGACATTGATCGCGAACTTCGCATGGGCAACTCTGAAAAAGAGACCGCACCGCAAGCAGGTGATCAGATGGAGATGTTCAAGGGCGGACCCGTTGAGATCAAGACCCGTAAAAAGGTGATTGAGCCGCGCACCGACGCGCAAAAGGCCTATGTCCAAAACCTGTTCAAAAACGAACTTGCGTTTGGCATCGGCCCAGCGGGCACGGGTAAAACCTATCTCGCGGTTGCTGTCGGCGTGTCCATGTTCATTCAGGGCCACGTGGATAAGATTATCCTGTCCCGTCCTGCGGTCGAAGCGGGTGAAAAGCTCGGCTTCCTCCCTGGTGATATGAAGGACAAGGTCGATCCCTATATGCAGCCTCTCTACGATGCGCTGGATGATTTCCTGCCGGGGAAACAGACGGCCAAACTGATCGAAGAGAAGAAGATCGAGATCGCGCCGCTTGCCTTTATGCGGGGCCGCACCCTGTCCAATGCCTTTGTTGTGTTGGACGAAGCGCAGAACGCGACCACTATGCAGATGAAGATGTTCCTGACCCGTCTTGGTGAAGGTTCACGTATGGTGATCACGGGGGACCGTTCTCAGGTCGACCTTCCGCGTGGTGTGGACTCTGGCCTTGCTGATGCGGAACGGCTGCTGAAGGGCATTCCAAAGATCAGCTTCAACTACTTCACAGCCAAAGACGTGGTGCGTCACCCGCTCGTGGCTGCGATCATTGAAGCTTATGATGCGGATGCCTCGCGCAAGTAATCTCTGGCAGAGGGGCGGGCGGCCTGTTATGCGCCGCCCAACCTGACCGGAGTGCATGCCCGTGGACATTGATATCGACATCACCGACAACCGTTGGGAAACGCTGGGGCTGTCTGCGATTGCAGAGCGCGCAGCGATTGCTGTTCTCGAGCGCTTGGATATTGATCCTGAGGAGTGTGAGCTGTCCATCCTCGGCTGTGGTGACGATAAAATCAAAGAACTAAACGCCGATTTCCGTGAAAAGGATAAGGCGACGAATGTTCTGTCTTGGCCTGCCGATGAGCGTGGCGCCGAAGTTGAAGGCGAACTGCCCGAACCGCCCGAAGAGGACGTATTCGGCGCAATCGAACTGGGTGATATCGCGATTTCCTACGATACCTGCGCTCGCGAAGCGGACGAAGCGGGGAAGTTGTTAGAGCATCATGCGACCCATTTGATGGTCCATGGCGTGCTCCATCTGTTGGGTTTTGATCACATAAGAGAGGGTGACGCGTCTCTTATGGAGGGATTAGAGACAGAGATACTTGGCAAAATGGGTATTGCTGACCCATATTCAGAGGAATGAAGGTCGGGCCCTGACGCCGCGACCATAGGTTTGGAGACAATGGGCGACACCAGCGAGGGTCCTTCTATCGCAGCGCAGAGCGCGCAATCGGACCAAATTGACGAACAACGTAGTGGTTTTTTCAGCCGTATTATTGGCGCACTTAGCCCGTCTGATGATCTTCCTGAGGCAGAGTTTAACGGTAGTAAAACGCATTCGGTGACCACCACATTGGGTCTATCGAACCTGCGTCGTATGCGCGTTGAGGATGTGAGCATCCCCAAGGCCGAAATCGTTGCGGTCTCTGCGACCATTGGCAAAGACGAACTGGTACAGGTGTTCCGTGAAAGCGGCCTGACTCGTCTGCCTGTCTATGATGGCACGCTCGATACGCCGCTTGGCTTTGCCAACCTCAAGGACTTTGCCCTGCGGCATGGGTTCAACGGGGACACGCCAGAGTTCGATGTAAAAGAGATGTTGCGTCCGCTGCTCTATGTGCCGCCGTCGATGCCGCTGCATGTTCTTCTGCAAAAGATGCAGGCAGAGCGGATCCATATGGCTTTGGTCATTGACGAATACGGTGGCACCGATGGCCTCGTGACGATCGAGGATTTGATCGAACAGGTCGTGGGTGAAATCGAAGACGAACATGACGTCGAAGAGGATGAAACCTTCACCCGCACGGGCAATGGCATCTACATGGCGCAGGCCAAGACGCTTCTCGATGAATTCGAAGAAGAGATCGGCCTCGATCTGACGGCTCATGATGAGATTGACGCAGAAGAGGTCGATACGCTCGGTGGTCTGGTCTTTATGCTGGCGGGTCACGTGCCCGCTCGTGGTGAAGTCATTAAACACCCTGATGGCCCAGAGTTCGAAGTTGTCGATGCAGACCCGCGGCGGATCAAACGTTTGCGCGTGCGTCTACATTCCAAAGCCGAGGACTAAGCCTTGAACCGTGCCCTGTCGGCTTATGGCCTGCCATTGGCCGCAGGGATGGCACTGTCTTTGGGACAAGAGCCTGTCGCGCTCCCCGTCATGATCTTACCCGCGCTGGTTCTATTCGCTCTGCTATTGCAGGGATTAGAGGCGCGGGCGGCGGCGGGACGCGCGTGGCTGGTTGGGTTCGGGTATTTCGGGCTGACGCTCACGTGGATTGTGAACCCGTTCTATGTGGAGGCTGATCTCTATTCTTGGATGGCGCCTTTTGCGGCAGTGCTACTGCCTGCAGGACTTGCCGCATTTTGGGCGGCGGGCGTATGGGTGGCCTTTCGCATCGGTCGGGGCATGTCGGCATGGGCGCTGGGCCTGATCCTCGCTGAATTGGCGCGCGCGCATTTGTTCACGGGGTTCCCGTGGGTGCAATTTGGCCAAGGATACCTCGATACAATCAGCGCATCTTTGATGGCCTATATCGGGGCAGAGGGGCTGTCTGTTCTGATCATCGTTGTTGCAGCAGTCGCGGCAGCAGCGATGCGGTATCGCTCGGCGATCATTCCTGTATGTGCGGCCTTGTTGCTGCCCGCAGTCACCTATTCACCTGACCCACAACCCAGCGATGGCCCTGTGGTCCGATTGGTCCAGCCAAGCGCACCGCAGGATGAAAAGTGGATCCCTGAACGGGCAGAGGCTTTCTACCGCCGTATGATCGCAGCAACCGAAGCAGAGCCGCCTGTCGATCTGGTGGTCTGGCCTGAAACTGCGATCCCATATCTGCTTAACTATTCTGGCCCCATCCTGACCGACATCGCGGATACGTCGAACGATACCCCAGTGATCTTTGGCGTGAACCGCGAAGAGGGTGGTCTCTATTACAACAGCCTCGCCATGGTTGGTGCGGGCGGAGCGGTTGATGCGATCTATGACAAGCGGCATCTGGTGCCGTTCGGCGAGTACATCCCCTTTGGCGACCTGCTGGCCCGTTTCGGCATCCACGGTTTAGCGGCGGCGGATGGTGCGGCCTATGCGGCAGGGCAATCGGGCGATCTGATCACTGTGCCAGAAGTTGGCGGTATTTTGCCCCTGATCTGTTACGAGGGGATTTTTCCGAGCATGTCCGCCAGCGCCGAGCGTCCCAGAGCCTTGGTCCTCATTACCAATGACGCGTGGTTTGGCCCCGATGCTGGTCCGCGCCAACATTTCGCCCAAGCCCGTCTGCGTGCTATCGAACAGGGACTTCCTATGGTGCGGGTGGGGAATACAGGGCTAACGGCGATGATCGATGCGCGCGGTGCTGTCACCGCATCGCTGCCGTTTGAAACGGTCGGATATGTGGATGCGACACTCCCCCAAGCCCGCGCAGAGACTATTTTTGCTCGATTTGGATCGTGGCCATTGGTAATAGTGATCCTTTTGTCATGCTCAGCCGTAGCAATACGACGCCGGATAATATCCGGTTGACCTAGAACGCACAGAGGATTAGCCGTCCTCCATTATGCCCCCACAACGGCTTCCTGGCGTGGCGGGTTCACCCTAACGGAGCATTTCAATGTCACGTAACGACTATATTTTCACTTCGGAATCGGTTTCCGAAGGCCATCCGGATAAGGTTTGCGACCGTATCTCGGACACCATTCTTGATGCATTTCTGGCTGAAGAGCCCGAGGCCCGCGTTGCCTGCGAAACCTTTGCGACCACAAATCGTGTCGTAATCGGTGGCGAAGTTGGCCTGTCGGATCAATCCAAACTTACTGAATACATGAACGCCGTGCCGGACCTCGTCCGTGGCGCGATCAAAGACATTGGTTACGAACAAGACAAATTCCACTGGAATACGGTCGAGATCACCAACCTTCTTCACGAACAGTCTGCGCATATCGCCCAAGGCGTTGATGCGACCGCGGACAAAGATGAAGGCGCAGGCGATCAGGGCATCATGTTCGGCTACGCCACAAACGAAACCGAAGCGCTTATGCCTGCGCCGATCCAATACGCACATGCGATCCTGCGCCGTCTGGCCGAAGTTCGCAAAAACGGAACAGAGCCTGCGCTGGGACCGGATGCGAAATCTCAGCTGTCGATCCAGTATCGTGATGGCAAACCCGTTGGCGTGACCTCGCTGGTTCTGTCGACGCAGCACCTTGATGAATCGCTGTCGTCGAATGACGTGCGTGCAATTGTTGAGCCCTACATCCGCGAAGTGCTGCCCGAGGGCTGGCTGACCGACGCGACTGAATGGTGGATCAACCCAACAGGCAAGTTTGTCATTGGTGGCCCCGATGGGGATGCGGGTCTGACGGGCCGTAAGATCATCGTGGACACCTACGGCGGCGCGGCTCCGCATGGTGGCGGCGCGTTCTCTGGCAAAGACCCAACCAAGGTTGACCGTTCGGCGGCATATGCTTCGCGCTATCTGGCAAAGAACGTTGTTGCTGCTGGTCTGGCTGACAAATGCACCATCCAGTTGTCCTATGCGATTGGCGTAGCAAAGCCGCTGTCGATCTACGCAAACACCTACGGCACAAACACCGTGGATGAGGCTGCGATCGAACGCGCGGTTGCGCAAGCCATGGACCTGACCCCACGCGGCATCCGCACTCATCTAGGCCTGAACAAACCGATCTATGCCCGCACTGCAGCTTACGGCCACTTTGGTCGTGCGCCCGAGGCGGACGGTGGTTTCTCTTGGGAACAGACCGATCTGGTCGAGACGCTCAAGAAAGCGGTTTGATCCAATGAAAAAGGCGGCCTTCGGGTCGCCTTTCTTTTTGGTTTATTGCGCGCAGAGCACGGAGTTGCTATGGCGCCGCCCATGACCGCATCGAACAAACACCCCGAAGCCCCTTGGCGCAATTTCTACGGCCGTATTCATGGGAAAACCCTGAATCAGGCTCAGAAGGACTATCTGGACGAAGATCTAGAGGCCTTGTCGCCAGGTGCGGTGAGCTGGGACATTAACCCTAATCGTGACCCCATTGATATGGACGCGCGGTTTAAGGGTAAACCAGTTTGGCTCGAAATCGGGTTCGGTGGGGGCGAACACCTCGTTCACATGGGTGAAACCTACCCCGAGATTGAGATCATCGGTTGTGAACCGTTTATGAACGGTGTCGCGATGCTCTTGGGCAAGATACGCAAGCTGCAAACCCAGAACGTTGCTGTCCATCCGGGCGATGCGCGGGATTTGTTCGACGTTCTCCCCGATCACTCGATTTCTAAAGCATTCCTGAACTACCCCGACCCGTGGCCGAAAAAGCGCCACCACCGTCGTCGGTTCGTGACCGCAGAACATCTGGAGCCGCTGTTCCGTGTGTTGAAGCCAGGTGCAGAGTTCCGCGTGGCGACGGATATTCCTGACTATGTGCGTCAAACTCTGATCGAAGTGCCCAAGGCAGGGTTCGTCTGGCAAGCCGAAGGCCCACAGGATTGGAGCCAACCATGGTCAGATTGGTATTCAACCCGCTATGAGCAAAAAGCCCTGCGTGAAGGTCGGACGCCTCATTATCTGACGTTCGTTCGCCCATAGTGGAATTAGGATGCGGACGATAACCTAAAAGTTGTAATTTCTGTGTGGAATTGAACACAAAAAGATAGCGTCGCTTACCTTTTGGATTTTCGTGCTGAAAGACTAGTCTCACCTTGATACAGGTTTCTCATAAGATTCCATTATTTATGAGATTTCTACCATGGATGCAGTTCGGTTGTTTAAATGTCCGAAGTGCGATCACAAACTTCGGTTCGGATCTGAGTTTTGTGGTTGGTGTAACGCTCGTACGCCTTTGCGGAACCGCAAAGGTTTTTGGGTGGCTTCGGTGATCGCGCTTTGCGCGGCTGGCGTGATTTTGACGCGATAGCTGTTTTTTAAGAGACCAAGATAAGGGACGAGGCGGCGTAAATGCCGCCTTTTTCGTTTTCGAACGCTGCGGTTTTTTGAGTCATCCACATGAAATTTCGGCGATGGCTGCGTTATCCCCAAGAAAGTGCTTTACAGAATAGCGCCTCTCGGCCCACCATATATCGTATGGGGTTGTGGATATATCCACAGGTCCTTGAGCAGGCACCAAGCGCTAGGGACGCTGCTTATGCCCAAGCGCAATAGCGAACGAGGCCGAGCAATGGCACTGACCGAGCATTTCGAAGACAGCGGTGACATTCATCCGATTGATGTCGTTGAAAACATCGCTGAATTTCACGAATGGGAATTCGACCGTATCGCGGACGACCAAATCGCGATGCAAGTCGAAGGCCAATGGCGCACCTATTCCATCACTCTCGCGTGGTCCCACTATGATCAGACCCTCCGTCTGATCTGCACCTTCGATATGGAGCCACCCGCACACCGCGAGCCCGCCTTGTATGAGGCGCTGAACGCGGCGAATGAGATGTGCTGGTCTGGTAATTTCACATGGTGGACAGGGCAAAAGGTCATGGTGTTCCGTTATGGTCTGGTGCTTGGCACCGACCAGATCGCAACGCCTGATCAGATCGATACGATCATCGGTGCGGCGGTCATGAGCTGTGAACGGTTCTATCCTGCGTTCCAACTGGTCACTTGGGCCGAACGTGACGTTGCAGAGGCGATGCAGATCGCCCTCACCGAGGCTTACGGCACCGCGTAACACTTTATCGGCGGGGCGGGGATCAACCGCCGCGCCTTGAACCCGTTCGTTTGCCTGCTATCAATAGTGCAAATGACACGGGGAATTCTCATGAATATGGATGATGTTGCGCATCGCGGTCTGGTTTTGCTGGGCTGCGGTAAAATGGGTTCGGCTATGCTGGCGGGCTGGTTGAAGTCGGGACTGCCCGCAACCTCTGTCTGGGTGAACGACCCATTCCCGAGCGATTGGCTCAAGGCGCAAGGGGTGCACGTGAATAAAGCGCTCCCTGCTGATCCAGCGGTTGTTCTAGTTGCGGTGAAACCACAGATGATGGGTGATGCCCTGCCGACCTTGCAGGCCTTGGGCAATGGCACGACCGTGTTCCTGTCTGTTGCAGCTGGGATCACAATTGCCACCTATGAGACAATGTTGGGTGCCCAGACGCCAATCATTCGCGCGATGCCGAACACGCCCGCTGCGATCGGTCGTGGGATCACGGCCATCGTTGGCAATGCTCATGCGTCTGGCCCAATGCTCGATCTTGCTGATGCGCTGTTGTCGGCGATAGGGCAGGTTGTGCGCCTTGAGGGTGAACATCAGATGAGCGCGGTCACCGCGATTTCTGGCTGTGGTCCTGCCTATGTTTTCCACCTGATCGAAGCGATGGCTGCGGCGGGTGTCGGCGCGGGACTTGCGCCTGATCTGGCGATGAAGCTCGCCAAAGCGACGGTGGGTGGTGCAGGCGCACTGGCTGAAGAAGCCGCTGAGGACCCTGCAACGCTCCGCCAAAATGTGACCTCTCCGAACGGAGTGACCTATGAGGCCTTGCAAGTTCTGATGAACGACACAGATGGTTTTCCGCCACTTCTCGTTCGTGCGGTCGAGGCTGCGGTGAAACGGGATCAGGAACTGTCCAATGGCTGACATCGACTTTGACGATTTCCTAAAGGTGGACATCCGCGTGGGTCGTGTCATCCGTGCAGAACCCTATCCCGAGGCCCGCAAACCCGCGATCAAGATGTGGATCGATTTCGGAGGAGAGATCGGTGAGCGTCGCAGTTCGGCGCAAGTGACCAAGCACTACACGCCAGAAGAGCTTGTTGGGAAACAGGTGATGGGCGTTGTGAATTTCCCGCCTCGGCAAATCGGGAAGTTCATGTCTGAGGTTTTGGTGCTCGGGCTGCCTGACGAAAATGGCGACATTGTTTTGGTTGGCCCCGATGACGTGGTGCCAGTCGGGGGGAGGCTACATTGAAGAAACTACTCATCACGCGCCAAATCGCGGAACCTGTTCTCGAACAGGCGGCGGGGCTGTTTGATCTGACTGTTCGGACGGACGGTAATCCGTTGACTGTCGCAGACGCGGCAGAGGCTTTGGCGACTTACGACGCGATCCTGCCGACCTTGGGCGATGCGTTCTCGGCTGATGCTTTTGCGGGGGAAATGCGGTGCAAGATCCTCGGGAATTTCGGTGTTGGGTATAACCACATCGACGCGGCCGCTGCTGCTAAGGCTGGGGTGATCGTCACCAACACGCCTGACGTTCTGACGGATGCGACGGCTGATATCGGCCTGACTCTCATCCTCGCCACCGCACGTCGTGCGGGCGAAGGCGAACGGATGCTGCGTGCGGGCCAGTGGGAGGGCTTTGGCCCGAAGGTAAAACTCGGCACTCATGTGACGGGTAAACGCGTTGGTATCGTCGGCATGGGCCGCATCGGTCAAGCGGTTGCGCGTCGTTGCCACTACGGGTTCGGGATGGAAGTGCTGTTCTATAACCGCAGCCCCAAATCGGTAGATTTCCCTGCGACACAGATCAGGAGCCTGACCGAGCTTGCAGCGTCTGTCGATTTCCTCGTTGTGACTGTGCCCGGTGGCGCAGAGACGCGGTATTTGATCAACGCCGACGTGCTGGGTGCCATGCAGCCACACGGGATTTTCGTGAACATTGCACGGGGTGAAGTGGTCGATGAAACCGCGCTGATCGATGTGCTGGAGGCGGGTAAGATCGCGGGTGCTGGTCTGGACGTGTATGAAAACGAACCGCATGTGCCTGCGCGTCTCGTGGCGTTGGAAAACTGTGTACTGCTGCCGCACCTTGGCTCTGCGACAGTCGAAACCCGTCAGGCGATGGGGCAGATGGCGCTCGATAACATCATCGCGTGGAGCGAGGGTCGTGAGCCGCCGCAGCGGGTGAATTAACCGCGATCACCCACGGCTTCGCGCCAATGTCGGCGGCAAAGGGATACGTAGCGATCATTGCCGCCGATCGACACCTGCGCACCATCGGTCACAACGACGCCGTTTTCGTCTTTGCGCACGACCATGGTCGCTTTTTTCCCGCAATGGCAGATCGTCCGCACTTCACGCATTTCGTCCGCAAGGGCGAGCAGAGCCGCTGAACCAGGGAACAGTTTGCCCTGAAAATCGACGCGCAGCCCGTAGCACATGATCGGCACGTTGAGGTCATCCACCACGCGGGCGAGCTGCCAGACTTGGGTCTCCGTCAGGAACTGAGCCTCATCGACGAAAACACAGGCGCAAGGACCTTCGTTCAGGCGGGTTTCGATCTGGGCAAAGAGATCGCTTTCGGGCGTGTAGGTATCGGCATCAGCACCGATGCCGATACGGCTCGCAATGCGGCCAGCGCCTGCACGATCATCAAACCGCGCCGTCAGCAGATAGGTCTGCATTCCGCGTTCGATATAGTTGTGACTCGCTTGCAAGAGGATCGTCGACTTGCCAGCGTTCATGGTCGAATAATTGAAATAGAGCTTTGCCATGGCAGAGGAATAAGCGGCAGAACCGTCCAGATGCAAGAGGGCTGTCTCAGGTGATTTGAGCGGCCAGAGAACGCGGTGCGGTGAAGATCGGCAAGCCGCCAACAGCGCGCAGGATGGGGTCGCATTCTCTGGCCTAGCGCGGCGGTTCCGCAGCGCATTCTGGAAACTGAATCGGGGCATGCGGTGCGGTAAATGCACGCTATGCGCGCTGATGTATGGTAAATTAACCAATAACGTGTAATGGGAAACAATCGGGTTGGTTCCCCGAAATAAAATGTACACCGCGTTAGAGGTTCATCCGTAGTGAATGGTTATTTGAAAAAACACACCGAGGCCTTGGTCAAAGATGTCGGGATCGAGGTGGCCTGTCGCGTTTCGGGCAAGTCCAAGGCGACCTTGGGTCGGTATTACTCTGAAGCTCCAGAACATGCCGAACGCTATATGCCAGTCGATACCGTGGCCGCATTAGAAGCCGTCGCGTCCTATCCGCATGTGACATCTGCTTTGGCCGAAATTCGTGCGATCAAACTAGGTGATGCAGAGACGCAGCCCGAAGGCCTTTGCGCGATCATGATCGGGTTGAGCGAGCAGTATGCTACTTTGATGGCTGAATTTGGTCGCTCGCTTGAGGAGGACATGTCCGAGAACGACACCCGCCGTATGCTGCGCGAGGCGATGGCGCTACAGAAAACCTTATTGGGCCTGAAAGTGCATCTCGAACGTCGCGTGGTCTGATTATTTGCGCCGAACGATCACGGAGCCAACAGAATACCCCGCGCCAAACGAACAGATCAGGCCCGTGTCCCCGCTGGCCAGATCAGCGGAGTATTTGTCAAAAGCGATGATCGACCCTGCTGACGAGGTGTTTGCGTAGTCCTGTAGGATGTTGGGCTGTTCGCCTGCTTCGGGTTCGCGGCCTAGAACCTTTTTGCCGATGTAGTCGTTCATCGTCTTGTTCGCCTGATGGAGCCAGAGACGTTTGAGGTCTGCCGCCTCAACCCCTTCGTCGGCCATATGATTGGCGATATGGGCGCTGACCAATGGCAGCACTTCTTTGAACACTTTGCGCCCGTTCTGCATAAACCGCATATCGCGGCGGTCTTCCATCGCGTCACGGGTCGGTCGCAAGAAGCCGTTGTTATTGCGAATGTTGTTCGAAAACTGCGTAGCGCAGCGGGTTGAGAGAACGCTGAACCCGTCCTGTCCTTCGTCGCGCTCTAGCAGAACTGCCGTCGCAACATCGCCAAAGATGAAGTGGCAATCGCGGTCGCGCCATTCGAGGTGACCAGAGGTAATCTCGGGCGAGATCACAAGCGCACGTTTCACCGATCCCGCGCGGATCATATCGGCGGCGGTTTGGATGCCAAAGGTCGCGGACGAACAGGCGACATTCATGTCAAAGGCCATACCGCCCGCGCCGATGAGCTGCTGAATTTCTACCGCCATCGCGGGGTAGGCGCGTTCCATATTCGATGCCGCACAAAGGATCAGGTCAACGTCCGCCCCAGTCAGCCCCGCACGGTCGAGAGCGGTCTGCGCAGCCTTCACGCCAATCTCGGCCATGAGCGACGGTTCGTCGTCGGACCGTTCGGGAAGTCGTGGATACATGCGTGTCGGGTCGAGGATGCCGTCGCGCGACATGACATATCGCTGTTCGATGCCAGAGGCGGCTAGAATGAAATCGCTGCTCGAATGTGGGATCGCTGCGATGGTCCCCGCCTCAATCGCATCCGCGTTCTGGGCGTTCTGGAGGTCCGCGTAGGCGTTGAAGGCTTCGACCAATTCGTCATTCGTGATGACTTCGGACGGGGTGAATACGCCGGTGGCGGTCAGGACGACAGAATGCATGGGTTCCTCCAACATCGTTGGGGCAGAGTGGGCGTTAATCCCCTAGTTGTCCAGATTGACCAAAGGTCGTTTGACCCAACGAAAAAGGCCGGACACGACGGTCCGGCCTTTGATCGATGTCTGCGCGATTAACCTTGGAGGCTGCGGACGCTGATATCGTCCTCAACGCGGGCCTTCATCGCCTGTGCCGCAGCTTGGCTGCCTGCTGCCGTGGTGAAGTAGGGCAGCTTGTCATATAGAGCGACCGAGCGGATATCGCGGCTGTCGTTCACAGCCTGCGCACCTTCGGTGGTGTTGAACAAGAGGTCCACTTTACCGTCTTTCAAGAGGTCGACTATGGTGCGGCCACCCTCGTAAACTTTGTTGACGATTTCGCAGTCGATGCCGTTTTCGCTCAGGAACGAAGCAGTTCCGCGGGTAGCGAGGATTTTGAAGCCAAGGTCAGAGACGGTTTTCGCCGCTTCGACCATGCCTGCGGTCTTGTCGTTGTCACGAACCGAGATAAACACGGTGCCTTCGGTTGGCAGGTGGGTGCCTGCACCCATCTGCGCCTTGAGGAACGCACGTGCGAACGAACGGTCCCAACCCATGACCTCACCCGTGGAGCGCATTTCCGGTCCAAGGATGGTGTCAACGCCGGGGAAGCGAGCGAAGGGCAGAACAGCCTCTTTGACGGAGAACCAAGGCGTTTTCGGATCAGCGAGGGTGAACGGGTCGCCCTGCGGCTGCATCTGATCAGCGCTGATGGTTTCGTCATAAGGTTCGCGCACTGGGAAGTTCGACAGCGGTTCGCCAGCCATCAGGCGGGCAGCGATAGATGCGATCGCGCTGTCGGTTGCTTTTGCAACGAACGGCACGGTGCGGGATGCGCGCGGGTTAACTTCGATCAGGTAAACTTCGCCGTCTTTGACTGCAAACTGAACGTTCATCAGGCCTTTGACTTCGAGCGCGAGCGCGAGAGCCTGGGTCTGTTTGCGGATTTCAGCAACGATCTCTGCCGACAGAGTGTGCGGCGGCAGACAGCATGCGGAGTCACCAGAGTGAACGCCTGCTTCTTCAATGTGTTCCATGATGCCCGCAACGTGGACGTTTTTACCGTCACAAAGTGCGTCGACGTCAACTTCGGTCGCGCCAGCGAGGTAGCTGTCCAAGAGAACAGGGCTGTCACCCGAAACAACCACAGCTTCGGCGATGTAGCGTTCGAGCTGCGCCTGATCGCGCACGATTTCCATCGCGCGGCCACCCAGAACGTAGGACGGACGGATCACCAGCGGGAAGCCGATATCAGCAGCGATTGCAAACGCTTGTTCGTCGGTCGACGCGATGCCGTTGACAGGCTGTTTCAGGCCCAGACGGTTCACGAGGTCTTGGAACCGTTCGCGGTCTTCTGCGAGGTCGATTGCGTCCGGCGAGGTGCCGAGGATCGGGATACCTGCTTCTTCCAGCGCGTTCGCGAGTTTCAGCGGGGTTTGGCCGCCGAACTGAACGATAACGCCGTGGAGGGTGCCGTTGTCCTGTTCCACGCGAAGGATTTCCATCACGTGTTCAAAGGTCAGCGGTTCGAAATACAGACGGTCCGAGGTGTCGTAGTCGGTCGACACGGTCTCGGGGTTGCAGTTGATCATGATGGTCTCGTAACCCTGATCGGTCAGCGAGAAACATGCGTGACAGCAGCAGTAGTCAAATTCGATACCCTGACCGATACGGTTCGGGCCACCGCCGAGGATCACGACCTTCTTACGGTCGGTCGGGCGGCTTTCGCATTCCACGTCGCCCATCGCTGGGGCTTCGTAGGTGGAATACATGTAGGGTGTCTGCGCTTCGAACTCTGCAGCGCAGGTGTCGATGCGTTTGAACACAGCCGTAACGCCAAGGTTCTGACGTGCGCGGCGCACTTGTGCTTCGTCGCGGCCAGTTAGTTTCGCAAGGCGTGCGTCGGTGAAGCCCATCATTTTGAGCTTACGCAGACCATCTTCGGTCACAGGCAGACCGTTTTTAGCCACGTCCTGTTCGACTTCGATGATTTCGCGGATACGGTCGAGGAACCACGGATCGAACGAAGTGATCGCGATGATTTCATCGTTGGTAAAGCCGTGGCGCATCGCCTGAGCGATGGTGCGCAGACGGTCAGGGGTTGCCTTGCCAAGAGCGGCAGAGACAGCGGCCTTGTCCGGTGCGCCCGGAATTTTCACTTCGTCGAAACCAGTCAGGCCAGTTTCCATCGAAGCGAGGGCTTTCTGGACCGACTCGTGGAAGGTCCGGCCAATCGCCATCGCCTCGCCCACGGATTTCATTGCGGTGGTGAGGTAGGGTTCAGAGCCCGGGAACTTCTCAAATGCGAAGCGCGGGATTTTGGTGACGACATAGTCAATGGTCGGCTCGAACGATGCCGGCGTGACCTTGGTGATGTCGTTGTCCAATTCGTCGAGCGTATAACCCACGGCCAGTTTCGCTGCGATTTTAGCAATCGGGAAACCTGTCGCCTTGGAGGCCAGAGCCGACGAACGCGACACGCGCGGGTTCATTTCGATGACGACCATACGGCCGTCTTTGGGGTTCACAGCCCACTGAACGTTCGAACCGCCTGTCTCAACGCCGATCTCACGCAGAACCGCGATCGAAGCAGTGCGCATGATCTGGTATTCTTTGTCGGTCAGGGTCAGGGCAGGGGCCACAGTGATCGAGTCGCCTGTGTGCACGCCCATCGGGTCCACGTTTTCGATCGAACAGACGATGATGGCGTTATCCGCTTTGTCGCGGACCACTTCCATTTCGTATTCTTTCCAGCCCAAGAGCGATTCATCGACGAGGATCTGACCTACTGGCGATGCATCCATGCCCGAGCGGCAGTAGTATTCGTATTCTTCGCGGTTGTAAGCAACACCACCGCCTGTGCCGCCCAAGGTGAACGCAGGACGGATAATTGCAGGCAGACCGATGTCTTCCAGTGCTTCCATCGCGATTTTAACACCTGCGTCGATGTCGTGTTTGCCCTTTTCGTTTTTCGGGGCAGTCACAATCGTCGCGCGCGGGTTTTCGAGGCCGATACGGTCCATCGCTTCGCGGAACAGTTTACGGTCTTCGGCCATCTCGATCGCTTCTCGGTTCGCGCCGATGAGTTGGACGTTGAATTTCTCGAGCACACCCATGTCCGCCAGAGCGAGCGAGGTGTTCAGGCCGGTTTGACCACCCATCGTCGGCAGAAGCGCGTCGGGGCGTTCTTTCTCGATGATCTTCGCGACGACCTCAGGGGTGATCGGTTCGATGTAGGTGGCATCGGCCAGACCAGGGTCGGTCATGATCGTCGCGGGGTTCGAGTTCACGAGGATGACGCGGTAGCCTTCTTCGCGAAGTGCTTTACACGCTTGAGCGCCCGAGTAGTCAAACTCGCAAGCTTGGCCAATCACAATTGGCCCCGCTCCGATGATCATGATCGACTTGATGTCGGTTCTCTTCGGCATGGGACCCTCATATGTTATGGCAGCAGACAGCAGAGCGCATAGCGCGCCCAAATTGTTGGGCGTTATAGACAGAGTCGCCCAAGGTTCAAGGGGTATGATTAGCGAAAACCATGTCGCTTTTGTACTGTCGCTGGCTGAATGGCTGGTTTATCCGTCCAGCATGCAAAGATTAGGTGCGAAAAATGCGTGTTTTATTTGACCGAGGACCAGATGGGTCAGCGGCTGAATTTGATGTGCCGCATCAAATTATTGAGGCATGGGAGCCCGAAGATATCCCCGCCGCGTTCGAGGAGCTGAAGGCCGCTAAGGGCTGGCTGGTTGGCTATTGTTCATATGAACTCGGCTATGCGTTAGAGCCGCGGCTTTTGCCGTTGATGCCAAAGAACCGTAAACTGCCGCTATTGCGGTTCGGGGTTTATGGCGGGCCAAAGCCCGCGGTGATGCCAGAAGTCGATGGGACCATCGGCGATTTGGCCCCGCTTTGGGATGCGCCAAAACATGCCGATGCGATTGGGAAGCTGCGCGACTACATCGCGGCGGGCGATATTTATCAGGCCAATCTGACATTTCCGATCACCACGACGGTCGATGGAACGCCCGAAGGCATCTATGGCGCGCTCGCTGCGCGTCAGGCCGTCGGTCATTCGGCGTTGGTCGTTCAGGATGGCCCTGCGATTCTCTCGCGTTCGCCCGAACTGTTCTTCCGTATCAAAGACGGGATGATCGAAACCGCGCCGATGAAAGGCACCATGCCGCGCGGTAAGACCGAAGACGAGGACGCCGCGAATAAGGCGTTCCTGTCGATGGATGAAAAGAACCGCGCCGAAAACCTGATGATCGTGGATTTGCTCCGCAATGACATCTCGCGAATCTCTGTCGCGGGGACGGTTAAGGTGCCGAAACTGTTCCACGTCGAAACCTATGCGACCGTTCACCAGATGATCAGCCGTGTTGAGGCGCGTTTGATGGATGACGTGACCTTCCCCGATATTTTGCAGGCGCTATTCCCTTGCGGGTCCATCACGGGTGCGCCGAAATTGCGGGCGATGGAGATCATCGAAGAACTCGAAACCGCTCCGCGCGAGGTCTACTGCGGGTCTATCGGTTGGTTCGCACCAGATGGACGCGCAGAATTCAACGTCGCGATCCGCACGCTTATGGTAGACGGGGATCAGGCGACATTGAACGTGGGCGGCGGGATCGTTTGGGATTCGACCCCAGCATCGGAATACGAGGAAGCCTTATGGAAAGCGCGCTTCGCACAGATCGACCCGAAAACCTCCTCCTGATCGAAACGATGGGGCGCGGGGCGGAGGGTATCCGCTACCTTGATCTCCACCTTGCGCGGTTGAAACGCGGTGCCGAGGCGCTGGGCTATCCCTTTGATGAAACTCAGGTTCGTGCTGCGTTGGCTGACGCAACCGAAGGGCATGAACGTATTCGTCTGACGCTGAACGAGGCTGGCAATGCTGTGGTCGAAACGGGCCACCTGCCGCCCAACCCGCCGCATTGGACTGTTGCGGTTCATAGCACCCGCCTAAATGCCGACGACCCGTGGCTAAAGGTAAAGACCACCAACCGCGCGCTCTACAATCAGGCCCGCGCTGACTTGCCGAGTGGCGTTGATGAATGGCTGTTCTTCAATGAACAGGGTGAGGTCTGTGAGGGCACGATCACAAATATCTTCGTCGTGACTGAGGACGGACGACGGGTCACGCCGCCTCTGACCTCTGGTCTTTTGCCCGGCATCTTGCGGCAGTCACTGATCCAGAACGGGTGGGAGGAACAGGTTCTGACCCTCTCTGACCTGTCAAAAGCCCGCGAAATCCACATGGGGAACGCTTTAAGAGGCCTTATCCGCGTCCAACTCGCGCCCTTTGCTTGACATCGGGCGGTGAACCCTGTGTATCGGCGCGGAACCCCGCAAACCCAAGGGACATGACATTATGCACGCCTATCGCACTCATACCTGCGCCGCACTGACGAAAGACAACGTTGGTGAGACCGTCCGCCTGTCGGGCTGGGTCCACCGTGTGCGCGACCACGGCGGTATCCTCTTTATCGACCTGCGTGACACCTACGGCGTGACGCAGGTTCTCTGCGACCCCGACTCGGCTGCGTTCTCTGCTGTCGAAAAGGTTCGTTCGGAATGGTGTATCCGCATCGATGGCGAGGTGAAGGCCCGCGATCCAGAGCTGGTGAACCCGAAACTGCCAACCGGCGAAATCGAAGTCTTTGTTCGCGACATCGAAGTGCTGGGCGCAGCCGCTGAACTTCCGCTAATGGTGTTTGGCGATCAGGAATACCCCGAAGAAACCCGTCTGAAATACCGCTACCTGGATCTGCGCCGTGAAGCGATGCAGACCAACATGAAGCTGCGTTCGGATGTTGTCGCTTCTATGCGTCGTCGCATGTGGGACAAAGGTTTCCGCGAATTCCAGACCCCGATCATCACGGCGTCCTCGCCTGAAGGCGCACGCGACTTCCTCGTGCCGTCGCGTCTGCACCCGGGCAAATTCTACGCACTTCCGCAGGCACCGCAGCAGTTCAAACAGCTGATCATGGTGTCGGGCTACGACAAATATTTCCAGATCGCACCGTGCTTCCGTGACGAAGACCCGCGCGCTGACCGTTCGCCGACCGACTTCTACCAGCTCGACATGGAAATGTCGTTCGTCACCCAGCAAGACGTGTTCGACACCGTTGAGCCTGTGATCGCTGGCATCTTTGAAGAGTTCGGCGGCGGGAAAAAGGTCGACCGCGACTGGACCCAGATTTCTTACAAAGACGCGGCGCTGTGGTATGGTTCGGACAAACCCGACCTTCGCAACCCGATCAAAATGCAGGACTGCTCGGAACACTTCCGCGGGTCTGGCTTTGCGATCTTTGCGAAACTGCTCGAGCAAGACGGCACCGAAGTACGCGCAATTCCAGCGCCGACAGGTGGCAGCCGTAAATTCTGTGACCGCATGAACGCTTTCGCTCAGAAAGAGGGGCTGCCGGGCATGGGCTACATCTTCTGGCGCGAAACTGACGGTGAAATGGAAGCGGCTGGCCCGCTTGCTAAAAACATCGGACCAGAGCGCACCGAAGCGATCCGCCAGCAGCTTGGCCTCGGTATCGGTGACGCGGCGTTCTTCCTTGGAGGTAAGCCGAAAGCCTTTGAATCGGTTGCTGGCAAAGCTCGTAACGTCATCGGCGAAGAACTGGGTCTGACCGACAAGAACCGTTTCGCCTTTGCTTGGATCGTGGACTTCCCGATCTACGAAAAAGACGACGAGACTGGCAAAATCGACTTCGAACACAACCCGTTCTCGATGCCGCAGGGTGGTATGGACGCGCTGTTGGGCGATCCGCTGGCCGTTCGTGGTTTCCAGTATGACCTTGCTTGTAACGGCTACGAACTGGTGTCGGGCGCGATCCGTAACCACAAGCCTGAGATCATGTTCAAAGCCTTCGAAATCGCTGGCTATGGCAAAGAAGAAGTCGAAAAGCGGTTCGGCGGCATGGTTAACGCGTTCCAATACGGCGCCCCGCCGCACGGTGGTTGCGCAGCAGGTATCGACCGTATCGTGATGCTCTTGGCTGAAGAAGCGAACATCCGCGAAGTCATCATGTTCCCGATGAACCAGCGCGCAGAAGACCTGATGATGAACGCGCCGAGCGATCCGACCAACGAACAGCTCCGCGAACTGAATCTGCGCGTTGTTCCGCAGGAAAAGTAAGGCAAACGTCAGATAAACAAAGAGGCCGGCAGGGAAACCTGACCGGCCTTTTTACGTGGAGGATTAAGTCTTAAACGCCAGTCGCAGTGTAGAGAGGGAGGCTATCCGCCGCAAATTTTCCAGTCGATGTATCGATCACGGCAACCACAGCAACGGCCAGCATAATGAGGCCAGCAGTCAATACGACCCAATCTACAAGGTCGCTGCCTTTGTCCTCTGACCAAATATGGTCGATAATTTTTACCATGATCTCACTCCTAACTCTCTTAACGGCGGGGGCCGCGTTGAGGTTAGGTTTGACATCTGACTAGGGCTGCTTGGCGGACGGTTTGTGCCTTTTTTGAGGAAACTAGGCACCCGATTGTGGCATTGATCGGACCGTCGCAACAATCCGAAGTGTTTATTGGTTACTGTAGCCTCGGTCCTGACGGTGCCGATAGACGATCCTGCACCAGCGCCATCACCCGCGACAACGACGGGAGAATCGGTTGTCCATCATGGCGGCATCGGTCCAGCGCCGCGACCGCGTGGGTGAGGGTGTGATCATCGGCACTGCGGGCGATGCCCGATAGAAACTGCGTCACATAGTCGAGCGACCTACCGTCATGGCAGTGCGACAGAACCTCCGCTGCTTGGGCGAGGTCATCCTCATAGGCCACTAGATCGGGGACGACATTGTCATTCGTCACAACCCGCAATCCGTGTAGTTGCCGATCCGTCGGGAGGTGATTGAGGATAAGGGACTGAAACGCGGCCAGAGACCCCACTGGTTTGGGCAGAAATCCATCAGCCCCCGCCACGACCGAGCGCATTTCGCCGTCTGGATCCCCGCTTGTCCCGAGAATCACATCAACGCGGGGGTGGGCGCGGGACAGGTCCGTGATCAATCCTTCGCCGTAGCCATCAGGCAGGCCAAGGTCGATAATCACGACGGCAGGACGATAGACGCGTAGATGCATTCGCGCGCTCGCCAGCGTATCCGCCCGCCGCAATCGTGCGCCCGACCTCTGGGTCATGAGGCGCATCGCCTCTGACGCGAAACGGCTGTCTTCGACCAAGAGCAGCGTCAGCCCAGCCAAGGGGCGGCTGGCGGTGGGGGGGAGGGTCATCATAAAATCGGTTTGGCTGTCCATCATCAGGCCCTTTGGTCGGGGTTGGGTGAGGTCAGAAAACACCAGCATGGTTGATGAAAGATTAATCCGCGACGAAACGACAGCTTTGCCTTGGGGGGCGGAACCCGCGATAAGGTGATCAACGCTATGAGGGAGAGATCGCATGATCGGACGTTTGAACCATGTTGCCATTGCAGTGCCGGACTTAGAGGCCGCATCGGCGCAATACCGTGATACTTTGGGTGCCAAAGTGAACCCGCCGCAGGACGAACCTGATCACGGCGTGACTGTCGTATTCATCGAACTGCCGAACACAAAGATCGAACTCCTGTATCCGTTGGGCGAAAACTCTCCGATTGCGGGCTTTTTGGAAAAGAACCCAGCGGGCGGCATTCACCACATCTGCTACGAGGTCGACGATATCCTCGCGGCGCGTGACAAGCTCAAAGAGCAAGGCGCACGGGTTCTAGGCACAGGCGAGCCGAAAATCGGGGCGCATGGGAAACCCGTTCTGTTCCTGCACCCCAAAGATTTCAACGGCTGCTTGGTCGAGCTTGAGCAGGTCTAAGGCTTGCCCCTGACCTGAAGCAGAGTATGTAAGCATCAAACAAAAGGGGCGGTCCGTCGCCCCTTACTTTAACAGGAGAGTCCGATGGCTCCGACGTCCGCATTTGTCCTCTTTGCCGTGATCTGGTTCATGGTGTTCTTTATCGTCCTGCCGCTGCGGCTCGAAACGCAGGGTGAGGCGGGCGAGGTGGTCAAAGGGACCCATGCGTCCTCCCCTGCGAACTTTAGCTTTAAGCGCAAGGCGTGGATCACCACGATGGTGGCTGTTCCGCTTTGGGGTGTGATCGCTGGTGTGATCCTGTCGGGCCTGATTTCGGTGCGCGACATAGATTGGTTCCACCGCATGAGCACACCCGAAGTGAGCCGTCCCGCTGAATAATCAGCGAGACGCGAGCCGGTGATAGAGGTGGGTGAACGTTGCCGCGCCAAGCACTGGAATGAACAGGTTCACGAGCGGAAATGAGAGCGGCACGGCCATCAGGCAGCCCGCGACCCAGATTTGTCCCGAATAGTGCCGACGCATGGCTTTGGCGCCTTCGCGACCCTCACGGCGCTGGGCAGCGAGGGTGAAATATTCTCGACCCAATAGGTAGCCGTTCAGCATGTAGAAAATCGGCAGCGCGAAAATCGGCAGGAGCGTCGAAAGAACAAACGCCAGAATGTTGCCGACCAACAGCACGCCGAGGAAGTTGATCGTGTCACGCAGGCCGTCCCAGAATCCCACATGAGGGACAGGTGGCAGGTGAGGGTAATGGCGGTCCTCAACCGCTTGGGCGACGTCATCCAAAAAGAGCGACGTCATCGCAGAGGCGACAGGCACCATCAGGAACATGGAGGCCACGATCATCAGGATCAGCGATCCCCACGACAGCAGATCGCCCAGCCACGTGACTTGACCCACCCCAGGGAGCGTTAGGGCAGAGGGGTCTGCCCAGTCGATCAGCATCAGAAAGCCCGCGTAGATCGCGACGAGCAGGGCAATGGTCAGCCCGATGCCGAGCATCACAACCCGCTGAAAGCGGCTATCACCCAGTTGAGCGACGGCCTTAAAGAAATCGCCGAGGATCATTTCCACGTCACAATCTGGCTGAGGTCAGGGCGGGGGCGTTCTGGGGGCACCATGCCTTCGGTGCCGATATGGATGATGCCAGCGACCTTTTCGTCTGCGGTGACGCCCAACTGTTCGGCGGTGAACTGTGGATCATGGCTATGCCAGCCAGACACCCACGAGGCAGCCCAACCCGTAGCGAGCGCCGCATTCACGAGGCTGAGGCAAACAGCGCCCGCTGAATACTGCTGTTCAATGGCAGGCACCTTTGCCGCGTCTTTGGGGCTGTAGACGACCACGACGGCACAGGGGGACTGTGCGTAGACGGTTGCGGGTTTGTCGATGTTGCCTTGTTCGATGCCCAGCCGCTCTCCCGCCGCTTGCAGCGCATCTGCGTAGGTTTCGAGGGCCTCTTTGCTCAACACGATAAACCGCCATGGTACCAATGCGCCGTGGTCTGGTGTGCGGGCTGCGGCGGTCAGGATGGTTTCCAATGCGGCACGATCTGGCCCCGGCCCTTTGATCGTTTTTGCGGGACGCGACCGGCGGGTCAAAAGGAAATTTACGGCGGCGTCATTGCGTGTGAGGGGCGGAATCGTCGTGTCGGTCATCAAAATCTCCTGCTTCATTAGGGATATCGGCATTAACGGGATCGAATTCAATCAGTAGAATTATACGCAGCGGCAGATTAAACCCGTCGCTATGACTGATCTTTCCCATCTTGCCGTTGAGGGCGCTGAAATCGCTGTGCGGGTAACACCCAAGGCCAGCCGTGACCGTATCCTCGTCGAAGATGACACGATCCGTGTCTACGTAACCACGTTGCCTGAGGACGGCAAAGCGAACAAAGCGGTGGTCAAACTGCTGTCCAAAGCGCTGGGCGTGCCCAAAACGCGGCTCGATCTGATCCGTGGGGCAACATCGCGGGATAAGGTGTTTCGGATCGTCTAGCCGTCCTTGCGCAGACGATAGACACCTTCTGGCAGATCCAATGCCGCCTCAAGATCGCGGAGCTGGCTGAGCGATAGGGTGATTTTAACGACCTGATCGGTGCGAGGGTCCAACTGCTGAACCGTGATGCAATCCTCGAACGCCGAGACGGTCACATCCTCTTGCAAAAAGGCTGCGTCTTCGTCGACCAAGGTCACGACGGTGGCATCGAAATCGTGTTCAATCGTAAACATGAGATCAGCCTAGACCTGCAATCGCGACTTGAAAAGAGGAGATGCCAATCCCGTGAGGACGCGGCATCAGGGGCTTACGGGCCGTCGGCGGAATGATAAGATGGCCCAAAGCAAAGCGAGAGGCCAATGCGGGCGTTCCTCATTCTCATGTTCGGTGTTTTCGGGTTGGCTGGTTGTTCAATGCCACCAATCACCGTGGCCACCGTTGCGCCCAAGGCTGTTTCCGTCACGCCTGATCGCCAAACCGCGAATATGTTCGTGGCCGTGGTGCAGGACGTGGAACCCTTTGTCGAAGAGATTTGCGTTCGAACAGATGCGCGTCGCAACTGCGATTTCCGTATTGTGATTGATGACACCCCCGGTGCGCAGGCCAATGCGTTTCAGACCGTGGATCGGTCGGGGCGTCCTGTGATCGCGTTTACGCTAGCCCTATTGGATGACATCCAGAACGAGAACGAGTTTGCCTTTGTTTTGGCGCATGAAGCCTCGCACCACATCGCTGGGCATTTGGAACGGACACAACGCAACGCGGCGGTCGGCGCGATGATCTTTGGCGAATTGGCGGGGGTTGCTGGTACGGGCCTCCCGTCGAATGTGCAGGCCGCGCGGGAGATTGGCGCCGCTGTGGCCTCCCGTGCCTATTCCAAGGATTACGAGCTTGAGGCGGATATGATGGCCGCCCGTATCGTGACAGCAGCGGGGTATGATGCGCTGCGCGGGGCTGCATTCTTTGCTCGTATTCCTGACCCGGGGGATCAGTTCCTCGGATCGCACCCAGCGAACGCGGACCGTGTTGCCGCGGTGCGCCGTGCCGTGGGAGCAATCTGAAACTGACACAAAGCTTTTAACTCGCGCTGTTATGAGCGCCGAATTAGACTTCTCTGCACCAACGACAGAGAGGAGCGGTCAGTGGGGAAGATCATGCAAGGTATTATGCGTATCCGCCAAAGGGCTATTTGGTCGTGGCAAGGCTGGGTTCACGTTTGGAAAACCGAACAATCGCTGATGCAGTGGATTTGGGCCAACGCGGTCTCGATCCCTTTGGCCGTGATTTTGCCGCTGACGGCGGGTGAAACCGCGCTGATCATTATGGGCGGTGTGTTCGTTCTGGCGATGGAGTGTATCAATACAGCGATTGAGCGCGTTGTTGACGACATCTCAACCCAGCGCCGTGACCGCGCAGGCCAAGCCAAGGACGCAGGTAGCGCCGCTGTCGCGGTTTCTGCTGTGGGCGTCGGGATGGCTTGGCTCGTGATCCTGTTTAGGCTCGTGACGAACGGCTAACCTTCCGCGTTTCGGGGTGTAGCGCCTTGCCCAGAATATGTTCGTCGGTGTGGATGACCTTATCCGCAGAGCCTACGATTTCGGGGTCGGGGAGTACGGCGATTGACGGGTCTTTGCCTGGATAATCGAGGGTCGATAGGAAGTGGCGCATGCAATTAATCCGCGCCCGTTTCTTATCGTTCGATTTAACCACGGTCCAAGGCGCATCTGCGGTGTTCGTATAAAAGAACATCGCCTCTTTTGCCTCGGTGTAGTCATCCCATTTGTCGAGCGACGCCTTATCAATCGGGGACAGCTTCCATTGCTTCAGTGGATCGGTTTCGCGGGCCTTAAAGCGGCGAAGTTGTTCGTCTCGGGTCACTGAGAACCAGTATTTATAGAGCCGAATACCAGACCGAACGAGCATCTGTTCGAGGTCGGGGGTCATGCGCATGAATTCTAGGTATTCATTGGGTTCACAGAACCCCATGACCCGTTCGACGCCTGCGCGGTTATACCAACTGCGGTCGTAGAACACCATTTCGCCCGCCGTTGGCAGATGTTCGATATAGCGTTGAAAAAACCACTGGCCGCGCTCTGTCTCAGTCGGTTTATTCAGGGCCACAACCCGCGCATGACGTGGGTTCAAATGTTCCATAAACCGTTTGATCGTACCGCCTTTGCCTGCAGCATCACGGCCCTCGAACAGGATGACGAACTTCTGGCCTGTTTCTTGGGCCCAGTGCTGCACCTTGAGCATTTCCGCCTGAAGTTTGGCTTTTTCGGCCTCATAGGGAATGCGGGCCATACGTGTGTGGCGGTGTCGAGGCGGTGATGGTTTGGCCTCGACAGAGGGGTCCTGAGCATCTGTGGCAATCGCGGCGGTGGTCTCTGTCATGGCGTCGTCCTCTGTTCGTGTCTGATTGGGGACTCTAGACCTGATGTCGGAAGGGTGCCTTGATATGCGTCAACGGTGCGCCGTTTTGATCTGGCGCAATGCGGGCGTCAGCGACTTGGCGCACAACTTTGCTTGATTGGATTAAGACATACAAAGGATGAACCGATGCAGCGGTTGGGCGATATTCGGGAACATTTTTGGCTGACCCTCGCTATGGCGAAACATTGTGAGGTCGATCTGGCGGAAGCCATGCGTGAAGGCCATATTTCTACGGCGGAATATGCCGATCACATCACCCGTTGCCGCGCGTGCCCATCCCCCGAACATTGCAAGCATTGGCTCAAAAACGCATCTGCGGGAGACGAGCCCCCGCAGTATTGTCAGAACAAAGCGTCCTTTGCTGAATTGGCGAGCGAACCCGCCTAGCCTTTGACGGCAGAGAGTAGGCTGATCGAGCCGCGCATGTCACCATCAGAGAGGTCGATCAGGGTCTGATCCGCCGTTGCGGTCACGCCCTGTTCGGCCAGTTTCGCAATGAGGTTCTCGGCATCGGTGCCCATCAGCGGTGCGAGGTCGGTCAGCGAGGCAGAGCTAACCAACTGCAAAGCGATAATGTCAGGACGCGCATCACCTGCATCATCCCCGAGTGACACGAAAGACGCCGCCAGCATCACCGCAGACGCCGTCATCAGCGTCAGTGCAACAGGCCGTTTGAAATAGGTCTGAAATGCACGCCAGTTCAGCACAACGTGCAAAAGAACCGCAGCAACCATGACCAGCCCGACATATTCATGAACGACTTTGTTCAGCGTCGTATTGGTATGGAAAAACATCAGAATGCCGGTCGCCCCCATAATGAGGAAGGTGCCGATCGTGAGTGGCGTTGCATAGGCGCGGAGGTGTTTCATCGCGATAATCCTGACTGATCAAATACTCACCTTGAAACGGGGACTAAACGAAAGTCCGTCGAAATTTTTCACTCGGTCAGGGTTTTTTGTCAGTGGTATGTAAAATGCCTCCCTTTGGAACCGTTACCCTAACCAAATGAAACACACGCTAGGCTGCGGGATGTGAGATGACGGATCTAAGACACTCAGATTTTAAGACAGCCATTACTATGATCCACGTTCCACCCTGCGCGGCAGATATTCTTGCTGCTTTAGCAGACGGATACGTGGACGAAGTTCAGGCGGACGAGCTTTTGAGGAAGTGCCGTGTTTGCGCACGTCGCTACACGCCTCGGGGCTGGCTGAGTGGCGATAGTGGGTGTGGTGTTTGGCAAGGTTGCGCGCATTTGGACCGTATCAAGGCAGCGCTGATAGACTGATGAAAGGCCGGCCGTTCCGGTATGAGTTACACAGTTAAATCTCTTTTGCCTGCCAAAGTGATCCACGACGCAGGACGGCCAGACAGCCCAAGCGACGCTGTGACGATCATCGGGTTTGATGTGCTCGATACAGCGGTCCTCGCCATGACGGTCGAGAACAAAGACGGTCAACTCTCTCAGTTCCCGCTTTGGCCGACGGTTCGGATTAGCAGCCAATATGGTGACTCCCTGACAGGCGACCAGCTTTTGATGGCCCTACTCAAAGAGGGCGTCGTGAACGAGATAAAACCGCCGAAACCGCGTGTCGAATTCCACAATCCGCCGCCACAGGTCCGCATGGTCCAACTCGGTCGGGTCGAGGTCTACACGATCACCGCTGCCGTTGTTTTCCTCCTCTGGGTGGTGCTTTCCGCGCTTTAATTGCGATTTCTACGACCAAAGGACTAGGCTTAGGCCCGTCTTCGTTGATCTGGGTCAACCCTCCTGCTGACCAGAGGCGTAGCCTTGGCGCATTCATTCAGGAGGGCACTATGACCTACTTTAAAACCGCTGCGACCCTTGCGCTGATCGCTTTGTCGAGCCCCGCTTTCGCGGACTCCTACAACGAGATCAAAGTTGAGGCAGGCGAGAAACTCTTTGACGCGGAATGCCACCGTTGCCACGCCGATAACCCCACCGACCCGAGCTATGGTCCGCCTCTCGTGAACGTTGTGGGCCGTGGCGCTGGGACCGTGGCGGATTACGACTACTCCACCGCTCTGGCGGCCTCTGGCATCGTCTGGACCCCTGCCGCGCTGCGGGCGTGGATGGAGGACAACAGCGGCTTTATGCCGGGGACGAAAATGCGTCACGTGGGGATCACCGACCCCGTCGTGCAGGACTTTATCCTGTCCTACCTGCAGAGCATCACGACCCAAGATAACGCTGCCATCAGCGAGTAACCCTTTCGCCTGCGGCCCTCGCGGACTAGGGTCGCGGGCATGAAGATCATCGACAATGTCATCAGCGACCGCGGGTCGAAATACGCGGTCTCTGGCGCGCCCTGCAGCAGTGCAGAGGACGCAAAGGCGTTCATCAAAGAGCTGTGCAAAACCAAGAAATTCGCCAAGGCGACCCATAACACATGGGCCGTGCTTCTCGACGATGGGCCGCTGAAAAACGACGACGGCGAAAGCGGCGCGGGCATGGTGATCGTGCGGATGCTAGAGCGCGAAGGCCTCCGAGGACACCTCATCTGCGTCACCCGCTGGTTCGGCGGCAAACACCTTGGCGGAGACAGGTTCCGCCACGTGCAGGAGGCGGTCAGGGTTTATTTGGAGGGGATGTAGGGTTCTGCGTATTATTTTTATGGTGAATTTGTCCGCAACTGACCATTGCGTAACTTTTATTTGAGCAACTATAAGTTAATTTGTTTCTGGCATTTATCAGCCCAAGGGTGTTGCGTTGGATTTTTTCAAAGAAGTAAAAGACTTTTTCAGCGAGAGGCTGCGTAGCCCTATTATCACGAGTATCAGCTTCGTCTTTTTCCTCCTGAACTGGCCATCATTATTCAATTTAGTTTTTGGCGATACAACTGTGCTCGAGAGGATCGAGTATTTTGATGCAAATACAACTATCTGTTCTAAATACGTTTTTCCTGTCGCATTTGGTTTCATGTTGGCCTCGATATGGCCTTGGATCGCGTTTGCAGGGTCAAAGATAGTATCTCGAGGCGTTGCTCGGACCAAAGAGTTTCAGATTGAGGAAGCTCACAAAGTCCAGCTGCAGCGGATAATTTTGCGTGGTGAAATTCAAGACGAACAGGATCGGATTGCTCGGGAAAGAGAAAACACGATTGAACAGATCGCTCGGCAACGTAAGCAAGCGGTAGAGGACGTGGGAGAGGAAAACCTTCAAAGGGTTAAAGAGACGTTTGAGCAGCTAGAATCTGTTGAGAAAGAAGAGTGGGACGATTGGGCTAAAGCCTATGTCGATCAATTACACCCCGTTAAACGGGAGATCATTTTGCAGATTGGAAGTTCAGAAAGGAGAATTTCAATCACAAGCGGTACACGTGACCACTATGAAATTCTAAGAAAAATGGCAGCGATAGCACCGAACCATACAAAAATTCGGCAAGAAACTGAATTACAGACCTGTCTCGACGAGCTTGTATCTGAAAGAATAGCAGATAGGACTGCAGGCGAATATGCCTTGACGCTCAAAGGCTTCGAGGTTTTTGATCTACTTAAGTTTTAAACCCCACAAATCATACTCGCCCGCTTCATCTACCTCAACGGTAACAATATCACCCACTGACAACCCTTCAGTGCCTTCGTCGATAAAGAGGTTGCCGTCGATCTCGGGGGCGTCGGCCCATGTGCGGCAGGTCGCGATGCCGTCCTCGTCGATGTCGTCCACGATGGCTTCGAGGGTTTTGCCGACTTTGGCCTGAAGCTTGGCCTCGGAAATGGCTTGGGCCTTTTCCATAAAGCGGTCCCAGCGGTCTTGCTTCACGTCATCAGGGACGTGATCGGGCAGGTCGTTCGACCGTGCGCCATCCACGTTTTCGTATTGGAAGCAGCCCACGCGGTCTAGTTGCGCCTCATCCAGCCAATCAAGGAGCGTCTGGAATTCCGCTTCGGTCTCACCCGGGTAGCCGACGATAAAGGTCGAACGCAGGGTGATATCAGGGCAGACCGACCGCCACGCCGCGATCTCGTCCAGCGTTTTGGCTGCCGCCGCAGGGCGGGCCATACGTTTGAGCGTGTCAGGGTGCGCGTGCTGGAACGGGATATCCAGATAGGGCAGGATCAGGCGGTCTGCCATCAGCGGGATCAGGTCACGCACATGCGGGTAGGGGTAGACGTAGTGCAGCCGCACCCAAGCGCCCAAGCTGCCCAGATCACGAGCAAGGTCGGTGATATGCGCGCGGTGGTCCCGCTCGGTCGCGTGTTTGATGTCGACGCCGTATGCGCTGGTGTCTTGCGAGATGACGAGCAGTTCTTTGACGCCCGCCTCGACCAGCTTTTCTGCCTCGCGGATCACAGCGTGGGCAGGACGCGAGGCGAGTTTGCCGCGCATGTCGGGGATGATGCAGAACTTGCACTTGTGGTTACAGCCCTCGGAGATCTTGAGGTAGCTGTAGTGGCGCGGGGTGAGTTTCACGCCCGAGGCAGGCAGCAAGTCGATGAAGGGATCGGGTGACGGCGGCACAGCGCCATGCACAGCGTCGAGCACCTGTTCGTATTGGTGCGGCCCCGTCACGGCGAGGATATTCGGGTGGTGTTCACGGATGTAATCAGGTTCGGCGCCCAGACAGCCGGTCACGATCACTTTGCCATTTTCCACGAGGGCTTCGCCAATGGCATCAAGGCTTTCCGCCTTGGCCGAGTCGAGGAACCCACAGGTGTTCACAATCACTGCGTCCGCGCCCGAATAGTCAGGGCTGATCGTATAGCCTTCGGCCCGCAGGCGGGTCAGGATGCGTTCACTGTCGACCAAAGCCTTGGGGCAGCCGAGGGACACCATGCCGATGGTCGGCTGGCCGTCACGTTTCGGCTCCGAAAAGCGAGGTTTCGGGGCAAGGTCGGGGCGGAGGTTTGGCGGGTTCTGGGACATGGGGCGCATATAGCGCTGTAAATGGCATCTGGGAAGTGGTGCTAGACAGGGGGCGGTTCGCTCACGTATTGGTAAGGAATGAAGTATTCCTACCGCACCCGCAGCGCCGACTGCCCTTATGAGCTGGCGATGGGCCTTGTGTCCAAACGCTGGAAGGCGCGTGTGTTGGATGTGCTGTCCCGTGGGACGCTGCGATATGGCGACCTGAAGGACGCGCTGGCAGGCGTGTCGGACAAGGTGCTGAGTGCTGCCTTGGATGAACTGACCCGCGATGGTTTGATCAGCCGCACGGCGTTCGCCGAGATACCGCCGCGAGTGGAATATGCGCTGACCCCGCAGGGCGAAGGGCTACTCGCCGCGATGGAGCCGCTACGCCAATGGGCGGAACGGGAAAACGGGCGTTAATCGTTTGCAGCGATGATTTCTGCGATCCGTGCGCCGATGGCCTGACTGCCTTTGGGCGACGGGTGGACGAGGTCGAGGCCGTGATAACTACGGTCGCCAAAGGGCACGAGGTCTGACATCGCGACAAAGGTGACGCCATCATCTGCCGCAGCCATGAGCGCCAGACGACGATCTAGTTCGTCGCCCACGACACCACAGCTTTCGACGGGGGCTTGGATACCAGGGGTTCTGAGGTAACCAGAATAGATCACCTTTGCACCACGCGCACGCAGGGTCGCAACGAACTCTGGTATCGACCCTGAAAGACCATCCGCGCTGATTAGGCGATCCACCTGACGGTCGCAGGCGCGGCAGCCACAGCCGAACAGAATGTCATTGCCGTAGCCATTCATGACCACCCATTCCCACGGGCCGTCGATCACTTGTTTCGGGATGCTAAGGCCAGCGGCACCACTGACGGGGAGCGCATAGTTGATCCGTGCGCCAGAGACAGAGCGATCAACGACTTCTTCGCCAAGTTGATCCTCAATCGCATCTGAAACGGCTGAACCAGAACCGCGATTGAAGGCCATCATCGAATCGCCCAAAAGTAGAATTCGCGCGTTTTCGGCACGAGACGCGGTTTCGCCGCAGCTTATTAATGCAATGAAAACAAAACCAAAAAGCCACCGAAACGACATTCGACTACCTATCAAATGAGCCTGCGGAGTTGAGGCCGCGTCACTGCTACATATAGCAAATGGGCCTTGTGCGCATATGACTTTACGCAGGGGAAACAGTTTGTCGCCGCTTAGCGTTCGCCTTTGCCGTGCATGGCCATAATGGTCTGTTGCATCACTGCGCAGAGCGTTTCGGTGCCATCCTTGACCGCGTAGACATCTGCCTTGGTCAACAGCAGGGTCCGGCCCGCCCGCAGCACTGAACCTTTGGCGACGATTTTATCGCCGTTCGCAGGGGCAACCATGTTGATCTTATATTCGACGGTGAGAACGGATGTTCCCTCGGGCACCACGCTCATCGCAGCATAGCCCGCCGCAGAATCCGCGATCATTCCAACGACGCCACCGTGCACATATCCGTGCTGCTGAAGAACCCCGTCCCAATGCGGGATTTCGATCTCCGCGCGGCCCTCTTCGATCACCGGAATTTCGGCATGGATCAACGCCATCGCTGATTGTTTGGCAAAGCTGTCACGGATGCGGGTGCGGGTGTCGTCACTAAATGTCATGCGGTGACGCTAGAATGGGATCCGTCAGTTTGTAAAACAAAACCCGCCGTCACGGGCGGGTTTCATTTGGTATCATTTGTGCTGAACGCTTAGCGACGACGGTCGCGGCGGGCGCTCATGGGTTGGAAGGCTACGCCAACGTGGGCTTCGCAGTAGGGCTTGCCCTGTTGGGTCGGCAGACCGCAGAACCAGAAGTCCGGCGTTGCAGGGTCGCCAATCGGCCATTTGCAGGTCCGCTCGGTCAGTTCCATCAGCGACAATTTTTTTGCGGTTTTTTCGACCTCGTTCACCTTGGCCAGAGCCTCGGGCGAAATTTCATTCGCAGAAGGCTGCGGCGGCAGAGGCTGGCCAGCTGGGATGATCGCCTTGCGTGCAGGGCTCATCGGGATCGGCGCGAGGGTCGTTTCAGCCGGTTTCGGCTCTGCCTTCGGCTTGGGCGCTGCAGCCGCTGCGGGTTTCGGTTCTGCCTTAGCGACTTTGGGCGCTGCGGGCTTTGCCTCTTTGGCAGGTTTTGCGGGCGCTGCAGGAGCCGCACCAGTGGTACGGTTCGATAGGCCAAGACGATGCACCTTACCGATGACCGCATTTCGGGTCACCCCGCCAAGTTCTTTGGCGATCTGGCTGGCCGACTGGCCTTCGCCCCACATCTTTTTCAAGAGCTCGACGCGTTCGTCGGTCCAGGACATATTGCGTTCCTTTGGCTAATTGGGCGGGCGCATCTGCGCATCCGACCTTGCATCATTGGTCAAGGGACTATTCTAAGCACGTGGGCGCGGGATACAAGCGTTCGAATCGCGAAAACGGAGGCAAAGATGTCACAAGATGCCGGAATGGGTGTGCGTAGGTTCGGAAAAGTGAATTGGTTGGGCCTCTATACCCTGTGCCGACGCGAAGTTTTGCGATTCCTCAACGTGTGGTCGCAGACGCTTATGGCGCCGTTGATCAACGCGGGCCTGTTCCTTTTGATCTTTACCATTGCGATTGGATCGCAACGCGGTGACGTGATGGGCGTGCCGTTCATGCACTTCCTCGCGCCGGGTATCCTGACGATGACGGTGATCCAGAACGCGTTTGCGAACTCGTCCTCTTCGCTCACCTCGGCCAAGGTACAGGGCAATATCGTGGACACGCTGATGCCGCCCTTGTCGGCTGGTGAATTGGTGACGGGATACATCGCAGGTGCGGTTGCGCGTGGCCTTTTGGTGGCTGTGGTGATCGCGATTGGCGTCTGGCTGTTCCTCGGCGTCGGGATGCAGCATCCGCAGTGGGTTCTGGTTTTTGTGGTTCTAGGCGCCGTGTTTATGGGCGGTTTGGGCATCATCGCAGCCATTTTCGCCAATAAATTCGACCAGCTTGCTGCGATTTCGAACTTTGTCGTGACGCCGCTGTCGTTCTTGTCGGGGACGTTCTATTCCATCGACGCGCTGCCGCCTGTGTTGAACAAACTCAGCCACGTGAACCCGTTTTTCTACATCATCGACGGTGTTCGTTTCGGCATGATCGGTGTGTCGGACGGAAGCCCTTGGCGCGGCCTGTGGGTGGCAATCTTGGCCTGTGCGGTCGTCACCTCGATCTGCTGGTATTGGTTCAAACGCGGCTACCGCCTGAAAGCCTGACAAAACCCTTTGCGAAAATCTCGGGGTCGCCTATACGCGGCCCCATGATGACCAATGCGAAAATCACACTGATTCGACGCCGACGCTAATTTTTAGCGCCGTGCGCCTTTTTGCGCATCCATCTGACTTCCTTATACATTGACACGCCTTTGCCCCTGCGGCACCAATCAGGCTTCTATTTACAAAGGGTTTATCCATGATCCCCTCAGTCTTGCCGACCTATAACCGTGCACCTCTGTCTTTCGTCTCTGGCGAAGGCTCTTGGCTGGTGGAGGCATCGGGCCGACGTTATCTCGACCTTGGGGCAGGGATTGCAGTGAACGCACTTGGCCATGCGCACCCTGATCTGGTGGCAGCCCTGACGACCCAAGCGAACGCGCTGTGGCACGTGTCGAACCTTTATAACATTCCGGCTCAGCAGGAATTGGCGGACCGTCTGGTCGCGGCGACCTTTGCGGACACCGTGTTCTTTACCAACTCGGGGACAGAGTCCTGCGAGCTCGCTGTGAAAATGGCGCGGAAGTATCATTATGAGAAAGGCCAGTCAGAGCGCACGACCATCATTGCGTTCGAAGGATCGTTCCACGGTCGTTCGTCGGCTGGTATCGCTGCGGCAGGGTCCGAGAAAATGACCAAGGGCTTTGGCCCGCTCCTGCCTGGGTTCAAGCACCTGAAATGGGGGGATCACGACGCGCTGACCGCTGCGGCGGCAGAGGCTGATGTCGGTGCAATCCTGATCGAGCCCGTTCAGGGTGAGGGCGGCATTCGTCCGCTTCCCGATCAGTGCTTGAAGGGTCTGCGCGATCTGTGCGACCAGCACGGCATCCTGTTGATCCTCGACGAGGTTCAGTGCGGCATGGGTCGGACGGGTAAACTCTTTGCACATGAATGGTCGGGCGTGACGCCTGACATCATGATGGTCGCCAAAGGCATCGGCGGTGGTTTCCCACTGGGCGCCGTTCTGGCCACTGAAAACGCGGCATCTGGCATGACAGCAGGCACCCACGGGTCGACCTACGGCGGCAACCCTCTCGCTTGCGCAGTAGGCAACGCAGTGATGAAGGCCATCGCGGATGATGCGTTTCTGGCAGAGGTGAACCGTAAGGCGGCCCTGCTGCGTCAAAAGCTCGAAGGTCTGGTCGCGGCACACCCTGACGTGTTCGAGGGCGTGCGTGGGTCTGGCCTGATGCTTGGCCTGAAATGCAAAGTCACCAACACCGATGTGGTTAAAGCGGGCTATGACGCTGGCGTTCTGACCGTTCCTGCGGGTGACAACGTGCTGCGCCTTTTGCCAGCTTTGAACATTACCGACGAAGACATTTCCGAGGCCGTTACACGCCTCGACACAACTGCAACGAAACTGGAGCAAGCCTGATCGTCTGATGGCATTGAACCTTCGCGGGTGAGGGGCGCAGCCCCGATCCCGACGACGAAAGAAAACACTATGAAACACTTCCTTGATATCCACACCACCTCGCCCGAAGAACTGCGGACGATTATTGATAACGCCAAAGCGATGAAAGCGGCTCGTAACGGACGCCCAAAAGGGTCGGCTGACGACGATAAACCGCTCGACGGTCGCATGGTCGCGCTGATCTTTGAAAAGCCGTCGACCCGTACTCGCGTGTCGTTCGATGTGGGTGTGCGCCAGATGGGCGGTCAAACGATGGTGCTGTCTGGTGCGGATATGCAGTTGGGCCATGGTGAAACGATTGCAGACACCGCGCGGGTTCTGTCGCGCTACGTTGACATGATCATGATCCGCACGTTCGAAGAGCAAACTCTGCTTGAGATGGCGGAATACGCGACCGTGCCTGTGATCAACGGTCTGACCAACCGCACCCACCCCTGCCAGATCATGGCTGACATCCAGACGTTTGAAGAACACCGCGGTTCTATCGCGGGCAAAAAGGTCGTCTGGTCGGGTGACGGCAACAACGTTTGCGCGTCCTTTATCCATGCGGCTGGTCAGTTCGGGTTTGATCTGACCTTCACGGGTCCGTCCTCGCTCGACCCCGAAGCGGTGTTTGTCGAAGAGGCCCGCGCCAAAGGTGCGAACATTGTGATTGAGCGCGATCCGATGAAAGCGGTTGAAGGTGCGGATCTGGTTGTCACCGATACTTGGGTGTCGATGCATGACCCCGTATCTGCACGCGAGCGCCGTCATAACCAGCTGCGGGGCTATCAGGTGAACGAACAGCTGATGGCAGCGGCAAAGCCTGACGCGCTGTTCATGCACTGCTTGCCTGCGCACCGCGATGATGAGGCGACCAGCGCCGTGATGGATGGTCCGCATTCGGTGATCTTTGACGAGGCAGAAAACCGTCTGCACGCACAGAAAGCAGTGATGCGTTGGTGCTTGGGTCTCTGATCTAGTCGTGAGTTCGAAATGAAAAAGGCGGACCTGAGGGTCCGCCTTTTGTGTTTGGTTTGATGGCCTTGATTAGCTGCCAAAGATTCCGTTGAGCACGTAGAACACAACAGCCGACAGGCCAGCCGCTGCGGGCACGGTAATCACCCAAGCCGCGACAATGGTCATAAAGTGGCTACGACGCACCAGTTTACGGCGGCGACGCTCTTCGGGGGCGAGGCGTTTTGCTTCTGGCCTATCGAGGTTCAGCTTACGCGCGCGGCGGCTGTGATCCCATTCGCGATAGAAGCCCACACCGAACACACCACCAACCGCGATGTGGGTCGACGACACAGGCAGACCCAGCCAGCTCGCAACGATCACGGTGATCGCAGCAGAGAGAGCCACACAGTATGCGCGCATCGGGTTCAGTTTCGTGATCTGAGAGCCAACCATGCGAATGAGCTTGGGGCCAAAGGTGACGAGGCCGAACGAAATGCCCAACGCACCGATCACCATAACCCAGATCGGAATGTGCACTTTGCCAGCGATTTCACCGAACTCTTGGGTGTGAACGATTGCGGCCAGCGGACCAACAGCGTTCGCCACGTCGTTCGCACCGTGTGCGAAGGATAGAAGCGCCGCAGAGATGACCAGCGGCAGACCGAACAGCACCTTGAGCGACTTATTACGGTTCTCGAGGCCTTGGGATTTCTTGCGGATGTAAGGCGACGACAGAAGGTATGTCGCAACACCCACAGCCAGACCGATCAGCAGAGCCGGCCCGAGGTCGATGGAGATCAGCTTTTTCAGGCCCTTCACCGCGAGGTAAACCGCAAAGACGCCAGCCATGATGCCGATCAGAACAGGCACCCAACGGCGTGCCGCTGCGATTTTGTCCTCACGATAGATGATGAAGGTTTTGATGAACCACAGGAACAACGCAGCAATCGCGCCGCCCAGCACAGGCGAAATCACCCAGCTCGCCGCAATTTGGCCCATCGACGTCCAGTTCACGGTGGCCAGACCTGCCGCCGCAATACCAGCGCCCATTACGCCGCCAACAACAGAGTGGGTCGTGGACACAGGCGCGCCGATCCAAGTCGCAAGGTTCACCCAGAGTGCGGAGGACACCAGCGCGGCCATCATCGCCCAGATGAACATCATCGAGCTGTCAAAGCCCGCAGGATCGATAATCCCCTTGGAAATCGTCGAGACAACGTCACCACCAGCGAGCAGTGCGCCCGCGCTTTCGCAGAGGGCCGCGATGACAATCGCGCCGCCCATGGTCAGCGCATTCGCGCCCACCGCAGGCCCCATGTTGTTCGCAACGTCGTTCGCCCCGATGTTGAGCGCCATGTAAGCGCCAAAGACCGCAGCAGCCACGACCACAGCCGATCCAGACCCTAGGCCGAACACGAATGCCGCGGCAAAGCCAGCCAGCACCATAAAGGTCAGACCGAGCCCGAAGCCGATCATGGGACGCGACACATAGAGTGTCGCCGTTTCGAGCGTCGAAATCCGGTTAAGATCGCGATCGAGGGTTTTCCAGCTCGACTTGTCTTCTGAGGTCATCAGATTGGCCCGTCATAAAAGTGTTACAATTGGCAAGTCGGGTAAGGATTACCCGATACGATTGCAACCATTTCTTTGCAGCACTATCCGTTAAGGGTTCGCAAAAATTCGGCCATATCGGCGTCTTCAACGAAGTCTGCGGCGCGGTCAAAAGGCACCCATTTGCGCTTGCGCTTGTCCTTCTCGGGAAATTTGTTGGCCAGTTTTTCGACCTCTATCGCGTAGACATAGACGCGGCAGTCCCGCTCTATCCCGTTATCGACCGTCTTTTTCCCGTCATAGGTGCCGACAGGTTCCTTTGCAGCGCGCGCGTTTTTGACGCCCGCCTCTTCCCATGCTTCCTGTAGCGCGGTCTGCGAACCGCTCATCCCGTCGATGGGCCAACCTTTCGGCAGAATCCAACGACCATTGGACGATGTGACCAAAAGCACCTCATCACCAGACTTGGTTTCACGCATGCACAGCGCCGCAATCTGAACCAACGCGGGGCGGTTCAGCATTGGGGACACGACTTCGGTCCAGGCTGTGCGCAAAAAGGGTACCATATATCCGCCTAGGGACGTTTATATTTCGTTGGCTAAGCCTTATCAGAGCACCCAGAGAGAGGCAAACAACGAACCCGAAAAGGACGTTTTTAAATGACTCAACTTGCCAACCTTGGCCTCTATGGTCTCGGAACAATGGGCAGCGCTCTTGCGCTCAATATCCTCGACAACGGATTTGCGCTCCATGTTGCCAACCGTTCCGCCGATGTCACCGCTGAATTTGTTGCCGAAGCGGGCGATCTCGCTGCAAAATTGACCTCGCACGCGAGCCTTGCGGATATGGCGCGTAACATGCCTGCGCCCCGTGCGATCATCTTGATGGTTCCTGCGGGCAATCCCGTCGAATCTTCGATCGAAGAACTTTGTGATCTGCTCGAACCGGGTGACACGATCATCGACGCAGGAAACACCGATTTCCACGACACCCGTCGCCGCACCGCTCTGGTCGAAGGCCGTGGCCTAACCTTTATCGGTATGGGTGTTTCGGGCGGAGAAGAAGGTGCCCGTCATGGTCCGTCGATCATGGTCGGCGGCACACCCCAAGCATGGGCTGGCATCCGCCCCGTCATTGAGGCCATCGCGGCAAAGTTCAACGGCGAGGCTTGTGCCGATCACCTTGGTCCTGATGGTGCAGGGCACTTTGTCAAAACCGTGCACAATGGCATCGAATACGCCGACATGCAGATGATCTCTGAACTCTACGGGATCATGCGCTACGGTCAGGGCATGTCGCCTGCTGAGATCGGCGCACGTTTTGAATCGTGGGACACTGGCGCTCTGCAATCCTATCTGGTGGAAATCACGGGTAAGGTTCTTCAGGCCGTTGATAGCAAAACGGGCGCACCCGCGGTTGACGTGATCCTTGACCGCGCTGGTCAAAAGGGCACAGGCCGCTGGACCCTAATCGAAGCGCTCCGCCTCGGCCAATCCGCCTCCGCTATCGAAGCTGCTGTCGCGGCGCGGTCGTGGTCGTCGGAAAAACAAACCCGCATCGACGGTGAAGCGATCCTTTCGGGCACCCGCACAGCTGTTGACCTGTCAGAGCAAGACTACGCCGATGCGCTCCTTGCGGCACGTATCATCGCCTACGCTCAAGGTTTCCGCCTCTTGGCCGCCGCATCTGAGGAATACAACTGGTCGCTCGACTTCGCTCGTATCTCCGAGATCTGGCGTGCAGGCTGCATCATTCGTTCGGCTCTGCTCGATGATATTTCCGCGGCCTTCCGTGGTGAAATGCCCAAAGGACAGCTGGTCTTTGCGCCTGCCTTTGCGGAACGCTTGAAGGCTACTGTGCCAGCGCTTCGCCGCGTGGTCGCCGCGGCGGTCCTGAACGGCCACCCAGTGCCTGCATGCGCGTCTGCGCTTTCGTTCATCGACACCCTGTCGATGGCACGTGGAACCACCGACCTCATTCAAGCCCAGCGTGACTTCTTTGGTATGCACGGGTTTGAACGCATTGATGGCGGCGCTGGCCACCACGGCCCTTGGTGGGACTGATCGTCCTGCCTTTGTGCTGTAAATATCTCGGGGGTTAGGGGGCAGAGCCCCCTTGCGCCGCGCCAGCGGCGCCCCCTAAACACCTAACATGACACTTCCCATCGACTCCGCCCTGCCTGACCTGATCGACGCGCTTCGCGTCGAAGGCCGCGCCGTGCTACAGGCACCCCCGGGGGCGGGTAAAACCACGCGGGTGCCATTGGCGCTGCTTGAGGCGAATGTCACCGATGGCAAGATCATCATGCTTGAACCGCGTCGTCTTGCAGCCCGCGCAGCGGCCGAACGTTTGGCGGAACAGCTTGGTGAAAAGACGGGCCAGACGGTCGGTTACCGTATGCGCGGCGATAGCAAGGCGGGCAGTAGTATCGAAGTCGTCACCGAAGGTATCCTGACCCGCATGATTCAATCCGATCCTGAGCTTTCGGGTATTGGCGCGATCATCTTTGACGAATTTCACGAACGCAGCCTGAACGCTGACCTTGGCCTCGCGCTGACGTGGGAAATTCGGCAAGCCCTGCGCGACGACCTGATCTTGGTCGTTATGTCCGCGACGCTGGATGCCGAACCCGTCGCGCGGTTGTTGGACAACGCGCCGATGATCACCTCAGAAGGGCGCGCATATCCCGTCGATCTAGTCTATTTGGAACGTCCGCTCGATAAAACCCGCCGTCTTGAAATGGCAACTGCGGACCTGATCGTTGACGCTGTGGCCCAGACCGAAGGTGGGGTTTTGGTGTTCCTTCCTGGTGAGGGCGAAATCCGTCGTACTGAGGCCGCGTTGCAGGGGCGTTTGCCCAAAGGGTGTGAGGTGCGACCGCTCTATGGTGCGCTGCCCTTCGCCCAGCAACGCGCCGCGATCGCACCTGTCTTAAGCGAGAGAAAGGTTGTTCTTTCGACTTCCATCGCAGAAACCTCGCTGACGATTGAGGATATTCGCGTTGTCGTCGATGCGGGTCGTGCGCGGCGGTCGCGCTATGATCCGTCGTCTGGGATGGCGCGGCTTGTCACTGAACGCGTGTCCAAGGCCGAAGCGACCCAGCGTGCAGGCCGTGCGGGCCGCGTCGCTGCGGGCACCTGTTACCGCCTCTGGACCAAAGGCGAAGACGGAGCATTGCAGGCCTTTCCTCCAGCAGAGATCGAAGCGACCGATCTGGCGGGTCTTGCCTTGGAAATGGCGCTGTGGGGCGCGGCTGATCTGCCGTTCCTCACCCCTCCGCCCGAAGGCACCTTGGCCGAGGCGCAGGCGCTCTTGCATCAACTCGGCGCGTTGGACGCTAACGGTCGGATCACCGATCACGGCAGGCTCATCGCCGCGATGCCGTTGCACCCACGGCTCGCCCATATGCTGGCAGTTGCGGGTAAACAAGCAGCGCCCTTAGCCGCGCTTTTGGCGGACCGCGATCCGATGATTGGCGGGCAAACGGACCTCATGTTGCGACTTCGTGCCATCCGAACCGGCGAAGGCAACGTGAACCGCAGCGTGCTGGATCGGATCAAGGTTGAGGCGAAACGCTTTGCCCAAATGGCTGAGGAAAAGCCCACGTTGTCACCCGCAGAGATGGCAGCCTTGGCCTATCCTGATCGTGTCGGCCTACGTCGGTCGGGCGATGCGCCGCGCTATATCCTGTCGGGCGGCAAGGGGGCGGTGATGCCCGATGGCGATGGCCTCGCTGGGCAACGATTGATCGTCGCAACCGACCTCGACGGGAACCCGCGCGAGGCCAAAATCCGTCAGGCCTTGGCCATTTCAGAGAGTGAACTCCGTGGCCTCTTTTCGGATCAGATCGCATGGACGGATGTGTGCGAATGGTCCAAACGGGATCGTCGGGTGAAAACGCGCCGCGTTGAGATGTTTGGCGCGCTCCCCCTCGATGATCGGCAGTGGTCCGAGGCCAGCGAAGACGCGATTGCCCGTGCGATGCTGGACGGCGTGCGTGACCTCGGCTTGCGGTTGGATGGGGCTGCGGCGCGGCTTTGTGCGCGGGTCGAATTGGTGCGTGCGGGCGGCGCTGACTTGCCTGCGATGGACGCTGATAGCCTCATGGCTGGGCTAGAGGATTGGTTGCTGCCGCACCTAAACGGCGTCCGCTCTGCCGAGGATTGGAAGCGGTTCAATCCGCATGACGCCCTGCGCGGCATGCTGTCGTGGGACCAGTTGCAGGTCTTGGATCAGGCGGCCCCATCGCATTTTGAAACGCCGCTGGGGCGAAAGATCCCGATTGATTATGACGGGGAATATCCGCAGATCACCTTGCGTTTGCAGGAAATGTTTGGGGTGACGCGCCATCCGACCGTCGGGAAAACGCCGCTGCGTGTCACGCTGCTCTCGCCGGGTCAAAAGCCTGTGCAGGTTACGATGGATATTCCGGGGTTCTGGGCCAATTCCTATGCCGACGTGCGCAAAGACATGCGCGGCCAATATCCCAAACACCCGTGGCCCGAAGATCCCACAACGGCTGACCCTACCTTGCGGGCCAAACCGCGCGCCCGTTAATCCTGAGCGCGCAGAACCGCACCGGGGTTCATAATGCCCTGCGGATCGAGCGCGTCTTTGATCGCACGCATCATCGAGAGCTTCATCGGGTCGGAGTATTTCTCAAGGTCGTCCACCTTGAGCCGTCCAATCCCGTGTTCTGCACTGACCGAACCGTCGAATTTGTGAACCATGTCGTGGACGGTCGTTTTTATCGCGCCGCGCAGGTTTTCATAATCCGCGCGGGTTCGGCCTTGGGTTGGGAAAACGTTGAAGTGCAGGTTACCGTCGCCCAAATGGCCAAAGCAGTTGATGCGGAAATCACCGACCTGCGCGAGGGCAGCGGTGGCCTCAACGATGTAGTCAGGGATTTTCGACAGCGGCACAGAGATGTCATGCGATGAGATCGACCCGATGCGGCGGTTCGCTTCGGGGATGTTTTCGCGGATTACCCAAAACGCCTGACGCTGGGCCTCGGACTGGGCAATCACGCCGTCACTGACAAGATCGGCCTCGGATGCAGCGACAAACAGCGTCTCAAGCGCCTCTTGTGGCTGGAACCCAGCTGGCAAACCTAGGTCGATGAGGACGAACCATTCTGGCGTCTCGGCAAAGGGTTTCGCGACCTCTGGGCCGACCTCATCCAAAAACGCGATGCCCTGTTTGCTCATCAGTTCAAAGGCAGAGATGCCTTCGCCGATTTGCGCCTGCGCCAGTGCCAATAGGTCGAGAGCCGCCGCAGGCGACGGTACAACCATCAGCGCGGTGCCATGTGTCGCGGGTCGCGGCGACAGTTTCAGCGCGGCACCTGTGATGATGCCAAGGCTCCCCTCGGACCCGATCATCAGGTCGCGCAAGTCATAGCCTGTGTTGTCTTTGCGCAGACGGGTTAGGCCGTTCCAGACCTCTCCGCTCGCCGTTACGACCTCAAGGCCTAGGACCTGAGCGCGAGCGTTTCCGTAACGCAGAACGTTCAACCCGCCTGCGTTGGTGCCAAGCAGCCCGCCAATCCGTGCTGATCCTTCAGAGGCGAGCGAGAGTGGGAACAGGCGTTCTACGCCCTCTGCGGCCGCCTGAACGTCCGCCAAAATGCAGCCCGCGTCGCAGACGAGCACGTTTTCGGTCGGGTAGATGTCACGAATGCGGTTCATCCGCTCAAGGCTGAGGATAACAGGCACGGGGCCGTCTTCCATCAGCTGGCCGCCGACCAAACCAGTGCCGCCAGAGTAGGGGACAATGCCAATCTTATGCGCGGCGCAGAGTTTGACGACCTCAGAGACCTCTGCTGTGCTGGACGGCGCAACAACGACACCCGTCCCCATGAACCGCCCGCGCGGTTCACGCAGGTAGGGGGCCGTATCGTCCTTATTCTGCAGATCAGGGATGGCAGATTTTAGGAGGGAAACAAAAGTATCGTCAGCAGAGTTCAGCATTGGCCTAAATTTGCCTTACCGCGGCGATCCGCGCGGAGGTTTGCGTAAAGGACGTGGTTGCGCCAGCGTCCGTTAATCTCGAGGTAGCTCTGCGCGACGCCTTCGTATTTGTAACCGCAGCTTTCGAGCAGGCGGCGCGAAGGCGTGTTTTGGGGCAAACAGCCCGCTTCGATCCGGCTCAGGTCTAGTTCGACAAAGGCGTAATGCACCAGCGCATCAATCGCTTCGCGCATGTAGCCGTTGCGGGCATAGCGTTGGCCGATCCAATAGCCTGCGGTGCCCGCTTGGGCAGGGCCGCGACGGATATTGTCGAGGGTAATTGCCCCGAGGAGCGCTTGATCCTCACGGCGAATGAGGAACAGCGGAACGGCGGTGCCATTGGCGAGCGACCGTTGGGACCAATACACACGGTTGGTAAAGGCCTTGCGGCTCAGGTGGTCCTTGGACCATTCAGGTTCCCACGGGGTCAGAAACTCGCGGCTCTCTTGCCGAAGGTCCGCCCACTGGCGCCAGTCGCCATGATCTGGCAGCCGCAATGTCATGCGGTCTGTTTCCAGCCTGACCTTGCGACGCCGCCCCAGCATTATGCAACGAGCCTTGATTTCATAGTGTCCAGATCTGGTGCATTTTGACCAGGACCATAGATCGCCATCGCCATCTCTGCCTCACCCGCCATCTTGCCCGCAAACTCGCGAACCTCCTGTACGGATACATTGTCGATCATCGCAACGGTTTCTTCGAGGTCGATGATGCGGCCCTTGGAATAGAGCATATGGACCAGACGTTCGGCACGGTTCGACGGTGTTTCCAGCCCCATCAACAGACCCGCCTTCATTTGCGCACGGGCACGAGCGACTTCGGCTTCGGACATGTCGTCAGCAGCACGCTTCATCTCGTCCATCGTGATTTGCGTCAGTTGGGCGATGTCGTCAGAAGATGTGCCGGCGTAAATCGTCATCATGCCCGTGTCGGCATAGGCGCCTGTTTGAGCAAAGATTGAATAGCAGAGACCACGGTTTTCGCGGATTTCTTGGAACAGACGGCTGGAAATACCGCCGCCCAGAGCCGACGAGTAAATCTGTGCGGTAAAGATGTCCCGACCGAGATAATCTGGACCTTCAAAGCCCAATGTGAAATGGACCTGCTCTAACGCTTTCAACTCGCGCTTTTCGCCGCTGCGGAAGGTGGCTGGAACCACGGTCTGGAGGTTCGGGCGCGATTTCATGCCGCCAAAGATCGCTTCGGCCTGTTTAACGATCGCATCATGGTCCACGGCCCCAGCAGCCGACAGGATCATACGGTCGGGCGCGTAGTGTTCATCCATGAACCCTTGCAGATCATGGTTTTGAAACGCCGACACACGTTCAGACGGACCTAGGATGGTGCGTCCAAGCGGCTGATCGGGATAGGCGGCCTCTTGCAGCCAATCAAAAACGATATCGTCAGGCGTGTCGTAGGACAGACCGATTTCTTGGAGGATCACGCCGCGTTCGACATCCACGTCATGCGGATTGAACACAGGGTTCATCAGAATATCGCCGATAATGTCGAGCCCAAGCGTCACGTCCTCTTCGAGGACGCGCGCGTAATAGGCCGTCATTTCGCGGCTGGTGTAGGCGTTGATATAGCCGCCTACGTCTTCGATCTGTTCGGCAATCTGCAATGCGGTGCGGTTCGTCGTTCCCTTGAATGCCATATGTTCAAGGAAATGCGCGATGCCGTTCTGTTCGATCCGTTCGTGGCGTCCACCTGCCAAAACCCAAACGCCGATAGAGGCGGATTTTAGGCTGGGCATGGCTTCGGTTACGATACGGAAGCCGTTGGATAGTGTGTGAGTGCGGATGGTCAACGCGCGCGACGCTCCCGAATGATAGCTTGCAGGGCGTCCATGTCGTTGGCGACGCGTGTGACCCGTTCATCACGGTCATACAGGTCTGCCATGCGCGGGGGAAGAGGCGGGCGAATGCCGCTCGCTTTTTCCACTGCGTCTGGGAACTTTGCAGGGTGTGCGGTCGCCAGTGTGATCATCGGGGTCGCGCCGAGGAAATCCTCGGCCACTTTCACGCCAACAGCCGAGTGCGGGCAGAGAAGTTCACCCGATGCTTTGATCTGCGCACCGATGGTTTCGAGGGTTTCATCCTCGGATGCGCGGCCAGAGTTGAAGGTGTCCTTGAGCATGTCATAGGCGCCTTGGGAGATGGTGAATTCCCCTTTGTCCTTGAGGTCAGCCATCGCCTGAGCGGTCACAGCACCGTCGCGGCCATAGGCATCGAACAGCGCGCGTTCAAAGTTGGACGAGACCTGAATATCCATCGAAGGGCTGATCGAAGGGGTCACGCCCTCTTTCTTTTGAACGCCAGTTGCCAGTGTGCGGTGCAGGATGTCGTTCTGGTTGGTCGCTACGACCAGACGGTCGATCGGCAGGCCCATCTTCTTAGCGATATAGCCCGCGAAGATGTCACCGAAGTTGCCTGTCGGCACGGTGAAGGACACCTTGCGATGCGGTGCGCCGAGGCTCACTGCGGAGGAGAAGTAGTAAACGACCTGTGCCAGAACGCGACCCCAGTTGATCGAGTTTACACCAGCGAGGTGAACCTCATCGCGGAAATCAAAGTCGTTAAACATGTCCTTCAGCGCGGCCTGACAATCGTCAAAGTCGCCATCAACCGCCAGCGCGTGAACATTCGATTCCGATGGGGTGGTCATCTGACGGCGCTGCACCTCGGATACGCGGCCATGGGGGAACAGGATGAACACATCGACGTTGTCCAGACCACGGAATGCTTCAATTGCGGCAGAGCCTGTATCGCCCGAAGTCGCGCCAACGATAGTGATCCGTTTGCCCGAACGGGCCAGCGCGAATTGCATCATCTGACCGATCAGCTGCATCGCGAAGTCTTTGAACGCGAGGGTCGGGCCGTGGAACAGTTCCAGAAGGAAGTGGTTCGGCGCCAATTGCACCAGCGGTGCGCGGGCGTCGTGACCAAACCCAGCATAGGCTTTTTCGATCAGACCTTTGAACTCTTCGTCGGTGAAGGTGTCGGCCACAAACGGCTTCATCACGGCAAAGGCGATCTCTTCATAGGATTTGCCAGCCAGCGCAGCGATCTCGTCCTTGGTCATCGTTGGGACGGTTTCAGGGACATAGAGGCCGCCATCACGGGCAAGGCCAGTCATCATCGCCTCTTCGAACGTAAGGGCGGGGGCCTGTCCACGGGTCGAGATATAGCGCATCGGTCAGTCCTTCTTAGAATCTTTGGAGGAGCGGTAGAGGAAATACCCAGTCATTACAGCCCAAACAAAGGCCAACAGGAACCAAGTAATTGCATATTCGCGGTGATCATTTTTGATCCCCGCTGTGTTTACGGGAACGATGGTCACACGAGGGTCAGGCGCGGTCGTGGTGCGCAGGGCGACCATCAGGGGCTCGGTCCCCAATGCCTCTGCCATCGCAGCCGTGTCGCGGGCGAACCAGATATTCGCGTTAAGGTCAGGTGCAGGGGAGGTCGCCGCCGCATCGTCAGGCCAGAACAAGTTGCCCGTGATGATCTGTTCGGTCAGCACTGGTGCAATGGATTTTGCGTCCAGCGGCATTACGCCCATGTCGACCATGATTCGACGGTCATCATTAGTGACCCATGCCGAAATCACGCGGTATCCCGTGCCCGCAGCAGAGCCAGACGACAGAACATGCAGCTCTTGGCCGGTTGGCGTGCCCGTCAGCGTCACAGCGATATACTCGCCGTCGGCTTCGGTCGCGGTGGCGGGCAGGGGGATCGCAGGGGCCGCGATGCGGCTCTCCATCTCAGCGAGGAGTTCTTGTTTCCAGTCGAGCCGTTGCATCTGCCATGTGCCGAGCGACAGCAGGACGGCCAAGCCACCCAAACCAAAGGTCAACAAAAAGAGAATTCGACGCATCCGAACGTCCTTTGTAAACGAAACCGCGCGAGGCAGTCCCCGCGCGGTCATTGTCCTGTCATGGGCGGCGGGTCAAGTCCCGCCTGCGCAAACCTTAGGCTTGGCCCCAGATGTAGACTGCTGCGAAGAGGAACAGCCATACAACGTCAACGAAGTGCCAGTACCAAGCGGCTGCTTCGAAGCCGACGTGCGATTCAGGCGAGAAGTGTCCACGAGTTGCACGGATCAAGCAGACGGTAAGGAAGATCGTACCGATGACGACGTGGAAACCGTGGAAGCCAGTTGCCATGAAGAAGGTGTTGTAGAACACGTCACCCGACAGCGACCAGCCCATGTGCACGATCAGTTCGTAGTATTCATATACCTGAAGAATGGTGAAGAATACGCCGAGGATGATACCGATGGTGAGACCCTGAACGAGGTCTTTGCGGTTGTTTTCGTGCACCAGCGCGTGGTGTGCCCAAGTCACAGCAGCACCCGAGCAGAGCAGGATCAGAGTGTTGATCAGCGGCAGGTGGAATGCATCAACTGGAACGATGGACGGCTCTACGTAGGAGGTGCCTGCGTAGGTGAACATCGGGTACATTTGGGTTTTGAAGAACGCCCAGAACCATGCAGCGAAGAACATCACTTCGGACATGATGAACAGGATCACGCCGTAGCGCAGACCAATGCGAACAACCGCGGTGTGGTCGCCAGCTTTGTTCTCTTTCACGGTGTCAGCCCACCATGCGCCTGCGGAGTAGAGCGACGCAACGAGGCCGATCAGGAACATCCAAGGCATGTCGTTTGCCATCCACATGACGGCGCCGAACAGCATGATGAAGGCCGCTACAGCCGAAGTGAACGGCCAGATCGACGGCGGAAGAATGTGGTAGTCGTGGTTCTTAGCGTGAGCCATGTCAGTGTTCCCTGCGGCTGGTCTTTAGTTAAGTTTGGTGTCGGCGGGTGCCGTATCGGACAGTGCTGCCGTATCTTGGTCCGGCAGCGGGATTTCAAAGAATGTATAGCTGAGCGTGATTGTATGCACGTATTTTGCGTCCCGATCGTCAACGATCGCGGGGTCTACAAAAAAGCTCACGGGCATGACCACGGTTTCACCTGGCTGCAAAACCTGTTCGGTAAAGCAGAAACATTCGATCTTATCAAAGAAACCACCTGCCTCGTAGGGGACGACGTTATAGGTCGCCTGACCCGCAACGGGGCGGTTCGAGGTGTTGGTTGCTTCGTAATAGGCAAGAGCGGTTTGGCCGATTTTTACGGTCATTTCGCGCTGAACGGGTTTGAACGACCACGGCAATGATGGATCGGTCGAGCTGTCGAAGCGGATTTTCATCTCGCGGTCGAGGATCACATCGCTTGCGGTTTCGACGACATTGGTCGCGCCTCCAAAGCCAGTGACCTTACAGAACCAGCTGTAAAACGGAACCGACGCCCAAGACAACGCACCCATGACGACCACAACTGTCACCAGCTGGAGCACCGTGCGTTTAGCGCCTTGAATGTTTGGGAATAATTTCACTGACCAGCCTCCGTTGTGGCGGGGGTGTCCATCGGCAGAAGAGCCGGGCGCAAAACGTGGTCGTTGCTTTCGAACTTACGAGCGTCGCCCAGTTCGAGAACCTTCACAACGGTCAGGCCAAAGACCAAGCCAACGAATGCCAGCAGCACGATCAGTAGGCCGTAGTTGCGGCCTTTGCGGCGTGTGTGAAGTTCGTGTTCAACGCGGATAGTCATTAGAAGCCACCGATCCCTTGTGTGCGCAGAGCTGCATCAATCATCAGGGCTGCAAAATGGAGGAACAAATAGGCGAGCGATACTTTGAACGCCGAACGCTCGGCGGCAAAGCTGTCTGCCTCTGCAGCCTCTTCGTCACGGCGCCATACGGCGTAGCATGCCTTGAGGAACCACAGGTTCATGATGATCGCGGTTGCGAGATAAACCCACCCGCCGATCGAAGTGAATACGATAGCCATCGACACAGGGATCAGCGCAATCATGTAACCCATGATGTGGTTGCGGGTGACGCGGCGACCGTGTGTTTCGGTCAGCATAGGCACACCAGCGCGGCCGTAGTCGGATTTAACAAAGATCGCCAGCGACCAGAAGTGCGGCGGGGTCCACATAAAGATCAGCGCGACCATCAGAACCGATTCGATGGTGATGCCACCAGTCGCGACCGCCCAGCCGATCATCGGCGGCAGCGCGCCAGACAGGCCACCGATCACGATGTTCTGCGGTGTCGAGCGTTTCAGCCAGATCGTGTAGACGACGGCATAAAAGAAGATCGTGAACGCCAGCAGACCAGCCGCCAGCCAATTCGACGCCAGACCCAAGAGCACAACCGAAAACCCGCTGAGTGCAAGGCCGATGGCCAATGCTTCTTCGGGCTGAACGCGGCCCGAGGGGATCGGGCGGTTCGAGGTGCGCTTCATGATACGGTCGATGTCAGCATCCCACCACATGTTCAGCGCCGCCGAAGCGCCGCCGCCCACTGCGATGCACAAGATACCAACAAAAGCGATGAAGGGGTGCACAGGCACAGGAGCCACGATCAGACCAACCAGCGCGGTAAACACCACGAGCGACATCACGCGTGGCTTCAGCAAAGCGATGTAATCGCCCATGCTGGCTTCGCGGGTGGTCTCTGGCAAGCTGGCGTCGGTCATTCGCGGCTCTTCTTACGAGGTGCTGGGGTGAAGCGAAGGGCGGGAAATCCCGCCCGTTCGTGTTCTGTAGTCGGCAGGGTCAGGCCCTGCCACTCGGCGATTAGGCCGGGTATTCTTCTTTCGCTGCAGCCAGCCATTCGTCGTAGGCTTCTTGGCTGACAACTTTCAGAGTGATCGGCATGTAAGCGTGGTCTTTGCCGCAGATTTCCGAACATTGACCGAAGTAGATGCCTTCAACTTCAGGTGCGAACCACAGCTGTGCCAGACGACCAGGAACAGCGTCCTGTTTTACGCCCATTGCCGGCAGAGCGAAGGAGTGGATCACGTCCGCGCCAGTCACTTGCATTACGATAGTTGCACCAACCGGAACAACGATTGCGGTATCGGTAGCCAGAGCAAAGAGCGACGGATCGTAGCCGAAATTCTCCATCAGCGCATCCATAGCTTCGTCGCGAACGAACGGAGCGATTTCCGGACCTTCGTAGCCCATCGGAACCGAAGACGGGTGACCGATCATGTAGCTGTCGAACGCAACGCCATCATCAACGTATTCGTAAGACCAGTACCACTGGTTGCCGGTGACTTTGATGGTGATGTCACCTTCAGGGAATTCCTGCTGCTTGAACAGGATCGGCAGCGAGAACGCACCGATGAACACCAGAATAACGATCGGAACAACGGTCCAAGCGATTTCGAGCGGCGAGTTGTGGGTGAAGGTCGCTGGTGTCGGGTTTGCGCGGCGGTTGTAGCGCACAATCACGATAGCCAGCAGAGCCACGACGAACAGGGTGATAACGGTGATGATCGAAAGGATCATACCGTCGAGCCACTGTAGGTCACGTGCGAGTTCGGACGCAGCAGGCTGGAAGCCCATGCCACCTGGTGTCGGCGCACCGATTACTTCAAGTTGTTGGTTCACTTCCTGCGCTTTCGCAGCAACGCCAGCCAGTGCAAGGCCAGCGGCAGCGGAAAGCTTGGAGACAAAATTGGTCAATCGCATCTTTAACCCTGTGCTTTTAGGGGCACTGATGCCCCTCCCCTTAGTGTGGTACCCAAGAGAACAATCTCCGGAATCCCATTGTATCCAGCGTTGCATGTCCCATATCCTGCGACACAACTCAAGAACCACAAGGGCGGCATATTGTCCTTTTTTGACCTATGTCAAAGATAATATCACGAAAGCTAAATATGAAAACCGATCACTTCCGCCCCTTTGAAACCTCTCTGGATCAGGATCAAGCCCTTGTTTTGTTGCGTGAAGCGACTGCTGGGGCCGACGATGGAGAGCTTTTTCTCGAACGGCGTCGTGCGGAAGTTCTGACTTTAGACGATGGTCGCATCAAAACAGCCAGCTACGATTCTTCCGAGGGTTTCGGCCTCCGCGCCGTGCGGGGAGAGACGGCAGGTTACGCGCATTCGACAACAATCGACGAATCTTCGCTGAAAAGAGCGGTCGCGACGGCCCGCCTTGCGGTTGGCGTTGGGGGAGGCACTTTGGCGGTCGGCCCAAAGCCCACCAACGTTAAATTATATAGTGACGTTGATCCCATCGCGCAGGCGACCTTTCCGGCGAAGATCGACGTGCTGAACGAAATTGATGCCTTTGCGCGTGATTTGGATAGTCGGGTAGTCCAAGTGACCGCATCCCTTGCTGCCTCGCTGCAAGAGGTCGTGATTCTGCGGCCCGAGGGCACTATCGTTACCGACATTCGCCCCATGAGCCGCGTAAACGTCTCTGTCATCGTCGAGGATGCGAACGGGCGCCGCGAATCTGGGGGCCACGGTGGTGGTGGCCGCGAAGGGCTGATCGGTCTGATCTCTCGCGATCACTGGGAACCCGCCGTGCGCGAGGCGCTGCGCGTTGCTCTGGTGAACCTAGAGGCCGAAGCAGCCCCTGCGGGCGTGATGGATGTCGTCCTCGGGCCGGGTTGGCCGGGGGTTCTACTCCACGAGGCTGTCGGTCATGGCCTTGAAGGTGATTTTAACCGCAAAGGCACCAGCGCGTTTTCGGGACGTGTTGGCCAGCAGGTCGCGGCCAAAGGCGTCACCGTTCTGGATGACGGCACCATTCCGGGTCGTCGCGGGTCGATCACCGTCGATGACGAAGGTACGCCGTCTGGCAAAAACGTCCTGATCGAGGACGGTATCCTCGTCGGCTACATGCAGGACCGTCAAAACGCGCGATTGATGGGCGTAGAGGCAACAGGAAACGGGCGTCGTGAAAGCTTTGCCCACCTGCCGATGCCGCGCATGACCAACACTTATATGTTAGGTGGCGACGCTGACCCCGCAGCGATCCTCGCCGATCTAAAGGACGGCATTTATGCTGTGGGCTTTGGCGGCGGTCAGGTGGATATCACCAACGGTAAGTTCGTGTTCTCTTGCACCGAAGCCTACCGCGTTAAAAACGGTGTGGTCGGCGCCCCTGTTAAAGGTGCGACCCTGATCGGCGATGGTCCGACCGCGATGGGCCAAATTCGCGCGATTGGTAACGACATGGCCCTAGACCCTGGTATCGGCAACTGCGGTAAGGCAGGTCAATGGGTTCCCGTAGGTGTAGGACAACCAACGCTGATGATCGGCGGCCTAACGGTCGGCGGTGCGTCGTCTTAATGTGCGCGGTCCGAAGTCGAGAAGAGGGGTGTGGGAACGTGCTCATTTCGGTATCGGCGCGCGCGACACCTTTGGTGGGTGTTTTTACGTGGTAGGGCGAATGCCCTCGGTCGTTTTGCCGCTGAAATATTGGATAACTTTGTGCCTGAAATTCCCCGAGGCATTTAGGCCCGAATAATTCCGCTCCATTTACGGCTTCTTAAGGTTGCGAGCGTATTCCGATCCTGCAGCAGATGGAGCACAGGATGACCGGAACCCCACGTTCTTCCACTCACCCCCCACTCCCACCCACCATGGAAGCCGACCGGTTTAACCGTCTCCGTCTGCTGCGATCTCGACGGGTCGGTGTTGCGACATTTCACCGACTGATCGCGGAGCATGGTTCGGCACAGGTTGCGTTAGAGGTTTTGCCAGAAGTCGCGCGCGCGGCAGGTGTCACCGATTACGCGATCTGTCCCGAAGGCGTCATTCATGCCGAACTCAAGGCCGCCCGCGCTGTCAAAGCACGGATGCTGTGCCTCGGCGATCCAGACTATCCCGCGTCACTGGCTACATTAGATGACGCCCCGCCGATCCTCTGGGCGGTTGGCGATACGTCCCTTTTGACCCGCCCGATGGTCGCGCTGGTTGGTGCCCGCAATGCGTCCTCATTGGGCACGCGGATGGCACGGAAACTCGCGGCGGACTTATCGTCGGCAGGCTATGTCGTCGTGTCAGGCCTCGCCCGCGGTGTGGATGCCGCCGCGCATCATGCCGCGATTGAGGCGGGCACCGTTGCCGTATTGGGTGGCGGCGTCGATGTCATCTATCCCAACGAAAACGCCGAACTGTTTCATGCCATCGGCGCCAAAGGTCTGCGCCTGTCCGAACAACCGATTGGCCTGCAACCCCAAGCCCGTCATTTCCCTGCACGCAATCGCATTATCTCTGGCCTCAGTCGCGCCGTTGTCGTGGTTGAAGCGGCTGCGAAGTCGGGCAGTCTGATCACTGCTGAAAACGCTTTGGCCCAAGGGCGAGAGGTCTTTGCCGTTCCGGGGCATCCGTTTGATGGGCGGGCAGGGGGCTGCAACGCGCTGATCCGCGATGGTGCGACGTTGATCCGTGGGGCCGAGGACGTGATCGCGGGTCTGACGCCATTGGTGGAAGAAGCGCCCGAATTGCCTCTCGCCCCGATCCCGCAGCCCCAGCGCAGTTTTGAAGACAGCAAGGCCCTGCACAAGCAAATCTTATCCCGCCTCGGGCCATCGCCAATCGCAGAGGATCAGTTGATCAGGGACATGAAGTCCGCGCCAAACCTAATTGCACCCGCACTGATCGCTCTCGAACTAGACGGGGCGATCCAACGACATGTTGGCGGGCTGTTGTCGCGCCTTTAGTTGCAACCGTAGTCCAACAGGTCGCCCCACCCCGCGCAAATGTCCTTGCGTTGCCACCAAACGTCCGTCGCAAACGCGGCCCAGTCGTAGACCTGCCAGCCCGCTCCGCTGCGTTCATAGAACACATTTATATCTGTGTGGTCGTTCACGCCGAACATGATGTCTTTGGCTGCGGGCGCTCGTGTCAGGTCAATTTGCCCACCGCCCGGTCGCTGTGCCGTCAGCCACGCATAGGCGTGATCGCCTTGAACAAGGAGGTCATGCACCACGAACTCAACAGGTGCGCCAAACACGGACTCCGCATAGGGGCGGGCGGTGTTCATCAGTTCGGATCTGAGGTTAGTTCCACGTTCAGGAGTAAAGACCTGCTCGGCCATCGCGCCAATCGGAAGAGCGACAAGCGCAGCCATCGTGACGAATTTGAAAGTCATCAAAATACCCTCCTAACCAATCAGACCTTAGTTTGAAGTTATTTTGACAGTGTCGCTATGACCTTGATCAAGGGTGAGAAATGGGTGCATTGACATTCCACTGCGATAGCACACATGTTGCCGCGCCATACGCAAAAGCCTTTTCTTACGGAGTTCCCATGCCAGTTGTTGTTGTCGAATCCCCGGCTAAAGCCAAGACAATCAACAAATATCTTGGATCGGACTACACGGTTTTGGCATCCTACGGTCACGTCCGCGACCTGCCTCCGAAAGACGGCTCTGTCGACACCGACGCCAATTTCGAGATGAAATGGGAAGTCGCGAATGACAGCAAAAAGCACGTTAAGGCGATTGCCGACGCGCTCAAGGACGACGACGTTCTTATTCTCGCAACCGACCCTGATCGCGAAGGCGAAGCCATCAGCTGGCACCTGCAAGAGACCCTGACCACGCGTCGCGCGATTAAGAAATCGACGACGGTGAGCCGCGTGACATTCAACGCGATCACCAAGAATGCTGTGACCGAGGCGATGAAAAATCCGCGTCAGGTCGACACCCATCTGGTTGAGGCCTATCTGGCCCGCCGTGCGCTGGACTACCTCGTTGGGTTTAACCTCTCGCCGGTTCTGTGGCGCAAGCTCCCCGGTTCTAAATCGGCAGGCCGCGTGCAGTCCGTATGTCTGCGCCTGATCGTTGAACGCGAGATGGAGATTGAGGCCTTCAATCCCCAAGAATACTGGACAGTTAAGGCTGTTCTTGCGAACCCGCGCGGTCAACAGTTTGAGGCGCGTCTGACATCGTTCGCAGGCAAAAAGCTCGACAAATTCGATATTTCGACGGCTGCGCAGGCTGAACTGGCTGCCGCTGCGATTTCGAGCCGCGATCTGACGGTTCAGTCGGTTGAGGCAAAGCCTGCCAACCGTAACCCGTCCCCGCCGTTCATGACCTCGACGCTCCAGCAGGAAGCCTCGCGTAAGTTCGGTATGGGTGCTCGCCAAGCGATGAGCGCGGCCCAGCGTTTGTATGAGGCAGGTCTGATCACCTACATGCGTACCGACGGTATCGACATGGCACCTGAGGCGGTCATGGCCGCGCGTGATGCGATCAAAGAAAAGTTCGGCGAAAAATACCTGCCGTCCAGCCCGCGCATGTATAAAAACAAGGCGAAAAACGCGCAGGAAGCGCACGAATGTATCCGCCCGACGGATATGTTTATGTCGCCTGAAAAGGTCAAAATCTCGGATGCGGATCAGCAGAAGCTCTACGATCTGATCTATAAACGCACCATTGCGAGCCAGATGGCGGCCGCGCAAATGGAACGCACCACGGTCGATATTGCTTCGGCTGATGGTCAGGTCATCCTGCGTGCCACGGGTCAGGTCGTTCTGTTCGAAGGCTTCATCGCCGTCTACGAAGAAGGTCGCGACGACAGCGTTGTGGATGACGACGACAAACGTCTGCCGCTCCTCGCTGCTGGCGACAAAACCGATAAGAAAGAAGTTCTGCCAGAGCAGCACTTCACCCAGCCGCCGCCGCGCTACACCGAGGCGACTTTGGTTAAGAAGATGGAAGAGCTGGGGATTGGTCGCCCGTCCACTTATGCCTCTATCGTGACCACGATTCAGGACCGCGATTATGTGACCAAGGATAAAGGCCGCCTGATCCCGCAGGACAAAGGCCGTTTGGTCACCGTCTTCCTGTCGAACTACTTTAAAAAGTATGTGGAGTATGACTTCACAGCGAGCCTTGAGAACGAACTCGACGAGGTGTCGGCGGGCGAGGTGGATTACCACGACCTGCTGAAACGTTTCTGGAAGGATTTCTCGGCTGCGATCGCAGAAACGTCCGAACTTCGGATCACCGAGGTGCTCGATAAGATCAACGAGGTTCTCGAACCGCATCTCTTCCCAGCCAAAGAGGACGGCAGCGATCCGCGTGCTTGCCCGAACTGTGGCGCTGGGCGACTGTCCATGCGGACGGCGCGGTCTGGTGGTGCGTTCATCGGCTGTTCGAATTACCCTGAATGCCGCTTTACCCGTCCGTTCGGCCCTCCGGGGATGGAGCAAACGGGTATCGGTCCTGATGGCAAACTGCTAGGTCACGATGATGGCGATCCGATCTCGCTCCGCGATGGTCGATATGGTCCCTATGTACAACGTGGCGAAGCCTCTGAGGATTTCCCGAAGCCCCCGCGTGCAAGTCTGCCCAAAGGCTGGACGACTGACTCAATCGATCTTGATAAGGCGCTGATGCTGCTGAACCTGCCGCGTGAAATCGGCCCGCACCCCGAAGATGGTGTTGTGGTCGAGGCAGGCATCGGTCGCTTTGGTCCGTTTGTGAAACACGGCACGACCTATGCGAACCTCAAAGAGGTCGATGAGGTCTTTGACATCGGTATGAACCGCGCCGTCGAAGTGCTCGCCCTGAAAAAGGCGGGTCGTGGTGGCCGCGAAGCCGCGAAACCGCTCAAAGAACTGGGTGATCACCCAGATGGTGGTGCTATGGCGGTTATGTCGGGGCGTTATGGTCCCTACATCAAATGGGAAAAAGTCAACGCGACCCTGCCCAAAGATGTAGACCCAGAGTCGGTGACGGTCGAACAAGCGATTGAGCTGGTAAACGAAAAAGCCGCGAAGTCTGGCAAGAAACGCAAAGCCCCCGCAAAAAAGGCAGCAGCGAAAAAGCCCGCCGCCAAGAAGGCCTCAGCGAAAAAAGCGCCAGTGAAAAAAGCAGCGAGCGACGAATGACATAGAACGGCGGGCCAAGGCTCGCCGCTTTCTTTTGCAGGTGCAGAAAAAACCACGGGACAGCGGCGATTTTTTCAGTAATCTAACCGCCATGATGAGGGAGGCTCTTTGCCGAGAGTGGCCCATACGGACCCAGAGGGGGAGAGAATGAAGAAGATTTACGGTAGTGCAGCAGAGGCCCTTGATGGGCTTTTGTTTGACGGGATGTTTATCGCGGCGGGTGGTTTCGGCCTGTGCGGTATCCCCGAACTTTTGCTGGACGCGATCAAAGACGCAGGCACCAAGGACCTTACCTTTGCATCGAACAACGCAGGCGTAGATGAGTTCGGGATCGGCATCCTGTTGCAGACCAAACAGGTTAAGAAAATGATCTCGTCCTATGTGGGCGAAAACGCCGAATTCATGCGCCAGTATCTGTCGGGCGAGTTGGAGTTGGAGTTCAACCCGCAAGGTACATTGGCCGAACGTATGCGCGCTGGTGGCGCTGGTATCCCCGGTTTCTACACGAAAACTGGCGTGGGCACCGTGATCGCGGAAGGCAAAGAGCACAAAGACTTCAATGGCCAAACCTACATCTTGGAAGAAGGCATCTTTGCCGACCTCGCCATCGTGAAGGCATGGAAAGCGGATACAACGGGCAACCTGATTTTCCGCAAAACTGCGCGGAACTTTAACGTGCCAGCCGCGACCTGCGGTAAAATCTGCGTCGCAGAGGTCGAAGAAATCGTGCCAGCAGGGACGCTCGATCCAGATGCGATCCACCTGCCGGGCATTTACGTCCATCGCATCATCGAGGGCGCACACGAAAAACGTATCGAACAGCGCACCACCCGCAAGAAGGAGTCCGCATAATGCCGTGGGATCGTAACCAGATGGCGGCGCGGGCCGCGCAAGAACTTCAAGACGGTTGGTATGTGAACCTCGGCATCGGTATCCCGACGCTCGTTGCAAACTACATTCCCGAAGGCGTTGAAGTGACGCTGCAGTCCGAAAACGGGATGCTCGGCATGGGGCCGTTCCCGTTTGAAGGCGAAGAAGACGCTGACCTGATCAACGCAGGTAAACAGACGATCACCGAACTGCCGCACACGGCCTATTTCGACTCGGCGCAGTCGTTTGCAATGATCCGTGGCGGCAAAATCGCGATGGCAATCCTTGGTGCGATGGAAGTGGCAGAGAACGGCGACCTCGCCAACTGGATGATCCCAGGCAAGCTGGTCAAAGGCATGGGCGGCGCGATGGACCTCGTTGCGGGTGTTGGTCGAGTTGTTGTCGTGATGGATCACACCAATAAACATGGTGAATCCAAGGTTCTGAAAGCGTGCACCCTGCCGCTGACGGGCAAGAGCGTGGTTGATCGTATCATCTCGAACCTCGGGGTTCTGGACGTGGTCGAAGGCGGCCTGAAGATCGTCGAACTCGCCGATGGTGTCACCGAAGAAGAGCTTCGGGCCGCGACCGAGGCGACGATTGTAGACTAAGGGAATGGGCGCCTTCGGGCGCCCTTCTTCTTTCGCGTGTGTTAATTGTTTCGAAAATTGCCTTGGGTTTCATAATTCGGCCCCAATCGGTTGCTATTTTGTGACCAATGACAATGAGCAGCACAAATAGATTGCCAGACACAGGCTCTACCACGCACCGCCGTTGGCGCGACATCGCGCTGCTGGCGGGGTTGTTTGGTTTTGTCATTGCAGGTTTGGCTGGGTTGGCTCTTGCGACGGGATGGGAAGAAACGATTGCCCAGTTGTCGCGTCTGTCTTTGCTGCAATTCGTTGTTCTCTTGGGGCTGAGCCTTGTGAACTACGTGTTTCGCGGCAGCCGCTGGCACGTGATGGCGCGTAAAATTGGCCTTCCGACGACATTAGCCCAAGACCTCCGTCACTTCATCGGTGGGTTCGCAATGTCCGTGACCCCCGGTCGGGTTGGCGAGCTGATCCGTATGCGGTGGATCAAGCGTGAAACGGATTGGGCGGTTGAGCGGACCGCGCCGCTGGTGCTGATGGATCGCGCGGGCGATTTGGCCGCAATGGCGATCATTCTGGCGCTGGGCCTGTCCTTTGGCACGGGTGGCATCGCGTTTGGTCTGCCTGTGGCTATCGCCGCGCTGTTGGTCGCATTTATCGCGACGCGTCCACGGCTCCTCGCTGGGGCGGCTGGATTTGCTTACCGACTAACAGGGTTTTTTCCGCGCCTGATGGTGCGCGTGCGGCGTGCGGCAGGTTCGCTTTCTGCGTTTTCCGATCCCAAAACGGTGATCATTACCTTGGCTCTAGGCCTGACGGGCTGGATTGCCGAAGGATATGCGTTCCACCTTCTTCTCGTGTGGATGGGCGCTGATATCGGGTTCTGGATGGCTGTAACGATTTTCACCTTCTCGACCCTCGCGGGCGGGCTGACGGGCGCACCGGGTGGCGTCGGTGGGGCCGAGGCCGCGATGGTCGCGCTCTTGTCGATGCAGGGCGTGCCGCTTGAAACGTCACTGCCCGCGACGGCAATTATTCGTGTGACGACCCTTTGGTTTGCGATTGGGTTGGGGCTATTGGTGTTCCCATTTGCTGAACGACATTCTTTAAAACAGGCACTTTGATACGATGCTTTGGAAGACAACGACTTATTCTGGTTGGGGCCGCGCCCTGACTGCTGATGGCGAACTTGCACGCCCTGAACGTCGGGCTGCGGTCACAGCCCAAGGCCCAGCGATTGGCAACCGCCGCAGTTATGGTGATGCGGCGCTGAACGATAACGGTCGGGCGACGGACATGACGCGGCTGGATCGGATCATCGGATTCGACGGTGACATCGTTCATGTCGAGGCGGGCTGCACCATCGCCAATTTGGCACGGATTTTCGCACCCAAGGGCTATCTGCCCGCCGTGATGCCCGGCACAGGGTTTGCGACAGTCGGTGGATCCATTGGCATGGATGTGCACGGTAAGAACCACCATAACGAAGGATCGTTTGGCCAGCATGTGACTGAAATTACGCTGCTCGGCGCTGATGGGGTGCGGGTCATTACCCCAGCCGATGAGGTGATGTGGAAGGCCACGATTGGCGGTTTGGGGCAAACGGGTGTGATCCTGTCAGCAAAGCTTCGGTTGAAGCCGATCACTGGCGGCCAAATGCGCGTTACCGAACGCCGTGTGCAAAACTGGGACCAGCACATCGAGATGCTGGACGCGAGCACGGCGACCTATTGCGTGGGTTGGATTGATGCAACGGCCAAGGGTGATGCTCTGGGTCGCGGCATCGTCGAAGAGGCTGAGGTTGGCGGCGGTGACTATTCCGCTCCGAAAGGGGCGAAAAAGGTGCCCTTTGATGCGCCGAATTTTGCGCTGTCATCGCCGATCGTAAAGGCCTTCAACGAAGCCTATTACCGCCGTGTCCCAGCTGAGGGTCGCACCGTTGATCGCAGCATTGAGGATTTCTTTTTCCCGCTCGACAAAATCCACGATTGGAACCGTCTCTATGGCAAACGTGGCTTTCACCAGTTCCAATGCGTTGTGCCCTTGGCTCAAGTGGATGCGCTGAAGTCCATGCTGAGCGCGATTGCGTCTTCTGGGCTGGCCTCTCCACTAGCTGTTTTGAAACGCATGGGCGCGGGGCGGGGCGGTTATATGTCCTTCCCGATGGAGGGCTATACGCTCGCCGTTGATTTCCCCGCACGTGATGCGGCTGCTGAACTGATTGCGGAACTAATCAGCCTGACGGATACGGCTGGTGGTCGGGTTTATCTGGCCAAAGATAGCCTCGCATCAGGAACTTTCATCAAATCCATGTATCCAGAACATTCGGAGTGGATGGAGGCTGTGAACGAAGCCGATCCTGATCACCGTTTTGAAACCGACATGACCCGCCGATTGAACCTACGAGGTGCAAAATGACCGATACTTGGATCATCTTGGGCGCGACATCCGCCATCGCCCGCGCCTTTATTCGTAAGCAAGCCGAAGCTGGCGCTGCGTTCATTCTATGCGGACGTGACATCGTTGATATGGAGGCGACCGCTGCGGACGCGACGGTGCGTGGTGCGCCTGAGGCGACTTTCATGCCGATTGATATGCGCGATGCGGCAACCTTTGACGCTGTGATTGAGGCGGCCAAGGGCCTCGAAGGTACGATCAATTGCGCGGTGTTCGTTGGTTCAATGCCCGGTCAGGCCGAAATTGACTCTGATCCGTCCTTGATAGATGGCGTTGTCACCGACAGCTTCACGGGTCCTGCGCGGTTCCTCACCCTGCTGGCTCCTGTGATGGAGGCGCGCGAACAAGGCGTTGTCGTCGGGATCAGCTCTGTTGCGGGTGATCGTGGGCGTTTGAACAATTACGTCTACGGCGCGGCCAAGGCTGGCTTTACGACCTACTTGTACGACGTGATGCTGACCGTCGGCGACCCGAATGAGGCCGTCGCCTATTTCCAACGCGCCAATGCCAATGACCCCGGTCGGATCGATTTCCTGCGCGGTTTGGCAAAGTCACTGGTCCGTGCAGGCCGTCCAGAGGATGCTGTGACCGCTTGGAAAGCTGTGATGGAGCATGCAGAGGTCACATCAGAAGATAAGGTCGGGTATGCCGATGCGTTGATCCGTGCGGATCAATGGTCCGAGGCGGAGAAGGTTCTTGATGCGATCCCGCCGACCTATGAGACGTTTGAGCGGTATCGGCTCGAAGCGATGGTTGCGGATAGCAATCAGGAATGGAACCGCGCCGATAGTTTCTATGAAACCGCCGTGGGCCTGACGACCCGTCCCGCGGGCGCGCTGAACAACTGGGGCTTTTCCAAGCTGACCCGTGGCGATTATGCTGGCGCGGAACGTTTGTTCGCGGATGCGCTGCGTCATGACCCGACGATGTTCACCGCGAAAAATAACCTCGTTCTGGCTCGTGGTGCCCAGCGGAATTACGATCTGCCTGTCATCCAGATGTCGCAGACAGAGCGGGCGCAGCTCTTGCACACGCTTGCGCTGTCGGCTGTTCGTCAGGGTGACGTGACGATGGCCAAGGGCCTGTTGCGCGAAGCGATTGATACCCATCCCCAACACTTCGAAGCGGCTGTTCGGGCGCTTCGGGCGCTAGAAGATAACGTAGTGAACTGATGATCCTAACCGCTTCTCAGGCGCTGTGGCTTTTGCCGCCCGTTTTGCCAATCTGCCTCTATGTCGCGTGGAATGACATGCGGGCGATGAAGATCCCCAACTGGTCTGTCATCGCGTTGGTTGGTGTGTTTGCTGTGTTCGGCCTCATTGCCTTTGGCGTCCAAGACTGGGCGTGGCGCTGGTCGCACCTCGCTGTGATGTTGGTCATTGGGATTGTCGCGAATGCAGCGGGCGCGATGGGGGCAGGGGACGCAAAGTTCATCGCCGCCGCCGCCCCGTTCGTGGCCTTTAGCGACGCGGTGATGGTTATGTATATTCTGGCGGGCTGCACGCTTGCTGGGTTTGTCGTCCACCGCATCGCCCGTCACAGCCCCATTCGCCGCATGGTGCCCGATTGGGAAAGCTGGACAACGGGTAAACGGTTCCCGATGGGATTGCCGCTTGGGACCACGCTGATTTGCTACATCGCGTGGCCCATCGTTTTCGGCTGATTAGCCTTTTTCGAACAACACATAGAGCGGTGTGCGGCGCACTTCGGTGAGGGTTTCGTCCGCGCCTGCCTCAGCGATTTCCGTCAGGATCAGTTCACGGGCTTCGACCGACAGTGGGCAGAGCGGCACGATCAGATACTCGGCATCGGCAAACCCGCTTAGCCCGCCATAATACCAAGGCGCACCGCCCGTGAGCGGTTCGAACCCTCCGTAGAGCCAGAACGAATTCAACAAGTCGGCAGCGAACAGTTTCGCCCCCTGATATCCAGCTTCGGTTAGATCAGCGGATACATCGGTGAAATAGGCCGTGATCCCACTGTCGAGCGCACAAATCCCGAAGGTTTCCCCTTTGAATGAAACGGGTTCGTCACGGCCCGATTGTTCCTGCCATGTCGCGTAGGGCTGGCCTTCGGTATCCAAAGCAACGGTCGCATCAACTCGGATCGCACGGGCGGTCAGGGTATAGAGGTCCGCGTTGTCAGAGGTGCCCGAGATTAGAGGTGTAAAGCGTTCAACATCCGCGTTGAAATGCCGAAACGGGCTGTAGGCGAGGTTCAGGAAGGATGGCGTTGCGAATGCAATCGACATGAGCGCAATGCCTGTGATCGTGGCGCGTTCGTCGCCTTGGTCGGGGCGATGGGCGAGGAGGATGAACGCCATCAGCAACAGCCACTGAGGATCGTTGCCGAAGTTCTGATAGGTCACGTAAATGAACCCAGGTATCAGCAAGAGGAGGCCCATCCCTGCGGCGTTAGCCCCAGCACGGCGAAGGAAAATCACCCCAGCAATCGCGGCGATGGTTCCCCCTTCGTAGGCGGGTGCGGCGAGGATAGAGGTCAAAGGTAGACCCGGCGCGGCGCGATTGGCCGATCCCGCCACGGTCTGCAAATCCGCAATATAGGCCAGCCAGAACCCGATCCCCATCCAAGCGGTGAGGATCGCGACGACACCCAACCCTGTCAGGATCGCGATGCCAAAGGCCCGCAGTTGACCCGTCATCAACAGGGCTATGACGATCACAGGGGCGAAGGCGACGAAGTAGGTCACTTTGATCATCGCCATCACGCTGAGCATCAAACCGATGATGATGCCGTCGAACAGGCTGTTGCGGGCGTATTGCGGCACAAAGAGCGCGGCAGGGATCGCGACATAGGCCGCAGTCCATGCCCAACGATTGTAGTGCATAGAGATTGAGACGCCGCTCTCTGCCTCGCCATGGACGAGGGCGAGGATCAACACCATCACGACAAAACCATAAGGTGCCGCGAGAAGTCGCGGGAAACGCGAGATTGCGACCCAGAAGGTGGGCAACACGAACGCCAAGGCCATGAGGACTTGCGCCCAAAGGACAGACATTCCAATGCCGAACCCGTTTGCCTTGAACAGGGCGATGGGCGCAAAGGCCAAGGCGCCGATGGGGGTCATGAAATCGATATGGGGCAATTGCCCAGCGGCCATACGCGACACGATCTCCACCATGTGGAGCGTGTCACCCTCGTGTTTGCCGAGGTAAAACCCGCCCTTTGCGATGGCCATGCCACCTAAAGCGAGGATCGCTGCCATCAATACGATAAAGACCGAAGTCCGGTTTGCCTGTCTCATGCCCATCTCTTTCAATGGTTTGTCCATTTTTTGGCCACAATACCCCGTCATGTATTTCTCACAAGGATTACAAGCGCCAGTTGACTGGATCAGATCAGGCAGCGCGGCCCATACGACACAGGCACGACGATGAATATGCAAGTGAACGCTGTCATGGCACCACCCGCCCCCAAGTCATTGGAGGGGATGCAACTGCCTATTGTCATGATGCGCGACATCATGATCAAGTCGATGTTCCGCACTAATATGACTATCGTTTCTGACATTGCGCGGGTCATTTGTCTGCCGATCCCAGTGACGCAGGAACTGATCGAAATCGCGCGTTCTCAACGGCTTATCGAAACCCTCGGGATGCTGAGCCCCAATTCGGCGGGCGAGTTGAGCTACCAATTGACCGACGCGGGCAAGGCGCGGGCGTTAGAGGCGCTGACCCAATCGGAATACTACGGCGCCATGCCCGTTCCGATGGCCGTCTATGCCGAACAGGTGAAACGCCAATCGATCCGTAACCTGCAAATGACCCGTGATCGTCTGACTTCGGCGATGGGGCATCTGATCCTACCGCCGAAACTGATCGGCGAATTGGGACCTGCGATTTCTGCGGGCCGTTCGATTCTCATGTATGGCCCTCCGGGGAACGGTAAGTCGTCGATCTCGAACGGGATCAGGGACGCGCTGGGCGATAAGATCTATGTGCCGCGTGCGATTGAATACGCGGGGCAGGTAATCACCGTTTATGACCCCATCGTGCATTCCGCCGCCGAAGAGGATTTGGACGATCCGAACGCGATCCGCCGCACGTCGGGTAAATTCGACACGCGGTATGTCAAATGTGAACGCCCCACGGTTATCACGGGCGGTGAACTGTCGCTCGACATGCTGAACCTCGTTTATAACCCCGTGGCGCGGACCTATCAGGCGCCGCTTCAGCTCAAGGCGACAGGTGGTGTGTTCATCGTTGACGACCTTGGCCGTCAGGAAGACCCACCGCAAAAGCTGGTGAACCGCTGGATCGTTCCGCTTGAGGAAAACCGCGATATTCTGGCGCTGCAATCGGGTGAGAAGTTCGAGGTGCCGTTCGATACACTCGTGATCTTTTCGACCAACTTCCACCCGAACGAAATCTTTGACCAAGCGGCGCTGCGGCGGATTTTCTACAAGATTAAGATCGACGGGCCGAACAAACAGGACTTCCTCAAAATCTTTGCCATGATCGCAAAGAAAAAGGGGATGCCGCTGGATGAGGCGTCATTGGTTCACCTGTTGAAAAACAAATACCCGACGATCGAAAATACCTATGCGAACTACCAACCGGGTTTCTTGATCGACCAGATTATTTCGATCTGCGAATTCGAAGGCCTGCACTATCACATGACCCCTGAACTGGTTGACCGCGCATGGGCCAACCTGTTCGTAAAGGACGAAGTGATCGTGAAATAAGGGGCGTTACGCCCCTTCAAAGTCGCAAATCGTGTGCACGTCGAGGCCCATATCGGTCAAAACCTTGCGCCCGCCAAGTTCGGGAAGGTCGACAACAAAGGCGCAAGATACGACCTGCGCGCCGAGCTGTTCGACCAATTTGATCCCCGCAACGGCGGTGCCACCCGTGGCCAGAAGGTCATCCACAATCAGCACGCGTTCGCCTGCTTCCAGTGCGTCCTCATGGATCTCAACCGTCGCTTCGCCGTATTCGAGTTTGTAATCCTGCGAGAGCGTTTTACCCGGCAGTTTACCCTTTTTCCGCACGGGCACGAACCCAACGCCAAGCTGGTGCGCGACCGCACCGCCGAGGATAAACCCACGCGCCTCAAGCCCGATCACCTTATCGATCTTCTGGCCGACATAGGGCTCTAATAGCTGATCAATCGCCAACCGCAGACCACGCGGATCGCTAAACAGCGTCGTCACGTCACGGAACATAATGCCCTCGTGCGGGAAGTCGGGAATGGTGCGGATGTAATCCTTAACGGTTTTCATATCGGCCTCTGACTGATTGCGCCTTTGGGTATCAACTCAACACGCGGGCCGCAATCGTCCGTAGCTTTTCGACCATCATCGGATCGCGTTTCTCTGGGGCGGTCATGATCGCAAATTCGAGTGCGGTATCGCATCCGCAAGGGCAGGGTGCGCGGTCGGGGCCGAGTTGGGCGGGCAGGCCAGCCACCGTTTCGCGAGCCTTGGCTGAATTGCCGTGCAGCGTGCGGATGATGTCCGAGATTTCGACCGCGCCGTGGTCAGGGTGCCAGCTATCGTAATCGGTGATCATCGCGATAGAGGCATAGCAAAGCTCTGCTTCGCGGGCGAGCTTGGCTTCGGGCATGTTGGTCATGCCGATCACATCGCAGCCCCATTGGCGGTAAAGGTGGCTTTCGGCCATCGTTGAGAACTGGGGCCCCTCCATCGCGAGGTAGGTGCCGCCACGGTGAACAGTCGTGCCTGTCGCACGGGCGGCAGCTTCGGCTGCGTCCATGAGGCGGGAACAGGTCGGGTGCGCGACGCTGACATGTGCCACAAGGCCCGGACCGAAAAAGGTTTTCTCGCGGGCAAAGGTGCGGTCGATGAACTGATCGACGATCACGAAATCACCGGGGGCCATGTCTTCGCGGAAGGACCCGCAGGCCGAGACGCTAAAGACATCTGTCACGCCGAGCATTTTCAGCGCAGCGATATTGGCGCGGTAGTTCACGGTCGATGGGGTCTGAACGTGGCCGCGTCCGTGGCGAGGTAGGAACACCATCTCGATCCCATTGAGAGTGCCTGTCAGCAGATCATCCGACGGCATCCCCCACGGCGTTTCCACCGTCACCCAGTCGCGGTTTTCCAATCCGTCGATGTCGTAAACGCCCGATCCGCCGATGATCCCGATCTTTGTCTGCATGACCCACCTTTTGCAATCTATGGTTGTTATGCTGCCTCGCAGAGTGGCGTTCCGCAAGCCCAAAGCCAGTGCCGCCATCGCAACACATGGGCGCCGAACGCGCGAGCGGGTTCACTTTCAGGCGCTAACAGGTTAGGGCGGCGGCAAGCGAACAGGAATAGGAAAACCAAAATGCCCCGTGCAAGACTGGCGGCTGTGGCCGGAAAACTCGCGATTGCCGATAAGGGCGATCTGACCCCGAACCAGCTCAAGACCGAAGTGCTGTCGGGCCTGACCGTTGCTTTGGCATTGGTGCCCGAAGCGGTCGCCTTTGCTTTCGTGGCGGGGGTTCACCCGTTGGTTGGCCTTTATGCGGCGTTTATCATTGGTTTGGTAACGGCGCTGATCGGTGGCCGTCCGGGTATGATTTCGGGCGCAACGGGTGCGTTGGCTGTAGTGATGGTCGCGCTGGTGGCTGAGCACGGCGTTGAATACCTCTTTGCCACTGTTGTTCTGATGGGGATCATCCAACTGATTGTTGGAGTAATGCATTGGGGCAAGTTCATCCGCCTCGTTCCGCACCCTGTTATGTTGGGCTTTGTGAACGGTCTGGCAATTGTGATCTTCCTTGCGCAGATGAGCCAGTTTCAGGTTCCGGGTAGTGCTGAGGCCGCAGGTCACGGTATGTCGGGTGGTGAATGGCTGTCGGGCATTCAGCTTTACATGATGCTGGGCCTTGTGGCTCTGACGATGGCGATCATCTGGGGTATTCCTAAGGTGACGAACATCATTCCCGCTCCGTTGGCGGGGATCGGCATCACCGCGATCATCGTGATTGCCTTTGGCATCGATGTGCCGCGCGTTGGTGACATGGCAGAGATCAAGGGCGGTCTGCCGATGTTCCATTTCCCGCAGGTGCCGATGACCTTTGAGACGCTCAAAATCATCCTGCCGTATTCTGTCATTCTGGCCGCGATTGGTCTGATCGAGAGCCTCCTGACGCTGAACCTTGTTGGTGAACTCACTGGCAAACGTGGTGGCGCATCGCAGGAGTGTATCGCGCAGGGCACCGCGAACTTTATCGCTGGTTTCTTTGGCACGATGGGCGGTTGCGCGATGATCGGTCAATCGATGATCAACGTGAAATCTGGTGGCCGCACCCGCGTGGCGGCGATCACTGCGGCGCTGTTCCTTTTGGCGTTCATCGTTGTGGCCTCTCCGCTCATTGAACAAATCCCGCTGGCGGCGCTGGTTGGTGTGATGTTCATGGTGGTGATCGGCACCTTTGCGTGGAACTCGTTCAAGATCCTGTTCCGCGTGCCGCTGACGGATGCCTTTGTGATAGTCCTCGTGACAGTTGTGACGGTTTGGACCGACCTCGCGACGGCTGTTGTGGTTGGTGTGATCGTGTCGGCACTGGCCTACGCATGGAACAACGCACGCCGTATCCACGCGAAAACCTATACCACGCCCGAAGGGGCGAAGGTCTATCAGGTCCAAGGCCCACTGTTCTTTGGCTCGACCGATGGCTTTATCGAGTTGTTCGACTTTGCTGGCGACCCGAGCCTTGTGATCGTGGACTTCAACGACAGCCGCGTGGCGGACCAATCTGCGTTGCAGGCGATTGAAACCGTTGCTGCGAAATACGAGCAGGCGGGTAAGAAAATCCAACTGCGTCACCTGAGCCGCGATTGCCACAAGCTTTTGACCAAAGCGGGGCACTTGATGGTCGATAGCGACGATGACCCAGATTACGAGATTGCCGTGGACTATGGTGTCCGCACTGGCATCTTGGGTGGACATTGATTTAGGGGCCTTCGGGCCCCTTTTCATTTCTCAGCGCTGAGGAGTGGATGTATCGTGGTTCCATAGGGGGGGGCGCCATGATGATCACTGACGTTGAGGATTTCTTTACCAAAGGCTGCGGTCGCTGTGCCCGCTTTGAGACGCCAGATTGCTCGACCCAAATTTGGGGCGATGGTGTGCGGCAACTGCGCGAGATATGTTTAAACGCAGGGCTGACAGAAACGGTGAAATGGGGTCATGCCTGTTATACGCATGCTGGCCGAAACATCGTGATCATCGGGGCGTTCCGCGACAATTTCCGTTTGAACTTTTTCAACGCGGGTCTGCTGAAGGACCCTGAGGGTGTTCTGGAAAAGCAGGGTGCAGAGACAAAGACACCCGACATGTTGCGCTTTACCGCGGCTGATCAGGTGGCAGCCAAAGCTGCAATCGCGGCGGCCTATATCGCCGAGGCGATGGGCTACGCAGAGGCGGGCATCAAGGAGAAGAAAACGACGACAGAGTTGGAGCTGCCAGAAGAATTGGCCAATGCTCTCGACGCTGATCCCGAAATGGCCGAAGCCTTTGCCGCACTGACACCGGGGCGGCGGCGCAGCTACGTGATGAACCTAAACGCTGCCAAGCAAACGGCGACTCGCATCAATCGGATCGCCAAGTTTCGAGAGGGTATTCTGGCGGGCAAGGGGCTGAACGAACGTTAGGCGATTATGCCTTATCGTCGGGCCGCGTGAGCGAAAAGACCTCTTTGACGATCGCATAATCGCGGTAGCCAAGGCGGGCGAGCGGCTGGAAACGGGTCACATCGAATACGCCATCGACAAGGCAGTCATCGCGCATGTGCACGCCGATGACCTCACCAAAGATCGCGGTGCTTTCGTCCCCTTCGAGCTTTACGATCTGGGTGAGGCGGCATTCGAGCGAGGCAGGCGCATTGGCGACACGTGCGCAAGCGATCTTGTCACACTCGGCTTTATCAATGCCAGCGAATTCGAACTCATCGACGTCGGCTGCATGGCTGCCCGAGGTCGCATTCATCGCGTCGCGCATCGCGTATTCAACGATGTTCACACAGAAGACACCTGTTTCGCGGATATTGGCGAGGCTGTCCTTGCCGTCGCGATCAACCTTTGTGCCGCTGGAGGAGAACATGACTTGGGGCGGCGTGTAGGCGACGGCGTTAAAGAACGAATATGGGGCCAAATTGTCGACGCCATCCGCGCCACGGCTCGAAATCCAGCCAATCGGACGGGGAGAGACAATCGCGTTGAACGGATTATGCGGCAGGCCGTGGCCATCGGCCGGACGATAGAACATAGTAAAAGGACCCTTATCTGGTTTGCGGCAGAGGTAGCGTCATGCTAGGGCGGCTTCCAGACTTTATGCGGAAAAAAGCTCGGAATGATCCAACTGACTTTGGAAACAGCGCAGGATTGGTGGGAAGTTGAGGCACTGTATGACCTCTGCTTTGCTCCTGGTCGGACGGCACTCTCGTCGTATCGGCTTCGCGATGGTGTTGATCCGATTGCGCAGCTTTGTTTCACCGCACGGGATCAGGACGGAATTCTCGCGGGTGTGATCCGCAACTGGCCTGTCTATGTGGGTGATCGGTTGGCGATCCTCCTCGGTCCTGTGGCCGTTCACCCGACCCGTCAAGGCGAAGGTGTCGGTGGCGCGCTCATGCGTAAGACCCTGAACCGCGCCTTTGACCTGGGATGGTCGCGGGTGATGCTGGTGGGCGATTATCCCTATTACAAACGGTTCGGTTTCTTCCACCTAGAAGGCGTCGAGATGCCGCCGCCGACAAACCCTGACCGCGTTCTGGGCTATAACCTTTGTCCGTCGGCATGGACGGGTGTTACGGGCAAAGTTCTGCCCGCCCCTGATTGTAATCCCGGTGGTCGTCCCCATTTAGAGGACATGATCACGAAAAGCCCGCCTCGACTGATTAACCCGACCAACCCTCTTGATGCTGCTGGGCGTGAGAGGGTGCGGGCCTTAGCGCAGCGTCAGGCATCTGCAAACGGTATGTTGATGCAGGTGATCACCTATGTGGGTGGTCAGGTCGAGGACGGCATGAAAATGCTGCCCGCCGCGTTCCGAACCAAAATCGAAGGGGCCGCGCGCACTGCACTAGAGCGCAGTTTCCATCTGGCCAAAGCATCGCGGCAAGGTCCGTTAGAGCGGGCCGTTGCAGGCGACCGCATGCACAAGGTAATCGGCGCGATTTCAGGCGCATTGGGTGGTGTTGGTGGCGTACCGACCGCGATTGCAGAGATACCTGTTGCGACGACGATTATCTTCCGTGCCGTGCAGGGCGTGGCGCAAACCTATGGTGAAGATATCGACAGCGACGAAACCCGCGCAGAGTGTTTGCGCGTGTTCAGCGCGGGTGGTCCTGATGCCGATGACGACGGGATTGATACGAGTTTCATCGGGGCGCGCGTGGCCCTAACAGGACCTGCAATCCATTCCTTGATCGCGAAGGTTGCCCCTAAATTTGCGGCTGTGTTAACGCAAAAGCTCGCCACGCAAGCGGTACCTGTTCTGGGCGCGGCTGCGGGGGCGGGAACCAATTTGGCCTTTGTGAACTACTACACCGAAATGGCGCATGTTCACTTTGGGCTGCGGCAGTTGGCGCGGGAATTCGACCCCGATCAAGTGATCGAGGCCTTCCATGCGGAAACGGTTAAAGGGCGATCTGTCGCGAAACGCTGATCAGCTCTGCTTGGACAGCCATTCGCCGATCGCCTCGCGGACCGATTGTTCCCCACGGGCGCGGGAATCGGCAATGACGCCGCGTGCTTCGTTCAAGTTCACACGGCGCAGCAGATGTTTCACGGGACCGATCGAGGCTGGTCGCATCGACAGGGTGCGTAGACCAATCGCAGCAAGGCAGACCGCTTCGATCGGGCGGCCAGCATCTTCACCACAAAACGACACGGGTTTGCCTGCCTTGGCACAGCGTTCTACGACCAGTTCGAGGAACGACAAGAAGCTGACGTTTAGCGTGTCATAGCGGCGGCGGACGCGTTCGTTTTCACGGTCAGCGGCAAAGAAGAACTGCTTGAGGTCGTTCCCGCCAATCGACAAGAAATCCACCTCTTCAAAGAAAGCGTCAGGCGCAAAGGCAAGGCTGGGGGTCTCCAGCATCGCGCCCACTTCGATCTTGGACGGCAGCGGGTGGCCTAGGATGCGTTCGCGGTCCAAGGCTTTGTTCATCTCGGCCTTCGCGTCGCGGAATTCCTGTAGCTGCGCCACAAAGGGGAACATAATGGTCAGCGGACGACCGTGTGCAGCGCGGATCAGCGCCTGTAGCTGCATCCGCAAAACCCCCGGTTTGTCGAGGCCCACGCGGATCGCACGCCAGCCCATCGCGGGGTTCGGTTCGTCCTGCGCCTGCATGTAGGGCAGAACCTTGTCCGACCCGATGTCGAGCGTGCGGAACGCAACGCGTTTGTTGTTCGCAGCATCTATGACGCGAGAATAGAGCGCCGAAAGCTCTGCACGTTTCGGCATCTGATTACGGATCAGGAACTGGAGCTCTGTGCGAAATAGCCCCACGCCTTCGGCCCCCGATGAGGGCAGCGACGGTAGGTCGGCCATAAGGCCTGCGTTCATATGCAAGTTCACGGTCGTACCGCAAAGTGCAGTCGCAGGCAGGTCGCGGATCGAAGCGTAGCGTTCTTGGGCCAAGGCTTGCATCGCGATTTTATCGCGGAAAGCGTTGTGCACGTTTTCATCCGGCCGCAGGTGTACGATCCCTTGGTCGCCATCAACGAGGATCGGATCGCCGTTGAGTGCCTCAGCGGTGATGTTTTTTGCGTGAATGACAAGCGGGATCGCCCATGCGCGGGCCACGATGGCCGCGTGCGACCCGACGGAGCCTTCTTCAAGAACGATACCGCGCAGACCCTTGCCGTATTCCAGCAATTCACCCGGCCCGATGTTGCGCGCTACGAGAACGGCATTCTCTGGCATCGCGGCGCCGGTCTCTTTGCCTTGGCCCGTCAGGATGCGGAGCAGGCGGTTCGACAGATCGTCGAGGTCATGTAGACGGTCGCGCAGGTAAGCGTCGCCCGCGCTATTCATCCGACTGCGGGCAAGGGATTGTTCTTTTTCGACGGCAGCTTCGGCAGATAGGCCGCTCTGAACGTCTTCTTCCATGCGGCGCATCCAGCTGCGGGAGTTCGCAAACATGCGATACGCTTCGAGCACCTGAACCTGTTCGGTGTTCACAGTCGTTGTCGTGTTCAGCATGTCATCGACAGAAACACGCAGCGTATCAACGGCTTCGCGCAGGCGTGCCAGTTCGCTGTCGGGGTCATCGGCGACAGGGTTCGTCACAACAACGCGCGGTTCGTGCAGGTAAACGTGGCCGTCGGTTGCGCCTTCTTGACCCGTGGTGCCACGGAACAGAACGGGCTGTTGGTGACGGGCAGTCATGGCCGAACCTTCGCCCACAAATGCGCCCAGCTCTGCCATTTCGGCGAGAACCATTGCGACAACTTCAAGCGCGTAAACCTCGTCTGCGGAAAATTCGCGAGCTTCTCTGGACTGCACGACCAGAACGCCCAAGGCGCTGCCAAGTCGCTGGATCGGCACACCGCAGAAGGACGAATATCGTTCTTCGCCCGTTTCCGGCATATAGCGGAACCCTTTGGCGGCGGGCGCGTCGGCGGTGTTGATTACGCTGCGGGTGCGAGCAACGCGGCCCACCAGACCTTCGCCCAAACGCATCCGTGTTTGGTGGACAGCGGCCGCGTCCAGACCTTCGGTCGCGCAAAGTTCGAGCGTTTCAGAATCACGGAATAGGTAAATCGAGCACACCTGTGTCTGCATCGAGGATGCGATCAGGTGCACGATTTTATCCAGTCGAGCCTGCCCTGCGGCATCCTCGGCCATGGTGTCGCGCAAGCGGCCCAGCAGCTTGCGGCTGTCGCTTTCGATCCTGTGTCCCATCGGTCCATCCGTTTTTGTTACGCCCATCTATAAGCGACCTCTGTAAGGAATGGGAGTGGACAAAAGGTGTCACGGCAAACTCTTGCTATCGCAGCATTTTTTCGCAGCTGCAGCATGGGGTATTTGCACAAGAAAAAGGCCGCCAGTGGAAACCCACGACGGCCCATCGTAAGGATTTAGGCTGGTTTAGCCTTTGTCGAGCTCGAACGCATCGTGGAGCGCTTGAACAGCGAGTTCCATGTATTTGCGGTCGATCAGGACAGAGATTTTGATTTCCGAGGTGGCGATAACTTTGATGTTGATGCCTTCTTTGGACAGGACTTCGAACATCTTAGCAGCCACGCCAGCGTGGGACCGCATGCCGATGCCAACAACCGAAACCTTTGCTACTTCGGTGTCTGCTTCGAGACGGTCAAAGTTGATCAGACCTTTTTCTTTGGCATCGTTCAGCGCCTTTTCTGCACGCATCTTTTGTTCGATGGGGCAGGAGAAGGTCATGTCGGTTACGCCGCCAGCATGGCCCTGATAGTTTTGTTCAGAGATGTTCTGAACGATCATATCGACGTTCACGCCTGCTTCGGACAGGGGCCCAAAGATTGCGGCAGCGATACCCGGTTTGTCCTCGATGGTAACGAGGGTCATTTTCGCTTCTTCGCGGGAATAGGCGACACCGGAAACGACGTTGGATTCCATGATTTGCTCCTCTGCGCAGACCAGCGTGCCTGCGTCATCTGACGGTTCTTCGAACGAGCTCAGCACGCGCAGTTTTACATTGTAGCGCATGGCCAATTCGACCGAACGGGTTTGCAGAACCTTCGCACCAAGCGAGGCCAGTTCCAGCATTTCTTCAAAAGCGATTTTATCGAGCTTACGTGCCTTCGACGTGATGCGCGGGTCGGTGGTGTAGACCCCGTCAACGTCGGTGTAGATGTCACAACGTTCAGCTTCGAATGCAGCGGCAAAGGCAACAGCGGTGGTGTCAGAGCCACCACGGCCAAGGGTGGTGATGCGGCCTTCGGGCGAGATGCCTTGGAAGCCAGCGACCACGGCAACCTTCATGCCCTCGTCGAACTTTTTATTGATGTTCTCGCTTGGGATCTCTTCGATCCGCGCAGCGCCGTGCGCGCTGGTGGTTTTGACCGGAACCTGCCAGCCCTGCCAGCTGCGCGCTGGAATACCCATTTCCTGAAGGCGCAGCGCCATCAGACCTGCGGTGACGTTCTCACCAGAGGAGACAATCGCATCGTATTCACGCGCGTCATAGAGCGGCGAGGTTTCATTCACCCAGCCAACCAGTTCGTTTGTCTTACCCGACATTGCCGAAACGATGACGATTACGTCATAGCCTTTGGCAACCTCGAGAGAGACACGTTTAGCGGCGCGGGCGATGCGGTCGAGGTTGGCGACCGAAGTCCCACCGAATTTCATGACAAGCGTCGGCATGGCTGTCCCTTGCAAAATATCGCGATCCCCTTAGCTGGCATTGCGATAAAGGGCAATTGTCCAAACGTAAGGATGCGTCATTTTTGTAACAAAAGACGGCGGTAAATTGGGCTAGTTCGTCTGTTTGCGCGGGGTGAAAGGGAGGGGCGCAACGGGAATGCCCTCTTCGAGGAGTTTGATCGCCTCTTCGGGCTTCGTTTCGCCGTAGATGTTGCGCTTTGGCGCGTCGCCCTCGTGCATTTTGCGGGCTTCAGACGCAAAGCTCATCCCGACGTAGTCAGAGTTATCTTCGACCTCTTTGCGCAGTTTCGCAATCGCCTCTTCTTCGGGGGATGCTGTCGTGGTCAGCGGACGGTCGTGATCTGTCCGAACTGACGGCGCCATGAGGGATTTGGTCACTTTCGCTGATCCACACTGCGTGCAGGCGACCAGTCCGGAGGAGTGAAGCGTGTCAAACGCCTCTCCGGATTTGAACCAGCTTTCAAAGCTGTGGCCTTGGTCGCACTTCAGTGCGTAGCGGATCATGATGAACCCTCAGTTTCGCGACTATCATTCAGAATTAGCGCGTCTTGATCGTCTGGAAAAGGGGCGCGCGTCAGAAGGTGCCGTAACCGCGTTCGTCGTTGTCGGCGTCAATGACCACGAATGGCGCAGGTTTGGCCGGCGCATTTGCGGTTTCCACTTCTGCCACGGGCGTTGATTCGGATTCTTCGGCGTTGTGGTTTTTCTCAGGAACATATGCGGGTTTAGGGGCTTGTGTTTCCTCAACCTCAACAGGGGTCACGTCGATGGGTTCGATGTGGTCCTCTTTGTCCAGTTTGAACTTGCTGAGTTCTTCCAGAAGCGCCTCGTTGGTCATGGTCAACTGCGTCGCGGTCGATGCGAACGCATCGGCCTGCTGGCTCGTAACGCGTGTGATCCGTGCAATATCGAGGATCGCGTCGTTAATCAGATCAACGCCGCGCGACTGTTCGGCGCTTGCGGCGGAAATCGTGGTTACCAGATCGGACACATGCGCAATGTTTTCCGCGATTTGGTCAAAGGACGCGCGGGTTTCCTCCGAAATAGCAACGCCTTCGCGCACGCGCTCAGAGCTGCCTTCAATCAATTCGCTGGTCTCGCGTGCGGCCTTGGCCGAACGACCTGCGAGGTTGCGCACCTCTTGGGCGACGACAGCAAAACCACGGCCATGCTGACCTGCGCGGGCAGCCTCAACTGCCGCGTTGAGCGCGAGCAGGTTCGTTTGAAACGCGATTTCGTCGATAACTTTGATGATCTTCGCGATGTCTTGGCTCGACGCGTTAATTGCATCCATCGCATCGACCATCCGCGACACCTTGAGCGTGCCCTGTTCAACAACAGCCGAGGTGCTTTCTACGAGTTCCTCAGCCGCTTTGGCCGACTCCGCGTTGGTTTTCACTTGGCTTGCGGTCTGTTCGACCGAGCTGGACAGCTCTTCGACCGCGGAGGATTGGATGTCTGCGTTGTTGGCAAGGGACTGCGCGGCCGTTTCGAGGTCACGCGCAGATAAGGTCAGTTCATCCATACCGTTGCGGAACTTCTTCATCGTATCAGCGATGAACTTGATCAATCGGTCGAACCCGCTGGCCGCCTCGCCCATTTCGTCATCCCGTTCGACGACCATCATACGTTTGGTTAGATCGCGTTCGTCTGCCATACGGCTCATTCGTCGTGATACCCAAATGATCGGGCGCACGGTCGCGCGACCCATCATCCCACTGATGATGCCGACCACGATAATGATGCCGACGACGAGTGCTGCAATGATGTTCGTCAGAGAGGTCGCGTCAGCCAAAATCATGTCGTGGTTTACGGTGATCACGAGGCCGTAGGAGGTATCACCGATCTCAACCGGGCCGTATGACGACATGAGCGACACGCCTTCGGCGCTATCGAATACCATCTGGCCTGTTTCACCATTTATAGCGTTGGCAATGTTGGGAGAATTGCGCGACAGGCGCAGGTGATGACCTTGGCGTAGACCAGAGGGAAGAAGGCCAGACAGGATCACGGCGTTGCCGTCTGGGTTCACAAGAACGATCTGTGCGTCAACGCTCAGGCCGTTTTTTTGGCGCATGGCCTTTTGGATTGGTGTCTCTGGAACAGCAAAAATAAGCGCGCCGAGTGTGTTCCCAAAATCATCAACGACAGGTGCGCCCATGAACGCGTTCACAGCGCCGCCCGACAAATTGTAGATGCCGAATTCCGAAGTCAGGATCGGTGTGCCATCGGAAAAGGCTCCGTTCCCCGTGTTGTGCGTGGTTGTGAGATCCATCGAAAGGAGGTCCCGCGCCATCGCTGCGACATCCGTATTTGCGATTTTTGGGTCAGAGATGTTGAGCGCAAAATCGTCGCGTTTCGCAAAGGTATAAACAATGTTCCCATCAGGATCGACCAAGAGGAGGTCGTCGATCGTCATTTCAGTAGCGACCACGTTGAACCAACGATGTAGGTTCGTGTGGAGCGTCGTATAGTGACTGCCGTCACCTGCGTTCAGCAGTTTTGACCGATCATTCATCAAAATGTTCGGGTTGTTGGTCGTGTAGATGTCGCGGATCGTCGTCAGGTTCGCCTCTAGGCCGTCATTCGCAGATAGCGCCCGCGAGAAACCACGAAGGGCTGAGGCGATAGAGATGTCATCAGCGAGAAGGTGCAGCGCACCGCGATAGCTGTCCATCTGAGCCATAATCGCGTCAGAAATGACCTGTTGGCTGGCTGTCAGGTTTTCAATCGCGGCTTTTTCCATCGTCGCGTTCATGCGGTTCGTTGCCAGAATGCCAACGAAGCTCGCAGAGACTGCACTGAAAAATACGAACGCGAGTGGAAGTTTCCACGAAAGAGACAGTTTCATACCGACCGGCCTATTAACTCATCGACCGATTACACGGCCTTCCACTGTGGGTTACGGCCCAAGGGAAAAAGGTTTTAGGAAAAAATGCCGTTCGAACCTGCGACATCGCGACAAACGGAAAACGACCACGCTCTGGCGTATCTTATTGGAATGTCGAGGGGGATGGTGCTGCAGGGGAGGATTGAACTCCCGACCTCTCCCTTACCAAGGGAGTGCTCTACCACTGAGCTACTGCAGCGTCTTTTCGGTGCGGGGGAATTAGCTGCAAAAGATTCCATACGCAACCCCTCTCTGGACGGTTTTTTTATCAGCGGGTATCAGAAGGGTCATGAGTGAGAAAACAGGCAATAAAATTGGTGATCCTAAGGTGCAAACCCGTGAGGATCGGTTAAAAGCTGCGTTGAAAGCTAATATGGCGAAGCGCAAGGCACAGGCACGTGCGCGCGCGACCGCAACAGATATTTCTGAGGAAGAGTAGGGGCATTATGGATTCGATTCTGGTTACGGGCGGTAAACCGCTGCGCGGTGAAATCGCGATTGCGGGCGCAAAGAACGCCGCGCTGACGCTGATGCCCGCAACTTTGCTCAGTGACGAACCCCTCACGCTGACTAATACGCCGCGCCTGTCTGACATCAAAACGATGACCGCTCTGCTGCAGTCGTTGGGCGCTGAAGTCTCTGCTCTGGCGGATGGTAAGGTCATGGCGATGTCGTCACATGGTCTGAACTCGACCCGCGCGGATTATGAAATCGTTCGTAAAATGCGGGCGTCAAACCTTGTTCTTGGGCCGCTCTTGGCGCGTGAAGGTCATGCGATTGTATCGCTTCCGGGTGGCTGCGCGATTGGCGCGCGTCCGATGGATATTCATATCGCCGCGTTCGAGGCGATGGGCGCGACCATTGATCTAAAAGACGGCTATCTGCACGCAACAACCCAAGGCGGGTTGAAAGGCGGCGTTGTAAAACTGCGCTTTGCCTCTGTTGGTGCGACCGAAAACGTTCTCATGGCCGCGACCTTGGCCAAGGGCACAACGATCATTGAAAACGCAGCGCGTGAGCCAGAGATCGTAGACCTTGCGACCTGTCTACGGGCAATGGGCGCCCAGATCGAAGGCGACGGCACCAGCCGTATCGAAATTCAAGGCGTCGATCGCCTGCACGGTGCAACCCATCCTGTTGTCACCGATCGTATCGAGCTCGGCACCTATATGCTCGCCCCTGTGATTGCGGGTGGTGAGGTCGAATGTCTGGGCGGGAAACTGTCGCTCGTCGAATCATTCGTTGAAAAACTGACCGAGGCGGGAATCACTGTTGAGGAAACCGATCGCGGCCTCAAAGTGCGCTGTGACGGTGGTCGTCCGAAAGCGGTGAATGTTACGACAGAGCCGTTCCCAGGCTTCCCCACCGACCTTCAGGCGCAGATGATGGCGATGCTTTGCTTTGCTGATGGCACATCGGTGCTCGAAGAGAAGATCTTTGAAAACCGCTTTATGCACGCGCCTGAACTGATCCGTATGGGTGCAAAGATCGATGTTCATGGCGGCACCGCGACCGTTCATGGCGTCGATAAGATGAAGGGCGCACCTGTGATGGCAACCGACCTTCGCGCGTCGGTTTCGCTGATCCTCGCGGGTCTGGCCGCGGAAGGTGAGACGCAAGTGAACCGCGTGTACCACCTCGACCGAGGCTACGAGCACGTTGAGGAAAAACTGGGTGCCGTTGGTGCGCAGATCGAAAGGATCAAAGGCCAGTGACCCAAGATGCTCGGTTCGAAGATGGTGCCGACGCACCGCTGCGGCTAAAGGCGCTGGACGCGGACGACCTCGCTGTTGTGTCGTCACTCGTTCAGGATTCGGTGTTTCCATCATCGGAAATGTTTTGGAAATCCAAAGAGCGCCGCTTTGCCCTTCTGTTGAACCGTTTCCGTTGGGAAGATGCGGATAAGGCGCAGACCCGCAATCGCGCCTTTGAACGGGTCCAATCCGTTCTGGCGATTGAGGATGTCACCGCTGTTCGGTCCCAAGGGGTGCCGCGCGGTGATGCGGATACGGTGCTGTCGTTGTTGTCCATTAGCTTTGAAGCGGGCGAAGATGGGACAGGCACTGTTATTCTGACCCTCGCGGGCGATGGCGCCATTGCGCTGTCGGTCGAAGCGCTGGAAGTCGTCCTACGCGATGTCACCCGTCCTTATGTTGCGCCGTCTCATAAGGCTCCGCAGCACCCTGAATAATGGCTTATGCCTAAAATGACGCGGCCCCGATGATTGAAGGGGTCGTGATGGGGCGCTATCAAGCCTCAGAAGGAGACCGCCCATGCCGCATTTTCTGGACACCACTGACGCAGGTTTCGAACAGGACTTTGTAGCCCTGTTGGGGATGAAGCGTGAAGACAGCCCTGATGTGGATGCCGTCGTGGCGGGTATCATCGCCGATGTTCGGGCACGTGGTGACGCGGCTGTTCTGGAACTTACCGCGAAATTCGACCGCATGGAATTGACCGCTGATCAATTGCGGTTCTCGGACGCTGAGATCGAGGCGGAATGTGCAAAGGTTTCGGACGAAGATCGCGCTGCGCTCGAACTCGCGGCGGAACGTATTCGGGCCTATCACGAACGTCAGATGCCTGCAGATGCTCTGTGGGTGGACGAGGTTGGTGCGCAACTTGGCTGGCGCTGGACCGCGGTTGAGGCTGCTGGGCTTTATGTCCCAGGTGGTCTCGCGTCTTATCCGTCGTCCGTTCTGATGAACGCGATCCCTGCCAAAGTAGCGGGCGTCGATCGTTTGGCGATTGTGGTGCCGACACCTGACGGCGTGACGAACCCGCTTGTTTTGCTGGCTGCGCGTATCGCTGGCGTGGACGAGATCTACCGTGTTGGCGGCGCACAAGCGATTGCGGCATTGGCCTATGGCACCGAAACCATCGCGCCCGTGGATAAGATCACAGGGCCGGGCAACGCCTTTGTCGCGGCGGCAAAACGTCGTGTGTTCGGCAAGGTCGGCATTGATATGATCGCTGGCCCGTCCGAAATCCTCGTGATCGCGGATAAAGACAATGATCCCGACTGGATCGCGGTTGATCTGATGTCTCAGGCTGAACACGACGAAAGCGCGCAATCGCTTTTGATTACGGATGACGCTGATTTCGGTCGCGCCGTCGCTGCCGCCGTCCAGAAACGACTCGAGACGCTTGAACGTCGCGAAATCGCTGGCGCAAGCTGGCGTGATTTTGGCGCGGTGATTGTTGTGCGTGACATGGAAGAGGCTGTGCGCCTCTCGGATCGGATCGCGCCCGAACACCTCGAGATTTGCACCGCTGATGCTGAGGCGCTGTCGGAAAAGATTCGCCATGCTGGCGCTATCTTCATCGGTTCCTTCACGCCCGAGGCTATTGGCGACTACATCGGCGGGCCAAACCACGTGCTGCCTACGGCGCGTTCGGCCCGTTTTTCGTCGGGTTTGTCGGTCATGGACTTCGTAAAACGCACCACTTTGTCACGAATGACGCCTGAGGCACTTTTGGCTATTGGCCCCGCGGCGGAACGTCTGGCACAGTCGGAAAGTCTGGAAGCGCACGGATTGTCGGTCCGCGCTCGTCTGGACCGTTTGAACAAGGGATAGGGCATCGCGGAATGTCAAAGATCATTCACATTGAGCTGGACGACAGCAATCTGCCGCCGCCCACACCTGAGGTCGAACAGGAACGCCGCGTGGCGATGTTTGATCTTCTCGAAGAGAACAGCTTTGACCTCGTGTCGCGGGACGACCGTCCTGCGCCTGAGGGGCCGTATAAGCTGTTCCTCTCGGTGCGCGAACGCCGTCTTGTGTTCGAGATTAAGACCGAAGCGAACGACCCCGCAGGTGAATTCCACCTCAGCCTTGGGCCGTTCCGTCAGGTGGTCAAAGATTACTTCATGATCTGCGAAAGCTATTTCGATGCGGTGAAAACCGCTGCGCCGAGCCAGATTGAAACGATCGATATGGCGCGCCGTGGTATCCACAACGAAGGCGCCAACGTTCTGCAAGAACGTCTAGAGGGCAAGGCGGTCGTGGATCATGACACCGCGCGTCGCCTGTTCACTCTCATCTGCGTTCTGCATTTCGGGGGCTGATTTGGACGAGGGCGGTAAGACATATCAGCCTCTCCCGCAGTCGGTTCTGTTCTGCTGCGATCATAATTCGGTCCGGTCGCCTATGGCCGAAGGATTGATGAAGAAATTCTACGGCACGGGATGTTACGTGCAGTCCGTGGGCGTAAAGAGCGATCTCGAAATCGACGGCTTTACCATCGCCGTCTGCCAAGAGGTCGGCGTAGAGCTATCCCGCCACCGTGCGCGGTCTTTTGACGAGCTAAAACAATGGGGCGATGACCTGTCGTCGTTCGACCTTGTTGTTGCGTTGTCGCCTGCGAGCCAACGTCAGGCTCTTGAAATGACGCGGTTTTTCCATCTCGATGTTGAATATTGGCCGATCCTCGATCCGACGGGGTTGGGGACCACACGGGATGAAAAGCTCGAGAGTTATCGCAAAACACGTGACCAGATAATTGCCCGCCTGCATGACAGATGGGGCCCGTCAAAGGAGTGACCATGGACGCCAAAGCCGTTCTTCAACGTTATTTTGATGCTTTCAATGCAGGCGATAAGGCTGGCATGTTGGCTGAGTTGTCGGATGACGTGGCCCACCACGTAAACGAGGGCGAAGTGCGCGTTGGCAAAGAGCTGTTCAGCGCATTTTGTGACCACATGGACCGCTGCTATCGCGAATGTCTGACAGATATCGTGATCTTCGGCTCTGCTGACGGCACCCGCGCCGCGGCTGAATTCACGGTGAACGGCGAATATCTCTCGACCGACGAAGGTCTGCCTGAAGCTACGGGTCAGAAATACGTCCTGCCTGCCGGGTCGTTCATGTCACTGAAAGACGGCAAAATTTGCCGCGTCACTACCTACTACAACCTCGCAGATTGGATCCGTCAGGTCAGCGCATGACACTGACCTATCAGGTTCTAGACGGGGACGCGGTCGCGGCGGCGCTGGATGATCTAGCGCGGCTTCGGATTGATGTGTTTGCCGATTGGCCTTACCTCTATGCAGGGTCGCTCGATTACGAGCGGGACTATGTCGCGACCTATCGCGATGCGCAAAACGCCATTCTGGTCGCAGCCAAGGATGGGGACCGCATCGTTGGCGCGGCAACGGGCACCCCAATGGAAGATCACGCGAGCGATTTCGCGGCGCCCTTTGCGGCGACAGGTATCCCGCTGACCGACATCTTTTACTGCGCCGAATCGGTGTTGCTGGCTGACTATCGGGGGCAGGGCGCTGGACATGTGTTCTTTGACATGCGGGAGGCAAAGGCGAAGGCTCTGGGTCGCCGTTACGTGGCGTTCTGTTCGGTGATGCGGCCAGAGGATCACCCTGCGCGGCCTGCGGACTATCGACCCTTGGATGGGTTTTGGGGGAAACGCGGATACGAAAAACTCGACGGGGTCGTTGCGCGGTTCAAATGGACCGACCACGGTGATGTCGAACAATCGGAAAAGCCGCTTCAATTCTGGATTAAAGCCCTATGAAAATCGCTACTTCTGCCTACCGCCCCGAATGGCACGCGACGTGGTCATCGCTTGAGACGAAGCTGACGGGCTGGGTGTCTGCCGCTGCGGGGCAGGGCGCTGAACTGCTCGTGTTCCCCGAATATGGCGGGTGCGAAGCGGCCCTGATCGGGACCCCAAACGACTGTTCGCCTGCGCAATGGGCGGGGCGAATGGCGGATGCGGCTGAGGATTGGATCGCGCTGCATTCCGATCTGGCAGCGCAGTTTGGCGTTCATATCCTCGCGGGATCGCTCTGCGTTCGGGATGGCGAGCGGATGGTGAATAGGTCTTATTTGCTTGGCCCATCGGGGGATGCGGTGTTTCAGGATAAGCTGATCCTGACACCCTATGAACGCCGTGAAATGCAATTGTCGGTCGGGGAAACGGTAAAGCTGTTCGATACCGCCTTGGGCCGATTGGGTATCTTGATCTGCTATGACAGTGAATTCCCGCTGCAGGCCCGCGCGATGTGCGAAGGTGGCGCGGATATGATCCTGGTGCCCTCCGCGACCGATCTGTCGGCAGGCCAAACACGTGTGCGCCAGTCGTGCCGTGCGCGTGCGATCGAAAATCAATGCCTGATCGTGCAATCGCCCGTTTTGGGTCCTGTGTCGGATTGCGACGTGTTGGATACGGGAACAGGTCGTGCCGCGCTCTTCTGCTCACCCGATCATGGTTTGCCGAGCAATGGGATCATCGCCCAAGGTGACACGGACGAGGCGGCATGGGTTATCGCAGAGGTCGATCCTGCGGCCATCGCGGCCCCTCGGGTTTCGGGGCAGGTCGGCAACTTTAGCCATTGGACCGAACAGGATTCGCGGCTTCAAAACCTCACCTTGGCGACCCTCGCCTGATTTGCGCTTGAATTATTGGTAAATCGGGCGCATTTAACCGCCGTTCCGCTCATGATGGCGGATTTTGCAATTACGGAGATCACATGGCCAAGGAAGAACTGCTCGAATTCCCCGGTGTCGTGAAGGAACTCCTGCCGAACGCGACATTCCTGGTCGAGCTTGAAAACGGCCATACGATCATCGCACACACGGCAGGTAAACTTCGCAAGAACCGCATCCGCGTCCTCGCGGGCGACAAGGTTCAGGTGGAAATGACCCCCTACGACCTGACAAAAGGTCGGATTAACTATCGTTTTCGGTGAGCACGGTTTCACCGACATCCGGTTTGCAGCTTATCTTGGGCTCCGGTTCGCCGCGGCGACTGGAGCTTTTGGCGCAGATCGGGGTAACGCCATTTGCGGTGCGCCCGCCTGACGTGGACGAAGATCCGCGTAAGGGCGAACAGCCGCGCGACTACGTTAATCGTATTGCCGCTGATAAGGCCGCTGCCGTGCCCTGTGGCGCGGACGAGGTTGTGCTCTGCGCCGATACGACGGTTGCGCTGGGTCGCCGCATCATGGGTAAACCTGTGGACGAGGCTGAGGCGGCTGCGTTCCTCTTTGCCCTCTCAGGTCGACGTCACCGCGTGATCACTGCCGTTGCGGTGAAGCGCGGCGATAAGATTTGGCAGACGGATGTTGTCACTACCGTGGCGATGAAGCGTCTCTCTAATCCCGAAGTGAATGCCTACCTCGCCTCTGGCGATTGGAAGGGCAAAGCGGGCGGATATGCGATCCAAGGGCCCGCGGGCGCCTTTACCCCGTGGATCAACGGGTCGTTTACGGGCGTCGTCGGCCTTCCGCTGGCTGAAACAGCTGGTTTGCTGACCGCTGCGGGCTTTCCTTTATACGGAGTAGAACAATGAAGGGACGTTCGATCCTTCTAGACCACGTCGGTGAGCGCGAAGCTGCCGCACTGATGGTAGATGGCAAACTCGAAGATCTGCTGATCGACGATGATAGCCAGCCGCGCCCCGGTGCGATTTTCCGCGCGATCTGTGATCGTCCGCTCAAGGGGCAGGGCGGTATGATGCTGCGCTTGCCTGAGGGTGAGACGGCGTTCCTGCGTCAGAGCAAGGGTCTGCGTCCTGGTCAGCCGATGCTGGTTCAGGTCACGGGCTACACCGAGGCGGGTAAGGCCGTTCCTGTGACCGACCGTGTTCTGTTCAAAAGCCGCTATGCGATCGTCACACCGGGCAAGCCGGGCGTGAACGTCAGCCGTTCCATCGACGACGAAGAAGACCGCGCCCGTATCAGTGCTATTGGCCACGCCGTTATGGAAGGGATCGAACACGGTCTGATCCTGCGGTCGTCCTGCGCTGGTGCCGATGACGACGATATCGCCGAAGACATCGCAGCGATGGCTGATCTGGCGAACGCCGTTCTGAATGACCTTGAAGGCACGGAGCCTGAAGCTCTGACCGAAGGGGATGGTCCGCATGTCCTCGCGTGGCGTGAATGGGTGTCTGCGGCTGAGGTCGTAACCGACGAAGGCTGTTTCGAAGATCACGGCGTCATGGATCAGATCGAAGCGCTGAAATCGCCGTTCATCGATCTGGGCGAGGGCCACATGTATGTCGAAGCGACCCGAGCCTTGGTGGCGGTCGATGTGAATACGGGTGGCGATACCTCGCCTGCTGCGGCGCTCAAGGCGAACTTGGCTGCGAGCCGTATGTTGCCGCGTGCGTTGCGTCTGCGTGGCCTTGGTGGCCAGCTTGCCGTCGATTTCGCGCCGATCTCAAAGGCGCATCGGAAACAGGTCGAACAGTCCTTGCGCGCGTCGTTCCGCAATGATGCCATTGAGACGAGCCTTGTGGGTTGGACGACGATGGGCCTGTTTGAATTGCAGCGCAAACGCGAACGTCTGCCTTTGGCTGCGATCCTGCGGGGGCTGTAATGGCCTGTCCGATTTGCGCGAAAGAGACGGATCAGAAGTACCGCCCGTTCTGTTCCAAGCGGTGCGCGGACATCGATTTGGCTAAGTGGTTGTCGGGTTCTTACGCCATTCCATCTGCCGAACCGATCGATGAGTCAGATATCCCAGAAGATGAAATGCCCCCACTGCGGCATTAGTCGCAATTGGAGAAAAGTGACGAAATAGGCCGTCATTTGGGCGGCCTTTTCATTTTCAGCCGAGGCGAATCGGAAAGCAAACTTCTGATTAAAGTTGTTTTAGATTCTAAAATCGTCATTTTTAGAATTTTAAACAACTTAAAGATGATTTCTGGGTGTATTCGACGGTTTATGTTTGCGCCTGAAGGTGGCAAAATTTTTTATCTCTAAAAATACATGAAGTATACGAATGAATATTTTTGACTCTTATTAAGGGGCAGAAATGTGGAATTTGGTCAGCTCACTCTCCTGTCGTGACCGTTGGTTAGACCTCTGTTTCCTTAAGTATCACTGCTTTTCCCGCGATGATTGAGTTGAGGCGCACAAGCGTCCTCAGAGTTCGGGTGCCGTTCTCTTCATCTCGCATCGGTTGGGTTTGTCGTGGCTATCGTACAGCAAATGATCATCGGAAATGACGGATACGCATCTGACGTATTATCATCCGAGATGTTCGGCATTAATGCGCTGTTTACCAAAGACGGAACCATTGATGGCGGTCAATACGATACTTTTGTCGACCAACTGGGCACGACGTCTTTTCGTTTTCCAGGCGGCACAGTTACCGAAAAACTTTTCGAACCAGATAATGCGACCTCGCAGCAATTCTGGTCTTTGACCGCTCCAGCCAACCTCGAAGATGATTTTGTCACCGCAAAAGAATTCGTCGCTTACGCCGCTGACAAAGGCGCAACAATCGACTGGGTTCTGCCGACCGAGCATTTCTATTCCGCGGCCACTGACGCCGCTGGCAACCATTTGCCAGACGAGGCTGCGGTTGATGGCTTGCTTGCGCACATCGATGCCCTGATCCACGGACTCTACGGCGAGGTCAAACTCGACACCGTCACCATCGGTAACGAATACTGGGTGAACAACGGCGCCCGTGAGACCCCTGCCGAATATGGCAAGATGGTCAACGTGATGGCCAAAAAGCTGGACGATCTGTTTGAACAGTATCGTGTGGAAATTGGTGATCCTGATTGGGTTGCTCCCAAAATTGCGATGCAGACTGCATTGCCTTGGGATCGCGACGATATTCCTCAGATCATCGGTGAGATGGACATGGAGGCCCGTGCCGCCATCGACGTGATCGAAACTCACTACTACCCCGATGACTACGCAGAGATCCAATCCAGCGGCAGCGTCTTTGATCGTCTCGACGACATTGCCTACGCAAAAGGGTTTGGCGACGTTGAATACTACGTTTCGGAATGGAACGTTCAGAACCGCGTCGGCAACGAATTCGGGATGGAGCAGGCGTCGAACATCATCGAAATGTTCGAGGACATGGCGGTTCACGGTGTTGATCAGGCGTCTGTTTGGGGCACGACTTACAAGTCGCTCTACACCCGCCTTGGCCGCATCTATAACGACGCAGACGCACCTGGTGGCACAGCAAGCGAACTGACCCCTGCAGGCGAAGTGATGCGGATGATGTCGCGCAGCCTCGTTGATACGCAGGTGATCGACGTGTCGTATCCGCAGCGGTTCTTTAGCGATATCGGCGACGATACTGCGCAGGATCAGGTGGACATCAATGCTTTTGGCAATGACGAAAAGGTCGTCATCTTCCTCGCATCGCGGTCCGCTGATGGCATCGATATCGAATTGAACGTCGGTGACCTCGTCAGCGATTACGATCATCTGTGGGTTCAGCAGTTGTCGACCATCGATAACCCGTTCTCGAGCACCTTGGACGAAGGCGATCCGCTGTCCTACCTGTCGCGCCCGTTCACCGAAACCTTTATGGGTGACGAAGTGACAGCAAGCGATGGTGACATTCATCTGTCCCTCGACGGTTATGACATCGTTAAGCTGGAATTCTCGATCGGCACTGGCGTTGATATGTGGGGCAACGATGCGAAAGTTGACCGCTACGCCGACTACTCTGACCGTCTGATCGGCACCGACCACGCTGACACTATTGCTGGCAACCTCGGCGATGACACGCTGATGGGCGAAGCTGGCCGTGACACCATTTTCGGTGGCGAAGGCAACGACACCATCGACGGTGGCGCTGGCGATGACACGCTAGTCACGGGTGAAGGCAATGACATCGTCACCACAGGTGAAGGCACAGATACCGTCATCACAGGGGCAGGCGAAAACGACGTCACCATCGAGGGCGAAGGTGCACATCTGTTCATCGACACCACGGGCGATACCGTTGTGACGGGCTTTGATGCGACTGCAGGTCATACGCTCAGCTTCATGGGCGCTTACGAAACCGTTGATGACCTAATGAACGCGGTCTCCATTCAGGACGACGACCTGATCTTCTTGCATGCTGATGGCGGCACCACTGAGCTGCTTGGCGCTGCTGGGCAGTTGGGTGACCTGACCAATTCGCTCGTTGATTTTACCGATCCCGAAGGTGTTGCTGCAACGCTCGACCGGGTTGAGAACATGCGTGGCGATACCGAATTCGCAGACTTCCTGACGACGGCATCGCCCGAGGACGTAGCGGATTACCTGTCGGGTCTTAGCGCAGACGAACTATCGGACCTCTTGGAAACCACCGACGTCAATGCGCTGCTTGAAAACATTCCAGCAGAGAACCTCCCGCTGCTTTTGAATGCCTTCGATCAGGCCGACCTTGATGCGTTCCTCGAGGACGCTGATCCGGTAGCGTTGCTCGATCACCTCGAAAATGCGGGCGATGCAGCTGACGCTATGTTGGCAGCATTCGACCCTGATATTCTCGACGACTACCTGATGCGGATCGCTGACGCGTTCCCGCTTGATGAAAGTGTAGATCTCGAGCTTGATACCAAAGCGTTGCTGGCCGATGAATATGAAGCTAACGCGACTGTCATTCCGTCTGTCGACGAAATCATCCAAGCGATGAACCAGCCGATCGAGGAAGAAGACACCACGCCTTACAGCGGCGAAGACGTGTCCGACATGACCTTGGACGGTGGCGCTGGCTCGTGCTTTGTTGCAACGGCTGCTTACGGCGACACTTACCACCCAGATGTGAACTACCTGCGCCGTGTTCGGGACGAAATCCTCGTTCACAACAGATTCGGTCGGGCCTTTATCTGGACCTACTGGCGCGTTGGTCCGATTCTCGCAAAGATGCTGATGCCGCATCCGCATCTGCGCGGTTTCGCACGTGGTGCTCTGGCTCGGGTGATCGGTTACATGCGTGATCGCGATGTCGTTGCCCGTTACAGCAAAGGCTTCCGCAGTTCCTATCACCTCTCGGGTAGGGGCTAGAAAGAGGAATACCCTCTTTCCGCGAAAATTCGGAAAACAAATTCAAAATCGGTCAAAATGCCTCTGGACACCCCCGCGCTACCTGTCTAGAACGCCGCTACCCAGCGAGGAACAGAGTTTCTTGCTAACCGGTGCCCGGGTAGCTCAGGGGTAGAGCAGTGGATTGAAAATCCTCGTGTCGGTGGTTCAAATCCGCCCCTGGGCACCATTTAAAACCCTCTCAGGCAATTCGATGCGCTCTTTGACAAAGTAGCTGTTTCTGACTTTTAGTCGGCTCCATCGCGTTTCAACTGTTTTGGCCCCTCAAATCGCGCTGACCGCCCATGCACGTGTGGGCTGATCTGCGTTGGCTGCATTGCGGCTATGTTGTGTTTGCAATTGCAGCAACCAGAGGTGCGAAAACCTGCTTATTTCGCAGTCGATTTCAGGCGGTAACACGCTTGTGCCACAGGTTTGTTACATTGCCTCTTGCGGAGAATCTGGGCGAGGCACTAATTGGGAGCTTGAAAAACGCTGGCGACCTTGATTCCGGCAAAACTATTGAGATATAAAACGAAAATGGCCTCCTTGCGCCCGACTGATGCGTCTGTTTCGCGTCGTGATCTCTTGGCTCTTGTTGCTGGGCTTGTTCCTGCAACCATCCTCGGGATGCCTGTTCCTGCAAATGCCCAAGAGGCGGATGCTGTTGAGGGGAATTCTGTTGCTGCTGTGCAGCAATTTTCGTTCGATCTATTGTCCGAACAGATGCGAGAGCTCTCGCGTGGCGTGTATGAACCCCATCCTGTGACCGAAGGTTTCATCGACGGGTTGAATTACGACGGTTATCGAAAAATCCGGTTCAACGACAAGGCGGCGCGTTGGCAGGACAGCGGGTCTGATTTCCGACTCGCAGCGTTTCACATGGGGTGGCTGTTCCCTGAACCCGTTCGCATTTTCGAAGTTGCTGACGGTGTCGCGACCGAAATGGTCTTTTCGACCGATGATTTCGAATATCTAAACGATCTGAAGGACCGCGTTCCCGATCACTATGCTTTGCCTGGTGTGGCTGGGTTCCGTTTGAATGCGCAACTGAATCGCCCCGATAAATGGGATGAAGTCGCCGCGTTCTTGGGGGCGTCCTATTTCCGCGCGTTGGGTCGCGGGTCGGCTTATGGACTGTCGGCGCGAGGTTTGGCGCTCAACACCGGCACCCAAAAGGGAGAAGAATTCCCACGGTTCTCACGATTCTATATGGAGCGTGATCCGAACGGTGGTCCGGCCCTCACGATCTATGCCGCGCTAGAGAGCCCGAGTGTCACGGGTGCGTATCGTTTTGTCATTGAACCGGGCGCTGAAACGCTCATGGATGTGACCTGCCGTCTGTATTTCCGTCAGGACGTGGTCGAATTGGGCATTGCGCCGATGACCTCAATGTTCTTGTTTTCGGAAAAGAACCGTGCGGGCTGGGATGACTATCGTCCGAACGTCCACGACAGCGATGGCCTGCGGATCGAGCGTGCGGATGGCAATGTTATCTGGCGTCCGTTGAACAACCCGCCACGCCTGACGGGTTCGTATTTCAGCGAAATCGCCCCACGTAGTTTTGGCCTGCATCAACGCGACCGCGATTTCGCGAGCTATCAGGACGTTGGTGCGCGGTATGAACGGCGTCCGTCTTTGAACGTGGAGCCAATTGGCGACTGGGGCAAAGGCCATGTTCGGCTCGTTGAAATCCCGTCTGATCTAGAGGCGAATGACAATATCGTTGCCTATTGGATCCCCGAAGATCGCGCTGTTGCTGGCGACCATCGTGAATATTCCTATCGTTTGCGTTGGGGTGATTTGGCCCAAGACGCTGGATCGGATTTGGCTTGGGTGTTTGAAACCCGTTCGGGCCATGGCGGCATTTCGGGTGTCGAAGCCGAAAAGGGCACGCGCAAATTTGTGATCGATTTCAAAGGTGGCCTTATGGCTGCGCTGGATGGCGAGGCAGAGATTGAGCCCGTGCTGAACGCCACAGGCGGCGAAATCTATGGCCATACCCTCGAGAAAATCAGCGGAACGGATATTTGGCGGCTGGTGATCGATGTGCGCGCTAATGCGGACGCCGTCGTAGAGCTTTCCGCCTATGTGAACGGGTTTGACCAACGTCTGACCGAAGTGTGGCTCTATCAATGGATCAACGCATAATGGATCGATCGACAGGACACTTTGCACCCTCGGAAGAGCGTTTGATGAGCGCGGCAGGCACCTTGCCCGACGCGCCGATGGCGATGCCTGAACAAGACCTCTCTGCGCCGATCACAGTCTCGGTTCGGGGCTGGTTGCGGGCCTTGACGCTCTTGCCGTCGCGGGCTGGTCAGTAATCGATGGCACATCCCATGGGGGCAGCCGTTCGGGTGATGATCATCCGAACCATTGTGCTGTTGGCGGCTATTCTAGCGGCCTACGGTGGGTTTTCTCTGTTCTTTGAATTTGGTGCCGCAGACGGGATCGATGTGATGGATTTCGTCCGTTCGGGATTGATTTTCGCGTCGACGTTCTGGCTGGCATGGGGCGCGTTTACTGCGATTGCGGGATTGTTCAGCCAACCCAAACCTCCCGCGCGTCATGCCGGTTATTTCACGGAACGCACCGCCGTTGTCATTCCCGTCTATAACGAAGACCCCGTTGCCACCTATGCCCGCGTCGCGGCGATGATGGCGTCGATTGATCAAACGGGGCATGGCGATCAGTTCCACTTTGCCATTCTGTCGGACACGCGGGATGAAGCGATTGCGGCGCGGGAACGTCATTGGTTTGAGCGTCTGTTGAATGAGACTGATGGAGATGGGCGGCTGTTCTATCGCCGTCGCGTGAAAAACACAGGTCGCAAGGCGGGCAATATCGAGGACTTCATCAAACGCTCTGGGTCTGCCTATGACTTCATGATCATCCTCGACGCGGATAGCCTGATGGAAGGCGATACCATGGTCGAAATGGTGCGCCGTATGATCGCGACACCCGATCTGGGTCTTTTGCAAACACTGCCCAATATCATCCACGCGCGGTCCCGTTTTGGCCGCGTGATGCAGTTTGCGGCGACGTTTTATTCCCCCGTATTTGCCCGCGGCTTGGCCTTGATGCAGGGGCGCACGGGTCCGTTCTGGGGACACAATGCCATCGTGCGCACCCGCGCCTTTGCTCAATGTTGCGCTCTGCCTGAATTGGCGGGGCGTCCTCCGTTTGGCGGGCATATCTTGTCGCATGACTATGTAGAGGCCGCACTTCTGGCCCGCGGTGGGTGGGTTGTGCGGGTCGATGATGATCTGGCCGGTAGTTATGAAGAAGGCCCCGAAAACATTGTCGATTTCGCGAAACGGGATCGCCGTTGGTGCCAAGGCAACCTGCAACACAGTCGCCTTTTGCTGGCCCGTGGTCTGAAACCATGGAGCCGATTTGTCTTTCTCCAAGGTATCCTCGCCTATATCGCGCCCGTCTTTTGGCTGGCGTTTTTGACGGCCTCCATCGCGGCCCCGTTGTTCGCGCCGCCGATTGACTACTTCCCCATCGAAAACTGGCCTTTTCCTGTTTTGCCCGTGTCGCAAGTATCCAAGGCGCTGAGCCTCATGGTCGGTGTCGTAGGGTTGTTGTTCCTGCCCAAGGTGCTGATCGCGATCAAGGCTGGGTTCGATGGACGGGTCGTGGGCTTTGGCGGGATGCTGCGAGCTGCTGCGTCGACATTGGCCGAAGTGGCGCTCTCGACCCTCACTGCACCGATCTTTTTAATGTACCAGACCCGCTCGGTGAGCCAAGTTTTGCGTGGCGCGGACGGCGGTTGGCCCGCGCAGAGCCGTGGTGATGGAAGCCTATCGTTCGGCGATGCGTGGTCCGCGAGCTACTGGATCGTCCTCACGGGCGCCGCCGTCATTGGTGCGGCGCAGATGTTGTCGCCTGCCTTAGTTCCGTGGTTGCTTCCAGTTGCTCTGCCGATGGTGATCTCGCCCTTGTTGATCGCGTGGCTGTCGCGCCCCGGTTTTTCGACTCTCTTTACCACCCCAACAGAAATCGCAGCAGCGCCAATTATGGCGCTACAGGCCGATGTCCTGTCGCGGTGGTCACCATCCGCAAACGCAGAGGCCGATGCCTCTGCCGATGCTGTTCCTTTCGCCGAATAAGGCCCCGTTATGACCCCTGTAAAACAACGCGATCCGCGCCTCGATGTGTTCCGTGGCCTCTGCCTTGTGATGATTTTCATCAACCACGTTCCCGGCAACGTGCTCGAAGCCTTTACCAACCGAAACTTCGGGTTCTCTGACGCGGCCGAAGGGTTTGTGTTCATGTCGGGTGTGGCTGCGGGCCTCGCTTATTCGCTGGATTTCAAAGACAACTCGATGCGGCTTTGGACTGGGCTCGCGCGGTTGTGGCGTCGCGCGTGGACGCTTTATCAGGTGCATATTTTGACGACCTTTGCTGCGGTTGCTGCAGCGGCCTCGGTTGCGCTGTGGATGGGGAATGGTGAGATCCTGTTCATCAACGCGATGAAGCACTTGTGGTATAACCCGCTGGAAACCTCTGTCGGGTTGATCCTGATGACCCACCAGTTTGGCTATGTGAACATTCTGCCGCTTTATCTCGTGCTGCTTTTTGTCTCGCCGATTGCGTTCTATTTCGCGTGGCGTGCGCCGCGGACCGTTCTACTGGTGTCCATCGCGCTGTGGTTCTCGGCGGCGATGTGGCGGATCAATTTGCCGAACTTTCCGATGCAGGGCGGCTGGTTTTTTAACCCGTTCTCATGGCAACTGATCTTTGTGGTCGGCCTGTTGACGGGGGTCTATTACAAACAGGGGAAACGCTTTGTGCCCGTCACATGGTGGCTCTTGTTGCCTGCGATTTTCCTGTTGATCGTTGGCGTGCTCACAGTCCAAGTCCCACCGTTCTCAAAGGTCTTTGGCCAAACGATGTGGCTCGCCAAAGAAACATTCCACCTGCCGTGGTTCATCACCGCGTTCGACAAAACATTCCTCAGCGTCCCGCGCCTCTTGCACATCTTGGCGCTGGCCTATGTGCTGTCTGCCTTTGGCGGTGTGCGTTGGCTCACAGGGACCAAGGCGATGGCGCCTTTCGCGCTCTTGGGCCGTCAGGCGCTGCCTGTGTTCGCCTTGGGATCAGTCCTGTGCATCTGGTTGCAGGGCGTTGGTCGCGTGCTGGGCGATAATGTGTGGACCGATCTGATGCTGGTCGGTGGGGGCCTCGTGGCGCAATTCGCGTTGGCGGCGGCGCGTCAGTATTGGCCGAAACCTACGACGGCATAACGCCTTCAACGATGACCAAGTCCACCTCTGCCCCCGCGTCTCGTTGGGCGACGGTGGATTGGTAGGCCTCGCCGAAATAGCAGGTCTTCGCCGCTTCGAGGGACGGGAACTCCACGACGACTGTCTGGGGCCTCGCGTTCCCTGCGCCCGTGATCTGTTCCCCTGCCAACACACGGATCACACCACCGCCCTCAGCAATTGCGGGTGCGGCGGCCTGACGGTAGGCGGCGTAGAGGTCGGGGTCAGTGACGGTGACATGCGCCACCCAATAGGCTTTGGCGGTCATTGGGTTTGCTCGATCAGTTGCAGGACGTAGGGGCCGATTGCATCGACGATGATCTCGACGCCTTGGGCATTGGGGTGAACACCATCCGATTGGATCAGATCACGCGCAGCGGTCAGGTCGCCATCGGGATAGAGTGCGCTCAGGAAACTGGGATAGAACAGCACCCCGTGCTGCGCCGCGAGGTCGGGGTAGAGTGTGTCAAAGGCCAGTTTATAGTCTGGGCCGTAGTTGTTCGGTGCTTCCATCCCGATCAAGAGAACGGGGACGCCTGCATCCTTTGCGGCGGTCAAAATCCCGTCGATATTGGCGCGGCTCACCTCTGGGGGAATTCCTCGGAGCAGGTCGTTGCCACCTAGTGCTACAATCATCGCATCCACATCGGGCGTTAGGGTCCAGGCAACACGGCTGAGCCCGCCTGCAGTCGTATCCCCAGACACACCTGCGTTCAGCACAGACACATCCGCGCCTTGTTCAATCAACCAGCCCTCTAGCTGCGGAACAAAGCCGTCCTCGGGAATCAGCCCGTAGCCTTGGGTTAGACTATCACCAAGTGCTGCAATCGTAATCGTTTCGGCCTGAACAGCGCCTGTGCCGATCACAATTGCCGCAGCGATGTTGCAGGCACGGCGAAGCGCTCCATATCTATAGGAAAGCATTGAACGGAAAGCCCTCTTTATGACCAAACCAGCGTTGTCCCTTTTAGATGTATCCCTGTCATTGATGGGCAATGCTGGACCAGTGGATATTTTGCACGACATTACGCTGGACGTGGCGCAGGGGGAAACCTTGGGGCTTGTCGGGCCAAGCGGGTCGGGCAAATCATCGCTCCTCATGTTGATGGGCGGGCTAGAGACCGCCACGGGGGGGCGGATCACGGCGCTGGGCACGGATATCACCCGTATGGGCGAAGACCCTCTGGCGCGGTTCCGCAGAGATAATATGGGGGTTGTATTCCAATCCTTCCACCTCATTCCCACAATGACCGCCTTGGAAAACGTCGCGACCCCACTGGAGTTGGCGGGTGTCAGTGATGCCTTTGAACGCGCCGAGGCGGAACTGGCGGCGGTTGGTTTGGCGTCTCGGGCAGACCATTACCCCTCGCAAATGTCGGGTGGTGAACAGCAGCGCGTGGCACTGGCTCGTGCGTCCGTTTCGCGGCCCAAGCTGCTGTTGGCCGACGAACCAACGGGCAATCTGGATGAAACCAACGGCGCTGCGATTATTGACCTGTTGTTTGGGCTTCGTGATCGGCATGGGGCGACGCTTGTGATGGTAACGCACTCGAACGACCTTGCGGCGCGGTGCGATCGCGTGGTGCGCCTTCGGGATGGTCGTATCGACGGGTCCGCCGCATGAGCCTGTCATTATCCTATCGGTTCGCCCGCCGTGAACTGCGCGGTGGTCTGCGGGGGTTCCGCATTTTCCTTGCGTGTCTGGCGCTGGGCGTCATGGCGATTGCCGCTGTTGGCACGGTCCGGTCCTCAATCACCGCAGGGTTAGAGCGTGAAAGCGCGGCACTCTTGGGTGGGGACGCCGAGGTCGGGCTGACCTACCGTTTCGCCTCTGAGGAAGAGCGCGCGTGGATGGAGAGTATCGCGGACACCGTGTCAGAAACGGTCGATTTCCGATCCATGCTCGTTGTGACACGAGACACGGTCGAACGTGGTCTGACGCAGGTCATGGCCGTGGACTCAGCTTACCCCTTGATCGGTTCCGTGACGTTGGACCCTGCGATGCCACTGGATACGGCGCTTGCGGGTGTGGATGGCACGCCTGGTATCGTAGTTGAACGTGTGCTGGCCGAACGGATGGGCGTGGTGACGGGTGACACTGTCCGCCTCGGCACCCAAGATTTCGTGCTCACCGCGATCCTCGCGAAATATCCCGACAACGCGGCTGGTGGGTTTGGGCTTGGGCCGCGGTCGATTGTGTTGACGCGTGACCTCGCGAACTCTGGCCTCTTGGCGGCGGGGACATTGATGGACACGAACTACCGCCTCAAACTGCCTGAGGGAACCGACCTCGCCGCGCTGGAACAGGTGGCCCAAGAGCGTTTCCGTGACACTGGGATGCGGTGGCGCGATAGCCGTGATGGGGCGCGGGGCGTAGAACGCTTTGTCGATCGGCTCGGGTCGTTCTTGGTCTTGGTGGGTTTGTCGGGCTTGGCTGTGGGCGGGGTCGGTGTGTCGGCTGCCGTGCGGTCCTACCTGACGGGCAAGACCGAAGTCATCGCGACCCTGAAAACCCTTGGCGCTACACGTCGGGTGATCTTTCAAACCTACTTTATCCAGATCGGCATTCTGACGTTGTTCGGCGTTGGCTTGGGCATCCTCATGGGGGCTATGATCCCGCTCTTGTTCGCGCCCATGATCGCGGCGCAACTGCCCATCCCTGTTGAATTTGCCGTCTATCCCCGCCCCCTGATCGAAGCGGGCATCTACGGCCTGATCACGGCAGCACTCTTTACCCTCTGGCCGTTGGCGCGATCCGAAGAAGTCCGCGCCGCGACACTGTTCCGCGATGCGAGCGACGCGGGCACGACCCTTCCTGCCGCCCGCTATATCGCGATCACGGCGCTCTTGATTGCGCTGCTCATTGGGTTGGCGATTTGGTTCACGGGCACCGTGCGTTTGACCATCTGGACCGCAGGCGGGATTGCCTTTGCCCTGGGGTTGTTGGTTCTATCGGCCCAAGGCGTCCGCGCCTTAGCCCGCAGGTTCCGCCGTGCCGCGCGGGGGCGTCCGACCCTTCGACTGGCACTGGCTTCCATCGGTGCCAAAGGGGGAGAGGCGACGTCGGTCGTGTTGTCCCTCGGTCTTGGTTTGTCGGTTCTGGCAGCGGTCGGCCAAATCGACGGCAACCTTCGCGCGGCGATCTCGGATGAATTGCCCGATGTCGCGCCTTCCTATTTCTTTGTCGACATCCAGCCCGATCAGATCGACGGATTTCGCGCGCGTTTAGACGCCGATCCAGCGGTCAAAGACTATGAGGCCGCACCGATGCTGCGCGGGATCGTGACCCGCATCAACGGGGTTAAAGCAACGGATGTGGTCGATCACTGGGTTGTTCGTGGTGACCGTGGGCTAACCTATGGCGATACGCCACCCGATGGCACGACCGTGACCGAAGGCACATGGTGGCCTGAGGGTTACGATGGTCCACCGCAGGTCAGCTTTGCCGCCGAAGAAGCTGCTGAGATGGGCCTTACCCTCGGGGATGAGGTGACTGTGAACATTCTTGGTCGTGACATCACCGCGACCATCACCAGCTTCCGCGAAGTGGACTTTAGCAATGCGGGCATGGGCTTTGTCATGACGCTGAACCCCGCGGCCATTGCGGGTGCGCCGCATAGCTGGATCAGCACCGTCTACGCCCAACCCGAAGCTGAGGCAGCGATCCTGCGTGACCTCGCCAATAGCTATCCCAACATAACCGCGATCCGTGTGCGCGATGCTATTGATCAAGTCATGGTCGTTGTCGCGGGCATCGCTGCGGCCACGCGATATGGTGCGCTTGCTACGCTGGTCACGGGGTTCCTCGTGCTAATCGGCGCTGCGGCCTCGGGCGAACGGGCGCGGGTGTTTGAATCGGCGGTCCTGAAAACGCTCGGCGCGGATCGACGGTTGATCCTACGTAGCTTCGCGCTCCGCTCGGTCCTATTGGGATTGGCGGCTGGGGTGGTCGCGTTGATCGCGGGGATCGCTGGCGGTTGGGCCGTGACGACCTTTGTGATGGAGACGAGCTTTGCCCCCATCTGGTCCAACGCCGTGCTGATTGTTCTGGGCGGTATGGGCACCACGTTGTTGGCGGGGCTGGCCTTTGCCCTGCGCCCCTTAGCGGCGAAACCTGCACGGGTGTTGCGTGCCCGCGAATGACCCAGCGTACGGTCGATTGAACAGGGATTAACGCGGCATTGCTATTGTGTCTGTCAACAGGGCGAATTTGCCCGCTGACAGAACGGAGTAACCATGTCGAACCCATTTCAGAACCGCACGTTGTCCCTCTCTGGTCCAGCGCGAGACATCGTGCCAATGACGCCTGCCGATGGTGTCGAATTGGCGGACGTTGCGGTCGCGCTTTACGTCGAAACGGGCGGTGTGCTGGTCGTGAAAACCGTCGCTGACACGCTGCGCACAGTGACGGTTGGTCATAAATCCATCCTCCCCGTGGGGATCAAAGAGGTCCATGCGACGGGAACTACGGCCACGGGCATCCACGGCTATGTGGTATGATCATGCTGGGATTTTCGATCGCTGAATTGGGGCAGCGCCCTGCAATTGCGGGTAATGGTCTTATCGTGCTGTCGTTTCTGACCGAAAGCCTCCCCGCGGGCGTTGCGCTTTCGCGTGCGTCCTCGGGCACGCGTATCAACCCTGCCGGAGCGCTCGAGGTTGTGGGCAATGACCAACCACGTTTCGACTATGATCCCCAAACGCTCGCCCCACGGGGACTGTTGGTTGAACCCGCGTCAACCAACCTTGTCCACGGGTCAGAGCCGAACCTCACCGATTGGGCCGATCTTGTGTCAACATCGACGCCACTATCGCTGAATGCGTTAGGGTATTTTTCTGGTATGTCGGTCGCTGGCAGCGGGGCAAAGTGGCATCGGCTTCAGGCAGATACGGACGGCTGGTCTGCGGGCCAGAACCTCCGTGTGCGTGTCTGGTATATGGCTGGCACGTCGGGCGCGATGTTCCTTTCATTGCGGAACGTGGATGCGGGCGTCGATAGCTCGCTGTCTGGCACAGTCGGCACCTTGGGTGTGCATAGCGCTGCTGCGGGGGCGATTACTGATATCGTCAATGCTGCGCTTGGGGGCGGGGTCTATACCGTGTCCTACACCTTTACCCCGAACGCGGGTAGCACCTCTGGCAAGTTTGGCATTGGGCCGTTTAGCGCGACCGCAGGCGAAACCGTCGTCGCATTGGGTGTTCAGGTCGAGATCGGGACAGGCACGAGCTATGTCCCAACCTCCCGCGCTGCTGAAAGTGTCACGCTCAATGGTTGGAACGGGATATATGACATTGTGCTGACCTATGACGGCGGTGGCGTCGAAACCCGCAACGGAGTGACGGTGGCAACTGGCTATGACCTCGCCCCGACGGCGCGTCGTATTCAGAATGTAACGCTTACGCCGATAGCTTGAACCTAAGGTGGCGGGTGATGAGTTGGACATAGGGAATGGCCCACGCCAACGGCCACAGTAGCCCGCCATGTCGACGCATGAACAACAGCCAATCAGGGGGATAAAGTCCCCGAAAAGAGTTCTGGTGCGCTAGGCGATCCCGCAGGCTCAGGCTGGGGTCGTCGCGCCACCGTTGCGCGGCGGGGTTCGGGTCGCACTGGGCCAAATACCCAGGCGCGAGCCAAACGCTCCCCCCCGCATCGCGCAGCCGCATCCCGTAATCCACATCGCCCCACGCATGGAAAAACCGAGGCTCTAAGTTTCCAACCGCATCAACGGCAGCCTTGCTGACGAGGGCGCAATTGCCTGCCATCGTGGTGACTTCGCACGGATGGTTTTGGTCAGGGCCAACGTGCTGCAATCGTAAAATCGGCCCCTTTCGCCGTTGAAAACCACCATAGGTGAGCTCCCCCGTTTGCGGATCGCAGGTCGATCCAAAGACGGCTGTTTTGTCTTTTCCCTGTTCTGCAAGCAGCCGCGTAGTCTCAAGCAACCGAAGGATCGCATCATTGTTCAGATCAGTGTCATCGTTGAGCCAAAGCATGTAGTCGAACGATTGCTCTAATGCTCCCTCAAACGCCCGCCGCATTCCACCGTTCCAATAGAGATCACCCGTGCCATCAATGACATGCACCTGTGGAAAGGCCCCACGCACCGCATCGCCTGTGCCATCGCTGCTGCCATCATCGACCAGAAACACATTCAGCGCAAACGTCGTCCCAGCGCCGTCTTGTTTGAACAGTGCCTCAAGCGCGGCGAGCGTTTTGGCGCGACGGTTAAAACAGGTTAAAAGGACGGCGATGGTAGGGATCATGGTGCAACGGACCTCGAGTTAAAGGATGAACGCGACAGAACACCCGCCATGACCGCGAACCCCATCCACAAAAAACCACCCATCTTGGGTTGGAGCCAAACGGGGTTAAACGCCATCACAATGACCAGCATCACGACGAGACTGTAGCTAAACAGCGCGACCAGTCGCTCCGAAGTCATGAGTCTGAGGCGGAAGATGCTGAAAACAAACGATAGAACGGGCAGCGCCAGCGCGAGCATCCCGACCGTGCCGCCAAAAGCGAGGAGGTCGAGGAGGTCACTGTGGCTCGGGATGATCAGGTTTTGCCGCTGAACTGGCACGAGCGGGGATCCATGAAACATCGCCCCAAAGACTGGCGCATCGAGGAATTCCTGCCAGCGTATTGCGTAGGTGTAGAGCCTGACTGATCGACTGCCCGACGGCAGGTGATCAACGAACATCGGAAGGCAAGTTAGAAAAATGCCGACACCGATCAGTGCATAAATTATGCTGAGAAATCGCAACACGACAGAGCGGTTCGGGGTTTGGCTCACCCAACGGATCGGGATCAAAAGCAGGATGCCGATGGTGGCAAAGGCCGTCAGGAAGCCCGTGATTTTAAAGGTACAAAACTGCCCCAAAATCAGCGTAGCCATGATGATCACCCTTAGAATAGGGCGATCTGCCAAGCCAATCGCAGCAACAATTGTCGCTACGCCAATGAGGAAAACCTCTTCATGGAAAATATGGTTAATGCCCGACCGCTGTGTCAGAAACGGGCCGACGGTTTGCCAGTAGAATAGCTGCGCCGACATCAGGAGGCCGATGACAATCACAGGCCACGTCAGTTTGCGCATGAACCAATCGAGGTCCTCAGGCACGCTCGCCATCATGCGGATTGGAATATAGCTCAGTGCTGAGAGGGCGAGGCGCAGAAAGCTGTCGGCGGTATTGCCCGTCACATAGCTCGTTGACGCGCCGCCGAGGGTGATCATGGTGATCAAAACAGCAAAGGCGATGTCTTGCCAAATGATGCCCCCGACGGGGCGGAAGCCTTGGGCCAGATAGGCCGCACCGCCGAAAATCGCGATGAGTGCAGGCAGGAACTGAAACGTCAGCGGCAGGCCCAGACCGCTATCCGTCGGGTCCACTGCCATAGCGAGCAAAAACAGAACTGAGGTATAAATCAGCCGCGCCCCAAGTCCGACTGAAGGGGCGTGATCCTGTGTTAGGGCAGCCTGCATCAATCGACCTCCGTCACGGGCTGGCCCGCGAACAGTCGGCGCAATTGTCGCCCGATCAAGGGCAGCACGAACACCGCCCGCAGCATCCCCCATGGCATCAACAACAGGTCCGTGCCGAGATACCTGAAAACACCCGTGCAGGTCTTCAGCTCCGATTTCAGCGTGTCGATATCATAGCCCATCACGGCCAAGCCATCCCGCCCGATCCGATCCAGATACCGCCGCGCCCACCACCGGCGCAGCGGGTTGCAATACATCGCCTTCCATCGATCATCCGCCGCGACCTGCTTCATCCCGCCCGTCGGATCCCCCATGCGCCCCGAGAGCGTGACGTCGGTGTTTTCGCTCGAGTTCGCGCTGGCGATGCCAAGGTGATCACAGACCGCAGCCGTCGCTGCATCGAGGTTCGCGGAGGCTTCCTCGTACCGGATCGTCAGCGCGGAATCGTTGGCCCGTGCAAAGTCGATGAGGCGGGGGAGGGCGATGTCTAAATCCTGTTTGAACCGAAACAGGTTCCATCGACCCTTGCTCCACGTCGTCATCATAGACGCAGCGATGGCCAGCGGATTGCGCCACAAGATGATCACGGGGGCATCAGGGAACAACGCGGTAACGGCTTTGGGTGCCAAAGCGTAGCGCGGCGTTTTATCTAGGAAGAAGAGCGCCTGATCGTCAGGGCAGAGACGGTCATAGATCACCTGCGCTGCGCTGCGCATGGCGTCATTCCAATCGTCCACCCCGTTGGGGAGCGCCGCCGTGAGGTCCTCAATCGCCATGCGATAGGTGGAATACTCATAGGTTGCGACGGCTTCGTCGATCGCGGTGGGTGGGATCAGGCCGAAAAGAAACCACGGCTCTGATAGTGTCGCGATGTTCGGATGCCGCCCCAAGGCCCGCTGCAACATGGTGGACCCAGATCGCGGAAGGGAGAGCAGAAATACCGGTTTCACAGCCATCAGAACAGCTCCTTACCAAAGCGCAGGGTGGGGTATGTCTTGATCCCCATGCGGGTCGCGCAATACCAAACCGCCAGTAGGTTCTGGACGATCACCGTCACGCTGGCCCCAATGGCGACGCCCCATAGTGGATCGATTTGTCCGAGGATGAGTGACACGCTGATGCCCAAGACGCTCGTGACGATCGCAAAGATCATGGCGACCCGCTGCCCGTTTGTGACGGTCATCAACAGCATCGGCGATCCCGTCGTGGCATTGACGGCTTGCCCGACCAAAAGGATGAGGAATGCTGGCCAAGCGGCGGCAAAGGCATCCCCGAAAATGAGGCTTGGGACAGACGGGCCAGCTACTGCCAAACCGCTCATCGCGGTAAGCGAAATTGCCATAATCACCGTCGCTGACTGGCGCAAAAGCCTTTCGAGCGGAACCGTTTCACCGGCCTTCCGGAGATGTGCGATCTGTGGTCCGATGGCCATGTTAACGGCCATGAGCGGCAGCGCCAGCAACCGCATGACGCGCAAGGCAGCCTCGAACAATGCGACCGCTTCCGTGTCGCCCAATGTGCCTGCGATCCACAGGTGTGCCTCTGACAGGGCCGTATTCGCGATGACGATAATCGCGAGCGGCAGGCTGGTTTTAGCCACGGGTGCAAAGTCGATCCCTCGCATTTTCGGCAGCGCCCGCAAGGCAGGGACAAGGCTGGCGAAGGACAACGGAACACAGAGCGCAGCAGCAATCGCCGTGATCCACACGATCTGCGTTAAGTCGGGGGTTTGTCCGAGGAAGAAGGCCAAAGCGCAGGCGATGAACAGCATAAGGTTGAACGAAAACACTTCGTGCAGGCCAAAGTCGATCATACGTCCGAAGGCGCGTAGTGTATGGGCAATGGCTTGGGTTGTTGCGCGGGCGATAATCCAAATAAGCAGGATCGCCATGTAGGGCACGGCCCCGTCTGACATCGGGACTAAAGGCGCGAACAGGATCGCAACGCCGCAAATAACGCTGATCGAGAGGATAAGGAACAGCCCGCTACCCCGTATGACAGGCCAACCACGGTCAGACCCCGACAGCATTGGCACCGTACTTTGGTTAAACCCTCCGAGCGCAATCAAGGCCGCCACTTGAGCAAAGCTCGTCAAAAGAAAATACGTGCCGAGGCTCTCGATGGGCAGAACGCGCGCCAAAAGCACATTGATCCCAAAGCCGAGCACCATGGTGCCGACGCGGGCAATGGCGAGGATCATGCTGCCTTTTATGGCTGTTTTCTCAGTCGTCATATCCCGCCCGTCGCATCAGAGCAGGGTTGAGAGAGGCCTCAACTCGCGCGATTTGGCTTGGCGTCAGCCGATCCCGCCATCCATCGATCCGTCCCCCGCGAAAGGTTGGTGAGGACGGGTCAAAGACTTGGCTCACCTTTGCCCAGAGATCATCGGTCATAGGGAGTTTCAGATGCGCGGCAATGGCCTGAAAACACGCCGATTGTGCGTCGGTGGTGCCGCCCCCTTGGGGTCCAACGAGGTCTTCGAATTTGATGATCAGGGTGCCGACATGTTGGTCCCAATTTAGCACGCTCTCGAACGCGTCATTTAGCGATTTGACAGCCAGTCCTGGCGGATTGGCGTATCCGCCGTAAATGGTGAAATTGACGCGTTCGTCCTCGGTCAGGGTCTCGTAAAAGGGGCGCAAATAATGGTTCCAGTTCCGCGCATCCAAGACATAGGGGATCATCGAGGCCGCCACCGCGCGAGGGTCACGCAGAATGGTGATGGCCTTCGTCTGAGTGACGTCAAAGGCCTCCATTGCGGCGGGGCTGAAAGGCACATGTGCTTTGCCAAAAGAGGTTAGCGGACGGTTTCGGAGCCAGCTTTCGAACACGGAGCGGGGAACGAAATAGGGCGAAAAGACCCCGACGGGAACGTCCGTGGGATGCACGCTCTGATCGCGCTGTCCGTAGCCGCGCAGCCTTCCCCAACGCCCTGCAGTTCGACGGTCGAGGAAGGGTGGCGGTGTGAGACCGATCTTATCTGTCGCCCGTTCGAGAACGGTTCGCCCATTTTCGCGCGCCGCGCCACCCAAGACCATGAGCGCCTTTTCCAGCAGATGCGTCCCGCTCTTGGGGAGCGAATTGATCAGAATGTTCTGTGTCATGCCGCGCCCCCGATCTGTTCGAAGACCGAAAGCAGAGTTTCGCGGAATCGCTCATGGCGGCGGCTGGCCCATTTGGGGTCGATCTCCGTTGGGGTGGAGGTCATCGCTTCGGTCAGGGCCGCCGCAAATTCGACGCCGGTCTGAGCGGCTCGGACATGCGATGGCGCGTCATCGATCCCGCGCAAGGCCAAGGGCGTGACGACCATCGGGACGCCAACCGAAATGCCTTCGATGGTTTTGAGTTGAATGCCCGATCCCATCACCGTCGGGACAGCGAGTGCTCGGCAAGCGCGCATGAACTGCCCCGCGTCGGGAACGCGCCCCAGTTTCTTCACGCGGGGATCGTTGGTTGGCAACGTCTCCGAACCACTGCCCGCAATGGCGACGGTCAGGTTGTTCGGCAGATGGGGTAAGACGTTGGAGAGAAACCACAGGATACCTTGGCGGTTTACGTCCCACTGCCAGCTTCCGATGAGGCCGATGTCATAGGCTTTCGGCTGCACGGGCTGGGTCAGGTCGAACGCTTGTCCAGGCAGGTCGATGACGGTGATCTTGTCGGCGGGGACGCCCAAACGGGCAAGGCCATCGCGGTCCGCGTTGGATAGGGTGACCGTGGCGCTGCATTCGGCCCCCAGAGTCGCCTCTTTGGCCATGAGTAACTGTGCCTCACGGCCATATATCGCTCGTTTTGCCGTCGAACCGTTCTGCGCGATATCATTATAGAGCGAATGTTCCAAATTGTGCGCGATGAACAGTTTGCGAGCGGGCAGGTCGGGTAATTCCGCGACCCAACCCATATGCGCGTGGTCGATGATTAGGACGTCGGCCCCGTCACCCAGCGCGTTTCGCAACGCGCGGACATAGGCGGTGCTTTTGAACTTGGTCTGGGTAAAAGGTGCATGGGTGAGGAACGCCTGTGCCAGCCATATAAAACGGCGCCAACCAGCATCGGCCATCTCGATAAACCACGGCCCAGCAGAATAGACCGATGGATCGGGGGGCAGCGGGCCGCGACCCACCCGTTCATATCCAACGACCCTGACCTCGGCGCCATTGTCGTGCAGAACGTCGATGAATTCCTGCGAACAAATCTCACCGCCATTGGCCCGCTCATCGGGTAGGACGGTGGTGGCGAAAACAACGCGTAACCCTGACAGACTGGACATTGTTATGCTGTCCCTATGTTTGTGGTCAGGACGCGAAACACGAATTTCGGGGCGAGGATGAGATACCGCCGCCACAGCCTGCGAGGTTCCTGAAGCAGTCGGAACGACCATTCCAATCCAACGCGTTGCATCCACTTTGGGGCACGTTCAACGGCACCAGAATGGAAATCGAACGCGGCCCCCACTCCGATCATCGTTGCGTTGATGCGCCCAAGGTGTTCCGCCATCCAGATGTCTTGCTTTGGCGACGAAATCCCGACCCAAACGACGTCGGCACCGCTGTTGTGGATTTGCGCAATGATCCTCGCGTCTTCGGTCGGCGTCAGAGGGCGAAAGGGCGGGCAATAGGTTCCGACGATCTGGGCGCCTTTGGCTGTAAACCTCTGCGCAAGCAACTCAGCGATCCTGTCTTTGCCACCGTAAAAAAAATGTTTCAGGTCATGATAGGCGGGATCGGTGAGTAGTTTTTCCATGAGGTCAGGGCCGCAGGTACGGCTGACCGCATGGCCTTTGATCCGCCCAAGAAGCGCGACAGGTGCGCCATCGGGCACGTTCATCGCCGCGTTTTTCGCAATCGCCAGCAGGTCAGGTGTCTCTGCCATGACCATGAGGCTCGCCACATCGCGGCAGCCGACATAGCGGGACTGCCCACCCTTCCATCCATGAATGCGGTCAGCGGCGGATTGGAGGTTTGTCGCGGTGATTGGCACGCCGAGGACGTCATAGATCACATCGTTTGAAGCGACCCTAGCCATTGGCGATCCAATCCGCGTAGGTCTGCGCGATCCCTTCTTTGAGATCACGCACGTTGTTCCAGCCCAACGCATGCAGGCGGGAACTGTCCATCAGTTTGCGTGGGGTGCCGTCGGGCTTTGTGGTGTCCCACGTCAGGGCCTCGTCATAGCCGACGACCTCTGCGATGGTTTCGGCTAGTTCTTTGATCGTGACCTCAACGCCAGACCCCACGTTGATGTGGTCGTTGCCCGAATAGTTGCGCAGCAGGAACACCAGCGCGTCAGCCAGATCATCACAATGCAGGAACTCGCGAAGCGGAGTGCCCGTGCCCCAAACGACGACCTCTTTGTCGCCACGCTCTTTGGCCTCGTGGAACTTGCGCAATAGCGCAGGAAGGACGTGGCTGGTCGCTAGATCGTAGGTGTCGCCCGGACCGTAGAGGTTCGTGGGCATGGCCGAAATCCAGTCGCGGCCATGTTGTTTGTGGTAGGCTTGAACCAGTTTGAGGCCCGCGATTTTCGCAATCGCATACCATTCGTTCGTCGGCTCCAATACACCCGTGAGGAGGCTGGCCTCTTGGATCGGTTGATCCGCAAACTTTGGGTAAATGCAGGAAGAGCCGAGGAACAGAAGGCGCTCCACATCGGCCTCGTGGGCGGCATGGAGGATGTTCGCCTCGATCATCAGGTTCTCGTAGAGGAAATCCACGGGATAGCTGGCGTTCGCGTGGATGCCGCCGACCTTCGCGGCAGCGAGCACGATTGCGTCGGGTTTTGTCGCTTTCATCCAATCGTGGACGGCCTTTTGGTCCACCAGATCGACTACGTCACGACCTGCGGTGATGACCTTGCAGCCCTCGGACCCCAGACGCCGCACGACCGCGCCGCCGACCATGCCGCGGTGCCCCGCGACCCAGATACGTTTGCCCGTCAGATCGTAGGTCATGTCAGCCCTCCAGTGCTACAGGCAGTTCGAGCCCGTATTCCCTGAGTAGTTGCAGACGCCGCGCGGATTTGTGATCCTCAGCGACCATCTCTGCGCACATCTGTTGGGCGGTGATTTCGGGCACCCAGCCGAGCACTTTCTTGGCCTTGGTCGGATCACCCAATAGCGTTTCAACTTCTGCGGGGCGGAAGTAGCGCGGGTCGATACGCATGATCACGTCACCCACTTTCAGCGCGGGGGCCAAGTCGCCGTTGATCCCTGTCACAGTCGCGACCTCATCGACGCCTTTGCCTGTGAACTCGACCGAAATGCCCAGCTCTGCGGCGGTCCACGTGATGAATTCGCGTACCGAATACTGAACGCCTGTCGCGATCACGAAATCCTCTGGCGTCTCCTGTTGCAGCATCATCCACTGCATCCGCACGTAGTCTTTGGCGTGGCCCCAATCGCGCAGGCTGTCGATGTTGCCCATGTAGAGGCAATCTTCGAGGCCGAGCGCGATATTCGCCAATCCGCGGGTGATCTTGCGGGTCACAAATGTCTCACCACGACGCGGGGATTCATGGTTAAAGAGGATGCCGTTGCAGGCATACATGCCGTAGCTTTCGCGGTAGTTCACGGCGATCCAATAGGCATACATTTTCGCCACCGCGTAGGGCGAACGCGGGTAAAACGGTGTCGTCTCGCGCTGCGGGGTTTCTTGGACGAGGCCGAAGAGTTCAGAGGTCGAGGCCTGATAGAACCGCGTCTTTTTCTCGAGGCCTAGGAAACGGATCGCTTCGAGGATACGCAGCGTGCCCATGGCGTCGACATCCGCAGTATATTCAGGTGCTTCGAACGACACAGCCACATGGGACTGTGCGCCCAAGTTATAGATCTCATCGGGCTCAATATCGCGGATCAGGCGGGTCAGGTTCGACGTGTCCGTCAGATCGCCATAGTGCAGTTTGAAGCGCGCATTGTCGGTGTGTCGATCCTCGTAAATGTGGTCGACGCGCTGGGTGTTAAAGGATGATGCACGGCGTTTGATCCCGTGAACTTCATAGCCTTTAGACAATAGGAATTCCGCTAGGTAACTGCCGTCTTGGCCAGTTACCCCCGTAATAAGAGCTTTTTTCATGAAGGTTAGCCTTTCGCTCCTTGTCCGCGAGCATAGACATCTTCGTATCGAATGATGTCATCTTCACCGAGGTAGGCACCCGTCTGGACCTCGATTAGGACCATCGGGACTTTGCCGGGATTTCTCATGCGATGTACCGCGCCGAGGGGGATGTAGACGGATTCATTTTCCGTCACCAATTGGACCTTGTCGTCGATGGTGACCTCGGCGGTGCCCGTCACGACAATCCAGTGTTCGGCACGGTGGTGGTGGCTCTGCAGGGACAGCGCCGCACCGGGGTGCACATGAATGCGTTTGACCTGAAAACGGTCACTGATGGCGAGGCTTTCGAACCAGCCCCAAGGGCGGTGATCTTTGGGGAAGGTGGTCGCTTGCGTCGAGCCTTTGGCCTTGAGCACGTCGACGGCTTTTTTCACATCTTGGGCGCGGGACATGTCGGCGATCAAAACCGCATCGTTCATCGCGATGGCCATTACGTTTTTCAGGCCGATGCCCACGACCTCTAGTCGGTCGCTGTCAGACCGCAATAGGCTGTCGGCGCAATCAATCGCGAGAGGTGACGACGCCGTTGGTATCCGCGTCGCTTTCCCGCCAGACGGCATCCCAGCCGCCCAAATCGGACCAGCCACCGTCAAAGGGCACGACCGACAGGTTGTCGGCCTTTTCCATAACGGCGTAGTCGATGGAGATGTCTTTGGCACCCGCCCAAGCCTCAGGCCCGAGGCGGCAGAAGCCGAGGTCGACATGACCCGTTTCAATCGCTGCCGTTACGGGGGCCATCAGGTCGGGGGCATGGGTTTCAAAGGCTGCGATGATGTCGCGGGCGCGGAAGAGGAATATACCTGCGTTCCAGAGGAACGACCCCTCGGCCAACATCTGTGCGGCGCGTTGGGCGTCTGGTTTTTCGACAAACCGTTTGAGCGCAACGGGTTGGCCGTCCGATGGGGTCGATAGTTCCAGATAGCCGTAGGCGGTTTCAGGATGGGTCGGGGTGATCCCAAAGGTCACGAGTTGACCGCTGTCAACGGCGCTGAGGCCAGCCTCAATCGCGGCTTTGAACGCCTTGGTATCAGGAATAATGTGGTCAGACGGGGCGACCAGCAGGACCGCATCAGGGTCTTTGCGCGCGACATAGAGGGCCGCGGCGAGGACCGCAGGCGCAGTGTTGCGGCCTTCGGGTTCGATCATAATCGCGCCGGGGTCGATGCCGACCTCTTGCAACTGCTCGGTCACGATGAACCTGAAATCGGAGTTGGTGATTACGATTGGCGCTGCGAAATCGGTGCCTGTCATGCGGAGGGCTGAACCTTGAAACAGGGTTTTGTCACCAACGAGCGGCACGAACTGCTTTGGATAGGACTTACGGGACAACGGCCAGAGCCGTGTGCCAGAACCGCCGCAAAGTATAATCGGTGTAATCATTTTCTATCCAAAAGCGTCGCAATTGGGCCGTGGTAGGGCCGTGGGGTAAATGTAGCAAGTGAACCGAAGTAAGTGCGGGGAAATTCCAAACATTTTCATAAAAATGTGCGGAACCTTCGCAGAGTATTTTGGGAAATGGTTAAAAATTCGAGAAGAAATAAGCAGTGATTTGAAAGACTCGGCGGCCAGATTTCAAATGGGAAAATTCACTGTCATAAGTGGACTGAAAGGGGTCATGATTTGAAAGTTGATAAATTTGCAGGTCAAAAGATTGCAAATTAGCATCAATACAGTCAAAAGACCCATTTCAAAATTCGCGGCAAAACAGGATTATAGCTGAAACTTCCATTCTAGGTGACAGCAATGCCTGCACGGCCCATGACCGCGTTCACACGCTCTATGAAATTCGCTCCCGAAGCTGACCTGCTTCAATCGCTGATCCAGCAGGCCGATTTGTCGGCAGAGACGCGCACCAAAATCTCGGCGCGTGCGGCGGGCTTGGTTCGGAATATCCGCACCTCTGCGGACCCGAGCCTGATGGAGCACTTCCTGTCCGAATACGGATTATCGACCCGCGAGGGCGTCGCGCTTATGTGCTTGGCCGAAGCCATGTTGCGCGTGCCAGATGCGGACACCATCGACGCACTGATCGAGGATAAGATCGCGCCGTCGGATTGGGGTAAACACTTGGGTGAAGCGTCATCGTCGCTGGTGAACGCTTCGACTTGGGCGCTGATGCTGACGGGCCGCGTGCTCGACGATGAAAAGCCGGGGATGGCTGGTGTTCTACGTGGCGCGATCAAACGTCTGGGCGAACCTGTGATCCGCACCGCCGTTGGGCGTGCGATGAAGGAAATGGGACGCCAGTTCGTTCTGGGCGAAACCATCGCAAAGGCGCTCGACCGCGCGGCAAAGCTAGAGGCGCAAGGCTACACCTACAGCTACGATATGCTGGGCGAGGCGGCGCGGACTGCAGAGGATGCCCGCCGTTATGCGATCGCCTATTCCAACGCTATCGATGGGATCGCGGCGTCGTGCACCAAAGGCAGTGTTGAAGCGAACCCTGGGATTTCGATCAAACTCTCCGCGCTTCACCCGCGTTACGAGGTCGCCCACGAGGACCGCGTGATTGCCGAACTGGTGCCCGTGGTTCTGGAACTTGCGCAAAAGGCCAAAGCGGCAGGGATGGGGTTCAACATCGACGCCGAAGAACAGGATCGTCTGGTTCTGTCGCTCAAGGTGATTGAGGCTGTTCTGTCCGACGAAAGCCTCGCGGGTTGGGACGGGTTTGGTGTTGTGGTTCAGGCATACGGTAAGCGGGCAGGGGCGGCGCTGGATTGGCTTTATGAAACCGCAACACGCCTCGACCGTCGGATCATGGTGCGCCTTGTAAAGGGTGCCTATTGGGACACGGAAATGAAACTGGCGCAGGTGCAAGGCCTCGACGGGTTTTCGCTGTTCACCTCGAAGGTTGCGACCGATGTGAGCTATATTTCCAACGCGAAAAAGCTGTTTGATTACACCGATCGCATCTACCCACAGTTCGCGACACATAACGCCCATACCGTTGCCGCTATTCTGGAGATGGCAGAGGGTCGTCCGTTCGAATTCCAGCGCCTTCATGGCATGGGCGAACGTCTGCATGACATCGTGCTCAAGGATACCAAAGGTCGCTGCCGCATTTATGCGCCTGTCGGCGCACATCGTGACCTGCTCGCTTACCTCGTGCGTCGCTTGCTCGAAAACGGTGCGAACTCGTCGTTCGTGCACCAGATCGTGGACGAGGCCGTTTCGCCCGAATTGATCGCGACCGACCCGTTTGAAGCGGTCAAGACAGCGACGGCCCCAACAGGCCTTGTCCTCCCGTCCGAGATTTTCGGCGCTGGTCGCACAAACTCCAAGGGTTGGGATTTGAGCGATGAACAAACGCTGGCAGAGGTCTTTGCCGCGCGCGATGTGGCCTTGCCCAACGCTGGCCCAATCACGGTATCGCCAGCCACAGGCGTGGAGGTTCCCGTGATCAATCCTGCAACGGGTGAAACCATCGCGACCGTGGTCGAGGCTGACAGCGCAACCGTTGAACGCGCCATTGCGGATGCAAAGGTGTGGTATGCGCCTGTTGCTGAACGTGCGGCGGTCTTGCGCAAGGCGGCTGACCTTTACGAGGAAAACTACGGTCTGATCTTTGCGGCCCTTGCCCAAGAGGCAGGCAAGACGTTGCTCGATGCTGTTGGTGAAGTGCGCGAGGCGGTCGATTTCTTGCGTTACTACGCGGATCAGGCCGAAGAGGCAGATCATTTCCCGCGGGGCATCTTTACCGCGATCAGCCCGTGGAACTTCCCCTTGGCGATTTTCACGGGCCAGATCGCGGCAGCGCTGGCTGTCGGGAACGCGGTCTTGGCGAAACCAGCAGAGCAAACGCCTGTTGTTGCCACCATCGCCGTGCGCCTGATGATCGAAGCAGGTGTTCCCGCCTCTGCGCTGCAATTGCTGCCGGGGCAGGGCGGCACAGTTGGTGCTGCGCTGACATCGGACAAACGGATTGCGGGTGTGGTGTTCACAGGCTCGACCGACACGGCGTTGATCATCCGCAAGTCCATGGCGAAGCATATGTCGCCGTCTGCGCCGCTGATCGCGGAAACAGGTGGTCTGAATGCGATGATCGTCGACTCGACCGCGCTGCCTGAACAGGCGGTGCGCGATGTCGTGGCCTCGGCCTTCCAATCGGCGGGTCAGCGGTGTTCCGCCCTGCGCTGCCTCTACATCCAAGAGGACGTCGCCCCGCATGTGATCGACATGATTAAGGGCGCGATGGACGAGCTGGTTGTTGGTAATCCGTGGAGCCTGAACACTGACGTCGGCCCAGTCATCGATCAAGACGCTTATTCAGAAATCGGCGCCTATATCGACGCCGCCAATGGGTCCGTCCTGCATCAACTGCCCGTGCCCAATGCTGGGAACTTCATCGCGCCGACCATGATCAAGTTGAACGGGATCGAAGATCTAGAGCGCGAGATTTTCGGACCAGTGCTGCATGTCGCGACCTTTAAGGGGGCGAACCTGCAAAAGGTGATTGATGCGGTGAACGCAAAGGGCTTTGGCCTGACCTTTGGTCTGCACACCCGCATTGATAATCGCGTCCAAGAAGTCGCGGACGGTATCCATGTCGGGAACCTCTATGTGAACCGTAACCAGATCGGTGCAGTCGTCGGTAGCCAGCCGTTTGGCGGTGAGGGGCTGTCGGGCACTGGGCCAAAAGCTGGCGGTCCGCAGTACCTCTATCGATTTGCGGCACCGAAATCGGCAGCAAAGGGCGCGGATTGGGAAACGGCTGCGGACCTGTCGGATACCCAAGACGCAATCAACGCGGCCAAGTCTAATGGCATCATTCGTCAGATCGAACTCCCCGGTCCAACGGGTGAGGCCAACACGCTCTCTATCCTGCCGCGTGGCCCGATCCTCTGTATGGGTCCAGGGGTAGAGGCTGTAGCGGCACAGGTCGCAGCGGTCGAAGCCTTGGGCGGTGTTGCGATCGCGGTGCAAGGTGAACTGGCGCCCTCTGCCCTCGCCACGCTGAACGGGTTCCACGGTGCGATCTGGTGGGGCAACGGTGCGCGCCCCTATGTGGAGGCACTGGCGCGTCGTAAGGGGCCGATCATTCCGCTGATCACGGATATGCCTGACCTTGGTCATGTGACGCACGAACGGCACCTGTGCATCGACACAACAGCCGCAGGGGGCAACGCGGCCCTGCTCGCTGGATAAACGAAAACGCCCGCCACATTCGGCGGGCGTTTCTCTTAGTCCTCGCCAAAGAGGTCGCGGGTAAAGACCTTATCCGCGACATCCCGAATATCGTCGGTCATGCGGTTGGCGATGATCACATCGCATTGGTCTTTGAAGGCGTTCAGGTCGTGGATAACCTCTGACCCAAAGAAATCAGGCGCGTCGAGGACGGGCTCGTAGACCACGACTTTGATCCCTTTGGCCTTCACCCGTTTCATGATGCCTTGCACCGACGACTGGCGGTAATTGTCCGAGCCCGCTTTCATGACGGGGCGATAGACGCCAACCTGTTTCGGCTTCATCTCAATGATACGGTCAGACAGGTAGTCTTTGCGCGTGCGGTTCGCGTCCACAATCGCAGCAATGAGGTTCTGCGGCACCTCAGAGTAGTTTGCGAGGAGCTGCTTGGTATCCTTGGGCAGACAGTAGCCGCCGTAGCCAAAGGACGGGTTGTTATAGTGGCTGCCGATGCGGGGATCGAGGCTTACGCCTTCGATAACCTGACGGCTGTCCATGCCGCGCGACAGGGCATAGCTGTCGAGTTCGTTAAAGAACGCGACGCGCATGGCGAGGTAGGTATTGGCAAAGAGTTTGATCGCTTCGGCCTCGGACGGGTCGGTGAAAAGAACCTCAACGTCTTTGGTGATTGCCCCTTCAAGCAGAACATCGGCAAAGCGGCGGGCGCGGTCCGAGCGTTCGCCAACGATGATCCGGCTGGGGTGCAGGTTGTCATAGAGGGCGCGGCCTTCGCGCAGGAATTCGGGCGAAAAGATCACTTGATCCGTGTTCAGTTCTTCGCGAACCCGTTCGACAAAGCCCACGGGGATCGTCGATTTAACGACAATCGTTGCCTTGGGGTTCTGTGCAATAACGGCACGGATGATATCCTCGACCGAGGAGGTGTCAAAGTAGTTATTTTGCGGATCATAGTTCGTGGGCGTCGCGACGATCACAAACTCTGCATCGCGGTAGGCATCGGTGCTGGTCGTCGCAGAGAGGCGCAGGTCGCCGCGCGACAGATACTCTTCCATCTCTTTGTCAACGATGGGGCATTTGCCACCGTTCACCATTTGCACGCGGTTTTCCGAAATATCGACTGCGGTCACCTCATTGTTCTGCGACAAAAGCACAGCGTTCGAGAGGCCCACATAGCCCAGTCCTGCAACGGCAATCTTCATCTTAGACCTCGTAGTAATCGCGATACCAATCGACAAAGGCTTGCACCCCGTCGCGGACATTCGTTTGTGGTTTGTAACCCGTCAGCGTCTGCAAAAGCGAGGCATCGGCCCACGTCGCGGGCACGTCGCCCGCCTGCATTGGCATCATGTTGCGGGTTGCGGTTTTGCCTGTCGCCTCTTCGATCGCGGCGATGAAATCGGTCAATTGCACACTGTCAGAGTTGCCAATGTTCACCACGCGCCACGGGGCCACAGGGGAAAGGCTGTCGCCCTCGGGCACCTTGTCCAGACGTTTGGGAACTGCGTCAATCAGTAGGCGGATGCCTTCGACGAGGTCGGTCACATAGGTGAAGTCGCGCTTCATATCGCCGTGGTTATAAACGTCGATCGGATCACCATTCAGAATCGCCTTTGTGAATTTGAACAGTGCCATATCGGGGCGTCCCCACGGGCCGTAGACGGTAAAGAAGCGGAACATCGTAACGGGCAGGTGGTAGAGGTGCGCATAGGAATGTGCCATCGCCTCTGTCGCCTTTTTCGTAGCGGCGTAGAAGGACATCTGATGGTCCGCTTTGACCGTTTCCTGATAAGGCATCACCGTGTTCGCACCATAGGCCGACGAGGTCGAGGCCAGCAGCATGTGTGCGGGTGGATAGGCGCGGGCGGCCTCTAGAATTTCAAAGGTGCCGACGATGTTGCTTTCCAGATAGGCACGCGGATTGTCGATCGAATACCGCACGCCTGCCTGTGCTGCGAGGTGGATGATGACGTCAGGGGTTTCCTCGGCAAAGAGGGACATCATCAGGCCCGGCGCTTCGATATTGTCGTTGATGACGCGGAAATTCGGGTTCTGTAGCAGGATCGACTGGCGGCGCTGTTTCAACGCGACATCGTAGTAGTCCGACAGGTTGTCGATGCCGACAACACGGAACCCATCGTCGAGCAGCTTTTGGCAAAGGTGAAACCCGATAAAGCCCGAAGAGCCCGTTACCAGTGCGGTTCGTTGTTGCGTCGTCATCCTTACAAAACCTCTGCGGCCACGCGGGCCATATATGTCTCAACCAGTTCGACCGCGTCTGCGGCGCTCTGGGATTGTGCGTAAACGCGGAATTCGGGGGCATTGCCCGATGGGCGAAGGTGCACGACCTGACCGTTGTCAAAGTTCACCCGCAGGCCGTCGGTTAGATCAACGCTGTTGATGCTGCCTGAGGGCGCGAAAAAGGTCGCGCGCACGGTTGCATCTTCGATCAGGGACGAGAGGAATACGGCCGCCTTATCGCGGTTGATCTCTTGCACGCGGTCGGCCGCGGTAAAGCATGGCGGAAGTTCGGCAACGCAGTCAGCCAAGGATTTGCCAGCCAAGTTGGCCGAGGCAAGCGGGGCGATAATCGGTAAAAGGCTATCGCGGGTCATAAGCGGGGGCAGCGGGCCTTTGAGGATCGCCTCGAACCCGATCAGGAACCCGCCGTTCGCCTCAAATCCGACCACATGATTGGCCGGGTTCTTTTGCGCCTCTTCCATTGCGGCGATCACATAGGGCGATCCGATACGGGTCAGGTGGACCGATCCAAACTCTGGCAGACGGCGCACCATGTCGTTCGATGACACGGGGGTGCAGATCGTATCCGCAGCAAGCATCAGCGCGGTCATCACGCCCAGCACATCGCCGACAATGACTTGACCGTTTGCATCCGTGACCATCGGGCGGTCTGCATCGCCATCTGTCGACACAATCGCATCGAGCCCATGTTCGCGGCAGAGCGTTTCGAGCATGGTACGCGTCTCGGGATCGACGGCTTCGGTATCGACGGGGATGAATACTTCGGACCGACCAAAGCGCACTACAGTCGCGCCCAAGGCAGTCAGCACATCCGCCATTATGTCACGCGCGACAGAGGAATGTTCATAGACGCCGATGGTCAGCCCAGCGAGGCTCTCAGCGCCAAAAGCGGTCACGTAGCGGGCGATATAGGGGGTAGTCGCGTCGATCTGGTCGAGCGCGCCATTGCCCGCTGCGGGAGCCTGTTTCGCGGCATAGGCTGCACTGATTGCGGCCTCGTCCTCTTTGCTTATCTCACCTGACGGGACGTAGAACTTTAGCCCGTTGCGATCGGCGGGGATGTGGCTGCCTGTTACCATCACGGCTGCCGCGCCTGCGGACATTGCGGCCAAGGCCAGTGCGGGGGTTGGTACTGCACCGCAATCCACCGCACGAATGCCGACGGCACGAGCGGCAGCGATCACTTGGCCCGCGATGTCAGGTGACGATGGTCGCAGGTCCCGACCAACAAAGAGCGCACCGCCATGAGGGCAGACCGACAAAAACGCCTGTACATAGGCTGTTACCAGCTCGGGGGTGAGTTCAGTGACAAGTCCACGCAAGCCACTGGTGCCAAAAGAGGGTGCCATCCGATAGTCCAAGATCAACGTTATAAAATATGGCGCGACCCTAGCGTTCAGGGACGATCATGCAACCTATAACGGCAAGCCACGGGCTTTGTTCAGAAAGATGTGGCAATCACGCATGGGTTCGGATTTGATCGCGGCAAAAGAGGGGACCCCCATGACGCTACTTCAATCCATCACCCAATCCGCCGCTGATCCTGTCGAGAGCCGCCCAGACCCGTCCAAGGTCATCGCAGGCGATCCAGTCTTTACCTCGTGGGACATCGAAGATCGCGACGGTATCTATGCGGGGATTTGGCAGGCGACACCGGGGGTTTGGAAGGTGTCTTATGACGAATGGGAATACTGCCGCATCCTTGCGGGACACTCGATCCTGCGCGGGGATGATGGATCAGAGAAAACCGTTAAAGCGGGCGATAGCTTTATCATCCGACCAGGGTTTTCAGGCACGTGGGAAGTCGTTGAAACAACGGTCAAAGACTACGTGATCAAGGTGTAAAGGGGGGGGATTTGGTGGAGCCTAGCGGGATCGAACCGCTGACCTCCTGCATGCCATGCAGGCGCTCTCCCAGCTGAGCTAAGGCCCCATCAATGTAGGCATTTCTGCCGTGCTGCGCTGATTATGCGCTGGCTCGGGCGGGTGCAAGTGCAAATTTCGCCCGAGCCGGAATTTTTTAGTCTTCGTCGTCGCCTGCAGCAACGTCGCCCAGATCGTCGAACGACACGGTATCGTCGTCGTCTTCGTCGAGCACATCATCGCCCAGATCTACGTCTTCGTCGTCATCATCGTCGAGGATCAGATCATCATCCGCGTCTTCGACCTTCATTTTCTTGGTCTGCGCGTCTTCTGCGTCCGCAATCATGGTGCGGGTTTTCGACGAGTCGATATTGACGACCTCGCCCGTGTAGGGGCTAACGATCGGGTTTTTGTTTAGGTCGTAAAAACGCTTGCCTGTGGTTGGGCAAATCCGTTTTGTTCCCCATTCTTCATTGGGCATGGCTATCCCTTCAATCTGTCACGCTCTTGCGGTGGAATGATGCCACCTGCCATAAGCCATCCATGGTGTCAAAGGCTTTGACACCGGTTTACATCAGGAACAGGCATATGAGCCGTATAACGCTTGCTGGCAACCCCCCGATTTCGGTGAATCTGCGCCGTTCTGCACGTGCGCGGCGAATTTCGCTGCGAATCTCGCGGTTGGATGGTCGCGTGACGCTGACAATGCCGACCCGCGTGGATGAACGCGAAGGAATCGCCTTTGTGCGTGAACGGGAGCTTTGGCTGCGGTCACATCTGGACAAGATGGGAGAAGAGCGCACCGTTGGGATCGACGGAACGGTTCTGTTTCGCGGGGATGAGGTGCCCGTTGTGGGCACCACCGGCAAACGGGTGCGGTTCACGGGCGAGGTGTTGGAGGTGCCCAACGATCCAGATCGGGCAGGGACGCGCGTTCTGGCCTTTTTGAAACATCAGGCCCGCGATGCCTTGGCCGAGGCGTCAGATCGCTATGCAGCCCGTCTGGGGCGCAGCTACGGGCGACTGAGCCTACGGGACACACGGTCGCGCTGGGGGTCGTGCACCTCTGCGGGTGATCTGATGTATAGCTGGCGGTTGATTATGGCCCCTCCAGAGGTGCTCGATTACGTAGCGGCGCATGAGGTCGCGCATTTGGTCGAAATGAACCATTCTCAATCGTTCTGGGATGTCGTGGCCGATATTTACCCCGACTATGAGGACCCCCGTCACTGGCTGAAAACCGAAGGGCAGGTTCTGCATCGGGTGCGGTTCAGCGATTGACGAGCGCAATTTTTGTGATCACAAACGACACATGATACCGTCTAGCCGCCCCACTGATCCCTCTGCCGCTGCCCATGAACGGGTGTATCGCACCTTGCGTATGCAGGTCATGCACGGAGAGATCATGCCGGGGGCTTCGTTGACCCTGCGCGGCATTGGCAAACAGTTCGACGTGTCCATGACCCCCGCCCGCGAGGCCGTCCGTCGGTTGGTCGCGGAAGGCGCGTTGTTCTTGTCCTCATCGGGGCGCGTATCAACGCCAGAACTGTCCAATGAACGGATCGAGGAATTGGCGGCCCTGCGTGCGATGCTTGAACCCGAACTGGCGAGTCGCGCTTTGCCACGTGCGCACTTTGCTCTGATCGAACGGCTTGAGACGATCAATCAGGCGGTCAGTCAGATGGTCGCGCGGCATGATGCGATTGGCTACATCCGCATGAACCTAGAGTTCCACCGCACGCTCTATCTACGGGCACAAGCACCTGCGATGTTGATGATGACGGAGACGGTATGGCTCCAGATGGGGCCAACGATGCGGGCGCTCTATGGGCGTCTAAACCGCAAAGAGCCGCCACCACATCACCGTCTGATCCTATCAGCGCTCAAGGCAGGCGACGAACCAGGGCTGCGGCTTGCCGTGCGGGCCGACGTGACCCAAGGTCTACGGCTCCTTAGGGGTTAGGCTGTCGCGGGCTGACCCGTACCTGCGTGCGCGATTTTCTGGATCAGATCACGCATCACCTGTGCTGAAACCTGCAAGAGGGTCGCGATGCGGGCGATGGCGTCATATTCGACCTGCTCGACCTTACCGTCTGCAAAGGCGATGCGCATTGCGGCCTCCATCACGATATGGCGGTCGTTTTCGCTTAGGTCCGCACCGATGGCCGAAACCGCGTCGCTGTCTTGGGCGGTGTAGTTGAGCATCTCGATGATCTGTTTCGGCGTATAAACGCAACCTGTGAGAGCGCTTAGCGTCTGGGAAATCTGTTTGATCTCGCGTTGGTCATAGTCACCATCGCAGGTCGCGACATAGCACATCGCGGCCAAGGCATGGACGGCGGTTTCGTCGTTATAGCGGGACTTACGCGACCCGCGTTTGCTGGTCATGACCTGCAAACCACCCCTGGAAGCGATGAGTTTCGTGAGCAAGCCAACGCCGATGATGAACGCGATCAGACCATAGAACCCATAGTTGCGCAGTTTGATATCAGCAGGGGTTTCAGGCACAAGCGGCACGTCGGCGGGGATCAGGCCAGCGGCCTTGCCCATGATCATTTGTTGGAGCGTGAGTTCGAAATAGCTATCGGCCTCGCAACGGTTTTCGGCGAGGACATAGCCCTGAACCTCAAAGGTCATTTGGGCCGACAAAAGAACGATGCCTTCACCAAGATAGCAAAGCGACATCGGATTGCCGTTGGGATCAACTTGATCGGTTTCGGCGACGAATTGCAGGCTCTCGCCAAAGCCTGTGTTCGGAATGGAATATCGTTTGGCCTCTGCCTGTGATGGCATAAGGGCTAGGGTCAATAGGACCGAAAACAGGGTTATCATTCCGCGCATATCGCAGGCTCCTCGTTACAACTTGAGGACATTTGTGCCTGTGAATTGGGGCGGAGTTTGGACGGGATCGGGGAATTTCAGGAGCGCAAATGAAAAGGGCGACCCGAGGGCCGCCCTTTGGAAGTCTTAGCTGTGGATCGGGCCGTCGCCGCAAGCCAGTGCCGCCTCGCGGACCGCCTCTGAGTAGGTCGGGTGCGCGTGGCAGGTGCGTGCCAGATCTTCGGCAGCTGCGCCGAATTCCATCGCAACGCAGATCTCGTGGATCAGGTCGCCTGCTGCTGGTCCAATGATGTGCGCACCGAGGATACGGTCAGTTGCCTTGTCCGCGAGGATTTTGACGAAACCGTCGCCCATAAAGACAGCCTTTGCGCGACCGTTGCCCATGAACGAGAACTTGCCGACCTTATATGCGCGACCTTCGGCTTTGAGCTGCTCTTCGGTTTTACCAACCGAAGCGACCTCGGGTGCGGTGTAGATCACGCCCGGGATCACGTCGTAGTTCACGTGACCGGCCTGACCTGCGATAACCTCGGCAACAGCCATGCCTTCGTCTTCGGCTTTGTGCGCCAGCATCGGGCCTTCGATTGCGTCGCCGATGGCGTAAACACCCGGGATGTTGGTCGCGTAGTGGCCATTGGTTGCGATCTGACCGCGCTGGGTCATCTCTACGCCCAGAGCGTCGAGGCCGAGGCCTGCGGTGTAGGGGCGGCGACCTGTGGCGACCAGAACGACTTCGGCGTCGATGCTGTGTTCGCTGTCGTCTTTACGCAGTTTGTAGGTGACGGTGTTCTTGCCTTTGCCTTTGGCAACACCCTGAACCGCAGCGCCCATGACAAAGTTGAGGCCTTGTTTCGCGAGCATCTTTTGGAAGGTCTTCTGAACGTCGCCGTCCATACCTGGGGTGATCACGTCGAGGAATTCCACGACCGTCACATCAGCGCCGAGGCGTTTGTAAACCGATCCGAGTTCGAGGCCGATGACGCCAGCGCCGATTACAACCATCGATTTTGGGATGGATTTCAGCGCCAATGCGCCGGTCGAGGTCACAACGGTTTCCTCGTCAACTTCGATACCCGGTAGGGCAGAAGGTTCGGAGCCTGTTGCGATGATGATGTTCTTCGCCTCATGAATATCGTCGCCGACTTTCACTTTGCCAGCTTCGGGGATAGAGGCCCAACCTTTGATCCAATCAACCTTGTTCTTTTTGAACAGGAACTCGATGCCTTTGGTGTTGCCGTCGATCACGCCTTGTTTGTAATCGAGCATCGCTGCCCAATCGACCTTGGGTTTCGCGACCTTGAGGCCCATTTTGCCAAAGTTCTCTTCGGCTTCGTGCAGCGAGTGCGACGCGTGCAGAAGGGCCTTGGACGGGATGCAGCCTACGTTCAAGCAGGTGCCGCCGAGGGTGTCACGACCTTCGACAACTGCGGTCTTCAGCCCCAGCTGGGCGCAACGGATTGCGCAGACATAGCCACCAGGGCCGGCGCCGATTACGATAACGTCATAGCTGGACATAGCAGTCTCCTGTTCAGTAGCCACAAGTGTGGCAAGCGTAGTCAAAAGAGAATGGCAGATGCAATCATTGCCATTGTTGCGAGAAATCCGACCATCCAAATCAGGCTACGCCAAGGGCGCCAGCCGAAATAGTAAGCCGGAACGTAGAGAACGCGGGCCGCGAGGTAGGTCCAAGCGCAGGCCGCGGAAAATCCGGTTGTTTTGTCCCCCAGCACGACCACAAGGACCGCGATGGTGAACATGATCAGCGCCTCGAAGTGGTTGTTCATGGCGCGGAAGAGGCGGCCCGTTTTGGTGCTGACCATCTCGACTAAGGGTTTGGTCAAACGGTCAGGGTCACGGGGGCTTGTTGTGACACCAGCGCCGAGTTCGAGGTTTGCACGGATCGACATCCAGCCAAACTGTAGGCCTTGCAGCAAAGCGGCATATGCGAGGGCTTCGAGTTCGGGGGTCATGAGTTCAATCGGTGCCTTTTGTTGAGAGGCCGGGGGGCTGTCTGCCCCCCGGACCCCCCGAGAGTTGTTAGTGCAAGGTGAAAGAGGCGGGGCCTCTTTGCCTTACAGGTCCATCAACAGACGGCGCGGATCTTCGAGGGCTTCCTTCACGCGAACGAGGAAGGTTACAGCGCCTTTGCCGTCAACGATGCGGTGATCGTAGGACAGAGCCAGATACATCATCGGGCGGATAACGACCTGACCGTTGATGGCCATCGGACGGTCCTGAATTTTGTGCATGCCGAGGATACCGGACTGCGGGGGGTTCAGGATGGGCGAGGACATCAGCGAGCCGTAGACGCCGCCGTTGGAGATGGTGAAGGTGCCGCCCTGCATTTCGGCCATGGACAGTTTGCCGTCACGTGCACGCGCGCCTTTGTCAGCGATCGCTTTTTCGATGTCAGCAAAGGACATCTGATCCGCGTCGTTGATAACCGGAACAACGAGGCCAGTCGGGGTGCCTGCAGCGATACCCATGTTTACGTAGTTTTTGTAAACGATGTCGGTGCCGTCGATTTCAGCGTTCACTTCCGGCACTTCTTTCAGAGCGTGCACGCAAGCTTTGGTGAAGAAGGACATGAAGCCGAGTTTGACTTTGTGCTTCTTCTCGAACTGGTCTTTGTACTGGTTCCGCAGAGCCATCACTTCGGTCATGTCCACCTCGTTGTAGGTGGTGAGCATGGCGGCGGTGTTTTGCGACTCTTTCAGGCGGCGCGCGATGGTCTGGCGCAGCTTGGTCATTTTTACGCGCTCTTCGCGAGCAGCGTTTGCTTCAGAGCGTGGAGCAGCAGGTGCGGCAGGAGCCGCTGCTTTAGGTGCGTTCAGAGCGTTCAGAACGTCCTCTTTCATCACGCGGCCGTCTTTGCCTGTGCCAGCAACAGAGCCAGCGGCCATGTTGTTTTCAGCCATCAGTTTCTTTGCAGACGGTGCGTCCTCAACATCTTTGCCAGCAGGTGCAGCAGCAGCGGCAGGAGCCGCAGCAGGAGCCGCCGCTTGCGGTGCAGGTGCAGCGCCTTCGCCTTCGTTGATGTGGGCGAGGAGGGCGTCAACGCCAACGGTGTCGCCTTCGTTTGCGACGATATCACCCATCACGCCAGCTGCCGGAGACGGCACTTCGACGGTGACCTTATCGGTTTCCAGCTCGCACAGCATTTCGTCAACGGCGACCGCATCACCCGGTTTTTTGAACCAAGTTGCGACGGTGGCTTCGGTGACGCTTTCGCCCAGAGTGGGCACGCGGACTTCGATGCTCATGGTTATTTTCCTTCGATGGTCAGCGCCTCGTTAACGAGGGCTTCTTGTTGGGCTTTGTGTTGGCTGGCGAGGCCCGTTGCGGGCGATGCCGATGGAGCGCGACCAGCGTAGACTGGACGCTTGTGTTTCGCTTTGATGCGGGTGAGGACCCATTCGATGTTGGGTTCAACAAAGGTCCATGCACCTTGGTTGCGCGGCTCTTCCTGACACCAAACCATTTCGGCGTCTTTAAAGCGCTCAAGCTCTTTCATCATCGACTGTGCTGGGAACGGGTAGAACTGTTCCAGACGCAGGATGTAGACATCGTCGATGCCGCGTGCGTCACGCTCTTCGAGGAGGTCGTAATAGACCTTGCCCGAACACATTACGACACGCTTGATCTTGTCGTCAGAGACGAGGTTCGCTGTCGAACGACCGGTTTTCTTTTCGGTGTCCGCATCGTCCCACAGAACGCGGTGGAACGACGAACCTTCGGCAAAGTCAGCCATATCCGAGACGCAGAGTTTGTGGCGCAGAAGCGATTTCGGCGTCATCAGAACCAGCGGCTTACGGAAGTTGCGGTGCAATTGGCGACGCAGGATGTGGAAGTAGTTCGCTGGGGTCGAGCAGTTTGCAACGATCCAGTTGTCACCACCACAGAGCTGCAAGAAGCGCTCGAGGCGTGCGGAAGAGTGTTCCGGACCTTGGCCTTCGAAGCCGTGCGGCAGGAGCATCACGAGACCCGACATCCGGAGCCACTTCGATTCACCCGAACAGATGAACTGGTCGAACATGATCTGCGCGCCGTTTGCGAAGTCGCCGAACTGGGCTTCCCACATGGTCAGAGCGTTCGGTTCAGCCAGCGAGTAGCCGTATTCGAAGCCCAGAACCGCGTATTCGGACAGCATGGAGTCGATCACTTCGTACTGAGCCTGACCCTCGCGGATGTGGTTCAGCGGGTAGTAACGATCTTCGGTCTGCTGGTCGATGAAGGCCGAGTGACGCTGCGAGAAGGTGCCGCGTGTTGCGTCCTGACCCGACAGACGAACGGGATAGCCTTCGAGCTGGAGCGAACCAAAGGCCAGCGCCTCTGCGGTTGCCCAGTCAAAGCCAGTGCCGCTGTCGAACATCGCCTTTTTCGCTTCGAGCTGGCGACCAACGGTTTTGTGTAGGTTGAAGCCCTCAGGAACGGTAGTCAGAGCCTTACCAACTTCTTTCAGGGTCGCTTCTTTCACCGCGGTTTTGCCACGCTGATATTTGCCCTGTTTCTGACGGTCCATATGCGACCAACGGCCATCGAGCCAGTCAGCCTTGTTCGGTTTGTATTCGCGGCCTGCTTCGAACTCTTCGTTCAGAAGGGCTTGGAACTGGGCCTTCATATCCTCGATCTCGCCTTCGGGGATCAGGCCGTCTTTGACCAGACGCTCTGTGTAAAGCTGGAGCGTGGTTTTGTGCTTTTTGATGCGGTTGTACATCGCCGGGTTGGTGAACATCGGCTCGTCGCCTTCGTTGTGACCAAAGCGGCGGTAGCAGAAGATGTCGATGACAACGTCTTTGTGGAACTTCTGACGGAATTCGGTCGCAACTTTCGCAGCGTGAACAACAGCCTCTGGGTCGTCACCGTTCACGTGGAAAATCGGAGCCTCAACCACCAGTGCGTTGTCGGTCGGATAGGGCGACGAACGCGAGAAGTGCGGCGCAGTGGTGAAACCGATCTGGTTGTTCACAACGATGTGGATGGTGCCGCCGGTGCGGTGACCGCGCAGACCCGACAGGGCGAAACATTCAGCCACGACGCCCTGACCTGCGAATGCAGCGTCACCGTGCAGAAGGATCGGCAGAACCGAGTGACGGGTCTGGTCGTTCATCTGGTCGGTTTTCGCGCGTGCCTTACCCAGAACAACGGGGTTAACCGCCTCAAGGTGGGACGGGTTCGCGGTCAGCGAGAGGTGCACTTCGTTGCCGTCGAACGAACGGTCGGACGATGCGCCGAGGTGGTATTTCACGTCGCCCGAGCCATCAACGTCTTCGGGTTTGAACGAACCACCTTGGAATTCGTTAAAGATCGCGCGGTAAGGTTTGGACATCACGTTTGCCAGAACCGACAGACGACCACGGTGTGGCATACCGATGACGATTTCCTTCACACCCAGCGCGCCCCCGCGCTTGATGATCTGTTCCATCGCTGGGATGAGGCTTTCGCCGCCGTCCAGACCAAAGCGTTTGGTGCCCATGTATTTTACATGGAGGAACTTCTCAAAGCCTTCGGCTTCGACCAGTTTGTTCAGGATCGCCTTACGGCCATTCTGGGTAAAGGTGATCTCTTTGCCGAAACCTTCGATCCGCTCTTTCAGCCAGCCCGCCTGTTCGGGATCGGAGATGTGCATGTATTGCAGGGCAAAGGTGCCGCAATAGGTGCGGCGCACGATTGCCATGATTTCGTTCATGGTCGCAACTTCGAGACCCAGAACGTTGTCGATAAAGATCGGACGATCCATGTCCGCAGGCGTGAAGCCGTAGGATTTCGGATCAAGTTCCGGATGCGGAACGGTGTCGCGCATGCCCAGCGGATCGAGGTCAGCGATCAAGTGGCCACGGATACGATAGGCGCGGATGATCATCAGCGCACGGATCGAGTCCAGAACCGCGAGGCGAACTTGATCTTCGGTGATCGACGCGCCTTTTTCGGCGGCTTTCGCTTTGATCTTGTCCCCAGCCGCTTTGGCGTCTGCAGGCCACTGGCCATCCAGCGCAGCGGTCAGGTCGTCGTTCGGAACCGGCGGCCAGTCATGGCGGGTCCACGATGCACCAGCGGCTTCGGCTTTTGCCTCAGACGGAGTGTCGCCAAGCGATGCGAAGAAATCGCGCCAGCTTTCGTCGACTGCATTTGGGTTGTCAGCATAACGAGCGTAGAGCTGCTCAATATACTCCGCATTGTGGCCTTGCAGGAAGGAAGATGCGTGGAACACGTCGTTCGGGGATTGATCGTTCATAGTTTGAACCTCAGTTCGAGGGGGCGGGAATGGTCAGGCGCGTCAACACAGCGTTCGACGCGGCAAGGGGCGGGACTGGCTCTGTTTCGGGAACCAGTTGAATGACGTAGATAGCGGCTTCGGAGCCGTCCGCTTGAAGGCCCGAAAGGGTCATCATGCGGTAGCCATCGGTTACGGTGACTTCGTGATCGTCGTCTTGATCGGCACCGTCAAAGAAGTTGTCGGTCAGGCGACTGTCAGGGAGTGCGATCGCGCACTCGACCATCAGATCGCCATTGTCGGCACGGTAACCAGCCAGCAAAAGCGTAGCGCCTTCTTGTTCGAGGATCGCACGGCCTTCGGTCAGGGTGTTCGCATCGGGCAGGGCGGTGGACGCACGATAGGCCATGATCCCAGCCCAATCCGACGGCTGTTCGGGCACGTTGATCGGCAAGAACGCATCAGTCAGGCGAGCAATCGCCCCAACGCGGTCAGCCACATCAATCCAACCCTCAGAGGCGAGGCCATCGACGTAGGACACCTTACCATCACGCGTTTCGTAGCACGTGTCGAACGGAGGAGAGAGGCGATCGGGATCGTTCGACGCGCCATAGGCAAAGGCGCTGACGAGGATCAGACCAAGCGCGGCAATCAGCATCACAAACACACGAGGTGCGAGCGTTTCGCGCGAGGTCGAAAAATCGAAAATGGGGCGAAGGCGGCACATATCAGCAGCCTCCGCCAATAGCTTTGCCCGAAAATGCGCGACGAGCGGCCAGCACGAGGCTGACCGCTGCGTTTTGCATATGACGAGCACGCGGGCGCATCTTAGCCCTTGATCGCTTTCAGCACAGCTTCACCGAGCGTTGCAGGGCTGTCTGCAACGATGATGCCTGCCGACTTCATAGCTTCGATCTTGGATTCTGCGTCACCTTTGCCGCCAGCGACGATTGCGCCAGCGTGACCCATGCGACGGCCCGGAGGGGCTGTGCGGCCAGCGATGAAGCCAGCGGTCGGTTTCCAACGGCCTTTTTTGCGCTGCTCAGCGAGGAATTCAGCTGCTTCCTCTTCTGCAGAACCACCGATTTCACCGATCATGATGATCGACTGGGTTTCCGGATCGTCGAGGAACATGTCCAGCACGTCAATGTGCTCTGTGCCTTTGATCGGGTCGCCGCCGATACCAACAGCGGTCGACTGGCCGAGGCCGATGTCCGCAGTCTGTTTCACAGCTTCGTAGGTCAGGGTGCCCGAACGGGACACAACGCCAACCGAACCACGCTTGTGGATGTGACCCGGCATAATGCCGATCTTGCATGCGTCAGGGGTGATGATACCTGGGCAGTTCGGGCCGATCAGGCGCGACTTGGAGTCGATCAGCGCGCGTTTTACCTTCATCATGTCGAGCACCGGAATGCCCTCGGTGATGCAGACGATCAGTTCCATTTCAGCGTCGATCGCTTCGAGGATCGAGTCTGCTGCGAACGGTGGCGGAACGTAGATTACGGTCGCGTTTGCTTCGGTTTTTGCTTTCGCCTCGTGAACCGAGTCAAAAACTGGCAGGCCGAGGTGCTCTTGACCGCCTTTACCGGGGGTCACACCACCAACCATTTTGGTGCCGTATGCGATTGCCTGTTCCGAGTGGAACGTGCCCTGCGAGCCGGTGAAGCCCTGGCAGATCACTTTGGTATTTTCGTTTACAAGGATTGCCATTGTTTTAGCCTTTCACCGCTTTCACGATTTTCTCTGCGCCGTCAGACAGGTTGTCAGCAGCGATAACGTCGAGGCCAGAGTTGTTGATGATCTCTTTGCCTTTTTCGACGTTGGTGCCTTCGAGACGAACAACCAGCGGAACCTTCAGGCCAACTTCTTTAACAGCAGCGATAACGCCCTCTGCGATCACGTCGCAGCGCATGATGCCGCCGAAGATGTTGACGAGGATGCCTTTGACGTTCGGGTCAGAGGTGATGATTTTGAACGCTTCGGTCACTTTCTCTTTGGTCGCGCCGCCACCTACGTCGAGGAAGTTAGCTGGCTCTGCGCCGTAGAGTTTGATGATGTCCATGGTCGCCATAGCGAGACCAGCACCGTTCACCATGCAGCCGATTTCACCGTCGAGAGCGATGTAGTTCAGGTCGAATTTCGACGCTTCCAGCTCTTTCGGGTCTTCTTCGGTGGTGTCGCGCAGTTCTGCGATGTCAGGCTGGCGGTAGATCGCGTTGCCGTCGAAGCCAACTTTGGCGTCCAGCAGTTTCAGGCTGCCCGAACCTTCGAGAACGATGAGCGGGTTGATTTCCAGCATCTCCATGTCTTTCTCGATGAAAGCTTTGTAGAGGATGCCCATCAGCTTAACGCATTCTTTGACCTGAGTGCCCGAGAGGCCCAGAGCGAAAGCGATGCGACGGCCGTGGTAAGGCTGGTAGCCAGTTGCCGGATCAACAGAGAACGAGAGGATCTTCTCAGGGGTCGACGCTGCAACCTCTTCGATGTCCATGCCGCCTTCGGTCGAGCAAACGAACGAAACGCGCGAGGTCTGACGGTCAATCAGCAGTGCGAGGTACAGTTCGCGCTCAATGTCGGAACCGTCTTCGATGTAGATGCGGTTCACCTGTTTGCCAGCCGGACCGGTCTGGTGGGTGACGAGGGTCTTGCCCAGCATCTGTTTTGCCATTTCGGCAGCTTCTTCGACGGAGAAAGCGAGGCGAACGCCACCCTTTTCACCGGCTTCAGGCTCTACGAATTTGCCTTTGCCGCGGCCACCTGCGTGGATTTGCGACTTAACAACCCAGAGCGGGCCGTCGAGTTCGCCAGCTGCAGTTTTCGCATCTTCTGCTTTCAGAACGGGGCGACCGTCGGAGACGGGAGCGCCGTAGCTGCGCAGAAGCGCCTTGGCTTGGTATTCATGAATGTTCATCGAGTGTCCCTCGCTGTGCTTCGGTTTGTACCGTCTAAGCACATGATTACGGTGCAAAGAACGTTTATTTTTAGTGTGAGCGGTAAAATCCGACATTTGTGATCACAGGTTTTAAGGGTGTGATCACAAATGTTGCGTTGCGGCATTCGCCATGCATGTTAAGGCGGATTCGACTGTGAAGAGTCGCAAATAGAAAAAGGGCGGCCCGAAGACCGCCCTGTGCAATTCAGATGTCGTGTCGATTAGGACAGCGACGGGTCGATTGCTTTACATGCTTCGATCAGACCTTTGACCGCATCAACCGACTTGTCGAACATCTCTTGCTCTTCTTTGTTGAGCTTGATGTCGATGACGCGTTCGATGCCGTTGCCGCCGATTACGGTCGGAACGCCAACGTACATACCTTTAACGCCGATTTCGCCGTCACAGTATGCTGCGCAAGGCAGAACGCGCTTCTGGTCTTTGAGGTAAGCTTCAGCCATTTCGATAGCCGAAGTTGCCGGTGCGTAGAATGCGGAGCCAGTTTTCAGCAGGCCAACGATCTCTGCGCCGCCGTCACGGGTGCGCTGAACGATTGCGTCCAGTTTGTCCTGAGTGGTCCAGCCCATCTCTACCAGATCCGGGAGCGGGATACCGCCAACGGTCGAGTAACGAACCGAAGGAACCATGGTGTCGCCGTGGCCGCCGAGAACGAATGCAGTAACGTCTTTCATGGAGACGTTGAATTCGGTCGCGAGGAAGTGGCTGAAACGAGCCGAGTCAAGAACGCCAGCCATGCCGACGACTTTCTTGGTGGGCAGGCCCGAGAACTGCTGCAGAGCCCAAACCATCGCGTCGAGCGGGTTGGTGATGCAGATTACAAATGCGTCCGGTGCGTGGGCTTTGATGCCTTCGCCAACCGATTTCATAACTTTGAGGTTGATGCCCAGCAGGTCGTCACGGGACATGCCCGGTTTGCGGGGAACACCAGCAGTTACGATAACAACGTCTGCGCCAGCGATGTCAGCGTAGTCGTTCGAGCCTTTGAAAGAGCCGTCAAAGCCTTCCGACGGGCCGGATTCAGCGATGTCGAGGGCTTTGCCCTGCGGGGTGCCTTCTGCGATGTCGAAGAGAACAACATCACCGAGTTCCTTGATCGCTGCGAGGTGGGCGAGGGTGCCACCGATCTGGCCAGCGCCGATAAGGGCAATCTTGGGTCGAGCCATTTTTCCGTCCTTGATAGGGGTTGTGGTCGGCGCAAGGGGTAGTCTTTTGGAACGCCGCAATCAAGAGTGCTGCGATGCGGCAAAGGGTTTCGCCTGTTGTTAAAAGGATGTTTGCGCTAAAAATCGGCACACAATGGTATGCCGTGTCCGATTTTCGAAGGGAATCACACGGGTGATTCTAGGGAAAACAGCATGGATGGGACTCTTTTTTGGGTTTTGGCGACTCTTTCGGCGATTTCCGTCGGGATGAGTAAGGGCGGTTTGCCTGTCGTCAGCAACCTCGCCGTTCCGCTGCTTGCCCTCGTTATCGATCCCGTGGTTGCGGCTGGTCTCTTGCTGCCCGTCTATATTGTCTCGGATGTGGTTGGTGTCTGGACCTATCGGCATGAATTTAACAAACGGGTCATCGTGATCATCTGTGCTGGGGCCACTGTTGGGGTCGCGATTGGTGGTTTGACGGCCAGCATCACGCCCAAAGGGTGGGTGACGATCCTCGTGGGTTTGATCGGCTTAGTTTTCGCCCTCAACCTTATTTGGCGCCGTAATCGCGAGGTTCCGGCAAAGGCACCCCATACGCCATCGGGCCTATTTTGGGGCGTCCTGACGGGCTTTACCAGCTTTGTGAGCCACGCAGGTGGGCCGCCCTATCAGGTTTGGGTTCTGCCGCAGAAACTGTCGAAGCTCGCCTTTGCAGGCACGTCGACCATCGCCTTTGCCTACATCAATTGGATTAAGATGATCCCCTACGTGATGCTCGGGCAGGTGAACTTTAGCAGCCTAAAAATTGCGGCGTACCTCATGGTGCCTGCTGCGATCTCTGTTCTGATTGGTGCGCGTTTGGTGCGGATCCTCCCCGATGCGGCGTTTTTCAAAATCGTAACGGGCGCGCTTTTGCTGATTTCGGTAAAGCTGCTGTGGGACGGGTTCGGGCAGATTTAACCGTCTCATCCCAAAGTATCGCTGCGATGCGGCAAAAAGCCTGTTGAATGAATCGAATGAATGAGGTCATCTTTGCGCAACTTTATTGCGAGGAAGAATCATGACCGACCGTCCGTTCCGTTCAGCTCTTTATATCCCTGGCTCGAAAGAGCGTGCTTTGGAAAAGGCGCGGGGGCTTCCTGTCGACGCAATCCTCTTTGACCTTGAGGACGCTGTTGCGCCTGATGAAAAGGTAAATGCACGCCACACTTTGAAAGAGGCGCTTTATCAGGGCGGCTACGGCAACAAATATCGTGTCGTGCGGATTAACGGTCTGGATACCGAATGGGGCAAAGACGACGCTGCTGAAACGCTCGAGATGGAGTGTGATGCGGTTCTGCTGCCCAAGGTGAATTCGACCGCCGATGTTGACGCGCTGGCCGCGATCATCGGGGATAAGAAAATCTGGGCAATGATGGAAACCCCGCTGGGCATCATCAACGCGGCCTCTATCGCAGCACACCCGTCGATCGAAGGGTTCGTGCTAGGGACCAATGACCTCGCCAAAGACCTTAACACCCGCAAAGCTGAACGTCGTGAACCGCTGCTTTATGCGCTGCAAGCTGCGCTATTGGCGGCGAAGGCCTATGGCGTGATCACCATTGATGGCGTCTACAACGCGTTCAAAGATGACGAAGGCCTAAAGGTCGAGTGCGAACAGGGCCGTGACATGGGCTATGACGGCAAATCGCTCATCCACCCTGCACAGGTCGAAATCACCAATGCTGCCTTTGCCCCGACCGAAGCCGAGATTGAACTGGCTCAGCGTCAGATCGCGGCCTTTGAAGAAGCTGAGGCGCAGGGGCTTGGTGTTGCGGTTGTTGATGGCAAGATCGTTGAAAACCTGCATATTGTGACGGCGCGGGCAACTCTTGCCAAAGCTGCGGCAATCGCCGCGTTGGATAGTTAATTCGGGCGGAGCGTTCCGCCCAAAGGGGGCGGAATGATTCTACTGATATTGGGCGTATTGCTATGGAGCGGCGCACATCTCTTCAAACGACTGGCACCCGAACAGCGGGCGGCTATGGGCGACAAGGGGCGCGGTCCGATCGCGATCCTGCTCTTTGTGTCGGTCGGTTTGATGATCGTTGGCTATCGGATGTGGTGGGCCGATCTGGCCTACGCGCCACCCGCGTGGGGCAAACATGCAAACAACACGCTGATGCTGGTGTCGATGTATCTCTTTGCGGCATCGGGCATGAAAACTGCCATCGCGCGCAAGATGCGTCACCCGATGCTGATCGGCGTGATTTTGTGGTCGGTCGCGCACCTTCTCGCCAATGGCGACTGGGCCTCGGTCGTTCTGTTTGGCGGCATGTTGATCTGGGCGGTGGTGTCCATCGTGCTGATCAACGCACAGAACCCCGTTTGGGAAAAACCCGCTCCTGCGCCCAAGGGCAAAGAGATCGGCGCAGCGTTCGGGTCACTCTTGGTCTACGGCGTGATCGCCTATATCCATATCCTGCTGGGCTATATGCCCTTCGGTTAACGCCGCTTCCTATCGGGTCGCGGCCAGCACAGGACGCGACCCAATGATTGCCTATCGTTTTCTCTCCGAGGATGACACCTCGGCTTTCTGCCACAAGGTGACCGAAGCCCTCTCCAAGGGTTGGAGCCTGCATGGCGATCCCACGTATTCCTTTGATGCGGCCCGCGGCGTGATGCGCTGTGGTCAAGCCGTCGTGAAAGACGTGGACGCCGACTATTCCCCAGACATGAAGTTAGGACAGCTATGACCAAAACCAATTCAGGCCGCTTCTTCGAAGACTACAAAGTCGGCGATGTGATCCGTCATGCGGTGCCTCGCACCGTGGCCGAAGGCGAACGCGCACTCTATCACGCGCTCTATCCTGCACGTCACGCGCTGTATTCGTCGGACGCTTTTGCTGCGGATTGCGGTCTGGATGGGTCGCCCTTGGATGATCTGATCGCGTTCCATGTGGTGTTCGGCAAAACCGTGCCTGACGTGTCGCTGAACGCGGTTGCGAACCTTGGTTATGCCGAAGGACGCTGGCTGGTTCCTGTCTATCCGGGCGATACGCTGCGCTCTGAATCCCAAGTGATCGGGGTTAAGGAAAATTCTAACGGGAAAACGGGCGTCGTCTATGTGCGCACGCGCGGGTTCAACCAAAACGACGAGGTTGTGCTGGAGTATGTTCGCTGGGTCATGGTCCGCAAAGGCAACCTCGATGCGCCAGCGCCCGAAGCTGTTCTACCCGACCTGAAAAAGGTTCTGTCGGTTGAGGATCTGGTCGTTCCCGAAGGTCTGACCTTTGACGACTATGACTTTGGCCTCGCTGGTGAAGCACACCGTTGGGGTGATTATGAGATCGGCGAAGTGATCGACCACGTTGATGGTGTGACCATCGAAGAAGCCGAGCACATGATAGCAACGCGTCTGTGGCAGAACACGGCCAAGGTCCACTTTGACCTGACCTTCCGCCCCGAAGGTCGCCTGATCTACGGCGGCCACGTGATTTCGATGGCGCGGGCCTTGTCGTTCAATGGTCTGGCGAACGCGCAGATGATCGTTGGTCTGAACGGTGGCGCTCACGCGAACCCGTGTTTCGCGGGGACAACGGTTAAGGCGTGGTCCGAAGTTCTGGATAAGACAGAGACCGATGTGCCGGGCGTTGGTGCTATTCGCTTGCGGTTGGTTGCGACCAGCGACGGGTCGGTGGGTCAGTTGAAGGGGGAGGATGGTAAATATCTTCCAGGTGTGCTCCTTGACCTCGACTATTGGGCGCTGATGCCGATCTAAAACGCAAAACAGGGGCGTGACGCGAGTCGCGCCTTTGTTTCTTTATAGTTTCTGTCGGGAATTAGTTTTGTGATCACAGGTTAAAATTACGTGATCACAAACCGTTCTGTTAACGCTAAAACAGACATTTTTTGGGGTATCACCCTGATTGGATAGCGTGACAGAGCGGGAATTATACGTCAGAACAGACAGCGATGGCCCGTGTGCGCCTGCGTGCATGGCTGCCCAAATCCAAAGGGGACCCACATGGCTGAAAAATCCAAGGGCGTTGAACGTCCGCTTTCGCCTTTCATGATCGGCCCGTACTACCGGCCACAGTTGACTTCGATGACGTCGATCCTGACGCGCATCACCGGTAACGCACTGATCGTTTCGACGCTTCTGGTCGTTTGGTGGCTGTTCGCCGCTGCGACGTCGGAAAGCTACTTTAACTTTGCAAACGCTATCCTGACCTCGTTCGTGGGTGACGTTGTGATGACCCTCTCGGCGCTGGGCATCTGGTACCACTTCCTCGCTGGTCTGCGTCACCTCTATTTTGATGCGGGTCACGGGATGGACATCCCGACCGCTGAAAAGTTGGGCTGGGCCTGCATCATCGGGTCAGTCGTTCTGACCATCCTGACCATCGTGATCGTGTAAGGAGAACGGGATGCGTTATCTCACCGACCGTAAACGTGCCGTTGGCAAAGGCGCTTCGGGCACTGGCACCGAGCATCACCGCTACATGCAAGTGAGCGCTGTTGGCCTCGCGCTGATCGTGCCGACCTTCCTCTATATTTTTGGCCATGCGCTGGGCAGCGACTATGCGACTGTTCAAGCAACCTTTGCTCGTCCGATCCCTGCGATCCTAACGGGCCTCGTTCTGGTTTTCGGCCTGAAACACTTTAACGCTGGTTTCCAGATGATGATCGAAGACTACGCCCGCGGCACCGCTCGCAAGGCGTCAGTTATTTTCATGACCGCCTTCACTTATGCTCTGATGGCAACGGGCCTGTTCGCGCTCGCGAAGCTGGCTCTGTAAGGAATACGACCGATGGCATCATACGAATACGAAGTTCACGAATACGACGTGGTAGTTGTCGGCGCTGGCGGCGCTGGCCTCCGCGCGACCCTCGGCATGGCCGAACAAGGTCTGCGCACTGCGTGTATCTCTAAAGTTTTCCCGACCCGTTCGCACACTGTTGCGGCGCAGGGCGGTATCGCGGCATCGCTGGGCAACATGGGTCCGGACAGCTGGCAGTGGCACATGTTTGACACTGTTAAGGGCTCTGATTGGCTCGGTGATACCGATGCGATGGAATACCTCGCACGCGAAGCCCCCAAAGCGGTTTACGAGCTGGAGCACTACGGCGTTCCGTTCTCGCGCACCGAAGAAGGCAAAATCTACCAGCGTCCGTTCGGTGGCCACACCACTGAATTCGGTGACGGCCCACCCGTTCAGCGCACCTGTGCTGCGGCTGACCGCACCGGTCACGCGATCCTGCACACGCTCTACGGCCAATCGCTGAAGAACAACGCAGAGTTCTACATCGAATACTTTGCGATCGACCTCATCATGTCCGAAGACGGTCAGTGCACTGGCGTTGTGTGCTGGAAGCTCGACGACGGCACGTTCCACGTCTTCAATGCAAAGATGGTCGTTCTGGCGACGGGTGGCTATGGCCGCGCATACTTCTCGGCGACCTCGGCGCACACCTGTACGGGTGACGGCGGCGGCATGGTGGCTCGCGCTGGTTTGGCTCTGCAGGATATGGAATTCGTTCAGTTCCACCCGACAGGTATCTACGGCTCTGGCTGTCTGATCACCGAAGGTGCACGTGGCGAAGGCGGTTACCTGACCAACTCCGAAGGCGAGCGTTTCATGGAGCGTTATGCGCCCCAGTACAAAGACCTCGCACCGCGTGACTACGTATCCCGTTCCATGACCATGGAAATCCGCGAAGGCCGTGGCGTAGGTAAAGATGGCGATCACATCCACCTGCACCTCAATCACCTTCCTGCGGCGGCTCTGGCAGAACGTCTGCCGGGTATCTCCGAGTCCGCGAAAATCTTTGCTGGTGTTGACGTGACCAAAGAGCCGATCCCGGTTCTGCCGACAGTTCACTACAACATGGGCGGTATTCCGACCAACTATTGGGGCGAAGTGCTGAACCCGACCGCGAAAGACCCGAACGCTGTTGTTCCGGGCCTGATGGCTGTTGGTGAAGCTGGCTGTGCTTCGGTTCACGGTGCAAACCGTCTGGGGTCGAACTCTCTGATCGACCTCGTTGTGTTTGGCCGTGCGGCTGCGATCCGCGCTGGTAAGGTTGTGAACCCAGACAGCGCGAACCCGACCCTGAACCAAGCGTCCATCGACAAAGCGTTCGATCGTTTCGACGGTCTGCGTCACGCGAAGGGCAATATGGCAACTGCGGAACTGCGTCTCGAGATGCAGAAAACCATGCAGTCGGATGCAGCTGTGTTCCGTACCGCTGAAACCATGAAAGAAGGCGTCGAGAAGATGACCGCCATCGCTGCGAAAATGGATGACCTATCGGTCACCGACCGCAGCTTGGTCTGGAACTCTGACCTGATGGAAACGCTCGAGCTGGCGAACCTTATGCCGAACGCTCTGGCAACCATCCATGGCGCTGAGGCACGTAAGGAATCCCGCGGTGCGCACGCACACGAGGACTTCCCGACCCGTGACGACGAAAACTGGCGTGTGCACACCATTTCCCGCGTTGATGGGAACAAGGTGGACCTGACATATCGTCCGGTTGTCGTCGATCCGCTCACCACTGAAGCGGAAGGCGGTATCAGCCTCAAGAAGATCGCGCCGAAAGCACGGACGTTCTAATGCGGTTCGCGTTTGTTGCATTGGCTGTTGTCGCAGGCCCGTTGCTCGCTGGTTGTGGCGAGCAGGTCCTGTCGATGACGCCAGCGACCTCGGTCGCGGAATGCCAAGCGCAATACGACGCGGCCTTGAACCGTCCGAACTATTCGTCGTCTGGCGCTGGTGCCCTGTTTGGCCGTTCGGTTTCGCGGGGTATCCTCGAGGGCGCGTTTAACCAATGTGTTGCGCGTGTTGGCGGGACCGTCTCGGCTACACCCGAAGCGGTCTGGATCGTCGATGCGCCGCAAACGTCGACTGTGCCTGTCGCGTCGTCCACCACCTGTTTGCCAGGTGGGGCGGCCTTGCAAGGGGGGGTAGGATATTGCGTGCTGCGTTGATCCTCGGCCTTCTGGCCTTGTCTGCCTGTGGTCCGATGTCGCCCGAAAAGGCGGCGGAAAGATGCGAAGAGCGGGCGCGTATGGCGCAAGGTCCTACCGGACATCTGACGCTTGGCGTAAACTCGTCCACAGGGGGCTATGTTGGTGGGTCAATCGGGGTTTCGTCCGATTACCTACGCGGTGCCGATCCGATGTTGGTCTACGAACGTTGTGTCGTTGACCTCACTGGACAGGACCCAATCCGACAGCCGGACCTGCGTTAATGAAAAGGATGACAGGCATGAAACGGATTATCGCATTAGGGACCATCGTTGCCGCTCTGGCAGGATGCACCACTGACAACATGGCAGAGATGACGGCAGAGGCAAAAACTGACGCCGCTCGCGCTGTTGTGGTTCCCATTGTGATGAACACCGAACTGCCCGGAGGTCACACGATCCCCGAATCCATCGCCACGGCTATGACCACCTGCATCATCGAGAACTCGACCGATGTAGAACTGACGGCTCTTGCCGCAGCGGCCGTAACCGGACCTACCGCAGACACCAATTACATGGTGTCCAATATTCTCAGCCGTTCCTCCACGACCGCCTGTGCGTCTCGCGCACTAACGGGCGGCGCGGGGGCATGACCTTAATCGCAGGAGCCTAAACCCATGGTTCAACTTACGCTTCCCAAGAACAGCCGCCTCACCGTCGGCAAAACCTGGCCCAAGCCCGAAGGTGCAACGAACCTCCGGTCGTTCCAGATTTACCGCTGGAACCCTGACGACGGGAAAAACCCGCGCATTGATACCTATTTCGTCGATATGGACGATTGTGGTCCGATGGTTCTGGACGGCCTGATCTACATTAAGAACAAGATCGACCCGACCCTGACGTTCCGCCGTTCGTGCCGTGAAGGTATCTGTGGCTCTTGCGCGATGAACATCGACGGGATCAACACGCTGGCCTGTATCTACGGTCTGGATGAGATCAAGGGCGACGTTAAGATCAACCCGCTGCCGCACATGCCAGTGGTCAAGGACCTTATTCCTGACCTCACCCACTTCTACGCACAGCACGCGTCGATCATGCCGTGGCTGGAAACCAAAACCAACCGTCCGGCAAAAGAATGGCGCCAGTCGATCGAAGATCGCAAGAAACTCGACGGTCTGTATGAGTGCGTTATGTGCGCGTCCTGCTCGACCTCCTGCCCGAGCTACTGGTGGAACTCAGACAAATACCTCGGACCTGCTGCGCTGCTCCACGCATATCGCTGGATCATCGACAGCCGTGATGAGGCAACCGGCGAGCGTCTGGACGAGTTGGAAGATCCGTTCAAACTCTACCGCTGCCACACCATCATGAACTGCGCAAAAACCTGTCCGAAGGGTCTTAACCCTGCGAAGGCAATTGCGAGCATCAAGAAGATGTTGGTCGATCGCCAAGGCTAATTGCCAGTGATTGCACGCTAAAGGTGAGGGCCCTGCCATGTGCAGGGCCTTTTACGTTTCTGCCATGCAGCGTAATCATGCTGCATATGCAGAAAGATAAGTTAATATTCGTTCGTATAGTGCTATGATGTGGTCAGGGCGGAGTATCGAGTGATTGGAGCCTATGATGAACATCGCCATTCGAAATCCAGAGGCTGCTGCAAAAATCGTTCTATCGACTGACGCGATGGAGCAGTGGATTGAATATTACACTTACGAAAAACCTACGAAGATCAAAGCTGTGCGGAATTTACCTGTATTGGATCAAATGTTCGCATATTACGACGCATGATCCAGCCATGACTTTAGACTAAAAAGCCCCGGATGATCCGGGGCCTTATTATTTTATCCGTTGCGGTGTGCGCGATAGGTGCTCGCGTTCGGGCAGAAGGCCATATCTTCGGCAGAGGCTCCATTGGCCAGAGCGGATTTGCAGGCGCCGTTTTCGCCGCAATAGGCGCAGCGACGCGCAACTTCGACTTGTTCACCAGAGGCGCGTAGGCTGTCTACCTTGACATCAAAAAGCCCAGCCATCGCTTCCATTCGCTCAACCTGCTCGGCTGGCATGTTTGCGATCTTTCGCATTTCACCACGTGTGAGGTGCAGTTCGTTCACCGCGTTCAAATCTGGGTTAATGGCATCTTGTTCGATGCGCGCCTGTTCACGGACGTGATCAACAATTTTGGATACGTAAGACATTGGGAGGCACTCCAAATTGGGAACTGGGGCCATTTGAATCCAAAGCGGGGGAATAAACTTGATTGGGATCAAATTGGGCGGGATATTGAGGGTCGATCACTCAGATAGGTTCAAAACGTGTCAAATATCCCAGAAGATGCAGAAAAACGGCGCGCTATCGCTCCGGTAATCTGTTACCCGACCGAAACTTTGCCACGCCCAGCGATGGATTTGTATCGCACGGCGCTCGACTCGGCTGTCGAAGGGCCCGTGGTCATCGTGCCGCCCCGCGATGCAGCGACGATCCGCGTGCCTGCTGGGTCGTTCCTGCGCATCGGCTGCCCTGAAGGGCCTCAGGTCGGTGATTTGAACCTGTTTAACGCGCAGAATCTGGACGAGCGGTTCTATTCTGGGAAAACGCGCGCACTCCACGGTACGCATGTGACCGAAGGCGACCAGCTCTGGTCCTGTTTCCCCTATCTGCGTCCCATTGCGACCGTCGTAGTGGACAGCCTTGCATGGTATGGCGCGGATGAATTTGGTGGGCGTGTGCATGACGTGATCGGCACGCGGTGCGACCCCTACACGGGCCGTGCCTTGGGCGGGGATCACTACCATTACTGCTGTCATTCAAACCTGACGCGTGCCCTAGCAGACGATCAGGGCGTGAGCCTGACCGAGGCCGAACCGCGTGTGCACGATGTGCTGAACGTGTTCATGTGCACAGGCTTTACCCGCGATACGGGCCAGTATTTCATGAAGGCCAGCCCTGTGCGCAAAGGCGACCACCTCGATCTCTTTGCGGAGGTCGATCTGCTGGCCGTGCTGAGTGCATGCCCTGGTGGGGATTGTGGATCGGAGCATTCGTCCGATACAGCGGCCTGTTACCCCCTCTCAATGCAGGTTTTGACGCCAGCTGATGGGGCATTGGAGGGATGGGTGCCGCCGCAGGTCAATTCCTATGATCGGTCCCACGGTCGGTAAGGGTCGCGTGGGGGCGCTGCCCCCACACCCCCGAGATATTTAAAGCACAAAGGCTGGATCAAAGGTCGCGCAGGAAACGGCGGAGGACTTTTTCCAGTTTGGCGGCGCCAAGAGGGGCCATCGCCTTGGTATGTTCGTGGCTGATCGCCTCATCGCTCATGCCTGCGGCCATATTGGTGATGGTCGAGATGGCCGCAGCACGAAGGCCGAGGAAGCGCGCGAGGATGACCTCGGGCACGGTGGACATGCCAACGGCGTCAGCGCCCAGGGTGCGGATCGCACGGATTTCGGCGGGTGTTTCAAACGAAGGGCCAGAATACCATGCATAGATGCCCTGATGCAGGCTGACCTCTTCGTAGGCGGCTGCAAAGAGGAGCTTTTCACGTAAGTCAGGCTCGTAGGCGTCCATCATCGGAACAAAGCGTTTGTCCGAGGGTTCACCGATCAGCGGATTGAGGCCAGAGAAATTGATATGATCCGTCAGCGCCATGATCGAGCCCGTCGGCATATCGGGGCGGAGCGACCCTGCGGCATTGGTCGCGATGACCGTATCAGCGCCGAGTTCGCAGAGGACCTCTAGCGGGATGCGCATTTCATCGGGTTTGCCGCGTTCGTAATAGTGCGCCCGACCACCAAAGACCGCGACGCGCACGCCTTCGAGCGTGCCGATCACGAGGTTTGGGTTGTGGCCCGACACGCCCGCGTGGGGGAACCCCGGTAGTTCGGAGTAGGGGATCGCCACGCCTTCGACCGCGCCAGCGAGGTGGCCTAGGCCAGAGCCGAGGATTAGCCCCAGTTTGACGGGTTCTTTGCCTGCGTGATCGCGGATGATTTTCAGTAGTTTAGCGTTCTTTGACATAGGCTTCTCCGCCCGCGCGCGGCGGGATAGCTTTGCCGACGAAACCAGCAAGCACGATAACGGTTAGGACGTAGGGCAGGGCGTCGAGGACTTGGGTCTGGACGCGGATACCAATGGCCCGTTCGAGGATATCAGGGCGAATGGCGAGGGCCTGCAGGTAGCCAAAGAGCATCGTTGCACCCAAGGCCTGCCACGGACGCCATTTCGCAAAGATCAGCGCGGCGAGGGCGATGTAGCCACGTCCAGCGGTCATCTCACGGACAAAGCCCGCCTGAAGCCCAGTGGACAGGTAAGCGCCCGCAAGTCCGCAGAGCACGCCGCAGATAATCACAGCCGAATAGCGCATGCGATAAACAGAGATACCTGCCGTATCCACCGCGCCCGGATTTTCGCCAACAGCACGGAGGCGCAGGCCGAAGCGGGTGCGATAAAGGGTCCACCAGACGAAGGGCACGATCAGGATGCAGAGGTAAACGATGATCGTGTGACCCGACAGAAGTTCGGAATAGACCTTCATCGGGAGGTCAGCTTTGGCGATGTCGCGGATGCGGGTCAATGCGCCTGGGAATTGGATCGATTCAAAACGGGCTGCACCCGAAAGTGAGGGCGTGCGGCCACCTTCGCCGAACCATGCTTGGGCCGCGACGACGGTGATGCCAGAAGCGAAGAAGTTGATCGCAACGCCAGAAATCAGCTGGTTTCCACGGAAGGTGATCGAGGCGAGCCCGTGCAGGAGCGACAAGATCACCGAGGCCAAAACACCAGCGATGAGGCCCAGCCAAACGCTGCCTGTGGTGAAGGATACGCCAGCCGCGAGGAAGGCCGCGATCAGCATTTTCCCCTCAAGGCCAATGTCGAAAATCCCTGCCCGTTCAGAGTAGAGACCCGCAAGGCAAGCCAGCAGCAACGGTACGCCGAGGCGCACAGTGCCGTCCAGAACCGCAATGTCGAAAAACGCGAGAAGGTCCATCAGTTTGCCCCCTTACGGCCAAATGCCACGAAGAGTTTTTCGATCGGCATGCGCACCATATTGTCGAGCGCGCCTGTGAATAGGATGACGAGTGCTTGGATCACGGTGACCATTTCGCGCGGGATGCGTAGTTCGGCCGACAGCTCTGCGCCGCCTTGGTAGAGGATGCCGAATAGGATCGCGGCGATCAGGATGCCAACGGGGTGGTTGCGGCCCATTAGGGCAACCGCGATGCCGATGAAACCCGCGCCCTCAACCGCGTTGAGAACCAGACGTTCCGCTTCGCCCATGACGTTGTTGATGGCCATCATGCCCGCCAGACCGCCAGAAATGAGCATTGCGATCATGATGATCTTTGTCGGTTTAATGCCCGCATATTTTGCAGCTGTTTCGCTTTGCCCAAAGGCGCGGGTTTCATAGCCGAGCTTGGTTTTCCAAATCAGCGCCCAAACGAACACGCAGGCCAGAAGCGCGATGATCAGGGCAAAGTTCGCAGGGCCACGGTCAGAGAAACTGATGCCAACCGCGCCGAGGATGGCCGAGAGGTTTGGCAGATGCATCGCCTCAGCAAACGATGGGGTTGCGGGTTCCATGCCGCCGGCCTTGATCGGGCCATTCAGGAGGAAGTTCAGCAGCGGGTAGGCCATGTAGTTGAACATGATCGTGGTGATCACGATGTGGCTACCGCGTTTTGCTTGAAGGTAGGCAGGAATTGCCGCCCAAGCCGCGCCAAAGACCGCCGCAGCAACGCCGCCGCCAATCAGTGCGAGTGTCCAATGCGGCCAAGGGATGTAGAGGCAAGCGAGCGCTGCACCGAGGCCGCCGATATAGGCCTGACCTTCTCCGCCGATGTTGAACATGCGTGCGTGATAGGCAACCGCCACGGCAAGGCCCGTGAAGATAAAGTTGGTCGCGTAGTAGAGCGTGTAGGACACATTCGCGCTATTGCCCAACGCGCCTTTGACCATGATGCCGAGCGCATCAATCGGGTTGTGCCCGATCGCCAAAATCACGATGGCAGAGATGATCGCGGCCAAGACCAGCGACAATACAGGGACAAGGACCACATCGGCCCAGTTCGGCATCTTTTGCATCAGGCGGCATCCCCTTGAACACCAGCCATTAGCAGGCCGAGTTCCTGAACATTGGTGTCTTGCGGCAGGCGTTCGCCCATGATCCGTCCGTCAAACATCACAGCGATCCGATCAGAGAGCGACATGATCTCGTCCAGCTCGACTGACACGAGGAGGATCGCTTTGCCTTGGTCGCGTAAGGCGACGATTTGTTTATGAATGAATTCGATTGCGCCGATGTCGACGCCACGGGTTGGCTGACCGATCAGAAGCACATCTGGATTGCGTTCGATCTCACGCGCCACAACGATTTTTTGTTGGTTGCCACCAGAAAAGTTCTTGGCGGCCAAAAGCGGGTTGGGTGGGCGGACGTCAAAACGTTCCATCTTTTCGGCGGTATCTGCCTTGATTGCAGCGTGATCCATAAACAGCGCGTTTTTCTGGTAACGCGGATCGCTGTGGTAGCCGAATGCCGTGTTTTCCCAAGCGGAGAAGTTCATCACCAGACCTTCGCGCTGACGATCCTCTGGCACGTGGGCGATGCCACGTTTGCGGCGGCTTTGTCCGTCGGAGTATTTCCCGGTTAGGTCAATTGGTTGGCCGTTCACTGTGATGGTGCCAGTGCCCTTTTCGTAGCCGCCCAGCACTTCGAGCAGTTCGGACTGACCGTTCCCCGCAACGCCCGCGATGCCGAGGATTTCCCCGGCGCGGATGTTGAACGATACGTTTTTGACACGATGGACGCCCTGCGCGTCGGTGATGTTTAGGTTCTGCACGTCCAGGATCACGTCACCCGGTTTTGCAGGGACCTTATCTACCTGAAGCAGAACCTTGCGGCCGACCATCAGCTCAGCCAACTGGGCGGGATCGGTCTCAGCGGTTTTGACGGTCGCGGTCATTTCCCCGCGACGCATGACCGAAACCGTGTCTGTAATCTCCATGATTTCCCGCAGCTTATGGGTAATCAGAATGATCGTTTTGCCCTCTTCACGAAGACGGCCAAGGATACGGAATAGTTGGTCCGCCTCAGCAGGGGTCAGAACGCCCGTCGGTTCGTCGAGGATCAGAATGTCGGCCTGACGGTAGAGCGCCTTGAGGATCTCAACACGTTGCTGCATCCCGACGCCGATCTCTTCGATAATCGCATCTGGGTCCACGTGGAGTTCGTATTCTTCGGACAGCTGCTTTAGCTCTTTGCGCGCTTTGGTCAGCGACGGGCGCAGCAAAAAACCGTCCTCAACGCCCAAGATGACGTTTTCGAGGACGGTGAAATTCTCAACCAGTTTAAAGTGCTGGAACACCATCCCGATACCTGCCGCAATTGCCGCTTGACTGTCTGGGATGTCGGTCTTTTGCCCGTTGATGAATACCTCGCCCGCGTCCGCCTTGTAGAACCCATAAAGAATCGACATGAGCGTGGATTTCCCCGCGCCGTTTTCCCCAATGATCCCATGGATCGTGCCGGGCATAACGCGAATGGAAATGTCTTTGTTTGCCTGAACTGGCCCAAAGGCCTTGGAAATTCCGACGAGTTCGATGGCAGGTGCGGGTGCGGTCATTCTCTGTCCCTCGGGCAGATAGAAAAGCCGCGCCGGATAATAACGGCGCGGCCCAATATGCGTGGATCGTTCGACTTAGAAGTCGAGGACTGGGCAGGTTTCGTCCGACATGTAGTCGTGAACAACCAGCTCGCCCGATGCGATCTGAGCCGATGCCGCGTCAACAGCGGCTTTCATTTCGTCGGTGATCAGGTCAGCGTTGTTTTCGTCGAGCGCATAACCAACGCCACCGTTCGACAGACCCATCACGTTGAAGCCTGCCTCGAGGTCAGCGCCTGCTTTGAAGGCGTCATAAACTGCGTTATCAACGCGCTTCATCATCGAGGTCAGAACCGAACCCGGGTGCATGTAGTTCTGGTTGGAGTCGACGCCGATCGAATAGACGCCTTGGTCCGCTGCTGTTTGCAGAACGCCAACGCCAGTGCCGCCAGCCGCAGCGTAGATCACGTCAGCGCCTTGGCTGATCTGTGCGAGGGTGAGTTCCGAACCTTTTACCGGATCGTTCCATGCAGCAGGGGTGGTGCCGGTCATGTTTGCGATGACGGTCGCGTCAGGGTTCACAGCCAGCGCGCCTTGAGCGTAGCCACATGCGAATTTGCGGATGAGCGGGATGTCCATGCCGCCGATAAAGCCAACAGTGCCGTCCTCAGACGCCATCGCAGCCAGCATGCCAACGAGGTACGAACCTTCGTGTTCGTTGAACACAACCGACTGAACGTTCGGCGCATCAACAACCATGTCGATGATCGAGAACTTCAGGTCAGGGTATTCAGGTGCAACAGCTGCGAGTGGGGTTGCCCAAGAGAAGCCAGCCATGACAATCGGGTTGTTGCCGTCTTCGGCAAAACGACGGATCGCCTGTTCACGCTGTGCGTCCGAGGTGATTTCGAATTCAGCAAAGCTGCCGCCGGTTTCTTCGGCCCAGCGGGTTGCGCCGCCGAATGCTGCTTCGTTGAAGGATTTGTCGAATTTGCCGCCAAGGTCAAAAATGATTGCCGGATCGGCCAGCGCAGCGCCTGCGGACAGAGCAAGGGCAGCAGATGCGCCGAGGAATTTTGTGACGAGGGTCATTTAGTATCTCCCAACTGGTTTTGCCCCGGAGCCGCAGCGGCCCGCGTGGGCGGACATCTCTCGTGTCTGCTGGAATTAGGGCTGTTTACGCTCTGGGGGTCAACCGGATTCTAACGTCACTTGGTGTCGCTTTGATCAGATGATCAATAATTTAGCGTTATGAGAGCGGTAATTGGAGCAAAAGCGCATCAATCCGCGCACCTTCGGGTGTTCTGTAGTAATCTTTACGAAATCCCGAATCGACAAAACCGACAGAGCGGTAAAGCCCGATGGCTGTTGCGTTATTCGCTGCAACCTCAAGAAACATATTTTCTGCGCCGCGCTCTTTTGCCGTGTGGAGTGCGAGTTCCAGCAGTCCGCGCCCTTCGCCAGTGCCGCGCGCAGAAGGTGCCACGCAGATCGTCAATAGTTCCGCCTCGTCCAGAACAACGCGGATCACGGCAAAACCGTTCTCTGACGTGATACATGTCGTAAACCTGTCGTCCATCATCCCCCGGAGTTCATCCGCTGACCACGGTCGTGGCGTCGAAAAACACTCCGCGTGAATTTGGGCGAGCGCGTCGGCGTTCACGGAAGGATCACCGGTGCAGGGTCGCGCGGGGGGGCTGCATCCGCCGCCCGCACATAGAGCGGCGCAGGGCGTGGTTGGGTCTGGCCCAAACGCCCTGCCGCGACGCGGGCAATGTTTGCAACGTGATCGGCGGCACTCAGCACAGGCGCGATAGGCCCATCGATGGGATGATCCGCAACTACGATCATTTCGGGCGCTTGTGGACCATCAACGGTGAAATGCTGGAGGTATGCGCTGCCCCGTGGGGCGTCGATCAGTGCTGTGATGGGGAGGGGCAGGCCATGCGTCAGCGCCTCAAACCCATTCACCCCAATCGCGGGGATCGATAGGCCGAGGGCCAGACCACGCGCCGCTGACACGGAAATGCGGATGCCCGTAAAATTACCAGGCCCAGTGCCGACACCGATCGCATCCAGATCGGACCACGTGAGCCCCGCGTCTGACAGAACCTCGGTCAACATCGGCATCAAATGCTCTGCCTGACCCTTGGCCATTTCGTCGATGCGGGTGGTGATCGTGTCACCCTGTAACAAAGCGGCGGCGCAATGCGCCGCCGATGTATCAAATGCCAGTATCGTTGGTGACTTAGGCAGCAACGGGGCGCACCTCGAGCACTTCGGGAATGTAGTGGCGCAGCAGGTTCTCAATGCCCATTTTCAGGGTCAGGGTCGAAGACGGGCACCCCGCGCAGGCACCCTGCATGTGCAGGTAAACGATGCCGCGATCAAAGCCATGGAACGTGATGTCGCCGCCGTCTTGAGCCACCGCAGGACGCACACGGGTGTCGAGCAGTTCTTTGATCTGATTGACGATATCGGTGTCTTCTTCGCTATGGTTGTCCGCGTGACCGCCAGAGCCTTCGCCGCTCATCACAGCAGCGCCAGATTGGAAATGCTCCATGATCGCGCCAAGGATCGCTGGCTTGATATGGTCCCATTCAACGCTGTCGGATTTGGTCACGGTCACAAAGTCAGTGCCAAAGAACACACCGCTTACGCCGTCGATTCCGAAAATACGGGAAGCAAGCGGGGATTGAGCAGCCGCGTCAGCGGTCGGGAAATCGGCGGTGCCAACTTCGAGAACGGCCTGACCAGGCAGGAATTTCAGTGTCGCCGGGTTCGGCGTGGATTCGGTCTGGATAAACATGGAAGCCAACCTTTTCTGTCGGACTTACATATCTGCCCTCAGGGCATCGAAGTCAAGGTTTAGAATGGTTCTAAACTCTTATGTGATCGCTTCGAGCTTTTCTTTGCTCAAATCACCGGGCACGACGGTGATCGGAATCGGCAGGCTCCCAGATTGGCGCGAAAGCTGCGTCACCAATGGGCCCGGTCCCTTTTTGTCATTCCCCGCGCCGAGGACGAGAACGCCGATGGATTGGTCCTCTTCGATCACCGACAAGATTTCGGTCACGGCTTCGCCTTCGCGGATGATCAGCTCGGGATCGACGCCCTGTTTGTCGCGCATCCATTTCGCAAAGACCTCAAAATGGGCGACAATCCGTTCGCGCGCTTCTTCGCGCATGATCTCGCCCACACCGATCCAGTGATTGAATTCTTCGGGTGCGATGATCGACAGGATCGCAACCCCTGCGCCTGTATGAGAGGCACGCATCGCGGCAAAGCGCATCGCGTTCAAGCATTCACGGCTATCGTCCAAAACGACAAGAAACTTACGCATCGGGTCCCCCTTTGGCGGGATATTGACGCAATGGCTGGGGCGAGGCAACGACTATCGCTGATCCAGATAAGAGGCGCGTCCAGCTGGGGAGAACTGGACGCGCGCAACTTTACCGACTGGGACGTGTCGGTTGACACCATGCGGCCAGGACAAATGACGCACGGTTGAACTCAGGATGGGGTGAGTTCGATTCAATAATGTGACGTTGGGTCAACGTTGATGTCGCCGTAGCGACACCAACTGTGGGTTGTTACCCGCGCAAAAGACCGACGATATCGTAGGTCTGTTTCAGGATCGGCTGCGCGATTTCGCGTGCGCGATCAGCACCGCGGGTCAAAATGCGGTCGATTTCTGCGGGATCGTCCATCAGGCGTTTCATCTCGGTCGAAATCGGCGCGAGCTTTTCAACGGCCAAATCAGCAAGGGCAGGTTTGAACTTGCCCCAACCTTCGCCACCGAACTCTGCAATCACTTGTTCGTTGGTTTGGTCGTTCAGTGCAGCGTAGATGTTAACCAAGTTCCGCGCCTCTGGGCGATCTGCCAGACCTTCGACGGTTTCTGGCAGAGCCTCGGCATCGCTTTTGGCTTTCTTGAACTTCTTCGCGATGGTGTCGGCATCATCGGTCATGTTGATGCGTTCCATATCGCTCTCGCCCGACTTGGACATCTTTTTCGACCCGTCGCGCAGGTTCATGACGCGCATGGCGGGGCCTTCGATGACGGGGGTGGTTTCAGGGAAGAAATCCACCTTGAAGTCGTGGTTGAACTTTTTCGCGATGTCGCGGGTCAGTTCGACGTGCTGCTTTTGGTCCTCGCCCACGGGAACGTGGGTCGCGTGGTAGAGCAGGATGTCAGCCGCCATCAGCGACGGATAGGCATAAAGGCCAAGCGACGCTTTTTCCGCGTCTTTGCCCGAACCCGCCTTGTCCTTGAACTGGGTCATGCGGTTCATCCAGCCGACGCGGGCCACACAGTTGAAAATCCAGCCGAGCTCGGCATGGCCAGACACTTGAGCCTGATTGAAGAGGATCGACTGTTCAGGATCGATCCCAGAGGCGAGGTAGCCAGCAGCCACTTCGCGTGTCGCATTTGCCAATTCTTTGGGGTCTTGCCAGACGGTGATCGCGTGGAGGTCCACCACGCAATAGATCGTCTCGAACTGGCCGCCCTGCATATCTACAAACCGCTTGATCGCGCCGAGATAGTTGCCAAGGGTCAACCCGCCCGAGGGTTTGATGCCAGAGAACACACGCGGTGTGAATTTGGTATCGGTCATCGTCAAACCTTCCGGGGCTGGATTAAAAGTCGGCGAAGGCTTACCGAGGGGGGCAAGTCCCGTCAATGCGAAGCGGGCAGATAGAGGCAAGGAAGACAGAGATATGGAACGCGAAAGCCTGTTGAACGACATTCCGAACACCGCTGCTGTGCTGGCGTTGTTGATCGCTGGCGTGGAAATCCTGATGCAACTGGCGGGGTCGGGGGTCTTAGCGGGGGCGGCTGGGATCGGTTGGCGGGCGGATACGGTCACCGATTTCGGGTTCTTCCCCGCCGTTCAACACGAGATGTTTGCGCGTGGCCTGTTCGTTCCTGAATTCCTCTGGCGTTACGTGACCTATCCATTCATCCATTCGGGTTTCACCCACGCATTTTTCGCCATGGCGATCGTATTGGCCTTGGGCAAATTTGTCGGCGAACGCTGGCACTGGGCGTCGATGCTGTCGGTGTTCGTCGTTCCCAGCATCGTGGCCGCGATGGTGTTTGGCCTTGTGGCCCCTGAAAACTGGCCGCTCTATGGCGCCTATCCTCCGATCTACGGGCTGATCGGCGCGTTTTCCTACATGATGTGGATGCGGCTCGGTCAAACGGGACAAAACCGTTGGCGGGCGTTTTCCATGATCGGCATGCTTTTGATCATTCAGGTCATGTGGGGCCTGATGCTCAAGATTTTTGCCGTTTTGGGCATGGGTGGAGATGCCACGCCGATGGTGTTCTACGTTGGCGTGGCCGATATGGCTGGGTTCTTTGCGGGGCTTTTGTTGTCGCCGCTCGTTGGTCCGGGCGGATGGGCAGCATTCGTCAACCGCATCCGCCAGCGCAGCGATTAACCACGTTTCATCGCGCGTTTGAACTCTGACAGTTTGAACGCGCCGATCATTTGGCCGCTGATGAAATAGGCGGCCATGCCGATCCCGATTAGCACAAAGAGCGCGAGATACCGCCAGAGCGGCAGGCCAAGCGCAGGCGTCAGCACCACGGCAGCGCCCCAAAGCACAACGCCCATCATCACCGACGCTAGGCAAATCCGCCCAAAACGGCTCTTGAACCGATCGTCAAAGGTGGCGGCTTCGCCCATGTTGCGGGACTTTACCCAGAGGAAAACGACAGTCGCCCAGCCAGACAAGGTGGTGCCAATGGCCGCTGCGATAAAGCCGATGTAGGGCATCAGGCCAATCGCGACGGTGGCATTCACGATCAGGGATACCAGCGCGATATAGAACGGACGGCGGGTGTCTTCGCGTGCAAAGAACAACGGCTGCAGCGCCTTTTGCATCACGAACCCGGGCAGGCCGAGGCCATAGACCGCCACCGCAATCGCCGTTGCCATCGTGTCATCGGTGCCAAACGCGCCGCGTTGGTAGAGCACTTGAACCAGCGGGATCGGGATCACCATCAAAGCGACCGCCGCAGGGATCGTCAGCGCCAGAGACATCTCGCACGCGCGGTTGAACGCATCACGCCCGCCTTCGGTGTCACCAGCGCGCAAACGACGGGATAGGTCGGGCAAAAGAACCACGCCAATCGCGATGCCGACGACGCCCAAGGGCAGTTGATAGAGCCGGTCCGCATAAGACAGCCACGCCACAGCGCCGTCGTAGAAACTCGCGACCTGACGACCGACCAGCAGGTTGATCTGCACCACACCACCCGCCAGCGCTGCAGGGGCAGCGATAATGGCGAGCCGCTTTAGGTCTGGCGTCATCTTGGGACGGCTGAATGTCAGCGTAAATCCCGCCTTCTTTGCAGCAACCCAAACCAGTGCCATTTGCCCGATCCCAGCAAAGGGAACGGTCCACGCCAATGTGTCCCCAATCGGCCACCCCATGATGGTCGCGAGGATCATCGCACTGACGAAAAAAATGTTCAGGAATACGGGCGCGGCGGCGGCAGCGGTGAACCGACCGATAGAGTTCAAAACACCCGACAACAGTGCGGCGAGGGAAATGAACAGGATATAGGGGAATGCGATCCGACCGTAGAGAACCGCGAGGTCAAACCGCTCGTCCCCTTGAAACCCAGAGGCCATCGCCAGCACGAGCCACGGCATCGCGACCATCGCAATCACGGTAAAGACGATCAGAACGCTCGCCAGACCTGTAAACGCGTCATTGGCAAACTTCGCCGCGTCCTCGTCGCCTTCGACCTTTTTGGAGAACATCGGCACAAAGGCCATGTTGAACGCCCCTTCGGCAAAGAACCGACGGAACACGTTGGGCAGGGAAAACGCGATCAGAAACGCCTCAGCCACGGGGCCTGTGCCCAGATAGGCCGCGATCATAATGTCCCGCGCGAACCCCAAAACACGAGAGAGCAGGGTCCACAGTCCAACCGTCAGAAAGCCAGAAACAAGGCGAATGGGTTTCATTTAGAAGTCCAAAAGTAAAATTCCCCGCCTTCTAGCATGAATGCCGATTGGAATGTCAGGCCAATCTTAGTGAGGAATGACAATCTTAATCTCGGTGCGCACGAGCGACCAGTTTTCGACAATAGCGGTGAGGTCGGTGGGGCGCTCAACTCGGCTTATCATAATGCCCCAGCGCCTCGGGTCGTTGAGACTGTACTGGGCCCAAAATTTGAATAGATCGAAGCTATCTAGTTCCGCTTTCGGGTCGAAGGTGAGTTGCGGAAACGCCTTTGCCAGATAGTCCGCAACTGCCAATTCGAATTGTTCTCGGTCCTCATTATTAAAAAGGTTTTCACCCTCGAACACAGCGCAGCGCGAGTGCTGAACCTCTGCAAAGGTTTTCGACGCGCCGTCCCAGATCATCTCAGGCGGTGCTTTACCTTCGAACGCCTCTCGTGCAGCCTCGGATACGAAATTCCCATCATATGCGGATCGGCAGACACGATCAAAATGCGCGATCATGGCCTCGACGCGATGTGCGCTTTGATACGCAGATCGCGCCACCATCCCGATCGCTAGCCCCACGGCGACTACCGCGAGGGTTTTCGCATATCGCATCAGCTTACCTTCGCCCGCTCCACGCCCTGAACGATTGCTTCGCGCAATTTCTTCTCAAGCGCTTGCCTACGGCTCTCTTGGTGGAATTTCAGGCCGAACATATCTTTGACGTAGAAGGTATCGACAACCTGTTCGCCGTAGGTCGCGATCACGGCAGAAGCGATGTAGACGTTGTTCGCAGCAAGCGTGCGTGTGAGGTCGTGTAAGAGGCCCGCGCGGTCACGGGTATCCACCTCGATGATCGTGTAGAGGTCCGATCCTTCGTTATCAAAGGTGATATGGGTCTGAACGCGGAAGGCCTGCTCGCGCTTCTTGATCTTGTCTTTGTCCTTGAGCGCCTCGCGGGTGATTACCTCACCTTTGAGGGTGCGTTCGATCATCTGGCGCAGGCGCGGCATGCGAGCCTTTTCATAGGGATGCCCCTCGGCATCCTGAATCCAGAAAATCGCGGTCGCATAGCCGTCTTTGGACGTATAGGTGCGCGCATCCACAACGTTCGCCCCAACAAGTGCCAGCGCACCTGTCATGCGGCTGAACAGACCTGGATGGTCGGCCATTGCGAAACAAGCGCGCGTCGCGTCACGATCGTGGTCCAGCTCCATATCGATGCGGATTTCCACATCCGAAATGTCGTGCAGCAGTTTCGCAAAGATAACTTGAGCCGAGGCGGGCAGGCCCTGCCAATAGGGACCATAGTGACGCCCGAGTTCCGTGCGAACATCCTTGGCATCCCAATCGGTCAATGCCTCGCGCAGCGCTTTCTTGGCTTCGTTTTCGCGGGCGTCGCGGTTGATTTCTTCCATCCCGCTTTCCAGCGCGATTTTGGTCAACTGGTGAAGATCACGCAGAAGCATGGCCTTCCAGTTGTTCCACGTTCCCGGACCAACGCCGCGAATATCGCAAACGGTCAGAACGGTCAGCAGGTCGAGCCGTTTGACCGACTTCACCGCCTTTGCGAAATCGCGCACGGTGCGCGGCTCTGACAGGTCCCGCTTTTGCGCGGTGTCGGACATCAAGAGGTGATACCGAACGAGCCATTCGACAGTCTCGGACTCCTCTTTGGTCAGACCCAGACGCGGACAGATCTTGCGGGCCATCTGTGCGCCGAGGATCGAGTGATCTTCGGGACGACCCTTGCCGATGTCATGGAGCAGAAGCGCGACATAGATAACCTTGCGGTTCACGCCTTCCTTCAGGATGCCAGAGGCGACGGGCAGTTCTTCGACCAGTTCCCCGCGTTCGATCTGCGCGAGGTGGCTGATACATTGGATGATGTGCTCGTCCACGGTGTAGCTGTGATACATGTTGAATTGCATCATTGCGACGATCGGTGCGAACTCGGGTAGGAAGGCGGCCAGAACGCCCAGTTCGTTCATCCGACGCAACGCCCGTTCGGGGTTCCCGTGTTTCAGCATAAGGTCGAGGAAGATGCGGATCGCCTCTTTGTCGTCGCGCACGCTGTCGTCGATCAAATCAAGGTTCGCCGCCAACAGGCGCATGGCCTCTGGGTGCAGCAAGGTGCCGGTGCGGAGCGCTTCTTCAAAGATGCGCAGCATGTTCACCTTATCGGCAAAAAATGCCTTTTCATCCGCGACCGTCAGGCGGTTCTGTTTGATCGCATAAGGCGGACGTGCCTTGCGACGGCGGGTCAGCAGCCGCTGCAACATCGGCTCTGGTTTTGCGTGCTGGGCCTCTAGCGCGGTCAAAAAGATGCGGGTCAATTCACCCACGCGCGTGGCGTGGCGGAAATAATCCTGCATAAAGTGCTCAACGCCCCGCCGACCTGCGCTGTCGTGGTATCCCATGCGCGATGCCACTTCGACCTGCAGGTCAAAGGTTAACTGATCCATCGCCCGCGCGGAAATCAAATGCAGGTGGCATCGGACAGCCCAGAGGAATTCCTCGGCCTGAAGGAAGGTCGTATATTCCTCAGGAGTAAATACGCCGCGATCCACCAGTTCTGCCGTGGTCTGCACCTTGTTCACGTATTTCGCGATCCAGAACAATGACTGCAAATCGCGAAGGCCGCCTTTGCCCTCTTTGACGTTTGGCTCAACCACATATCGCTGACCGCCCTGCTTGCGGTGGCGTTCAGCGCGTTCTTCTAGCTTGGCTTCAACGAAATCGGTGGCCGTGGTGGAAAACAGTTCGCTCCAGAGTTTGTCGTTGAGCGACTTTGCGAGATCTTCGTCACCGTCGAGGAACCGAAACTCCACCAGCGAGGTGCGGATGGTGTAATCCTCGCGGGCAAGCCTGAGACAGTCCTTGATCGTGCGGCTCGCGTGGCCGACCTTCAGCCGCAAATCCCACAGCATATAGAGCATGGATTCAATCAAGCTCTCCGCCCAAGGGGTGATCTTGTAGGGCGTGACGAACAGCAGATCGACGTCCGAATGAGGCGCCATTTCACCCCGTCCGTAGCCACCCACCGCAACAATAGCGAGCCGTTCTCCATCGGTGGGAGAGTTCAGCTTGTGCAGCCGAGTGCGCGCGACGTCATAGACGGTCTTCACCAGATAGTCGGTGAGCATCGTGTAGGACCGCGTCACTGGACGGGCGTCAAATGGGCGTTCCACGAATGCAGCCTCAATTGCAGCCACGCCTTTTTTGCGGGCCGCGATCAGGACGTCAACCACCGCCTTACGGATCGCCATCGCGTCCGTGAGGTCAGCCAATTTCGCGTCGATCTCTGCCTGAACGGCAAGTTCGTCAAAGATGTCTACCGCAGCGCAAATCAGCCCTATGGCAGAGGTTTCATCGGGGGCCTGAGTGAGGAGGGTCGGCTCAGAAGCCGAGTCCCGCAAAGCTTCTTGGGGCAGGTTCAAGGATTACCACCTGATTATTCTGAATTTGAGCGATCGCAAGCGCACGCTGGTTTGTGCCGTTGGGCAGCAGGCGGAACACGCCCTGTGTGCCTTGGAACCCTTGCGATTGAGTGAGGCCAGCAACCGAAAGGGCTTCGGGGTTGCCTTGGGCAAGGAGCGCGCCGATGGCGGCGATCCCGTCAAAGGCCAGACCTGCTAGCGGATGTGGATTTTGCCCATAGGCCGCGGCGTAACGCGATTCAAAGAGGGAAATCATCTGCGTGTCAGGTATCGCGAAAATACCACCCTGAAGACCCGGCAGAGCAAGCGCCTGAGGGGTCACATCCCAACGGGTCAGGCCGATGTATTGGGTGACAGTTGGATCAATTCCTTGTTCTGGCAGTGCAGTTGCGATCAGCGGTAGGTCAGCATTGACGCCGCCTGTCAAAAAGACCGCCTGCGATCCCGAGCTGCGGATCGAATTGGCAATCGGGCCAGCCGCCGAAATAATACCCTGCTGGGTCATCGGGTAGCTCTGCACGCTGCCCACAGTTTTGCCACCGTTGCGAACCGCATTGGCAATCGCATCACGGCCAACGGCGCCTTGAAGGTCGTCGCCGTGTACGATGCTGAAATTCTGGATACCTTTGGTACCCGCATAGGACACGAGACGGTTTGCGGTGTTGTCAAAGGTCGGCCCGAGGACAAACACGTTGTTGCCTGCGATGGACGAGTTGTTCGAAAACGCCAGAACGTTCACGCCACGATTGGCAACCGCGATACCCGCCGCGTTCGCCGCTTCGGCGTAAAGGGGCCCGAGGATGATCTTCGCGCCATCATTCACGGCCTGCGTCGCAACAGTCGCCGCCTGTTCAGGTGACGCGCCCGTGTTGTAGACGCGCAGGTCAATTTGCACGCCCTGAAGGTCCGCAATGGCCATCCGCGCCGCATTCTCGAGGTTCGATGCAAGGAAGCTATCCGATTCGACGCCTGACCCACCGGGCACCAAAAGCGCCACTGTGACAGGTTTTGTCGGATCGACACGCATTCCACCACCCACTCCGTTCGAGACGGGGATCGGCTCACAGGCAGCAACCCAAGCGATGGAAAACAAAACGAAAATCCGTGCGGCCACCTGTTTGGCGGTGCGAGCAAATGCGAACATGAATATCTTACTCCTCTTGCATCGGGCGCCATGGATACGGCAGACCGATAGGACAAATCTCCTGGGCGTATCATAGGCCCCACAACCAGAGGGTCCAGCGATGAATCACCGCAACACGCCGTTAACCGCAGGTCTGTATCTGGTGGCAACACCTATCGGCTCTGCCCGCGATATCACTCTGCGATCGCTCGATATTTTGGCCTCCTGTGACCTGATCGTGGCCGAGGATACCCGAACCGCCCGTAAATTGCTCGATATCCATGGCGTGCCGCTCAACGGTCGGCGCATGATCGCCTATCATGACCACTCTGGTGACAACTCTGTCCAAGGCATCGTAAAGCTCATCGCCGAAGGAAAATCGGTAGCCTATGTATCCGAGGCTGGAACGCCTCTCGTCGCTGACCCAGGGTTCGAACTGGGCCGCGAAGTCATCGCCCAAGGCCTAACCGTGACCGCAGCCCCCGGTGCCTCGGCCGTATTGGCAGCGCTGACTGTCTCTGGTCTGCCGACCGATCGGTTCATGTTCGCGGGGTTCCTGCCCGCCGCGCGCGCCCAACGCCAAACCGAAATCGCCGCGTTGCGGGACATGCCGTTAACCATGATTTTTTATGAGAGTCCGAAACGGATTCAAGAAATGTTAGAAGATTTGAGGGAGATTCTGGGGGGATCGCGGGATGTCGCGGTCTGTCGGGAACTGACCAAAAAGTTTGAAGAAGTGACGCGCGGCACGCTGGATGAGGTGATCGACGTCTACGATGGGCGCAGCGTCAAAGGTGAATTGGTGGTTCTGGTCGGACGGGCTGGTGCCACCGATGTTGAAGAGATGGATGTGGAAACGGCTTTGCGTCAGGCAATGGAAACCATGCGCGTTAAAGATGCCGCTACAGCGGTGGCGGGCGCGCTGGGCCTACCGAAACGGCAGGTTTACCAAATTGCGCTGGGCCTTTCGAAGGAGGACTAATGGGCGTGGCTCTGCGGAAATCGGAACGTGGTCAGCGGGCGTATCATGCGGGCCTTGCCGCCGAAGGGATCGTCGAACGGGACTATTTGCGTCGCGGGCAGACCATTGCAGCGCGGCGGTGGCGCGGTCGGTATGGCGAAATTGATCTGATTTGTCGTGACGGGGATCGGATCGTTTTTGTCGAGGTTAAACAGAGCAAATCCCACGATCAGGCGGTGTCGCACATCACCCGTCGGCAAATGCAACGGATCTGCGCTAGTGCCACGGATTATGTGACAGGCGAACCCAAGGGGCAGCTGACACCAATGCGAATTGATGTGGCGTTGGTTGATGGAACTGGTGCGATAAAGGTGATCGAGAACGCATCAATGATGTGGTAGCCATTGAAGGGCGGGACGGTCTGCGCCATGTATGTGTCAACAGATACGAAAGGCCCAACCATGTCTCTAAAAGTTGCCATTCAAATGGACCCGATCGGTGCGATCAATATCGATGGGGACAGCACCTTCCGTCTCGCAGAAGAGGCACAGGCGCGGGGCCATTCGTTATTTTACTACACGCCTGACAAACTCGCTTGGCAAGAAGGGCGGGTAACAGCGCGTGGTTGGTCGTTGACGGTTCAACGGGTGAAGGGCGATCATTTTACCTTGGGCGAAGAGCAAGAGGTCGATTTGTCGGACTTCGACGTGGTCTGGCTGCGTCAGGACCCTCCGTTCGATATGGGGTATATCACCACGACCCATCTTTTGGACATGATCCACCCCAAAACACTGGTCGTGAATGATCCGTTTTGGGTGCGCAATTATCCAGAGAAGCTCTTGGTCCTGCAGTTCCCAGAACTGACACCGCCGACCGCGATTGCGCGTGACCTGCAAACGCTACGTAATTTCCGTGAAAAGCACGGCGATATCATTCTCAAGCCGCTCTACGGGAATGGCGGCGCGGGCGTGTTCAAGCTTTCTGCTGGCGACGGCAACCTTGCGTCGCTTTGGGAAATGTTCACGGGCATCAACAATGAGCCTTTGATCGTGCAGAAATTCCTGCCGGCCGTGTCGAAGGGGGATAAGCGCGTAATCCTTGTCGATGGTGAACCTGTCGGCGCGATCAACCGCGTTCCGCAAAAAGGTGAGACACGGTCGAACATGCATGTCGGCGGACGCGCTGAGAAGGTTGAACTGACCGACCGTGATCGCGAAATTTGCGCCGCCATCGGTCCGCTACTAAAAGAAAAGGGTCAGGTCTTTGTCGGTATCGACGTGATCGGCGATTGGTTGACCGAGATTAACGTGACCTCGCCGACGGGCATTCAAGAACTCGAGCGGTTCGATGGCGTGAATATCGCCGAGAAGGTTTGGCAGGCGATCGAGGCGCGGAGAGCCTAATATGTCGGTTCGACTGTGGCTTTACACGGCGATCAGCCGCCGGATCGTAAAGCCACTGTTCCGTCTATCCGACGACCCCATTCGCGACGCAGCAAAGCTGGACCGTTTGGGCGCTTTGGCGGGGCAATATGTGCCATATTCCCTTCGGTTAGAGCGCAGCCTTGGTGGGCGGTCGGCAAATTGGGTGTCGGGGCGCGGTGCCGACGGCGAACGCCTGATCCTCTATTTTCATGGCGGCGGGTATTTCGCGGGATCGGCGGACACACACGGCCCCATCATGGCGCGGTTGTCACACTATGCGGGCGTGCCCGTCGTCATGCCCAAATACCGACTTTCCTCTGCTGCGCCGTTCCCAGCGGCATTCGACGACGCAATTGCCGCTTGGGATGACCTCGTGGCGCGCGGCTATGACCCCAGCAAAATCGTCATTGGCGGGGACAGCGCAGGCGGTGGGCTAGCCTTGGCTCTTTTGTCGGTGCTCTGCGAGAGAGGCGAACGCTCTGCGGGGATCTTTACCATGTCGCCTTGGACGGATTTGACCCTTTCGGGAGCGTCCGTGGCCCAAAACGCAGCGGCTGATGCGATTATTCCAGCCGATTGGATGGGCGAGGCTGCGCGTATGTATCACGCCGAAACGTCCTCCGATGATCCAAGGATTTCGCCGCTTTTCGCGAATTTCGATGCCCCGCCACCTGCGTTCTTCCAAGTCGGCAGTCCCGAAGTTCTCGCCGATGATACATATCGGATGGCAGAGGTGTTACGGGCTGCGGGCGGAGAGGTTGAGGTTCAGACATGGCACGATGCGCCGCATGTTTGGCATCTGGGTGAATATTGGGTGCCAGAGGCGCGTGCCGCCCTTCGTGATATTGCCAATTTTGTTCAGACCTCTTTCGAGAGGGCGAGCCGATAGCTGACCGCTTCGGCGATATGCGGGTGTCGCACGGAGGACGATCCGTCAAGGTCTGCAATCGTCCGCGCAACCCTTAGGACTCGGTGGTAGCCTCGTGCCGTCAGTCCGAATTTTTCCGCCACTCGGGTTAGAAGGTCGCGCCCCTCTGCATCGGGCGTAGCGACCTCTTCGAGGATCGCGCCTTCGGCCTCAGCGTTGGTGCGTAACCCGTCAATCCCTTGATACCTTTGGGTTTGTAGGTTTCGCGCCGATTGCACGCGTGCCGCGACACTGGCCGAACTTTCGCCCGTCGCGGGCAGGTCGAGATCGGTGAAGGATACAGGCGGTACCTCGACGCGCAGGTCGAACCGATCCATCAGCGGGCCAGAAATTCGCGCGAGGTAATCGGCTCCGCAGGCAGGTGCCCGTGAACAGGCGCGGGCGGGATCTGACATAAACCCGCATTTGCACGGGTTGGCCGCCGCGACCAGCATGAACCGACAGGGATAGCGGATATGGGCGTTGGCACGGGCCACGACGACCTCGCCCGTCTCAATGGGCTGGCGGAGCGTTTCGAGTACTTGGCGGTTAAACTCTGGAAACTCATCCATGAACAAAACGCCATTGTGGGCGAGGCTGATTTCGCCGGGTTTCGCACCTTTCCCGCCGCCAACAATCGCGGGCATGGAGGCCGTGTGGTGCGGTTCGCGGAATGGTCGCGTGCGGCTGATCCCACCTTCGTCCAAGAGACCAGAGAGCGAATGGATCATCGATGTCTCTAACGCCTCGGCTGCCGTGAGGGGCGGCAGTATCCCCGGAATGCGGGCCGAGAGCATGGATTTTCCTGATCCAGGTGGGCCGAGAAGAAATAGGTGGTGCCGTCCTGCCGCAGCGATTTCCAATGCCCGCTTGGCGCGTTCCTGCCCCTTCACATCGCGCAAATCGCGGGCCGTTGGGGCGTGGCTGACCTCACCGGGGAGGGCAGGGGGCAAAACCGCCTTGCCCGTGTAGTGACGGATCACGTCGAGCAGAGTTTTGGCCCCGAACACAGGTGTCGCGCCGACCCATGCGGCCTCTGCGGCTGATGCCGTCGGGCATAGCAGAACACGGTCCTCTTCGGCAGCGGCGAGAGCGGCGGGCAGCGTGCCGATCACAGGCACCAGCGTCCCGTCGAGCGACAATTCCCCGAGCGCGACCGTTTCTAAAGCCTTGTCTTTTGGAACGATCTCGAGCGCGGCAAGCAATGCCAGCGCGATGGGAAGGTCGAAATGCGACCCTTCTTTCGGCATGTCGGCAGGGGACATGTTGACGGTGATTTTGCACGACGGCAGGGCGATCGACATCGCCTCTAATGCGGCGCGAATGCGTTCGCGGGCCTCTGACACGGCCTTGTCTGGCAGACCCACGATGGAAAACGACGGCAAACCCGCCATGGTGGCGCATTGCACCTCGACCATGCGGGCCTCGATCCCTTCGAACGCAACTGTGTAGGTCGATGCGACCATGAAAAACCCCGTTAACCAACTCATTCTGGTTAACGGGGCAGGCGTTTAAGTTTGGTTAAAACGGCCAGTCTTTGCGCGGAAGGTTCATTTCATAGGGGAAGGTCTCGTGATTTTCCTTCAACGCTTCAGCCCGCCAGCGCAGGAACGCGGGATCGTTGAGGTGATTTTCCACATAGGCCTTGGCGGCGTCCGATACGGGCAGACCGTAGCCCGTGATCCGCATCGCAACAGGGGCGTAGAACACATCGGCGAGCGAATATTCACCGAACAGCCACGGACCCTTTGCCCCATGACGTTCGCGGGCCATGGCCCAAAGGTATTCGATCCGCTCAAGGTTCTTCAGAACGGGTTCAGGAGCGACAAAGCCGTCCCACACGTGGCTGATCTGCATGTTACAGACATCGCGCAACGCGCCAAATCCCGAATGCATTTCGCAGACCAAGTTGCGGGCCAATGCGCGTGCCGCAGGATCGGTTGGCCATAGCCCCGCATCGGGGTGCCGTTCGGCCAGCGTCTCTGCCATCGATAGGCTGTCGGACAGGATATAGCCCTCGGGCGTTTTCGCGGCAGGCACGGTGCGTGCTGGGGCCAGTTCGGCCATGTCTTGGGCCAATGTGCCCGCGTACAGCCCCATCATATGTTCACGATAGGGCAGTCCGAATTTTTCAAACATAAGCCAGCCACGGAGGGACCAGCTGCTAAAAAGGCGATCGCCAATATAAAGATCATACATCATGAGTGGATGCTAAGTCGGGTCGCGTGACAACGCTATCGCTGTTTTGTGCGTGCCATCATCACGGTTTGTGATTGATCCGTTCTGCTGACCACGGAGCGGTCGTGATCTCGGTCACAGAGAGGTTGTCGATCCGATGGCCGAATGCCTCGTAGGGGGTGATCGACAGGGCGCGTTGGACTTGGGTCAGGATCATCCCGAAGTGCCCCACCACGATCAGATCTGGCAGGCCGAGCGCGAGATAACCATCGATGGCTGTGCTAACCCGCGCAGCGACCGCGTTCCAGCTTTCTCCATTCGGGGGCGCAATATTACCTGGCGTTTCCCAATAGGCGCGCATCAGCGGATCATCCGAAAACGTCGCCATTTCCCAATCGCCAAAGTGAATTTCTCGCAAAGCAGCGTCATGGGGCAACCGAGGGCGATGGGCTTGGATCGCATCCGCGGTGCTGACCGCGCGGGATAAGTCAGACGATACAACGGGCGCATCGGGCAGGTGATCCGACAGGCGGGCGATGGCATCAACATCGGACAGATCAGCGGGCAGATCTGTCCAGCCCACCATCGCCTTCGCATGGGTGGGCCCATGCCGAACGAGCCAGAGCCGCGTCATTTCAACACCATCGGCAACCCAGCCGCCACAAACACCACATGATCCGCCGCCGCAGCGATCTGCTGGTTCATTGCGCCGTGGAGATTGCGGAACCGCCGCCCCATGCTCGTCTCTGGCACAATGCCAAGACCCAGCTCGTTTGACACCACCACAACAGGGGCAGGGCAACGGCGGCAGGCTTCGATAAATTCGGGGATCATGGCGTCAATATCCGCCTCCCCCAGCATCAGATTCGTCAGCCAAAGCGTCGCGCAATCGATCAGAACCACGCCGCTCGCGCTCACATTATCGAGAGCCTTTGACATGTTTATTGGTTCTTCGATGGTCGTCCAGCCATCTCCGCGCTGCACTTTGTGCTGCTCCACCTTGGCGCGCATTTCGTCGTCATAAACCTGCGAAGTCGCAATGTAGAAGCGTTCTAAGCCAGATTCAAAAATCAACTTTTCCGCGTATTTGGACTTACCCGAGGCCGCGCCACCGAACACAAGTGTTAGTTTTTGTAAGGTGAGTTGTGCAGGCATCTGTGATCCATTTCGCAGTGTTGTGCGTAAGCATTGGTAACGATGACAGAAGTCACACACAACAGCTGGCGGGAGATGAGATTATGGCTCTGGATACCACGTCTAACTTTAACATGACACGCCGCGCGATGAACGCGGAGCTTTTGGATGCTGAAACCGAAGCTCAACTGGCCTACGCGTGGCGCGATCACCGCGATGAAGAAGCGCTCCACCGTTTGACCACCGCCTACATGCGGTTGGCGATCTCGATGGCGGGGAAATTCCGCCGGTATGGTGCGCCAATGCCGGACCTGATCCAAGAGGCCAGCCTTGGCCTGATGAAAGCCGCTGAAAAATTTGATCCCGACCGTGGAGTTCGTTTTTCGACCTATGCTGTTTGGTGGATCAAAGCTTCGATCCAAGATTTCGTGATGCGCAACTGGTCGATGGTTCGCACAGGATCGACCAGCAGCCAGAAATCCCTGTTCTTTAACATGCGCCGCGTTCAGGCCCGTCTCGAACGCGAAGCCACCGCCGAAGGGATCACCCTCAGCAAGGGCGATCTGCACCTCGCGATTGCGACCGAGCTTGGCGTGCCGGTGCATGACGTCGAGATGATGGATGGCCGTCTTTCGGGATCTGACTTCTCGCTCGATGCGACGCAATCGTCCGAAGATGAGGGGCGGTCATGGGTTGATACGCTCGTCGATGACAGCGAGCAGGCGGCGGAACGGGTCGAGGCCTCGCACGATCAGGAAACCCTGCGTCAATGGCTGACGACTGCGCTGATGGCACTGAACGATCGTGAACGCTTCATCGTGCGCGAACGCAAACTGCGGGACGAGCCGCGCACGTTGGAGAGCCTCGGTGACGAACTTGGCCTGTCCAAAGAGCGTATTCGCCAGCTAGAGGCCGCGGCGTTCAACAAAATGCGCAAGAGCCTTGAAGGTCAGTCGAAGGAAGTGTTGAACTTCCTCGCATGAGAACTGCCCTTGCCCTGATGTTATGGATGGCTGCGCCTGCCATGGCGCAAGACATCCATATCTTGGGCGAGGTGCATGACAATCCCCTGCATCATATCGAACAAGCCAACCAAATCGCAGCCATCGCGCCCTCTGCGATCGTTTTCGAAATGCTGACGCCTGATCAGGCGGCAGTGGTGAACTCCAGCGATCGCCACGATCCCAACCTCGGCGCGATCATCGGGTGGGAAGAGGCGGGCTGGCCTGATTTCGCTATCTACGCGCCGATCTTTGCGGCGAGCGATGCGCCTGTTTATGGTGCGGCGCTCCCTCGGGACACAGTGATCGCGGCGATAAGATCGTCGGCCGCTGAGGTCTTTGGCGAGGGCGCGGAACGCTATGGCCTTACCATGCTGTCCGACGATCTGCGTGCCGTGATGGAGGCCGAACAGGCACAAGCCCATTGCGATGCTCTACCCGCGGAAATGCTCCCAGGAATGGTAGAGGCGCAGCGGCTTCGTGACGCTCATTTTGCCCGTGTGACCTTAACGGCCTATGACGAAACTGGTGGACCTGTGGTTCTGATCACGGGCAACGGACATGCCCGCATCGACCGCGCCGTGCCATCCTACATCGCCCGCGTTCGACCAGAGTTGTCGGTTCATGCGCTGGGCTTGCTGGAAGCAGCCGAGGATGACGCGCCCTTTGACACCGTGATCGTCACTGCCCCCGCAGAACGTGACGACCCATGTGCGGCGTTCCAGTGATTGTTCTTTTCGTTGCCGCTGGTTAGGGTTCCACCAATCGTTCAAAGGGGGCCGTGATGCTGGCTGGCAAACATATCCTACTGATCATCGGCGGCGGCATTGCAGCCTTTAAGTCGCTCGATCTGATCCGGCGTCTGCGCGAACAAGGGGCAGAGGTCACGCCCGTGCTGACCAAAGCAGGGGCAGAGTTCGTGACCCCGCTCTCCGTATCTGGCCTTGCCGCTCGCAAAGTCTATCAGGATTTGTTCGATCTGACCGATGAGGCCGAGATGGGTCATATCGAATTGTCCCGCGCTGCGGACCTCGTTGTTGTGGCCCCTGCAACGGCCGACCTCTTGGCGAAAATGGCGGGCGGTCACGCCAATGATCTGGCGTCGACGCTGTTGATGGCGACCGACAAACCTGTGCTGGTCGCCCCCTCAATGAACGTGCGGATGTGGGAACACGCCGCCACCCAGCGCAATGTCGCGACGCTCAAGGGCGATGGCATGCTGTTCGTTGGCCCGACCGAAGGCAACATGGCATGTGGCGAGTTTGGCTTTGGCCGCTTGGCTGAAGTGCCAGAGATCATCGCCGCCATTGACGCGGCTCTCTCTGACGGACCGCTCAAGGGTAAGCGTATCCTCGTGACCTCAGGCCCCACGCACGAACCCATCGACCCCGTGCGCTACATCGCCAATCGGTCGTCAGGTGCCCAAGGCACGGCTGTGGCGCGCGCATTGGCGCAATTAGGTGCAGATGTTGTATTTGTGACAGGTCCAGCCGATGTGCCGCCGCCTGCGGGCGTAAATGTCGTGAAAGTGCAAACCGCCGCGCAGATGCTAGAGGCTGTTCTGGCCGCTTTGCCCGTCGATGTGGCGGTGTTTGCGGCGGCTGTGGCGGATTGGCGGGTTGCCTCAGCCTCTGGGTCGAAGATCAAAAAAGTGAACGGCGCACTGCCCGTTTTGGAGTTCGCAGAGAACCCCGATATCCTCGCAACCGTGAGCCAGATGACCGATGGCCGCCCGCCTTTGGTCGTTGGGTTTGCCGCTGAAACAGACGACGTGATCGCCCACGCAACGGCCAAGCGGGCCCGCAAAGGGTGCGATTGGATCGTGGCCAATGATGTGTCTCCTGAGACGGGGATCATGGGGGGCACCGAGAACGCCGTGACGCTAATCACTGAAACTTCCGCCGAAGATTGGCCGCGCATGGGCAAGGACGCCGTTGCGCAACGGCTCGCTCAGCGGATCGCGGAGGCGCTATGACCACCATGCCGAATATTGTGATCGAATGGCTCGACGGGGCTGATACCGACATCGCGTTGCCATCCTACGAAACGGCGGGGGCGGCGGGTGCGGACGTGCGGGCAAACTTTGCCCCGAATGGGCGCGAAGGCGTCACCATCGAGGCGGGCGCTCGAGCGCTCATCCCCTGCGGGTTTCGGATGGAAATCCCCGCTGGCTATGAGGTGCAGGTGCGTCCACGCTCCGGCCTCGCACTCAAACACGGTATCACATTGCCGAATACGCCGGGCACCATCGACAGCGACTATCGCGGGCCTGTTGGGGTGATCATCCTCAACGCGGGGACCGAACCATTCCACATCGCCCACGGTGACCGCATCGCTCAGTTTGTGGTCGCACCTGTGGTTCAGGGGCAGTTCACGCTCGGCTCTGGCCTGTCCACAACGGCGCGTGGCGAAGGCGGCTTTGGCTCGACGGGGTGTAAATGATCACCGTTTTTGCGATGATTTCTGTCATGTGGGGCATTGGTTGGGCGATGAAAGTTCCCCACCGTGTGCGTTGGGGCATGACGGGCGTTCTGATGGCGGCGGTGCTTTTGGCGAACATCGTTTTGCCCGCTGGTAATCCATTGCGCCAAGCGACTGGTGGCGATGCGCGTCTTTGGGCGCTCATCATCGGCGCGGGTGTTGTGATCTATATTTACCGCCTCGGCCTCGGTTGGATTAAAACCAAGGTCGCCGCTAAGGAACCAGTTGTCACCACCCCGACCAAGACATTTTCGGACAGCGAACTCGATCGCTACGCCCGCCACATGATGCTTCGTGAAATCGGTGGGACGGGGCAGAAACGGTTGAAGCAAGCGAAGGTGCTGGTGATCGGCGCAGGGGGCCTCGGGTCGCCCGCGTTGATGTATCTCGCTGCGGCGGGGGTCGGCACAATCGGTGTCGTGGATGATGACACCGTCGATAACTCCAACCTCCAACGCCAAGTGATCCACACCGATGCCCGTATCGGCCAGCCGAAGGTGCATTCTGCCGCAACGGCGATCAAAGCACTGAACCCGTGGATCGAAGTGCGTCCCTATGCGCGGCGATTGGACGAGGACACGGCAGAGGCTCTGTTCGCCGAATATGATCTGATCCTCGACGGAACCGATAACTTTGCCACGCGCTACATGGTGAACCGCATCGCGGTCAAATTGGGGAAACCGCTGATTGCCGCTGCGATGACGCAATGGGAAGGTCAAATTTCGGTCTACGATCCCGCAAATGGTGGCCCCTGTTTCCAATGCGTCTTTCCAGAGGCTCCAGCCGCAGGGTTGGTTCCGTCTTGCGCAGAGGCGGGCGTTCTCGGCCCTCTCCCGGGGGTGATAGGGTCGTTGATGGCGGCAGAAGCGGTCAAGCTGATCACAGGCGCGGGCGAAACTCTGCGCGGTCGGTTGATGATGTATGATGCACTCTACGCTGATAGCCGCATGATGAAGACCAAATCGCGGGCAGATTGCCCCGTTTGCGGAACATCCCACGACTAGCGTGTGAATGGCTCTGGCGGTTCCCCTTGGACGGACCTAGACTCTGCCCAAGTATAGGAGAACCCGATGACAAACCCGCTGCTAAACGATTGGTCCACCCCCTTTGGCTTGCCGCCCTTTGACGCGATTTCCGACGATGACTTCGCGCCTGCGGTTGATGCTGCCTTGGCCGAGGCGCGGGCGAATTATGCAGCGATTGTGTCTGAGCCAGAGATCACCTTTGCCAATACGGTTGAGGCGATGGAGCGCACGACAGCCACGCTCGACCGTGTGATGGGGGCGTTTTACGCGCTCGCTGGTGCCGATGCGAACCCCGCGCGCGAGGCATTGATGCGGGAATTTGCGCCGAAAATGTCGGCCTTCTGGTCCGAAGTCACCACCAACGAGGCGCTCTTTGCCCGCGTGGAAACCCTATGGGAGCAGCGGGACGATTTGGGTCTGAACGACGAACAGGCGCGTCTGCTCTATCTGTCGTATCGTGGGTTTGTCCGCGCAGGGTCCAAGCTCAAGGGCGCAGAGGCCGACCGTCTGACCGAAGTGAAATCGCGTCTCTCTGTTTTGGGCACGCAGTTCACCCAGAACCTTTTGGCCGACGAACGGTCGTGGTTCATGCCGCTGGCTGAAACCGACCTGAACGGACTGCCTGACTATGTGGTGTCGGCCCTGCGCGCCGCTGGCAAAGACAAGGGCCAGAACGGCCCCGTCGTTACCCTGTCCCGCTCTGTCATCGTGCCGTTCTTGCAAACCTGCCCGAACCGCGATCTGCGCCGCAAATCCTATGAGGCTTGGACCGCTCGTGGCGCCAATGGTGGCGAAACGGATAACCGTGCGATTGCGGCCGAAATTCTGGCCCTCCGGTCTGAACGCGCCAAACTGCTCGGCTACGAGGACTTCGCCCATTACAAACTCGAAACCGAAATGGCGGGCACGCCTGACGCGGTGCGCGGTTTGTTGATGGATGTCTGGGGCCCCGCGAAATCCCGCGCCGAAGCGGATGCGCAAATTCTCGAAAACATGCTCCACAATGACGGTCACCAAGGCCCGCTCGAGGCATGGGACTGGCACTATTATTCCGCCATTCGTCGCAAGGCCGAGCATGATCTCGATGAGGCCGATGTCAAACCATATTTCCAACTCGACCGCATGATTGATGCCGCCTTTGCCTGCGCCAATCGCCTGTTCGGCCTAGAGTTCAAACCGACAGAAGGGCCGCAGTATCATCCCGACGTGCGTCTGTTCGAGGTGACACGCAATGGCGAACATATCGCGCTCTTTATGGGCGACTACTTTGCCCGTGGGTCCAAACGCTCTGGCGCGTGGTGTTCCGCGATGCGCAGTCAGAATAAACTCGACGGTGATGTGCGCCCCATTGTGATCAACGTTTGCAACTTTGCCAAACCAGCTGAGGGGCAGCCCGCGCTGTTGTCCTATGACGATGCCCGCACCCTATTCCACGAATTCGGCCACGCGCTGCACCAAATGCTGTCGAATGTGACCTACGATTCCATGTCGGGCACATCCGTAGCCCGCGATTTCGTCGAACTGCCCAGCCAACTTTATGAACACTGGCTCGACGTGCCAGAGGTGCTGGCCGAATTTGCGGTCAACGCGGCAGGAGAGTCGATGCCTGCGGAACTTCTGCAAAAGGTGCTGGGCGCTGCGACCTATGACATGGGATTCCAGACGGTCGAATATGTGGCTTCTGCCATTGTGGACCTCGAATTCCACCTCGGCACCCCGCCCGCTGATCCGATGCAGAAACAGGCCGAAGTGCTAGAGGCTATCGGCATGCCCCGTGCGATCCGTATGCGCCACGCCACCCCGCATTTCGCCCACGTGTTCAGCGGCGACGGCTATTCCAGCGGCTACTACAGCTACATGTGGTCCGAGGTCATGGATGCCGATGCGTTTGCCGCGTTCGAGGAAAAAGGCGATGCCTTTGACCCTGAAACCGCTAAAGCGCTTGAGGCGCATATCCTCTCGGTCGGGGGAACTGTGGATGCGGCAGAACTTTACACCCGTTTCCGTGGACGGCTTCCGGGTGTTGAAGCGCTGCTTCAAGGCCGTGGTTTGCTCGAAGTCGCGTGATGCTCCGCCGCATTTGGCTCAGTTTTGTAATGCTCTGCCTCGTCGCGGCCTGTTCAGGTCGCCCGGGGCCAGAGGTGCTGACCCCGATCCCCGACGTTGCGGACGGGGCCAAGGTGATCCGTATCTACGCGGTCACCACACGCACAGCGGACGAGGCGCCACTGCTTGGGTTCGACAACACGCCGAGCTTTGAACTCGCCTATCGCTATTACGATATTTCGGTGCCGCCGCACCGTCGGGCAGGGCAGGTGACATGGCCCAGCCGTACGCCCGATCCGTCCAAGCAATTCGTTGTCGTCGACAGCGGAATTATGGAGCGGCCAGATTTCCTGAGCGAGGTCATCGCCCGCAACCGATCCAATGGGTCTGGTGAGGTCGGTATTTTTGTCCACGGCTTTAACCAGCGGTATCAAGAGGCGCTGTTCCGCCTTGCCCAATTGACTGCGGATGCGGGCGGTAACAACGCACCGATCCTCTTTGCATGGCCGTCGAACGGGCGACCGCTCGAATATATCGGCGACCGTCAGGCCGCGATTTTCTCGCGCGAGCCGTTGGCCGAACTGATGGACGATATCGTTAAACGGAACGGTAAAACGTTGATCTTTGCCCACTCCATGGGTGGTTTCCTCACGATGGAGGCGATGCGGACGCTCAAGCTCGAAGGCAAGCAATCGACATTGGATAAGTTGTCGGTGGTTCTCGCTGCGCCCGATGTCGATCTGTTCCTCTTCCGTCGCCAGATGGAGGTCATCGGCGAAATGCGCGAACCCTTGTCAGTCCTCGTGTCACCTGATGATCGCGCCTTATTGCTGTCATCCCGCGTTGGCGGCGGTCGGCCTCGGCTCGGGGCATTGGACGTGAGCGATCCAGAGGTGGCCTCGGTCGCTGAGGATTTTAACATTCGGATTATCGACGTGAGTTCCGTGGAATCTGATCCGCTGCGTCATAGCCGCTACATCAACCTCGCCACGCTCTATACCGCCCTCGAAGGGCAGGCGAGCGGACGCACCGACCTCGCGACGGCAGGGACATTCGTGTTCGATGCGATTGGTCAGGGGCTTTTGCTGCCTGTGAACGTGCTAACGCGGAATTAGGAATAGCGCGCGTCGTCGGGGTGGGGTTCGACCCCGACGGGGTCCTTGTGGATCAGAACGTCTGCATTGGTGTGCTTTGCAACAATGGCACGACGAAGCGCGGCACCGATGCTATGCGCCTCTTCCAGCGTCTGCGATCCGTCCAATTCGATATGAAGGTTCACGAAAACGCGGCTCCCTGCTTGGCGGGTTTTGAGGTCGTGAAACCCGTGAACCCCGTCGAAGTTACCCGCGATGTCCGCGATAGAGGCGATGATTTCGTCATCTGCTGCACGGTCCATTAGGGCGTCCCATGCGCCTTTGCCGATCTTTAGCGCGCCGTGGAACATGATCAACGCCGCGACGATCGCCACAGCGCTATCCACCCAGCCCCAGCCGAAATTCGCATTGAGCCAAAGCGCCACAATCGCGCCAATCCCAGGGATCAAATCGCCAATGTAATGGAGGCTATCGGCGGCGACCACGCGGCTCCCTGTTTTGCGGGCGACGTAGCGCTGCCATGCGACCAGCATCAGGGTCAGCACGATCGACAGCGCCATCACGACAACGCCTGCTGACTCCGAGGAGATATGAGCCGAGTCAGGTTGGGACAATCGCAACACCGCAGCGCCCAAAATGGCGGCGGCAGAGACGATGATGAAAAGGGACTGACCCAGCGCGGCGAGGTCTTCGGCAGAGGTATGCCCAAAGGTGTGATCGTCGTCTGCGGGTTTGGCTGCATAGGCGATAGCCGCCAAGCCACCCATCGACATCAACAAATCCAACGCACTGTCCGCCAGCGTTGCCGCAATGGACAACGCCCCTGTCGCCCAGAGCGCCCACATCTTTGCAAGCACCAGCGTAATCGCGACGATGACTGAAAACACACCCGCAGAGAGGTTCAGCTTGTTACCAGAAGTCGTCATGCGGGCCCCCCTTGCGTTAGGCCGTCCTGTTTAGTCGAGCACTTCGTCCGCGCCAACACCCCAAATCGCCGATTTCGGTGCCCAGCCTTTATAACCAGCGGTGCTCAACTGGCACCAGTTCAGGGTGCATTCTTCGATCCGCGCGACGACGCCCGCTTCGAGGATCGCTTCTTGGGGGCTGGATTCGTCTTGGCGTGCGTAGAGCGGCTGCATGTCGGTGTCGATGATCACCGTCCGCACGCCAGACAGCATGATATAGTGGACCCAACCGCCCAATCCGTCACGATCGACCACACGACGCCAGTTTTCATATTCGGCAGTCACCTGCAGCGGCATGTCGCGGCGCGCAAAGACCCAATCGATGCGGTGAGAGGTTGATGGCCCACGGCGCACGTTGGCCTCATTCGCCTTGAGCGACACAAAACGGGGCAAAGGCAAACCCGTCACGGGACCCGTGCGAAGCTCTGTCTGATCCTCTGCGGTTTCGTTTTTTTCTGCGATGGCAGGCAAAACACCACCGATGAGTGCGATAACCACCGTAAGGGACCGCAGAAAAGAACGCATCTTACCACCTGTTTGCCTGTTTAGACGCGATGGGCGTTTGGCCGCTCTTGTATCGCGTCGATCATACGGGCAATCTGCCACTAAGAACGCCTGAAGGAAAGTCACGGAGGGGGCAAATGGCCGGTAAACAACTGAGTGTTGTCGTCACGCGACGGTTGCCCGATGTCGTTGAGACCCGCATGAAAGAGCTATTCGATGCGCGTCTGCGGGATGACGATACCCGCATGACCCGTGAAGAGCTCTTGGCCTTGGTCCCTCAGGCGGATGTTCTGGTCCCCACATTGACTGATAAGATCGACGCAGACGTCATGGATGCCTCCAACGGTCGGCTGCGTTTGATTGCGAACTATGGGGCAGGGGTCGATCATATCGATGTTGAGGCGGCCCGTGATCGTGGGATTATGGTCACGAACACGCCGGGCGTGATGACCGAAGATACCGCAGATATGACGATGGCGCTGATCCTCTCGGTCGTGCGCCGCATCCCCGAAGGCATGACCAAAATGCAAGAAGGGGATTGGACGGGCTGGTCACCGACGGCCATGCTTGGCGGTCGGATTGCGGGACGGAAACTCGGTATCCTCGGAATGGGGCGGATCGGGCAGGCGGTGGCCCGCCGGGCTGCGGCTTTTGGTATGTCAGTGCATTACCACAACCGTCGCCGTCTGCGTCCGGAAACGGAACAGGCGCTGAATGCGACGTGGTGGGATAGCCTCGACCAGATGGTCGCGCGGATGGACATCATCTCGATCAACTGTCCGCATACGCCGGGGACGTTCCATTTGATGAACGCCCGCCGTCTGAAACTGATGAAGCCGTCAGCGGTGATTGTGAACACGTCGCGCGGTGAAGTGATCGACGAAAACGCGCTGACACGGATGCTGCGCACGGGTGAAATCGCGGGCGCTGGCCTCGATGTGTTTGAACACGGGACCGAAGTGAACCCACGTCTGCGTAAGCTGCCGAATGTGGTGCTCTTGCCGCATATGGGGTCGGCCACGGTTGAGGGGCGTATCGAGATGGGCGAGCGGGTGATCCTTAACGCGCATACCTTTGCCGATGGGCACCGTCCGCCGGATCAGGTTCTTCCGTGGATGGTGTAACCTCTCTTTACCTACCGTGAATTTGGATTAGCTTCGTTGAACATGGTCCTTTGAGAGGAGGAGCACGATGTTCACCGGAGAAGTGCGTCAGGCTGTCGATCGGTCTGTCCTATGTTGGCTCGCCACCGTTGATGCGGACGGCCAGCCTAACGTCAGCCCCAAAGAAATATTCTGCGCCATCGATGACGTGACCTTGCTGATCGCAGAGATCGCAAGTCCGATATCACGCCGAAATATCGCCGAAAATTCAAAGGTCTGCGTCAGCTTTATCGATGTGTTCCGCCAAAAGGGCTACAAGGTCGTTGGGGACGCGCGGTTGATCCTGCCCGAGGAGCCAGAGTTCGACGCCATCGGCGGCCCGATCAAAGCGATGATCGGAACAGCGTTCCCATTGCGCGGGTTGATCCGTGTGGATGCCGTCCGCGTGTCACCCATAGTAGCGCCCAGCTACCAGCACTACCCCGATAGAACCGAGGCAGAGCAGGTGCGGCAGGCGTTCAAGACCTATGGCGTGAGAGCCGTGGATTAACGGTAAACCTCGTCCTCGGTCGGGAAGGCACGGGATTTCACGTCCTCTGCATAGCGTCGCACCGAATCTTCGATCATCGGGCCGAGCTGGCCGTAGACCTTAACGAACTTTGGCGTCCACGGGTTCAGACCCAGCATATCTTCGAGCACTAGGATCTGCCCGTCACAATCAGCCGAAGCGCCAATGCCGATGGTCGGAATATCGATTTGTTTGGTGATCTTCGCGGCGAGCGGCTCGACCATGCCTTCCAGCACGACGGCAAATGCACCAGCCTCGGTCACAGCGCGGGCGTCCTCTTCGTGGAGCGGCCAGCTGTCTTCCTCACGGCCTTGGGTTTTGAACCCGCCCATGACATGCGACGACTGCGGTGTGAGGCCGATATGCGCCATCACGGGAATGCCGCGCTCAATGAGGAACCGAATGGTCTCTGCCATCCGTTTGCCGCCCTCAAGTTTCACCGCGCCACAGCCTGTCTCTTTCATGATTTTGGCCGCATTGCGGAATGCCATGTTCGGGCTTTCCTCATAGGTGCCAAAGGGCATATCCACGACGATCAGCGCCCGTTTGGTGCCGCGCACAACAGCCTTGCCGTGCATGATCATCAGATCAAGAGGCACGCCCACCGTCGATTCCATCCCATGCATCACCATGCCAAGGCTATCGCCCACCAGAATGAAATCTGCGAACTTATCGACGATCGCCGCTGTATGCGCGTGATACGAGGTCAGCGACACAATCGGCTCACCGCCTTTGCGACGTGCGATTTGCGGCACGGTGATACGGCGGATGGTTTCAGTTTGGGTGCTCATAGGGTGATCTCCCTCTGGTCAATAAGCAGGACAGGGTCGTCTACGGGGCCAAAAGCGGCCGAAATCATGATCCCGATGGTGCCCGATGGGCGACCGGAAACGGGGGCGAGCGTGAGGGCCTGCACGATGTCCACATGCGGATCGCGGGCCCGAGGTTCGGTTTCGATGGTATCACGGATCGTCTGGGCAATCGCCTCTACCGTCGCGCCAGTTCGGGCGGCGGTTTCTGCGGCGATCAACGAACGGTTCAGGACAACGGCGGCGCTGCGATCTTCTGGCGTGAGACGGACGTTGCGGGACGACATGGCCAGCCCATCTGCCTCGCGCACGGTGGGGACACCGCAGACCTCTGTCGGGACATCCAGATCACGCGCCATGCGGCGGATGACCTGCAATTGCTGGTAGTCCTTTTCGCCAAAATAGGCCCGATCCGCGCCGACGATATTGAAGAGTTTTGTCACCACCGTGCAGACCCCGCGATAGTGACCAGGGCGCACCAGCCCGTGCAGCATATTGGCGAGCTTTGTCGTCTCAACGATGGTTTCGGCCCCATCAGGATACATGATTTCGACCGTCGGCATAAAGACGGCAGCTACGCCCGCAGCCTCGAGCATCGCGCAATCGGCCTCTTCGGTGCGGGGGTATTTGTCGAGGTCAGCTTGCTGTCCGAACTGCGTCGGGTTCACGAAAATCGATGTAATCACGGCGTCGTTTTCAGCCTTCGCCGCAGCGACCAATGACATGTGTCCAGCGTGCAGCGCACCCATCGTCGGAACAAAGCCAACGGTCTGCCCAGATAGGCGCAAATCACGAACGACAGCGCGGACCTCTGCAATGGTTCGACAGATAATCATGTCCCCTCCCAAGGTGTGCTGCGAATGTGTAGCCCCCCTGCCGAACTGCGGCAAGCGGCGGAGAGGGGGAATAACGCTAACGGTGACCCAAGGTCGGACAGTTATTCACTTTTCCTGCGACAACCTGTCCGTGTTTAGGGGCTAGTAATCCCGAATTAAAAACTCCAAATATAAAACATAACAAAATCAGGATATGATAATATGAAAGCCGCAACCCTTGGATTTGTCCTTTTCGCTGGAACAGCAACCGCCGCATTCGCCCAAGGGCCGATGGCAGAGTTCATGAACGAATGGGATGTGGACGCATCTGGCGCTGTCACCATCGAAGATTTCCATGCCCGTCGCGGTGATCAGTTTTACATGTTCGACCTGAACGAAGACGGCAGCATCGACGCCGAAGAACAAGCCAACATGGACGCAACTGTCGCCTCTGCGATGGAAGCAAATCACGGTGGTGGTCATGGTGCGGGTGGTCCGGGGGCGAAAATTCACGCAACGATGACAGCCGAATATGCCGATACCAACGGCGATGGCGCGATCAGCGCAGAGGAGTGGACCGCTGCGACCGAACGCCTCTTTGCAGAACTCGACACCTCGGGTGATGGCGAACTTTCACCCGCAGATTTTGGTCACTGAGTTACTTCCCTTTGTCAGTGATCGACGCGCCGTTCCTGTGATCAGGGGCGGCGCTTTGTTTTCGGGCTGTCGGTTTTGGACAGTCGTATGTCGTCTGGTTCCGTTATGGCCTGCGAGTTTCGGGCAAAAGTGACGCCAAGTCCAAATGGAGTCGCCAAATGAAAACCCATGTTCGTGCCCTAGTCGTCGGCGGTGGTGCCGTCGGTACCTCGATTGCTTACCACCTTGCCAAAGCTGGCTGGGAAGATGTCATGCTCTTGGAGCGTGACGAACTGACCTCAGGCTCGACATGGCACGCTGCCGGTCTGCTGCCGCTGTTCAACATGTCGTTTGCGACGACTCACATCCACAAATACTCGGTAGATTTCTATAAATCGCTTGAGGCGGAAACTGGCCTGAACGCTGGTTTCTCGATCTGCGGCAACCTGCGTATGGCCCAGACCCAAGAGCGTATGGACGAATACATGCTCTATTCGTCTGTTGCGGAAACCGCAGACGTTTACCACGAATTCCTCACCCCGAATGAGATCAAAGAGCGGTGGCCGCTGGTCCGCACTGACGACCTCAAGGGCGCGCTGTTCCACCCGCAAGACGGTTACATCAACCCTGCTGACGTCACCATGGCGATGGCAAAGGGTGCCCGTCAGCGCGGCGTGATCATCGAACGTAAGTGGCAGGTTGACGGCTACAAATGGACCGGCGACCACTGGGAAGTAACGGTCACCAAAATGGGTGAGCGCGGCGGCAACCTCGTTGCGACCGAAGAAACCACAGTGATCCACGCAGATCACGTTGTGACCGCAACGGGCAACCACGCACAGCGCACTGCGAAACTCTTGGGCATCAAAATCCCTGCGATCCCTGTTGAACACCAGTTCATCGTGACCGAGCCCGATCCGGCGCTGGTTGAATACCGTGCAAACGGTGGTGCAGAGCACCCAGTTCTGCGTGACGCTGACGCGAAATGGTATGTCCGCGAAGAGCGCGGCGGCTGGATCCTCGGCCCATATGAGCGCGGCGCACCTGCACGTTTCCAATACGGCGTTCCAGATAGCTTCCGTGCGGACCTCTTCCCGCTCGACCTTGAGCGTATCGAAGAAGAATACATGGCGATGATCCACCGTATTCCGACCTCCGAGACTGTTGGTCTCAAGGACGACTTCAACGGTCCGATCTGCTACACGCCGGATGGCAACCCGCTCGTTGGTCCAGCTCCGGGTCTGCGCAACATGTGGCTGGCTGAAGGTTTCTCCTTCGGTATCACTGCTGCAGGCGGCACCGGCTACTACCTCGCTCAGATGATGGTAAACGGCGAAGCCGAGATCGACATGGCGTCGCTCGACCCGAAACGCTACGGCTCGTGGATGACCACCGATTACGCGGTGAAAAAGAACGAAGAGTGCTACGAGCACGTCTTTATTCTCCACCATCCAGACGAAGAGCGCGAAGCTGCACGTCCGCTGCGCACCTCGCCTGTCTACGACCGCCAGAAAAAGCTCGGCGCGCAGTTTGGCCAAGTCAACGGATGGGAACGCCCGAACTACTACGGCCCTGTTGATGCACCGTCGTCGTTTGATCACGACAGCCGCAGCTTCCGCCGTGGCACTTGGTGGGAATACGCAGTTGCCGAAGCCAAGGCCGTTCGCGAAACCGCTGGTCTTATCGACGCAACCGCATTCACCAAACACATCGTCAAAGGCCCAGGTGCGACGGCGTTCCTCGATTGGTTCACCACCAACAAACTGCCGAAGGTTGGTCGTATCAACCTGACCTACGCACTAACCGAAGCTGGCACCACCCGCACCGAATACACCATCGTTCGTCTGTCTGAGGACGAATACTATCTGGTGTCCGCAGGTGCATGGACCGACTACGATGCGGACTACCTGAAGAAATGCATCGAAGACAAAGAAGCCGAGTTTGGCCGTATCGAGATGCAGAACGTGACCACTCAGTGGGGCGTGTTCGCAATCGCAGGTCCGAAGTCGCGCGACATCCTGAAAGAAGTCATCAAAGACGTCGATCCAGATACCGCGCTGTCGAACAAACGCTTCCCTTGGCTGTCGGCTTGTCAGATCGAACTGGGCATGTGCCCTGTGAATGCGATCCGCGTCGCTTACACGGGTGAGCTGGGTTGGGAACTTCACCACCCGATCGAAATGCAGAACTATCTGTGGGACCTTCTGATGCCTGCAATGGAGAAGCATGGCGGTAAATTGGTTGGTGCCCGTGCACAGAACTGGCTCCGTCAGGAGAAATCCTACCGCGCATTCGGCACCGAACTGGGCCGTGATGCGACCCCGATCGAAGCTGACCTGCCCCGCTTTGTTGACCTTGGTAAAGAGTTCAACGGCAAAGCAGCGATGGAAAAAATCGGCGTTCGCTCGAAATGCGTCACTCTGCTGATCGACGGTCCGGCTGATGCTGATCCGTGGGGTAAAGAAGCGCTGCGCGATCTGGACGGCAACTACGCTGGTCGTCTGACCTCGGGCGGTTATTCGGTGGCCTTCGGCAAACAAATCGGCATGGGCTATGTGAAGCCTGCGCTGGCCGAAGTTGGCACGAAGCTCAAGGTTAAGATCATGGGCGAGCTGTGGGATGCGACAATCGTCGAGGACAGCCCCTACGATCCGACAAACGCAAATATCCGCATCGACGGATAACGAAAAAAGGGCGGTCCAAATGGCCGCCCTTTCAATTTGTTGACAGTTGTCAACTAGTTAACGGAATCTTACTGGTGATAGGGCAGGGATGTGTTCCGCCCCGATGATGGGATCGCGACCTGTCACGAGGGCTTCGACCAGATCACGGACGGCAGGGGCGGTGATGAACCCATAGCCACCTTGCCCGCCGCACCAAAAGAACGTCTCGTCCAGGGGGTCAGGCCCCACGACCAAAACGCGGTCTGGCGAGAAGGTCCGCAGACCCGCCCAGTTTGCGATCAGGCGCGTGACCTCCATTGTGACGTTTTCTTCGAACCGCGCGAGCCCTTCGGCGAGGACCATATCGTCGGCCCATGCGTCATGGGGTTCGGTCGGGTCTTCTTCGGCAGGTGACACGATCAGGGCACCGGCGTCGGGTTTCATATACCAACCCTCGCCCGCACCAAAGATCATCGGCCATGTCGCTGGGTCCATGCCATCGGGGGCAGGGATGCGGGCCATCGAACGGCGAAGCGGGGTGAAACCAATTGTGGCAAGGCCCGCCATTTCCGCGATCTTATCGACCCAAGCGCCAGCGGCGTTGACGATGTGTTTCGCGGTGAACTCGGTCCCGCCTGCGGTCACTGACCAGCCGTCAGCGGTGCGGGTGATTGCGGTGACAGGATGGCGGGTGAGGACTTGGCCACCGTTGGCGCGGATGTCCTTTGCGTAGGTTTGCATCAACAGATCGGTGTCGATGTCATAGACGGCCTCGAGGTAAGCAGCCCGCGTGATCGCATCAGTGTCGAGGATCGGGCAGAGGGCCTTGGCTTCGTCCAATGTGACCTCAGTGAGGCCCATGTGGGCGACGTCCTCTTCGAAGTCGGCTTCTTGCCCTGCAAGGCTGACAACCATCACACCACGGGGGGACAGAGTGCCCGCGTCCTTTAGCCCGTCATAAGACGCACGGCCCAAGGCTTGAACGGCGGGTTTGCCGTAGCTCGGTTCATAGAGCGCGGCAGAGCGGCCAGAGGTGTGGTGGCCCAATGTGTCTTCGGCCTCTAGCAGAACGACCGATCCGTGAGGCGCTAAACCTGCGCCCGCAGATAGCCCTGCAATGCCGCCGCCAATAACCAGATAGTCGATCATCAAACTCTCCTGCCGTTGTCGGATGCGACCCTGCCACGGAGTGCTGGAACGAAAAAGGGGGCGCCTGAGCGCCCCCTCAAATTCAGGAAAATCGCCTGATTAGGACGGGATATCGCCTTCGATTCCTTCGACGAAGAAGAACATACCAGCCAAATCGCCGTCATTGGCGATCTCGCCTTCAGCGAGCCAAGCCGAACCGTCTTGTTTGTTGATCGGGCCAGTGAACGGGTGGTAGGTGCCCGCTGCGATCGCGTCGCGCATGGCTTCTGCTTCTGCTTTGGCTTCTGCCGGAACAGCGTCAGAGATTTCACCGATGCCGACCATGCCAGCGCCGATACCGTCCCAAGTGTTCACGGACGACCATGTGCCGTCGATGACGGCCTGAACGCGCTCGATGTAGTAGGGCGACCAGTTGTCGATGATCGACGAGATGCGTGGCATCGGGCCGTATTCAGCCATGTCAGCAGCCTGACCGAAGGTGTAAACGCCGCCAGCTTCTTTTGCAGCCTGATGCGGTGCGGTGGAGTCGGTGTGCTGAAGAACAACGTCACAGCCCTGTTCGATCAGAGCTTTTGCAGCGTCTGCTTCTTTCGCAGGGTTCAGCCATTCGAAGATCCAGATGACTTTGAATTCGACGTCAGGGTTAACCTTCTTCGCGTGCAGGTAAGCCGAGTTGATACCGCGGATAACTTCTGGAATCGGAACCGACGCGATGTAGCCGATTTTGTTCGACTTGGTGACGCGACCAGCGAGGGTGCCTTGGATCGCGCGGCCTTCGTAGAAACGAGCCGAGTAAACGGACACGTTGTCAGCTTGCTTGTAGCCAGTTGCGTGTTCGAATTTCACATCAGGGAAGTTCGCGGCGACGTTGATGGTCGGGTCCATGAAGCCGAACGAGGTGGTAAAGATGATGTCCGCACCGCCGAGAGCCATCTGTGTGATAGCGCGCTCTGCGTCAGGGCCTTCTGGGACGTTCTCTTGGTAAACGAAGTCTACCGCGTCGCCGAAGTGGTGAACCATTTCCATAGCGGAGTGGTGGTGGTGCTGTGTCCAGCCGCCGTCATTGATCGGGCCGACGTAGATAAAGCCAACTTTGGTTTTGTCCTGCGCGCGAGCCGGAAGGCCGAGTGCTGCAGCCATTGCTGCACCAGCACCAGTAGCAAGGAGCGTTCTGCGTTTCATATTGTATTCTCCCAATTGGACCAGAGAGCAGACTCTGGCGGTTAGTTTTCGTCCCTCAGGTCGAGGGGTGGAAAGATTTGCCCAGCGATGCGGGCGCACGTCCTGCGCGGATCATCACGAGGACGACGATAGTCGCGAGGTATGGTGCCATCGACAGATATTCTACAGGAATTTTCAAGCCCTCAGCCTGCAAGTTAAGCTGAAGGACAGTCACACCGCCAAAAAGATAGGCACCTGCGATCAAACGCCACGGCTTCCAGCTGGCAAAGACGACGATGGCGAGCGCGATCCAGCCCGCACCAGCGGTGATACCGTCGATCCACTGGGGCACGCGCACGAGGCTGATGTAGGCGCCCGCGAGGCCCGCACAGGCGCCGCCGAACATGATGGCGAGGACGCGGACGGCGCGAACGTTATATCCCAGCGCATGGGCGGCATCGTGGTTTTCGCCAACGGCACGCAGGATCAGACCTGCGCGAGAGTATTTGAGAAAGGCCCAGACGCCGGCGACGATGGCGACGCTGAGGTAGACCATCACATCGTGCTGGAACAGGATCGGGCCGATCACAGGAATATCAGCGAGCAGCGGGATGTGAAGCTTGGAAACGGTGAGGTCGGGTGAGCCTTTCGAGCCTTGACCGATCAGCGATGACAGGCCCAGACCGAACATCGTCAGGCCCAGCCCCGTTGCCACCTGATTGGTCAGCAGGAACTGGGTCAACACGGCAAAGATCAGCGACAAAGCCGCGCCCGCCGCTGCAGCGCCGACGAAACCGAGGTAGGGGTTCCCGCTGGAATGGCCCGCGATATAGCCGCAGACCGCGCCGACGATCATCATGCCCTCAACGCCGAGGTTCAGGACGCCAGAGCGTTCGACGACCAATTCGCCAATTGCGGCCAAGAGGATCGGGGTCGACGCAACCATCAGCGCCGCAAGTAGGAGGATCGGGTTGATATCCATTAGCGCACCTCTGCCTTGCCGATTTTGAAACGGTAGTTGGTCAGAACGTCCACGGCCAAGAGGCAGAACAGCAGCATCCCTTGGAACGTCAGGATCGCGGCTGAGGGGAGGTTCAGTTGTGCTTCGGCGGCTTGGCCCCCGATATAGGTCAGCGCCATCAACAGCCCTGCGAGCAGGATGCCGATGGGGTTCAGACGACCGAGGAAGGCCACGATAATCGCGGTAAAGCCATAGTAGGACGGGAACGACCCGAGGATTTGACCCGAGGGGCCAGCGACCTCGAACAAACCTGCAAGGCCTGCCATTGCGCCAGAAAGGCCGAGGCAGACAATGATCAGCTTGTTCGCGTTCACGCCAGCAAAGCCAGCCGCACGGGGGCTTTGCCCTGCGAGGCGGACGTTAAAGCCGAATTGGTGACGGGTGAACATGACATAGGCCACGACCACGGCAAAGACGGCGGTCAATGCGCCCCAGTGGAAACCCGTCCCGCTGATCAGGTCGAGGTTTGCGGCGGCGGGATATTGGCGCAGGTTGCGGCTGCCCGGCATGCCGTAGCCTTCGGGGTTGCGTAAAAGGCCTATTGAGAAGGCCTTGATCAACACTTCGGCCACATAGACCAGCATGAGCGATACAAGGATTTCGTTGGTTTTGAAAAACACACGAAGGAGCGCGGGGATCATCGCCCAGAGGAACCCACCCAAGGCCCCCGCGACAATCATCAGCGGGAACAGAACCCAGCGGGTGTCATAAGGGTAGACCGCCAGCGCCACGCCAGCGCCGCAGATTGCACCGATGATGTATTGGCCCTCGGCACCGATGTTCCAGATGCCTGCACGGAATCCGAACGATAGGCCCACGGCGATCAGCACAAGGGGTGCTGCCTTTTTCACCACCTCGGGGCGGTAGAAATGCGCGAACTGGCCAAAGACCGGGTCCCAGAAGATGGTTTTGATCGCGATGACGGGGTCTTTGCCCAATATCGCGAAGAGCCCCATCCCGAGGATGATGGTCAGCACCACAGCGAGGAGTGGCGCGCCATAGGACCAGTTTTTCGACGGCTGTGGCCGTTTCTCAAGCCTCAACATGAGCGGCCTCCATATCATGTGCGCCACCGAGCATTAGACCGATCCTCTCCATCGTGAGGCCAGCGGTAGGCACGGCGGGGGACAGGGTGCCTTCGTTCAGGGCAGCAAAACGGTCAGCGATTTCCAAAATCTCATCGAGGTCTTGGGAGATAACGACCACCGCAGAGCCTTCGCCCGCGAGGTCCAAGAGCGCCTGACGGATCGCAGCGGCGGCAGAGGCATCAACGCCCCATGTCGGCTGGTTCACGACCAGAACGCGCGGCTTTTGTAGAATTTCCCGCCCGATCACGAATTTCTGGAGGTTGCCGCCAGAGAGTGCACGGGCAGCCGTTTCTGGACCAGGGGTCCGCACGTCAAAGCCTTCGATTACAGAGAGGGCAAAGTCGCGGGCGCTCGGCCAATCAAGGAAGCCGTTTTTCGAAAGGCCTAGCCGCGTTTTCGCGGTCATGAGCGCGTTTTCTGTGAGCGTCATATCGGGGGCAGCGGCGTGACCGTTGCGTTCCTCGGGCGCGGCGCAGAGGCCGATTTTGCGGCGGGTGTTAGGGTCGAGGTCGCCAATGGCCTGACCGTCGAGCGCCACCATCGCAGCGTCGACAGGCATTTCACCAGAGAGCGCCGCGACGAGTTCGTCCTGACCGTTGCCTGCAACACCACCGATGCCGAGGACTTCACCTGATTTCACAGAAACGCAGACGTTTTTCAGGGCGGTGCCGAATTGATGCGGGGCGGGGGCGGTCAGGCCCTCGATCACCAGAACATCGTCGCCCAGTGCTTCGCCATCGCGTTTCGGCGTCATCAGCGTGGTGCCGACCATCAGTTCCGCCATATCGCGGCTGGTGGTTTCGCGGGGATCGCAGGTGCCGACGACCTTGCCCAGACGCAGAACGGTCGCGTGTTCGCAGAGCGCACGGATTTCTTCGAGCTTGTGCGAGATGTAGAGGATCGACGTTCCCTCGGACGCCAAAAGGCGGAGAGTGCCAAAGAGAATCTCTACCTCCTGAGGGGTCAGAACGCTGGTCGGTTCGTCCATGATCAGGAGTTTCGGGTCTTGGAGCAGGCAGCGAATGATCTCGACCCGCTGACGTTCACCCGCCGACAGATCACCGACGATGCGGTCGGGCGACAGGGGCAGGCCGTAGTTTTCCGATACCTCGCGGATGCGCTGGGCGAGCTCGCGTTGTTTCGGCGGATTCTCCATACCGAGGGCGATGTTTTCCGCGACGGTCAATGCATCAAACAGGGAAAAATGCTGGAAAACCATAGCGATACCAGCGGCGCGTGCGGCGCGGGGATCAGTTGGGGTAAAGGGCGCACCCTCTAGCGTCATGGTGCCAGCATCGGGGCGAACGAGGCCGTAGATCGTTTTGACGAGCGTCGATTTGCCCGCGCCATTCTCACCGAGGAGCGCGTGGATTTGGCCTTTGCCAATGGCAAAACTGATGTCGCTGTTGGCGACGACGCCTGGATAGGCTTTGGTCAATCCCTGTAGGTCGAGAAGCGTCACGTTGTCCCCGTTTCTTTGTCTTGGTCGCTATCTGCCCGCGCAAGCAGGCGTGTGGCAACCCCCAAGGCAATCGCCTGTGGGTGTTTTCCTAACGTCGGATCGCCTATTGGGCAGGCAATGCGCGAAATTTGTGCAGGTGAATGACCCAATGATGTCAGTCTGTTACGGAAGCGTGCCCATTTTGTGGCCGACCCGATGAGCCCAAGCGCAGAAAATCCGCGCGACAAAAGCGCATGGCATAGGTCGAGGTCGATTTGGTGACTGTGGGTCAGGATGATGTGCTCTGCCGATTTTGGGGCGTGGGCGGCTAGGACGGGTGGTTCTGCTGCGATGACCTCTGTCACGCCTGCGGGGATTGTGTAGGGGAACCGATCACGCGCAATGTCGATCCACGTGATCGACAGGTCGGGCAGCGGCGCGAGGACATTGACCAGCGCTCGTCCAACATGGCCAGCGCCCCAGACCCAGAGGTCACGAGTTTGGACAGGGGCGGTTTCAATCAGCCAGCCGTCGATGATCAGGGGCACCAGTTGTGGTGGCATGGTGGTCAGCCGATTGGCGATTTTCGCGGGCAACGTCGATGCGGGGCGAAGGGGTCGCGCGTAGGGCAAGCTGCTGGGGAGCGACTGCGCGTCAAAAACCTCAGTCACCAAGGTCACGGAACCCCCGCAGCATTGCCCCAGTTCAGGGCCAAGCGGGTAAGTCCGTTCGCTGATCCCGCCGCGCCCGATCATAGCGCGGGCGTCGCGCACCGCGTCCCATTCCAGCCGACCACCGCCGATGGTGCCGTCTTGCCTATCTTGCCAAACGACCATCGAGGTTCCTGCCTCACGCGGCACCGACCCCGCCGTGCGTGTCACGAGCACGCGGGCAAAGGGGCCACGCTCTGCGCAGTTGCGCAGATATGTCAGGTCGAACGTCACGCCTGCACCCGTTTCACGGCCATGAGGATACGCTCTGGTGTGGCGGGAGCGTCGAGGTCGGGATAGCGATCCCCGCAGGCGGCAACAGCATCCGAGAGCGCAAGGAAGGCCGAGATGCCCAGCATGAACGGCGGTTCACCCACGGCTTTGGACCTGTAGATCGTGGCTTCGGGGTTTTCGCCGTCGACGAGGTCTACGTTGAACACAGGCGGGCGGTCGGAACAGGCAGGGATTTTGTAGGTCGAGGGCGCGTGGGTGCGCAGCCGACCATGGTCATCCCAAACCAGTTCTTCGGTGGTGAGCCAACCTGCACCTTGGACATAGCCGCCCTCGACTTGGCCCTTGTCCAGCGCGGGGTTCAGCGATGCGCCGACATCGTGCAGAACGTCCGCCCGCAGGATACGGTTTTCACCTGTCAGCGTGTCGATGACGACTTCGGTCACAGAGGCACCGTGGGCAAAGTAAAAGAACGGTCGCCCTTTGCCAGCCTCGCGGTCCCACGAGAGGTCGGGGGTTTTGTAGAACCCTGTGGCGGATAGTCCGACGCGGGCCTGATAGCACCGCATCGCGGCCTCAGCGAAGGTGATGGAGTGGCCGCCCCACGTGACCATACCGTCCGCGAATGTGACGGACGCGCCTTGGCCCAAGAACTCTGCCATGCGGGTGCGGATGGCATCGCAGGCGGCGAGGACCGCCATGCCGTTGAGGTCGGACCCAGAGGAGGCAGCGGTGGCCGAGGTGTTGGGCACCTTCGCGGTATCGGTCGCGGTGATTTTGACGGTTTCCGTTGAGACGCCAAACCGCGCGGCGGCGACTTGGGCAATTTTCTGGAACAACCCCTGACCCATCTCTGTCCCGCCGTGGTTCAGCATGATGGAGCCGTCTTGGTAGACGTGGACCAATGCGCCCGCTTGGTTCAAGTGGGTGAGGGTGAAGGAGATGCCGAACTTCACTGGGCTAAACGCGATGCCACGTTTCAGGATAGGAGAGTTCGCATTCCACGCGGCGATCTGCGCCTTGCGGTTTTTATAGTCGGACGTTTCGAGCAGCCGTTCCGTCATGGAGTGGAGGAGAAAATCTTTGACCTCCATCCCATAGGGCGTGGTGTTCGGCTCTGGCCGATGGGTTTCGGGTGAAAACTCGGCCCCAAAGGGTTTGCCTGTGCCAATCGCTTTGGCTTCGGCCCCTTTGGCTGGGGCGTAGTAATTCAGGCGGCGCACATCTACGGGGTCCATGTCGAGGTCATGGGCGATGTGGTCCATCACGCGTTCAATGCCCAGAACACCCTGCGGACCACCAAAGCCACGAAACGCAGTTGCGGACTGCATATTGGTTTTCAGGCGATAGGATGTGATGGTCGCGTGAGGCAGCAGATAGGCGTTGTCTGAATGGAGCATCGCACGGTCAGCGACTGGTCCCGTTAAATCCTGTGCCCAACCACCGCGGGTGATCTGGGTGAAGGCGATCCCTTTGATCCGACCCTTGTCGTCAAAGCCGACCTCATAGCCGATCCGAAAATCATGGCGTTTGCCCGTGATCACCATATCGTCGTCGCGGTCGTAGCGCATTTTACAAGCGCGGCCTGATAGACGGGCTGCAACGGCTGTGGCAACGGCGAGCGCGTTGCCTTGGCTTTCTTTGCCGCCAAAGCCGCCGCCCATACGACGACATTCCACGCGGACCGCATGCATCGGCACGCCCAGCGCGTCGGCGACCTTGTGTTGGATTTCGGTCGGGTGCTGGGTCGAACTGTGAACGACCATGTCCCCGTTATCTTGGGGGAGGGCGAGGGCCGCTTGACCCTCAAGGTAGAAATGTTCCTGCCCACCCATGTCGAACTGACCAGTCAGGCGGCGGGGGGCATTTTCAATCGCGGCCTTCGCATCGCCCTTGGACCACGTGCGCGGCCCACCTTCAAAGAAGCTACCAGCCGCCATCGCGTCTTCGACCGAGAGGATCGGTTTTTCTTCTGCGATTTCGATTTTTGCGAGACGGGCCGCTTTGCGGGCGTTCAGGTGGCTATCGGCGACGACCATGAAAATCGGTTGGCCGACGTAGTGAACCTGACCAACAGCGAGCAAGGGTTCGTCATGGATCGACGGGCTGACATCGTTTGAAAACGGCAGGTCATCAGCGGTGAGGACGGTGACGACACCTGTGGCTGATTTAACGGCTGAAAGGTCGAGCGAGGTGATCGTTCCGCGTGCTTTGGGCGACTGACCAAAGGCAATATGCAAGCAATCACGCGGTGTGGGGATGTCGTCGATATACCGCGCAGAGCCAGTGACATGGAGCGGACCGCTATCGTGGGGGAGGGGTTGGCGAACGGTCATACCTCTACCTCCAACACGTTTGTGGGTAGGCCAAAAGACTGCGCGAAATAACGGCGCAGCATGCCTCTGGCGGCCTCTAGTCGGTAGGCGGCGGAGGCGCGCATATCGGACATTGGGCTGTAATCGATGGCAAGCGCATCGCAGGCGGCGTCCAATGTGGCCTCGGTCCACGGTTGCCCGATCAGTGTAGACATCGTCGCGCTGGCCAGTTTCGGCGTTCCCGCCATCCCGCCAAAGGCGATGCGTGCGGCTGTTACGGTGCCATCGGTGACGGTGATGTTAAAGCAACCGCAGACGGCAGAGATGTCTTGGTTGAACCGTTTAGAGAGCTTGTAACACCGCAGGTCTGGGGCGGATTTCGGGATCGTTACGGCCTCGACGAATTCGCCAGCTGCGCGGTCCTGTTTGCCGTAGTCGATAAAGAAGTCTTCGATGGGCAGGTCGCGGCGGGTGTCGCCTTTGCGCAGGTGCAGTGTTGCGCCCAGCGCGATGAGGGCAGGCGGGTTGTCACCGATCGGCGACCCGTTGGCGATATTGCCGCCGATTGTGGCGGCGTTGCGGACCTGTTCGGACCCATAGCGGCGGATCATTTCTGCGTAGCTGGGGTGGTGTTCGGCCACGAGGGCGCGAACATCTGTCATTGATACACCGGCGCCGAAGCGGATCGCGGTGTCAGTGACCTCTATGGTTTTCAGGTCGTCGCATTGATTGAGGAAAATCACCTGATCCAGATCGCGGAGCTGTTTGGTCACCCACAGCCCCACATCCGTTGCCCCCGCCACGAGCGTCGCGTCAGGATTGGCGAGGTAAAGCGCGGCGAGGTCGTCGCTGGTTTTCGGCGCAGGGCCTGACGGCTTCTGTGCTGCGACCCATTCTGCGTCCTGTTTCAACCATTCTGGCAGGGCGGCACCCTCGGCGGAACGGGCGGCGCGGATGATTGGGGCATAGCCTGTGCAGCGGCAGAGGTTGCCCGCAAGAACGGTGTCGTGATCGGTGCGACCTTGGGCGTGGCCCGCGACCATGGAAGCGACAAACCCCGGTGTGCAGAACCCGCATTGGCTGCCATGTTGATCAACCAAAGCCTGCTGAACGGCGTGCAGGCCGTCTTTACCGATGCCCTCGACCGTGCGGACAGCTTTGCCGTTTAGTTGGGGCAGGAACAGGATACAGGCGTTCAGGGCACGCACAGAGGTGCCATCCTGCACGACGACCGTGCAGGCACCACAATCGCCTTCGTTACAGCCTTCTTTGGTTCCTGAGAGACTGCGATCTTCGCGCAGCCAATCGAGTAGGGTCCGTGTCGCGGGTTGCGAGACAAGGACTGTCTCTCCGTTGAGAAGAAACGATACCTCCATAGGGTCTTGACCTGCCGCCTTACCAAAGGTCCAGAGAATGTCATTGGGCATCGATGCGGCGTAGAGGCCCACTCTCTTTATCCCTCTGATCAAAGCGATGCTTTCCGCAGTTGGCAAGAATTTTGTGTCGAAACCTGCCGTCCTTTGCGTCAGTTGCCCAAAAAATGCGCGGTGAAATTGCGTGCATTTGATGCTTTTACATCCCCAACGCTGGCCATATCCTAGCCACATGACCAGCCAGCCACGATTCATCCATCTTCGCGTTCACACGGAATATTCGCTCCTTGAAGGGGCGGTGCGGGTGAAGAAACTGTCGGGCATGGCGGCGGATATGAACATGCCCGCGGTCGCTGTGACAGATACCAATAACATGTTCTGCGCGTTGGAGTTTTCCGAATACGCCAGCGGTGCAGGTATCCAGCCGATTATCGGCTGTCAGGTCGATCTGGCTTATACCACGCCCGAACCGGGAAAGCGTCCCGATGATCCAGCGCCGATTGTGCTGCTGGCCCAGTCAGAGCGCGGGTATGAAAACCTGATGAAACTGAACAGCGTTCTCTATGTGGACGCTGGTGGGCGGTTGCCGCAGGTCGAGGTCGCGGACCTTGAACGATATTCCGAAGGGCTGATTTGTTTGTCTGGTGGACCTGATGGTCCGATTGGGCGTCTTTTGCGGGCAGGTCAGCGTGGGAAGGCTGAGGCGTTGCTGTCGCAAATGAAAGAGATTTACCCCGATCGGCTGTATGTCGAACTCCAGCGCCACCCCCAAGAGGACGGCCTCCCCGAGGCAGAGCAATTGTCAGAGCGCGGTCATATTGAAATGGCCTATGCGATGGAATTGCCGCTCGTCGCGACCAACGATGTCTATTTCCCGAAGCCCGACATTTACGAAGCCCATGACGCGCTGATCTGTATCGCCCAGGGGGCTTATGTCGATCAGGCCGAACCGCGTCGGCGCCTGACCCCGCAGCACTATTTCAAATCGCCCGAAGAGATGGCGACCCTCTTTGCCGATCTTCCCGAGGCACTGGAAAACACGGTCGAGATCGCGAAACGCTGTGCGTTCAAGGCCTACAAACGCAACCCGATCTTGCCGAAGTTTGCCGATGATGAGGTCGTTGAACTGCGTCGTCAGGCCAATGAGGGTTTGCAGGCACGATTGGCGGTTATTCCTCATGCGGTGACGGTTGAAGAATACCAAGCGCGGCTCGATTTCGAGTTGGATATCATCGAGGGGATGGGGTTCCCTGGCTACTTCCTGATTGTTGCGGACTTTATCAAGTGGTCCAAGGATAACGGCATCCCCGTCGGTCCGGGCCGTGGTTCGGGTGCGGGCTCTCTTGTGGCTTATGCGCTGACGATCACCGACCTTGATCCGCTGCGCTACAGCCTTCTGTTCGAACGCTTCCTCAACCCCGAACGTGTGTCGATGCCTGACTTCGACATCGACTTCTGCATGGACCGTCGCGAAGAAACGATCCGTTATGTGCAGCAGAAATACGGTCGTGACAAAGTCGGGCAGATCATCACCTTTGGTGCGCTTCTGTCTAAGGCTGCAGTGCGCGACGTTGGGCGGGTTTTGCAGATGCCCTACGGGCAGGTGGATCGTCTGTCCAAGATGATCCCTGTCGAGGGTGTGAAACCTGTCAGCATTGAACAGGCCCTGATCCAAGAAGAACGTCTGCGCGAAGAAGCCCGCAACGAAGAAGTCGTTGATCGGCTTTTGACCTACGGGACCAAAATCGAAGGCCTGTTGCGGAACGCATCGACCCACGCGGCAGGTGTCGTGATCGGGGACCGTCCGTTGGATGCCTTGGTGCCGCTCTATCAGGATCCGCGCTCTGACATGCCTGCGACCCAGTTCAACATGAAATGGGTTGAACAGGCGGGCCTCGTAAAGTTCGACTTCTTGGGCCTAAAGACCCTGACCGTCATTCAGTCTGCGATGGATTTGATCTTTAAATCGGGTCGCCCGCTTCATGTCGCGGCGGATGGCACGCAGCTTTATGAACCTGCCGAAGGGGCAAAGAACGAGATCAACGCAATCCCGCTTGAGGATGAAAAGACCTACAAGCTCTATTCGGCGGCGAAAACGGTTGCGGTGTTCCAGGTGGAATCCACGGGCATGATGGACGCCCTGAAACGGATGAAGCCGACCTGTATCGAGGACATTGTTGCGCTTGTGGCGCTCTATCGTCCGGGTCCGATGGAGAACATTCCCGTTTATTGCGATGTGAAACACGGTCGCAAAGAACTCGAGTCGATCCACCCGACCATTGACCACATCCTCGCCGAAACGCAGGGCATCATCGTTTATCAGGAACAGGTGATGCAGATCGCGCAGGTCATGGCGGGTTACTCGCTTGGCGGCGCGGACTTGCTTCGCCGTGCGATGGGTAAAAAGATCAAAGAGGCGATGGACGCCGAACGCCCGAAATTCGAAGAGGGCGCGGCGAAGAACGGTGTCGACAAAAAGAAGGCATCGGAAGTTTTCGACCTTCTCGAAAAATTCGCGAACTACGGCTTTAACAAATCCCACGCGGCGGCCTATGCGGTGGTGTCTTATCAGACAGCATGGCTCAAGGCGAACCATCCGGTCGAGTTTATGGCCGGTGTGATGAACTGCGATATTCACCTGACCGACAAGCTGTCGATCTATTTCCAAGAGGTGAAAAAGGGGCTTGGGATCGATTACATCCCGCCCTGCGTGAACCGCAGTCTCGCGACGTTTGACGTGGTCGATCAAAAACTCGTCTATGCGCTGGGTGCGTTGAAAAACGTCGGCGCGGATGCAATGCGGCTGGTGGTCGAGGGACGCGGTGATAAACCCTTTGCGACGCTGTTTGATTTCGCGCGGCGGTGTGACCTGAAGCGGATCGGGAAACGTCCGTTGGAAATGCTCGCACGGGCAGGGGCGTTCGATCAGTTGGACAGCAACCGCAAGCGGGTCTTTGACAGCCTAGAGGCCTTGGTCGGTTATTCGGCCGCTATTCAGGATCAAAAGACATCGAACCAAGTGTCGCTCTTTGGTGAGGCGGGCGACGATCTGCCAGAGCCACGATTGGCGAATACGCCCGACTGGCTGCCTGCGGTGCGACTGGCCGAAGAATATAAGGCGATTGGTTTTTATCTGTCGGGTCACCCGCTGGATGACTACATGACGGCGCTGAAACGCAATCAGGTTCTGTCGCTCGACGATGTCATGGCGAAGGCTGAACACGGTGCCTGCGTTGTCAAAATGGCGGGTCACGTGGCGGGGCGTCAGGAACGTAAATCCGCACGAGGCAATCGTTTTGCCTTTGCGCAATTGTCCGATCCGACGGGGGCTTATGAGGTCACGATTTTCTCGGATACGCTGGATGTGTGCCGCGATCATTTGGAGACGGGCAATAAGGTCGTTCTGACGGTCGAGGCGACGATGGAGTCCGATCAGCTGAAGCTTTTGGCGCGGTCGATTGTGCCGATTGATACGGTGGTTTCTGATCTGACATCGTCGGCGTTGCGGGTCTATGTGAACGAACCTCAGGCGGTGTCGGCGATTTCGACCGTGCTTGAGGGTGCAAAGACGCAAAAACTGCGTGGTGCCCGTGGGCCTGTGATCTTAACGCTGATGACCTCGGGTGACCTTGCCGAAATTGACATCGATCTGAGCGAAGATTTCCCGATCAACCCAGAGATCAAAGGTGCCTTGCGGTCCTTGGATGGGGTCATGGATGTGGTCGAGGCCTAGGCGCACTTTTGCCCGCGGCTAAGGTCGCGGGTGGACCATCGGGGGTATCGTGTTAAAACGCGGGACCACTCGGAAGGGACCCGCCATGTTGAACCGCCTTTTTGCTATCGCCTCTGTCGGGCTGTTGGCGGGCTGTATGTCCCCGCTGGATAAGGTGGGTCGTCTGGATGAGGTCGAACTGGCCACCGATGCGCCCGAGGCAGCAATTGCCGCTGAAGCTGATGTCACAGTCGCCGAAGATATCGAGGAAAAACGCGGGTTTTTCGGGCGGATATTTGCGGGCAATGCTGATGCACCTGACGAGGCTGTTGTGGTGGATGACACCCCAGAGGCCGAAGTCGAATTGGCCGCGGTTGAAGTAACTGAGCCAGTCGATGACCTTGATCCCGAAACTCCTGCGGCTCGTGGCGGTTTCTTTGGCCGCATGTTCGCGCGGAATTCGGATGAGGCTGAAGCACCAGCAGAGCCAGCCGATGCGGTGCCGATCGGGACGTTCCTTCCATATGGTGTGATCGCGCCTGTCTGCGGGATTGCGACCTCTGACATGGGGCAGAAGGTGGAATCGGTCGCGGGTTACACGGTTTATGACGCGGGCGGAGACACGTCGGTTCCGCGCACGCATTACATCACAGGTTTTGCGGATGGCTGCGCACGGCAGGTGACGGCGGCGGTTGTGATGTTCGGCGATGTGGGCACGCATGAAATGGTGCGTTACCTGACACCTGAATCGACGCTCCCCTATACGGACACCGACAGCACCTATGAGGCGATCAAATCATCGGTTTGCCGCGTCGGGCATGGCAAACCTTGCGGCGCGCAACTGGACGCGCTGGGTCGGAATACTGTGTTTATGACGGTGTATGAGACCTTCGGGACCAATCCCGAATGGACCAATATCCTGCTGCATAACGGTGATGTCGCCGCAATCGACGAACACTGATTACCAGTGAGGCGGACGTTGATCGGCCAGAGGGACGCCGTCGCCTGAGGCGGCTTCGCGTTCGGCCTCACGCTCCATCAGCAGGCCAACGCGGCGCATCACGAGAGCAAGTTCGCGTTCCTGACGGGCCACAACATCCGACAGATCGTCGACGGTGCGGGTCAGGTGAGCGATTTTTTCTTCGAGGTCGGTAATATTTGTCATATCGCCGAGATAGCACGTCTGATGTGACCCCGCCAGTAACCTGCAACCTTCGCGTTGCCCTTAGGCCATTGGCGGGTTAAACGCAGACCCGATAGCCGACCCTCGAGGAATAAGATGGCCAAGGTAAAGAAACAGCCCCGCCCAAAGGCAGAAACGCCCAAAGGTTTCCGTGATTACTTCGGTGCAGAAGTCACCGAGCGGAGCCATATGCTCGGTCAGATTGCCGAAGTGTATCATCGCTACGGGTTTGAGGCGCTGGAAACCTCGGCTGTTGAGACCGTTGAGGCGCTTGGTAAATTCTTGCCTGACGTGGATCGCCCAAACGAGGGTGTGTTCGCATGGCAAGAGGATGAAAAGGACTGGGTCGCGCTGCGCTATGACCTGACCGCGCCGTTGGCGCGTGTGGCCGCGCAATATCGCAATGACCTGCCGTCGCCCTATCGCCGTTATGCGATGGGTCCCGTTTGGCGCAATGAAAAGCCGGGTCCGGGTCGGTTCCGTCAGTTTTATCAGTGCGATGCGGATACCGTTGGATCGCCGACCGTTGCCGCAGACGCAGAGATTTGCGCGATGCTGTCCGACACGCTGGAAACCGTGGGTATTCCGCGTGGTGACTACATCGTGCGCGTGAATAACCGCAAAGTTCTGAACGGCGTGATGGAAGTCGCAGGCGTTTTGGACCCGACCGATCCCGATAAGTTCGTTGATGAACGTGGCATCGTTTTGCGCGCCATCGATAAGTTCGACAAATTCGGCGAGGAGGGCGTGCGCCTTCTGATCGGCAAAGGCCGAATGGATGACTCTGGCGACTTTACCAAGGGTGCTGGTCTGTCGGACGAACAGGCCGATATCGTCATGGGCTTTATGAATGCACGTCGCGAAAGCGGTGCTGCAACGGCTGCGCGTCTGCGCGAGTTGGTTGGCGCGTCCGTCGTCGGCAACGACGGTGTGAACGAGCTTGAGTATATGGCAGAGCTTTTGGATGCGCAGGGCTATGGATCGGATCGTATCCTGATCGACCCGTCGGTGGTGCGTGGCCTAGGTTACTACACTGGTCCTGTGTTCGAGGCTGAACTGACCTTTGAAATCCTCGACGAAAAAGGACGTCCGCGTCAGTTCGGGTCCGTATCTGGCGGTGGTCGTTACGATGACCTCGTGAAAAGGTTCACGGGTCAAGAAGTCCCTGCAACGGGTGTCTCCATCGGTGTTGATCGCTTGCTGGCAGCGCTGCGCGCCAAAGGGCGGATGAGCAATGAGGCCATCGGTCCCGTTGTTGTGACCGTGATGGATAAGGACCGCATGGCGGATTATCAGGCGATGGTCGCGGAACTGCGCAACGCGGGTATTCGGTCCGAAGTTTATCTGGGTAACCCCAAGAACTTTGGCAACCAGCTGAAATACGCGGACAAACGCAGTTCTCCGATCGCTGTGATCGAGGGTGGTTCTGAAAAAGAGAACGGCGTTGTGCAGATCAAGGACCTGATCCTTGGTGCGCAGATTGCGCAGAACGCAACGCTCGACGAATGGAAAGAACGCCCGAGCCAGTACGAAGTGCCGCGTGGTGATCTGGTGGCGAAAGTGCGTGAGATTTTGGAAAGCCAGAAGAAATGACAGGCTTGATCCAAGCAAACGCCGAAGCGCGCCGTATTCGTGCGCTGTTTGAGGCGCAGGGCGCGCAGGTCGTTGAGACGGATATCCTCCAGCCCGCTGAGACCCTGTTGGACCTCTACGGCGAAGACATCCGTGCCCGCGCCTATGTGACTTACGACGGGTTGCGCGGTGAGATGATGCTGCGCCCTGACTTTACGGTTCCTGTGGTGCAGTGGCACATGGAAACCAATGCCGAACCTGCCCGCTATACCTATTCGGGCAAAGTGTTCCGTATGCAGGAAGACGATACATCGCGACCGAACGAATATGTTCAGGTTGGCTATGAGGTCTTTGACGGCAAGGCGCCCAATCATGCGGACGCTGAGGTCTTTACCCTGATTTCCAAAGCGCTTGAGGGTTTGCCTGTCCGCGCTGCGACAGGCGATCTGGGAATTTTGATGGCTGCGGTGCGTGGGCTTTCGACGACGGATGCCCGCAAGGCTGCTCTTTTGCGTCATATCTGGCGTCCGCGTCGGTTCCGTGCGCTTCTCGATCGGTTTGGTGGAAAAACCCCTGTGCCCGCGTCGCGCACTGCGCTGTTGGCCAGCGCTGATCCGTTCAAAGGGATCGACACCAGCCACGGCGTTCGGACCCGTGCCGAGGTTGAGGCCCGCATAGAAGCGCTCCGCGAAGATGCAGCGGCGGCTCCGATTGCGTCGGAACAGATTGCTCTGCTGGACGAAATCCTGAGCCTGCGGGAAACATCCCCGAATGTTCTGAGCCACCTGCGCGATATCGCGGTCGATATGCCGTCGATTGGTCCTGCGGTTCAGCGGTTTAGCCAACGGCTTGAGGCGCTGTCGAAGGCAGGGATCAACGTTGATGCCCTCGATTTCGAAGGCAACTTTGGTCGGACCACTCTCGAATATTACGACGGGTTCGTGTTTGGCTTTTATGCGGATAAACGCCCTGATCTGCCACCTGTGGCGTCGGGTGGGCGGTATGATGCGCTGACCCATGTTCTGGGTCGTGGCCGTGCCGTGCCTGCGGTCGGCGGGGTGATCCGTCCTGAACTCGTTCTCGCGCTGAGGGATACGCTATGACGATCAAGCTCGGTGTGCCGTCCAAAGGGCGGTTGATGGATAAGACCTTTGACTGGTTCGAAGAGCGTGGACTGACGCTCAAGAAAACAGGGTCGGAACGTGAATATTCTGGTGCGGTCGAGGGCATCGACGGCGTTGAGCTGGTGCTCTTGTCAGCGGGCGAAATTCCGCGTGAATTGACCGCTGGGCGTATCCACTTGGGCGTCACAGGATCGGACCTCGTTCGGGAAAAAGTGCCGAGCTGGGAAACCCGTGTCACGGAACTGGCGGGCATGGGATTCGGTGGCGCTGATCTGATCATCGCGGTTCCGACCTCGTGGGTCGATGTAGAGACGCTCGACGATCTCGATGCTGCGGCGGCTCAGTTCCGTCGGACCCATGGGTATCGTTTGCGGATCGCGACCAAATATCACCGCCTCGTGCGGGAATTCCTGCGTGAACACGGCGTTGCCGATTATCAGTTGGTCGACAGCCAAGGCGCGACCGAAGGCACCGTTCGCAATGAAACCGCCGAAGCCGTGGCGGACATCACGTCGACGGGTGAAACGCTGCGGGCGAATAACCTAAAGATCCTGTCGGATTCGCTAGTTCACTCGTCACAGGCGACTTTGTTCAAATCGCGCTCTGCGGATTGGTCGAATGAAGATCGCTTGGTTCTTTCGCAGCTCGAAGACCTACTGGGTATCTAAGCGGTCCTACCGAACACCAATTTCGGCCAGTGCGGCAGAGAGGGACGGGGGCAGATCGGCCTCGCCCTCTTTGGCGCGGCCCAGATCGGCGGGGGCGTCCTCGGGTTTTAGATAGCGCCAGCCTTGGAACGCACGTTTCTGGGTGGGTTCAACGCGGACCAGTTCGGGATCAAGCACGATCGCGCAGCGGCGGATGCCGTCGTGCCCAGTGACCTCATCCAAACGCAGAATCGTTTGGCGGCAGAGGATCACCCCTTTAATCACCCAATAGATCGATCCGCCGTTCAGAACCTCGTCCTCACGTTTCGGCCACATGCGAGTCACATGGCGCGGCAATCCGTCAGAGGTCCGTGCAGCAACGGTTTTCTGCCAATCAGCAAGGTCTGAAACGCCTTCTGTGCCGACCGATAGCTTGATTAAGTGGGTGAATTTGGTCATAACTTATGGTCTCCGAAGCGTAGTTAGATAGAGCAAATAAACCTGTGGGCAAGGCAATATTTTGTGTTGCCTCACGGGTGTCATCACAATATCTATGCGGTCCAGCCACTTATGAATGCCGACAGAGGATTGACCGAATGACTCGTTTCGCCGCCCCAATTGCCGAACAAATCTGGGATATGAAGTACCGTTTCAAGGATGCCGACGGCAAACCTTTGGATGGCACTGTTGAAGATTCGTGGCGTCGAATTGCGCGTGCTTTGGCGGCTGTCGAAAAAGACCCCAAAAAATGGGAAGATAAGTTCTACGGCGCTCTGGAAGATTTCAAATACCTGCCTGCTGGCCGCATCACCGCTGGTGCGGGCACCGCGCGCTCGGTTACTCTGTTCAACTGCTTTGTTATGGGCACTGTGCCAGATTCGATGGGCGGCATTTTCGACATGCTCAAAGAAGCGGCGCTGACCATGCAGCAGGGTGGCGGCATCGGCTACGACTTCTCGACGATTCGTCCCAAAGGCGCGCTGGTCAAAGGTGTGGCGGCTGATGCGTCTGGTCCGCTGTCGTTCATGGATGTTTGGGATGCGATGTGCCGCACCATCATGTCCGCGGGTTCGCGCCGTGGTGCGATGATGGCGACGATGCGCTGCGACCACCCTGATATCGAACAGTTCATCACTGCGAAATCCGACCCTGCACGTCTGCGCATGTTCAACATGTCGGTTCTCGTCACCGATCCGTTCATGGAAGCGGTTAAGGCGGATAAATCGTGGGAACTGATCTACGACGGTAAGGTCTACAAGACCGTCAACGCGCGTGATCTGTGGAACACCATCATGCAGTCGACCTACGATTACGCTGAACCCGGCGTGATCTTTATCGACCGCATCAATGAGATGAATAACCTATCCTACTGCGAAACCATCGCAGCGACGAACCCCTGTGGTGAACAGCCGCTGCCGCCGTATGGCGCATGTCTGCTCGGTTCGATCAACATGGCGCGTCTGGTTGAGAACGCGTTCGAAAAAGACGCTCGTTTGAATGTTGAGCAGCTCGACGACCTTGTGGCGACCGCTGTGCGCATGATGGACAACGTTGTGGATGCGTCGCGCTTCCCACTTGAGGCGCAGGCCCAAGAAGCGGCGGCAAAGCGTCGTATCGGTCTGGGCGTAACGGGTCTGGCTGACGCGCTGCTGATGGTCGGTCTGGAATACGGCACCGAAGAAGCCGCCGCGCAAACCGAAGCATGGATGAAACAGATCGCTCGTGCGTCCTACCTCGCATCTGTTGAACTGGCCAAAGAGAAGGGCGCGTTCCCGCTCTTTGACAAAGACAAATACCTCGCGTCTGGTTCGCTCAAGATCATGGATCAGGACGTGAAAGACGCCATCGCAGAGCATGGTATCCGCAACGCGCTGCTGACCTCGATCGCGCCGACAGGCACCATCTCGCTCTATGCTGGTAACGTATCGTCGGGCATCGAACCTGTGTTTGCTTACGCTTACACTCGCAAGGTTCTGCAAAAAGACGGTTCGCGCACCGAAGAAGAAGTCGTCGATTACGCGGTCAAACTCTACCGCGATAAATTCGGCGCAGACGCAGAACTGCCGAGCTATTTTGTGAACGCTCAGACGCTCGCGCCTCTGGCTCACGTGCGGATGCAGGCGGCTGCGCAGAAATGGATCGACTCGTCGATTTCGAAAACCATCAACTGCCCCGAAGACATCGACTTTGACTCGTTCAAAGAAGTCTACATGGAAGCTTACGAGACAGGCTGTAAGGGCTGCACCACCTACCGTCCAAACGACGTGACGGGTTCCGTTCTGTCGGTGTCTGAATCGTCGGACAAAACTCCGTCCGAGGCGCCAGAGACCACTTCGACCGATGCGGAAGTCATCTACATGTCCGAGCCGCTGGACCGTCCTGCTGCGCTGGAAGGTAACACCTACAAGGTCAAATGGCCGGATAGCGAGCATGCGATCTATATCACCGTCAATGACGTTGTGATCGCAGGCCACCGCCGTCCGTTCGAGGTCTTCATTAACTCCAAAAACATGGAACACTTTGCATGGACCGTTGCACTGACCCGCATGGTGTCAGCTGTGTTCCGTCGCGGTGGTGATGTGTCCTTTGTGGTCGAAGAGCTGAAGGCTGTATTCGACCCACGTGGTGGCGCATGGATGAAGGGCAAATACGTTCCGTCGATCCTCGCGGCGATCGGTGGTGTGCTGGAACAGCACATGGTGGCGATTGGCTTTATCGAAGGCGAAGGCAAGCACCTCAAGGTCGATCCCCAAGCCGAAGTTATGGTCGTCGGCGAAGCCCCGCGCGGCAAACCCTGCCCATCCTGCGGTGAATACGGCATGAAGATGGAAAGCGGCTGCGCCTCGTGCACGTCGTGCGGATATTCCAAGTGCGGCTGATCTGCGCTATGTAGAAATAACGAAAGGGCGGCTGTAAGAGCCGCCCTTTTTCGTTGTGCTGACTACCGCCTGCGCCCCGACGGTTTGGTGACCTTTTTTCCGCGCGGGCCAGTTTGGACAGGCGTGTTGCTGCGGTTTTCATCTTGGAGCTTGTGCCAGCGGTCTAGGCGCGCCGCGTCGATTTCGCCGCGGGCGACGGCGGCTTGGACGGCGCAGCCTGGTTCGTGGGCGTGGGTGCAATTGCGGAAGCGGCAATTGTCGGCTTGCTCTACGATTTCGGCAAAGAGCACGTCGAGGCCGACAGACAGATCGCTGACGTGCAGGGTGCGCATGCCCGGAGTGTCGATCACCCAGCCGCCGCCCTCAATGGAATGGAGCGACCGCGAGGTCGTTGTATGGCGTCCCTTGGCATCGGATTCGCGGATGCCACCCGTGGCTTGGGCCTCATCAGGGGCTTTATTAGCGAGGGTGTTCAAGAGCGTCGATTTGCCAACGCCAGATGATCCGATCAGGGCAACCGTTTGGCCCGCACCGCACCACGGCGCGAGGACTTTGGCTGCTTCAGGGGATTTGCCGTTGACGGTGACAACGGTCAGGTCGCGTTGGATGGCTGCGGCCTCGGTCTTGTATCGGTCGAGTTCGGTGGTTTGGTCGGCCTTTGTCAGAACGATGACGGGGGTTGTACCTGCTTCGTTCGAAAGGGCCAGATACCGCTCTAACCGCGCTGGGTTAAAGTCGTCGTTGCAGGAGGTGACGATAAACAGCGTGTCCACGTTTGCGGCGATCAGCTGGTGATCGCGGCCCCCTTCGGTGCGGCGTTGAAGTAGGGAATGACGGTCAAGGCGACGCACCAAAAGCGAGGTATCAGGTTCGACCAAGACCCAATCGCCGACCGCGAAATCAGTCGTTCGGACATTGTGGCCCAGAACCAGACGTGTGGAATCCCGCCCTGTCGTAGCGGTCATTCGGCTGCGGTGGACGGTCGCGACGCGCATTGGCACGAGGCTAGCCTCGTCGTCGGACACTTGGTCGACATAAAACGAGGTCCACCCAAGGGCGGTCAAACGATCAGACTGAGGTTCAGATGCAATAGTCACGGGCACTGCATGGCTAGAATTGCCGAGTGTTGCAAGTGTTTGGTGCAGCCCCATTGATCAAAGGGCTGCACCTGTGGGGTTATTCGCCGTAGGGCACCCAGATATTTTTGACTTGGGTCGCACGGGCGAGGAATTTGCGCCCTTGCCCTGCAGGTGATGCGAAATCACGGGTGCCTGCGACTTCGGTCCACGTTTGTTTGAGGTTGCCGGTCGAGGCCTTTTCGACCATGGCGCAGCCGTCGGCCGTTCCGAAATACCACATCGCGGCGACTTCATCGTGTTGGGCAAGCGTTTTGGAGAGTTCCTCACGCGGGCCAGTGACGATGTTGACGACGCCAGCGGGTACGTCAGAGGTTTCGAGGATCTGGTAGAAATCTGTCGCGACAAGTGGTTGCGTCTGCGATGGCACGGCGACCACGGCGTTGCCAGTTGCGATGGCGGGCAACACGGTTGAGATAAACCCGAGCAGTGGATGACGGTCGGGGCAAGCGATCCCGATGACCCCCAAGGGTTCATTCATTGCCAATGTGACCATGCGCGACTGTGTTGAGTGAACCGCGCCGTCGAATTTATCGGCCTGAGCCGCATACCAGAAACAACGGCGAATTGCGGCCTCGACCTCTGCCTGTGCGGTGCCTTTGTTGGCACCGAAGGACTGGAGGCGGTCCGCGAATTCACCCGCGCGGGCGGAGAGGTTTTCACCGATGTAATAGAGGACCTGCGCCCGATTGTGGCCTGTCGCCTTGCCCCAGCCAGAGGCTTTGGCGGCGGCCTCAACGGCGTTACGGATGTCCTTGCGGCTGCCAAGAGGGGCGAGGCCAACGGGGCTTTTCGGGCCAGATACGGTGTAGGAATAGCCGCTGTCCGGGCGTGCTTGTTTCCCACCGATGTAGAGCTTGGCTGTGCGGTCAATTTCGGCGGTCGTCGATAGGCCAACGGCTGCGTCCAATGCGGCGGGTGCGGGTTCCGCTTTGCCTGATTTGACCGACGCGGGTTTAAGGTAGGATAGCATCCCCTCGCGCCCCCCTTCGCGGCCAAACCCGCTTTCGCGGTAGCCGCCAAAGCCAGCTGCCGCGTCAAAGATGTTTGTCGCATTGATCCAGACAACGCCCGCTTTGACCTTCGACGTGATATCGAGGCAGAGATTGATGTTCTCCGACCAGATCGACGCCGCGAGGCCGTAGCGCGTGTTGTTCGCCAATGCGATGGCATCATCGACCGTGCGGAAGGTGGTGAGCGTGACCACGGGGCCAAAGATTTCTTCCTCCCACAGGATCGACGCGGGTTCGACATCGGTCGCGAGGGTCGGGGGGTAGAAACAGCCCTGCGGTGCGGCGATCTGGTGTAGAACAGCACCTGCGTCTTGACCCATTTGGACTAAATCGCGAATGCGGTCTGCCTGAACGGGATGCACAATCGCGCCGACATCTGTGTTTTTGTCGAGCGGATCACCAACGCGCAGCTTTGCCATGCGGGTTTTCAAAAGGGCCGTAAAGCGCGGGGCAACGGCCTCTGCCACGAGGATGCGGGAGCCTGCACAGCAGACCTGACCTTGGTTAAACCAGATGGCATCGACGACGCCTTCGACGGCAGCATCGAGGTCGGCATCGGCAAAGACGATAAACGGGGATTTACCGCCAAGCTCGAGGGTCAGCGCCTTGCCCGATCCAGCGATCTGGTCACGTATGATGCGGCCAACTTCGGTCGATCCCGTAAAGGCAACCTTTTGGATGTCCTTATGGCCGACAATGGCAGCACCCGTCGCGCCATCACCTGTCACGATGTTCAGCACGCCTTTGGGCAGGCCGCATTCGGCGGCAATCTGGGCAAAGGCCAGCGCAGTTAGCGGCGTGTATTCGGCGGGTTTCAGAACGACGGTGTTCCCTGCGGCCAAGGCAGGCGCGATTTTCCATGCGAGCATCAGCAGTGGGAAGTTCCACGGGATTACCTGACCGCAAACGCCAACGGCATCCATGTTCGGGAATTCGTCTGCCAGAATTTCAGCCCAGCCCGCATGGTGGTAGAAATGACGAGCGACCAGCGGGATGTCGATATCGCGGCTTTCGCGGATCGGTTTGCCGTTGTCGATGGTTTCCAAGACGGAGAGGAACCGTGCGTGTTGCTGGATGTGACGTGCCAAGGCGTAGAGGTGTTTGGCGCGTTCATGGCCCGACAGTTTCGCCCACTTTGGTTGGGCCTTGTTCGCGGCGGCAACGGCCTTGTCCACGTCGGCACTGGTGCCTTGGGTCACGTGGGCAATGACATCACCCGTTGCGGGGTCGGTCACGGCAAAGGTTTCGCCTACGGGCGTAAACGCGCCATCAATGAAATGGCCAAAGCCAGCCTTATGAGCGTCGAGCCATTTGCGAACGATGGATGCGTCCTCTGGAGCAGTGCCGTAGTCGAGGTCGGAAAGCAGCGGTGTAATATCGGTCATCTGAACTCTCTTACGCGGTGGCGTGGCGGTTGGCGGCGGAATAGCGGCCTGTGACGAAGTGTTCGATCTGGCGTTCAATGTCGCCCAGCATGGAGGACGCGCCAAAGCGGAACAGATCAGGGTTTAGCCAGTCGCGGCCCATTTCCTCTTTCATTAGGATTTGCCATGCGATGGCTTCTTTGGCGGATTTGATGCCGCCCGCAGGTTTGAACCCGATTTTGAACCCAGTCTCGGCGCCGTAGTCGCGAAGCGCGCGCACCATAGTGAGTGAGACGGGCAGGGTGGCGTTCACGCCCTCTTTGCCAGTGGAGGTCTTAATGAAATCGGCACCCGCCTGCATCGCGACCATCGAGGCCGCATAGACATTGCGGAGCGTGCGCAGTTCACCCGTGGCAAGGATCGCCTTCATATGTGCAGGACCGCAGGCCTCACGCATCGCGGCGATTTCGTCATAGAGTTCCGACCAGTTTTCTTTGAGCGCGAGTTCGCGGGAAATCACGATGTCGATTTCCTCGGCGCCTTCTTCGACCGCATAACGGATTTCAGCTAGGCGGAGGTTTAGCGGCGTGAGACCCGCAGGAAAACCAGTGGCGACGGAGGCAACAGGGATACCCGTGCCAGCGAGCGCCTCAACCGCGTGACGCACCATCGTGGGGTAGACACAGACAGCGCCTGTCGTCAGGCGCATGCCTTCCATCCCTATGGCGGTCTTAAGCTGGGGGGACAATGGCTGGGCGGCCTTTGCACACAACCTGCGCACACGTTCGCGCGTATCGTCACCAGCGAGGGTCGTCAGGTCGATCATGCGGATCGCATTCACGAGCCATGCAGCTTGATGCGCTTTCTTGACCGACCGGCGCGTCGTGAGGGACGCTGCGCGGCGTTCTGTGGCGCTCAGGTTGACGGCGTGTCCGTCGAACATGGACACATCGAGAGGGCAGCCCGCGTTTCGGTTGAACGCATGGGCCGTTTCGGTCGTTGCGGGCACTTGATGCGCGGCCTGCATGGTGGTGGCGCCTTGGCGGGCGTCTACAGTCATAGAAAGCTCCAAAACCTCTGGGCAATGTCAGGATGGTAGCCTGAATTGCGCGATGCATCCACAGGACAGACCAGACCACACGCGAAATTAAAAGTATTTTTTGATCGAAGAGTAAAATGTCGTTGGCCTGCCCTTACGTCATTAGCAAGTCACTTTGGCGCGACGGGCTGTTCGCCAAAACACAGACCCTGTTCCGCCACTGTGAATTGCCGAACCAAATGTTTCGGTTAAGTGTCCAGATCAGTCCTCACACAACTCAAGAGAGTGTATTATGAAAAAGTTCCTCCTTACGTCTGCTGCGGTCTTTGGCCTTGCCACTGCTGTGGCTGCAGAGCCTGTAAATTACGTTCTGGACGCATCGCACAGCCAGATCGTTTTCTCCTATAACCACCTCGGCTTCTCGACCACGACTGGCATGTTCTCTGGCTTTGACGGCGCGATCTCGTTCGACGCAGAAAACCCTGCGGCATCGTCTGTGACCGTAGAAGTCAAAGCTGACAGCCTGATCACTGGCTGGAACGAGCGCGACGCACACTTCCTGTCTGACGATTTCTTTGGCGCGGGCGCTGCTCCGCTGATCACCTTTGCCTCGACTGGCATCGAAGTGACTGGCGAAAACACCGGCCTCATCACTGGCGACCTGACCGTGAACGGTATCACCAAATCAGTCGTTCTGGACGCAACCATGACCCAGATGGGCGACCATCCGATGGCGAACCTACCGTGGGTTGGTTTCAACGCGACCACTACTGTTCTGCGTTCTGACTTTGATATGGGAATGTTCGCGCCTTACGTCAGCGACGAAGTGGCAATCGAGATTTCGATCGAAGCCATGGTTCCGGCTGAATAATCCGAACCAAAGTGAATGCGAAAGCCGCCGGAGCGATCCGGCGGCTTTTTTGTTTAGCGGGTTCGCGTCACGGTGAGGGCCACATCGACCATGACGCCAAAGCCAACCGTCGATTCATCCGTGTAGCCAGACCCCATCCCGAAATCGCGGCGATCCAGCGATGCTGTGCCTGTCATTGATGCGGCATCACCGTCGCGGTCGAGCGTGAAGTCCAGAACCACAGGGACGGTTTGACCGACCAGCGTTAGCGTCCCGCTCGCACGATGAGAGGCTCCTTCGATCTGTTCGATCTCAGCCGCAAAGACGGCAGTGGTATAGCTGGAGGTGTCAAAGAACTCCGCTCCTTTTGCTTGATCAGTGACCGTCCCGAGGGTGAGCGATGTGGTGTCAATAATGACCTCAACCTCACCGGACCCCGTGTCGTCATACAGGATCGATGCCGTCCAAGCGCCGAACTGGCCTGTCACAGGCGCCCCCATTTGAGCGACCGTAAACGTCAAAGTCCCGCTCTCTACCTGCCAATTTGCATCTGACGCAGTTTCGACAGCAATCGTTGTCGAGCCGTGCTCATGAGCAGGTTGGGTCAAAATAGGCACTGCAATGATGGCGGCCCAGAGGATCGCTGCGGGAACCATCGGAGCCAAATGGCTGCCTGATGATGCCTGCGAACCTGCAACCTTGCCTTTTGTCATCCGGGCCAGAGTGTCATCTCGGTCGATAATCGCGTGTTTCAGCGCACCTGCGATATGCGCGCCGACGGTAAGGTAGATGACAATCGCGGACAGCCCGTGAATGGACCCTGCAATATGGGCGACGGATTCGGACTTTGGAACGAACGGGAGGTCTTGCCCAAACGGCCACCAAATTGGCGCAAAGCCCGTCTCGGCCGAGTGCATAACCCAACCAGACAAAGGCATCACGAAAATCGCACCATAGAGCGCCCAATGTACGACTTCGGCCACAAAGGTTTCGGCTTTGCGTTCGGGATGCAAGGGTACGGGCTTGGGCTGGGTGAGGGCCCAGATTACGCGCAGGACTGCGAGGAGCAGAACCGCAATGCCGATGGTTTTATGAGTGGAATACAGGGTTTGCAGGAACCCCGCGGTCTCTGCGTTGCGTTCAATCGCATCCCCGATCAACCCCAGCCCAATGTCGGTAATGATTAAAAGGGCGATAGACCAATGAAAAAAACGGGCCAGCGCCCCGTAGCTACTAGACGTGTTGGAAACCATGATGTGAACGATCTGTTGGAATAAGATGCGCGCAGGTTATCGTATTCGCCCGATTAAATCTTCGCACCGCTTTCCACAGGGTCTGTGCAAAATGATCGAAAGTGGGGCAGCTGCCGTGCTGCTAGGATCAAGTCATAGAATCCTGATCACAAGAAAAGGTGTATTTGACGCATGTGTCGCGCCAAAGTGCGGCTGAAAAACGGCTGCGGACTCGCAGTGCCAATTTCTTATAGGTGTCAGTGACTTAGGAGGAAACTGGCTGGGGTGGTAGGATTCGAACCTACGGTGCGCGGTACCAAAAACCGGTGCCTTACCACTTGGCTACACCCCAGCAGCGAGGGGGGTATTACAAGCTGCTGCGGGGCGGTTCAAGGGGGGAGCGGCAAAAAACTGTTACTCTTTATGCATTCTTTTTAGGCCGTTGGAAAACAGGGGTGTTCGTGCGTGTTTTCGAGCCTTTGGTGACACGCTCAATACGAAAACGTCCCGCCGAAGGGGCGGGACGTTCGTGGTCAGAGCGAGTCGGACACAGAATCTACGACGAAACCTGTTCGCGGAGGATCGAAGCCGTCAGCGAGAACATCAGGTAAATCCCTGCAAAGATCAGGAAGGAGACCAAGGTGTTCTCAAAGGCTTTGGGGTAGGTCGGATCATCGGGCGCGATCGGCACAACGCCGAGGGACAGATAGCGCACCTGACGGTTGGCCTCGAGCCGTGCCGTTTCCATCATGGTGAGGGCTTGCTGCACCAATGCGATCTGGAACTGGTAATTTTCTTCGGCGGCACGCAGTTCCGTTGTTTTGGACGCAAGTGAATTCCCGGAGCCTGTTGTTTCGGTCAACTGGAGACGCAAGTCTTCGATTGAGGTTTCAAGGCTCGCGATTTCGCTGTTTACGGCGTTTACGCGCGCTTCGTTCGGGCGGGCGACGGACTGCAAGGAGGCGAGTTCGAGGATCTTATCCTGCCGTCTGGTCTGAAGCTGCCCGATCTGGTTCATGACGAGCTGCGCCTCGCTATCGGGGCTGAAGGTTTCGAGGTCTTCCTGAATGGTCAGGAGTGCCTCAAGCGCTTCTTTGCGGCGGGCCTCGGCCTCTTCATAGCTGGCGTTTGCACCGGACATCTGGTCCTCGCGCATGCGCTGCGTCAGTTGGTCGACCTGTTCCTCGGCGTAGGAAATAAGCGCCTCAGAGAAACGCTGGCTGGTCTGCGGGTCGGCCGCGACCATCTCCATCTTAACGATGCCCTCGGTCGGGTCATAGCCGATGGTCAAGAGGCGCTGATACAGCTTGTAGGCGGCCTCGTTGCTGGCGTCTGGGTCAAGGCGCTGAATCGGGTCGATGTGATCTTGGCTAAAGTGGGCTTTGAATCCCTCTTCCTCGTCTAGGCGGACCATCGCGGCGCGGGACGTGAGGTAGGATTGCACGGCAATCGCATCTGCCTGAGTGGCGAGCGACGTGCCTTGGAACAGGCCAGAGAGGCCACCAGCGGCACCGCCTGCGGGTTGGGACTGCTGGATCACGAATTCAGACTTCGTCGCATACATCGGGGTCGCGATGACGAAGTAATAATAGCCCGCCAGCAGCGTCGGCAGCAGGACAAAGATCGCGAGCCGCGAGAAGAGCGACACCAACCGTTGGCGGCGGCGGCGAATAAGGTCCTGCTGGATGCGCATAATCTCGCTGGCGCGACGCTCTGCAGCGGCAGCGGGATCAGGTGCGGTCAGGGCGCGTCCCTGTTGAATGGTCTGCGGCAGTTGCATTTTGCCACCAGCCGCGAGAGCGGTTCCCGTGGGAGGCTTCGTACCGCCCCCATTCCCGCCACCGTTCGGCGCGACGAGTTCGAGAATGCTCGACCGTTCAAAGGGATCAATGCCGTTTTGGCGCAATTGGCGGACGGCATCGAAATCGGAGGTTACGGCAAGGCCGTGTTTCTGCGCCACGCGCCGCGCCATGCGCAACTGACGACCTGTGAGGCCCTCTTTGCGGATCGTGTCAATCTCTGCTTCGGCAGAGGCGACAGCGGGGCTGTCGATATTGGCATCAACGGGCGGCGTCGGCTGCTCTTGCGCCTGTTCAGGTTGCGGGGCGCGTGCCTGTTGTGGGCGCTGCACTTGCGGACGCGGCTGTGGCTGCTGCGGTGGCGTTGGGCGGGCCGCTTGCGGTTTGTCGTCGGTTGCCTTGGGATCGGTGGTCCGCAGGCGGAATTTACTGGCCTTGGGTTTCATAGTCATAAAGCTGTTTTGCCTCTTCCAAGGTATCGAACATATGTAGGTGACCGTCCATTAAGACGGCTGCCGATTTGGCGAACCGTTCTAGCGTGGCGGCTTGGTGGGACACGATGACCACCGTTGTTGTTTCCAACCGTTCTCTTAATATTTCGCCCGCTTTGCGGTTAAATTCTTGGTCGGTTGTCGAAGGCATACCTTCGTCGATCAGATACATATCAAAATCGAGCGCCAACATCAGCGCAAAAGACAACCGTGCGCGCATACCTTGGCTGTAGGTGCCAACGGGCATGTCAAAGTATTCTTTGATGTCGCAGAGCCAGCGGCAGAAGGCTTCGATGTAGTCGGGGTCGAGCCCGTAGAGACGCGCGATGCAGCGGGTGTTCTCTTTGCCCGTGTGGCGCGTGACGAGGCCGCCCATAAAGCCCAGCGGGAATGAAATGCGGCACTTGCGGTGGATTTCACCCTCATCGGGTTTTTCCAAGCCAGACATCATGTTGATCAGCGTGGTTTTACCCGTGCCGTTCGGTGCCAAAATGCCAAGAGAGTTGCCGAGTTCCACACGAAACGACGCGCGATCAAGGATGACCTTGCGCTGTTTTCCTGTCCAAAAGGACTTGCTCACGTTTACGAATTCAAGCATCGCGATCCGCTCTGCCCTGCTCGGGCGCCCATTGTTGGGTCATGGTTGTGCCAAACTGTTTGGCAATTTTCCCCTCATTATGTCGGATCGGAGAGGAAAAATACAATGATTTCGCGGCCCGCCTCAAATTGTGAAGGCGGGCCGCGATGAGGTTAGTTTACTTTTTGAACGCGGGTCAGTTTGCCAGCGACGATCGAAATTGCGGCAGCAAAGAAGCTGAACAGCGCGCCCATTTTAGCGGCGTCCTGAACTGGGCCAGCATCGAAGGCAACCGAGGCCACGAACAGAGCCACGGTAAAGCCAATCGCAGCCACACAGCCGACGACAAACAGGTCGATGATCCGCATGCCTTCGGGCAGGCCGAGGCGAAGCGGTTTCGCCGCAATCCAGCCCATGATCATCACGCCGAGGGGTTTGCCGATCAGCAGACCAGCAAGCACGAGCCAAGTCGGTTCAGAGATCGATTTGAACTCCACACCAGCGTTCAAGAGGCCGAAGAACAGCAGGATGATTTCAACCGGATACTTCAACGCGTGTTCGATGTCGTTGAGCAGGTCATGCAGGTGGGTTTCGGCTTCGGAGAAGATACCAAAAGCGCGGTCTGCATGAGGAATCGTCGGAACGATCGGCAGGAGGCCAAGCGCAGGGTGGATGCCCGACTCTTGGAAACCATACCAGCTCAGAGCTGCCGCAATCGCGTAGGGCCAGAACGACAGTTTTTTACGCACCCAAGTGGAGTTAGGGCGGGCTTGATTACCGCGGTCCAGATAGCGCGGCAGCCAGTTTGCGAGGACAAAGACCGCGATGGCAGCGCCGAACGAGAGCAGCAGCCAAACCGGGGCCAGATCGCCCGATGGGTAGAAGATCGCGAGGATCAACAGGCCAACCGCATCGTCCGCGATTGCCAAAAGAAGCAGGAAGCGAACAGCAGGGTGGCCAGCGCCGAACACCAGACGACCAACGAGGTACGAAAACGCGATGTCGGTTGCGGTTGGGATCGCCCAACCTTTGGACACGGCATCATAGGTTTCAGAGCCGAGGAATGCTGCGAGGCCGAGGTAAACAGCCACCGGACCAAGCACGCCGCCAGCGGTCGCGATCAGCGGAGTTGCCGCTTTTTTACCACGCAGCGAGCCGTTTTCGAGGATAATCGCTTCCCAGACTTCCTTTGCCGCGATGGCAAAGAACAGCGCCATAAGGACGTCATTGACCAGATAGTGGAGCGTCAGCGTGCGTGTGACATGGCCGTGGCCGTCATCATGCAGGTGACCGATAAAGAAGTCGTCGATGAGGACGAATTCGACAAAATGGTGATAGCTTTCGGGGTTCGTGTTCGCCCATGCGAGAGCGGCAAGCGCCCCGATGATTAGCAGGAGCGAGTATTGCGTAAGAAAGTTCCAGACGCGGTACATGCAGCTTTCCTCGTTATTTAGATGACGTGCGATTACCGTAACTTGACGTCAATCACAACGATGCGGTGTAGCTCTATACCGCCTTTGGCCCCTGTTGTGTCCATTTGCGCTAAGGCTTTTCGGCAAATCTGAGCAATTGCGGCCATAATGGTGAAAATTATCGGTTTGCCTAGTTTGTATCGTGGAATTTGCCCTATTCGCCGCAGCCGACCCTTGCCCTTGGGCACGCGGCGCAATAGGCCAAAACCCGAGATGCGGACCGCAAACTGACGAGGTGTTCCATGATGACAGAGCTTGATACTGCCCACGCTGCGATGGATGCCGATCCCGACAATGATGCGGCGCGTCTGCGGTTTTACGAGCGCCTTGCCGATACCGAGATGTTCCTTTTGCTGGCGTCAGAGCCAGAAGGGGATGACGATATAAACCCCGAAGTGATCGAAGCCGACGATGTACAATATGTCCTCGTTTTTGATCGCGAAGAACGTCTTGCTGATTTCGCCGAGCGTGCTGCGAGCTATGCGGCTGTGTCGGGGCGCGGTCTTGCGCAGATGTTGGTCGGGCAGGGTGTCGGCATGGGGGTGAACCTTGGTCAGCCGTCGTCGATCCTGATCCCGCCTGCGGCGATCGACTGGCTGATCGAAACGCTGGGAAATGCACCAGAAGAAGCTCAAGCGCGTCCTGTTGAAATCACCGCGCCCAAAGGGTTGCCCGAGTCTGTCGTGACAGGTTTGGATCGTAAACTCGCGACGGCTGGGGGATTGGCCGAGGTCGCATATCTTTCGGGCGTGACCTATGACACCGGCGCACGTGGTCATATCCTGACTTATGTGGGCGCTGTCGAAGGTGCAGAACCTGCCTTGGCCCGTGCCGTTGCCGAAGCGCTGACGTTTTCGGGTGTGGACGCTGGTATGATCGACGTGACCTTTGTGCCTGCGGATAGCGATTTCGTCGCGCGACTGGAACGCGTTGGCTTGCGGTTTGATTTACCGAAGCCAGAGGTTCCACAAGCCATCCCGGGTTCTAACCCCGGTATGGATCCAGCGCGTCCGCCAAAACTGCGTTAATAGCCGCGGGTCCGATCGACGAGGTTTAGCAGTGGCTCGCCTGCTTCGGCACGGCGCAGGTTTTCGGCGATTTGTTCAACGGCCGTTTCGGGCCGTGTTTCGCTAGCGATATGGGGCGTGACTGTGACATTGGGGTGCGCCCAATAGGCGTGATCTGCGGGGAGCGGTTCGACACGGAACACATCCAACGTGGCGTGTCCGATTTGCCCAGAATTGAGTGCGGCCAGTAGCGCCTCATCATCGATTAGCGCCCCCCGACCGGGATTGATCACAAAGGCGCCTTTGGCCATTGCGGCCATTGCGTCCGCGTTCAGGATGTTTTCGGTCTGCGATGTGAGAGGCAGCAGGAGAACCGCGATCTGCGCGTCCTTGAGCGCCTCAGCGGGTGACCCCGATAGGCAGCGTACACCGTCGATGGATTTTGGTGTTCTGCTCCATCCTGTGATGGGAAACCCAAGCTGCACCAATGCCTTAGCGCAGGCTGCACCTAGTTCACCTAAGCCAAGAATCGTGACAGGCCGATCCTTTGACAGCGGCGGTGCCACGGGCGCCCATTCGCCGTTTTGGTTTTTGATCTGCTGATCCATACCCAGATGGTGACGCAAAACATGGCCTATCACCCATTCGATCATGCCTTGGGTCAATCCAGTATCGACCAATCGGCACAGCGGCTGAGACAGGGTGGCATTGGGGGCGATTGTTTCGACGCCTGCCCAAAGGCTTAATACCGCTTTGCAGCGCGTGAAGGGTGTAAAGTCAGTCAGCGTCGGATTGGGCGCGAAGATGATGTAGTCGACCTGTTCGGCGGGAATATCCGTGCCAAGGTTGATGGCGATCCCTTTGGTCGCGCAGGCCTCGATCAGCAGATCGTGGTATGTGTCCCAAAGCTGCGGGCGGGCGGAAAAGAGAACGTTGATCATTATCGTGCCTTATGGACGTGCGCGCTTTGGATGAGGCCAAAACCGACCAAGAGCACTAACATTGCCGAACCACCGTAGCTGACCATCGGCAAAGGCACACCTACGACCGGCGCCATGCCCATCACCATCGACATATTCACCGCGAAATAGAGGAAGAACGTCATCGTGATGCCCAAGGTCAGCAACGATCCGAACCTGTCGCGGTTTTGAAGGGCCGAGAAAATGCAGATCAATATCAGCGCAACGTAGAGGGTTAAGAGGGTCGTCGCCCCGATGAAGCCAAACTCTTCTGCCAAGGTGGTAAAGATAAAGTCGGTATGCTTTTCAGGCAGGAAGTTCAGGCGCGATTGTGTGCCTTGCATGAACCCGCGACCTGTCCACCCGCCGGAGCCAAGCGCAATCTTTGCCTGAGTGATGTGATAGCCGGCGCCCAGCGGATCACTGGATGGGTCGAGGAAGGTCTCAATTCGGCGGTATTGGTAGTCTTTTAGCAATTGCCACGACTGACCTTTGGACACCATCACAGCCCAAACCACGCCGACCCCACTCGCGATAACGCCTGCGAAATAGGCCCAGTGGACGCCCGCAAGGAACATGATCGTGCCGCCGCCAATCATCACGAGAAGTGCTGTCCCAAGGTCGGGCTGTTTCAACACCAGCGCCGTGGGGATCATGATGATCATCACGGGTATAAAGACCCAAAGAGGGTGGGATTTGCGGTTCAGTGGCAGCCAGTCGTAATAGGAAGCGAGGAACATCACGACGGTGATCTTTGCCAGTTCCGACGGTTGAAGAACCATAAAGCCGAGGTTGATCCAGCGCTGGGCCCCCATGCGGACTTCGCCGAAAAGCTCAACTGCGATCAAGAGAAGGACAGAAACGATATAGCCGACCGCAGAGACGTTTCGCCAAAACCAGATCGGGATCATTGCGATCCCCAACATCACCGCCATACCCAAGGCAAAGCGTTTCAGTTGCGGTTCGAGCCATGGATTTATGGAACCGCCAGCGACGGAATAGAGCATAATGAAGCCCGCGCTTGAGATTGCGCAGAGCAACAGAATGATCGGCCAGTTTAGAAATAGGAGCTTTCTGAACCCCGTCGGAACCGATTTGACGTTATATTCGAGGTAGCTCATGTCAGGCCCTATCGTTGCCTTGAATGGCCCCCGGTTGAACGCGGTTTTGGATGGCGCGTTGCTGTTCCGAAATGCGACCTCGCACGTTTGACGGATATGCCTCTAATGGGGGCTGCCCTTCGTAGAGGGCTTGAAGCATCACATCGCGCGCAATTGGCGCAGCGGCAGCAGACCCGCCGCCACCGTGTTCGACAACGACCGCAACCGCGTATTTGGGATCATCCACGGGGGCAAAGCCCACAAACAGCGCGTGGTCGCGGCGTTCCCATGGTAGGTCGGCGTTGCTCGTCACGCCACGCGCACGTTCTTCTGCGGTAATGCGGCGCACCTGACTGGTGCCCGTCTTTCCGCCCATGCGTTTATCCGACACGTTGATCCGCGACCCATAGGCCGTGCCACGGTTGTTGTTTGACACCGCATCCATCGCAGCGCGAATACGGCGGAGGTAGTTTTCGTTGAGGCCAATGGTGTCGTCGCTCTGCTTTGGCGTCTCGACACCGTCTATCGTGTGGATCAGGCGCGGTGTGATGGTGCGTCCTGTCGCAATCCGTGCGGACATAATCGCCAGCTGAAGCGGCGAAGCGAGGACATAGCCCTGACCGATCGACGCGTTGACCGTGTCGCCAATTCGCCAATCCTCACCGCGAACGGTGGCTTTCCATTCTTTGTCAGGAGCAAGCCCTTCGGCCACTGCCGACAAGGGGAGGTCATGACGAACGCCGAGGCCAAACCGCCGTGCCATCGCCGAAATTTTATCAATGCCGACGCGCTGTGAGACCTCGTAATAGTAGCAGTCACAGGACTGTTTGAGGCTGTCATGTAAGTTGACGTTGCCGTGTCCGCCACTTTTCCAGCAGTGGAAACGGTTGCCAGAGACTTCGGTGTAGCCACGGCAAAGGATCGTTTCTTCGGGGTCCAACACGCCGTCTTCGAGTGCTGCAAGCGCGGTGATCATCTTGAATGTGGAACCCGGCGGGTAGGTGCCTTGCACGGCTTTGGCCGCGAGAGGGCGGAACGGATTTTCGTTCAACGCGTTCCATTCGGCCACAGAGATACCGCGCACAAAAAGGTTCGGATCGAACGATGGCGATGACACGACAGCGCGCAGATCACCGTTTTCAAGGTCGATGACAACGGCACCTGCGGATTCGCCCTCTAGGCGGGCTTCGACGTAGGTTTGCAAGGCGCTGTCGATGGTCAACTGAAGGTCCGCACCGGGCTGACCCTCTTCGCGTGACAGTTCGCGCATAACGCGGCCGATGGCATTCACCTCGATTTGGCGGGTGCCAGCCGATCCACGCAGGACTTCTTCCATCTTTGCTTCGACGCCCGTTTTACCGATTTGGAATTTGGGTATCTGGAGGAGAGGATCGGGGTTTTCGATGCGGCTGAGGTCGTAATCCGAAACAGGACCCACGTAGCCAATCACATGGGCGAGGTCAGCGCCTTGGGAATAATAGCGGCTCAGGCCAACCTCGGTCGTAACACCGGGTAGGGCAGGGGCGTTTACGGTGACGCGGGTGATATCGTCCCACGTCAGGCGGTCGGCGATAGTGACGGGCACAAAGGCAGATCGGTTGCTCATCTCTTTGAGAGCTTCTGCACGCGCAGTGTCGGACAATGGGATGAGCTGTGACAGACGGTCTAGCACTTCTTCGACGTCGCCCGCATCCTCGCGGGTCATCGTGATGCGGTAGTTCTGTTCGTTCCCTGCGAGCAACACGCCATGGCGGTCATAGATCAAACCGCGAGCGGGAGGTAAGAGCTTGATGTTAATGCGGTTTTCATCGGCCAGTAGGCGGAATGTCTCTGCCTGTTCGATCTGCATGGACCGTAGTTTCAACGCCAACAAACCTGCTGTCGCAAGCTGCAACCCACCCACGACCAAAGTGCGGCGGCCAATGCCCCGCTGGCTCTGCGCAGTGTCCTTTGGTGGGCGTTTCACAGGCGTCTCCCCAAATCGTCAACTTCGCCCATCGCGGGACGGCTAATCCCGAAAGCGAGGTAAGATAAGAGCACCACAACAGGATAAACCAAAATCGTGATGGTCAGTTGGGTTAATGTCAGCATCAACGGGGCTTGCTGCAAGAGTAAGATGGTCAAAATAACGCGATAGCCCACGTAGAGGCCCACGAGCGTTCCTGTGACGAGCAGCCATTCAAACGGAAAGGCCAAGGCTCGCAGGTCGGCGGCACGATTGCGCAAAATCTCGGTGCTGATCACGATCAATGCGGCCCAAAGCCCCGGTGGGCGGTCGAGCAGGATATCGGCGCTGAAATGAACCAGCGCGATCAAGGCAACAGGGGTCAGGTCTGGACGCCGGATCACCCATGCCAGAGTGAAGGCCACCAGAATATCAGGTGCCGCGATGCGGTCAGGCACCATGTTCAGAGGCAAAATCTGGGCGAAGAGAAATGTGAACGACAGACCGACAAAAAGGGCGCGTCCAGCCCAACGACGTGTTGCCTGGACCTCAGCCATCTGAGGGCGCTTCCGTGGTTTCGGGCGATGCCGCTTCTGCGGCATTAGGGGCCAAAAGATTGCCTGGGTCGTCGATGCGTTCCCGTGGCTGGCTGCGCAGCACACGCAGGAATTCGAGCCGTTCGTAGTCCGCCGATAGACGCACCCGAAGTCGGTTATCGGTGCCGAGGGCAACTTGACCAATCAGCAGGTCGGCAGGGAATACGCCGCCATCCCCAGAGGAAACGACGCGATCGCCGGGGCGAACTTGATCTGGGGCCTCAAGGAATTCGATGGGCGGGTTACGGGTGTTGTCGCCCATCAGGATCGCCCGCTGACCAGAGCCTTGGATGATGATCGGAACGCGGCTTGATGTATCGGTCAGCAACAGGACGCGCGAGGTTTCTTGACCCACACCAGAGATGCGGCCAACGAGCCCGATCCCATCCATCACGGCCCAACCGTCGGTGATCCCGTCCCGCGCCCCGACGTTCAAAAGTACGGACTGTCTGAACGGCGAACCGCTGTCCGCTAATACGATACCCGTGATGTAAGTTAGCTGCGGGTCGAGTTGGACGTTGTTCAAATCCAACAGCTTTGCGTTCTCTTGTTCAAGCTGCAGCGCCGCTTCGCGCCATGCTTTCATCTGCTGCAGTTCGCGCCGCAAATCTGCGTTCTGTTCAACAAGACGTTGATAGGATTGGAAATCAGATATGATGCGGGTCAACCCAGTGACGGGGGTCATCACCCAATCCATCGGAGGAATAACACGGTCAAGCACGGCAGAGCGGAACCGCTCAACGCGCGGACTATCAATCCGCCATACCAAAAAGATCGCGAGGAAAAGGATAACCAGCACGGCCACCAACAGCCGCCGAAGCGGAGCTGAATAGGTATCTTCGCGCTGGTTCTCCCGTGCCACGGCTTAGCTGTCGTAGTCGATCACGTGGCGGAGTTGTTTTTCGTACTCCAGCGCCTTGCCGGTGCCCAAAGCCACGCAGTTCAGCGATTCATCTGCGACCGAAATGGCCAGACCAGTTTGTTCGCGCAGAGCGAGGTCCAACTGACCCAACAGTGCGCCACCACCCGTGAGCATCACACCACGGTCCACAATATCTGCTGCCAGATCGGGCGGCGTTGCTTCGAGTGCGGTCATAACCGCTTCGGTGATTTGCTGAACGGGTTCAGCAAGAGCCTCAGCAACCTGCGCTTGGCTGATCTCGGTTTCTTTCGGAACGCCATTCAGCAGGTCACGACCGCGAATGTGCATAGAGGTTCCACGACCGTCGTCAGGCATACGTGCTGTGCCGATGGAGGTCTTAATGCGTTCAGCCGTCGCTTCACCTATCAAGAGGTTATGCTGGCGACGCAGGTAGTTGATGATCGCTTCGTCCATGCGGTCACCGCCGACACGTACTGAACGTGCGTAAACGATGTCACCCAAGGACAGAACCGCAACCTCGGTCGTGCCGCCGCCGATATCGACGACCATGTTACCAGTCGGATCGGTGATCGGCATGCCTGCACCAATAGCCGCTGCAATAGGTTCTGCGATCAGACCAGCGCGACGTGCGCCAGCAGAGAGAACCGATTGACGGATCGCGCGCTTCTCAACGGGTGTCGCCCCGTGAGGAACACAGACGATGATCTTTGGCTTTGAGAAGGTCGTGCGCTTGTGAACTTTGCGGATGAAATGTTTGATCATTTCTTCTGCAGTGTCGAAGTCCGCGATAACACCATCGCGCATCGGACGGATTGCTTCGATCGAACCAGGAGTACGGCCCAGCATCAGCTTTGCATCTTCGCCAACTGCGAGAACCTTCTTCACGCCGTCTTTGACGTGGTAGGCGACCACCGAAGGTTCCGACAGGACGATGCCCTTGCCTTTTACGTAAACAAGAGTGTTCGCCGTGCCGAGGTCAATGGCCATATCTGACGAAAACAAACCTCCGAAACTAGCCATATGCCGTCTTCCCGTAATTAAAATGCATGAAGCCAAGCGAGTCTCTGCAGGGCCGACCGCTTTATAGGGGCGAAGCGCTCTATGCGAAAGAGGGTGTCCACCTCCCACAAGCGCGATTCTGCTTGCCTGAGACTCGGGTGGGGTAGGGCGATTCAGAGAGACGCCGAAATACAGAGTTCTGAGGGGGCATATATATAAAGTATAAGGGGACGGAAAATTGGGCCTGAAATTGGCGGGATTCGGGGCGTTTTTCCGGGCGAAGAGCGGCAGTCGAATAAAAGTGCTCGCCTAAGCGTCTTAAAAATAAGGGGCTTCGATAAAAATTACAAAGAAAGTGCGTTTTCTGTAAAAAACCGCTTGCGGCTTCTTAGTGATAACCTTAGAACCCCCTTCACCGGCGGCGCTGAGGCGCGGTTGGGGCGGACGGAACGGTCGGAAGGCTGGGAAGTTTGGAAAAAATTAGAGGTATTTCGGGCG
>NZ_JALNPR010000006.1 GCF_023541015.1 Marivivens donghaensis
AGCTCTCACGCTCTACTGACCAAATTACTGACCATTATGTGCCGTATTGTGATGAACTAAAGGTTAGCCTATGTAATGAATTCAGAGTGTTAGCAGATTTGTTGTGCCTGTAACGGGAATACAACCAAAAACTTACCGAGTAGCAGGGCGATGCCTGCGCCTGTAAACTTTTTCATGTTTTTGATCCCTGATTACCGTCACGTAAGCTGACGGTCTCCTTCTCCCATGACGTGAACGTTAGCTAACCGAAAGTTGATCGGTCAATTCTGACGCCGCGTAAGATGTTTCTCATGACTTAAGGTAACAGGGGACGTGGTAAACGGAAGATTAACAGACGGATAGGCGCGCGGATAATTTGACAGTTGGTCAAATCTGTTGCGGCACCGCATCAAATAAACCGTTCAGTTTACTTTATTTTTTGAGATCAGGCCATTCGCGGATTGCATATTCACGAGGAATGCCAGCCGAGATTTCACCCCACGCAGAGGCCTTTACCCGCGCCTGATGCGCATCAAAACTCTCACGATCGGTAAAGAGTTCGGACACGTTGTAACGGCCTGCAACCTTGGGATCAGGGATTACGTCGAACCGCACACAACCCGTTTCAGCACGTGTGAGTTCGATATGAAGCGGAAGGGCGGTCGCGATTGCCTCGCGCCGCCCTTCGGGGACATCAATGTATCCCGTGAGTTCGATCATTCGAGCTCGATCGTTCCAGGAGGCTTGGACGTGAGGTCGTAGAACACGCGGTTCACGCCTTTGACCTCGTTGATGATGCGGGTCATCGTTTCGCCGAGGAATTCCTGCGTGAACGGATAGGTGTCTGCGGTCATACCGTCGACCGAAGTCACAGCGCGGATGGCAACTGCATAGTCGTAGGTACGACCGTCGCCCATAACGCCCACGGTGCGCATCGGAAGGATCGCAGCGAAGGCCTGCCAGATTTTATCATAGAGACCGTGCTTGCGGATCTGGTCGATGTAAACGGCATCCGCTTTGCGCAGGATTTCCAGCTTTTCGCGGGTGATCTCGCCTGGGCAGCGGATCGCGAGACCCGGGCCAGGGAAGGGGTGACGACCGATGAAGCTGTCTGGCAGTCCGAGTTCACGGCCAAGCGCGCGTACCTCGTCTTTGAACAACTCACGGAGCGGTTCGACCAGTTTCAGGCCCATCTTTTCAGGCAGGCCGCCCACGTTGTGGTGCGATTTGATGGTGACCGAAGGGCCGCCCGAGAAGGACACGGATTCGATCACGTCCGGATAAAGCGTGCCTTGGGCAAGGAACTCTGCGCCTTCGATCTGGTCCGCGTATTTTTGGAACACGTCGATAAAGAGCTTACCGATGGTTTTGCGCTTCACCTCAGGATCGGAAATCCCTTCGAGTTCGCCAAGGAACAAATCGCTTTCGTCCGCATGAATGAGGTTCAGGTTGTAGTTATCGCGGAACATCGCGACGACCTGTTCAGCCTCATTCAAGCGCAGCAAACCGTGGTCCACGAACACACAGGTCAGTTGGTCGCCAATCGCTTCGTGCAAAAGAATACCCGTGACCGAAGAATCAACGCCACCCGACAGAGCACAGATGACTTGTTTGTCACCGACTTGGGCACGGATTTTTTCGATCATTTCCTGACGGTACGACGCCATGGTCCAATCGCCAGTGAACCCAGCCATTTTGACAAAGTTTTCCAGCATCTTGGCGCCGTTCGGGGTGTGGTGCACCTCGGGGTGGAACTGAACAGCGTAGAACTTGCGCGCTTCATCCGCGACCATAGCAAGAGGGGCGTTCGGCGAAACACCGATGACCTCAAACCCAGGGGCGAGTTTCGTGACGCGGTCGCCGTGCGACATCCAAACCTGTTCTTTGCCTTCGCCAAAGAGGCCAGCAAAGATACCGTCGCCTTTGTGACCCTCAGCAGGGGTTACAAAAGCACGGCCATATTCAGCGTGGTGTCCAGCTTCGACCTTACCGCCGAGCTGTTCCATCATAACTTGTTGGCCGTAGCAGATACCAAAGATCGGCAGGCCCATGTCGAAAAGTTCTTGCGGCGCGCGGGGAGAGCCATCGCGCGTCACGCTGTCAGGACCACCAGAGAGGATCACAGCCTTCGGAGCAAGCTCACGAATGGTTTCAGCGGTGACCGACTGATAGGGGTGGATTTCGCAGTAAACCTTCAGCTCACGCAGGCGGCGCGCGATCAGCTGCGTCACCTGAGAACCGAAGTCGATGATAAGGAGGCGTTGATGCTGGGTCATGCCTGCGGAATAGGGCCGCGGCCGCTAAACCGCAAGCGTATTGTCGATAGGGAAATGTCGCTTTTGCCCCCGATAGGACGCAAAATCCGCACCTCGTGTGTTTTTGGCGCGGTATTGAACGTCAAACACCTACCGGAGGGATAAATATGTCGGATGTTGCAGAGGCTCGTGGTCGTCGTGGACGTGGGGGTGGCGGTGCTGCCCGTCGTGCGGAACGGTCTGCCGTCAGCGTCGAAACGGCAAAATACATCGAACGCAACATTCCTAACCTCGAAGTTCTGAACGACGAGGCACTGGAAATCATCGAGAAGAACGCCGAAACGATTCTCGCTGAAGTTGGCGTAAACTTTGTCGATAACCCAGAAGCGCTCGAACTGTGGAAAGCAGCAGGCGCAGACGTTCAGGGCGAGCGCGTTCGTATTCCCCGCGGCCTTGCTCGTGAACTGTGCAAAACCGCTCCGTCGAAATTCATTCAGCACGCTCGTAACCCCGAGCGCAACGTTGAGGTTGGTGGCAAGAACCTCGTTCTGGCTCCGGTTTATGGCCCGCCGTTCGTACGCGACAGCAACGGTGGTCGTCGTTACGCGACCATGGCTGACTTTGAGAAGTTCGTGAAACTGGGCTACATGTCAAAATGGCTTCACCACTCAGGCGGCACCGTTTGCGAACCGACCGATATTCCGGTGAACAAGCGTCACCTCGACATGCTTCTGGCGCACATGACCCTGTCGGACAAACCGTTCATGGGTTCTGTGACCGAACCGAGCCGTGCGCAAGATTCGGTTGAAATGTGTGAAATCCTGTTCGGCAAAGAGTTCGTTCAGGAAAACACCGTGATGACCTCGCTCATCAACATCAACTCGCCGATGACTTTCGACAGCATCATGATGGGTGCACTCGAAGTTTACGCTCGCAACAACCAAGCTTGTATCATCTCGCCGTTCATCGTTGGCGGCGCTATGGCTCCGGTTTCGGTTGCTGGCACGCTGACTCAGGTTCTGGCCGAAGTTCTGGCAGGCGTGGCTTATAGCCAGCTGGTCCGCAAAGGCGCGCCAGTGATCTTTGGTGCGTTCGTGACCTCGATCGACATGGGGTCGGGCGCTCCGACCTTTGGTACACCTGAGGCCGCTCTGATCACTTACGGTGCTGGTCAGCTCGCACGTCGTCTGAACCTGCCGTATCGTTCTGCTGGTTCGTTCTGTGGTTCAAAACTGCCTGACGCTCAAGCGGCCTATGAAACTGCGAACTCGCTGAACATGGGTCTGATGGCTGGCGTGAACTTCATGCTCCACGCTTGTGGTTGGCTCGAAGGTGGTCTGGTTGCGGACTTTGAAAAGTTCGTGATGGACGCTGATCAGCTCGGCGCCCTGCATGGTCTGGCTCGCGGCATCGATATGTCCGAAAACGGTCAAGCTATGGATGCGATCCGCGAAGTCGGCCCTGGCGGTCATTACCTCGGCTGTGCCCACACTCAGGCGAACTTCCAGACTGCGTTCTGGCGCTCTGACCTCTTTGACTACAAGCCGTTTGAGACTTGGGACGAAGAAGGCGCACGTGACACCCGTGCACTCGCTGCCAATCGCGTCGAAAAGATGATCGAAAACTACCGTCAACCGGTTCTCGATCCAGCTATCGAAAGCGCGCTTCGCGAGTATGTCGCGAACAAGAAAGCGTCGATGCCCGATAGCTTTACCTAAGACAATCAGCCCCGCAGCGCCTCAAACGCTGTGGGGTTTTGCATTGGCGCGCAGGTCGCGGGCTTCGGCCATGATCGCAATCAGAACTTCGACGTGCTTTGCAATCGAATACTCGGCCCGTGCGGCCAGCCGATGATCATTCATCCTCCGCTCTAGCTCCAATAGTTTGACCAAAGCCTCTGCGCATTTGGGCAATGATGGGCTGCGCAAAATACGGGGCAGGTGGATTGCTCGTTTGTAATCATCCACGCCAAATCGCGCCGTCCGCACCAAAAGCGACGGACGATTAAGCACCGCAACCATTCCAAAGATATCCAACATCGGTCAGTCCTTTCGCGTCAGAATTTGGAATGTCCTGACACAGGTTTTCCCGTGTTGCGTGTGTTCTTATTTCAGCGTTCGGTCCTGCTACCAGAATTTATCTTTTTGAAACCATTATGATATGGCGCGGTTTCCTTAACATTTAGGTAACCAACGCAATTATAGGTTGAAAAGGTGTTAAGGGCGCTGCGCCCTGACGTGGGATGGACGATCTGGGGAACACTATGACTGTAACTGCTGAAAGGGTGGCCATCGTCACGCATCTGCCTGCGTGGGTGCCCGATGCCGCACGGAACTATTTGGCGCATACCGAAACGGGGCTTTCCATACGGGCATTGGCACGGGCGAGCGACTGCCATGCCTCAACGATTTTGCGCCAAGTGCGACGGTTCGAAAACCGACGTGACGATCCATTGGTCGATGATGCACTCAGACGGCTAGCGGGGCATATGCCTGCGCGGTCATCAGCGTCAGATGGGGAAACAGACTTTATGAATGTCGAACTGCGCAATGATCCAAACCCGCAGCCTGATGGTCTGACCGAAGACCACATCACCCGAGAAGCGAACCGTATCCTGCGGCGTCTATGTGAAACGGGCGCCGTTCTGGCGGTTGCTCGCGACATGGAAATGGCGGTCGTCGTGCGGGATGATCCTAGCGGTGGCACAATGCGCACGGCTGTGACGGAACGCGCGGTCGCGCAGGCCTTTGCGCTGCGCGATTGGATATGTTGCGACGATCCCGAAGCCCGCATCGTGCGCTATCGGATCACCAATACCGGCCGCGCCGCAATTCGCCAAATGATCGAAACCAGTGGGTTTGCAGAGCCGCAAAGTCCGTTCATTTCGTCCATGGATGAGCGGTTCTTTGACGACGTTCGGACGGCGGGGCGGGTGACAATTGCGGAAAGTCCGCTAGTTGGGCTTTCGCGTCGACGCGGGAAAGATGGGCAACCTTTTCTGACGCGAGATTTGGTGACCGCAGGGGAACGGCTCCGCGAAGATTTCGAACTAGCAAATATTGAGGCAAACACCCAATTGGACTGGGCAGCCTTAATGATGTCTCCCGCTGGGACGGAATTTCAATTGGATGGTGCGGGGCGGCGTGTTCTGTCGGCCCTTCATGATCTCGGCCCGGGGCTGGGCCGCGCGCTCGGGTAAAATCGTGCTTCGTATCGCGTTACAACGATTAAAGCGCCATTACGATGAGCAGGGCCAATACGCGCCGAAAATCGGATAATGAAAACTTGCCTTAAGTTGAGTTTTAAATAAGTTCACCTGATGCGAACCACATTCAAACAACTCCGCTATATGATCGCTCTGGCCGAAGAAGGTAGCTTTGTTGGCGCGGCCGAACGCGTTCACGTCTCGCAACCTGCGTTGTCGCTTCAAATCAAAGAGATAGAGAGCAACCTTGGCGTTGATCTATTCGAACGCTTGCCGCGTGAAGTTCGACTAACGCGGGCAGGACAGGTTGCCGTGGATCGGGCGCGTCAAATCATGGCAGAGGTAGCAGACCTCGAAAAAGCGGTTCGTGACCAGAAGGGCCTGTCAGGGAGACTTAAGTTGGGGGTTATCCCGACTGTCGCCCCCTATCTTTTGCCGCTTGCCGTTACCGAAATTCGTGCTCGTGATTTGATGCTCGAGCTTCGGATCAGAGAGGCCCAGACCGACCGATTGATCGAGGAACTTAAACGTGGGCGCCTCGATGCCGCGGTGATGGCGCTACCGATTGGGGAAAAGGGTCTCGTCGCGCATCCACTGTTTGACGATCGGTTTCTGCTGGCCGGATCAAAGGGGCGTTTGGCGGCCTTAGCTGACCGAGGGGAGGCGCTGCGCCCGACCGAGATTGTGCCTGATCAACTGCTGCTCCTCGATGAAGGCCACTGCCTTGCCGATCAAGCGCTAGAGGTTTGCGGGTTACGTGGTCGCGGTCGCGTCGATCTCGGTGCGTCGTCGCTGTCGACCCTATGTGGCCTCGTGGCCGAAGGGTTCGGTTTGACACTGCTGCCAGAGATTGCCGTTCGAACCGAGCAAGCCGCGCAATCGGGGCTGTCTTTGATGCGGTTCAAAGGGGCAGAGCCAAAGCGCACGCTTGCCTTGGTGCGGCGGGAAACCACGACCGACGATGGGTGGTTTACCGAATTGGCGGGTATTCTAACGAATGCCGGGCAGGGGCTTTTGACCCATGCCCGACAAGTGAGCCAGCCTTAGGCGGCTGCGGTTGCGTTGGCCTCTTTGAGCCACGCCATCACAGTTTCGGGCGAGGAGACGCCATAGGGGTCTTCGCCGTGGTTGTCGCTCAGGCCCGGCTCTTCGAACCACGCTTCAATCACGCCATCATTGACGACGCATGCATAGCGCCACGAGCGCAGACCAAAGCCGAGGTTATCTTTGCGGACGAGCATACCCATGCGGCGGGAAAATTCGCCCGAACCGTCAGGAATGACTTTGACGTTTTTCAGACCCTGATCCTGCGCCCATTTGTTCATCACGAACGAGTCGTTCACGGACATGCAGTAGATTTCATCGATGCCTTCTGCCGCGAAATCTGCAAAACCGTTCTCAAAACCCGGAAGTTGGTAGGTCGAACAGGTTGGGGTGAACGCGCCCGGCAGCGAGAAAAGAACAACGCGCTTGCCTGCAAAGTAATCCGCAGTGGTCATGTCCTGCCAGCGGAACGGGTTCGGGCCGCCAACGGATTCATCACGAACACGGGTCTTAAACGTTACGTCGGGAAGCGTGTAACCAACTTTCATCTGTCTCTCCTAAAAGGTTGCTCTGCAGTGCAGCAATTCTGTCCGCTGTTTAGAATGATTCTACCCAAGCCACAATTCAGACCGAACCCTCAAATGGCGCATAGCTGCCATTCATTGCTTTCAATTCATAAAGAGACTATTTCGGTTTCATCATCGCTCAGGAGGAGGTCCCATGCGCGATCTTAAAATTCCGGATCAGCGGCACCCTGAAAAGGCGCACCGTCCAGACAACGCTCAGCCGAAGAAGCCGTCGTGGATCCGTGTTAAGGCACCGACTTCTGACGGGTATAAGAAAACTGCCGCTATTATGCGCGACCACAAGCTCGCGACCGTCTGCGAAGAGGCCGCGTGCCCGAACGCTGGCGAATGCTGGAGCCAAGGTCACGCCACCATGATGATCATGGGCGAGATTTGCACACGTGGCTGCACGTTCTGTAACGTTGCAACGGGTAAACCGAACGCGCTTGATGTATTTGAACCGGGTCGTGTTGCGGATGCAGTACAAAAGCTGGGCCTGAACCACGTCGTCATTACCTCTGTCGACCGTGACGATCTGGACGACGGGGGTGCGGAACATTTCGCGCAAACAATCCGTGCTGTGCGCCATCGGTCGCCCGAGACGACGATTGAGGTTCTGACGCCTGACTTTTTAAAATGTGGACCCGAGGCGCTAGAAATCGTCGTTGAGGCGAAGCCCGATGTGTTCAACCACAACCTCGAAACCGTGCCGGGCCTCTATCACGAGGTACGTCCAGGAGCGCGCTATTTCCATTCGCTGCGCCTTTTGCAGCGCGTGAAAGAGCTCGACCCGTCGATGTTCACCAAATCGGGCATCATGGTCGGTTTGGGTGAAGAGCGGCAGCAAGTGCTACAGGTGATGGACGACATGCGCTCTGCGGATGTGGATTTCCTGACGATTGGCCAATATCTTCAGCCGACGCCAAAACACCACCGCGTTGATGCGTTTATCACGCCAGAGGAATTCGGCTCTTATGAAAAGTCGGCTTACGGCAAAGGGTTCTTGATGGTTTCAGCGACACCGCTGACGCGTTCGTCTTATCACGCAGGCGACGATTTTGCCCGTTTGCGGGACGCGCGAAATAAGAAATTGGGCCTCGCCTAATCCTTCATACGGTCCGCTACGGCGGGCCGTTTTCGTTTAGGCGTAAAGTATGCCCGCGCGATCCTCGAACGCTTTCACGATCCGCGACATCGCCTCGTTAAAGAACATGCCAGCAGCCCCTTGGAGCAGTTTGTTCTTAAACTCAAAATCCACGGAAAATGCGACTTCGCAGCCACCCTCAACATCGCGAAAGTTCCAGACGGAATTCAGGTGCTTGAACGGGCCGTCGATGTAGGCTGTGTCGATCTGCATCTTCTCGGGCCAGAGCGTGACACGCGACCCAAAGCTTTCGCGGAAGACTTTGAACGACACGACAAGGTCCGCCAGCATGACCGCATGATCGCCGTGATCAGTCACCGACCGAATGCGTGCGCCTGCCGTCCACGGAAGGAACTTTGGGTAGCTCGCCACATCGCCAACCAGATCGAACATCTGTTTTGCGGTGTAGGGCAGTACCTTTGTCTCGGCGTGGCTTGGCATTTTGGCCTCATCGGTTTTATCGCGTCTTTACTTACGGACCACAGCCCGCGATGCAAGAGGGCCATTTCGCCACATAGCCAAAATCGACTTTGACATAGGCGGACTGTTTTCAGACAAAGAGGCGAAACTAACGGAGAGTCAGATGCCCAACCGTCCTTATGTCATTGACGAGATGATTTCCGCAAAGGCCATTGCCGCCCGTATTGAAGCCCTCGCCAAGGTGATTGAGACAGAGTTCGCAGACACTGACAAACTGGTTGTTGTCGGGCTTTTACGCGGGTCGTTCGTGTTTATCGCGGATTTGGTGCGCGAGATCGGATTGCCGATTGAGGTCGATTTCCTTGAGGCGTCATCTTACGGCGATGGAATGGAGAGCAGCCGCGAGGTTCGTATCCTCAAAGACCTACGCGGTCAGATTGAGGGTCGCGATGTTCTAGTGGTCGAGGATATCATCGACACGGGTCACACGCTGTCTAAGGTGACTGAGTATCTCAAAACCCGCAAACCCGCGCGGTTACGCACGATTGCGCTCTTGGATAAACCGGCGCGTCGCGAGGTGCCGTTTAAGGCGGATTGGACTGGCTTTGAAATCCCCGATGAATTCGTTGTCGGCTACGGTATCGACTTTGCCCAGCGGAACCGAAATTTGCCGTTTATTGGCTCGGTGAAATTCGTACAGGATTAATTGAAAAGGGGGCCAATCGGCCCCCTGATCGTTTTAGGAGTTCAGTTCGTAGGCGCGTTCGCCGTGAACCGATAGGTCGAGGCCGTTCGTCTCGGTCTCTAGATCAACACGGATCGGGAAGATCAGTTTGACCACGTAGATGATGATCAGCGTGCCAACGACGGTGAAGATACCGACGATTGCAAGAGCGCCGAGCTGAGCGGTCCATGTAGCTGCGCCAAAGACAGCGAGCATGATCGTGCCGAAGATACCGCCAATCCCGTGAACAGCAAACACGTCGAGCGAGTCGTCGATTTTCAGTTTGTCACGGATCAGGACGACGGCTTCTTGGCAGAGGACGCCAGCAATTGCGCCGATGATCAGGGCCTCAACAGGACCGACAGAGCCAGCCGCTGGGGTGATCGATGCAAGACCAGCAATCGAACCTGTCACGATAGAGACAAGCGAGGCGCGACCGAATTTGATACGTTCCCAGAGCGCCCAAGACAGCGAAGCGGTCGCAGCCGACAGGTGGGTCACGGTGATCGCCATTGCAGCCGAACCGTTTGCTGCGAGTGCCGAGCCACCGTTGAAGCCAAACCAGCCGACCCAGAGCATGCCAGCGCCGATAAACACGAGGCCCGGATTATGCGGAGGGGTGTGCTTGGTCTTGCGCGGACCAAGGACGAGCGCGAGAATCAGCGCCGCGAGGCCAGCGGTTTCGTGAACCACAATACCACCCGCGAAATCGACAGTGCCCATCTGCGCAAGGAAACCACCGCCCCAGATCCAGTGCGTGACGGGAGCATAAATCAACAGCATCCAAGCCGCCGAAAACGCAAGTACGAACCCAAAGCCGATACGTTCGACATAGGCACCGATGATCAGGGCAGGGGTGATGATTGCGAAGGTCATCTGGAAGGCAAAGAACAGCACTTCGGGGATGGTGCCCGAGACGGTGTCTGCATCAACACCAGCGAGGAACATCTTGGACAGGCCGCCCCAGAATGCGCCTTCGCCGCCAAATGCAATAGAGTAACCTGCGACAAGCCACAGAACGCTCATCAGACAGGCAACTGTGAAACAGTGCATGAACACACTCAATACGTTACGGGCGCGGACAAGGCCCCCATAAAACAGTGCAAGGCCCGGCAGTGTCATGAATAGCACAAGCGCAGTGGCCACAAGAATCCAGGCGGTATCCGCTCCGTTCATTGTCCCCTCCAGAATTGGGTTTTCCCGTTGATGGTGGGCAAAGGCAGGATTCGAAGTGCTTAGGAAAGGCGCAATCGCGGAATATCGTGATAAAATATTCAGCAGTTTTGTAAGTGATTAAATATTAGGCGGTCACAGGGTGCTAAGATTAAAATCAGGGCAACACTGAATCTGTGGCCCTAAGTAAGAGATCAAGTGCATGGTCCCGCGCTGCTAGCCGCACGTTTTCGCGGCCTAAGGCGCCGAACTCGACTGTTTCGGTCTGCGTTGCTGTGCCGTTGGTGATCCCAAAGCAGACACGACCTTCGGGTTTGAAGTCGGACCCACCGGGGCCAGCGATCCCTGTGATCGACACGGCAAGCGTTGCGTTGGATTGTGCCAGCGCACCGCGGCACATCTCATCGGCGACCTGTTCACTCACCGCGCCAAAAGCATCTAAGGTTTTGGCTGACACACCCAACATCGCGATTTTAGCGTCGTTGGTGTAGGTGACAAAACCCCGATCAAAAATTGTCGAACTTCCCGCGATATCGGTGATTGCAGCAGACACCATCCCACCTGTGCAGCTCTCTGCTGTGGCGATGACTATGCCTTTGGCGCGTGCAGTTTCGAGAAGGCGGGCAGCGCGGCTCACATCAGCACCAGATGAAACAGCGCAGCAAAGCCAATGGTCACAATCGCGGCAAAGACACCCGCAATCACATCGTCGAGCATAACGCCCATAGCGCCACCTTTGCGATCCGCCCAACCGACAGGACCGGGCTTTGTAATGTCAAACAGGCGGAAGAAGATGAATGCACAGACCCAACCCGGCCAGAGACGGGTTACGTCGATGTTCATCATCGATGCACCATAGATCACGGGCGCAAGGGCGACCCACTGGCCGACAACTTCGTCGATAACGACCTCGGACGGGTCGTGATCTTTTTTACCGTCGATGTATATGTTCGTGAAATACAGCCCCTTGAGGAACCCAGCGACAATCGCGAAAGCAAAGAACCAAACCCCACCGATTTGATAAATCGCCCAGGCAAAGGGCAGGGCGGCCAACGATCCCCACGTGCCGGGGGCAGGGCGCAGAAGGCCGACGTAAAAGACGGTTACAGCGAGACGAGCGAGTTCTTTCATAGTTTCACCAATGTTGCTGTTGCAATGGATGCGATACCTTCTTCGCGACCTGTAAAGCCGAGCCGTTCTGATGTGGTTGCCTTGACGCTCACACGCGTCTCATCAAGCCCCATGATCCGCGCCATTTCCGCTTTCATCGTCGCTGCGTGCGGACCGACCTTGGGTCGTTCGCAGATCAGCGTGCAATCAACATGAGTGATGGTAAAGCCGTTTTCACGCGCCAAGGCACATGCGTGTTCGAGGAAAATATAGCTGGCGGCACCCTTCCATTGTGGATCGGAGGGCGGGAAATGTTGGCCGATGTCGCCCATCCCAAGCGCGCCGTAAATCGCATCCGTCACCGCATGCATCCCAACGTCCGCGTCCGAATGACCCTTGAGCGCCTTGTCGTGCGGGATTTTTACGCCGCAGAGCCAGACATGATCGCCGTCCTCAAAAGCGTGAACGTCAAACCCGTTGCCAGTGCGAATATCCATGTCGGCCCTCAATATTGCTTCGGCTCGCGCAAAATCTTCGGGAGCCGTAATTTTAATGTTCGTCTCGTCGCCCGCCACAATGGTAACGTCAAGCCCAGCCCGCCGTGCGACCTCCACATCATCCGCAGCGTCGCCAACTAGGCTGCGATGGGCGGCAAGGATTGCATGGTAGTGAAACCCTTGCGGCGTCTGTGCTCGGTAAAGGCCATTTCGGTCCTGCGTTCCAATGACGGTTCCGGCTTCCCCTCGCCAGAGGGCATCTGTCACCACGAGGGCCGGCGCCGCTGCTTGGTAGGTTTTCAATGCCGTCAAAACACGGTCAATTACGGCTTGGGGCACCAATGGACGCGCTGCATCGTGGATCAATACGAAATCAGGTGCGGTTTCAACCATCGCCTCAAGCCCCGCCCGAACAGAGGCAGCGCGGGTCGCGCCACCGGCAACACAGCGACACCCCGTCAATTCGGTAGCACGATCCATGTCGTCGGGATGAAGAACAACGACAACCAGATCACAGCTAGAAAAACGAGCAATGGACCGCGTGAGGATCATCTCGCCCGCGATGCTCCGCCATTGCTTGGGGATATCACCGCCCGCTCTGACACCGCGTCCCGCCGCCACAATCAATGCTGCTGTCGTCATTAAAACCTCGGTTCGTTTTACGCAGTCTTAAGCGCCTCAGGCGGGTCACGCAAACCATGATAGCTTTGCGGGCGTTTTGATTAAAAATTAAGCAACAACACGCAAATGCCTAAATATTATCGCTGATTTTATTGTGGGTTGAGTGCGAAATGGCTAGATCAGAACCGAACGCTCAACAAATAGGCAAAATTGGTGGTTCGGAACGATTCCTTATTGATTGGTGATGTGACCCTAACGCCGACGGTGGCGCTGGCTCCGCTTGCGGGGATCACTGACCTGCCGTTTCGCCAACTTGTCGGTGAGTTCGGCGCGGGATGGGTCGTGTCCGAAATGGTCGCCAGTCAGGAAATGATCCAAGCGAAACCCGGTGTCCGCGAAAAGGCTGAACTGGGATACGATCAGGCCAATACCGCCGTTCAGATCGCAGGGCGCGAGGCCTATTGGATGGCAGAGGCTGCTCGGCTGATCGAGGCCAACGGTGCGCGGATGATCGATATCAACATGGGCTGCCCCGCGAAAAAGGTGACGAACGGTTACTCTGGCTCGGCCTTGCTCAAGGATTTGGACCACGCACTCACTTTGATTGAGGCGGTCGTGGACGCGGTTTCCGTGCCCGTCACTCTCAAAACCCGTTTGGGCTGGGACGATGCGCTACTGAACGCTCCAACGCTCGCCAAACGCTCTGAGGACGCAGGGATCAAGATGATCACCATCCACGGTCGCACGCGATGCCAATTCTACAAAGGCAAAGCAGATTGGGATGCGATCCGCGCGGTCAAAGATGCGGTGACGATCCCCGTGATTGCGAACGGCGACATTGTTGATAGCGCCTCGGCCAAAGCGGCTCTTGATCGGTCAGGTGCAGATGGCGTGATGATCGGGCGAGGCGCCCAAGGGCGGCCTTGGGTTCTCGCGCAAATCGCGGCAGAGCTTTCTGGCACCAAAGCGCCAGAAACGCCGACCGTTGCGGAATTTATCGACTTAGTTTCAAAACATTACGAGGCGATCCTTTCATTCTACGGGATCGACCTTGGCGGGCGCGTCGCGCGGAAGCACTTGGGTTGGTACATGGATCAAGCCGCACCAAGCGCAGAGGTTCGCCGCGCGGTTCTAACAGAAAAAACACCAGAACAGGTTCTGCGTCTTTTGCCCGACGCGCTATGTGACATGGAAAGACGTGCAGCATGATCAATGATCAAAACCTATGGAATTCGCTGCCTGTTCCGGCCTTGTTGTTGGGTGGGGATGACACAATCCTCGACAGTAATCCCGCTGCTGAAAGCTTCCTCAACCTGTCATCCAAAGCCCTGACGGGCGCGAATGTTTGGGAAAAGGTGATGATTGACGCGCCGATGGAAGAGGCCTTTGAACGGGCGCGGAAATACAAAACGTCCCTTTTTGTAAACGACATCGATGTGGGATCGGGTGAACGCCCGCCGATGCAATGCAACATCCAATTTTCTCCGCTTCAAGGCACCGAAGACCAGATGGTGATGATGATCTCACCGCGCGAAATCGCGAGCCGCATGACGATCAACACGTCGTCGGGAAAGGCCGCAAAGTCCGCGATTGGCATGGCTGAGATGCTGGCACACGAGATCAAGAACCCGCTGGCGGGGATCACGGGAGCGGCGCAATTGTTGTCGATGAACCTCAATTCTGAGGATCAGGAAATGACCGACCTGATCGTCGATGAATGCCGCCGTATCGTAAAACTCTTGGAGCAGGTCGAGCAATTCGGAAACCTTCGCCCACCTGTCGCAAAGCCCGTAAACATTCACGACATCTTGGATCGCGCACGGCAATCAGCTTCAATCGGGTTTGGCGCGCATATGATGTTCGTCGAGGACTATGACCCGTCGCTGCCTCAAACAATGGCGGATGCGGACCAGTTACTGCAGGTGTTCCTGAACCTGCTGAAAAACGCCTCCGAGGCAGGCAGCATGGGCGGCACTATCCGCCTGCGGACCTTCTATGATCCGTCGTTGCGCGTGCGTCGTCCTGACGGAACCCATGCACGGTTGCCGCTTCAGATCGAGGTGATCGACGATGGTCCCGGATTGCCACCCGAAATCGCGGCAGATGTATTTGAACCCTTTGTTTCTGGACGAGAGAACGGAACGGGCCTTGGTCTTGCGCTGGTCTCCAAATTGATCGCCGACGTTGGAGGCTGGATTTCGGTGGACTCCGTTCCCGGACGCACCTTGTTCCGCATTTCACTACCTCTTGCGCCCAAAGACCTACAATTGACTGACGGAGAGATCTAATGGACGGCACAGTCCTCGTCGCCGATGACGACCGCACAATTCGCACCGTTTTGACCCAAGCATTGACGCGGGCTGGCTGTAAGGTCCACGCCACGTCGTCAATTGTGACGCTGATGCGTTGGGTCGAGGAAGGGAAGGGCGATCTTGTTATTTCTGACGTGATCATGCCCGACGGAAATGGTCTGGAACAGCTGCCCAAGATCGCAGAGCTTCGACCGGGTCTGCCTGTCATCGTGATTTCGGCACAGAACACCATCATGACAGCGATCCAAGCGGCTGAGGCAGATGCCTATGACTATCTGCCGAAACCGTTTGACCTACCTGACCTGATGAAACGTTCGGCGCGTGCGCTGGAAGTCAAACGCCGTGCGCCCGCGCCGCGTAGTGATAGCGATGAACGGACTGGGGATTTGCCTCTCGTGGGGCGGACAGCAGCGATGCAGGCGCTGTATCGGCTTGTCGCACGCGTGATGAACACTCCGCTTCCTGTGTTGATCACGGGCGAAAGTGGTACGGGTAAATCATTGATTGCCCGCGCAATTCATGACCTGTCAGACCGCCGGAGCTTGCCGTTTGTTGTTGTGGCGCCCTCTGACCTCGAAGGGATGGACGGCCCTAGCACCGTAATCGCACGCGCCAAAGGTGGTTCGGTCCTCTTTGACGAAGTGGGAGACCTGAGCCACGACGCCCAAGCGCGAATTGTGCGGATGCTGGATGCCTTGGGCGAGAACGCGCCGCGGATCATGGCGACCAGCCAGATTGACCTGATGTCGCGGATGGAGTCCGGGGAATTTCGCGAGGACCTGTTCTATCGCTTATCTGGCGTGACCATTGCCGTTCCATCGCTTCGTGAACGGGTTGATGACGTTGCCATCCTTACTGAACACTTCCTGTCGAAATCAGAGCGTGACGGCATGCCTGCACGCCGTCTGTCCCAAGGGGCGCTTGATTTGGCTCGCGCCTATAGTTGGCCCGGAAACGTGCGCCAGTTGGAAAACGCCATGCGTCGATTGGTTGCGACTGCTGCCGAGGAAGAAATCACGCGCAGTGAAATGGAGATGATCCTCAGCAACCAGCCTGCGATGGAGCCGCTGCGCAGTGGCGATTCCGGCGATAAACTCTCGGCTTCGGTGACCAAACACTTGCGTCGGTATTTCGATTTGCATGGCGGCGTGCTGCCGCCTCCAGGGCTGCACCAACGTATTTTGCGCGAAGTTGAGACGCCGTTGATCGAGATTGCACTGGATGCGACAGGCGGCAATCAGGCGAAATGTGCTGATCTTCTCGGGATAAACCGAAATACGCTCAGAAAGAAGATCACCGAGCTCGATATCCGCGTGACACGGCGCCGTAAGTTGATGTAAATTAGCCACACAACAGTGGCGGAAGAGTCGCAATGACCTTTTGACCACATAAGGCGGTAGCGGGGAAAACCTCGCATTTTACAGGACGAGCGGGTGCAACACTCCCTCTTGGGTCAAATCCTCAGCCAGTTCAGCTGGTGGAGACGAAAGCGTTCGGTTCAGAACGCTGCAACGCTCGGGTTGGTTCTCTTGGGGCCAACTCTTGTGGCGCTGACATTTGTTGTTTTGGGACCCCTGGATCAAGGCGCTGCGGATAATTCGCTGCGTCTCGTTCTGCTTGCTGACTTTGTTTACATTCTAGTCGTTGCATCGCTCGTCATGCAGCGCGTGGCGAAAATGGTTGCAGCCCGTCGCGCTCGGTCTGCGGGATCGCGCCTTCACCTTCGTTTGACAGGTGTTTTCGCACTCTTGGCGCTGATCCCAACGGTGATGGTCGCTATTTTCGCGGTTCTGTCGATTAACATGGGCCTTGAGGGGTGGTTTTCGGAGCGCGTTGGGAATGTTCTGAACAACTCACTTTCCGCGGCGCAGGCTTATAAGGACGAGCACCGTCGTGAATTGACCCGCGATGGGGAGGCATTGGCGGGGTATCTCAACCTCAAACGCCAAGCGACTCCATTCATGACAGATGGCCAAATCCGCGAGGCTCTAGCCGCCGTTCAACCGCAGATCGACCGCACCCTCACTGAGGCGTTTGTGATTGATAGTGCAGGTGATTTCCGTGCCCGCGCCGTGGGGTCCTATGAGTTTGACCTCGAACGCCTCACACCCGAAGAGATTGCGGTTGCTGATGCGGACGGCCAACTTTTGATCGAGGACTGGGATAACAACGAATTTCGGATCGTTATTCCGCTGGAAAGCTACCTTGATCGCTACCTCTATGTGAGCCGCGCAGTCGACGGGAGCGTCTTGTCGCTTCTTGACGAAACTGAACAAACTGTGGGCCTTTACAATCAGTTAGAGAAAGAGCGTGGACGTTTGTTTTTTGAATTCGGCCTCGTTTACCTCGGGTTTGCGTCGATCCTAATTCTTGCCGCGATTTGGCTAGGACTTTGGTTCGCTGAACGCCTTGCACGGCCTGTTGGGCGTCTTGTGACCGCCTCGCACCGCGTCGGTGAAGGTGATCTAGATGTTCGTGTTCCAGAGATCGTAGGTGATGATGAAATCGCGCAATTGGGTCGCGATTTCAACAAGATGACAGAGCAACTTAAGGCTCAACGTACGGAGTTGCTGGAAAACACACAGCAGATTGAAGGCCGCCGTCGGTTGTTCGACTCTGTGCTTGGCTCGATTACGTCGGGGGTTATCGGCCTAGATCCCAATGGCAATATCAGTTTTGTAAACCGCTCGGCGCGTCGATTGCTCGACATAGACAGCATGCAAAAAGATGTGGCTCTGTCAGTCGCCGTTCCAGAATTCGGCCCCGTTTTTGACGCCCTGCGAACCGAAGGACGTGAAGTCGTTCAAGAACAGCTGAACCTGATAAGGTCCGGTAAACAAGAGACTTTGTTGGTTCGTATGGGTACGCGGCGTGCGCAAATCCAAGGTGAGGGTGAAGCCGCACTTGAAGGGTATGTTGTGGCGTTTGACGACGTGACCGACCTCGTGACCGCTCAGCGCACTGCAGCTTGGGGTGATGTCGCCCAGCGGATCGCGCATGAGATCAAGAACCCACTGACGCCGATCCAATTGTCTGCGGAACGGATCAAACGTAAATTCGGGCCTAAAGTTGGTGAAGAGAGCGACAGCCTAACACAAATGACGGACGTCATTGTTCGGCAGACGGGCGATTTACGGCGCATCGTCGACGAGTTCTCAAAATTCGCTAGGATGCCAGAACCCGTCAAAACGACCTTCGATTTGGTGAAGCTACTCAAGGATTCCGTTTCACTTCAAGAAGTTGGCCAGCCATCTGTAAGGTTTGTAAGTGACATCCCAACTCATCACGTAGATGCCGAAATTGATCAAACAATGATCGGGCAGGCCCTTACGAACCTGATTAAGAACGCTGGCGAAGCCATTGAAACACGTCAGGAAAAAATGGGAGCCGACTTCACGCCAGAGATCCGCGTGACAATGGCTGTTGATAGCGGATTGGCGCGTATCACGATTTCTGACAACGGCATCGGTTTGCCTGAGGATCGTGCGCGACTGTTCGAACCCTATGTCACCACCCGCGACAAGGGCACCGGCCTTGGCCTGCCGATTGTGCGCAAAATTATCGAAGAACATGGCGGCACTCTCACTCTTGAGGACGCCGAAACCTATGACGGCACCGGCCATTTCGGCGCGATGGCTGTTATTGATCTACCTGTGCTTGCGGCGGGACCGCTAGACCAGAAAACGTGAGTTTATGAGGGACTTATGGGCGATATTTTAATCACCGATGACGAACGCGATATCCGCGAACTCATCTCGGACATTTTGAAAGACGAGGGTTTTTCGACCCGTATGGCTGCCAATGCAGACGAATGCATGGGCGCAATCGCGGCAGAAAAACCAGCGTTGATGATCCTCGATATTTGGCTCAAAGACAGCCACATGGACGGGATCGACATTTTGTCGAAGGTGAAAAAAGACCATCCCGAAATTCCGATCGTGATCATCTCTGGTCACGGCAACATTGAAATTGCGGTCGCTGCGATCAAACAAGGCGCCTACGATTTCATCGAAAAGCCTTTTAATATTGATCAGTTGCTGGTCGTTATTAAACGCGCAATGGAAACATCGCGCCTGCGTCGTGAGAACATCGCTCTGAAACGGTCTGATGGCCCGACGGCGGAAATGCTAGGCGATAGTGCAACATTCCGCATCATGAAATCGCAACTGGATAAGGTCACAAAATCCAATGGCCGCGTGATGTTAACGGGTGGTCCTGGTGCGGGCAAAGAAATTGCGGCGCGGTACATTCATGCGAATTCGAACCGAGCGGATGCTCCGTTTGTAGTGGTCAGCTCTGCATCGATTGATCCAGACCGCATGGAAGAAGTTCTGTTCGGGCGCGAAGGCACCGAGCGTGGCCTAGAGAAAGGGCTACTGGAGCAGGCGAATGGTGGCGTCATCTATTTCGATGAAATCGCCGATATGCCATTGGGAACACAGACCAAAATTTTGCGGGTCCTTGTTGATCAAAAGTTTTCTCGCGTCGGCGGTTCCGATGTAATTGAGGTCGATCTTCGTGTGATCTCATCTACCAACCGTGACCTGAATGCCGAGATTGAGGCGGGTAATTTCCGCCAAGAACTCTATCACCGTCTGAACGTTGTTCCGATTGAGGTCCCGACCTTGGAAGAGCGTCGCGATGATATTCCGCTTTTGGCAGAACACTTTATCGCTGAACTGAATAAGTCGCAGGGCCTGCCAATGCGGGCGCTGTCCGAAGATGCCCGTGCCATGCTCCAAACCATGATTTGGCCAGGGAATGTGCGTCAGTTGAAGAACGTGATCGAACGCGTTCTTATCCTTGGCGATAGTTCCGAGCCGATCAGCGCGAAGGAGCTTCCAAATGTTGAGGAGAGTGCTGCGACCGAAGGGCGGATCGTTCTGTCTGGGGCGCTTGCGACTTTGCCGCTGCGTGAGGCACGTGAACTGTTTGAGCGGGAATATCTGCTGACCCAAATTAACCGATTTGGTGGCAACATTAGCCGCACCGCGTCCTTTGTCGGGATGGAACGGTCCGCGCTACACCGCAAATTGAAATCGCTAGGCGTTGTGACGACGAGCAAAGCGGGCGCACGGATCGCCCAAATCGAACAGGATTAATTGCTGTTAGAATGATGAAATGATGGCGCGCAGATTGTTTTCGATGCTGCGCGCTGCGTCCTGCGCACTGTGGCGGCAGGTATCGCGAAGCATAAAGTAGACCTCAGGTCCAGATGCGACAAACACCATATCGCAGGCCTGATAGAAAGAGGTTCCGAGCTTCTGGCGCAGCGGGTCCATCGCCAAGCGGATCAGAGCCAAACGCCGTGCCGCGTAGGGAATAGCCGATACGTCAGAATTTGCGGCAGATGCCAATTTTTCCTGCGTTTTCGCGATAAACAACCGATATCCAGCCTCATTTCGCATCACGAAATCAATCACGATACGATTGGCGAGATTGACGCGATCAATGACAGACAAATCTTCCGTACAGTTCGATTGAAAATGCTGGATGAAGTCGGCCTGCGCACCGATGTCTTGGCTCGTGACGGCTTCGAGTTGGAGCGTCTCTGGGTTTGGAAAATAACGGTAGGCTGTCGCGGTGGAAATCCCTGCGCGTTCGGCAACAGTTGCAACGGTGACCACGCTTTGTTCAGCCATCAACTCTCTGGTGGCGTTCAAAAGTTGGTTTCTAGTTTTTGCCTTTTGGGCAATCCGACCGGTCGATTGAACCATTGAACGATGTAGTTTTGACATCACTAAACTCTTCTTACTGGATAATGTGCTGCGAATTTTATTCTTACAATTCAAGCAAGACGATAGTTAATCTAATGCACGCTATGGATTAGTAAGGAATTCCTTACCTTAGCATCAAAGAGAGGGCTTCCATTGACCCTTTCCTGTGCATCTGCCACTTGTAGCCCAACCAAGATATTAGGAAGCTCGGTCATGAAAGTTATCATTTGTGGCGCTGGTCAGGTTGGTTGGCAGATTGCGCGGCACCTGTCTTCGGAACGAAACGACGTAACCGTTGTTGATAACAATCCCGAGCTGGTGCGTCGTGCGACAGAGACCTTGGACGTGAACGGTGTGACTGGACATGCATCCTATCCCGACGTGCTAGAACGGGCAGGGGCGCGGGATGCAGAGATGATCATCGCCGCGACACATTCTGACGAAGTGAACATGGTCACCTGTCAGGTGGCGCATTCCGTGTTTGCCGTTCAGCGCAAAATCGCGCGCTTGCGGGCACAAAGCTATTTGGACGCTATCTATTCCGATTTGTATCGTCGCGATCATTTGCCCATCGATGTGGTGATTAGCCCTGAACGCGAAGTGGCAGAGGCCGTACTGCAGCGGTTGTCATCGCCAGCGGCCTTTGACACTGAGAACTTCTTTGAGGGGAAGGCACAGCTTTTGGGGATCACCGTCCGCGAGGATTGTCCCGTTATTAACACGCCTCTGCGCCAGTTGACCGACCTGTTTTCCACCTTGCGCGCTATTGTTGTCGGTATTCGCCGCGAGGGAACACTGTTCGCACCCGCGCCAGGCGATCAGATTTTCCCGGGCGATGATGTTTATGTCTTTACAAGCACCGATGACGTGACACGAACGCTAGAGGTGTTTGGCAAAACCAACGTCAAACAGGAGCGCGTGGTGATCATCGGTGGGGGCAATGTCGGCCTCGCTGTGGCGCGTGCTTTGGAAACCAGCACGGACCGCGTTCGTGTGAAGGTCATCGAGAAGAACCGTGCGCGAGCTGAGATTGCGGCTGACGCCCTAGAGCGGACGATTGTTTTGCATGGTGACGGCTTGAACGCGGCGCTCCTTGAAGAGGCGAACGTAAGCAGCGCGGATGCAGTCTTGGCGATTACGGACGACGATAAGACGAACATGCTGGCAGCGGTGCGTGCAAAATCTCTTGGCGCGGGTATGTCGATCTGTTTGACCAACGACCCGACTTTGGTGCCGTTGATGGGGCCACTCGACATCGACGCCTACATCAACCCACGAGCCACAACCGTTTCCTCGATCCTACGACATATCCGCCACGGTCGCGTACGGGCGGTTTATTCGATTGGTGATGCCGAAGCCGAGATGATCGAAGCCTATGTCCTCGGTACTTCGCCAATTTCTGGGCAACGTATCAGAGAGATTGATTTCCCAGAGGGCGTGCTGGTCGGTGGGATTTTCCGTGATCGGAAATACCTCAAACCCACTGGCGACTTGCGTGTCGAAGAAGGGGACATCGTTGCGATCTTTGCGATGACCTCTGATGTTCCTGCAGTGGAACAGTTGCTTCAGGTTTCGATCGATTTCTTCTGATGCTTAAGCGGATCACAGACCTTCCGTTTTTTGTCCTTCTTATGGGGATATCGTCTCTGGCGATGATTGCGCCTGCGGCTTTTGCATTGTCGCATGGGCACCACGCGATTGCGCGACCGTTCTTTTATTCGATGATCCTGTTTATGTTGCTCACGACCCTGATCGGGTTCGCAACACATGGCCAGCAACCGCGCCGTGTGGCGCGTAGCCACCTGATCACTTTGGTCGGCGCCTACCTGATCCTACCGATCCTCCTCGCCGTTCCATTTCACGAAGCCCACGGTCGAACGACCTTTTTCGATGCGTGGTTCGAGATGGTGTCGGATTTCACCACCACGGGGTCTACGCTCTACGACAGTCCGTGGCGGATGAATGCGGCGCTGCACCTTTGGCGCGCGATCGTGGGTTGGATGGGTGGTCTGTTTATTTGGATCACCGCTGTCGCGATCCTCGCACCGATGAACCTAGGCGGATTCGAGGTGCGGAACGCGGGTGCACCTCAGGGCACTGTGCAGAGCTTTGTTCAAATCACGCGGGTCGCAAATACGTCCGAGCGTTTGACGCGCTACACCCTGCAACTTGCGCCGCTTTATATCGGGCTGACATTCGCACTTTGGGTTGGTCTGTCAGCCGTCGGTGAACGTCCCTTTGTCGCTCTCATCCACGCGATGTCCACCATGTCGACCTCAGGGATTTCGGCGACGGGCGGTTTGTATTGGGCCAACGGTGGCGTTCTTGGCGAAATACTGATCTTTGCCTTTATGTTCTTTGCGGTCTCTCGTCTAACTTTCAGCAGCGATATCCTCGCCCAAGAAAAGGGCCGTTTGCGCAAAGACCCCGAAATACAAATGGCGCTCTTATTGATCACGATTGTGCCGACGCTCTTGTATCTTCGCCATTACGTTGGCATCCTTGAAGAACATCGCATCCACGGGCTTTTCACTGGTCTAAAGGCCCTTTGGGGTAGCGTCTTCACTGTAATGTCGTTCTTGACCACGACAGGGTTTGAATCACGTTACTGGTCGATAGTCGCGGATTGGTCCGAACTCTCAACGCCGGGGTTGGTTTTGCTTGGCCTGTCGATCACAGGCGGCGGGATTGCGACGACCGCGGGCGGGGTCAAACTCTTGCGAGTTTACGCACTGTTCCGCCATTCCGAACGCGAATTGGAACGGCTGGTTCACCCTAGTTCCGTTGGTGGATCGGGCCAAGAGGCGCGTCGCATTCGTCGGCAGGGGGCGCAGATTGCATGGGTGTTCTTCATGCTCTTTGCGCTATCCATCGTCGGCGTGCTCACTGCGCTTTCACTAACTGGCGTGCAGTTTGAGAACGCAATGGTGCTCGCCGTTGCCGCGCTGTCGACCACGGGTCCCTTGGTCGAAATCGCAGCTGAGGCACCGATTTCAATCTCTGGCGTGACCAATGAGGCCAAGATGGTGCTGGCGCTTGCGATGGTACTGGGGCGGCTTGAGGCGCTGGCGATTATTGCTCTTTTCAACCCCGATTTTTGGCGCAAATAGACCCTACGATAGATGGTTGATTTTGGGGCTGGAATCTCTTTCGCGGGTTAGACATACTCACACCAAAGACGGAGGCCGGTCCGCGGCCACAAGAACAAAGGATAATATCAATGGCGGCCGACAAGCAGAACCTTCAGGATGCTTTTCTTAACCATGTTCGCAAAGCTAAAATCTCGGTCACTATCTTTTTAGTGAACGGTGTAAAACTGCAGGGCGACATCACGTGGTTCGACAATTTCTGTGTGCTCCTGCGCCGCGATGGTAAATCGCAACTGGTGTATAAGAGCGCGATCTCCACGATAATGCCGGCTGCACCTGTCAGCCTTTATGACGGCGAAGAGTAAGACCATCATGGAGGAAACGGACAGGCCTGCAACGCGGGCCTGGGTGCTCCACCCAGACATCAAATCGGATCGTAACCGCCGTGCTGCTGCTCCGGCGCTAGACGAGGCTGTCGCACTTGCGGCGGCCCTTCCATCGTTGGAGGTCTTTGGTGCGACGGTCGTATCGCTGCCTAAAGTTCAGCCGGGTTATTTGTTCGGCTCGGGCAAGATCGAGGAATTGAACCAGCAGTTCAAAGCCGAAGAGATTGAACTCGTCTTGGTCGATGGACACCTGAGTCCTGTTCAGCAGCGGAACCTTGAAAAAGAATGGGGCGTTAAGATTCTCGACCGCACTGGCCTGATCCTCGAAATTTTCTCGGATCGTGCACGCACCCGCGAAGGTGTGCTGCAGGTCGAAATGGCTGCCTTGTCCTATCAACGCACGCGTCTTGTGAGGGCATGGACCCACCTTGAGCGTCAGCGGGGTGGTTTGGGCTTTGTGGGTGGTCCGGGGGAAACGCAGATCGAGGCGGACCGCCGCGCCATCGACGAACAGCTCGTTCGTCTGCGTCGCCAGTTGGACAAAGTGGTTAAGACGCGCGAACTGCACCGCAAGGCGCGCGCTAAGGTGCCGTTCCCGATTGTCGCGCTGGTTGGTTACACCAACGCTGGGAAATCGACGCTGTTCAACCGCGTGACCGGTGCGGAGGTGTTTGCCAAAGACATGCTCTTTGCGACGCTCGATCCGACGATGCGTCGTCTCAATTTGCCGAGCGGTGAAGAGATCATCCTCTCCGACACGGTGGGCTTTATCTCTGACCTGCCGACCGAGTTAGTCGCATCCTTCCGTGCGACCCTCGAAGAAGTTCTCGACGCCGATCTTATCGTTCACGTCCGTGACATCAGCCACGAACAGACCGAAGAACAGTCAGAGGATGTTCATACCATCCTTCAGTCACTTGGCGTTGCTGAAACAGCGCCGATGATCGAGGTCTGGAACAAGGTTGATCGTCTCGACGACGAGCAGGCTGACGCGGTTCGGACACAGGCCGAGCGTACCGAAGATATCTTTGCGATTTCGGCGATTACGGGCGAAGGCATAGATACGCTGCTCGACGCGATTTCGCTGAAACTGCGCCCTGATCACATGATCGAGGTTTTGACCTTGCCATTTAGCGCAGGCAAAGCACGGGCATGGCTGTTTGCGCAAGGCGTAGTCGAAGCGGATGTTCAGACCGACGAAGGCTATCAGATGACGGTCAAATGGACACAAATCCAGAAAGACCGCTACGAACGCCTCTGATCAGTTCGGCACCAGAACAGTAACGCCCACGGCACCCGCACGCGCAAGGGATGGATCGAGCGACATGGGGATATACTCCCCGCGTCGCCACAGTTCGCCCATGTCATCGTAATAGCGGCTGAGCGGGTGGCCAGACTGACCCGTTGAAATGATAAAGACAGAACTATCTGGGTCCGCAAAATCATAAACCCCACGATACCCAGCAGCGTGAACATTGCGGAACGGGGTAGGGTCGACGCCCGAGGTCAATCCACGCAAGAGCGTGTTGTCGCCGCCCGAGGTCGATTGGTGAATATTAACGAACCAGCGCAAAATGGGTGCATCTGCGAGCGTCTTGTGCAAGTGAACCGCGGTATGAGCGTCGCCCCAGCGAAGCGACTCAAGCGAACCGCTTTGGTTCTCAGAAATCCAGATCAACGCCTCATCCAAAGACTGCCGTGCGATGTCGACGCAGGTCTCAACAGGTGCAGATTGGATCACGTCGCACCAAGCGGAGGCACCACCGATGTCGCGATAAACCCGCTCAATGAAAATCGGATCAACGTGCGTAAATGCGTCCGCCACATCACCCAGTTCATCGCGGATCAATCGATCCTGTAACGCACGCATCCACGCCGCATAAATCAGCGGCTCGGGCAGGTGTTCGTTCATTTCACCATTCCACGAGGCCAACATATCGAGCGCTTGCTGACGGCGACGTTCTGGTGTGCCTTCGGGTGCAGGATCGCCAGTGAACCACAGGTCCGCACCAACGAGAGGCAAGAGCGAACGGGCAGTGTAGCTGACCGTATCCAGCTGCGCTTCGATAAAGCTTTCCCGCGTGTGGACGCCTCGCGCCTGCATAAGGCGCTGCCAACGATATATGCGCTGACTGTCGCCCCAGACATAGGACACATGGTTCGGGAACGCAGCGGTGCTGGTTTTGTTGTTGGTGTTGCCGATGATGCCACCCTCGGGATCGACGATCGACGGATTGCTGTCATAAGGCAGGGAGCCGAGCCATTGGTTCTGCGGAAGATAGCCATACGTCGGCATGCGGCCCTTGCTCTGGTGTGCTTCGTCGCGCGACGGGATCGCACCGATGGTTTGCATAGCAATCCCATTCGGATCGGCCAGCATCAGGTTCTGAGCGGGTGCAATATAACTCCGACCCGCATCAATCGCGGACCGAACAGAGCGAGAGCGCATGATGCCCATGGCCGCGGACAATGAGGTGTCCTGATCGCTCAGACCAGTCCAAGCCAGAGACACGACATGACCCGCTGGACGGATGGTCGCGAGGTTAAACTGATCGGGCGGCAGAACAGGTCCGTTCTGGGTCCATAAGAGTTTAAGGGTAACGGCAGGCGCATCGGCGATTTCAATGATGCTTTCGCGAGTTACAAAGTCGGCCCAGCCATCCGCGGTGCGATACCGATTGGATTGGTTTTCATCGACCTCCTCGAGGTAGAGGTCCATATCGTCGGCCCAAGCGCTGGTGATCCCCCAACCGAGGCTCGCGCTGCGTCCCGTGAGCACCACAGGTACACCGGGGATCGTTGCGCCAATAACGCCGCCAGTCGACAGCTCCAAACGTGCCAAATACCACGGCGATGGCGCGGTCAGCATCCCATGCGGATCATTGGCGAGAAGGGTCGATCCAGATGTAGACCGTGATGGGCCCGCAGCCCAAGCGTTCGAGGCACCCGAAAAATCAGCGGCAGGAAAACCCGCGCGCGAAGCGTCGGACCAATCGAACGCAACTTCGGTCGGCAGATCGTGAACAAGCGACGCATAGGATGGCAGCGCAGTGACGCTCGTTCCCGGAACCTCGGGCAAAATATCATGGATACGGTCGTCAGCGATGCGCTGCGACACGCTGGCGCGCAGAACTTCGGCCTGAAGGTGGCCGCTTTGACGGAAGGCATAGAGTTTAAAGAGCGCGATGCTATCGGCAGGCTGCCAAGGGGCGATGGGCTGATTGAACACCCACATTTCGGGTGCGCCACGACCTCGCACGCCATTGTTCACCTCGTTCAACCACGCGTTCACACCTGCGCTATAGGCTTCAAGCGCGGCTTTGGTTTGGTCATCCTGCGCCTCAACGCTCGATAACGACAGATTATAGAGATCCAGACGCCGCATTAGGATATCGGACGGCAGCATCGATTGCCCGAAAACCTGAGCCATGCGTCCTTGAGCGGTGCGGCGATCGGTGATCATCTGCCACATGCGGTCTTGGGCATGGGCAAAGCCAAGCGCAAAGAAAACGTCGGGATCGGTTTCACCGAAAATATGCGGCACGTCAGAATTATCGCGCACGACCTCGACCGTTGCGCCCAGACCATTCACGGCGATCGTTTCGTTGTAATCGGGCAGGGACCGTGAGGCGAAATAATAGGCCAGCACGAAAGCCGCCAAGGTCAAGCCAATGAGCCCAGACGCAAGCCAAAACATCAAACGAAACACGGTGATCATACTGCCCCCAACGCACAGCATCGGCGTTCGTTTTGGTGCCGACGGCTCTACTTATCGTGATGGTGCATATTCGGCAAAAGCAAAAGGGACAAGCCCGCGACCAAATATGAAAACGGGGCCCTGAGGCCCCGCTTTGTTAATTTTCTGGAAGCATGCCGCGGGGATTGAACCGCAAGACGAACAGAAGGACCAAGCCCATGGTAAAGAGCCTCATGTGTGCTGCGGCCTCTGTGATGCGAACGGCAACCCAGTGACCTTCGGGCAATCCGTAGGTCAACACTTGGGCGAGCCACTGGCCCAGCGGTTCAACCTTGACCCAGAGCCACCAGATCAGGAAGCCACCGAGAACAGAACCGAGGTTATTGCCAGAGCCACCAACGATCACCATCACCCAGATGAGGAAAGTGAAACGAAGTGGGTGATAAGACGCAGGGGTCAACTGACCATCAAGCGTTGTCATCATTGCGCCTGCGAAACCACAGACCGCAGACCCGAGGATAAAGATCTCGAGGTGACGGCGTGTGACGTTCTTGCCCATCGCACGCGCAGCGGTTTCGTTATCCCGAATGGCGCGCATCATACGGCCCCATGGGCTGTGACGCGCCAACTGCGACAGAACGAGAATCGTCACAAGCACAGCGGTGAACAACAGTGCGTAACCGATCTTCACGTAGAGCGTCGATGCTGTAACTGGATCGAGGCCAAGGCTCGCCGCATTCGCCACAAACTCGGCACTCTGCTGAAGGTCGACTTCGTAAGGAACAGGACGCGGCAGGCCGTTCACGTTCTTTGCACCACGCGACAGCCACTCTTCGTTCTTAAGGATAGCAACGATGATCTCGGCGATGCCGAGTGTCGCAATGGCGAGGTAGTCAGACCGCAGACCAAGAGCCGTTTTACCGATAATCCACGCAGCACCCGCCGCAAGGAGACCACCAACAGGCCAAGCGACCAACACAGGCAGGCCAAGGCCACCAATGTTCCCTGTGACCGACGGATCAATCGCCTCTACCGCTTGAACGCCGCTATCAAACACAGCGCGGTAGAGAAAGAAACCACCGATCAGGATCGCGAGGGTCAGTGCGCCACGCAGACGACCTTGGGGCAGTTTCATGCGCATCAGGATCGTGCCAGCTATGGTCAGCGCACCAAGGATCAGACCTAGGATGATCCGATACCCACCAGCCGACCAGCTCTCTGTCACGGGCGGAAGCGAGGTCACCACAACAGCCAGACCACCCAAGGCCACAAAGCCCATGATGCCCGTGTTAAACAGACCCGCATAGCCCCACTGGAGGTTCACCCCCAACGCCATGACAGCCGAAACCAGCGCCATGTTCAGGATCACCAGGGAGGTGTTCCATGAGCCCGAAAATATCCAAAAGTTCGTGCTGCCCTCAATGATAAAGAGCGCAGCCATGAAACCAAAGAATAGGATTGCACGCATGGATTGGGTCATACGGATTGCCCCTTGAATAGGCCGGTCGGTTTAAACAGAAGCACGACAACTAGGATCGCGAAACTGACCGCGAATTTATATTCGGTCGACATCAACTGGAGCAGACCATTCGGCTCTAGTGCTTCGGGCAGCAGATAGATTGCGACCTTCTTCCAAACGTAGGTGACCATGACCTCGGAGAAAGACACGACGAAGCCGCCGACAATTGCACCGAGCGGGTTGCCAAGACCACCAACGATCGCGGCCGCAAAGGTCGGCAGCAGAAGCTGGAAGTAGGTGTAAGGCGAATAGGCCTTATCAAGGCCATAGAGAACGCCAGCCGTCGTCGCGAGCATCGCCACGATCACCCAAGTCACCATCACAACCCGGTTCGGGTTGATACCCGACAGGAGCGCCAAATCTTCGTTGTCCGAGAAGGCGCGCATGGATTTACCCGTGCGGGTCTTGTTCAGGAACCAGAACAGCCACGCCACAATCGCGATTGCGACAACGAGGGTTAGAACTTGGGTCGTGCGCAGCGAGAGGGCTTCGTCAAGGCCAGACCACTCTTTGAAATCTCGCGCCTTGATGATGAAGCGCGTGCCGTCGTCAAAGGTTTGGTCCTTCACGCCAGCCATGAAACGAATAAGGCCGTTCATCACGAACATAACGCCCAAAGACGCCATCACAAAGATGATCGGAACAGCGCGTTTCTTGCGATAAAAGCGGTAGATCGCAAAGTCGGTGCCGACGAGCAGAACCGCCGTAATCGCAATGGCAAAGGGCAGGGCGAAGAGGGCGGTTGGAAGCGGCCCGAGGCTGATGCCCCACGATTGGAACAACGTCGTAATGCCAATGGTTACTACGGTGCCAAAGGCCATCGTGTCGCCATGCGCAAAGTTAGAGAACCGCAGGATCGAATAGATCAGCGTCACACCCAACGCACCCAGAGCAAGCTGAGCGCCATAGGTCGTTGCGGGAATGATAAGGAGGTTGGTGATTGCCACCACAGCGTTGAGGAAATCCATATTAACCCCGCATTCTATTCGAAAGTGATTGATTAATCTCGGCCAAGTTACCGATCACCATACCAGCGAAGAGCATCATGAAACCCTGTGAATGCAGGATACTACCATCGGCAGGAGCACCTAACGAAGCAGCCAAGGAAGTTGTTTCGAACAAAGTTCCTGCAATTAGACTAATTAACCCAAAGACAACCATGACAGTTGCAGCAACCTTTCCCCATTTTTGAAAGCTCATCTTAACCCCCGAGGAAGGAACGGCGGACTTCAGGGTCGGCCAGTAGGTCTTTGCCCGTGCCAGTGTGGGCGTTTGCGCCCTGAACCAGAACATAAGCACGGTCGGCGATTTCGAGCGCCTGTTTGGCGTTCTGTTCCACCATCAGGATCGGAATACCTGTGCGGCTGACCTCAATGATACGGTCAAAGAGTTCGTCCATCACAACGGGCGATACGCCAGCGGTTGGCTCGTCAAGGAGGAGCACTTTGGGCTTTGTCATTAGAGCACGGCCAACTGCCACCTGCTGACGTTGACCGCCAGACAGTTCGCCCGCTGCCTGAAAACGCTTGTCACGCAGGATCGGGAAAAGGTCATAGACCTGTTCCATCGTCTCGCGGAAATCGTCGGTGCGGATATAGGCGCCCATTTCGAGGTTCTCTTCGACCGTCATCGATGGGAAGATGTTGCGCACCTGCGGGACAAAACCCATGCCCTTCATCACGCGCTCTTGCGGCGAAAGTTTGGTGATGTCCTCACCATCAAGTCGCACAGCACCAGAGCGGACGTTCAGCATCCCAAAGGTCGCCTTCATCGCGGTCGATTTACCGGCCCCGTTCGGGCCAACGATCACGGCGATTTCGCCCTTGTTCACAGAGATTGTGCAATTGTGGAGAATGTCAGGACCGCGGCCATAGCCGCCCGTCATGTTGTCCCCGATCAGGAATGGTTCGCTCATGCGCCCACCTTGTCTTTGTTCTTGAGGCCAGTGCCGAGGTAGGCTTCGATTACCTGCTCGTTTGCCTTGATTTCAGCGAGTGTTCCTTCGGCCAGAACCTTGCCCTCTGCCATACAAATGACGGGGCCACAGATTTTGCCGATGAAGTCCATGTCGTGTTCGATAACGACGAAGGTGTAGCCGCGCTCTTTGTTGAGCTGGAGGATGGCATCACCAATGGTCATGAGGAGGGTGCGATTCACACCTGCGCCAACCTCGTCGAGGAACACGATCTTTGCGTCGACCATCATCGTGCGGCCAAGCTCCAACAGCTTTTTCTGGCCGCCAGAGAGGTTGCCCGCTTTTTCGTCCGCCAAATGGCTGATGGTGAGAAACTCTAGAACCTCATCCGCTTTGGCACGCAAGGCGCGTTCCTCGTCCGCGATACGCTTGCGACCGAACCATGTGTTCCAGAGGGTTTCGCCCGATTGACCAGCGGGAACCATCATCAGGTTCTCACGGCAGGTCATCGAATGGAATTCATGCGCGATTTGGAACGTCCGCAGGAGGCCCTTACCGAACAGTTCATGCGGCGGCAGGCCAGTGATATCCTCACCGTCCATCATCACACGCCCAGATGTCGGCTCAAGAACGCCCGCGATCACGTTGAAAAGAGTGGTTTTTCCGGCACCATTTGGACCGATCAACCCAGTGATCGAGCCTTTTTCGATGCTCAGCGAAGCTCCGTCTACGGCATGAAAGCCGCCGAAGTGTTTATGGAGGTTGTCGACGACAATCATTTTGATCCCCAACGGCGCGATTGATCGCGCTCATCTTATGGAAAACGGCGCGGGGACAAACCCCGCGCCGCAAAGAACGTCATTTCTGACGATTAGCGGTATTCAGCGGTTACCATTTCGCCACCTTCAAAGGTGACAACGCGGTAGGAACCAGCAGCTTCGCCGCCGTTTACCAGTTCAACGCCAGTCGCGCCAATCAGGTCAACGTCGCCGCCAGCTGCGAGGATTTCGAGAGCTTTGCCCAGTTCGCCCGGCATGATCGGCTCACCTGGAGCGTTCGCAACCGACTCTACGTATTCTTTGTAGATGTTCGGGTCGGTCGAACCAGCAGCCTGCATAGCAAGCAGGATCAGAGCTGCAGCGTCATAGGATTCCGACGCATAGGTGCCTTCGCCGTTGAAGCCTTCTGCAAGGCTAACAAAAGTCTGGTAGCCGGGGTTGTCCGAGCCAGGAGCCTGACCGTAGGAGCCGTCGATGTCAGCACCGAAAGTTGCCGGCAGTGCGTCACCGATCATCCCATCAGGGAAGTGGAACAGGTCGAATGCGCCAGCGTCGATCGATGCGCGAACGATATCGCCGCCACCTTGGTCAACGTAGCCAGCAACAACCAGACGCTCACCGCCAGCGGAGGACAGCGCTGCAACTTCTGCAGAGTAGTCACCTTTGCCAACGTCGTGCGCAGCAGAGATAGTGACGGTGCCGCCCATGCCTTCGTATGCAGCTTGGAAGCTGTCTGCGAGGCCTTTGCCGTAGTCGGAGTTGATGTAGGTCAGAGCGACCGAGCCAACGCCTTGCTCTTTGAGCAGTTCAGCCATCACAACGCCCTGACGTGCGTCAGACGGTGCAGTGCGGAAGAAGAGACCGTTGTCTTCGACGGTCGACAGACCCGGGGAGGTCGCGGACGGCGAAACCATAACCATGCCGTTCGGCACAGCAACGTTCTGGAGGATCGCACCGGTTACACCAGAGCAGTCAGCACCAAAGATACCAGCAACGCCTTCAGCGATCAGTTCTTCGGCAGCAGCGGTCGCAGCAGCAGCGTCAACGCAGGTCGAGTCCTTGCGGATTGGCGTAACAGTCATACCGCCGAGCAGGTTGCCCGATGCAGAAACTTCGGCCATCGCCATTTCAGCGCCAGCAGCCATGTCAGGTGTCAGCGATTCGATCGGACCAGTGAAACCAAGGATAACGCCCAGTTTCACTTCGTCTGCCGAAGCAGCACCAGCAACCAGAGCGGTGGCCGCAGTGGCCAGCAGCAGTTTTTTCATTTTTAGACTCCCTATCGGATGTTCTTATCCTGTAGCGAAGCTAATTGGACCATTTGGAAAAGTGAAGCGGTGACGCAAGGTGAATTTTCCCGCAGACGGGTGTAAACTCCGTCAATTAGCCTGCGAGACGCCTAAAACGGTCAAGAAAGCAGAGATTTGACTAGTCGCGACGCCCATGTGCACCGCGTTCGCGGTAGGGTGTGGTCTGGTAATGCGCACGATAGCATTTCGAAAAATGCGACGGTGAGGCAAAGCCGCAGGCGAGAGCGACGTTGATCACACTCATGTCGGTTTGCATCAGCAGGTTCCGCGCTTTTTGAAGACGCAGTTCCATATAATAGCGCTTTGGCGACCGTGTAAGATATCGACGGAAGAGGCGCTCTAGCTGGCGGGTCGACATGCCCACGTCTTTGGCGAGGGTCGCTGGGCTGATTGGCTCTTCGATGTTCTGTTCCATCATCTGAATCACGCGGCTCAGTTTTGGATGGCGAACACCGATGCGGGTCGGGATAGACAAACGTTGTGTGTCTTGGTCGGTGCGGATCGACGAATAGATCAGCTGATCTGCCACTGCGCTGGCGAGCTCTTCACCGTGATCGTCCGCGATGATTTTCAGCATAAGATCGAGGGAGGCCGTGCCACCGGCAGCCGTAATGCGATTTCCGTCGACGACGAAAACCGATTTCGTCAGGTCAACTTCTTCGAATTCTTCGGCAAAGCTGTCTTGGTTTTCCCAGTGGATCGTCGCACGTTTTCCATCAAGGAGACCCGCTTTGGCCAGCGCATAGCTCGCCGTGCAGAGACCGCCCATAACCACGCCACGACGCGCCTCACGCCGGAGCCAATTCAGCACGCGTTTGTTCGTGGCTTTTTGAACATCGATTCCACCGCACACGATAACAACATCGTCGCGGGTGAGTTCATCGAGGTCCATCTGCAGCTTAAATTCAGTTCCGTTCGAACAGGCGACCATTTCGCCGCCATCACCCGCGAGAGCCCATGAATACAGCTCAGCATTCGACATGCGGTTCGCAATGCGCAAACACTCCACCGCGCTGGCAAAGGACAGCATAGTAAATTGTTCCAAGAGCACGAAGACAAAACGCTTTGCTTTCTTGGGCGCTTCGACTTCGACGATTTGAATTTCTGTGTCCATTTGGGTCTCGAAAACGGAGGTGATTTTCGACCACAACATCTTTTTCTCGACAAAGGCAAGAGTTGTTTGTTTGCGACCTCAGTGTCGCTAAAGGACAGGTCACAAATTGAGTAAAGTGATTTTTACGTTGCCGTGTCAAAGTCAGAAGCTATAAACGCGTCCTGATACCGCTAAAATCGATTATGCGGGTCGAATTTGAACGCAAAACGGAGCGAGACAATGACCGAGTGGCAGAAAACGGACTGGCGTGCAAAACCGCGGGTTCAGATGCCCGACTATACGGATGAGGCAAAGCTGAACGCTGTAGAAGCGAAGCTGGCAAGCTATCCGCCCTTGGTCTTTGCTGGCGAGGCACGCAAACTCAAAGCGAAACTGGGTGCAGTTTCCCGTGGCGAGGCCTTCCTTCTTCAGGGCGGTGACTGCGCTGAAAGCTTTGCTGAATTTTCGGCTGATAACATCCGCGACACCTTTAAGGTGATGCTGCAGATGGCAATGGTTCTGACCTACGGTGCGAAGGTTCCTGTGGTCAAAGTAGGTCGTATGGCTGGCCAGATGGCAAAGCCGCGTTCGGCACCGACCGAAGTGATCAATGGCGCGGAACTGCCGAGCTACCGTGGCGACATCGTCAACGGTTTCGACTTCACACCTGAGGCTCGCATTCCTGATCCAGACCGTATGCTGCAGGCCTACACGCAGGCCGCTGCAACGCTGAACCTTCTGCGCGCATTCTCGACAGGCGGTTATGCTGACCTGCACAAAGTGCACTCTTGGACGCTTGGTTTCACCGCGTCTCCTGAGGCAGAGCGTTACCGCGAACTGGCAAACCGCATCAGCGATACGCTTGATTTCATGAACGCTGCTGGCATTCGTGATGAGGCGAACCATGCGATGCAGACCGTCGACTTCTTCACCAGCCACGAAGCGCTGCTCTTGGAATATGAAGAAGCTCTTTGCCGTCTGGATTCGACCTCGGGCAAATGGCTTGCAGGTTCGGGTCACATGATCTGGATCGGTGACCGTACCCGTCAGCCTGATGGCGCGCACGTTGAATTCTGCAAAGGGGTTCAGAACCCGATAGGCCTGAAATGCGGTCCTTCGATGACTTCTGGTCACCTGAAATCGTTGATGGCGTCGCTGAACCCACAGAACGAAGCAGGTCGTCTGACTCTGATCGCGCGTTTCGGTGCAGGCAACGTCGGTGAACATTTGCCACGCCTGATCAAAGCTGTTCAGGAAGAAGGCGCAAACGTTGTTTGGACCTGTGACCCGATGCACGGCAACACGATCAAGTCGTCGACAGGCTACAAAACCCGTCCATTCGACAGCGTACTGCGTGAAGTCCGCGAATTCTTTGCAGTTCACAACGCTGAAGGATCGATCCCGGGTGGTGTACACTTCGAAATGACAGGCAAAGACGTCACCGAATGCACGGGTGGTGTTCGCGCTGTGACCGATGAGGATCTCAGCGATCGTTACCACACCGCCTGTGACCCGCGTCTGAACGCGTCGCAATCTCTGGAGCTTGCGTTCCTTGTTGCGGAAGAACTCTCTGCGCGTCGCGAAAAACTGGCAGCAGCGGCAAACGCTTAATCGCGGTCGTTGTCGACAACCAAACGAAGGGCCGGCCGTTGGGTCGGCCTTTTTCGTTCACCCGCATAGAGCGCCTGATCAAAAGCCTGCATGGGGGCAATATTGATCTTTTCGTGACGAACAGGGGCTGGGACTTCGATAGAGAACCGACGTGCGCTGCGCCCCTGAATACCTTCAGTCACAATTGCACCAAGTGCCCGCGTCGGGATTCCGTTCACACCCGCGAGCGGCATCAAGAGGAGCCGCCCTGTAAACTTTGGCCGCGAGAGGCCACTTTGAGTGGTCAACGACAGCTCGACAATCGCTGGATCGGCAAAACACGCCTCAACATAGGTCTGCAAACGATCCCGTTCGGTCGGTTCAAACAGCATGGACAGAGGCATGCCGCGCGCCTCCATCATCATCAGGTCGTTGATTTTTTGACCGCTGACACGCAACCGCCCTACACCCGGGGCCACACGTTCCAAGATAAAAGAATAGGGCAGAGCCGCGTCAATTCGCGTTGGATCAATGGCACGACGTTCAGGCAACGTTTTAGGGCCGCGCAATTCATGCCAATAGGCCTCAAGCACCTTGAGCGTTTCGCTATTTGTTTGGTGTGGCGTGTCCATGTCGCACATCCTTAACGGGTGATTCAAATTCATAAAACAATTCATTCAAATTGACACGACCCTTCGCGCATCAAGGTTAACAGGCCGTCGCGCCACTTGCCGCAGTGCCCCAATTTGCATTAAGCCATTGGCAACAAAAGGAGAGGCCATCGTGATCCGATCAATGACCGCATTCGCCAGCCGAACGGGCGCACATGGCGCAACCCAATGGAGTTGGGACATTCGCAGCGTGAACGCACGGGGACTCGACCTTCGCCTACGCCTCCCAGACGGCATTGAAGGGCTGGAACAATCGGTGCGCACGTCGCTGACCAAACGGTTTTCGCGGGGGAACATCACCTTGAACCTGCGGCTTACGCGGGACGAGACAGATAAAAAACTGGATGTGGACACCGCAGCGTTGGACCGCGCTTTGGAGGCACTTGGCCGCATCGAGGCACGTGCAGCAGCAATGGGGCTACAGGTCAACACCCCGACCTCGGCCGAAATCCTCAATATCAAAGGCGTTTTCGTTCCAACGAACCTGTCCGAAGATGACGACGACCTTCTGAAACACTTGATCGATGACTTTGGCCCCTTGCTCGACGATTTCGCCGCGATGCGGGCAACCGAAGGGCGGGCGCTGCATGCGGTTGTGACAGACCACCTCAATAAGATCGAAGAACTCATTGAAAAGGCATCGATTACTGCCGAAGAGCGTAAGGCCGACGTTCGCGCTGCACTTACCTCTGCGATGAAACGTGTGCTCGCCGATATTGCAGAGGTCGATGATCAACGGCTGGCCCAAGAGCTCGCTGTTCTTGCGGTAAAACAAGACGTGACCGAGGAATTGGATCGTCTTCGCGCTCATGTCGATGCGGCCCGTGGTTTGATCAGCGATCCGGCCCCTGCGGGACGCAAGCTCGACTTTCTCGCGCAGGAATTTAACCGTGAAGCCAATACCCTGTGTTCGAAATCTCAGGCTGTTGGGCTTACGGCCGTTGGGCTAGAGTTAAAAGCCGTCATCGAACAGATGCGCGAACAAATTCAGAATGTGGAGTAATTGATGTCTGCCATCCAACGCCGTGGTCTCTTGATCATTTTGTCCTCGCCGTCAGGGGCAGGGAAATCCACATTGGCGAAACGTTTGATGGCCTGGGACCCGACACTTTCGTTTTCGGTCTCGGCCACCACGCGCAATCCGCGCCCCGGCGAAACCGATGGTGTCGAATATTACTTTAAAACCAAGCCCGAATTTGAAGCGATGGTCGACGCTGGCGACATGCTAGAACATGCGGAAGTTTTCGGGAATTACTACGGCACACCGAAAGGCCCCGTTGAAACAGCTATGATGGCTGGTCGTGACACGATTTTCGACATCGATTGGCAAGGCGGTCAACAAATCAGACGCTCTGCCTTGGCCAATGACGTTGTGTCGATCTTCATTCTGCCTCCGTCGATCGCTGATCTGGAATCGCGCCTACGTGGACGTGCACAAGACAGCGATGAGGTGATCGCGAACCGCATGGCCCAAAGTCGCGATGAGATCAGCCATTGGGCTGAATATGACTATGTGATCGTGAACCGCGACGTGGATGCCGCCGAAGCCGAACTAAAAACGATCCTCATGGCGGAACGGTCCCGTGCTAATCGTCAACCGGGCCTCAATGAATTTGTCCGCGGATTGAACAAGGAGTTTGAAGCCAGATGATTTACGAACTCGACGGAATCGCCCCGATTATTGATGAAAGCGCTTGGGTTGCTGACGATGTGAACTTGATCGGCAAGGTGACGCTGGCCGCGAAATCTTCGGTCTGGTTTGGGTCAACGCTGCGCGGTGACAACGAAATGCTTACACTCGCCGAGGGGAGCAATATCCAAGAAAACAGCGTGCTCCACACAGATATGGGGTATCCGCTCACCATCGGTAAAAACTGCACCATCGGTCACAAGGTTATGCTTCACGGCTGCACCATTGGCGACAACACATTGATCGGGATGGGTGCGATGGTGATGAACGGCGCTTTGGTCGGTAAAAACTGCTTGATCGGGGCAGGGGCATTGATCACCGAGGGCAAAGTGATCCCCGATGGGTCGCTCGTCATGGGGGCACCGGGTAAGATCATCCGTACCTTGACCGACGACGCCATCGAAGGTCTGACCAGATCGGCGTTGAGCTATCAGAAAAACGCAGAGCGTTATCGCAAAGGGCTCAGAGCGATCAGTGCAGAGTGATCTTGGGCGCTAGAAAGTTCAGAACGTCAAAATCCAAACCCGGCGCGACTTGTGCGACTTCGCGACGGATCATGTCGGGGTTGGGCAGGTTCCCCGTGAGCGCGCGGTAGCGCCCTGTAAACTCAAGTTGGTGAAGTTGCTTCGCGATATCAATCGCATCAAACCCTCGACCAAAGAGGGACGACACGACTGTGTCGGGTTCAATACGCGCCATAAGCACACGGTCTAAGTCGGAAAAATCGACGTAGTGATAATCGGCAACCTCTGCCGCAATACCCGGATCAGCCCACTCGGATTTCTGTCCAATCACAAGCATCACAGATCGCTGCGCAGTGCTGCGCAGGCGCGTTGCTTTTAGGGTTCCCATCCCCGATTTCCCCACTCTTAGTCGTTCGTCATGCAGTCAGACACACCGACTGCGTATACAATTATACGGAGTATTTCTCATGTCGCAATCACCTTTAAGGGGGAGTTGAAAAGACTTGCAGGGAAACAAACGGACGCTACGAATAGCGGCATGACGCCAGATATCCCAACCCCCGCCCAGATCGTCCAAGCCCTGCCACTGGTGGCTTTGATCATTGGACCAGACGAACGGATCACCGTTGCCAATGGGCATGCGCGAGCCTTATTGGGTCAGGAAATCGTGGGGCGCCACTGCATTACGGGGTTACGGCAACCCAATATCCTCGACGCGATTGAGACGGTGTTTCGCACGAAGACGAAGCAAGAATCACGCTACCTTGGGCGCGATAGCGGGCGAGATACGACGTTTCGGGTCAACATTGCTCCGATTGAAACGGGTAAGGGGACCTCTGTCCTGATCACCTTCGAAGACCTCACCGATATTGAAGATGCGGGAAAAATGCGTCGCGATTTTGTGGCGAACGTCAGTCATGAACTAAAAACGCCACTCACTGCGCTGATGGGGTTTATCGAAACGCTGCGTGGGCCCGCACGGAATGATCCCAAGGCGCAAGATCGGTTTCTGTCCATCATGGAACAAGAAGCCACGCGGATGTCGCAGCTGGTTTCGGACCTATTGTCGCTGAGTAAGGTTGAGGAGAATGAACGCATTCGCCCCGTTCAACCCGTTAACCTTGATGCGATCCTCAATTCGACGATCCTTGCGCTTGCGCCTGTCGCGGAAAAGGCTGCGGTCGCTGTCACTACACATTTCCCGCCAACGGTTCCGTCCATTCCGGGTGATGAAAACCAATTACGTCAAGTGTTTCGCAATCTTATCGAAAACGCGATCAAATATGGCGCACGTGGTGGCAAAATCGACGTCATCATTGATGAGGCCCAAGAAAGTGCACTTTTGCGCGGTCAAGGCATCACGGTGCGCGTTCGGGATTATGGCGAAGGGATCGCAGCGCATCACATTGCTCGCCTGACTGAACGATTCTACCGCGTTGATAGCCACCGTAGCCGCGAAGTTGGCGGCACAGGCCTTGGGCTTGCGATTGTAAAACATATCATCAGCCGACATCGCGGGCGCCTTCGGATCAATTCCGTAGTAAATGAGGGTACTGAGTTCGCAGTTATTTTGCCTGTTGAATGAAGTTTTCTGCAAAAATCTTAGGATGTCATAAAACTCTTACAAAAGTGTCACAAAAGGTTGTCACGCCGCCCTTAGGTGGGGCGCATAGGTCACGCGGCTCGCGTGTGACCCATGTCTGACAGACAGGAGTTTATTTAATGTCGTTCATGAAACTGACCGCCTCGACCCTGGCGATCGCCGCCGTATCCGCAACTGCTGCAGTAGCACGTGACAACGTCCAGATCGCTGGTTCGTCGACCGTTCTGCCTTACGCTTCGATCGTTGCAGAAGCATTCGGCGAAAACACCGATTTCCCGACCCCCGTTGTAGAATCGGGCGGTTCGTCTGCTGGCCTCAAAGCTTTCTGTGAAGGCGTAGGCGAGAATACGATCGACATCGCAAACGCTTCGCGCGCTATCAAATCGTCGGAAGTTGAAACCTGCGCTGCAAACGGCGTAACCGACATCATCCAAGTTCGCATCGGCTATGACGGCATTGTGTTCGCATCCGACATCAACGGTAACTCCTTCGAGTTCACACCGTCTGACTGGTACCTTGCTCTGGCTGCTGAACTGCCAGTTGACGGTGCAATGGTTGCAAACCCGAACACCAACTGGGCTGAAGTAAACGAAAAATTCGCTGACCAGCCGATCCAAGCCTTCATCCCGGGCACCAAGCACGGCACCCGCGAAGTATTCGACGAGAAGGTAATCCTTCAGGGTTGTGAAGACACTGGCGCGATGGCTGCAATTCTCGAGATCAACGGTGGTGACGAAGACGCTGCTGAAGAAGCATGTATGACCATCCGTGGCGACGGTCTGTCCGTAGACATCGACGGCGACTACACTGAGACCCTCGCACGTATCGCGGCTGACACCAACGGCATCGGTGTGTTCGGCCTCGCGTTCTACGAAAACAACACTGACAAACTTCAGGTTGCGACCATGAACGGCGTTGTTCCTTCGACTGCATCGATCGCTGCTGCAGAATACCCTGTATCGCGTCCGCTGTACTTCTACATCAAAGCAGCTCACATCGGCGCAATCCCGGGCCTGAAAGAGTACGCACAGTTCTTCGTATCTGACGAACTCGCTGGTCCTGACGGCCCGCTCGCAGCTTACGGTCTGGTTTCGGATCCGGAGCTGGCAGCAACCCAAGCAATGGTTGCTAACGAAGAGACCATGGGCTCGAACTAATCGGCCTGAAATAGGCGGGGGGACGGGTTCCGTCCCTCCGCTTTTTCGTGTCTAAAGGCACAAACAAGAATTTACGCATTTGGGGTCCCTATGCCGTTTCTCTGGATTTTAATTGCCCTCATCATTATCGCATCGGTTGCGTTTGTTTTGGGTCGGCAGCGTGCAGTACAGAGTGCAGGCGGCGACTCCCGCAAACTTCATTCTCTCCCTGGATTTTACGGCTGGAACACTGCGATTGGCGCAATGGTTCCGTCGATTGCAATCCTCGCCGGTTGGATGATCGCCCAGCCCATTATCGTTAATATGTCGATTGCCCCGATGATTACATCGGTAGAGGCTTCTGACAGTGCGACGCTTGGGCTCGTTTTGTCCAACGTGACCAATGTTTCCGAAGGTTTGGACGCCGCAATTGCCGCAGGCGCTATCACGGACAACGAAGTCGCAGCTTTGAATGCTGAGACGGACAACATCAAAGGCCTTCTGTCCCAAGTCGGCAAGGTCGTAGGCTCTGATATCACCCCTGAAATTCTTGATGCGGCACGTGCATCACGTAACATGAACGCGACGGGAACGCTTTTCAAAACCATCGTGGTTCTGGCCGCGGCCATTGCTGGCGGCGCCTTTGCACTAACGAAAATTCGGCCCGACCTCTGGGCTCGCAATCAGGTCGAATCCTTTGTGCGCTACGTTCTTATCACGGCCGCATCGATCGCTATCCTGACCACAATCGGCATCGTTCTCTCACTGATCTTCAACACGGTGAAGTTCTTTGGCATGTATTCGGCCACTGACTTTTTCTTTGGTCTAAACTGGCTCCCCCGTTTCCAAGGCGAAAGCGATCTCGGCATCCTGCCACTGATGTGGGGCACCGTTTACATCTCGATCATCGCGCTCCTAGTTGCTGTTCCAATCGGCCTTTTCGCTGCGATCTACCTATCTGAATATGCGTCCAAAGGGGTTCGTGCCGTCGCAAAACCCGCGCTTGAGGTTCTGGCTGGTATCCCGACCATCGTTTACGGTTTGTTTGCTCTTTTGACCGTTGGTCCGCTGCTGAAGTCCGCCTTTGGTGACGGTGGCGTTCTTGGCGTTCAGTGGATGGGTAGTGCAGACGCTGCAATGACCGCTGGCCTTGTAATGGGCATCATGTTGATCCCATTTGTTTCGTCGCTTTCTGACGACATCATCAACGCTGTGCCTCAGGCGATGCGCGATGGCTCTTATGGCCTCGGCGCGACAAAGTCGGAAACGATCAAGCAAGTTGTCCTGCCTGCCGCTCTGCCTGGTATCGTAGGTGCGGTACTTTTGGCGGCCTCGCGTGCCATCGGTGAAACGATGATTGTTGTGCTTGGGGCAGGGGCCGCGGCGCAGCTGTCGTTGAACCCCTTCGATGCGATGACCACTGTGACGACCCGCATCGTTGCCCAGCTGACAGGTGACACCGACTTTGCATCGGCCACCGCTCTGGTCGCCTTTGCCTTGGGGATGACACTCTTTGTTGTCACCCTCGGGCTGAACATTCTCGCCCTTTACATTGTCCGCAAATATCGGGAGCAGTACGAATGACCGACGCGTCCGCAAATAACTCCGCATCGGGTAAATCATCGCTGCTCGTTCAGGATGCCCGCACGCGCAATCGCAATGCTGTCGAGGCACGGTTCAAGTGGTATGGCATCACGGCGATTGCCATCGGCTGCGCGTTCCTGATCCTTCTCGTGACCGCGATTGCGTTCAACGGTAGCCGCGCATTCCGCCAGACGTTTGTGACCGTTCCTGTGACACTCGACGCCGCGGCTATTGAGGCTGCAGAAGCGTCGATGATGAAAACGTCGCAGTATCGCAAAATGATCGAAGCGGCGCTTTTGACCGAAGTGTCTGAGGCCAACATCGAGACCGACATGGATGCTGGCAAACTTGGCGACATGCTGTCGTCCTCGGCGCCTGCGCAAATGCGTGATTTCGTTTTGGCGAACCCTGACCGCATCGGTGATACGGTTTCCTTCGATTTCCTGACCTCCTCTCGCGTCGATGGCTATTTGAAAGGCCGCGTGACCCGCGAGTCTCTCGCGAACGATAAGAACCTCGATGCCGCTCACCTCGATCTGGTTGATCAGATGCGTGACATTGGCATGGTCGAAAAACGGTTTAATATCGATTTCATCATCGGCTCGGATGCGTCCGAAGAACGTCCAGAACAGGCGGGGATGGGCGTCTCTATCCTAGGCTCTCTGTTCATGATGTTTGTGGTTCTTTTCCTTTCGCTCCCGATTGGTGTCGCTGCATCGATCTACCTCGAAGAATTCGCACCAAAGAGCCGCTGGACCGACTTGATCGAGGTGAACATCTCGAACCTAGCTGCTGTTCCGTCGATTGTTTTCGGTATCTTGGGCGTGGCAGTATTCATCCAGATCGGCCACCTGCCTAAATCCGCACCTCTGGTCGGCGGTCTGGTGCTGACACTGATGACCCTGCCGACGATCATCATCTCGACCCGCGCCGCACTCAAAGCTGTTCCGCCCTCGATCCGCGAAGCAGCGCTTGGGGTAGGGGCCTCGAAAATGCAGTCAGTATTCCACCATGTTCTGCCTCTCGCCATGCCTGGCATTTTGACAGGCACGATCATCGGTTTGGCGCAGGCCTTGGGTGAAACTGCACCGCTTCTGCTAATCGGTATGGTCGGCTTTATCGCGACGAATTACCCGACAGGTCCAATTGACGGCTTCCTGTCCCCAAACTCCGCAATGCCTGCTCAAATCTACGAATGGGCCAAACGCGCTGATCCAGCCTATTACGAACGGGCTTGGGGAGGTATCATCATCCTGTTGGTGTTCCTTCTCGCCATGAACGTAATCGCGGTCATCCTGCGCCGCCGTTTTGAACGCCGGTGGTAAGAAGGTCTAAAACCATGAACGATATGCGACTAATAGATAGAGCGGTGGACATGAAGGACATCAAATTTTCGGCCCGCAACGTGCAGGTCTACTACGGAACCACGCATGCCATCAAAGACGTGAATGTTGATATCGCGGATAAAACCGTGACTGCGTTCATCGGCCCGTCGGGTTGCGGTAAATCCACGTTCTTGCGTTCGCTGAACCGGATGAACGACACCATCGATATTTGCCGTGTGGAAGGCGACATCCTCTTGGACGGCGAAGACATCTACGACAAACGCGTGGACCCTGTGCAACTGCGTGCAAAGGTCGGCATGGTGTTTCAAAAGCCGAACCCGTTCCCCAAGTCGATCTATGACAATATCGCCTATGGCCCTCGTATTCATGGCCTCGCGAAGAACAAGACCGACCTCGATGAGATCGTCGAAAGTTCGCTAAAGCGTGCGGCGCTGTGGAATGAGGTCAAGGATCGTCTTGATGCTCCGGGCACTGGGCTTTCTGGTGGTCAGCAGCAGCGTCTGTGTATTGCACGTGCTGTAGCGACACAGCCTGAAGTCCTGTTGATGGACGAACCTTGTTCGGCACTCGACCCGATTGCGACAGCGCAGGTTGAGGAATTGATCGACGAACTTCGGTCCAACTTCTCGGTCGTGATCGTAACCCACTCGATGCAGCAAGCTGCACGGGTGAGCCAAAAGACCGCCTTCTTCCACCTCGGTAACCTCGTTGAATACGGCGAGACGGGTCAGATCTTTACCAATCCGGTTGATCCCCGCACCGAGAGCTACATTTCCGGCCGCATTGGCTAAGGAGCGCACATAATGAGTGATCAACACATCCTATCCGCCTACGACCGCGACCTCGAAGCCATTCAAGCTTTGGTTATGAAAATGGGTGGCCTCGTTGAGGCTGCAATTCTCGACGGCGCACAGTCGCTAGAAACCCGCGACGTAGAATTGGCGGCGAAAGTCCGCGCTAATGATAAAGCTATCGACGAGCTGGAACTTCGCATCAACGAAGAAGCGGCACGTTGTATCGCCCTGCGTGCGCCCGTGTCCAAAGACCTGCGCACCGTTCTGACCACGCTCAAACTGGCAGGCAGCCTAGAGCGTATCGGCGACTACGCAAAGAACATGGCGAAACGCACCAATGTTCTGGTCGAGATGCGCGAAATCCCAGGCCCCGACGCGTCCCTGCGCCGTATGGCCCGTGAAGTCGAAGGCATGCTGCGTAACGTTTTGGATGCCTACATTCAACGCGACGCGAAACTGGCTGAGCAGGTCCGTGAACACGACCACGACGTCGACCAGATGTATAACGCCATGTTCCGCGAATTCCTCACGTTCATGATGGAAGACCCGCGTAACATCACCGCCTGTATGCACCTGCATTTCATCGCGAAGAACATCGAACGCATGGGCGATCTGGTGACCAATATGGCTGAACAAGTCATCTATTTGGTGACAGGTGAACTGCCCGAAGATAGCCGTCCCAAAGCTGATAGTACCTCGTATATTTCCAAGGTTGATTAATGGCTCAGCAACCCCTTGTTCTCGTCGTCGAAGATGAACCCGCGCAACGTGAGGTTCTGAAATATAACCTCGAATCAGAAGGTTACACGGTGTCTTTCGCAGTAAATGGCGAAGAAGCACTGCTGATGATCAGCGAAGAGCTTCCCGATGTAATCGTTCTGGACTGGATGCTTCCGAACGTCTCTGGGATCGAGGTTTGCCGTCAGGTGAAAACACGCCCCGAGACACGTGAAATCCCTGTCATCATGCTCTCTGCGCGGTCAGAGGAAGGCGACAAGGTTCGCGGTCTGGAAACAGGTGCCGACGACTATGTGACCAAACCCTATTCGGTGACAGAGCTGCTGGCTCGCGTTCGGTCGCAGCTCCGCCGTTCCCGTCCAACAATGGCTGGGCAGGTTATGGTGTTCGAGGATATCCAACTCGACAGTGAAACCCATCGCGTCACCCGTGATGGTGAACAGTTGAAACTCGGCCCGACAGAGTTTCGTCTCTTGTCGACCTTCATTGAAAAACCGGGGCGTGTTTGGTCGCGTGATCAACTGCTGGACCGTGTTTGGGGACGCGATATCTACGTCGATACTCGCACCGTTGACGTGCACGTTGGGCGACTAAGAAAAGCGCTTACCGCCCATGGTGGTAATGACCCAGTACGCACCGTTCGCGGTGCCGGATACGCCCTGGGCTAAGCCGTTTTTGGGCTTTTAAACGCAAATTAATCGCGTAGCGTAGGGAAACCACTTCGAAAGGTTTCCCTATGCCAAGCACGCGCACAAGCCCATCGTTTGCCGATTCAGAATACTGGGATCGTATTGAGAAAACCCGCGCGGCGATGGAAGCCGCTGGCGTTGATACGATCATCGTCTCCGACCCATCCAATATGGCTTGGCTCACGGGGTACGATGGCTGGTCGTTCTACGTTCATCAGGCCGTGATCCTCGGCTTAGAAGGCGAACCCATTTGGTGGGGTCGCGGTATGGACGCAGCAGGCGCATTGCGCACCGTTTTCATGCACGAAGACAATATCTTTGGCTATGAAGACAGCTACGTTCAGAACCCTGACAAACATCCGATGGAAGACCTGTCACGGGTCATAGCGGGCTATGGCTGGGACGAAGGTCGCGTCGGCGTCGAAATGGACAACTACTATTTCAGCGCTGCAGCCTATGGATCATTAATCAAAGGTCTGCCAAAGGCGACTTTCGTCGATACGACAGGCCTCGTGAACTGGCAGCGCGCAATCAAAAGCCCGACCGAACTGACCTACATGCGCCGTGCCGCCGAAATAGTTCAAGCCATGCACGCGCGTATCGCCGAAGTCGCCGAACCAGGTATGCCAAAGCACCATCTGGTTGCCGAAATTTACCATACCGCGATCAAAGGCGTCGGCGGCCACTGGGGCGACTATCCTGCAATCGTGCCCATGGCACCGTCTGGCCTAGACGCGACCGCACCACACCTGACCTGGGATGATACACCGCTGCGGACAGGTGAAACGACGTTCTTTGAAATTGCTGGCGTTCACCGCCGCTATCACTGCCCGCAATCCCGTACGCTGTTCTTTGGCACCATGCCGCAAAAGTTCATCGACGCAGAACATGCGGTGACTGAAGCTACTGCAGCTGCCCTCGAACAAGCGAAACCGGGCAACCGCTGCGAAGACGTTGCTAACGCCTTTAACCAGACGCTCAACAAGCTCGGTTTTGTCAAAGACAGTCGTTGCGGCTACGCCATCGGCCTGAGCTATCCGCCGGATTGGGGCGAACGCACGATGTCGTTCCGCGCGGGCGATAAAACGGTTCTACGCCCGGGGATGACGTTCCACTTTATGCCTGCGCTTTGGCTTGACGACGGTGGTATTGAAACGACCGAACCGATTGTTATCACCGAAACTGGTCACGAACTTCTTTGCAAAACCCCTAGCGGTATCGTTATCAAGTCGTAATCGGTGCAACACAGAGGAGGGCGGCGATGAGCGATGTTGAACGACTTGCCGTCCATGACCTAAAACTGCTGCGCGCACTTGTCGTCGTTGCCCGTGAGGGGAACGTCACACGTGCCGCAGACATCCTGAACCTCTCCCAACCTGCGGTGAGTTTCCAACTGCGCAAGCTGGGTCAATTGAGCGGCCTCGTTTTGTTCAAACGAACCGCGACGGGGCTAGAACTTACGAAAGACGGGGCGCTATTGGCGACGAAGGCCGAACAGGTTCTAGGCTCGGTCCAGGACTTCAACCGTCTCCTTCAAACGATGCGGACCCATCTTCAGGGCACCTTGCGCGTGGGCACCATCATCGACCCTGAATTCACCCGTTTGGGCGCGTTTTTGCAGCAGATGTTGCAGGTTGGGCCAGGGGTTTCGACCTCACTTCGGCATGGGATCAGTGGTGAAGTGCTGGACTATCTGCGGAACGACACCTTGGATGTCGGATTTTACCTCGGTGACTTGGATCAGCCAGCGGACGCCGAACAGTTCCACGTGCGTCACCTATCTACGCTGACGTATTGCGTGGTGGCGCCACCTGCGCTCTTAGGATCGGCCAAAGACTACGATTGGCGCGAACTGGCTGCGTTGCCGTGGATCGGGACACCACCAGCATCGGTTCATAACCGTTTGCTGACAAAAGTTTTTGACCGAATGGGTTTGCGCCAAAACCAAGTCGCACAGGTCGATCAGGAATCGTCCATGCTCGCAATGGTGCGCACGGGGGTTGGCCTCAGCCTCGCGCGTGAATCCATTGCACTCCGTGAGGCCCAGTCCGGCAACGTCACCATCCTGACGGGCAAACGACTGGATACATCGCTGAGCTTTCTCTGCCTTGCGCAGCGCCGCGATGATCCAGTTGTTCAACTTGCCTTTGAAGCCATTGACGACGTTTGGCCGACTTAACTCGGCAGATATTCTTTGCTCCACGTTTCGCTGATCGATCCGTTTTGCAACATCACATCGATGTCGGTCTCGTTATAGCCAAGCTCAAGCAAGACCGACCGCGTTGAGGCCCCGTATTTTTCGGCAGGATCCATCATATTCACAGCACTACGAGTGGGGCGAACGGCAAATGGATCGAGCTGTGTGACCGTATGGCCGCTCGGGTGGTCCTCATAGACCGAGAACGAATAGCTGCCGCGATCAATGCCCGGAGTGCCATCAGGCGTCCGAACGTAGGCCGCGCGCAAGGCGTCGATGTTGTCACAGACCGCCGCGCCAATATCATTCGCCCGCAACACTTCTAGCCATGCCGCAGAGGTATCATTGGCAAACACGCCAGCAAGGAACCCTTCGCGTTCCTCATGGGGCAGGGCGGACAGTCCCGCGAAAGCCTCGATCGCTTCTAGGCGTCCAATGTCTTTCTCGTAGGTTGAGAGCAGGAGGTATTCCCCTGACGCCGTGTAATAGAACCGCGACAAGGCATCGTAGCCGTTTACATACCGCCCTGACGGTTCATCGAACAGACCACGCCCAGTGTAGTCATAGCAGAACGGCACCTGCAGCAGACCGCTGTTCGCAGAAAGCGATGTACGACCGCGACCCGTTTTGCCCGTCTTCAGTTTTTGATACAGGGCTGTCGCGACGCCCAATGCGCCGCCAAACCCACACATCACGTCAATCGTACCAACGTGCGCATGTTCCTCTGGTTCGCTCATCAGCCCACCAAAGCGCAACATAATACCCGTCGTCGCCTGCACGAGGTCATCGTAGCCCACATAATCCGTCCGAGGGCCACGACGCACGCCGCTGAAACAGTCGAGCTTGCAGAAGATCGCATCGGGGTTCAGCCGCGCGAGGTTATCCGCGTCCAATCCCATCGCTTTGATCTGGTTGTCTGGCGCGTTCCAAACGATCACATCGACGGACCGCACGAGGTTCTCAAATACCTTGCGACCATGTTCGGACGTGATGTCTGTCAGAACTGACTTCTTGCCGCGCATGTGCGACATGCCAAAAATCACCGTGTTCCACGCGTCGTACATAGGCTTCGATGGATCAAGCTTGATCACCTCAGCGCCAAACCGTGCCAGATAGCTCACCGAATGCGGGCCTGCGATCACGTTGCAAAGGTCGAGAACGCGGACACCTTCGAGCCAGCCAGACCGATCGTTCGGATCGGTCACACGCGGCAGTTTGGTGCGTTGTTTCTTTAACTGGGCAAGGGCACTGCTTACATCGACCCAACGGCGTGGGATCGGATAGAGCGCGGCTTCACCGCTTTCCTCTAACCAGACGACAGGTCCAGGTTGGATCATCATTCCGTATTCAGGATCCTCAACGTCGATCATAAGCCCAGAGGTTTCCGCGTGGTCGTCATTGATCCATTCCTGCAACCAGCGTTGCGGCGCACCGGGGAATTTGTTGCGACCAAAAATGCGTTCCCACTCTTTGGCGGTTCGCGTGATGAACACTTCTTTCATCTTAGCCGCGATCTTATCCGCCCAGAATTTCGGGAGCGGATAAACACCCAGTGACACGTCGGACGACCATTCGCTGGTGGGCTTGTAGGTATCGTCTTCTTCCTGAAGGCCTTCGGCGACAAGATCGTCATAGATACCCAGCGTCTGCAGACACCGTTTCGCGTGGGTCTTATGGCTCGGACAGACGACATAGAACATCCGACCGTCCTTGCAGAGGTAGCTGCGGTAGAATGGGTCAAGGAGCTCCTGCAGCTCTTCATAGGTCACATTCATCGGCAGGCCTTCGGTCCGACGACGGGTGATCTCTTGTTCGCGCTGAGTGATATAGCGTTCGGGCAAACCGTCGATCTTGATCGAGTTGTAGCACAGGCCTTCCATAACCGCGCTCGCCAACGGCACCTCGATCTGATCACCCAACCCCGTACGTTCCCGTGCCTGAAGCGCCAAAACCGCAGCAGAGGCCGCCATCATCGCACCGTAGGACGAGGCGAGGGGTAGGGGAGAGAACGAAGGGTTCACGCCCATCAGAACACGGTTCAGCCCCATATCCGTAAACACGCCCGAACTCGCCGCTATGACGCTTTCGTAAGCGCGCAACTCACGACGTTCTTCGTCCGCTGACGCAAAACCGGGAATCGACACGGTGATCAGGTCAGGCTGTGACTGGCGCAATTCCGCGAAATCAATGCCGAGGTTCGCCAGTTTCCCCGGACGGAAATTTTCGACCACGATATCAGCTTCCGCGATCAGCGCTTTGGCCTGTTCGACACCCTCGGCAGACTTCAGATCGATCGTTACGATCATCTTGTTGCGGTTCAGGGTCGCGTTCGCGGGGCTCTGCCACATCGGACCACCGGGCGGGTCGATATGCACCACCGTAGCCCCCAGATCGCCAAGGATCATCGCAACCGCGGGGCCAGCGATATATTGTCCAAAATCAATGACTTTAACTCCGGCGAGAGGGAGCGTGTCACGGGAAGGGATGGTCATTTCCGAAATCCTGAAAAGGGGGTGTTAGTGTGCATCGGCAAGGATATATCCCGCCGCTTTTTCAGCAATCATCAGCGTTGGCGAATTCGTATTGCCCGACGTGATCTTTGGCATCACGCCCGCATCTGCAACGCGTAAGCCCTTGATACCTTTGACGTGCAAACGGCTATCAACAACCGCCATATCATCGTCCGCGCGTCCCATTTTGGTGGTGCCAACAGGATGGAAAATCGTGCTGGCGATGTCACCAGCAAGGCGGGCCAATTCCTCGTCCGTTTGGAACTGAGGACCCGGTTTCCATTCGACGGGTTTGTATTTGGCCAAAGCAGGCTGCGCCACGATATTACGGACCTGACGAATACTCTCTGCTGCGACCAAACGGTCCTCTTCAGTTGAGAGGTAGTTGGGCGCAATTTTCGGCGCGTCAAACGGGTTAGCAGATCGAAGCGTAACGCTGCCTGTCGAGGTCGGGTTAAGGTTACAGACACTCGCCGTGAAGGCTGGAAAATCGTGCAACGGATCACCAAATGCATCGAGGCTCAGCGGTTGCACATGATACTGCAAGTTGGCATGGGTGCGGGATGCATCGGACCGCGTGAACGCCCCAAGTTGAGACGGCGACATGCTCATTGGGCCAGTGCGTTTTAGCGCATATTCCAGCCCGAACATCGCCTTGCCAATCAAACTATTCGCAAGCGTATTCAGCGTCTTAGCGCCTTCTATTTTGAACACGGTACGGATTTGAAGGTGATCTTGGAGGTTGCGACCGACACCTTGAACATTGGCAACAACAGGTATGCCATTCGCGGTTAGTTCTTCGGCGGGGCCGACACCTGACAACATCAGAATTTGCGGCGAACCGATTGCGCCAGCGGACAAAACGACTTCTTTATTAGCAGCGACAGTCACCTGAGCACCTTTGCGGTTCACAACCGCGCCGGTGCATTTCAACTGACCATTAGCATCGGTCTCAAAGGTGAGTTTCTCGACCTGAGCCTCAGTCCAAATGGCTAGATTTGGTCGCTTAGACGCTGGCCGCAGAAACGCCTTGGAACTATTCCAACGCCAGCCAGAGCGTTGATTTACTTCGAAATATCCAACACCTTCATTGTCACCAGTGTTAAAATCTTCGGTGCGGCGCACACCAGATTGTTCAGCAGCTTCAGCAAAACTATCGAGGATATCCCATCTCAATCGCTGTTTTTCGATACGCCATTCACCACCATGACCGTGCAAATCGGAAAAACGCCCATTGTCGCCATCTGCAGGATCTGCGTCATCGTCCAATTTGTAGTGATTTTCATGAGCCTTGAAAGCGGGCAGGGTGTTTTCCCACGACCAATCGTCATCACCCGTAAGGTCCGCCCAATTGTCGTAGTCGCGTGCTTGACCGCGCATGTAGATCATACCGTTGATCGACGAACATCCGCCGAGCGTCTTACCGCGCGGATACCGCAACGACCGACCGTTCAAACCAGCTTCGGCTTCGGTATTAAAAAGCCAATCCGTCCGAGGGTTACCGATGCAATATAGATAGCCGACAGGAATATGTATCCACGGGTAATTGTCTTTTTTACCAGCTTCGAGGAGTAGAACACGGTTCTTTGGGTTAGCAGAAAGACGGTTCGCAAGAAGACATCCAGCTGTCCCAGCGCCAACAACGACATAGTCAAAGGTCGTAGTGCTCATGAAATTCAGCGCCTCCCGTCGCGTATTTGATCGGGACGAGGGTAGCTAAACAGAGGATCAACTCCCAATGAAATCTTGCACGAGAGGATATCAAAGGAATTTATAAACACTTAAGATCAGATACTTACATCTCTGATTGAGCTGTAGGGCATGAAAAAGAGACCATGCTTTTCAAAATCTAGAAGTGTCATTTGCGTCAGCATAAAAGGTGCATAATCAGTATTATGCTAATATATGTGTCAAGAAGTAAGTCTTGGACAGGTCATCTTACAATGATATCTACTTTAGCGACAAAGATCACATCAGAACGTCCATATAATGAACTTTATTCGTCTCCTCGAAGAAATCACGAACGCTCCGCGCGTTGACGTTCTTTGGAGCTTGATGACTGAAGCCATGGCGGGATACGGCTTTGATCGTTTGATTTTTGGGTACACGCGGTATCGGACCGAACATTCTTTGGGCGATCCACTCGACTGGGTTCTGCTGACCAATCAGTCGCCAGAATACATGCGGCACTTCATCGATGAAGGTTTGTATTTCAACGCTCCGATGGTTCGCTGGGCGCTGGAAAATGAAGGCGCCTGTAGCTGGTCTTGGCTCCATGATCGGATCGCTGCAGGCGAACTGAGCGCCGCAGAAATCGCAGCGTTAGAGTTTAATCGATCGATGGATGTTGTCGCTGGCTACACGATCAGTTTCAGTTCCATTTCCGCTCGGACCAAAGGCGCCATTGCGCTGACTGGACGCAAAGGCCTAAGCCAAGCTGATGTGGATCGAATTTGGGCCGAACATGGCCGCAAAATCGTTCTCATTAACAATGTAGCTTATCTCAAGTTAATGACCCTACCCTACTCCCATGCGCGACCTCTGACAAAACGTCAGCGCGAGGTTCTCGAATGGGTCGGTGACGGAAAAACGACCCAAGATATTGCACAGATTATGGGCCTTACGGCGGCAACAGTTGAGAAACATTTGCGCCTAGCACGCGACAATCTCGACGTCGACACCACCGCACAAGCCGTTCTAAAGGCTGCATTTTTCAACCAAATGTTTGTGATAGACCCCTAAAACAACCTAAACGCGCAAAGTATACGACTGATACTAAGTTAAAGGTCAGGTTTACCGTACTTTTCGCCTCTAAACTTTTACGGTTACCTACAATTGTCCGTGAGTGGTGGCCTTGGGCCTGGGACAAAGCGATGCGGAACCCCTGTTAATTGTCAGGATAACCGTATCGTTCCGGTTTAACCGGTTGCTGGGGTGTTAAGGTTTGCCTTGATGGTCCAGCTCATAAAAAGCATGTGGGTGTCCATCCCATCCTGATATCTGCATGATTTTGCGGCGCGACGTTCTCCCGATGTCGCGCCGCTTTTTTGTTTTAGTCTCAGGGGCTAAAACGAAAAAGGCCCGCCAAAATTGGCAGGCCCCTTCCCTAAAACTGCTAAAGCAGAATTATTTGTTCATTGCAGCAACTTCAGCTGCGAAGTCGCTAACTTCTTTTTCGATGCCTTCGCCAACAGCCATGCGGATGAAGCCAGTAACTTCAACGCCAGCTTCTTTAGCGGCGGCTTCGACGGTCAGGTCAGGGTTCACAACGAACGCTTGGCCCAGCAGTGTCGATTCAGCAACAAATTTAGCCATACGGCCAACGATCATCTTCTCGATCACTGCGTCCGGCTTGCCGGATTCACGTGCGATTTCGATCTGAACAGAGCGCTCTTTTTCAACGAGAGCCGGATCCATGTCCGCTTCGCTGAGTGCAGCAGGCGACGCTGCAGCGATGTGCATTGCAACTTGCTTACCGAATGCTTCGTTCTCGCCCGAAAGAGCAACCAGAACACCGATTTTGCCCATGCCGTCCGCAGCAGCGTTGTGAACGTAGGTCACAACAGAAGCGCCTTCGATTACAGCCATGCGGCGCAGGGTCAAGTTCTCACCAATTTTCGCGATTGCGTCGGTAACAGTCGACTCAACGGATTTGCCCTTGATTTCAGCTGCTTTGAGCGCATCAACGTCAGAAACGGTCAGAGCAGCACCCGCGATTGCGGTAACCATGCCTTGGAATTCTGCGTTTTTAGCAACGAAGTCGGTCTCAGAGTTAACTTCGATCGCAACGCCTTTGCCGCCAGCTACTGCAACAGCAACGAGGCCTTCAGCAGCAGTACGGTCAGCTTTTTTCGCGGCTTTCGCGAGGCCTTTGGTGCGGAGCCAGTCTACGGCTGCTTCCATGTCGCCATCAGTTTCGGTCAACGCTTTTTTAGCGTCCATCATGCCTGCGCCGGTCGACTCGCGCAGTTCTTTCACCATAGCTGCGGTGATAGCCATTTCACATCTCCTGCAAATTTGGGTGTCCGGGCGCCGAGATAGCAAGCGCCCGGTAACGATATTGCGACAGTGCCGCGATTAGTTTGCAGCAGCCGCAGCTGCAGCAGCTTCATCAGCCAGAACTTCTTCAGCCATTTCTTCAACGGCGCCGAGGTCAAAGCCAGCTTTAGCCATCTGAGCGGACATGCCGTCCAGAGCAGCGCGTGCAGCCAGATCGCAGTAGAGAGCGATAGCGCGTGCAGCGTCGTCGTTGCCCGGAACAACGTAGTCAACGCCATCTGGCGAAGAGTTGGTGTCAACGATGCCAACAACCGGAATACCCAGTTTGTTTGCTTCGAGGATAGCCAGGTCTTCTTTGTTTACGTCGATAACGACCATCAGGTCCGGAATGCCGCCCATTTCGCGGATACCGCCGAGCGACGCTTGCAGTTTCGCCTGCTCGCGTTCAGCGTTCAGACGCTCTTTCTTGGTCAGGCCTTCAAAGCCGCGCTCTGCGGATTCGTCGATTGCTTTCAGACGGTTGATCGACTGCGAAACAGTCTGCCAGTTGGTCAGAGTGCCGCCGAGCCAACGGTGGTTCATGTAGTACTGAGCGCATTTCTCTGCAGCTTCAGCAACAGGCTTCTGAGCCTGACGCTTGGTGCCAACAAAGAGAACGCGGCCGCCTTTGGCAACGGTGTCACGGATGACGTTCAGAGCTTGGTCCAGCATCGGAACAGTCTGAGTTAGGTCGAAAATGTGGATGCCGTTGCGCGAACCGTAGATGTATTTCTGCATCTTCGGGTTCCAGCGCTGTTTCTGGTGGCCGAAGTGAACGCCAGCTTCAAGCAGCTGACGCATGGTGAACTCTGGAAGAGCCATGTCGTTATTCCTTACCGGTTTAGCCTCAGCGGGGGATCAGACATTCGTCCAACCGGAGGATGATATGGGATTTCTCCCCACAGCACCCGCCCCCGCCTGCGGAGTTGAAGTGGTGCGCGTCTATACCACGCTCACCCAAGACGCAACCCGTTTTACAAATGTTATAGAATGGTGCGCTCAATCACCCACCAAATCCCCATCATCGCAATCGCAGCTGACGCTGGAACTGCGATCACACGGCGATACCACGGCTTATTCCCGAACCACAGACCGACCGCGAGGAAGGCTACGGCGATGACGAACAACTGGCCCAGTTCGACGCCAATATTAAATCCGATCAGAGCAGCAACAAAACCATGTTGCGGCAGACCAAATTCCTCAAGCACAGACGCAAAGCCGAGGCCATGCAATAACCCGAACCCAAAGATCAGGAAAGGTCGCCACGGCGTCAACTGACCTTTCATAAAGATGTTTTCAATCGCCACATATGCAATCGACGCCGCGATCAGCGGTTCAACAATTGATCCGGGCACAGCAACATAACCCAACGACGCCAAAGCAAGCGTAATCGTATGTGCCGCCGTAAATGCGGACACCTGCCACAGAAGCGGCCTCATGCGGGTCGAGAGGAAAAACAGGCCGAGCACGAATAGGATATGATCCAAGCCCATCGGCACGATGTGGGCAAAGCCTGTTGGAATGTAGCTGACAAAGGTTTGCCAAATCGGCAAAGCACCACCACCGCCAAGAGGGATCGGTCCAGAATTTTCGCCGCCAACGAGGTATCCCGTGTAGGGTTCGTCCACTCCGATTTGACGCAGAACAATCGTCCCGTAATTCGACGCCCATTCAAAAGTGGCCTCATTCGCCCCTACCCCAACATCGGCAAAAATCTTCACTGTCGATAGACGAGGAACGTCTGGATTTTCGACCTCAGGGGCAGCTACAGCGGCCAACTCTAGAGGCACAGATGCCCCATCTACGGAAAGACCAATGCCTTCCGAAAACTCTGGCCACGCGGCCGCGAATTCACTCTCTAGATCCGCGCCCGACAAAGCATGCAGAGCATCATACCGTGCCGCCTCTGGCGCTTCGTTCGTATCAAGAACGGAACCGAGGTCGATGCCAGCCAGAACACCCTCTAGGTTCATCTCCAAAGTCAGTTCGATCCGCCCATCAACGAAGGCCAAGTCCGCAACAGCGGGTTGAACCTCGTGTGCTTGGGCGGTCGGTGCTTCGATCATCACCGAAACGAGAGTTGACAGAACACCAGCAAAGATCACCTTTACTAGGCCTATTAAGGATTTGATCATGCGTATTGCCTCACTCGCTCTGCTCTTGCTGGCAACTCCAGCGTTGTCCCACGAGCTTTGGCTCGAACCGCTCGCCTATCAGGTGAGTAGTCAGGGTAGAATTGAAGCGAATATTGTCAACGGACAAAACTTTGAAGGCCCCAATTTGGTCTACCTTCCCCAACGTTTCGAACGGTTTGAAGTGATTAGCCTTGACCTCGAAACCGAAGTAGCCGGCCGCGCTGGCGACCGCCCTGCCCTTGCCATGGATGCACCAACTGATGGGCTCCAAATTCTCGTGTATCAGTCTACGCCCACGCTGTTGAATTACGAAAACTGGGAAAAGTTCGCCCGATTTGTCGAACACAAAGATCTGGGGATTGAACGGGCCGATCACGATGCCCGCGGTATCCCCGACACCAACTTCAAAGAAACCTACATACGGTTTTCCAAGTCACTCGTCGGCGTCGCAGACGCAGCGGGAACGGATCGACGTGTGGGGCTAGAGACCGAAGTCGTCGCCCTCATGAACCCTTACACTGATGATCTGTCTAACGGCTTTGCCGCTCAGCTGTTCTACCACAACGATGTCCGCGCCAACGAGCAGGTTGAAGTTTTTGACAAAGCACCAGATGGCACCGTGACGATTGAGCGGCTCCGCACCGATGACCAAGGGATTGTAACCCTGCCCGTCACTGCGGGTCACGCTTACATGCTGGATGCCGTTGTGATCCGAGAACCGTCCGAAGATGATCAGACCGAGGCCGTTTATGAAACGCTCTGGGCCAACCTCACCTTTGCGGTTCCAGAATAGCTTGCAGCGGCAGCGTAGCCGCGTCATGACAGGCGTATGAAAACCAAAGCTGACATCTTATGCATCGGGTCGGTCCTCTGGGACGTGATCGGACGGTCCTCAGTGGTCATGCGCGTCGGGTCAGACGTCCCGGGCCGCATCACTCGTATTCCTGGCGGCGTTGCGATGAATATCGCGATGACGCTCACCCGTTTTGGGATGACACCCACCCTACTCACCGCCATTGGCCGCGATAACGAAGGCGAAGAACTGGTTGGCGAATGTCAGCGGATGGGCATCCTGACCGATCACGTCTATCGCTCCGAGGATTTGCCGACCGACACCTATATGGCTATCGAAGGTGCGAACGGCCTGATCGCTGCGATTGCCGATGCGCATTCCTTGGAACAAGCAGGCGAAAAAATTCTTCGACCGTTGTCGAACGGCGCACTTGGAACCGCAGAGGCCCCCTACGCTGGACCTGTCGCCCTCGACGGCAACCTGACGGTAGACCTGCTGCGGGATATCGCCGTCTCGCCGCTTTTTGCTGCTGCAGACCTCCGTGTTGCCCCCGCAAGCCCCGGCAAGGCCGATCGCCTCTTGGCGCTCCTCGGCCATCCATCAGCCACGCTTTACGTGAACCTCGAAGAGGCTGGCCTCTTATGTCGTCAAACCTTTGAAACCTCCGAAGACGGCGCCAGAGGTCTAATCGCACGCGGTGCGAAACGGGTTCTTGTGACCGATGGCGGAAAATCCGCATCCGAGGCCACTGGCGATAGCGTCCTTACACAAACCCCGCCTCAAGTGCTCGTTACCCGTGTGACGGGTGCTGGCGATACATTTATGGCCGCGCATATCGCTGCCGAACACGCTGGCGCAGACCGTGAAGAGGCGCTACATCGCGCCCTTTCCGCCGCCGCAACTTACGTTTCAGGAGAACTCCCTCGATGATCCCCATGTCCTTTTCCCCCGAAGTCTCTGAGGCCATGAAGCTCGGCACGCCGATTGTAGCGCTCGAGAGCACGATCATCAGCCAAGGCATGCCCTATCCGCAAAACGTCGAAACCGCCCGACTGGTAGAGGCCGAGGTCCGCGAAAACGGCGCAGCGCCAGCCACAATCGCGGTGATCGACGGGGTTCTTTGCATCGGCCTGGATGACGCGCAGCTCGAGATGTTTGGTCAAGCTGACGGCGTCGCCAAACTCAGCCGCGCCGACATTGCCGCATGCCTCGCGTCTGGTGGCACGGGTGCGACGACAGTTGCCGCGACGATGATCGCTGCCCACCACGCAGGCATCAGTGTTTTTGCAACGGGCGGGATCGGTGGCGTACACCGCGGTGCCGATCAAACCTTTGACATCTCGGCTGACTTGCCCGAACTCGCCCAGACGCCCGTGACCGTTGTGGCTGCTGGCGCCAAAGCCATTCTCGACCTGCCGAAAACCTTTGAGGTCTTGGAAACCTATGGCGTCCCCGTGATTGCCTATGGTCAAGACGAACTGCCAGCATTTTGGTCCCGTACCTCAGGCATTCCCGCACCACTGCGTATGGACAGCGCCGAAGATATTGCCCGCGCACACCAAATGCGCGGCCTACTCGACCTGCCAGGTGGACAACTCGTCGCCAACCCAATCCCAGTTGAGGCTGAAATTGCTGCCTCCGAACTCGCACCGGTGATCGAGGCTGCGCTGAAGGAAGCCGAGGCTCAAGGCATCACCGCCAAAGAGGTCACGCCGTTCCTCCTTGATCGGATGTATCAAATGACCGAAGGCCGCAGCCTGACCGCTAACATCGCACTCGTGCAAAATAATGCGCGTTTGGCGGCCAAAATTGCAGCAGCTCTGCACGAACTGACACATAAGTGAGGTATTCGAGTGTTTGGGCGATTGCAGAGCATTCGCCCAGACCCTACTTATCACACTGACTTAACCGATCGGCTTAATCGTGAACGAATTCTCCCACATCGAACCACCCAAGCGCCGCCACTCCATGATCAGCGGCCTACGCAACAATTTCCTTGCGGGTCTCGTTGTGATCGCCCCGATCGGTTTGACCGCTTGGCTCATCTGGACGGTCGTGGGCTGGGTTGATGGTTTTGTTTGGCCGTTTGTCCCTGGATCCTACCATCCAGAAGCACTGATCAACCGTTGGTTCGGTGACCCAAATCCACTAAGCCCTGACCACATCACGATTAACGTCCGTGGCCTCGGTGTCGTGCTTTTCTTTATAGTCACGATCCTCACCGGCTGGGTCGCAAAAGGCCTGATTGGCCGCAGCTTTATCAGCTGGGGCGAAGGGCTTGTATCGCGGATGCCCGTCGTACGCTCGATCTACAATGGCGCGAAACAGCTCGCTGAAACCGTTTTTGCCCAAACTGAAACCAGCTTTGATCGCGCCTGTATGATCGAATACCCGCGCAAAGGCATTTGGGCTGTCGGCTTCATCTCGATCAAAGCCAAAGGTGAAATCGCAACAAAGGTGAAAAGCGACGACAAGATCATGACGGTATTCTTGCCGACCACACCAAACCCCACATCAGGGTTCCTGTTGTTCGTGCCTGAATCGGATATCACCTACCTCGACATGTCGGTCGAAGATGCCGCCAAATTAGTGATCTCTGCAGGCCTCGTGTATCCGAACGATAAAAAGGTCATCCCCTCGGACACGAAACCAACGGAAAAACCTTAATCAAACATACCCGCCAAGTCGAAACTGCTCGATTTTCCGATGGTGTGTTTGTGATTGCGCAAGAAGTCATCCATCGCCAGACGTCCAGCTTCTTTTAGGCGTGACAGGATGACAGGCATCGCGATCATCTTGGTCGCAACGCTAAGTTCCGTCATCAAGGCATCGTCTTCGATCAGATGAACGTTCACGTCTTTCATCCGACCCTTTTTGACCGAGCCGTCCGCAATCAACCGTTTTACAAAATTGATCGCCCGCAACTCGCGCAAGAGCGAGGTGTTAAAGCTGATTTCATTGATACGGTTCTGAATGGATTGGCTGTCTTGCGGCACCGTATCGCGATACAATGGGTTGATGTTCACGATCACAATGTCGTCTGGCAAGTGGTTGGGAAATAGCGGAAAAAGAGCAGGATTCCCCGTATATCCGCCGTCCCAATAGGCTTCTGTCTTGCCTGTTTGTGGATCATCGATTTCAACGGCCTCGAACAAGGTGGGCAAACATGCCGACGCGAGGATTGCCTTCGTCGTCACCTCATCGTCCTTGAACACTCTGATTTTGCCCGTCCTCACGTTCGTCGCACACACATGCAGCTCAGGCCCGTCGGACGCACACACGGCGTCCCATTCCAATTCACGAATAACGCGTTCCAGCGGGTTCTTAATCACTCCGCCAAAGGCATATGGCGACAAAGCACGCGCCGCAGTATCCCACCAAAAATAGGCAGGAGAATAGGTCAACGCTTGGGTGTAAAGTTCAGTCGCAGGCGCAAAGGGCGCAATCCATTTAGCAAGGTTTGTGTCCGTGACAGCCCCAACCTGACGCCACACCCAATTTAGGCTCTCACGAGCGCCTTCTCGGCCACCATTCACAAAGCCAGCTTTAAACGCAGCTCCGTTTAGTGCTCCCGCGGATGTGCCTGAAATTGCCGCGACCTCAACGTCGCTCTCGTCGAGCAAACGATCCAACACACCCCACGTAAAAGCGCCATGAGCGCCCCCGCCCTGCAGGGCAAGATTGATTTTATAGGTCATAATTCCCCAATGATGCAGCAAGCAGCGAAAAATAAGCCGCTCTAGTACAGAAACTTTCCCGACAAATGTCCCGTCGGGGGGTCAACTGGCGCCCCAATGGGCGCCAATCGTTCACTTACAGCGCAGTCCAGCCGCCATCGACGCTAATTGTCGTGCCAGTGATTTGGGCCGCAGCATCCGAACACAGGAACACAGCCGTCCCGCCGATTTGTTCCGTGGTCGCAAACTGTTTAGATGGCTGGCGCGAGAGAATAACCTGAGCCACCGCTTCTTCTTCGGTCAGGTTGTATTCCTTCGCCGTCGCTGGGATTTGCTGTTCGACCAACGGCGTCAGTACGTAGCCTGGGCAAATGGCATTACATGTGATGTCTTCTTGCGCGGTCTCGAGAGCGATCACCTTGGTCATACCGACTACACCGTGTTTGGCGGCAACATAGGCCGACTTAAAGGGCGATGCGGTCAGGCCATGCGCAGACGCGATGTTCACCACGCGCCCCCAACCCGCCTGACGCATCATCGGCAATGCAGCAGCCGTTGTGTGGAATGCAGAATTCATATTGATCGCAATGATCGCATCCCATTTCTCAACTGGGAACTCATCAATCGGTGACACATATTGAATACCCGCGTTGTTCACTAGGATATCGCAGACGCCTGCTTTTTCGATCAGGGCACGACAGTCTTCGCCTTTGGACATGTCTGCCTGTATGTATCGCACGGACACCCCGAACTCCGCCGCCATAGAGGCCGCAAGGTCGTGATCCTCAGGACGGTCCGTAAACGAGTTCAAAACAATGTCCGCACCCGCCTTGGCGAGTTCGCGCGCAACGCCCAGACCGATACCAGAGTTTGAACCTGTGACGACGGCGGTCTTACCTTTGAGTGACATAGATAGTCCCCTATTCGATTACTCGTTGGGCACCATAATGCTGCAACTGCAAAATAATTCAACGAATCTTCCAGCCAAACGCAAAAGAATCGCCCCAAATGGGAACCGATTCCTAAGAGGGTCACGCAGGATCACATTTGCGGGAAAGCCCAAGAAAAAAACGCCGGCACAAGGCCGGCGTTAAGTCATTGAGGCAGGTTTCATACAGGCAAGAAACCTATCGAGCAGTGTCTTCTTTATAAGCAATCCATTGCCACTATCCAAGCTAAAAGTTTGAAAAGGATCAGAACCCTAGATACGGTTTGATTCAAACAATACAGGCCAACGGGGGATTGTTATCGAAATGAGACCAGTGTTTTTCAGGAACTTGCGCCAGTCGCTGACCGCGCTTCCGCTTTTGTTCGCCTCCACCTTTGCGTTTGCAGAACCAATGCATGGCATTTCGATGTATGGGGAACCTGCATTGGCGGATGGCTTCATCTCCCTTCCCTATGCCAATACAGATGCGCCAAAGGGTGGCGCTATGATCACTGCCGAGGTCGGCAGCTTTGACAGCCTCAATCCCTATACCGACAGCGGCAAGGTTCCTTGGCAGATCAGCTACCTCGCGGGTGAAAGCCTGATGGGGCGGTCTTTGGATGAACCTTTCTCTCTTTACGGACTTCTGGCCGAAAGCATTGAGACAGGGCCGAACCGCGAATGGGTCGAGTTCACCTTGCGTCCAGAGGCTGCATTCTCGGACGGAAGTCCTGTCACTGTTGACGATGTGATATGGTCCTTTGAAACGCTCGGCACGGTCGGCAATGGTCGCTACCGTGGCTTCTGGTCAAAGGTCGAGAGCATTGAAGCAAAGGGTGACCGCACCGTCCGCCTGACCTTCAATACCGAAGACCGCGAACTCGCCCTACTCGCGGGTCTGCGTCCGATCTTGCAAAAGGCCCAGTTCGAAGGCGTCGATTTTGCCAACGATGGGCCAGACATGATCCCGATCACATCATCGCCTTACGTGATCACCGATTATGAGATGGGCCGTTACGTCGAATTGACCCGAAACCCTGATTATTGGGGCAAGGATGTCCCGTTCCGCCGTGGCACAGCGAACTTTGACACTCTGCGCATTGAATTCTTCGGCGACGAAACCCCAGCGTTTGAGGCGTTCAAAACAGGCGAAGTCAACTTCACCCGTGAATTCAACGAGGCCCGCTGGGACACCCAATACGACTTCCCCCGCGTTCAAGACGGCGACGTGGTAAAGGCCGTCCTGACACACGAACGTCCTTCTGGGATGACAGGCTTTGTGATGAACACCCGCCGCGCCCCGTTCGACGATTGGCGCGTGCGTGATGCGATGCTGCAGGTGTTCAACTTTGAATTCATCAACGAGGCGATGACAGGTGGCAGCCAGCCGCGCATTACCTCTTATTATTCAAACTCGCCGCTCGGGATGAGAAATGGTCCCGCTGAGGGCCGCGTTCGTGAGTTCCTAGAACCCTTCGCAGATAGCCTCCTGCCTGGTGCGATTGACGGATACGAACTGCCCGTAAGTGATGGCAGTGAGTTTAACCGTCGTGGAGTGCGCGCAGCTCTCGCCATGTTCGAAGAAGCTGGTTGGACGCCCGGTGCTGACGGCGTTCTACGCGATGCTGACGGTCAGGCCTTTGAATTCGAAATCCTGATCCAAACAGGCGCAAGCGAAATCGAAGCCATCGCCGATATGTATGTCCAAGCCCTCCAGCGGGTCGGGGTTCAGGCCAAAGTGACAAACGTCGACAGCGCCCAGTTTGCAGAACGCAACGGCACCTATGATTTCGATGTGACCTATTACCGACGTGGCCTGTCACTCTCGCCTGGCAACGAACAATACGCCTACTACGGCTCTGAATATGCTGACACCCAAGGCGGGCGTAACCTCATGGGCGTAAAGTCCGAAGCTGTAGACGCCTTAATCGGGCATCTCTTGACCTCAGAGAGCCAAGACGATTTTGTAGCGGCAGTACGGGCACTTGACCGCGTCCTCACTTCGGGGCGATACGTCCTACCGATCTACCAATGGAACATCACACGGATTGCGCATGACAAAGACCTCCACTACCCCGCAGAAATGCCCATCTTTGGCGACTGGCCAGGCTGGCAACCGGATGTCTGGTGGCATGAAGACTAAGGCCGTCCTAGTCGCTGCGACGCTTCTGGCTCTCGCTGGCTGCAACACGGTTGCAGGCGTCGGCGAAGATATCGCAGGCGGTGCACGCACGGTTCAAACGTGGTTCTAAGCTGAAATTCGGGCCGGCTCGCCGGCCCTTTTCATTAGGCGAGCGAAGTGACCCAAAGGATCAATGCATCTTCGGGGCTGGTCGACACAACGTTATGCCCCATTGACGCATCGTAGTAGGCGCTATCGCCGCGTTTCATCTCAACAGGCTCGTAAAATTCGGTGAATAGTTTGACCGTGCCCGTCAGCACATACAAAAACTCTTCGCCATCGTGGCGCACCCAACCGTCGAACTCATCCATGCTGCGTGCTCGGACACGAGCGCGATACGGCAGCATTTGCTTTTTGGTCAACTGATCCGCCAGCATCTCATGTTCATAGGTTGCGGTGATATGCGCACCACCTTCGCCACCACGTGTCATGACCATGCGGCCATTGACCTGAGTCCGACTGGGCGGCGTGAACAACTGAGGCACGGAAATTCCCAACCCGACAGCGAGCTTTTTAAGTGCGTCATAGGTCGGTGACATTTGCCCGTTTTCAATCTTTGACAAGGTCGACCGCGCAAGCCCCGCCTGTTGGGCCGCTTGCTCAAGCGTCCAATCCCGTTCTTTGCGCAACTCACGAACCCGCACCCCTAAATCGAGAGGCAGTGCCGATTCAGTTTCGCCGCTTTCGCGGGCAATGCGGATGAGGCTCGTATTGTCGTTTTTTGTCATGGCGTCTGTATACGGCTTTGATTGATATGCTTGCAATGACCTCAAAGCCCTTCTAGCGATGTCACATGATTAGCGAAATCGACACCAGCCCTTTCACTGCCTGTCCTGAGCCGTTCAATATGGCCGACCACGTCCTGCAGGCTGGCCGTGCAACGCCCGACAAGGTCGCCCTCTCTGTGATCAGCGAAAACACATCCGAGGAATGGACTTTTGCGGATCTAGAAACCGCAATCCGTGGCGTCGCGGCTGGACTTCTGGCCAAAGGATTGACCGTTGGTGACCGCGTTTTGATGCGCTTGGGCAATACGCCCGAGTTCCCGATTTGCTATCTGGCGTCCATTGCCGTCGGGCTCATTCCTGTCCCGACCTCCTCGCAGCTCACCGCGACAGAGATCGGCAAGATCGCAAAAGAGATTGACCCAGCCCTCATCGTTGCCGATGACGGGATCGCCCTCCCCGATCACTCCGCTCCTATCCTGATGGCGTCAGAACTGGAGGCGTTTCACAGCCTCGCCCCTGCGCCGTTTGATTTCGGACCGTCTGATCGACCCGCCTATATCATCTACACCTCTGGCACCTCTGGAAAACCTCGTGCCGTCGTTCACGCCCACCGCGCAGTCTGGGCGCGTCAAATGATGTGGACGGGCTGGTATGATTTGCGTCCGACAGACCGCCTGATGCACGCAGGCGCATTCAACTGGACCTATACGCTGGGCACGGGGCTCATGGACCCTTGGGCAGCTGGTGCAACGGCCCTCATCCCGGCAAACGGGACGAAACCTACGGACCTCCCCGCGCTCATCACAGCACATAAGGCAACACTAATCGCCGCAGCACCGGGTGTGTATCGTCAAATGTTGCGCTCTGAGATTCCTGCCATGTCGACCCTCAGACACGGGTTTTCCGCGGGCGAAAAACTGCCCGAAAGCCTTCGTAAGGCGTGGACCGCCGCGACAGGCTCCAAACTCTACGAAGCTTACGGCATGTCCGAATGTTCGACGTTCCTATCGAGTTCCCCGTCGCGCCCTGCGCCCACTGGAACACTCGGTTTCCCTCAGACAGGTCGACGGATCGCTTTGATCGATGAAAACGGCCCTGCGCCTATCGGCACGGCAGGCACCATCGCAGTTCACAAATCCGATCTCGGGTTGATGATCGGCTACCTCGATCAACCCGAAGAAACCGCAGCGCGATTTGTCGGCGATTGGTTCCTCACGGGCGATGTTGGTCGAATGTCAGAGGATGGCGCCATCACATATGAGGGCCGCGCGGACGATATGATGAACGCAGGCGGCTATCGCGTCTCGCCTGTCGAAGTCGAAGAAGCCCTCGCCACGCACCCCGACATCCACGAGGTCGCCGCGAGCGAAGTCACCGTCAAAGCCGACACAACCGTGATCGCCGCTTTTTACACCAGCGCCAAAGAGATCGACACTGACGCGCTCGCGGCTTTTGCGGCCTCGCGAATTGCTCGCTATAAATGCCCTCGTATCTTTGTGCGTGTCTCTGTGTTACCGCGTGGCGCAAACAACAAACTACTGCGCCGCAACTTGCGCGCCGATTGGGAGGCCACACATGGTCAAGCTTGATATTTTCGCCGATCCGTCATGCCCGTGGTGCTATATTGGCAAGGCCTATCTGGACCGTGCCCTAGAACAAGCGCCAGACCATCCCTTTACCGTTGAATGGCACCCGTTCCAGCTGAACCCCGCACTGCCCAAGGGCGGCGTCGATCGCGCCGCGTACCTCGAAGGGATCTTTGGCAGCAAGGACGCTGCAGTCGCGGCTCATGTCGAACTGCAGAAACACGCGGATCAAGCTGGCGTGACGTTCAATTTCGATGACATGAAAACCACGCCGAACACCTTGGACGCACATCGCCTCGTGTTCTGGGCAGGGATCGAAGGCCGTCAAACGGCAGCCATGTCTGCCCTGCTGAAGGCCTACTGGACCGAAGGTCGAGACATCGGTAGCGCCGAGGTCCTTTGCGATATCGCTGATAGCATCGGACTGGACGCGGCTGTTATTGCACGACTTTTGAAGTCGGACTCAGATGTGGAAAGTATTCTTAACCGCGAGGCGCACAGCCGCGAAATGGGTGTCCGTTCGGTGCCGACCTATATCGTCGGCGGCCAACACGCTATCGCGGGCGCACAACCGACCGACCTGTGGTCGAAAGTCATCGCTGACATCAAAGAGATGATCGCAACAGATGCATAAAAAGGCAGGCGTAACGCGTTACGCCTGCTTACTTTTTTTATCCTCAGCAACTTTTTCAGCAAGGTCTTTGGCAATTGCAAAGGCCCCTTTGATCTTGTCCGCTTCAGTTTTCCACTCGCGGCCAACGACGATCTTGTTGTCTTTGACCTTCGCCATGCCTTTTTGCGCCTGAATAAATTCGACCAACCCTTTAGGTGATGCGAATTTATCGTTGTGGAACCGAATGGTAGCACCCTTCGGTCCACCGTCTAGCTGGCTAATACCCGCGCGTTTGCACATCGCTTTGATCCGCACGATGAGCATCAGGGTGTTCACCTCTTTCGGCAACGGACCGAAACGGTCGATCAGTTCAGCCGCGAACCCTTCGAGTTCGACCTTCTTGGTCAGCGCAGACAAGCGACGATAGAGACCAAGACGCACATCAAGGTCAGCCACATAAGTCTCTGGGATCAATACAGAAACGCCAAGGTTGATCTGAGGCGCCCACTGTCCATCATCATCCGACAGACCAATCGCGCCAGACTTGATCCGCGCAATCTCGTCTTCCAGCATTTGCTGATACAACTCGTACCCGACCTCATTGATGTGGCCCGACTGCTCTTCACCGAGCAGATTACCTGCACCACGGATATCAAGGTCTTGCGACGCAAGGGTAAATCCAGCCCCGAGGGTATCGAGGCTCCCTAGTACTCGAAGACGCTTTTCAGCCTGAGGCGTCAGTTTCGCACGCGGCTTCGTCGTCAGATAGGCATAGGCTCGGGTCTTCGATCGACCAACACGCCCTCGGATTTGATAGAGCTGTGCCAGACCAAACATATCAGCACGATGCACGATCATAGTGTTCGCTGTCGGAATATCCAACCCGCTCTCGACAATCGTTGTTGCCAACAGCACGTCGTATTTCCCGTCGTAGAACGCGTTCATACGATCATCGAGCTCACCCGCCGCCATTTGACCGTGTGCAACGACGAACGACACTTCTGGCACTTCGCGTTTGAGCCAATCCTCCATTTCAGGCAGATCAGACAGACGCGGCACAACAAAGAACGACTGGCCACCACGATAATGCTCGCGCAAGAGCGCCTCGCGGATCGTGATGGTGTCAAACTCGCTGACATAAGTACGGATTGCCAAACGGTCGATGGGTGGCGTGCCGATGATCGACAGATCGCGCACCCCAGAGAGCGACAATTGCAGCGTCCGTGGGATCGGCGTCGCGGTCAGCGTGAGAACGTGAATATCAGAGCGCAATTGTTTCAGACGTTCCTTATGCTGAACGCCAAAGTGCTGCTCTTCGTCGATGATCAGGAGGCCGATGTTGTTGAATTTCACGCCTTTCGCCAGCAGCGCATGGGTTCCGACAACAATATCGACCTGCCCGTTCGCCATGCCCTCACGGGTTTTCGCCGCATTCCCAGCACTGACAAACCGCGACAGAGGCGCGACGTTGATCGGGAAGCCACGGAACCGTTCGGCGAAGTTCTTATAGTGCTGACGCGCAAGCAGAGTCGTCGGCGCAATCACCGCCACCTGAACACCCGACATCGCCGCAACAAAGGCGGCGCGGATTGCAACCTCGGTCTTGCCAAAACCCACATCGCCGCAGATCAAACGATCCATCGGACGACCTGAATCTAGATCCTCTAGCACATCGGAAATCGCTTGTAGCTGATCCTCGGTTTCTGCATAGGGGAAACGCGCAAGGAACTGATCCCACATGCCATCGGGTGGTGACAGAACAGGCGCTTTGCGCAACTCACGTTCGGCCGCTACGCGGATCAAACGTTCCGCCATCTGGCGAATACGCTCTTTCATGCGGGCTTTCTTCGCCTGCCATGCACCACCGCCCAGACGATCTAAGAGACCATCTTCGTGCCCAAATTTGGACAGCAGTTCGATGTTCTCAACAGGCAGGTAAAGCTTTGATCCTTCGGCATATTCAAGGAGAATACACTCATGCGCGGCGCCCAAGGCTTGAACGACCTCAAGCCCCTTGTATCGTCCGACACCGTGATCAACGTGCACGACCAGATCACCGGGTGTCAGGCTCTGCGTTTCGGTCAGGAAATTCTCAGCTTTACGCTTTTTCTTGGTCTGGCGAATGAGGCGATCACCCAGAACATCCTGTTCTGAAATGACCGTCAGGCCTTTGGTTTCAAATCCTTTTTCAAGGGGCCATATGGCGAGGTGTAGACCTGATTTCCCAACGCGAGAGAAGTTCTGCACGGGGATCACTTCGCCAGCGCCCTCATCCTCCAAAAGCCCCATCAGACGTTCGCGCGCACCCTCGGAATAGGAGGCAACAACAACAGGCCCTTCAGACGCCCGCGCCTTAACGTGCAGCATCAGAGCTTTGAAAAGGTTTACGTTTTCCTGCTGGCGCTCAGGTGCGAAATCGCGACCAATACGACCGCCTGCGTCGATCACACCCAGACCAGTCGATTGTTTGAGCGGCGTAAATTGCAGCACACGACGATCCGCGATGACGGCATCCCATGTGGGATCGTCCATATACATCAAGGCGGGCGGTGCTGGCTTATAAACGCTGTCCATCCGCCCCTTTTGTTTCAGGGCAAACATCCGCGTGTCATAGGCGTCTTCGATCATCGTCCATCGGGCGAGCCGCGTTGGCGTGACCTGATCGTCAATCGTCACCGTTGCGGTTGGGACGTAATCAAACAGCGTCTCGAGGTGGTCGTGGAAAAACCCGAGCCAATGTTCCGCGCCCGCATGTTTGCGCCCCGCACTGATCGCCTCATACAGCGGATCGTCAGTGCCAGCCGCGCCAAATTCGATACGGTAGTTCTGACGAAAACGCGTGATCGCTGCCTCATCGAGGATCACCTCTGAGACAGGCGCGAGTTCTACGACATCGAGCTTTTCCGTTGTCCTCTGGCTCGCTGGATCAAACCGTCGCGCACTGTCGAGAACGTCACCAAAGAGGTCCAGTCGTACAGGACCCGCTTCACCTGGAGGGAAGATATCAATGATCCCGCCCCGAACCGCATAGTCGCCAGGCTCCATCACCGTCGGCGATTGGGTAAATCCCATGCGGACCAAATACTGTTTTAACGCAGCCTCATCGATGCGGCTATTCACCCGCGCCGTAAAGGACGCCTCTTTCAGCAGCCCCCGCGCAGGGACACGTTGTGTCGCTGCATTGAGCGTCGTCAGCAGAACGAACTGCTTTGGCATTCCATGCGCCAATGCCGCCAAGGTCGCCATACGGGCCGCACAAATATCAGCGTTCGGTGACACACGGTCATAAGGCAAACAATCCCACGCAGGGAACACGACTACAGGCACCTCAGGCGCGTAAAACGCCAAGGCCGCCTGCATTTCGGTCAATCGACGATCATCCCGTGCGATGTGGAGCACGGGAGCGCCGGATTTTCCGACTTCATCAAGGATCAATTTCGCGTCAAACCCTTCGGGGGCGCCGCAAACGGTAATGTGGGATTGTGATTTCATGCGCGAGACCTACCCCGCCACGGGGTAAAGTCAACTCAGAACCCGTAGGCACCGCCAAGGTTCTGATACATCCCGTAAGTCGCAGTCACAAAGATTGAGAACATACCGATGAATTGCACATAGGTGCGGTGACGTCGCAAACGGCGAAACAGCACCTCAGGCTCCATGCCCTCGGACCTAATCAGCATCGCCGTATTGATCGACAAAAGTCCAACCAATGACAACGGAAACCCGAGGAGGAACAGCGCTTCTGCGAATTCGATATGGTAAACGAACGCCAACAAAAACAGCCCCGTCAGCACAAAGCACATAAAGCCCGTAAGCCATAGCCCGGATTGATGAGAGATATACAAAAGACGATTCACGTTGACCCGAACAATAGCTTGAAGGTCTGCAAACGGCTCTCCACCCTCGCGGGCGGCACGTTGAATAAGGTCAAAGGGAACACCAATCACCCAATGGCTGGTCGTCGACCACAGCACAGCGAGCGCAATCCAGAACCAAAGGTTCGAGAAAGAGCGCAAATCGATGACTTCAAATACCGTCTGGGTCCAGTTCACTGTCGTGCCTGATCTTTGTTTTGCGCCAACCTAAACTTCACCTGCGGCAAAGCCTAGACTTGTCGTCATGAAATTTCCGTGGCACCCATCGTGTGTGACATGAAAGGCCCGCTATGAAACCCACCGTCGCCCAATACCCTGCCGCTCGTTTGCGCCGCGTTCGTAAATCCCCTGCCATTCGCGCTTTGGTTCGTGAAAACACGCTGACCACAGACGATTTCATCTGGCCCGTCTTCCTCATGGAAGGCCGCGACGATGAAACCTCAATCGCGTCGATGCCAGGTGTGACCCGTAAAACGATCGACCGCGTGGTAAAGGCGGCCAAAGAAGCGCACGACTTGGGTATCCCCGCGATGTGCCTGTTTCCCTACACCTCGATGGAACATCGGACCGAAGATTGCGCGATGGCGTGGTCACCCGACAACCTGACGAACACAGCAATTCGCGCGATCAAAGATGCCGTTCCCGAAATGGCAATCATGACGGACATCGCGCTCGATCCATATAACATCAATGGGCACGACGGTTATGTGGTCGATGGCGAGATCATCAATGATGAAACGGTAGAGGCATTGGTGAAAATGGCACTGGCTCAGGCAGAAGCTGGTGCGGATATCCTCGGCCCGTCCGACATGATGGATGGCCGCATCGGCGCAATGCGATCAGCGCTAGAGAGCGAAGGCCATCAGAACGTTGCGATCCTGTCCTACACCGCCAAATACGCGTCGGGTTTCTATGGTCCGTTCCGAGATGCCGTTGGTGCATCGGGCGCGCTAAAGGGCGATAAAAAGACCTACCAAATGGATCCGGGCAACAGTGATGAGGCGCTGCGACTTGTTGAACGCGACCTAATGGAAGGCGCGGATATGGTTATGGTGAAACCGGGAATGCCCTACCTCGACATCTGTCGTCGTGTGAAAGACAGCTTTGGCGTGCCGACCTATGCCTATCAAGTTTCAGGCGAATACGCGATGATCCAAGCGGCCGTTCAAAACGGTTGGCTCGATGGGGAAAAAGTCATGCTCGAAAGCCTCCTGTGCTTTAAACGCGCAGGCTGCGACGGCATCCTGACGTATTTCGCCCCCGAGGCGGCGCGGCTCTTAAACGGCTGACACCCGCGCACACCTTATGTAGTGGATGACAGGAGCGAAAATCGCGCCTATAGTTCGCGTGATAGAGCGGCATAAGCCGCCCCCAGATAGAGGCACGAGCAATGACCCTTCTTACCCGTCGCAATTTTGCGCTAGGCTCTTTGGCAACGACTGTCGCCGCCTGTTCCAACGGTGTTGGCACAAATGCCGCCGCGACAATTGACGCGCGCGTCGATAGCACGCTGTCGTATATGTATAGCACCTACCCTGCGACCCGCGATCTTTCGATGAAAGCCGCTGGTATGCTGGTTATGCCGCTCGTCACCGAAGTTGGCTTTGGCCTAGGTGGATCGTTCGGTCGTGGTGCCCTGCGGATCAGCCAATCCACCGTCGATTACTACTCTGCCGCATCGGCAAGCGCGGGCCTCCAGCTTGGCGGTCAGCAATATAGCCACGTCCTGTTCTTCATGACCGAAGAAGCGCTGATGGAGTTCCGTTCCTCTACGGGTTGGGCCGCAGGTGCGGACATCGAATACGCGCTGAACGATCAGGGCGATACACTGCGCGCTCAGACGACGACTTCGCTGTCACCCGTGATTGCGGTCGTGTTCGCTCAGGCGGGGTTCCGCGTTGGCGCCACGCTTGAAGGCACCAAATACACCCGCATCCTTCCGTAAAATCATGACAGCGCCGGCACCCTCCGTTGGCACTGTCGTCCTGATCCTCGCTGCTGGGCAGTCGTCGCGGATGCGCGGCGGTGATAAACTGTGCGAGCTTGTCGATGGCGTGCCCTTGTTGCGGCTTCAGTGTGAACGCGCGCTCGGGCTTGGCCTTCCCGTCTACGTCGCCCTGTCATCGGCAGACCACCCGCGTCTGGCGCTCATCGCGGACCTGCCCGTGAACCATCTCATCGTCCCCGAAGCATCCGAGGGAATGTCAGGTTCCATGCGTGGAGCAGTCGCGCAAATGCCGGAGTGGTCCCATTTGCTCATGGTTCTGCCTGATTTGGTTGAAATTGAAACCACAGATATGGCCGCTGTTCTAGCGGGTCCAACCATTGCCCCCGATGCCCTCATTTGGCGCGGCGCAACCGAAGACCTGCAACCCGGTCATCCGATCCTTTTCGACGGCTCGTTGCGCGAAAATTTTGCTACGATTAGCGGCGATCAAGGTGGCAACTGCATCGTGCGCCCATATCGCGACCGAATGCACCTCATTCCCCTGCCCGATCAACGCGCCCGACGCGACCTCGACACGCCCGAGGACTGGGCCGAATTTCGCGCAGAAACAGGCCGCTGAAACGCAACATCCCGATGTCTCGGGCCACGAGGGTGTCGCCCAAGATCATCGGGATGGCTGTCTGACCCACCTTCAGACTTGCGACCGGAAAAGTAGCCCCCTTCCGGTCAGCTGCACGTCTTAACGGACCAGAAGTTTGGCCTCGTGTTTTTTCAGCGCACGACGAGCGGATTGATAATCCTGAATGCCCGCTTTCTCTTTCAGCTCTGGGAAGAGTTCGAAAATCTCGTTCCGTTGGCTGTTGCCGATACCTTTGAGGCTGTAATCACCCGGCTGGAAGCTCTCTGTCCACGCGCCATCCGACAGCACCACTTCATGACGTTCAAACATGAAGTGAATGTAAGTCGTGTTGGTCACATCAACCTGATGGATACCCCCGCTACCGACCAAGTGTTTCGCCGCAGCCAGAACTTCACGCTCTTCAAAGTAGAGTTGCGTGAGGTCAGAGGCGACCAGAACACGGTGGTTCGGCGACACAAGCATATCACGTTCCGGCAGACCGTTACCCAAAGCGCCTGCCTTGATCAGGATCGGCTTGAGGTGCGGGTTCGCAATCAGCTGCTTGCCCGGCATCTCTTTCTGACCCAACCAAGCAATCTCTTGGATGCCATTGTCGCGGGTGATGATCTTGTCACCAACATGGAGCTGTTCCACAGGAACCTGGCCACGCGGTGTCGCGATCAACGTACCTGGTGTGAAGCACGGAATAACATTCTCGATTTCCGAGAAGGTCATCACGGACCCATCGTTGAAGAACACAGTCCCAGCTTCAGGATCGTTGCTGTTGTAGACGATATGATCGACACCGCTGCCGGTCAGGTTCAGCACGTCAACATCTAGACCATCAGCGTCTTCGCCACCGACAACAATGTCGCCACCGTTGCCGCCGTAGAAGGTGTCATTCCCGAAGCCACCCTGCATGATGTCTTCGCCCGGGCCACCGATGATGATGTCATCATCGTCCCCACCAAAGATGAGGTCGTCACCTTGGCCACCTTGCAGCGTGTCATCACCAGCGTTGCCGTGAATGACGTCGTCATCAATACCGCCATCAACGAAGTCGTTGCCAGCGCCACCGCTGATCAGGTCATCGTCATCGCCGCCGTAGATGGTGTCGTTGCCAGCACCGCCCGAAATGATGTCCTTGTTGTTATTGGTAACAAGGTCTTCACCGAGGTCGTTGCTATCACCGTCGCCATCCAGATCATCAGGAAGGTCGAGGACATCAGTCGTCAAACCACCGTAGATCAGGTCGTCGCCGTCACCGCCGAGGATCTGGTCATCGCCTTCGCTGCCGATGATGGTATCGTTGCCATCCTCACCGTAGATCAGGTCGTCATCGACGCCACCGTCAATCGTGTCATTGCCAGTGCCACCATAAATGGTGTCATTGTCATCGCCCGTGGTGATCGTGTCGTTGCCAGCTCCGCCATAAACGGTATCCCGATCATCGAATGGATCGCTATCAGCCGCATAGACACCTGGATAGGCCGTATCGGGGCTTTGCTGACCACCTGCGGTGTTGATGATATCGTCACCATCTTCACCAAAGACTGTATCCGAACCACTATCATCTAGGATCGTATCATTGCCGACGCCGCCATAGACTTCGTCATCTCCATCGCCCGAGAGGATGGTGTCATCACCCTCGTAGCCATAGATCAGGTCGTCATTACCAGTGTCACCCGGCAGGATCGCGTCATCATTGTCAACGAAGTCACCATTCGGATCGTCCGCATAGTTGTCGTCAATGATATCGTCGCCCGAGGTCCCTTCGACCGTTCCATCTGGAACTGGCGGAGGCGGCGGAGGCGTATCATTCACCGTCACAGTGACAACAGCATCAGCGGTCAGACCATCCGCATCTTCGATGGTATAGCTGATTGTCGCCTCACCTTCGAAGCCAGCTGCAGGTGTAAAGACAACCTTATTGTCAACGATTGCGACGCTGCCATGAACGTCAGGGACAGATGCATTTGTCACCGTTAGGACAGTGCCATCTGGATCGCTGTCGTTTTCCAGAACGTCAATGGTGACTGCCGTTTCAAAGTCAGTCGTTTCAACATCATCAACCGCAATCGGTGCCTCAAGAACGCTGTTTACAGTGACCGTGACTTTAGCCACATCGACCGCACCCTCTTCGTCCTCGATGGTGTAGTCGATCGTCGCCTCACCAAAGAAGTTCGTTGCAGGTGTAAAGACCAGCTTATTACCAACAATCGCCACAGTGCCTTGGGCTGCAGGGACAGTTGCACCAATCACAGTAGGCGCACCGCCATCTGGGTTCTGGTCGTTGGCCACAACGTCGATGGTTACAGGCGTATCTTCGTCCGTCTGCGCAACGTCATCCACCGCAACGAGGTCATTCACCGGCAGAACATCAACATTCACAACCGCTGTGTCCGTGTTCCCATCGGGATCGGTGACCGTGTAGCTGATCGTCGCCTCGCCGTTGAAGTCCGGCGCCGGGGTGAACACCAGCTGACCGTTCACGATCTCGACCGAGCCCTGCTCGGCCGGAACCGTGGCTTCTGTAATCGTCAGCGGCTGGTTGTCTGGATCGCTGTCGTTGTCGAGCACGTCGATGGTGACAGCTGTGTCCTCATCGGTGGTCGCGGTGTCGTCCACCGCTTCCGGTGCGTCATCAACAGGGTTAACGGTGACCACAACATTCGCTGTGTCCGTGTTGCCATCGGGATCGGTGACCGTGTAGCTGATCGTCGCCTCGCCGTTGAAGTCAGGCGCCGGGGTGAACACCAGTTGACCGTTCACGATCTCGACCGAGCCCTGCTCAGCAGGAACCGTCGCCTCAGTAATCGTCAGCGGCTGGTTGTCTGGATCGCTGTCGTTGTCGAGCACGTCGATGGTGACAGCGGTGTCCTCATCGGTGGTCGCGGTGTCGTCCAACGCTTCTGGTGCATCGTCAACAGGGTTCACCGTCACAACTACATTGGCGGTGTCCGTGTTGCCGTCTGGATCCGCGACCGTGTAGCTGATCGTTGCCTCGCCGTTGAAGTCATCGGCAGGTGTGAACACCAGTTGACCGTTCACAATCTCGACCGAGCCCTACTCTGCCGGAACCGTCGCCTCAGTAATCGTCAGCGGCTGGTTGTCTGGATCGCTGTCGTTGTCGAGCACGTCGATGGTGACAGCGGTGTCCTCATCGGTGGTCGCGGTGTCGTCGTTAGCTTCTGGTGCGTCATCAACAGGGTTAACGGTGACCACAACATTGGCAGTGTCCGTGTTGCCGTCTGGATCAGAGACCGTGTAGCTGATCGTTGCCTCGCCGTTGAAGTCATCGGCAGGTGTGAACACCAGTTGACCGTTCACGATCTCAACCGTGCCCTGCTCGGCAGGAACCGTGGCTTCTGTAATCGTCAGCGGCTGGTTGTCCGGATCGCTGTCGTTGTCGAGCACGTCGATGGTGACAGCGGTGTCCTCATCGGTGGTCGCCGTGTCGTCCAACGCTTCCGGTGCATCGTCGACAGGGTTAACGGTGACCACAACATTCGCTGTGTCCGTGTTGCCGTCTGGATCAGAGACCGTGTAGCTGATCGTCGCCTCGCCGTTGAAGTCATCGGCAGGGGTGAACACCAGTTGACCGTTCACAATCTCGACCGAGCCCTGCTCAGCAGGCACCGTGGCTTCCGTAATCGTCAGCGGCTGGTTGTCCGGATCGCTATCGTTGTCGAGCACGTCGATGGTGACAGCTGTGTCCTCATCGGTGGTTGCGATGTCGTCGTTAGCTTCCGGTGCATCGTCAACAGGGTTAACAGTGACCACAACATTGGCGGTGTCCGTGTTCCCATCGGGATCGGTGACCGTGTAGCTGATCGTTGCCTCGCCGTTGAAGTCATCGGCAGGGGTGAACACCAGCTGGCCGTTCACAATCTCGACCGAGCCCTGCTCGGCAGGAACCGTGGCTTCGGTGATGGTCAGCGGCTGGTTGTCCGGATCGCTGTCGTTGTCGAGCACGTCGATGGTGACAGCGGTGTCCTCATCGGTGGTCGCCGTGTCGTCCAACGCTTCCGGCGCATCGTCAACAGGGTTAACAGTGACCACAACATTGGCGGTGTCCGTGTTCCCATCGGGATCGGTGACCGTGTAGCTGATCGTTGCCTCGCCGTTGAAGTCATCGGCAGGGGTGAACACCAGTTGACCGTTCACGATCTCGACCGAGCCCTGCTCAGCAGGAACCGTCGCCTCAGTAATCGTCAGCGGCTGGTTGTCCGGATCGCTGTCGTTGTCGAGCACGTCGATGGTGACAGCGGTGTCCTCATCGGTGGTCGCGGTGTCGTCGTTAGCTTCTGGTGCGTCATCAACAGGGTTAACGGTGACCACAACATTGGCAGTGTCCGTGTTGCCGTCTGGATCGGTGACCGTGTAGCTGATCGTCGCTTCACCGTTGAAATCATCGGCAGGAGTGAACACCAGCTGGCCGTTCACAATCTCGACCGAGCCCTGCTCAGCAGGAACCGTGGCTTCGGTGATGGTCAGCGTGTCGCCATCTGGGTCCGTATCGTTTGCCAGCACATTGATGGTCACGGCTGTATCTTCATCCGTGGTAATCGAGTCATCATTGGCTTCCGGAGCGCGATTGAACTCATCACCGATGATCTGTTCGATTTCGACGTAGTTCAGGGTTTCACCCGTCGGTACGCCGTTGGCGTCAACAAAGACGACGGTACCGTTGGTGCCGTTGCCGTTGCTGTCAGGTGTCACATTCTCGAGGTAGAACGGGCCTTTACCCGTCAGGTCGAGAACATCGAAGTCGTTGCCACCAGCGCCGCCGTCGACGTAGTCGCCAGCGCCACCATAGATAACGTCAGCATCATCACCGCCAAGGATGATATCCGCACCTTCTCCACCATCAAGGATGTCGTCGCCAGCTTCACCGCCCAGGGTATCGTCGCCATCACCACCCAGAAGCGTATCGTTGCCTTTGCCAGTCCAAACTTCATCGTTGCCTGCGCCGCCGTCAGCGTAGTCATCGCCGTTGCCGTCATTGTCGGTGCCGCGCACGTCGTCGATGATGTCGTTGCCGTCGCCCCCCAAAAGAGTGTCATTGCCGTCGCCGCCGATGAGACGGTCATCGCCTTCATTGCCTTCGATCAAGTCGTTGCCGTCGCCACCGTCAAGGTAGTCATTACCAGCATCGTCATCCGCCAAAATGGTTTCCAGCGACATATCGGTGATCGTGACCGCTTGGTCCGTGGTCGCGCCGTTACCGTAGTCGATCACGATGCGGGCCACAGGATCCGCGATTTGGATCAGGACAGAGCCTTTCGCAGTGCCCGTGTTGATCGTGCCGTTGTCCAGATCATGCGCGGTAATCGTGTTGCCAGAGATCGTCTGACCACCTTCGGCCACAAAGGTCACAGGAACCTCAACGCCGTTCGCGTCATAGGCGTGGATGGTCAGGATATCTTGGTGAGGATCGGAGGATGTACCGACATCGATATCGTTGATACGGAACGCTACGTTCTGAACTTCGTCAGAGTAACCGCCTGTGTTCGATGCGAAATCAAGCGTAACAGTCGAGGTATCACCAGCGTGACCCGTGGTCGGACCGTAAAGCTGCAGACCAGAGTGATTGTCAAAGTTCTCGCCAGTTTCGACGTATTGAGCAGCACCCGAAACAGTCGCAGTCGCACCCGATACCGCTGGATCAAAACCAAAGGTTACAGTGACGCCGCCCAGATCTTGGGTTGCGCCGTTAGCAACGGTCGCACCTGTGCTACCGAAATCGCTCCAATCCAAAACAGCTGGTTGGGGGCTCACGTTGCCTGTGCTATCGCCGTCACCCTGAATGGTGTCGTCGCCACTACCACCGTGGATCATGTCGTCGCCAGAACCACCGATAAGGGTATCGTTCCCTTCATTGCCTTCAATGATGTCATCACCAGCACCGCCGTCGATGAAATCGTCACCAGGAACGCCATCGTCGGTGCTGACCGTTACGTCATAGAACAAGTCGGTGATGTTCACGCCCGCATTGTCGTAGCCGTCCTGTAGGTGCTTCACGACCAACTTGGTTACAGGGCCAGCAACATTCACCAGCATCGAATAATACGGGTCAGTATCGGCAGAGCCGCCACCGTTTGAGACGCCAGTTTCATAGCCAGCAACGCCATCGAGGTTCTTGAGCGTTACACCGCCACCAGCCGAGATATCGACAGGAACTGCAACACCGTTGGCGTCATAGGCATAAACCTGAACGGTCGAGTCAAAATCGACGTCGTTGATACGGAACGAGATATTCTCGACCGAGGTGTCAAAGCTCCACTGGTAGGTCGCGCTTTCGCCCTTCGCGTTCAACTCAGATTCCAGCGAGGAATAAGCGTTAACCGTTTCAGTACCGCTGTCGATCGAGTGAACCTTTTGCTGATCGGTCGCAAAGTTCGTGTCAGGGCTATACACCGTCGCAATGGTCGAGAAGGTCACATTTACCGAACCTGTGTTCTGGGTAAATGTGTTCAGATCATCGTCATTATCGATCGACGTGTTGTCATGCGGATCGGGCGCCTGCGACCAGTTAAAGCTTTCGCGGACAGTCGTTGTCGTGCTTGGCGAACCGTAAACAGCGCTCTCACGATCGCCAATCAGAACGTCGTTGCCAGCACCACCGTAGAGGTCGTCATTTCCAGCGCCGCCGTAAACTTCGTCATTGCCATCAGCCGCGATCACGGTGTCGTCGCCGTCACCTGCAACAACAATGTCGTCATTGCCTGTCTCACCAGCCAAGATCGCATCGTTATTGTCGATTTTGTCGCCGTCAGGATCACCAACGTAGGCTACGTCGATCAGATCATCGCCTGCAGTGCCTTCAACAACGCCATCCTCGGTGGGCACGGGGGCGCAGCTGATAGTACCGATTTTCAGGTCACAATAATTGAGCCAGCTCGGATCGTAGCAGATTTTGATCGTTTCAATCGGCTCGGCGCAGGTTACGCACACGCAGTTGTTGATCCATTCATATTTCGCTTCAACAATCTCACCGAGAGCGTTCTTAAATACCACGTCACAGAGGTTGCCTGTGCCACACTTGCTCAGGCTGATGTCGTAGAGGTTAAAGCTGACGTCCTGAACATCGCACCCAAAACCGAAGTCGTAAGTGTTACCCGAATAGTGGTTATCGAGCTTCAAACAGTCGTCGTTGTTATACGACACCGTATGGCAGCCTGATGTTGACGAGGTGTAGCAGTCAAGGCTGCCCCAGCTACCCGTAAATGTGTTTGTCGAACCAAAAAGACACTTTGTCCAATCCAGCAGGAACAGTGACATACCTTATAACTCCATTTGCCCACCCGATCGGTAAAACCGACCGGAAATGCGAGTTCCGGTGCACTCCCCTGCAAGGGGCACACACTCGGACCTCGCACGCTAGAGTCACCTCAAGCGCGTTGATCCAAAAATCGGCAAAAAGGAAAACCCTTTCGCAGACACAATTCGGCTCATGTCGGCAACCGACACTCACCATGACCGCACCAATCGGTCATTTGCCCCCCCCAGTTAGGCTATTACTGGATATTCGATTGGATAGGTCAAACAAAGAGAAAAATGTAATGAACGCCTTAACCTAACAGAAAGACCTGTGGCGTTTCTGCGTCCTTATGCGTGAAAGATGCCGCATAAAAACACGCTATTGTTTATCTCACCGCAACAGCGCCAAAATCCAAATTCTGAATTTTTCCTTTATTTTAAATCAGAAGGTGCCCAGCCAACTAACGCTATAGTGGAAAATTGGTTCGACTTGGTGATCAACCAACCCGACACAAAGTTTCCTCATTTGAGCACGAAAAAAATCCTGACAAAGTCGCCCCTTCGTTTCCCAAACAGAAACATTTTGAACATTTTGCTCTAATTGGCGGCATATTTTGAAGAATCGAGGCCAAAAAGCTTCTCGAAAGGATATAAAAAATCACCCTTTGGTGAATTTGATTCGTAAGTGGTCAGAGCGGATGCAAACACCATGCCAAACGGCACAAAAGAACCCGCCGCGCGACAGCGCATCAGGTGCAAGGTAGATCGTGTTGTTAAGAGAATACTGGTGCCGGTGAAGAGACTCGAACTCTTACGACCTAGGGTCGGGGGATTTTGAATCCCCTGCGTCTACCATTCCGCCACACCGGCCAGTGGCGGTCGTTTATCCTGCTGTTTCAGGGTCGTCAACGCTCAAAGTCGCTGAACTGAAAATGTATCGCATTGGCGCATGTCGCCGCTCTGATACCCCTTTTCGAACCAACGTTCGCGTTGATCCGACGTCCCGTGCGTAAAGGTATGCGGCTGCACGCTCCGCCCTGCATTGCGCTGCAATGTATCGTCGCCGATTTGCCGCGCCGCATTCAGTGCCTCATCCAAATCACCCCGTTCAACGGTACCCAATGTTCGAGACGCGGCACGCGCCCAGATCCCCGAATAGCAATCCGCTTGAAGCTCAATCCGAACAGAGATGGCATTGCTTTGCGCCTCGCTCACCTGCGCACGAACTCGATTTGCTTCGCCCAAGATGCCTAGCTGATCCTGGACAGAATGTGCGACCTCGTGCGCGACGACATAGGCAGCAGCGAAATCACCGCCCGCGCCCAACTGCCGCTCCATCGTCACAAAGAAATCCGTATCGAGATAAATCTGTTTGTCCGCGGGACAATAAAACGGCCCCGTCGCCGCCGAAGCCCCACCACAAGCAGACTGCGTTGCGCCCGAAAACAGAACCAAGGCAGGTTCTGCATACTGTTGCCCTGCCTGATCGGGCAAAATATCGGCCCAAATCTCTTCGGTGTCCGCAAGAGCCACGGCAACAAACTCAGCCGCACGTTCATCGGCGGCCGAAAGTTGTGTTGTCCCACCCTGCCCTTCGAGCTCTGACAAGAGCGGCGTGACATCCACACCCAGCGCCCATCCGATCAATAGAACCACGACAACCCCCACACCACCGACGGCACCCGTGGCTCCGCCGCGACGCCGATCAACAATGTTCTTACTCTGTCGCCGTCCTTGCCATTTCATGATGCACCCGCCTGTCGCAACTCAACTCATGCGTTTCTGAACAAAAACGTGTTCGTCTGCAAGCTTGACGCCGATGGTCCTGCATGGCCTAAAGCGCAAAACAACACAGGCACGGCGCATATGCTTCGCAAACTTTATTCTTGGACCATGTCGCTGGCGGATCACCCGCATGCACTCTGGGTTCTAGCGTTTCTTTCGTTCATTGAATCGTCCGTTTTTCCAATTCCGCCAGATGTCCTGATGATCCCGATGATCATGGCGCGCCCGAACCGCGCGTTCCTTATTGCAGCTGTTGCGACCATTGCCTCGGTCCTTGGTGCACTGCTCGGCTATTATATCGGCTACGGCCTCTTTGACGTCATCGGCAAACCGATCCTCGATTTCTACGGCAAAGGCGCCGAGTTTGAAGTGTTCAAGGCCAAGTTCGACAGCTTTGGTATCTGGGCCGTCCTCGTCGCAGGTGTGACCCCCTTCCCGTTCAAGGTCATCACAATCGCGTCGGGCGTGCTGCAATTCGCACTGATCCCGTTTATCCTCTCGGCCATCGTGGCACGCGCGCTGCGCTTCTTTATCGTTGCAGGCCTGTTGTGGAAATTCGGCGAACCGATCCGTGACTTTATCGAAAAACGCCTCGGCCTCGTCTTTGCAATCTGCTGCGTTCTTTTGTTCGGCGGCTTCTATCTGGTGAAATACCTATGACCACATCGCGCAAAACCTACGTTCTTTTGGCGGCTGGCGGTTCGGCCGCGATGCTCTTTGGTGCGATGGTCGTGTTTCAACGGCTGATGGCCCTGCCGCCATGCGCAATGTGCATCTGGCAACGTTGGCCCCATGCGGCTGCTGTTGTTATCGGCCTTCTCGCACTGATGATCCAAGGTCGCCTCTTGCCGGGACTCGGTGCACTCGCCGCGCTGACGACTGGTGCAATTGGCGTTTACCACTTCGGCGTTGAGCACAAATACTGGGATGGCCCAGCCTCTTGCACGGGGTCTGGCCTTTCAGGCATGAACGTCAACGACCTTCTCGCGGTTGATAGCGGGCCAAAGCTCGTGATGTGCGATCAGATCAGCTGGGAGCTTTTGGGTATTTCAATGCCAGGCTGGAACGCGATTATTTCCTTCATCCTCGCGGTCATCTGGATCAAAGCAGTCCTAGCGTCGCGCCCCACGGCGGGTTGAAAGCAGTAGGTTCGTTTCACTGCTCGTGATCCCGTCCAAACGGCGAATGGCAAACAGCACTTCGTCGAATTTTTCGAGGGTCATCGTCCCGATCTCAGCGATAAGATCCCACTGACCGTTGGTTGAATGAACCGCCATTACCTCTGGCATGGCAGAAAGTCGGGACATGATCCGCTCTGTCCCGCGCCCCTCAATCTCTAACATCATCAAACCACGCACAGGGCTCTTCGCTACGTCGTTGCGGGTCAACACGGTAAAGCCTACGATTTCCCCGCTGTCCTGAAGCCGCGCGAGCCGTGACCGGATCGTCGTGCGCGTGACGTTCAAATCAGCAGCCAGTTCGGACAGGCTCGCACGCGCGTCACGTTTCAATGCGACAATGAGGCGTTGATCCAGTTCGTCCATCTTAGCTTTCCAATTTGATCAGTGCTGGCTCATTTCGCACATTTTGATCGCTTCTGTCATCCCCATTTCGCAAGGATATTTGGCCTATGACACAGAAACACCTTATCTTAATCGGGGCACCAGTCGACTGCGGCAAACGCCGTCGGGGTTGCCTTATGGGGCCTGACGCCTTTCGCACCGCTGGCATTGCCGAAGCGATCACTGAACTCGGCCATAGCGTGACAGACATCGGGAACCTGACGCCCGATACGCGACCCCTGCCCGCGCATTCAAACCCCGAGGTTTACAAGCTCGACGAAACGGTCGGCTGGACACGGACCTTGGCCAAAGCGGCAGTTGACCATGCGCCAAACGGGATGCCTGTGTTTTTAGGTGGCGACCACGCGCTGTCGCTCGGTTCTGTTGCGGGCATGGCGGAGTATGCGCAGGAGATTGGGCGCCCTCTTTTCGTGCTCTGGCTCGACGCGCATACCGATTACCACACGCCCAACACCACAACGACGGGCAACCTACACGGCACTCCGTTGGGCTATGTGTCGGGCCGTGAGGGCTTTGAAGATTTCCCGCCGCTTGCCGCTCCCATTCCCGCAGATCGCCTTTGCATGATTGGCCTGCGGTCCGTTGATCCTGCCGAACATGATGCACTCTCGGACACGGACGCGACGCTGGTTGATATGCGCACCATCGACGAGGTCGGCATCGTCAAACCGCTGCAATCTTTCCTTGATAAGGTCGCAGCCGCGAACGGCATCCTTCACGTTTCGCTCGACGTTGATTTCCTTGACCCTTCGGTCGCCCCTGCAGTCGGCACAACCGTCCCCGGCGGCGCAACCGTCCGCGAAGCGCACCTCGTGATGGAGATGCTCTGCGACAGCGGCGCGGTCTGTTCGCTTGACCTCGTTGAACTCAACCCATTCCTCGACGATCGCGGCAAAACCGCGTCCCTCATGGTGGACCTGACGGCCTCTCTCCTTGGTCGCCGCGTCTTTGACCGACCTACACGGAGCTATGCATGACCCTTCCCTCTGACAAAGCCCTCGTGCCGTTTGTCTCCGTCGACCACATGATGGGACTGGTCCATCATATCGGCCTCGAGACTATCCTGCGTGACCTCGCGGACGAGATCGAAAGCGATTTCAAACGTTGGGAAGAATTCGACAAAACCCCGCGCGTGGCGTCCCACTCTGATGTTGGTGTGATTGAACTCATGCCCGCCGCTGACCACGAAAATTACGGGTTCAAATACGTCAACGGCCACCCAAAGAACACGAGCGAAGGCCTCCAAACGGTCACCGCCTTTGGTATCTTGGCCGATGTGGCGACAGGTTATCCAGTTTTACTCACTGAAATGACTTTGCTCACCGCGCTACGGACGGCAGCAATGTCAGCCCTCGCCGCCAAACACCTCGCGCCCAAAGGTGCGACGACGATGGCCATGATCGGCAATGGTGCGCAGTCGGAATTTCAGTGCATCGCATTCAAGGCAATCTGCGGCATCACCGACGTGCGTCTCTATGACAAAGACGCGAACGCCACCGCCAAATGCGCCCGTAACCTCGCGGCGTCGGGCCTCAACGTGACGCCTTGCACCAGCGCCGAAGCGGCGATTGAGGGCGCACAGATCCTGACGACCTGCACCGCGGACAAACAATACGCGACGATCCTGTCGGACAACATGGTCGGCCCAGGTGTGCACATCAACGCCATCGGCGGCGATTGCCCCGGCAAGACGGAATTGGCTTCCGCGATCCTGCATCGGTCATCGATCTTTGTGGAATACCCGCCGCAAACACGGGTCGAAGGCGAAATTCAGCAACTCGACGCGGATCACCCCGTGACCGAACTCTGGAAAGTCATGTCAGGGACCGCGGCAGGCCGCACCAGCGCCGATCAAATCACGTTATTTGACAGCGTCGGCTTTGCGATCGAGGATTTCAGCGCCCTGCGTTACGTCCACCGCGCTATCGCAGGAACGCCTTATTATACGAACATCGATATGTTGGCCGACCCTGACGATCCCCGCGACCTTTTCGGTATGCTACAACGGGCAAAATAGGCCGTATTTCCAATCAGGTGACGTTTTCCGCCTTCCGCCATTGCACCCTATATCCTGACTGCGGTATAAGAACCCAAACAAGATATAGAAGCCAACAGGCAGACAGGCGGACAACGTGACCGATACTCCGGAAACCCCTGAAAACGAAGAAGAAACCGCGATCGTGCGTATGCACCACGACGGACCGCAGATTTCTATCATCGACGAGATGAAGACCTCGTATCTCGATTACGCGATGAGCGTGATCGTGAGCCGTGCCATTCCCGACCTTCGGGACGGTCTAAAACCCGTGCACCGTCGCATCCTTTTCGCGATGCACGAGACCAACAACGGGCACGATAAACCCTACCGCAAATCGGCGCGTCCAGTGGGCGATGTGATGGGTAAATATCACCCGCACGGCGACTCTGCGATCTATGACGCCTTGGTCCGCATGGCGCAGGACTTCTCTATGTCGCTGCCCTTGCTCGATGGTCAGGGTAACTTTGGTTCGATGGACGGCGACCGTGCCGCGGCGATGCGCTACACCGAAGTGCGCATGGATAAACCAGCTGCCTATATGCTGGCTGACATCGACAAAGACACCGTTGATTTTGTCGACAACTACGACGGCAAAGATAAAGAGCCGACCGTTCTTCCGTCGCGCTTCCCGAACATGCTGGTCAACGGCGCGGGCGGTATCGCGGTGGGTATGGCGACCAACATTCCGCCGCATAACCTTGGCGAAGTTGTGGATGCCACCCTTGCTCTGATCGACAATCCCGATTTGTCGTCGGCTGACCTGATCGAATACGTTCCGGGTCCTGACTTCCCTACGGGCGGCGTCATGATGGGCCGCTCTGGTGCGCGCAAAGCGTATCTTGAGGGGCGTGGTTCTGTTGTGCTCCGCGCCAAAACCCACGTCGAAGAAATCCGCAAAGATCGTTGGGCCATCGTCGTCGACGAAATCCCCTATCAGGTGAACAAAGCGTCGATGATCGAAAAGATCGCCGAGTGTGCCCGCGACAAAAAGATCGAAGGCATCGCCCACGTTCAGGACGAATCCGACCGTAACGGCGTTCGCGTTGTTGTCGAACTCAAACGCGATGCCACTGCCGAGGTCGTGCTGAACCAGCTGTTCCGCTTCACCCCGATGCAAGTCAGCTTTGGCTGCAACATGCTCGCGCTGAACGGTGGTAAGCCTGAAACCCTGACGCTTTACGGCTTCCTTTCGGCCTTCGTGACCTTCCGCGAAGAAGTCGTCGCCCGCCGCACCGCATTTGAACTGCGCAAGGCACGTGACCGTTCGCACATCCTCTGTGGTCTGGCAGTTGCCGTGACCAACGTAGACGAAGTTGTTGCAACCATCCGCGCCTCTGCTGACGCAGCGGATGCACGCGAAAAACTGATGACTCGTCGCTGGCCCGCTGGCTCGATCATCGAATACCTGAAACTGATCGACGATCCGCTTCACCCTGTGAACGACGACGGCACCTATAACCTCTCCGAGGCTCAGGCCCGTGCAATCCTCGAACTGCGTCTCCAGCGTCTGACACAAATCGGTGTCCAAGAGGTCACCGACGAACTGCAAGAGCTGGCGAAGAAGATCAAAGAATACCTCGAAATCCTCGCCTCTCGCGAACGGATCATGGGCATCATTTCCGACGAACTACGCGAAGTGCGTGAACTCTTTGCGGTTCCGCGCCGCACAGAGATCGTCGAATGGGCCGCCGATATGGACGACGAGGATCTGATCGAACGCGAGGATATGGTCGTGACCGTAACTTCGGGTGGCTACATCAAACGCACCCCTCTCGCCGAATTCCGGTCGCAGCGTCGCGGCGGCAAAGGCCTGTCGGGTATGCAAACCAAAGAAGAGGACGTGGTCACCACCCTCTTTGTGGCCAACACCCACACGCAGCTCTTGTTCTTCACGACCGATGGTATGGTCTACAAGCTCAAGACGTGGCGCCTGCCCGCAGGTGGCCGCACTGCCAAGGGCAAAGCGATCATCAACATTCTGCCAATTCCGCAAGGCGTCTCGATCGCGGCGATCATGCCCGTCGACCGTCCGGATGAAGAATGGGACAACCTGCAAATCGTCTTTGCGACCTCCGCAGGTGATGTGCGCCGTAACCGTCTCTCCGATTTCACCAACGTTATGCGTAACGGTAAAATCGCAATGAAACTGCCTGATGGCGTTGAACTGGTGAACGCACGCATCGCATCTGAGGATGACGACGTTATGCTCGTCACCAACTCTGGCCGTGCGATCCGCTTCCCATCGACGGACGTTCGCGTGTTTAACTCGCGTGCCTCCACTGGTGTACGCGGTATTCGTCTGAATGGCGACGATCGTGTAGTGTCGATGTCGGTCATCCGCCACTTTGAGGCTGATCCGCAAGAACGCGCCGCTTACCTCAAAATGCGCCGCGCTATGGCTGGCGTGACAGAGGATGACGCGACGGATGAGGATGACGTTCCAGCAGGCGAACTGTCCACCGAACGCTATGCAGAGATGTCGGCGGCAGAAAACCTGATCCTGACCATCACCGCCAAAGGCATTGGTAAGATCACCTCGTCCCACGATTACCCTGTGCGCGGACGTGGCGGCATGGGTGTCACAGCGTTTGAAAAACAGATGCGCGGCGGCGAGATTGTGTCCTGCTTCCCAATCGACATGGACAACCAGATCATGCTCGTCACCTCGACTGGCCAATCGATCCGCGTCCCTGTCGAGGGCATCAGCTTCCGCTCACGTTCTGCTGGCGGCGTAAAGGTGTTCAACACCCGAGCCGACGAAACGGTCGTTTCCGTGGCCCGCATCGAAGAGGCCGAAGAAGAAGCCCCAGATACGGGCGAAGCCGAAACACCGGCAACCGAAGAATAAGGACAGGGCCGCATCTCGCGGCCCTTTTCTTTTGCCCCCACCACAGCTAAATCCCCGACCATGACACAGACACTTCATATTATCGGCGGCGGAATGGCCGGATCAGAGGCTGCTTGGCAGGCTGCAAACGCAGGCGTTCAAGTGGTTATCCACGAAATGCGTCCCAAGGTCGAAACCTTTGCGCATCGCACGGGCAACCTCGCCGAGATGGTCTGTTCGAACTCGTTCCGTTCAGATGATCACGAACAAAACGCCGTGGGTCTTTTGCATTGGGAAATGCGTCAGGCGGGCGGGATCATTATGGAAATGGCCGCGAAACACCGTCTCCCTGCAGGCGGCGCGCTGGCCGTTGACCGTGATCCCTTTGCCGAAAGCGTGACTGCCGCACTGATGGCGCACCCGAATATTTCTGTGTCTTATGAAGAGATTACAGAGCTTCCTTCCGACGGTCATTGGATCATCGCAACAGGCCCGCTCACGTCCGAGGGCCTAGGCAAAGCCATTCAGGCAGAGACAGGCGCTGAAGCGCTCGCCTTCTTTGATGCCATCGCGCCCATCGTCTATTTCGACAGCGTGAATATGGATGTGGCATGGATGCAGTCCCGCTACGACAAAGGCGAAACCGAGGAAGAGCGCACCGCCTACCTCAATTGCCCGATGACCAAAGACCAATATGAGGCCTTCATCGACGCGCTTTTGGCCGCGGATAAAACCGAATTCCACGAAGGCGAAACCGCGGGTTATTTCGACGGCTGCCTCCCGATTGAGGTGATGGCGGAACGTGGTCGTGAAACCCTCCGCTTTGGTCCGATGAAGCCCGTGGGCCTCACCAACGCCAACGACCCGGACAACAAACCCTATGCCGTGGTTCAACTTCGCCGCGATAACGCATTGGGAACGTTGTATAATATCGTCGGCTTCCAGACCAAAATGAAATACGGCGCGCAAAAAGAAGTGTTTACCATGATCCCCGGTCTGGAGAATGCTGAATTCGCGCGACTTGGGGGTATTCACCGTAATACCTTTATCAACTCGCCCACGCTTCTTGATGCTGAAATGCGCTTGAAATCCCGACCGAACATCCGTTTCGCGGGTCAAATCACGGGCGTTGAAGGCTACGTTGAAAGCGCCGCGATGGGTCTTTTGGCGGGCCGTTTGGCCGCTGCCGAAATCCAAGGCCGCAGCGTCGATCCAATCCCGAACACAACTGCGATGGGGGCACTTGTGACCCATATCTCTGGCGGGGCCGAGGCAAAAACCTTCCAGCCGATGAACGTGAACTTCGGCCTGTTCCCGCCGCTCGACGGGATGCGCGGTGGCCGTAAGGGTCGCAAAGAGCGCTACAAAGGCTACACGGATCGCGCCAAAGAAGATTTCAATCAATGGCTTGCGGCGCAAAGCTAATGAACTACGTGACCCGCTTCGCACCGAGCCCAACAGGTCCGCTGCATCTGGGTCACGCCTTTTCTGCGCTGATCGCGTGGGACCGCGCGCAGGCCAACGGCGGGCAATTTCTCCTTCGGATCGAGGATGGCGACACCACTCGCTGCCGTCCCGAATGGGAGGCTTTGATCTATGAGGACCTGCACTGGCTTGGCCTCTCGTGGCCCGAACCGATTGCGCGAGTGACGGATCGCATCCCCCTATACGATGCGGCCCGTGACCGCCTTCAAAACCTAGGACTGCTGTATCCCTGTTCTTGCACCCGCAAGGACATCCAATCCGCCTTTTCCGCCCCGCAAGAAGGCGTGCCAATAGGACCTGACGGCATCGTCTATCCGGGCACCTGTCGCTCCAAATCCATGTCCGAGGCATCCTCAAACGACGCGATCCGCCTGAACATGGCGGCCGCGATTGCCCACCTCGGCGACGTATCGCACCTGTTTTACACCGAAACAGGTCCGTTCGAGACCGGTAATCACGCACTTTCCGCACAACACCTTATCGAAAACGTGGGCGATATCGTCCTTTTTCGCAAAGACACAGGCATGGCGGCTTACCACCTGTCCGTCGTTGTCGATGACGCCGCCCAAAACGTGACCGAAGCCGTGCGCGGTGCAGACCTCATTGAAGCGACCGTTATTCACCGCCTGCTCCAAGCCCTTCTGGACCTGCCCACCCCGCTCTATCATCACCACGATCTGATCCGTGACGCCGATGGCAAACGCCTCGCCAAACGCACAGACGCTAAGGCAATTTCGAAATTCCGTGCCGAAGGTGCGACGCCCGACGATATCCGTGCGATGGTTGGGCTTTGACCTTTGGACAAATGCCGTTTCCGGTGCGCCAAATGACGCGATCCGGCTTTTTACTGGACCCAATCGGGCTATACCTTTTGCGATAGCGAACAGGACCACACCATGACCGATCCTCTTGTGATTTTCACACCCTCTGGCAAACGCGGCCGTTTTCCGGTCGGCACCCCCGTTCTGACGGCTGCACGTCAGTTGGGTGTTGATCTGGACTCTGTCTGCGGTGGCCGTGGCATTTGCTCTAAATGCCAAATCCAACCGTCCTATGGCGAGTTTTCGAAACATGGCGTGACCGTCGCGGATGATGCGCTCACCGAATTCAACGCGGTCGAAGAGCGCTACGACCGTGTGCGCGGCCTGAAAACGGGTCGTCGCTTGGGCTGTCAGGCCTGCATCCAGTCTGATGTGGTCATCGACGTCCCACCAGAGAGCCAAGTCCACCGTCAGGTCGTGCGCAAAGCCGCCACCGACCGTGACATCGTGATGGACCCCGCAACCGCGCTTTACTACGTCGAAGTGGCCGAAGCAGATATGCACGACCCGTCGGGCGACCTCGAACGTCTGGAAACCGCGCTGCGCGAACAATGGGACATCGACGGTATCTCGGCCCCCCTCAGCGTGTTGCGCAAACTTCAGCCCGTCCTGCGCAAAGGCGCGTTCAAGGCAACCGTTGCCCTGAACCGCGATCACCACGGTGGCAAACATCGCCTTATCGATATCTTCCCGGGCTTTGATGAAACGCCGATCTTTGGCCTCGCCATCGACCTCGGTTCGACCACCATCGCGGCGCATTTGTGCGACCTGAAAACAGGTGCTGTGATCGGATCGTCGGGCATCATGAACCCGCAAATCCGCTTTGGCGAAGACCTCATGTCCCGCGTGTCCTATTCGATGATGAACAAGGGCGGCGATGTGGAAATGACGACCGTCGTACGTGAGGCGATCAATACGCTGGCCTCCGAACTCGCATCTGAGGCGCAGATTGACGCGGCGCGGATCATGGAAACCGTGTTCGTTTGTAACCCCGTAATGCACCACCTCTTGCTGGGCATCGATCCTGTTGAACTGGGTCAGGCGCCCTTCGCCCTCGCTACGGCAGAGAGCATGACACTCGACGCCCGCGATCTGGACCTTACGGCGTTAAATGCTGCAGGCCGCGTTTACATCCTGCCATGTATCGCTGGCCACGTCGGTGCGGACTGCGCCGCGGTCGCCTTGTCTGAGGAACCGCAAAAGTCCAAAGACCTCGCGCTCATCGTCGACGTGGGCACCAACGCGGAAATCCTTCTTGGCAATACCGAACGGGTTCTCGCCTGTTCGTCGCCCACTGGCCCCGCATTTGAGGGCGCACAGATCAGCAGCGGTCAACGCGCAGCGCCGGGTGCTATCGAACGGATCGAAATTGACCCCGTCACCAAAGAGCCCCGCTTCCGTGTCATCGGCTGCGACCTCTGGTCGGACGAGGAAGGCTTTGCCGAGGCGACCGCTGGCTCTGGCATCACGGGCATCTGTGGCTCGGGTATCATTGAGGCCGTCGCTGAACTCCGCATCGCGGGCCTCTTGGACCCCAAAGGTCTGATCGGCAGCGCAGAACAGACAGGAACCCCACGCTGCGAGGCCACGGGCCGCACCAACAGCTACCTGATCCATGACGCCAGCGCCGACGGCGGCCCGCGCATCACCGTGACCCAAGGCGACATCCGCGCCATCCAGCTCGCCAAATCCGCGCTCTATGCGGGAGCACGGTTGCTGATGGATGAAATGGGCGTCGATACCGTGGATCGTGTGGTGCTCGCTGGTGCCTTTGGTGCGCATATCAGTGCGAAACACGCGATGGTTCTTGGCATGATCCCTGACGTGCCGCTGGATAAAGTGTCCTCCGCTGGCAACGCCGCTGGCACAGGTGCACGTATCGCGCTTTGTTCCAAGGCTGCGCGGTCCAGCATCGAACACACCGTGCGCGAGATCACCAAGATCGAAACCGCGATCGAGCCAAAGTTCCAAGAACACTTCGTCAACGCGAACGCAATCCCGCACGCGACGGATCCGTTCCCGAACTTGCTGTCGATTGTCGACCTGCCCGACGTGTCCTTTAACACGGCCAGCAGTGGCGGAGAGGCTGGCGGACGCCGTCGTCGGAGGGGCTAAATGCCCCTTGACGCTGGCTGACCTCGCGACTACTTCGTCGCGCAGGGCTGCGGGTATGATGTAGTGGTAGCCTGTCAGCTTCCCAAGCTGAACGTGCGGGTTCGATTCCCGCTACCCGCTCCAAATTCTCTTTAATTTCGTATCTTGAATAGGGATTTTAACCCCCTATCTCCCTCCAAACACTATGGAGGATGACGATGTTTAAAGGCCTGTTTCTGTCAATTGTGCTGACCACCGCAGGGATGCTTGGGTTGCCCTACTTGCTGCTGCAACTGATGTAATCCACATCACACATACGGAATTTAAAAGGGCGGCCGGTAGGTCGCCCTTTGGTTTTAGCAAACACAAATCACACACGTTTATGTTTAGTACTTGTGAACAAAACGCGAGAACCAAAACCGCCTCCGCCCCGTATCCCTCACATCTTAACCCCGATGTAGAGGACATCATGAAAAACATTCTTTCTGTAACCGCACTCACCGCAACGCTTTTCGCTGCTCCTATTGCTAGCTTTGCTGATGGCCATTCGGCTGCGAACCCGATGGTGGGTGGCGCTGAAATGTTCCCGACTATGAACATCGTAGAAAACGCGGTGAACTCGGCGGATCACACCACGCTAGTTGCTGCAGTTCAGGCTGCAGGCCTCGTTGATACCCTCGCAGGTGACGGCCCGTTCACCGTATTTGCACCAGTGAATGACGCCTTCGCCGCCCTGCCAGAGGGCACTGTTGAAACGCTCCTCCAGCCTGAAAACAAAGATCAGCTGGTAAAAATCCTGACCTGCCATGTGGTCGGCAAAGAAGTCATGTCGGACGCAATGATGGGCATGATCGACGATGACGGCGGCGTGCATGACGTGCCGACCCTCGGCGGTTGCGTTCTCAAGGCAAGCTACGCTGACGGCGTCATGTCGTTGACCGATGAAAACGGCAACGTTGCGACTGTCACGATTGCGGATGTGAAGCAGTCGAACGGCGTGATCCACGTGATCGACGCGGTGATGCTGCCTGCAATGTAATCCCTCCCAGGGACTACGATGGGGCCGCTGCGATTAAGGTCGCAGCGGCCCTTTTTATTATAGGCCGTTGGTCCGCAAGAACCCAACGAGCTGCGCCGTCGATCCATCTTTGGACGTGGCATCCGCTTTGCCCTCCACAATCGGCTGAAGCGCGGTGGCAAGCTCCTTACCCAACTCAACTCCCCACTGGTCGTAAGAGTTGATGCCCAGAACCACGCCTTCAACAAACACGCGGTGTTCATACAGCGCGATAATCTGGCCGAGCATGAATGGATCCAGCTTTGGATAGGCAATCGTCACGGACGGGCGGTTCCCCGTAAACACACGGTGGGCCGCTTGGCGTTCCAGTTCTGCGCCCTCGAATTTATCCGCGTTCTTTGCGCGCGCCTCATCCAGCGTCCGACCCTTCATCAGGGCCTCAGACTGGGCAAGACAATTCGCCACCAACAACTGGTGCTGATGGTGCAGCCCTTCATCATGACCCGTCGCAGCAACGAGGAATTCGCAGGGGATCACCCGCGTGCCTTGGTGGATCAACTGATAGAACGCGTGCTGACCGTTGGTGCCGGGCTCACCCCAAACAACAGGACCGCTTTCAAACGGCAGGTCAGCGCCATCCATGCTGACGCCTTTGCCGTTGCTCTCCATCTCGAGCTGCTGGAGGTAGGCAGGCAGACGCGCAAGGTTGTTGTCATAGGGCAGCACTGCACGGGTTGCGAACCCGCAAATCTGATTGTGCCAAATCCCAACCAGAGCCAGCAATGCAGGCAGGTTTTCTTCCCACTTTGCAGCGCGGAAGTGGGTGTCCATCGCCTGACCACCGCGCAAGAACGCCCGGAACGCATCCGCGCCAATGGCGATCATCAGCGACAGGCCAATCGGCCCCCACATGGAATAACGACCACCGACCCAATCCTCGAACCCAAACACGCGGGACGCAGGAATGCCAAAGGCCGCTGTCTTATCCATCGCCGTTGACAGAGCCGCGAATTGCGCCGCAGGGTCCGTGACCTGTTCGCTCATCCACGCCTTTGCAGTGCGGGCGTTGGTCATGGTTTCAATCGTGGTAAAGGTCTTGGACGCGACGATCACCAATGTCGTCGCGGGATCGCAAGACCGCAGAATTTGCGCAATATCCGCAGGGTCAACGTTCGATACGAAATGGCACCGCGGGCCATCAGCGTAAGGCGCCAGCGCACGATACGCCATCGCAGGGCCCAAGTCAGATCCACCGATGCCGATGTTGATCACATCCGTGATCTTGCCACCCTGCCCTGTGTAACGGCCTTCGCGGACATCTGACGCAAATGCCTCCATCCGTGCGAGTGTGTCGCGAACGGCGGGGATCACATCCTCGCCATCGACCTTCACCGCACCACCGTCGAGGTTCCGCAGCGCCGTATGCAGCACCGCGCGCCCTTCGGTCTCGTTGATCTTTTCGCCTGCAAACATCGCATCGCGCCGTGCGGCAACGCCTGTTGTCTCCAACAGACCGATCAGCATGTCCCGCGCATCGGTGTCGATATTGGTCTTCGAGTAATCGAACAGCATATCCCCTGCCTGCGACGAGAAATCATCGGCGCGACGTGCGTCCAACATGCTCTCGATACGGCGGTCTTTGATAGACGCGTAGTGGGATTTCAGGTCGTCAAAAATGGTCATGCTTCAGCCCAGTGAACAGTTGCGCCCGACAGAACAGCGGCGACAGGGGCGTCATCCGCGCTCAGATGACGAGCCTTTTCCAGTGCCTCACGTTTGTCGGCACCTTTGATTACGATATGACGGCGCATTGCGTCTTTCAGGACATGCGCAGAGAGTGTGATCCGCGGCTCAGGCGCACCGGGTGCCCGCATCGGATAAAGGATATCGGTGCCATGCAGCGCATCCGCCAGACGATCCGCCTCAGGGAAGATCGACGCCGTATGCATGTCCGCGCCCATACCCAACACACAGACCGAAATCGGCAGCTTTGGCGCGATCACAGCCGACAATTCGGGCAGTTTTTCCTCAGCCGAACCGCCTTCTTTGAACAACGGCAGGTAAGTCGCGGCGGCAGCGTGATTGATCAGCAGGCGTTCCTTGATCAAGCGGGTATTCGACCGTTCAGAGGTTTCAGGCACCCAGCGTTCATCGGTCAGCATCACATTGACCCGCGCCCAATCCAGATCAACCGCACAAAGCGAGTCAAAAATCGGACCAGGGGTCGTGCCACCCGGAACAGCCAAGGTCGCAAACTCATCATGCTGGAGCGTTTCGCGTAATTCGCTGGCGATCTTATCCGCCAGATTCATCATCATAAGTTCCGCGTCGGCGTATTCGATGAAATCCATCGTTTTGTCCTTTCAGATCAACGGCGGGACCAGCCCGCCGTCGTTTGCTTAACCTTTGATATCGCGCCAGCGACGACCGTCACGATGCATCAGCATGAGGGCATCATCTGGACCAGCAGAGCCTTGATCGTAAAGCTTAGGCACATCGTTGCGACGTTCCCAATCATTGATCAACGGATCAGTCCAAGCCCAAGCCGCCTCGACCTCGTCGCCACGCATGAACAGGGTCTGGTTGCCACGGATCACGTCCATGATCAGACGCTCGTAAGCATCGGTCACATCCTCTGCATCATCACCTAGGGCCTCAGAGAACGTCATATCCAGCGGCACGTCGATCAGACGCATACCCCCCGGACCCGGTTCCTTGATCGTCACTTGCAGGTCGATGCCTTCGTTCGGCTGCAAACGGATGGCGAGGATGTTGCGGTGACGCGCTTCGTCCCCTTCAAAAATCGAGTGACCAAGGTCTTTGAACACCACGGCGATCTCGGACGACCGCGCTTTCATCTTTTTACCAGTGCGCAGGTAGAACGGCACGCCAGCCCAACGCCAGTTGTTGATATGGCAGCGCATCGCGATAAAGCTCTCGGTGAACGAACGCGGGTTTTCCGCGTCGTCACGATAGGACGGGCTGCTGCCATCGGCATCATACTGACCGCGCACAATGTGGTGGTGATCCACGTTCTGCAAGGCACGGATAACCTTGAGCTTTTCGTTGCGGACCTCATCGGCCTCAAACTTGCTCGGTGGTTCCATCGCGATCAGGCACAAAAGCTGCATCAGGTGGTTTTGCACCATATCGCGCATTGCACCCGATTTATCGTAGTATGCACCGCGCCCGCCAACACCCACGGTTTCCGCCACGGTGATCTGGATGTGATCGACGTAGTGGTTGTTCCACAGCGGCTCAAACAGCACGTTACCAAAGCGGACAGCCATGAGGTTCTGAACGGTTTCTTTGCCCAGATAGTGGTCGATGCGGTAAATCTGTGTTTCGTCGAAATGCGTCGCAAGAACCGCGTTCAACGCCTTGGCAGACGCCAGATCGCGACCGAACGGTTTCTCAACAACGATACGGCTTTCGCGGTTTGCAATGCCATGCAGGTGCAGACGTTCTGCGAGATCGCCAAACAGGCTCGGTGCGACAGAGAAATAGAACGCGCGCACAACGCCGTCCCGCATCAGACCAGCAAGCTGCGCCCAACCGCCCTCGCCTTTGGCATCAATCGCAACATAGTCGAGACGCGCAAGGAACTCTGCGATCGCTTTCTTTTCAGACTTCTCGGCACCGCCGAATTCTTGGATCGCGTCTGCCACAAGCTGGCGGAACCCTTCGGCATCCATCTCAGAGCGCGCAGCACCAATGATCCGCGATTCAGGGGTCATTTGCCCCGACAGATAACGGCGGAACAAGCCAGGCAGGATTTTACGGCGGGCCAGATCGCCCGTGCCCCCAAAAATCACTAGGTCGAAGGGTTCGACCGGAATGACACGCGATACCATGCTGTTCTCCGCTTCTCTCTCGTAGATCACATCACGCTAGCTATGTTAGCGTTAACGCTCGCGACTTACAATTCTCTACGGATAAAGTCTAGCGGCTTAGCACGGAAATGAAACCTTCCTCGGCTTATGCGTCCAATTCGGTGTCCCAATAGAGGTAATCCAACCAGCTTTCATGCAGGTGGTTCGGTCGGAATTTGCGCCCAAGGTTTCGCAATTCCTCGGCGCTGGGCTGGCGTGGCGGTTTACGCAGATGCATCCCCGCCTGCCGAAGGCTTTTTGACCCTTTGGCGAGGTTACAGGGCGAACAAGCCGCCACCACATTTTCCCAACTGGTGATCCCGCCCCGCGCCCGTGGCACGACATGGTCGAACGTTAGATCACCATGCCCACCGCAGTATTGGCACTGAAATTCGTCCCTCAAGAAAAGATTAAAGCGCGTGAAGGCCACGCGCTTTTGAGGTTTGACATAATCTTTGAGGACGACAACCGACGGGATCAAGAACTCTGTCGATGGGCTGCGGACCACTTCATCGTAGGTGGCAACGATATCCACCCTATCGAGAAAGACCGCCTTGACCGCTTCTTGCCAAGGCCAAAGCGAAAGCGGGTAATACGACAACGGTCGATAGTCCGCGTTCAGCACGAGCGCGGGATGCGACCGCGGCCCAGCCTGATCTCTAACAAAATTTATCCTAAAATCGCCATCCATCGGAGCATATCTCCACTACTCTGTCTGCTCTAGGCACCAGAGCGGGAGCAACCCGCCCCAGCATAGCATTAACTATATATCGTAGCCCAAACGGATCAAGCCTCACGATATCGTCAACGCGTGCCCGCAGATAACCGCAGGGATGTAACAGCCGAGTGACGCGACTTTAGGCAATTTGCCCTGACTTTGATCAGTAGCCCAACCGCTCACGCATGAACGCGAGGGCGACCGAAAGTCCATCAGGCGCGATGCCGTGGCCTGTGCCCTTCATGATGTGCGCATAGACCTCTTTCCATCCAGCGGCCTGAAGCGCCTCTGCGGCTTGGGGCAGCGATTGCACGGGGACGACATCGTCTTGGTCGCCATGGACCAATAGAACTGGCGGGCGGCAGGACAGTTCGTCGGCGAGCAACTCTGGTTCGAGCAGACGACCCGAGAACGCACAGATCCCCGCGACGGCATCTTCACGACGAGGTGCCACGTGCAGCGACATCATCGTGCCTTGGGAAAAGCCAAAGATCATAACCTGTTCAGGCAGAAGATCGTAATCAACCATCACACCGTCCAAGAACGCGTTCAGATCGTCAGACGCACGATCAAGACCCTGACGCGATTCCTCTTCGCTCGACCCGTCGATCCACGGGATCGGGAACCACTGGAACCCCATCGGCGCACCTGCGCAAGCTTCGGGCGCATCGGGGGCAATGAACATCGTGTCGGGAAGGTGTTCGCCCAGCACATCAGCCAGCCCCAAAAGGTCGGCCCCATTGGCACCGTAGCCATGCAGGAACACAACAGCTGAGCGCAGATCGCCCGATACCGGTTCGCGCCGGTCCGCCTGAAGAGCACGTGTCATAGGATACCTTCCCTGTCTTTCGCTACCTTGTAGTAGGCCCACAAGAGCCGAGCCGCAACGGCACGCCACGGGCTCCAGTCTTCGGCCATTTTCCGCAGTGCCCGCTCTGTCGGTCGGGCGTCGAGGTTGAACAACATCCGCGCGGCCTCTTGCAGAGCCAGATCACCGGGGGCGAATACATCCGCCCGACCCAACGCGAACATTGCGTAAATCTCAGCCGTCCAAACACCTATTCCGTTGACAGCTGTCAACTCCTTAATGATTTCTAAATCAGGGAGTTGCCGCAAATTGTTAAAGTCAATTCCAGCCCCCGCAAGTGCCTTTGCATAACGCACTTTTTGGCGACTCATGCCCAAGGCGCGAAGGTCGTCCTCAGTGGCGTTTAGGACATTCTCTGGGTCAGTCATGCCCGCCGCCTCAACCCGTGACCAGATCGCACTGGCGGCTGCGACGCTTACCTGCTGGCTGACAATCGCAGACAAAAGCCGATCAAACCCGTCATTGGTACGACGCAGAGGCAATGGTCCAGTCAGTTCATAGGCAGCTTTGAATTCGGGATGGGCGGCTGACAACCACGCGATCCCTTCGAGGATGCAATCATCGGTTTCGATGATCCGCCCGATCATAGGTCCATGACCCAGTCCAAGACATCTTGAACCCGTTCACGCCGCAAGGCATCCGCCATCGGCGGGCGCTGAACCATGACAACAGGTATTCCCAATTGCCGCGCAGCGAGGAGTTTGCCTTCGGTCATGCCGCCTGCGTTTTTGGCAACTACGATGTCGATCTCATGCTGTTTGAGCAGATCCACCTCATCCGCCTCGGGGAATGGCGGACGGCCCGTGATATAGGTCACGCCATCTTCAGCAGGCTGCGGATCAACGGTGCGGATCACGAGGTGACAATTCGGTAGGTTCAACTCTGCCGCACCTTTGCGACCCACGGCAGCAAAGACACGCGTGCCATCGGGGACGACAGCAGACACGCTCGCCATGTCGGGAACCATGATCCATTTATCCTCTGGCTCAGGCTCCCACTCGGCGCGGATCAGTTGGATATAGGGCAATCCGCGCTGGGCACAGACACGCGCCGTTCGTTCGGTGATCGCAGTGGCAAAGGGGTGCGTGGCGTCGATGACCGCGGTGATACCGTTCTCGTCGAGATACTGGATAAAGCCATCCTCACCGCCGAACCCACCGATACGGGTTGCGATCGGATAGGCCGTGGGGGATGCGGTTTCACCTGCTAGAGAGGCAACCGCTTTGATCCCGTAGTCATGGAGCAGCCATGCCATTTTGCGGGCTTCTGTCGTACCAGCCAATAAAAGGATCACGCGCCTGTCCTCGTCAAAATCTTGCCTGCGCGGTCGATGACCACAACGTCGATGTCGATACCCGCATCGCGCACCACCGACAACGCCTGTTCACGGGCTTTGACGGCAATAAGGTCGGCCAGAGGCGCGCCGCAAATCTCATAAGCCTCAAGGACGGTATTCGCACCGCGCAACCTGTCGTGACCCATCCAATCGGCAAGCATGTCGAAATCCACCTGCGACCGCCCAGAATGGAGGTCCATCGCCCCCTGCGCCAGCTTTGCCAGCTTACCGATGCCGCCACCGATCGTCAGGCGCGGCACGGGATGTTGACGCATGTATTTCAGCAGACCACCCGCGAAATCCCCCATGTCGAGCATCGCGTGATCGGGCAGACCATAGAGCCCCTGCACGATCCGCTCTGACGTCGCACCTGTGCAGCCCGCAACATGGGTCGTGTTCCCTGCCCGCGCCACATCGACCCCACGGTGGATCGACGCGATCCACGCCGCACAAGAGAACGGACGCACCACGCCTGTCGTACCAAGGATCGACAAACCACCCTTGATCCCCAAACGCGGGTTCCATGTTTTCTGCGCAAGCTCTGCCCCGTTGGGCACGGTGATCGTGATCGCAATATCGGGGGATTGGCCAAATTCGCTGGCCAATTCCGCGACAACCTCATCCATTAAGCCACGCGGCACGGGGTTGATAGCAGGCTCACCCACAGGGATCGGCAATCCCGCTTTTGTCACCATCCCGACACCGACGCCCGCATGGAACGTGACGCCCCCCGTCGACCGTTCGACCCGCGCACGGATCAAGGCACCGTGGGTCACGTCAGGGTCGTCGCCTGCATCTTTGATGATTCCAGCTTCGGCATAGCCCTCGCCCGCGTCCATATAGGCCAGTTCGAACACAGGTGTTTCGCCCTTGGGCAAAGTGATTGAGACCGTTTCAGGCCACGCCCCGCCCCACAAACGCAGCAACGCCGCCTTGGTGGCGGCGGTGGCACAAGCGCCCGTGGTCCAGCCACGGCGCAAAGGAGTGTCAGGTTTACGCGTCATGGCGTGACTATAGAACGGGTTATCCGTGCCGCCAATCCAGCAAACTGCGTCGTTTGTCGCCTTTATTCAGGTCCGCTTACGGGGCATAACCACCCCATGATCGACTCGCTTCCCTTTTCCGGCCAGACATGGCCCGTTTTGAAACCCGGTTGGGTATGGCTCTGTGGTGCTGGCCCTGGTGACCCTGGGCTGCTGACTTTGCATGCTGTGAACGGCCTCCAACAAGCGGATGTGGTGATCTATGACGCGCTCGTGGATGAGGCGATCCTCGCGCTCGCCCCGAATGCGGAACATATCTACGCGGGCAAGCGCGGCGGCAAACCGTCGGCAAAGCAGCGCGACATCTCGCTCCAGCTCGTCGATATGGCGAAAGAGGGCAAAAAGGTTCTGCGTCTCAAGGGCGGCGATCCGTTTGTCTTTGGCCGCGGTGGCGAAGAAGCGCAAACCCTGATCCAGCATGGCGTTCCGGTGCGGATTATCCCCGGCATTTCGGCAGGTATCGGCGGTTTGGCATACGCAGGCATTCCTGTCACCCACCGCGACGTGAACCAATCGGTGACCTTTGTCACGGGGCACGACCAGTCGGGTGAAACGCCACAGTCGCTCGATTGGGCGGCGATCAGCAAAGGGTCGCAAGTCCTCGTGATCTACATGGGGATGAAGCATATCGCCCTGATCGCAGGTAGCCTGATTGATGCAGGTCGTCCGCTGTCGGAACCTGTTGCTGTCGTGACCAATGCTACAACGCCGAACCAGCAGGTTTTGGAGTCCACCTTGGGCACCCTAGAGGCCGACATCGCGGCCGCTGGGCTAGAACCACCTGCGATTATTTGCGTGGGCCGTTCGGTCCTCATGCGTCAGGTTCTAGATTGGCAGAGCCTTGCTGAGGGCATTGAACCGCGCAACCTCGATCCCCTTGGGCGTGGTCGTCCGGCAGAGAGCGCATGACAGGGATCGTCATTGCTGCACCCGCTTCGGGATCGGGCAAGACGACGATCACCTTGGGCCTTTTGCGCGCCATGGCCCAAGACGGGCTGAACGTACGCGGTGCGAAATCTGGCCCTGATTACATTGACCCTCGATTTCATGCGGTTGCCAGCGGACAACCCTGTGTAAACTTGGACGCTTGGGCGATGACGCCTGATCGTATTCGGTCGCTCGCCGCTGGTGATGGGCCGCTCATTGTCGAGGGCGCGATGGGCCTCTTTGACGGCGCACCGCCTGATGACCGTGGGTCAAGCGCGGATTTGGCCCGTGCGCTGGGCCTCTCGGTCGTTTTGGTGGTTGATGCGGCGCGGATGGCGGGTTCGATCGCAGCACTGGTCGCTGGCTTTGCGGGCTTTGCGTCGGACGTGACCGTTGCGGGCGTGATCCTGAACAAAGTCGGATCGCCGCGACACGAGGGCATTCTACGCCGCGCACTTAGCGCGACAGGCATTCCCGTTCTTGGGGCCGTTCCACGTGATGCGCAGATCGTTCAGCCGTCCCGTCACCTTGGTCTAGTTCAAGCGGACGAGCGCGAAGATTTAGATGCGTTTTTGGACAGTGCTGCCGCTCTTGTCCGTCGTCATGTGGACATTGACACGCTGCGGCAGTTGTTGCGCCCAGTTGCGACAGGCACCCACGCTGGCCTCACAGCACCCGCGCAGCGTATTGCACTGGCCCAAGACCGCGCGTTTGCCTTTTCCTATCCGCATATGATTGCAGATTGGCGACGCAATGGGGCTGAAGTCATTCCATTTTCACCGCTCAATGGGGATCCGATCCCAGAGGCTGATCTGGTTTATCTACCTGGTGGCTATCCAGAGCTTTACGCGGGTCAGATTGTCGGATCAGGGTTTATCCAGAACCTAAAGGGCACCGCATTAACCACTGATATTTATGGAGAATGTGGTGGCTATATGGTCATGGGTGACGGTCTGATTGATGCCGATGGAACGCGACACGAGATGGCTGGGCTGTTGCGATTGGAAACATCGTTTGCACAACGAAAACTGCATCTGGGGTATCGGACAGTGACGGGCACACAGGGTCCATTCGCAGGGCATTGGGCCGCGCATGAGTTCCACTATGCGACCACGATAAACGCGGAAGGTGACGCGTTGTTTACTGCCCAAGATGCCGAGGGCAACGACCTGCCCGCGATGGGACTGCGGCTCGGCCGCGCCTATGGATCGTTTGCACATGTGATTGACGCCATGTGTTAAGGCCGTCACAAAGGCGGTAACGAATTTAGGACTTCCCATGGATACGATCTATACCGACGACCGCCGCGCGAAACGCAACGTAGCAGTGCTGGTGGTGGCCCAAGCGATTTTGGGCGCACAAATGCCGATGATCTTTGCCATTGGCGGTCTTGCGGGCAAACAATTGGCGTCGAACCCTTGCTGGGCGACATTGCCGATTTCGATGATCGTGTTCGGGTCAATGACCACTGCACCGTGGCTGTCGCCGCTAATGCAGCGCAACGGGCGTCAGTTTGGGTTCATGCTCGGTGCTTTTGCGGGGATGCTGGGCGCGATGATTTCGGCGGCTGGCCTCTATTTCGCGAACTTCCCGTTGTTCCTCTTGGGGTCCTATATCACGGGTATCTATATGTCGGCGCAGGGCTTCTACCGCTTTGCCGCGACAGACACAGCGACTGACACGTTCAAGCCCAAGGCGATTTCTTATGTGATGGCGGGTGGTCTGATTTCCGCAATCGTTGGGCCACAGTTGAACAAAGTGGTCGGTGACATCAATCCGGTCATTCCGTTCCTTGGCAGTTACCTCGCGATCGTGGCGATCAACCTGTTTGGTCTGTTCCTTTTCCTCGCGCTCGACTTGCCAAAAGGCAGCAAGTCGGCGCCGAAAGTTCTGGATGCGCCAATTGCGCGGACACGTAAAGCGCTGCTCGCACATCCGCCGATCATCGTGGCAATCATCGTTGGTATGGTCAGCTATGCGCTGATGAACCTTGTGATGACCTCGACCCCACTGGCGGTTGTGGGCTGCGGCTACGGCGTTGATAGTTCAAACGATATCGTCACCGCGCACGTTCTGGCGATGTTCATTCCGTCGTTCTTTACCGGTCACCTGATTGCACGCTTTGGCGTAAAAACGATCATGGCGACGGGCCTTGTGATCCTCGCCTTTGCTGGGATCGCGGCACTCGCTGGTGTGCAGCTCGCTGATGAGGCGTCGTCGCCGTCGCTGTTGAGCTTTTACGCCGGTTTGATCCTCTTGGGTGTAGGTTGGAACTTTGGCTTTATCGGCGCAACAACGATGTTGGCACAGGCGCACGAGCCGCATGAACGCGGTGTCATTCAGGGGCTGAACGACCTGTTGGTCTTTGGCGGCGTGACGGTGGCGTCGCTGGCGTCGGGCGGTCTGATGAACTGTTCGGGCGGGTCGCCGATTGACGGCTGGACGGCTGTCAACGTGGCGATGGTGCCATTCCTCGCGCTTGCCGGTGGATCGCTGATCTGGTTGGCGCTGCGTCCAAAAGACCTCTGATCACCAACGGCCCGTTAGCTGTTTCAGCATGAGCGAACCCTTGCGGCGGAACTCTGACGTGGTCAGGCGTCCGTCGGGGACCGATTGTGGATCAGCAATAGCGGCTGAGAGGATCGCCTTGGCGCGCCATCCAGCGCGCAAGGCTGGAACTGCGGGGCCAAAGTCGGTGCTGCGGTGATTTGCAAGCATCCGAAGGCCGTAGTCGGCGAGGTTCTTTACCTCGGCCAGTGTTTCATGGGCCAAAGGTTTGCGCCCCGCGGCCTTGATCGCGGGAACGGCCAATAGCCAGTTGGCGATGCCAGAGGCGATAGCGGCCTCGCGGATGGCTTCTTCTTTCTCAGCATCCGCACCCAGCGCCAAAGCCGCCAGTACGGTCAGGCTCCCTGCACCACGGTCGATATGAGCGATCACGGCCTCTTCGTTTTCGAAGAGGTCGCCGTTGATGTCCCAATACCGCGCATTGATCATGGTCGAGATCACAGACGGCGGCAGAGCAGCGGATTTCACGACCTCTGCAAAAGGACCCGCCACTTCATGCGCACGGGGCGGTTTGCCCTCGACCACTTCGGTCACGATGTCCTGCCACCATTGCAGCCGCATCTGCGCAATCATCGGTTCGCGCGTCACCCATGGGGCCTTTGCGACCTCTAGGTTAAAGGCATAGAGCGGAAAGAGTTTCGCCCGCGCCTCTGGTGGGGCGGCCATTGTCGCGAGAAAACGATCAGGGTCGCCCTGACGAACCAGTTCAGCGCAGGCGTTCAGGGTCATACGGGTTCGGCTCCGTCTTGGACGAGTTTCCAGTTCACCGCATCGAGGAGCGCATCAAAGGACGCATCGATTATGTTCGCGGACACGCCAACGGTGGACCAACGACGGCCTGTGCTGTCTTCGCTGTCGATGATCACGCGGGTCACAGCCTCGGTGCCGCCATTTGTGATACGGACCTTAAAGTCGACCAGCTCCATATCCTCGATCAAGGACTGATACGGACCGAGGTCTTTGGCCAACGCCATCGACAGCGCGTTCACAGGACCAGCGTCAGTGAGTTGGTCCGCATGTTCGTTCTCGTAGAAGGACGTCACGCGTTGTGTGCCGATCCAGACGGAGACGACGGCCTCGGACACGCTGATCACTTCGCCCTTTGCATTACGGCGGCGTTCGGTGATCACGCGGTAACGGTCCACGTCAAAGAACGGACGCGGTTGGAACAGTGTTTCACGGGCCAGCAGTTCGAACGATGCCTGAGCGGTGTCGTAGGAATAGCCACGGGACTCGCGCTCTTTGATCTCTTCGAGGAGACGCGGCAGAGCGGGATCTTTGTCGTCCACCTCAAACCCAGCCTCTGCCAAACGGCGGCGGAGGTTCGACTGGCCTGCTTGGTTCGACATCGGGATGATGCGGCTGTTGCCGACCAAAGCGGGGTCGATGTGTTCGTAAGTCGATGGATCCTTGAGGATCGCGCTCGCATGAAGGCCCGCCTTATGCGCAAAGGCCGAGGCCCCAACGTAAGGCGCCTGTTTCGCAGGCACGCGGTTCAGGATATCGTCGAGCAGACGCGAGAGTTTACGCATCCCCGCCAAAGCCTCGGTCGTGATGCCCGTGTCGAGCGTCGATTTATACGGTTCTTTGAGCAAGAGCGTCGGGATGATCGTCGTCAGGTTCGCGTTGCCGCAGCGTTCGCCCAGACCGTTCAGCGTGCCCTGAATTTGACGCGCCCCCGCATCCACTGCCGCGAGAGAGTTCGCGACAGCGTGGCCCGTGTCATCATGGCAATGGATACCGATGTGGGACCCTGGGATGCCCGCCTCGATCACTTTGCCAACGATCGCCTTCACCTCGGACGGCAGGGTGCCGCCGTTGGTGTCGCAGAGCACGATCCAACGAGCGCCCGCGTCAAACGCGGCCTTTACCACTTCGAGCGCATACTCTGGGTTCGACTTGTAGCCGTCAAAGAAGTGCTCTGCATCGAACAACGCCTCGCGGCCCGAGGCCACGATATGCGCGATCGAGGCGCGGACGTTTTCAGTGTTTTCTTGATACGTGATGCCAAGCGCGGTGGTCACATGGAAATCATGCGTCTTACCGACAAGGCACACTGCAGGCGTATTCGCGTTCATCACCGCCGCTAGAACATCGTCATTTTCAGCCGAACGCCCTGCCCGTTTGGTCATCCCAAAGGCCGTCATCGTCGCGTTCGCCAGCGCAGGCACCGCGTCAAAGAAATCGCTATCGGTCGGGTTCGCACCCGGCCAGCCGCCTTCGATGTAGTCGATGCCGAGCTTATCCAGAGCGGCCGCAATCTTTTGCTTTTCACCCGTTGAGAACTGCACGCCTTGGGTCTGTTGACCGTCGCGCAGTGTGGTGTCGAAAAGGTAAAGACGTTCTTTGGTCATTATAGACCCTCCAGTTTCGCGGCATCGAACCCTGCGGCGGGCAGAAGTTCCACTCCAGCTTTGGACATGCGGACCTCAACGCCCGCCTCCATTAGTGCGTTTTTTATCGCATCAACAGCGCTGAAATCTTTGGTTTCCATTGCTGCCGTGCGCAGAGCGGCGAGTTTGTCAGCAAGGGCGGACAGATCAACATCATCAACCTTGGCCCAATCGCCGAGGGCATCGGTGAGGAAGCCCATGAACTCTGCCGAAGCTTTGAAGACCGAAGCATCGCCTTTTGCCAGAACGTAGAGGCGCGCGATGGCACCCGCGGTATTCAGGTCATCGGCCAGCGTGTCGATCAATTCTTGATCCACGGCACCCGCGTCAACCCCAGCGACCAGCCCGCGCCAATTTCGCAGTGTCGCCTCTGCCTCGGACCGTTTCTTTTCGGTCCAGTCCATCGGTTTGCCATAGTGGGTGCCGAGCATCACGAGGCGCACGACCTCTCCCGGGATGCCCTGATCCAAGAGGTCGCGGACGGTAAAGAAGTTGCCCAAGGATTTGGACATCTTCTTGCCCTCAACCTGAAGCATTTCGTTGTGCAGCCAGACGTTCGCAAAGCCACCTTCGGGGTGGGCGCAGCAGCTTTGGGCGATTTCGTTTTCGTGGTGCGGGAACTGGAGGTCGTTGCCGCCGCCGTGGATATCGAACGATGCGCCCAAGAGTTCATAGGACATGGCGGAACATTCGATGTGCCAGCCAGGGCGACCATATCCCCAAGGGCTGTCCCAACCAGGTGTTTGAGCGTCCGAGGGTTTCCAGAGGACGAAATCCATCGGGTCTTCTTTGAACGGTGCGACCTCGACCCGGGCGCCGGCGATCATGTCGTCAACCGAACGACCCGACAGGGCGCCGTAGTTTTCGTAGGACCGCACGCGGAAAAGCACGTGGCCTTCTTTTTCGTAGGCATGACCTTTGGCGATCAGGTCCTCGATCATCGACACCATCGCGCCGATCCATTCGGTCGCACGGGGTTCATGGTTCGGACGCATCGCGCCGAGTGCATCCATATCGTCATGATACCACGCGATCGTTTCATCGGTGATGTCACGGATCGAGCGATTATCGCGGGCGGCACGGGCGTTGATTTTGTCATCAACGTCAGTGAAGTTCCGCACGTAAGTCACTGCATCTGGACCATAAACATGGCGAAGAAGACGGTAGAGAATATCAAACACCAGTACTGGCCGCGCGTTCCCAAGGTGAGCGCGGTCATAAACGGTCGGGCCGCAGACATACATGCGCACGTTCTGCGGGTCGATCGGTTCAAAGACCTCTTTTTTGCGGGTCTTCGAGTTATGGAGTTTGATCGTGGTCATACGGCCTCTCACACAGGGTTTTCGCCTGCGGGCTTAGCAACTTACTGATCCGAATGAAACGTGAAAGAGCGGCCCGCGTGACGTTTGTCAGCAGGTAATAATGCAGTTGATAATGATTGCGTTGCTCTTCATGAGGCTATCGTTAGCACTGGAATACGGGGCTGTCTATAGATCAGCGCAGGGGATGGCTGACCGTGCCGCCCCCCACGGCCGCACCAACGCCTGTCGTCGAAGGACAAGAGGTCGGCAAACCACGGGCCAAGCGGACGGCGAGAAAGGCAAAGGCTTGGGCCTCTAGCATATCCCCATCGAGGCCGGCATCCTCGACAGGCGCAACCTCGCAATCGAGGCCAGCGGAGAGCATCGCCATGAGGGTTGCATTGTGCCTCCCGCCCCCTGTGACGAGCAATTTCGCGGGGACCGAGGGACAGTGTTCCATCCCTTTGACGACAGCCATCGCAGCGCAGGCAGTTAGGGTCGCTGCGGCGTCGGCGTCGGATAGGGCTTCGACCTCAGTCGCCAAAGCTGCGAAATCATCGCGGTCTAGGGATTTGGGCGGGATTTTGTAGAAATAGCGGTGGTCGAGGAAGCGGTTCAGGATGTCTTCATCCACGTTACCTTCGGCAGCGAGGTCACCGTTTTCATCCCGATCCACGCGCAAGCGTTTGACCATCAGATCGTTGATTGGCGCGTTGGCGGGGCCAGTGTCAAAGGCGATCAGCGCGCCTGCGTCCTCTGGCTTTGCTTTTGTCGGATCGACCCACGTGATGTTGCCTACGCCGCCGAGGTTCAGGAACGCGACGGGCGCGGTGGCGCCGATGAATTTCGCGAGGGCGAAGTGGTAGAACGGGGCGAGTGGCGCACCCTGCCCGCCCAGTTTCACATCGTTGCTGCGGAAGTCCCAGACGACAGGTCGTTCGAGCACTTCGGCCAGCAGTGCGCCGTCCCCGATTTGGAGCGTGCCACGGTTGGCGGGGTCATGGGCGACGGTCTGGCCGTGGAAGCCAATCAGGTCGACATCTTCGAACCCTGACAGGATTTGCGCATGGGCTGTTTCGATGACTTCGGCGGCCGCTTCGACCTCTGCGCCACCCCATTTCCCCAAGGCCGCGCGGAGCACCGATGATTCCTCTTTGGAATAGGGACGGAAATCGGACGGGCCGAATTCGGTGATCGTGACGCCATCTGTCACCAAAACAGCCGCATCTACGCCGTCTAACGATGTCCCAGACATCGCACCAAGCGCCCGAATTACCCCAGACTTCAACATACGCTTTCCCTCACCCGTTGAGCCGCTTATAGAGTGCCGCGAACGAAAACCAAGGACAAGACGATGACCTACCATCCCAAATCCGATTTCATGGCTGTCATGATGCAACGCGGCTTCCTTTCGGACTGCACGGATTATCAAGGCCTCGATGAGGCACTGAGCAAGGGCGTGGTTCCGGCCTATATCGGCTTTGACGCAACGGCGAAGTCGCTGCACGTCGGATCGCTGATCCAGATCATGATGCTGCGTTGGCTGCAAAAGACCGGTCACCAGCCGATCACCCTGATGGGCGGCGGCACGACAAAGGTGGGCGACCCGTCGTTCCGTGCGGACGAACGCCCGTTGCTGACCGAAGACCAGATCAACGACAACATAGCAGGCATCAAGAAGGTGTTCGCGGCCTACATCGACTACGACACGGACGCCCCGAACAAAGCGCTGATGCTCAACAACGCAGAGTGGCTCGACGGTTTGAACTACCTCGAGTTCCTGCGCGATATCGGTCGCCACTTCTCGGTCAACCGAATGCTGTCGTTTGAATCGGTGAAATCGCGCCTCGACCGTGAACAATCGCTGTCGTTCCTCGAATTCAACTACATGATCCTTCAGGCTTACGACTTCCTCGAACTGAACCGCCGTTATGGCTGTCTGTTGCAGATGGGCGGATCGGACCAGTGGGGCAACATCGTCAACGGTATCGACCTGACGCGCCGCGTTGTGGACGAACAAATCTTTGGCCTGACCTCGCCGCTTCTGACCACCTCGGACGGCAAGAAGATGGGCAAATCGCAGGATGGTGCGGTCTGGCTGAACGCCGATATGAAATCGCCCTACGAATTCTGGCAGTTCTGGCGCAACACCACCGACGCCGACACGGGTCGTTTCCTGAAGCTCTACACTGAACTTCCAGTCGAAGAGTGCGAACGTCTTGGCGCTCTTGAAGGGTCCGAGATCAACGCGGCGAAGATCATCCTCGCAAACGAGGTCACAACCCTTCTACACGGTGCCGAAGCTGCGGCTGCGGCTGAGGCCACCGCGCGCGAAGTGTTCGAAAAAGGTGGCGTGGGTGATGATCTGCCCACGCTGACGCTCGACGCGGGAGAAGTGGCCGATGGTATTTCGCTAGCGCAACTCGTTGTCCGCTCGGGCCTCGCCAAAACGGGTAAGGACGGCAAGCGCCTGATCTCTGAAGGTGGCTTGCGCGTTAATGACGAGCCTTGCTCGGATGCGGGTCGTATGTTCAGCGCGGCTGATCTGGCAGAGCCGCTCAAGCTCTCGGCGGGTAAGAAACGCCATGCGCTGGTGACGATCGGTTAAACGATCTGACAGAACCGAATAACGGGGCGGTCCAGTGGGCCGCCCTTTTTCGTGGTTAAGTTGCGACACTCTATTCCGTTTGATCAAATTTCCAGCTAAGTCGATTGCGCGAACATATTTGGGGCTAGACCATGGAAAACATCCGCGGCGCGATATTGATGACCATCGCAATGGCAGGCTTTGCGCTTGAGGATATGTTTATCAAGCTGGCCAGCGAGAACGGCATGCCGACCGGTCAGGTTCTAATCATCCTCGGCGCACTCGGCACGATGGCCTATTGGGCGTTCATGTTGCCCAAGGGGATTCGCCTGCTCTCGCCCAAACTGATCGAAAAAGGCGTGGTGATCCGCAACATTGGCGAGTTCATCGGCACGGGTGCATACGTTCTAGCGTTCACAAGTGGCGCATTGGCGGCGACCTCTTCGGTCATGCAGGCCCTGCCCTTGTTTGTGACGATGGGGGCTGCGCTGTTCCTCGGTCAAAAGGTTGGCTGGCGGCGTTGGACCGCGATTGGCGTGGGCTTTCTCGGGGTTCTCCTCGTGATCCAGCCAGGGAGTTCGAACTACGATCCGCTGCTGATCCTAGCGTTTATCGGTGTTCTCGGCATGGCGATGCGCGATGTGACCACACGGGCGCTTAAGGGACACCTGCATTCGCTCCAGCTTGCCGCATGGGGATTTTTGACAATCGTGCCATTGGGCTGGGCCATTCTGCTCTATTCCGGCGAGAGCTTCGTCCGTCCGACGGCACTGCAATGGGTCTACATCGTTGCGGGCGTTCTGATCGGCACGGGCGCGTATTATCTTTTGATCATGGCCTCGCGGCTTGGTGATATGGCGGTGATCGCACCGTTCCGTTACACACGAATTGTCTTTGCGCTGGCCGTTGGTCTGATCGTGTTTGACGAAGGTGACTCGATCAATGGCGTCATGCTCTTAGGCGTTCTTATTGTCATTACATCGGGGATTTATACGTTCTACCGCGAATCCCGCTCTCGTTCCGCTTCCCCTTCGTCAAGTTGACGGTTATAGAGCGGACGAAAATAACGACATTTCAGCACAGGACCTGTCTTCATGAGCACAATCATCGACATCCACGCCCGCGAAATCCTTGATAGCCGCGGCAACCCGACTGTCGAAGTCGACGTCATCCTTGAGGATGGCACCATGGGCCGCGCTGCGGTTCCTTCGGGCGCATCGACCGGCGCACATGAAGCCGTAGAAAAGCGTGACGGCGACAAATCCCGTTACATGGGCAAAGGCGTTCTCGAAGCGGTTGCTGCAGTCAACGGCGAAATCGCAGAAACCCTCGTCGGTTACGATGTTCTGGAGCAAGTTGAGATCGACGAAGCGATGATCGAACTCGACGGCACCCCGAACAAAGGTCGTCTGGGCGCAAACGCGATCCTCGGCGTATCGCTCGCTGTTGCCAAAGCTGCGGCAGAATACACAGGTCAGCCGCTGTTCCGTTACGTTGGCGGCACCTCCGCACGCGTTCTGCCTGTTCCAATGATGAACATCATCAACGGTGGCGAGCACGCAGACAACCCAATCGACATCCAAGAATTCATGATCATGCCAGTTTCGGCAGCGAACGTGAAAGAAGCGATCCGCATGGGTTCTGAGGTGTTCCACACCCTGAAAAAAGAACTCTCTGCTGCTGGTTACAACACTGGTATCGGCGACGAAGGTGGCTTCGCACCTGCGCTGGAATCGACCCGTAAGGCTCTCGATTTCATCCTGACCGCGATTGAAAAAGCGGGCTACAAAGCTGGCGAAGACATCTACCTCGCTCTCGACTGCGCATCGACCGAATACTTCGTCGATGGCAAATACGAGATGAAGGGCGAAGGCAAATCGCTGACCTCTGAAGAAAACGCTGACTACCTCGCCGCTCTCTGCGCTGACTACCCGATCATCTCGATCGAAGATGGCATGGCAGAAGACGACTGGGCTGGCTGGAAACTGCTGACTGAAAAGCTCGGCGACAAGGTACAGCTGGTTGGCGACGACCTCTTTGTGACGAACCCTGCCCGTCTGGCAGATGGCATCGCTCAGGGCGTTGCGAACTCCATGCTGGTGAAAGTGAACCAAATCGGTTCGCTGACAGAAACCCTGAAGGCCGTCGATATGGCGCATCGTGCACGTTACACTAACGTCATGTCGCACCGTTCGGGCGAAACCGAGGACGCGACCATCGCTGACCTCGCAGTTGCAACCAACTGCGGTCAGATCAAAACGGGTTCGCTGTCGCGCTCTGACCGTCTGGCAAAATACAACCAGCTGATCCGTATTGAGGAAATGCTGGGTGCGACCGCTCAATACGCAGGTCGTTCGATCCTGAAGTAATCAGGTCGAAAACTGATTGAGAAGCCCCGCCTTGTGCGGGGCTTTTTCGTTGTAGGACGTTTGGTTGCGTCTTAGGCTAAGTGCATGACAGCCGACGATATCATTGCGCACCTTGATCTGCAGCCACATCCCGAAGGCGGGTATTACCGCCAAACGTGGATTGCGGACGGTGAAGGCCGCCCTGCGGGGACTTGCATCTATTTCCTGCTCAAATCAGGCGAAAGCAGTCATTGGCACAAGGTCGATGCGGTCGAGATTTGGCACTATTACGCGGGTGCCCCGATCATTCTGTCGATGGCTGCGGATGATGATGGACCAGCCGTTGATCACATCCTCGGGCCTGATCTGCTCAATGGCGAAGCCCCGCAAATCATCGTGCCCAAAGATCACTGGCAGGCCGCGAAAACGACTGGTGATTGGACGCTCGTCGGCTGCACGGTATCGCCCGCGTTCCAGTTCGAAGGCTTCACCCTCGCGCCGCCAGAGTTCGATATTCAGAGGTAAATGGCGCACCCGACAGGATTCGAACTCCCTGCACTCGCAAGCGAATGCACACCTTATTTAAAAGGTTATAACCAAAACATCAAGTCCACCACTACCTTCATTTTGTACCAAAGTTCGTACCAAAGTTCGGTCTATGATGAGAGCTATTATTTACGAAGTAGATCGGAACTTCTCACGCACCTCCCCTCACCCACACCAAGGCTTTATTTGAAGGTGCGAAACTGCAAGTATTCCATCAACTAATCACTATTGGCGGGGGGGCATGGGGGAAACCGCCATTCACCTCTCGATGAATTCCCCTTCAGATTTTTTAAATATTTTTTTGCAGCCCAACGTTACGCAATCGTAGTGCCGCCTGAGGGATCAACTTGGCTGTTGTGCACTCATAAATATTGGCTGAAGACGAGGGATACACAAAGGGCGTACTCTCGGGAGAGAAATGGCTTGCAGCCCCTTCATTTGGGGGCTTTCTGCAAAGGTGATATTTCAGCCTTCTAGTCGTACTGCGCCCGCCTATCTCCATTCACCCGAGGTTCTCCTTCATAGGGGCGTTTCATTGTAGATTTGTCCGCTCTCAATGTACGCGGCCGGAGAATTTCCTGGCCAATTACTCTGTCTTTTTCTTAATATGTCCGACTATTGAAAGTGAGCCCATCTTGACCACAAACCTCGACCGCCTCGACGTCTATTTATCGTCCGATGACAGCCCTGAAGATTGCATGATGATATCAAGCCGTTCGGAGTATTCCGACTGCGGTAAAGCCAGCTAAGGTTTGAAAACTTACCATATGGCGTTATAGAGTTCTCGAAGTTCTCGCTCGGAGGAGCGGACATTGTTTTCTTACTTGCCTAAACGAGTTTGAGAAAGACATCGTCAAGATGCATATTATAGAGTTCCCCGGCGAAACCTATCCATTCAAGCCTAAATCGGATTTAGGAATTTGAACCTTAAATTTTGGCAGGAAGCGTAACCAACAACATGATCAGCATGAAGACTCTTCTCTTAGCTTCTACTTTTACAGCTAGCATTGGAAGCAATGCATTGTCGCAAGATTACGACAGGGCCTTGCTGGCTTATTCCCGCGGGGATTTTGAGGCGGCATTCGCGGAATTTTATCCGTTGGCCGAGTTGGGAGACATGAGAGCGCAAGCCGCCCTTGGGGAGATGTATCGAAAGGGAAATGGAGTATCACAAGATTACGCCGAGGCTTTTCACTGGTATCAAATGGCTGCAGAGCAAGGCGAAATGAGCGCCCAATTCGACCTCGGCGCTCTTTACTATGAGGGACAAGCTGTTCCGCAAGATTATTCACAGGCGCTGCATTGGTATCAACAAGCCGCAGAGCAAGGGAATAGCATAGCCCAATTCTATCTCGGCGGGATGTACATTTTAGGGCGGGGCGTATCGAAAAATCCTGCGGAAGCAGCCCGCTGGCTAAGGTTGGCAGCAGAGCAAGGCCATATGAATGCTCAAGGGCTTCTCAGCTCAATGTACCTAACAGGTGACGGCGTACCGCAGGATTACGTTATCGCGCACATGTGGAGTAACTTGGCCGCTGCAGGTGGATTCCCAGACGCCGCGGCTCAGCGAGATACACTAATTGCAGTCAAAATGACTCCTGCTCAAATCGCGGAGGCACAAGCTCTCGCATCCAAATGCCTCGCTCAAGACTACAAGAACTGTGGCCGCTGAGAGCCTACCTAAGGAGGAAGAATGATGGCAGGACTTCCCTTAATGTGGTTAATTGGTCCCCCTGCACGGAACATCATATGAGGGTGCCGCAGGTGAGAGCATGGCTGGGGCCGATACTTGCTTCGCCATGGCTACATGGAATGAATACTGGGAGACGTTTCAGTCGATTGTGCCGCTTCTAAGAGAACTGCGCATCGAAGAAGGTGAATGGGTAGAAGTAGTTTCCTACAGCGATCCATGATTGCAGTTATTGGCAACCGAACTGATATAGTCTTTGACATGCAGGGTGGTGGCGATGACGATGCTGAAGGTACCTGCCAAGCAGGCGTTGGCCCGTGCAATGGCATGGCAGTCTGAGGCGAACACAGCCAAACCCTCTTCACTTAGGATGGTGACATACAGACTTGGTTGCTTGTTTACGCTGTCAAAAAGCGCCATTAAAAGACGAAATGGTCAGCCTGATCTGTGTTGTAAGGGGTTACAATGGCTGGAGTTCAACGGTTTGAGGTATCCCAGACAAAGCCAATCTCATCTAGTCTCCGCTTCCGGTCAGGGGACAAGCGGTCCTTTTTGCTCCTTTGATTGGATACCCAAGTCCCAAGGTTGAACCCATCCATGCCAAAGCCTTGCGGAACTTTGCAGTGACCCTCCTGCTCTTTGAACTGAAGCAGTTTGCTGAAGCCTTCTGCCCACTGTTCGGATAGAGGGTCCCAGACGAAGCCTAATTCATCCAATCTCGTCTTGCGATCGAGGGGCAGTTTGTCTTCAATCCGCCTTTGAACCGTAATCCAATTCCCAAGGTTATATCCATCTGGGTTATAACCATCAGGCACCCTGCAATGGCCTTCCCGCTCTTTGAACTGAAGCAGCTTTCTAAAACCTTCTTCCCACTGTTCGGTAATTACATCCCAGATGAAACCTAAGTCATTTAATCTCTTCTTCCGATCAGGGGGCAGTTTGTCTTGAATAGTCCTTTGAGTACCAACCCAAGGCCCAAGATTGAACCCATCTAGCTTAAAACGTTGGGGAACTCTGCAATGGCCTACAAGTTCTTTGAACTGAAGCAGTTTGCTGAAGCCTTCTTCCCATCGGTCGGCATTGGGGTCCCAAACGAACCCTATGCCATCCAGTCTATGCCTGTGTTCAGAGGACAGCTTGCATTGTGTGGCTCTCTTATTGCTCACCCAAGTCCCAAGATTGAACCCATCTAGCTTAAAACGTTGGGGAACTCTGCAGTGACCTTCCCGTTCTTTGAACTGAACCAGCTTAGTGAAACCCTCGTCCCATGCATCGGATACTGCGTCCCAGACAAAGCCTATGTCATCCAATCTCTTCATCCGGTCAGGAGACAGGTCGCCCCCTGCTTGCCTTTGAGTTGCCACCCAAAACCCAAGATTGCCCCCCCCTAGTTTAAAGCGTTTAGGAACTCGGCAGTGGCCTTTCTCTAGTTTGAACTGCTCCAACAGCCCAAACCAGAACTCCCATGAAGCGGTGGTAGCTTCGACCAGAACAGTCCTCAAAGCTCCTGCAAACTCTGCTCTCACACAGTGTGGGAGGTCGAAGATTACCTTGTCACTGATGTTTTCCTTCGACTGACTGGCATTCTTAGCCATGTTGGTCCGATAAGCATCGAGCACTACCGCTAATTCTTCGTCATGGGAACGAAGAGCCTTTAGGATATCCCAAACAGGTTTGAAGTTGCTTGCCTCAATGGAGGCTTCTGCGTTGTCACCATCCTCAATGAAGACTGGTATAACGATGGTACCCTTCTTTTGGACTATTGCCCCTCGGACCTTCCTGATTGCCCGTCCAACAGCCTGAATGATGTCTACCTGACTGCCACGTGGATCAATGAAGGCGACACCGTCAAGAGACGGAACGTCGACACCCTCAGCTAGACAACGAGCATTGGTGAGGATGCCTCTGTCGAAGCCTTCCAGCTTCTTGAGCTTTTCGATCTTATCTTTCCTGTCACCAGCCTTCATTTCGCCAGAGACATAGTTCGAGAGAAACTCACCACTTGGGCGATGCTCTGCCTCAACCATCTCAACAATCTCGGGTAACTCTTCAGAGAAGTCTCTTGCCCTGCGGATATTGCTGTGGAACGAGATCACCCTTTCTAGATCGTAGTCCTTGATTGCTTTGATTAAGCCGATCTTTGCTGCCAGAGTCCGAGCATCGTGCTGTTTATCGGGGTTAGCTGAAACGATTTCATAGTTGTCGATCCACTCCTTCACCATCGGCTCATCGACACCAACAATAACCACTTGGTAGTCAGTTAGGAGTTCCCTTTGGATTGCCTCTCCGAAGCTAAGCTTGTGGACGACAGGACCAAAGATTTCCTCGTTGTCCATTCCGATGACATCGATGGACCGAGCATTAGCCTCGTCCTTGATGGCTTTGCCAAAGTAGCGAGGTGTAGCTGTCGTGAAGAGCCTTTTGGCTGCTCTGATCTTTTCACCATCCAAGATCGTTGCAAAACCTGCATCAGCCTTACCTGCACATCTATGAGCCTCGTCCGCAATAGCCAGATCAAATGCTGGAACAGAAATGTCAGCCTGAACCTGAGCTATGAGCTCTGACGATTGGTAGGTGCAGAAGAGAACCTTTGGGCCAGCTTTTTGAAGAAACCTGCCGATCTCTTCGGTGTCTGATGTTACAGGGAAGGACGCATCTGCAACAAGCATATCTTCGGCGTCTTTGGATCGTGCCCCGACAGACTTGTCCGAACAGACGTTCAGAATTTCAAAGTGCTGGTTCTTGGCCCAAGCCCACTCTCGCATTGTCTGAGACAAGAGGCTCAGCGATGGCAGTAGTACGAGGGTAGTCTCAGCGCCCAGCGCTTCTTTGATCCATAGGGTCGTGAAGGTCTTGCCCGTGCCGCAGGCCATGATGAGTTGACCACGGTCATTGGCCTGTAAGCCTTCCCGAACAGCCTGAATGGCCTCTAACTGATGCGTGTCGGGTTTGGGCTTATCCTTGACCTTAGCCTTGTGAATATTCGAGAAGCTCTCTGGGTAAACAATCTGGGCGTCACGAAAGTCATGAAGCTGGAATACTGTGACAGGCTTGTCCTGACCTTTGATGGTCTTCAAAGCCTTGGCTTCCATCTTGTTGGTGGTTTGCATCCAGAGCCGCTTATCGACCTCCTTGCGACCAGTATCGGCAAGGAACGAGTTCAGGTCCCCTTTGGTCGTAGTTCGATGCTCGGAATAGCACTTGGCTTGGACGGCCCAGATCAACCCATCATTATCTCTGAAGACTAAGTCAGTCCCAAGGTCCTGACGTTGCCACTTCTCTGGGTAATCGTCCCACAACCAGACCTTATCAATCGTAGCTGACCATTCAGGGTCATTCTCCAAGAACCACTTACAAAACAGCTCAAAGGGCTTCCCTTTGCCTTGTTCACCAAACTCTTCCTCAAGAGATGCTATAAACTGGTCAAACGAGGCCATGGCTTACCTCAGAAACAAAAAGGTCGTGGCTTCATCCTGATGATTATTGCAAGCTAGCTCAACACGTAATGGTATTTCAGGAGTTTGACGGTAGATGACGCTGCAGATGCCATTCCAGATACAGTGATCAAAATTTGGAAGTTCTTTCACTAAATTAGTGCAAATCGAGTACCCAATTTGGAACATCAGAGGTAATCTGTCACTTGAAGTTCGACTAATTTCTGCGACTGAAAATTGCATTCAATTCACGTAACTTAAAAGAGTATCAACGAAAACTTCGTAATCTTCTGGGTTGGTATCACAAACACTTAGTGTAGTTATGGCTGATGCACCCGAATGGCCACTAAAGCTATATGAGTATGCACCCAACCAAACCCCGTTTTTAAATATCATGGTGAATTCAGGGATGTGCCAGCCAATCATGCTCACACTAAATTCTTTCCCGTGATTAAGTACAACAAAAGGTACTTCTGCATCTGGATTCATAACCGATAGATCATTCGAATCCTTCGCATCAAAAATTGTCTGAATGTCCCTGTGATTATGAAAAAAATCCGTCCCAAATGTTACGGTAGCTTTTTGAATAATAGGCCAATGGTTGATCTCATAGTGGATTACGAATTGTTCGCCAACTTCACGCTTTTCAATAAATGTTCGACCATCAAAACCAATACCAACTTCGAAATTATCCCTCACTCTACAGGTAAAGTCTCCAGCTACAACCTCAGACAATGCAAAGCTTGGAAATAAAAAAGCCACAAAAAGCCCACTCAAACCAAATAACCTATTGCTCGTCATTAACTTAATCTCCAGACCACCACCAATTTCACATCAGGAATTACTAATACCCCGTGAAAGTCGCTTTTAGACCATATTTTTTATTTATCTCAATTACTTTATCGCTGTGCTGTTGCGCATCTATGACCCCCAAAACCAACCAATCATGCATATTTCCCTTGAGCTCCAAATCTCTTTTGGCTCGCTCTTCACGACTAAGGTGAGCGAGGGCGGCATCTTCTTTTTCTTTTCGATGTGCATCCTTAATTTCTTGGACTGCGCGCCTTTTATCATTGTTAAGCACCGTTGCGATGATCGCGCCCAATACAGTAATGATCAAAATAATTTGATAATCCATTTATTGACCCATTTTTCCTTGCACGTGAATAGTATGTCGCCATCACAATCGAAGTTAGACACAATCAAAAATCATTGTGATCGGAGCCGAACTCGAAAAGACTGCCCTTTTGTCGTATTGCAGGCACCATCTATCCGCTAGGGGCTGTGCATCAGATGCCTTCCAAACATTAAAAACACTCACATGATGCTCGTCACCAGTAACGTTTTGGGGCACTAACCCCATACCATAGACCTGATCCTTACAGCCCGCTAAAGTTGATAAGCAAACTACAGAAAATGCAAAGAGAGCCGCTGTTCTCATGTTCAAAGCCCTATTCAAATTTATCGACTGAGAAGTCTAAATTTCACTCCCAACCATAGACTACCACTCTGAGACTAAAAGCAAGCAGATTTAAATTAGAAGGATTGGCATTGACCCATTATTACTTGCTCTGGCAGGTAATCATCATATTGCTCCCCGCGCTCGGTACCCTCTGCCAGCCATCCACCGGGCCCAAGCATTGCCAGCACAAAACGCTTGCTTTCAGTCGAATAACTAAAGTGCATTGTAGCAACTTGAGAGTTTACGCAGGTAACGACGTCTGGAGCTTTGTTAGGAAAATACCTCTCACAGCGATGCACCGTATCCGAACCTTGTACGCCAGATACTTCAGTCATGCCATCATTGAACCTGATAGCATAACGGCGACCAAACTCCTCACCGCCATAAAATCCCGACCAATTACCATCCTGGTTCTGCATGCCCGCCATGTGCTGTTCCGCACAATACAGCACTACTTCGTCGGCAGGCGCTGCCCCCGCCATAACGTTCAATATCGCCGCTCCTAAAATCGCGATCACCTGCTTAGAACTAAACATCTGCAGTTCCTCTTCGACATCATCAGAATATTAGCAGCCTCATTCGACCGATCCAATTTCACAGTGCGTGCATATCTGATCTTTGGAGTCCTGACAGGCTAGCTTTAGGATTGGACAGTAGATACGCACCGCTTTTTACATCAAAAGTATGTGCTTGCACATGAAACCTTACTGCAATCTTAGCAAACCCACTCAACAAACAGCAAAAAAATAGGACGCTACTCTCTCAACACATAATGCGCCAACCCTGATGGTTGCCCGATAGCCTGCTTACATCACCATCCAACCACAACTGAAGCAACATTAGGCTCTGAGAGGCAGGCATGGCCACGGCCAGCAATCCCCACCTAAATAGATGCATAGGAACCCGGCGGATACGCGCACCTCGCCACAAGCACCTTAGAGCCGCGGAGAAGCTCGCTGGAGCCCATGACGAACCAAGTCGCCCAAAGGCAGCACAATCATAACCGTCGCCACACAGGGCCCTCCGTGGCTGTACGGGCCTACCTGCATTAAGCAGCTTAACCGAAGCGTCATCCATTCGATCGCTTTAAGCTTCGCAAGGCCATTCACAGCCTCGCGGGGAGGGGTATCGAAAGCTTCAGCAGTAACCTCCAGCAAAATCTGAAATGCACCTGTAATCGGGTTCTGAGAGCCCTGACCACAGTAGGTGAGTTTAAGCTGACCACCCAAAGGCTAGGCGGCATACTTTGGCCCATCGCGACTTTTTAAAAAAGGCGAATTCGTCTTAAAGCTCACTGCGTGAGCAGATCACATACAGCCAAAGATCACACAGCGCTCTAGGTTCGCTTTCGGGACTTCTTTTTCCCAGGGTGCAGCGGACGCCCCCCCTCAAAGGGGGCGGCAGCGTAGCGCCATGAAAGCTATTTGATAGATATATGTATCTATCTGTTAGCTATATGGTGACTTCAAAAATTCCTTATTTTATTGATTAATACAAGTGCATTTGAATCAACTCATGATTCACATGAACCAATCAATGTTACAAATGAATCAATCTATGTTGTATTAGCACCAAGTTATGACACCAACGCATCAAATCACGGCGATAATTTCTATGTGAGGAAGGCCCGAAGGCCTACCTTAGTTGTTCTGGTCGTCCGTGATGTATTCGTCCTGATCAACAAAACCCTCCGGAAGAAGGTCTACAACCTTATACGCTGATTTATTCAGGGTATAGAGTTGTGTCCCTCTGTTGTAATCGTACTTGATGCCAACTGCTTTTTTGATGTCCCTAAAAGCTCGAGTGATTGCGTTGTCTGGGCGCACAGAGCCTTCGAGCGAAAGCACCTTGATCAACTCATCGCGAGACACGGATGTTTTCACCCCGAAGGTCCCATCTCGCTGACGGCTAGCACCTGCAACCTGCAAGTATCGCATCATGCCGAGAGAGATCGTTGAAGTGAGCTTATCTCGAGCTTGTGACGACAGGAACTTGAGACTGTACTCACTCGACCCAAAGTGCTTCAGGTATTCCTCAGTGAACGTCACAGCAATGCGGTCATATGCCTGATCGTATGCTACCGATTTGATCAATCCGTACCTAAACCATGAGCCTTCGGCATTCTCGACGCAGACAAAGGTGTTCTGCAAAGTTTTTAGTTCCGCGAACAATAGCTCTCGCTGGGTTTTCCTATGATCATTACGGCCCACGCGGTTCAATGTGCCCCGTACGCCCAGTACGATAGTATCACGAACACTGCTTTTCTTGCTTCGGGCTGCACTGACTTCAAGCATTGCGTCAACGAAGTCTTTAAGCTTCTGGCGTATCTTTGCAGCCGTTGGCTTTTTGGACTCGAAACGTTCGAGTTGAGCATTATTCAGAAGGGCCTTAACCGCGCTCAGACGTTCAGCATCATACTTTTCGCAAGTGATACTACGCCTTAAATCGGCATCGAGTTTTTCATAAGCAACGCCGATTGCTTCAGATACGATATCTACAGTCAGAAGCTCGGCCTTATCGTAGTAACTGTGCGTCCATAGACTCTCCATCAGCACATCAAATAGTTTTGTGTGACCGATTTTGAGTTGGGCACTTGCTTCAACAATTAGCTTGTGTCCAGATTCAAGCTCCGCCTCATGCTTAAAGATCACAGAGCCATCTCGGTTTGTGACCTTTGACAAAGGAAGTAGCCAGAAATCTTTAAGCGTTGTCTCTGGGCTATTAACGATTGGATAGGTCTTGCCGAACTTCTTCTTGGCAACTGAGTTCGGTTTCTTTTTATTGGGAACCGCAGTCATTCCTCACCCTCCCAATCAGCAACCTGCTCAGTGAACACAATCATATCACGGTCAATAGTCCAAGTGACCTCCGAGATGTAAGGAACGATTACTAGGTAACGCTCATTATCAGTGAAGCCTTCGATCATCATTGTCGTTTTGCCATACCCACAGCCATAGTCGTGGATAATGACAGGGCACTCTTTGCCAGTCATCATAATATTCATGGGATTTCTCCGTCTTTCGTTGATTTTCGTTGTCGAGCAATCCGCTCGATGAATGCCTCTCACGCGCCAACGACAACGCTCGGCGGATCACGTTAATCCGCCGTTAAGAGACATTCATGGAAAGGATTGAGACCGCCTATGCGAGGCTTGGGAGTGGAGGAGAGGTCTTAGGACACAAGCACACTAGATCACGTGTTCAGCTCTACAGCGACAAAATGCTCAGTCGTCTGCTCACACCAGTCAGGGTGTGACTCGATAGAAGCCACTGCTGAGAGCACTCAGCTATGTTCTCGAGTAGGTGCTTTTTGCGTATTTTGGTACGGCCTGTGATTAACATGACGCTGTGCGGATGGAGTTGTCGAGGCCAAGGCACCAAAGCTTATTCGTTATGCTAATCCGATTGGGTCTTTTCATTGAAAATAGGATTGCAAAAGGCGACTACTTTTTCGACCGACTACGCTGAATCCCGATCTCTGGTCATTATCAAGAAAAGGGCTGTCAGCCTCATGCTCTATGCTGGCTTTGATATATCTGGACCAAGCCAGCTCTCAGCGTCGAACGGTATCGATAGAATTCTGAAGATATTCTCGCTTTAACCGTAGGTCAGTAGGGCTACCGTAGTTGTCACTGATACTCTTTGCCCAGCCACCTAACTCGTCACGAACATCCTTGGGGCACCCAACATTTCTAAGGCGCGTTGCCATAGTATGCCTAAAGCTATGACAAGTAGGAGCCCCCTCGCCCAACCACACCTTTAGACGCTTATTAACAGACGCAGACGCTGTGTCGTTTTTTAGAGTTCCACTATCTTCATCAACGTAGCGGGGAAAAACAAAAGTATCAGAATTTCCTTTGACACGTAGTGCCGAGGAAAGTGCGGCTCCGACAAGGGGCACAAGCCGCTTCGAACTTTTAGTCTTCAAACGCCGCATTGAGTTCCGATGAAGTCGAATATGAGGCACTTCAGCATCTAAGACGATATCATCGGCCTGCAAACCAACCACCTCTGCAACCCTCATACCTGTATCCATAAGGAGCCCGATAAGATTGTCTATCTCATTAGGCTCGTTGGTCGTCGTGAGCCTTGTTCGGATCATTTCTTGCTGCTCTTTAGTGAAATCTTCTCGGTCTTTGGCATCTTCTAACAGATTGGGGATTTCGACATTCTTGAACGGATTATGAAGTTCGATTTCACGTAACTGACCGACGTAGTTGATGGCCGCACGGATAACGCTTAGCTTACGCTTTACAGTAGCGGTCTTTAGCCCCTGCTCTTCTATTAGATTTTTCACCAACCGATGGACGTCCAATCGACTTACATCAGAGGTCGAGATATCTCCCAGTGCAGAAATAAATGTTGCAAAGGCTCCGTCTACCGAGTTCCTCTGTTTACGGTTATTTGCCCAACCTTTTAACTCAAGGTACTCCTGCTGAATTGCAGACAAAGACCACAGGTCAATACCTCTTGAACGCTGCAAAGCCTGCCATGTGACATCATCGAGATTTTGCTCCAGGATGTCATCTTCGCGTTCGCGGTTCCCACCCGCCAAAGCTATATCAAAGAGTTCTTTCTTAGCTTCGCCGCTAAGACGCTCTTCGATGAAATCGCCAAGATCAAAAGGCTGATTGTGATATGTTTTGAAAAGCTCTTCAGAACTCTTAATAACCTCGATCGTAGGCTCACCAGCCTCAATAGCGGCCCACTGAGCCTCAAGGTACCTATTGATACGACTAGCCTCCTTGAGAGCCTTCTGCCTATCAGCGGTACGTGTCGAGATGACCTCTTTGATTTTTGCAGGCCCTTTAAAGCCGCTCTGAGCCTTTAATGCTCTGACTACGCCGGCAGGTATTCTGCGGGTATAGTAATAGTTGTTGCTACCGTTTTGCTTACTCAGATATTTTGCAGACACACTAAACATCCCGTAATCGAATACAAATCTAGTCACATCTTCCTCTTTGTACCAAAGTTTGTACCAAAGAAGATCGAACCCGAAACTGTACACAAAACCCCTTATTTACAAGGATTTTTGACAAAAAGGCGCAAAATTTTTTCGGAAAAATGGCGCACCCGACAGGATTCGAACCTGTGGCCTCTGCCTTCGGAGGGCAGCGCTCTATCCAGCTGAGCTACGGGTGCCTAAGCCGTTCTATAGCCGTGGCGATTTCTGGTCGCAATGCGAAATCGCCACTTGGCCAATCTTAACCGAAAAGTTCGTGACAGAACTCTAGCGCGTCCACGAGAACGTCGACTTCGGCCTTGGTGTTATACATGCCAAAGGATGCACGGCAGGTCGCGCCAACGCCCATATGCTCCATCAAGGGCATGGCGCAGTGGGTGCCCGCACGGACCGCAACGCCTTTTTTATCAAGCACGGTCGAGATGTCATGCGCGTGGGCTGCACCGTCCAAAGTGAACGAGAAAATCGCGGCTTTATCCTTAGGGTTGCCCTGAAGTTTCAGCCAATTCAAACCGCGCAGGCGATCGTTCGCATAATCGCGAAGCGCGTGTTCATGGGCCGCGATATTCTCCATCCCGATTTGCATAAGGTAGTCGAGAGCGACGCCCATGCCGATGGTTTGCACGATGCCTGGAGTGCCGGCCTCAAACTTCATCGGCGGGTCGTTATAGGTCACTGCATCGCGGGTCACGTCACGGATCATGTCGCCACCGCCCATAAAGGGCTGCATTTCCGCCTGACGTTCCTTGCGCACATAGATCGCGCCAGAGCCTGACGGGCCGTAGAGTTTGTGCCCTGTGATCGGATAGAAATCCGCGCCGATGTCTTGGACATCGACAGACATGTGAACCGCGCCTTGGCTGCCATCGACGAGAACAGGAACGCCTTTCTCGCGGGCCGCGTGGCAGATGGTTTTTACATCAACAACGGTCCCTAACACGTTGGAACATTGCGTAATTGCGACAAGTTTTGTTTTGGGCGAAATGGCGTCAATCACAGCTTGCGGGTCAAGGTTGCCGTCGGCATCAGGTTCAACCCATTTCAGGACAACACCCTGACGTTCGCGCAGGAAATGCCATGGAACGATATTCGCATGGTGTTCGAGCAACGATAAAACGATCTCGTCCCCCGCCTGAAGGCGCGGCGCAGCCCAAGCGTAGGCCACCATATTGATACCCTCGGTCGTGCCTGAATTGAGGATGATCTCGTCCTCATCGGCAGCGTTCAGGAACTTTGCCACAACGCCACGCACGCTTTCGTATTTGTCGGTCGCGAGGTTCGACAGGAAATGCAGACCGCGGTGGACGTTCGCGTATTCCTCGGAATACGCGCGGGTCACGGCGTCGATCACCACCTGCGGCTTTTGCGCAGAGGCACCGTTATCAAGGTAGACCAGCGGTTTATTATTGACCGTGCGCGATAGGATCGGGAAATCCTTGCGGATGGCATTTACGTCATACATGTCAGACGTCCTTTTCAGCCTCAATCAGGCTTTTGACCCAGATAGAGAGGAACGAAAGCCCCCAAAGCCCACCAATGATATTGGTCGCAGCAACATCACCATTGAACCCACGCAGCAGCCCGTAAAAGAGCGCGAGCGGTGTGGTCGCGAGGATGGACCAAAACAGCGCAACGCGGGCAGAGTAGAAGCTACCTTTGCCACCCATTGCCTTAGCTATCAGATGGCTGAAGGCGGCGAGGGCGTAGAAAAACAGCGGTGCGATAAAGACCCAGAGGAACAGCGCCCCCGTGATTTGTTCACGCGAGCTGACGCCCGTCATTTCCTCGACCCGCACGGCGTAGGGCCATGTGGCGAGGAAGTTGAGTGCGCAGCCGCCCATGAGGAAAGCCAAGGCGCGGTCCTCGCGGTGACCCATGGACAGAAGTTTGTCCATCACCGCACGCGGTCCGCGCCATGTGGCGACCATATCGCGAGTGACGCTCACCGACGACGCCCCAACCATTGTTCAAGACGTTGGCCAAGCTCGTCCGCGATTTCCTCGTTTTCGATCTCTTGCAGAGCTTCGGCGAGGAACGCCAGCGTCAGCATGTCTGTGGCTTCGCCCTTTGGAACACCGCGCGAACGCAGGTAGTAGAGCGCCGTATCGTCGAGTGCGCCACAGGTCGAACCGTGCGAACAAGCCACGTCATCGGCGTAGATTTCCAACTCTGGCTTCGCGAGGAAGTTTGAATCGTCGTCCAGCAAGAGACCTTGGGAAATCTGGTAACCGTCGGTTTTCTGAGCGCCCTCTTTGACGAGGATTTTGCCCTGAAACACGCCCGTCGCACCGTTGCGGAGCACCTTTTTGAACACCTGACGGCTTTCGCAACGCTCTGCATCGTGGGTGATGAACACCGTATCATCGTGCAAGAAATCGCGGCCATCGCCAACGCAGGCACCAGCAACATGCGCAATCGCATCATCGCCCGTGAGTTCAATCACGGTCTCGTTGCGGGTCAGAACGCCGTTCACGGTTAGGGTGAACGATTTGAACGCGGACTCTGTGCCGAGGCGGGTAAAGATGCCCGTCACAGCACGGCGTTCGTGGTCACGACCTTGGGCGCGAACGTGGTGGAAGGACGCTTTATCAGCGACTTCGACCTCAAGCACCTTGTTGAAACGTGCAGCCCCTGGGCCATTTTCCAACAAAGTGACCGATGCGCCCTCTTCGACCTTTACCAAATTGTGGAGGATCGCGTCAGAGGACACGTCTTTGTGCAAGTAGGTCAGGTTGATCGGCTTGCTCACCTCTTTGGTCACACGGATCACGATCCCATCGGTCGCGAAGGCGGTGTTCAACGCGGCCAGAGGACGCTGAACCGGTGTTTGACCACGGGTTTCCAGAACACCGTAGAGGTCTTTGGCCCAGTGAATATCGCGGTTCATCGCATCCGAGACACGTTCGATTTCCACACCGTCGAGCGACAGATCGTCGGACGCCTCGGCATCGAATACCCCATCAACGAAAACGATTTTCAGACGGTCGAGATCGTTGAAAACAGGTGCTTCGTCGTTCTCAAATACCGCAGCCTCGGGCGCGTCAATCGACGTCAGCGAGGTCGGATCGGTGTAGCGCCAATATTCGTCACGTTTGATCGGCAGACCCATCGCCGCAACACGAGAGAGTGCGGACTGACGCGCCTCGGCCGCCCAACCTGCCCCATCCGGCAAGGTCAGGGCCGCTAGACGCGCGTCGGTCGCGTCGGCCTTGATCTTGGGAAGAGCCATTATTCCACCTCCGCCAAGAGGTCAGCGTAACCGTTATTTTCAACTTCGAGCGCCAGCTCTGGGCCACCCGTTTTGATGATACGGCCATTTGCCATAATGTGCACGACGTCAGGTTTGATGTGGTCGAGGAGACGCTGATAGTGCGTGATCACGAGGAACGAACGTCCCTCAGAGCGCAGCGCATTCACGCCCTCGGACACCAGTTTCATCGCGTCCACATCGAGGCCAGAGTCGGTCTCGTCGAGGATGCACATCTTTGGCTCGAGCATCGCCATCTGAAGGATTTCGTTGCGTTTCTTCTCACCACCCGAGAAACCAACGTTCACAGGACGTTTGAGCATATCCGCATCGATTTTCAGGGTCTTTGCGCGTTCACGCACGACCTTGAGGAAGTCTGCGCTGGACAGTTCTTCTTCGCCGCGTGCCTTGCGCTGTGCGTTCACAGCGGTGCGCAAGAACGTCAGGTTACCAACGCCCGGTATTTCTACGGGATATTGGAACGCGAGGAACAGGCCTGCAGCGGCGCGCTCTTCGGGTTCCAGATCGAGCAGGTCAGCACCATCAAGCGTTGCTTCACCGTCTGTGACCTCGTAGCCATCGCGGCCCGACAGAACGTAGGACAGCGTCGATTTACCCGACCCGTTCGGACCCATGATCGCGTGGACCTTACCAGCCTCAACCGTGAGGTTCACACCTTTGAGGATCTGCTTGTCCTCGTTTTCAAGTTTGACATGCAGGTTCTTGATTTCCAGCATCTTTATCTCCTTCGGGTGTCGCGCCACCCGCACTAACTGTTGTGCCCTGCGCGGGCGAATATCTTAACCGACCGAGCCTTCGAGGCTGATCGCGACGAGCTGTTGGGCTTCCATAGCGAATTCCATCGGCAGCGCCTGAAGCACTTCCTTACAGAACCCGTTCACCACCAGAGCAACGGCCTCTTCTTCGTCCATGCCGCGCTGGCGGCAGTAGAAGAGTTGATCGTCATCCACCTTGGAGGTGGTTGCCTCGTGTTCCACGCGGGACGAGTTATTTTTAACCTCGATGTAAGGCACGGTATGCGCGCCACACTGCGAGCCGATCAGCAAGCTGTCACATTGGGTGTAGTTGCGGCTGTTTTTAGCTTTCGGGTGCATCGACACCAGACCACGGTAGGTGTTCTGCGCCTTACCTGCCGAGATGCCTTTGGACACGATCCGGCTCTTGGTGTTTTTACCAAGGTGGATCATCTTTGTGCCCGTATCGGCCTGCTGGTAGTTGTTGGCGATCGCGATCGAGTAGAACTCGCCTTGGCTATCGTTGCCACGCAGGATGCAGGACGGGTATTTCCAAGTGACGGCAGAGCCTGTTTCGACCTGCGTCCACATCACTTTGGACCGATCACCGCGGCAGTCTGCGCGTTTGGTCACAAAGTTATAGATGCCGCCTTTGCCGTTTTCATCACCTGGGAACCAGTTCTGAACGGTGGAGTATTTCACTTCTGCGTCTTCTTCGACGATGATCTCAACGACCGCAGCATGGAGCTGTGCGGTATCGCGTTGCGGCGCGGTGCAGCCTTCGAGGTAGGACACATAAGAGCCCTTGTCCGCGATGATCAGCGTGCGTTCGAACTGACCCGTGTTTTCCGCGTTGATGCGGAAATAGGTCGACAATTCCATCGGGCAGCGGGTGTTCGGCGGGATGTAGACAAACGACCCGTCCGAGAACACGGCAGAGTTCAGCGTAGCATAGTAGTTATCAGACACAGGAACCACAGAGCCGAGGTATTTTTTGACCAGCTCAGGGTGATCTTTGATCGCTTCAGAGATTGAACAGAAAATGACGCCAGCCTTTTCCAACTCTTTCTTAAACGTTGTACCGACCGACACAGAGTCAAAGACGGCATCGACGGCGACCTTACGTTCGCCTTCTTTGTAGTCCTCAGCGCCCTCAACACCCGCAAGGATCATCTGCTCTTTGAGCGGGATGCCGAGCTTTTTGTAGGTCTCAAGGAGTTTCGGATCGACGTCGTCGAGCGACTTGGGCTTCTCAGCCATCGATTTCGGACGGGCGTAGTAATACTGGTCCTGAAAATCGATCTCGGGATAGTTGACCATCGCCCATTTGGGTTCAGTCATCGTCTCCCAACGTTCGAACGCAGCCAGACGCCATTCGGTCATCCACTCTGGCTCTTCGTTCTTTTCAGAGATCAGGCGCACGATATCGGGGTTTACGCCCTTGGGGGCGTATTCCATCTCGATCTCGGTTTCCCAACCGTATTTGTATTTGCCCGACAGCTTTGCAACGGCATCTACGGTGTCCTGATCGACACCTTCTTTTACGTCCATCTCGGGGCGGTCTAGTGCAGCCATGACCTTTCCTCTCTTAAGCGGCGCGTGCGCGCATCTTTTTGTATCGATCAGCCCAAGCATCGGCATATGCCAGCACTTCGGCCTTCGTTGTTTCCAGACCAAGCGAAATCCGCGTCGCGCTAGCGGCTTCGACTTCGTCCAATCCCATCGCCTGCAAAACTCTGCTGGCTTTTACCTTGCCGGATGAACAGGCTGATCCTGCTGAAATCGCAAATCCGGCGAGGTCCATTGCCATTACTTGGGTTTCGCCTTTCCAGCCCCGTGTCACATAGCACGAGGTGTTGGGCAACCGCGTAACAGCATTCCCGACAAAAATAGTTTCTTTTGAGGCATCGGCAATACGTGCCTCTAACAAATTCCGCAATTCTGCGACTTCGTCCCAGCGCCCATCAGCGAGGTCTTTCTGCCCCGCAACCGCAGCAGCCGCAAAGCCCGCGATGCCGATCAAATTCTCAGTCCCAGCACGGCGTCCCATTTCCTGACCACCGCCCAACAACTGCGCCTTGAGGTCGTGACCTTGCGGGATCACGAGAACACCGACGCCTTTGGGCCCGCCAATTTTGTGCGCGGAGGCAAAGACCATTTCAACGCCCGCCCAGCTATAGGCAAACGGGATGCGGCCGAACCCTTGGGTCACGTCGGATACCGCCAAACCGTTAGGGAGGCTCTGAATGACTCCCGTTTCGGAGTTTGCCAGTTGCAGGCAGCTATTCGCAGGATCGTCGACCGTCACAATCCCGTTCGCATTAACAGGCAACGACATATCGAGCCACGCGCCTACAGCGTCGTGTTCAATCTGCGCACCTTTGAGCGTGCGACCTGCACAGGCCAACGCCGCCGCCTCTGTCGCGCCAGAGACAATCACCAGATCAGCATTGCCTGCACCCAAAGCCTCAGCAATCTGCTGACGGGATTTTTCAAGCAAAGCCTTCGCCGCACGACCTTCCGAATGCACAGACGACGGATTGCCGACGATATCCATCGCGGCAATCATGGCCTCTTTGGCCTCAGCACGTAAGGGCGCCGTCGCGTTATGATCCAGATACGTGCGGGTCACTCGTCCACCACCTCAAATAGGGCTGGAACGGCAGGGCACGGCGCGAGGCCGTTGTTGATCACGTCTGACAGGCGGGCCTGATGAAGGAAGACGTAGACATGAGCCGAGAGGCCTTCCCACAGGCGGTTGGTCAGGGATTGCGCACGGCTGCCAGAGTTCGCACCCGATGCCCCTGCCCCTTTGTGCATGGCGCTGACGGTTTCATCGACGGCAGTCAGAATGTCCGACACGCGGATTTCAGAGGCTGGACGGGACAGCTTGTAGCCGCCACCTGGGCCACGGACAGAGTCGACCAAACCATCGCGGCGCAGCTTAACGAAAAGCTGCTCGAGATAGGGCAGCGACACGTCCTGACGCTTGGAAATCTCGGCCAAAGTGACGAGCGATCCTTCGGGCTGAAGGGCCAGATCCGCCAGTGCAACCACCGCATAACGGCCTTTGGTGCTCAGTTTCATACATATACCCCTGTCAGAACGCCCATTTCATGCGCAAGATCATTGACGTAAGCGGTCTGCCTCATTAACTCCGACACAGCCCACAGGACGTCCGTCCTGATAATTTAGAATCCTTCTAAGGTGTCCGAGAATTATAGTCAAGAATTCCGACACCCTACATAACGCGCAGGGAGCACCATGCCCGAAGTGATTTTCCCCGGTCCCGAAGGCCGGCTCGAAGGCCGTTACCATCCGCAAAAAGATCGTGACGCACCGATTGCAATCGTTTTGCACCCGCACCCGCAGTTTGGCGGCACGATGAACAACCGTGTGGTTTATAACCTGCACTATGCGTTTTATAACCTCGGCTTTACCGTTCTGCGGTTCAACTTCCGTGGCGTAGGCCGCAGCCAAGGTGAATATGATCAGGGCATTGGTGAACTGTCTGATGCAGCGTCCGCTCTCGACTACCTGCAGTCGATGAACACTGGTTCTAAACACTGCTGGGTCGCTGGTTTCTCGTTCGGTGCGTGGATCGGTATGCAGCTTTTGATGCGCCGCCCAGAGATCACTGGCTTTGTGTCGGTGGCCCCGCCTGCTAACATGTACGACTTCTCGTTCCTTGCGCCCTGCCCGTCGTCGGGTCTGGTCATCAACGGTTCGGCTGACCGCGTGGCTCCGCCAGCAGACACCGAAACCTTTGTGAACAAACTGCACGACCAAAAAGGCATCACCATCACGCATGACGTGGTGGACGGCGCTGGTCACTTCTTTGAAGACCCGCACATGGACACGATGATCAACTCTGTTCAGGGCTACGTGCGCCGTCGCCTGACGGAAAACACGCGCTGATCCATGGCTCTACTGGATGATATGGCCGACGAGCTGGCGCAAATGGCGCTAGAAGACGAGGCCCGCAGCGGGGACGATCAGATCGTTCGAAAAGTGGCAGAAATCCTTGGAGCGTCGTCACAGACGCTTCAAGAGGCGTTCAACACGGCCATCCGTGTGCGCCGCGCCGAAGCCCGAGCGCGCGACCTTCTCGCGCAACGCAAGGCCCAATTCGAGGCATCATCCCAATGACATCGACCCTGTCCGCCCAGTTTACTTTCCTGAACGAGGCGGACAGGCTCAAATCCGTAGACCGCGCCAATCTTCTAATTGATTGCAGCCGTCCGGAAAACAGCGCCGAACATAGCTGGCACCTTGCGCTTTACGCGTTGGTCTTTGGCGATACCGCCGCGCCCGATGTGGACGTGGACCGCGCTATCGCGATGCTGCTGCTTCATGACATCGTTGAGATCGACGCTGGCGATCACCCCATCCATGAGGCACACGATTGGGACGCGGTGGCCGTGGCCGAACGCAAAGCTGCCGACCGTATCTTTGGCCTGCTACCCCTACCCCAAGCCAAAGAGTTTCGAGGCATCTGGGACGAATTCGAAGCCGCCCAAACCCCGACGGCTAAATTTGCGAAACGGTTGGATACAGCGCAGCCGATGTATCAAACGCTCTGCGCGCCCAACCCTGTGCCTGATCATGTTGAGGTCGTGCGCGGCAATCTGACAACCGGACGGGCGCGTCCCTTGGCCGAGAGTTGGCCTGAGGCTTATTCCCATGCGAAATCGATGCTCGACGAGACGGCGTCGACCGCGTCCACAGACTACTTGCTGCGATTGGCGTTCCTGTTAGAGGCCTGCAAGCTCAAGTCCGTCTACCGCGCGACGAAACTTTGCGACGGATCGCGGCACGAGAACTCTGGCGAACACAGTTGGCATATCGCGCTTTATGCGATGACGTTGGCCTCTCATGCGATCAAGCCCGTGAACATCGGCCGCGTGATCCGCATGTTGCTGATCCATGATCTGGTAGAGATCGACGCAGGTGATACGCCGATCCACGGTGACTTTGACCCTGCCGAACAAGAACAGATCGAACGACTGGCTGCGGATCGTCTCTTTGGCCTTTTGCCGCCCGCCCAAGGTGCGAAACTCCGTGCGCTCTGGGAAGAGTTTGAAGCGGCAGAAAGCGATGACGCTATCTTTGCCAAGTCTATCGACCGCGTGCAGCCGTTAGCGTCGAACCTTGAGAACGGCGGCGGATCATGGCCTGATTATAACGTCAGCTATGCGCAGCTAGTCGGTCGTGTCGGGGATAAGATCGCAAAGGGTGCGCCCGCTGTTTGGGCTGAGGTCGATACCCGCATTCGCGCCCATCCATGGTTTGCGAAAGAATTTCAAAAATAACTGTATACAATTGCATACAGTTATGGAGTTCCGTCCGACTTTCGTCTAATGTGCGCGCAAACACTTTAGTTTGCGGAGCATCCCATGACCAAGATCAAGGTAGCTAACCCCGTTGTCGAACTCGACGGCGATGAGATGACACGGATCATCTGGGACTTTATTAAACAGAAATTGATCCTGCCCTATCTCGATATCGACCTGAAATACTACGATCTCGGCATCGAAGAGCGTGATCGCACCGACGACCAGATCACTATCGACGCGGCCTACGCAATCAAAGAGCATGGCGTCGGCGTCAAATGTGCGACCATCACCCCCGATGAAGCCCGTGTTGAGGAATTCGGCCTGAAACAGATGTGGAAGTCGCCGAACGGCACGATCCGCAACATCCTTGGCGGCGTTGTGTTCCGCCAGCCGATCATCTGCAAAAACGTTCCGCGCCTTGTCCCCGGTTGGACGCGCCCGATCGTTGTTGGCCGCCATGCCTTTGGCGACCAGTATAAAGCGACAGATTTCCATTTCCCGACCGCTGGCAAACTGACGATGAAATTCGTTGGCGAGGACGGCACCGTGATCGAGCGCGACGTCTATGATGCGCCGTCTGCCGGCGTTTACATGGGAATGTATAACCTCGACAGTTCGATCCGCGACTTCGCGCGCGCGTCGTTCAACTACGGTCTTTCTCTGAAATGGCCTGTGTATTTGTCGACCAAGAACACCATTCTCAAGGCCTATGACGGTCGGTTCAAGGATCTCTTCCAAGAGATTTATGACGCTGAATTCGCTGAGAAATTCAAAGAAGCAGGCATCTGGTACGAACACCGCCTGATTGACGACATGGTGGCCTGTGCGTTGAAATGGAATGGCGGCTTTGTTTGGGCGTGCAAAAACTACGACGGCGATGTGCAGTCCGATACTGTGGCGCAGGGCTACGGATCGCTCGGCATGATGGCGTCGCAGCTGATGACACCCGATGGCAAGATCGTCGAGGCCGAGGCCGCGCACGGTACCGTCACCCGCCACTACCGCAACCATCAGGCGGGCAAAGCCACGTCGACCAACTCTATCGCGACGATCTATGCGTGGACTGGCGCGTTGAAACACCGTGCAAAGCTGGACGAGAACGCGCAACTGATGCGCTTTGCCGAGACGCTGGAACGCGTGACAGTTCAATGCGTTGAGGACGGTCATATGACCAAAGACCTCGCCCTGCTTGTTGGTCCGGATCAGGGCTGGCTGACAACGATTGGCTTCCTCGAAAAGCTCGACGAATACCTGAACAAAGCCCTCGTCGGCTAACCAAAGGTCAGGCGCGTGGTGCAGATCACGCGCCTGATGGACAGGTAAGCATTACTGACCTATATATCGGTCATGCCAGCACCGATTCCTGTCCCGCAAAATAGCGTCCCACATACCCCGTTCGAAGACCTTCAAGGGCTGTCGATAGGTTTACTTACCACCTCTATTGCACTGACGATGCTCAAATCTTTGGGGTTCGTGACTGGGCAAACGGCAGGCGTCGCACTGATCGTCAGCTACATTTCAGGCATCAGTTTCAGCTGGGCGTTTTTCCTGATCAACCTCCCATTCTACGTGTTCGCGTGGTTCAGAATGGGCGCTGCGTTTACCATCAAATCCTTGATTTGCGTGACCGCCCTATCGGTGATGGTGGCCTATATCCCGCACCTGATGACCTTTGATCACCTAGACCCGCTGTTCGGCACGATTGCCTTTGGTGTGCTCTGCGGGTTCGGCCTCTTGGGCGTGTTTCGCCACAATGCATCGCTGGGCGGTTTGGGCGTGATTGCGCTGATGGTCCAAGACCGAACGGGGTTTCGCGCAGGCTATGTGCAGATCGCCGCTGACATCCTCATTTTTGCTACGGCTGCGGCGCTCCTGCCGCTACGGGTCGTTGGGTTTTCCCTTCTCGGCGCTCTGGTTTTGAACGGTGTGATCGCCTTCAACCACCGCCGTGACCGCTACATTGGAACGTAATTTATGACTGCCACCGAAAAACACTCTCTCATCGAAGATGCCCAAGGTATCGCGTTCGGCGTCTCTATGGCGTCGTTCGGCGTTTTGATCCTGACGCACCTCGGCTTTGTCACGGGGCAAACGGCGGGCTTCGCCATTCTAATTTCTTACGCAACGGGCTGGGGTTTTGGCCCCGTGTTCTTTGCCGTAAACCTGCCGTTTTATTGGCTCGGGTATAAACGGATGGGCCTGCGGTTCATGATCAAGACCTTTGTGGCGGTGGCCTCGCTCTCTGTTCTGACGACCATCCTACCGTCGCATATCGTTTTCGCCACTCTTACGCCGGCGGTTGGCGCGATCCTCTTTGGGTTTGTCACAGGCGCGGCGCTTATGGCGCTCTTTCGTCATGGATCGAGCCTTGGCGGTATCGGTATTCTCGCGCTCTATATCCAAGAGAAGACAGGCTTCCGTGCGGGATGGACACAACTACTGTTTGATGCCGCACTCTTTATCTTGGCCCTAGGCTTGCGCGATCTGCCGACAGTCGCCTACAGTTTCTTAGGCGCACTGGTTGTGAACCTCGTGATCGCCATTAACCACCGTAAAGATCGCTATATAGCCACCTAAAGGCCCGTTCATGCCAACCCATTATATCGCGCTGGTTTTTGCTGTTATGGCAGAAACCGTTGCTACCTCTGCATTGAAAGCATCCGACCAATTCACAAAGCTCGGTCCGACGGCAGTCGTCGTGATTGGCTACGCGATTTCATTTTATCTACTGGCTTACACGGTGCGCTTTATGCCCGTGGGCATCGTCTATGCGCTGTGGTCGGGCATGGGTATTATCTTTGTGTCGATCATCGGCTGGGTTTGGTTCAAACAGTACCTCGACCTGCCCGCAATCCTTGGGCTGGCGATGATCTTAGGCGGAATTGTGGTGATTAACGTCTTTTCCAACACAACTGGCACGCATTAAGCCCTTTAGGGGTGGCTTTTGCTGCGATTGCACGGTAAGGCGCAGCCAACTCTCCTTTTAAGGCTGCACTATGGATATCCGTAATATCGCGATTATCGCGCACGTTGACCACGGCAAAACGACGCTGGTAGACGAACTTCTAAAGCAATCCGGCGCGTTCCGTGAAAATCAGGCTGTTGCTGAACGGGCAATGGACTCGAACGACATTGAACGTGAGCGCGGGATCACCATCCTTGCAAAAGCAACCAGCGTCGAATGGAACGGCACACGGATCAACATCGTTGACACCCCCGGCCACGCAGACTTTGGCGGTGAAGTTGAACGCATCCTGTCCATGGTAGACGGCGTTGTTCTGCTGGTCGACGCGGCTGAAGGCCCGATGCCGCAGACCAAATTCGTAACTTCCAAGGCGCTGGCTCTCGGCCTGAAACCGATTGTTGTTCTGAACAAAGTCGACAAAGCAGACGCAGAGCCGGATCGCGCGCTCGACGAATGTTTCGACCTCTTCGCGAACCTCGGCGCGAACGAAGAACAGCTGGACTTCCCGCACCTCTACGCATCTGGCCGTTCGGGCTGGTGTGACACCGAACTCGACGGTCCGCGCAAAGACCTGACCGCATTGTTCGAACTAGTTGTGAAACACGTTGAGCCGCCAAAGCAACTGGCCGCAAAAGACGAACCGTTCCGCATGCTTGCGACCACTCTGTCCGCTGACCCGTTCATCGGTCGTATTCTGACGGGCCGCGTTGAAGCTGGTACCCTGAAAACAGGTGACTCTCTGCATGCACTGTCGCGCGACGGTAAGAAGATCGAAAACTTCCGCTGCACCAAAATCCTCGCGTTCCGTGGCCTGTCCCAGCAGCCGATCGATGAAGCCGTTGCAGGCGACATCGTGACTATCGCAGGTATGACCAAAGCGACCGTTGCGGACACGCTAGCTGACACCTCGGTGAACGAAGCGATCCCTGCGCAGCCGATCGATCCGCCGACCATCTCGGTCATGTTCGGCATCAACGACTCCCCGCTCGCAGGTCGTGACGGTAAGAAAGTTCAGTCGCGCGTCATCCGTGACCGCCTGTCGAAAGAAGCTGAAACCAACGTCGCAATCAAAATCGAAGACACCCCAGGCGGTGAAGCGTTCATCGTTTCGGGCCGTGGCGAACTTCAGATGGGCGTTCTGATCGAGAACATGCGTCGCGAAGGCTTTGAGCTGTCGATCTCGCGTCCGCAGGTTATCTTTAAAGAGGAAGACGGCGTTCGTATGGAACCCGTTGAAGAAGTCACCATCGACGTTGACGACGAATACACTGGCGTTGTCGTTGAAAAACTGACCGGCCCGCGCAAAGGCGATCTGGTCGAGATGAACCCAGGCGGCAACGGCAAGACCCGCATCGTGGCTCACGTCCCCTCGCGCGGCCTGATCGGCTACCACGGCGAATTCCTGACGGACACCCGTGGTTCGGGCGTCATGAACCGCCTCTTCCACGGTTGGGTTGCACACAAAGGCCCAATCGCTGGCCGTCGTCAGGGCGTTCTGATCTCTATGGAGAACGGCACCGCTGTGGCCTATGCGCTCTGGAACCTCGAAGATCGCGGTAAGATGTTCATCAACCCGCAAGATCCTGTCTACACAGGCATGATCATCGGCGAACACAGCCGTGACAACGATCTCGAAGTGAACCCGCTCAAAGGTAAAAAGCTGACCAACGTTCGTGCCTCGGGCACCGACGAAGCGGTTAAGCTGACCCCGCCGACCGTTATGTCGCTCGAGCAAGCAATTGCTTACATCGACGATGACGAACTGGTGGAAGTAACCCCCAACGCGGTTCGCCTTCGCAAACGTTACCTCGATCCGCATGAGCGGAAGCGCCAATCGCGCTCCGCATAATACGGATAAAAAGCGGACCCTTCGGGGTCCGTTTTTCGTTTTGGGGCTTTGCCCCCGCGCGTTCCGCGCTCCCCCAGGATATTTGAGGCACAAAGGCAAAGGGCGCGACGTTTAGAAACGCCGCGCCCTTTGTTTAGGAGTATTTTAGGTGCTTATTCGGCTGCTTCAACGATCAGAAGATCGCGTTCGCTGGCACCTTTGGCATAGCTGAGCGCCTCTTGGTACGCGTCCGAATAGTAGCAATCATGAGCAATCTGGAGGCTTGAGAAGAACGCGACGACGTGGCGTGCGCGCTCTTTGCCTTCGAGGATTTCATAATTGCCGCCACGTGCGAGGAATTTCCCACCGTGGTCCGCAATCGCGACGGTCGCGCGTTTGGCATACTCGCTATACGCCGCCTCGTCCGTTACGTTGACGTGTGCGATCCAATAGGCTCCAGCCATGATTATGCTCCTGCAACTACGGCTTCGGCTGCTTTTATTGCAGCCTCCGCATTTTCAACCGATGCACCGCCACCCTGCGCCATGTCGGGACGACCGCCGCCACCTTTGCCGCCAAGCTCTGGTGTGACCGCGCGAATGATATCGGCTGCCGAAACCTTGCCCGTCAGATCAGCGGTGACGCCACAGGCAACGGCAGCTTTACCGTCCGCATCTGCAATGAGGAGGATGATGCCCGACCCCATCTGGCCTTTCATCTCATCGATGATGCCAGGAAGGTCTTTGCCTGTTACGCCAGATAGCACTTGAGCCTTAAACGCCATGCCGTTGATTTCTTTGGCAGGTTCTTCGGCTTTTGCACCACCAGACATCGCGAGTTCACGACGCAGTTGCGCGACTTCGTTTGCGAGTGCCTTGCGTTCATCCATGAGCGCTTTGACGCGATCAGCGGCTTCGCTTGCAGGTGCTTTGAGCACCGCGGCAACAGCGTTCAGACGCGCCTCTTGGTCTTTGAGGTAAGCGATTGCCGCCTGACCAGTCAGGGCTTCAACGCGGCGAACACCTGCAGAGGATGCGCTGTCAGAGAGCACAACGAACGCACCGATATCACCCGTTTGACGAACGTGCGTACCGCCGCAGAGTTCGAGCGAATAGACGTTTCCGTCAGTGCCCTTGCCCGAACCGAGCAAGCGGCCCATCGACACAACGCGCACTTCGTCGCCGTATTTTTCACCGAACAGAGCCTGCGCACCGAGGGCACGCGCATCGTCTGGCGTCATGATACGGGTCTCAACAGCAGTGTTCTGACGGATCATCGCGTTTACATCGGCTTCGACTTGCGCCAGTTCTTCGGCGGATAGCGCGTTGCCGTGGCTGAAGTCGAAACGCAGACGGTCTGGCGCGTTCAACGATCCGCGCTGCGCCACATGATCACCCAGCGCGTCACGAAGGGCTTCGTGCAGAAGGTGGGTTGCAGAGTGGTTCGCGCGAATGTCGCCGCGCCGCTCGTGCTCCACCTCAAGCTTTGCAGCCTGACCGCGGCTGATCGACCCTTCGGTGACTTCTGCGAAGTGGATGAAGATGCCAGCAGACTTTTTCGTGTCAGTGACCTTAGCCGTGCCTGTTTCCGTGCGGATAAAGCCCGTATCGCCAACCTGACCACCCGATTCACCATAGAACGGCGTTTGGTTAACCACGATCTGAACGGTTTCGCCCGTCGCGGCGGTTTCGACAACATCAGACACTTTGACGACCGAGAGGATCTGGCCTTCGGCGGTTTCGGTGTCATAGCCAAGGAATTCGGTTACGCCGAATTTATCAGCCATTTCGAACCAAACAGTCGCATCGGCTGCTTCGCCAGAGCCGGACCACGCGGCACGTGCTTTGGCCTTTTGCTCTTCCATAGCAGCGTCGAATCCGTCGGTGTCCACGGCGCGGCCTTTTTCACGCAGCGCATCCTGAGTGAGGTCGAGCGGGAAGCCGTAGGTGTCATAGAGTTTGAACGCGGTCTCACCCGGTAGGTTTGCACCTTCTGGCAGATCAGACAATTCGTCATCCAGCAGTTTCAGGCCGCGATCCAAGGTTTGCTTGAAACGGGTTTCTTCCGCGCGGAGCGTTTCTTCGATCAAGGCCTGAGCCTGACCGAGTTCTGGATAAGCAGCGCCCATTTCGCGAACGAGCGCAGGAACCAAACGGTGCATCAGTGGGTCAGTCGCACCGAGGAGGTGCGCATGGCGCATCGCGCGGCGCATAATGCGGCGCAGAACGTAGCCACGACCGTCGTTGGACGGCATCACACCATCCGCGATAAGGAACGAGGTCGAACGCAGGTGGTCCGCGATCACACGGTGATGCGTTTTACCTGGGCCGTCTGGGTCAACGCTGGTGGCGTTGGCCGATGCTTCAATCAGAGCGCGCATCAGGTCGGTATCGTAGTTGTCATGCTTGCCCTGAAGCAACGCGCCAATCCGTTCCAGCCCCATGCCTGTGTCGATGGACTGCATGTCCAGCGCTTTCATCGAGCCATCTTCGAACTGTTCGTTCTGCATGAAAACGACGTTCCAAATTTCGATGAAACGGTCGCCGTCTTCCTCTGGCGAACCCGGAGGGCCACCCCAGATGTGATCGCCGTGATCGTAGAAAATCTCGGTGCACGGACCGCACGGACCAGTCGGCCCCATCTGCCAGAAGTTATCCGACGTCGGAATGCGGATAATGCGATCCTCAGGAACGCCGACTTTCTTCCAGATTTCAAACGCTTCGTCGTCGGTATGGTAGACGGTCGTCAAAAGACGTTTGGGATCGATGTCAAAATCTTTGGTGATCAGTTCCCAAGCGAACGGAATAGCTTCGTTCTTGAAATAGTTACCAAAGGAGAAGTTCCCGAGCATTTCAAAGAACGTGTGGTGGCGCGCCGTGTAGCCAACGTTATCAAGGTCGTTGTGTTTGCCCCCTGCCCGCACGCATTTTTGAGATGTCGTCGCGCGCACGTAATCGCGCTTTTCAACGCCGGTAAAACAGTTCTTGAACTGCACCATGCCCGAGTTCGTGAACATCAGGGTCGGGTCGTTGCGCGGAACCAGCGGAGACGACGGAACGATGGTGTGACCATTCCGTTCGAAATAGCTGAGGAAGGTAGAGCGGATATCAGAAAGGCTCGTCATGGCGGTCCTTGAATTCAAAGTGTCCGTGGTGGAATACCCCTCCATCTACTCCGCGTAAAGCCCAATGAAAAAGGCCGCCCAAAAGAGCGGCCTTTCGTCAGAATTTGATCCATTACATCTCGACGAGATCATCGTCGCTGTCATTGTCATCCATGTGGAAATCGAGACCATGCGCGGCGCGAATTTTGTCTTCGATTTCGAGAGCGATCTGCGGATTTTCTTTAAGGAAGGTTTTAGAGTTTTCACGGCCCTGGCCGATCCGTTCATCCCCGTAAGAGAACCAAGCGCCAGACTTTTCAACAACGCCAGCTTTCACACCAAGGTCCAGAAGTTCGCCCGTTTTAGAAATCCCCTCGCCATACATAATGTCGAATTCAACCTGCTTGAACGGCGGAGCTACCTTGTTTTTTACGACTTTAACGCGGGTCGAGTTACCGACCACTTCATCACGGTCTTTGATCGCGCCAATACGACGGATGTCGAGGCGAACGGAGGCGTAGAATTTAAGAGCGTTACCGCCCGTTGTGGTTTCGGGCGAACCGAACATGACGCCGATCTTCATCCGGATTTGGTTGATGAAGATCACCATACAATTCGATTTTGAGATCGATCCTGTGAGTTTGCGCATCGCCTGAGACATCAAACGCGCATGAACACCCACGTTGCTGTCGCCCATGTCACCTTCGAGTTCGGACTTCGGCGTCAAAGCCGCAACCGAATCGACGACGACCATCGACACAGCGCCAGAACGTACGAGGGTATCGACGATCTCCAGTGCTTGTTCACCCGTATCAGGCTGCGAAATCAGAAGTTCGTCCAGATCAACGCCGAGTTTTTTCGCGTAGATCGGGTCCAGAGCATGCTCGGCGTCGACGAATGCACAAACACCGCCCTTTTTCTGTTCTTCTGCAATCGCATGAAGGGTCAGCGTGGTCTTACCCGACGATTCAGGCCCATAGATTTCGATGATCCGCCCCTTGGGCAGACCGCCAATCCCGAGCGCGATATCGAGGCCAAGCGAGCCAGTCGATGTCGCCTCAATCTCTTGGACAGGGCTATCCTTGCCGAGCTTCATGATAGACCCTTTGCCGAACTGACGTTCGATCTGGGCCAGTGCGGATTCCAACGCCTTTTGCTTATCGGCGGTTTTCTTGTCAGTCATGCTCAAAATATCTGCCATTGCCATCTTTGCGATCCTTATTTCACACCGTGAGGGGTGCGGCAATCATTGCCTTTGTTCGCCTCTTGTTCTCATTCGTTATGAGATCAAAAAGAGAACATTTCAAGAATTATTTTCTTGGGCTACTTTCATTCGCGAGAGATTAAAGAGTAGTTTACATCCAAACCGAGAGTGGGATTTTGCGTCGATATGCTTGTTTTCTGGAACGAAAAGCTTGTTTTTCTGGCCGTGCCAAAGACGGGCACAACGGCGATTGAGGGGGCACTCGCGCCGCGTGCCCAAGCCGTTTTCCGCGATCCACCGATTCTCAAACATACGCCCTACTACCGCTACAAACGGTTTGTTCTGCCGATGCTGGAAAAGGCTGGCGCCGAGGGCCTGCAAACCGTCGCTGTCGTCCGTCATCCGATTGATTGGCTTTCGAGCTGGTATCGATACCGCAATCGCGACGATCTGGTTGGGAGCAAGAACAGCACACGCGGCATGACGTTTGATGAGTTCGTCGTCGAATATTGTGAAGAAAAGCCCGCGCCGTTTGCCAATGTCGGCTCACAGGCCAAATTCCTCGCGGCGAACAACGGCCCGACCAAATGCGATTACGTGTTCCGATATGAAGCCCAACCAAAGCTCATCGAATTCCTTGAAACACGGTTGAATGTGAAGCTCGAATTGAAAGAGTTGAACGTGTCGCCGCGAATGGAAGTATCGCTGCTGCCAGAGGTCGAAGCACTCTTGCGGCATACAAATGCAGCGGACTTTGCCCTATGGGACGCCGCACGGCATTAACCACGCGAAATTCATAATCTTCTTGATGATCTTGAATTTCACTAATCGAACGGTGGCAGGTATCACCCGCGCAAGCAAAGGATACCTTAATGACCAAACCAGTTCGTTCGCCTATTTTTGACAGCCTTACCACCGCAGCCCGTGACCGCATCCTTATTCTGGACGGCGCTATGGGGACACAGATCCAAAAGCTCGGCCTTGTTGAAGGGGATTTCACGGGGCATGGCGGTTGCGGGTGCCACATCCATTCGGACAAGCCGCAACAGGGCAACAATGACCTGTTGAACCTCACGCAACCGAACGCGGTTGAGGAAATTCACTTTCAATATGCGATGGCTGGGGCCGATATTGCAGAGACCAATACGTTCTCATCTACCACCATCGCGCAGGCGGATTACGGGCTCGAGGATAAGGTCTATGATCTGAACGTGGCCGGCGCACGTTTGGCGCGCAAGGCGGTGGACCGCGCGACGGCGATTGATGGGAAGCCTCGGTTTGTTGCGGGCGCTGTTGGTCCGACGAATAGAACAGCGAGCATTAGCCCTGATGTGAACAACCCCGGCTATCGCGCTGTTTCGTTTGATGATTTGCGTGTTGCCTATGCTCAGCAAATCCATGGGCTGATCGACGGCGGCGCGGACATCATTCTGATCGAAACGATCTTTGATACCCTAAACGCCAAAGCTGCGGTTTTTGCCGCTGAGGTAGTGTTTGAGGCGAAAGGCATCATCCTGCCCGTCATGATTTCAGGCACGATCACTGACTTGTCAGGGCGTACGCTTTCGGGACAGACGCCGACGGCGTTCTGGCATTCGCTGCGTCATGCCCGGCCCTTTACCATCGGGCTGAACTGTGCGCTCGGCGCCAATGCGATGCGTGAACATTTGGCAGAATTGTCGAACGTTGCCGACACCCGCATTTGCGCCTACCCGAACGCGGGCCTCCCCAATGAGTTTGGTGAATATGATGAAACGCCCGAACAGATGGCGGCCCAAATCGAAGGCTTTGCAAAAGAAGGGCTGTTGAACATCGTCGGCGGGTGCTGTGGGTCGACCTTTGACCACATCCGCGCCATTGCTGAGGCAGTCAAAGGCTACGCGCCCCGCACGATCCCGACCGTTGAACCGCTCATGCGTCTCTCTGGGCTAGAGCCGTTTACCCTAACCAACGACATTCCGTTCGTGAATGTGGGCGAGAGGACAAACGTCACGGGGTCGGCGAAGTTTCGCAAATTGATCACGGCAGCGGATTACACCGCAGCCTTGGACGTCGCCCGCCAGCAGGTCGAAAACGGTGCGCAGATCATCGACATCAACATGGATGAGGGCCTCATCGACAGTAAACAAGCGATGGTCGATTACCTGAACTTGATTGCGGCAGAGCCTGACATCGCCCGCGTGCCGATCATGGTCGACAGCTCAAAATGGGAGGTGATCGAGGCGGGCCTGAAGTGCATTCAAGGCAAGGCCATCGTCAATTCGATTTCCATGAAAGAAGGCGAAGAGCAGTTTCGCCAGCAGGCAACCCTTTGTCGTCGATATGGTGCCGCCGTCGTCGTCATGGCCTTTGACGAACGCGGCCAAGCAGATACCGAAGACCGCAAGGTCGAAATCTGCACCCGTGCCTATCATATCCTGACCCAAGACATCGGTTTCCCACCCGAAGACATCATCTTTGACCCGAACGTTTTTGCGGTCGCGACGGGCATTGAAGAACACGACAATTATGGCGTCGATTTCATCAACGCGACCAAGCGGATCACTAAGGCCTGCCCGCATGTTCATGTCTCGGGCGGGGTATCAAACCTGTCGTTTTCCTTCCGCGGAAACGAGGCCGTCCGAGAAGCGATGCATGCCGTGTTCCTCTACCACGCCATTCAAAACGGCATGGACATGGGCATCGTGAACGCGGGGCAGCTCGCTGTTTATTCCGAGATCGACCCCGAATTGCGCGAACATTGCGAGGATGTGGTTCTCAACCGCCGTTCTGACGCCACAGAGCGGATGCTGGAACTTGCCGAGACCTATCGCGGTCAAGGCGGCGCGCAGGCCAAGGAAAAGGACATGTCTTGGCGCGAGGCCTCGGTCGAAAAACGACTGGAACACGCCTTGGTCAATGGCATCACCGAATTCATTGAGGCCGATACCGAAGAAGCCCGCCAACGGGCGACCCGCCCGCTCGACGTGATTGAGGGGCCGTTGATGGACGGCATGAACGTAGTCGGTGATCTCTTTGGGGCGGGTAAAATGTTCCTCCCCCAAGTCGTGAAATCGGCCCGCGTGATGAAACAAGCCGTCGCTGTTCTGACGCCCTACATCGAGGCCGAAAAAGACGGCAAACAAGAGGCCGCAGGTAAGATCCTCATGGCAACGGTGAAAGGCGATGTGCATGACATCGGCAAAAACATCGTTGGCGTCGTATTGGCCTGCAACAACTACGAAATCATCGACCTCGGCGTGATGGTACCAACGTCGAAAATCCTTGAAACGGCAAAGCGTGAAAATGTCGATGTGATCGGGCTGTCTGGTCTGATCACACCGTCGCTGGACGAGATGGTACATGTTGCCGCCGAGATGGAGCGGGAGGGCTTTACCATCCCCCTGCTGATCGGCGGCGCGACCACATCCAAGGTTCATACTGCCGTGAAAATCGCGCCGAAATATACCAGCGGTCAGGCGATGTATGTGACAGACGCCAGCCGCGCAGTCGGCGTTGTGTCGTCGCTATTGTCGGACAAAGCCGCCGAGGTGAAACAGGCGACTCGCACCGATTACGCTGACATTGCAGAGCGACATGCGCGTGGTGAACGCGGTAAAAAGCGGATCACATTGCAGGAGGCCCGCGACAACGCGTTAAAGATCGACTTCAGCGGGTATGAGGCTAAAACACCAAGTTTCCTCGGCACGCGCGTCTTTGATCACTGGTCGCTGGCTGAGTTGGCCGACTACATCGACTGGACGCCGTTCTTCCAAACGTGGGAGCTGAAGGGCCAATATCCGGCTATTCTGGACGATGCAAAGCAAGGTGACGCGGCACGATCCCTCTTTGCGGACGCTCAAGCTATGTTGGGAAAAATCATCGATGAAAACTGGTTTGCGCCAAAGGCTGTCGTCGGGTTCTGGCCCGCGCAGTCTATCGGTGACGACATTCAGCTATTCACCGATGATACCCGCGCGGAACCGCTCCAAACGCTTCACACGCTGCGTCAGCAGACGGCGAAACGCGATGGTCGTCCCAATGTCGCGCTCTCTGATTTTGTTGCGCCATCTGGCGACTATGTCGGTGCATTTGTTGTCACGGCTGGCCCCGAGGAGGACGATATCGCGGCTCAGTTTGACGCCAAGCACGACAATTATTCGTCGATCATGGTGAAGGCACTGGCCGACCGCTTTGCCGAAGCCTTTGCCGAGCGGATGCATGAATATGTCCGCACCGAGCTTTGGGGATATGCGTCCGAGGACTATGCCCCGACCGATCTGATCACTGAGCCCTACGCAGGTATCCGCCCTGCTCCCGGTTATCCAGCACAACCTGATCACACAGAAAAAGCGACGCTCTGGACGCTGTTGGATGCGGAGACGTCGACAGGTGTTTCACTCACGGAAAGCTACGCGATGTGGCCTGCTGCCTCTGTGTCTGGCCTCTATATCGGCCATCCAGAGAGCTATTATTTCGGGGTTGGTAAAGTTGAGCGTGATCAAGTTGAGGACTACGCGAACCGCAAAGGCATGAGCCTGGCTGAGGCTGAACGCTGGCTGTCACCGATCCTCAATTACCAAACTTAATCTTAGCGCCCCGTGCTTTTGATGACGACGCTGACCGTTTTAAGGAGGATCATCATGTCCTCCTTAAAGCTAAGACGGGAATGGTAGTAGTCATCAAATCCCACACGATCGACAAACCGAGTGTCACCACGCCCCGCCACCTGCCAAGACCCTGTAATGCCAGGACGCATCGCATAATAGGCGCGACCGCCTGCGCGACGATAAAGTTCCTCTTGGGATGGGAGGAAGGGACGCGGGCCAACGATGCTCATCTCACCGCGCAAGACGTTTAAGAGCTGTGGCAACTCATCGAGGCTGGACCGCCGCAAGAAGCACCCAACCTTCGTGATACGCGGATCAATGCGGAGCTTTTGATCGCGATGCCATTCCGCGGCAATGATCGGATCGGTGGCGCACATCTCAGTCAACCGCGCTTCAGCATCGATATGCATTGTCCGCAGTTTGAAACAGGGAAATACCTCTCCATTCAGACCAACGCGCGGTTGCACGAAGAACGCAGGACCACCGTCGCGACGAATGATCAGCGCAAGAACCGCAATGACAGGCACCACAATCGGCAAGGACACCACGACGAGCAGCGTATCAATCAACCGCTTAAAGACGCGTTGATAGAGACGCGCGCCATATCGGGACACCTGCCTCACAGGAAAGGACGGAACCGAAACACTGTCGATTGGCGCATATTTCATAACACTTCCCCAAGCCAAGTTTCCGCATCTGCAGGCCCTGACCTTAGGGGGAAGTGCTTAATGAAGTTTGAATGCTAAAGTGAAAATCCAGCTTAGATTTTTTCCCGCATATCGCGGTCCAACATTTCGCCCATTTTCTTTTGCTTGAGCAATTCGCGGGCCTTTGCGTATTCGGGGTCGTTCCAGAACATCAGACACCCGTTACAGCCACGACCACAGCAGCCCGCCGCACCAGAGCGCGAGGTTTTGGACCGTTTTTCCATCTGCTCAGAGCCGATGGCGTCCTGCAGTTTTTTGACCTGATTGCGATAGGCACCCTTGTAGGCGTCCTGCCCCAGTTCAATTTTCTGCGCCGTTTTATCGAGCTTGAACCGACGCCAGTCGTCGTCGGTCAGCATGGCCTCGGAGCGCACAATGGTGAACGGAGGGAAATTACGGCGGATCGCTTCGGGGTCTTCGCGGTCAAAGGCTGTGAACGGGATAAAGACCTGATCGCCACGGCTACCTACGACGTAATCCGCGATTTCACCCGGTTTATTGGCGAGCTCGTATTCGTAGAGACGTAACAGCACGGGCTCCGCTTTGGGATCGGATGGCAGGAATTCAAGAACATCGCCGCCGTCGAGACGGTTTTTGACGTTCATCACCAGACCGTCCTCGCGAACCTCAGTAATCATGCCCGCAAATTCCCACGGTGCCATCGCTTTGGTGTGGTCATAGTTGTGAGCGTAGTTCTGGAGGCGGCCCTCGTGGAACGCGATGGTAAACCCACGGTTCGTCGCACCGACGAGTTCGTCCATATACTGATCGGGCGACCAGTTTTCGGGATCGGCGTAATAGTCATCAATGGCACGGCGATACGCACGGGCAACGGTGGCGACGTAATACGGGCTTTTGTTCCGCCCTTCGACCTTGAGGCTATCAACGCCGATGCGCAGCAAGTCGTTGAGTTTCGGCATGAGGCACATATCCTTGGAGTTCAGGATATACGAGCCGCGCCAATCCTCTTCGATGGGCATGAATTCACCGGGGCGAGCACCCTCTTCCAACACGAACTCGAACAGTTCGAGGTTCTCTTCGGTCAGCGGCAATTCTTTGATCGTGCCGTCCTTGAGCTTCATGTGAACCTTGTAGTGCCAACGACAGGAGTTCGCGCAATTGCCTTGGTTCGCGCCGCGTTCGGCCATGAAGTTCGACAACAGGCAGCGGCCCGAATAGGTCATGCACATCGCACCGTGAACAAAGCTCTCTAGGCGGATGTCAGGGCATTTTTCGCGGATTTCTTCCATCTCGGCAAAGGTGACTTCACGGGCCAAAACGACCAGTTCGGCGCCCATGTCTTTCCAATAATCGACCGTAAGCCATGAACACACGTTCGCTTGGGTCGAGATATGGAGGTTCAGCTCAGGCGCATGTTTGCGCACGTAGTTAAAGACACCGGGGTCCGCGATGATCACACCATCTGGACGGATGTCTTTCAGCGTCTCAATAAAGCTCTCTAGCTTTTCGACGTCTTTGTTATGCGTGAAGAGGTTGAGCGTCAGATAGACCCGCACACCATGCGCATGGGCAAAGGCGACGCCCTCTTTCACATCCTCAAGCGAGAACTTTGATTTCGTCCGCAACGACATATCGGGCGTGCCGAGGTAAACCGCGTCGGCCCCATAGAGAACAGCAACCTTCAGCCGCTCAAGCGAGCCCGCAGGCATCAAAAGCTCTGAACGACGGGTCTGGGTCTGATCTTTGGGCATGGCATGTCCTCTCTGGCTATCGGTCCACATAGCGGCGTGGGTCCGATAAACCTTGATCGAGGACAAAGAAACCTAAAAACGATCAGATCGTGTAAAGATAGAGGTCGTAATCCACATTGCTGATGGTGCGCGCCACACGGTCGTATTCAGCCTGACGCACCGCCGTAAAGGTACGATGCATGTCTTCGCCCAAGGCCCACTTCAGGAAGTCCGATTTCACCGCCATGTCAATCGCACTGCGCCAATCACGTGGGATCGGCGGACCTGCGGGGTCCTCGTCATAAGCGTTGCCCGTGGTTTCTGGACCCGGATCAATGCGGTTCTCAATCCCGTGCAAAATACCCGCCAGCACCGTCGCCCCAATCAGATATGGGTTCGCATCCACGCCAGAGGGACGATGTTCAATGCGGCGCGCTTTAACGTCGCCTTCGGGAATGCGAAGCGCGACAGAGCGGTTGTTCACACCCCACGCCGTCGACACTGGCGCATAGCTTTGGTTTGCAAAACGACGCCACGAATTGAGGTGCGGCGCAAAGACTAGCATGGATTCACCCATCGTCGCCCGCAGTCCGCCAATCGCATGGAGGATCGTATCGGTCCAGCCTTCGCCCTCTTCCTCGGCAAAGACGTTGTTGCCCGCATCATCCTGCAAAGACACGTGGAAATGCATGCCGGAGCCTGCGTAATCCTCAATCGGTTTCGCCATAAAACAAGCCGTGACCCCATGCGCGCGCGCCTGTTGCCGCACAATCCGTTTGAGCCGCACAAGGTCATCCGCCGCCTGCATCACATCCTCGCGGTAATGCAATGTGAGTTCATACTGACCCGGTGCATATTCGGAAATCATGGTCTCTGCCTTGATCCCAGCCTTCTCAGCGCCCGCGTAGATGTCCGAAAAAAGCGGCAGCATGCCATGTAGATGATCGACGGAATAGACCTCAGTCTTGCCGCTAGATTTCCGACCATCCAAAACGTCACGTGCAGGGCGTACTTTGCCATCGGCGTCGCGTTCGTTGTCGAGGAGGAAGAACTCCAACTCAAACGCGCCCGCAGGTTTCAAACCTTTGGCCGCAAAGGCATCGACCTGCCGCTGCAAGGCATGGCGCGGGTCAGAGGTCATCGGACGACCGTCGAGTTCATAAAGCGACAGGAACACCTCGGCCCGAGGCGGCGTGGTGTTGTGGAGCGGCTTCAATGTGCCTGGAATAGGCCACGCCCGCAGATCGCCATCGCCCTGATCCCAGATCAGACCTGTCTCATGGACATCTTCACCGCATATATCGAGACCGAGGATCGAAATCGGAATATGACGACCCGATTTATAGATCGACACCAGTTCGTGGCGGCGAATGATCTTGCCCCGCCCGATCCCGTTAGAGTCGTGCAGGACAATATCAATCGCCTCGATTTCGGGATGCGCTTCGAGGAACGCTTCAGCTTCGGCAACACTCGCGCCAGAGGGACAGGTTTGGGTCATCAGGATTTTCCTTTGGCGAAGAGGTCGGACATCACATCATCGAACGCAGCGATAAGGCGGTCAATCTGGTCATGTGTGGTCACAGGGCTGACCAACATCATATTATGGAACGGCGCGATCAGGCAGCCACGATTTAAGAGCGCCGTATGCACAACGGCCTCGACCTCATGGATATGAGCGGCGGCGGCCTCGGTTCCGTTATTGAGCGGACACTTGGCGCAGATAAATTCGACACGCGCGCCAACACGGACAACGTGCCATGGTGCACGATGGCGCTGGATCACGTCCGCCAAACCGTCAGCCAGTCGCGCAGCGCCGCGCTCCATGTGGTCGTAGTTCTCGGCAGTCATCACGTCGGACAGCGTGGCCGTGAGACAAGCAAATTGCATCGGGTTGGCAGAGAGCGTGGTGCCCATCCCCGAATGGCCGCTGGGTTTTTCAGCACAATACCGCAGGTAGGATTTCGCAACCTTGGGTGCGAGCCCCCAAACGGCGGTTGGCATTCCGCCCGCCACACATTTCCCAACGACAAAAATGTCAGGTTCGAGTGCATGCACGCGGGTATAGCCGCCCAAGCCCGATGAAATCGTATGCGTTTCATCGATGATCAGAAGCGCGCCATATCTGTTCGCCAGTTTCCGCAGCCCTGCATGAAACCCCTCGTGTGGAAGCACCATGCAAGAGTTGGTCATGACAGGCTCAGTCAAAATGGCCGCAACCTCACCCGTTTTCAGCGCGGCCTCGACGCTCGCCAGATCGTTGAATTCTGCGCAAACGGCCGTCTGGGTGAGATCAGCCACCTGCCCTACAAGACCCTCGCGCGTCGATGTCTTACCACCACGCAGTTCAACCATCGCGTCGTCAACGGTTCCGTGATAACAACCATTGAACACCAAAACCTTGGGCCGCCCCGTCACCGCGCGGGCCACGCGCAAGGCAAAGCGGTTCGCATCCGTCGCCGTGGTCGCAATCTGCCACGCAAAGTCGCCAAACCGTTCCGTCAACAACGCTCCAGCCGTTAACGCGGCCTCAGTCGGGAGCATATAGGTCAGCCCGCGTTTCGCCTGTTTGCGGATCGCTTTCGCAACGGGTTTCGGGGAATGGCCGAACATTGAACCCGTATCGCCAAGGCAAAAGTCATCGATCCTATGCCCATCAAGGTCGGTGATCTGCGCTCCTTTGGCCTTTTGCACAAGCATTGGGAACGGCATCGGCCAGTCCTTCATCCAATGCATCGGAACGTCATCCAAATACGACGCGGACCCTGATTTAAGAGCCTTTTGGGTCTTTGGACGGCTATTCACATAGCGCTGCGCCTCGCGTTTCGCGATTTCATGCAATCGTTCCAAAGGGACGCCGGCCAATTCTTCGATGACCTGTGACATGGGCTCCGCTCCGCCTGATTTGAGCAAACAGTTTGACACTGGATATACGTTTAAAAAGAAGCAATAAAGTCCTTCGTTATAAATTTATGATCAAATTTATTCCCTTTTCTTACGCGGCTGATAAGCCCGTGGCGTTTGGCCGGTCCACCGTCGAAACGCACGGTGAAAATTCGCAGCCGAGGCAAACCCGACGTCCTGCCCGATAGCCTCAATCGACTTTGCTCCAGACGAAAGCTCACGCATCGCCACGTCACGCCGAACGCCGTCCTTGATCAGCTGGAATGTCGTTCCATCGGCATCCAAGCGACGCATCAAGGTGCGCGAGGTGACGTTCATCATTTGCGCCGCCTCAACCAACGACAGATTAAACCCTTCAGACGCCAAAACCATTTCCCGCAAGCGAAGTGACAATGCATGTTCGCGAAACGCCGTAAAAATCCAATCTCGTGGCGCTCTCACAAGGAATTCCCTCAACTCTGCGTCGCTTTTCGCAAGGATCGTATCGGGCAGATCTTTACTGAATACGATCGTCGATTTCTGATGAGAAAACGCAACGGGGCATGGGAATAGAATCGGATAATCGGATGCAAAATCAGGGGGTTCAAATCCGAACTGCACCTCGTTCAGACGCACTTCAAATCCAGCGAGCCAAGATGCGATGCCATGCGCGAGCTTTAGAACGAGCAGCACGCCGAACCGATTGGCAGGCTGTTCTGCAGTCTCCGTGATCGAAAGAGCAATGTGCCCGTTCGCATTTGACAGCTCCAACCTCACATCGTCCAGAACGATGTTCCAGTATTGAACGAACCGATAAAGCGCGGCTGACATGGAGGACGCATCCCGCACAGAACCGCAGAGCAATTTCAACGCACCCGCCCGCACGGGGCGCCCCCAAAGGCCAACCATTTCATCGCCCGTCTCAATCGCGATCCTCTGATAGAGCATCACGATTTGGTCGTGCGTCACCCTGACCACACCGTCGGTCAGGCCAATATCAGTGAGGACACTGTCGAACCTGTCCCGCGGCCATGATCGCTCCAATGCGTCAACCCAGTCTTGGATGAACGCACGGGACACGGTGGGGTATATTGAGTCACTCTTTTTCATTTATCCACCACCCTGCCCCAAACTGTCACTTTCAGCAAATTATTCGTCAGTTCTTGCGATAGATTGACCATATCGACGTTGTTAATTGTCACTAAATGATGAAACAGGACCACCCCATGACCACATCAATCGACAGCAGCCGCTATGCAAACCTCGACATCGCGGAACAGGACAACGGTGTTCTGCTCGTAACGCTCAACCGCGCAGCAAAGCGGAATGCTCTCGACAGCGCGACGATTGAAGAGCTGGTCGATTTCTTTACGGCCGCCCCTCGCGCCGGCGTGCGTGCTGTGGTTTTAGCGGGATCTGGCGATCACTTCTGCGCGGGCCTCGACCTCGTGGAACATCACCGCGAAGACCGTAGCCCCGCCGATTTCATGCATCTCTGTCTGCGCTGGCACGAGGCCTTTAATAAAATGGAATATGGTGGCGTTCCGATCATCGCAGCCCTGAAAGGTGCCGTTGTAGGGGGTGGCCTCGAATTGGCGAGCGCCGCACATATCCGCGTTATGGACAACACGACCTATTTCGCCCTTCCCGAAGGCCAGCGCGGATTGTTCACAGGTGGCGGCGCGACCATTCGCGTGACCGACCTCGTCGGCAAAGCGCGGATGATCGACATGATGCTCACGGGCCGTGTGTATCAAGGGACCGAGGCCGTCGATATTGGCCTCGCGCAATACCACACTGACGGGTCGAGTTTGGATATGGCACTGGAGCTCGCGCAAAAGGCCGCTGAAAACCTTCCACTGTCGAACTTTGCGATTTGCTCGGCGGTGAGCCACATGAGGAATATGTCCGCGATGGATGCCGCCTATGCGGAGTCCGTCGTAGCAGGCGTTGTGAACACTCAACCCGATGCTCGTGCGCGGCTCGCGGCGTTTGCGGATAAATCAGCCGCGCGGGTGCGACCGAACAGTTAACCGCCCAAGGCTCGTTGTAATCGCGGTCTAATCCTAAGAAAGCCTTTGTAGAGCGCTTCAAAAAGTGGCGTCATCGGCGACCAGCCCGCGAGGACGCCCAAAGGTCGCAAAACGGGGATCGCACGCCACATGGCGGCAAAAGCAGCAGCGCCCGAAAACAACTGATCGCCGACCTGCGCATGAAACCGTTCGAGAATTGCGGTCCGATCCAATGGGCATGACGTGTTCGGATCGCAGGCGTCGACAAAATCGATCGCCCCTCTACGGTCTAGCCGCCGCATCAAAGCGATCTCACGTGCACAAAGTGGGCACTGGCTGTCATACCAAACAGTTACATACTTTGCTGGCTGGTTCACTGGTTTACTCACCTCGTTTACGAGGTAAGAAGGTAGAACAAGGGCTCCAGTAGACAAGACGCTAATAGACCAACTGCTGCAGAGCGCGAATAAAGACATTGGCACCTGTTTTGATCAGCTCGTCAGGGAAATCGTAATCGGGGTTGTGAAGTGCGGGTATGTCGGTCCCTGCGCCGAGCAAGAACATCGCCGCGTTCGACACCTGTCCAAACCGCCCAAAATCCTCAGACGCACGCATCGGTAAATACCCTCTGACAGGCGTAAGCCCTTCGCTCACGATCGCAGTTTCTAATATCACTGACGCCTCAGGCGCATTCATACAGTGATGGAAAACATCGTGATAAGTGATCTCAACACCCAGCCCAAATTTAGACGCAGCTGCGGTCACCAATCCCTCTGCCCGCGCTACCAAAGCATCCATGGTCGCGTCTTGTTGCGTACGAAGTGTGACCCAAAGTTCGGCGTGCGCAGGCGCGACGCCAAAGGCCGCTTCGCCGATGCGGACATGTGTCACCGTTGCTAGCGTAAAGCTTGGGTCCTGCGGGCGTCCATGTGTCGCCAACCCTGTCAACGCTGGGATCAATTCAGCAATAGCGAGCGCGGGCGACACCCCTGTTTCAGGTTGGGACGCATGGGCGGTGCGCCCCGTTAAAACAACCTTCATACCGCGCGACGCACAGGCCATTGGCCCCACCTCAATCGCCGCATGACCCGTTGGAATGCCAGGCATATTGTGAAGCGATAGCGCAACATCGGGAGTGATCGCGGCGAATTTCGGGTCGGCGATAACCTTGGCCGCGCCCGAGCCATCCTCTTCGGCGGGTTGGAACAACAGAACCACTCGCCCTTTTAGCGGTCGATTTTCATCGACCCAACGGGCAACCCCAGCCAAAATGGCCATATGCCCATCGTGCCCGCACAAATGCGCAACGCCATCACGAGACGACCTGTGCGGCGCGGTCGATAGCTCTTGGATCGGCAGTGCATCCAATTCGCAGCGCAATAGGACCGTCGGACCAGCCTCACGGCCATTGTAGCAGCCCGCAACACCGTGCCCGCCAAGGCCGACGATAATCTCATCTGGCGTCGTCGCTCGCAGCATCTCAACCACTCGAGCCGCCGTTTCCGCCTCCTGCCCCGACAGTTCGGGGTTCCGATGCAGATCGCGCCGCCATGCTATCAATCCAGCGAAAACGTCGTCATTAAGCATGTCCATATCTCTCCTTGGGCCGTCCTTGTGCCACACTAACATCAAACTAATGATGCACCACCTAGACCGCTCAACTGATTTCTGGGAATACACACCGCATGACTAATCAACCCATCTTCTGGAATTTTCGCCGTTGCCCCTATGCGATGCGGGCGCGGCTTGCGATTTTAAACGCTGGCGTCACCGTTGAAATCCGCGAAATCCTACTGCGCGATAAACCTGAGGAGTTTTTGACCACCTCGCCAACGGGCACTGTACCCTGCCTGCGCACAGCTGACGCAGTCTACGATGAAAGCCTCGACATTATGGTCTGGGCATTGCAACAGCGTGACCCGAACGGGCTAATGGATATGCCAGAAGATGGTTGGGTATTGATCAAGGCGAACGACGGACCGTTTAAGGCGGCACTTGATCACACCAAATACATCACGCGCTATCCCGATCTGGACTTGGATACAGAACGCGAGAAGGGGTCAGCGCACTTACGGACTTTGGATCGTCAGCTTGCAGGTCAACATTTCCTCTACGGGGATACGATGACCATTGCCGACCTCGCCATTCTGCCGTTCATTCGACAGTTCGCACATATCGACCGCACTTGGTTTGACGCACAAGGCTGGACCAACCTGCGCGCTTACCTTGATCGTTTTTTGGCGAGCGATCTCTTTTTGCGGGTTATGGACAAACGGAAACCGTGGGCTGTTGGGGATGAACCCGCCTTTTTTGGCTGAACGCCCAAAGTCTCGCCTCTAGGCGCCCTAGACAAACGAAAACGGCCCGCCAAAAGCGGGCCGTTTCTATTTCAAACTCTACTCAGATCAGAAGTGAACGGAGAGAGCATCCAACGGTGTTTTCGTCGGAACGAATTTGGTCAGGTTGATACCCTTAACGGCTGCTTTGTATTCAGCCAATGTCGGGGTGCGGCCAAGGATCGCCGAGAGCACAACAACCGGTGTCGACGCCAGCAGCGATTCACCTTTCTTGGTGTCGCTGTCGGCTACAACGCGCCCTTGGAACAGGCGGGTCGAGGTGGCGAGAACGGTGTCACCTTTCGCTGCTTTTTCCTGGTTACCCATGCAGAGGTTACAACCCGGACGCTCGAGGTAGAGGATGTTCTCATACTCGGTGCGCGCGTTAGCTTTGGGCGCGAGGTCATTGAATTCAAAACCAGAATACTTCTGGAGAATTTCCCAATCGCCCTCTTCCTTCAGTTCGTCGATGATGTTGTAGGTCGGAGCAGCAACAACAAGCGGAGCTTTGAACTCTACCTTGCCGTTAACTTCTTCGATGTTGCGCAGCATCTGAGCGACGATCTTGATGTCGCCCTTGTGAACCATGCACGAACCGACAAAGCCCAGATCGACCTTTTTCTCTGCACCGTAGTACGAGATCGGACGAATGGTGTCGTGGGTGTAGCGCTTGGACACATCAGCGTTGTTCACATCAGGGTCAGCGATCATCGGCTCGTCGATGATGTCGAGATCGACAACAACCTCAGCGAAGTATTTTGCGTTCGCATCAGGTTTCAGCGCCGGTTTCTCGCCCGAACGGATCTCAGCGATACGCTTGTCAGCGATTGCGATCAGGTTCGCGAGCATGCCGCTCTCCTGATCCATACCCTTGTCGATCATGATCTGGATGCGGTGTTTCGCGATTTCCAGCGATTCAATCAGGGTCTCATCATCAGAGATACAGATCGACGCTTTCGCCTTCATCTCTGCAGTCCAGTCGGTGAAGGTGAACGCTTGGTCTGCGAGCAAGGTACCGATGTGCACTTCGATGACACGACCTTGGAATACGTTGTCGCCGCACTGCTTCAGCATCTGCTGTTGCGTTGCGTGAACAACATCACGGAAATCCATGTATTCGACCATCGAACCTTTGAAGGTGACTTTGACCGACTCTGGGATCGGCATCGACGCCTCACCTGTTGCAAGAGCCAGAGCCACAGTGCCCGAGTCCGCACCGAATGCGACGCCTTTCGACATACGCGTGTGGCTGTCGCCGCCGATGATGATCGCACGATCATCAACGGTGATGTCGTTGAGAACCTTGTGAATAACGTCAGTCATCGGGTGGTAGACACCCTTCGGGTCACGACCGGTTACGAGACCAAATTTGTTCATGAAGCTCATCAGGCGCGGAATATTGTCCTGTGCCTTCTTGTCCCAAACCGATGCAGTGTGGCAGCCCGACTGATACGCGCCGTCAACGTTAGGCGAGATCACGGTTGCAGCCATCGCTTCGAGTTCCTGAGCCGTCATCGGGCCAGTGGTGTCTTGGGAACCAACAATATTGACCTTCACGCGAACGTCGGAACCAGCGTGCAGAACCTTGCCCGGAGTGACGCCAACAGCGTTCGCGTTAAAGATTTTCTCAACTGCGGTGAGGCCTTGACCTTCGTGGCTGATTTCTTTGGACGGAGCAAAGACAACAGGTGCCTCAACGCCGAGGATATCAGCAGCAACAGTCTGGAGCTTTTTACCGAAAACGATGGCGTAGGAACCGCCAGCTTTCATGAACTCGACTTTTTGCGGGGTGAAGGAGGAGGACAGATCAACCAACTCTTCGCCGTTTTCGTCGTAGAGTTTCTTTTTCTTGGTGTTGATCTTAAGGACCTTACCAGTTTCGACCGAATACTTCTGCTCGAGCAGCGGATTGCCGTCGTTACCGAGGATCGGTTTACCGTCTTCGTCCAGCTTTTTAACCCAGTTTTTAAGGTCGAGACCGATACCGCCGGTCACGCCGACAGTGGTCAAGAAGATCGGCGAGATGCCGTTGGTGCCAGCGACAACAGGTGCGATGTTCACGAACGGCACGTAAGGCGATGCTTGCTTACCAGTCCACAGCGCGACGTTGTTCACGCCAGACATACGCGACGAACCTACGCCCATCGTGCCCTTTTCAGCGATCATCATGACGCGCTTGCCAGGGTGCTGGAGTTTCAGCTCTTCGATGTGTTTCTGTGCCGCTTCATCGCACATGCATTTGCCGTGCAGTTCGCGGTCAGCGCGCGAGTGTGCTTGGTTACCCGGCGACAGAAGGTCGGTCGAAATGTCGCCCTCAGCAGCAACAAAGGTCACGACTTCGATTTCTTCTTCGATCTCAGGCAGACGGGTGAAGAATTCAGCGTTTGCGTAGCTTTTCAGAATGTCGGTCGCAACAGCGTTGCCAGCCGCATGAGCCGCTTTCAGACGATCAGTGTCAGCCTCGTAGAGGAACACTTGGGTTTTCAGAACTTCCGCTGCGGATTCAGCAATTGCCTGATCATCGCCGAGCGCGAGGTCGAGCAAAACCTTGACCGAAGGTCCGCCCTTCATGTGCGACAGCAGTTCAAACGCGAATGCGGTGTCGATCTCAGCAACAGTTGCTTGACCAAGGATGATCTCTTTGAGGAACTCAGCCTTAACGCCAGCGGCGCTCGTGGTGCCGGGGAGCGTGTTGTAGATGAAGTATTTCAAGGAATCGGCGCGGTGCGCGTTGTTGACGTCCTTGATCTGCTCAATGATTTCGGCAGTCAGAGCGCCATCATCGATCGGCTTGGGGCTAAGCCCCTGCGCTTTGCGGGCTTCGATCTCTTCGAGGTAGCTGGCATAGAGGCTCATTGGTATCTCCGGTGGAAGACTATCTATTTCATGTCGGCGCGACGGCAAAAAACCGACCCCGCGCCGTATTGTGCACAATTGTATACAAATCAAATCGCAGATGCAAGATAGGCGACTGCGACGAATGCACCAATTTGTCGGCAACCTGCCATAGAGGGTGCCCTAAGGGCAACTGTGGCATCTCGTACCGCGCGTCAGTTCAACGCTGATTTTAGTGTCGTCGGTGTGACGTAAACGATCTGATCGCCAACGCTGACCATCACATCACCGTCTTGGATATTCACCTGCAGCTTCATCGAACGATCCGCGAGGCCCGCAAGTTCGATCGTCGACTGTTCAGACAACGCCATGACCTGAAGGTTATCAAACCGACTGGTGCTGTTTTGGATCTTATCCCACCAGACATCCGCAGTTCTACCGCCGTAGGTGTAGATCACGACCTTTTGTGCCTTAGCGCAGGATTGACGCACGACCTTATCGCTCGGCAAACCGAGGGCGATCCACAGCTCAAGTTCGTCACTGAGGCTCTTTTGCCAGATATCGGGCTCATCGTCAGTCGAAATCCCTTTGGTCATCTCGAGCTGCTCATGCGCGTTCAGAGCAAAAGCTAAGAGACGCACCATCATCCGCTCATCCGTTTCCGAAGGGTGTTTGGCAATGGTGAGCTTATGCGTCTCGTAATAGTGACGATCCATGTCAGAGACAGAGAGTTCGACTTTATAGATGGTAGCTTTCTGCGCCATGGCCGCCCCCGAAATTGAATCCTAGGGCTGCGTAAAGCCTCTGGCGCCAATGTGAAAGCAGATAACGATCAGTATGTGTTCAGATAGTCAGCAGAGACATACCCCGAAACACCGATCCCCGACGCAAGGGACACGTGGCACCAACGTTGCCCCACCTCGGTCACGCACTCATGCTGATTGAGAACTGTCCCGTCTGGCAGACCCATAATGATCTCATAGCCCAACCCCGGCCCTGCCCGCAGTTTGAGCATATCGTTGGCACCAACGCCGTTCACCACAGCGCGGCTCCCCACGACCGAAGAACAGCCCGCGAGTACACCAAGCCCGACGACGACTTTTGCAATAGTGCTGCGCATCATATCCTCACATCTTTTTCGGTAATGATGCACGAAAGGAACCAGAGGTCCAACCTACGAACGGCACATATCAAGGGATTTCCGCGGTCTCAAAGTAAAAGGCCCCCTGATCGCTAAATCAGAGGGCCGAACGATTTAGTTCTTCAGGTCAGTCCAGATACGGTCGTAGATTTCCTGAACCTGCTGATCGCAAACCTCAATGAACACACCTGGGCCAGCGTCTGCGGGCGGGTTGGATTCAGGTTGGCTGGCGAGCGTCGGATCGAGGTATGGTGCGACGCCATCCACACCCGCGACGTAGCGTGCGTAGTTCGACACGGCCGCGATGTTTTCAGGCTCCAACAGGAAGTCCATGAACTTGATCGCGTTTGCGCGGTTCGGCGCGTCTTTCAGCAGAACCACGTTGTCCATCCAGACGACATAACCTTCACGCGGGAACGCGTATTCAATCGGTGCGCCCTCTTCGCGGGCTTTAGCGCCGAAACCGTCGTAGATCTGTCCAACAGCCGCATCACCAGACACGAGCACTTCTTTCGCCGTGTCAGAGTTGAACGAAGCCCAATGCACTTTGGCCGATTGCAGCATGTCATTCAGCGCCTTGAGCTGGTCACGGTCGCTCGAACATTGCGGGATACCGAGGTGAAGGGCCGCCATCGCCATCACTTCGCCCTGACTGTCGAGCATGTTGATTTTGCCCGACAACTCAGCGGGCGGATCAAAGAGGATCGATGTGGTATTGATGTCGCCCGCATATACATCTCGGTTCACCGCAAAAGAGGTCGACCCCCACTGATACGGGATCGAATGCATACGACCAGGGTCAAAGCTTGGGTCCGCCCATTGGGGAAGGATATTCCCCTTATTCGCCAGTTCCCCGTCAGCCACGGTATCGAGCAACCCCTCGCCCGCCATGATCTGCACCATGTAGTCACCCGGCACAGCAACGTTGTAGGTGCCCATCGCACCCGCCTTGAGCGCCGCAAGAAGCGCCTCGTTGCTGTCGTAAGTGTCCATGATGATCTCGACGTCATTCTCAGCGGCGAATTTGTCGAGCAGCTCTTGTGGAATGTATTCAAACCAGTGGTAAATCACCAGCTGCCCCTCAGCCAGCGCAGCCCCTGCAGTGACAGTCAGCGCTGCAGCCGCCACTGTCGATTTGATAATGGACTTCATAACAACCTCCATGTTGTTCATTTATTGTTGTCCCTTCGGCTAATGAACCAAGAGAGCGTGACCATCACCACCGACACCCCAAGGAGCATCGTGGAAATAGCCATGATGTTGGGCTTTATGCCCTGTTTCACCGATCCGAAGATCGCTGTTGGCAGGGTTTCAACCCCTGCGCCTTTTACGAAATTGGTGATGATGAAATCGTCGAGCGATACGATAAACGCGAGCAACCAGCCCGAAATAATCCCCGGCATCATCAGCGGGAGCAGAACACGGGTGAACGCCTTGGCGCGGGTCGCATAAAGGTCCATCGCGGCTTGTTCATAGGTCGCCTCGATCCCTTGCATTCGTGCCGAGATCGGCAAATAGGCGAACGGAATGCAAAACGCGATGTGGGCCAAGAGGATGGTGATCAAACCACGGTCGACGCCGATTGCGTTGAAAAAGATCAGCGTTGCGACCGCCGTCACGATCTCTGGCACCATCAGCGGCAATGAGATCAGACCAAACGACGCGGTCCGTAGCTTGAACCGTCCGCCCCGAAGGATCGCAGTCGCCGCAAAGGTTGCCATCACCGTCGATGCACTCGCCGCGATCAGCGCGATGACGAAACTGTTTCGCGCTGCGATTTTGAATTTCTCGCTCTCCGCACCGGTAAAGACCTCTGCGTACTAGCGTAGCGAAACGCCCTCCCAGTTGGTGATCGAGACCGAGTCGTTGAAGCTGTAGACCGTGACGACCAACAACGGCGAGTAGAGGATAAACAGGCAGAAAATCGTGATCGCCTTGAAGCTGGGATATTGGCGTAGATCATAGCTCTTCATTGCCATGTCATTTCTCCCCTTTCGCCTGCTGCCGCGCAGAGATCAGAAGAATGACCATCACCAAGGTCAAAAGGATCATCGACGCCGCCGCCCCGAACGGCCAGTTGCCCGCGTTCCCTTTGAACTGCTCTTCGATAAGGGACCCGATCATAAAATTCTTCGCACCGCCCAATAGATCAGGCGCAAGGAACGACCCGAGCGACGGCACAAAGACGAGGATACAACCCGCAACGATGCCGGGTTTGACCGAGGGCAAGAGGATGCGCCGCAACACGGTCCACCGTGTGGCGTAGAGGTCTGCCGCCGCCTCGGACAAGGCAAAGTTATAGCGTTCGACAGCGGCATAGATCGGCAGCACCATGAACGGCAGGTAGGAATAGAACAGCCCCAATTGCACAGCAAAGTTTGTGTTCACGATCGCCAAAGGTTCCGACAACAGACCTGACCCCACCAGCAAATCATTCAGAGGCCCCTGATCCCGCAGCAAAAACTTCATCGAAACCGTGCGGATTAAGAGGTTCACCCAATAGGGAATGGTTACCAAAAACACCCAGATCGCGCGCTCTTTCTCGGGCCGTGTTGCGATGAAATAGGCCGTGGGAAACCCGATAGCGAGGCTCATCAGCGTTGCCACGCCCGCCTGCCAAATCGACCGCCAAAAGATCGAAATGTAGGTCCACTGGAGGACAGGTGGATCGTCCCCAAACAGCCCGCGATCAAAGAAGAACTGGTCGTAGGCCGAGAGTGTGAATTCTCAGATCACACCGCCACGGAATTCTTTGGTCAGGAAGGAATAGACCATCATCATTGAGACAGGCGCGAGAACGAGGATGGTCAGCGTCACCCATGACGGCAAAAGCAGCCAATACCGCGCGGGTGCAAATGTTTCGCTCTGCGACGAACCGCCCGTGCTTGCCCCACCCGCCATCAGTCAGTCAGGAGGCGGCCTGCCCCCTGCTCCATATTAACGACGACCTCTGCACCGATGTCGAACACACGCGAATTCCCGCGCGACGAATTCGAAGCGCGAATGGTAAAGTCTGGCCCCTCGTTCAGCGCGACGATGGTGGTGATATCCGTCCCGATAAAGATGTTCTCGCGCACGGTGCCCTTGAACCCTTCGGCGGCCATCGGTTCCTCAGAGAGGAACAGGCGTTCGGGTCGCATCGACATATGCACCTTATCGCCCGCTTTGACGCCTTCGACCTCGTCACAAATCAATGCATGACCACCGCCCAAATGACATTTGGCCTGACCCTCCGCGACCGCATCAACAGTGACCTCAATCAGGTTCGTGTCCCCGATGAAATCCGCGACAAAACGGTTTTTGGGCCGCTCATAAATCTCCCTCGCATCGCCAAGTTGTTGCAGTTCACCTGCGGACATCACCGCGATACGATCCGACATGGTTAGGGCTTCTTCTTGGTCGTGGGTGACAAAGATGAATGTGATCCCCGTTTCGCGTTGTAGGTGCTTTAGTTCCAACTGCATCGCTTTGCGCAGCTTGAGATCGAGCGCCGATAATGGCTCGTCCAGTAGCAACACCTTGGGCTGAGGTGCCAAGGCCCTCGCAAGGGCCACACGTTGTTGCTGCCCGCCAGACAATTGCGATGGCTTGCGCGACGAAAACTGGCTCAGCTGAACCATCTCAAGCACCTCACCCGCCCGTTTTCGTGCCTCGGATTTGGACCGCCCGAGCATCTCAAGCCCAAAGCCCACATTGTCCAAGACCGTCATATGCGGAAACAGAGCGTAGTTCTGGAACACCGTATTCACGGGTCGTTTGTGCGGCGGCAACGCGGCAATCGGTTCACCGAACAGCGCAATGGACCCTTCGGTCACATCCTCAAAGCCAGCGATCATTCGCAAAAGCGTGGTTTTACCGCAGCCCGACGGACCCAGCAGCGTGAAGAATTCATTATCATGGATAGAAAGCGAAACACGCTTCAGCGCAGTAAAATCACCATACACTTTAACGGCGTCGCGAACATCGACGGCAATTGGTCGATCAGAATGCAATTGCACGGCCCCCCGATTTGGTCCTGCTCAATACAGTTAGACTATGGAGGGAATCCCAGTTTCCCTAATAACGGTGTGCCACAGCAGTCATTAGGTTTAGACTAAGATACATAGTTTCTGTGGATTTGATCAAAACCAAAGCGACCGCTAATTGGCTTAGACAGTTAATTGGGCTCGTCGCTCATAATTTGCGCAGGTCAAAAACCTAAACGAGGTCCTCGAGCAATCGCAGCAACATAGCGTCACAGGCCTCTAGCTCGGATGTCAGGATATACTCATCCGCTTTATGCCCTTGCCCTTCCATCGATCCGGGGCCGCACACAACGGTCGGAATACCGATGGCATCGAAAAACCCAGCCTCCGTTCCGTAGGCCACCTTTGTGACGCCGTTTTTACCGCTGATCCGCTGCATGAATTTCACGCAGTCCGCATCGGGCTTCACATCGAGACCCGGATAAGAGATCAAACCATCAATTTCGATGACCGCGCCCTTACGATCCTGTTCGACCTGAGCAACCAGCGCCGCCAAGTCGGCCTCGAAATCCTCTATACGATCTGCCGCCAAATACCTGATTTCGAATAAGAGTTCAGCCACATCTGGCACGATATTCAACGCTGTTCCGCCCGTCAGCTTGCCTACATGGACCGTCGAATATGGAACGGTATAGTCGTCATCCACGACGCCAGAACCAGCGAATTTCGCCTGCAAGGTTCGAAGCCCCGAGATCAGATCAGTCGCCACATAAATCGCGTTCACAAACTTCGGCGCGAGCGCGGAATGGCCCGCCTCACCACGACAAATAGCGCGGTAGCTCTTTTTCCCTTTATGCCCAATCGCCACATCGAGCGAGGTTGGTTCGCCCACAATACAAACCCGCGGCGTCCCGATCAAAGGACGCAACGCTTCGATCATTCGCCCCATCCCAACGCAACCGATTTCCTCGTCATAGGAAATCACAAGCTTGATCGGGGCCGTTAGGTCGGCCCCAGCAGCCACTTCGGCAAACGCCAAAACAGAAGCGAGGAACCCCTTCATATCAGTGGTCCCGCGCCCGTAGAGCCGCCCGTCCTCTTCGGTCAGTTCAAAAGGAGGCCGCGTCCAGTTTTGCCCTTCAACAGGCACCACATCGGTATGGGCGGACAAAACCACACCGTCACCTTCGGGGCCGATCTCGGCATAGAGCCCCGCCTTGGGTTCATAAGGATCCGTTATCCGAGTCACACGAAACCCGAGCGCGGTGAGGTGCGCTTCGATCCAATCAATGATCGCTAAATTGGACTTTGCGCTGACCGTGTCGAACGCAACCAACTCGCGCAGGATTTCAATGGTGCGGCTCACAAATCACCCAATGCAGTTACTTCACGGCGGAACGGCAGCGCGTCGCCAATATCCTCGCCATCCAGCTCGCGTGCATAGCGGTGCCCCGCATAGGTTGACCACGCGATTGGCCCAGGCGCCTCGGCGTCCCCGATAATCTTGACGGTCTTGATCCCAGCGTCCGCCCACTCCGATTTACGCACCATGAGGTCATGGAACAGTTGATCGTTCGATATCCGCGATGCGACGATCACAACCGCCTCTGCGTCGATTTCCATGATTTGATCGGTGTAGGTGCAGTTCGTCTGAACGGTGCCCGAGGTGATCCCGACGACCCCACGGTTCAGAATAATCTGAACACCCATATTGGCGAGACGGCGATGGATGGTGTGTTGTTCTAGCGTGTTCACCGTCCAATCGGACAAATAGGCCGATGGGGTCACGATGGTGACATCGCAGCCTTTGGACTGCAAAAGCTCTGCAATGACGCCGCCCATATAGTAGTGATCATCATCGTAGATCACGACCTTACCGCTAGGGAGAGTGCCCGCCATAATGTCGTCAGGCGTAAAAATCGGCATCACGGCGTCCATCGCGAACGGCACGACGTGCTGGCGACTGACCCCATCACGGCGCCATGTGCTCCCCGTGGCGATGCAAACGTTTTCAAACCCGAACTCAAGGATGCTCTCGGCATCGAGGGCACTGTCAAAATAGGTTTCGACGTTGGGCTTTTGGCTGATTTGATATTCCCGATAGTCAGCCACGCGTCCCCATGCGGACAACCCCGGCAGCAGACGTTCCTTGGCCACGCGCCCGCCCAAAACCGTTCCAGCTTCGGCGAGCGCCACATCATACCCGCGTTCCGCCAAAGCGCGCGTCGCCTCTAAACCCGCAGGTCCAGCACCGACGACGAGAACGGATTTGCTGTCACCTTTCGCGTTCATCCGCTCTGGGTGCCAGCCTTTGCGCCATTCCTCCATGAACGTGGGGTTCTGCGTGCAGCGGCTGATCGACATGGTCATGTCACCCGTGATGCAGATATTGCAGCCGATACATTCGCGAATGTCTTCGATCCGCCCTTCCATAATCTTGTTCGGCAGGAATGGGTCAGCGATTGACGGACGTGCGCAACCAATCGCATCAAGCGTGCCCGATTTGATCATCCGCGCCATCACATCGGGCGATGTAAACCGCCCTACCCCGACAACAGGTTTGGACGACAACTCTTTGATACCTTTGACCAAAACCTCTTGAGCCGCTTCTTCTTTGAACCGCGATGGACCCGAGCAATCCTCCCACGTGCCATGCGCCAAATCCCAAAGGTCCGGCAGGTCTTTGTTCATCTCTACAAAGTCACGCACCTCAGCGTTTGAAAATCCAAGGTCACCAATCGTTTCATTCAGCGAGACGCGTAGCGTGATCCCCATCGTATCACTCACCGCATCCCGTATGTCAGCGATGACCTCCCGCGCAAAACGGGAACGATTTTCGAGGCTACCGCCGTATTCGTCGTCTCGCATATTGGTCGCGCGGCTGAGGAAATGCTGGAAAATCCCGAACCCATGCGCTCCGTAAAGACAGATCAGATCGAAACCCGCGATCTTGGCCCGTTTGGCTGCATTTACGAACCAACGGCGAAGATCCTTGATCTCGTCCTTATAGAGCGCGCGGGCCTGAACAGGATCATTGGTGAACGTGCGGATTGGTCCCGCAGAAACTGCCAGCGGGACCTCCTTGGTATAGAGGTTCGGCCCGTTGATCCCAGAATAGGCTAGCTGAATACCAGCGAGCGCACCGTGCTCTTTCATCTTGTCGGCCATGCGGGCCAACATTGGGATGTCTTTATCCTCCCACAGGCGTAATTCGATGAAGGGCGTGATTTCCGAGGTATGGTGCATCTCGGTCTGTTCGGTGAAAATCACACCCCAGCCGCCCTCGGATTTAATCCCCCGCATTGCCGCCGCCGCAGAAGGGTCGCGATATCCCCCGCCGTTACAATGCGGCACCTGATAGAACCTGTTTTTGGCCTTAACAGGTCCGATTGTCAGAGGTTCAAAGAGAATATCGTAACGGGGATCGCGCAATTTCAGCTCCATTTCGGACTATGGACGGATCGTAACAAACAGCCCGCGCTGACCAAGTCCGCGCTGCGAAATCATTGGTTAGGCAGCCGCTAAGACTTCACACCAGAGGCAAGCCGCCGATTTGCGACAATCGACCATCGCGCACCATCCCAATGGCGTAATCAATGAATGCACGCACCGCGTTTGAACGGTGAACGTCCTGCGCGGTCAAAAGCCCCATCCGCATCGGACGCACTGGGCCCGTGATCGGCACGCATTTCACGTAGTTTCCATCTGGTGACGTATGACTAAGCGGGCGAACGTTTGCGATGGAATACCCAAAGCCGTTCCCAACCATGGATCGCATCACTGCCATGTCGCGCGTGCGTTCAGCGATCACTGGCTTTTCCCCGATTTCATCAAAGAACGAGAGGAAGTAGTCCGAACTCAGCGGCAGATCGAGCAGTACCATGGGGTGCTTGAGTAAGTCTTCAATGGTGACGCTGTCTTGCCCGACCAAGGGATGGTTTTCCCCCATCAGAGCGATGGGTGGCAGTTTGAGAAGCGGCGTGAACTGCAGGTCAGCAGGCAGGCCGAGATCATAGGTCAAAGCCACATCAATCTCAGATCGACGTAGCGCACTGAACAGTTCGACTTGGTTCATCTCGTGCTGACGCATTTTTACGTCGTCGTAGGTCGTTTCAAACCCACGTCGCAGGGATGGGAGAACCAACTGTGCAAAGGTCACCAGACACCCAACCGTCAACGGACCACGGACGGACCCTGCAATGTCGCCCGCGATGTCCATCAGCGCGCCCGCCTCACGCAGGACGATACGGGCTTGATCCATCATCTGGCGTCCCGCTTGGGTCAAAGAGAGGCCCTGTGCGTGCTGTCGCACAAACAACGGTAAGCCAAATTCGGCCTCAAGCTGTGTGATCGCAGCGGAAATCGAAGGCGACGAAACGTTGATACGCTCAGAGGCCCGTGCGATGCTTCCTGCTTCTCCGACAGCGACGAAATACTCGATCTGCCGAAGGGTATACCTCAACATTTTAATTCCTTGCCTGACCCAGACACACAAGCATTGACCGTGATCCCCTTGGTTTTCAAGGAAGAACGCTGCCGCGCCTTCGCAATCTGTCAAACTGCCCTTTATTTAGGCCGCTTATTCGTCGCCCGGCACGCCGTATGACGGCGCCTCGCGTGGGTCGAGGGCGCGTTGGATATAGGCGTCGAGTTGCGGCTTGTAGATGTCCCACGCCGTCGCGATAGCCTCGATCGGGCAATCCTCGGTCCAATCGCACCTGAGGTCCGCAACAGGCCACGACACCTTATCCACGATCTTCATGCCTGCGGAATGAACGGGACCTGCTTCGCCACCCGCGGCAAGGCCAGCCCGCATCGCAGCGATCAGCCGATCCCCCAGATGCCCCTCTGCCGCAAGGAACCCATCGACAATTGCCTGAGGAACACCGCTATCGGCGAGGAGATTTCCGCCAGAAGCAACGTTTTCCGCCTGCGCTTCGGACCAAATGCCCAGCGCATTGGGGCCAGAATGAATTGCGGTGCGTCCCATCGCATCGACCATGAGAACTTGTCGGTATTCGATGAAGGCACCGTTCTGGCGAATACGTTCGAGCGCGTCTGGCGCGGACAGCCCCTGTCCCATCAGTTCTAGCCCCAGAGGCCCCAATGTCGGGTCGGTCACGTTCTGCGACGCGACAGCCCCGACGCCCGCCTGTGCATAGGAACAACGAGCCGCGACGGCGGGCGAAGAGGATGAAATGGCGACGCCGAACATTCCCGTCTCAGCGCAGCGAGCAACAAGTGAGAACGTCATGCCTCGTCATCCGGAATAACGGCGGTTGCATCAATTTCAACGAGCCAATCAGGCCGCGCTAAGGCTGTCACAACAAGCCCCGTCGAGACAGGAAACACGCCACGAATGTATTCGCCCATGGTGCGATAGACGGCCTCGCGGTGGCGGACATCGGTGATATAGACGACCACCTTTACCAGATGCTCCATCGTGCCACCCGCTTCTTCGATCAGCTGTTTGATGTTTTGCATGACCTTATGGGTTTGCTCCGCTGGATCGTGGCTTTCGATGTTCTTCGCATCATCAAGGTTCTGCGGACATTGGCCGCGCATCCAAACGGTCCGACCACCACGCGTTACGACGGCTTGGCACAGGTCATTGTCGAGGTTCTGCTCGGGATAGGTTTCTTTGGTATTGAATTTGCGAATACGCGTATGGGCCATTTCAGTCTCCGCTCGATGCCCGACCCGTTTCGATACGGGACATAAGATAAGTAGCAAAATCGTAGTTTGGTCGCTCGAGGTGGCTCAGGTGCCCCGGACGAGCGAGATCTGAACAAAGGCCACGATAGACCTTTTCTGTGCAACCGCGATCCTCGATATTCACGTCGTCCAACAATGCCTTCAGAGCGGCAAAGTGGTCTTGAACAGATGGATCATCCTTAAAGTCATCCGACATGCCCCCGCCAAAGCGGATATGCACTTGCCCCGGCCCTTTGGGGTGCAGGGAGAGATACCAGAAATACCCGGGCGTTAGCGTGATCAGCAGACTAGGATAAATCGCCAAGAGATAGGTCGTCCGACGTTCCTCACCTTTGAGACGGTCATTTGACGGATGCGCCATTGCGATGGTCAGGGATTCATCCTTGAGGATCGTATGGTAGTTGAACGCGGGCAATCCAGGTGGGCAGATCATATCCTCTAGCTTGGACAGTCCACCAATCGTTCCTGCGTGACAGACAGGCAGGTGGTAGCTTTCCATGAAGTTCTCAGCGAGGACTTTCCAGTTGGTATCCCAGACGTGCTCTTCGTAGAAGGCCTCTGTGTAGGCCTCCATGTTATAGCCTGCGAGCATCGCATCGAGATCGGACAGAGCCTCTGCCACTGGGGCCGCATCAGGATCGAGGTTTACGAAGACCCACCCGTTCCATTCCTCACAGCGAACATTCGGCAAGGCATATGCGTCTTTGCAGAACCCCTCATTCAGGGTCATCGCAGGCGCACCCCGCAGTTTGCCGTCCAGATTGTAGGTCCACGCATGATAGGGGCAGACGATCAGCTTTGCATTTCCCCGACCCTCAAGGAGCGTCGACATACGGTGAAGACACACATTCGACAGTGCCTTTAGGTCACCACCATCACGGTCCCGAATGACAACGATCTGCTGACCCGCCAATTCACAGGTCGCATAGTCTCCTACATTGCCCAGCGCCGATGCACGGCCCAAGCAATACCAATCCTTGCGAAAGATGTGGGTGAGCTCTTCGGCTAGGAAGGCGTCAGAGGTGTAGACAGACGTTGGCATAGCGCGTGCCTTTTCAAACGGCACGGATACAGACTGCCGAAGTTCCTCAACAGGATCTATTGGACTGTCTTTTGCCACGGCTGGCACCTCATTCGTCGCTACCAGACAAACATGCGCCTCTGCATCGGCAAGTAAAAGAAATGGACTACCTTACCAGCGCTTAGCCTCGCTCTAAGCGGCGTTAGTCCGATCAAAAGCAAAGCTTCATCAAAACATGTTTTTAGTTCGCCAAATCCTACCCCTAGGGTCGGGGCAACGATTAGGAGAACACAGATGGAAGTTATCGATACGGTTGTGGTTGGCGGCGGACAGGCTGGCATCGCGGCAAGCGAACACCTGGCGAACAACGGTATTGAACATGTCGTCCTCGAAAGACACCGCATTGCAGAGCGGTGGCGGTCGGAACGCTGGGACTCTCTCGTGATGAATGGCCCCGCATGGCATGACCGTTTTCCGAACCTCGAATTCAACTGCCACCCTGACGCCTTCCCCGGTAAAGAGGACGTTGCCGATTACATGGTGGCCTATGCTAAGAAAATAGGCGCCCCGATCCGCACGGACGTCGATGTGAAACGAGTGAGCAAAGTCAAAGGCGGTTCTAGCTTTATCGTGGAAACCTCTGAGGGCCAGATTGAGGCCCGCCATATCATTGCAGCGACGGGTCCGTTCCAGAAACCGATCATTCCCCCCATAGTCCCCACGGATGCGCCGATCTTTCAGATGCATTCCAACAGCTACCACAATCCCGAACAATTGCCCGAGGGGGCCGTTCTGGTTGTTGGCGCTGGGTCGTCGGGCACTCAGATCGCTGAGGAACTGCGCAAAGCTGGCCGAAAAGTCTATCTGTCCGTCGGTGCGCACGACCGCCCTCCGCGTCGGTATCGGAACCGCGATTTCGTGTGGTGGCTCGGCGTTCTGAACAAATGGAACGCTGACACCCCCAACCCTGGCACCGAACACGTCACCATCGCGGTCAGCGGGGCCGAGGGCGGCAAGACCGTGGATTTCCGTAGGCTCGCCCATGAGGGCCTGACCCTCGTTGGCATGACCAAAGGGTATTCCGACGGCACCGTGCGGTTTGAAAATGACCTCATCCACAATGTGAACCGTGGCGATGCGAACTACCTGTCGGTTCTGGAAGAAGCAGACGCCTTTGTCGTGGCTAACGGCTTGGACCTTCCCGAAGAGCCAGAGGCAAAGATCATCCCACCTGATCCAGAGTGCATGGTGAACCCGATCCTTGACCTGAACCTCGCTGAACACGGTATCACGACCATTCTTTGGGCCACGGGGTATGCGCTGGATTATTCGTGGCTTGAGGCTGACACCTTTGATGAACGCGGCCGCCCGATCCATCAACGCGGCGTGAGCAAAGAAAGAGGGGTTTATTTCCTCGGCCTTCCATGGCTCACTCGGCGTGGGTCTGCCTTTATCTGGGGCGCTTGGCATGATGCAAAGTTTGTCGCCGACCAAATCCAGATCCAGCACAACTATTCGGGCTATCATGGTGAGGCCGAAGTCATATCGTAGAAGGACATGATCGGTGAAAATCGGCGTTTATCAGGGCCATGCAGTTGGCAAAGACATTGAACATGCCTTTGCCGTGATTGAGGACACCCTCAAAGCGGCATCAGCGGTTGGCACAGATATCGTCGTTTTCCCAGAGCTATTCATCCCCGGCTACAATCAACCCGACCTTCATCGCGCGCTTGCACAGCCCTCTGGCGGTGAATGGGAACAGCGGTTTGCATCTCTTGCCGCGACGCACTCTTGTGGCCTCGTCATCGGTTGGGCGGAGAAGGACGGAGAGCGGATTTTCAACACCGCGTCAGCCTATGACGCGAGCGGCGCAAAGATCGGGCATTACCGTAAAATCCAGCTGTTCGGTCCCGTTGAAAAGTCGGTGTTTGAGTTCGGCGACACCTACTGCACCTTTGACCTTGCAGGCACGAAAGTTGGCCTGCTGATTTGCTATGATATAGAGTTTGCGCAGCATACTTGGGCGCTCCGTGAACTTGGTGTGGACCTCCTGCTAATCCCCACCGCGAACCCGATCACCTTTGATAACGTCCCTGACCTGCTGGTGCCTGCACGGGCTGCTGAAAATGGAATGGTGATTGCCTACGCCAACTACTGCGGGTCCGAGGGAACCGTCACGTATGGCGGCAAATCCGTGATCGTCGATGGCAATGGGTCTGTCATTGCCCAAGCGGGCCGTAGTCCTGCGCTTCTCATCGCCGATCTCGGGGAGGTCGCGCAGCCCCTCTCAACCCAACATCAGGACTACCGCGACATCAGTCGAGCGTAGGAGGCACGCGATATTGCCCCGTCCGCTCAAACGCGGCAGCCAGCTGTAATAGCTTCACATCATCCCAGCCACGCCCCGCGAATGTCAGGCCAGCGGGCATACCGATATCTGCAAGCATCCCCATCGGCACAGTCACCGTCGGTATACCCAAGTGACGGATCGCGAGGTTCCCATTGGCGACCCAGACCCCATTGCGCCATGCCCGATCAGCAGAGGCTGGGTTTATGTCGGCATCCGCAGGGCCAATATCGGCGACCGCAGGGAAAATGACCGCATCTAGGTTTTGACGATCCATCCAGTCCTCTAGGTCGATCTTCCGTGTCGCCTCTAGCCCCCTGAACCCGTCCTCAAGCGCTGGAATATCCAAGAAACTCTCGATGGGATGTGCCCGCGCGTGTTCGGGATACGTGGCGATATCATCGTCAAACCCGACATATCGATCAGGAAGCGCACCTTTTGGTTGGCGGAAAATCTGGGCGCCGTCGACTTGGGCCAAACGGTTTAACTTTGGGTCATTGTTCGATCGCAAGAAATCATCCCATGCCCAAACCGAGAGGTCCATAATCTCTCGTCTCAGATACTCTGGCGTGACCAAGTTCCGCGTTTTGATCGATGGCGCCCCTACTCTGTCGCTCTCGTAGTTTGTGACAACAGGAAAGTCCGTCACAACAACGGCTCCGCCTTCGGCTTCAATCGCTCTGCGCGCAGCGTTGAACAGGTCGATCATCGATGCCCGCGTTTCGATCTTTTGCCCTGTCGGGCCTCCTATCCCGCCTTCAGGGTTTGATCCCGCCTCTGCGTCCTCGTTGATATACATCGCAGGCACGGCAAAGCGTTTCCCCTGAAGCGATGCACCCTTTGTCAGGTCAGCATAAGACACTGGCCGGTGGTCCGACGCCTTAGGAATATGAACCCACGGCTGGGATCGCCACAGGTCGCCCCGTGTGTTCGGATCATCCGCCACGATGACATCCAAAATATCCAGCATATCCGCCATATTCCGCGTATGCGGGACCACGACATCCATCGTCGGGACGAGAGGCCAGTTTCCCCGAACACTGATCACGCCGCGGCTAGGGGTATAGGCGCATAAGCCGTTGTTCGCTGCAGGTGCGCGTCCGCTGCTCCACGTTTCTTCACCCAGACCAAAGGTTGCAAAGCTGAATGCCGTTGCGGTGCCCGATCCGTTCGACGATCCAGAGGCAAAGGCGGCGGTCAGATAATTACGGTTATACGGGCTTTCCGCCCGGCCATAGAGTCCACGCTGCATACCCCCGTTCGCCATCGGCGGCATATTGGTCAACCCGATCAAGATCGCCCCCGCCGCACGCAATCGCTCAATCGCGAATGCATCGTCTGACGCGACCAAATCTGCAAAAGCTGGCGATCCGCTGGCGACTGTAAGGCCCTTGGCCCGATAACTGTTCTTTGCCGTATAGGGGATACCATCGAGACGCCCCAAGGTCTGCCCTTTTGCCCGCCTCGCGTCTGACGCTTTCGCCTCTTCCATCGCCGCAGGATTCAGAACAGGCACTGCATTCAAACAGGGCCCAGACCGATCATAGCGTTGGATACGGTCCAAGCACTCTTCGACCAGCAAAACTGCCGTCACCTCGCCCGCATCCAACATTTTGGCGAGGTCGCGAATTGATGTCTCAACGATGGTCATGGATGTTTCCTTTCAGTCAGCGACCACAGTCCTACTTGAAGAAAACTTGAGCAAGTTAAAAGAACACCAACTAAGTTCAGGCGCCCAGAAGGCCTTTGACTTTAGCTGTCCGTCGAAAATTCTCGGTAAATCCTGGCTGTAGAAGTCGATCAGCCGATTCTGTCGGATTGGAAGAAACCTCAGGGGGAAAGGTAAACCAGCAGATGGCAGGCTTTGCTGGTTTTTGACACGCAAAGTTCAGTGCGTATTTTGATGACATAAAGGGCGGAGAGCGGACATGCGCTGCGAGTACGAACTAACACTGAAGGCGCACAGAAAGCCGACATCCAGAAGACGTGAAACTCAGCCAGTGGCCTGCATTGCCGCAAGACGGCGTCGTGCCCACAGCGGACGGTTCAGGCAACAGCACGCTTGGAGTTGGTCAAGTAGGTTTCTTGAGAAAAGACTCCCTTATAGACGCTTTCCTCCAAGAAGCTGAGGACGGTTTTTAGGTCGCGCTTGACGGATGGTAGAACAATGCGACCACCGTCTTCGTTCAGCGCAAGCCCTACGGTTCTTGCCCGGGCGATAATCTCTGCGGCACTGTGATCGACCAAGACATTCGATTTATGGATGCCCCGTATCAGTTTTCGGCACCGTTCATCCATGTGGCTTTCGAAAGCGGCTCGGTTCTCGATGTGAAAAGATCGATGATTTGCGAAGTCGTCGACTTCCTGAGCTGTCGCTTCGGCAAAATGCTCTTGAACCGTTAAGATCGACCGAAGCACGTGGAAGCTAACGAACATGACGGTGTCGCCGCGAACAACTGCGCCCAGCCGTTCATTCAGTGAAAACCCTTGCTCTGAAAGTTTGCCAAACTGGTTGTCGTTAAACGTCAGCGTCAGCCCCCTGCGTTGCAGATACTGGGACGTACGAAACTTCTGTATTAGAATATTCCCTTCGATCTGCTCAGAGTGCATGAACAGAGCTTTAACTCCAGCCTCATCGTAGTTGGTGATGTCCAAACGGTCGTAGGCCCCCGCGCCGTTGGCCAACGTCTCGTTCAGTTGCGCTAGAAGATCAGCGTCCGTTATGCAAAGCAACTCGTTCCCGTCGGGCTTCCAATCGCCGTTAAACTCAATGGGCTCATCTTTGCCGTGAAAAAAAGACCGTTCCTGTGCATCGAAAATCGCTTCGACCTCGCCCTGCACGCCGGCTTCCAAGGGCACCCGTCGCACGACATTCTGCCCGTCCCGTCTACAAAACGCGAAAAGTGTTCTCGGCATTGGTCACTCCGTTTCCAAAATCACATAGTCCCCCAGTTCGATCCCGTTGATCGTTTGGTCGCCTTTGCGGATCGTCCGCTTGGTAATCAAGATGTTGGTAACGTTCTGTGGTGTACCGACACGGTAGAAGTGCCAGCCGAACGCACCAAGCAGGGGGTTGAAAAAATAGCTGTGGCTGGTCACTGCGATGAAGGCGAAGATCGCAATCGTGGGCACCCACATGATCCAGTTCAATTTGTCGAAATCGGCCGTAAACAACGGCAAGAGATACAAGAGCATAATTGCCATGTTCTCCCGGTCGGCAGGCTCCACGGTGGTGACCCTATGTTGCTCAGCGGCAGGTGCGCGGCTGGAACGGGTCGTCTTGAGAACCCATAGACACACCACAACCAATATCGTTGAGCCGAGCAACAGCCACATCATAGTTGACCACGCATCGTTGAAGGCCGCGACGAATGCATATGTGTACCCAACGGGCGCGATAGCCGTGGCAGTCAGGGCAAGGCGGGCTAAGCTGTTAAGCAATTTCCAGAACCTTCTGCTTGTCGGCTTGGACTTGCAGGAGCAGCGCGTTAGACAGCATTGAGAGATCCTCGCCTAATTGGACGCTCGCCCCGTTCAGTCCCAGTCAGACTCCCAATAAGGCTGTCCAGTTCATCGACCGGCAGACCCAGTTCCTCAGAAATATCGCCTCGAGTGACTCTTTCCTGCCAAAGTATTGTCAGCACCTTCTTCCACAATACTGAGGTTTCCCGCTCGATGCCGACAGGCTCGCCTGACCGATAGCCTCGGCGTGCCAAGTCGATGCAGATTGACTTATATTGCCAATCCGACAACCGCCCTATGTTGTGCAACCGAAAGGCCAAAGCCATCGCAGACACGCGCCAGCGTAGCTTGGCCTTGAGGATGATTTCGGTCGAGATCAGACGCGGAACTCGCGCCCGCACATCGTCTGCAGGCATCAGAAAAGCAGAGGCAAAGCTGTTGGCTTCTTTCTCAAGAGAGCGGTCGCCTTTGGGATCACCATGCCTGTGCAAGACCAGATGGCCAAGCTCGTGGGCCGCATCGAAGCGGCTGCTTTCGGCACTCTTGAAGTTGTTAAGGAATACGTAAGGCTTTCCACCACGCCAGAAAGAAAAAGCGTTGACCGATGCCGTATTCTCAGACAGCGACAGCATCCGTATGCCTTTGGTTTCCAATAAACCCAACAGATTGCCGATAGGCTGTTGCCCGATCCCCCAATGTTGGCGCAGGCGGGCCGCGGCGACTTCGGGGTTGGTTTCCTCCGACAGCTCCTCAGGGAAATCCGGATCAGGTAAGCCGAAACGGTCCTCAATCCAGCTGTTGAGCAGCAATCCGAGCGATCCGGCAGCGATGGCCGCGTTTCGCTCGCGGGCTGTCATCTTTGAGAAAGAGCGAAAGCTGACGGCCCCGACATCAACCTCCTCAATATCATCGCCCATGAAGAAGCTTGGCGGATAGCCCAACGCCTCGCCCAACTTCTCGATAGTTTCGGGTTCCGGCTCATGGCGGCCTTTTTCAAGCCGCGTGATCGTGTCCACCCCAACCCCGGCCTTTTCGGCCAAGGCTTTGGCCGTCATGCCACGCCTTGCGCGAGCAAGTGATAGTCTTCCAGCGTTGAACATCGGCGTACTACTTGCGAACGATCTGCGGCTCGAAATCATCCGCGATATCATCGGTGTCGAGCGGCAGGATCGTCTCGTCTTCTTCAACGTCCTCGATTAGAAAGATGCGCTCTACAGCCGCCACGAAGGTGCGGCGGGCAATCACAGGGCGCGTTAGTTCTGCTCGGCCCTGCTGATCCACCATCAGATAAAACAGCGCTGGGCCATCAACCGGCTTCCGCGCATGGGGTGCGAGATCGCCCGCGCCAGCGTGTTCAAAAAGGTTCGGCCCGCTGGCGCGTTCCGCCCCTGCGCCCTTTTCCGAGCACGGTTTGGGGTGTTCGCGGCCGCATGCTTCATCGACATTGCAGAACGAGACCTTTACACCGAGGACTTCGTTGAGGATCGCCTCAATCCCGTCGCGGCGGTCGATTTCCCAATCGTCCCCCAAGTATTCGCGGCGGATGGCCGCCACACCGTGATGGTATGAGAAGGTGCCGGCCGCGTTCGACGGATGAAGGCCAGTGGCGTTGTTGCGTTCGGCAAGCGCCATTTGGGCAGCGCGGATCAACCCTTCGCGGGTCAACCCAAGCTGGGCAAGCCGCTGGTTGATGTCGGCGGGCTCCTGCAGAATTGTCGTTTCGATATGCTCGGTCACGCCTACACCTCATGTCGATTTTCTTGACCTACAAGTTGGTCGAAAAAATCGACAAGGTCAAGTTTCAATTCGCGCTGGCCCCACGAACAGTGAAGGGCGAAACACTGCACCTTGATAACCGCGACGATTCAAGTGCTGCACGTCGCGCGAAAGGCAGAAAGATGAAACGCCGCGTCGCGATACCTTGGCGCCCAATGAGTGGCGGGTAAGGGCCGAGGTTGTGTGAAAACCCTTGGCGATCGCCGATTTCAACCCAAAGCGGGGTCTGCCGTCGCTCTATCGTGGACTTCAGCGTTGTTTGTCCCGTTTCGCCGAACTGAGCATGACGATACAACCCGCCGCACGGAGTATTCACACAGCCCTGGCCGGGACCGACGTGCGCCGCAGGTGATTACGCCTCCCCTGCCGAGCCGCGGCCAGCCCGGTTTCAGCCAGTTCATCACATCGACGTTAATTACTGCGTGGAATCATCGAAATTCAGGAAACCGTTTCCTGGTCTCCGCATCTCCGATAGCCAAGTTGTCACTGTTTCCAGATTTGCCGTCGTGATAGGGTATTCCCTTGCCTCAATATCCTTCTTAGCCCCACGGCTAATATCACTGGTAGTCACCACCATCGCTCCCGTGGCCCCTTCGAAAATGAGATCAGAGTAAAGGGCCTTCACCGTAACTCTGTCTATTTTCTCTTTATATCGCTTACACTGCACTATTACCGTTGGTGGCCCAGATTGGCTAAGATCATCTTTCCAGATCCGAAGGTCGACGCCACCGTCGTTTCTGCCTGGTCCTAACTCAACCGTATAACCATTGCGCTGAAACCACTCAGCGGCCAGTCCTTCAAATTGCCTCCAGTTCATTTCAAACAACTTTTCGGGATTTCGGTTCAAATAGTCGATGAATCTTTGATCAAAGAAACGGCCTTCGTCAGAGGGTAGAGATTCCGACTGGAACAGATCTCGCAATAAGATCAGATCGGATTTTACTATCTGCCTGACATAAAATGGGTTAATCCCTATCTCTTCATCAATTGCAGTGAGAAGGCCCGGAAACCAAGCGACTTCATTGGCGCCCAATAGCAGCCTTAGCTCTTCCAGGACTTCGGCTTGACTGTCGTCACGAGCAAGTTTGCGCCTCGCAAACTCTCTTCCGACAGCCTCGATCTTCATCAATTGAAATAAGTCGAGGCCTTCCCCCAGCTCTTGCCCGATATTCCAAAGAAACCGGCGGCTCAGGGGAGGCATTCCCGGCGTTCGGGCAGCACCCAATGCGAACAACAAATCACCTACAGCATCGGCGTAATCGTCTGATGCGAGCCGAACGACTTCACGGGCAGTGACTTCTTTGACGAAGCGATGACCGCTTCCCAAGCACTCAACAATGTCAGCTTCACCCAAAGCGAAGCCAGAGCGACAGCCAGCATCTTCCGATAGTGAGCGAACAAAAGCTTCGCTCGGCATTAGGATATGGCCCACCTCCACCCTCCATACAGATCACAGTAGACTAAAGCACTTTTGCCATATGTTCGCTGACGTCAAGCTGCCGCAATTAGCTGAGAACCGGTGCCTGCGCACCGCTGATCTCGGCCTGTCCGGAAATGCTGCGCGATCATACGAAAGGCCGGGGCGGGGAAGCTGCACCGCAGCGATGGCTAGGCTTGCGAATGTCCGGTCAGGGCCGAAATTGTCTTGGAAACAGTTCATGCGGCGAATTCAAATGCGACGCGTGGATGCTCTCGGGATCAAAGTAGGCATAGCGCATTTTGCCGTGCCGGCGCTTTCATCATCAAGCAAAAGTTCGATTGCTTCGGTCGCTATTTGTTCGAAGGGAACGTGGACAGTCGTCAGCGGCGTGGGCAGTAAAGCGGTCAGCGGGATATCGTTGTAGCCCACGACGGAGATATCTTCGGGAACGCGTTTGCCGATGGTCTGGAGTTCGGACAAGGCACCAATGGCAGTGTTGTCGTTCACGGCGAAAATGGCGGTCAGGTCGGGTGCCATGTCGATCAGCTGGCGAGCCGCGACGGCTCCGGATTCCATGCTAAAGGCGGCCTCGATGGTCAGGTGGTCGGCGGTGGGGATGCCTGCTTCGGTCATGGCTTTGTGGTATCCTGCCAGTCGGCCTGCTGCGCTCGAGGCATAGGACGGGCCGCCGATCAGGCCGATGCGTCGGTGGCCCAGATCCAGAAGATGGCGCGTGGCAAGGTAGCCGCCAAGTTCGTCATCCCCGATCGACGATTTGCTGTGCCCGTCGGTCCGCAGGGCCAGCACATAGGGCACATCACGTTCCGTCAGATCGGTGGTGAAACGGTCATCCAGTCGCGCGGTCGAAAGCACCAGACCGTCCACCCCGCGTTTGAGCAGGGTCTCGGCCGCATTGCGCATGGCGTCGGGCGTGTCGTCGGTGGTCGCGACGATAGCGAACAGACTCTTGCGGGCGGCGGCTTTTTGCAAGGCTTCATAGAGCATCGCCATCACCGTGTCGGTCAGACGCGGGACGATCACGCCGATCATGCCGGTCTTACCGCGTCGCAGACTGGCGGCAGACATATCGCGCACATAGCCAAGTTCGGCCGCGATACGGCGGACATTGCGCGCGGTATCGCTATCGGACTTTGGCAGGCGTTCGTCCAAAAACCTGGAAACACTGGACTTTGACACACCTGCGGCCTTGGCCACATCAAGGATCGTGACCCGTGCCGCGGTGCCTTTTGTCTTGTCTTCGGTAGTCATCGCGGCCCTCGGTCAATGCTCGTCGTTATCGTTATCAGATTTCTAGCACTTGACAGAACACTTTCGCAATGCATTTTTGGGAACGTTCCCACAATCGTTCCCAAATGGAGGAGAATTGAACATGAACCCGATGGACCTGCGCGGTCTGAACCCCGCCCCCGTAACCGTTTTCAAGAAAGACGGGTCGCTGGACATCGACGCGAACGTACGTCTGGCCAAGTGGCTGACCTCGTTTGCCGACGTCAAATCGCTGGTGATCCTTGGTCACGCCGGCGAGGGTACGTTCCTGACGACCGACGAACGTCTGGAGTTGATCCGCGCCTACAAGGATGCCGTGGATGTGCCGATCATCGCGGGCATCACCGGTGAAGGCACCAAGGTTGCCGCCGAAGAGGCCAAGCGGTCGTTCGATGCCGGTGCGACCGGTGCGCTGGTCTATCCGAACCACGGCTGGCTGCGGTTCGGGTTCCAGAAGGGCGCTCCGCAGGACCGCTATAAGGCGATCTACGAAGAGGGCGGCCTACAGACCATCCTGTTCCAGTACCCCGATGCGACCAAGGCGTCTTACGATCTGGATACCCAGCTGGACATCGCCGCGCAGGAAGGTTGCGTCGCGACCAAGAACGGCGTGCGCAACATGAAGCGCTGGTACGTCGAGATCCCCGCGCTGAAGAATGCGCAGCCGGACCTTCAGGTGTTGTCGTGTCATGACGAATGGCTGCTGCCGACCATGTTCGACGTGGACGGTCTGCTGGTCGGTTACGGCAACATCGCGCCGGAACTGCTGATCGACCTGATTAAGGCGGGCAAGGCGCAGGACTACCCCGAAGCCCGCCGTATTTTCGAGCAGCTTCTGCCTGTGACCCGCGCGGTCTACCACCGCGGCTCGCATATGGAGGGCACGGTTGCCCTGAAGCTGGGTCTGGTCAAGCGTGGCGTTCTGGACCACGCAACGATCCGCGAGCCGCTCAAGGATCTGGGCGCAGCCGCAGAGCAGGAAATCTTTGCCGCCTTCGACGCCGCCGGTATCGGACGTGTCGATGCCGATCTGCTGGCAGCCGAATGATCGATTGCCCCCGTCAGACCTACGGGGGCATATACATAGCAAGGGAGGAGAGAGAATGTTTGGATTCATCAACAAGGTTACCTTGTCGGCGCTGGTCGCACTGGCTGCTGGGGGCGCGGTCGCGCAAGATGTGCGGATAGGTGCGATGCGTGAGGGATCGTCGTGGTATGTGTTCGCGGCCACGCTAGAGCAGATTATCGAGCCGATCCTGGGGGATAATTCCGTCGAGGTGATCGCGCGTGGCGGCGGTGTGGCAAACCCGCTTGTGGTTCAGGGCGGCAATGCCGAGATCGCGCTATCGAACGTGGCGACGGCCATCTGGGCCTATGAGGGTGCCGATGTCTATGAAGGCCGCAGCGCGCCGGACATCCGCGCGTTGGTCGGCGGGCTGAACGATGTCTATGTCGGCGTGCTCGCACGCAACGATTTCCTGACCGCGCGCGGTGCGACCGATCTGGACGACATCCTGTCGTCGGACCAGCCGATCCGCGTTCTGATGAAGCCGGTCGGATCGTCAGCAGTGCCTGTTGCCGACATGATCTTTGCCGCCGCAGGCACCAGCGCCGACGAGATCAAGGCCAACGGCGGTGACATCATCCAGGTCGATACCGGCCAGATCGCGGATATGATCCGCAACGGCGCGGCCGACGTCTATATCGACACGATGATTAAAGGCCATCCGACGATCACCGAGGTCGCGCTGACCACACCGGTGACTTTCCTTGATCTGCCGGACGGGATTGCGGCCCATGCGAATGAACTGGGGCTCGAGATCGGAACATACGGGCCGTGGTTCGAAGGCCAGACGGCAGCAGCGACAGGGGCGAACCTTGGTACAGTGTTGATCGCAAGTGCATCGCTGGACGAGGAAAAGGCCTATCAGATCACCAAGGCGATTATCGAGAACGCAGCCGCGCTCCAGTCATCGCACGCGGCTTTTGCCCGTTTCGATCCGGCGGTGGCTGCCGACATCTCGAACACGGGTATTCCTCTGCATCCCGGCGCCGAGCGGTATTTCCGCGAAGCCGGTTTGATCCAGTGAACAGATTTCCGGCGGCGTCTTTGCGCCGCCGGTCCCATTGATCTGCAAACTCTGGGGAGGAGTCCATGTCCGCAGGACAACCACATAACGCAGCCCGCTATTCGGCCTTTGCCGTCGGCTGTGTCTTTATCGCGTTTCAGGCCTGGATCCTGTACGCCCCACAACAACCCCTGTTCGAACGGCCAATCCACCTGGGCGCGGCACTGATCCTGCTGTTCCTCTACAAACCGCTAGGTGGTCCACTGCCGCGTGCGGCGCGGGTAGCGATCGATCTGATGCTGATCGCTGCCTCGGTTGCGGTGACGGCCTATTATCTGGTGGATTTCGACCGTCTGACATCTCGCATGGAAAACGTCGATCCTGTTCTGGGGCGGGATATCCTTGCTGGCATCGCGCTGGTCGCGCTGCTGCTCGAAGGCGCGCGTCGCGCGGTCGGGATGATCCTTGTTTATGTGTTGTTGGTATTTATCGCCTATGCGTTCTGGGGCAATCTGTTACCTGGCTGGATCGGGTTCCGCGGTTTCGGCCTGCCTGCCGCGATCGAGATCAGCACCATGTCCACAGCGGGCGTGTTGGGGATCACCACCTCGACCTCGGTCGGTTTCATCTTCTACTTTATCCTGTTCGGCGCGTTCTACGGCGCGGTCGGCGGCGGGCAGTTGTTTATCGACCTCGCCATCCGTCTGGCGGGACGGGCGACAGGTGGAACGGCAAAGGCGGCCATTATCGGGTCGTCGCTGATGGGGTCGATTTCGGGGTCCGCAGTGGCGAACGTAGTATCGACCGGCGTCTTTACGATCCCGCTGATGAAGCGCACCGGCATTCCCGACCACCGTGCCGCAGGGATCGAGGCGATTGCCTCGACCGGCGGACAGCTGATGCCGCCGGTGATGGGTGTCGCCGCTTTCATCATGGCGGAAATGCTGGGCATGCCCTACGCCAAGTTGGCGCTTGCCGGTCTGATCCCCGCGCTGGCGTTCTACATCGCGCTTTTGATGGTGGTTGACCTGTCTTCGCGGCGCGAAGGTATTCGCGCCCTGACCGAGGAAGAGATCAACGACACTGCTCCAATCCTGCCGCGCCTGCATCTGATCTTCCCGCCGGTGTTGTTGATCGGGCTTCTGGTCAGCGGCTATTCCGCCAGCTACGCCGCCGTGATCGCATCGGTTGTGTCGCTCGGCGTGCCGTTCCTACGCCGCAACACGTGGATCGGGCGGGCGCAATTTGCCGAAGCCTTCCGCGAGGCACCGCGTCAGGCGGCCGACGTGGCAATCCCGATTGCTGCCATCGGGTTGGTCATCGCAGTGGCGGTGCAGTCCAATCTTGCACTGAAGTTCGCGACATCTTTGGTAAGCCTGTCTGAAGGGTCGATCTATGCCTCGCTCACTCTGGCTATGGTCGGGTGTATCGTGATGGGGATGGGCCTACCGACGGTCGCGGCCTATATCATCGGCGCGGTACTGTTCGTTCCCGCCATTCAGGATCTGGGCGTGACACCCTTGGCAGCGCATTTCTTCGTCTTCTACTACTGCGTGCTGTCGATGGTGACGCCGCCGGTCGCGCTGGCTTCGTTTGCGGCTGCGGCAGTCGGGCAGGCCTCGACGGTCAAGAGCAGCCTGTCGGCCTTTGGTCTGAGCCTCGTGGCGTTCTTCGTGCCCTTCGGGTTCGTGTTCGACACAGGTATCCTGTGGCAGGGAACATACGCCGCAATCGCGCTGTCGGCCTTTGGGTTGCTGGTTGCGACGGCCTTGTGGGCAGTGGCTTTTGGCGGGTGGTGCATGCGGCCATTATCGATGGCGAGCCGCATCGTGATCGGAGCCGCCGGCCTATGCGCAGTGATCGCCCCTTCGGGATCGGTTGTCTGGCTGGGCGGGTTGGTGATCGGCTGGGGCTGCGTGGTGATACTGGCGGTTTTTGCCAAGTTACCGCCAAGTCGATGGCAAGCGATCGCTTTTATATGATTTTGAAATGGCCCGACAGAGTTCGGGCCTTTCTCTTGTATCGAGTTCTCCCGACCGATGCGGGCAGCGCTTCGCCAGGTTCTGGAGGTTTGAAGCCGCTTGTATTTCGGAAGGACGGCACTGAACCTGATTTGGGTGTCGGCTTTTGATGCCCATGAGGCTTGCCTGATTGGCTTTCCTTCAGCGCCCTAAAGGGCAGAGCTGATGTCCAAAGGGATCCTCTGCTATTGAGGGGGGGGGCGAAGGTGGCTTGACCCACGAAAGAACCCTGCGAGAGATATAACGAAATGCGTATTTTCTCCGTCTTCTGTCAAAACCATGCTGCGAGATGCAACTAATGACCGCTTTGGTGTTTGGCTGAATTTGCGGAAGGCATACTCCTCATGTCCGCTTTGGGCCGTAAGCCCCGTTGCCTCTCCGCTTCACCCCGTTTACGTCTCCCTATGGTAGCAGACAGCGAGGCTTCTTTATTGGACGCTGCTACGAGCGCACCCTTTGAGGTCAGGATATCACGGTAAGGCGCACTCGCATGAAGATTGGCTCCCTTCGGGGGGCCTTTTTCGTTGTGTCGTCCCTTTTTGTGCGGAGCCTACCTTATCTAAGCTCGCCAAATTCCATAAAACTCGCGGTTTATGGTGTCTCGCGAAGCGCCCATTTTGCGCGCCAATGAAAGTCGCTCCAATGGCGACCATCTGTCGAAGTAAACAGATCTGTTTAGATTCCCGCCGTTCGCAAAGAGTCTTCCGGATTTTAAGGGGAGCAATCCACATTTTCCCGCAAAGAGAGAGTTTGAGAGGGGTTCCCAGGCAGTGCGGCCTCCCTATCCTGGAGGTATCAGACCACAGGAGAGACGCTTTGGAACACAACGACAAGAGATCAAAATTGGAAGGGAAAGGCAAAATTTCCTCATCCGCCCCTCTTGTCATTTCGCGGCCGGATGATCATCCTTTGATTGAAGCGACAGTGCGGCTCTTAGCCAAACACGCTGCATGGGTAGATTATACCGCCTCACTTAAAGGCGGTGACGATCAATGACGCTATTCCCTTCCCGAAGGATGTAACGCTATGCCCGCATACCGTGCCGCTATCTACGCCCGCTTTTCCAGTGACCACCAACGCGATGCCTCAATCGAGGACCAGTTTCGCGTGTGCCGCCAATTGGCGGAGAGCAAAGGTTGGACCGTTGTTCGAACTTTTGCCGACCGCGCCATATCTGGCGCAACCCAACATCGCCCGCAGTTTCAGGAGCTTCAGGCAGAGGCCAAAGCAGGCCAGTTCGATATCGTCATTTCAGAGAGCTTGGACCGCCTGTCGCGCGACCTCGAACACATCGCAGGCTTCGCCAAAACGATGACCTACCTCGGCATCCCAATTTTCACAGTCGCAGAAGGTGAGATCAGCGAACTGCACATCGGTCTCAAAGGCACAATGTCTGCCCTCTACCTCAAAGATCTCGCGCAAAAGACCCATCGCGGATTGGAAGGTCGCATCCAAAAAGGCAAATCTGCTGGCGGGATTTCTTATGGCTATCGCGTCATCCGTGAACTCCTCCCCGATGGGAGCGTCACCACTGGCGATCGATCTATCCATAAAGAAGAAGCCGCCGTCATCCGTCGCATTTTCACAGACTATGCCAAAGGCGCCTCCGCTCAGGCCATCGCTAAAGCGCTGAACAGCGAAGGCATCACAGGCCCAATGACCGGAAAGGGCTGCGGCGAATGGAACCCCTCCACCATCGCAGGCAATGCAAAACGGGGGACCGGCATCCTCAACAACGAAGCCTATATCGGCAAACTGGTCTGGAACCGCCAACGATATGTGAAGAACCCAGAAACAGGCAAACGACAGGCGCGCCTGAACCCGCCCGATCAATGGCAATACACCGACGTCCCAGAGCTCCGGATCATAAATGACGATCTCTGGGACGCGGTCAAAGCCCGTCAAAAGGCCATCCGCGTCAAGATAAACCCGGCAGGCTGTCTTACCGCAGGCCTGCGGCCAGAACGCGCCCGCCGACCCGTCTATCTGTTTTCTGGGTTGGTGAAGTGTGGCTGCTGTGGATCGAGCTATACGCTCATCAATAAGACCCGCTACGGCTGCGCCGCCGCCCGCAACAAAGGTGAGGCGATCTGCACCAATCGTGCGACCATCCTGCGTGAAGACCTCGAAGATCGTGTCATCACAGGCCTGCGCGATCGGCTGTGGTCCCCCAAAATGGTCAGCGCCTTCGCAGACCAATACCGCAAATCCTATAATAACTTTGCGGCCAATGTTTCAGCCGAACGGGAGAAAGCCGAACGCCAGCTCGCAAAAACACAATCGGCGATCGACCAAATCACAAAAGCCGTAGAAGACGGGATGTATCACCCCTCCATGATCGCAAAGCTCACAGAACACGAAGCAACAAAAGAGGCACTCGAGCTGGAACTCGCCTCAGAGCCCCCTGCCCCAACATTGCGTCTGCATCCCAGCATGAGCACCCGCTTCAAAGAGCACATTCACGCCCTGAGCGTCGCACTCCGCGAAGACCATTTACGGACAGAGGCCGTTGAGATCCTCCGTGGCTTCGTTTCAGAAGTACGGATGGTTCCAGACGCCGATGCTCGGGGTGGGCATCAGATGGAATTGGTCGGCGATTTAGCCGGAATTCTTCAATTAAGTCATGGGGATGAGTGTAAACACCGCTCCATTATCGCAGGAGGGTCGGTTACGTTGGTTGCGGGGGTAGGATTTGAACCTACGACCTTCAGGTTATGAGCCTGACGAGCTACCGGGCTGCTCCACCCCGCGCCGATTGTGACTTGAGTGTCACTGGTGCGATGATCCAGCTATT
>NZ_JALNPR010000007.1 GCF_023541015.1 Marivivens donghaensis
GGGAGAAGGCCCTCGTCAGGCTTTATGGCAATTAGTTGGATAGTGAGGCTTGGCATCGCAAAATCGATCACACTTTACGGGTTCGATTTTGGCGCGACACCGACCTACTACAATCCTGAGGGCTACAAGACGCCGCATAACTACGACAGAGAGCGGGAAATTGTACTCGAGTGGGAGCGCCTGGGGCGGATCCGAATTGTGCGGTCAGCTTAATTTAGGTCTTCACATTTAGGCGCTACAGCATGCCCGACACGGGAGCTCTTTTTATATTCTGAGGTCTAAATTTAACTTTAATGCTAGCCTTACTAGCCACACGTCCGAGCCCTCTCAGCCCCGAAACTACCGAGGCGCAATTCAATAGAGAGCTCTGTCGTACCGTCGAGCCCAGTGGCAGCATTCTTAACACGCGTGACACCCGCAAGGAACTCCACACACTCGTTGCTGTATTCAAGCCCGAGACCGAACCGGCTGGTTGTATCGAAGTCGTCTGAGTGAATGGCGTAAAGATCGCCACCCCAGTCCATTCGCCGGCGGATTTCTGCATCGACTTGGTCGTAGCGCTCGAGATCTCGGTCGTAGCGGCCACTGATTGATGCACGCCACACCTCACCGTCATCATAATTCAATGCACCAGTGGCAAAAGAATCATCGGTTTCAAACCCATTAAACGTTGTGCCAATTGCCCCACTCAAATGCGAGGTCAGTGGCGCAGAAATATCGAGTGACCAGCGCTCTAGGGCTTGTGCATTGGCGAAGGCCGGGTCCAAGTCCTGCCTGACATATGCCCCCGACACCATGAGGCGATCAATCGGCACCGAAAATGAGGCCGCGTCGTATATACGATCGGCACTTTGGTTAAACTTGGAGGTAAGCGAATAAGTCAGTCCACTCCCCTCCCGGCCGAGGTCGAGTGTATAGATGCGGCTGTCATCGAGGTTTAAATCGCTCGACGACACGACGAAGTCCTGATTGATGCCACCGCCAAAATAAAACCCGCCAATGGCACGGTACTGAAGGGTGACATCCACCTCAACTGTTGTGACGTCGTATGCCACATTTTGGTCTCTATTGAGACGCCTGAAGCGATTTAGGTCCGAGTAGTCATACGGATCGAGGAGATCAATCGTGGACCCATCGACTGTTGGGAGGTTCAAACCACCAGACTTAAATGTCATAAATTGCAGGCTAGGTATCAAAGTGGAAGCACCTCAGTCAGATCCTGCGAATGCTATTGGCCGCTCTAATTTTGTGGCGGCCAGGTAGGACGCACCAATCTGTGAATCTTCCCAAGATACATCATCAAAGACACGGTAATTATCGAGGAATACGCCCAGATCGGAATGGAGTTTCAGCTGATCGCCTACCTCTCGGCTATCCCGCCACGATAAATTCACTGATCCACGAGCAATATCAACCTGACGCGCATTTGCGGACCCAAAGTCATTTGCGTCGACTTGACCAACAACATTTAATCGCACCGTCCCAGGTAATTCACCAAAATTTAACTCTCGCATCCACTGCGAGTTAACAACTCGGTTTGGACCGTCATAGAGGTACGAGGGATCACGGAGCGGCGTGAAACCAACGTAACTAAATTCAAGGATTTCGCCTTCAAGGTGGCGGGTAATCATCAAGTTATCGTTTAGACGATCGTCCTCAAAAACAATTTCATCTCCTCGTCATGTTTTCCGATCGCGATCAAAAAAATCATACGTCCCGATATATGTCGGGTCGCTCGCGCTCTGTGATTGGAACCTTAAATCAACCCCGTTCTCGAACAGGAAATGGCCATTTGAGAAGAGGAACGCCCTCAAACTGGCATCGCTCAAGTCGTCTGAGCTCACGGCACCATTGAGCTCAACGTATCCATTTCCGTAAAATCGTCGGTATCGACCCTCAACAGTTTGAGACGCGTTACCCCCAATGGCAATATTGGGTGCGACCGTTAGGTCGGCGTAATCCCCAAGTGTTTTGAAATACGGCACCCCAATTCTAGTACCAAGGCGAGAGTTTACCGACAAAGTGGGCGGAAGAAAGCCATCTGCCCGCGTCACCGAGGGGTCGGGCAATCGAAGCCAGGGCGTGTACGCAACGGGAATATCCCGAATTCTGAGCTGCGCGTGTCGATATGTGACTGTCTTTGCTGCCTCATCGTGCACCGCAGCCTCAGCTCTAACTTCCCAGATAGGGATATCAGAGCCGGAGCATATTCGACAGGAAGACGCTCGAACCCGGCTAAATTCTGTCAAATTTCCGCCACTTCGCGTGACCTGCTGGGCGGCGACTTGCAGGTTATCCTCGATGACCTGGCGCACCGCGTAAATCACGCCCTCCGCTAGATCGGGAGAGAGTTCAGCAAATTCACCGTAAGTGACGGAGGTCCCGCTCGCATCGGACAATACAAACGGGCCCTCAATGCTGAACCGATCGCCGCCCTGATCATAGGTCACACTCGGCGCCGTGAGTTTTGCACCATCAAAATAAACTTCAACATTTCCGGTCGCGGTAAAAATTTGACGCTCAGGATCTACGGTCAGACTATCGGAAATTAGGAGCGGAGCCGACTGTGGTGAAGCCGCCTGAGATAATAATGATAGGCAAATGGCTAAGGACAAAGTCCTGAGGGCAGATGTCACCGACGCCATTTTTCAACTCCGCTCCCCAGACTACATTAATTTTCACTCTACAGGTAGTTACGCACTGGTACCAGTGCGCCTAGCTGCCAAATGAGAACGCCCGCAAGTCCTCGCATAAATATTCTCAAAATGTAGCCAAGAATGAAGCCCGCTTTGAAGACCCTACAATTCAGAACCGTTTTTACGGCCTCCGAAAACTCGCCACCACCAAACAAGGCCGCGCTCTAAATGCCCGATAACACCCACCCCCGGCCACCCAACGCATCGCGTGACCCAGCGCAAAGCGATCAATCAATGGAGCCAAAATCAAAGCCTAACTATGAGAATGACGCAGCCAGCGCGACAGCGCCCAGGTTATGTCGGACCAACTTGCGTTAACCGCTTAACCTCAGACTTCGCCCCGAGGATCAGCCCCACACGCTGGTGGTGATCCTCGGGCTGCAGGTCGAGGATATCGCTCACGCCGTTCGTCGCTGCAGCGCCCGCCTGTTCCATGATCATCGCCATCGGGTTCGCCTCATACATCAGACGCAACCGACCGCCCTTATCCCGCAGCTTTGCATCGACGGGATACATGAACACGCCGCCCCGCATCAGGATGCGATGAACCTCAGCCACGAGGGAGGCAATCCAGCGCATGTTGAAATCCTTGCAGCGCGGACCGTCTTTGCCAGCGAGGCAGGCCTCAACATACTCCCGCACAGGCGCATCCCAGAACCGCATCCGCGACATGTTCACCGCGAACTCAGCCGTTTCTTCGGCCACGCGAATATCGCCGTGGGTCAAACGGAAATCACCCGTCCCGTGCCGCGCAGAGAACCCGTGGACCCCCTGCCCCATCGTCAGTACCAGCATCGTCGACGGGCCATAAATCGCATAGCCCGCCACGATCTGATCCCGCCCCTTACGCAAAACCGTCCGATCGCCGTCCGCCTGCACCTGCATGACCGAAAAGATCGACCCGACGGTCATGTTTACGTCCAAATTGGACGACCCATCCAGCGGATCAAAGTAGAGGATGTAATCCCCCGCCTTCGGCTCCTTGAGCCACTGAACCTCATCCATCTCCTCGGAGACCAGCGCGGCCACATGGCCACCGTTAAACGTCTCAAGGAAGATATCGTTTGCCACGATATCGAGCGGCTTTTGCGCCTCGCCCTGAACGTTCGTCTCATCCGTCTGCCCAAGGTTTCCCTCAAACGCCATGTCGCGCACATGGCTGGCAATACGGGCACAGCTCGCCGCGATATCTTCGATCAGGAAAACGAGCGACGGATCAGTGTCCGAGGCCGTTAGGAAATGACGCAAGCTCTGCATGGCGGGACCTTTCAAATGCAGGGCAGATGTACCGCCCTGCAGCTTTGGTCACAAGCGACGATCAGTCGTCGTCGTGGTCCGAACCGTGATCATCGTCATGATCGGAACCATGATCATCATCGTTGCCGTTGTCATCATAACCACCAGAGTGATCATCCGACCCGCCTACATGATCGTTGTCATCGTTCGAACCGTGATCATCTACTTCGACGTAAACCGTCTCACCGGATGCTGTGGTTACGGTCGTATATACATCGTCGCTACCAGCTTTTGGCGCGCTGCGAAGCTCACCAGCTTCGACCAAAATCACTTCGCCAGTTGCAGTCGTAACTTCAACCAGCACGTCGTCGGACCCAGCAACTTCGCCAAGGTGCTTCTGTTCGATCTCTTGGATCGTGCCCGCAACAACTGCTGCATCATTGGTCTCAACGCGCTGGCTCACAACTTCGCCGGTCGAGTTATCGAGGACGACAGTCGTTTCCAGACCAGTCGGCGAATAGGCCTCAACCGAAGAATTCAGAACGCCGCGGCGAACCGAAAAGTGTGTGTAGCCCTGCGCAAACAGGCTGTCAATCTGCGCTTGAACAAAGTCCTGAGCAGAAGCAGCAGAAACCGAAAGTGCGAGCGCGATGGCGGCAAACGAAAGTGTTTTCATGTCTAGTCTCCAAGTGTTCGACGCAACGTTGTCTACTGCGCCTTCGATGGGACCGTTATGACCGCCGCATCCCCACCCCCAAATATGCCAAAGGTGTATTTTAAGCCGTTTTTGGCCTCTATACCGATGGTTTATGGCAATTTTAGCAGGATTAGCCCTAAGTCTAGACCTCATAAAAAAGGGCAATCCAATGTATTCCACCACCAAATTCGAAAATGCGACCTTCGCGACCATCATTTTTTGGGGCATGGGGATTTCAGGACTTTTCTTCGCTCAGGATGTCATCGTTGACCTGCGCGAGCACATCAGCGAAGGGCGCGGTTACCAATTCGGTGACCTCTCACACCTCATTTTCGAGATTCTCGCCGTCACCGTACTTGGATTCGGCATGGTGCTTTTGTCGGTCTACATCACCGAGCTAAAGACAAAGAACGCCCGCCAACGCGAAACACTCCATTCCCTTCGCCACGATTTCGACAGCCACGTTCACGCGCAATTCAACGAATGGTCCCTCACCCCGTCCGAGTCTGACATCGCGCTTTTGCTTATGCGCGGGCTGGCATCCAAAGACATCGCTGAACTGCGCAATTGCACCGTCGGCACGGTCAAGGTTCACTCGCACAACGTCTTTCGCAAGGCAGGCGTAACGTCTCGCGTAGAACTCATGTCGCTGTTCTTGGATGAATTCATGGATGTTGGCATGCAATCCGCCCCGCAACAGCCATCGTAAGTCACCCCGCCAAGAACTCCATCAAGGCTTCGCTATCCAGCGGCTTTGACATCACCAAATCCGCGCCCGCGTCAGTGAAACGATCCATGTCGTTGCCAACGGCCGCCGCCGTCAGGCCAATCATCACGTAATCATGATCCAACTCTTTCAGAGCACGGATCAACTGATCGCCCTCCATCTTGGGCATGAATAGGTCCGTTATCAGAAGGTCGGGCGGGTTTGCTTGGGCCATGACCAGCGCATCCTCACCATTCCGCGCCAAAGTCACATTCGCGAAAATCTTGTTCAGCCGCGTCTTTGTCACCTCGGCCACCAGCGGGTTATCCTCGACCAACAGCACATGCAGAACGGACAGGTCGACCGCGTCGCGCACGGTCGGCTCAACTGGCTCTACATCGGTCGCGATGTCCTCTGGTAGTCTGATCTGATAACATGCGCCCCGCGCCCGTTCGATATATGTGATCGACCCGCCCAGCAGCTCCACCGCTGTCTTCGCGATATAGAGGCCCAGCCCGCTGCCATCCGCCTGATTGCGTGGATCTTTGCCGCCCCTCTCGAATGGTTCAAACAGTCGATCGACCTCATCGGGCGGAATCCCGATCCCATCGTCGCGCACAGTCCAAACGGACCACATTTGCCCATTTTCCTCAGGCTGCGCTTCAAAGATAATCTCGACCGTCCGGCCCCGCGAATGCAGCAAGGCATTGCGCACAAGGTTCCCAACCAACTGCTTTGTCCGCAACTGATCCCCTATCCGCCGAACATCCGCCCCCGCGCCGAGCTTGAGCTTGATGTTCATGTGGTTCTTCTTGGCCTGCGCTTGATAGGTATTGCGCACCGTCTCGGCCAATTCCGCAGGCACATAGGGCGATTTAACCACAGCGAGGTTTTCTTCGGGGTTCACCGCTTGCCGCATGTCGCTCAGCACACCCAACAACTGGTTCGACGCCTCGGCGAGTTTTGGCTTCATCGCCGCGGTCTGCAACGGCTCCAAATCCTCGATCAACATCGCCATCACCGACGCAGGCGTGCGTATTTCATGCGAAATGATCGAGAACATCCGCCGCTGCTTTTCATCCCGCGCCTCAAGATAGGTCAACGCATGACGCAACGCGGACTCTGTCGCTTGTTCGTCGGTAATATCCAGCACCAGCCCGTAGGCCAGTTTTGCCCCGCTCTCGGCATATTGCGCCCAGACAAAGATGCGGATCATGCATTCGTCACCAGGTCCGCGAATGACCCGCAAAACATGCTTATACGTTTGCCCCGGCTCAACGATCCCCATCTCAGCCATCCGCTGACGGGACTCGGGCGCGAACCGAGCATAGATGTCCCGCACCGGCGTATATACAGTATCGACACCCAATACCCGCATGCTCGTCGGGTCAAGCTGCACCATGCCGAGGTTCTGATTGACCTGAAAAATCCCAACGCCCGCGAAATCGCGCGCTGCGTCGAGCCGTTCGTTACTGTCCCGCGCCAATTGCAACCGACGTTCCATATAGCCGCGAAGCGCCAGAATGTAGGTCCCCAAATTCAACAGGACCGTGCCGTAGTAATCCATCGCATTTTCATGCGCGGTCTCGGGTACCAGATCGGTTAGGAATGTGCCCGTCAGCACAGCATAGCATCCAACCCCAGCGACAAGGCTCAGCGGAGCGATAGCCTGCGGCATAACCAAAGCCATGACCATAATCACAAGGCCAGCTTCCATCTGGTTGCTTTGCCCAAAGCCAGACGCGTGAATAACCCCAAGCGTCGAGAACACAAAAATTGAAGGCAGCAGGTAGAGCAGCTCTAGCTTCTGCGGGCGATGTAGAAACAGCAGCAAAAATACCAAAATTACCGCGCACCCGCGCAGCACACGTTTCAGCGCGAGGTCAAAGTAGTGTTCGTCGTAACCAACCAAACCCTGAAGATCCGCAGGCAGCGACTTCATCACGTTCACGAAAATCGCGATCATGATCAGGTTCACGATGAAGAACACGACCTGCGCCAAAAGCGCGAGAAGAAGATCCGCCGTGTAAGGTAAGAGCCTGCTTCGGAATAACCCGATCGTCTCTCTCGCGACCACGCCGACGATCAACGCCGCAATCAGGTTCACCACAAAGAACGCGATGACCACTTGCGGCGCACGCACCAGCAATTCGTGCCAAACCGACATATCGACAAAGGGTAGGAGGAACGGCGCGCAAAGGGCGAATAGAAACACCAGCGCAGGCACCCAGATCAGTCTGGTTGGATAGATCAGAACACCAAGGGCGAGCACATAGAACGAGATCGACGGGGAGTATTGAACCGCAAAGGCATTATGACCGAAAATCGCGGCCCCATAGGACATCGGGTATGTCCACAGCAGAACAACAGGCAAGAAATACAGCAAAAACCCAAGGGGTTTTCTGCGCACAAACCGACGCATACGGTATAGCCGTGATACCGCAAATCCATCGTGCAACGGCTCCGACACCAACGGCCCGCCACCGACATTGATGCGCAAGTTGTTAAGTATTCCGAACACCCCGTAGATTTACGCCCCAGCTTAGGAACCGAGCCTATGCCGACGGGCGCAGAAATCAACCCGATCCCGCGCCCGCCCGACAAACAAACCACGAATGTTCAAGGTGATAGGCCGTCGGCCTAGTTCGGTAGCGCCCCACAGAACCCACCAGCCGTTGATAACCCCGACCCAATAGCGAGGATTGGCGGTGCCGCATAAGGATTCGGCGGGCTGGCCTTTAGGTCCCAGCCAATCAAACCAGCGACGGCCAGAACGGCGATACCTGCTGTAAAACGTCTGGTCATGACCGTGCCTCCAATCCCAGAATGGGACGCAGTTTGATCCCATAAATCGACCCGACAAAGGCGGCGCCGAACCAGACCCAACCGTGCAGGCTCCCCGTGGAAATCCCTGAAAAGAACGCACCTACATTGCAACCAAAGGCCAAACGCGACGAATACCCTAGCAGGAACCCCGCCACGATTGTCCCGACCCACGCCCGCGCGGGCAAGGATGGCAGTTTCGCCGATAGACCCCCTACCCTCCAGCTCGCGACAAAGAACGCGCCGAGGATGATGCCGATATCCGTCAACGACGTGTAGTCGGTCAGCACAGAACTGGTGACACGTTCTGCCGTCGCCGGTGCTGCCCAAAACGCAGAGCCCGACAGGTCCACGCCCGCCGCTACTGCACCCTTCGCCACCCAAAGGCCGAGCCCGTAAACCACGCCCCACGGCTGGCCAGAGATCAACAGGTTCGCCAGCGCCAGTGCCGCGATCACGACCGCCGCAATCACCAATCGACGCGGCAATACCCGTTTCTGGGGCGTTGCGAATTTCCACGCCACCATCGCGACCGAAAACAGCAGTCCAAGCGTGATGAGAACACCGCTCCACCCTTCAAAGTTCATGATCGGCAGCGCCCCCAAGCCCGTCCACCAGAACAGGTGATATGCGCCCGCGAAACTCCCGATGGCAAAGAATGGCAGCGCGACCAACGACACGGGGTTCCCAGACCCCGCGTTAACCAATGTGCCCGACCCGCAGCCCAAAACGACCTGCATCGCGACACCGAACACAAAGGCCCCGGCGATCATCGCAAAACCAATCGGGGCTTGCGCGCCGTTCAATTCGCCACCATGGTTCGCAATCAACGGCAGGGCAAAGACGGTGACGATCCCAATCGCCAACAACTGCGCCCACAATCCCGACGGCTCGCGCCGCAGGATCATCGCCCGCCACGGTCCCGCAAATCCGAACCGCAACCCTTCGAGGGCGAGGCCAAAGCCCAGCCCCACCGCCAGCAGCAGCCCATATCGAGCCCCCGCCAGCGCAGCCACGGCCAAAACGACGAACACGGCAGCCACAATCAGGCCACCGCGCTTTAGGATCGGACGGGGGGCCAAAGCCCCCGCAATCACGTGTTCAGACATTTTAGAAACCAATCTGGTTCAGCAAGTTACGGAACAGGCCCGGAGTGTTTTCCATCGGAAGACCCGCGTTGGAATATTCAACCATCGACCCTGCGTAGAGTTTCACGTTGTCTAGCTCAGCCAGCTCCGAGAGTGCAAACCAGTTCGTTGCCGCCCAGTGACCCGTGTTGCAGAAGGACACGATGTCTTTGCCCTCTTCGACGCCCAAAGCCACCTTCAACTCATCCACATTCGACGCCCCACGGATCGCCGCAGCGCCGTCATCAAAGAACGAAGTGTAGACGTAGTTAACGGCACCCGGCAGCGTGCCCGGACGGTCAGCCGCGTCATGGCCCTTGCGACCCAGATAGAAATCTTCAGGACGCGCATCGACGAGGATCGCTTGCGCCGCACCTGTGGTCACAGCCTCAACATCCGAGGTTTCCGCCAGCCACTCGTGGCTAAAGGACAGATTCAATTCCGACGGGATCGACGACTCGACTGTCGCGTTGATCGGCAAACCCGCCGCCGCCCAAGCCGCCTGACCACCGTTCAGGATCGACAGATCGGTAAAGCCTGTAGATTTCAGCGTCCAATAAACCCGCGCCGCAGCACCAAAATCAGTGTCTGTTTTGCCTTCAGTGATGATCACGATCGGCAGATCATACTCCAGACCCAACTGTTCGAGGTTCCCCTCAAGCGCGGTCAGATCAACCAGCGCACCTGGGTTTTCCGCAGGACCACGGAACATCCGATACGGCGCCCAAAGCGCGCCATCAACGTGCGCCTCGGCATAACCATCATTGCGAATATCAACGAGGATCGGTTGCACGTCATCAATCGACGCCGCCAATTCAGCAGGCGTCACCAGAGGCCCATACGTGTTCGCTTCAACAGCAGAGGCAAAGCCAAGAGCGGCTACAAAAGCAGGAGCAAGGAATTTCATTTCGACACCTTAAAGTCTTGTTCGAAACCGCAGGTAGTTGGAATTATTTTCTCTTTCAAGTGCCACAGCCCACCAAATTTCAGAACAAAATTCTCACATAACGCAGGCGAAAATGCTAAAATCCAAAACCCATCCCAAAAACAGAAAAAGCCGCCTAGCAGCACCAGACGACTCAAAACTCTGATCTTAATTTACGCGGCCCAAAGAAAAATGGCGGGCCTAAACCCGCCATTTAACTTTTAGCACTTATCCGCGGATTGCTGCCCACCGTTGCTGCGAAACGAGGTGCATATAGACCACGGGCAGCGCGCCAGTCTTGCGCAGGGCGAGGAAATCACCGTCGGACAGCGCCGACAGTTTCGACTCGTTCACAACGCGGAAACCACCGATGCGGGACTTGGTTCCGTTGGCGAGGGTCACTTCGACCTGACGCTCTTCGAGGAGGTCCAGCGTCTCCAACTGGCGGATGATGGTCGCGGTCCGCTCCATGTCCATGATGAAGGATTTGCTGAGCTCCAACATCCGCTCGGTCGCCTTGGACGGCTGATCGCCATCAAACAGCGGATCGCCGATTTTCGCATGGATCATCTCGGACTCGGGATCGATCGCCATGTTGTAGGTCGTGCCGTCTGGCGACTTCACCAGCATAAAGGGATAGCGACGGACGTAGGCGGGAACATACGCGCCTTTCTTCCACGCACCGTCTTTCGACACGAACATGTTCTCGCCCGTCTTACGACCTGTCACCGCAAAGGCGGTCGGCTCTGCGCCCTTGCCGCTGAAGACGATCGGGTAGTCGTGGCTGGCCGAGGCAAATTCAGATCCTGCCAGAACGATGGAGTTTGCCTTCGCCGCAAAGCTCATCGATTTCGCAGGGCGCAAACGCAGGTCGCCGTGGGCCGCTTTGTTCAGCAGCGCGAGCGATTTGTAGAACATGGGCAGCTGCGGTGCTGCGGTCTCTGCTTTGGGGGTGTCAGTCGCCATAATCGTCCTCAGTTCAAAATACGTTACAGGCCCCAGTGGCCCGCGTTGCGCATAGTTTTAACTGAAACGACAGAAGCCTAAAGCCGAAAATCAGGTGGTGAGTTCCGCTTCGATCAAATCGAGGATTTGGCGGTTGTCAGGTTTCGTGGTGCTGCCCCATGTGCCCTTGACCCGACCATCGGCACCAATCAGCACTTTGTTGAAATTCCACTGCGGGACAAAGCCATGATCCGTGGCGAGCCATTGATAGAACGGATGCGCCTCTGGCCCTTTGACATGGGTGATGTCGGTCATCGGTAGGGTCAGGTTAAAGTTCAGCTCGCAGAACTCTTTGACCTCATCAATCGACGACAACTCTTGGCGGAAGTCGTCGGACGGCACGGCGAGGACGATTAGACCGCGATCCGCATAGGCATCGTAGACTGCCTGCATCGCGTCATACTGCGGCGTGAACCCGCAGCGACTGGCCGAGTTGATCACCAGAACAGGATGCCCCGCCCAATCGGCGCTGTCGTGCATCCCACCATCCGCATTTACAAAGCTTACCCGTGGAAGAGGACTATCCCCCGCCGCAAAAGACGGCAGCGCAGCAGTGGCGCAGAGGGTGCCCAGAATAGAACGGCGCGTCAGGGTCATAGTGTCCTCCGATTGAGGTGTGCAACCTAAGATGGGGGTGAATGTAGCGCAGCCAGCGGCGTCGGCAACTCTGGTCCGATAGAGAGGGTTGCGCTATGGATTGGTCATGTCCGTCGCCACCGCCCCCCTGCGCCTCGCGCCATCACCTACTACCCGTTTGCTCTGCAACGGGGTAGAGGTGACGCGCCCCTATGTGGCTCGCGCCACGGGTGGCCCTGTCGATGTGATCGCGCCAAGCCCTCTGGCGACCGCCCTGCCCCGCCTCTTGGAGGCACTACACAGCGGTCAGAGCTTCTGCATTTCGCCCCGCCTGTTCGAGGCCGATGACGAGCCAGAGTATATACACACGCTCACCTCTGGTTCGACGGGCGCACCGAAACGTATCCGCCGTAGCTACGCGAGTTGGGTGAGCAGTTTCGCCGTGAACCGTGACCTCTTTGGAATTACTCCTGACGACCGTTCTGCGATCCTCGGCAGCTTGGATCAGTCGCTCGCGCTCTACGCGCTCTGCGAGGGTCTGTGGCAGGGCATCACCGTCGACGTCCTCAGCGACCTGCGCCCCGACCGTCAGACCGCCGCGATGGAGCAGACGACGATCCTTTACGCGACCCCCACGCAATTGCGCAGCGCCCTCCTCCGCCCCCTGCCCGCCTTGCGGCTGATCCTCGTCGGTGGCGGCCATCTGGATGCAGCGACCAAAGCACGCGTCGCTCAGATGGCACCGAACGCGCGGCTGCATGAATTTTACGGGGCGGCTGAGACGAGCTTTATCACCCTATCGGATGTATCCACGCCCGAGGGGTCCGTTGGCGCGCCCTACCCCGGTGTTGAGATCGACATTCGCGATGGCCTCGTTTGGGTCCGTTCACCCTACCTTTTTGACCACTACGTTGAGGGCTCCAGCGCCACCACTCAAACCCGCAAAGGCTGGGTCACCGTTGGCGAGATGGGAGAGATGCGCAACGGCCACCTCTTCCTCACAGGTCGTGCGGATCGCATGTTCACCGTCGCAGATCGCAACTACCACCCCGAAGCCGCAGAGGCCGCCCTATCCCAAATCGACGGCGTGCATGGGGTCGCTGTTTTGCCGATGCTGGACGACATGCGCGGGGCGGTTCCTGTGGCGCTCTATCACGGGATGATCACGCCCGAGGACCTCCAGTCCGCAGCCCGTGCCAATGGCATCCAAATCCGCCGCGCTTACCGTCTGTCGGACTGGCCCGCCTTACGCTCGGGCAAACCGAACCTCACCGCGCTGGCCGCTTTGCTGAGGAACCTCACATGACACCCCGCATCATCGCCGCCCGCCGCACCATCGTCGCGCCCAAGGGTGGCGCTTTGTCGGGATACGCGCTGCACGACCTCGCGGCACCTGTAATACTGGCGTGCCTCGCGGACGCTGGATTGCGCCCAGAGGACGTGGACGAGGTCATCCTATCGAACGCCATCGGTGGCGGCGGCAATCCCGCCCGTGTCGCCGCACTCGCCGCTGGTCTGCCGAGCCGCGTCGCGGGCCTGTCGATTGATCGGCAGTGCGCGGGTGGCCTCGATGCGATTGGGATCGCGATGGCATTGGTGCGCTCTGGTCAGGCCAAGGTCGTTTTGGCGGGCGGCGCAGAGTCCCATTCGCAACGACCGATCCGCATGGCGCAAACGCCTGACGGTCCCGTTGCCTACGACCGCCCCCCGTTCACCCCGTGGCCCGACCGTGACCCCGATCTGGCCGAGGCCGCGAATGCGCTGAACGTGCCTCGTGAACGGCAGGATGCTTGGGCCATTGATAGCCATGAAAAGGCGCTCTCTGCACGCACGGCGCTTCGGTTTGAAATCGTGCCCTTGGGCGATGAATTGGACGACCCGTTCACCCGCCGCCTTGCCCCGCGTTTGGTCGCCCGCGCCCCTGTCGTCACCGGAGAGTTGACAGCTGTCAACACCGCTGTCTCTGCCGATGCCGCCGCGTTCTGCCTTGTCGTGGCGGATGACGTTTTACCCGACCGCAATGCGCTGCTGCTGACCGACTACGCCTGTGTTGGCGGCGACCCGATGAACCCCGCGCTCGCCCCGATTGCCGCGATCAAAGCGGTCACGGACACCCCCGTCGATCAGGTCGAAATGATGGAGGCCTACGCCGCCCAAGCCATCGCCTGCGTGGAAGGCACACCGATCGATCCGCGCACCGTGAACCTCAAGGGCGGCGCATTGGCCCGTGGTCATCCGATTGGGGCCTCTGGCGCGATCCTGATGGTGCGTCTGTATCACGACCTTGCAGGGACGAACCGCACAGGATTGGCCGCAATTGCAGCGGCGGGCGGCATCGGTTCAGCGATCAAAGTGCAGGGTTTTGGAAAAAGTTGACAGCTGTCAACTTTGGGATCGGCTGGAAAAGTTGACAGCCGTCAACTTTCAAACCCACGGAAGGTCGCAAAGACATCCAGCGCGTCCCGCTCTGTCCGAAATTCGTTCACAGGATGGTCCGCCGCATAGCCAATCGCCACGCCTGCCACGACCATTTCATCGGCATCTAGCCCCAGATGGTCATGGATCAGATCACCGTAATTCGCCATAGCCCCGATCCCACAGGCCGCTAGCCCCGCATCCTGCACGGCGAGCAACATCGTCTGGATCGCCATCCCGAGGTCCATAAAGCACCCTGCGCCCATCTCACGATGGATCGTGATGATCATGCCCACAGGCGCGCCAAAGAAACGGTAATTGTGCTGAAACTGAACCTTCCGTCCCTCAAGGTCGCGTTTCTCTATGCCCAAAGCATCGTAGAGCGCAAAGCCAGCGGCCCTCTGACGGGCTTTTAGATCGGCGGGCATAGGGCGGGGGAAGTAGCTGTATTCGCTGACCTGAGGCCGATCCTCTGCAATTCCGTCGAGCAGGGCATCGGATAGGGATTTCAACGGTGCGCCAGTCAGGACATGGAACCGACCGGGCTGAAGGTTTGCACCCGAAGGCGCACAGCGGGCCAAGGTCAAAATCGTCTCTAATACAGCGCGATCCACGGGTTGATCCGTGAACGCCCGAACCGATCGACGATCCTCTATGGCCCGCCGCATTTCCATTACTGACGCGACAGAAGGCTTTGCGGACGGGCCTTAACCAAGGCACCAACCACGATGGCGGTCAGTACGACCTTAACCAGATCGCCAGGGATATAGGTCGCCATGATGGTGATCGAGGCCATCAGACCCTTGTCCGTCAGCATCCAGAACCCGCCAATACCCATGACATAAAGCACGACAATCCCACCGATCAGCGACGCGATGCCAGATGCAACCATCGCATCAATACGCAGGTTCTGCATCACAACACCCGTTACAAAGGCCGCGACGGGGAAACCGACGACAAAACCAGCGGTCGGCGATACGAAAACGCCCAAACCACCGCGTCCCCCCGCCAAAAGCGGCAGACCCAAGGCCACGAGGCCAATAAACAACAGCATCGACAGGCCGCCACGTTTCGCGCCCAAAACAGCGCCCGCAAGCATCACACCAAGGCTCTGCGCCGTCACAGGAATGCCCCAAGGCATCGGAATCGCGGGCAAAAGGCCCAAAACTGCAACGAGCGCCGCGAAAAGCGCGATCATCACAAGATCATTTTCTTTGGTTTGCATAATGTGTCCCCTGATTTGCGGGACGACATATCAGGGATTAAACGCTCCATCCAGCCCGCCGCGTGCACGCAGCGCGAGCGCCACATGATCGGCATCTTCGAGAACGCTGACGATCAGGGGCAGAATGATGTAAAACGTGGGCCGTTTCGTGGACCGAGCACGAAAAGCGTCCGCCATATGATTGGCCCGTTCCAAAAGCACAGGTACAAACCGCACAACGAGGGCAATTGAGAGCGCCAGAGGTTTGGGTGACAGTCCGATAAAGCGGGCAGGGGAGGCGAGCCAGATCACAAGGTCGATCAGATCGTCCAAACGGGTCGAAAGCGTCACTAAATTGGCCAAACTCACTGCAGTTGCCAATCGCAACACAATCGCGAAACCCGTGGCCGCATCACCCAAAATGACCTGCCAAAGCAGGATAAATCCGAGGAAAAACCGCAGTGGTTTCAGCATCCGGAGACCTTGGGCCGCGAATTTCGCACCAAACGACCGATAGAGCAGGGCGGTAAGTCCCGCAGCACCAGCAAGCAAAACTGGCGATTTCAGCAGGTATAGGGTCACAATAGCGATGGAAAGCAGTCCAAGTTTGACCCCAGCCCGCCAATTATGGAGCGGAGTGTGAATGTCAGAGGTGAGCGCCAGCATCATCCGCCTCCATCACCCGCAGATATTCGGGCAAAACGGTCTCTGGCGCACCATCTGCGATGATTTTTCCACCTTCGATCCAGAGAACGCGGTCATAATCCGCTATCATCGCAGGGTCATGCGTGATGTGAATCAGAGTCTGATCTAGCTGATTTAGTCTCTTTTGCAGGGCGCGTGTCGTGGGAATGTCCAACCCGCTGAACGGTTCGTCTAGAATGATCACCGAAGGCGCCATTGCGAGGACGGACATGAGGCACACAAGGTGGCGTTGCCCCTGACTTAGGGTCGAAACGGGGCGTTTGGCCCAGTCCGATTTGCCGAAATTGGCGAGGGTTTCATCGGTTTTCGTCGATGCATCGGCCTTAGAGTGCCCGAGCTGGCGTAACCCGAAGGAAATTTCCTCTTCAACAGTCGGGAAAATGATCTGATGATCGGGGTTCTGGAACAAAATGCCCACCGCAGAGAGCGAGGATTTTCGGTCGTTTAGGACGTCGATGCCGTTGATCAAAATTCGACCCTGTTCTGGGCGTATTAGACCCGAAAATGCCCGCGCCAGTGTCGATTTTCCAGAGCCATTTCGACCGACAATACCCACCCGCGCCTGGGTCAATTCGAGGGTGATTGTGTCGAGCACGGTTTTGTCGCCGTATTGGCAGGAAAGGGACTGTATCTGGATCATGGAGTTAGGGGGTCATAGCTGAAGTACGATGTAAAGGGGTGAGAGTTGACAGCTGTCAACTTTGTCGACGAGACAGAGCAATCATCATCGGCATCGGTGAAAATCCGCCTTGTTCGGCCTTTTGGGTGAGGCGGCGAAGGTAACCACCAGGTGATTTGATCTCTCCCATGCGCTGAAGGATGCCAGCACAGACAACAGAGGTGTTTTTCGGCCCCATGATTTTCATGGCATGATCCCACGTTTCAGCCGAGATACCCATCATGGCCTTAATGACCGACATTGCAGAGATGAAATCGTGCCAACTGCGAAGCGGTCGATTGGTAAAATCCGCGACATCGGGACAAGCGGTTAGAACCATCGGAAGCGGAACGGTGCTTTGTTCAGATTCAATAGTAGTATCATTTGAATTAGATTGGTGCCGGTCATTTTGGCTGTCGGTGCCGCTCATTTCTGATGATTTACCAACAGTCATTCCTAGCAAGTGATGGAGGTTTTCCACAAGCGCGTGAAGCCGCGTTTTGAGCGATGTTAGTGTCGAAATGTCCAGTTTACGGCGGAGCATTTTGCCGAGTTCGATCAGCGCCTCGCGAGGTTTGGTCCAGCGATCGTCGGCGTGATCTTCCATGCCAAAACTAATGAGTTTGTCGGCATCGCGTTTTAGGATCACGACTGTGTCGCGCAGTTCTTTTTTTTGCGCGTCCTCTTCGCGGATCTTTGTGGCGGCTTCGATGATTTCGTCGGCGCGCACCAAAAGGGGCCGAAGATCAAAGCCGTAGGCCCGTAGAACGCCGGTTCTACTTTTGACGGCGTAGCGTTTACCGTTCGGGCTGTCGTTGCGCAGAATGATGCCAGCCTCGACCAGAGCGGCGATGTGACGGCGGAGCGTGCTTTCGGGCATGCCGTGAGCGCGGGATGAGAGCGTTTCATTGGATGGAAACACGATCAACTGCTCGGACGCAGAGAGGTCATCGCCGCGATGAAAGGTTAACAATGCGTTCAGGACCGTGAGATCGCGGTCAGAGAGACCGAATTCTTTGCGCGCGGTGCAAAGTTCGCGGAAAAGCTCCCATTTATTCGCGTTCGGGAGGGCAGGGGCCTGTTGGCGAAGGGCGGCGCGTTCGATCAAACCAGCCGTTACTGGTCGCCGCCCAAAAGGCGTCGTTGCGTAAATGTCCATAGTTCATCACGGAGCAAAACTTTTTTGCCCGCCAGATTCGACGCCTGTTGACAGCTGTCAACTTTAGCCTGATATTCGGAAGTGCTAGAACACGAATAGGGCTCTCTGAGGTATCTGCTTTGGGGGGCCTTTTTCTTTGGGTTTTGCTGGGTCGTGCCTCCTAAGTTGTTGTTACTGCTCTATTATTCAGCCGTTCGACTGTTTCCAGTCGCGGTGAATTTCTTCCAGATGCGCCACCAACCATTCGTCAAAGCCGTCTTTGGGCAGGGTGAGCACTGTTTTATTCGGTTTGCGGGCAACCTGTGCGATCTCGGCACCGTTGGCGGTGATCCGGTTCGGTTTGGCTGCTGGCGTTTTGGGCAAGGTTAGAGACTTAAACACGGCCTCGAACCGCTGATCCGATCCTTCACCGACGGCGTTCGCAGTGAGATCCCGACCGTTGAGCTGATCGGCTAGTTTGCTCCACCGATCGCGGCCGATGGAGGGGGCCGCGCCGATGGCTTCGATCAGGGGTAGGGGGATCGAGTCGACGATCGATAACATCCGCGAAATGACGGTTTTATCGACGTTGAGCGCGTCACAGATCACTTTGCGTTCGTAACCAGCGTCCCGCATTTGGCGGGCAAAGTTGGCGCGTTCGATGAACGACAGATCGCGACGGGCAGAGTTTTCCTGACCCTGGGCAATCACCAGTTCGCGGTCATTCAAGACCCTAACCATGGCCGCAATGGGCTGTTTCAGCAGTTTTAGAGCCGCAACACGCCGCCGACCGTAGACCACCTGATAGCGTTCGGGGTCATTCGGATTAGGGCGGAGCAGAACGGGGACTTGCTGTCCGTAAAGTTTGATACTTTCTGCAAGGGCAGGGATGTCATCCGTTTCCAGACGGTCCTGCATACCCGCATCGTCGATCATCCGCGGATCGACCTGAATGATCGAGCGAGACTTGAGTTCGGCGATGGATTGGCTCACGGCACCGATGGCGCCCTTGCCGTAACGGGGTTTGGAGGGATCGACGCGCGTTTCGGTTGCGGGCGCAGCGGTGTTGTCCATCAAGCCGGTCAGAATACCTTTACGCGCCATTGGTCCGCCCCCATGCCTCTTGAACAAGCGTCTCTATTTCACCGCAAACGGCTGAAATACTCTCAATCGCGCGGTCATAGGTGGACCGCGTGAATTGGGACTTTTCGATCTCCCACAAGGTTTGTTTTGTCAGGCCAGCGTCTGAGATCGCAGTTGATTTCAGCATCGTGTGGTTCAAAACATGCTCACCAAACATGGAGCGCATGAAAGATACCATCTGGTTCTGCGGGCCATCGCCGGGTTCATACCGGGTCACCACGTAGCGCAGCCAGTCATAGGACATGTCGCCGCCTGCTTCGGCTACAACGCCGAGGAGGTTCGATGTCATCAACAGGAACTGACACATCGACATCACGTCGAGCATCTGCGGGTGAACCGTCACTAACACGGCGGTCGCGGCCGAAAGGGCCGACATTGTTAAGAACCCCAATTGGGGCGGGCAGTCTACGATAACCACGTCATAATCCTCTTCCACATCAGCGAGCGCGTCTCCCACTCTAGTGAAAAAAAGGTTACCATCCCGTTGGGCCAGCGCGCGGGGGGTATCGTGCTCGAACTCCATGAGGTCGAGGTTCCCCGGAATAATGTCCAGATTTCGGAAGTAAGTCTTTTGAATCACGTCACGAATTGGAACGGGGTTGTCATAGCGGATCGCGTCATAAAGCGTTCCACCGTCCAGTAGGTCGAACTCTGGCTGGAACCCATGCAACGCAGAGAAAGACGCCTGAGGGTCGATGTCGATCGCCAAAACGCGGTATCCGTCGAGAGCCATCTTCTGCGCGAGGTGCGCCGAGGTCGTCGTTTTACCAGAGCCACCTTTGAAGTTGATGACCGAAATCACCTGTAGATGATCGCCATCGCGACGACCGGGCATATAGGTGCCGGGAACCTTCGCGCCTTTTTCGAGGTATTCGCGAAGAGCTACGATATCGTCGGGCGAATAATAGCGGCGTCCGTTGCCACGGATTTCAGGATCGGGGCCTTTGGAATCGAGACTAAGCTTGCGCAAATAGGCATCTTTGACGCCAAGCAGGTCAGCGACTTCACCACTGGTGAATTTGCGCAGCTCTTTGGTCGCGTTCGGCGGAAAAAGCTGGGCACGGTGTGCTTGCAACCGCTCTGATAGCATCGCGGCGTGTTGACCAACGATGGTATCAATACGTAGGTTTGTCTTGGGTTCTTGACCCATCTGACCCTCTCTTCTCGCCTCTGTGGCCACCGTTTGTTACGGTTTTTGCCGTTATTTTCGTATTTTGCGTATATTACTGCGACAGGATTTGGATTCTGGCAAGAGTTTTCCACAGATTTTGTGCAAACTTCTTTTTAGGTTGTGTGGTTGCACTTCCGCGTGAGTTGAGACCAAAGTCGCGACGTTGCTCGATAAGACTATATGTTAAGGCTTTTGCGACATGACTCGTAGCTCTCATATCGACCGCGTGATGCAGTCCCTTTCGTCCGGATCGGCGGCGGCGCGATCGCGTTTGGCAGCGTCGTGGCTACGGTCGGCTAAGAACTACGGTTTGGATCCCGCGATGCGCGAAATGCGCGACTCGCTCGATTCTTCGTCGTTGAAGGGTCGCATGGCCGCGATGGAGCGGGTGTTGCACGTCGCGTCGCCGAAACTGGACAACCTCTTTGGTCTGATCGGGCATTCTGGTTGCGGCGTTCTATTAACGGACGCGGATGGGATCGTCCTGGAAAAACGCTGTTCCGACGGGGACTCGGAAGTGTTCAAGGAATGGGGCCTCTGGCCTGGTCACGACTGGAGCGAGGCTGCCGAGGGCACGAACGGCATCGGCACCTGTTTGGCAGAGCAACGACAGATCACCATTCACCGCACCGACCATTTCATGGCGAAAAATATCGCGATGAGCTGTATGGATGCGCCGATTTTCGGGCCTGATGGCGCGTTAATTGCCGCGCTGGATGTGTCGTCGGCGCGGGCGGACCAGACCGAAGGCTATAACCGTTTGATCGGCGCGATGGTCGTTCAAACCGCCCAACAGATCGAAGCGGAGGTGTTTCGGTCGTCGTTCGCGGGCAAACGCATCCTTGTGGCCGAAGGCGACGCGACGGGTGCGGCGCTTTTGGCGGTGGATGGGGACGATATCGTTGTCGGTGCGACCCGCGCAGCCCGTAAGGCCTTTGGTCTGAACGCGATGGGGCACCTCGCGCCGCGTCCTGCCGTGGACCTTTTGGGGCGTGACGGACAAGAAACTGGCTTTGATCGTGGGGAAAAGGCGGCGGTGAAACGTGCGCTTGTTCGTGCAGAGGGCAACGTGTCGGCGGCGGCGCGGGCCTTGGGTATTGGGCGCGCCACGATGTATCGCCGTATGAAACGCCTCGGTCTCAGCGAAAGTGGCGCTGACCTGTCTCAGTAGTGAGACAGGTGGGGCAGGGCGGCTGAGACACCCCCCTGCACAAGGCACCGTGATTCCATTCATCTCTTCTGCATACCGCGGCAAACGCGGTTCTTAGGAGGAGAAATCACATGAACCAGATGACCCAAGTCGTCGACTATTTCGTTAACCCATTCAAAGATCGCTATGACAACTTTATCGGCGGCAAATGGGTTGCCCCAGTTTCCGGCAAATACTTTGACAACATCACCCCGATCACCGGTGAAGTGGTATGTCAGGTTGCCCGCTCCGACGCAGCAGACATCGAGCTCGCACTCGACGCAGCACATGCTGCAAAAGACGCATGGGGCAAAACTTCGCCCGCAGAGCGTTCGAACATCCTGCTGAAAATCGCAGACCGTCTCGAAGAAAACCTGCACCAGCTGGCATCCGCTGAAACCTGGGACAACGGTAAGCCGATCCGCGAAACCGTAAACGCTGACATCCCGCTGTCGGTTGACCACTTCCGTTACTTTGCTGGCGTTCTGCGCGCTCAAGAAGGCAACATGTCGGAAATCGATCACGACACCGTTGCGTATCACTTCCACGAGCCTCTCGGCGTTGTTGGTCAGATCATTCCGTGGAACTTCTCGGTTCTGATGGCGGCATGGAAACTGGCGCCTGCGCTGGCTGCGGGTAACTGCATCGTGCTGAAACCAGCAGAGCAAACCCCTGCTGCGATCATGGTTCTGATCGACATCATCGCAGACCTTCTGCCTGCTGGCGTTCTGAACATCGTAAACGGCATGGGCGCAGAAGTTGGCGCACCGCTGGCACGTTCGCCGCGCATCGCGAAAATCGCGTTCACTGGTTCGACGGAAACTGGCCGCAAAATCATGCAGGCAGCGACCGAAAACCTGATCCCTGTGACTCTGGAACTCGGCGGTAAATCCCCGAACATCTTCTTCTCGGACGTTATGGCCGAAGACGATGCGTTTCTCGACAAAGCGGTCGAAGGTTTCGTTCTCTTTGCCTTCAACCAAGGCGAAGTTTGCACCTGCCCGTCGCGTGCTCTGATCCAAGAAGACATCTACGATCGCTTCATCGAAAAGTGCATCGAGCGTGTGAAGGCGATCAAACAAGGCGACCCGCGCGATATGAACACCATGGTTGGTGCTCAGGCGTCCCAAGAGCAGCAGGATAAAATCATGTCCTACCTGCAAATCGGTCGTGACGAAGGCGCGGAAGTTCTGGTTGGTGGTGATGCTGCTCGTTTCAACGGTGACATCGCGAACGGTTTCTACGTTCAGCCGACCGTTCTGAAAGGCCACAACAAGATGCGCGTGTTCCAAGAAGAGATCTTTGGACCGGTCGTCTCTGTCACCACCTTTAAAGACGAAGCAGAAGCGCTGCAGATCGCAAACGACACCATGTACGGCCTCGGCGCTGGTGTATGGACCCGCGATGCAACCCGTTGCTACCGCTTTGGCCGCGCCATCGAAGCTGGCCGCGTCTGGGTAAACAACTACCACGCATACCCTGCACATGCTGCATTCGGCGGCTACAAGCAGTCGGGTATTGGCCGTGAAACTCACAAGATGATGCTGGACCACTACCAGCAAACCAAAAACATCCTGATGAGCTACAACCCGAACAAGCTGGGCTTCTTCTAAGCCTTGCTTCCTCCAGCTGCGGACCCTTAGCCGGGGTCCGCAGTCCCTAATTATCAACGGCCACGCCCCTCCTCCCAGAGGGCGTGGCCGTTTGTTTATTGGGGTGCTGCTTTGAGGCCTGTGGTCAACGTAGGCGTTGTTTGGGAATGTTATCGAAGTAGCGGTTGATCACATCCTCAGTGATCACCGACCGTTCCACCAGAATATCGAGCGCATAGAGCGTCACATCGAACAGGCCCATGATCGCATCGCCGATGATGGCGAGCTTTTTGAGCTGTTCGTCGGTGAAGCTGTCCACGATCCGCAAATCCCGGACAAAGAACGCGTCGCCATCGACGGCTTGGGCGAAGTCATGACGACGGATTCGGCCACGGTGCCGACGGGCGAGGCTGACGTGTTTCATTGACGCGAACCGCAGGAATTCGAACCCCTGCGCGACGATCTCGGCCTCTAGCTCTCCGTATCTGGGTTCACCACGGTAGAGCGGGAACATGCGGACTTCGGTTTGGAGAGCGATCGCGTTGGAGAGTTTCTGTTTCCCGTGTTCGAGGATCGCTTTTTCGCTGCCCTGCACATCGATTTTGAGGAAATCGACGGTGGGCACCTCTTTGAGACTGTCCAGCTTGCGTGTCTTGATTTTGATCGTGCCTTTTTCAGTCATGCCCTTCACGAACCCAAGGTAGCGGGCACTGTCCTCATCGGCGGGGAAAATCGAGGTAAATCCGCCCTGCTGGTTGAGGTGTAACGTTTTTGACGTTCCATCTCCTAACGCGTGGGGCAGGTAGGTTTCATGGGCTGATTTGCGGTCATTTAGCGCGGCGAGGGCGTCCTCTTGGGGTTCAAAACCAAACACTTCGGCGTGTCCGTGGTCGAGGAGCGGTTTGTAGGACACATCCCCTTCGATCAGGGGGTTGGCGCCGATATCCAAGACCCGCAGGCGTTCCTTCGGACGCAAGTCGGCGATCAGCGTGTTCATTCGGTGAACGTCAGCAGGTGTCATATCAGTGCCCATTTCCTCATCCCCGAACAGGGTGACGGCTCAGGGCCTTGAGTTCAACCTCTACTTCCGACCCAATCCTGCCTCGACCGCGCTTGCGTGTTTGCGGAAGTGGCGGTCGATGAGGTGGGCGGCGTCGTCGGCTTTGCGGGCGATGACGGCGTCAAAGATGTCTTGGTGTTCGGCGCGGCTGTCGATGGGCATCTTGCGCCATGGGGCCGCGATCTGGATGTAACGCATCCAGTGGGTCTGGTGCAGATCGCGCATATCGGCGAGCCAGCGGTTGCCGTGGGCGGCGACGGTGGCATCGTGGAAATCGCGGTTCGCCTGTTCCCAGTGTTTTGCGCGTTCGGCGGGGATCGACTCTTCGACGCGGGCGAGGCGGTGGTGGGCAACGACAAGGCCGCTTTCCCAATCCTGATCACCGCGTTCGATCGCCAATCGGACGCCCTGCACTTCGATCATGCAGCGCATATCGACCAATTCGCGGAAGTCGGACAGGGACACTGGCGCCGCCTTGAACCCGCGCTGGCCTTCGGTCGTAACGAGGTTTTCAACGAGCAGACGCGACAGCGCTTCGCGCACGGTAGAGGAACCGACGCCATAGCGCGCGCGCAATTCTTCGACTCGCATTTTCGCCGAGGGCGCGATGGCCCCGGTGAGAAGGGAGTCGCGCAGGTCAGCGTAGACGCTTTCGATGGCGGTCTTGAACCCGTCTATGTCGCGTTGAAAAGCCACCGGCCCGTTTTTCCCATTCTTTGGTCGTATGTGCGTATATCGGTTGTCTGCTGGCTTCTGTCAAAGGTCAGAAAGTGCCGTTGCGTCAAAGTGCAGAAAAACAAAGGAAATTTTGCGAATCTGCAAAACGGTTTACTGTTTTTCAATTCTGTTGGTAAAAGATTTTACAAAAAAATACTGTTAGCGCTTATGTTTATGCGACCGTTGACAGGAAAATGGTGTATGACCACAGTCAAGTAAGCTTGGGGAGAGGAGCCCCGAGCCGAGATTTACAAAATGCTCGGGAGGAATTTCATGACTGACAAGATTTATCCGCCGTCCGAAGAGGTGGTAAAACGCGCTCATATCGACGCGGCGAAATACAAAGAGATGTATGCGGCTTCGGTGAACGATCCCGTGGCATTCTGGGGTGAGCACGGTAAGCGCCTGGACTGGATGCAGCCTTACTCGCAGGTAAAGAACACATCGTTCGAACACGGCAAAGTCGACATCAAGTGGTTTGAAGACGGCGTGATCAACGCAGCATATAACTGTGTGGACCGTCACCTCGCGACCCGCGGCGATCAGACCGCAATCATTTTCGAGCCTGACTCGCCTGATGAGCCTGCGCAGCACATCACCTATAATGAGCTGTCCGAGAAGGTGAACCGTTTCGCAAACGTCCTGCTGAGCCAAGGCGTGATGCGCGGCGACCGCGTTGTGATCTATCTCCCGATGATCCCCGAGGCTGCTTACGCGATGCTCGCTTGTGCGCGTATCGGTGCTGTCCATTCGATCGTGTTCGCGGGCTTCTCGCCTGACGCACTGGCAAACCGCATCAACGACTCTGGTGCAAAGGTTGTTATCACTGCTGACACCGCACCACGTGGTGGTCGTCGCACTGCACTGAAATCCAACTGTGACGCAGCGCTTCTGCACTGCTCGGACAAGGTGCGTTGCCTTGTTGTAAAACACACTGGTGATCAGACCACTTGGATCGATGGTCGTGACGTTGACGTGAAATACCTCATGTCTCACGCATCGCCAGATTGCCCCGCACGTCCGATGAATGCAGAAGACCCGCTGTTCATCCTCTACACCTCGGGTTCGACTGGTAAGCCGAAGGGCGTTGTGCACTCGACCGGTGGTTATCTGGTCTATGCAGCGATGACTCACGAATACACCTTCGACTACCATGAAGGCGACGTATACTGGTGTACCGCTGACGTGGGTTGGGTGACTGGCCACTCCTACATCGTCTATGGCCCGCTCGCTAACGGCGGCACCACCCTGATGTTCGAAGGCGTTCCGACCTACCCAGACGCTGGCCGTTTCTGGGCTGTGTGTGAAAAGCACAAGGTTACTCAGTTCTACACCGCACCGACTGCGATCCGTTCGCTGATGGGCATGGGTAAAGAGTTTGTTGAGAAATACGACCTGTCGTCGCTCCGCATCCTCGGCACCGTGGGTGAGCCGATCAACCCAGAAGCTTGGAACTGGTACAACGATGTTGTCGGCAAAGGCACACGTCCGATCGTTGACACATGGTGGCAGACCGAAACTGGTGGTCACATGCTGACACCGCTTCCGGGTGCAACCCCGACGAAGCCGGGTTCGGCAACCACGCCGTTCTTTGGTGTGCAGCCAGTTCTGCTCGATGCGACCACTGGTAAAGAGATCGACGAGATCGAAGCCGAAGGCGTTCTCTGCATCAAAGACTCGTGGCCGGGTCAGATGCGCACCGTTTACGGTGACCACGAGCGCTTTATGCAGACCTACTTCTCTGACTTCAAAGGCTACTACTTCACGGGTGACGGCTGCCGCCGTGACGCAGACGGTTACTACTGGATCACGGGCCGCGTTGATGACGTGATCAACGTATCGGGTCACCGTATGGGCACCGCCGAAGTGGAATCCGCGCTGGTGGCTCATGCTGCTGTCGCTGAGGCCGCGGTTGTTGGCTACCCGCACGACATCAAAGGTCAGGGCATCTACTGCTACGTCACCTTGATGAACGGTGTTGAGCCGACTGCTGAACTTCAGAAAGAGCTGGAAGTTTGGGTCCGCACAGAGATCGGTCCGATTGCTAAACCAGACGTGATCCAGTGGGCACCTGGTCTGCCAAAGACACGTTCGGGCAAAATCATGCGTCGCATCCTGCGTAAAATCGCAGAAAATGACACTGGAAGCCTCGGCGACACATCTACGCTTGCCGATCCGTCCGTTGTAGACGATCTTATTAAGAATTCGGTCCACAATAAGGGCTGAACCGTATGAACGCGGGAACTTCACCCGCGTTCTACTAAAACCCCGAAAGGGGGGAGGGAGCAGGGCGTACGCGCCCTGTTATATTACCCTTCGGTTGAGGGACCGAAGGTGGGGTAACTTGGAGGAAATTCAATGGCTAACAATGGCGACAACAACGCCTACTGGGCAGCCAACAAGCGGATCATCGGCATCAGCCTCGTGATCTGGTTTGTTGTTTCGTTCGGTTTTGGCATCCTGCTGCGTCCGGTGCTTTCGGGCATCGCAATCGGTGGCACCGATCTGGGCTTCTGGTTCGCACAACAAGGTTCGATCCTTGTCTTTCTTGTTCTTATCTTTGTCTACGCTGCAAAGATGAACAAGCTCGACAAAGAGCACGGCGTGGACGAGTAAGGAGCACAACCAATGGATCAGTTTACGCTTAACCTGCTGGTTGTTGGTGCGACTTTCGCGCTCTACATCGGCATCGCGATCTGGGCTCGCGCCGGATCTACTTCTGAATTCTATGCTGCAGGCCGTGGTGTTCACCCGGTTCTCAACGGCATGGCGACCGGCGCTGACTGGATGTCGGCAGCATCGTTCATCTCGATGGCTGGTATTATCGCATTCGGCGGCTACGACACTTCGGCTTACCTCATGGGTTGGACCGGTGGTTACGTTCTGCTCGCAATGCTTCTGGCACCTTACCTGCGTAAGTTCGGTAAATTCACCGTGCCGGAATTCATCGGCGACCGTTTCTACAGCCAAACTGCACGTACCGTTGCGGTTATCTGTCTGATCATCGCATCTGTTACCTACGTTATCGGTCAGATGACCGGCGTTGGTGTTGCGTTCTCGCGCTTCCTCGAAGTGTCGAACTCGACCGGCCTGTTCATCGGTGCTGCAATCGTATTCATGTACGCTGTTCTCGGCGGCATGAAAGGCATCACCTACACTCAGGTTGCTCAGTACGTTGTTCTGATCATCGCATACACCATTCCGGCTGTGTTCATCTCGCTCCAGCTGACTGGCAACCCGATCCCGGGTCTGGGTCTGTTCTCTGACTCTGTTGCGACCGGCCAACCGATCCTTCAGGACCTCGAAGGTCTTCTGAGCGATCTCGGCTTCAAGTCGTACCTCGCACAGTCTGACACCACCCTGAACATGTTCCTGTTCACCGTATCGCTCATGATCGGTACTGCAGGTCTGCCGCACGTTATCGTTCGCTTCTTCACGGTTCCGACCGTTAAAGACGCACGTTCGTCGGCTGGTTGGGCTCTGGTGTTCATCGCGCTTCTGTACCTGACCGCTCCGGCTGTTGGTGCAATGGCTCGTCTGAACCTGATCAACACCTTCTACCCGAACGGCACATCGGAAGCTGCGCTTTCGCTTGCTGAAATCGAAGCTGGTGTAGACGCACAGGGCAACGACGTGAACTGGGTGAACAACTGGGCTAAAACCGGTCTGCTGTCGTTCGACGACAAAAACGGCGACGGCGCTATCACCTATGCAAACGGCGACGCAAACGAGCTGACCGTTAACCGTGACATCATGGTTCTGGCTAACCCTGAAATCGCACAGCTTCCGGGCTGGGTGATCGCACTGGTTGCTGCTGGTGGTCTTGCTGCTGCGCTTTCGACCGCTGCGGGCCTTCTGATGGCTATCGCATCGGCTGTTTCGCACGACCTGATCAAATCTCAGATCAACCCGAACATCTCGGAAAAAGGCGAACTGATGGCTGCACGTGTTGCAATGGCTGTTGCTATTGCAGTTGCAACCTGGCTCGGCCTTAACCCTCCGGGCTTCGCTGCACAAACCGTTGCTCTCGCATTTGGTCTGGCTGCTGCGTCGATCTTCCCTGCGATCCTGATGGGCATCTTCTCGAAGCGCATCAACAACAAGGGTGCAGTGGCTGGTATGCTCGCTGGTCTGATCACAACCATCGTTTACATCTTCCTGCACAAAGGTTGGTTCTTCGTCGCATCGACTGCGTCCTTCTCGGATGCTGACCCGCTGCTTCTGTCGATCAAATCGACCTCGTTCGGTGCTGTAGGCGCTCTGATCAACTTCATCGTAGCTTACCTCGTGTCCAACGCGACCGAAGAAGTTCCGGCTGACGTTCAGGAGCTGGTTGAAAGCATCCGCATTCCGCGCGGTGCAGGTTCGGCTATTGACCACTAAGGTTGACGTAGGTCAGTGCAAAACCTGACCCGTGACAATATGATCGGGCGCGGGAGTATATCCCGCGCCCTTTTTCGATCACGAGGCTCCTTTGGAACACGCAGATATTATTCGGTTTCTCGCAACCACTCACCCTTATGACGGACTAGAGCGGCACGACATTAAAACGGTTGGTGCGGGGCTGATCCGCCGTGATGTTGTGACGGGCGAAACGATCTACAGCCATGATGATCCGCTCGAAGGGGTTTACCTGATTGAGGACGGCACGGTTGAGGTCACGGATGCGTCTGGTGCTTTGGTGTCGATCTTGGGCGCACGAAACCATTTCGGCGAAAGGGGTCTCTTGCGGGACGGGAAGGCCGCAACCAATGCCCGCGCGGCGAGCGATTGTGTGCTTCACCTATTTCCCGCTGATGCGTTTTTGAACGCGGTCAAACACTTCGCGACATTTAACCGATATTTCACCCGTGGCGGTGCCCGTGGCATCACCCAAGGCGGGATTTTAACGCTGCATGTCGCGGACATGTTGGCGCATGAACCGATCACCTGCGTGCCCGATCTGGCGATCAAGGACGCCGCGCGGCTGATGCGGGATGAACGGATTTCATCGCTCGGGGTTGAGGAAAACGACAAGCTGGTCGGCATCCTCACCGTGCGCGATATGAACAACAAAGTTCTGGCAGAGGGTCTAAATCCTGACCTGCCTGTCTACACCATCATGACCCGCAACCCTGTGACGCTGGACCCGTCAGCCTTGGGGTCGGACGTGATGCATATGATGATCGACCACCGCATCGGTCACTTGCCGATCGTTGAGAATGGCAAGTTCCGTGGGATGATCACCCAGACCGACCTGACGCGGTTCCTCGCCACCTCGCAGGCGCATATGATCGCCGATTTGGGCCGCGCGACCAGCGTTGAGGAAATGTCCGAGGTGACGAAACGTCTGCCCGATTTCCTCATGCAGTTGGTCGGTAGCCACCTTGCCCACGACGTTGTTACCCGCAAAGTCACCGACGTGGCCGACATCGTAACCCGTCGTCTGCTTAAGATGGCTGAGGTTAAATTCGGCCCCGCACCCGTGCCCTATTGCTGGGCCGCGTGTGGCAGCCAAGGTCGCCGCGAACAAACGGGCGTGTCGGATCAGGATAATTGTTTGATCATCCACGACAGTGCGACCGACGATGATATGAAGTATTTCGCGCAGCTCGCGACCTTTGTTTGTGACGGACTGAACGCCTGCGGCTATGTCTATTGCCCCGGTGATATGATGGCGACAGCCGACCGTTGGCGGCAGCGCCTGTCGGTCTGGCAGAGCTATTTCCGCATGTGGATTGCCAAACCGAACGAAGAAGCGCAGATGTTGGCCTCCGTCATGTTCGACCTGCGGCCTATCGCGGGGGACGAGACGCTCTTTTCCGAACTTCAGGGCGATACGCTGGCGATGGCGGCAAAGGATTCCATCTTTGTCGCGCATATGGCGTCGAATTCGCTCAAACACGTGCCGCCGCTGTCGCTGTTCCGTGGGTTCGCGACGATCAAATCAGGTGAACACCGCAATACGCTCGATATGAAACACAACGGCGTTGTGCCGATAGTCGACCTTGGGCGGATTTATGCGCTCAAGGGTCAGATCGCTGCGGTGAATACACGCGCGCGCATCGATAGCGCGATCGAGGCCGGCATTGTGTCCGAGGCAGGGGGCGCCGACCTCTTGGCCGCGTATGACACCATCGCCACTGTGCGCCTAAACCATCAAGCGGCGCAGGTCCGTTCGGGGCAAAAGCCCGACAACTACCTGACGCCATCATCGTTACCAGCTTTCGAGCGGTCGCACCTTCGCGACGCGTTCGTCATCGTAAGAACCATGCAAAGCGCCCTGTCATCCTCGGCAGCGCGTTAAGGGAGGACGCATGTTATATGAATTAGTCGCGGTCGTGATCGCGGGCGTGGGGATGGCAGGGATTGCCTTCGGCATACGGAAAATCACTCGTAACCGCGCACCACAATGGATCGTGCCTGTGATGGCTGGCCTCGGGATGTTGGGGCTGAGCGTCTACAACGAATACTCGTGGTTTGAAGTAACCTCGGGGGGCCTGCCCGAGGGCGCAGAAGTCATCGACACCGCAGAGGTCAAAGCGTTTTACAAACCGTGGACCTACGCTTGGCCGCAGGTCGAAGGCTTTTTGGCCGTTGCAGATGTCACTGACACAGCGGCGACAGGTGAACGCGAGGCGGTTCTCTATCGCATGATGCGTTGGCAACCCGAGCAGGTGATTGCTGTTCGGTTCAAATGTGAAACCTCGGAAATTGCGCGGGTTTTGGCGGATGGCGGTGCTGAACCCTTTGCGCCGCTCGACCCCCAAGACCCAATGATGCAGGCGGTGTGTTCCCGCTCTTAATGTTGTGTGGAGAGTAAAATGGGTGAGAAAAAAGTCCTCTTGGTCGAAGACGAACGACCGATAACCAAGGCAATCGCGACGATGTTGGGCGCGAATGGTTTGGTGGTTGATGTTGCCTCAACGGCTGAAATGGCTCTCACCCAGATTGCCTCGAACGGTTACGACCTCTTGGTCATTGATGCGAGCCTGCCCGATCAATCGGGATTTGCCTTGTGTCAAACGTTACGCCTGCGCGAAGATTTCGACGCGCTGCCGATCATCCTGATGACCATTCGCAACACCGACATTGAGGTCCGCAAGGCTAAGGCCGTCGGTGCGACCGCGACCCTGACCAAACCTTTTGGCCCCGCAGAGTTGCGCGCGACTCTCGCGCCGTTTGTGCAGTTGGAGAGCCTATGATGAAGCTAGACCGCCTACATCTGCGTCTTCGGATTCTGCTGTTCTTTGTGTTCATGACCCTCGGCGGGTTGGGGATTTTTGGCGCTGGCCTGTGGCTGGGCAGTCAGCGCGAACAGGACGGTTTCCTCTTTGCAGAGATCATTGGTGGTTTTGGCTTTTTGGGGCTGATGACGTGGATTTGGTATCTGTTTGACGAAAACCTCGCCAAGCCGATGCAATGGCTGGCGGGTGCCCTGATCGCGCGGGCGCATACGGACATTGAAGAGGAACTGGACCCGAAAACCGCGCGTTACCTTGGTGATCTCGCCCCTGCCGCACGTGAGGTCACACGCCACCTCGCGCAGACCCGCAACGCCTTGGCCGAGACGGTGGCGCAGGAAACCACGCGGTTGATCAATGAAAAACAGCAGCTCGTCGCGATGGCGGCGGATGTGCCGTTCGGTGTGGTGCTCTGTTCGGGAACGCATAAAATAGCGTTCTACAACTCTGTAGCTGCTGAAATGCTGGACGAGGACCACCATCACCCTGGCCTCGACCATTCGCTGTTCGACTTCCTCGAACCTGAACCGATTTTGGATGCCTATAACCGCCTTTGCGCATACGGGCAGGGGCCCGATATGGTCATCCCGACCTTGGTTACGACCGTATTGGGGCATCGGACGCTCTCTGCGCGGATGCGGTTGACCCACGCCGCCGACGAAAGCGATGCGACGCCCGGTTACGTGATGTCGATCGACGATGTGACCCATGATTTGGCGGTGGTCGGACAATCGACGGCGCTGCTCACGCGTGTTTTTGCGGACTTGCGCCCGCATATGGCGTCGCTTCGCACGGCGATTGAGTTCCGCAAACGGGACGCCGCCCTCGCCGCTGATCCGGAAATGACCGAAGGGTTGATCGACGGGCTAGACACGATGCTGCACAGCATTGGTGATCATTTTGACGAATACGACAGCAGTCGTGGATCACTTTGGCCGATGGAGGATGTCTCGGCCCGTCAGATCGTCAACGCGGTGAAATCGCGGCTGGAGATCAACGATCTGACCGTCGAAGGTCCAGATGCAACCCGACTGCATGTCGCCGCGCTGCCGATTATCGTGCTGCTCGCGCATCTGTGCGACCGCGTGGTCAATCAGCACGGCGGGCGGGTGCCGTCACTGATCGTCGCGGACGAAGACGATTGCCCGATGATCGCCGTGGGTTGGAGCGGTGATGCGCTACCCTTTGATATTATGTCTCAGTGGCTGGATGAGCCTCTCGATTTTGGCGTGCCTGGCGTGACGGGGCGGTCGGTTCTGCGGATTCACGCGACTGATTGCTGGCCAGAGTTCGGGCGCTTTGGACGGTCGGTCCTGAAAATCTCGCTGCCACATCTGGCGGGTCGCAAGCTGCCGTCTATGCAGCGGGGGGTCGAATATGACTTTGACCTTATGCAGAAAACGCCACCCGCCAAACTGACAAAGGCAAAGCTGTCTGACCTGACTTTTGTTGTGTTCGATACCGAAACCACGGGTCTGTTGCCGTCCCAAGGCGACGAGATTTGCCAAATTGCTGCTTTGCGCGTTGTGAATGGCCGCATCGTTGAGGGTGAGCAGATCAATCGGCTCGTGAACCCTGAACGTCCGATCCCTGCGCGGTCAACCGAGGTGCATGGGATCACCGACGAAATGGTCGAGAACGCCCCAACTATCGAAGTTGTGGGCGCTCAATTCCATAGCTTTGCCCGTGGGTCGATCTTGGTCGCGCATAACGCGCCGTTCGACCTCGAATTTCTAAGGCGCCATGAGGCTGGGATTGGCAAAGCCTTTACTAACCCCGTGTTAGACACTGTTTTGCTCTCTGCGATCGTGTTCGGTCAGGACGCGGAACATACGCTCGATGCGATTTGTCAGCGGTTGGGGATCGTGATTCCGCCCGAACAAAGGCATACGGCTATGGGCGATACGATTGCCACGGCCCACGCCTTTATCAAGATGACGGCGATGTGCGAGGCGCGCGGAATTGAGACGTTTGGCGATGTCATTGCCGAAGGGCGCAAGCATAAACGGCTTATTCAGGATCTAAATACCGACCTAGAAATCTAGCACTGATAGGCCCAGATTGCATCGTTCACATTGTCGAACCACATGAGGTGCCCGTCGCGGAGCACCATTCCCGCGCTGCACAAATTGCGCAACTGGTCCATATTGTGGCTGACCATGATCGCGCCCGCGCTTTCCATGCGTGACTTAAAGGCCATCGCGCTTTTTGCACGGAATTTGGCATCGCCCACGGCAGTCACTTCGTCCACGAGGTAGAGGTCAAATGGCAGCCCCATCGACAGGGCAAAAGCCAAACGTGCCCGCATTCCCGACGAATACCCCCGCACCGGATTGTTGATCTGATCGCCTAGGTCGGCAAAATCGGTGACGAAGTCCAACAGGGCTTCGGTGTCGACGCCATAGGCCCGCGCGACAAAGCGTGTGTTTTGCGCGCCCGTCAGATCGCCGTGGAATGATCCCGCAAAGCCAACGGGCCAACTGACCGTGCCGTTGCGCAGGATACGGCCCGCGTCGGGGCGCAAACTGCCACTGATCATGCTAAGGAGCGTCGATTTCCCCGCACCGTTTTCCCCAAGCAGCGCAACTGCCGTGCCCGCCGGGATAGTCATAGAGATATTGTCTGCCACCACGATGTCGCGTCCTTGGCCGCGAAAGGCTTTGGTCACGCCGTTGATCTGAACAATCGGCGCATGATTGCGAGGAGGGCTTGGCTGGTCTGGTCGAAACTGAAAGGTCATCGTTACACCACTACATTCGGCACCTTTCGCACGGCTCACACTAACCTTGCGTTTAGGTGGATATGGTTAACTATCGCAAAGCGTGCGCGAGAAGTGTGTAATTCTTTCGGGTATATCATTATCCCCAAAGGTTATAGCCTATCCCTTAGGGAATAATAAATCAGCGCCATCACCGCCCAGCCCAATGTGGTGAATAGAAGGATCAGGCCCAAGATCACCTCGCGGCGGGGATAGCTCGGTCGTTCTGCTAAAGTCGGTTGGATATAGGACGCAAGGTAGAGCGATTGGCGCTGCGCTTCGGCAATAGCGGCGTCATAAGCCTGCCGCGCGGCCCCATAGGCGAGCTCTGCAAATTCGCGATCCGCGGCGAGGCGTTCGTAGTCCGCGATGGTCGTCGCATAGGCAGGATCACCGTTTTCGCCCGCACCAAATTTGCCCCGTTCCTCGTCGATACGGGCGCGGATCACTTCGATCCTACGGGTGATTTGGTCGAGCCTCGGGTCCCCGTCGCGCACAGTGCCGGATAGAAGGTCGAAATCGATCAACGCTTCGGCCAGTTGCGCCTGAAGCGTGGTAAGGAGGCCCATTTGCCCCGCAACGTCCGCCTCTGGATCTACGATCTGGTTGCGAGTCCGAAATTCGGTCAGCGCCTCGCGGATGTCACGCAGACGGTCCTCTGCGCGGGTGAGGTCTTCGGCGGCATAGCGGGTGGCGTCGAGACGAGCCTGATCCGAAAGCGCGTTTATCATCACCGTGCTCTGGTCATAGATTGCGGTCGCGATTGCCTTGGCGTCCTCGGCGGTAAAGGCAATCGCCGAAACCTCCATCATGCCCGTGCCCGTGTCATAGGAGATTTTGAGCATCCGTTGCCAATAATCGGTCAGATCCTCAATCGTGCCCTCAGGGTTAAACCCCATGAGCGGATCGCTGGTATAATGCACGGAATAGAGACGACGCAGGTCCAATTCCGCGTCGATTTTCGCGACGATGTCTTGGCTGCGGATGAAAGCGTAGAGGATGTCGCTCTCGGATGACGAGGACGCGCCGAGGGTTCGTCCCAATCCGCTAAAGAGGTCCGTGTTGATTGACGTTTCCTCTTTGCGGACCGTGAAGCCGAGCGTTGAGGCGAATTGATCCTTTGCGATCAGATAGAGATAAGCGGCAGCAATCGCGGCAGGGAGAATAACGATCAGCACAAACGACCAGAGGAGCCCGCGATGGCGGGGGCGCAGGGTGGCCGCATGGGCTGGTGGCAGAGGCGATTGCGTCATCGTTTCTCCTTTGGTCAGAGCCTAGTCCTTTGCCCGTGGCCGCGCCAGATGTAGCGGATCATACCGCCCGCGTTTTCGCCGCAGCCCATGCCAGAACGCACGGGCAAAGATCGCAAAATAGGCGCGCTGTTCCCCGCCGCGTAGCCTCAGCCCCCGCTTGGTCCAGACCAGAACGAGGTAGGCAAGCGCAGCGGGGAACATCCATCCTGCGGCAACACGGGCGACTTCGACCCCGTTGCGGATGGTGTAGTGGTTTTTCCATAACGGACGGTAAACATCGCCCGAAGCGAGCGTCTCGCAATCATGGATGAACTGCATCTGGGGCAGGGTGCGAATACGCCAGCCCGCCTTGCGCAGGGCGAGGCTATAGAGAATGTCGTCCGAATAGAGGAATAGGCCCGCCTCTGGTTTCGGGATTTTTCGCGCGACAGACCCGCGCAGGGCATAACCGACAAAGGTCGCCGCATCGATGTCGCGGGCAGTGTCGGCAGGCACGGTAAATCCGCCGCGCCCGTGGCGAAGGGTGGTCAGAGCGCGATCCTTGAGGCTCCAGAACGGGTTGATGATCGGGCGGTTCATGTCAGAAGCAGTTCCATCGGACAGTCGAACATCGGCGGCAAGAACGGCAATGTCGGGCGAAATAGTCTCTAACTCAGCCCAAAGCTGGGTCATTGCGCCGCCAGCGGGCCAAGCATCATCGTCGAAAAGTACCAGCCAATCAGCATTTTCTGCAGCCTCTATCCCCGCCGCAAAGCCTCCTGCGCCACCGATGTTTTCGGGGAGGTTGATAACAGTCAGCCGAGGATCATTGATGTGCGCTAAAACCTCTGCCGTGCCGTCCGTCGAGGCATTGTTCACCACGAACACCTGATCGAACGGTTCCGCCAAGGTGCGATCCAGCGTCCACCGCAAGCGATCCGCCCGATTGTAAGTCACGATCACGGCGGCGATGCGGGTCATAGCGGGCGCACCGAAAATACAGGCGGGCAGGTTCTGTTTGCCGTGGCCGAGAGGTAAGCGGCGGCGGTGTCCAGCGCCTCGCGGATGGTCACGTCCATGTCGATGTAACGGTAGGTGCCCAAGCGGCCCACGAATGTAGTGTTGCTTGTCGCCTCTGCCGCCTCAACATAGCGGGCCAGCAGCTCCCGCTGATCCAATCGTCGCGTCGGGTAATAGGGCACATCGTTCGGCCCGCAGTCGATCGCGGTTTCCGCATAGAGCACGGATGCATCGTGATTTTCCCACGGCGCGAGGTGCTTTTGTTCAGTGATCCGTGTGTAGGGGACGGTTTCATCCCCGAAATTCATCACCGCACAGCCCAGCCAATCACCCCGTTCGCGGAACTCATCAAACCGAAGGCTCCGATACCCGAGCCGTCCGAATTGATGGTCAAAAAACCCATCGAGAGGGCCAGTCCAAAAGGTATGATCGTAGGTTGCTAGATCAGCCTGCGTCATTGGTTGACCCAGTTGCACAGTGATCAAAGGATGGTCCAAAATAGACTCTATTAAGGCCGTATACCCATCCGTTGGCATCCCGATGTAGGGATGGTCAAAGTAGCTGTCATCGTAGTTGAAACGCAGTGGCAACCGTCGAAACACCGCGGCTGGGATTTCCGTCGGCGGGCAGCCCCATTGTTTCACCGTATAACCGCGAAAGAACGCCTCGTAGAGCGCGGGCCCGATGGAGGCGAGCGCGGCTTCTTCAAAGTTGGCGGGGTTCGGGATGTCGACGCATTGCGCGGCGATAAACGCGCGTGCCTCGTCTGACCGCATCGCTGTGCCGAAAAACTGGTTAATCGTCTGGAGGTTTATGGGCAGAGAATAGACGTTCTCTGCCACCGTTGTCCGCACCGCGTGGCGATAGGGGTGAAACGCGGCAAAGCGGTTTACGTAATTCCAAACGTCCCGATCCCCCGTGTGGAAAATATGCGGCCCATGGTGGTGGAGCAGGATTCCAGTCTGCGCATCACGTGAGGTGTGGCAGTTTCCGCCGACGTGATCACGGCTCTCGATCACAGTCATGGTCAACCCAGCATCGGCCAATTGGCGGGCAATGACAGCGCCCGAGAATCCCGCCCCTACAACAACGATGCCTTTAGCCATGGACGCCCTCTGTTTACTCACCGCTAGGTAACGTGGTGGCCGCACGATTTACCAGTCGAAACTACCAAATATTGTGGGTAAAGCCGCGAAGGGGCCTACAAGTTATTGACCATATCCATTTGGGTAGTATGGTGCAAAGACTGCTTATCATAGCCACTCCCGGGGGGGACATGGGGTTTTCATATCGTCATCTGATGGCCGCTGGCCTTTGTGTCACCCTAGCCGCGTGTAACACGCCGCGTGGTGCTGGTTTCCAGTCAGAAGTGATCGCTGCCGCGCGACCCTCCCAATCTGGCGAAGAGGCTGCGTTCGAAGTGGTCGCTGTCACCCGTGATACCCAATCAGGTCTGGCTGCGTGGCCTGTGGTTGGTGACACGTCGCGGTCGTGGATCCGCAATGCAGGTCAGCCGTCGTCGTTAATCATTAACACCGGCGATGTTGTTACTGTGACCGTTTGGGAAACGGGCGAAAACGCGCTGCTTGCTGGCGCGGGGGGAAGTGCGGCGCAGCTCCAAGACGTTGTGGTGTCCTCGAACGGTGAAGTGTTCTTGCCCTTCGTTGGGGATCTGAAAATCTCGGGCATGTCGCCTGAAACGGCGCGTCAGCGGATTGAGGAAAAATACCTCGAAACGATCCCGTCTGCGCAGGTGCAGATTGCTGTGACCCCAGGCCGTGCGAATACCGCAAACCTCGTTTCTGGCGTTGGTGCGCCGGGTGTGTATCCGCTCGAAGGTCGGAACGTGACGGTTCTGTCGCTGATCGCCCAAGGTGGCGGCGCGCGCGGCGGTATGGCGAACCCGCAGGTAAAGCTGATCCGTGGCTCCTCCGTTTATGGCATCTCGCTTGATCGTCTGTTCGATAACCCCTCGCTGGATGCTGAAGTGCAGGGCGGCGACCGTATCCTCATCGAAGAAGACGACCGTACCTTCCTCGCGCTCGGCGCTGCAGGCACACAATCCGAATTCGTTTTCCCCGATGATCGCGTGACCGCGCTTCAGGCGCTTTCGCTGATCGGCGGCGTGGATGCTGGCCGTGCGAACCCCAAAGGCGTGTTGGTTCTGCGGGAATACCCCGCATCAGTCCTGCGCACCGACGGCACTGGCCCCGCGAAAGAGCGGGTCGTGTTCACCGTGGACCTCACAACCGCAGACGGCCTCTTTGCCGCCCGCAACTTTGAGATCATGTCTGGCGACCTCGTTTATGCCACCGAAAGCCCGATCAATTCCGCCCGCAGCGTGCTGGGTCTGATCGGTTCCGCACTGGGCATTTCGAACAGTCTGTAGGTCTAAAACCCCCAATCCGTGTCTCCGTTGACCATCTGTTTTAAGGTGTCATCGGGGATGTCGACCGTTCCGCAGAACCGCCACAGCACGTCTTGTAGGGACGGGTCGATGGCATCGTTGTTTTCGTCGATCATCGTGAGGTTTGAATAGCGATCGATGGGCACGAGGTCGTGTAGGACGAGTTGATCCCATGTCAGCGGGTTTGACGATTGGATATGCAGTGTTTCCTCGCCGTAGGTCAGCGTGAGGCCATCCTGCGTTTCGGTGTAGCCGATCTGGGACAAATTACGGATGAGGCCCCAACTGCTGATGTCGATGCGGTCCTCGCCGAGTGTGAAATCGGTGATCGTGTCAGGGGTGCCGTCGGGGATAAAGATGAACACATCTTCACCTGCGCCACCTGTCAGCATGTCGATCCCGCCGCCATCGAAGATCAGGTCGTCGCCGTCGGTGCCCAATAGCGTTTCCGCCGAATTAGTGCCTGATATCGTCGCCCCATTGGGGTCGAACGTGAGGTGGGTGATGCCCGTCTCGCTCGCTGATCCGACGTAGATGTCGATGATCCCATCGGTGCTGCCAAGTTCAATCGTGGACACATCGGCGAGGCCCGCTGTGACGGTGTCGGCCACGTGCGCGACGGGTTCCAACATACCGTTGGGGAGGAGGGAAAAGACGCTCACCCCGTCATCCGCGCCGCCTGCCGCGACCCACGTTTCGCCGTCGACTTGGATCGTGGCCAGTGCTGTGACGCCTGCGAACCGCGTGTCTAAGTCGTCGATCACATGGTCGATCACGGACATGGCGCCTGTTGCATCCAAGGTGACGACTGAGAGCGATCCGCTGCCCGCTGCGGCAACGATCATGTAGGTATTCGCGCCGATCACTACGGTTTCAATCGCGGTGGGGGCCGAGATCCACAGCCCGTCCGAGGCGTCGACTGTATCTTCGACCCAGAGGTTGCCGTTGTCTGCCACCGACCACAGGGTAAGGCCGTTCATCTCTTGGGCCAGGGTCACGATATACTGTGTGGTGCCAAAGTTCGCCTTGGTCATCGCTGTGATGCCAGAGGCGTAGGATTGCGCGGTGTCGGGCGTATAGCCTGTGCCGAGGAGCGCGCCATTGCCCGAAAACTGGAGCCGCGCGATACCGTCCTCACCCCAGAAGCCGCCGTAAAATCCGATACGGCCTGAGGCTAACGTGACGGCTGAGCTGGCGGTGATGTCAGACGGCCACGAGAATTCGCCGTAGTCTATTGCCGTGGACAGAGCGCCATCTGTTAAGCTGATCAATTGTAGGCTGCCGTTTGCGCCGCCTCCTGTCAGCAGAGCGGGGCCGTCGGAAAAGTTGACAACTGTCAACTCCGCCTCGCCTCCTACGGTATCGGTGCGAGTGTGAGCGAGGCTGTCGATTTGGCTGAGGTCGCTCGTCCAACTTTCAATCGCGCCGCCGTAACGTGAGGTGCCGACCAGCACGCCATCAATCACCACCAGATCAGTATAAAGCGCCGCCCCTGCGCGGCCAGCATAGTCGATGTTCATCGCCATCTCCCGTGTTCCACCGAACCAATGGTCAGTGGGCGGACGGTCAGGGGCAGGGGCGAAAATGAGGCGTAATGGCGGCCTTTGGGTCGGGTTTAATCCAAAGATTATTCGAGTTTTAAGTTCTCCAACCGTGCGGAAATCTGGCTGTCGGTATCATCGCTGTCCGCGGACAGGGCCAAACCAACAAGGGCAGTCGCCTCACCACCAAAAGCGCGAGCATAGTCGGCGGCGAGATTGACGGATTCCGTGTAGCTGCCCCTGCCCGCCGGTCTCCGAATGATCGTTCGACCCCGATCACCGAGGTAAGGAGAGGGCAGGACATCGCCGATCTTATGATCGCCGCCAAAGACATACATCAGCACCCGCGCCTCCTCGACCGCGAGGAGGCTGCGGATTGAGGCGGATTGATTTTGACGCGCTACATCTTCGGGCATGAACACGAAATAGAGCGATAGGTTCCGATCATCGCCACCCTTTTGCGTGAGGTCGGTTGGCGGCACGCTCGTTGTGACGGACCAATCCCAGCGGGCCCGACGCGTTGACCAGTCAGACGGGAGGAGCGCGGTCCACAACATCGACACTGTTCCCGCGCTTTGCACATCAACTGATGTCTCGGTCGCGGTATAATCGTTTGATGAAAACAGCGCGAATTTCTGTTCTGTCCAATTGGTCATGGGATTGGCCGCTGCATTGCTTGCGGCGAGGGTGAATAGGGCGGCGATTAGGTTGCGCATTTGTGTCCTCCGTCACGGTATAGGTAACGGGCGGCGCTGATCTGTAAACGCTCCTCTAGCGAACGTGATAGGCTGTCACAAAATCCTGTCGTGATTGGCGCGGAGCAGGATTAGACCGAAAACCAGTGCAATCAGGCCGAAGCTATAGCCGTAGGTGAGCGAGGCGTAGGTGGCCTCATAGGTTGGATAAAACCCCGCGCGAACCAGCCCGACGCCATGGATCAGCGGGTTCCACCAGAGCCATGTACGCAATGGCTCTGTCACGTTGTCGAGGATGAAGAACACACCCGAGGCAAAGAAGATCGGGCGCGAGGCGATGGCCCAGATGCGGCCCCAAAATTCGAACCGACCTGTGAGGTAGCAGTTCAGCGTACCGATGCCTGCGCCGAGGAGGGCGACCATGCCGATGCCTTGGGCTATTGGGATGGGGTCGATGTCTGCCTCGGCTGATGTCAGCGCGATGATGCCGCCGATCACGAGGATCGAGACGACGATCCCTGTCAACAGGTGCAAGGCCACGCGCGCAAGGATCGCATCGATCCACAGCACCCGCGGATAGGCCAAGAGCATCCGTGAATAGCGCAGAGTGTTCATCACCTTTGTTGAGAGTTCGCCGTAGATGTGGATCGGCAAAAACCCTGTCGCATAGAACAGCATAAAATTGCTGCCCAAGGACGGTTTGTTGATCATCAGTGAAAACCCGAACGCCATGATCGCGATGGCGCCCAAAGGTTCTAACACGGCCCAAAGATAGCCACCGGGTGAGCGACCATAGGTCGATGCCATCTCACGCAGGATCAAGGCCATGATCGAACGGAGCGTGGTGAATCTGGGGCGAGACAGGGTTGCGGTCATCGGGCTGCTTTGGTTCGTTTGGGTCGACTATAGACAGCGATATCGGCTTTGTCTTTCGGATCGGTAAAACAGTGGGCTTGGGTTGCTTGTGGCGGGTGGGATGCGGGGCTAAGAAGGATGTCCAGTTCGTATTTGGAGGCCCCTTTGGACACCATCACCCGCATTGCAGCGACCATCGCGCAGGACATTAACGCCACCCCGAAACAGGTCACCTCTGCCGTGGAGCTGTTGGACGAAGGGGCGACGGTTCCCTTTATCGCGCGCTACCGCAAAGAGGTGACGGGGGGACTGGACGACACGCAATTGCGCACCTTGGCCGAACGTTTGACCTACCTGCGGGAATTGCAACAGCGCCGCGCGGCCATCGCGAAAGAGATTACGTCGCAGGGTAAGATGACCGACGATCTGGCGCTGTCGATCCACAAGGCCGCGACGAAGGCCGAGTTGGAAGATATTTACCTACCCTACAAACCCAAGCGCCGCACCAAAGCGATGATCGCCCGCGAAAACGGGTTGGAACCATTGGTTGATCTGATCTTGTCCGATCGGGCGACCGATCCCGAGGTCCACGCGGGGGGCTTTATCACTGAGGCGGTTCCGTCGACCAAGGACGCGCTGAACGGTGCCCGTGATATTCTGGTCGAAGGTCTGGCGGAAAACGCGGGTCTGTTGCGTGATCTTCGTGAGTTCATGAAGCGTGAGGCGGTGATTTCCGCCCGCGTGATTGAGGGCAAAGAAAAGGATGGTGCGAAATTTTCTGACTACTTTGCCCATAGCGAAAAATGGGCGAGTGTGCCGTCCCACCGTGCGCTTGCGATGCTGCGCGGCGCGAACGAGGGCTTCCTCACCATCGATATCGCCCCTGACGAAGAGGGCGCTGCACGGGCCGTGTCGCTGATCGCCTCCGAACTGGGTGTTCGTTCGGGGACTGCGGGCGACAAATGGCTTGCTGGCGTTGCGGGTTGGACATGGCGGGTGAAGCTGTCGATGACTATGATGCTCGACCTTTTGGGCGACATGCGCAGCACGGCTCACGAGGAAGCGATCACCGTTTTTGCACGTAACCTCAAGGACTTGTTGCTGGCCGCACCTGCGGGCGCGAAGGCCACGATCGGTCTTGATCCGGGGATCCGCACAGGGGTGAAGGTCGCTGTCGTTGATGCAACGGGTAAAGTTCTGGACACCGCGACGATCTACCCGTTCCAACCGCGCATGGATGTGCAGGGATCGCAGGCTGTGATCCTCGCGCTCATCGCGAAACACAACGTTGATTTGATCGCGATTGGCAACGGCACGGCGAGCCGTGAAACCGAACGGTTGGTCGCTGAAACGCTGAAACGCTTGCCGTCCTCGGTCAAAGCCCCGACCAAGGTCGTCGTGTCCGAAGCGGGCGCGTCGGTCTATTCGGCGTCCGAACTCGCGGCGCGGGAATTCCCCGACCTCGACGTGTCTTTGCGCGGGGCGGTGTCGATTGCGCGGCGTCTGCAAGACCCTCTCGCCGAATTGGTTAAAATCGAACCCAAGGCCATCGGCGTCGGTCAATATCAGCACGACGTGGACCAGCACAAACTGGCGAAATCGCTAGAAGCGGTGGTCGAGGATGCGGTGAACGCCGTGGGCGTGGACCTGAATACGGCATCTGCGCCGCTCTTGGCCCATATCTCGGGCCTTGGCCCAGTTCTCGCCGAGAGCATCGTGGCGCACCGTGACAGCAACGGCGCGTTTACATCTCGCAAGGACTTGCTGAAAGTCGCGCGACTTGGGCCGAAAGCCTACGAACAATGTGCGGGCTTTTTGCGGATCACGGGTGGGAAGGAACCGCTCGACGCGTCCTCCGTCCATCCCGAAGCTTACGGCGTGGCTCGCAAGATCGTTGCGGCCTGTGGTCGAGATGTGCGGGCGCTGATGGGCGATGCGCAAGCCCTTCGCGGGCTAAGAGCCGAAGACTTTGTCGATGAGACATTCGGCCTGCCCACCGTCCGCGATATTCTGACCGAGTTGGAAAAGCCCGGTCGAGACCCGCGCCCGACATTCAAAACGGCAAGCTTTGCCGATGGGGTCGAGGAAATCACCGACCTGAAACCTGGGATGGTGCTTGAGGGAACAGTCACTAACGTGGCGGCTTTCGGTGCTTTTGTGGACATCGGCGTCCATCAGGATGGCTTGGTCCACGTCAGCCAATTGGCCGATAAATTCGTCAAAGACCCGCATGAGATCGTCAAAGCAGGGGACGTTGTGCGCGTCACCGTGACCGAGGTCGACGTGCCGCGCAAGCGCATCGGATTAACCATGCGCAAAGATGGTGGAGCGAGCGCGAAAGAGACCCGTAATGAACGCGGTCAGGATCGTCCGCGGGGCCAGGTTCCGTCCCGAATGCGGACACAGGCGAGCCCGCCGAAGCAGGCTGAAACGGGTGGTCTGGGGGCTGCGCTCCTTGAGGCGATGCGCAAGAAATAACCCACGTTCGAATTTGGAACTGCGGTTGCGCCGCACCCGATGGGTGCGGCGCTTTGCTTTGAAAAAGCAGGTCGAAATTTTTGAAATTTGGCCGCTTAATTGAGCCAAAGGTGGATCAAGGCGGCCTCTGGCGTCTCTAACCCGCCATTTTCAACGCCCGCCGCCCATAATTCCGACCCCGCCGCATAAGCACCCGGTTCTAACCCGCCCGTCGTGCTTTGGCTGACAGCACGGATGCGTTTGCCGTCTGCGATCGCGGATTTCAGGGCGTTATAGAGCGCGGGATTGTTCATCGCGGTCCCTGCACCAAACACCCGCAACACCGCGCCATCCAATTCGGACAGCATTGCAGATAGGGCAGCGACGGGAAAATCGGGCGTCAACGTCACGACGGCGAGGCGTTGCGCGTCAAACTGACGACGGGTCGGGGCGGATGAAAGTGTCTGTGGAATGTAGCGGAAAGCATCGTCCGCGTGGCTGTCGTATTTTGTCAGGCCATCAGCGGGTAAGAGCTTGCCCGCAAAGGATAAGTACACGCCCGCGTCGCTGTGGTTCAGCGCGGCATCAAGCGCGAGATCGAGGTTCCCTTCGGCATCACCGCCCGTGTTCAAGGGTTGCATCGATCCGCACAGAATGACCCGACGGTCCAGATCCGCCAGCGCCTGTGACAGAGCTGCGCCGGTGAAGGACATCGTGTCGGTGCCATGCGTTACGATCGCGGGCATAACGGGGTGATCGGTCAGCACCGATAGAATTTCGTTCCAGTGCTTTGGCCCAACATCAGCCGAGTCCAAAAGCGGATCAAAAACGTGCTGATGCAAGGTCACGCCAGTGGGTAGCCGCGCCGCGATTGCGTCCTCGACCACGCCCTTTTGCGGGGCGAGGCCGTTGGCCGTGGGCACCATGCCGATGGTGCCGCCAGTATGTATCAAAAGTAGGTCCATACCCATCACTAGCCTGATCGAGCGCGGCTCGGCAATCCGTCAAAACAGGTCATGCCATTGGGTGCCGTCGTAACACCGCAGCTTTGTCGTTGTGTCGTCGAAATAGAGCATCCCAGCGGTGGGCGAGGTGGGGGCGGTCGTCGGCGTTAAGGTTAATGCCTGAGATAAGGTGACGTTGCCATTGGCCGCCGCGACTGAAAGGGCGGTCGTCCAGGTGCTTCCATCCGCACTGACCTTCACCGCGAAATCGTCCGTTCCCGCGAGGCCCATCTCGGCGCGGCCCGACCAATTCGATTGGAAAAGGAGGCTGGCAGTGTCGGCAGGTGTTGCCTTGTTCACCTTCACCTGATGACCGGCGCCCGCGTGGTTCAAAAGCACCGCGTCAGAGGAAATTGACAGGCGATTGGTGCTGTCGGCAGAGGCGTTGATCCCGAGTTCGGGGAGGTTATGGAGCGCAGACTGATTGCGTGCATCGACCCAAGTTCCGGCAGAATAGAGCCTAATATCACCACTCTCGGTCGTCGCTAGCCAACCGTTTTGTGGGATGACATAGACCCAGCCGCCGTTCTGAAACACGGCGAGTTGCCCCGCGTTACCGATCCAGTCTCCAGTTGGAGTTTGGCCAATCGCGTAGCAGTCGCCTTCGGTCGGGTTGGCGGGGGGATTGGCCGCGTCGAATTCGCTGACAACGAGCTGCACAACGAGGTCGAGACGGTCGAGGGCATCGTTATGTGTGACGTGTTTTTGCGCCTGAGCGGGCATCAGATAGGGGAGCGAAAGGGTGGCGGACGTATCGGGCATAGGGACCTCTGGGGCTGAAATTTTCATCAACATTAAGGTTAAATTCCCAAGGTTCGGCTAATGCGGCGTTCGCTCTGGTAAGGGCCTGTTAACCTTGATTGTCTTTCTATGGCGCATATGGTCGGGTAGGAATTAACTATGACGGAAGCGCCAGAAAGATTGCCTTATGAGTCCCTGCTGGCCGCTGGCTATCAGGTTGCCCCGTTCGTTGTAGAGCGTTTGCTCTATATTCGGGAACGACTGTTCTCTCGTCAGATTGGGCGGCATCAATGGCGTCCGTTGAACGGCATTCTAATGGGGGATCGAACCCGACCTGACCACGCAAAACCGCCTGCGATCCTCATAGGAATGCACTGGTTTGCGGTCGGCGGGGCCGAGACGCTCGCGCGGGATTGCATCGAATGGGCGCGGGATTTGGGGCTGCGGGTGTTCGTCGTGGCCGAGCGATCACGGGGCGTTGCGCCCGAGGGCGTGACGGTGCTGGATTGGCTTGATCGTCCCCGTTCAGAGTGGGGCGTACTCGTTCAAGATGTTGTTTTGCAAGAGAATATCATTGCAATTCATATCCATCATTGCGTTCCCCTTTACGCCGCTTTGCCTGTGATCCGCCGTCAACTGCCGTGGGTTCGGACCTATGACAGCACGCATATTGTGGAGCATATGGACGGCGGGTTTGTTCGGATTTCAGGGGTGTGGAGCGGGCACCTTGATCGGACGCATGTGATCAGTCGTAAGTTGGTTAACTTTTATCGAGATCGGTTTGACTGCCCTGTTGATCTTGGGCGGATGATTGAAAAGAGAGAAGTCGCGGCTGTTCGGATGCAACCCCGGCAGACCGCGCTGCGGGTCGCCTTTGTCGGGCGGATGGCCTACCAGAAGCGACCTATGACGGCGCTTTGGGCGATGGCTCGTTTGGTGCGGTGGGGGCGAAAGAACGGTGTGGACCTGCGGTTTGATATGGTGGGCGAGGGGCCATTTTTGCGGTTTGCTCGGCAGATCGCCGAGGCCAAGGGTTTGTCCGCTCGGATTACATTTCATCCGAGCGGCGCGGATGTGCGGGCGGTTCTAAGGGGTGCGGATATATTGATCCTGCCGTCCGCGAATGAGGGCCTCGCGCTTGTCGCGATTGAGGCGATTGAAGAAGGGGTGATCCCGATTGCCACCGACGTCGGTGCGATGGGTGAACTGCTGTCGCAAGACCTGTTGACGCCGCAAGAGCCTGCGCAGACTGTTCGGGGGATAGTGCGCATCGTGGACCGTTTGTGGCGGGATGGGGCGTTTTTGGAAAAACAGGCTCTAACTTTGTGGAAAAACCTAGAAACGTTTATTGCTGAGCCTTCTGCGGAGGATGTGATTACGGGGTATTATCGCGAGGCGCTGGGGGCCAAATGACCAAACTTGCCGCTGTCATCGTCACCCATAATCGGGCGGATAAACTGGCGAAAGTTCTGGCCGCGCTGCGTGGTCAGACGCGCGTTCCAGATGTGATTTACGTGGTCGATAATGCCTCAATGGATCATACGGCTGAGGTCGCGATTGGCGTCGAGTATCTGCGTTTGCATGAGAATATCGGCGGGGCGGGTGGCTTTAACCTCGGGCTGAAACGCGCCTATGTGGATGGTGCCGATCTGGTTTGGGTGAGCGATGACGATGCCTATCCCGAGCCGACGGCGATTGAGCGGCTCGAACAGGCTCTAGCCCAGTTCGAAACGAACGCGGGGCGGTGCGCGCCGTTTGCCTGTTCGTGGGTAAAATGGACGGATGGCGGGCATTGCGAGATGAACACGCCTGCGCCCGTTTGGGATTGGCCGCGGTTTTATGCGCCTGACGCGCCGGTGTTCCTCGTGTCGTCTTGTTCGTTCGTGTCCTGCCTGATCCCGCGTTGGGCGATTGAGGCGCATGGGCTGCCGATTTCGGACTACTTCATTTGGTATGACGATGCGGAGTATACGCAGCGGTTGGCGCGGTCCCATCCCGGTCTATTCGTGCCTGAAAGTGTGGTCGTGCACGATTTGCCCGTTAACCAAGGAGTGAATTACGGGTTGATCACGCGGGAGACGCTCTGGAAATTCAGGTACGGAGCGCGGAACGAAACTTCGGCGCGGCTGCGGATGATGGGCTGGGCTGGCGTGGCAGAGTTCTGGCTTCGGGCGAACCGTCAGATGCGTGGGACGCCTTGGCAGTTTCGGCGGGCGATTTATGCTGCGTTTTGGCGTGGGCTTTGGTTCCGACCAGAGATTGAGAGGGTCAAATGAGCCATCGTTTTGATGCCACATACCCCAACCTCAAGGGCTGTATTTTCATTGTGACCTATGGGCGCAGTGGGTCAACGCTATTGCAGAACTTGTTGATGACGATTGATGGCGCCACGATCCGTGGTGAAAACCACAACGCGATGGAGTGTATTTGGGGCGCGGCGCGGCGGGTGCGGATGACACGCTATTCGTGGGGGGAAGAACCGCGCGGTCCTGATCATCCGTGGCACGGTGCCGATCAGATGCGGCCGGTGAAATTCGGGGCGGCCTTGGTCGATGCCTTTGTGGAAAACGTGCTGACGCCGCCCAATGATGCGCGTTGGTTCGGGTTTAAGGAAATCCGTTACAACGCCTTGGGTGATGATTTCCCAATGGTCCTCGATTTCATGCACCATCATTTCAAAAACGCTCGGTTCATTTTCAATACGCGTGACGTGGATGAGGTGGCACGTTCTGGGTGGTGGAAAGACTGGGATCGCGAAGACGTGCACCGTTTGGTCGAAGGGATGGATGCACGGTTTGCAAACTATGCCGCGCAGTATCCAGAGCGTGCGATCCTGACGAATTATGCGACGTTTTATGACGATCCTTCTGGATTAGAACCTGTTTTTGACTGGCTGGAGGAGCCGATTGATACGGCTAAAACGGCAGCAGTTTTGGCGTGGCGGTTGGACCATTAGTGATAAGTATTAATTATCGCGACAATCAGAATATCTAATTTTTACTTATTCTAAACTCTCGTTAGGCTTCTTCCAGATTGGCGCGGATGAACCCGCGCCCAGACCTATGATGGAGAGTGTTATGGACGGAAATACTGGCGGTAAATGCCCTGTTATTCATGGCGCGATGCCCAATGTGCGCAATGATCGCCGTGGGAATCGCGATTGGTGGCCAAACCAGCTGAACCTGAAGGTGCTTCATCAGAACCAGCCTGCGGGCAATCCAATGGACCCCGATTTTAACTATGCTGAAGCGTTCAAGTCGCTCGACCTCGACGCTGTAAAGGCGGACTTGACCGCGCTGATGACTGATAGCCAAGACTGGTGGCCTGCGGACTACGGGCACTACGGTCCGTTCTTTATTCGTATGGCGTGGCACTCTGCGGGCACCTACCGCACAGCTGACGGTCGTGGTGGGTCGCGTTCGGGCACGCAGCGTTTTGCGCCGCTGAACTCTTGGCCGGATAACGTGAACCTCGACAAGGCGCGCCGTCTGCTGTGGCCGATCAAACAGAAATACGGCAACGCGCTGAGCTGGGCGGATTTGATGATCCTCGCGGGCAACGTTGCGATTGAATCGATGGGCCTGAAGCCGTTTGGCTTTGGCGGCGGTCGTGAGGATATCTGGGAGCCTGAAGAGGACATCTATTGGGGTCCAGAGGCAGAGTTCCTTGCCACGTCGGACAAAGAAAACAGCCGCTATTCGGGTGATCGCGAGTTGGAAAACCCGCTGGCAGCGGTTCAGATGGGTCTGATCTATGTGAACCCAGAAGGTCCAGATGGGACGCCTGATCCTGTCGCCTCTGGCCGCGACGTGCGCGAAACCTTTGGCCGTATGGCGATGAATGACGAGGAAACCGTTGCGCTGGTTGCCGGTGGTCACACCTTTGGTAAATCGCATGGTGCGGGTGACGCGGCGCATGTTGGTGCTGATCCAGAGGCCGCATCGATTGAACAGATGGGCTTTGGTTGGGCGTCGAGCTTTGGCTCGGGCAAGGGTGCCGACACGATCAGCTCTGGTATTGAGGGTGCGTGGAAGCCGAAGCCGACCACTTGGGACATGGGCTATCTGAAGGTTCTGTTCAAATACGATTGGGAACTGTGCAAGTCGCCAGCAGGTGCGCACCAGTGGCACCCGATTGATTGCGAAGACGAGGACATGGTCGTCGACGCACATGACCCGTCGAAAAAGCATCGCCCGATGATGACGACTGCGGATATGTCGATGAAAATGGACCCGATCTATGGGCCGATTTCGAAGCGGTTCCTTGAGAACCCTGACCAGTTCGCAGATGCGTTTGCTCGTGCGTGGTTCAAGCTGACCCACCGCGATATGGGTCCGAAAGCCTGCTATTACGGTGCGGATGTTCCTGCGGAAGATCTGATCTGGCAGGACCCGATCCCAGCTTGCGACCACGAGGTTGTCAACGCGGCTGAGATCGCTGATCTGAAAGCCAAGATCTTGGCCTCTGGTCTGTCGACCCGTGAACTGGTGCTGACGGCTTGGGCGTCTGCCTCGACCTTCCGTGGGTCTGACCTGCGCGGTGGAGCCAACGGTGCGCGCGTTCGTCTGGCCCCGCAATCGGGTTGGGATGCGAACGAGCCTGATCAACTGGCGAAGGTTCTTGGCGTTCTCGAAGGGATCAAGGCCGAGTTCGAGGCAGGCGGTAAGAAGGTGTCGCTGGCGGACCTTATCGTGCTGGCAGGTTCTGCTGCTGTTGAACAGGCTGCGAAAGCCGCGGGTCACGCGATTGAGGTGCCGTTCACCCCAGGTCGTATGGACGCGAGCGCAGAGCAGACCGATGCAGAGTCCTTTGATCCGCTGGAACCGCTGAGTGATGGGTTCCGCAACTATCAGCAGCGCCAGTTCAGTGCGTCTGCTGAGGAATTGCTGGTCGATAAGGCGCAGTTGCTGACCCTGACCGCACCAGAGATGACCGTTCTGGTCGGTGGTATGCGTGCATTGGGCGCAAACCACGGCGGGACCAAGCATGGTATTTTGACAGAGCGTGAAGGTCAGTTGACCAACGACTTCTTCGTCAACCTGCTGAGCATGGATACCGCGTGGGTGCCTGTGGACGGCGATCAGCTGTTCGAAGGCCGCGACCGCAAGACGGGCGCTGCGAAATGGACCGCGACCCGCGTTGATCTGGTCTTTGGCTCGAACTCGCAACTCCGCGCCCTGTCCGAGGTTTATGCGCAGGACGACAACGCTGGCAAATTCGTTGCCGACTTTGTCAAAGCATGGACCAAGGTGATGGAACTGGATCGGTTCGATCTGAAGTAACGAACGAGAGGCCGGTGGAAACACCGGCCTTTTTCAAAACAGGTAGATGTCGTCAACGATGTCGTTGGCATCTTCCCAATCGTCGAGGGTCAGCGTGTTCCCTCCGCCGAAATCCCAAAACAGCGCGGTATCGAGTTGGGTCGCCATATCGGCAATTTCTTGGGCTGAGAGGCCGTTTAGACCGAGTGCGGCACTGTCTAAGGACAGGCGATCAACGTCGTTTAGGAAATCCCCGATCCGATCATTGCCTGCATCGTAAACAAATGTATCAAACCCTTGGCCGCCGCGCATGAGGTCGTCACCCGCGCCGCCTGACAGTGTGTCATTCCCCGTCGCGCCATAGAGTTGGTCGTTTCCGTCCATCCCGTAGAGCGTGTCGTTGCCTTCGTTTCCTGCAAGGAAATCATTGCCTTCGCCACCGCGCAGCAGGTCGTTCCCGTCCCAACCATGCAGGGAGTCATCGCCTGTAAAGCCATAGAGCTCGTCATCGCCAGACCCGCCAATGAGGATGTCGTTGCCTTCTTCGCCCGCGATGAAATCGTTATCCGCGCCGCCGTGGATGTAGTCGTCCCCTTCACCGCCGTTCAGGATATCGCGTCCTCGGTCGCCAAAAATGCTGTCGTTGCCAGCCTCGCCGTAGATGCGGTCATGGCCGATGTAGCCGTAGAGCTGGTCATCGCCATCGCCGCCGTAAACTGTGTCGTTGCCCCAGCCCGCGCGGACATCGTCAGCGCCGCTACCTGCGCGGATCACATCGTGGTTTAGGTTGCCGAACAGGTGGTCGTCGCCCGCGCCGCCGTTGATGGTGTCATTGCCCGACAGTCCGCGGATCGTGTTGGCGTATTCATTGCCATTGATCGTATCCGCCGCCGTGCCGCCGATTCCGTTTTCGATCACAGCGCCATAGGCGATTGAGACGTTGCCGTCATATCCGCCGATGTTGGAAAACGCCCCATCATTAAGGTCGAGGAGTTGGCCTGTAGTAAAATCTGACAGGTCGATGGTGTCCGACCCACTCCCGTCCCAAATGCTGAGGAGAGGGGACGTGTTGGTCGAGAAGTCAAACACGCCGCCCACGTTCGAGTTAAACCCGTAGACAGAGTCGCCGCCGTTGGTCGTCGTATTCGCACCGTAGAGCATTTGCAGCGCGTAAATGTCGTAGAGCATATATGTCTGCGGATAGAGCCCCATGTTCTGCATGGTGTTGGCTTCGTCGAAATAGCTCATCACCGAATATTGGTGGCTGTCCGAGATGAACTGAGCGGCTGATGAATAGGTGATCGTCGTTCCCGCGACCACGTCATAATCACCAGGGTGGGACAGGCCGATGGCGTGACCGAATTCGTGCAAGAAAACGAAGTAGGAGTAGCTGCCAACGTCGAGCGAACTGGTCGACACCCAGCGGTTGTTCACCCAAAGATCACCCGCCGCGTTTGAGGCAGCGGTGCTCCCTGGGAAATAGGCATAGGCCCCTGCGCCGTCGGTCGATGACGTGTAGCCAGCCAAGAGGATCGTGGCATTGTTCGTGGTTCCGCCAGCGGCGACTTGGGTCAGTGTCAGGTTTGTGAGGCTCGCTGCGTAGGTTACAACCTCGGTTGCGGCATCCATTTGGGCGGCGGAGAGTTGGGAAAACGGGGCCGCTTTGCCGTCTGCGTCTAGCGCAGTGCCACTGTCCCGAAATCCCCACGTGACAGTCGCGCCTGTCGCGGGGGCGCTGGACCACGTGGAGTCCGAGCGGATCAGCGCGGATGACCCCATCGCGAGATCGTAGTCCGCCTTGGTCCCGATGGCCAAAGACACTGCAAAGTCGCCGCTGCTGCCGCCATTGTAGCTGCCTGCAGCGAGGTAATAGGTGCCCGTGGTCGTGGGGGTATAGGTCAGGTTGGAGTAAAGACCGGGGCCACTGTCATCGTCGACCGTAATATTGCTGCCGTTTGAGGAATAGAGGGTTAGGTAGGTATCAGACACCGCGGCCGACTGCGTGCCCAAACCGGCCATCGCAGCCGTGTAGGTTGTTCCAGCGGTTAAAGTGACCTCTATCCAGTCTTCGTTATTTTGGGCGAGGTAGCCGACAAAATAGTCACCCACAGAGATCGCATAGGGCGTCTGTGTCGATGCGACGGCATCGTTGGTTTCGGTGACATAGGCCATTGGCATCCGCGACTGGATTGTACGTATACTCCAGTAACTTATACGGCGCTTTGTTAATGACTGCCAAACGCAGAAGCGCAAACTTTAGTTTATTCGGGTCAATCTTCCGCGATTGGGGCGCTTAGTCTTGCTCCGCATAGTGTTTGCGTTTCGACATTTTGCCTAAGCCCGGATTGAGGCTGTTGGTTGGGTCGATGGATTTGTAGAAGTTGGCGAGGTCGGGTTTCGCCGCGTAAAGGTGGCCGACGTTGTGCTCTGCTGGGTATTCAGCGCCGCGTTCATCAATCAGTTTAAGCATCGCGGTTTTGATCGCTTTGACGTCCGCGCCTGCTTTGACCACGTAATCCTGATGCATCACGTGGCACATGAAGTGACCGTAGTAGAGGCTATAGGTCAGGTGTTGCGAAATCTCAGACGGGAGCCGTTCGAGGAAATCCTCGTCGTTTCGGCGCAGCGCAATATCGAGGGCGATGATGTCCTCGACCTCTGCAGCGTGAATCGCTTTGTATCGGATTGCAGCGCCCGCAGCGGCAAAGCGGAGGAGGCCCGCCATTTTCGCTTCGCGCGGGTCACATTCAAAGAACGACAGGCGGCCGTCGCTCGCCATCTTGTCGAGGAGCGCGCGCGCCTCGGCAATGCCGTCGTCGCGCATCTTCAGGATCAAGTGGTGTTCGTGTTTGGCCCGCATATCGCGGAGCAATGCAGGCAGGATGTCGGGCCAAACACGCGACAGGGTTTGCATGAACTGATCCGTAAAGCGGCCCATGAACGGGACCTTCGCCAGTCGCGCATCAACCCAACCCTTGATCGCAAAGAACATGGGCAAACGGTCGGTGCCCAGTTTGTCGATCATGACCATCGTGTCTTTGCCGTAGCGGTCCGAGATGTCGAACACGTCGGCGTGCATGTATTCGGCGCTGACGGGCAGGGAGGCGAAATCAGACAGGATCGCGCGGCGCAGATCGGTCAACGCGGCGGTGTCATCGGTGCCGATGTAGAAGGTGCGCTCTGACGTGTTCTTTTCAAAGGTGTCCAGACGCACCGCAAAAACAGCGAGCTTGCCGGCGCAGCCAGCGGCCTCGTACAGGCGGCGTTTGTCGGCGTTAAAACGGGCAGGGGTGTCGGCTGTCACATCACGGACGCGGGTCACGTAGTCGGTGTCTGACCCTTTACGATTGGTGTCGTCGATGTCAGTCTCTGTAAAAGAACCAGATTCCAAACGGGTCAGGATCTCTTGTGCTGTGTCGCCCAGATTGATCCCGAGGTGGTTCACAAGTTCGAGCGTGCCGTCTGCGGTGATCTGCGCGTAGAGCGCCATTTCAGTGTAGGACGGGCCGCGTTCGACCAATGAGCCGCCAGAGTTGTTGCAGACGCCACCAACGACAGATGCGCCGATGCAGGACGAGCCAATCACGGAATGGGGCTGACGGTTCAGCGGGTCGAGGAGCTTTTCAAGCGCAAAGAGCGTCGCCCCTGGAAAGCTAATGACCTGTTTGCCGTCACGGATCAGGCGCAGGCCATCCATGCGGCGGGTGTTCACCAAAACCACGTCACGGTCATAGGTGCCGTTCGGGGTGGAGCCTTCGGTCAGGCCCGTATTCGCGGCCTGCATGATGACGATCTTATCGGCGGCCACGCAGGCTTTGAGGATTTCCCATTGCTCAAGCAGGGTTGCGGGTTGGACAACGGCCAGAACCTCGCCTTCACCCGACCGAAACCCTTTGCGGAACCGCTGGGTTGCGCGGGGAGAAGTGAAAATATGACGACGTCCAACGATCTGACGTAGTTCAGCGAGAAGCGCGCGGTTGTCCATTTCCAACTCCGGTTAGCGGAATCGCAGGTTATCGCGGGACAGTTGGCTGACCGAGGTCACGCCCATCAGTTTCATCCCGCGTTCGATCTCGGCTTTCATCAGGCCAAGCGCGCGTTCGACACCCGCCTGTCCAGCTGCGGCCAAAGGGTAAAGGTAGAACCGCCCGCCGCCAACAGCCTTGGCGCCCAGCGACAGTGCCTTGAGCACATGGGTGCCGCGCTGAATGCCGCTGTCCATGATAACGTCGATTTCGTCCCCGACCTCGTCCACGATTTCCTTGAGCTGATCGAAGGGCGTGCGCGATCCGTCCAGCTGGCGGCCACCGTGGTTCGACAGAACGATGCCAGTACAGCCGATGTCCACGGCGCGGCGAGCGTCCTTGGCGGTCATGATGCCCTTGAGGCAGAATTGACCGTCCCATTCCTGCACCATTTCCGCCACGTCGTCCCAGTTCATCGACGGGTCGAGCATGTTCGAGAAGTAGTTGCCGATCGACGAGGTACCACCGCCCATGTTCACGAACTTATCCAGCTGCGGCATCGCGAATTTTTCGTGGGTGACATAGTTGATGCCCCACATCGGCTTCATTGCGAATTGCATCATCCCACCAAGTGTCAGGCGGAAAGGGATGGAAAATCCGGTGCGCAGGTCGCGTTCGCGGTTGCCGCCGGTGATGCTGTCCACGGTCAGCATCATGACGTTCACTCCGCTTTCCTTGGCGCTTTGCATCATGGCGCGGTTCAGCCCACGATCTTTGTGGAAATAGAACTGGTAGCACTGCGGGTTTTTGTGTTTGGCCCGCATTTCCTCGATGCTGACGGTGCCCAGAGAGGACACGCCGAACATCGTGCCGTATTTTTCTGCCGCTGCCGCGACAGCGCGTTCCCCGTCATGGTGGAACAGACGCTGGAGCGCGGTTGGCGAACAGTAGATCGGCATGTCGAGCTTCTGGCCCATCACCGTGACAGACATATCCACGTCCTGCACGCCGGTCAGAACCGAAGGCAGCAGGTCACAGCGATCAAAGGCAGCTGTGTTTTGGCGATAGGTCACCTCGTCATCGGCAGCCCCGTCGATATAGTTGAAGATCGGACCGGGCAGACGACGGCGGGCAAGTTCGCGGAAGTCGTGGAAATTGTGGCAATGGGCCAGACGCATTTTCAAGCTCCGTTAATAAGCGACAGAGGGCAACCAGGTGGCAAGCTGTGGCCAGAGGTAGACCAGCATAAGACCAGTCAGCTGAAGCAATACGAAGGGGATGATGCCTTTGTAGATGTCGATCAGGCGGATTTCTGGCGGGCAGACACCCTTGAGGTAGAAGAGCGCAAAGCCAACAGGCGGCGTGAGGAAGCTGGTCTGCAAGGTCACAGCCACCATGATCACGAACCACAGAAGCGCGGGTTCATCAATTTCCCCAAAGCCCGGAATATCGAGGCCGAGGCCATTCACGATCGGGCGCATCAGCGGCAGAACGATCAGCGTGATCTCAATCCAGTCGAGGACGAAGCCCAAGAGGAACACGAGGAACAGGATCATAAAGATTGTGCCTTCGGGGCCAAAGCCAGCGCCGCGAATAATGCCTTCGATCAGTTCGTCGCCGCCGAGTTCACGCAGCACGTATGAGAACACCGTCGCACCAAGGAAAATCGCAAAGATATAGGCCGTGGTATTGAAGGTGGACTTCAGCACGTTGACCAGTTTGCGAAGGGTGAGTTTGCGGTAGAGCATCGCAAGGAGGGTCGCACCCAAGGCGCCAACGCCAGAGGCTTCGGTCGGGGTGGTGAGGCCCGCAAAGATGGAACCCAGAACCGACAGGATCAGAAGAAGGGTCGGGATAACGGCGATCAAAACGTCTTTCACGGCGGCCCAGTCAGGGCGAACAGCGCCTTCGGGAACGGGGGCGAGGTCGCGATTGATCAAGGCGACGACAAAAATGTACACCAGATACAGACCACCGATGATCACGCCCGGGAATACGGCAGCCATAAAGAGGTCACCAACCGAAAGTGCCATTTGGTCAGCCATAATCACCAGCATGATCGACGGCGGGATCAGAATACCCAGCGTGCCAGAGGCAGAGACCACGCCAGCGGCCAAACGCGGGCTATATTTCTGCTCCATCATCGTGGGCAGGGATAGGACGCCCAAGAGAACGACCGATGCACCGATGATACCAGTGGAGGCCGCGAGGATAATGCCGATCAGCGTCACAGTGATCGCAAGACCACCGCGCACGGTGCCGAACAAACGCTGCATCGAGCGCATGAGTTTTTCAGCCACGCCGCTTTCGTCCAGCATCAGGCCCATGAAGATGAACATCGGCAGCGCCACAAGGATCGGGTTCGACATCGTGGAATAAACACGGTTCACAGTCGCGCCCAGGGTCAGATAGTCGAGGCCCGTGAGTGTCCGCTTGAGCCCTGTCCACGCCATGAAATTGTTGTCGAACAGGTAAGCGATACCGCAATACATCACGCCGACACCCGCCAGCGTCCACGCAACGGGGAAGCCCGTGAACAACAGCATGATAAAGGTCAGGAACATCGCGATGACGAGCTTTTCCTCGGTGTATTTGACGAGGAACGTCAGCGCGACAGTGACCGCGATAAAGATAACGAGGGTGACGAGGATGGTGCGGAGGCTGCCGCCTTCGCGTTCGTCTGCGTAGTTCATCCAAAGCGCATGAACGTCGTGGATCAAACGCGCGACCGCAGCGAGCGCCAGAAGGCAGAAGCTGATCGGGATGATCGCTTTGAATGCCCAACGATACGGCAGACCCAAGGGGCTAGAGGACCGTTCGTCAACGCGGAAGCTCTCGTAGAAATAGTCGTAGCCTTGGTCGATCATCAGATAGATGAACGGGAACAAGAGGCAGAGGATACCGATGACTTCGATCACGCGCTGGCCGCGGCGGGACACCTGCATGTGCAGCACGTCCACACGCACGTGGCTATCGGTTACAAGGGCAAAGGAAATGCCGATCATCGTCACCAACCCGTAGAAATGCCATTGGATTTCATCGAGTTGTGGGAAGTTTTGGTTCAGAGCATAGCGAAAGGCCACCTGCGTCACGATCGCGAGGATCAGCAGCACGTTGGTCCACATCACGACCAAACCGACGCTTTTCACAACGCTGTCTAGCGCGTTTGCAATCGGCTGAATGTCGCGGTCGGGGTGCTCTTGAAGGGTTTCATAAACCTCAACGGGGTCTTCGGACGAATGGATGGTATTCGACATGGTTCCTCCTCCTTGGAAACGTGCGGAAAAGGGTCAGTGACCCCGTAGAATTGTTCGGAGATGTGGTGTGGGAGGGCCTCCTCGACCCTCCCACGATTGCGACTTACCGCGGCAAGAACGCGTTTTCTTTCCAGATTTGGTAGCCTTCGCGGAACTCGTTCAAGTCGGCGAGGACGGTGGCAAAAAATTCGTCGTTCGCAGCTTGTTCTGCAGCGACTTCTTCCCAACCAGCTTTGAAGGTGTCGAGCATCTCTTGGTTCCACTGACGGATTTCGACGCCGTTGTTTTCGACGTTGTCCATCATGACCGAGAACTGCATCGCTTCGCCTTCTGCGAAGGAGTCAGCCATCGACGCTTTACATGCGCTTTCGATGATTGCGCGCTGGGTGTCGGATGCTTCGTTCCAAGTGTCGCCGTTGATCAGAAGTTCAAAGACGGTCGCTTGCTGGTGCCAACCCGGGAAGTAGTTGAACTTCACCAGTTTGTAGAAGCCGAGGCGGGTATCAACTGCGGGCAGCGAGAATTCGGTTGCGTCGATTGCACCGTTTTCCAGAGCCGAGAAGATTTCGCCACCCGGCAGGAGCGAGGTCGCAACGCCGAGTTTCTGCATGACTTCACCGCCGAGGCCGAAGAAGCGCATTTTCAGACCCTGCAGGTCTTCGGGCGAGTTAACTTCGTTTGCGAACCAGCCCGAGGTTTCAGGTGCGGTGATTGCGCAAGGCAGCACGTGCACGTTGTAGCCAGCATCATCATACATCTGTTGATACAGGGTCATGCCGTTGCCGTAGTAGAGCCACGCCATGTATTCACCAGCTTCGGGGCCGAACGGAACAGCCGAGAACAGTGGTGCCGCAGGGATCGAGCCAGCCCAGTAACCAGCAGTGGTGTAGCCAGAGTTGATTTTGCCTGTCGAGACAGCTTCGAGGATTTCGAACGGCGGAACCAGTTCACCCGGCTCATAGACGCGCATCCGCAGGCTACCGCCCGACATCAGTTCAAGCTGTTCAGCAACGCGCGGGATCGGCGAACCGAGACCCGGAAGGGCGGTGTTAAACGCAACAGGGGTTTTGAGCAGGATTGGATCGTCTTCTGCCATTGCTGCGGGCGCTGCGAGTACCAAAGCGGATACAGCGAGTGCGGTGAATTTATTCATTGTCTCTCCTCCATTTAAACTGTCGACACTCGGGCCGTTGGCGCCGAATGGGATGGAGTGGTAAAGACAATATACCTCAGCCTACAGTCAACAATAAAATTTACCACTGATGGCAATCGGAGGGAATTGTAGGTCAGTAGACTTCCATAAAAGTGTGTTCTGTTCGGATGTCTGACGACCTGCGAGCGGTGAATTTCTCACGAAATTACAACGGCAAAGGACGGCGGGTAAGGAGTGCCTGCGGAGGCTGCTTGAATTTTTGGCTGGAAAATTTAACTTACCTCTCTACTTTAGTTCTGAAGTTGAGGAGGGGCCGTTCAATGGTGAAGCAGAGCGCATTATTCGAACCGATTTCTCACGATTCGGTAGCTGACGCAGTGGTCCATCAGATCGAAACGATGATCGTGAATGGCATCCTCAAAGAGGGTGCGCGGCTGCCGTCCGAACGCGAAATGGCTGAACGGCTAGAGGTGTCGCGGCCTAAACTGCGTGAAGCCCTGAAGCAGCTTGAAGACGAAGGGTTGCTGATTGTTCGCCATGGCGAAGGGTCGTTTATTGCGCAGCTAACTGGCACCGCAATGACGCCTGCGTTCCTCGATCTTTATGCGCGGCACCCTGCGGCGTTCTACGATTATCTGGAGTATCGCCGCGAACAGGAAGCCTTTGCTGCGCGGTTGGCAGCACAGCGGGCGACCCAGACTGATAAGGACATTATCGCGTCGATCTTGGATCGCATGGTGAAAGCGCATGAGGATCAAGACTTAGAAGCGTCAAAGGTTGCGGATATCAGTTTCCACTCTGCCGTAGCGGATGCGAGCAACAATTCCACGCTCATCCATATGATGGCGTCGATCTATGATTTGACCCGTAGAGGGGTGTTCTATAACCGCAATTTCCTGCGTACGATTGATACTGCGGGCGATCGGCTGCTCGAACAACACAAGGCCATTGCGGAGGCGATTTTTGCCAGCGATCCCATCGCCGCAGAGGCCGCGGCTCGCGCCCATATTGATTTCGTCGAGACGTCGTTTCGTTTGGGCCACGACCGTGATCAGCGTGAACGTATGGCAGAAAAGCGAAAACTGCTGTGGGATAAGGGCTAATCGGCGGTATCAATAAATAACGGGACAAATTTAAAATTTGCCTTAGGTTGACGCCTGTTCGGTCACCCCGCCGTCATGGGGCACAAATAGAACCAGTTGGAAGGGAGGCTGACTGTCGTTCGTATGGAGTTCGTAGAGTTTTCTCATAACCTATGGCTGATAGTGGCGTCGTTCGCGGTGGCGCTAATGGCGGGCTTTACGGGCCTGAGCCTTACCAACGGGTTGTCTACTTATTCCTACACGCAGCGCAAAATCGCGATCTCGTTCGCGTCTATTGCGCTAGGGGGCGGCATTTGGTCGATGCACTTTGTTGCGATGCTCGGGCTGCAGTTACCGTTTGTGTTTTACTATGACGCCGCAGTTACGTTGACCTCGGCCTTGGTCGCGATCCTTGTGGTCGGCACGGCGCTGTTGATCCTGCACTTTGGTAAACGCACACGGGCAAAGCTATTGCTCGCAGGTGTGATTGTCGGCGTTGGGATCGGCGCGATGCATTACATTGGCATGGCTGCGCTCGAATTGTGTCGAGCGGTCTATACGCCGCTTGGGATCGGGATTTCGATCGTGGCGTCCTGTGTGCTGAGTGTGATCGCCTTTGGCATTGCTTACGGTCGGCGCAATCGGCGGAACATCTTGCTGGGCACTGTAGTATTTGGATTTGCAGTCTGTGGTGTGCACTTCGTTGCGATTGCGGGGACGAACTTTGTTCAAATGCTTGTACCGTCACAGGTCGGGCCGATGATCGGGAACGAGACATTGGCGATTGGCGTTGTTCTGACGAGCTTTGCTCTTTGTGGAGCGTTCTTGCTGTCGACGACGACGTTCTTGCCGTCGGAAAACGTGGCGGTGGCAGAGCCTGTCGAGGCGCAGCAAGTTGAAGAGGTGGCAACACCCACGCCCATCGCAACCCGCCAGATCCCTTACGAACAAGAGGGTCGCACGCAGTTCATTGATGCGTCGAATGTGGCAGCTATTCGGGCCGAAGGGCACTACACCTACATCTATACCAAGTCGGGCCAGTTCTTTTGTGCGTGGTCGATTGCGGATGCTACAAAACGCCTCGCGAATTCGAACTTTATTAAGACCCACCGTAGCTATCTGGTGAACCCCGCGATGGTCACTGGTTTCGAACGGCTAAAGGACACGGGTGTCTGTTACTTCAATTTGCCCGAGCTTCCGAAGGTTCCCGTGAGCCGTTCGCAGCTCAAACCTGTGCGTGACGTTTTAGGCGTTTAACGCTTTCGCATTTCGTGCGGGCCTATTCGCGTTTCGTGAAAATTCCCTCGTTTTTCGCTGACGAACCGCTGACGGCGGTGTGCTTCGGTATGCAGTCTCCTCTCATCTGATCATTGCCGGCAGGGAGGGCCACTAATGATTCCAGCCTCATTCGATTACCATCGACCATCCGATATGGACGGGGTCATCGCGCTCTTGAAGGAGCACGGTGACGACGCTCGTGTGTTGGCCGGTGGGCATAGCCTCATTCCGATGATGAAACTCCGTATGGCAGAGGTGCCACACCTCATCGACCTTCAGTCGATCGAAAGTCTGCGCGGGATTTCCATCAACGGGTCACGCGTGACCATCGGTGCGATGGTCACGCAGCATGATATCATCAACCACTCGGAGCTGACCAAGGTGGCTCCGATCATGCGCGAAACCTCATTGCAGATCGCGGACCCGCAGGTGCGGTACATGGGCACCGTCGGTGGCAACGTCGCGAACGGCGACCCAGGCAACGACATGCCGGGTTTGATGCAGTGCCTCGATGCGACGCTGCATTTGGTGGGCCCCGATGGCACCCGCGAAGTTGCGGCTCGTGACTACTACGAGGCGGCATATGTCACTGCACGCGAAGAGGACGAAGTCCTCACCGCGATCAGCTTTGATGCGCCGTCGGGTGGGTATTCCTACGAAAAGCAGAAGCGCAAAATCGGCGACTATGCCACCGCTGCCGCTGCCGTCACCATCCAAACTTCAGGTGGCAAAGTGTCGAGCGCGTCTATCGCGATGACCAACCTCAGCGACGTGCCTGTGTGGTCCGAAGCTGCGGCTGATGCTCTGGTTGGCACCGCCTGCGATGCAGACGCGATCAAAGCCGCCGTCAACGCGATGCTCGATGACATCGACCCGACCGAAGACAACCGCGGGCCAGTTGCGTTCAAACGCCATGTGGCCGGCATCATCCTCACTCGCGCGATCACCCGCGCTTGGGACCGCGCGTAAGGAGAGACCCATGTCAAACAAGATGCACATCAAACTCAACGTGAACGGCGAGGGCCACGAATTTCTGGCCGAACCGCGCGAACTGTTGATCTACACGCTGCGCGAACGCCTGAACATCACGGGTCCGCACATCGGCTGCGAAACGTCCCACTGTGGCGCTTGCACCGTCACCATCAACGGTAAGTCGGTGAAAGCCTGCACCATGTTCGTCGCCCAAGCTGACGGCGCAGACATCACCACCATCGAAGGTCTGGGCGGCCCCGACAACATGCACGTCCTGCAAGAAGCATTTCGTGAACACCACGGGCTTCAGTGCGGATACTGCACACCGGGCATGATCACACGGGCGTCCAAACTGCTCGAAGAAAATCCAAACCCGACCGAAGAGGAAGTCCGCTTTGGCATGGCAGGGAACATCTGCCGCTGCACAGGCTACCAGAACATCGTGAAATCCATCCTTGCCGCTGCAAGCGAGCTGAACGCCGCGAAGGAGGCCGCAGAATGAAAGACCTGAACGAAGATCAAGTAGCGCGTTCCGCCAATCTCAAGGGCATGGGTTGCTCGCGCAAGCGGGTTGAGGACGCACGTTTCACCCAAGGCAAAGGCAACTACGTCGATGACGTGAAACTGCCCGGCATGCTGCACGGCGATTTCGTCCGTTCGCCCTATGCCCACGCGCGGATCAAATCCATTGATACGTCCAAGGCGATGGCGGTAGACGGTGTGATTGCTGTTCTGACGGCGGCTGACCTCGCTCCGCTGAACCTTCACTGGATGCCGACCCTTGCTGGCGACAAACAGATGGTTCTGGCGGATGGTAAAGTTCTGTTCCAAGGGCAAGAGGTTGCCTTTGTCGTCGCCAAAGATCGCTTTATCGCGGCTGACGCGGTCGAACTGGTCGAAGTCGATTACGAAGAACTGCCCGTGATTGTGAACCCGTTCGAGGCGCTGCAATCCGATGTGGTTCTGCGCGAAGACATCGCCGACCAGAAAGAAGGCGCGCATGGTCCGCGTAAGCATCACAACCACATCTTTACGTGGGAAGCAGGCGAAGAGGCCGCAACCAACGACGTGATCGACAACGCCGAAGTCGTCGCGACCGAAACCATGTATTATCACCGCACGCACCCGTGCCCGCTGGAAACCTGCGGCTCGGTCGCGTCGATGGACAAGGTGAACGGCAAGCTCACCGTTTGGGGCACGTTCCAAGCACCGCACGTGGTGCGGACCGTCGCGTCCCTTCTGTCGGGTATCGAAGAGCACAACATCCGTGTGATTTCCCCCGACATTGGTGGCGGCTTTGGTAATAAAGTGGGCGTTTATCCAGGCTACGTCTGTTCGATCGTTGCATCCATCGTAACGGGAAAGCCCGTGAAGTGGATCGAGGACCGTATGGAAAACCTCATGTCCACCGCGTTTGCTCGCGATTACTGGATGACGGGTAAAATCGCTGCAACCAAGGACGGCAAAATCACTGGCCTTCATTGCCACGTGACCGCTGACCACGGCGCGTTCGACGCTTGTGCGGACCCGACCAAGTTCCCCGCCGGCTTTATGAACATCTGCACGGGGTCCTATGACATCCCGACCGCTTACCTCGCGGTTGATGGTGTCTACACGAACAAAGCACCGGGTGGCGTGTCCTACCGTTGTTCGTTCCGTGTGACCGAAGCGGTCTATTTCATCGAGCGGATGATCGAAGTCCTCGCGATTGAGTTGAATATGGATGCGGCAGAGCTGCGTCGCATCAACTTTATCAAGAAAGACCAGTTCCCCTATCAGTCGGCTCTCGGCTGGGAATATGACTCGGGCGATTATCACACCGCATGGGATAAGGCGCTGAAGGCGGTCGACTACGAAGGGCTGCGCAAAGAGCAGGCCGAACGCGTTGAGGCGTTCAAACGTGGTGAAACCCGTTCGCTCATGGGGATCGGCCTGTCCTTCTTTACGGAGATCGTCGGGGCAGGACCTGTGAAGAACTGCGATATCCTCGGCATGGGTATGTTCGATAGCTGCGAAATCCGTATCCACCCGACAGGGTCCGCGATTGCGCGTCTGGGTACCATTTCGCAGGGGCAGGGTCACGCGACAACCTTTGCGCAGATCCTTGCGTCCGAGATTGGTCTACCAGCGGATAGCATCACCATCGAAGAAGGTGACACCGACACCGCGCCATATGGTCTGGGCACCTACGGGTCCCGTTCGACCCCAGTGGCAGGTGCGGCAACCGCTCTCGCTGGTCGGAAAATCCGTGCCAAAGCGCAGATGATCGCGGCGTACCTCCTTGAGGTGCATGACGATGACCTCGAGTGGGACATTGACCGCTTTGTCGTGAAGGGTGCGCCTGAACGGTTCAAGACCATGAAGGAAATCGCTTATGCGGCGTATAATCAGGCCATCCCAGGGGTTGAGCCGGGCTTAGAGGCTGTCAGCTACTACGATCCGCCGAACATGACTTACCCCTTCGGTGCCTACGTCTGCGTCATGGATATCGACGTGGATACTGGCGTCCAGACCATCCGCCGCTTCTATGCGCTGGACGACTGCGGCACACGTATCAACCCGATGATCATCGAAGGTCAGGTGCATGGTGGTTTGACCGAAGCTCTTGCCGTCGCACTGGGCCAAGAGATCGCCTACGACGATATGGGCAACGTGAAAACGGGGACGTTGATGGACTTCTTCCTGCCGACTGCATGGGAAGTGCCGAACTACGAAACCGACCACACCGTCACTCCGTCGCCGCACCATCCAATCGGTGCCAAGGGCGTGGGCGAAAGCCCGCACGTCGGTGGTGTCCCGTGTTTCTCGAACGCTGTGAACGATGCGTTCCGTGCGTTTGGCAACCGTCACACCCACATGCCGCACGACCATTGGCGGATTTGGCAGACGGCGAACAAGCTCGGTCTGCACGGCTAAATCGGAACGGGCTGCCCTGTCATGGGGCGGCCCACCTTTGATGGGTTGAAGTCATGGATTGCACCGCGCTCAAAACCGCTATGGCGGAACAGGGATATGTTGTTTCTGATGATCTGGCGATGGCCGTTCATCTGGCGCTCGCCCTTGGTCGTCCGCTTCTTCTTGAAGGGGCAGCAGGTGTCGGCAAGACAGAGATTGCGCGGGTACTGGCCGCGGTCCAAGACACGAAACTGATCCGGCTTCAGTGCTATGAGGGTTTGGATGCGTCACAAGCCATCTATGAATGGAATTACCAAAAGCAGCTTCTTTCGATCCGCGCTGCCGCTGATGGTGGCACAGCGAAAGAGGTAGAAGCACGGATATTTTCCGAAGAGTTCCTGCTAGAGCGCCCGCTCTTAGCCGCGATCCGTCAGGATAAGGCGCCCGTTCTGCTGGTCGATGAGATCGACCGCGCGGACGAAGAGTTCGAGGCGTTCCTCCTCGAAATCCTATCGGATTTCCAAATCACGATCCCCGAATTAGGCACTATTACAGCCCAATCGCGCCCTATCGTGATCCTGACGGCCAACGGCACGCGGGATCTATCGGACGCTTTGCGGCGGCGCTGCCTCTATGCGCATGTCGATTATCCCGACCGCCAGACTGAACTGTCGATCCTCAAGGCGCGCTGTCCAGAGGTCGAGGTGCAGCTTGCCAATCAGATCATCGGTTTTGTTCAGAGCCTGCGCAAAGAGCAATTGGAAAAGACGCCCGGCATTGCAGAGATGCTCGATTTTGCGGCGGCTCTGATTGGGCTTGGCGTGACTGATCTGACCCATGATCCTGTGATCCTGCAGGCGACGATGGCAACGCTTTTGAAGACAGAGAGCGACCGCTTTAACATCACGACCGAGATCACACAGCGGCTCGCGGGGAAGGCAGCATGACGCGGGTCACGAAATTCTCGGGCCGCGATGCGGGGCCTTCTGCGCGGATGGCAGGGTTTATGGCGCATCTACGGGACAACGGGCTTCGCGTCGGCGTAAGCGAGGCCGAAGCTGCGCTGACGGCTTTGACACAGGTTGATCCCCATGACCCGACCCAATCGCGCTGTGCGCTCAAGGCAGTGCTGACGGGTTGTGCCGAAGAAAACGCGCGGTTCGATGACCTTTTCGATAGTTTCTGGATGAACGGGGGCAAGGTGAAAGAGCGGGTTATGCCATCGCTCAACACCCTGTCGGATAGCGTTCATTCTTCGCGCTCGGCTGAGGGCGAACAGGCGGGCGGTGGCAGGGGAGAAGCCACCGCCCCCGACGGATCAGATGGCGAAGCGGATGCCGATGGCGAAGGTAAACTTGTCGCCACGACCTTGCGCCAAAAGATGAAGCGCGACCTGCGTGATGTGGTGCAAACGGACGACATCCGCGAGGCTGAAGAGATCGCACGACGGCTTGGCATTGCCTTGCGGCATCGTCGGTCACGGCGACGCAAAGCGGCGCAAAAGGGTGATCGTATCCATTTCCGCAAACTTATTCGGCAGAGCCTCCAGACGGGCGGCGAACCCATTCGACTGCCAAAGAAATCCCGCCCTGATCGGCCGCAAAAGATCGTCGCCATTTGCGATGTGTCTGGGTCGATGACGCTCTATGCGCAGGTGTTTCTGGCCTTCATTGCGGGGCTGATGCGGTCGGATGATACGGCGGATGCCTATCTGTTCCACACCCGTCTTGTGCGGATCGCCGAGGCCCTGCGCGACCGTGATCCTCTGCGGGCATTGGGGCGTCTGTCGGTGCTCGCCGATGGTTTTGGCGGGGGGTCGAAGATCGGTGAATCCCTCATGCAATTCGCTCGAACCTATGCCCGTAAATTTGTGGACGGTCGGACAGTCGTGATGATTTTGTCGGACGGTTACGACACTGGATCTGCTGATGAATTGGGCGAGGCGATGCGTCTTTTGAAAAAACGTGGCTGCAAGGTGATCTGGCTTAACCCATTGAAAGGGTGGAAAGATTACGAACCCGTTGCAGCAGGTATGGCTGCCGCGCTTCCCTACGTTGATCTTTTTCGTCCTGCCAATCGGCTGGCCGATCTTGCCGCCCTTGAACCGGAGTTAATGCGCCTATGATGACCGCTAAATTCTCTGACATGACGTTACAAGACCTCGCTCAATCACTGTCCGAGCGGGGCGAACCCTACGCCATCGCGACCGTCATTCGAACGGTCGGGCTGACGGCCGCGAAACCCGGTGCGAAGGCGATTTTGAACCATGAGGGCCAGATCATTGAGGGTTGGATTGGCGGCGGATGTGTTCGTTCGGCCCTAACCAAAGCGGCGATCAAAGCATTGGAACTGGGCGATCCTCAGTTGATTTCTTTGGCCCCCGCCGAAGTGCTGGCTGATCTGTCGGTTGAGGCAGGGTCAGAGGTGAATGGCGTACGTTACGCCCGCAATGGATGCCCGTCCAAAGGGTCGCTCGATATTTTTGTGGAGCCCGTTTTGCCGATGCCTGAACTGTTCATTTACGGGATGTCGCCTGTTGCACGTGCGCTCGCCAGCCTCGCGCCGCGGTTCCAATGGTCGGTCGAAACGGTGACGGCAGAGGACGGGGCGAAACCGCTGCCGCAGGGCGCACGTCGTATGATCGTTGTGGCGACCCAAGGCAAAGACGACATGGCTGCGCTGACGGCTGCGTTGGCAACGGATGCCGAACACATCGCCTTTGTTGCGAGCCGCAAGAAGTGGGCCTCGCTGTCTGAAAAATTGCAAAGTTCAGGTGTAACGGAGACTGCTTTGGCGCGTGTTCAAGCCCCCGCGGGCCTCGCGATTGATGCGGTTACACCAGATGAGATCGCCTTGTCGATCCTAGCCCAGCTGACGCAATTGCGCCGCGCAAAACATCGGACGGAGGACGACAATGTCTGATCCGACTCCGACCGAGAAAACCACTCTTCAGCGGTTGGTAGATGCCGTGAAACCTCGCCCTCTGACGCCAGAACAGGCTGCAGTTTTGGCGACCGTGAAATTCCCCTGTTGTTGAAAAGGACACACTGATGGAACTCAAAGACGAAATTCTGATCGATGCCCCCAAAGACCGCGTTTATGCCGCCTTGAACGATCCAGAGATCCTCAAGCAATGCATTCCAGGCTGTGAGGAATTGATCCAGCATTCCGACACCGAACTTCAAGCCAAGGTTGTCCTGAAGATCGGACCTGTGAAGGCAAAGTTCAGCGGGAATGTGACGCTTGATAAATCGGGTGCGCCAGATGCGTTTTCGCTGACGGGGCAGGGGAACGGTGGTGCCGCGGGCCACGCCAAAGGCGGCGCAGATGTGACGCTGACCGAGGTCGACGGTAAAACCATGCTGACCTACGAAGCGAAGGCCGAGATTGGTGGCAAGCTTGCCCAGCTTGGTAGTCGTTTGATCCAAGGCACGGCGAAGAAGCTGGCGGGTGCGTTCTTTACCAAATTCGCCGAAGTAATCACTGAAACCGCTGAGGCATAAAATGACAAAGGGCGGCCCAGTTGGTGCCGCCCTTCTTAGTCTAGTGGCGGATTGGTGACGTGCCTTGGCATGATCAAGAGCGTCCCTGCTGCGATGATTTTCAGGGCGCAGGGTAGCACGGCGTAAAGTAGGGTTAGCCGGTCGAGGGCTATATTCGAGTTGTCGCCTGCAGGAACAAACCCGACCACATCTAAGGTAGGTAAAACCATCACTGCCGCCAAAGGCAGCGATAGCTTCGTTGCAAAAGACCACAGTCCGAACGATTGGCCTGTCGCAATCCCTGCGCGACCTAAGATGGCTGCAAAAACAGCGGGTAAGATCACCAATTCAGCGCCAACCGCTGCGCCTGATGCGATACAGATGATGGCGAAAGGGATCGCGTCACCAATACTCAAGAACGCCGTTCCAATGAAAGCCGATACGGAGAGGAGCATTGCGCTCAGCAAGACTGGACGGACGCCAAAGTGACGGGCGAGGCGGCTCCAGATAGGGATGGCCAGTCCTGATGCGGCAAAGAACAAGATCAGCAATCCGCCTGACCAATTAGGGAGCATCAGCCTGTCTTCAACGAAGAACAGAAATAGGGTCGAAGTGATGGCGACGGGCAGGCTGTTTACGACTGCGAGGAGGAGAAGCCAGCCACCGCCTGCTGCTAATAGCTTGCGGATGTCAAAAGGGACCGGGGTTGTGGTTGGTCGATCCCATAGGTTTCTCGTCGCGAGGTAGGAAAGTATAATTAGACCCGCGAGTGCCCAACCGAAAAGCCGAAAACCATCGCTCAATACGACTGGTCCCACGGCTGCAAAGATGACCCCCGCGATCAGTCCAACTTCACGGTAGGTGGCGAGACGAAGTTGGGCTTTGGGATCTGCCGACCCTGCAAGCGCTGCACTATCGCCGTATAAAAGGATCGCACCAAAGCTGTAGCCCGAAAACACGAGCACCAAAGTTGCGATCAACCAGAGGCGCGCATCGAAAACAGGCGCCACAGAAAACAAGAGCACAAAACCGAGCGCCATCATTCCCAGTGCGATGGCTGCAAGCATTCGGCGAGGGCCGCGCCAATGGTCAATGATGCGGCCGAGGATTGGGTCTTGGGCAAAGTCAAAGATGCGGATGCCCATAACAATAGCCCCCACCGTCGCCAGATTTAGGCCGAGTTCAACTACCGCAAAACGAGGGAGATGGATGTAAATCGGCAAGCCCGCCGAGGCGAGCATCATGGCAAAGAGGCTAACACGCCAATAACTCGTCATAGCCCGCGCAGTTTTCGAGATAGGGCGGTGAACCGGCTTTGGTCCGATAGCCAGATAGAGAGGAACCGTTTGCGAATATCAGGATAGGTGATGGTGCAGGTCTTTCTGCCATTGCGCCACAGTTCGATCTCATCAGGAGTTTGCCCGACGGCTAGGTAGCTGTCGCCTTTTCCGACATCATAGAAGCATTCTGATAGGACCGATATGACAGTTGGAATGTCGTCGCGGTCCCCTTCAATACGGCGCAATTCGGCTTCGGTCCCGCGTATCAAATCTTGGGCCGAAAACCCGCGTTTGTAGTTCAGCTCTAACGCCATCGGTGCGGCCCAATCAAAGGCTGCGCCAGACGGTGTATAGAGGCGAGCGTCATAGGCGGTGATACCAATTAGGCCCAGACTGGCCTCGCCGATCATCACGGGATTGGGTAGACCTGCAGTCTGGACCGCGTCTTGGGCTATTGCGGGTCCAGCTAAGAGGACGATTGCAGAAATCAAACGAAACATGCGCGGCAACGGCTCTTTGATCAACCAATACGCGATATAGTTAGAGCGCCGTTGCCATCTGAAAAGGTGTTTTCTGAAATCAGTAGGTTTTGACGGGTGCTGCTATCTGGCCAGTAGCCTCAGTCAAATTTCTACGCGCACTTTCCACGAGCATGGCCACGTCGAATATGCCTGCAATCATGCGGTAGCCAAGCTGATCAAGCTCTTTCCAATCTCGTCCCGCGCTACGCACCGTTGCGAGCGGCATGTCGTGATGTTCGGCTGCCGCTTCGACTTTAGTGATTAGTTCGAGAACTTCAGGATGATCTAGGTGTTCAAGGTGCCCTGCGGACGCAGCAAGATCGTTTGGGCCAATGAAAATCATATCGACACCCTCTACAGCCATAATGTCGTCAATTTGATCGACAGCTTCGACATGTTCGCACTGGATGATGATCGTGATCTCATTGAAAGAGTCCACGAGGCCATAGTCTGGGCGTGCGCCCCAGTTTGATCCGCGCACAATTGACGCCGCATATCCTCGATGACCTTTTAGCGGGTAGTAAAACGCAGATACGATCTGTTCGGCTTCTGCACGTGTGTTGACCATCGGGACGATAAAATTGCGAAACCCACGGTCGAGTGCCCGTTTGATCAAGGTATCGTTGCCGTCGGGAAGTCGCAGGATTGTTGTGCCGCCGCAAGCCTCAACAGCTCGAGCAACATTGACCCAATCTTCGAGTTCGCCGCGACCATGTTCGCCGTCGATGATGATGGTGTCCCATCCGTGGGTCACAAGGATTTCGGCAATGTCAGGACTGCCCAATTCGACCCAAGCGGCAGGGATCATTGCGGGTGTTTTTAGCCGCTGTTTGAAAGACGAGGTCATGGGGCATCTCCAGTCTAGGAATCTGGTGAACGGTATGACGCCGTTTGTGCTTTGTCCATTTGACCCTGCGTAAAATGGCTGATCACAATCGTCGGGCGCGACGGCCTGTCACAGATTTGGCATGGGGCCTAGACTTGGCCGACTAGGGACACCAACATGGCGCAAATTTGGACAGACTAGAAAAGGACATCTCATGGACCCGATCGTCATCGTAAGTATGGCCCGCACACCGATGGGCGGCTTTATGGGCAGTTTGTCCAAAATCGCTGCGCCTGATCTGGGCGCGAGCGCCATTGCGGGCGCTGTTGCCCGCGCGGACATTGCTGGGGACAAAGTTGATCAGGTGATCATGGGTAACGTTCTGCCCGCAGGTTTGGGTCAAGCGCCAGCGCGTCAGGCGTCGATGGGTGCGGGTCTGCCATTGGACGTGCGCTGTCAGACCGTGGGCAAGGTGTGCGGTTCGGGCATGCAGGCGATCATGAACGCCCACGACATGATCAAGGCGGGATCGTCTGATATCGTCGTCGCTGGCGGGATGGAGAGCATGTCAGGTGCGCCGTATCTCTTGGAAAAAGCGCGGACGGGGTATCGCGCGGGGCATGGCAAGGTTATGGACCACATGTTCCTCGATGGGCTTGAGGATGCCTATGATAAAGGCCGCGCAATGGGTACCTTTGCCGAAGAATGCGCCGACACCTATGGCTTCACCCGCGAGGAACAAGACGCCTATGCGCTGCAATCGCTGGACCGTGCAAAGACTGCGATTGAAACGGGTGCGTTTGATGGTGAGATCGTCGCGGTTGGGGATGTGACGACCGATGAACAACCGGGTCGCGCGCGGCCCGAGAAAATCCCAACGCTGAAACCTGCATTCCGTGAAGGCGGCACTGTGACCGCGGCGAACTCTTCGTCCATCTCCGACGGTGCTGCGGCGCTGGTCCTGACGCGTGCATCGCAGGCAGAGGCGATGGGCCTTGCCCCGATTGCGGTGATCCGTGGGCACGCGGGCCATGCGCAAGCGCCGTCACTGTTCACCACCGCGCCGATCCCTGCGATCCAAAAGGTTCTGACCCAAGTCGGCTGGAGCGTGGATGATGTCGACCTCTTTGAGATCAACGAAGCCTTTGCCGTCGTTGCCATGGCCGCCATCCGCGATCTTGGGCTCGATGATGCAAAGGTGAACGTAAACGGCGGTGCCTGTGCCTTGGGCCATCCTATTGGATGTTCGGGCGCGCGGATTGTCGTCACGCTTATCGCGGCTCTTCAGGCTCGTGGCCTGAAGAAAGGCGTTGCGTCGCTCTGTATTGGCGGTGGTGAGGCGACGGCGCTGGCGGTCGAGCTTCTGTAAGGTCTGTTCATCCAAAAATAGGACCGCGGGTTTTCGCGGTCCTAGCCTACGAAGCTTCAATGATTAGAGTTGGTGTTGCTTGTGTAGAGAGTGCTGGGCAAGCCGTCCGACTTAACTGTCTTGAGCCGCGTAGAGTGAGTGGCTAGGGTTTTGGCAAAACCCGCAGGAGGCATCGTGGACCATAAGTATAATCAGCCCCTTGGGGGGAATGAGGTGCCTCGCTTCGGCGGCCCTGTGACTATGATGCGGTTGCCCGCCTGCGTAGATGCAAGCGGGCTAGACGCTTGTTTCGTTGGCATTCCGATGGACATCGGTGCATCCAATCGGTCGGGCACGCGGTTCGGTCCTCGTCAGATCCGCGCTGAATCTAGCATGCTGCGGCCATATAATATGGCAACGGGTGCGGCACCGTTTGATCACATGCAGGTCGGCGATATTGGTGACGTTCCAATCAACACGTTTGACCTCAAGGACACGGTTAAGCGCATCGCGGACTTTTATCGTGATTTGCTAAAGCATGATGTCGTGCCGCTGACCCTCGGCGGCGATCACACGCTGACCTATCCTGTGCTGCAAGCCATCGCTGAAAAGCACGGCCCTGTTGCGCTGATCCACATCGATGCCCACGCGGACATCAATGACGAGATGTTCGGCGAAAAGATCGCCCATGGGACGCCGTTCCGCCGCGCCTTTGATGAGGGCCTTCTGAACAATGATAAGGTCTATCAGATCGGTTTGCGGGGCACGGGGTACGCCGCCGATGATTTCGATTGGTCCCGTCGGCAGGGCTGGACTGTTGTTCAGGCCGAAGAATGCTGGGGACAGTCTCTTAAACCGTTGATCAACCGTATTCGCAAAGAGATTGGCGATACGCCGACCTATATAACCTATGATATCGATAGCCTCGACCCAGCCTTTGCGCCGGGTACGGGGACAGTTGAAATCGGGGGTCTAACGACATGGCAAGCATTGGAACTGATCCGCGGCTGTGCGGGGCTGAATGTTGTTGGTGGTGACCTTGTTGAGGTGTCCCCGCCTTATGATCCTAGCGGAAACACTGCGCTGATTGGGGCAAACCTTCTGTATGAGATGCTCTGCATTTTGCCGAAATGCCAACGCGCGAAATCATGACCAGTCTTGTCAAACGGACCCGGGCAAATACAGCAGTGGGTCCAAGATTTGCGGGCCCGTTGTAAGGTTTGGCTCTTCGAGGGTCGCTTTGCCTGTTTAAGGCAGTTGTCGACACTTTCGCCTACTCTGTGGCGGAGCATTCGGTAACGATCAAAGACGACGAATGCGAGGCCTTTCTGAACGGGTTGAAGTGAGTCGTAGGTTGTATGACGTTTTAACGTCATTTAGGTGTTTCCTGTTGACGTTTTAATCTCAATCCCTCACCCCTTATTGCCAAGAGGGTGAAGGAAGCCAAAATGAGCAATCGTCCGACTGTCAAAGATGTTGCGCGTGAAGCTGGGGTGAGTGTCACCACCGTGGATCGTGCGTTGAATGGTCGGGCGGTTGTTCGCGAAGACACGCTTCGTCGTATCGCGGATGCGGCGCACCGCATTGGCTACCACGCCCGTGGGCTATTCGATCACCGTTTGAATACTGTCGCGCCAGAAAAGAAATTTGGTTTTGTTCTGGTGAAGGAAAAGCACGAGTTTTATCAGAATTTTGCGCGCGAGATTGAGCAGGCCATTGCCGCGCGGACGGATGTTCGGGGACACGCGATCATTCGTTTTGCACAATCACAGTCACCCGAAGAATTCGCAGAGTTGATCCAGTCGGTGGGCGAACGGGTTGATGCGTTGGCCTGCACTGCCGTCAATCATCAAAAGCTGAATCAGGTCGTTGAGGAATTGCGCCAAAAAGGTGTGCCGACGTTCTCTTTGCTCAATGACTTTGCGCAGGGACTTCGCCGTAACTATCTGGGAATAAACAATATGAAGGTGGGGCGGAGTGCTGCGTGGATGCTGACGCATTCCGCAAAACTACCTGGTCGGTTGGCGATTTTCGTCGGCGGAAACCGCTGGCACGGCCATGATCTTCGTGAGGTTGGGTTCCGTGGATATGTCCGTGAGAATGCCCCAGAGTTTACCGTGGTAGATACTTTGGTGAACTTGGAAGCGCGGCAAGTGACCTATGAAGCGACCCTCGATTTGATCGAGCGTTATCCAGATCTGCGTGGGATATATGTTGCGGGTGGAGGTATGGAGGGTGCCATCGCTGCGATGCGCGAGGTGTCAGAGCCGGGGCAGGTGCAGTTGGTGGTGAACGAATTGACCGCCGAAAGCCGTGCGGGTTTGTTGGATGGCTACGTTACCATGGTGATTGGTACGCCCCTTCCGCAATTGTGCAGCGACCTGATCGGATTGATGATTTCAGAGAGCGAAGGGCATCTTGATGACACTGCAAGTCAACATTTTCTAGAGCCACGGATTGTTCTTCCAGAGATGCTATAATGACGCAAATACGTCATTTAGCTTGTGCAGAAAAACGTCATTTTTGACCTGAAAATGGCGTGCTCCATTGACGGCGCTGCGTGCAAAAGTCAGCGTCGCCTAGTCACTGTCACAGGCGGCGGATAGATCGCTGCCTGTGCTAAGACTCATGTCAAAGTTGACCTTTTCTGAAACGATTTAGGTAGACTATGATGTTAAATACAAAACTGAAATCCAACCCCTCCCGCAGGTTGTCCAACGCGGTAGAGGTCCGACACGACCCACATTAGTTTCCGGCGAGCTTCCGGAACCGGAGGAAAGAATGAGCCTACGTTTTGCTGTCCTTGGCGCTGGCCGTATTGGTCAGGTGCATGCCCGTGCAATTGCTTCTGTCGATGGCGCAGAACTGATCGCGATCGCGGAACCGTTTGAGGCAGCAGCCAAAGCCGCCCAAGAGAAATTCGGCTGCGAATTACGCACCATTGATGAGGTTGCGGCCTCTGACGATATCGATGCGGTTGTCATCTGCACACCGACCGATACCCACGCTGATCTGATTGAGAAATTCGCCAAAGTCGGGAAGGCTGTGTTCTGCGAGAAACCGATTGATCTGAACGTTGAACGCGTGAAGCAAGCGATCGCGACCGTAGAGGCCGAGGGTACCACTCTGATGGTAGGTTTTAACCGTCGTTTTGACCCCGACTTTATGGCTGTGAAAGCGGCGATTGATAACGGCACGTTGGGTGATGTTGAGATGGTGACAATCACTTCGCGTGACCCGGGTGCTCCGCCAGCTGAATACATTAAAGTGTCGGGCGGCATCTTCCGCGATATGACCATTCACGACTTTGACATGGCGCGTTGGTTGCTGGGCGAAGAAATCCAGACCGTCATGGCGCAGGCGTCGAACCTTGTTGATCCAGCGATTGGTGCTTTGGGCGACTATGACAGCGTGAACGTCATTCTGCGTACCGCTACAGGCAAGCAAGCTGTCATCACCAACTCGCGCCGCGCGACTTATGGCTATGATCAGCGTATTGAGGTTCACGGGTCCAAAGGCATGGCGGCTGCTAAGAACACCGCTGAGGCAAATATCGAAGTGGCAACAGCAGACGGGTTCAAACAGCCGCCGCTGCTTAACTTCTTCATGTCGCGCTATACTGCAGCCTATGCCAATGAAATCGCGGCTTTTGTTGATGCTGTTGCGAAAGGTGCAGAGACTCCGACGACGGGCCATGATGGCTTGAAGGCTCTCGAACTTGCTGAGGCTGCGTTGAAGTCGGCACAAACGGGCCAAGCTGTAAGACTATAATCCCCCGATCTGAGGCCTTTGGTTTTGGCTGAGGGCCTCAGGTCTATGAGTTTGTTTTTGATGGGCTCGGACAAAGGCGGACATCGTCTGTGCGGTGTTCTGAAAGGCAGAGATAAATGACGAAGACACTTGATGTAATTACGATTGGCCGTGCTGGCGTTGATCTTTACGGGACGCAGATTGGTGGTCGTCTTGAGGACATGGGTTCGTTTGAGAAGTACATCGGTGGCAGCCCAACGAACATTGCCTGCGGAACGGCGCGATTGGGTCTGAAGTCTGCGTTGATCACCCGTGTTGGCGATGAACATATGGGTCGGTTTATCCGCGAGCAGCTTGTGCGCGAGGGCGTGAATGTTGATGGGGTGATCACGGACCCTGAGCGTCTGACGGCGCTGGTTATTCTGGGCATTCGCGACGAAGAGCAGTTTCCGCTGATTTTCTATCGGGAAAACTGTGCGGATATGGCTCTGTGTGAAGATGATATTGACGAGGCGTTCATTGCCTCGGCGCGATCGGTTCTGGCGACGGGCACGCATTTGTCGAACGTAAAGACCGAAGCTGCGGTGATTAAGGCGCTGGAATTGGCGCGCAAGCACGGTGCGCAAACGGCTCTGGATATTGACTACCGCCCGAACCTTTGGGGTGTGGCGGGGCATGGCGATGGCGAGAGCCGTTTTGTTGAGAGCGCTGCGGTGACGGCAACGCTGCAAAAGTCGCTGCACTTCTTTGACCTGATCGTCGGCACCGAGGAAGAGTTCCACATTGCGGGCGGTTCGACCAACACGATCGAGGCGCTGCGGGCCGTGCGCAAGGTGTCGAACGCGACGTTGGTGTGCAAACGCGGTGCGGCGGGCGCTGTGGCCTTTGAGGGCGATATTCCTGACAGCCTTGATGAGGGGCAAACGGGTCCGGGCTTCCCAATTGAAGTGTTCAACGTATTGGGCGCGGGCGACGGGTTTTTCTCTGGTTTGATGAAGGGTTGGCTTGATGGTGAGGATTGGCCGACCGCGCTGAAATATGCGAATGCTTGTGGTGCCTTTGCGGTGTCGCGTCACGGCTGCACGCCTGCTTATCCGTCGCTTGAAGAGCTGGAGTTCTTCTTTGAGCGGGGCATCAAACAGCCTGACCTGCGCAATGATGCAGAGCTGGAGCAGATCCACTGGTCGACGAACCGTCACGGTGATTGGTCGACGATGCGGGTGTTTGCCTTTGACCACCGTATGCAGCTCGAAGAGATGGAGGGGTATACCCTCGCTAAGGGCGGTGAGTTCAAGGAACTGTGCCTCAAGGCCGCGCAGCAGGTTCAGAACGGGCAGGAGGGGTATGGTATCCTCTGCGACAACCGCATTGGGCGGAATGCGCTGCATGCGGCCTCGGGTTCGGGTCTGTGGGTTGGTCGTCCCGTTGAATGGCCGGGATCGCGTCCGCTGACGCTCGAGCCTGAGTTGGGATCGGACTTTGGTGGTCTGAACCAATGGGCCAAAGAGAACGTGGTGAAGGTTCTGTGCTTCTGTCACCCCGATGACGATGCAGAGATGCAAGCCCAGCAAGAAGCGACGGTGAAGCGTCTGTTCGAGGCATCGCGTCGGAATCGTCTGGAGTTCTTGCTTGAGGTGATCCCGTCGAAGGTGGCGCCTGTGACTGACGACACCACAGCAACCCTGATCCGTCGGTTCTATGAGATCGGCGTATATCCAGATTGGTGGAAGCTGGAGCCGATGAAGACCCATGCGGGGTGGCAGAACGCGATCAATGGGATCGAAGAAAACGACCCCCATACCCGCGGTATCGTGGTGCTGGGTCTTGATGCCCCTGAGGCGGAACTGAGCGCCTCGTTCGAGGTTGCGGCCAGCTATCCGCTGGTGCGTGGGTTCGCGGTTGGTCGAACGATCTTTGGCGATGCGGCGCGGGCTTGGATGAAGGGCGCGATGACGGATGCAGAGGCTATTGCACAAATGGCTGAGCGCTATACCAATTTGTGCAAGATTTGGGACGCAGCGCGCGTCAAAGCGGGAGGAAACGCATGACACAAACAATCCGACTGACTGCCGCACAGGCCATGGTGAAGTGGCTTTCTGTACAGTTCAACGAAGATGGCGACCGCTATATCGACGGTGTTTGGGGTATTTTTGGCCATGGTAACGTCGCGGGTCTGGGGGAGGCCCTCTACCATGCGGCTGACACTATGCCGACTTGGCGTGGACAAAACGAACAGACGATGGCGCATACGGCGATTGCCTATGCGAAAACACTCAAGCGCAAACGTGCGCAGGCTGTGACCTCTTCGATTGGGCCGGGTGCGACGAACATGGTGACGGCGGCGGCGCTGGCACATGTGAACCGTATCCCTGTGTTGTTTGTTCCGGGTGATGTGTTTGCAAACCGTCGTCCTGATCCTGTGCTGCAGCAGATCGAGAGCTTTGAGGATGGCACCGTCTCGGCCAATGATTGCTTCCGTCCTGTGGTGCGCTACTACGACCGCATCTCGCGTCCTGAGCATATCATGACGGCACTGCCGCGTGCTTTGGCGACGATGACCGATCCTGCGAATTGTGGTCCAGTGTGCCTATCGTTCTGCCAGGATACGCAAGCGGAAGCCTATGATTACCCTGTGGCGTTCTTTGAGCCCAAGGTCTGGCGCGTGCGCCGTCCAGAGCCCGATGCGGCTGAGTTGGCGCAGATCGCTGATCTGATCAAAGCGGCAAAGTCGCCTGTGATCGTTGCGGGCGGTGGCGTGATTTATTCCGAGGCCGAAGAGACGCTTGGCGCTTTTGCGACCGAATTCGGTATTCCCGTTGTTGAGACGCAGGCGGGCAAATCGGCTTTGGCGCAATCGCATCCGATGAACTACGGCGCCTCGGGCGTTGATGGCTCTGAGGCTGCGAATATCATGTCGAAAGAGGCCGATCTGGTGATCGGTGTCGGTACACGGTTCCAAGACTTTACCACGGGGTCGTGGTCGCTGTTTGAGAACCCGAACCGCAAATTGGTGTCGATCAACGTCGCGGCCTATGACGCGGTGAAACACGGGGCCTATCCGCTGGTGTCGGATGCGAAGGTCGCGCTTGAGAAACTGACAGGTCTTTTGGCGGGGTATTCGGCGTCGAACGCAAAACCTGCTGTTCGGGCGGAGTGGCTGGCAACAGTCGATGCGCATTGCGCGGATCGCAAGGGCGGCGAGGGCTACCTGCCGATGGATTGCGAAGTGATTGGCGCGGTTCAGCGGACCTCATCCGAGGCAACCATTGCGATGTGTGCGGCAGGCACGATGCCTGGTGCGCTCAAGCTGCTGTGGCAGTCGCCGCAGGGTGGATACCACATGGAATACGGCTTTAGCTGCATGGGCTACGAGGTCGCGGGCGCGATGGGTGTTAAACTCGCCGCACCAGAGCGTGACGTTGTGTGCTTTGTCGGTGATGGGTCCTATATGATGGCGAACTCTGAACTGGCGACGGCTGTGATGCGCCGGGTGCCGTTCACGGTGGTTCTGACCGATAACCGTGGGTTTGGCTGTATCAACCGCCTGCAGATGGGCACAGGCGGTGAGCAGTTTAACAACCTCTATAAAGACTGCCGCGTTGAAACCCAACCTGCGATCGACTTTGTGGCCCATGCGGGTTCAATGGGCGCGTATGCGGTGAAGGCACAGTCGATTGCCGACCTCGAGGCACATCTGGCGGCTGCGAAATCGCGCGATATCCCGACGGTGATCGTGATTGATACCGACCCGATGCACGGCCCCGGTGAAGCGGGTGGCGGCAGCTGGTGGGACGTGGCAATTCCTGAGGTTCCGAGCAACGACAGAATGTCGGACGCGCGGGATCGCTATGTCCAAAACATGAAACGTCAGAACCTTGTGAACTGATCAAAGAGAAAGACGTGGGGCTGGGCGGACCCTGCTCCAGACCTATTCGGGCGATGTGCCCTTTCGGAGTGACTAATAATGATCCAGTTCGGTACAAACCCGATCGCTTGGGCCAATGATGACGACCAGACCATCGGTGCGAATATCTCGACCGACCGTATTCTCGAAGAAGCGGGCCGTTTGATCGGGTTTGACGGTATTGAGAACGGCCACCGTTGGCCGAATGACCCTGCAGAGCTGAAATCGCTCTTGGGCGGCTATGGCCTGAAATTTATCTCTGGCTGGTATTCGACGAACCTCTTGGTTCAGTCTGTGGCCGAAGAGATTGAGGCGGTGCAGGGTCACCTTGCGAAGCTGAAGCACAACGATTGCAAGGTGTGTATCGTTTGTGAAACCTCGAATGCGATCCACGGCTCGGACCTGCCCGTGAATGACCGCCCGACCTTGACCGCCGATGAAATGGTCGCCTTTGGTGCCAAACTCGAAGAGTTCGCGCAATATCTGGCGGATCAGGGCGTGACCTTGGTCTATCACCACCACATGGGCACGATTGTAGAAAGCCCCGAGGAAATCGACGCGTTTATGGCGGCAACAGGTCCCGCGACGCATCTTTTGTTTGATGCGGGCCACTGTGCATTTGGTGGTGGCGACCCTGTAGCGGTGTTGAAGAAACACGTTGGTCGCGTTCGTCACTTCCACGCGAAAAACATCCGTCCTGCGATCACCGCAAAGGTTCGTGCAGAGGGTCTGTCTTTCCTTCAGGGGGTTGTTCAGGGCGCCTTTACCGTGCCGGGCGATCAAGAGGGCGGCGTTGATTTTAAACCGCTCCTGCAGATCCTTGCGGACAACAACTACGACGGTTGGATCGTGATTGAGGCAGAGCAGGACCCCGATGTGCGGAACCCGCTGTTGTATCAGACCCTAGGCCTGCATACGCTCAAGCGGATTGCAACAGAAACCGGGCTTATCTGATGTTTAAAATGAATGACCCCTTCTTCCGTCCTTTGTGGCTGCGCGTTCTTTTGGTCGCGATCTGCGTATTTTGGACGGTGGTCGAGCTTTGGACAGGATCGCCCGGTTGGGCCGTCATGTTCGGGGGTTTAGGGGCTTACGCTGCCTATTCGTTCTTTATCGTGTTTAACCCGACTGACCCTGAAAAGGACGCCGACGATGCCTGATCTTTTGTGCAAACCGTTTGGAACACATGGAAAGGTGCATCAGATCACGCCGCAGTCGGCAGGATGGCGCTATGTTGGGTTCTCGCTCTACCGTCTGCGTGCAGGCGAAACCGTGGGCGAGGCTTTGGGCGACAACGAAGCCATTTTGGTGATGGTCGAAGGCAAGGCAACCTTTGACGCCGCAGGGCAGTCTTGGGGGGAATTGGGCGAGCGGATGAACGTCTTTGAAAAGACGCCGCCGCATTGCCTTTATGTGCCGAACGACAACAGCTGGGAGGCGACCGCGACGACCGATTGCGTGATCGCGGTCTGTTTGGCGCCTGGTAAAAGTGGCCATGAGGCGCGTCGTATTGGGCCGGACGGGATCACGTTGACCCAGCGTGGGACGGGCACCAACACGCGCTTTATCAACAACATCGCGATGGAGAATGAGGACTACTGTGACAGCCTCTTGGTCACCGAAGTCTTTACCCCTGCGGGCCATTGGTCATCCTACCCGAGCCACCGCCATGATGAGGACGATTTCCCGCGGATTACCTACCTCGAAGAAACCTATTACCACCGTCTCAACCCTGCCCAAGGGTTCGGCATCCAGCGCGTCTACACCGAGGATGGCACCTTGGACGAGACCATGGCTGTGTCTGATGGCGATGTGGTTTTGGTCCCGCGTGGACATCACCCCTGCGGTGCGCCTTATGGGTTCGAGATGTATTATCTGAACGTCATGGCAGGACCGCGCCGCAACTGGCGTTTTGTGCCTGATCCCGCGGTCGAGCATCTCTTTTAAGATCGCAGCGGTGACGATTTAGCTGAAGTCGAGGTAATGCAGCTTTTGTCGTGATCGGCGGAGGTCAACCTAGCTCGACATTAACTCTCGCAAAATGGTCCTCGTAGCTTCGGTCATTGGGTTCATCGTCGCTTTGAGGATTTCGAGCCTGTCGAACTGGTCAGGATGATCTGTCAAAGTCTGGCGAAGTGCCGCGCCGAAGATCATCCGCAACTCTGTCCCGATGTTGAATTTGCAGATATTCGACCCGAGTGCCAATTCACGCCGTTGCGCTGATGGAACGCCTGATCCGCCGTGTATGACGAGTGGGACGTTTGTGACCGCTTCAATCGCGTGGATACGGTCGAGGTCCAAGCCTGCCCCATCCGTTTGTTGCAGGTGCACGTTTCCAACCGAAACGGCCATTGCGTCAACGCCTGTTTGCCGAGCAAACTCTGCCGCTTCAATTGGGTCTGTTCCCGCCGATTGTTCGCCGTTCGCATAGCCCACAAAACCAATTTCGCCTTCACAAGAGACCCCCGCGCGGTGCGCCATTTCCACAATGGCTGCGGTTTCATCAATGTTCTCACGCAAGGGTTTGCGCGATCCGTCGAACATGACTGAGGTGAATCCCGCGTCAATTGCCATTCGACAGTCGTCGAGCGAATACCCGTGGTCGAGGTGGGCGACCACAGGCACTGCGGCCTGCTCTGCAAGATGGCGAAACATCTGGCCTAGGATTGGCAGCGGTGTGTGCGCGCGGCAGGACGGACCTGCTTGTAATATCACAGGGCAACCCTCGGCTTCGGCGGCTTCAACATAGGCGCACATATCCTCCCAACCCAATGTGACTAGACCAGCCACGGCATAGCCTTGCTTGAGTGCGGGTTCCAGAACCTCGGCGAGCGTCGCGATGGTCATTTGAACTTGGCCACCATGTCTTTGATGCCGGGGATCGTTTCGACCTGATAGGCATGGATGGGCTGGAAAAACTGAACGAGACTGCGCTGGCTTAGGCCGCCGAGAATGGTGAAATAATACATCTCATACCCAGGCAGCACAGCGCAGGGATGGTAGCCTTTGTCGATGCAAATGGTGGAGCGGTCCATCAGTTGATAGGCATCGCCGACCTTACCTTCCTCGCGTTGAAGGATTTGCACCCCGCCGCCATGGTTCGGACGAAAGCGGAAGTTATAGGTCTCATCATGACGTGTCTCGATAAGGATTCCGTTGTCGTCCCAACGGTCCGTGTCGTGTTTATGCGACGGGAAGCCGGACCAGCCTCCCTGACCAACGGTAAAGAGTTCGGACACCAATAGACGACCAACTTTATCATGTTGTTTCTGGCCGAGGATGTGTTTGATCTTGCGGTGGGTCTTTGTGTCGTCCGACCCATATTGGACTTTGTCGATGTCTGCGACACGCACATCAAACGGGTCGAGAACTTTGTCGTATCGGGCACCTGCGATAAAGGTTTCAGTGTCACGTTTTGCGACCAAAGTTACCTTCGCGCCTGACGGGGCATAGACGCCCTCTGGTTCCCCATCCCACACATCGACCCCCCGATTGCCAAGGTCGGCAAAATGCACACCCTCTACGTCGACATCGACGGTGCCTGTCGCGGGTGCGATGCAGGTTTCGTAGTTCGGCACTTGATAGGTAAATGCTTCGCCCGCTTTGAGTTTAACGATGTTGAAGTAGTTCAGCGGAACCGTTGGATCGTTCGCATCCACGATCGGTTTGTTTTGGTTGTCGTGTGGGGGGATATGCATTGATCTCTCCTTAGGCCACCGGAGTGGGGCCGGGGTGATTGGTCAAAAACGTGTCGAGGTCATCGGGGTAGGGCATAGCGGGGGCGCACCCCGGTTTGGCGACAACGATTGCAGCGCAGGCTGATCCACGCAGAAGGGCCGTGTGCAGGTCATGACCGTCTGCGATAGACGTCAAAAAACCAGCCATGAAACTGTCGCCTGCACCGGTCGGTTTGACGGCTTCGACAGCGTAAATGCCCGTGCGCAATTCGGTGCCGTCGTGGAAGGTCACCGCGCCATGTTCGCCCATTTTGTAAACAACGATCTGCGCAGAGGTCTCAGCGAGTTGCCGCGCTTTTGTGAGGCCGTCGTCCTTGCTGCCCGCCATAAAGCCGAATTCATCGTCATTGCCGATGATCACATCGGACATTGAACCTGCGCGGGATAGGACATCTTCGGCGACCTGTGCACTGGGCCAACTATAGGGGCGGTAATCCACGTCAAAGATGATCGGCAGACCTGCCGCCCGCGCCAAATCAAACGCGCGAAACGCAGCTGAGCGTGATGGCTCTGCGGCAAAAACAGTGCCTGCGGCGATCAAAGCCCCAAATTTGCCGTAGTCGACCGCCTCAACGTCGGCGACCGTCATTTCAAAATCGGCAGCCCCATTGCGGTAGATCACCGATTGGTGCCCCTCGACGCGTGTTTCATAGACGGCGAGCGAATTGCGAGCTTCCCCGCCTTGGGGGATCACATATTCGCAGCCGACCCCGTAGTGTTTAAGTTTCCCAACACAGAACCGACCAACGGCATCGTCAGAGACGCGCGTGACGAGCGAGGCCTGACCCCCCAGTTTTACGATCCCAGCGGCGATGTTGGCGGAGGATCCGCCCAAGTCAGCGTTAAACGTCGTCGCGTCTTCAATCGCGATGCCTGTATCAGAAAAGAGGTCCATGCCGACACGGCCTAAGACGACATAGCTATTGCGCTTTATCGCGTCGAAAATATCCATCTCTCAGCTAACCCTCGATTTGTGATCCCGCCGACCGCGATGCGCGTTTGACGCTTGCATGACTTTGAACGGAAGGATACGAATATTGCAAGCGGTTGCAAACTGATTTTGCGGGAGGGGTTTTATGGCGGAAATCGGGATCGGTATCATCGGCGGTGGATACATGGGGAAGGCCCACGCCGTTGCCATGTCGGCTGTCGGTGCGGTGTTCAACACGACCCTTCGTCCGCGCTTGGAAATGGTCTGCGCCAGTTCCAAGGCCTCGGCCGAGAACTACCGCGTCGCCTATGGTTTTGCCCGTGGTACTGATGACTGGCGTGAATTGGTCAATGATCCCAAGGTCGAGGCCATTGTTATCGCATCCCCGCAGGCGACCCATCGTGCGATCGCCGAGGCGGCATTTGCGCTGAATAAACCTGTCTTTTGCGAAAAACCGCTCGGCGCCTCGCTCGACGACAGTCGCGCGATGGTGGCCGCTGCCGAAGGGCAGGTGAGCATGGTGGGCTTTAACTATATCCGCACCCCCGCGAGCCAATTCGCCCGCCAGCTTATCGCCGAAGGTGCGATTGGCGATGTTGTTTGGTTTCGCGGCGAACACACAGAGGACTTCTTGGCCGATCCAAATGCGCCTGCCAATTGGCGGACCCAAGGCGATGCGAACGGCACGATGGGGGATCTTGCGCCTCATATGATCAATGGCGCCTTGGCGCTGATCGGTCCGATCAAATCGGTAATTGCAGAGATCGAAACGGTGCACAACAATCGCCCCGGCGGGATTGTGACCAATGATGATCATGGACAACTTATGTGCCGGTTTGCCAATGGGGCGATGGGGCAGATGTATTTCAGCCGCGTCGCACATGGTCGCAAAATGGGCTACGCCTATGAGATTACAGGAACCAAAGGGGCCATCCGCTTTGATCAAGAGGATCAGAACGCGATCTGGCTTTATTCCATGGATGAACCCGAGGCGACGCGGGGCTTCCGCAAAATTCTGACGGGGCCCGCGCACCCCGATTACCTGCCCTTCTGTCAGGGTCCGGGGCATGGCACGGGCTATCAGGACCAAATCATCATCGAAGCCCGTGATTTCTTGCGGGCGATTGAAACCCGCTCTCCCGTCTGGCCGACCTTTGAGGATGGCATGGAGGTGAACCAAGTGATTGAGGCGTCGATGGTGTCGTCGCGCAGCAAGGCTTGGGTTGAAGTATCGTCTGTCTGATTGCGTTTGAAAGGCGCCAGTAAATGACCATCAAAATCGCAAACGCCCCGTGTTCATGGGGCATCGAATTCGCTAGCGACCCGTCCTATCCGACATGGCAGTCGGTTTTGGATCAGTGCGCAGGAGCAGGGTATAAGGGGATCGAGCTCGGCCCGATTGGCTACATGCCCGAAGACCCTGCGGTCCTCGCGCCAGCCTTGGCAGAACGTGACCTAGAGATCGTCGGCGGCGTTGTGTTCCGTCCCTTCCATGATCCCGCAAAATGGGACGAGGTGATGGACGCAAGTGTTCGTACCTGCAAAGCGCTGGTCGCGCATGGGGCAGAGCACCTCGTTCTGATCGATAGCATTTCACCACGCCGCGCAGCCACCGCTGGCCGTGCGAATGAGGCCGAGCAGATGGACTCAGACGAATGGCGCGCGTTTCGGGATCGGATCGCAGCCATCGCGAAAATGGGCACCGAAGACTATGGCCTGACCACCAGTATTCATGCCCATGCCGCAGGCTTTATCGACTTTGAGCCAGAGCTTGAAAGGCTCTTGGATGAGGTGGATGAGCGCGTGTTGAAAATCTGTTTTGATACGGGTCACCACTCCTATGCAGGGTTTGATCCAGTCTCCTTTATGAAACGGCACATCAACCGTATTTCCTACATGCACTTCAAAGACATCAACCCAGTCGTAAAGGCAGACGTTGTCGCCAATCGGACCGATTTCTACAAAGCTTGCGGACAGGGTATTTTCTGCAACCTTGGTCAGGGCGATGTTGATTTTGCGGCTGTTCGGCAGGTCCTCCTCGACGCTGGGTTTGAGGGATGGTGCACCGTCGAACAGGACTGCGACCCGTCCATGCCGGGCACGCCGCTAGAGGATGCCCGCGCAAACCGTCAGTACCTTCAATCCATCGGCTTTTGAGGAGACCGAACATGGCAAAGCTAAAATGGGGCATGATCGGCGGCGGTGAAGGCAGCCAAATTGGACCCGCGCACCGTTTGGGGGCTCAGGCGGATGGACGTTTCGAGTTTGTCGCTGGCGCACTGGATCATCGTCCTGATGTGGGACGCGACTATGCGCAACGGCTCGGGATCGCTGAGGATCGTGCGTATGGCGATTGGCAAGAGATGCTGGCAGGAGAAAAGGGGCGCGACGATCGCGTTGACCTCGTGACCGTGGCAACTCCTAACGCTACCCACTTTGAAATCACAAAAGCGTTCCTTGAGGCTGGGTTCAACGTGCTGTGTGAAAAGCCGATGACCATGACCGTCGAAGAGGGCGAAGAGATTGTTCGGATCGCAGAAAAGACGGGCAAAATCTGCGCCGTGAACTACTGCTATTCGGCCTATCCGATGGTGCGTCAGGCTCGTGCGATGGTCCGTGCTGGCGAGATCGGGAAGGTGCGTCTAGTCGTCACGAACTTTAGCCACGGGCACCATGGCGATGCGACCGATGCTGACAACCCGCGTGTGCGGTGGCGGTATGACCCCGCGATGGCGGGGGTGTCGGGGCAGTTCGCTGACTGCGGTATCCACGCGCTCCATATGGCGACGTTTATTGCCGATGATACGGTTGAAAAATTATCGGCGGACTTTGCCTCCACAATCCCGAGCCGCGTGCTCGAAGACGATGCGATGGTTAATTTCCGGATGGCGGGTGGCACGGTTGGTCGCTTGTGGACCTCGTCTGTGGCCATCGGTCGCCAGCACGGGTTCGACATTCAAGTCTTTGGCGAAACAGGCGGCTTGCGTTGGGCGTCCGAGCAGCCGAACCAGTTGATCTATACGCCCGTTGGTGGGCGCACGCAGATCATCGAGAAAGGCGAGGGGGGTCTGCACGAGGACGCACAGCGTCTGTCCCGTGTTGCCATTGCCCACCCAGAGGGTTTTCCATTGGCCGTGGCGAACATCTACTGCGATCTCTCCGATGCGATCCGTGGTGAGACACGTGATGGTTTGCCAAACGCGGCGGATGGTGTGCGGTCAATGGCGGCTGTTCACACCGCGGTTGCCTCGGCAAAACAGGGCGGCGCGTGGATGGATGCTCGCCCGCCAATGTTCCGTTAACGGCTCTGGATCGGGCGCAACGTTTTGCGCTCGACCACATGACATGGGAACAATCGTGCCTCTGGGTAGCGATCTGGGTTTTCGAGCATGGCCACCATCAGTTCGACCGAAGACGCAATGATCTGCGCGATTGGTTGGTGGATGGTGGTCAGGGCGATGTTTTCCCAGCCAGCCATTTCCATGTTGTTGAATCCGAGTAGACCAACATCGTTTGGCACACCTTTGCCGAGGTCCTGAAGACCACTCAGGATGCCGACTGACAAAACGTCGTCGCCGCCAAAATAGGCTTCTGCCAAACCGTGTTCTGCGATCCTTAGAATTTCAGCGCGTCCGGCCTGAAACGAATATGCTGACGCAAAGCTGAATGTGAACGCGATGTCCGGATGCTGCGCCATCTCCGCACGGAAGCCTTCGAGACGATCCAAGGTCGAGGTTGCCCGCTTCGGTCCGCCCAAAAACGCGATGGATTTGTATCCTCGGGACACCAACTCACGTGCCGCCATCCGTCCTGCGGCTACGTTATCGATCCCTACAACGTGAACATCAGGGCTTGTTGCGTGCCGTCCAAAGGTGTTGACGACAGGGATGTTCTTATCCCGAAAGGCCTTAGAAAATTCTGGGGGGAGAGTGGACGACACCACCATAACACCATCAACCGAATACTGTTGTAACATCCGCACTGAATTTTCAGGGTCTGTTTCATTGCTCAAGTTGACGAGCAACGGGCGGAGGCCGCAGTCCTGCAGGGCACGGGTAAAACGGTCGAACACTTCTAGAAAAACAGGGTTGTAGAAGTTGTCAGAGACAAGGCCGATCAATTTGGTTCGACGGGTGGTCAGGCTCCGCGCGATAAAGTTTGGACTGTAACCCAACTCTGCCGCCGCCTTTTCGACCTTTTTACGCATCTTGTCAGAGACAGACGCCCCATCTGTAAAGGTGCGCGACACCGCAGAGGTCGAAACGCCAGCCCGTAAGGCAACATCCTTAAGCGTCGGTGTCATGCGGTAATATCCTAGGTCATTTCTTTTGCGGCCAACCTACACAAGTCTGGAACAAGGCTCAGCAAAAAAGTAAAATTTTGCAAACTATTGCATCCTTATATTCGGCGGAGCAGGGTGAGACGGTAGTTCTGCCCTGCAGATTACGGTTGCCATGGTCTCAGACATGACCGTCACCTGAACAATGATACGAAGCTCGGAGCAAGCTGAGTGATAGTTCTGGGAAGGTTCTATCCAATATAAAACGTTAGCAATTTATTAACATAATCTTCATTATGAAATTCAAGATGGGGCTCAAACCCCATCGATCAAGATATCCAGCGCCCTCTTGATCTGATCACGGTATTCGGACAACGAACCTACTTGTTCGTTCAGTTCACCTCTCAAGACCGCCGCGATCTCCTGCACACGGACGATCCATTCTTGATCGCCGAACACGACCTTGGGTGTCAGTCCTGGAAACGATGCATATCGTCCGGCGTCTCTTAGCGGTGCAACGACCCGAGAGACTTCGATGCCAATAAGGTCTGTCTGCAGATCGACAACCAACTGACCGCTTTTCAGGCGAAAAACATCGAATTGCGCCATCAGAAGCTTCTCAAGTCAGTGAGCGCTAGACCTTCGCGCTCCACTTCCGTGATATACTGTTCAATCGCAGCAGAGTTTTCAAGGCGCCACAGCCGATTGCGCTCCGACTTCGTCGCATCAGCGATAGCCGCTTCCGCGAGGCGCGACATATTCAACCCTAAATCCCTCGCCGTTTGTACAATGTCAGCGTCGAGGGTCAGGTTCACTTTAACTCGTCCCATGCGGTCACCCAAATTAGGAGTATGTTTCAGGAGTATATTGTAGGCTCAAGATCGAGCTTAGTGAAGTTAAATCCGAAAACTATGATTAGTGGAGCTGAATTCCGGGTTTGCAATTTCCAATAAGTACCAGATTCTACAATGATCATAGTTATGTTAATAAATGGCGAGGCGGGCGCAACTTCGACGCAATAATTTGTCTGCTAATGCTCAACTCAACCCATTCAGCAACGCCTTAGCCTCTGGCATCCGATCCAGACTGGACGCAATCCGCTCTCGCCATTTGGGGCCTTGTGACAAGGCCAGCTCATAGGCCTCTGAGAGATCATCTGGACGATCTTCGGCGAGCACTCGGATCAAAAACGCCGCTTGCGCGCGATCCTTTCGCGCTTTTGCTTCATCTGGTCCACCCTGACGTCTGCTGGCTACGATCAACTTATGGATGGCAAATCTCTCCGGACGAGGAATCTGAACAAGGACGCCAGACCGATATATGGCTAACGCATGCATTGGTTCAGCGATTAAGAAGTTCAGATAATTCAGGGCCTGGGCGCTTACACCGAGGGCCGGAAGTGGCTTTATGCCTTCGTCCCCGAAGGCGGGCGTCAGGAATTCGACCATTGCCTCCCCTCCGCTTTGACGCCATTTCCAGATTTGGCGATCAAATACTCCCGGCACCGCTTCGAATTTCATAGACCGAAGGATATCACTCGGTTCTTGCTCGACACGATCACCGAGTGCGACAGAAAGCCTTTCAAAGCTGGTAAAATCGATATCCCCCGTCTGGGCTATCTCATCCGAGTCGAACCGAATACCCAGCTCGCCTTGGTAAAGCGCGTACGAGGCCGTTCCGATCAACGTGCCGCCAAGACGAAAAACGCCAGCTTTTGAGAATGCCAATAGAAGCGATCCCGTTTCTCGGTCTGTCCCAATCAGGCCTTCGGCTCTTAGGACACGCGCTAAGCGTGACATCCGCTTTTGCCGATCATGCGCATCAGCTTTCAGTTCAGAAGCGCCCGCAAGACGACTTCGAAGATCCGCATTATCCTCTCCAATATACCGACTTTTCATTTCAGTGCCGATACGAAACCGATCGTAAAGATATGTCCGCCCGTTGCGATGCCTTTCTTCGATGCTCCCCACGACTTCTGACGCGGCCTCGTCAAGGTGCATGCGCAACAAATCCTGATAGACAACCTGTGCAGTGCGAGAGTGTGAAACTGGGCCCATATTCATCCTATGTGCATCAAATACAATGATGTTGCACATAAACGTCATGTGCAGCATTTAAATTTTTGATACACATAACTGAGAACCAGTTCCAGAGGGAGCAATCTCAGTTAGCGCTGATTGATAGCGTCACATAGATGAAAAGGATGCGCAGCGACGGTCTATGAGAATGTGCACCAATCATAACCTATCGAGCGTTGCATCTTTGCAGCAAGGCTAAGTCGACCAAACCATTGTCTATCTGCGTGCCGATCTCAGTGACGCACCTCTAGCCATCAGATCGGCGTTAAACTAAAAAAGAACTCTAAAAACGATCTATTTATCTTCAATGCAAGGATATCGAATGAGCCACCGTAGGTACTAACGTAATGAGTTAGTATAAGACAAAGGCAAGAGGTCTTCATCAAGAAGCGCCATGGACGACATATCAAAATCAACCATCACCGCATCACAAACGGGTCAGGGATTGGGTCGTCGCTGGTGCGGAGCCAAACTGCCTTGGTTGTTGTGTAGTCCAATGCCGCTTCGATCCCGCCTTCTCGACCATGCCCGCTGAGCCCGTGCCCGCCGAAAGGCGCCAATGGGCTGACGGCTCGGTAGGTGTTGACCCAGACGATACCTGACCGAATGCCGCGGATCATGCGGTGGGCGCGGGTGAGGTTCTGGGTAAAGACCCCTGCCCCGAGGCCGAATTTAGTGTCATTCGCGATGGCGAGCGCTTCGGCTTCGGTGTAGAACCCAATGACGGAGAGGACAGGCCCAAAGAATTCGTTGCTGAGACAGGGCGCGTCTTTTGCGTCCGAACAGTCGATGATTGTGGGCGGGAAATAATTGCCTTCGCGATCGAGAGGCGCGCCGCCCGTCATCACCGTCGCTCCGCAATCAACTGACCGTTTGATCAGGTCGACGGCTGTCTCGATCTGGCGCGCGGAACAAAGCGGGCCGACTTCGGTTTCCATTTTGTCGGGCACACCAATCACAACAGCCTCGGCCTTTTGTTTGAGGCGGGCGAGGAAGGTGTCTTTGATCGCATTGTGCACGATGAGGCGGGATCCGGCGACGCAGCTTTGCCCAGTCGCGGCAAAAATACCCGACACCTGCGCATTCACCGCGCTTTCGATATCCGCGTCGTCGAACACAATGAACGGCGATTTGCCACCGAGTTCGAGCGAAGTAGAAGCGAGGTTTTCAGCCGAATTTCGCACGATTTGACGTGCCGTGGACGGGCCGCCCGTAAAGGCAACATGAGCGACCTTGGGGTGCGAGGTTAGTACCGCGCCGCATTCAGCGCCAAAGCCCGTGATGACGTTCAGAACGCCCTTTGGAAATCCTGCCTGATCAAATATCCGCGCGAATTCGAGCAAGGGGGCGGGACCTTCCTCGGACGCTTTAAGCACCACTGTGCAGCCCGCGGCCAAGGCGGGGCCGATTTTGACCGCAGATAGGAAGAGTTGAGAGTTCCACGGGACGATTGCAGCGACAACGCCGATGGGTTCGCGGCGAAGCCAGACCTCCATATCGGGTTTATCAATGGGGAGGTGCGCGCCCTCTATCTTATCGGCAAGGCCCGCATAATACCGATAATAATCAGCAACATAGGCGATCTGTGCAGATGTTTCGCGGATGATCTTGCCAGTATCCTTGGTCTCCAGTTCTGCCAGCTTTGGCGCGTTTTCAGCGATCAAATCCGCCAGTCGATACAGAAGTTTACCACGCGCCGTTGCGGTCATCAGCGACCACTCGGGCGACAGGAATGCAGCATGAGCAGCTTCAACAGCGCGGTTCACATCGGCCGTTCGAGCCTCTGGCATGGTGGCCCAAACAGCGTTTGTCGACGGATCGCGACTGTCAAACTGAGCGGACCCATCGTCAAACGCACCGCCGATATATTGCTGAAACTGCTGCATGTGTCGTCCTTTAGGCAAATGCGGGCATCACGTCCTGAATGAACCGCTGGAGTGAAGCTTTCTTCCGTTCAAAGCTCATCCCGCTGTCAATCCAGAGCGAGTATTCATCGTAGCCCATGTCCTCATAGCCTTTGATCCGCGCAATGGCGTCGTCAGCCGTGGCGATGACGTTGTCACGCAGCATGGCCTCGGGCGTGTAGAACGGGTGGGCCGCGATATCCTCGTCTGACAGGGTTTCAATTAGGCCCTGCGATACAGGGCGTTCGTTTTTGAACCATGCCCCGAAATAGCAGTAGAACCTATTGATTTCTTCTGCCGCTTGCTGCGCGTCGGCGGCGTCAGATGCGATGTAGGTGTGGTTCAACAACATGATGTTTGGGCGCGGCATATCTGGGAATTTCTCGCAGGCCGCGTTGAAGGTATCCATCAGTTTGATGATCTCTGCTTCACCCTGCCAGAGCGGTGTAACCTGCACGTGGCAGCCGTTCGATACGGCGAATTCATGGCTGTTCGGGTCACGGGCCGCGATCCAGATCGGCGGGCCGTCTTTTTGCACGGGCTTGGGCGAGGATGTCGTCGCGGGGAAGGAATGGAACTGTCCCTCTTGGGCATAGTCGCCTTTCCAGAGGCCCTTGATCGCGGGAACCAATTCTCGCATCCGAAGGCCAGCTTCCCACGCGTCCATGCCAGGCATCATGCGTTCGTATTCGTAGCTGTAAGCACCACGAGCAATACCAAGGTCCAGCCGCCCATCGACGATCATGTCGGTCATCGCCGCTTCACCAGCGAGGCGGATAGGATGCCAGAACGGGGCAATCACGGTGCCCGTGCCAAGGCGTACATTCTTGGTCTGCCGCGCGAGGTCGATCAGGTTTAGAAACGGGTTCGGCGAAATGGTGAAATCCATGCCGTGATGTTCACCCGTCCAAACCGCGTACATCCCGCCTTCGTCGGCCATTTTAGCGAGTTCAACGAACTGATCATAAAGCTCTTTTTGGTCCTGATCAGACGAGACGCGCTCCATATGAACGAATAACGAAAAACGCATTTTATTGTCTCCCGTGGGAAATGGGGCGGACCTCGCCGCTCTTTGTGTCGCCGTAATAAATGCCGTAGGTGCCCAGTTGCGCCTCTGCCCCAAAACGGCGGAGCATGGTGACAATCGCTGGGTCGCTGACCTTGGCCAATGTGTCCTCGGTCAAGGGGATGAACTGGCCTTGCTGCGGGGTCTCATCACCTGTTTGGCAGAGAAAACAGATGTGCTGACGTTTGCGGTCGCTGTCGTCGAACACGGAATACAGGAACGATGGCTGAGCATCGACGCCGACAGTGTCGAACAAACCGCGTAAAGTTGCAGAGGCACCATGATCTTTGACGGCGCGTTCAGGCAGTGTCAGCCCCCCCTTACCGTCGTCGATCAAAAGGACCGTACCGTCCCGTTCAATCAGCGCAGAAACGATCAGGTTACCGCTATGCTCGAGTGCCTCAGCGGCAGTGGACGGTGTGACATAGGCACCCCGCGCATAGCCAAGACCAGAGGTGGTATTGGCGTCAAAGGCTTTGACCTCACCGATCAGAATAACGTGGTCGCCAGCATCGACGGTCTGGTGCATCGCGCAATCGAACCACGCACTCACATCGGCCAAAATCGGGCTGCCGTTCGGCCCATCGCGCCAGTCCACCTCGGCAAAGCGGTCCTCGACGCGGCTGGCAAAGGTGTTCGACAGCGCGATTTGTGTTTCCGCCAGAATGTTCACGGCAAACCCTTGTGCGCCGACAAAGGCGTCGTAGTTCTTTGACGAGTTCGCGAGGCAGACCAACACCAGTGGTGGGTCCAGCGACACAGAGGTGAAGGAGTTCGCGGTAAAACCCAAAGGCGTACCGTTGCCGTCCTTCGACGTGACCACGGTCACGCCAGTCATAAAGGTGCCAAAGGCATTGCGCAGGGCACGAGGATCTATGTCGGTCATTGCAGCTCCTTTTGGCTGACAGGGGCGCGGAGCCATTCCAGTAAATGAGTGCTCACCTCATCGGCGGCAGTCAGATTTACCATGTGGCGATGCCCGTTGATGACCACGGCCCGACCGTTTTGGGCCAGATCAGCCATTCCCTGTGACATTGCGGGGGTCGAATTGGGGTCGCCATCGCCCGTCAATGCAAGGAACGGACATTCAATCTGTGAGATACGGTCGGCATAAGTCGCATCGCCGTGCGCGAAAGCTGTATATGCAGTTGCATATCCATCAAGGTCGACGGCAGAGAGCCAACCTTTGACCTGCGCTCGCGCAGCTTGATCAGTTTCACTATCACCAAACCAACGATCAAGCGGCGTCTGTAGGTCGATTGCACCGCCCCGTAGGCTCTCCGCCCGTGCGATCACGGCATCCCGCGCTGCGGCGTCGCGTTTGAAAACACCGTTCAACAGCGCAACTCGGGTCACATGCTCTGGGTGCTCAATCGCAAAACCTACCGCAATCAGCGCGCCCATCGAATGCCCTGCAATCGCAACGGGACCAAGCCCCAACGATTGAATGACCTCAGCACACCATGTCACATAGTCCGCTAATGCGCTGCCCATAGGTAAAGGGTCGCTCCCGCCATGACCTGGCATATCGACCGCAATCACACGGTGATCCTTGGCGAGCGCATCAATCTGCGGACCCCAAGACGCGGACTGCATCCCGACGCCATGGATCAGAACCACAGGATTGCCCGCGCCATGATCGCGCAGGGCAACCGGGCGGCCTGACTTAGACAGCCGCAGGGTTGTCGACGTCATGGCCCAACTCCTTGAGGTCTTGATAGCGGTCGCCAATGCGGTGATGCGGGCGGCCACCGATCGATGCACCAAGCGCGATCAGGATTTCATCCGCCGCAGGGGCATCGCACACCGAAGTTTGGATCGTCAGATAATGCGACCGACGCCCGCCATCGTTTTTGTCCATCAACGGGATCAGCAACGGCGCATTGGCAGGACCGCGGGTGTTGCAGAACGACAGGTAAGATTTCGCGCCAACCGCGTTGCGGTAGTGGTTCCCGAAGTGCAGCGTGTGGATCAGCGCTGAGGCATGTTCGACCTCACCGTTCAAACCAACGATAGCGGCTTTGCCGTAGCCTTCGACCTTGTCGCCGCCACCAGCCGCGTCGATGATCATCTTAGTCAGCAGTTCACCCAAACCCGGTGCGCAATCGCGGATCGCTGGTGCGAGATCTTCGACAAAGCCCTGCCCTGCCCAAGGGTTCCGAATGACGGCCATTGCCGCGATAAGGGTCAAGGGACGCTCTGCCGTCTTGCCGCCTTCGATCAGCGTGTTTTCGACATGGAGGAGCGTTTTTCTAATTTCGGCAGGCACGGCAGATTCCTTATTCGAGGGTGTTGGAGAATTTATGGTATACCATCAGACAATATGTCAATCATATCTTGTGAGACCCGCACACGATTGCTAACGTCCACCCCATGACCGAACCGAAAACCGCCCTTCTGAAAATTGCCAAAGCCCCGCAAACCCTGCGCGATATCGTGCAGGAACGGATGCGAGAGGCGATTATCTCAGGCCACTTTGCGCCTGGAGAACGGCTCGTCGAACGGCCCTTGTGCGAACAGTTGGGCGTCAGCCGCACCGTGATCCGCGAGACGATCCGATTTCTTGAGGCCGAAGGGCTGGTTGAACTGGTGCCCAATCGTGGGCCGACGGTGGCCTCGCTCGATTGGGATCAGGCGCGTCAAATCTACGACATCCGTCGCCAGCTCGAAGGATCGGCAGCTGCCGCTTGCGCTGAAATGCACGACGCCGCATGCGCAAAGTCGTTGGGCGAGGCGCTCAAACGCATTGGTGAAACCACTCAAACGGGCGAATGGTCAGAGCTACGCAAAACAACCACGCGGTTTTACCAGATTATATTCGATGCGGCCGGTCACAGCGTGGCGTGGGACATTGTTCAGCGGCTCAACGGTCGGATCAGTCGACTTCGGGCACTGACACTTTCGGCCACGGATAGGCCTGTGTCGGGCCTCACCCATATGACCGCAATCTATGACGCGATCCTCAGCCGAAATCCCGATGCAGCCTGCACTGCCGTCCATCGACACATTGATGATGCATCGCATACAGCACAACGCTACCTCAAAGCAGAAACAGGACCTGACCATGCCTAAGGCCTATTGGATTGCCCTCGTCACCGTCACCGATCCCGAGGCGTACAAAGGATATCAGGCAATCGCCCCCGCTGCGTTCACCAAATACGGCGGGCGGTTCATTGTGCGTGGCGGACCTTCTGTGACTGTCGAAGGGGCTGAGTGGCAGCGCCATGTGGTGATCGAGTTTGACAGCATGGACCTCGCGACCGCCTGCTACAATTCCCCCGAATACCAAGAGGCCCGCGCCCATCGCGACGCCGTTGCGACCGCATCCATCGTGATCGTCGAAGGCTTGCCCAGCTAATCCACAAAGGACACCACCATGACCGCATTCGACGAAGACCTGTTCCTTAAAGGTTTAGAGCAGCGCAAAGCAACGCTCGGCGCGGACTATGTCGAAAAGAACCTCGCCGCGGCCGATGACTTTACCCGCCCGTTCCAAGAGGCCATGACCGCGTGGTGCTGGGGCTTTGGTTGGGGTGACGATGTGATCGACGCCAAGACGCGATCAATGATGAACCTCTCGATGATCGGTGCCTTGGGCAAGATGCACGAATGGGAGTTGCACTGTCGCGGCGCGATCAATAATGGCGTCTCCAAAGAAGAAATCCGCGCCATTATCCACGTTATTGCGATCTATTGCGGCGTCCCTCAGGGGCTTGAGTGTTTCCGTGCGGCGCGCAAGGTTTTTGAAAGCCTTGAGGCGGAATAGAGCCTGATTTCGCGGTGTGCAGCCAGGAAGAACAGACATGCTGACGGCGATCTGGACGATCTTTGCCTTGATTTGCTGCGGCTTTGTTTTGGCCCGCAAAGGGTTTCCGTCTGACGCCTTTTGGCCCGCGGCGGAACGGCTGAATTACTACGTTCTATTCCCCACTCTATTGGTGTCGAACCTCGCCAATGCGCCGATCCGTGACCCACAGATATTGCGCCTCGGCGCGTCAGCGGTTGCGACGATCATGATCGGGGCGGTCGTGCTCTATGTGCTCCGCGCGATGAGGCCGACGCCAACCGAACGGTTCGGTCCGGCGCTTCAAGGCGTGTTGCGGTTCAACACCTACCTCGCGCTTTCCGTCCTCGCGATGGTGGCTGGTGCGCAAAGCCTTGAACGGGCGGCAGTTTACCTCGCAATCGCCGTGCCGCTTGTGAACATCCTCGCGATCATCGCGCTGAGCGATGGGGCGGTCTGGCGATCGCCCGTAATGCTTCTGAAAAAGGTTGGGATGAACCCATTGGTTATAGCCTGTGTTGTCGGCGCCGTGCTGGCGATCACCAATGTCGGGTTGCCGTTCGGAACGGGCCAAGTGTTGAAACTACTGGCCCAAGGTAGCTTGCCGCTTGGCCTTCTTTGTGTCGGCGCAGCACTTCGCCCATCGGCACTCGGTCAAGACCTGATCCCGTTGCTAGGCAACGCTGTATGCCGCCTCGCGTTGATGCCGTGTTTGGCCGTTGGCGTCGCTTTCGTCTTTGATTTGTCGAGCGTAGAAGCCCTCGTCCTCGTTGTCTTTTCTGCAGTACCGACGGCCCCATCGTCCTATGTATTGACCCGACAAATGGGTGGCGACGGGACGTTCATGGCGGGGATCGTAACGCTCCAGACTGTCGGCGCGCTGCTCACCATTCCCGTGGTGTTGCACCTCTTTGGCGCACCGTAGCTAGAACCAAACACCGCTGCCCATGATCCGCCTGATCATCGCGGGCTGACCCGATACGCCGAGCCGCGCAAAGATCACCTTAGACGTGCTCCGCGCAGTCTCTTCAGTCCAGCCAAGAACCTCAGCGGCGCTGCGCAAGGTATGACCATCACATAACTGCGCGAGCAATCGCGTTTCGCTGCGGCTGAGACCGAAATGCGCTGCGATCCGTTCGTGTGAAATCTCTGACGCCATCGGCATTGTTCGAAGGGATCCAACGACCGCACCGTCTCCAAAATCATCATTCAGCGACAGCACAAGTTCGGCGCCAAGCATCGGAACCGTAACGGGACCCTCTCCCGCCAAAACAGCGGCAAATCCCGTTCGATAAACCTGCGCAACATCCGCATCAGAAAATTCGAGCCGCCGCCGATCCTCTATCCGCAGCCCCTCGCGTTCGCCCCACTCTCGCGCGGCACCAGACAATGATTGCACGACGCCAAACCGATCCAACACGATCCACCCCGCGCCGAGCCGCGAGGCGAGGGTTTCCGACAAGGCCGCCTCTGACCGTTCTGCATGTAGGGCCCGCGATATCTGCGCCGCCTGCCCGAAGAATGGTGTCAGAGCAGATAGGATTTGCCCGTCAGAACTGCGGAAATCCTTGCGGTGCAGACCACGATGCAGCCAGACCGTGACATGCGAGGTTGCATCGATCCGTGCCTTAACGACACGCAAAAACCCCTTAGTCCAATCGGCGAGCGGCAAGCCGTCTTGGGCATAGACTCGATCGATCCGCAGGCGTCCACGGAGCGGCGCATCAACAACGGGGCAGTCACCGCGTGTCCTAAGGTCAGCTCCCTCAGCATCCACACAAAGGCCCGCGCCATCGGCCTGCGTGACCTCGCGCAGCTGATCCAGAAACGCTGCCCACGGCGCATCAACCTTGGCCGCAGCATCGGCAAAGAGTGTCTGTGTCAGCTCTGTCTGGTCATCAAAACGGGCCATAATTCTACTTACCCCCCATTTGGGAGGTTCGCCACTACAATCTAACGTTTATCGCTGAGCAAAACTTGCACCAAAGCGATTCGAGTATGACCCAAAAGACTTTGACCCACCTGCAGCGCCTTGAAGCTGAAAGCATTCACATCCTTCGCGAAGTTGTCGCGGAAGCCGAAAACCCAGTAATGCTCTATTCCGTCGGCAAGGACTCTGCCGTCATGCTGCATCTGGCAAAGAAGGCATTCTACCCTGCCCCGCCGCCGTTCCCGCTCTTGCACGTCGACACCACTTGGAAATTCCGTGACATGTATGCGCTGCGTGACAAAGCGGCGAAAGACGCAGGCATGGAGCTGCTGGTTTATCAAAACCCCGAAGCGGCAGAACGCGGCATCAACCCGTTCGACCACGGTGGGCTTCATACCGACATGTGGAAGACCGAAGGTCTGAAACAGGCTTTGGACAAATACGGTTTTGACGTTGCCTTTGGCGGCGCGCGCCGTGACGAAGAAAAATCCCGCGCCAAAGAACGCGTCTTCTCTTTCCGCTCTGCGAACCACCGTTGGGATCCGAAGAACCAACGCCCTGAACTTTGGCGTCTCTACAACGCGCGGAAAGCTAAGGGTGAAAGCGTCCGCGTGTTCCCGATCTCGAACTGGACCGAGTTGGACATCTGGCAGTACATCCACCTCGAAGGGATCGAGATTGTGCCGCTCTACTTCTCGGCACCGCGCCCGACCGTCGAACGCGACGGCCTGACCATCATGGTGGACGATGATCGCTTCCCGCTGCGTGATGGCGAGACCCCCGTGACGAAATCCGTAAGGTTCCGTACGCTGGGCTGTTACCCGCTGACTGGCGCGGTCGAGAGCACCGCAACCACCCTGCCCGAAGTCATTCAAGAAATGCTGCTGACAACGACTTCTGAACGTCAGGGCCGCGCGATCGACCACGATCAGGCTGCCTCGATGGAGAAGAAAAAGCAGGAAGGCTACTTCTAAGCCCCTGCCCGTCAGTCCGTTTCAACACATTTCACACCCCAAAGGTGACCCGCTATGACGACCGAACCTATTTACAAAACAGACGCGCTTATTGCCGAAAACATTGATGCCTATCTTGAGGCGCACCAGCACAAAACCATGCTGCGCTTTATCACCTGTGGCTCTGTTGACGATGGTAAATCCACGCTGATTGGCCGCCTGCTCTATGACAGCAAGATGATCTTTGAAGATCAGCTCGCAACGCTTGAGGCAGACAGCAAACGCGTCGGCACCCAAGGCGGCGAGATCGACTTTGCCCTTCTCGTGGACGGCCTCGCGGCGGAACGCGAACAGGGTATCACCATCGATGTTGCCTACCGTTTCTTTGCCACCGAAAAGCGCAAATTCATCGTGGCGGATACCCCCGGCCACGAACAATACACGCGCAACATGGTCACTGGCGCATCGACTGCCGACCTCGCCGTTATTCTGATCGACGCGCGCAAAGGCGTGCTGACCCAGACCCGCCGTCACAGCTATCTGGTGAACTTAATCGGTATCCGTCACGTCGTCCTCGCCGTGAACAAGATGGACTTGATCGGCTACGACAAAGCGACCTTTGACAACATCGTCGCTGAATACGGCGAGTTTGCCCGTTCTATCGGCATTGAAGAGTTCACCGCTATTCCCATCTCTGGCTTCAAAGGCGACAACATCACAGGGCCGAGCGAGTTTACCCCGTGGTACACGGGCCCTGCCCTGCTGCCGTTCCTTGAATCCGTTGAGGTCGACGTCACCGCGGATCAGGAACAACCCTTCCGTCTGCCCGTTCAGTGGGTGAACCGTCCGAACCTCGACTTCCGTGGCTTTGCTGGCATGATCGCAAGCGGCTCTGTCCGCCCAGGGGATCAGGTGCGCGTTCTGCCGTCGGGCAAGACATCCACCGTTTCACGGATCGTAAGCCTTGAGGGTGATCGTGATCTGGCGGTTGCAGGTGAATCCGTCACCATCACGCTGGCTGATGAAATCGATTGCTCGCGCGGTCAGGTGATCGTTGCAGCGCAGGCCCCATTGGAGGTCGCAGACCAGTTTGAATCCACCCTCGTTTGGATGGATGAGACAGAGATGGTTCCCGGTCGCGCCTACTGGCTCAAGATCGGAACGCAGACCGTTTCGGCCACCATTCACCAGCCGAAATACGAGGTGAACATCAACACCCAAGAGCATCTGGCGACCAAAACGCTGGACCTCAACGCGATTGGTGTGGCGAACATCACCACTGACCGTGAAATCCCGTTCTCGGCCTACGCAGACAACCGCGACCTTGGCGGGTTCATTCTGATCGACAAGATCACGAACCACACTGTCGCCGCTGGTATGATCCATTTTGCGCTGCGCCGTGCGCAGAACATCCACTGGCAGGCAACCGACATTGGCCGTGATCACCACGCGTCGATGAAGCACCAGAAACCAGCGGTTCTTTGGCTGACGGGTCTGTCGGGGTCGGGCAAATCAACGATCGCAAACATCGTTGAAAAGAAACTCGCGCGGATGAACCGACACACGTTCCTCTTGGACGGTGACAACGTGCGCCACGGCTTGAACAAAGACCTCGGCTTTACCGAAGCGGACCGGATCGAAAACATCCGCCGCGTGGGTGAAGTGGCGAAACTGATGACCGACGCGGGTCTGATTGTGATCACCGCGTTCATCTCTCCGTTCCGATCTGAGCGGGACATGGTGCGAGGCATGATGCAGCCGGGTGAATTTGTTGAGGTATTCGTGGATACCCCGCTTGAGGTGGCTGAGGCCCGCGACGTCAAAGGCCTATATGCCAAGGCACGCTCTGGTCAGCTGAAGAACTTCACAGGTATCGATAGCCCGTATGAAGCCCCTGAAAATGCTGAGATGCGGATCGACACAACCCAGATGACGCCCGAAGAGGCCGCTGATCTGATCATCGCACGTTTGATCCCGTAAGAGGCTCAACACGGCAAACGAAAAAGGGCGACCCGAATGGGCCGCCCTTTGTTTTTGGGAGGGTAGTTTGCTACGTTTTCCAGAGCGATTATGAGACCCAATTCTCAACGCGCTTCGTAGTTTGAATTCAAAATCAAACTGCTATGGTGCCCGCAAAGGAAGAGGAGAGGCCCATGAAACTTCTGCGTGTTGGTCCAGTTGGACGTGAAAAACCTGCCATTCTGGACGAGAGCGGAGCGATCCGCGATCTGAGTGGGCATGTGACGGATTTCGCGGGACCATCGTTGGGGTTTGACGCGTTGAATGCGATCCGTTCCATCAACCTCAGCACCCTGCCCGTCATCGAAAACTCAGAGCGGATCGGTGCCTGCCTCGCCTCGGTTCCGAACTTCTATTGCATCGGCCTCAACTACGCGAAACACGCCGCCGAGGCGGGTATGGATGCGCCCAAGGAACCGATCATTTTCAGTAAGGCCTCCTCGGCCCTCTCTGGCCCGTTTGACCCCGTCATCATCCCGCGCCAATCCACCAAAACCGATTGGGAGGTCGAGTTGGGCGTGGTGATTGGCAAGGTCGCCTCTTACGTCTCAGAGGCCGAAGCACTGTCCTATGTGGCGGGTTATTGCACCGTGAACGACGTCTCAGAACGCGCGTTTCAGATCGAAAAGGGCGGCCAGTGGATCAAGGGCAAATCTGCGCCGAGCTTTGGTCCGATCGGCCCATATCTGGTGACTGCTGACGAGGTGCCTGATCCGCAGAACCTCTCCCTCTCGCTGTCACTCAATGGCGAGACGGTGCAGAATTCGAACACATCGGACATGATCTTTGGTGTCGCTGAGATTGTGTCCTATATGAGCCAATTCATGACCCTGTTACCCGGTGATATCATTGCCACGGGCACCCCTTCGGGCGTTGGCATGGGCATGAAACCCCAACGGTTCCTCATCGAAGGGGACGTAATGGAATTGGAAGTCGAAGGTCTGGGCCGTCAGCGACAACAAGCAGTCAACGCTCTGTGATATCAGAGCATTAGGAATGAGCCACATGATCAAACTCGACGTGATTTCGGACCCGATTTGCCCGTGGTGCTATATTGGAAAAACCCACCTCGACCGCGCCTTAGCGGAACGTTCTGACCATGGGTTCGTCATCGAATGGCACCCGTTCCAGCTCAATCCGACAATGCCACCCGAAGGCATGGATCGCCGCGCCTATCTCGAAACCAAATTCGGCGGCCCAGAAGGAGCTACCCGCGCCTACGCCCCCGTGGTTCAGGCGGCGGCCAACGCGGGGCGTTCGATCAATTTTGACGGCATCAAGACAACGCCGAACACGATCGACGCGCATCGGCTGATCCACTGGGCGGGTCAGCAGGGATGCCAGACCGAAGTCGTGAACAAACTGTTTGAGGCATATTTCGTCAACGGCCAGAACATCGGCAACCACGCGGTCCTGGCCGGTATTGCGGAGGCCTGCGGAATGGACCGACCCGAGGTCGCATCTCGCCTCGACAGCGATCACGACCTTATCGCGACCCGCGCCCGCGATAGTCAAATTCGAAAGATGGGTGTGAGTTCGGTACCGACCTTTGTGGTCTTGAACCAGCACTTGGTTTCGGGCGCGCAACCGCCCGAAACGTGGGTCTCAATCATCGACCAGATCGCCGCGCAAACGTAAGGATCAGAGTACCCGATCAACGACACCGCGCAGGCGCTCCACAGTGCCTGCCACATCATAGAGCTTGTCGAGGCCAAAGAGACCCAGACGGAAGGTTCGGAAATCCGACGGCTCGTCGCATTGCAGCGGGACACCCGCCGCGATCTGCATACCCAGAGCCGCGAATTTCTTACCGTTCTGGATGTCTGGATCGTCGGTGTAGCTCACCACCACACCGGGTGCGCCGTAGCTGTCCGCCGCGACCGACTTAATCCCCTTTTCGCGCAGCATATCCCGCACGGCATTTCCCAACTCCCATTGGGCGTCGCGGAGTTTGTCAAAACCATAGTCCCGCGTCTCAACCATCGTGTCACGGAACGCCCGCAGCGCATCTGTCGGCATAGTCGCGTGATAGGCATGACCGCCGTTTTCATAGGCCTCCATGATCGACGACCATTTCTTGAGATCGATGGCAAAGGAGTTGGATGTCGTGGCGTCCAAACGTTCCTTCGCACGGTTCGACATCATGACCAAGCCCGCCGAAGGTGAGGCCGACCAGCCCTTTTGCGGCGCCGAAATCAGCACGTCTACGCCCGTCGCCGCCATGTCGACCCAGACACAACCCGACGCAATGCAATCAAGCACCATCAACGCCCCGACCTCATGTGCGGCCGCCGCCAACTGAGTGATGTAATCGTCTGGCAGGATAATCCCCGCGCTCGTCTCCACGTGGGGTGCGAAAACCACGTCAGGCCTCGCATCGCGGATCGCTTGGGTCACGTCCTCTATCGGCGCGGGTGCAAAGGGCGCGCGGGTGTCATTGCCCGCCTGCCGCGCCTTGAACACGGTCGTCTGAGCCGTGAACTGACCCGCGTCGAATATCTGCGTCCAGCGATAGGAAAACCAGCCATTCCGCACGATCAGCGCGTGGGCACCCGCCCCAAACTGCCGCGCCACGGCCTCCATCCCATAGGTGCCGCCACCCGGGACGATTGCCACGTGGTCGGCCTTGTAGACATCCTTGAGCATGCCCGAGATGTCGCGCATCACCTGCTGAAACACCGCCGACATGTGATTGAGCGACCGATCCGTAAAGACCACCGAGAATTCCATCAAGCCATCGGGATCGACGTGTGAATGTGCCATGAGTGCCTCCTAAGTTACCCCGAAAGGTATGGGAGGTTGCGGGCGCGAGGCAAGGGGGCGCGGCACTTTTGCCTCATTTGGCGGACGGCGGGAGCTCATGTTATCGGGCATTTGGCTGGACTTTTGGGTACAGTACATACGAGAGCTACTTGGGGTTGTAACGGGTACCACGGCTCTATCCCATTGCGCCGCTTCCCAGAATTCTAAGGCGGGTTTAGCGTCACCCCACATTTAGCTCGGATCTGAAATTGACCCTCTTCCTCGGCATCGCCCTCGGGCTCTCGCTCCTCCTCATTTTTGGTGGATACCTCATGGACCTCGGCGCGGTCATCGGCGGCGTCGACGGGGCCGCGGGGCTGCCGATTTTTGTGCTCTCGATGATCTCGTTTGTCGGGTCCTTCCCCGTGGCCGTCTTCGCCTGGATATTTGGCGGCTGGGACTACGCCTGGCCGATCTTCCTCGGCACCGCTCCCTACCACTTCGGGCTCGTGTTTATCCTCGTCAAGCACCTCGAATTTATCGCCCGCCGCAAAAAACGCAGGAAAGAGGCCCGCTCGAGCTGGAAATGAATTCGCCCCATGGTAGAAATTGGGTTCGTTTCGGGATTTGAGGTATTTAGCGTATCGGCGTCGAGCTTTTGAGGCCTGCGCCTCGGCCTCTGACAGGTACCGGAGGGCGAGTCGATGTCTCTCGGCGCGGGCTTGTGACGTGGTGCGGTTCATGCTCGCGAGGAGGCGCAGGCCCTCACGTTTTTTGTCTGCGCCGACGTCGGCAATGATGGCCTCCACGCGGCGGCTCACGTCATCAACGACGGGATCGGGATTGGCCAGATCTTTTTCGACCTCTCTCAGGTGTTGCGCCGCGTGCCTGCGCCTCACTTCGGCCGCGGCGAGCACCATGCCAACGGCGTAATGGTCCGTACACACCTCGGGCCAGCCGCCGTCGAAAATCACCTCTGCCATGGCAGAGATGTCTTCCGCATTAGGCTCACCCGCCAGGCCATGGCGCCTCGCGTTCTGGGATGACCTACGCCGCCCGACCGCCGAAGTTGGGCCTGTCCACTGGCTCGCGTTTGCTCGATTGGACTGGAGTTGAGCTGTGGTTGTCATTGGCTGACGGGCGTCGCGGCTTGTGCGCGGGCATTCACCATCCGGTCGAAATCTTGGTGCAGGCGGCGGCGCCTCACCTCGAGCCTCTCAATTGCGTCATTGTGCGCGGCAATCCCCGTGGCCGCCTGATAGGCCCGCGCCGTCAGGAGGGCGAGGTCGACGCCATGCTCTGTCAGTTGGGCCTTAGCCTGTGTCACGCGGGTGGGATCGGATGAGTTTAAGTCATTTGCGATCGACTTGGCCTCGGCGCGCTTTGGATCATGAATGGCCCTTAAGTCCAAGCCATCAGGGGTGCGAGACCCCAACAGCCGATGGCCGGTTAGAGCTACGATTACCTCATTGCCAAGCTCGTTCTGGATGAGCGCGTTGGACATCTGCCGGTGTCGGAGGATCTCAATGTCGAGCTCGGTAATTTGCCCAACGAGGTAGGCCTCATAGGCATTCGCAGGTTTTAGGGCGTCAGAGACGGCCTCACTGAGAAACCCGAAGAGGGTCTCGGGGTCACTGGGCAGGTGTGCGGCGTAGAGATCAGTCGACGGGATGATGTGTGTCTCGGACATGTGGAAACCCTCCGTGGTGGTTGGGTTCCATTATCCGAGCGATGTCGGGGTTGCGTCCAGTCCCCGTGGAAAATGAGTTTTTATTTCCGGTGAATGCGTATCCCAGGCGCGTCGTCGGGCGTGCCGATGAATTCGATGCCGGCAGATTCAAAAACCGTCTTAATCGCCAAAATCGAACTTTTACGAACGGTAACATCACTGTTTGCTGCTTCGAGATTCTGAACAGTCCGCAAAGACAAACCGCTCTCTTCCGCTAGTTTTGCAGCGGACCAATTCAGTGCTCCGCGAGCAGCTTTTATTTGCTCAGTAGTGATATCCATAAATCTCCTATTGCGTATTTTACGCAATTTAGATATTAATTACGCATGTTAGATACCAGCTCACACATAAACTGGCGATCTGAATTTGATCGGCTTGAGGGCGCATACGCCCCCTCGACGATGCGCGCATATTACTCAGACGTTCAGGCCTTTGTCGACTGGTGCCAGAAACTTGGGCGTCAGCCCTTCCCTGCAGACGTTGACACAGTTTGCGCCTTTATTGAGGACCAGGGGCGGGAGAAATCGGCCTCGACCGTCCGCCGCCGCCTCTACGCCATCCGAAAAATCCATCGCCTGCTGCGTCTCGAAGATCCAACCTACGACGAGGACATCAACCTCTCCCTCCGGCGCGTGCGGCGTTCAAAGCTGACGCGGCCGAAACAAGCGCGCGGAATTACTTCCGATGATCTGGAGCGCTTCCTTGCGTCAGAGCCGGATACGCCAACAGGCCTTCGGAACAGGGCAATGATGGCCTTGGGTTTTGAACTGCTAACACGTCGATCCGAACTCGTCGCTCTAAGGGACGAAGATCTCACTGTCCGTCCCGACGGAACACTTCAGGTCATTGTCCGCCGTAGCAAGGCAGACCCGTTTGGCGAGGGCCGGATAGCCTTCACATCGAGATGGACCGCTGAATTGATCGACGAATGGCAAGCTTGGCGTGGCTCCGAAATTTTCTGGCTCTTTTGTCCAATTTATAAGAACAAGCCGATCAACCGCGAATTAGAGACAACCACGGTACGACGCATGATTAAGGCGGCAGCACTGCGTAGCGGGTATAATGACTTCAATGCTCAGGAGTTCAGCGGCCACTCCCTTCGGGTAGGCGCAGCGCAGGAACTGCTCAAGCGTGGGCATGATACGGCTGCCATTATGCGTGCTGGAGGGTGGAAGTCAGTTCAGGTCTTGGCTCGATATCTGGAAAAGGCAGAGCATAATGTTTGGAAATAGGGTTAATGGTGCTTTTGGCAGAAGGAAAGAGACTGGAAGCCAACACTCTTTAGTGTCAGCGTCCGTCATTGGTGACTTCTGCGAATACACGCGACATTCCGACCACCATCAGAAAAGGCGCCGTATGAGCTGAGTTCATTTTGGAAAAAGCTAAAGTGATGCCTTACCAAAGCGGGCAGCAACGTCCCCCGAAACGGCCTCTCCGAGGTAGGCAAGGAGCACCAACACTTCGGCAGAGAAAGCCTTGAGAGTTAGTTCAAGCCGGTTCATTGATAAACTGTCGCTTAAGCCACGCTCATTGTTAGGCTAGAACCAAACGCGTTCACCTGAGGAGTTCCAAAATTACTACTAAAGTAGGATCTCAGCAAACCTCAGGCAACACGCAACTTCCAGATGGGAAAGAGCAATTAATGTCCGATAACGTTTACCCTAAAATAGATGTAGTAAATTTTCAAGCTATCCAGACTTACGCTGACAATGTGCGGTTTGGGGCCAGCATTGACTGAACCAACACTTACTGTATCCTACAACTCATAATCTTGAATGGGTTGGCGTCACTCGATCAAGCCTACAAAAATGATCCGATGTCGCAAAGAAACTATGGCTTTTTAAAAAATAGCCTCAGTCTGAGAAGCATCCAAGACTGGAAAAACAAAGATATGCTGCCGTGACCAATGTAAACACCCGTAAGATTTGCCTTGCCGGCAAGAATCAGATTGCGGTAGACGCACTTATCTACATGATCAATCTAGGGTGGAAAGACCGTTTGATGGTCTGCCCAAACCGCAACGATACCGGGGTATCAACTTGGCAGCCGTCCTTGATCCGCTACGCACGCGAATTCGGCGTCGATGTGGTAACGCTTGAGCAAGCACAAGAAGTCCCTCAACTGGTATTTATTTCTTTGGAATTCGACAGGATAATTCGCCCCGCTGATTTCCAGTCTGATAGGTTGTTTAACATCCACTTCTCAGCACTGCCAGCTTACAAGGGCATGTACACCTCCGCCCTACCTATCCTTCACGGTAAGCAACGTACCGGAGTAACCTTGCACGAGATTGATTCAGGAATCGACACTGGCCCAATCATCGCGCAAACCATCTTTAAAATTCCAGTGACTTGGACAGCACGCGATCTCTATTTTGCATACATGGGCCACGGGTTTGCGCTATTTCGCGAGAAATTAGACCGGCTTGTTGCCTCTGAAGCACCTAGATCCACCGCGCAGGCCGCGAATGGTTCTAGTTATTTTGCAAAATCTGAAATCGACTATGCAGGCCTCAAAATCAACCTTTTCGACACAGCCGATGGGATCATCCAACAGTTGCGTGCTTTTTCGTTCCGCGAATACCAGATTCCAATAATAGAAGATATGCAAATAGGTGGTTGGGATATACTGAACCACTCATCGCGGGAAAAACCTGGTACCGTGCTTGATAGGGATGCTGAAAGCCTGACAATCGCTACCATTGATTACAGCCTTCGCCTCAGCCGCAACCGTACTTGGGAATGGTTCGAAGTGACTGGCGAATTGAACGATAAAGCGTTAGATCCCTCCCACATAAACGTACGAGATAAGAATGGCTGGACCCCACTGATACGCGCTGCTTGGGCCGGTGACACAAGGCTCTGCCGTAAGCTCCTCGAATTTGGGGCAGACCCAAACCGACCGAACCATAACGGCACCACCCCATTGATGTATGCATATTCAGGGAAAAATCCTGACGAAGTTGCTGAAGTACTTCGAGCTCATGGTGCAGACATGGAACAACGAGATAATTTTGGAAAGAGTTTGAAGAATTACCATCCCTACGCTGCAAGGAACTGTATCGGATGAATGAAATACTTAGAGAAAAAGGAAGTGTGCGTATACTCGATTTACCCCAGATCCACGATCCGAGGGGAGATCTGACGTTTGTCGAAGGAGGCAAGCACATTCCATTTAAAATCGCCCGCGTATATTACCTCTATAATGTGCCAGTCGATTCAGAACGCGGCGGACATGCACATCGCGAATTAGAACAGATAGTATTCGCCCTGTCAGGCAGTTTCCGCATGAAGATCGACGATGGAACCACGAAATCTGAATACTGGCTGCGCGACCCCCGCAAGGGCCTTTATATAAGCAAGATGGTTTGGCGCGAGATGGACGCTTTCAGCCAGGGCGCCGTTTGTATGGTGCTCGCATCGCATCGATATGATGAAGCGGATTACTATAGAAATTATGAAGAATTTCTAAATTCTTTAGGAAACGAAACAAAATGATACCGTTCCTAGACCTTGGCGCCGCCTATCGTGAACTTAAGACCGAGATCGACGCGGCCATCCATCGTGTCATCGATTCGGGCTGGTACATCCTCGGGCCCGAAGTCGACGCATTTGAGGCAGAATGGGCTACATATTGCGACGCCAAACATTCCGTAGGCCTCGCCAATGGGCTTGATGCCTTAGTCCTTGCGCTCCGCTCACTTGATGTTGGCCCAGGTGATGAAGTCATCGTGCCGTCAAACACCTATATTGCCACTTGGCTAGCAGTTTCCACAGTAGGGGCGAAGCCGATACCCGTCGAACCAGACCCTGACACTCACAACATTGATACAACGCTGATCGCGCCCGCGATCACGCGACGGACTAAAGTGATTTTGCCCGTGCATTTGTATGGACAACCCGCTGATATGGATCCGATCCTGGATCTTGCTCGGAAACACGGCATTGCGGTGGTAGAAGATGCGGCCCAAGCACATGGCGCACGATACAAAGGCAAGCGCATCGGTGCACATAGTGATGTGGTGTGCTGGAGCTTCTATCCTGGCAAGAACCTGGGAGCCTTGGGTGATGGCGGCGCGATTACCACGAACCGCGCCGATCTTGCCGATCGTATACGGGTGCTACGTAATTACGGCAGTCGGGTAAAGTATGTAAACGAGGTGCAAGGCGTAAATTCACGACTGGACCCGATCCAAGCCGCAGTCCTGCGTGTTAAACTAAGACATCTTGATAACTGGACTGAGCGCCGGCGAACGATCGCGGACCATTATAACAGCGCACTACAAGATACAGGTCTCAAACTTACGAATGTACCCATTTGGGCTGATCCAGTTTGGCATCTTTACGTCGTTCGCTCTCCCAACCGTGACGTGTTGCAAAAACATCTAATGGATAATGACGTTGGTACGCTAATCCACTACCCAATACCGCCGCACATGCAAAAGGCTTATTCTGAACTCCAACTCGACCCCGAGGCCCTACCGGTCGCACGCGATCTGGCAAAAGAAGTGCTAAGCCTGCCCATAGGACCACAATTACTGCCAGAAGATGTGACCCACGTGATCAACGCAATACGGGATTTGACTTAAGTAGATAGAATTTTTCTGCAACAAGATCATTACTTTAAGATTAGATTGAGCGTTCAATTCACAATCGTTCCCATCCTATCAAAGTTGAACGAAATGCCCCATCTGATTGATACATTGATTTTACATCCTACTCACTGTCGTCGGAGTGCTGCTAGATTGTAACGATACGGAGCATGGGCAGCCATGCTTTACTGAAGCGAGCTCCTATTGCTTCCAGTTTAGGTACAGTAGTTTCGTTTTCCAAATATACTACATTTATCAAATTCGATACGCTGTTATAAAGATTAGGTTCAGGTCAATCCTGCTTCTTTAGCCCTCTGTTCAACATGAAGATGTCCAAAATGTTAGTGCATAATTCATCGCTTACCGGAATGTTCTTGATTGAGCCTCAACGTTTCCGTGATCATCGTGGTTTTTTCGCCGAAACCTATAGCAAGCGGGGCTATGCGGAACTGGGGGTTAATGCCACGTTCGTGCAAGACAATCACTCGGTATCGGCGGCCGCAGGCACTGTGCGGGGCTTACATTTTCAGGCTCCCCCGCACGCACAGGCCAAGCTGGTGCGCTGTGGACGGGGCGCAATTTTCGACGTCGCAGTCGATATTCGCCGCGGTAGTCCAACCTTTGGCCGCTGGGCTGGCTATACCTTAAGCGCAGAAAATGGCGCGCAACTCTACATCCCAGTGGGCTTTGCTCATGGCTTTGCCACGCTCGAACCCGATTGTGAGATCATCTACAAGTGTAGTGACTATTACACGCCGGAAACCGAGGGCTCACTGCGTTGGGACGACCCTAATATTGGCATCGATTGGCCCCTCACAAGCGCGCCAGTGCTCAGTGAAAAAGACGCCGCCGCCTCTCGGCTAGCAGACTTTGACAGCCCATTCAACTTTGAGGGATAAGAAATGAAGTTACTGATCACTGGCGGCGCTGGATTTATCGGGTCGGCCGTTGTGCGGCTGGCGGTAGCGCGCGGGTATCAGGTGGTGAACCTTGACACGCTGACCTATGCTGCCAATTTAGCAAACGTGGCGTCGATAGCGGATAGCCCTTTGTATGCTTTTCAGCAGGCCGATATCCGTGACCGCGCGGCGCTGGATGAGGCTTTTTCAACGTACCAACCCGATATCGTCCTGCATCTGGCCGCCGAATCCCATGTAGACCGTTCCATCGACGGGCCCGCCGATTTTATCGACACCAATATCACCGGCACGTTCAACATGTTGGAGGCGGCCCGCAAATATTGGCAGGCGGCGGGACGACCTGATGGCTTTCGCTTTCATCACGTATCGACAGACGAAGTATTTGGCTCGCTGCCCGCAGACCCGGCCGTGCAGTTTACCGAGACCACAGCATACGATCCGCGCAGTCCCTATTCCGCCTCGAAAGCCGCGTCAGACCATCTGGTGCGCGCCTGGCACGAGACCTATGGTTTGCCCGTCGTTCTTAGCAATTGTTCCAACAATTACGGACCATATCACTTTCCAGAAAAGCTGATCCCGGTGGTTATTCTGAATGCGCTGGCGGGGCGGGCTCTCCCAATTTACGGCGATGGCAGCAATATCCGCGATTGGCTGTACGTTGAAGATCACGCCGATGCGCTCTTGTTGGTGGCCACAAAGGGCGCGCTGGGGCGTAGTTATAACATCGGAGGCGAGAACGAGCGCACAAACCTGCAGCTGGTGCAAACGATCTGCGCAATCCTCGACCGGTTGCGCCCGCGCGATACTGGCACTTATTCCGATTTGATTACCTGCGTCACCGATCGCCCCGGCCATGACGCGCGCTACGCCATCGACCCAACGCGCATTCGCGACGAGCTGGGCTGGCGTCCCAGCGTGACGGTAGAAGAAGGATTAGAACGCACCGTGCGCTGGTATCTCGACAACGAGGCTTGGTGGCGCCCGTTACTAGACCGCAACGGCGTAGGTCAGCGGCTTGGAACAGCCGGGCTATGAATAGTCTGCTGGTTTTTGGAAGGACTGGCCAAGTGGCGCGCGAGCTGCAGCATTTGGCAGAAGCTCAGACGCTGGATCTGCTGGCCCTGGGGCGCGAAGCAGCCGATCTGGCCCAGCCAGGCACCTGTGCGGCAGCCATCTACGCCCACCGGCCACGCGTGGTGATCAATGCTGCCGCCTACACGGCCGTTGACCGCGCAGAAGAAGAAGAAGGACTCGCCACTGCCATTAATGGCAGTGCACCAGCAGAAATGGCTGAGGCTTGCGCTGCACTGGATATCCCCATGGTACATATCTCCACCGACTATGTATTTCCCGGCAACGGCCAAGCTCCATGGACGCCCAGTGATGCCACAGCCCCAGCCAACGCCTATGGTCGCAGCAAATTGGTGGGCGAAGAGGGCATTCGCGCCAGTGGAGTAAACCACGGCATTTTGCGCACCTCTTGGGTCTTTTCCGCCCATGGTGCGAACTTTGTCAAAACCATGCTGCGCCTGTCAGACACGCGCGACCAGATCAGCGTAGTGGATGACCAAATTGGCGGCCCGACGCCGGCGCGGGCCATTGCGGCGGCTTGCCTATCTATCGCACAGCAGTTGCAAGTAGCACCCAGCAAAAGCGGCACTTACCATTTCAGCGGCGAGCCCGATGTCAGCTGGTGTACCTTTGCCGGCACCATTTTTGAGATGTCGGGCCGATCCACACGCGTCAATGGGATCCCATCCAGCGCATATCCCACGCCAGCCGCCCGCCCGCTAAATAGCCGTCTCGATTGCAGCGCAACCTCGTCCGAATTTGGTCTACCGCGCCCAGATTGGCAGGCAGGACTTAAGGATTGTTTAATTGATCTAGGGATTTTGAGATGAAACAGCGAAAAGGCATTATTCTGGCTGGCGGTTCTGGCACCCGGCTTTATCCCATTACCATGGGCATCTCGAAGCAATTGCTGCCAATTTACGACAAGCCGATGATTTACTATCCGCTAACTGTGCTAATGTTGGCGGGCATTCGCGAAATCATGATTATTACTACCCCCCATGACCAAGAGCAGTTCATCCGCACTCTGGGCGATGGCAGCCAATGGGGCGTCACGCTTCAGTATAAGGTGCAGCCCAGCCCCGATGGGCTGGCGCAGGCCTTTATTCTGGCTGAAGAGTTTTTGGCTGGCAGCCCCGCGGCCATGGTCTTGGGCGACAATATTTTCTTTGGCCACGGCCTGCCCGAGATATTGCAGGCGGCTGATCAATCCAACAGCGGAGCTACCGTGTTCGGCTACCGCGTGTCAGACCCAGAGCGATATGGTGTAGTTGATTTTGATGCCGACGGCACGGTCAAGAGCATCATCGAGAAACCAGCCAGTCCGCCCTCGAACTACGCGGTCACGGGGCTTTATTTTGTTGATGGTACAGCGCCCGAACGCGCCCGCACTGTCACGCCATCTACCCGTGGAGAACTAGAGATTACTTCCTTGTTGGAAAGCTACCTAAAAGATGGCCAACTTAATGTCCAAAAATTGGGCCGTGGATACGCTTGGCTCGACACCGGCACTCACGCTAGCCTGCTAGACGCCGGCAATTTCGTGCGGACTCTCACCGAACGGCAGGGACAACAAGTGGGCTCGCCCGACGAAGTCGCGTTTGAGATGGGTTGGATAAACCAAGCCCAGTTGCAAAAGCGCGCTGAAAAATTTGGGAAAAACAATTACGGCGAATATCTCACACAACTCACATTAACTAGACTCAGGACCCATTGATTTAGATGGGTCTGCGTGATCCAAGGTTCGAAAATTGAGCGGTAACATTTCTTATCTTTTCTGGTTTAACGGAGCGCAGATGTCGCGTCTTAAGCCCTTTTTACCGAAGTCCTATGGCAAGCCACGCGTTGATGATCGACGTGTCCTGAACGGATAATATAAATCAATCGCGATGGGATGCAGTGGCGAGATGCGCCAAAAGAATATGGCCCACAAAAGACATTCTACAATCATTGGAAGCGGTGGAGTGACAAAGGTATCTTATCGCAGATGATGGTGGGCCTGGCGGCTGACCACGGTGAGACAAAGACCGTGATGAACGACGCAACATATCTCAAGGCCCACCGAACAGCGACCAGCATGGCCGTCAAAAAGGGGGGCGTGGCCGCCTAATCGGCCGGACCAAGGGCGGCATGAACACCAAGCTGCACGCTATCTGTGACAGCCAAGGGCGCCCACTTGGCCTCATAGTCACCGCGGGACAAGTCAGCGATTACATCGGCACTCGGGCGCCACTCGGCAGCCAGCCGGAAGTTGATTGGCTTCTCGGCGAGCGAGGATATGACGCTGATTGGTTCAGAGACGCGTTGAAAGACAAAGAGATACGCGCGTGTATCGCTGGACGGAAACAGCGCAAGAAGCCCGTCACCTACAACAAGCGTCGCTACAAACGCGGCAACCGAACCGAGATTATGTTCGGAAGACTCAAGTATTGGAGGCGTGTCGCAGCCCGCTACGACAGGTGCCCAAAGGTCTTAATGTCAGCAATCACTCTTCTAGCCATCGTCATCTACTGGCTTTGAAAACCAATGAGTCCAGCGCCTAGACAATAAGTCATAATTTAAGGTTCGTAAGAGACAAAAGATAACGAGCACCTTCGACCGTCAAATGCCCGTAATCCCAAGCAATCGGGTAAAACGTGCCATCTGACTCCGTAGTCGCAATGCACTCACCAGAAAGACAAAGCAAACTAATTGGATCAATATACTCAATCTTTGCGGCGTGGGCCAAATTACCTAAAGCAGTATTAATTTCAATCTGACGATCCAGATTTGGCGGAGCAAGTCGTAAAACGGAATCCAATTTAAGCCCAAGTCGATGAATGTATGTAGGCAAACCGTCTCCCCATTGAGGAACTCCCCCAATCAAAACAATCTTAGAGTGAGGACTTTCACTCTTTATGATCGAAACCGTTTCAAACAATGACGATTCCAACTCATTAATATTGTTAAAATTCGGATAATCCTTAGATAAGTGAAGAAGCCAATTAGCATGCAAAACAATATAATTAGGTCGCACACTGGAAACCTTCGAAAAGGTTGCCCCGTTTAACAGTTCACAATCCGGATTATTTACAAATGATCTGCCAAGTATTGGAGGACAACCAGCACCCAATGAAAGTGACAGGCGCCCAAGGGAAGATTCAGACCATCCGGACGCTAGAGCTTGAGCATGTGAGTCACCCCAAATCAAAGTCACATCCGAATCTTGATCGGCAAAGCATTTGTCAAGATCTGGGAAATAACCGTTCGAATCCCCAAAACAAAGATCCAACGTATTATTTAAGTCCGAAGGTTGGCGAAGGCTTTTATAGTATACGTCGTAATTAAGAAGACGTAATTCATCGACTGTGTATCTATATTTACTAAAATCTCCAAGGTGCAAACAAAATCCAATAATAGTAAAACAAAATATTCCAACACCAGAAAACTTAAAAACAAACCTCTTATTAGAGAACTCAAAATATCTAAAAGGCTGCTCTACATAACGCCATGTAAAGTACGACACAAACACGAGAAAAATATTCAATAGAACCATGACGGGTAGCGGCACACCCACTACAAAAAAATGCCTTGCAAACGCAAACAGCGGTTGGTGCCACAGATAGATACTATAGCTAATCATACCAATACCTGTAAAAACTCTTAAACTAAGAAATCGAACACACCAACCACCGTTCTGACCAAAGATAATAAATACTGCAGCACCAGCAACTGGAATCAGCGTAACAACTGAGGGCGTAGGAGTAGCTTTTGTGAAGCTAAGCATAGAAATAACAATTAGCGCCAACCCAACGAAAGAAATCCACGAATGCCACGGCCTTGACCTGACTTTAGGGACAATCCCGCAAAGAGATCCAACAAGAATTTCCCAAAACCTTGAAAACGTAAAAAAGAAATTCTGCTCAGGAAGATTTTGCGATCCCCATATTGCCAAGCAGAGGGACAAAAATGCCAAAGACCCCAAAATAAAACCAACATATTTCAAAGAAAATTTTGAAATAAATAGCAAAATTAACGGAAATAATAGATAAAATTGCTCCTCTACGGACAAACTCCAAGTGTGAAGTAAAGGTATCAACTCCGAAGCCGAATCAAAATAACCTGTACTCTCCCAAAAATGAACATTAGAGATAAATAGAGCCGACGCCGCAAGACTTCTCCCGTAATCCACAAATTGTGACGGCGTCAAAAGCCACCATGAAAATGGTAGACTGGCTATAAAAATTACAAAGAGGACTGGCAGGATGCGACGCGCACGCCGAAAATAGAATTCAGACAACGAAAAACGGGAATTTTTGATATCGTTCAGCAAAATTGTAGTTATCAAATATCCAGATATTACAAAAAAAACATCAACACCGACAAAACCACCCTGAACAATCCCAAATCCGGCGTGGGACAGCACAACCCCCGACACAGCGAATGCCCGCAGCCCGTCAATTTCTGATCGATATTTCACAAGTAAGTCCATCCAAAACTTCCAACAAGCAGACAATAAATTTTTCGTGGACGCAATGCAACCAACAAATAGCTAGACACCAAACCGTGGTTTTTTTGGCCACAGCATTGCTAACGATGAAGTTTTCCCTTATTTTAAACAAGAACTTTCGTTACACATTTAGCCATCGAATTTGCAGCGAGATAACGCATGAAAACTTCCGTAGTCCTTATCGCCTATAACCAAGAGGAAACTGTCAAAATGGCAGTGAAATCGCTGCTTGAGCAAACAGGTGGACCTTATGAAATCCTTCTTTCTGACGACTCATCAACTGATAAGACCTATGAGTTTATGCAAGAAGCTGTCTCTGAATTTCCAACAGTTCACACGGTTATTTTTAATAGAAACGATAAAAATTTAGGCATCGCGGAACATATTAACAAAGTTTTTGATATTTCGTCGGGGGATATCGTAATATTTAATGCTGGTGACGATATATCATTGCCCAATCGTTGCGCTCGATTGCTTGAAGAGTTCGAAAGAACGAATGCATGGCTAGTACATTCTCATGCTAAATGCGTAGATAAAAATGGTAACGTCGCCCAACAATCGTATCGCAATGCGCAATTTTTCAAAACTGATGATCTTGCGGCATTATCGACGGCTAAAGCCCTTTTTCTTGGAGCGACAGGATCATATCATCGTAATATTGTAGATAAATACGGCAAATTAAGTAACCCCTCTTTATTCGAAGATCTCATTTTCGGATTTAGAGCAGCTCTCGAACGAAAAATAAGTTTTATTGATGATGAGCTCTTAATATACCTCGCTCATGGAGGTGTTTCATCCAAAACGGATACAAACGGAAATGCAAAGCAAAATCTTGCTTCACACAAGAACCTTACTCGATTTCTGGCGGTATTAGAGCAACGGGAAAATGATGCACAAATCTTTGGCCTGCAAAAAAACCATCCTGTATTTAGAGCGATCAAGAAATCACGTCGAAAAACTTTAATTGAAATTTCAATTCTACACCAAAAACAAGAATGTTTTTGGGGGCTAGTAATAAAATCCCCCATTCACACAATAAAGACTTTTTTGCGCTCTCGAAAAATGTCACGATAGCCAGATTTTCCGCGCAGCTCGAAATGCACTCCGCGTCAATATTGATTTAGCATGCGAAATACGTGCTTTATTGAAATAATATTTTGCACGCTCCTTATCTTTCTTTGCTAACTCCAATGCTGCCCCAAATAATACTTTCGCGCGCGCTGCCGAAATGTCTTCGGTTTGCTCGAATTGACTTAGTATTTGCAATCGCGCTTCAGTCATTCTCTCGGTGTTCTTTATGGTATTTGTTGCGTGCCAACGATAATATGCAACAGGCTCAGCGATTGTAGCCAATAAGTATCCGGCGTTCGATAGCTTGAGAACCATCCCCCTATCTTCTAGTGCAATCTCTTCCCAATATCCACCAACACGCCGCATTGCCTCAGTACGCAGTAACATAGTCGGAGCATAAAGCTGGCAACGTTTAGCCAATACATCGCTGAAATTCCATATTCCTGGCTTTGGAATTAATCGCCTTGTTACTCGGCCTTCACTATCAATTTGATCATAGCCCGCAAATACTCCACCTAATTCGGAATACTTCTCGATATGCTCGACCAGTATTGTAGTTTTGTTGGGACACAATATATCATCCGAAGATAGCATCGAAAAATATTTTCCTCGTGACCAATTCAATGCTTCATTCAAAGTTTTTGCTAATCCTAGATTCTCCCTCGACCTGAACTCAAATCTAACAAATTCAGCATTCAGCTCTGATCGCATTGTTTCAATTAGTGCAGCACTTGAATCAGTTGATCCATCATCGATAATTATCAATTCAATTTGTGGATATGATTGATGGCGTACGCTATTGATTGCCTCCAAGACAAATGCCGAATGGTTGTATGAAGGTATACAAATGGTTACCAGAGGCAATTCAGGCATGGATGCGTGCTCTCACTGTTATTCTTCTGAAGTTTTTGATTAGATATAACACAATCGCTCCACAAAAAGCAAAATTTAGTCGATGTCCCAATACTTTTTTCCTTAAAACACAAATACTACGTCGCTAAAGACAGATGATATTTTAAATTAATTGGAATTCAAAGGTAAGCGCAATTTTCCACTGACGGACGAGACCATCTCTGTAGAATTTAATTTCTTTCTTATTTTAGAGGTATCAATTTCAAAACTTGCCGCAAGTAATGAAAGGTAATAACGAACTGCCTTTAAACCGAACATTTGCTGCATCACATATGCACTTGAGGCCCGTCCATCGATTACTCCACGCAAAATTCCGTCCCGCCTCATTTCCAAAACATAGATCGCATCAGCGCAAAACGCAGTACCAAAATCATCCTCAAAGCTTGGCCCATCCAAAAAGACAAAATCGTAATTATCTACCGGAATATTGCTATGAATGTACCCTCGAAACATCGAAATTTCATACTTTTTACGCGGGCCGTGAACTATAGTAACTATATCATTAAATTTTTCGGGTAGATTTCGAACCGCAATATTGTACCACTCCTCGACACTCTCCATACTTATAATTTTTCCGTCATAAGATGGATCTTCTTTTTTAAGCTTTTTCAGAGCCAGTGCCAACACAACTGTTGATGCACCCGTACCGCATTCCAAAATATTTTTCGGACGATGTTTCAATATATCACGTACAGCCATGTAAAGAGTTATGGGCTGAGTGCCCGTAGTGTTCGAACCCTTTGAGTAAGATATCAATTCACCGCGCATTTCCGGTAGAAGTTTTTCTAACCGATATCTTGCGACCACATTGAATAATTTATTAAATACCTTGCGGTTCATTGCCATACATTCCCAAGTTTCTTTATTTCAACAAAACGAATACTCAACATCACCAGCGAGCAACCCTAAACTCGCCCTAGCCACCGTCTCTGTATTTTTCTTATGATCCAAATCTGGCGTTAGCGGAAAGAAAAGTTGCTCAATGATGCCCTCATGTGTCCGCGATAGAAGAGCGCCAGACGCCGCCTGAAGAGCTTCATGATATTCATGGCCGCAATCTCTTCGAAATCAAGACCTTCCCGGTACTGAACCACGCCAGGAAGAGACCCATACCAAGCAGCGCCAAACACCATAGCCGGCGTTCCGACGCGGATCGCTTCCCAACCGACGGTGCCCGTAACAGACGCCACAAATTGCGCATTGGCGGCCAACGCGTAAGTGCTTGCGTTGGACGGCATAAACTCAACCTGCGGAATTCGCGCGAGACGATGAAAGAACATGGGGCCGCGTGCGTAGGCCCCCTGACGTGGGTTTTCCTTTACGAAGATCTTCCAACCTTTTGGCAGATTGCGCGCTAAGGTCTCAATGAGAAGCGCCTGATCGCGATATTTCCCACCCAAGGCCGAAGTCGACATCTCGGGCTGATTGTGCAGAGGTACGTATATATACTTCCCCGACAGGTCGACACCGCGACCCTCAAAATTGGCAAGATGCTCAAAGTATTCCATTTCATTGGTATGGAAGAACTTCGCGAAAGGATCGCGCCAATCGGGCAGCTTGCCATAGATCGCACTCATTTGCCCCAGTGTCTTGCTGATATATAGTGGATTGGCCAGCTTCAGCGGATCGTGACGCACCAAGTGCTTCACAAAATTCAGGACGGCCTTCTTTGAGAGCTTGCCCGTTTTTCCTTCCTGCTGCCAGCTATCGCTCATGTAAAAGAGGTCAGGAACGCTCCCCTTTTCAATAGCATAAGGCTCACCAGTGTAACCCGAAGGATCAAAACGACCGAGATCATGGACATTCCGCATCGAGAAGAAACGGCCAGGGAATTGGCTCCAACTCAACACCGTCACCTTCACCCCCATGGCGCGAGCGACTTCATAGAAAACCGTGTCGTAAAAAAGATGAGGCACACAGTAAAAGAGCGCGTGAGTTATACCTCGTTCAGCAATGATCGACGCGGCCGCATCACACACAATATGGAAGTAATCCAAATAGTCTTGGACGTGCCTAATGTTGTGAGACTTAAAATTGTAGTCAGGCGAAGTGCGATACAGCTGCTCGACTGCCGTCTCAAGGATCTGGCCGTAATCCTCAGACGCAATGAGAGAAAAATTATCACCCGTTTGCGGACGCCCAGCGACGACTGGGCCGAGCTTGCCTTCCTTCAAATTTAGCCATTGGAGTGAGGGACCATGGATATCGGCATCATCGTATCCGATGTGGCAGGCCAACTTTATCTCACCCGCCCCTAAATCGAGCATGCGATCCATAAACTTACGACGGAAATCGCCGCGCGCGTCACACATAAGCTGGATCATAGTTTGTTAAGCTCGATAAATTTTACTCTCGTATCAATATACGAATTACTTCACCCTATAAACCCACAAAAATTCTAGTGAGAAATCTTAATGTCATGCAGCATTCGCTGCCCCTTGGAACAAGTTTAGTGCATGCAACTGGGCTGATACAATGGACAACTCCGGTAGCAAGTCATACCCTGTAGGTGAATTATCTGGAGGTTCCATTGGATCGCGTCATTATTTGCATGAAATGGGGCAAACTGTATGGCCCCGACTACGTCAACGTCCTCTATTCGGCTTGTCGGAACAACATCTCAGGTGACTTCCGTTTTATATGCCTGACAGACGACGCAAACGGGCTGGACGCAGCCATTGAATCTTTCCCCATTCCAGACCTCGGCATTCGTGAATTTGACTGGATCAAAGGGGGCTGGCCAAAAATTTCAGTCTTCAAACCCGACCTTTACGGCCTCACCGGGCGATGCCTCTTCATTGACCTAGACACAGTCATCTGCGGCCCGCTTGACGAGTTCTTTGAAAACGGCGGAGCCTTTGTCGGCATCGACACAGGGCCAACCTGGGGACGACCTACTTCGGACCAAAAGCCCCTGCTTGGCACGGGCATCTTTGCATTCACCCTTGGCGCATATTCCGAAATTTACGATGAATTTATTAAGGACCCGCAGGCCGTGGTCACAAAGTACCGCATCGAACAGATCTATGTACAAGATCGTATCGAGAATATCACCTACTGGCCACGTTCGTGGGTGGAAAGCTTCAAGTATCATTACCGGAAACCCGCGCTTGTCGGCCTCGTCCTACCGCCAAGAACACCAAGTCCCAAAAGCCGCGTAATCGCGTTCCACGGTGAACCTCGTCCGATCGATCTGGTCAAAGGTGGCCTGTGGGGTATATTCCCGAACGTTGGTCTTGGACGCGTTAGATGGGCAGTCGACTACTGGAAGCGCCACGGCGGCTCGGTATAATGAACCTATCTAAGCTGAAATCTTGGCCACGGCGCTACCTCTACCAGGCGCCACGTGGCTGGCTCCTGAAACTGACCCGAAACTCAGACCGTAAGATGGCGGAGTTACTGTCGGGCAAGTCGATCGCAATCGTTGGTAACGCGAAATCGGTTCTTGAGACGAACTATGGCGAACAGATAGAGACGCACGACGTCATCATACGCCTCAACAAGGGTTATGTGACGCAACCAAACGCCCAAGGCACGCGCACCGATATGGTTGGCCTTACACCAGAATTGTCCGAAGACGAGACGATCGCGCACTTTGAGCCATCATATTTCCTGATGCTTATCCCGAAGATGCGGCACTACAAGCTCTTTGGCAAAGATGCTATTAAGAACACTCTCTTCTATAAGTTCCGGTATTGGCTCGCAGACCGAAACTTGATCGGGAGAAGGCCCTCGTCAGGCTTTATGGCAATTAGTTGGATAGTGAGGCTTGGCATCGCAAAATCGATCACACTTTACGGGTTCGATTTTGGCGCGACACCGACCTACTACAATCCTGAGG
>NZ_JALNPR010000008.1 GCF_023541015.1 Marivivens donghaensis
AGGATTGGGAGTTGCCTTTTAATACCCACTTCTTCGTGAAGTAGAGAGTGTAGGTAATGTAGGAAGTGTAGGCCAAAACACAAAGTTCCCACAGAATAAACAGTAGAAAGTTTTGCAAAAAGCCTACACAGCCTACACAGGCTACATTAGCCCAACACAGTAGTCATAAACGGAGCGATGCCGTTCCAATGGTTACCACTGGATGTCCTTACCTGATGCACCCCATCAAGCTTCTCAAGTGAACGTTTGAAAGAAGAAGCAGATTGGGCCTTGCGACCACATGCGGCACACCAATCTCGGTAAAGGCTGTATAGCTTAGAGGCTTGATAAGTCTTTCCCAATCCAAGTGTACATTCATCCTGTACCCACTGCATGATGCTATCCATCTGGGTTCTGTATTCATTGATTTGCTCTTGTACGATAGTCGGCGGGTTAAGGCCCTCTTCCTGCCAAGCCAAACAGCCTTCAACTGCCCACTTCAAAATGCCTGGAAGCTCAGCCTGAAGCTTTTGACCAAGTGATTTATCTTGTTGGTCAGCTGAGAATGTTCTGTGGAATGGTATGGCCATAATGCGTCGCCAAATCCCAAAGTCAGTATTGTTGATCTGAGGAAGGCTGTTTGTTGCAAGCCAAAGCTTACCGATGATCATGAACTGAACATATGTTCCATAGAGTGGGCGCCCTTTAAGGGTATCGCCACCTGTCATTTGTTTGATCTTGGCTTCCGCAAGTGATTGGCCTTCCTCAGTCTCGCTCACACTGATTAGTCGTGCGCCAACGAGGTCAACCAAGTCATCTCCGATGGAAGAGCCTTTCCCGTTAGCAATCAATGTTTGCGCTGCTGCGGTTGTTCCATAGCTGCCAAGCAGGTTGTTAATGAGATTGATGAACGTTGACTTTCCGTTTGCGCCGTCACCTACCATGATGAACAAGCACTGTTCCGCAGTAGAACCCGTCAGACTATATCCGATGGCTTTTTGGACGAATCTGATCAATTCGGCATCGCCTTCAAATATCTGCTCAAGAAAGCGAAGGAACTGCGGGCATTCAGCGTCCGATCGATATGGGGTTTCAATCCATTTGCTGATGAGTTGGCTAGGATTGGGGTCGATCAAAAGCCCTGTCCGTAGATCAATCCATGTATCACCAGCCGCCAACAGGAAGGGATCGACATCAAAATCGACCTTTGAAACTGCACAGTTAATAGACGCAAGTCGTGTGATGTTCTCCAGTTTACGGAGGCTTTCAAAGTTTGACAGCCCAGCGGCATCACGGTGGCTGCCCCGTTCAAAGAGGCTTGCCTTGATTTCCCTGATGAACTCGTAAGCAAGCAAGTATATTGAGTGGCGATGATCTAGCTCCCAATGGTTCCCATTCCAAAGCATCCAATCCTTAGTCTCGATTACAAAAACGGCTTTACCCGATAGCCAATTCTCAAAGGCCTTCGCTATGCGAGCCTCGGTCAATTCCGAGCGATCAGTAAACGGTTCAACAAAAGTCGTGCCGATAGCTTGCTTAGCGTTTTCGATGATGGCGTTTGGTTGGGACACACCACAATAAAACCGAACACGCTCGGCGATCCGAGAGGCCGCCTTTTTTCCTACGACTTCTTCCAAACCCTTATAGCCAAGAACTGGGCCATGAGGGTTACTAACCGTGGACTTGACTGCATTTATACGATCGAGAGTTTCAGTATCATGTCGTAGTTCGCATATACGTTGAACGATGTGGATGATCAGGTTTGGCTGTACGCCTTCCTTAGAGCAGAGGCCTGCATAAGCTAAGGCTAAGTCGTGCCTCACACCTCTTTGCCAATGTTGAGCAACTTCAGCACTCGCAGCCAAAAGGTTAACTGCACGGAGAAGGCCTTGATAGTCGATCTCTAGGGCTTCGGCATTGGTGCTTGTAACTTTCAATTCCTGGCCGTTGGGGTGCACTGATGGCGGGACCATTGTTTGCGCACCATCACCTCGAAGCTCAACTAATGTTTCATTACTTCCAGCTGAGAAAACTTTGCGAGGACCGAAAGACAAACCCAGATAGAGGTAGTGTCCGCTCTCTTCAGAGCCTCGGTCAAAGGCAATAGCAGGCTTTGGTAAGATCACTTCTGCAAGAGCTTTTGCCTCGTAGCAATCAAGGTCGACATCCAGAACTCCAGATGCTTCACCTAGCAATAGACCGACATTGTTGCACGTGACGTCTATTTCACCAAACTGTCGCCCTGATTGAGGCCAAGCACTATCAAGCGGCTGTTTCGTTCTAGGTTGGAGGGGGATGAAACACTTATCGGTTTCATGAATCAAAAATGTATATGGAGCCATCATAGCAACCACCTTTCAAGGTAAACGCACGGGCTACGCCCAAAGCGTTTGATTAAGATTTAGATTGTAAGACTCCGTGGCATTACAGCTGTTTAACCTTCAGCCACTAAGGCAGAAGGGGCGGAGTTTTGAGGACGCCTAACTTTTTCGGCTTACGCCTAGTCCTCGGCCAATGCTTCCGCAGTCATAGTACCAAAACTGCCAACACCTGTGAATCCCAAAAATAATAAAAACTATAAAAAAATATTTGAATACAGAGACTTATACTGTCCTTAATGCGTTTGAAATCAACAGCTTATAAACTTGAGACAGCACTACAACACAAAGAGACCACACAGTGCATTGGGCTATCGCCCGCCCGCTCCTGAAGCCATCATACAAATCGATCAGAGGCCAAATATGCACCAACTATAAACTTGGACCGGTTAGATGAGGCTGCTCACTTGAGCGTCAGCGGGAAGGCATCGCCAAGGCCAAGGCTGATGGGACATACAAAGGGCGCAAACCTACTGCACGTGCAAAGACTGATATGGTAAAGCTTGCATTAGAGAATGGTGTGAGCAAACCTCAGATATGTAGAGACTTAGGGATCAGCAGTACAAGTCTTTACAGGATTATTGCTGGTTTAAGGAAGGCGCCATAGGCGATTGCAGTTCAGCTATGATAAACTTCGATCTGACAGTTTCCATGAAAGATGTGGCCCACGTTCTTGAGAGACTTGACTGGAAAGGCTTTTTGTATCAGCGCTGAAGCGTCGACGTAGTTTTAATAGAAGCACCTCAAGAGAGGGTACCTGCTGGACTGTCAGTGGGTAAAATGAACCAGTAGAGACTTCGATTAGCAGCTCTTTACTCGTGGCCTGTACCGCACTCTTAAAGAGCTGCTCCAGAAGTCAACATGCCACAATTGACTAGTTCAGCAGAGAAGCACAACACGATATTGCAGTTGATTGACCTACAATGTAAACGGATGCCAATAATAGGAGAACATGATGTCAAAATTTTCACCCTTACTTACCTTTTTTCTTGCTTTAACCTGCATGAGAGAGGCAAGCGCAGCCGAGGGTGATTTAATAACAACAAACTCCACATTTCAAGAAAGTCTGATCATCACATACGAAGGTCCTGTACGTTCTATTGATACAACCAACTGGCTTACGAGCATTAGTGTTAGCACAGATGGATTAAACTATTTTTCGGTCAATGTGACAAGAGATGTTTCTTCTGACATATATTACGACAGAATTTACGATGCCACCAACCAAGGTTTGACTTGTGGAACAAGCTACACTGTGAAGTCAGGTTCAACCGTACTGAACAGTCAAATTAATTGGGGATGTCCAAATACTGCACCTACAGCCAACGCCGGGCCTGACCAAACGGTTTCCTCAGGAGCTACAGTGGCACTGGATGGGTCTAACTCAAGTGATCCCGACGTAAGCGACACCCTAACTTACACTTGGACTGCACCTAGTGGCAGCGGTATTACGTTGTCCGACAACTCAAGCGCCACCGCTATCCAACCTACTTTCACCGCACCAACTTTGGCTGCAGGTGCTGCGGACCAGGTGCTGACATTTTCGCTGGTTGTAAATGACGGTACCGTCTCTAGTACTGCTGATACCGTAGATATCACAGTTCAGGCACCGACAGTCACTCCAACACCACCGACACCCGCCACTACAGGCGTTTGTTTCTCCACTCAGAACGTAACAGCCACATCATCATTGATTAGTTTCGATACTGGGGTGTCATCTCCTGCAGGTTCAGTCACATATACTCTGACTTGGACGGCAACGACTAACGGTACAGCCTCCGACTGGATGACCGCTGGTGCAAACGTAGGGTACGCTCAAGTGGACCTTACGAGTGCAAACCAAACAGAAACCGTTACCGTTACACAGAGTGCAGCTGCTGATCGTTTTGGTTTCACAAATGGCTCGAACATGAATGGCGTTGGTTTCACGGGTCTCACCATTACTTCTCCAAGCTGTACTTCCTCATCATCTGGCGGCGGTTCCTCCGCAGGTTCTGCTTCCACAGCATCCGCCACTATCATCCAGTCTGATGTCTCTCGTGTGACCCGCAGTGCTGTTACTGCGAACAACAGCATGATGTCGCAGGGTTTGGCTCGTTTCATGCGTGACCGTGAGTCTGGCATGTCCTTGACCGATGCTATCTCCACCAGTGGTCTCAATAGCGTAGTTGTGTCGCCTGAGATGCAAGCCTACGGCGAGACCCTCTTTGGTGGTGGTTCGTTCTTCGGTCAGTCAGTCTCTGCTGATGGTACGTACCGCAAGGTGACCTTTGGTGAGTTCGACGTTCAGCATGAACGTGGTGCTGGCACGACCCTCAGCTTCAATGGTCGGATGGCTTGGGAACGTGCTGCTGGTGAAGACGCAATGATTGCGTACTTCCTCGGCGCTGAAGTGAACCGTTCCAACATCGAAGGCAGCTACACTGGCGATCAGAACCGTTACGGTATCACTGGTGGTATGTATGGCTTCAAAGAGCTAGACGACAAACTCTACCTCTCTGGGTACGGCTCTCTGGGCGTTGCTCGTAGCAGCCTCGACATCACTGATGGTGCTGCAACTCCATCTGTTGTGACTGGTGACTACACCTCCCGCACTATGTCTCTTGGTGGTCAGGTCAGTGGTTCTGTAGACTACGAGACCTACGAACTGCGTCCGTCTGTGAGCTTAAACTACGTAAAGACTTGGGTTGGTGACATCACTCTTGATGAGAACGGCTCATCCATCAACGTAGCTGTAGGCGACACCACTTTCGCAGAACTGATTGCCTCTCCTGAGTTCCTCTTCCCGATGGAACAGCAAGAAGGCAGCAACATGGTGACTGTGGCTTCTGCTGCACCTCGCCTGATCTGTGAACGCAGTGATGCAGCTAACACCGTCACCAAAGAATGCGGTGCTGGTCTAGAGCTTGGCATCAACGGAACCTCTGAGGACGGTGCAACCAACCTCAATGCAAGCATTCGTTTTGACCGAGTAGGCGGCGTAGATCGCCAAGGTCTGAACCTACAGGCTGAGTTCCGCTTCTAAGGAATAGTGCAGGTTAACGAGCATAGGGGCGGCCTTTGGGTCGCCTCTTTTCGTCTTGACGATCTCTCGGAGCATTTGAAGATTTGGATGGGGAAGTGCTACATCTCTTAATCTGATTGAGAGCAAAGTTCCCAGATTATCCACCTAAGCCAGAATAAACCTCAGCATGAAGATACCTGATCTAAGAAACTACGTGAGACCCTACAAACCCGAAGTGGTCTTTTTCCAGCCTGTCTGGGAGGCAAGCAATGATATAGCTGAAGCTCTTGTGGATGAGGTTCTGAGCATCGCTGGCCTTACGCATGACGGTTCGGCAGGACGCAAGAACAAGATTATCGTCGCCAGTATTCTGAGAGCGGGCAAGCAGACCCTTCTTGACCGAGCTTTGACTATCGCCTGTAGCAAGAACAACAACACCTTCTCAGGTTTGGCTAATGGAATAGGCCGAACCGCTGTATGGAATGTCGTAGATGCTCTGCAAGGTAAGCTCCTTGAGCATGTTGCTGGTTCAGGCGCTTGGACGAGATACACGGATGATCTGATTGAGATGATGGGTATGGGGTACACCTATGCGCAGGTTACACATCATAGGTTCACTCCACCGCAAGACTTATCGGATCGCCTAGCCAATGCATCTTTCATTCAAACCTCTGGTAGTCTTGTAGAGATGAATGAGGCGGAGACAGCTTTAGAACGTAGCAAGCGCAAACGGTCTGGAGATACCAACAGTCCTGTAAGAATGTCACGAAAAAGCATTTATCAACAATATGGACGTGACCTAGAGGTTGCTGAACTCGAAGTTAAACAACTGGGAAAGTACTATAGTTTCCATCCTTTGTGCCTTCCTGCTGGCACAGGTCAAACGTCTGACTTTTGCGCTGCTGTTCATCGTGTGTTTCACAATGGTCGGCTTGATGCAGGTGGACGGTTCTACGGCCCTTGGTGCAGCATGAATAGTGACCAACGCTTGAAATGCACGATTGATGGTGAAGCGGTGGTGAGTATTGATCTGAATGCCTCTCAGCCTTTCCTATTTTCTATGCTTATGGGCATCCCGTTAAACATCCAATCCAACACATGGTATGATCTGTATTCGGAGGCATTGGGTGACAAGGTCACGAAAGACGACAGATCAAAACTCAAGAAAGTTGCATTGGAAGTCATTGGAACAGGTAATCCTCGTAAAGCGAAGCCATCGAAGTCGAATGAAGGATTATTTGCTGGCAATGATTGGACTGATTTTCGGGACTTGCTGCTGAAACTTGTGCCAGCGCTGTACACTATGGATACGGAGTACATGAATGGCAGTGGTTTCATTAGCTTTCATGAAGCTGAGATATTGAAGCAAACGCTCTTCAAGTTGAAAGAGGATGATGTACCAGCTTATTCAGTTCATGATTGCATTATCGTTAGAGTGGCAGACAAAGATCATGCCATCTCAGTGTATCGCAAAGCAGTAAATGACTACGTTAAACAGCACTGTAAGAAGTTCAAACGAGTTAATGTTATGGACTGTTATCCAGCTATGTCTGTGTCACAGGATGGTAGGTCTGACTACAGAATAGCGGGTAGTCAGGATGTTCTTTAAGCACGATACATTATCTCTTGGAAGGTAGAAGACCTTTAAGCAGACATTTTGATATAAGGCACTGATAAATAACAATATTGAATTTCTCACATGCTAGTTAAACTGCTAATCCATGCCCCAACTGTTGTTTACACCGGATAGCCTGTCTCTCACTCACAACCTTAGTGCATTACGGGATCAACTCTTGGTTTCAACCAAAGCACCAACCTTACGTGTTTACCGTAAAGCAGTGTAAAGACATCGGTCTGTACACCTAAGTAACACTAGCCCAAGCCCCATGCTCATCACGGGGTAATCTATCAATCCATGCGCTAGAAACAGTCTGGCTACCGAGTATGACTACCCATGGTATGCTCAATAGCTAAGCTACTCTAAGTCATGGACTAGATTTGGTTAAACTAGGACAGTCTTAACCCTGTAAGCTCCACCTCAAGTCCAACTCTATTATGGGAACGCTAAGACAGTTCCACTGAAGCACACCCACACTAACTCGCTCAGCTATTCGTGAGACCAATCGTAAAACCC
>NZ_JALNPR010000009.1:2500-5676 GCF_023541015.1 Marivivens donghaensis
CTTGGCAGTAAGAGGCGATGAAGGACGTGATACTCTGCGATAAGCCATGGGGAGCCGAGAATAGGCTTTGATCCATGGATCTCCGAATGGGGCAACCCACCTGAATGTTTGTTATTGTAGCCTTCGGGCTCTCAATAATGGGCATAACCAGGTACTTTTTACCTGAATACATAGGGTTTAAAGAGCAAACCCGGGGAACTGAAACATCTAAGTACCCGGAGGAAAGGAAATCAATAGAGACTCCGTTAGTAGCGGCGAGCGAACGCGGACCAGCCGAGCCTTGAGAGTGACTAGAACACGTTGGGAAGCGTGGCCATAGCGGGTGATAGCCCCGTATAGGAAGCTCAATGGGACGTATTAAGTAGGGCGGAACACGTGAAATTCTGTCTGAAGATCGGGGGACCACCCCCGAAGGCTAAGTACTCCTTACTGACCGATAGCGAACCAGTACCGTGAGGGAAAGGTGAAAAGCACCCCGACGAGGGGAGTGAAACAGTACCTGAAACCGGACGCCTACAAGCAGTCGGAGGGGCCTTGAGCCCTGACGGCGTACCTTTTGTATAATGGGTCATCGACTTGGTCTCACAAGCAAGCTTAAGCCGTTAGGTGTAGGCGCAGCGAAAGCGAGTCTTAATAGGGCGAATGAGTTTGTGGGATCAGACCCGAAACCGAGTGATCTAGCCATGGCCAGGATGAAGATAAGGTAACACTTATTGGAGGTCCGAACCCACACCTGTTGAAAAAGGTCGGGATGAGCTGTGGCTAGGGGTGAAAGGCCAATCAAACTCGGAGATAGCTGGTTCTCTGCGAAATCTATTTAGGTAGAGCGTCGGACGAATACCCTCGGGGGTAGAGCACTGGATGGGTAATGGGGTCCCACAGACTTACTGATCCTAACCAAACTCCGAATACCGAGGAGTACTATCCGGCAGACACACAGCGGGTGCTAACGTCCGTTGTGGAGAGGGAAACAACCCTGACCGACAGTTAAGGCCCCTAATTCATGGCTAAGTGGGAAAGCAGGTGGGACGACCAAAACAACCAGGAGGTTGGCTTAGAAGCAGCCATCCTTTAAAGATAGCGTAACAGCTCACTGGTCTAAATAAGTTGTCCTGCGGCGAAGATGTAACGGGGCTCAAGCCATGAGCCGAAACTTCGGAGTGCGTAAGCACTGGTAGCAGAGCGTAGTGTGATATAGTTCCATGCGTCCTTACCTTCCTCGGAAGGATTGGACGCAAGGAGCTTTCGATGAAGCCGGGCTGTAAGGCATCCGGTGGAGAGATCACTAGTGAGAATGATGACATGAGTAGCGACAAAGAGGGTGAGAGACCCTCTCGCCGAAAGTCCAAGGGTTCCTGCTTAAAGCTAATCTGAGCAGGGTAAGCCGACCCCTAAGGCGAGGCCGAAAGGCGTAGTCGATGGGAACCAGGTTAATATTCCTGGGCCAGGAGATGGTGACGGATCTCGAAGGTTGTTCATCCTTATCGGATTGGATGGGCCGCTTAGAGGTTCCTGGAAATAGCCCTCCATGAGATCGTACCCTAAACCGACACAGGTGGACTGGTAGAGAATACCAAGGCGCTTGAGAGAACAACGTTGAAGGAACTCGGCAAAATACCTCCGTAAGTTCGCGAGAAGGAGGCCCCGTTCGTAGGCAACTATGGGCGGGGGGCACAAACTAGGGGGTGGCGACTGTTTACTTAAAACACAGGGCTCTGCGAAGTCGTAAGACGACGTATAGGGTCTGACGCCTGCCCGGTGCCGGAAGGTTAAAAGGAGGGGTGCAAGCCTCGAATTGAAGCCCCGGTAAACGGCGGCCGTAACTATAACGGTCCTAAGGTAGCGAAATTCCTTGTCGGGTAAGTTCCGACCTGCACGAATGGCGTAACGACCTCCCCGCTGTCTCCAACGTTGACTCAGCGAAATTGAATTGCCTGTCAAGATGCAGGCTACCCGCGGTTAGACGGAAAGACCCCATGCACCTTTACTATAGCTTCGCACTGGCAACAGGTACAGCATGTGCAGGATAGGTGGTAGGCTTTGAAGCAGGGACGCCAGTCTCTGTGGAGCCTCCCTTGAGATACCACCCTTGCTTTGCTTGTTGTCTAACCGCGGTCCGTTATCCGGATCCGGGACCCTGCGTGGTGGGTAGTTTGACTGGGGCGGTCGCCTCCCAAACAGTAACGGAGGCGCGCGAAGGTTGGCTCAGAGCGGTCGGAAATCGCTCGTTGAGTGCAATGGCAGAAGCCAGCCTGACTGCAAGACTGACAAGTCGAGCAGAGACGAAAGTCGGCCATAGTGATCCGGTGGTCCCGAGTGGAAGGGCCATCGCTCAACGGATAAAAGGTACGCTGGGGATAACAGGCTGATGATGCCCAAGAGTCCATATCGACGGCATCGTTTGGCACCTCGATGTCGGCTCATCTCATCCTGGGGCTGGAGCAGGTCCCAAGGGTATGGCTGTTCGCCATTTAAAGAGGTACGTGAGCTGGGTTTAGAACGTCGTGAGACAGTTCGGTCCCTATCTTCCGTGGGTGTAGGATACTTGAGAGGAGTTGCCCCTAGTACGAGAGGACCGGGGTGAACGATCCACTGGTGGACCAGTTGTCGTGCCAACGGCAGTGCTGGGTAGCTATGATCGGACAGGATAACCGCTGAAGGCATCTAAGCGGGAAGCCCCCCTCAAAACAAGGTATCCCTGAGGACCGTGGTAGACCACCACGTCAATAGGCCGGAGATGTAAGTGCAGCAATGCATTCAGTTGACCGGTACTAATCGTCCGATAGGCTTGATTTGATCCAGTAAAAACAACGCTGGAACTTCAAGAGCATACACACACAATCAGTCGTACTCGACTTGGAAAAATTGGTTCTTATTCGGTCTGGTGGCTATAGCACGAGCAAAACACCCGGATCCATTCCGAACCCGGCCGTTAAGTGCCGTTGCGCTGATGGTACTGCGTCTTAAGACGTGGGAGAGTAAGTCACCGCCAGACCTAATAAGAACCAATAAATTCTCTCTTTCGATATCTTCCAGCAAAGCAAATAAAATACGCAATAGCTGGATCATCGCACCAGTGACACTCAAGTCACAATCGGCGCGGGGTGGAGCAGCCCGGTAGCTCGTCAGGCTCATAACCTGAAGGTCGTAGGTTCAAATCCTACCCCCGCAACCAA